>NZ_JABEYA020000028.1 GCF_013074385.2 Vibrio ostreicida
ATTGATACCTAAAGTGATTCAATAGAATCATTTTTGGATTATCATCAACGAGTGCCCACACAGATTGATAGGTTTATATTTTTAAAGAGCGTTGTTTTAAGCTTTGCTCAAAACGGACGGCCATTTTAGCGAGTTAAAGTTGAGTGTCAACCACTTTTCTTTAAACTTTTTAAGCATTTCTGCTTGCCTACTTGACCATACTAACTGGTGCTTTTCACCTTCAAAACATCTGCTTGAAAGTCTTCCCTAGTCAGCGAGGTGGCATTATAGAGATCGTCGTCACGTTGGCAAGCCCTTTCTTTGGTTTTTTTTGATTTTTTTATCGTTTGAGTGTTTTCTATGCAAAGGCAGCGTTTTTCATTACTTTACTGCCTCTTTCTATCCAGATTTTATCTATATAAGGAATCAAAATGGGTGTTCTACGCAGTTATAAAGGTATCAAACCTCAGATTGGGCAAAGAGTCTATATAGATAGCAGTTCAGTTTTGGTTGGTGATATTAAGATTGGCGATGATTCCAGTATATGGCCGCTTGTCGCCGCTCGTGGCGATGTCAATCATATTCATATTGGCGAACGAACGAATATTCAAGATGGCAGCGTTCTACATGTAACTCATAAGAATAAGGACAATCCAAACGGCTACCCACTCCTCATTGGACACGATGTCACCATCGGTCACAAAGTCATGCTCCATGGTTGTATCATCAAAAGTAGAGTGTTGGTTGGTATGGGGACGACGGTACTGGACGCCGCTACCATAGAGGAAGATGTGATGATCGGTGCAGGCAGTTTAGTACCACCTGGAAAAACCCTTGAAAGCGGATATCTTTACGTGGGAAGCCCAGTAAAAAGAGTCAGGTTACTCAGCAATGACGAGCGGGCTTTCTTGCAGAAATCAGCGGACAACTACGTGCAGAATAAAGAAGACTATCTACATCAGGTAACGGAAACTAGCTAACCACTTCTAAGTAACCTTGTTCGTTAAAGGCTTCCGCTTCTATTAATTCTTCAGCAAGTTCTTCGATTTCAAAACGGTGATGAGAGAAGAGATCTAGGGCTTGCTGAGGCGTATTGATTTTCTGGCCAGCCAACTTCTCAAGCTCTAGCGTTGAAACAAAGCACTCGACCAATCCGCCAGACTGCTGTGCTGGAAATCGAATCGATTGCCGCTTCTCATCCCAGGTTTGAATATCAGCAAACAAAATCGCTTGATTCATCTGTCACTTTCCTTCTAAATTCTTTCTCAATTCTTGTAAGACAGGTATCGTACTCGGCCTTAAGCCACGCCACAGCATAAAACTTTCCGCCGCCTGCCCCACTAACATACCTAAGCCATCGTACGCAGCAGTGACCTTATTATCGAGCGCCCATTGATTAAATGTTGTCTGGCCCAAACCATACATCATGTCGTATGAGTAAGTCGTCGTTGTGAAAATATTAACCGAAATTGCAGGAAGTTCACCGCTCAAACTCGCGGAAGTAGAGTTAATGATCACATCAAAGCCACGATCAATCTCAGACATGTCCACAGCACGAATAGGCCCGAAAGGGGCAAACATCTCGGCCAATTGCTGCGCTTTGGATAGTGTGCGATTCGTGAGGGTAATTTCACTTGGCTGCTGATCTAGCAAGGGCTTGATCACCCCGCGTGCAGCACCTCCTGCACCAATCAACAGAATTCGAGCTCCTTGCAAAGGCACATGATACTGAAGTAAATCTTGTACAAGCCCCTCACCATCGGTGTTGTCCCCAATGATCTCACCGTTTTCCAACAGCTTAAGGGTGTTTACCGCCCCAGCAAGTTGGGCGCGCTCTGTTAAGCAGGTTGCAAAATGATAAGCATCCTCCTTAAACGGGAGCGTGACATTGCACCCTTTACCACCAGTCTCAAAAAATGTCTTAGCGGCATGATTAAAGCCATCTATTGGTGCCGTTTCGGCAGTATAGGATAGAGGTTGGTTGACTTGCCGGGCAAATAGACCGTGTATTAAAGGAGATTTACTGTGTCCAATTGGGTTGCCAAAAACGGCATAGCGATCGAGCGGCTGTGTCATATCCTGCCTGTCATAATAAAAAGGGCCAACGTGATTGCATTGACCCTATCATTATCTTCACATAGAAGAAAGCGTTACCAATCTCTTGGTTTTAGGTAGTCATCGTACAGTCGAGCCTCCGGTGAATTGGGGGTAATGTCATAACAATATTCCCAACGCGCCAGTGGCGGCATTGACATCAAGATTGACTCCGTGCGCCCGCCACTTTGCAAACCAAAGAGAGTGCCACGGTCATAGACCAAATTAAACTCGACATAACGGCCACGTCGATAAAGCTGGAACTGTCTTTCACGTTCACCGTACGCGATCTCTTTTCGACGTTCTACAATCGGAAGGTATGCCTTAGCGTATCCATGTCCGACCGCTTTAATGTAGTCAAAACAAGACTCAAAACCCCAGCCATTGAGATCATCAAAAAACAAGCCACCCACACCGCGAGTTTCATCACGATGAGGCAAATAAAAGTACTCATCGCACCATTCTTTATGTTGCTGATAAACATCACGCCCAAAAGGCTCACACAACGCTTTCGCTTGATCATGCCAATGTTGAGCATCGTCTTCAAAAGGATAGAAAGGCGTCAAATCAAACCCACCACCAAACCACCAAATCGGCGCTTCCCCTTCTTTTTCAGCAATGAAGAAACGGACATTCGCATGTGATGTTGGTATATATGGATTGCGAGGGTGCATCACCAAAGAAACCCCCATCGCTTCAAAACATCGTCCCGCCAGTTCAGGGCGATGCGCGGTAGCAGAAGCTGGCATGGTTTTCCCTTGAACATGGGAAAAGTTGACGCCCCCCTGTTCAAACACTCGCCCCTCTTTCATTACACGGGAGCGCCCTCCCCCCCCTAGGCGCTCGCCTGGCTCTCGATGCCAAGCATCCTCTACAAACTTTGCTTTGCCATCGGCTTGTTCTAGTTGCTGACAAAGAGAATCCTGCAACGCCATAAGGAATTCTATTACTGCTTGTTTATCAATTACCGACATCTTTATTCCCTTGCAAGGTTAGCCTTGTCTTAATACTTTTGACGATTTCGCATCACGAATCTCACTCGGCTTTTCTCTGCCACCGGTTTCCCCCTCAAGTACCATCAGTTGGTCCCCCAACTGCTGATAGACTTGTTCCGTGGTCAGACATGGCGGCTCGCCAGTCAGGTTCGCGCTGGTAGAGGTTAGCGGCTTTCCAAACTCATGACACATCTTTTGTACTAAAGGATGATCCGTTACTCGTACCGCGATCGAATCAAACTGGCCCGATACCCAATGAGAGACCTTATCACTACATGGCATAATCCAAGTCATAGGACCCGGCCAAGTTTGATGGACTTTTTCCAACTGCAGTTCAGTCAGTTGTGATTCATCAATATAAGGAAGGAGCTGGTCGTAATGTGCTGCTATCAAAATAAGCCCCTTATCCACCGACCTCTGCTTAAGTGCAAGAAGCTTCTGAATCGCCTCTGGATTGTCAGGATCACAACCCACCCCAAATACGCCTTCAGTTGGGTAAGCGATGACATCGCCATTTTTCAGAGCAAGTAAGGCCTGTTCAAAGTTATTCACTGGTTTTTCCCGTTTCGGATCACTTGAGCAATGACTAAGTTTACAAATAATCCGCAACGCTGACTAAAGCTATTTATTGATAAATTGTGTCAATCTTAGGGCAAACCAAACGCAAACGTTTGCTTGAGGAGGAAATAACCGTATAATGCGCTCAAATTTAGCTGCTCATCAGTTGCATTGCTTTAAGGAGTTTACGATGAAAGTCGGTATCATAATGGGTTCTAAATCTGACTGGCCAACCATGAAGCTCGCCGCAGAAATGTTGGATCTTTTTGGCGTCCAGTACGAAACGAAGGTGGTGTCTGCTCATCGAACACCGCAACTGCTCGCCCAATACGCGACAAGCGCTAGAGAACGCGGTTTAAACGTCATTATTGCAGGGGCAGGGGGTGCGGCACACCTACCCGGTATGACAGCAGCGTATACTAGCCTGCCAGTACTTGGGGTTCCTGTTCAATCACGAGCATTAAAAGGGATGGACTCGCTTCTTTCCATCGTCCAGATGCCTAAAGGAATTGCCGTTGGCACTTTAGCCATTGGCGAAGCTGGTGCCGCCAATGCTGGCCTTCTCGCTGCACAAATTATTGGCACGCAAGACGAGGCCGTTATGGAAAAAGTAGAAGCCTTTCGTCTCGAGCAAACCGACACAGTGTTAGCAAATCCAAACCCAGCAGAGGATTAGCCCAATGCAAGTCCTAGTACTGGGAGCAGGCCAGTTAGCACGTATGATGTCTCTGGCTGGAGCACCGCTTAACATTGATATCCTCGCTTACAATGTTGAAAACGAAAACATTATTCACCCTTTGACACAAGCAGTGATGGGCAAGGGGCTGGCTCAAGCCATCAAGCATGCTGATGTGATTACCGCTGAGTTCGAGCACATTCCCCAAGACATCCTGACTCTCTGTCAGGCAAGTGGAAAGCTACTGCCATCCGCCAAAGCGATCCAAGCGGGTGGAGATCGTCGTATTGAAAAGGCGTTGCTCAATAAAGCTCAGGTGAGTAATGCCAACCACTATGTCATCAACAACCGACAAGATCTTGAGCAAGCAATCGAGAAAATCGGTTTTCCCATGATACTCAAAAGCGCGCTAGGCGGTTACGACGGCAAGGGCCAATGGCGCTTAAAAGACGTGACACAAGTGAAACAAACATGGCTTGAAATTGAAGCGTGCATCACTTCCACGGAAGGGCAAGCAATTGTTGCTGAAGAATTTATCCCATTTCAGTGTGAAGTTTCTTTGGTTGGAGCGCGTGGGCAGGATGGAGCCATCGTCGTTTACCCTCTGTCTGAAAATGTGCACACTGACGGCGTATTAAGCTTATCGACAGCCATCGCAGATCCGAAGCGACAACAACAAGCACAAGAAATGTTCACAGCCGTTGCTAACCAATTGGAATATGTGGGCGTTCTTGCTCTTGAGTTCTTTGATATTGACGGTCAATTATTGGTCAACGAAATCGCACCACGAGTACATAATTCAGGACACTGGACCCAACAAGGTGCCGAGACCTGCCAATTCGAGAACCATCTGCGCGCAGTATGCGGCCTCCCTCTAGGCAGTACCAAACTGATCCAAGAAACATCGATGATCAACATTCTCGGCCAAGACACTTTACCAGACGACGTTTTATCTGTATCAGGGTGTCACATACATTGGTATGGTAAAGAAAAGCGAGCGGGCCGAAAAATGGGACACATTAACGTCTGCGGTGATCATACAGGGGAGCGACAAAGGAAACTTTGTGCCCTTGCCAATATCTTAGACAAACACGCTTTTCCAGCCGTTCATGAGTTTGCCGCCCATTTCGTAGAGTAAGATCGAAAAAGGCGCATCGGCGCCTTTTTATTTATTCTGACTGAATATGGTGACATTTTCGATCACCGCATTGCCTTTTTGTACCATTGACGAATTTTTTCTCTGTCAGAAGTGGGAAGCCACATTTTTCACACGTTGCCTTAATGGGCACTTGATTGATTGAAAATTTACATTTGGGATAATGGTCGCAAGCAAAAAATGTTTTGCCAATACGGCTTTTCCTTTCAACCAATTGACCTTGGCGGCACTCCGGGCACTCGATGAGCGACCCCGTTTCGGGTTTTCGTTCGGCCTCAAGGGACTCAATATGTTGGCATTGTGGATAATCACTACAACCGATAAACATGCCGTATCGCCCTTGCCTCAGAACCAACTCGTGTGAGCACATAGGACAAGGAACGCCTAACTCTTTGACGATATGACCGTCGTTTTGGTTGAGTGGTTGAATAAAATCACAGCTTGGGTAGAGCGTACACCCTAAAAAAGAGCCGCGCTTACTATGTCGAAGTTGCAGCACTCCAAGGCGTTGTTCGGCTTGGCATTTTGGGCACGCTTTAAGCTCTAAAGCGTGCTCGTGGGCTGTAAACAACTGATGATCGATTTTTCCGCTCATAACCACTCATGCATACTGGGGACAACTAATGGAGAATACCTTGCTCTTTGGTATACAGCAGCTCTTCCATAAGCGTATAAGCATTTTCATTGCCTGGTACGTTAAACAGCACCATTAAGATAATCCATTTAAGGTCATCCAGTTCAAATTCATCTGTTTCTAACCCCATAACTCGGTCAATCACCATCTCACGGGTTTCCGTTGTCAACACATTGACCTGCTCTAGAAAAGTGATAAAACCTCGACATTCTAAACTCAAGCGTTCGCATTCTCTTGGCGTATAAATACGTGTCGAGGTTGACGTGCTGCACACAGAAATTGCAGAGTGCGTCTCGCTTTGTTGCAATGCTGCTAACTCTTCCAGCCAGACTAGGGCTTTATAGATGTCTTTTTGATGAAAGCCAGCACGAAGTAATTCTTCCTCTAGCTCATCTTGATTGACCTGTAACTCTGCATCGCTATGGATGTAGGTCTCAAACAGATACATAAGGATATCCATCATCATAGCTAGCCCCTCCCTTTTCGAATATAGCCACCAGAAACCGCAACAACATGCCCTGAGAGTTCAAGCTCTAAGAGCTGCATCATGACTTCATGCACAGGTATATGGGTCCTGCTTGCAAGAATATCAACTGGTGTGGCCCTACTTCCTACGTTAGCTAACAGCGCAGGAAATGGCAATTCTTCTTTGCAATCAATTTGTTCAAATCGCTCATTCTGTACTGATGATGCTGAAAAATCAGACCAACGTATTAAGGTTTCCATTTCTTCCATAATGTCGGAAACCTTCTGAACGAGACAAGCTCCCTGCTTAATCAGAAGGTTACACCCTCTGGCCAGTGGGTTATGAATGGAGCCCGGCAGAGCAAAAACTTCACGCCCCTGTTCTGTCGCATAATGAGCCGTGATCAAAGAACCGCTTTTTTCTGCTGCTTCTATCACCAACACACCGAGGCAAAGACCACTGATGATCCGATTTCGGCGAGGAAAATAGTCCGATCGAGGTTTTACATGTGGATGAAATTCAGAGATGAGCGCCCCTTGCTCAACGATGCGCCGAGCCAACGTCTTATGGCGGTTAGGGTAAACAGTGTTAAGACCACACCCCAGAACACCAATCGTTTCCCCTCCTCCTTTCAGCGCTCCATCATGGGCGTAACCATCAATACCTAATGCCAAACCACTGGTCACGGTCAAATGCTGCTTTGCGAGTTCCTGAGCAAAATAGCGAGCATGGTTAAGCCCATCAATACTGGCATTTCGGCTCCCTACGATAGCAATTTGTGGCTGACCCATGCTCGCCACACTACCTTCAACAAACAACACGGGTGGGGGCGTTTCCGTTTGCTTAAGCAAGAGTGGATAATGTTTATCGTCCAGTAACATAATGCTTTTCTGGTTGGCGCGGCTCTCCCACTCGAAGCACTTATCAACATCAGCACTTGATTGATGATGAAGGTAATGAGCCTGCGTATCAGAAAACCCAAGCGAACGAAGAGATTGCTTGGATGAGGCCGTAATATTCAAAGGAGAGTCAAGGGCGATCAGGCGCTGAAACGTTTTGGGCCCCACGCGAGGAGTAAAATATAACTTTAGCCACGCAGCACGTTCACTTTCTGTCATAAACAATCCCCACTCCAACGGATTAGACCATCAATACGAATATCAAAGAAACTGACTGGTGGCCCCCCCACTAGTGCTAGAACACTTTCTTACACAAGAGACGAGTGTCCAATTGGCGGCGCTGTGCTCTCATCATTGGACATATTTTATCCAAAGGAATAATTGAAAAGCGCATTGAGGCTGTCATTTAGGAGGCAAAATGTCTAGAATTGAGCCAATAAGTTTTACCCCAATTCGGCTCAGTTCAATATTTCGAGTGTATATGTCTGTATTACAAGTATTAACATTTCCAGATGATCGACTTCGCACCGTGGCCAAGCCCGTTGAAGCAGTCACTTCTGAAGTTCAAAAGTTCGTCGATGACATGATAGAAACCATGTACGACGAAGACGGTATCGGTTTGGCAGCCACTCAGGTTGATTACCACCAACGTATTGTTGTTATCGATGTGTCTGAAACCCGCGATCAGCCAATGGTCCTTATCAATCCTGAAATACTCGAAAAACGAGGCGAGGATGGTATCGAAGAAGGTTGTCTATCCGTCCCTGGCGCCCGAGCTTTAGTTGCTAGAGCCGCGGAAGTCACTGTCAAAGCATTAGATCGTGAAGGCAAGGAATTCACGTTTGAAGCCGACGACCTACTGGCGATCTGTGTTCAACACGAACTTGACCATTTAGAAGGCAAGCTCTTTGTGGATTACCTTTCGCCTTTAAAGCGCAAGCGAATTCAAGAAAAAATTCTAAAAATCAAACGCTTAAATGAAAAGCGTACTAGCCAGACGTAATGGCGGATAAAAGGAAAGTACTTTGAGCAAACCGTTAAACATTGTTTTCGCTGGAACTCCTGATTTCGCCGCCCGTCATCTGGCGGCGTTACTGTCTTCAGAGCATAAAATTGTCGCCGCCTACACACAACCCGATCGCCCTGCTGGCCGAGGCAAAAAACTCTCGGCCAGTCCGGTCAAAAGTCTCGCCCTAGAGCATGGCATTCCAGTGTATCAACCTGAAAACTTTCGGTCCGCTGAAGCCAAGCAAGAACTCTCTGATTTGAACGCTGACATTATGGTGGTGGTGGCTTACGGACTGCTGTTACCTCAGGCAGTACTCGATATACCGAGATTAGGCTGTATCAACGTACATGGTTCTATCCTACCCCGTTGGCGTGGCGCAGCTCCGATCCAACGTTCAATATGGTCAGGAGATAAAGAGACGGGTGTGACCATCATGCAAATGGATATCGGGCTAGATACCGGCGACATGCTGAAAATTGCAACACTTCCGATTGAAGCAAGTGACACCAGCGATTCCATGTATAAAAAGCTTGCTGACCTCGGCCCTAACGCATTGGTGGATTGTTTGGCAGAGATCGCCAATGGTTCAGCAACGCCCGTGCAGCAAAACGATGAGTTAGCAAATTACGCCAAAAAGCTAACGAAGGAAGAAGCGCAAATCAATTGGGGCCATAATGCAGTGCACATTGAGCGATGTGTTCGCGCTTTCAACCCGTGGCCCATCAGCCACTTTGCTTTTGCGGATGGCAGTATCAAAGTGTGGCAGAGCCGTGTCGTCGATCAACATTCAGACCAACCATCAGGCACCATAATACAAGCAGACAAATCCGGTATCTATGTCTCAACAGGCGATGGTGTACTCGCCCTTGAGCGATTGCAGCTCCCTGGTAAAAAAGCGATGCCTGTTCAGGATATTTTAAACTCACGCGCAAGCTGGTTTGAAGTCGGTACCCAACTGGTCTAAGTATTATCCATCAATGGATAACGTACATTTTGAGGGTGGAGACACCCTCCCTTAATTTCAGGTATTCAATATGAATGTTCGCGCAGCTGCTGCAAACGTCCTTTTCCAAGTGGTCGATAAAGGCCAATCACTCTCCCATGCACTACCTGCCGCTCAAAAAACCATAAAGCCAAGAGATCACGCTCTGCTGCAAGAAATTTGCTATGGTGCTTTGAGATACCTGCCCCGTTTAGAATCCATCGCGAACGAACTGATGGATAACCCTTTGAAAGGGAAAAAACGCGTCTTCCATCACCTGATTCTGGTCGGTATTTATCAACTCAGTTTTATGCGTATTCCCGCTCATGCTGCGGTTGCTGAAACGGTTGAAGGCACCAAAACACTCAGAGGCCCGAGCCTGCGTGGCTTGATCAATGCCGTTTTGCGTAACTACCTGAGAGAACAAGAGTCATTAGACGCAAAAGCGATCGTACACAATGCGGGTAAGTACGGCCATCCAAACTGGTTGCTTAGCCTCCTTCAAGCAAGCTACCCTGATAGTTGGGAACACGTAATTGAAGCGAACAACAGCAAAGCGCCAATGTGGTTGCGCGTCAATCGCCAACATCACACGCGAGATGAGTATCTAAAATTACTCAGTGATGAAAACATTGAATACAGTCTCCATCCGCAAGCAGAAGATGCTATCAAGTTAGCTTCTCCTTGCGACGTGAGCCTTCTACCTGGCTTCAGTAAAGGCTGGGTGTCGGTACAAGACGCCGCCGCTCAATTGTCTGTCAATTACTTACAGCCTCAAAATGGTGAGCTTATTCTAGATTGCTGTGCCGCCCCCGGAGGGAAAACTGCTCACATTCTAGAGCACACTGAAGACACAGAAGTCGTCGCGATTGATTGTGATGCGAAACGTTTAGACCGAGTCTATGACAATCTAGAACGTCTTCAACTGCGTGCGGACGTTATATGTGGGGATGCGCGTTACCCAGAAGAATGGTGGAATGGCGAAAAGTTTGACCGTATTCTGCTCGATGCCCCTTGTTCTGCAACGGGCGTTATTCGCCGTCACCCTGATATTAAGTGGTTACGGCGAGCCAATGATATTGAGGCACTGGCGCAACTTCAAAGCGAAATTCTCGATGCCATGTGGCGGCAGCTTAAGGTAGGAGGCACTTTAGTCTACGCAACCTGCTCCATCGCCCCACAAGAAAATGTTGTGCAAGTGAATGCCTTTTTGGAGCGAACACCAGAAGCCAATCTTGTTGGTTCTGATGTTGATAAGCCAGGCAGACAAATTTTACCTGGTGAAGAAGATATGGACGGTTTCTATTACGCGGTTCTGGTCAAACAGGCCTAATCAGTACTCGCGGCAATGACCTAGGTGTTTTCGCCGCATGATTCAATCAGTGGACACTCAAGCCCATAAGCTTGAGTAACAAAGAGAAAAGCTATGAAAATCATCATTCTTGGCGCTGGTCAGGTAGGCGGTACACTGGCTGAAAATCTGGTCGGTGAGAACAATGACATCACTATCGTTGATCGAAACAGCGAGCGATTGCGAGAGCTGCAAGATAAATATGATTTACGTGTTGTTAACGGCTACGCCAGTCATCCCGATGTTCTGCGTGAAGCAGGGGCTCAGGATGCGGATATGCTGGTCGCCGTCACCAATATGGATGAAACCAACATGGCGGCCTGTCAGGTCGCCTTTTCTCTTTTCAACACCCCCAATAGAATTGCACGAATTCGTTCCCCACAATACCTATCAGAAAAAGAAGCCTTGTTTCAGTCCGGCGCTGTCCCAGTTGATCACCTTATTGCACCCGAGGAGTTAGTAACCAGCTATATTGAACGCTTAATCCAATATCCTGGTGCACTTCAAGTGGTGAGCTTCGCAGAACAAAAAGTAAGCTTAGTGGCCGTCAAAGCGTATTATGGTGGTCCTTTGGTCGGTAACGCGCTCTCTGCACTGCGTGAACATATGCCTCACATTGATACACGTGTCGCCGCCATTTTTCGTCAGGGACGCCCTATTCGCCCCCAAGGAACCACGATCATCGAAGCGGATGATGAGGTGTTTTTCGTCGCCGCAAGTAACCATATTCGGTCGATCATGAGTGAGTTACAGCGCTTGGAAAAACCCTACCGCCGCCTCATGATTGTCGGCGGCGGCAATATCGGCGCAAGTCTGGCAAGGCGCCTTGAACAGAGCTACAGTGTCAAACTGATTGAACGCAGTTACCAACGCGCCGAACAACTCTCGGAAGATTTGGAAAACACCATCGTCTTTTGTGGTGATGCTGCCGATCAAGAGTTATTGACAGAGGAAAACATTGATCAAGTTGACGTCTTTATTGCCCTAACCAATGAGGATGAAACTAACATCATGTCAGCCATGCTCGCAAAACGCTTGGGGGCTAAAAAAGTGATGGTTCTTATCCAGCGTGGGGCCTATGTGGATTTAGTGCAAGGTGGCGTGATTGATGTCGCGATTTCACCACAACAAGCAACGATTTCAGCCTTACTGACCCATGTACGGCGTGCGGATATTGTCAATGTATCTTCGTTACGCCGCGGCGCGGCAGAAGCCATTGAAGCGATTGCTCACGGCGACGAAGCAACATCCAAAGTGGTCGGCCGCGCGATTGGCGATATTAAGCTACCTCCAGGTACCACCATCGGCTCTATTGTACGTGGTGATGAAGTATTGATTGCTCATGATCGCACCGTGATTGAACAAGATGACCATGTTGTCATGTTTCTTGTCGATAAGAAATATGTGCCCGATGTGGAAGCATTGTTCCAGCCGAGTCCATTCTTCCTTTAGGATTGCGTCATGGTCAACCTTCGTCCTGTACTCTTTGTTATCGGGTTAGTTCTATCAAAGCTCGCCCTATTTATGTACATACCCACCTTAGTCGCCTTCTTTACCGGGACATCCGGCTTTATTGAGTTTGGCCAAGCGATCATCATTACTCATATAGCGGCCTTCGCCTGCTTGAGTATCGGCCGCACACAGCGCTTCAAACTCAGCGCGCGTGATATGTTTCTCATCACCAGTTTGGTGTGGATGGTGGCCAGCGTTTTCGCCGCTCTACCTTTTGTATTTATCAATCACATCAGTTTTACTGACGCCTATTTTGAAACCATGTCTGGTATCACGACTACCGGCTCTACGGTACTCAGTCATCTTGATGATATGGCCCCAAGTATTTTATTGTGGCGTTCGATTCTCCAATGGTTGGGCGGCATTGGCTTTATTGTGATGGCGGTGGCGATTCTCCCCATGCTAAATGTCGGCGGCATGAAGCTCTTTCATACCGAATCTTCGGATTGGTCAGATAAAAGTAGCCCAAGGGCAAAGACGGTCGCAAAAAACATTATGCTGAGCTACATCATCTTAACCAGTCTATGCATGCTCGGATACCTATTGACTGGAATGAGCCTATTTGAAGCCATCAATCATTCCTTCACCACGCTATCCACGGGGGGATACTCGACCTCAGATGGCTCGATGAACCACTTTTCAAAGGGCTCACACTGGATTGCGACCCTATTTATGTTTCTTGGTGGTTTGCCATTGTTGCTGTTTGTTGCCGCCATAAGGAAGCGTCGAATCGATGAACTGCTCCAAGACGCACAAGTAAGAGGCTTCATCTATCTCTTTTTGAGTTCCAGCGCCATCATCTCGTCATGGCTCGTGATTCGCGATGGGTACGAGGTTATGGACGCATTGCGTGTCTCGATGTTCAATATCGTTTCTGTCGTCACAACAACAGGCTTTGGGTTGGAAGATTTTACCGCTTGGGGTGCCTTACCCACCACCTTGTTTGCCTTTTTAATGATGGCTGGAGCTTGCTCAGGTTCGACCTCCGGAGGCATCAAAATATTTCGTTTTCAGATAGCCATGACTCTACTGAATAAACAAATGATGAAGCTGATTCACCCATCTGGTGTATTTGTGCAGCAATACAATCACAGACCGGTGAATGATGACATCGTTCGATCAGTTGTCGCCTTTGGTCTGATGTTTTTTATCACCATTATTGTCATTGCAGGTGGGTTGAGCGCCTTAGGTTTAGATACGATTACCAGCATCTCAGGCGCGATTACCGCCGTGGCTAACGTCGGTCCTGGTATGGGCCCTGTGATTGGCCCTACCGGTAACTTTGCCCCACTTCCTGATTCAGCGAAATGGCTACTCAGCTTAGGAATGTTAATGGGTCGCTTAGAGATTCTCACTTTGTTAGTACTGTTTTTTCCTGCTTTCTGGAAACGTTGAGGGCATAGTAATGAATAAAATAATTGGATTAGCTTGTTTACTGACAAGCTCAGTTACGTTAGCGCAGCAGACCGTCACTTTGGACGATGGGCGTCAGATTCAACTCAATGATGACTTTACTTGGTCATACCTTGACGCGCCAAAACCAACCAAAGACCTTTCCCCTCCCGAAAATCTCTTGATAGCCCAAATCCCTATCATTGAAAAAACGGTCGGGACAATAGTCACCCTTGGCAATCGAAGAGCGACAATGCAATTGTCCGATTCAGGTGTCGATGTCCTTTTAGACGCAGTTCAATATGACCATGGTCAGTTAATTATCCCAACGTCTGTTACCAATCAAAGCAGTCAATCTGTGATCTTGGTTGAAGTAGAAATTGAAGTGGCGAAAACATCAGGAGAGCGATTAGCAAAAAGAAACATCAAGATCTGGCAATCTATCAAACGTTTAGCCGAGACCTATCTGCGCCCTCAACAGGCAGAGATCGGTACCACGATCAAGCTTAACGTCGATCTCTCAGAGCAGTACTTAATCACCGCCAAGGTGATCAACGTCGAAACCCGTTAGATCGGTTCGACATAGAAGTAAATGGCAAAGAAGTGACAGGCACACCCCGCCAAGACAAAACCATGCCAAATCGCATGATTAAAGGGGATACGCTTAGCAACATAAAAAATAACACCCAGTGAATAAATGATGCCACCCGCGGCCAATAAGGTTAATCCACCCACGTCTAAGTTGAGCGCCAATTGATAAATCACCACCAGTGAAAGCCATCCCATCAACAAATAGGTGACCAAGGAAAGCCTTTTGAAACGATACACAAAAGCAATCTTCATCATAATTCCCATCAAAGCGAGCACCCAAATAACCACCATTAGACCCACAGCAAGCGGGGTTCTCAAAGTCACCAGCAAAAATGGGGTATAACTACCTGCAATCAATAAGTAAATTGCGCAATGGTCGAAGGTCTTTAGTGCCCGTTTCGCTTTCTGGTGTGGTATTGCATGGTAGAGTGTTGAAGCAAGAAACAGCACAATAATACTGCTACCATAAATACTCATGCTCGCGATCGTAAGCGCATCGGCGTTAAACTCAAATGCCTTGAGCAGCAACATTATCAAGCCCACAACACCCAACAAAAAACCCAATCCATGAGTCAACGTATTGGCCATTTCTTCTTTTGAGCTGTATGAGGAGGTTTTGCTGATCAACATATCAAAGGATACTCGGTGGAATATTTACTCCAAATTATTACACATTGAGCTTACACATGTAAGCTTAAAAATATTAACTTTAGGTTAAAAAAGCAGGCCCCTTAAAATCTAGAGTCTGTTTTACTCATCTATTTGTCTGTCTATCGAATGGAACGAATCGCCCTATTGGCGTGCGCTTTTCACGGATATAGACAAAGCGCAATCGATTATATATCGATCAATCGCTAAGATAATGCTAACCTAATACACGGTATGAATTATTCGTATCTTTACTCCTCGTTAATTATTTGGATTGGCATCAGCCAGCAGAGCCACCTTTCAGCGATGAAGCGTAACTCATAATTAATCAGGTTATTCGATCGGCAATGGATATGTCTGGCAGTTAGGTTAATCAATGCGCCCAGCAGCAGTCAGGTGTTCTCGCACTAACCGCAGTGCGATGCGTCGTCGTAGTGGTTTTGTCACGACTACGACCACAAAAAAACTGTCGCCCAGAATGACTCTAGTGGAAAAGACGGCTTTACTGACGTCGGCTTCACCCAGAGTGACCAAGGCGGCATAGTCAAAAAGCGCAGTCATACTGCGCTTTTTTCTTTGCGACCTTGCCTAAGATCCCCATCGTTCTCAAAAGTTGGTGATACTCAGATTGGCCATTCGAGATGCCAGATTCCTCTACCAATCCGCGCTTGCTAATGGATACCAATACCAAAAGTGTCATTTCAAGCCCGCCATTCTTCGTGATCGCTGTCTTATTGACTAAACTTATAAAATAAACCATGAAGACTATTGATCTTTTTATGTCCGATGGCTTTAGTCGATCAAACTGTTGGCTCATTTATGTATAAAACTGTGCTGATTTTTGTTGTTAAAGCTTGATAATCATAAAGAAACAAACCCTGCAATGGGTATATAATCAGTGTCCATAAGAAGATACTAAAGTATCAGAGCATCGTCGTATAGAGCGAGATCAGTCAGAAATTTCGCCTTTTAGCCCAGAAGGAAGCACCATGAGTCAGGACAGGATTGAAGTTAAAGACGTGACTCCAAAAACCTTGAACCCTAAAACACACAAAAGCACGGGCGATAGGTTTAATCCCAGCAACCGCATTTATGTACGCGAAAGTAAGGGAACATTTCAGCAATTTCGTCGTTTAGGGGGGTGGTTTTTGCTGCTCTTGTTTGCCGTCATTCCTTGGATTCCATACGGCGAGAGGCAAGCCATTTTATTAGACCTCGGTAACCAACAGTTTAACTTTTTCGGCACCACACTGTACCCCCAAGACCTCACTTTACTCGCCCTTCTATTTATGGTGTCTGCCTTCGGTTTATTTTTTCTCACCACCTTTTTAGGCCGCGTGTGGTGTGGGTATCTATGCCCTCAGACAGTTTGGACATTTATGTACATTTGGTTTGAAGAAAAGCTCGAAGGCAGCGCCAATAAACGCAGGAAGCAGGACTCTGGAAAACTGACAACCGCGCTCGTTGTGCGTAAAGCCACAAAGCATGTCGCATGGCTTACCATTGCCCTGTTAACTGGAATGACCTTTGTTGGCTACTTTGTGCCAGTGCAATCATTGGTGATCAACTTTTTTACACTCAACGCCAGTTTTTGGCCCGTATTTTGGGTCTTGTTCTTTGCAGGTTGTACATACGGAAATGCTGGCTGGATGCGCTCGATCATGTGCATTCATATGTGCCCATACGCTCGCTTTCAGTCGGCCATGTTTGATAAAGATACTTTTATCGTTGGCTACAATACCAAGCGCGGTGAAACTCGCGGTGGGCGCTCACGAAAAGTGGATCACAAAGCCTTAGGCTTGGGCGACTGTATTGACTGTAACCTTTGTGTTCAAGTTTGTCCCACGGGCATTGATATCCGTGATGGTTTGCAGTACGAATGCATAAATTGTGGCGCATGTATCGATGCCTGTGACCACACCATGGATCGCATGGGTTATGACAAAGGACTGATAAGCTACACGACTGAACATCGACTATCAGGTAAGCACACCAAAATCTTACGACCCAAACTCCTCGGTTACGGCGCAGTATTACTGGTTATGACGGGTCTGTTCTTTGCACAAGTTGCTGCTGTAGACCCCGCCGGGCTCAGTGTACTTCGAGACCGCAACCAATTGTTTCGTGTCAACAGCTCAGGCGAGATAGAAAATACCTACACCCTGAAAATCATCAATAAGACTCAGGAGATTCAGCAATATCAGTTGGATGTTAAAGGACTAGACAACGCCTCTTGGTATGGAAAAAAGACCGTGCACGTATCACCAGGAGAAGTTTTTAACCTACCAATGAGCTTAGGAATCAGTCCTGATAACCTCAGTTCACCGATCGCGACCATCCAGTTTATCTTGTCCGACAGCGAAGATTTTACAATGGAAGTCGAAAGTCGCTTCATCAAAAAACTCTAAAACGTATAGAAAAACGACGTGTGTGAAACGTGATAAGCCCCCCTGATTCATTCACAATGAGTCAGGGGTTAAACGGTACAGACCGTGAACCCAATCAATCATGATTGCCTGAACGGATAACAGAAATCGTCACCAACATTTGCACATTTATCTCTATCGACCACGATGTGACCGCCTAAGTGCGCATTCAAAATCATTCTTGCGTTCAAAGATTCTCGTTTAAGTAAGTCATCGTAAACTTGAGGCTCAGCGTGCTAGTATAAGCCATACGATGTATCGCTTAGCTGGTATTCCCCGAAGATAATGGGTCTGTTAGATAACAAACGTAATGAGCATTTTTATTTATGACACAGCAAACCTTCAATTTTGACGCTCTGACTCCCGATTTAATGTGGTACGCGTTAGAAAGTATCGGTATCCGCGCTGAATCAGGGTTTCTTGCACTTAACAGCTACGAAAACCGAGTTTACCAATTCTCCGATGAAGAACGCCAACGTTACGTGGTGAAATTTTATCGTCCCGAACGCTGGCTACCTGAACAAATTCAGGAAGAACACGACTTCACTTTAGAACTGATAGAGTCAGAGATCCCCGTTGCCCCACCACTTAAAATCAATGGCCAGACATTACACCGATATCAGGGCTACCTATTTGCATTATTCAGCAGCGTCGGTGGGCGGCAATTTGAAGTGGATAACCTCCAACAATTAGAGGGCGTAGGCCGCTTTCTGGGTCGAATACACAAAGTCGGCTCGAAAACGCCCTTCAAGCACAGACCGACGATCAGCCTTGACGAGTACCTATATCAACCACGTAACATTCTCCAGCAATCTCAATTTATTCCACTTCATTTGGAAAATGCCTTCTTCAGCGATCTGGATTTATTAATTCAATCTTTACAACCACATTGGGATCCATCAACGACAGCGATCCGTCTGCATGGCGATTGTCATCCAGGCAATATTTTGTGGAGAGATGGGCCTATGTTTGTTGATCTCGATGATTCTCGTAACGGTCCAGCGATACAAGACTTGTGGATGATGCTAAGTGGAGAACGTGCCGATAAGGTCATGCAGTTGGATATTCTCTTAGAGGCGTATCAAGAATTTAATGACTTTGACACCAATCAATTGAAACTAATCGAGCCACTGCGCGGTCTACGTATGGTGCACTATATGGCATGGTTGGTAAAAAGGTGGCAAGACCCGGCTTTTCCTATCGCTTTTCCTTGGTTTAATGATCCAAAATACTGGGAAAGTCAGGTACTCGCATTCAAAGAACAAATCTCGGCATTAAGTGAGCCACCGCTCTCTCTAATGCCACAGTGGTAAGAAGCCAATATGACAAACATGGAGTCAACAATGAAAAAGCTGTTTGCACTTGTCGCAACTGTTATGCTGAGCCTCTCGGCTCAGGCCGCGAAATTCAATGAAGGTGAACACTATAAGGTTCTCGACCTTGAGGCTTCGAAAAAGCCGACCGTTACAGAATTCTTTTCTTTTTACTGCCCGCATTGCAACACGTTCGAACCTGTTATTCAGGAGCTGAAAGCGCAACTACCAGAAGGCGCTAAGTTCCAGAAAAACCATGTCTCTTTTATGGGTGGAAGTATGGGCGAGTCAATGAGTCGAGCCTACGCTACGATGGTCGCATTAAAAGTAGAAGGAAAAATGGTCCCTGCCATGTTTGCCCGCATTCATAAAATGCGTAAAGCACCAAGGAATGATGCTGATCTACGCCAAATATTCCTAGATGAAGGGGTTGACGCGAAACAATTCGATGCCGCATTCAAAGGTTTTGCCGTAGACTCAATGGTCCGCCGCTTTGACAAACAGTTTAAAGAAAGTGGTCTATCGGGTGTGCCTGCCGTCGTCGTCAACAACAAGTATTTGGTGCAACCACCACAAGGTACAACCATCGAAGGGTACTTTGAATTAGTTAATTATTTATTGACCTTGAAGTGATCGCTCTCGATCAATAAAGGGAGCCAATGCTCTAATGCCGATCAGTTAAGGCATTAATCGGCAGATCAATTGAACGATCCTCCCAATATGTAAAAATCCGATAGACCCTGTTTATCGGATTTTTTTATGCACGTTTCTCAAGCTCTCGA
>NZ_JABEYA020000029.1 GCF_013074385.2 Vibrio ostreicida
CATAATACGCACTTTGGTTTGATTCTTTCCTTTAGTCTGTCACCAGTGACTGCAATAAAATGAGCGTGTCTATCGATTATCTTTGTTCACGAAGGTCATAGAGAAATTCTGGTAACCCATTTATACGTAAATTAAATTTAATATACTGACGAACGGTCTCCTTGGGTATTTCCATTTTCTCAGAAATTATCGAAATCGGTAAACCTTCATAATGTAACTGTCGGCACAGCTCTACATCTTCGTCCGAATATTTACAGCGATACTTAGGTGTATACCTTCGACCGAGACCAAGACGATTTACACGGGACGCTACAGATTTAGGTGTTCTATCGAGGTGTCGTGCTATATCTGCTTGGCTCATTTTTCCTACATTCGCGATAATAAAGTTGTCTTCTGTCGCGTGAAAAGATCGTCTAGGATTTTTTTCGAATGATATACAGCGAACCAATGCAGCCTGCTTAACGCTTTTTACAGTGCGACCTAGCAAAACGGCCACCTCAGTAGCCGAATGGTTTTTTGCCAATTGTATCAATCGATTCACTTCGAGATCATTCCAATGGCGATAATTATCGGTTTGGTGTCGATTGCTCATTTGCTTGAAAACCTTTCATTGCGTAGTAAATAGACTCAACAGGAACGCGAAGAATCGGAACGTTGGAATCTTCATTTATAAAGACCAGTAAATGAAAAGTATCACCTTGACGAACAAAGCGACATTTACAACTTGGGCGTGTTAGCTGAAGTAATTGAAGTGTAGATAAAGCCTGTGGTGATTGAGGTTCTTGTGGGTTATAAAGTTCAACGCTAGCCATAACATAATCCTTTATGAAGGCGGGCAAAGGATGTTACGTCAAGGACAACACCCCTCGCCCTTTAATTAAATGTCGAACTCTAATGGCTCGATAATCATTCCAAATCGTTTTAACTCAAGGCCACCGAAGTTATTAACAACAAAGCTAGAGCTATGTACTGTGTAATCTCCGGCAGCATAAGGCGGTTGTCCTTCTTCTAAAGAGAGCTTCATTTGAACTGGGAACTTACCACCCAAATAGGCGTAGGCAGTTTGTTCGTAAATGGTTCGAGGTGCTTTGCCGTCTTTGCCTGGTATTGTTCGAGTTTGAAATTGTGAATCTTCTGGGAAAATTTCGATTTTTAACATGTTCTTATCCTATGCTGCTTTTTAAATTGTTGTCTTGATTCGCATAAGCTCACCGCCGTATGAACCCGCCCCGCTGCGCAGTGCGAGCACATACAGCGTTAAGCAATAGCTCTGAATGGCAATACATTTGATTGAGCAACAACTGGCAGTTGATACCAATCAGGAACGCGAAGAGGTTTTACATCGATAACTTCTGAGCGTTTCAGAGTTGGGCACATGCGAGAAACATCAAACGGACGGGAGACGTCGATACCAATTTGTTTCAGGCGAGCTTTGTGCTGATAAAATTGACTATCTTTAAGAATTTCTCTTAAGTCAGTACCATGTTGCCACATGGAGAAATAGCTCATAGTGGTATTGGCTTGGCGTAACGTATAGACTGCGCCAGCATCTAAAAGTTGATGTGCGATTGATTGATGTTCGTCGTGTGTGGAATGTAATGTATTCATGGCGTTCTCGATGTCTTTTAAATGTTCGTGAAAGTCTTGTTCATTAACCAAGCCATAAAATTGTAAATTGTGACGTTTTAATAATTTCTGTCTTAAGCTGTGCTCTTCTCGTGTTACACCTTGCTCTTCACAGTAAGCGATTAATTTATTGATATAATCTAGTTGTTGTTGAGTTGTGCCATTCTTCTTGCGCTTATTCTTTTTGAGGTGCAGTTTTAGCTCGAATGCCTTGCAATACAACTTGGTCATTGCCCACTCGGAAGCCTCTCCCCAGTTGCATGTCATACCGTTTGGATAGAGCTTTGGTTCTCGACCGCGACCGATTTGGACCGAAGACATCCCACGGATAAACGAAGCCTCATGACCCTTACCCACCATGTGATTACAAGTCCAGTCAATCAAAGTAATTTCGGCACCATCACCAAACAGAGAGGACGCTTTGCCATCGGGAGCTTGGCGGTGATGCAAACGAGTGTTTTTAGTGAATGGTGGTAAGCCATGCTGAGCCAAAATATGGTTGTAAACCTCAACACATTCGTCGATGGTCTTTAGGCCAAAAAGGTTATCCATTCGTTGCCATCGAGAGGGATTTCCTTCGACCCTCACCCTATTGCCATTACAGCGAATGGTGAGCTTAGTACTGTATGAGCCCTCAAGGATTTTCTGATTTACGTTCGGAGGAAGCTTCTCACCCGTTTCTAGATCGACACGCTCAATAAAATGCGTCCCAACGAGTGGAAGTCCACCGTTGGGATAATCTTGCTGCATGAAAAGTTGGTCGATGAAATACACCCTATGAGCTCACATATGCAATAAATACAAGTCAAGGATACAACTACAAGATCAGAGATACAAGTTTTTGAGTTAAAATGAATCACACATGAGTAATAAGAGTTAAATAAATGCACCTTGGCGAGAATATAAAGCGCAGACGTGAGCTGTTAGGGATAAATCGTGCGGAGTTGATTGAACGCTCTGGAATCTCTACAGCTCAAATGTCTCGTATAGAAAGAGGTGAGCAAAAGAACCCTAACCTAGAAACACTAGTCGCAATTGCAACCGCTCTAAATGTGTCACTAGATGAAATGGTTTTTGGTGAAGAAAGCGCAAGCTCACTTTATCTAGGAAAAGTAATAGAGTCTCTTCCTGAAGAGAAGAAAGCTTTCATAAAAGAGCTTATAAAAATGACCGTAATGAGCTCAAAGTCTTCAGAGATAGAAGCTAATTTAAATCCGTAGAACTCCGGAATTCCGGAGTTAGTTCGGGTGTAACAGGAACCCGAACCCTTCGGGGTTGCAGTAGCACAACGCGCCTCTCGCGCTGAAAGAGTCTGGAAGGCGGGCTTAGCAGGATGAAGGGAGGTTTATCTATCTGGTTAGCAATGGCGGGTTATCGGGCATTCAAAGGAGTCATGCCAAAAAGATTAGGTGGGGCCCTTTTCCCTGCGGGGCTAACTGCATAAATGCGTATTGTGCGAATTATATTACGGACTTCACCCTTCAAAGAGATTCTCGTTCCTGTTATGTAGCCGCGAGCGCCCACCTAGTCTAGCGACTCTCTGGGTCAGGGCTGGCGACGCTATCGGATATATAGGTTTAGCCTGTATGACATTCCCTAGAGCAGTAAAAACAACCATTTGCTCTATTGTAATATTTCTTTGCTTCAGTAACGGCAGGAGAACAAGAAGAGTATTGGCCTAGCAATTGACGATTTTCTACATTAGGTGCATGCTGACACCCATCTTTATGTACTTCATGATCACCATTAGATTGAGCATTTTTGTTAACAAAATAGTTATATTTCATAATGTTTCTCACTTAAAAATTGAACTCAAAAATAAAGGTAAGCTAAATTACCAGTCACCAGAGTCTGATGGTTCCTGAAGGGCCTCAGGACGAAAATAAGCGGATTTAAATTCATCAGAGAGAAACCAAACACATATAACTTCATTTTTGCCGTCAGGTTCTGAGTTAACCGTCATGTCAGGGCCGCCACTTTTAAGTTGAACTACTTTACCAACATCAAACATAAACACCTCCAGATATAAAATTAGTTGCTCATACAGTGTAGGCGTAAATGAGAAAGGTATCCCTCTTAATGCGTATTATTCGACATTATGTTACGGGCTTGAATTACAAAGCGGTGCTTACTCAGAGCATGTACGCCGCAAGCGGCGACAATGAGCCATTCGCTCACCCTCCCTTTGCTGCTTCAAGGGCGTCAGTGCTGGCGCAATGGTACTGACCCCAAACCACTCAACATAATAGCGTGCCACATAATACGCAC
>NZ_JABEYA020000002.1:0-445268 GCF_013074385.2 Vibrio ostreicida
TGAGCTGCCTGCCCAATGGCAAGAAAAAACCGAGCAAATCATTGCCGACCTGCAAGCGAATCCGGCCAACATTGCCTCTCGCAAAGCCTCACAAAATGCGCTTGAAGCCTTTGGTGCAATGCTGCCCGAATTCCTTGGCGGCTCCGCGGATCTGGCGCCTTCCAACCTCACTATGTGGTCGGGCTCTCAGTCATTGACGGCAGACGATGCGTCAGGAAACTACATTCACTACGGTGTTCGTGAATTTGGTATGACCGCGATCATGAACGGCATTGCCTTGCACGGCGGGTTTGTTCCTTATGGTGCGACTTTCCTCATGTTCATGGAATACGCGCGGAATGCCATGCGTATGGCAGCGTTGATGAAGATTCAGAATATTCAGGTCTATACCCATGACTCCATTGGTCTTGGCGAAGATGGCCCGACTCACCAGCCGGTTGAGCAAATCGCCTCCTTGCGTCTGACGCCGAACATGAGCACATGGCGTCCGTGTGATCAGGTCGAGTCGGCCGTGGCTTGGAAATTAGCGATTGAACGCAAACAAGGCCCAACCTCACTGATTTTCTCGCGTCAGAACCTCGCTCAACAAGAGCGTAATGCGGCACAAGTCGCGAACATTGCGCGTGGTGGCTACATTCTCAAAGACTGTGAAGGTCAACCGGATCTTATCCTTATCGCCACGGGTTCAGAGGTTGCTCTGGCCATCAATGCAGCGGCTGAGCTGAGCGCGCAAGGCCATAAGGTACGTGTTGTGTCCATGCCAGCGACGGATGCATTTGACAAGCAAGATGCGGCTTACCGTGAATCGGTCTTGCCTTCAGAGGTCACAGCGCGTATCGCAATAGAAGCGGGCATTGCTGATTTTTGGTACAAGTACGTTGGCTTCGGTGGCAAGATCATTGGGATGACGACCTTTGGTGAGTCTGCACCTGCGGGTGAGCTGTTTGAGATGTTTGGTTTCACTACCGAGAACGTCGTCAAGACAGCCAAAACGTTATTGAACGCATAACCGAGTTGATGTCAGCCGAGTCCATTGACTCGGCTTTTTTGTATCCAGTCGACTGCTATAGATGCGGAACTAGATGCGGAACTAGATGCGGATGATGGCGCTATCAGGTAATATTTGTGACATAAAAATTAAAGAGGGCAATGGAGTCATGCTAAAAGTTGCGATCAATGGATTTGGGCGTATCGGTCGTAATGTCTTAAGAGCGGTATACGAGAGTGGAAAAAGTCAGCAGATTAAGGTGGTTGCGGTCAATGAGCTCGCCCTGCCTGATGCGATGGCACACCTCCTTCAATACGATACTAGCCATGGGCGTTTCGGCAAAAGGGTGACGCACGATCAAGAACACATTCATATTCATCATGAAAGTGGCGAGTTTGATTCCATCCGAATTTTACATCTGGCCGAAATCGATCTTTTGCCTTGGCGGGATCTGGATGTGGATTTGGTCCTTGACTGCACTGGTGTATTTGGCTCCCAAGCTGACGGCCAAGCTCATCTTAAAGCAGGCGCGACGAAAGTCCTTTTCTCCCATCCGGGGGGGCCTGATCTTGATAACACCATTATCTATGGTGTGAACCATGATACCCTTAAAGCGCAACATAAAATCGTCTCAAATGGATCCTGCACGACAAACTGCATTGTTCCTATTGTCAAAGTGCTGGATGAAGCTTTTGGCATAGATTCTGGGACGATTACTACGATACATTCCTCGATGAATGATCAGCAGGTCATTGACGCCTATCACTCAGATCTCAGACGAACCCGAGCCGCCAGTCACTCGATCATTCCCGTTGATACCAAGTTGCATAAAGGTATTGAGCGAATATTTCCGAAATTTTCTAACAAATTTGAGGCTATTTCAGTCCGAGTTCCGACCATAAACGTCACGGCAATGGACTTAAGTGTCACAATTAATACAAATGTGAAAGTAAATGACGTAAATCAAACCATTATCAAAGCTTCTCAGTGTACATTACAAGGTATTGTTGACTATACTGAAGCGCCGCTCGTTTCCATCGACTTCAATCACGATCCACACAGTGCGATTGTAGATGGCAATCAGACGCGGGTCAGCAACGGTCATTTGGTTAAAATGTTGGTTTGGTGTGACAACGAATGGGGTTTTGCGAATCGTATGCTAGATACCGCTCTCGCCATGCAAGCGGCAGAATAATACAAGATCAGAATGGATAATTATTTATTTTTAACCTTGAAATAAATATTGATAATCTCCATATCTAGATCAGATTGAAGAATTGTTGAGTCTGGCTGGGAGCCGGATGAGAAATCACTTTATTTTTACTATTTGAGAGGACATATCATGTCTGTGATCAAAATGACTGACCTGGATTTAACAGGTAAACGCGTATTTATCCGTGCCGACCTTAACGTGCCAGTAAAAGATGGCAAAGTAACGTCGGACGCGCGTATTTTAGCATCGTTACCGACGATCAAGCGCTGCTTGGAAGCTGGCGCAAAAGTAATGGTGACCTCTCACCTAGGTAGACCGACAGAAGGTGAGTATGCCGACGAGTTCTCTCTACGACCTGTAGTGAATTACTTAAACGATGCGCTCGATTGTGACGTCAAATTGGCGAAAGATTATCTTGACGGCCTAGAGTTAAACGCCGGTGAGCTGGTCGTTCTTGAGAACGTTCGCTTTAATCAGGGTGAGAAGAGCAACGAAGCCGGGTTATCTAAGGCTTACGCGTCGTTATGCGATGTATTTGTCATGGATGCATTCGGTACTGCCCACCGAGCGCAAGCGTCGACTCATGGTGTTGGGATACATGCCCCAATCGCTTGTGCTGGTCCTTTGTTAGCGGCTGAATTGGAAGCGCTGAGTAAAGCCATGGATAATCCGCAACGTCCGTTGGTGGCGATTGTTGGTGGTTCTAAGGTGTCGACTAAGCTGACGGTGCTTGAATCCTTGTCTAAAATTGCTGATCAACTCGTGGTCGGTGGTGGGATTGCGAACACGTTTATTGCCGCTGATGGCCACAATGTTGGTCAATCACTGTATGAAGCGGATTTGGTGGGCACGGCTAAGACCCTCATGAAAGAATGTTCGATTCCTGTAGCAACGGATGTTGCTTGTGCAAAAGCATTTGATGAAAACGCTCAAGCGGAAATTAAGCATGTTTCTGACGTCGCCGACGATGACATGATTTTTGATTTGGGCCCTGACTCAACGGCCGCCCTGGCAGAGATTATCGCCAATGCTAAAACCATTCTTTGGAATGGACCGGTTGGCGTATTTGAATTTAAGAATTTTGAAGCAGGCACGGCGGGGATCTCAAAAGCCATCGCTGAATCGGCCGGTTTCTCAGTCGCAGGCGGCGGGGATACTCTTGCGGCGATCGATAAATTTGGCATTAAAGGCGATGTATCGTACATCTCTACAGGAGGAGGGGCTTTTCTTGAGTTTGTTGAAGGCAAAGTGCTCCCCGCAGTTGAGATGTTGGAATCTCGCGGCCAGTAATGGTAGGAGAGTGGCGTAGCCACTCCCTTGTTTGCTGCACGTCACACTCTTCTTTGTTAGAATGAGACAGGTTGTGAGCAAACGTTTGTAAGAATTTAAACTTAATCAGTTTTATTTTTAAAACGACAGATAAATAGGATTATATCCATGTCTAAGATCTTCGATTTCGTAAAACCTGGTGTTATCTCTGGCGATGACGTTCAGAAAGTCTTTGAAGTAGCAAAAGAGAAAAAGTTTGCGCTTCCTGCTGTTAACGTTGTGGGCACTGACTCGGTAAACGCAGTTCTAGAAGCCGCAGCTAAAGTGAAGTCTCCAGTCGTGGTGCAGTTCTCTAATGGTGGTGCTGCTTTCTTCGCTGGTAAAGGCGTTAAGCTTGAAGGCCAAGGTGGGCAAATCTTGGGCGCGGTTGCGGGCGCGAAATACGTCCACGCGGTGGCTGAGGCGTACGGTGTACCCGTTATCCTTCACACTGACCATGCGGCTAAAAAACTACTCCCTTGGATTGATGGCTTACTGGATGCGGGTGAAGCTTACTTCGCTCAAACAGGTAAACCTTTGTTCTCTTCACATATGATTGATCTTTCTGAAGAGTCCCTAGAAGAAAACATTGAAACTTGTGCTAAGTACCTAGAGCGCATGGCGAAAATGGATATGACGCTTGAAATCGAGTTGGGTTGTACGGGCGGTGAAGAAGATGGCGTTGACAACTCTGACATGGATGCGTCTGAACTTTACACCTCTCCAGAAGATGTGGCTTACGCGTACGAAAAGCTTAATGCAATCAGCCCGCGTTTCACTATTGCGGCTTCGTTCGGCAACGTTCATGGCGTGTATAAGCCTGGCAACGTAGTCTTAACACCAACCATCTTACGTGATTCTCAAGCCTATTGTGCTGAAAAGTTCGGTATTGCGCCTAACGCGCTAAACTTCGTTTTCCACGGTGGTTCAGGCTCCTCTGAAGCTGAAATCCAAGAATCGATTGGTTACGGTGTGATCAAAATGAACATCGATACCGATACGCAGTGGGCGACGTGGGACGGTATTCGTGCTTATGAAGCGGAAAATCGTGATTACCTTCAAGGTCAGATTGGTAACCCAACAGGTGATGATGCACCGAATAAGAAATATTATGATCCTCGCGTTTGGTTGCGTGCTGGTCAGGCTTCGATGGTGACTCGTCTTGAAAAAGCCTTCTCTGATCTTAATGCGGTTGATGTGTTATAACAGCCGCTGTGCAATATAAACAAAGCCCTCTAATGAGGGCTTTGTTTTTATCTCTGTTTAGTTCACTTTCTTCATCGATTTGAGTCGATTGATGCCACTTTATGGTGTGCCATGCCGTGCATATAACAGATGGACAAACCTATCACATCTATTTAATACCGCACCAAGGGAAACGCAGTGCCCATTACCACTGTTGTCTAGGTTCTCATCAGTTTCGTGATCATTCATGAATGTCCAACCGCTATAATTATCTTGGTCCTAGAGCGGTTTTTTTGTGCCGAAAATACCGGATTCCCTGCTTGTCGATAATGACCTTCTACGACCGTGAATAATTCCCTTGAACGATGCAACCTTTATACAGGCGAGTGGAAAAACCAGCCACCATTGCATAGTCTTTGTACAGCCAAATCGTATTTCACCTGATAACGCTTTGTTTTATCATGAAGTCAGGTGTCAACGCCATGTGTATTGCTAACGCAGTGCCAGGGTGAGAGGTGGTGATGGGGAGCCAGTGTGTGTTTCATAAAGAAAGCGTCCTGTGCAACCTAAGACCTTGTGCATTTATTGGAGAAAATATTATGGCAGTAGAGCCAACGGAAATCGACAATCCCATCGCTGATGGCCTCGCTCATGCAGAATTATGGATAACCCGCTACTCTGACTTATTGGTTCAATATGGTGAGAATATTATCTCAGCACTATTGATTATATTCATTGGTAATATTGTCTCCAAAATGGTGGCCAAGCGTGTTTCGACAATATTAAGCAAAAAAAATGTCGATCATGCGGTTGTCGAGTTTTTGCATGGTTTGGTTCGTTATCTTCTTTTTGTGATTGTCCTGATCGCGGCGTTAGGCAGGGTTGGTGTTCAGACAGCTTCCGTCGTTGCGGTAATCGGTGCGGCCGGTTTGGCCATTGGTTTGGCGTTGCAAGGCTCGTTATCAAATTTTGCTGCAGGCGTATTGATTGTTGCTTTTCGACCTTTTAAATCGGGTGATTATGTTGAAGTAGCCGGTGTTGCGGGCAGTGTTGAAGCAATACAAATTTTTCAAACGATTTTGAAAACGCCCGACAATAAAATGGTTGTCGTCCCCAATGCGTCTGTGACCAGTGGGCCGATCACAAACTACTCGCGTCATGACACACGTCGTGTTGATCTAACCATTGGTGTTTCATACCGTTCGGATTTAGAGCTGACCCAAACTGTCATTCGGCAAACCCTTAGCCAAGATGTTCGGATTTTAAAAGATCCGGATATACAAATTGGAGTGGTGGCTTTAGCCGACTCGTCGGTCAATTTTGTTGTTCGTCCTTGGGTAAAAGCGGAAGACTACTGGAATGTCTATTTCGATATGAATCTTGCTCTAAAGGAAGCCTTAGATAATGCGGGCATTGAAATTCCGTTCCCACAAATGGATGTGCATGTGACCAAGGTGGATACCTAGCCACGTGGATGAAAACGCGAAGCTCCTCGCGTGCTAGATCGCAATAACGGTATTGGGAAGCACAGACAATACCGTTTTCAGCGCTGAGCCGGAGAGAGCAATTGTGGCCTTGGGATCGCCGGGCGTGTACAAGATTTCACGTTGTTCAAATAGGGTCTTATCGACAATAATCGTGATGTGTTTCGGCATACCAAATGGACACACCGCTCCAGGTAGGCACCCAAGTTGTTCAGTCATATCTTCATTGGTGCAAATAGATGGGCGTTTGCCTAGGACTTGCTTGATGGCTTTAGTGTTTAGCCTCGCGTTTTTTTCCGTTAGATAAAGGGCATACCCTCCTCCTTTTAGCGCTAAGAATAGGCTTTTGCTCTGGATGCCTGTCCAGCCGAGCGCACGTGCCACGCGTTCATCTGTCGCGAAATCTAAAATGGGCTCATGACGCCACTCTTTATAATCAAGCTTAAGCTGATTTAATAACATCACGTTAGTCTGATAAATTTCTTCGATTTTGTTCATTAGCTTATCCATAATCGTGACCAAGTTCTGTGAGGAGCATGATTGCGATGGCAAACATCATGACTGCAACAATAAGGTCAATGGCTTGTTTTACCCGTGGCTTCGACAAGGTTGGTCCCAGTTTTGCGGCACCCATCGATAAAGTGAAGAACCAGACAAACGAAGCGCTGATGCTGCCTATTGTGAAATCCATTTTTTCCTGACCGTTAAATTGCCCGCCGATAGCGCCGAGGATCACCAAAGTATCAAGATATAAATGAGGGTTCAAAAGGGTAACAGCGAGAGCGCCTAACATAACCGCATAACGACCTTGCTTGATTCGCTGACTCACTGATTCTGGCTGCTTATTAGCAAGGAACGCACTTTTTAGTGACAGTAAACCATAGCCGATTAAAAAGACAGCACCCAAGAGGGTGGTGGCCATCAATAAGGTTGTATTTTGAGCCAAGAAGGCCCCACCTCCGAACACACCGATGGAAATGAACAAAATATCCAGCACACTGCAAATCGTCGCGGTGGTTAAATGATAATGTCGTCGAATTCCCTGATTCAGGACGTAGGCATTTTGCGCCCCAATTGGAATAATCATGCTGGCTCCCAGCGCGAACCCCTGCAGTAACACCCATATATTCACGTTTATTATTATCTCGTGACAGTCATTCAGTACACCGACAATAAAGAGGCTTGGTTGATAAGTATAATTAATGATTTTAATATACCATTAGAGTTACTTATTAAGGGAAGGCGATGCGAGGGTTGGATTACAAATGGATTGAAGCGTTGCAATCGGTGGTTGCTCTGGGCAATTTTGAGCGTGCAGCTGAGCATCTCCATCTGTCTCAATCGGCGGTTTCTCAGCGAATAAAACAATTAGAAAAGTTCTTGGCTCAGCCAGTTTTGGTCCGTGAGCAACCACCACGACCGACACAGGCTGGAAAAAAACTGCTTGGTCTCTACCATCGAATTCAATTACTTGAAAACGAGGTCATCCCTGAATTAACCAATGAGGAGGCACATCGGCCTTTACCTATCTCAATCGCCACCAATGCAGACAGCTTAGCAACTTGGTTGTTACCCTCATTGACGCCTGTGCTCAGCGAGCGAAACATTGCGCTTCGGCTGGCAGTTCTTAACGAGGTCAGGGCAATAGAAAAGCTCAAAAGTGGAGAAGTAACGGGTGCAATCAGCCTTGAGTCAACGCCAATATCGGGCTGTCAGGCGGATTATTTGGGGAGGGTTGACTATGTCTGTGTTGCCAGCCCAGCGTTTATAAAACGCTACTTTTCTCAGGGGGTGAATAAAGCGTCTTTACTTAACGCACCAGCGGTCGCGTATGATCAATATGATGAACAACACCTTAACTTTCTTGCACAACATTTTGACGTCTTACCTGATGCCATCACCGTCCATCAAGTTGGTAGTTCAGAAGCCTTTATCAAGATGGCCCTCGCGGGTGTTGCCTATTGCTTGATCCCGCACTTTCAAATCGAAAAGCAACGCCAAGAGGGCAGTTTAGTCGACGTATTGCCGGGCTTTCTCAGTTCATATTGTATCTACTGGCACCATTGGCAATTGGAGTCTGGAGTGCTCGCGGAAATCACGCAAGCTATTGTTGATTATGCCAAAAATGTGCTGTCACCCTAGTATTTCGTCAAAGTTGTGTCAGAAGATGAAATAAGACTCCTCAAGCGAGAACAAAGCGCTATGATGGAAAAGGTGATTAAATAAGGGGCAAAAGAATGAAAAGAGTGTCAAGTTTGGCGATTGCCTTCGCGGGCTTATTCAGTGTCAGTACGTGGGCTTCCACGCCAGATTTTCCACATGTCTCCACAACAGGCTACGGAGAGGTTGTGGCGAAACCGGACATGGCTAAGTTTGCCGTTCGTGTCACGGAAACCACAATGACCGCGGATCAAGCTAAGCAAACGGTCGACAAAATTGTGACCGACTTTTTAGCCGAGCTGAGTGAGCAGGGGATGAATTCAGACAACGTCACCAGCTCTAATCTTTATATTGCGCCCCAATATCACTACCCAAAAGATGGTAAGCCAGAATTGGTCGGATACCGTGCGACTCGAACGGTCAATGTCACTGTGTTTGAATTGGCCAACTTAAACCAGTATCTGGACATTGCGCTTAATTCCGGTATTAATCAGGTTGAAAATGTTCAGTTGCAAGTGAAAGAGCAGGCTAAATATCAAGACCAAGCGAGACTAGCGGCGATCAAAGATGCCAGTGCCAAGGCCAAGTCACTGGCGACAGGATTTGGTAAAAAGCTCAAAGATGTTTGGCAAATTAACTATAACATGACCAATAATCAGCCGGTTCTCATGCGTTCAATGGCCATGGATTCAAAAACGGAATCTAACTCGTATCAAGACTCGACTATAGTGATTCGTGATAGAGTGGATGTGATCTACCAGTTAGATTAACCATATTGAGCGCCTTTTTTCGCTGAAGTAAGGCGCTTATTTTATTTATCGTTTGTCACTAGAGTTAAACTTAACCCGTTTTTTAATCGGTGCTATACTGCTCCGCCTTCTTTCCGGGAGCAGCAGAGTGATTCAGCGTCGTAACATTTTTTGGCACTTGTGCATTACCACAATAGTATTTGTGTCAATTGTGACCACCTACTACGTGCACAGGTATCAGCAGCTCCAAAGCGACACCGTATTGTCAACGGCTAAGCATGCACTTAATCAACTCGCGTACAGCGAAAGAGAATATCGCAGTGCCCGCACTCAGCTGGTATCTGTTGTTGATTTGCTGGCCCACAGTAGTACCTTGAAGGATTACTTTGTCTCTCCAACGCCGACCAATCGCAATGATCTTATTGATGTTTGGTCTTCAGTAGCGTTAAACCATCAATGGTATCGTCAGATCCAATTGCTTGATCAACGTGGTACAGAACGGTTACGTCTGGATTACTTTTCCAGCGAAGCACGCATCAGTATTGACGGTGAACGACGCGACCAATCGCATCTCGATTATTTCAATTACGCTAAGACACTAAAAAATAAGCAAATTGGGGCTTGGGGAATTGATTTAAAAACCGCCGAAGGAAACGTGATTTACCCTTATCAGCCCAGTCTGAGACTGATTGCTCCGATTGATATTGAAAATCAACGTGTTGGCTATCTAGTGATGAATATTGATGTTTGGCACTTAATTTCACGTCTCAATGATTCACCTGATGATGGGATCCGCCCTCAATTGGTTGAGGGGCAGGGCTACGTACTGGCTCAAGATGACCGATCGTTACCGCTCGAAAATCCGATGGGATTTAGCCCGCAGAACATGGCAAAGCGTTATCCGAACAGCTGGCAACAAATTCAAAAGAAGAAGTCTGGTTATGTGCTTGAAAATCAACAGTTGGTGGTTTTTAATCAACTGCCGCTGTCGGAAGGAAAAACGCTTTATCAGGTGGTTAAATTTTCCCAAGACGATCTTGAAGCACGATGCGAGCTCGAATACCGTTTATTGATCAAAGAAGCATCGATTATTTTTCTGGTCGTGATCACGCTGATCATGCCCGTGACCAGCACCATTATTTATTATCGTAACCGAAGTTTGGAGAGTCAGTTAGCCAGAGCGGCTTTAAATGGCATGACGGCTGTGGTGATTTCTGATAAACATCACCGTGCGATATTGGTTAATCGCGAGTTTGAAACGTTGACGGGATACCGGCAAGAGGAGATGGCAGATAAGCACATGCTGGATATCTTACTCAGTCATGAGACCGAATCAGATCCTCTTCCTTCTTTGGCGTCAAAGAAAAAGTGGGAAGGCGAAATCAAAATTTTGCACCAGCAGACGGGGATTATCGCAACCGCCATCATACGTATTCAAAGTGTCGCAGGCAGGGGCAGTCGTTCCAGTTACTATATTACCTCGTTGATCGATATTTCACAGCGAAAAGAGCTTGAAGAACGGCTGAGAATATTGAGTGAAAAAGACGAGCTGACCCAACTATGGAATCGTCGAAAATTCGAAGTGGAACTTCGTAGCAGTACGAAATTGATGGAACGTTATCGGGACGCAAGAAAAGCGTGTTTGGCATTGCTCGACATTGATTTTTTTAAACGGGTCAATGACGAAATGGGCCACGATGAGGGTGATAGGGTTATCAGTCGGGTTGGGGCGATATTGACCGAAGCGTTGCGGGAGACTGACTTTATTGCCCGAATAGGTGGGGAAGAGTTTGCTATCATTATGCCGCACACCAACATTGAAGAAGCAGAGTTAGCGCTAGAGCGGGTTCGAATCGCAGTGGAAATGGCTCCTGATGTCCCTGTGACTATCAGTGCAGGTCTGACGGATCTGACAGGCAACAGTACCCGCTGTTATAAATGTGCAGATATAGCATTATATGAATCAAAGACATTAGGCCGAAACCAGATATCCTTATGCTACAGTCATTCAGAATTTGCGTGAGTGGAGATTCAAGGGCTTGAGTGAGCGTATCAATTAAGCGGCCTTTTCAATACTTGGTTGAATTTGTTTGATGGAAAGGGATAGCTGTCGGTCAAATTCTTGTAGCGCGTGTTTGAGGTTTTTTTCCAATACCGTTTTCATCAATTGTTCATACGCCTGAGTATCAAAATGACTCAGTTCGCAGCCCTGATGGTGCGCAAAATAGCGGTAACGCTTGATCTGATTGGCCAAATCTCTAAAAAAGTTCAGCATATGAGTAGAATGAGCAGCTTGCAAAAGCGAGAGGTGGAATTTCTGCTGACGTTCTTCTCGAGTTGACCAGTCAATGACCTCTGTTGAAAAATCGAGTCGTGACAACTGGTGGAATGAACTCAGTACATTCAACTCCCATTCTTCTTGTCCGTAAGCCATCGACTGTTCCAACAAGGTGGGGGCGATGGTTCGTAAGCTCTGATAGAGATCATGGAGTTCGTTGAGGCTCACACTTGCAACTCGAGCCCCTTTTTGCGGCTCGAGGCTAATGTATTTTTCGCATGCGAGTTGCATCAATGCCTCTCGTATTGGTGAGGCGCCAACTTGATAATAATTTTTTAACTCAGCGACACTGAGCTTCTCTCCGGGCTGAAAGATACCATATAAAATATCACGACTTATCATGGCTGATACAGTGGCAGTTAATGTTGGTCTGGACACGATCCCTATCCTCTCTATTTAGCACGAGCTCGTATTTTTAATGCACTCAAACGGGGTATCATTCTGTAATAATGATAAAATGAACAGTACCATCCGACAAGAGATAGAGATAAAAAAAGAGGGCTTAAGCCCTCTTAATCATTCGGCGTTACATTGTTCAGTGTTAAAGAACGTGAACAGATGCAGTGTTTGTTGTGCCTGAGGCGACTAAAGCACCAGAGACCATCACCACGATATCGCCCTTGGTGCCGAGCCCTGATTCAAGCGCCAGCTCTTTGCCTGCGACGTAGAATGCATCGGTGCTGTCGATAGAGTTGACCAAAACGGGACGAACACCTTTCGTTAGTACCAACTGTGCCGCAGTTTTTGCGTTGGTTGTCAGTGCTAAGATGTTGGCTGTTGGGAAATATTTACGCACTGAGCGGGCAGACTTACCGCCTTCAGTCGCCACGACAATAAGAGGCGCGGCCAGTTTCTCGGCTGTATCGACAGCGCCTTTACATACCGCTTCGGTAATGCGCAAGCGAGGGCTATCCAGACGTGAACCCAGCTCGGCCTTGAGTGCCGAATCGGTACGGTTTGCGATTTGTGCCATGATGGTGACGGCTTCAACGGGGTATTTACCTTTCGCTGTTTCACCAGAGAGCATCACTGCATCCGTACCATCCATGACCGCGTTGGCTACGTCACCTGCTTCAGCGCGAGTTGGGCGTGGGTTGTGGATCATTGAGTCCAGCATTTGAGTTGCAGTGATGACCATCTTGCGTGCGCGATTACATTTTTCGATCATCATCTTTTGAGCAAAAATAACTTCTTCTGCTGGTATTTCTACACCAAGATCGCCACGAGCAACCATGATACCGTCAGACAGCTCCAAAATCTCATCGAAGTTATCGACCCCTTCTTGGTTTTCGATCTTAGAGATGATATGGATGTTTTGACCACCGTTTGCCGCAAGCACATCTCGGATTTCTTGAACATCCGACGCTTTACGGATGAACGAAGCCGCGACGAAGTCGACGCCTTGCTCGCAGCCAAACTTAAGGTCACTCTTATCTTTATCAGATAGGGCTGGCAGGTTCACCGAAACACCTGGCAGATTGACGCCTTTGTTTTCGCCAAGCGCACCATTATTCAATACTTTACACTTAACTTCTGTTTCGGTGATGGCCACTACTTCCATTTCAATGAGGCCATCATCGACCAGAATAGTGTTACCGACGTTCAGATCGGCGGCAAACCCGGCATACGTGACGGCGACAGTATGTTGATTACCTACTACAGAGGTGTCCGTTGTGAAGGAGAACGTCTGACCTGCAACCAGATCGACATCTTCACCGTTTTCGAGCTTGATGGTACGAATCTCAGGGCCTTTAGTATCGAGAAGGATCGCCAGCTGTTTACCAGACTCTTCCATTACCTGACGGAAGTTCGCAATACGAGTGCCGTGTTCTTCAAAGTCACCGTGAGAGAAGTTCAGGCGCATCACATTCATACCTGCGTTGACGAGCTCTGTTAGTTTCTCTACAGATTCTGTTTTTGGGCCAATCGTACAGACGATTTTGGTCTTTTTCATGGAAGCAATTCTCCGGTCAATATAGTTACAATTTGAAAGTCATTGGTTTCGTTGAAGTCGCACGTTCTCACAGGGATTATAGGCCTCCCATATAGAAGAGAACATCACATCCATTGTTCGACTATTGAACTGAAAGTCTTTCATCAAGTTTAGTCATTTTATGACTAAACCTTTGGCACAATTCGCCGTATTTCTGTGACTAACCTCAGTGACATACGACTAGTTGCAAAAAAACAACGGTCAATTCTGTAATTTTTTTTCTTTTCGGTGCCGAATTCTACCACTGATCGATTTCAATATCACTGATTTAGGATTGTCTTAGGACAAGGTTTAGGCGCTAATTTTTTATTTTTTATCTCAAAATAAATAGACATTAAAGTTTCGTTTTGATTATAATTACTTTCATAACGAAACATTGTGACTAGTTAAAAATGTCGAAACGAAATACACAACTGAGAAGGCACACCATTTCCCACCTTGTGAATGAACAAGGTGAGGTGAGTGTTGAGGCATTATCTCTCCAATTTGAGACATCAGAAGTCACGATTAGAAAGGATTTGGCGTCACTGGAAAAAAATGGCCTGCTGTTACGCCGTTATGGTGGCGCGATCGCGCTTCCCAAAGAAGTCGTTAGTGATGAACTCAGTGAAAGTATTTCGGTTCGTAAGAGTGAGTTGGCTCAAGCCGCTGCTGGGCTGATCCGTGAATACAATCGCATTGTGGTAGACAGCGGCAGCACGACCGCTTCCTTGATCAAACAGCTTAACGGGATGCGTGGCTTGGTCGTCATGACGAACTCTTTGCCTGTCGCCAACGCATTAAATGAGCTTGAAAGCGAGCCGATTCTGTTAATGACGGGGGGGACTTGGGATGCGCACTCTGAATCATTCCAAGGACAAGTGGCCGAGTCGGTATTGCGCTCTTACGATTTCGACCAGTTGTTTATCGGTGCAGATGGCGTCGACCTTGAGCGTGGTACGACGACATTTAACGAGCTGATTGGCCTGAGTAAGGTGATGGCCGATGTCTCAAGAGAAGTTATCGTGATGGTCGAATCAGAGAAGATAGGCCGCAAGATCCCGAATCTGGAACTCAGTTGGACATCGATTGATATCTTAGTGACGAACAAAGACTTAAGTGATGAGAGTAAGAGACGTATTGAATCTCATGGCGTCAAAGTCATTTGCGCTTAACCCTATTTTAAATATTAATATTGTGCGTTCTGTAACCTTCGCGGGCTAAGAACATAACAAATAGAAACATTGCGGAGAAAGATATGTGTGGAATCGTAGGTGCCGTAGCACAACGAGATGTTGCTGAAATTTTAGTCGAAGGTCTTCGTCGTCTTGAGTATCGTGGATACGATTCTGCGGGCGTAGCGATCGTCGATGGTGAGTCCAACCTAACTCGAATTCGTCGTTTGGGCAAAGTTCAAGAGCTCGCAGAGGCTGTCGAGGCGGCTGAATTTAATGGTGGAACAGGCATAGCGCACACTCGCTGGGCAACACACGGCGAACCTTCTGAGGCGAACGCACACCCGCATCTCTCTGGTGATATTGCCATTGTCCATAATGGCATCATCGAGAATCACGAAGCATTACGAACCTTGCTTCAGTCTCGTGGTTACGTATTTGAATCTCAAACGGACACCGAAGTCATCGCCCACATGGTTGAATGGCAGTTACGCACATCGGAAAGCTTGTTAGAAGCCGTACAGAAAACAGCTAAGTTGCTTGAAGGTGCTTATGGCACCGTGGCGGTTGATCGTAGAGACCCATCTCGGGTGGTCGTGGCGCGATCAGGCAGCCCAATCGTTATTGGTTTTGGTGTGGGGGAGAACTTCCTAGCTTCAGATCAATTGGCACTTTTGAGTGTCACTCGTCGCTTTATGTACCTTGAAGAAGGTGATGTCGCCGAGGTTACGCGCCGTGACGTTCGCGTTTTTGACGCTTCTGGAGAGAGTGTTGAACGTGAAATCACAGAATCGAATGCAGAGCATGATGCTGGTGACAAAGGCCATTACCGACATTTTATGCAAAAAGAAATCTACGAACAGCCAACCGCGTTACTCAATACGATGGAAGGCCGTCTGACCAAAGATACAGTGGTAACAGAATCTATTGGTATCAATGCTAATGACATTCTCAGTAAAGTGGAGCACGTGCAAATTATTGCGTGTGGCACGTCCTACAATGCAGGCATGACAGCGCGCTATTGGTTTGAGGACATTGCAGGGGTGAGCTGTGATGTAGAAATCGCGTCAGAATTCCGCTACCGCAGCTTTGTAACGCGCCCAAACAGCCTGCTGATCACGCTTTCTCAATCCGGTGAAACCGCAGATACTCTTGCGGCATTGCGTTTGGCAAAAGAGAAAGGGTATATGGCGGCAATGACGATCTGTAATGTGGCCGGCTCTTCCTTGGTACGTGAGTCTGATTTTGCTTTTATGACGCGTGCTGGAGTGGAAATCGGTGTTGCATCGACCAAGGCCTTTACAACCCAATTATCGGCACTGCTAATGTTGGTGACGGCGCTGGGTAAACAGCAAGGCAGTATCAGCAAATCAAAAGAGCAAGAGATCGTTGAAGCGCTGCACGCTTTACCTCAGCAAATTGAAGGGGCGTTGTCATTTGAGAAACAGATAGAAGCCTTGGCCCCTGATTTTGCTGATAAGCACCATACTTTGTTCTTGGGGCGCGGTGAGTTTTATCCTATTGCGATGGAAGCGTCTCTGAAATTAAAAGAGATTTCCTATATTCACGCTGAAGCGTATGCCGCAGGTGAACTAAAGCATGGTCCACTGGCCTTGATTGATGCTGATATGCCTGTTGTCGTCGTAGCACCAAGTAATGAATTACTCGAAAAACTGAAATCCAATGTTGAAGAAGTGCGTGCTCGTGGTGGTTTATTGTACGTTTTTGCTGATGAAGATGCTGGTTTTGAAGCGGATGAGACTATGAAGATCATCACTTTACCGCATGTCAGTGCCATTACCGCACCGATTTATTACACCATTCCAATGCAGCTTTTATCCTACTATGTTGCCCTTATCAAAGGAACGGACGTCGATCAGCCACGCAACCTAGCCAAGGCAGTGACAGTGGAATAAAGATTCATACTGAGTATGAAAGTCTTGTTGTCGTACATTAAAGTTTGAAACTCGACAAAAAAGACTAGAACTATGACAATAAAGTTCGAAACTTTTCGATGCTTTTTTGTCGTAGTTTGCCTTTTACTCTGACAAGATTTTGCCCCTTTCTTCGTTAGATAATCTATACAAGACGATTAACCCTAACTTTACTTGGACCAATTGCTACGCACGTCAGCTTCAGATTTTGCTATAAGCGTGTCCAGTTCACCACTGTCTCTTAGTTCAATAATTTTTTGGTTAATTATCGGAACCAAATCAGCATGATCTTTATGGATATAATGATAGAGTTCTAGTTGATCAAGAGGAGGCCCAACCAGCTCCATATTATTCGCACCTAATTTTTGAAGAACTAAACTACCAAGTAGAGGGTTTGTTAGTGCAATTTGCGCTCGCCCACTAGACACAGATTGCATCATACTCTCAGGGTTATCAATCACTTCGATACTGCTCTTTTTCATGCCCTGAATGATTTTAGCGGTATGCTTAACCCCTCGAATAATAACCACTTTGTACCGACTTAACTCTTCTTTATCGTTTACCTTGATTCCACTGTTGCTCAGAGCGTACCCTACCGTTTGGAGAGAATAATAGGCCGTTGGAACACGAATAACATTTGGTGTTTGATCACCATACCCCCAGATCCGAGCGACTTCACCGGCTACCTTGCCTGAGTTTGCAGCACTTTGAGCTCTCAATCCAGGTAAAGGCTTCACCTGTAAATCGTAACCAAGTTGACTATATATTTCAGTCATAATTTTGGCACTAATCATCTGTTCAGGAAGGTTTTCTATTGAAGCAAACGTATAGTTATCTGCGTATACACTAGATGAATGGCTAATAAGTCCAACTGCCACTAAAAATATTTTCTTTATAATGTCCATGTTCTCTCACCTTGATTCCATCAATAGAGAAGTAGTAGTAGATGAACTAACCAGTGGTCAAACTTAATCTAATTCAAAGTGGATATTTATAATTAGCAGGTAAAGGGGACAATTTAAACTTGCATTAACCATGGTATGGAGAGAGGCAATTTAGACTCTGAACGATTCGGCGTTTTTCAAGGTAGTTGCCGTCATTTGCTTGTTTATTAAGCCGCTTTTCTTTCTGGTTGGAGCCGATCAGGCTTCAGCAGCTAGCTCTTTTTCACGCTGACTGGTACAGGTGTCTTTCTTGACGGCCTTACGCCAACCTTAGATCTGGGATTCGTGTAACCCGATCTGTCTGGCTACCGTATCAAGCCCACTTTATCTGCTAGCTTCAGGGCTTCTGCCTTAAATTCAGGGGAATGTTTAATTCTAGTTTTTGTCGTTGTCATTGTTCACCTCGTTAGTGCTTGTACTCACTGAACTCGGTGTCCAAAACTGCTGGGGCGGATCACTTTAAGAAGGCCCAAGAACGCGGGCCTGAGTTCAAGGAGACGCTGTTAGGCTATTAAGAGAGTAATTTCACCAAAGCCTGACCGACGGCATGAGCGCTGGTTGGGTTTTGCCCGGTGATCACCCGCTGGTCGATGATCACAAACTCTTGCCAAGGCTGAACCTTATTATATCGTGCAGATTGACGGGTTAGAGATTCTTCCAGTAAAAAGGGGATATCATCAAGAGTACCAAAGTCGATTTCCTCCTCGCGGGTAAATCCGGTGACCGACTTTGTTGCCAAAAGTGACTGACCGTCACTGAGCGTGATTGGTAGTAGAGCTGCAGGGCCGTGACAAACGGCGGCAAGGGTCCCACCTTGCTGATAATGCGTTGCAGCAATCCGAGCAAACTCTGTATTGCTGGCAAGGTCTGATAGCAAACCAAAGCCGCCGGGGTAAAAGATCGCAACGTAGTCGTCTGGGTTGAGATGCGACACAGGGATCGTGTTGTTGATTCGGTTTTGCAATTCCTCATTGGCCAGCATGGCCGCATTGACGTTATCTCCCTCGATATCTGTGCCATAGAGAGGGGCTTTTCCTCCCTCAATCGAGGCAATATCGTAGTCAAAACCTGCAGCCAGTAATTCATGGAGGACGTGGGTCAGCTCTGGAGCATAGGTTCCGTTGGCCTGATGAGTATTGCCCAAAGTGGCGTGATTGGTTACGGGGATCAGGATCTTCTTCATGAGTTGTACCTTCTATTATGTGATGAAGTGGTGACGACATAAACATCATAATTAATAATCATATGAGTGATAATATGGCTAGACTGCAAAATATTATTGCTATATAGCAAAGGTGAGTCATGGAGAGCTTTGAAGGGATCAATGAATTTATTACCGTAGCTGAGAGTCAGGGGTTTTCTGCGGCGGCGCGTCATTTGGGTTGCAGCACCAGCCATGTCAGCCGTCAGGTCTCAAAGCTGGAACGGCGACTTGGTGTGGCACTGCTGGCGCGTTCGACGCGCTTGATCAGCTTGACCGATGCAGGGCACATTTATTATCAGCAGTGTCGGGAATTAGTGACGGGCCTTCAGCAGGCCAATGAGCAGCTGAACTCGCAACAGGTTCAATTGAGTGGCACCTTACGAGTCAGTGCTGCTGGGGCTTTTGCGGAAGATTATGTAGCGCCGGCCTTGATGATGTTTGCGCATGATTACCCACAACTGAATATCGTCATGGATTTTAATACTCGGATGGTGAATTTTATCGAAGAGGGGGTCGATTTTGCAATCCGATACGGAAAGCTAAGTGATTCTGGGCTGGTGGCACGTAAGCTGGTTGATCGTCCTATGGCAGCAGTGGCGAGTAGAGCGTACCTAGATCAGTATGGTGAACCTAATCATCCCCAACAGCTCAAACAGCACAGCTGTATTGTCTCTAATAATGAACACTGGATGTTTGAACATCAAGGTGAACGCGATAGTGTTCGTGTCGATGGCCGCTGGCGAAGCAACAGTTCTCAGGCGGTGATCAAAGCCTGTGAGCAAGGGTTAGGGATTGCCTATATGCCTAAGAGCAGCCTTGCCAGTGCCATCAACACGGAGCGCTTAGTTCCGATACTCGAGCCGTATTGGGGAAGTGGTTCAAGCAGTTGGATCGTTTATCAAAATCGCCGATTTCTGCCGATGCGAGCACGCCTAGCGATTGACTTTTTAGTGTCGTATTTTTCTGATTGGAAGGAAAATCACGGTTAGTACGCCTGACCAATAACTTCGTCCATATAAAGGGCATCCCAGTGAGCCACTTATTTGAAATCAAGCACTCAGTTTACCCCTCAAACTGCAAGACAGTGCAATAGACGTCGATATTATATGACACCTGTTGATTAATTGGGTTTTTGCTTTTGTGTATAGTTCTTGTTCATGCATTATATATGCAGTGTATATACATTTGTGAGTGGTGACATGAGCAATAAGAAAAAGTCATCGAACAAAAAAGATAGCCAGTTATTGTTGCGTATTAATCGCCAAGAGAGGGATGCATTCATCTCAATTTGTGAAGATATGGATACGTCAGCAGCGCGCGAGATCCGCAGGTTCATTAAACACTATCTTGCTGACCACAAATGTCTACATACCCCAGAGTCTGGGGATGAGAGTGCCCAGACGTAACCTTTATTGAGCCTAGCTCACCAATGATTGATGGAGTTAATCATGGCTAAAGAGAAAAAAGTTGTTGAAAAGAAACAAGTGAAAACCCCAAACATAAAAAAAGATCTTAAGAAGTCATTGAAGAAAGCCAAAGCGAAAGTGAAAAAGATCAAAAAAGCACTGAAAAAAGCGTGACCCTTTTTATTGAGTGAGACAAGTGCTGAGTCAATAGTTTTGATTCGCCTTAACTAATAAAGCCGCCAATTGTGAATTGGCGGCTTTTTCGTTTCTCCATTATGAAGCCGAGCGATGTCGGCTATTGATTCGCCACACCAATCTTTCCCGTCTTACTGGAGTAATCCACAGTATTCCTGCGTTTATTAGAATGGCATTGATGTGTAATTAAATTACACAATGAATTTCATGGAAGTTTTCTGTTTTATTTTTGAACGATATTTGGTTGTTTATCATTCTTTATTTTTTAACTTGATATATTGAGGTGTTTTATTGTGATATATATCTACTTTATGATTTTTTAATTTTGTGATTATTGTGATCTAATTCAATTAATATAGTCAATAAAGGGCGCCCTAGTTGTTGTGTAATTTATTAACATGATTTTTTTGTGATTAAAATCTCACTTTATTATCTTGTTATAGATTCTTATTGTGACATATGTCTGCTTTTGTTCTGTTTAACTCGTGATTTGAAATCCTGTGTTACATTTTAAGTAATTCATAAACAAACACTTTGGTCAATGTGACCAGTCAATACTTATCGTGAGGTTTCTTTTATGTTAACACCAGAAGCAAAGACCAGAGTCCAAAGCTTTGGTCGGTTCCTCTCTAACATGGTTATGCCCAATATAGGTGCGTTTATTGCTTGGGGCTTTATCACTGCTTTGTTCATCCCGACCGGTTGGTGGCCTAATGAATCGTTGGCATCATTGGTGGGCCCGATGATTAAGTATCTGCTGCCGCTTCTGATTGGTTATACCGGCGGTAAGATGGTCGGCGGTGATCGCGGTGCTGTGGTGGGTGCGGTCACCACTATGGGTGTGATTGTCGGGACCGACATTCCAATGTTCATGGGTGCAATGATTGTTGGCCCCCTTGGTGGTTTAGCGATTAAACACTTTGATGCTGCTGTCCATGGCAAAATCAAAAGCGGGTTCGAAATGTTGGTCAACAACTTTTCGGCGGGCATCATTGGTATGGTGTTGGCATTGCTGGCTTATAGCGTGATTGGGCCAGCGGTCAAAGTTATGTCAGATGGTGTTGCTGTTGGTGTCAATTTTATGGTTGAGGCGGGTTTGTTGCCCCTTGCGTCTATTTTGGTTGAACCAGCGAAAATCCTGTTTCTCAATAATGCGATTAACCATGGTATTTTTTCGCCGCTGGGTATTCAGCAATCGGAAGAATTTGGGCGCTCTATCTTTTTCTTGATTGAAGCTAACCCAGGGCCTGGTTTCGGTCTTTTATTGGCTTATATGGCCTTTGGCAAAGGACTGGCCAAACAGTCGGCGTCGGGAGCATCCATTATTCATTTCCTTGGTGGTATTCATGAGATTTACTTTCCTTACGTATTGATGAATCCGCGTCTCATTTTAGCGGTGATTGCAGGTGGCATGACTGGCGTGTTTACCAATGTTGTGTTTGGCTCAGGGCTCATTTCCCCCGCGTCACCGGGTTCTATCTTTGCGGTACTGCTTATGACGCCGAAAGGTGCCTATCTTGGTGTCATTCTCTCGGTGGTGGCGTCAACGGCGGTCTCATTTTTTGTTGCTTCGTTACTGCTGAAAACGCAAACGGAGACCGGTGAAGAGGATTCATTGGAAGAAGCAACGGCGGCGATGAAAAACCTGAAAGCGGAGGCAAAAGGCGAGATGTTGACAGCGGTCGACTTGGCCGATGTTCGTTCAATTGTTGTCGCTTGTGATGCGGGCATGGGTTCAAGTGCCATGGGAGCGGGTTTATTGAGTAAAAAAGTTGAAGAGGCTGGTCTTTCTATTTCGGTTACAAATTTGGCGATCAACAACTTGCCTGCCGATTCTCAATTGGTGATTACCCATAAAGATCTGACTGAACGCGCTCGTCAACACGCACAACACGCATTGCACATTTCATTGACTAACTTTCTTGACCACGCAGCATACGACAATTTGGTGGCCTCACTCAGTGAGGCGCGCAGTGGTGATGAAAAAAAGCCTAGAGCTCCCGAGCAGGGGGCGGAGAGTGACCAAGATCTATCGATGAGACTGACCTCTGAGGCCATTTTCTTAGGACTGAAAGCGAATGAAAAAAATGACGCGATTCAGTTTGCTGGGGAGCAGCTAGTCAAGCTGGGGTATGTCGCCCCGGAATATGTTGAAGGGATGTTTGCTCGTGAATCCTTGGTGGCCACCTATCTTGGCGAATCCATTGCGGTTCCCCATGGCACGATTGAAGCGAAAAAGTACGTGAAAAAAACCGGCATCGTCTTCTGTCAATATCCTGAAGGCGTTCCATGGGGAGAGAACCCTGAAGATGTTGCGAAGATGGTCATTGGCATTGCGGCCAAGGGCGATGAACACAATATGGTCTTGATGGCTATCACCAATTCACTTGACGATGAACAAGCGGTCGAGCGTCTACAGAATACCGCGAATCCGGAGGACGTTCTGAACATCCTTAAGGCCTAGATCACTTCAAGCCTTGCTCCTGAGTAAGAGAGGCCAGTGTCCCACTGGCCTCATTTTTAGTCTGGATAGCACACCGTTCGGGCGTCGTTGAGGGATGTGCTATACAGATTCGGTATGATTAAGGTGGATATGATGAAGGCGTTACATTTCGGTGCAGGTAATATTGGGCGTGGGTTTATTGGCAAGCTACTCTCCGATGCGGGGATTGAGGTCACTTTTGCCGACGTCAATCAGGTCGTGATTGATGCGTTGATGGCTCGTAAATCATACCCCGTAAAGATTGTTGGGGAAACTTGTGTCGTGGAAACGGTCAGTCCTGTCACCGCGGTTAATTCCTCTAGTGATAAAGTGCTTCAATGCATAGTTGATAGTGATTTGATCACGACGGCGGTTGGACCGACAGTCCTTCCTATTGTTGCCAAATCGATCGCGAATGGTATTGAAAAACGTGCAGTCTTAAACCCAGCGAGCACGCTTAATGTTATCGCTGCTGAAAATATGATTCGTGCGAGCAGTCAGTTAAAGGACGCCGTGTATGCGCTTCTTAGTGAGCGGCTAAAAGTTTTTGCTGACGAAAAGATCGGCTTTGTTGATTCAGCGGTCGATCGTATTGTGCCGCCAGCGGAAGAAGGCGTCACTGACCCTCTGGCAGTGACGGTTGAAGTTTTTAGCGAATGGATTGTTGATGAAACTCAATTTAAGGGCCCAATGCCGAAAATTTCCGGTATGGAAGGCACGGATAACTTGATGGCATTTGTCGAGCGTAAACTATTTACGCTCAATACCGGTCACCTGATCACTGCTTATCAAGGCATTCTGGCAGGCTATGACACCATTAGAGAAGCGATCCAAGACGAGGCGATTCGTGCCGAAGTGACCGCTGCGATGGAAGAAAGCGGTGCGGTCTTGATAAGGCGTTATGGTTTTGAGCCCAATGCTCATGCTGCCTATATCGACAAGATACTGGATCGTTTTGCCAATCCATATTTGCGTGATGAGGTTGATCGGGTTGGGCGTCAGCCGATTCGCAAACTCAGCCCGCAAGATCGTTTGATTAAACCACTCAATGGTACGTTAGAATACGGTCTGCCGAATCAACATTTGATCAATGGGATAGCGGCCGCTTTTCATTACTGTAATCAAGATGATCCTCAGTCTGTTGAACTTCAGGCTAGATTGGCTGAATACGGTTTTACTGAAACATTAGTTTATTATTCTGGGCTGAATAGTGATGCAGAAGTTGTTAAACTAGCAAAAAATGCGTTTGAAGCATTGAAATGATGCCCTCCAACCACGTGCTAATTATTCAGCACGTTAGCTGTTTAGAATTGTGATGCCTATACACTCGAACCATGACACTGAATTACTTGAAGATCTCGCGCAAGCGGCCAACGCCGCTGAATGCCTGCTTTGTGCGTATGACGTATTAGAAGATATGCTTGATAGCCTGCTTAGAAGTATCTTTCACAAAGACGATTACGCGGTTAAATTTGTCGTCGATCCCCTACTGACGTTGGATGGCCCTTTAGGCGATATCATGGTTCGCAGTAAGTTATTGCTTGGCTTGGGCGCGATGAACAAGCAAGCTTATGATGATATTGAAGTGTTTGTGACCCTGAAAGAATGGGTAAAAGTGCAACAAGGTCATGTTGATTTTGGGGATCTGGACGTTATTTTCGAACTTAATCGTGTTGATGCGATTCAGAGAACCATGCCGATCGAATATTCTCCAGACCAAGTCGCGGGGATGTCAGAGACAATGGCAGCGATGTTTTTCGAACGCCACTTCCAGAAAGTGCGTTCGACTATTGTACTTGCTGTCACGGATCTATCTCAGCAAATGGCCAAAGATAACCCCCTGAAAACCTGAATAGGGCTTGCCGATGGGCCTCTTCTTGACCAAAAAATAACGATTCCCCCGCTATGGCATCAGCGGGGGATCAGTTCGATTCAACGCTGCGTAGATAGGCTTTGGATGAGATGTCTGTCCAAGCACGTACCTTTTTCAAGTAACGTTGTTGTGATTCGATGATTTGCTTGGCAAGAGGATCTTTGTTTGCCAATTCTCCAAGTAAGTCTTGGTTAGCATGACGCAGCGCAGCGATGACTGTTGGTGGAAAGTCTCGCACTTTGATGCTGGGAAATTGTGCCTTCATGATCGCCCAACTGGTGGCGTTAGCATCCAGCGCTTGTGTATACATATCGAATGCGCTGACCCGAAACGCGGTTTCGAGAATCAATTGGAGATCGGTTGGTAATCGGTCCCACGTTTTTTTATTGACCAAAAATTGGGTTTCCGAACCGGGTTCGTGCCATGCGGTATAGTAGTAGGGGGCGATTTTGTGAAACCCCATACGAAGATCAAACGCTGGGCCTACCCACTCAAGGGCGTCTATTGTGCCTCGTTCTAAGGCGGTATACAGTTCGCCTGGCGCAATATTGGTCGGTTTTGCGCCGACCCGTGCCATGATTTCACCCGCGAAACCGGGAATGCGAATTTTTAGCCCTTTAAGATCGCCTACGGAGTGGATTTCTTTCTGGAACCAGCCTCCCATTTGAATATCAGAATTTCCGCCGGGAAAAGAGAGCAAATTGTGTGGAGCATACACCTGTTGCATTAACGCCATGCCACCGCCTCGGTAAAACCAGGCATACTGCTCGGTTGTGATCATTCCAAAGGGCATCGAAGAGAAATAAAGCGTGTTGGGCAGTTTGCCTTTCCAGTAATATGAACTGGAGTGTCCAAGATCATATTGGCCGGATTTGACCAAATCAAAGATACCGAGCGGTGCTTTATGTTTGTTGGCTGAATCAATGCGAATCTTAAGACGGCCATCTGACATGGACTCGGCCAGCTTGGCCATATTTCGACTTGCATCACCAAGAATAGGGGTATTGGCCCCCCAAGTTTCTGCTAATGTCAGACGGTAGACTTTGTCTGCGGCAGATGCGGTGAAAGAAAATAGGCAGAATGCAAACCCAGCCCAAATGATGGAACAAAAAAGACGATAGGGTGACCACATGGTTGTTCTTATGTCCTTATAAATTTAAGAGAATAGCTTTCGCTAGTCATTGTTGACGTCAATGTCTGTTGTTAAATGACAACTTAACTAAATAAACACATTAGACTTTCTCTGCATAGACTTTTGGGTTTGATATCCATCAAGGATCAAATATTGATGTGATTGATTTGAGTTGAATAACAAAATTAGGTCATCGTCGCTCGAAAAGGTGCTGCGAAGATCACGCAGCACGGTCATTATTGATTATCGGGATGGATTGTGATGATTAAGATACTTCTCTGCGTCATGTGAGCCCATGTAACGGGTCAGTGTCTTTAATGGCACTTGCCGGAGGTCAAGCATAATTAAACCATCTAAGGCGTTCTTGAATGAAGGGTCGACGTTGAACGAAACCAACTTTCCATTGAGAGCAAGATACTGTCTAAGTAATACTGGGACACCTTTACCATCGTCAATACGGGCAATCACCCGTGATAAAAGTTGGATATCAGCCAAAGCGGTCAGCATACTGGTGTTCCAGTTTTTTTGCTGAGTGGGTAGTGGGTTTGAAGGCGTGACATATTCTGCTTTCTCAGAATCATAATGATGGAGTGTCATGGTCTCGGCGAGTAACTGCCTTGCTTGATCGCTATAATCATTACTGATGCTGACTGGTCCAAATAAGTGGGTATACTGCGGGTTTTTGTTTACGTAAGTAGCAATGCCTTTCCAGAGTAAAAACAGCGCTCCGACACTTTTCTGGTAACGTTCATCTATCACAGAACGCCCCATTTCAATCGCAGTGCCCATGGTTTGTAGGAAATCATGACCGTACTGAAAAAGGGTCCTTGAGTAGAGAGCAGCCAAACCTTTTTTCTGCATCAGCTTATCGACCATTCCGAGTCGGTAGGCCCCGACCAGACAATCGTGGTTTCTGTCCCAGATAAACAGATGCATGTAATCACGGTCGAACTCATCAAGGTCGATGGCTAAACCCGTGCCTTCACCGACGGCTCTGAAATTACGTTCTCTGACGCGCCCTATTTCATGAAGAATAGAGGGAATACAATCGGCGGTTGTGCAGTAAACATCAAATTCACCGCTGCTCAATAGATGGTGATCGATTGGCAAGGTGGCAAGATCGGTTTTGAGGTCTTTGAGTGGTAGCGCATCTGCGACAGGCAGAGCTTGAGGTTGATCCGGTTGGTGCGTTTCACGATGAAGGGTATCACTGTGGAGTAAGTAAGTATTTAGACGCAGGTAGTTAACAATCTGCTTATCAGTGAGGTTATTGATTTCTTTGTATTTGATAGCAGATCCAATCGAGACACCAATGGGGTGATCCGATTTGTTTAATAGCTCACGCCCTAACATCAACGTTCTGAGGAGGGGATGGACCTTGCCAGCCACGTAAAAACGCTGCGAGTTGTGTCCATCGATAAACACGGGAATAGTATTAGCTTTGGTTTTTCTGACCAAACTGCTGACTGAGCGACTCCATTCCTTATCTTCAATTCGTTGTGTTTTTCGGTCGACCAACTGAGACACTTCTCCTGCTGGAAAAAGCAATAGCAGGCCATGATTGTCTAAGTGTTGATGTGCTTGGCGTAACGCTTTGAGGTTGGCTTTATGCGCCTTTTGACCTTCAAAAACGTCGACACCGATAAACAGTTCATCCAGTTCCGGAACGGTCTTTAAGTATTGGTTGGCGAGGATCTGGACATCGCGGCGAACGTGAAGCAACATCTCAGCCAATATGACGCCCTCAACGCAGCCTAAAGGGTGGTTGGCAACGACAACGGTAGCGCCCTGAGTTGGGATGTGAGTGAGAGATCCTTTTACGATTTTATAATCGATCCCAAGGATTTTGAGTGTGAAGCGAAGGAAAGTTTGGGTATCACACCCTGCTGGGCGTTGCGTGTAGTATTTATCCAACTGACTTAGGCCTGTAGCCCATTCAGCCAGATTTTCACCTATTCCAAATGGCGTTTTACGTGGTAAGCGAAAAGGGCTAGAACAATCCATAGTTTTCTCGGTTGTGGAAATGTCAATTCGAGATTAGGCGGGGTATATGACAATTGAAGGTCAGGGTGGTGAGAAATTTATGACGTCATAGTGACGATTTTATGATCGCATCGTCAGTTAGGGAAATGATGGAGACACGAGCGGGCAAGAAGGGCCTGACAGAATCCAGTAAGAGAGTTCCACGCTTGCTGGATTCTGAGGGTGTTGGGGCTTAGGTTGTTCTGTGGACCGACATATGGGCGAGTGTCACTAGCGCTTCTTTGTATGGTGATTCAGGCAATACCGCCAATTCGTCAATCGCTTGATCTGCTTCTCTATAGGCTTTTTGGCGAGTGTATTCGAGCGAGCCGGTTTGTTCCATAGCGTTCAGAACATCATGGATCTTTTCCATACCATTGGCTTTCTCGATGGCTTCTCTTATCAGTTTGGCTTGCTCTGGTGTCCCCTTTCGCATGGCGTAAAGCAATGGCAACGTAGGCTTACCTTCGGCTAAATCGTCACCGACGTTTTTACCCATTTCTTCGCCGTCAGACGTATAATCCATCACATCATCAATTAATTGGAACGCCGTCCCTAGGTGTTTACCGTAGTTTTGCAGCGCTCGTTCGATGTTTTCTGGCGCATCATTGAGCAGCGCCCCCATTTGGGTCGCGACCTCAAACAGGCGAGCGGTCTTAGAATAAATGACCGCCATATAACTGTCTTCCGTGGTATCGGGGTTATTGCAGTTCATGAGTTGCTGAACTTCACCTTCTGCAATGATATTGACGGCGTTGCTCATCAGTTTAAGGATCTTTATGGATCCGAGTTCTGTCATCATCTGAAATGAACGCGTATAGATAAAGTCGCCCACCAGAACACTGGCCGCGTTGCCAAAGGCGGCGTTGGCTGTCGCCTTACCGCGGCGCATGTCTGATTCATCGACCACATCATCGTGCAGTAACGTGGCAGTATGAATAAATTCAATAAAGGCCGCTGCCATGGTATGTGACTGACCTTGGTAACCTAGTGCCCGGGCCGACAAAACGGCCAATAGAGGACGTATGCGTTTTCCACCTCCGCTGACGATGTAAAACCCTAATTGGTTTATTAAAGATACGTCTGAATCGAGTTGTGCATGAATTGTTTCATTCACTTTTGCCATGTCATCGGCAGTAAGCGCTTGGATAGCTTTAAAATCCATTGTAAATCCGGCTGAAGTTAGAACCTGTATGGTCTTCTTATCTATTTTATTGCTGAATAATACACTAAAAAACGTTGATTAATACATGCTTAAAGGGCATGATTGCGGCACTTTTATCTGGCGATTATCATTTCGCCAATTTTTTAAAAATATGGCTTGTCATCGGGAAAGCTCTTCTGTAGAATCTGCGCCCTATTGATGATTAGTTTAGCGCACACCCAAGATGCTCATTAAGTATTCGTAAGGCTGTGCGGAAAAAGCGGAGTAAGATATGTACGCTGTTTTCCAATCTGGTGGTAAACAACACCGTGTAAGCGAAGGTCAAACCCTTCGTTTAGAGAAATTAGACGTTGAAACTGGTGCAACAGTTGAATTTGATAAAGTTCTTCTTGTCGCAAATGGCGAGGACGTTACAGTTGGTGCCCCTCTAGTAGAGGGCGGTAAAGTAGTTGCTGAAGTTGTACAACACGGTCGTGGCGATAAAGTAAAAGTCGTTAAGTTCCGTCGTCGTAAGCACTCTCGTAAGCAACAAGGTCACCGTCAGTGGTTCACTGAAGTGAAAATCACTGGTATCAACGCTTAATCGATTAGGAGAGTTTAACAATGGCACACAAAAAAGCTGGTGGTTCTACTCGAAACGGCCGCGATTCAGAAAGCAAACGCCTAGGTGTTAAGCGTTTCGGTGGTGAATCTGTACTTGCAGGTAACATCATCGTTCGTCAACGTGGTACTAAGTTCCACGCTGGTAATAACGTTGGTATCGGTAAAGACCACACTCTTTTCGCTCTTGCTGAAGGCAAAGTGAAGTTTGAAGTGAAAGGTCCTAAAAACCGTAAATTCGTTAGCATCGAAGCTGAGTAATTAAGCCTAAGCGCTGAGTTATATTTGCTTTCAAGCTGAATTTAAAAGCCCTGCCAGTTCGGCGGGGTTTTTTATTTGTCGCGTTAAGAAAACTGAGCCGATGACCAACGATTTTTTGAACGCCGGAGTTGATATTAAGGGACTTTGAACCAGCCTCTATACGATACCTAATTCGGTTGAGGTGGGTAGAAAGCCCCTCAATATATATTCCTAAATTGAAGAATGACCTCAGTGTGTCGGTCCACAACTGAGCATGGGGTCTGCTAGAATTTATATCACCCACGCACGACAACGGCGTAAGGTGATAGTTGTAACCCAGCTATGAGACATAGCCATTGGGCGGAGTAAGAGATGAAGTTCGTTGATGAAGCGGTAGTGAAAGTAGAGGCCGGTGACGGCGGTAATGGTGTCGTCAGTTTTTGGCGCGAGAAATTCGTAGCAAAAGGTGGCCCTGACGGTGGTGATGGCGGAGATGGCGGAGATGTCTATATTCTTGCTGATGAGAACCTTAATACGTTGATCGACTACCGTTTTCAGCGCTTCTATGAAGCTGATCGCGGAGAAAACGGTCGAGGTGGTAACTGTACTGGTAAGCGTGGGCAGGACAAGGTTCTGCGCGTTCCTGTTGGCACGAGAGCGGTGGACATTCACACCAATGAAATCGTCGCTGAAGTGGCGGAACATGGCAAAAAAATCATGGTGGCTAAAGGAGGCTGGCATGGGCTTGGCAACACACGTTTTAAGTCATCAGTCAACCGAGCTCCGCGTCAAAGAAGTATGGGAACCAAGGGTGAAATCCGTGAGTTGCGCTTAGAGCTTTTGCTGCTGGCTGACGTCGGAATGTTGGGGTTGCCTAATGCGGGTAAATCAACCTTTATCCGAGCGGTATCGGCTGCAAAGCCTAAAGTGGCTGACTATCCGTTTACGACTCTTATTCCAAGCCTTGGAGTGGTGAGTGTGGTCCCAGAAAAGAGTTTTGTTGTTGCGGATATTCCGGGCTTGATTGAAGGGGCAGCGGATGGCGCGGGATTAGGCATTCGATTCCTCAAGCACCTTGAACGGTGCCGTGTTCTTCTGCACATGATCGATATTATGCCGGTTGATCAATCTGATCCGATTCAAAATGCACTCACTATTATTGATGAACTTGAACAGTACAGTGAAAAGTTAGCCGATAAACCGCGTTGGTTGGTTTTCAATAAGGTTGATTTGTTGCCTGAGGGTGAAGCGGACGAGATCATTCAAGGTATTGTTGATGCATTGGGTTGGGAAGAGCAAAGCTTTAAGATTTCAGCGGTTAACCGATCTGGAACCAAAGAGCTGTGCTATAAGCTAGCGGACTTTATGGATGCCCTACCACGTGAAGAGCAAGAAGTCAGCGAAGAAGACAAAGTGAACTTTATGTGGGATGACTACCATCAAGATGTGATCAGCAAAGGCAAAGATGTGATCACGGAAGAAGGCGATGAGTGGGATGATGAAGATTGGGATGATGAAGAAGACGACGGCCACGTTGTCTATGTTCGAGATTAATCTTCAAAAGGTGCTGTAAATAAACCGCCGCAATGTGAAAAACATTGCGGCTTTTTTGTGTTTAAATCAAATCATAAATCCCATTTGTGCGCGACAATAGCCAGTGTTAAAAGGCATTGGAGAATGGGATGGTTGATCAACAACGCCGAGTATCTCGCCTGATTGCCCAAGCAGGGCAATTGTTGCTGGCGCATGGCGCAGAAAGCACCTTAGTGACCGATTTGACTCAACGTATTGGTTTGGCAAGCGGGATGGATTCTGTCGATGTCTCTTTGTCTGCCCGTTCTTTGGTTATCACGACTATCTATCATACGCATTGTATTACTACGGTTCGGTGTTGTCTGGATCGAGGAATAAATATGCAGGTGGTTACTCGGGTCCAAAGAATATGTATTTTGCTGGAGCGTGGTATCTTTGATGTTGATCTCGCTCAGAAGCAGCTTGATCAAGTGCATCCACAACACTACAACCGTTGGCTTGTGGCCTTTATGATCGGATTATCGTGTGCGGCATTTGGGGGCTTAGCCGGTGGGAACGAGCTGGTGGTTATCATGACATTCATCGCCTCTGTGGTTGGGATAACCGTTAGGCAGGAACTGAGCCTACGGCACTTTAATCCCCTGATTAATTTTTCGGTGACAGCTTTTTTTACCACGTTGATATCGGCTCAAGCGGTGATCCATGATCTGGGTAATGCCCCATTTCTGGTTATGGCTTCTTCGGTCCTAATGTTGGTGCCGGGTTTTCCATTGATCAATGCGGTTTCTGACATGCTTAAAGGAGAGATTAATATGGGGGTGACTCGGTTTGTGATGGCCAGTCTACTCACTTTGGCAACCTGCCTTGGGATCGTGGCGGCAATGAGCGTCACTGGTGTCAGAGGGTGGGTATTGTGAATCTAGTCATCGGTTTACTTCAGGATATGGTGCTTGCTGCTGTTCCGGCGTTTGGTTTTGCACTGGTGTTTAATGTGCCTAAAAAAGCGTTAGCCTATTGTGCAATGGGTGGCGCCCTCGGCCATGGGTCGCGTTATGTCATGATGAATTTTTCTGTACCGATAGAGTGGGCGAGCTTGTTTGCTGCGATTTTGGTCAGTTTGGCTGGCATTTATTGGTCAAAACGCTTTCTTGCTCATCCTAAAGTGTTTACGGTCGCTGCCCTGATCCCAATGGTACCAGGAGTGTTCGCTTTTAAAGCGATGATTGCGTTGGTTGAACTCAATCAGAGAGGGTACAGCCATCCACTGATGGCCGTGCTAATAGAAAACTTTCTTAAGGCAATGTTCATTATTACGGGTTTAGCTGTTGGCTTAGCTATGCCGGGATTGTTATTCTATCGGCGAAAATCCATCGTTTAAGTAATATAAAGGAAGATCTCGTTATGATCATTAGTCTGATCGCCGCAATGGCAAATGACCGCATCATTGGTAAAGACAATAATATGCCGTGGCATTTGCCCGCCGATTTTGCTTGGTTTAAGCAATGTACGATGGGTAAGCCAGTAGTGATGGGACGCAAAACGTATGACTCGATTGGTCGACCTCTCCCTGGGCGCCACAACATCGTGATCAGCCGTGATGAGAATCTTGAACTTCACGGTGTCACAACGGTAACGTCAGTTGAAGAGGCGATAGAAGCTGCGGGTGAGGTCGAAGAAATTATGATCATTGGCGGAGGGTCGATTTATCGAGCGTGTTTACCTCAGGCCAATAAACTTTATGTCACTTATATTGATGCTGATTTTGAAGGGGATACTCAGTTTCCTCTCTGGGGAGACCAATTTGTGGAGATCGACTCTCATCATCATGGTTGCGATGAAAAAAATGCCTATAGTATGCGTTTTGCCGTTTTAGAGAGAAAGACTGCTGAGAATGCTGCGTGAAGAGTTTCGTTGGCGTGCCTTTGAACTCAGTATTGCCTAGCGTAGAGCGGATTGCACAAAGTATGTTTGATCTTCCCATCTCAACATGGTCAGCTCCCCACCCCAAACACACCCAGTATCGAGTCCTATGACATCTGAGCTATGATAGCCCTCTAGGGCAGCCCAATGGCCAAAGAGGACGGTTTTGTCCAATGCGACACGACTCTTAATCTTAAACCATGGAACAAGGAGGCTGTCGGTTAGCAGGCTAGGGGGCTGCTTGCACGCCATGTCGAGTCGCCCTCCTGAATCGCAAAACCTCATTCGAGTGTAGGCATTGACGATGAAGCGATAGCGTTGAATTCCTTTTAAGCGGTCACTCCACTGATCAGGTTGGTCATCGTACATATGCTTTATCAGCCAGTCCCCTTTATCACTTTGCAGTATGGCTTCGACTTCACGTGCATATTTCCGGGCTTGTTTTAGTGACCAAAGTGGAAAAATTCCAGCATGGCATACGGCAAATTCATTATGCTCGGCCAGCAGAGGTTGCGCGCGAAGCCAGTTTAGAAGTTCGTCTTGATCTGTTGCTTCAAAGATAGGCAGTGTCTTGTCTTTGGCTTTGGCTTTGTGAATCCCAAGTGAGACGGCAAGCAAATGTAAGTCATGGTTTCCCAGAACCACTTTAGCACTAGTGCCAAGGTCTTTAATGAACCTTAAGGTCTCTAATGATTTTGGTCCGCGAGCGACCAAATCACCAGCCACCCAAAGGGTATCCACTGTGGGGTTAAAGTGCGCTTTGTGGAGTAGGCGTTGCAGTTCATCAAAGCAGCCTTGGATATCACCGACAATATAATTAGACACGGGTCATCTCTAGTTAAGAATGTTGGGTAAAGCGAGCCTAAATGGCTCTATCTCGGTACTAAATTCTTGCCCTTTTTCATTGAGAAAGAGGTATTGACCTTGCATCACACCAACAGGTGTTTCAATGGCGGTACCACTGCTGTAAGTGTATTCGTCATTACCGGGAATAAAAGGTTGTTGGCCAACGACGCCATCGCCTTCGACAGTCATTTGTTTGCCATTGGCATCAGTGATTAGCCAGCGACGTCCCATGAGTTGGACGGTTTGGTTACTGAGGTTTTTTATGGTGATGATATAGGCGAAAACGTAACGTTGTGAATCAGGCTGAGATTGCTCTGAAATATACTTGGTATGTACTTGGACTTTAATACAAGGGATGGATTCCATGTAGACTCCTGCGCAAAAGTCAAAAGGTTAGAGTTGTAAACCCGCAGGTTACAACCCTAAGTATATGAAGTTTATTTATGATTTGCGTCCAACCAGTTAGCCAGACCAACAAATTGCTCTAGCGTAAGGTTCTCTGGGCGTAGGCTTGGGTTGATCCCGAGTTGCTCAAGGGTGCTGGCATCGACGAGAGATTTAAAACAGTTGCGCACAGTTTTACGTCGTTGGTTAAAGCCTTCGCGGCAGACCCTATCAAGCCAATTGAGGTTATTGGCTGGGCAAGGCAAGGTTTCATAGGGAACTAAGCGTACGACCGCTGAATCGACCTTCGGCGGTGGTACAAAGGCTGTAGGCGGAACTTCTAACACTGGAACGACTTTACAATAGTACTGAGCCATCACGGTTAGGCGTCCATAAGCTTTGGTTCCTGGGCCAGCGGCTAAGCGGTTAACTACTTCTTTTTGAAGCATAAAGTGCATGTCTTGAATGTCTTTATGGTATTCAAATAAGTGGAACATTAACGGCGTAGAAATATTGTATGGGAGGTTGCCGAAGATACGTAACTTATTATTGGGCTTAACTAATTGAGTGAAGTCAAAGCTCATAGCATCGCCTTCATAGATAGTCAGTTTATCAGCCAGATCGGGATGATTTCTCAATCGCTCTGCTAGGTCGCGATCAAGCTCTATCACCGTAAACTTATCGACTTCTTGCCCGACTGGTTCGGTAATTGCCCCAAGGCCCGGCCCAATTTCGACGAGATTTTGCCCTGATCTTGGGTTGATTGCGGAGACAATACCGTCAATGATGTACGGATCGTTGAGGAAGTTTTGACCAAAGCGTTTACGTGCTTTGTGCCCTAAGTGGACATCGTTTCTCATAATTTTCTCAAGTTAACTGGTTTTCTTATCCACAAGCTCAATGGCATGAGTCAGTGCAGTCGTGAAACTTCCTGTATCTGCATTTCCTGTTCCAGCCAGGTCCAATGCAGTGCCGTGATCAACGGATGTCCTAATAAAGGGCAGCCCAAGCGTGATATTCACTGAGCGACTAAACCCTTTGTATTTTAGCACTGGAAGAACTTGATCATGGTACATTCCTAACACAACATCCGCATCATCAAGATACTTTTGATTAAAAATCGTATCGGCGGGCAGAGGACCAATCAAATCAAACCCGTCTTGCTGCCGTAATTTCTCTAGTGTAGGCGTGATGGTTTCTATTTCTTCTCTGCCAAGGCAGCCATCTTCTCCCGCATGCGGGTTGAGCCCACAAACATAAATTTTAGGTGAAGCCAGTGCAAACTTCTCGACTAAATCTTTATGCAATATACGAATGATGTTTTCAAGTCGTTCTTCTGTGATGGCTTGGGATACATAAGCCAACGGTATATGGGTTGTCACTAAAGCGACTCTGAGCCCTTGCGTGGCTAACATCATGACGACAAGCGGCGTGTTGGATTTCTCGGCAAAGAACTCGGTATGGCCACTAAATGCGACCCCTGAGCGGTTGATTACGCCTTTGTGCACAGGGCCAGTGACAATAGCATCAAACTCGCCTTTCATACAGCCTAAAGCGGCTCTTTCCAGTGTTTTTAGTACATAATGACCGTTGTTTTCATTCAATTGACCAGCAATAGCAGCGACCTGCATGGGGATATGCGCGACGACGAGTGAACCGGCCTTCTGCGGAACAGGCGCTTGTGCGGGATCATAGTCTATCAGTGTTAGCTCAATATTGAGTTGTTGGGCCCTTTGTTCAAGCAACGCTTTATCAGCACTGATGACAATTTGATGTGGCCAATTCTGTGCAGACAAGGCCAGCACTAAATCAGGACCGATACCCGCCGGTTCTCCAGCAGTGACGACGATGCGCTTAATTGTCATCTTGATCTGCTCCAATGACTTCAACAAAGGCGCTGGCTCGAATTTCCTGAAGCCAGGTACTTGCTTCTTCATTGAATTTACGGTTGAAGATGATGCGATAAGCTTTGTTTTTCAGGCTCGAATCCGTGCGATCAACCTTGCGACGGTCAAGCACTTCTGCAATATGCCATCCGTGTACTGTTTTAAACGGTTCACTAATGGTGCCTACTGTCAGAGTATCCACCTGATGTTTAAACTCTGGTACATAAAGATCGGAGGTCTGGTAGCCGAGTTCACCTTGCTGAGAGGCTGAGCCGGTATCCTGACTGTATTGTTGTGCCATTTCTCCGAAGGTGGCTTCGCCAGATCGAATACGACGAGTGATCTCCAGCAGGTCTTTCTGAACGCCTTTGTCACTGAGAATTACGGTGGGCTTGATGAGAATATGTCGGACGTTCACTTCAGTCACAGCAACGGTTTCCAACCCTTTCACGTCTTCAATCTTGAGGATATGGAAACCCATGCCACTGCGAAAAGGCCCAATGATACTGCCTTTGTTCTGCAAATTAATATGATCGGCAAAGATGGTCGGCATTTCTTCTTTGCGCATCCAGCCCCAGTCACCACCGTTTAAGGCTTTTGGACCTTTTGAGTAGGTGTACGCCATGGTGCGAAAGTCTTCACCTTGGTTTAATTTTTGGACAATATTATTGGCTTTTTCTTCGACAGAGGCTTTGTCGTCGCTTTCAGAGGTGCGTAATTGGATATGGCCAATTTTATACTGCACGGTCGCATTCGTCTCTTGTGCTAAAATATTGGCGAGACTGTCGACCTCTGCTGGCAGGATGTTGATCCGGCGGCGAACGAGTGCATTACGTGCTTCACTGGCGGCAATTTCTTTGCGTACTTGCTCACGAAATTGCTCATAACTGAGGCCTTCTTCGGCGATTGATGCAGTGAGTTGATCGAGTGTTTGGCCATTGTTTTTGGCAATGTCTGCAATGGCTTCACTGAGCTGGTTATCATCAATGCGAACACCAATCCGCTCGGCTTCTTGCTGCTGAATCGTGTCAGATATGAGCTTTTCGATCACTTGCTCGCGCAAGGTTGCACTATCAGGGAGTGCTTGGTCGCTTTTTTTTGCATTGGCTCGAATCGTTTTGAGTGACGTTTCTATGTCACTTTGCAATACCACACCGCTGTTGACTATCACCGCAACCTTATCCAGTTCAACGGGTTCTGCTTGCACAAAACAAATCGGAGAGACGGCAAGCAGTCCTAGCAGAGTTTGCTTCCAAAATTTCATTAATCTTCCTATAAAATAAAGCCTGTGTTTTAGACCACAGGCGGTCGAATTAGTTGTTCAAAAAGAATGGGCGGCCATAACTTAGAGAATTACTCGTACTGGTCGCTCCAGTTGCGCTTGAGTCTGAACCAATATTTGTTCCAAATCCAATAATACCAAAGTTAAAACTGAAGTTGTTTTCATACGTTGGGGTCGAATTAGGATAGCTGGAGAAATTAGGGCTCCAACTACGAAGCTGGTTACTGTACGCAAAGCCAATATACCAGCAGTCTGAGGTGTAATTTAACCCAGCTAACCACTCAAGGGGCTCGTCTGTGGTCAAATCATAGAAATATTGGGCTGAGGCATGCCAATTTCTGTTGAGCTGGTAGCCAGCGAGAAGACCAGCCTGTGAAATGCCTTCTTCAGTAATGGTATCCAAATCGCCGATGCTGTCACCCAAAGTACTTTCTATATACCGACGTGTTACATATCGATAATTCCCTTGTATGTAACCCCCAGAGTAACGATATTCTAATGTGCTGTTACCAAGCTGTACTTCGCTGGTGTCAATATCGTATTGGATACCGCCATGATAGAACAGGTAATCCGCATAATTGAAGTCCATCTCGACGGCCCACGCTGAATAGTTGGACTTTTCATTTTGAGTCGTACTGTTCGAATTCTTGGTGTCTTTATCTAGATAGAATATCTGCCCAAAGGAGATATTAAGGCGCTCTTTGTAATGATCGTCAAAGAATCGGGTTGAGGCGCCATAGCTAAATTGATTGGCCTCGGCAATGCGATCAACGCCACTGTATTTTCGACTGCGAAACAGACCATAGTAGTCGGTTTCTAGTAACGTTGTATCGTAGAGGTAAATCTCACTTTGGTCTTTTTTAGGCACATACAAATACTGGACTTGAGGCTCAAGCGTCTGGGTGTAATTGTCTAACACAATGGTATCGCGCTCTAGGACAATTCCGGCATGACTTCTGAACTCAGGAATCACTCTTGAGGTATTGTCTTTGAGGTCGTAGCCAGTAAAGTCGGATAAATTCAGTCCATTAAGATCTTGTTGATAGTAGGTGCCTAAAACTCGGGCCTCTGTTGTCCAAGTACCCCACGTTGTCCCCACGGGAATCGTCAAGCCCGGCTCAATATGGACACGGGTTGCTGATGGTTTACTGGTGTCATCGGTGTCAAATTGAGAAATGTGGCTAATCATATCAAAATCAAGATAACGCATCAGTTCTGGAGCATAATAGTTAAACTCTAGCTGCGGCAACAGTTTGTATGGTGTTCCCGCTGTGGTCAGGACCTGAAAATCTCTACTTAATATCGAGGCATCCCAATGGGCGGATCGATACGTTGCTTTTGCTTCTTGTATCAATTGCCCGTCAGATTGGTTACCTAAACCTGAGCCTGTATCCGAAAAGTAATTAATGTCGCTGACTTTAGAATAATCAATTTCGAACTTCCAGTTTTCCTGAAAAATTCCACTGTGTGACCATTGAAAGCCCCAGCGACTGCCTTTTTCAGGGTATTTTTTATCGTCCGGTAAGTACTCAGATTTTAAGGTGCTGTAACCCAGATCGGATAGATAACGAAATTCACTATTCAGTTGCGTGCCGCGCTCTTGCATGTATTTGAGCGTGGTCTCTAAATCAAAGTTAGGCGCTAGGTTCCAGTAAATCGGTACTTGCATTTCAAAACCGTCACTGGAACCGTAAGAAACGGTTGGATAGAGAAAGCCCGTTTTCCGAGTGTCACCAATGGGTACGGTTAAGAAAGGAAGATAGAAAACTGGTACGTTCATAATTTCGAAACGAGGGTTATAGAAGGTGGCTTCTTCTTCATTCTGGTCAATATCGATACTGGATGCTTTCATTCTCCATGAACGATCGCCTTCAGGACAAGATGTGATCGTGCCATCTTCGATCTCATAGACGGCTTTGCCAGTTTTGGAGATATAGACCGCCTCGCCGCGTCCCGGTTCACAGAGAAACTTATACTGTGTGTTTTCTAACGTGACCAGTTCGGTGTTGAGGTGGTTGATACCTTTGTCTGAGATGGTTTTAAGCTGACCATCGCTAAATGTGACGTTCCCTTCTGCGACAGCAATGTTATCCTGTTGGTGCAGAGTAATGGTGTCAGCCTTCATTCGTTTTTTGCCCTGCGCCACAGTAACATTACCACTGTAGGTGGCTTTATCACCAATGATTGCTTCTAGGCGATCCGCATCAACATCCACGGGCAGTTGATTTGCATTTTCAGGCTCCTCTTCATTGACCAGACATTGGTCAATAAGGTCTAATGTCTGGCATTGACCAATAGATGGCAGTTCTTGTGAAGTGTCCATTGGACTTTCTTCAGCCTTAGCCAGAGGCATAAGAAAAGCGGCGCTGATTGAAGTGGCTAACAAGGTACGAGGAAAACGTGACATCGAGTTGTACTGTCCTGTTGAACTTGATATATCCGGTGAATAGATAACCGAATGTAAAATAAAACGGCCCTTATAATAAAGGAATTTATTGCTCACGGCACTATCAGACCGCTTTACAAAGAAAAAATTCATAGATTGAGAGCACATAATGCATATTTTCGGCAAAATACTCGGTACTTTTTTTGGACTCCTTATTGGCGGTCCGTTTGGTGCAATCTTCGGATTATTTATAGGGCACCAGTTCGATAAGGCACGAAGGCTTAATCAGGCAGGTTTTAACTCTGCATTTAGTGGCGGACCTAGTCAAACAGAGCGCCAAGATGAGTTTTTTAAAGCTGCCTTCTCTGTAATGGGGCATGTGGCTAAGGCGAAAGGCCAGGTGACCCAAGAAGAAATTCATTTAGCGACAGTCATGATGGAGCGGATGAACCTACATGGTGAGCAACGTCGATCGGCGCAAGAGGCTTTCCGTGAAGGCAAGGAAGCGGGCTTTCCATTGGAGAACGTATTAGAACGAGTTCGAATCTCAACGGGTGGACGATTCGATTTGATGCAGTTTTTTCTTGAACTGCAAATCTCGGCAGCGTTTGCTGATGGTGATCTTCACCCTAGCGAACGGAATGTATTGCATAAAATCGCCCAAGGGCTAGGTTTTTCCTCTGAGCAATTAGAGCAACGCTTGCGCATGCAAGAAGCCGCATTTCGCTTTCAACAGGGAGGCCGTCAGTCTCAAGGTCGACGTTCGAATCAGTCTGGTGGCTGGCAACAGGCCTCTCCAGTGGATCAAATGAGCGATGCTTATAAACTTTTAGGGGTCGATAGCAGTGCTGATCCAAAAACGGTTAAACGCGCGTATCGCAAGTTAATGAATGAGCATCACCCTGATAAACTGATGGCAAAAGGGTTACCACCTGAAATGATGAGCGTCGCGAAAGAAAAAGCGCAAGAGATACAAAACGCTTACGATATTATAAAAAAAGCGAAGGGTTTCTAGCCTGAATCTACATAAAAAGAGCCTGAACAGCGCAATCGTCATCAGGTTTTTTTAGTTGAAAAAGTAACGATGCTTATGAATAGAGTACTATCAAGTGAGTGGCGTTACACCATGCTGACATGAGTTGCGGCTCTCTTTTGATTTAGGAACGTTCAGAAAAATAGGCTACCCAGAAACTAGAACGAAAAAAGCCTGACGAATTTCTTCATCAGGCTTTCTGTATCTGGTGGCCCCTCGCAGACTTGAACTGCGGACCAATCGATTATGAGTCGACTGCTCTAACCACTGAGCTAAGGGGCCGTTAGGTAGTGCATTATAGGGGAAGCGAATCGGACTGTCTAGGGGAGAGGTGGGGTAAATGCGCTTGGTTTTTATCCACTTAACTCAAACAGATATAAAAAAGGCGAGCAACTGCTCGCCTTTTAATCAGTTTTTCTTTTTATTCATCCAAGAAGCTGCGCAATGTTTCAGAGCGGCTTGGGTGACGAAGTTTTCTTAACGCTTTTGCTTCGATCTGACGGATACGTTCACGAGTAACATCGAACTGTTTACCAACTTCTTCAAGCGTATGGTCAGTATTCATGTCGATACCAAAGCGCATACGTAGAACCTTTGCCTCACGAGGTGTAAGACCAGCCAGAACGTCTTTAGTGGCCACTTTCAAGCTACCAGACGTCGCTGAGTCTAATGGTAGCTCAAGCGTGGTGTCTTCGATAAAGTCACCTAGGTGCGAATCTTCGTCGTCACCAATTGGTGTCTCCATAGAGATTGGCTCTTTGGCGATTTTCAGTACTTTACGGATCTTATCTTCTGGCATCTGCATACGCTCAGCCAACTCTTCCGGCAATGGCTCTCGGCCCATTTCTTGAAGCATCTGGCGAGAGATACGGTTGAGCTTATTGATCGTTTCGATCATGTGTACCGGAATACGAATCGTACGTGCCTGATCCGCAATCGAGCGAGTAATGGCCTGACGGATCCACCAAGTCGCATAGGTTGAGAACTTGTAACCACGACGGTATTCAAATTTGTCGACGGCTTTCATCAGACCGATGTTGCCTTCCTGAATGAGATCGAGGAATTGCAGGCCACGGTTAGTGTATTTCTTCGCAATCGAAATAACCAAACGTAAGTTTGCTTCGACCATTTCTTTTTTCGCCCGGCGAGCTTTCGCTTCACCGATCGACATCCGGCGGCTAATTTCTTTGATATTCTGAACCGTTAAAGAGGTTTCATCTTCAATCATCTTCAGTTTTAGGATTGAGCGGCGAATATCATCTTCACTACGGCGAATTTTTTCTGCGTAAGGTTTGTCTGATGCCAGAATTTCATCTAACCATGCATCGCTTGATTCGTTACCTGTAAACAAGGCAATGAACGATTTCTTGGGCATTTTTCCGTATTCAACAGAAGCTCTCATAATCAGACGCTCTTGTGTACGGACACGCTCCATCGAAGTGCGAAGCTCTTCGACCAAGTAATCAAACTGTTTAGGTGTCAGGCGAAACTCTTTGAAGACGTCTTGTACCAGCTCATGAGCGATTTGCGCTTTAGGGCTTTCCTTTCCGTATTCGTTGCAGGCCAGTTGGTGATTCTGGAAGGTATTACGCAATGAAGTGAACTTTTCCAAGGCAAGCTCAGGATCGATACCAGTATCTTCCTCTTCCTCGTCGTCGTCTTTATCTTCTTCGTCTGCGTCTTCCGCATCTTCATCTTTTAAATCAGATTCAGCGAGTTCTGAGCCGATATGCGTTGCTGTTGGCGCTGTCGTTTCGTCGGCATCTGGATCGACAAAACCAGTGATTAAGTCCGTTAAGCGCAGTTCTTCTGCTTGAACTTTGTCAAACTGTTCAAGAATATAAGGGATTGTCCCTGGATATTCAGCAACCGCGTGTTGAACTTGGTTTATGCCATCTTCAATACGCTTAGCAATATCGATCTCGCCTTCACGAGTCAATAGTTCCACGGTGCCCATTTCGCGCATGTACATACGAACAGGGTCAGTCGTGCGGCCGATTTCATTCTCTACGCTAGAAAGAGCTGCGGCTGCAGCTTCCGCCGCATCTTCATCGGTAATCGTATCATCATCATTAAGAGCAAGATCATCAGCATCGGGAGCCGTTTCTACGACGCGGATGCCCATGTCATTGATCATCTGGATGATATCTTCGACCTGCTCTGAATCGACGATTTCTGCTGGCAGGTGGTCGTTTACTTCTGCGTAGGTCAGATAGCCTTGTTCCTTGCCTTTAATGACAAGTTGTTTTAGCTGAGACTGCGGATTTTGATCCATAGACGGTATCCAACTTAGTATCTGGTGAAGGAATTAGTATGCGAGTTGCAAACCACACATCTTAACAAATTAATTGGTTGCTGACTATCCGAACAGGGTTACGCTTTTAAATCTAGCATTAACGCTAGCAGCTCCCTTCTTTCCTCGGTTGATAAACCGACGCTTCTTTCTTTGGCCTGCAGATTTTCAATTTGTTTCTCGACACACTGAGCAAGTATCTTGTCCAGAGAGTCTAAAAATATATCTTGTTCGTTATCTTCATCAAGCGGAATTTCCCATCCTGCCAAACGAAAGAGCAGAGCTTCATGGCTCGTATTTCGCCAGTACTCCGTTAACTGGCCTGTGCTTATATTGGGGTACTGATGGCAATAATCAAGCACCTCAACAAATAAACTTAACCCCGGTACGCTCAAACCTTTCACGCTTGATAGGTCTGGTACCATTTCAGCATAGCTCGGATTTTGAATAAGCAAGGCAACCACTTCACGCATGGGTGTTCGCTTAAGTTCTTTATGAGGTTGCGGCCTTGCTGCCTTAACTTGTTTACGAGATTGACGAAGACGATGGTCAAAACCTGTTCGTTCATCAAGTAATTTTTCTAACAACTCTTGAAAATAGGCATCGGGAATCTTGTTGATTAAAGCACTGGCATGAGCTCTTAGTGCGGATTTCCCTTCATGACTGCCTAAATTGAGCTGATGGATTTCAATTAAGTTATCAAATAAGTAGCGTGATAGCGGCAGTGCATCTTGCACCTGTTGCTCAAAATTGGCCTTGCCATGCTGACGTATATAACTATCAGGGTCTTCACCATCGGGCAAAAACAGAAACTTGAGAGTATTGCCCGTCTTGAGATATTGAAGAGCATTTTCTAGCGCCCGCCAAGCCGCTTCTTTTCCTGCACGATCACCATCATAGCAACACACCACAGTATTGGTTTGGCGAAACAATAACTGGATATGGTCGCCCGTGGTGGATGTGCCTAATGATGCTACGGAATAATCTACGCCGTATTGAGCCAAGGCAACCACATCCATGTAGCCTTCAACCACCAGTATCTGTGGGGGCTCGCGATAGGCTTGTGTCACTTCATATAAGCCATAAAGCTCTTTTCCTTTATGGAAAATGGGCGTTTCCGGCGAATTGAGGTATTTGGGGGTGCCATCACCAATGACTCTCCCGCCAAAGGCGATAACGCGTCCACGACGATCACGAATAGGGAACATGACCCGGCCTCGGAATCGATCGTAACGATTTCCTTTGTCATTTTCGATCAACATGCCCCCAGAAACGAGCATGTCTTGGGCGTGTTTTTGTTGGCCGAAGTTTTTACGAACTAAATCCCATTCGTCGGCGACATAGCCAATGCCAAACTTTTGCACGATTTCGCCGGATAAACCTCGATTTTTCAAATAGTCTATCGCCACTTTGCTGCCGACGAGTTTGAGTTGGTCGCGGTAAAACTGTGCGATGCCTCCCATCAGGTCGTAGAGGTTACGTTTTTGCTCTGTATTGGCTTGAGGTTGATTCGACGGGGAACGACCGCCTTGACTTTGCTCTCTAGGGACATCCAAACCAAGGTGTGAGGCGAGTTCTTCGATGGCTTCAGGGAATTCAAGCCGTTCGTACTCCATCATAAAGTCTATGGCATTACCGTGCGCACCACAGCCAAAGCAATGGTAGAACTGTTTTTCTTGGCTGACGCTGAATGATGGTGTTTTTTCGTTATGAAAGGGGCAGCAAGCGCTGTAGTTTTTCCCTTTTTTCTTAAGTTTCACCCGCGCGTCTATAATGTCGACAACATCAAGTCGAGCCAATAAATCATCGATAAAAGTGCGGGGTATGTGTCCTGCCATAAAACCTAACGAAAAAAGAAAATACGATCAGTGAGATACAAACAAGCCGTGCATTCCAGAGGATAGCACGGCTTGCTGCAATTTGGATTGGGTAATTAGCTAAGTTTAGCGCGAACTAAACCGCTGACGTTACCCATATCTGCGCGCCCCTGAATTTGAGGCTTGAGCACACCCATTACTTTACCCATGTCTTGCATGCCTGCTGCACCAGAATCTGCAATCGCACTGACAATGAGTGCTGATACTTCTTCTTGCGTAAGCGGTTGAGGCATAAATTCCTCAAGTATTGTAATTTCGGTTTGCTCAGCGTCAGCTAAGTCTTGACGACCTGCTGATTCGAATTGAGCGACAGAATCGCGACGTTGTTTAACCATCTTGGTCAAGATAGCAATGATATCATCGTCGTTCAGAGTAATCCGTTCGTCGACTTCACGTTGCTTGATGGCAGAAAGAGCTAAACGTATAGTGCCAAGGCGTAATTTTTCCTTGGCTTTCATCGCTAATTTTTGCTCTTCTTTGAGAGTGTCAATCAGAGCCATAACTATAATCCTCTAGGACCTAGTTATTAGTACAGGCGAACGCGACGAGCGTTTTCGCGAGCAAGCTTCTTCGCGTGACGCTTCTGAGCGGCTGCTTTAGCGCGTTTGCGAACGGTAGTTGGTTTTTCGTAGTGCTCACGACGACGCACTTCAGAAAGGATACCTGCTTTTTCGCAAGAGCGTTTGAAACGACGTAGTGCAACGTCGAACGGTTCGTTTTCACGTACTTTAACTACTGGCATATGCCTTTCACCTCAGGGGTTAATTCGTTAATGCTGATTTCACAGGACCGAGCGTGGATACTGGGTCTACAATCAGCTTGATCAAAAATGGTGCGGAATTTTAATCCGATCACATAGGCTTTGTAAAGCCCTTTGTCGTCTAATCAGTATACAAAATTTGTTTGCGAAGCCAAGCCGAGGTAAGATTGCCCCAAAATTTAATCAAAGATCAAGACTCCAAGTTTATACTATGCGCATTATCGGTATTGAAACCTCTTGTGATGAAACAGGCATTGCAATTTATGATGATGAGAAAGGGTTGCTTTCTCATCAACTTTATAGCCAGGTCAAGCTTCATGCTGACTATGGTGGTGTTGTTCCTGAATTGGCATCACGAGATCACGTTAAAAAAACTATTCCGCTAATAAAAGCGGCGTTAGCTGAAGCAGAACTGACTCCTGAAGATATTGATGGTGTGGCTTATACTGCTGGGCCAGGTCTGGTTGGAGCCTTGCTGGTTGGAGCGACGATCGGCCGCAGCCTCGCCTACGCTTGGGGTGTTCCAGCGGTGGCCGTTCACCATATGGAAGGGCATTTGCTGGCACCGATGCTGGAAGACAATCCTCCTCCGTTTCCTTTTGTCGCAGTGCTGGTATCCGGTGGTCATTCCATGATGGTGGAAGTCAACGGGATTGGCGAGTATAAAATTTTAGGTGAATCTATTGATGATGCTGCGGGTGAAGCCTTTGATAAAACCGCTAAACTGATGGGGCTGGATTATCCAGGTGGGCCACTCTTGTCAAAATTGGCCGAAAAAGGCACTGCGGGCCGGTTTAAATTCCCCCGACCAATGACAGATAGACCTGGACTGGATATGAGCTTTTCTGGTCTGAAAACCTTCACTGCCAATACCATTGCCGCGAATGGTGATGACGAGCAAACTCGCGCGGATATTGCGTTGGCCTTTGAAGAGGCGGTGTGCGCGACGTTGACGATTAAATGCAAACGGGCACTTGAACAAACGGGTTTTAAGCGTATTGTGATCGCTGGTGGCGTGAGCGCAAACCGCCGTTTACGCTCTGACCTCGAAGAGCTGGCTAAGAAAATTGGCGGAGAAGTTTACTATCCTCGCACCGAATTTTGCACCGATAACGGAGCAATGATCGCTTATGCAGGTATGCAGCGTTTAAAAAATGGTGAGTGTTCGGATCTCTCTGTTAAGGCGATACCAAGGTGGCCAATTGATCAACTTGAGTCGATTAATTGAGAACCCAATAACTCGCGCACTACCTAACTGATTGATGTTGATTACAAAGCCACTTCTTTAGTGGCTTTGTTTGTTTAGACTAGGTTCAGCAAGCACTCTTAGTGCAACGAGCCCAACCGTTAGCTGAGTCAATAATGATGGTTTACCACAAACATCCGAGGTGTTTGTATTGCCATTAATGATATTCTTGGTATTAATAAAAATAACTAATGGAATTAACCATGAACACATTCGCTGTTAACGACCATCAAATGGCGTATCGGGATATAGGTCAAGGCCCAGTGATTGTTTTTGGTCACAGCTATCTTTGGGATAGCCAAATGTGGGCGCCGCAAATTGACGTTCTTTGCCAACACTATCGTTGTATCGTGCCTGACTTTTGGGCTCATGGGGAATCTGATTTTGCGCCGCCTTCTATGACGTCCCTCGTCGATTACGCTCAGCACATTCTCGCACTGATGGATCATTTAGGTGTTGAGTCCTTTTCAGTGTTAGGGCTATCGGTTGGTGGGATGTGGGGCAGTGAGATTGTTACTTTAGCGCCCGAACGCGTGGTTTCACTGGTCATGATGGATACGTTTGTTGGTCTTGAACCTGAAGTCACGCATCAAAAATACTTTGCGATGTTAGAGACTATTTCAGCAGCGCAAATGGTGCCGGTTCCGATTGTCGAAGCCGTCGTTTCGTTGTTCTTTGCCCATCAAACCATGCAAGAATTGCCTGATCTAGTGAATGGCTTTCGTCAAAGGCTGAATCACCTCAAAGGCGAACAAGCCGCCGAAGTAGCCCGAATGGGACGAATGGTGTTTGGTCGTCGTGATCAGATAGAGGACATCGAAAAATTTGATTTACCGGTTCTTATCGCTGTCGGTGAGCAAGACATTCCCCGTCCTGTGCTTGAGTCTTTTCTTATGCACGATTGTATCAAGGGCTCTCAGTTGGTTCAGATCCCCCAAGCTGGGCATATTTCTAGTTTAGAGCAGCCAGCGTTTGTCACCACCATGCTGGACGATTTTTTCGCCCAAGTACATGCCTAAAACGTCGTTCTCAATTTGGCCTGTGCCGTCTCTAGGTGTGCGTTATTGGTGCGGGTTCGTTTGCTTATCAGGCTTCATGGTCAGGTCCGAATGAGTCCTTTCTTTTTTCTCCTATTTTCGGTTCGGTGCCATCCAAGAGTCGCTTAATATTTTGATGGTGCCGAAACACGATGAGGCAGCAGAGCATAGCGACGGGTAAGGTATAATGAGGTTTAATTAACCAAGTATACAAGGGGGCCAGCAGTACGCTAATGATGGCGGCGAGTGAAGAATAACGGAAAATTATGAGCACCAGTAACCATGTGGCAGTGATCATGGCGGTTAGGCTGAGTCCGATTGGAGCGATGGCTCCTAAAGCGGTTGCTACCCCTTTTCCGCCTTTAAAATGGAAAAATATTGGGTACATGTGCCCAAGGCATGCAGCAATGGCGATCACACCGAGAACAATAGGCTCAATGTCAAGAAAATAGCCACCCCAGACTGGAATGGTCCCTTTCAACATATCGAAAAGCAGAACACAAGCTGCGGCTTTTTTCCCACCGACTCTCAGCACGTTGGTAGCGCCGGGGTTGTGGGAGCCCACATTTCTTGGATCGGGGAACTTCAGTACTCGACAGATAAGAACGGCACTAGAGATCGACCCCAAGAAATAGGCAAAAATGATCATGATAAGTGCTAGTGGACTCATACTGAAGTTACTCGTTATAAAGAGATGTTAGTCAAGCAAGTAATTGATATCATATCGTGCCTGACACGCTCAAACTACCAAGAGAGTGGTTTTTGAAGTGGAAATAGTACAATTTTTTACCACATTTAGGTATCCGACCTCTACGGGAAGCAAAAACCATGGATAAAGTTTTTATCGAACGCTTAGAAGCGATTACAACTATCGGTGTATACGATTGGGAACAGGAAATAAAGCAAAAGCTGGTTTTAGATATTGAAATGGCTCATAACAATCGCCCAGCTGGACAAAGTGATGATGTCGTCGATGCACTCGATTACTCTCAAGTCAGCCATGCGGTGCTATCACATATCGAATCGGGTCGCTTTTTGCTGATTGAGCGTGTTGCCGAAGAAGTGGCTGAGCTTATTATGGCTAAATTCAACGTGCCCTGGTTGAAAATTCGCCTAACGAAACCCGGTGCGGTCGCTCAGGCTGAGGGCGTTGGGGTGATTATCGAGCGAGGTCAGGCATGAATACAGCGTACATTGGCGTTGGTTCCAATGTAGACAGGCGTAAACATATAGAAGCTGCAATTAACGAGCTGTCGGCCATAGGCCAAGATCTGCGATTGTCGACCATTTATGAATGTGAAGCTGTGGGGTTCGAAAGTAGTGCGTTTTATAACCTTGTTGTAGAGGTGCGTACCCACTTTGGTTTAGCTGAATTTTCACAGCGTCTGAGAGAGATTGAGGTTAAGTGGGGCCGCGATGAACAGGCTAAAAAATTTCAGCCCAGAACCGTCGATCTGGATATTATATTATTTGGTCAGCAAACCTCGTTGATGTCACCAGAATTGCCTCGCAGCGACATATATAAATATGGTTTTGTTATTGAACCTCTGAATGAACTTTGTGGTGAGCTTTGTGTCCCTGGCGACGGGAGAACCGTTCGCCAAATTTGGTCGCAAGTCCGTTATCAAGAAACCCTGAGCAGGGTGGATATTTGGTTTAATTATTAAGAGTATTTCATGAGTTATTTAGAAGCGTTTATTCTTGCCTTAATTCAGGGGTTGACTGAATTCTTACCGATTTCCAGTTCAGCTCACTTAATTCTCCCGTCAGCGGTATTGGGTTGGGAAGACCAAGGGCTGTCGTTTGATGTTGCTGTTCATGTGGGGACCTTGGCGGCGGTTGTCATTTACTTTCGTCATGAAGTAGTGACTTTGCTATCGGCATTTTTTGCCTCAATGTTTAAAGGTGAACGCAGTAAAGAAGCCAAGCTGGCGTGGATGATCGTTTTAGCAACCATTCCCGCTTGCGTATTTGGTTTGTTGATGAAAGATATCATTGAAGTTTATTTACGCAGTGCTTGGGTCATCGCGACGACGACCATTGTCTTTGGCGTACTGCTTTGGTATGTCGACAAACATGCTCAGCTGACCGATGATGAGTATCAGGCGACGTGGAAAAAATCCGTGTTTATCGGGCTGGCTCAAGCGCTGGCAATCATCCCGGGTACTTCACGTTCTGGAGCAACGATTACTGCCGCTTTGTATCTCGGTTTTACTCGTGAGGCGGCTGCGCGTTTTTCTTTTTTAATGTCGATTCCGATTATTGTCTTGGCAGGTGGCTATCTGGCGATGAAATTGGTGTCGAGTGGTGAGTCTGTTCACTACGGCTTCTTGATGACGGGGATCGTGACTTCGTTTATCAGTGCCTACGTGTGTATCTATTTTTTCCTCAAGCTGATTTCGAAGATGGGCATGACGCCTTTTGTTATCTATCGATTGCTTTTAGGGTTTGGTTTGTTTGCTTTTCTACTGATGAAGTAGACTGGGATCAAATATTGATAACTGGTGATGTGGATTTAAACAAGAGTCGAGCAATGCGGTGTCGACACTTTTGACAAATGGTTTGGCTGCAGGTGCAATCTCGCGCGCGAAGCGACATTGTGTTATATATGTGGTCTTTCGATATTTCTCATTCTTAGAATACTTTATGCGAATCTTTGCCCTTACCTTATTCTTGTTACTAGGCTGGCTGCAATATACTTTGTGGTTCGGCAAAAATGGTATTTCTGAGTATCAGTCGGTTCAGGCCGACATTGATGTTCAGCATCAGGTCAATGGTAATCTTTATAAACGTAATAGTGAAATGTTTGCCGAGATTGATGATCTGCGTCAGGGGCTGGATGCGATTGAAGAACGCGCCCGTCATGAATTAGGCATGGTCAAAGAGGGTGAGACTTTTTATCGTATTGTTGGAGATGAGAATTAGAATGAACCCATCAAAGACTTCCATTGCGGCGATTGTTCCGGCTGCTGGAGTGGGTAGCCGAATGCAAGCCCAATGTCCTAAGCAGTATCTAACTATTGCGGGAAAAACGATTTTAGAGCACACGTTAGAGACGTTATTGCAGTACCCAAAGGTAGATAAAGTGATTGTGGTGGTGAGCGAAAATGACCCGTACTTTTCGCAATTAGCCATTGCCACTCATCCTGAGTTAATTCGTGTCTCTGGTGGCAAAGAGCGTGCAGACTCTGTGTTGGCGGGTCTACGTTATCTCCAATCTCATTTTTCACATCAATGGGTTATGGTTCATGACGCGGCTAGACCTTGTGTCAAAATTCAGGATATTGATCGTCTTATCTCGGCCTCTTTGCGGGATCAGTGTGGTGCAATATTGGCAACCCCAGTCCGCGATACGATGAAACGAGCCAATAGCAGCGATAAGATCGATCACACGGTTGATAGGCAATCGCTCTGGCATGCGCTGACGCCACAGATGTTCCCAACTCAACGGCTCACAGAAGCACTTGCTCAAGCACTTGACAATGGCGTCCATATTACTGACGAAGCCTCAGTGATGGAGCGGCTCGGGGAGCAACCCACTCTGGTGCAAGGCGGGGCTGATAATATTAAAATTACTCAACCAGAAGATTTAGCGTTGGCTGAATTTTATCTTAATAGAAGTAAAGGATAACGCATGATTCGCATTGGTCACGGTTTTGATGTCCATAAATTTGGCGGCGCAGGCCCTGTTGTTATTGGCGGTGTATCGGTTCCCTATGAGCAAGGTTTGGTCGCGCATTCTGATGGTGATGTTGCTCTGCATGCGCTTTGCGACGCATTGTTAGGTGCCATAGCCGCGGGCGATATTGGTCGTCATTTCCCAGATACAGATGACAAGTGGAAAGGGGCGAACAGTCGAGATTTACTTCGTGATGTCTACCGCGGCGTTAAGCAGCAAGGCTATATACTAGGGAATGCGGACGTTACAATCATGGCGCAGGCTCCAAAAATGGCCCCGCACATTAGCGCTATGTGTCAAGCGATTGCTCAGGATTTGGACACCGATATTGGCAACGTCAATGTAAAGGCAACCACGACAGAGCGTCTTGGTTTCACTGGCCGCAAAGAGGGTATTGCCGCAGAAGCGGTAGTGCTACTTGTAAAAAATCAATAAATGATTAGATCCGGTAGCGAGCGCTGCTTGGTGTAATGGAAAAACTATGACAGACATTTTATCTTCACTTTCTTTCCTGAACGGGAAACCTAAGGCCACAGGCAAACTTAAAGTTAAGCCCCAGCATTTTCAGGTCAATGAAAACCTTGGCTTTTCCTTCTCTGGTGAAGGTGAGCACTTAATGGTTCGTATTCGAAAAACGGGCGAAAATACCAGTTTTGTCGCGAATGAATTGGCAAAAGCGTGTGGTGTTCAATCTAAGGACGTCAGTTGGGCTGGTTTGAAAGACCGTCATGCCGTCACGGAACAGTGGCTTAGTGTACACTTACCTAGAGGTGATGTTTCTGATTTTAGTGCATTCTTGGCTCAGCATAAAAGCATCGAGATTTTGGAGACCTGTCGACATAACAAAAAACTACGCCCGGGTGATTTGGTCGGTAATGACTTTGTGATCACATTGACAGAAGTCAGTGATATTGAAGATGTGGTAAAGCGACTGTCGCTGGTGGCTCAATATGGCGTTCCTAACTATTTTGGTAGTCAGCGGTTTGGTCATCAGGGCAATAACCTCGATGAAGCACGGCGGTGGGGACGAGAGAATGTACGAACCCGAAACGCCAATAAACGCAGCCTGTATTTATCAGCCGCGCGTTCATGGATTTTTAATACTATTTTATCCGCGAGAATTGAAAAAAATCTTTTCTCTCAGGCCGTGGTGGGAGACGTAGTGGTTCGTGATGAGCAAACGTCTGTTGTGACGTCGGATAATGTTCAAACCATTAATGATGATATTGTGAAACGCTCAGTGCATCTTACGGCAGCGCTAGCAGGCGATAATGCACTTCCGACACTCGACAGCGCTTTATCTATTGAGCAGCCTCATCTAGACGCTGAACCTGATCTTATGGCATTGATCCGTGGCAATCGAATGCGTCATGAACGGCGCAATGTGTCACTGATCCCGCAAGATTTGGAATGGGAGGTTCAGGAAGACAGTATCAAGCTGTGCTTTTCTCTCAACGCTGGCTGTTTTGCTACGGCGATAATTCGTGAATTGATTGAGGAAGTCGAAGTGGAGCGTCAGTACCCATGAGTAATAAAAGCATGAGAATTCTTCTGAGCAATGATGACGGTGTTCATGCACAAGGTATACAAGCATTAGCGGACGCGCTTAGCGATATCGCCGAGATCATTATTGTTGCGCCAGACAGGAATCGTTCCGGTGCTTCCAACTCGCTGACACTTGAACAACCATTGCGTGTGACGGAATTATCTCAGAACAGATACTCGGTACAAGGTACTCCAACAGATTGCGTTCATTTTGCGTTGAATGAGTTGATGAAAGGGAATTTACCAGATCTTGTGCTTACTGGGATTAATCATGGTGCTAACCTTGGTGATGATGTGTTGTATTCTGGGACGGTTGCAGCGGCAATGGAAGGTCATTTTCTTGGTGTACAAGCCATTGCCTTTTCCTTGGTCGGTAACGTACATTTTCAAACGGCAGGGCACATTGCACGCAAAATCGTCGAACAACATATGACAGCGCCCATTCCGACTAATCGTTTACTTAATGTCAATATCCCTGATGTTCGGGTCGATGAAGTTGAAGGGTTATGCGTAACCCGTTTAGGTGCACGCCATCATTCAGAAGCGATGATTAAACAACAAGATCCTCGAGGCCATGATATATATTGGCTGGGCCCTCCAGGAAAAGAACAAGATGCAGGTGAAGGAACGGACTTTTACGCCATTGAGCAAGGCTTTGTTTCGTTAACGCCGCTGCAGGTTGATTTAACTGCACATGAGTCGATGATGAGTATGGATAACTGGTTAAAGGACAATTAAGTATGGCGAATCCACACGCCGACAGATTGATCAGCTTTCTGATTGCCAGTGGTATTCAAGAACAAGACGTGCTTGATGCTCTGTATGCTGTGCCCAGAGAACGGTTCGTTTCTCAGGCTATGGCGCATCAGGCTTACGACAATAACGCGTTACCGATCGGACAAGGCCAGACTATTTCTCAGCCCTATATTGTCGCAAAGATGACGAAACTACTTGATTTAAAAAGAGAAAATAGAGTTTTGGAGATAGGGACCGGTTCGGGATACCAAACCGCGGTGTTGTCGCAGCTTGTCGAACATGTTTATTCTGTTGAGCGTATTAAGCTATTGCAATGGGAAGCGAAGAGAAGGTTAAAGCAACTCGATATCTACAATGTCTCGACCAAGCATGGTGATGGTTGGCAAGGTTGGGCGGCTAAATCTCCGTTTGACGCCATCATTGTCACGGCCGCTGCTGCTTCTGTGCCGGATGCATTGTTAGGGCAGTTAGCCGAAGGCGGTGTGCTTGTTATTCCTGTTGGCGAAATGGAGCAGAGATTGCTAAAAATCACTCGGCAAGGTAATGAATATCTGTCCGAAATAATTGAGGATGTTCGTTTTGTCCCCCTGATTGCTGGTGAACTTGATTAGCGGCTATGTGTAAGTTCAAGTGTTTATTTACTCTCACCTTAATCAGCCTACTCATCGGGTGTACCGCTCATTTCCCGGCTCCCGTATCGGACCTAAACAAAGACTACAGTTCTATTTCGCGTGGAAGTTATCGAGGCAGTTATTATGAAGTAGAGAAGGGAGACACTCTTTACTTTATAGCGTACGTCACGGATAGAGATGTAAAAGAAATCATTAGTTACAATGGTTTATCTTCACCTTATACTATTTATCCGGGGCAAAAACTGAAACTGTGGCAACCAGCTTATACCCCTCCAGCTTATGCTGGAACTGGTTCAGGCCCTGTAAGCACGCCCGTTGCCGTCGTGGTACCTTCGCCACTGAAACCAAAGTTGAGTAAAAACTCGAATCAAAAGGTTAGCTCGAAAGTCGTGAGTTCCGATCAAGGGTCGATTAAAAAATATACACCCAAGAAGGTTGAACAATCAAATTCAAAAGAGTATGTTGGTTCCAAAAGTAAACAAAAATTTAACAAAACGGTAAATGTACCTCAACCAAAAAATGAAAAAATTTCAAGGTGGTTATGGCCAACCAAAGGGAGGGTGATTAGAAACTTCTCAGCTGGAGATCAAGGAAATAAGGGTATCGACATTGCAGGACAGCGAGGTCAGCCAGTATCTTCTTCAGCGAGTGGCACCGTTGTTTACTCGGGTAACGCACTGCGTGGTTACGGTAATCTTGTGATTATCAAACATAACGATAATTACCTCAGTGCTTATGCGCATAATGAACGGTTGCTAGTACACGAAGGACAGAGTGTAAAAGCAGGCCAGAAAGTAGCAACAATGGGCAGTTCTGGTACTAGCAGTGTTCGTCTACACTTTGAAATTCGCTATCAAGGTAAGTCAGTGAATCCGAATCGCTACTTGCCCTAAATACTTATTAGGTATATAGCGACATTAGAAGTAGTAATGTCTTGCTAGCTCGCCAGGGGGAGGCGCTATGAGTATCAGCAATGCAGCAACTAAAACCGAAGAGTTTTCAGAAGAACCTACAATGGAACTGGTTCAGGAAACCGAACTCACTACCGAAAATCGCGCTCAGTCAGAAGAAGCCAAAGAAGAGTTTGAGGTTTCTGCAAAAAGTCTGGATGCAACACAACTTTATTTGGGGGAAATTGGTTTTTCTCCACTCCTAACAGCAGAAGAAGAAGTATTGTACGCCCGTCGAGCTTTACGAGGTGATGAAGCGGCACGCAAGCGTATGATAGAGAGTAACCTTCGCCTTGTTGTTAAAATTTCCCGTCGATACAGCAACCGTGGTCTGGCCTTACTAGATTTAATCGAAGAAGGTAATCTAGGGCTGATTCGTGCGGTTGAAAAGTTTGATCCTGAAAGAGGCTTCAGATTTTCAACTTATGCGACTTGGTGGATTCGACAAACCATTGAACGCGCTCTTATGAATCAGACGCGTACCATCCGTCTACCCATCCATGTTGTAAAAGAACTGAATATTTATTTACGAACAGCTCGCGAATTGTCGCAAAAGCTTGACCATGAACCAACGGCAGAAGAAATTGCATCTCAACTTGATAAGCCAGTTGATGATGTGAGCAAAATGCTAAGGCTCAACGAGCGGATTAGCTCAGTTGATACTCCAATCGGTGGTGATGGTGAGAAAGCGCTGCTAGACATTATTCCAGACGTCAATAACTCAGATCCAGAAGTGTCGACACAAGATGATGACATCAAGTCTTCATTGATTGACTGGCTTGATGAGCTTAACCCTAAGCAGAAGGAAGTGCTGGCGCGGCGATTTGGCCTGCTCGGTTATGAGCCTTCCACTCTCGAAGAAGTTGGTCGTGAGATTAATCTTACTCGGGAGCGTGTACGGCAGATTCAGGTCGAAGGTTTGAGGCGTTTGAGAGAGATTTTAATCAAGCAAGGACTGAATATGGAGAATTTGTTCAGTATTGATGAAGAGTAGTTGTTTACAATTGTGATAGCTTGAAAAGCCTTGGTGTTGCCAAGGCTTTTTTGCATTAAAGGCTATGTAGCGTTATTTGGGAAGACTTTGACCAGTTTGATCCGATTTTCTTGTAACTCCACTATCTCCATTGGATGGCCAGAGACTTGGACACTGAGGTGACTTTCGGGAATATCTTCAAGATGTTCAAGGATCAGGCCGTTAAGCGTTCTTGGTCCATCGGTTGGGAGCGTCCACTTGAGCCCTTTATTAATGTCTCGGATATTGGCGCTGCCTTCTATCAGGAAGCTTCCATCCCCTTGAGGGGTAATTTCCTCAGATAAACTGGGTGCGAGAGAGGTGGTGAATTCACCAACAATTTCTTCCAGTATGTCTTCAAGGGTAATCAGACCAATGATGTCACCGTATTCATTGACAATTAGACCAATTCGTTCTTTGTTACGCTGAAACTTCAGTAGTTGGATGTTGAGAGGGGTGCCTTCAGGAATAAAATAGACTTCATCAGCCGCTCGCAGCAAAGTTTTTTTGTTAAACTCGTTTTTCTCTAGCATCAGGCGGTAGGATTCACGCAGACGCAACATCCCGACCACTTCGTCGATTTGATCCCGATATAAGACCGCCCGTCCGTGAGGAGAATGGGTAAGTTGGCGCACAATCGATTTCCAGTCATCGTTGACATCGATGCCAGTGATTTCATTTCTGGGCACCATGAGGTCATTGACCGTGACATGCTCCAAATCAAGGATAGAGAGCAACATGTCTTGGTGACGTCTTGGGATCAAGCTGCCGGCCTCATTAACGACTGTCCTGAGCTCTTCAGAGCTGAGATGGTCATCACCGCCATGACTGGCACGAACCCCGAGTAAACGAATAAAACCATTGGTGATGAAGTTGACCAAAACCACAATCGGAGAAAGGAGCTTCATCAAAAGGCTAAGCACAATGCTGCTGGCGTATGAGACTCGCTCTGGATAGAGTGCTGCCAACGTTTTTGGTGTCACTTCGGCGAAGACCAAAACCACCATAGTTAATGCACCTGTTGCAATCGCGACGCCAATATTACCATACAGACGCATTCCAAGAATGGTGGCAATGGCAGAGGCTAAAATATTGACTAGGTTATTGCCGATCAGAATCAAACCAATCAGACGGTCTGGCCGACTCAGCAGTTTTTCGACACGTTTAGCACCCTTGTGTCCACTGTTGGCTAAATGCTTAAGACGGTAGCGATTCAATGACATCATTCCGGTCTCTGAACCTGAGAAGTATCCTGAAATAATAATCAGACACGCGAGTAGCGCAAATAAGATACCCGTTGATATGTCGTCCAAAACTTATCTTTTCCTTTTGATGTTTGATTAATTTATGACTTAACTGACTCGTTAAGTCAATCACAGGTCACGGACAAAGCATTGTAAAAGAAAGGTGCTGCCTATGCACCTTTCAATATCAATTAGTTAAGAATGATTTCTCTAACGAAGCGACTGCCAAAATAGGCCAGTGTCAGTAAGGTGGCGCCTGCCACTGCAAACCAAGTCACCTTCCGCCCCCGCCATCCTTGTTGATAATGTCCCCAGAGCAAGATGGAATAGACGACCCAAGCAACAAACGACAGAATTCCCTTATGTGCTTTACCTTGAGCAAACATATCCTGAACAAAAACAAACCCAGTCAGTAATGTCCCTGTTAGAAGAAGGTTACCGACCAGTATGATCTTGAACAACTGGCGTTCCACCATTAACAAAGGGGGTAAGTTGGGGTTAATGGCGAGAGCCTGCTTAGTCTTGAGCTTATGATCCAGCCAAGCCAACTGAAGCGCATACAAAGCACCTATGGTTAAGGTTGAGTATGAAAACAGCGCTAAAGTGATATGGATAAGTAGTTTGGGATCTTGTTCCAAATGGGTAATAAATGTACTTGGCAGAAACGTGGCGGCAGAAAGGTTAATCGCGGAAAAACTGTAAACTACGGGGAGCAAAAACCATAGACGAGTTTTTAGCATGGCCACACTGAGCACCAGAGAAATAATAAAGCTGATTAGGGACGCGACATTGAGAATGCTGAGATTTTGCCCTGAACCTTCAAGAATAAGGGCGCTCAATAGCCAAGCATGAAAAGAAAGCGCAAAAAATGCGCTGACGACTACGGTCTTGGATCGGATACCTGTTTGATGAACAAGGCCCGGGACTATGGTTGCGATTGCGAGGCAATACAGTATTGCGGCAGCAACGGCGATTAAGTTATCCATCATTCTCTAAGGTGTGGTGAATTTTTAACAAATTATACCCTGCCTCAAGAACTTGAGCTACGACTTATCTGCCTGATTTACGTGACTTGAGAGATCAAAATTCATTACAACCGTGCAAACCACCGACTGGCTAAGGTATACTCACAGTAATTTGTCGCCATTTTCGCGCGTCTACTCAAGTGAGCCGTTCAGGTAAAGAGACTAAGATGTTTGATAATTTAACGGATCGATTATCCAAAACGCTGAAGAATATCAGTGGTAAAGGTCGTTTGACCGAAGACAATATAAAAGAAACCTTGCGTGAAGTTCGCATGGCTCTGCTTGAAGCCGATGTGGCGTTGCCGGTTGTACGCGATTTCGTTAAGCGGGTCAAAGAAGGCGCCGTAGGGGTAGAGGTGTCAAAATCTCTAACACCGGGCCAAGAATTCATCAAGATTGTTCAATCTGAACTTGAAGCGGTGATGGGTGAGTCTAATGAAGCGCTCGATTTAGCCGCTCAACCGCCCGCCGTGATTTTAATGGCTGGCTTACAAGGTGCGGGTAAGACAACCTCTGTGGGTAAGTTGGCAAAACTGCTCCATGAAAGAGACAAAAAGAAAGTACTGGTCGTTTCTGCAGACGTTTATCGTCCAGCCGCGATCAAACAGCTAGAAACCTTGGCAGACGATGTTGGTGTTGATTTCTTTCCTTCATCAGTGGACCAGAAGCCAATTGAGATCGCTAATGCTGCTATCGATCACGCTAAGAAAAAGTTCTTCGATGTATTGATCGTCGATACCGCAGGTCGTTTAGCGATTGATGAACAAATGATGGCTGAGATTCAAGAGCTGCATACAACAATAAAGCCTGTTGAAACGCTATTTGTTGTTGATGCGATGACCGGTCAGGATGCGGCGAATACCGCTAAAGCATTTGGTGACGCACTGCCGCTTACCGGTGTCGTGTTGACCAAGGTTGATGGTGATGCGCGTGGTGGTGCTGCACTCTCGGTTCGTCATATTACGGGTAAACCAATTAAATTCTTAGGGGTCGGTGAAAAAACCGATGCTCTAGAACCTTTCCATCCTGAGCGAGTTGCGTCGCGTATTCTAGGTATGGGCGACGTCCTTTCTTTGATTGAAGATTTACAGCGTAACGTTGATACCGAAAAAGCGGAGAAACTCGCTAAGAAATTTAAAGAAAAGAAAGGCTTTGATCTTGAGGATTTCCGCGAGCAACTCGGCCAGATGCAAAACATGGGCGGCATGATGGGGATGATGGATAAGCTGCCGGGAATGGGGAACCTTCCTGACAACGTCAAAGATAAAGTGGACGATAAAATGTTTAAGCAGATGGAAGCCATCATCAGCTCAATGACCATGAAAGAACGCCAACGACCTGAAATGATCAAAGGTTCACGCAAGAAGCGTATTGCCGCAGGATCGGGGACTCAAGTACAGGATGTCAATCGCCTCTTGAAGCAATTTACTCAGATGCAAAAAATGATGAAAAAAATGCAAAAGGGTGGAATGAAAGGCATGATGCGCAACATGCAAGGCATGATGGGTGGCATGGGCGGTGCAGGTGGCATGGGCGGTGGTTTCAATCCCTTCGGACGTTAATCTAAAGAGTCACAACACATGTTGAGGTTGCTACGATGACCGCACTGGTTGCCCACTCTCTTTAGATTGGTTAGCCGAGTGGTGAAAAAATAGCTAAAGACCTTGCATTGCTCCGGAATAAGAGTAAAATTCCGGAGCTTTATTTTGGCACGAGCCCCAAACTGTTTAGCGATAAATGGTTTCTGGGGTTAATTTTATTTTTGAGAAAGCAAAGAGGACGACATGGTAACCATTCGTTTGGCACGTCACGGCGCAAAGAAGCGTCCATTTTATCAAATCGTAGTAGCGGATAGCCGCAATGCTGCAACTGGCCGTTTCATCGAGAAAGTGGGTTTCTTTAACCCAACTGCGAAAGGTCAAGAAGAAGGTCTACGTTTAGACCTAGATCGCGTTAACCATTGGGTTGGTCAAGGCGCATCTGTATCTGACCGCGTAGCTAAGCTAGTTAAAGACGCTCAAAAAGCGGCATAATTCTTCAGTTAAGAAGTAGTAATTAGCTTATGTCGATGAAAGGTAAAGAAACAATGAACAGTGAAAAGATTGTTGTTGGTAAGTTTGGTGCTTCTTACGGCATTCGAGGCTGGCTCAAAGTTTTATCCTACACAGACAATACTGAAAGTATATTTGATTACGCACCTTGGTTTATTAAACAGAAAGGTGAGTGGGTCGAGTTCAAAGTAGAAAGCTGGAAGCGCCATAACAAAGGTTTGGTGGCTAAGCTGGAAGGTCTTGAATTGCGTGAAGAAGCGCAATTAATGACGAACTTTGAGATCTCCATTGACCCTGTCGTCCTTCCAGAATTGCCAGAAGATGAATTCTACTGGCGTGATTTGATTGGAATGCAGGTTGTAACCGACAAAGGTTATGATCTCGGCATTGTCTCTGACATGCTTGAAACGGGTTCCAACGATGTTTTGGTTGTGAAAGCAAATCTAAAAGATGCTTTCGGGCAAAAGGAACGATTAATCCCGTTTCTTGAAGAGCAAGTGATCAAGATGATTGATCGTGAAGCTCAACGGATCGAAGTTGACTGGGATCCTGGATTCTAACTCCCGGTAACGGAGCGATTGAACCAAGTTGAATTGGTGAAAACATGTGGATTGGCATAATTAGCCTGTTTCCTGAAATGTTCCGCAGCGTTACTGACTATGGAGTAACAGGTCAAGCGGTTAAAAAAGGTCTTTTGTCAGTGACAACGTGGAATCCTCGAGATTTTACTCACGACAAGCATCGCACTGTTGATGATAGACCTTACGGTGGTGGCCCAGGTATGTTAATGATGGTTCAGCCTTTGCGCGACGCTATCCATACTGCAAAGAAGGCCGCACCGGGTAAGACGAAAGTTATTTACCTGTCTCCTCAAGGTCGAAAGCTCAATCAGAAAGGAGTAGAAGAGCTGGCAACGAATGAGAACATGCTTCTGATTTGTGGCCGCTACGAAGGGGTAGATGAGCGTGTCATTCAGTCTGAAGTTGACGAAGAATGGTCAATCGGGGACTTTGTGATGACGGGGGGAGAAATTCCTGCCATGACGCTAATTGACTCAGTTTCTCGGTTTGTTCCGGGTGTATTGGGTGATTTTGCATCTGCAGAAGAAGATTCTTTTGCTAATGGCTTATTGGATTGTCCTCACTATACGCGTCCTGAATTGTTGGATGGGCAAGAAGTACCAACGGTACTCAAGTCCGGTAACCATAAGGACATTCGTCTTTGGCGGCTCAAGCAGTCGTTAGGCCGAACCTGGATGAGAAGACCAGAGCTCCTGGAAAACCTAGCTCTGACTGACGAACAGGAACAATTACTTGCTGAGTTCATTAGAGAACATAAAGCAACGTAACCTATTAATTTAGTATCAGTTTATTCTAGGAATATTTAAAATGAGTAACATTATTAAGGCTCTTGAAGAAGAGCAAATGAAATCAGGCCTACCTAAGTTTGCACCAGGTGACACTGTGGTTGTTAAAGTTAAGGTAAAAGAAGGTGAGCGTGAGCGTCTACAGGCTTTTGAAGGTGTTGTAATCGCAATCCGTAACCGTGGCCTGCACTCTGCTTTCACTGTACGTAAAATTTCTAACGGTGAAGGTGTTGAGCGTACGTTCCAAACTCACTCTCCAATCGTTGATAGCATCGAAGTTAAACGCCGTGGTGCAGTACGTCGTGCCAAGTTGTACTACCTACGTGAGCGTTCTGGTAAGTCAGCTCGTATTAAAGAGAAACTTGCTAAGAAGTAATGCTATAACTAGCGTTCTCATAATGTTAACGGAGACCATTTGGTCTCCGTTTTTTTATCTTCTTTGGCCGTTTGTTATTATTTATTGGATAACGAGTCAGGTGTTTCTTGTGTTAGTCACAACGCGTTATGTTGTCTAATGTTGTTCCTCTGACCAGCCATCGGAATCTGACATATCAGGCGCACCCGCGATACTGTTGTCTTCATCAGCCCATTCACCAAAATCAATCATTTGGCATTGTTTACTACAAAAAGGGCGGTGCGGGCTCTGTTCTCCCCATTCAACGTTAGCACCGCACTGTGGGCAAGGCACTATGGTGGTTTTTGTCATGTAATATCTCTAAAAAGGTGGTGGTATTTTGGTGGAGTATAACGGTAACGGCGTTAACTACATACCGCTAGACGAAATTGAATTTCATCGATGGATGCCTGACCGGATGCAAAGTTAATAAACTTAATGGCGAAACGGTTTTTGTGGCCGGAAATCATTGGATACACACCATAGTGTGTTGGAATATCCAGCCTAAGAATATTAGCGTCCTCTGCATCACTTTGGAAGAAACCATTGGACGCCATTTGTGCTTGAAAGTGTCCAGTTTCACGGGTCAGGCGGAGCCAAAGATTGAGTGAGTTGGTCAATGGCTGCAATACGTCGAGCCACAATTGCGCATCGGCGTTTTTTTGTTCAAGAGATAAATGAAGCCAATGATGGAGGGCGGGTAAATCGAAACAGCACGATCCTCCCGGCAGATTAAAGCGCTGACGAATGGCGCTGAGGAAACGATCTTCTTTCAAGCTTTGCCCAAATCGTTCTGCAGCCATCAATTTGCTGTGGACGTGATCCACTTCGCTCAAAATATCGTTCAGCATCGTTTGATCAACGCCATCAACGTTGAGCCATGATCGATAGGATAAGCGTTGCTTTTCGATGTCTTTTGCCAGCTCACTTTTCAACTGAATTTGGTCGAATATTTCTAATAAATCAAACAAAGATCGAAAGAAAAGCAAATGCTGCATGTCATCACTAAACTGAGAAGAAATGCCTAGTTGGTTTAGCAAAGCTTCAACGCGCAAATAGATGCGAGTTTTCTCGTTGAGTGGATGTTCAAAAAAATGCGTTGTCATTAACATGCGGCCTTAGACTGTTCTATGTTCATTCTCACCGATCTTCCCTACACATTTCTAGGTACTTTTGATGTAATTCTGTGATTTGAGGCAAAAGTTCTTCGTTTTTTGCGTTATTATTAATCACATCGTCTGCAATAGCCAAACGTTCAGACTGGCTGGCTTGCGCTTTTAGGGTCGATAGAACCTGCTCCACAGGTACGCCGTCCCGTTTAGTGGTTCTACTAATCTGGACTTGTGGATCGACATCAACCACCAACACCCTATCCGCTAAGCTTTGTAAGTTATTCTCAACCATTAAAGGAATCACCAACATAGCGTAAGGGGAAGACGTTTGGTCTACTTCAGCACGCATTTTTTCTCTGATGATTGGATGCAGCAATCGGTTGATCCAATCTTTTTCTTGTTCTGAACTGAATATCACGTCGCGTAGTTTTGCCCGATTTAATGTGCCATCTTGATATAGAATAGACTGGCCGAAGCGTTTTGTAATGGCATTAAGGCCTTCAGTGTCCGGTTCTACTACTTGTCTGGCAATGATATCAGCATCGATCACATCGATTCCAAAGTGGAAATTGAACAGATTTGCGATGGTGGTTTTGCCACTGGCAATCCCTCCAGTGAGTCCGACAACATAGGTCATTTTAAATCCCCAGAAAATACGTGAAGTACCCTTCTATGATGCGTTCTCCCCACATCATGAAAATCCAACCAGCGATAGCAAGGTAGGGCCCAAATGGAAATGCTTTGTCGATTCCCTGCTTTCTTAAGCGCAACTGTATCATACCGAACACGATCCCAATAAGAGACGAAAGAAAGATGATAACAGGCAGCGATTGCCAGCCCAGCCAAGCACCTAAAGCGGCGAGTAACTTAAAATCACCATACCCCATCCCTTCTTTACCCGTAAGTAATTTGAATAGCCAATAAATACTCCACAGAGACAAATAGCCGAGCATGGCCCCCAGTACTGAGTCATAGAGAGAAACCGGTGTGACGTCAAACAGGGCCAAAGCCATCCCTGCCCATGTCATCGGTAGGGTCAATTGATCCGGTAAAAGCATGGTCTCGAAATCGATAAAGGTGGCAGCGAGCAGTACGAAGGTAAACAGCAATAGCGTGATTGAGAACAGGCTAGGGGAATATTGATAAGCAACAGAAAAGCTAAGCCCTCCAGAGAGCAATTCAACAAGTGGGTAACGTGGACTGATTTTCATCTGACAAGTGTGGCACTGTCCCCGCAATAGTAGCCAGCTTATGAGTGGAATGTTATCTCTATTTCGAATCTGTGTACGGCAGCCAGGACAGGTTGAGCGCGGTAGGCTGAGGTTATAAATATCAGATGGAGGGGTTATCTTATACTCTGGAAAACTGTCGGCACATTCTTGTCGCCATTCTCTTTCCATCATTATCGGCAGGCGATGAATGACGACATTAATAAAACTCCCCACAATGAGCCCAAATATGGCTGCTAGGGTAGGAAATAGCCAAGGATAGTAAACAAATAAATCCATAAGTGATTCAACTGGTCGCTGTCGTCTAAGTTTAGAGGGATATACTATCCCATTATGCTCATTAAGTTAAAGATAGGCAGATACATGGCAAGGACCAAGATACCGATCAGTCCCCCGAGTAAAACAACAAGTAAAGGTTCGAGTATTTTTATCAGGTAATCGACAGAAATGTCGACCTCTTCCTCATAGGTGTCAGCAAGGTGATTCAGCAAAGTATCCAATTGACCTGATTCCTCTCCTATCATGATCATTTGCGTCATGAGTGGGGGGAAGGCTTTGTCATGGCGCATTGCGGTTGAAATTGGGCTGCCTTCGTTGACCTTTTGAAGCAGGTGAGCAAAGGCTGATTGATAATATGGGTGGTCGGCGGTTTTGGCCGCAATAGTGAGACATGAAATGACAGGAATGCCAGCCCTCACACATGTTGATAGGGTGCGACTGTACCTTGCGAGGGTCGTTTTCACTATCAAACCTCCAACAACAGGTAGCCTCGTGACAAGCTCGCTTGTCCGTATTGCAAAGTTCTTTGACGAGTGTCTGGCAATTGTGAGGGTCGATGATAAGAACACAGCACCGATCAACAGAGAAATGTGATGCGTTTGGGCCAAAGATGAAAGATAAAGGACCCCTTGTGTCAATGGCGGTAGTTGAGCGTCGTAGCTATTCAGCATTATTTCAAACTCAGGTATGACGTGGCTCAGTATCACGTAAATCACAAACACTGCAGTCAGGATCACGACTGCTGGGTAGAGGGACACTCGGATTAGTGTTGACTTTAGGCGTGCGATTTTTTCCCGGCTTTCCGCAATGCGGCACAAACTTTCACCAAGATTGCCGGTTTGTTCACCAGCTTGGACCAACGCGATATATAAAGAATCAAATTTTGGGCTGATGGCGCTGAGAGCCACCGAAGTGGGTAAACCTGATTGGACTCTTTGACTGAGTAAAAACAATATTGATCTCATCTCAGCTTTATGTGTTCTTTCTGCAATCAGCTGTAAGGACGCAATTATCGGAATTCCAGAGGAAAGCATAGTCCCCCATTGCCTAGTGAACTGGTTGATGTCTTTGGGGGTCATTCTTTGTGTAATGCGGGAGTAAAGTCGGGCTGGATGTTGACGTAACCGTGTTATTCTAATGTTGCGACGATTAAGCTGAGCGGTCACCTCGGATTCGTGCATGGCTAAGTCGCTTCCGACCATTCTTTTTCCATGGCAATTAATACCTGCCCATCGATACTGATGGAGTTTTGGGAGCGGGTTTTGAAAGAAAGTTTTCATGATTCGGTCATGTCAGTAGGACGCGTTGCAGTTCTGCATAGCTGATGATGCCTTGAGACAGTTTTTCTATTCCTGATTGTTCTAACGTTTGCATTCCTTGTTCAATTGCGGCGCTCTCTAATTGCTGAATGTTGGCATCTTCAAGGATAAGATGAGTGATTTCTGGGGTGATCTTAATGACTTCATAGAGTCCCACTCGACCAAGGTAGCCATTATTGCAATGGTGACATCCTTGTGGATAAGCTTCAAAGTGCTCTGTCAAAGCAGGGCCCGAGACCGACGTTTGTATTGAAACGGGGAGGGTGCTCAGACGCTTACACAGTGGGCACAGGCGCCTGGCGAGCCGTTGAGCAACCACTAAGTTGAGAGAGCTGGCAAGGTTGAAGGCTTCGACGCCCATGTTCTTTAATCGAATAATACTTTCGACGGCGGTATTGGTGTGCAGAGTTGAAAGGACCAAGTGACCTGTCTGAGCGGCTTTGGTTGCAATATCTGCGGTCTCTCCATCGCGAATTTCTCCGACCATGATCACATCGGGATCTTGACGCAAAAAAGACCTCAGTGCTTGTGCAAAACTGAACCCTATTTGCGGTTGTATCTGAGCTTGATTCACGCCATGGAGGTTAATTTCGATTGGGTCTTCAGCAGTAATGATATTGATATTAGAGTTGTTGATTGTGTCCAGCCCACTATAGAGGGATAGCGTTTTTCCGCTGCCAGTTGGTCCTGTAATGAGAATCAAACCCTGAGGTTTGCGCAGGGCTTCTTGATAGAGCTCGCTTTGGATTTTGTTGAGGCCGAGACTGTTTAAATCTAAGCCAATGTTCTGGTTATCTAGCAGTCGTAACACGACTTTTTCTCCCCAGAGCGTTGGCATCGTTGAGACTCTCATGTCGATGGCGTTATTTTCACCGAGTGATATTTTCATTCGTCCATCTTGCGGGAGTCGACGTTCGGTTATGTTGAGTTTTGAGAGCACCTTGAGCCTAGCCACGAGACGTTGGCCCAAGTGATACGGTGGGTTGTTCACTTCAATTAACAAGCCATCACAGCGAAATCTGACACGAAATGATGCCTCATATGGCTCAAAGTGGACATCGGATGCTTGCTTCGCGACCGCATGAAAAAGAACTTGTCGAATATAACGGCTGATTGGGGCCTGCTCCTCGCTCAATATTTCTCCTGTTAAGGTTTCTTCCGTCGAAAGCTCGACTAGCTGCGCCAGTTCTTCCTCATTGATGTCTTTTCCCTGGTAAGAAAAACCGCGGTCAACGCCATACAACTGACGTATCGCTGCCATTAAACTCACAATATCGACAATGACCCGTGTGATCTTTACTCCTGTTGCGAAGCGGAACTCCTCTTCGACGGTTAAGTCTGAAGGATCCGCCACGGCGAGTGTCAACATGTTTTCGGTTTTTTGCAAAGGTAATGCGACCCAATAGTGGACCATATCGCCAAGGCCGAGAGTGTTACAACAGGCCTCATAATCAAATTGATCCAATTGAACTAAGGATAAACCGAACAGTTTGGATAGCTGATCCGCCAGCGAGTGGGAGGTAAACAGCCCCATTTCAATGATGGCTATGGGAGCGTTGATCCCTTGAGTTTGAATGCTGGTGTTCAGAGAGGCTTCTTGGTCTGAGTTGATCACATTGGCGCGGCATAAAATCGAGGGAAGCTCACTCATGTTTCTTACCTCGGGCACCAGTCTTGAGCGCTTTTGCCGCTGCAATTGATTCCCCACGTAATCGTATGTGATGAAACTATGGGGGTCAGCATGACTTTTGCCTTAGAGGGCAGGGCGCCTTTGGCCCCATTGGCGGTCGCCGTAATCACGTTGGCGGCGCCACTGACTTGTGCTGAGATTGAAAAATGATCAAAGTGTTGCTGAGGTGGCACCCCGTTCATCCCTGAAACACACTGGCTTGCTATTGTATGATTGGCTAGGCAGATCACGAGCGCTGTTTTCATCGCAGAGGCTGCGGTGAGCATATTACTGGCATGAGCGCGCTTAGTGTAACTCTGATAGGCCGGTATAGAAAACGTTGAAAGAATGCCAATAATTGCCACGACAATCATCAATTCAATCAGACTGAATCCACGCAAGGTAAACCGGGTTACGTTCATTATTTCCTCTTACACCAGAAAGACGGTGCAAGCGAGAATACGATAAGTCGTGTGAGGTAACGATGATTGTGATAATGGCTTGCGATAAGCTATAGGGAAACTGAGCGCTACTCATCACTGGTATTTCAGCGTTATTCGATGTAAGGCAAATTTCCACGCCAATATGGTAAAAAAGAGGCGTTGCCTCTTTTTTTTCGAAGGTAGTGAAAGTATTACTTAAAACGCATGGAAAGGTCCATCGCTCGTACATGTTTGGTGAGGGCGCCAACCGAAATGTAATCAACCCCAGTTTGTGCATACTCGCGCAAGGTTTCTAAAGTCACATTACCTGAATTTTCTAATGCGGCTCGGCCCGCATTTATTTTGACTGCCTCACGCATCATATCGGTGGTGAAGTTGTCAAGCATAATGATGTCAGCCCCTGCTTCAATGGCTTCTGTCATTTCTTCAAGGCTTTCAGTTTCTACTTCGACGGGTTTTCCGGGATGGCGTTCTTTTGCTGTTTTAATCGTTTGGGTAATCCCACCGTTGGCGATAATGTGGTTCTCTTTGATCAGGTAGGCGTCAAAAACGCCAATACGATGATTATAGCCACCGCCGCATGCGACGGCGTATTTAAGGGCGCTACGCAGCCCCGGAATCGTTTTTCGCGTGTCGAGAAGCCTGCAATCTGTACCATCAAGTTGGCGGGCATACTCTGCTGTTATGGTCGCACACCCAGATAGGGTCTGAATAAAATTCATGGCACTGCGTTCACCTGTCAGCAGTGCGCGAGATGGGCCGGATAATGTACAAAGGGTTTGGTTTGGCTCAACGCTATCGCCATCTTTTACGTGCCACTCCATGGTGACTTGGCCACCGAGTTGTTTAAACACCTCTTCCGCCCAAGCCTTTCCGCAGAAAACCCCTTGTTCTCGAGTGATGATTGTTGCCTCGTTGTGCGTTTCTTCAGGAATTAAATTTGCGGTAATGTCAGCATTGGGGTCTAGGGTTCCGCCTAAATCCTCTCTGATGGTATCACCAACAGAGCGGCTAATTTCAAGGGGTAATTGCTGCTGCAAATATTCAAGACGTTGTTGGCTATTGTGGGAGTTTTTCATCGCAAATTTAATACGCAGTTGGAAAAGGGTTGAGAATAATACGATGACTGAGGGCGAAATTCAGCCATTAATCTCGCATTTCGTTGGTAAAAGTATAAAATTAGGGGCGAAGCAATGCGGGGGGATGGCAATGATCGATGAAACTGGCTGGTATCAAGGTGCAAGGCATGTCCCTTCTCCCTTTTATGATCAAAGAAGTGATGCGTTAGATATCTCCCTTTTGGTGATCCATAACATCAGTCTTCCACCTGGTCAGTTTGGTGGCCCATATATTGAACAATTCTTTACTGGCAAGTTAGAACCCAGTGAGCATCCTTTTTTTGAGGTTATTCATCAGATGGGTGTTTCAGCACACTGTCTTATCCGCCGAAATGGTGAAGTCATTCAGTTTGTCCCTTTTAGTGCGAGAGCTTGGCACGCAGGCCAGTCGAGCTTTGCAGGTCGAGAACAATGTAACGATTATTCAATAGGGGTTGAGCTTGAAGGCAGCGACTTTGTGGCTTATACCGAACAACAATATCAGGCACTTTCAACGCTGAGTGTGGAGATCATGCGCAAGTATCCTAAGGTGACGATTCCCCGAATCACTGGACATCAATATATTGCCCCACTGCGCAAAACCGATCCCGGACTTGTTTTTGAATGGCAGCGTTTCAAGCGAAGTGTCAGCCAGTGAACCGTTCTATAAATGATTTGGCCTGATGAGGGCTGAAAGCGCATGTGTTCATGTCGAATATGCTGCTCAGGAGAAGGGTGGACAAATCCCCCCTTCTGCTTAAAGGGTTTCCTGATATTCGATGAGAATTTGTTCAATCCAAGTCTCGATACGTTGATCACTGAGTTCGTATTGTGAATCTTCATCGAGCGCGAGGCCGACAAAATGGCGACGGTCGTTGATGAGGGCTTTCGACGCTTCAAACTCGTAACTTGTGTCATTTGGCCAGTAGCCAATGATGCGCGCTGCGGTGTTTTTCAGTTCATCATGCAGCATACCCATCGCATCCAGATACCATTCGCCATAGCCTTCTTGATCGCCTAAACCAAATAAAGCGACAACTTTACCACTCAGTGATATACCATTGATTTGGTCCCAAATTTCGTTCCAGTCTTCTTGAATTTCGCCGAAGTCCCAAGTTGAGATACCCAAAATTAGAAAATCATAATTGGCCATTTCTGATAAGGGCGTGTCTTTCACATTGTGCAGGTTGACCATCTCTTCGCCAATCATCGCACGCATTTTCTCAGCGACCATTTCGGTATAACAGGTCGTAGAGCCGTAGAACAAGCCAATTTTCATCACGTTCATTTTCACTAATAAAAAATCAATAGCGAATTCTACCCACAAAATGGCGAGGTTTGCAGCGAATATCCAAGCCAAAGTGCAATTTTTATGGCTTTCTGGTCGCTCGGCCCTTACATTGGGCGCATATTAGAAATTTGAGGTTCACTGTGGCGGACATTATATCTTCTGATCAAGAGGTGGTTGAACGGTTTTTGGATGCGATGTGGCTAGAGCGTGGCTTGTCAGAAAATACGGTCATGTCTTACCGAAATGATCTTTCTAAGTTACTCGAGTGGATGGCTGACAAGAACTATCGGCTGGCTTTTGTTAGCTTGTCTGGGCTGCAAGATTATCAGAGTTGGTTACTGGACAAAGATTACAAACAGACCTCTCGAGCGAGAATGCTCTCGGCAATACGTCGCTTATTTCAGTTCTTGCATCGTGAAAAATTACGTTCTGATGACCCCAGCGCTTTGTTGGTCAGTCCCAAGCTACCTAAACGTTTACCTAAAGACCTTAGTGAAGAACAAGTCGAGGCCTTACTTCAAGCACCTGATCCTAGTGATTCAATAGAGCTGCGTGACAAGGCAATGCTCGAATTGTTGTATGCGACAGGACTGCGAGTGACGGAACTCGTGAGTCTGACGATGGAAAACATCAGTTTGCGTCAAGGTGTGGTGCGCGTGACCGGTAAGGGCGGAAAAGAACGTTTAGTGCCAATGGGAGAGAATGCGGTTGAATGGATTGAAACTTTTCTTAATGAAGGCAGGTCTGACTTGTTAGGGGAAGTGACCTCTGATGTGGTCTTCCCAAGTAAACGGGCAAGACAGATGACCAGACAAACGTTCTGGCATCGTATCAAGCATTATGCGATTCTCGCGGGCATTGATACGCAGCTTTTGTCCCCCCATGTGCTGCGCCATGCTTTTGCCACTCATTTGCTCAATTATGGCGCAGACTTGCGAGTGGTTCAGATGCTACTCGGACACAGTGATTTATCGACGACACAAATTTATACTCACGTCGCCACTGAAAGATTAAAGCAGTTGCACAGTGAGCATCATCCAAGGGCATAAGGGAATATTCCTTATCAACAAAGTAAGGTGAATGAAATGCGCGTACTACGCCGAATAACTCTTCTGACGTTACCATTTTTAGTGGCAGCTCAGGCTGTTTCAGCAGCAGAGATAAAATTTGACAAAGCACAACTTGAAGAGCGCTTTTCAAAGTTGGGACTCGAAATAAAAAAGGTGGCCCCTGCCGACATTGATGGACTCATTGAAGTCCAAACAAGCGGCGGTATTATTTTTGCGTCGCCAACGGGCGAGTACTTTTTAGCGGGCACGCTGTATAAATTTGATGGTCAGGGTCAGTATGAAGATGTGTTAGCGAAACGACAGGCTCCGATCAATGCGAAAAAAATTGAATCGTTTAAAGACAGTACGATTGAATTTAAAGCGAAAGACGAAAAATACGTGGTGACCGTATTTACTGATATTACCTGTGGATACTGTGTGCGATTACATAATCAAATGCAGGACTATAATGATATTGGAATCACGGTTCGTTATATGGCTTACCCTCGACAGGGCGCAACAGGCTCTGTTGCTGACCAAATGGCGGCGATCTGGGGGGCGAAAGATCCGAAGTCTGCCATGCACGATGGTAAAGTGAATCGTCAATTCCCTGAGAAGAACAAAAATTTTGCGCAGTATCAGGATATTATCAAGCAACAGTATGATCTTGGTCGTGAACTCGGCATTAACGGTACCCCCGCGATATTCTTGCCAAATGGAGAAATGGTCGGTGGTTACCTCCCACCTAAGCAACTGATTCAGCGCCTTGAACAAACGAAAAAATCGTAGTGCTTTGTTCAGCATCACTCTTATTAGGAAGTGATGAACCAAGGGTAAGCTTACTTCTCTGTTTATTGGACGTAGGCTTACCACTCCGTAGATCGAAGCTTTGTAATTCACCTCCCAAATAAGACTCCATCTAACGCTATGATAGAAATTCAACGCCGACCTGATGTCGACCTGAGTCTGCTTAGTGCAGACATTCCTCCGTTACTTAAGCGACTTTATATTTCTCGTGGAGTACGCCATGCTCAACAGCTAGACACGAGCGCGAAAGCTTTGCACTCCTACCAAGCGTTGCACGGGATTGATATGGCGGTCAGTCTTTTATTTGACGGGATCCGCCACCAGAAACGTATCGTCGTTGTTGGTGATTTTGATGCAGATGGTGCGACCAGTTCGGCATTGTCTGTTTTAGCACTGCGAATGTTAGGGTCGACCAATGTTGATTATCTGGTCCCTAACCGTTTTGAAGATGGCTACGGATTAAGCCCAGAGGTGGTTGATCAAGCCATAGAAATGGGCGTTGAATTGATTATGACGGTCGACAACGGGGTGTCTTCCAACGATGGCGTTCGTTACGCGAAAGAGCAAGGGTTGACGGTTGTTGTCACGGACCATCACCTTCCAGGGCACGCTTTGCCAAATGCCGACGCTATGGTCAACCCAAACTTACAGGAATGTGCCTTTCCATCCAAAGCGCTTGCTGGTGTTGGTGTTGCGTTTTATCTCATGATGGCGCTGTGTGTTGAAATGCGAAAACAAGGTTGGTTTGCTCAGCGTGATAGGACAGAACCTAAGTTAATGGAACTGATTGATCTGGTGGCGTTGGGCACGGTGGCGGACGTGGTTCCGTTAGATGACAACAATCGAATATTGGTGCATCAGGGGCTTCAGCGTATTCGTGCGGGAAAAGCGCGTCCAGGTATTCAAGCGTTAATTGAAGTGGCAAAACGAGATGCGCGACGCTTAGTTGCTGCTGACTTTGGGTTTGCATTGGGGCCTCGTATCAATGCGGCAGGGCGTCTGGATGATATGTCATTTGGTGTAGAATTGCTGATGACAAATAATATTCATGCCGCTCGACGTATGGCCAGTGAACTGGATGCGCTTAATCAAACGCGCAAAGAAATAGAGCAAGGAATGAAACAAGAGGCGCTGGCTTTTTGTGAACGTTTACAGTTTGGTGAGCAAGATATGCCCTCAGGTTTGGTTTTGTTCCAGCGCGATTGGCATCAAGGGGTTATTGGCATTCTTGCTTCCCGTATCAAAGATAAATTTCACCGTCCGGTGATTGCCTTTGCAGACGGTGGAGAGGGGAGTATTAAAGGATCGTGCCGATCGATTGCGGGTCTGCATATGCGCGATGCTTTGGATCGCATTGATACCCAGCACCCAGGATTGATCGCTAAGTTTGGTGGCCATGCGATGGCGGCAGGCTTAACGATCTTGGAAAAAGATTTTGAACGGTTCTCTGAGTTGTTTGATCAAGTGGTTAAACAAGAATTGGATGACGCAGCATTAAAGGGCGTTATATTATCGGATGGTGAATTGTTGCCGGAAGAATTTTCCATGCATACCGCCGAAATTCTGCGTGCTGGAGGACCTTGGGGGCAAGCATTTCCTGAACCGATCTTTGATGGTGAATTTAAAGTATTGCATCAGAAATTAGTCGGAGAAAATCATCTAAAGTTAATGTTAGAGCCGCTCCATCAGACTCATCCAACGAATATTATGCTCGATGGTATTGCGTTCAATGTCGATCTACGTCGTTGGCCAGATGCCTCGATTAAAACCGTGCGTCTGGCTTACAAACTTGATATTAATGAATTTAGAGGGAATCAATCGTTGCAGCTGATGATTGAGCATATTGAAGCAAATTAGACCGAGCAATTCCACAGTAACAGCAATGAGTGTTTTCAACACGGGAGGCACTCACTTTTGCATTCCACTGATTTTCTTATTCTTACTTCTCAAGCCACTCGCAAGACTTTGACCAATCTCAGCCTCTTTCTTTCAATATGACCTCTTTGCAATTGGTCGGACCAATATTTTTGCTGTTTTAATCAGCTATTGTTATCAAAGTGTTGATGCACTATGTGTTCTATGATTTGGGTCAACTTTTGTCTGGAACTTGCGTTTTAATTATGTTAATTTTATGGCCAACTTGAAATTGGTAATACCAATTGACTGCAAAGAGTAGAAGAATAACAACTATGGCTTATCAAAGGATTCGTCAGCCAAAACTTTCTGATGTCATTGAACAAGAGTTAGAAAGGCTGATAGTGGAAGGAACATTGTCTCCGGGGCAACAATTGCCACCTGAGCGTGAACTGGCCAAACAGTTTGATGTCTCCCGACCTTCAATCCGAGAAGCGATTCAGCGATTGGAAGCTAAGCGGCTTCTTACTCGTCGTCAGGGCGGCGGTACATTTGTAAGCGAGAGTCTTTGGACGAATTTTTCTGATCCTTTGCTCAACCTTCTATCAAGCCATTCAGAAACACAGTTGGATTTGCTGGAAACGCGTCATGCGATGGAAGGTATTTCTGCCTATTTTGCAGCAGTTCGTGGTACCGAAGAAGATTTTGCCTGTATTCAGGCTTGCCTGAAAAACATTAGTGAAGAACAAACGAAGAAAAACGTTGAAGCAGAAGCGGCGGCAGTCATGCAGTTTCTTATTGCTTTAACCGAAGCTGCGCATAATGTTGTGTTGCTTCACATTGTTCGGAGTTTGGCCCCTCTACTCGAGCAAAATGTCCTACAGAATCTTAAGCTCTTACATCGCCGCGAAGAAGTGGTCGAGAAAGTAAGTAAACACCGAGCTAATATTGTGGATGCGATAGTCTCTGGTCTTCCAGAAAAGGCGCGCGAGATGTCACATTCTCACTTAGCTTATATTGAAGAAACATTGTTGGATTTGAGCCGGGAAGAATCTCGCAGAGAGCGCTCTTTACGTCGAATACAACAGGGTAACGACTCGTAATAGCGTTACTTAAATATATAGATCCAACCAACAGAAGGATAGATCGCCATGTCTGATATGAAGCATGACGTAGACGCACTGGAAACTCAAGATTGGCTAAAAGCTCTTGAATCCGTTGTTCGTGAAGAAGGTGTAGAACGTGCCCAGTTTCTACTAGAAACCGTTCTAGAAAAAGCACGTTTAGATGGTGTTGATATGCCTACGGGGATCAACACTAACTACATTAACACTATTCCAGCCGCGCAAGAGCCAGCATACCCGGGCGACACCACGCTTGAACGTCGTATTCGTTCAATCATTCGCTGGAACGCAATCATGATTGTGTTGCGTGCTTCTAAGAAAGACCTAGACCTAGGTGGTCATATGGCTTCTTATCAGTCTGCAGCGTCTTTCTACGAAGTATGTTTCAACCATTTCTTCCGTGCTCCAAATGACACGGACGGTGGCGATCTGGTTTACTACCAAGGTCATATTTCTCCAGGTATTTACTCGCGCGCATTTGTTGAAGGCCGTCTGACTGAGGAGCAGTTAGATAACTTCCGTCAAGAAGTCGACGGGAAAGGTATACCATCATACCCACACCCTAAACTCATGCCTGAGTTCTGGCAGTTCCCAACCGTCTCTATGGGCTTAGGTCCTATTTCTGCTATCTACCAAGCGCGCTTCCTCAAGTATCTTGAAGGACGTGGTCTGAAAGATACTTCAGCGCAACGTGTATATGCGTTCCTCGGTGACGGTGAGATGGATGAACCAGAATCACGCGGTTCTCTTTCGTTCGCTGCACGTGAAAAGTTAGACAACCTGTGTTTTCTTATCAACTGTAACCTACAGCGCTTAGATGGCCCTGTTATGGGTAACGGTAGCATCATCCAAGAACTAGAAGGCCTATTCAAAGGCGCTGGTTGGAATGTTGTTAAAGTTATTTGGGGCAGCAACTGGGATTCCCTACTGGCTAAAGACACGTCAGGTAAGCTGCTTCAGCTAATGAATGAAACGGTAGACGGTGATTACCAAACCTTTAAGTCTAAAGATGGTGCGTACGTACGTGAACACTTCTTTGGAAAATACCCAGAAACAGCAGCACTTGTTGCTGATATGACGGATGATGAAATCTTCGCTCTGAAGCGTGGTGGTCATGAGTCATCTAAGTTGTTTGCCGCATACAAAAATGCTGCGGATACAAAAGGTCGTCCAACCGTTATTCTAGCGAAGACGGTTAAAGGCTACGGCATGGGTGAAGCGGCTGAAGGTAAAAACATCGCACACCAAGTTAAAAAAATGGATATGACTCACGTATTGCACCTACGTGATCGTTTAGGGCTTCAAGACATCCTCACGGATGACGCAGTACAAGCGCTACCGTATCTGAAACTAGAAGAAGGCTCAGCGGAATACGAATACCTTCATGCTCGTCGTCAAGCACTGAAAGGTTACACGCCACAGCGTTTACCTAATTTCACTCAAGAGCTTCAAGTTCCTGAACTTGAAGAATTTGCGCCACTCCTTAGTGAGCAAAAGCGTGAAATCTCGACAACAATGGCCTATGTCCGTACGCTAAACATTCTGTTAAAGAATAAAGGCATTGGCAAAAACGTTGTGCCTATTATCTGTGATGAAGCACGTACGTTTGGTATGGAAGGCTTGTTCCGTCAAATCGGTATCTATAACCCGCACGGTCAAGAATACACACCGGAAGACAAAGGCATTGTTTCTTACTATAAAGAAGCGACGTCTGGTCAAGTACTCCAAGAAGGTATCAATGAACTAGGGTCTATGGCGTCTTGGGTTGCAGCGGCGACGTCATACAGCACGAACGATCTTCCTATGATTCCGTTCTACATCTATTACTCGATGTTCGGTTTCCAGCGCGTTGGTGATATGGCGTGGATGGCTGGCGATCAGCAAGCTCGTGGTTTCCTACTCGGTGCAACAGCAGGACGTACAACCCTTAATGGTGAAGGTCTGCAGCACGAAGATGGTCACTCTCACGTGCTAGCGAATACGATTCCTAATTGTATCTCTTACGATCCTACATTTGCTTATGAAGTTGCGGTGATTATGCAAGATGGTATCCGTCGCATGTACGGTACGGATCAAGAGAATGTATTTTATTACCTTACAGTGATGAATGAAAACTATGCAATGCCAGCAATGCCAGAAGGCGCTGAAGAAGGCATTCGTAAGGGTATCTATAAGCTTGAATCTTACACGGGTGATAAATCCAAAGTTCAATTATTGAGCTCTGGCACTATCATGAACGAAGTGCGTAAAGCGGCGACGATCCTGAGCGAAGAATACGGCGTAGCATCAGATGTATTCTCGGTGACTTCGTTCAATGAACTGACTCGAGACGGTCAGGATGCGGAGCGTTACAACATGCTTCACCCAGAAGCAGAAGCGAAAGTGCCATACATCACTACGGTATTGGGTAATGAGCCTACCATCGCAGCGACTGACTACATGAAGAATTATGCAGAACAAGTCCGTGCGTTCATGCCAGCGGAATCATATAAAGTCCTTGGGACTGATGGCTTCGGTCGTTCTGATAGCCGTGAAAACCTACGTCGCCACTTCGAAGTTAATGCGGGCTATGTGGTTGTTGCAGCACTAACTGAATTGGCGAAACGTGGTGAAGTTGAGAAATCTGTAGTGGCTGAAGCTATTGCTAAATTCGACATCGACACTGAAAAAACTAACCCGCAATACGCATAAGGTAGATAGACAATGGCAATCGAAATTAATGTACCTGACATTGGTGCTGATGAGGTTGAAGTAACTGAGATTCTTGTAAACGTTGGCGACAAGGTTGAAGAAGAGCAGTCACTGATCACTGTTGAAGGCGACAAAGCTTCAATGGAAGTTCCTGCGTCTCAAGCGGGTATCGTTAAAGAAATCAAAGTAGCAGAAGGCGATTCTGTTTCTACTGGTTCTCTTATCATGATCTTCGAAGCAGAAGGTGCAGCAGCATCGGCTGCTCCAGCAGTTGAATCGGCGGCGCCAGTTGCAGCTGCTCCTGCAGCGGCGGCCGAGCTTAAAGAAGTTCACGTTCCAGATATCGGCGGTGACGAAGTTGAAGTCACTGAAATCATGGTTGCTATCGGTGATGCCGTAGAAGAAGAACAATCTCTTCTTACGGTTGAAGGCGACAAAGCTTCAATGGAAGTGCCTGCACCATTCTCTGGTGTTGTTAAAGAAATCAAGATCGCTTCTGGTGATTCAGTCTCTACTGGCTCTCTAGTCATGGTATTTGAAGTCGCTGGCTCTGGCGCTCCAGTAGCCGCAGCTTCTGCTCCAGCAGCGGCACCAGTTGCAGCGGCTCCAGCAGCTGAGAAAGAAGTGAACGTTCCTGATATCGGTGGTGACGAAGTCGAAGTGACTGAAATCATGGTAGCGGTTGGCGATACAGTAGAAGAAGAGCAATCTCTAATTACTGTGGAAGGCGACAAAGCTTCAATGGAAGTGCCTGCCCCATTCGCGGGTACAGTAAAAGAAATCAAGATTGCCGCTGGCGATAAAGTGTCAACGGGTTCTTCAATCATGACGTTCGTTGTTGAAGGTGCAGCGCCTGATCCTGTTGCAGCCCCTGCACAAGCAGCAGCTCCAGCGGCGGCACCTGCTCCTAAAGCCGAAGCGCCAGCAGCAACGGGCGACTTCCAAGAGAACGGTGACTACGCGCACGCCTCTCCAGTGGTTCGTCGTCTTGCTCGTGAATTTGGCGTTAACCTTTCTAAGGTTAAAGGTACTGGTCGTAAGAGCCGTATCCTTAAAGAAGACGTTCAGTCTTACGTTAAAGATGCACTTAAGCGTCTTGAATCTGGTGCTGTGGCATCTGGTAAAGGCGGCGACGGTTCAGCTCTTGGTCTACTGCCATGGCCAAAAGTTGACTTTAGCAAGTTCGGCGAAACTGAAGTTCAGAAGCTTTCTAAGATTAAGAAGATCTCTGGCGCTAACCTGCACCGTAACTGGGTAATGATCCCTCACGTTACCCAGTGGGACAACGCAGACATCACTGAGCTAGAAGCATTCCGTAAAGAACAGAACGCAATCGAAGCGAAGAAAGACACCGGAATGAAGATCACACCACTTGTGTTCATCATGAAAGCGGTTGCTAAAGCGCTAGAAGCATTCCCAGCGTTTAACTCTTCTCTTTCTGAAGATGGCGAAAGCATCATTCTTAAGAAGTACGTAAACGTGGGTATCGCGGTTGATACACCAAACGGCCTTGTTGTTCCTGTCTTCAAAGACGTGAACAAAAAAGGCATTTACGAGCTATCTGAAGAGCTAATGGTTGTGTCTAAGAAAGCACGCTCTGGCAAGCTGACAGCGGCAGACATGCAAGGCGGTTGTTTCACCATCTCTAGCCTTGGCGGAATTGGTGGTACAGCATTTACACCAATCGTGAATGCGCCAGAAGTTGGTATCCTAGGTGTTTCTAAGTCTGAAATGAAGCCTGTATGGAACGGTAAAGAATTTGAACCGCGTCTCCAACTTCCACTGTCTCTATCATACGACCACCGTGTGATTGATGGTGCTGAAGGTGCGCGCTTTATTACCTTCCTAAATAGTGCACTATCTGATATTCGTCGTCTGGTTCTATAAACGACACTCTGATACAGAGGCGGCTATCGTCGCCTCTGTTAATAATGATTACCGGATAATTTGGTTGTAGGCCTTAGGATAACTAAGGTTTTCCCAATCGAACTGTCGTCTAGCTCACAGGCTAAATGGAATTGCTTTTCACACCTTTAACATCTCTGTAGACTGTTGTCGGTCTGAAAATAATGTTTAATACCAACCAAGCTTAAACAAAGCATCTATACCCACTCAGCCTGTTAGGGATAATGACTACAAGAGGTCAAAATGAGCAAAGAAATTAAAGCCCAAGTTGTTGTACTTGGTTCTGGTCCTGCTGGTTACTCCGCTGCATTCCGTTGTGCAGACTTAGGTCTTGAAACTGTACTTATCGAGCGCTACAGCACTCTTGGCGGCGTATGCTTAAACGTGGGATGTATTCCCTCTAAAGCACTCCTTCATGTCTCTAAAGTGATTGAAGAAGCGAAAGCAATGGCCGACCACGGTGTTGTTTTCGGTGAACCACAAACAGACATCAATAAAATCCGTATTTGGAAAGACAAAGTTGTCAATCAACTGACTGGTGGCCTTAGCGGTATGGCTAAGATGCGTGATGTGACAACCGTAAGCGGTTACGGAAAATTCACTGGACCTAATTCGATTTTAGTCGAAGGCGAAGGTGAGTCGACGGTCGTGAACTTTGACAACGCGATTGTTGCGGCAGGTTCTCGTCCGATTAAACTGCCATTTATTCCGCATGAAGACCCACGTATTTGGGACTCTACTGATGCACTAGAACTCAAAGAAGTACCGGGTAAGCTGCTTATTATGGGCGGTGGTATTATCGGTCTAGAAATGGGTACTGTGTACCAATCTTTGGGCTCTAAAGTCGACGTAGTGGAAATGTTCGACCAAGTAATTCCAGCTGCGGATAAAGACATTGTAAAAGTCTATACCAAGCGTGTGAAAGACAAATTCAACTTGATGCTAGAAACGAAAGTGACGGCAGTTGAAGCCAAAGAAGATGGCATTTACGTTTCAATGGAAGGCAAGAAAGCGCCAGCAGAAGCTGAACGTTATGACGCCGTGCTTGTTGCGATTGGCCGTGTACCAAACGGTTTATTGATGGATGCAGAAAAAGCGGGTCTAGAAGTTGATGAGCGTGGTTTTATCAATGTTGATAAACAGATGCGTACCAACATCCCTCATATTTTTGCTATCGGCGACATTGTTGGTCAACCAATGCTTGCGCATAAAGGTGTTCATGAAGGTCACGTGGCGGCTGAAGTTATCGCAGGCAAGAAGCATTACTTCGACCCGAAAGTGATCCCTTCAATTGCCTATACTGAGCCAGAAGTTGCATGGGTTGGTAAGACAGAAAAAGAAGCAAAAGCGGAAGGCATCAAATATGAAGTTGCGACGTTCCCTTGGGCAGCATCAGGCCGTGCTATTGCATCTGATTGTGCAGATGGTTTGACTAAGCTCATCTTTGATAAAGAGACTCATCGTGTTATTGGCGGTGCTATTGTCGGTACTAATGGTGGTGAGCTGCTGGGTGAAATCGGCCTCGCTATCGAAATGGGCTGTGATGCAGAAGATATTGCATTGACTATCCATGCTCACCCGACTTTGCATGAGTCAGTTGGTCTGGCTGCAGAAGTATTTGAGGGTTCAATCACTGATCTCCCAAACAAAAAAGCAGTTAAGAAGAAAAAGTAATGTTTCTTGATCGTTAGTATAAAAAGCCGCTGATAACTCAGCGGTTTTTTTTCACCCAAAATTGAATAAAAAAAGCCAAGCATGTCGTGCTCGGCTTTTGTATCAGCGAATTAAGTTAGTCTTGTTTGTAGATGCAAAGCATATCTAAGTAGCTTTGTGTCAAACGGCTGACTGACTCGTCGTCTTGTGTACGGTTTGCCTGTACAAATAATGAGTAACAGATTCCATGGAATAATGTTGCAAGATCTGCAGCATCATGAACATCACACACTTCACCACGCTCGATGGCTTTAACAAACATATTTTGTACAAGAAGTTGATTGGTGCGATTGGTCGTGACAAACAATGGCCACACTTCATCCCGTGTTGATGCACTCCACTCGAACCAGACTTTAAGCCAATGGCAATCATTGACGACTAAGTCAACCATAGCGGATGTCAGGTTACGTAGATTTTCCTTAGCGTGAATATCCAAATCTATATTGTCAGACAGGAAGTTTGAGAATTGGCGCACGACGTAATTTAATACGTCGTCGACCAAGTCTTCACGCGTAGGAAAGTAATTAAAAACGGTTGCAACCGAAACCTGCGCGATTTCGGCGATATCAGCATGACCCCCACGTCCGATCCCGCGACGCGCAAAAACTTCTAGAGCAATTTCCATAAGTTGTTGCTTACGCTTTTGTGGGGAAAGACGCGTACGTGGTCTTTTAGCTATTGAGTCCATAATTAATATTTCCTTGCCAATTGAGTTGTTTTTGTGGGCTGAGCCCTTTTTGTATTTTATTATTGCTTTCGCAGTAATGAGTGTAATGGTGCATATTAATTAGGTCAACGATTTCAGTTTATTTAATAATCATTTTTATTAATACCGTGCTGATGATCATACGATTGCATATATTTATTGCAGGCTTTAATCAAGCAAACGTTTCACCTACCGCGATGCGATGCTAAACTACTTGCTCAAAAATTATCTGGCTGTCGATGAGCGAGCTAACGTGAATAGAGAAATGAGATTGGTATGAAGCATACAATTGAGGTTTTGATTTCTGAACAAGAGGTTCAGAAACGTGTGGACGAGTTGGGCAAACAAATAACTGCCCACTATCAAGGAAGTGAAGACTTGGTACTCGTTGGTCTTTTGCGTGGTTCATTTGTTTTTATGGCCGATTTAGCAAGAAGTATCGATCTGACTCACCAAGTCGATTTTATGACGGCATCAAGCTATGGAAATACCATGGAAAGCTCACGTGACGTTCGTATCCTTAAAGATCTTGATGATGATGTAAAAGGTAAAGATGTTCTTATAATTGAAGATATCATTGATACTGGTAATACTTTGAACAAGATTAAAGACATCTTGACATTACGTGAGCCTAAATCCATTGCCATTTGTACTTTATTGGACAAACCTTCTCGTCGTGAAGTTGACGTGCCTGTCGATTGGATTGGTTTTTCTATCCCTGATGAATTCGTTGTTGGGGTGGGTATCGACTTTGCACAGAAATATCGTCATTTACCTTATATAGGCAAGGTGGTTCCTCAGGAATAAGGGGTTAACTTACCAACAATGAATAAGACCCGTAATGACGGGTCTTATTGTATTTATCCTATTACTGGTGAAGACAGTATCTTGTTGAGCGCACTTTTGTGACTCGCTTCGAGCGTTTCTCGGCTCGAACCACGGACCCCCAAATCTTGCAATTTGCCATTGCCAATACCATAAACAAACCCATGAATCTCAATCTCTTGTCCTCGCTCCCATGCACCTTGCAAAATGGTAGAGTGCCCAAGGTTATAAACTTGTTCTGCCACGTTGATCTCACACAGTTTATTTCCCCACTGCTCTTGAGGAAGGGATTCTATTTGAGTCTGATATTTAAGGTAGTTGTCGCGAATATGAAGCAGCCAATTGTTAATCAAGCCAAGCTGAGGGTTATCAATTGCAGCATTGACACCGCCACATCCGTAGTGGCCACAGACAATAATGTGCTTTACTTTGAGGACATCGACAGCGTATTGCACTACAGAAAGACAGTTTAGATCAGTATGAATGACCTGATTGGCCACGTTTCGATGGACAAATAATTCGCCTGAGTACAAGCCCGTCAAACGTTCTGCGGGGACTCTGCTATCCGAACAACCAATCCAAAGAAAACCAGGGCTCTGGCCTTTCTCAAGTTGTTCAAAGTATTCTGGCTGTTGTGCTTTGATGGATTCAGACCACGTTGAATTGTTTTCAAATAGCTGTTTAATTTCCGGCATCTTACAATTAATCCTTAACAAGTCTTAAACCACTATACACAATGTAACAATTTTGGTCTTGTCAAAAGTTTGCAAATAAGCACTCATCTGACGTCTTTAGGGCTAAAAAGTACAAAGTTAGTAGCGAAATAAGGGAAAAGTTTCCAATTGGCTATTTCGAAATAAAAAATGGATTTATTTTTTGCTCCCGTATTTGATAAACTATCAATATCGATGATTTCGCAGATGATCGCGTCAATATTGTCTTGTTTTTACTACAAAGTTTGTGGTTTTTAATTGTTGTGTTTTTAATTATTAATTAAATTGAATTAGACCCGTCGGTCAATGAAATGGAGCTGAGTTTTGGTTGGAAGTCGTTTTGAAGAGATGAGCCTCAAAGGAGATGTCTTTGGCGGGGTAACTACCGCGATTATTTCACTGCCGCTTGCTTTGGCTTTTGGTGTGGCATCAGGCGCGGGAGCGGAGGCCGGCCTGTGGGGCGCGATTATGGTCGGATTTTTTGCGTCTCTATTTGGTGGCTCAAACTCGTTGATCTCTGAGCCTACCGGACCGATGACGGTCATCATGACGGCAGTCCTAACTAGTATGGTGGCTAAATACCCAGACGCTGGAATGGCAATGACATTTACTGTCGTGATGATGGCGGGCGCATTTCAGATTTTGCTTGGGACTTTAAAGCTCGGTAAATATGTGACTTTGATGCCCTACAGTGTGATTTCGGGTTTTATGTCTGGAATCGGCGTAATCCTGATTATTTTACAGTTTGCTCCCATGCTGGGCCAACCTGCGCCAGCAGGAGGTGTCATCGGTACACTGTCGCATTTTCCTGATATTCTTGAAAATATGAAACTTAGTGAGTTGTTTTTAGGCGGATTGACGTTAGCTTTACTGTTTTTCTTTCCCACAAAATATCGTCGATATGTCCCTGCTCAACTGGTCGCTTTGATTGCCGTGACACTATTGTCGGTGCTTATTTTTGATACGAATGATATTCGCCGCATTGGTGAAATCCCAGCAGGTTTACCCTCTCTGGTTGTGCCTCAATTCAATGCAGATATGTTGACCACCATGGTTATCGATGCTCTAGTACTTGGCACACTGGGTTGTATTGACACCTTATTGACCGCGGTGATAGGCGATTCGTTAACTCGTAAAGAGCATGACTCAGACAAAGAGCTACGCGGACAAGGGCTGGCGAATATGATTGCGGGCTTGTTTGGCGCATTACCTGGCGCAGGAGCCACTATGGGAACTGTCACCAATATCCAAGTTGGCGCACGTTCTCCGTTGTCTGGCGTTATTCGAGCTTTAATTCTGGCTTTAGTTGTGATGGTAGCGAGTGGTTTAACCGAGCCTATCCCTATGGCGGTTTTGGCAGGTATTGCCATTTATGTCGGGTTTAATATTCTGGACTGGAGCTTTATCCAACGGGCGCATAAAGTTAGCTTTCCCGGTATGGCGATCATGTATGGAGTCATGTTGCTGACGGTCTTTGTGGACTTAATTGTTGCGGTGGGGCTAGGCGTATTTATTTCCAATATCATCATTATTGAAAGGCTCAGTAGGGAGCAGGCTCGTCAGGTGAAGGCGATCAGTGATGCCGATGAAAATGATGTCCCTTTAACTGACAGTGAACGTCAGCTACTCGATAAAGCGGAGGGTAAAGTGCTGTTCTTTTATCTTTCAGGCCCGATGATTTTCAGTGTTTCTAAAGCGATATCCCGTCAACACAGAAGTATTTCCGACTATGAAGTGATGATTCTTGATCTGACGGATGTCCCTATGATTGACGTCACAGTAGGGCTTGCACTTGAGAATGCGATTAAGGATGCACTTGAAGCGTGTTGCCAAGTTTACTTGTTGTGTCCAAACCAAACGACACGACAGCAACTTGAAAAGTTTCATGTGATTGATTTGGTTCCTGACGATAATACGTATAGATTCCGTTATGAGGCACTCAGGGCGGCGATCAAATATGTAGAAAATGATGAGCATCAACAACAGGCTATCTAAGGGTTACCTCAGTACATGAGAGTGTGAAATCTATATTTCCACAAATTTCGAATTATTGGATTGTTTTCATCGTCAGTCAACGATAGACTGGATGATAGCCGTGGTTTCTGTCAGTGTTTGATGGTTTGACCACCTCCTCAAACCTCAACAAAAGTGAAACCCTGAAATTATGTATGCATTGGAAATTGAACAGCTTCGCAAAACCTACGCAGGAGGACTTGAGGCGCTTAAAGGCGTAAGCCTCAACGTCAAGGAAGGTGACTTTTACGCTTTACTCGGCCCAAATGGTGCGGGTAAATCCACAACAATTGGCGTCATCTCTTCTTTGGTCAATAAAAGTTCAGGTAAGGTCAAGATTTTTGGTCATGATATTGATCAGGAACTAGAACTGGCAAAGCAGAACCTTGGCTTAGTCCCGCAAGAATTTAATTTCAATCCTTTTGAAACAGTTGAACAAATTGTACTGCAACAAGCGGGTTACTACGGTGTCCCGCGTCCTCTTGCCAAAGAACGAGCGCAAAAGTACCTCACTAAGCTTGAATTGTGGGACAAACGTAATGAGCGAGCACGAAATTTATCGGGAGGCATGAAGCGTCGCCTCATGATCGCACGAGCATTGGTCCATGAACCTAAGCTATTAATTTTGGATGAACCGACGGCTGGTGTCGATATTGAGTTACGCCGGTCAATGTGGGCGTTTTTACAACAAATTAATCGTGAAGGTATTACCATCATTTTAACCACACACTATCTTGAAGAAGCCGAAATGCTGTGTCGTAACATCGGTATCATCAGCAAGGGTGAGTTGATTGAAAACACGACGATGAAAGCGTTGCTGAATAAACTGCATGTCGAAACGTTTGTTCTTGATTTAGAAGAAGGAGTGGTGGTGCCAACTTTGAGTGGGGTCACGAGTCAGAGCGTTGAAAATGGGTCACTGGTTATAGAGATAGAAAAGAATCAGGGACTCAATTCGGTCTTCGGCCAATTGACTGATCATGGGGTGACAGTATGGTCAATGCGTAACAAAGCGAATCGTCTTGAAGAGCTGTTTGTGCATATTGTTCAAGAAAAAGGAGCATTCTAATGTACCACCTTTACTGGACGGCTTTTTGTAGCTTAGTGAGCAAAGAAATTAATCGGTTTACTCGCATTTGGGTGCAAACTTTGGTACCTCCTGCGATTACGATGACACTGTACTTCATTATTTTTGGTCGCCTCATCGGTTCCAGAATCGGTGAAATGAATGGCTTTAGTTACATGGAATATATTGTGCCGGGATTGATTATGATGTCGGTCATTACCAACTCTTACTCAAACGTAGCATCCTCGTTTTTTAGTGCAAAATTTCAAAAGAACATTGAAGAACTTCTTGTTGCCCCTGTGCCCAATTACGTCATCATTTTTGGTTTTGTGATGGGAGGCGTGGTTCGTGGACTACTTGTTGGTGCTATTGTCACGTGTGTTTCCCTATTTTTCGTTGATTTAAACATTGACCATTGGGGGATCATTATTGCAACGGTATTTTTGACCTCGGTGGTCTTCTCATTAGGTGGTTTGATCAATGCGGTATTTGCCAAGACCTTTGATGATATCTCAATCATTCCGACTTTTGTGCTGACGCCTCTAACGTATTTAGGCGGGGTATTTTATTCCATCAACTTATTGCCTGAAGTATGGCAAAGTGTCTCTAAAGTAAACCCAATCATTTACATGGTTAATGCCTTCCGTTACGGATTTCTCGGCGTGTCTGATGTGGGAATCGTGACGTCATTTTCTGTACTGGGTGTTTTTGTCGTGGCGTTATACGCTGTCGCACATTATTTGGTGACAAAGGGGATTGGTCTGAGGTCTTGAGCCTTGTTGGAGTGGCTTGAAAGGGTAGAGGTTTCTCAACCTCTACCCATCAATGATGACTGTTTGTTACTCGATATTATCTGCTGTGTGTTCGTCTTCTTTAACATCAACAATTAAATCTACAATCTGGTTGTCGATTAATCGCGCTTTGCCCAAGAAGGCAGACATGAGAATGACGGCCTTAGCGGAATCGGGATTCACGGGCTGAAGAGTGTGTGCATCGCGAATAAAAAGCTCATCAGGCTGAAGGCCCGCAGCACGAAGCTGATCACTGGCATCTTCAATCACGGAACTGTAGTCGTCTCTGCCACCTCTGATCGCGCTGCTTATCCAACGCATGGTACGGGCTAAAACGGGCGCGCGCTGACGCTCATCAATAGTCAGAAGGTTATTGCGTGAACTCATCGCTAGGCCATCCATTTCGCGGACAGTAGGCACCGCAATAATCTCAGTGTTTAAGGCTAAATCTTCGGTCATTTTTCGAATAACGGCTAACTGCTGATAATCTTTTTCACCGAAACAGGCGATATCTGGTTGCGTCAGATTGAATAGTTTCGTCACTATGGTGGCGACACCACGAAAATGCCCTGGTCGAGAAGCTCCCTCAAGGATATTGGACAAGCCAGGAACGTCCACAGACGTCTGCTTTTCAAGGCCTTGTGGGTACATGATATCTGCAGTAGGGATAAATAGCGCGTCGACATCTTCGCTGTTGAGTTTGGCGATATCTTCTTCGAGAGTTCGCGGGTAATTATTGAGATCGTCCACACGTTCAAATTGCATTGGGTTAACAAAAATGCTGACGACAACTATATCTGCGTGCTCACGAGCTTTGCGTACTAAGGCCAAGTGCCCGTCATGGAGATTACCCATAGTCGGTACTAATGCGACGCTGCGGCCGTCGCGCTTATACTGTTTAATTTGCTCGCGCAGTGCGGCAACGTCAGTAACAGAATACATGGGTCAGGTCCTTAGGCGATGGTGTGGGTTTCATTAGGGAAGACACCACTTTCAACTTCTCGTTTATACATAGCTACAGCTTCATTCAGATCGCCAGTTTCAGCAAGGAAGTTCTTTGAGAACTTGGGCATATAATTTGCCGAAACTCCGAACATGTCATGCATGACTAGAATTTGACCGTCGGTCATGTTGCCAGCACCAATACCAATTACAGGGATATCACAGACTTCCGTGATACGTGCGGCCAATTCTTTCGGTACACATTCTAGTACCAGTGCTTGGGCTCCCGCTTCCTGCAGATCCAATGCATCGCGAACCATGCGGTCTGCTTTTTCTTGTTCACGGCCTTGAACTTTGAAGCCACCAAAGAGGTGAACCGATTGGGGCGTTAGGCCTAGATGAGCGCAAACAGGAACCGCTCTCTGGGTTAGCATTTTAACGGTATCTACCAGCCAGTCGCCACCTTCTATTTTGACCATGTTTGCGCCAGCGCGCATGAGTGTTGCTGCATTCTCACAAGCTTGCTCCGGTGTTGCAAAGCTCATAAAGGGCATATCGGCCATAAGAAGACAATTTGGGCTTCCAGCACGTACACTGCGTGTATGGTAGGCAATATCTTCTACCGTCACGGCTAAGGTGGAGGAAGTGCCCTGCAACACCATTCCCAGAGAGTCGCCGACTAAAAGGACGGGGATTTCTTGCCCTTCGAATAGCTGGGCAAAACTGGCATCATAAGCGGTAGAAGTGGCAAACTTACGCCCTTCTTGTTTCCATTTTTTGAGGTCGTTTATAGTCATTTTTTTCATGATTTTTCCTTTTAAGGAGTTGGCTATGATTGCCAAATACGCAGACCGTTTTGCTCAACAACTTTTAATAAGTCTTCCAGTCTGGTTCCACATGGGAAGGTTAAATTTGGTGCGATCTCTGCAAGCGGGTAGAGCACGAATTCACGCTCTTTCATTCCATAATGAGGGACAGTCAACCGCTCCGAGTCAATCACCTCATCGCCGTAAAGTATGATATCTAAGTCTAGGGTTCGAGGCCCCCAGCGTTGATCTTTACGGACACGCCCTTGATCTTGTTCGATAGCTTGAGTGCAATCGAGCAATTCAAGCGGCGTTAATTCGGTGCTAATTTTTACTATCGCATTGATATAGTCGGGCTGATCTTTAGGCCCCATAGGTGCGCTACTATACAGCATTGAGCTTTGGTTAAACTCTGATCTCGGTAGCTTTTTTAGAGACTCTATGGCTTGATTTGCTTGAGCGATCGGATCGGTCATATTACTGCCAACAGCAATGTATACGATGTTCATGATGTCGTTGTCTTGGTTTTTTTCTTACGTGTTGGTCTGCGACGACGCTTTCTGCTTGAATCTGGTGATGTAGTCTCTAATTCTTCAAGCATGGTTTGACGAATATTACGTCCGCCACTTTGAAAACTTTCCCACCATTGAGCAAGGTCTTGCGTTTCTTGGCCCTCTATTTCACCGCGCATTTCGAGAAAATCAAAACCCGCGCGGAATTTAGTCAGTTCCATTAAGCGTAGAGCGCGTTTTCCGTTTCGGCGTGGTAGGCGCAGTTGCAGTTGCCAGATTTCACGTATAGTTGCAGTGTGGCGACGAGGGATTGCAATGGTACGAACCTGATCATCGAGAATGTCGTTGCTGGCTTCCATGATGGCATCATAGTGAGGCAGCTTGCGTTTCGCCATCAAGATTTCAGCCCTTGCTTGGAGAGGGTACCAGAGCATAGCAGCAAACATGAAAGCGGGGTTGATTCGCTTACCTTCTTCAATCCTTTGGTCGGTGGAGTCCAAGACCAAATCCAACATTTGCTCAGTTTGAGAAGAATAGTCTTCGGTAAAGTGTTCAGAAATTACAGGAAAGAGCTGTTGGAAAAGATTGTATTCGCGCATCAGATGATAGGTTTCGAGACCGTAGCCGGACTGAAGCATCTTTAGAGATTCTTCATACAATCGAGCTGAAGGGATTTCCTGCAGCAAAGTCGACATCTCTTCAATTGGGGCCGCAGTTTCCTCTTCGATATCAAAGTCTAGTTTGACAGCAAAACGAATGGCACGCAGCATGCGTACGGGATCTTCTCGATAGCGGGTCTGAGGATCGCCAATCAAACGGACTAATTTGTCTTCTCTATCTTCATTACCGCCTGCGTAGTCATGAATTGAGTAGTCATCGATATTGTAATACATCGCATTGACCGTAAAATCACGACGCTCAGCGTCTTCGTCAATCGTCCCGTAGACGTTGTCGCGCAACAGCATGCCGTCTTTGGACTGCTGGGAAACGTTTTTGGTTGTCTCTTGATGATGGCCTCGAAAAGTGGCGACTTCGATAATATCGCGGCCAAACATAATATGTGCGAGACGAAATCGTCGACCGATCAGACGACAGTTTTTAAACAGATGGCGAATCTGTTCAGGGGTTGCGTTAGTCGCAATATCAAAATCTTTTGGCTGTTGGCCAAGAAGAATATCGCGAACACCCCCGCCAACCAGAAAGGCATCGAAACCTGCACCATGAAGTCGGTATAGCACCTTCAATGCATTGTCACTGATTTGTTTGCGAGAGATATTATGCTCTTGACGAGGGATAATGTTCAGAGATAGCTCTGTATAATTGTCGTTTTCGCTTGGTGTATAGTCGTTTTTATTCATGTGCATCAGTTACTCGTTCAGCAGGCAACTTTTGGGACCCGTCTTCGAGTTTGCCTTTTGGGACTTGCTTATGATTCATTTATGCCCAGAGGGCGAAGTTGCGCCTAATGATAGCTTACAGCGAACAGTTTGAGAATCTTGGTGTAACCTTAGTTGCGCCAGTTAACTGTTCGACGCACCAATTCTCAACGCCCCATTCAATGATTTCTTCTATATTAGCATGCTCAATTTCTTTACTTATTTCAAAGTCTAAACAGCGCATTGCTTCAATTAATGCGGGAATAGGTTCGTTATTATCCAATGCTGGAGCGTGATTCTGTTTGGATAATTTGTGACCATCTTTACCTATTGCCAAAGGTAAATGCAAGTAACGAATAGGTGGCTTACCTAAAATTTTATATAGGCTTAACTGTCGCCCTGTTGGCTCTATTAAGTCTGCCCCACGAACGACTTCAGTAATACCTTGTTCAATGTCATCCAATACTACCGCAAGGTTGTAGGCATATAAGCCATCACGGCGTTTTATAATAAAATCTTCATCTGCTAGCTGTGATGGAATTGTTAGGTGGCCATGTTTTTGATCGTTAAATTGGTAAACTGGTTCGGTCATTTTAAGGCGTACAGCGCATTCTGAAAGATTGTTCAGTTCTAGAGTGCGACAAGCCCCAGTGTAAAAACCGCCCATAGCTTTGATTTTTTTCCGAGTACATTGGCAATAGTAAGCTTGCTGCGTCGCGATCCATTCTTCAATTTGCGCTTGGTAAATAGCTTGTCTTCGGCTTTGAAACATGACTTCGCCATCCCAGTGCAAATGATAAGCTTCCAACGTTTGCAAAATGAGAGTAGAGGCATTTTGCATTTCTCTTGGGGGATCAATATCTTCAATCCTGACCAACCACTTACCATGCTGTGACTTTGCCTGAAAGTAGCTCCCGAGCGCCGCAATTAAGGAACCAAAGTGCAGCGGACCAGAAGGCGAAGGGGCAAAGCGACCTATGTAGTGCATATTTGTACTGTCATACCAAACCAAAAAGGGAGCTAATGCTCCCTCTATTATTATCCAAAAGCGAAGGGTTAGCCTTGCATTTGCTTTTCTTTCATTTCTGCCAATGTCTTACAGTCAATACATAGATCGGCTGTCGGGCGAGCTTCCAGACGGCGAATCCCAATCTCGACACCACACGATTCACAGAAACCAAAATCCTCGTCTTCGATTTTTGTCAGAGTTTTCTCAATCTTTTTGATCAAGCGACGCTCACGATCTCGATTACGTAGTTCTAAGCTGAACTCTTCTTCCTGAGAAGCACGGTCAACAGGATCTGGAAAGTTTGCCGCTTCATCCTGCATGTGGTGAACGGTGCGATCAACTTCTTCCCTGAGCTGGTTGCGCCATGCTGTCAAAATTTTTGTGAAATGAGCCAATTGGTCCGGTGACATGTATTCTTCACCAGCTTTTTCTGTGTATGGCTCAACCCCTGCAATGGCTAGGATGCCTAGCGCTTTTTTCTTCGATTCTGACATGCAGTATCTCCTACTAACACCTAGTCAACTGCGCTCGCAGTTAGATTTTAAGGCGGGTATCTATAGCAAAAAGAGCCAATCGAGGCAAACTCTAAAGAGTAAACTTGTTGTCAATGTGAAGATGACAACATTTTTAACTCAATAGATGAAATCAATACGCTCGTTCAACCTCATCTCTGAGTTTGAAAGTTGTGCTTTGTAGCACAGTACTTCCACTCCTCGCTCTTGTGCGACTTTCAACAATTGTGAATATTGTGCATCTATATGGTGTGCTGGAGAAACTTTTTCAATCCCTGAATGTAAAACAGTGAATAAAAGTATTGCTCTGCTTCCATTTTGTGCCATTTCTGTGAGCTCTCGCAGATGTTTCTGACCGCGTGTGGTCACCGCATCAGGAAATCGTCCCTGCCCACTTTGCTTGTCATCCAGTAGCGTGACGCTTTTAACCTCTATATAGCAGTTTGGGCGACGTTCTGACTTGAGCAAGATATCAATCCGACTATTTTCATTGCCATATTTAACTTCTGTTCGAAGGTCTTGGTATCCCAGCAGCTCCGGAATCGTGCCTGACGCAATGGCTTCGACGGCGAGTTGGTTTGCCCGTGCAGTATTGACACAGATAAGATCGCCACATGAGGTTTCAGTTAACTCCCAGCTGTTTGGGTACTTACGCTTGGGGTTGTCAGAGGTTGAATACCAGATGGTGTTGCCGGGTGTTGCGCAGCCAGTCATGGCTCCGGTATTTGCACAATGAATTGTAATGTCGGTTTTATTCGGTAAAGAGATGTCTGCCAGAAAGCGCTTGTAGCGTTTGATTAACTGGGCGGATTTGAGTGAGGGATCAAACTTCATTTGGCACTGGATTTATGTACAATATTAGTATTATTACACCACAAGGCCATTCTATTGTCACAATTGCCGATTGAGAGCGTGATGCCTGAGTTGATCTCAGCGGTAGAGACCCGCTCCCAAGTTATCTTAAAAGCGGCCCCTGGAGCCGGTAAATCGACGTATTTTCCGCTGCAACTCCTTCTTCAGAATGTGGTTGAAGGTAAGATTATTTTGCTCGAGCCTAGGCGATTAGCAGCGCGTAATATTGCCAGATATCTTGCCCAGCAACTCGGTGAGCCCGTTGGGGAAAGAGTCGGTTATCGGGTGAGAGGGGAATCTCAGATCAGCGAGAACACGCAACTCGAGGTAGTGACCGAAGGTATCTTGACTCGTATGATCCAGTCCGAACCTGAACTCAATGGTATTTCATTGCTGATCTTTGATGAATTCCATGAGCGAAGCATCCATGCCGATATTGCACTGGCGTTCAGTCTTGAGATTCAGTCAGTGTTGCGCGATGATCTTAAGTTGGTGGTCATGTCGGCAACGTTGGATCATGGTGCTTTAAATACTCTGATGCCTGAGGCTAAGTACATTGAATCACAGGGGCGCAGCTATCCTGTGATTTACCGCTATCAACCACTCAAGCCGAATGAGCGTCTTGAAGAGGCGATGTTCAAACAGATAATCACGTTAATGAATAGTGAAACGGGGTCGTTATTGGCTTTCTTGCCCGGTGTCGCTGCGATTAAGCGTTTAGAAGAACGGCTGCTACCTGTGTTCACTGATATTCACATCTGCCCGTTATACGGACAGTTGAGTTTTTCTCAGCAGCAAGCGGCCATTCAGGGGGGCAGTCGTGGTGAGAGAAAGATCGTGCTGGCGACCAATATTGCAGAAACGTCTTTAACTATTGAGGGGATCCGTCTTGTCGTTGATTCAGGGCTGGAACGGGTGGCTAAATTCGACCTCAAAACAGGCGTGACACGTTTAGAACAAGTGAATATTTCTCAATCTTCCGCTGAACAGAGAGCGGGCCGTGCTGGTCGTGTTGAAGCGGGGGTCTGCGTGCGTTTATACAGTGAAGGTCAATTGGCTCAGAGACCTTTTTCGCCGAAAGCGGACATTCTTCAATCTGACTTATCCGGCTTGATGCTCGAAGTGGCTCAATGGGGAGCCAGTCACCCTAATGAATTGTGCTGGCTTGATATACCGCCACAAAGTGCGATAAATCAAGCGAGAACCTTACTGATCCAACTGGGTCTGTTGGATACGAAAGGGCGCCTGACAGAAATGGGTAGGGCAGCGGGGCAACTGGGTTTAGAGCCTAGGTCTTCTGCGATTTTGTCCGGTGCGACTCGGTCGCTAAGTACGGGATTTGCCATTGTCGCTTTACTAGAAGAACCTGAGCGCAATACGATTGATTTTATGCACAGTATTGAACGATTCAAGCAGGGGGAGCATGATAAACAAAATATCGTTTTGCGGCGGGCAAAAAATCTCGCCCAGCGTGTTGAGCATAATTTTCGGCTGACGGATGTTCAAGAAACCATGGTGGCACCGTTACTGGCTTTGGGATTTCCTGACCGAATTGCTCAGAGCCGGAAACATCAACTCGGGCGTTTTGTGCTTGCGAATGGGCATGGTGCTGAATTGCGAGACACAGAACGTCTATCCATGAGCCATTACTTGGTGGTGCTAGATTTACTGCGCAGTCAGTCTAATGATTCATCCAAAATATTGTCGGCGATCGACATCGATATAGAAGGCCTTCAGAGCGATTTTCCTCATCTTTTTTCTGAGTGGGAGCATGTCGATTGGGACGAGAAAAAAGGACGACTTGTTGCTGAGCAACACCTTAAGGTTGGCCAACTCGTTATTGATAGCCGAAGACTGGCAGACCCACCTCGTGAAAAAATGACCTTAGCTTTACTTAATTTTGTTCGCCGCCAAGGCTTGTCGGTGCTCAATTGGACCCGAGAAAGCAAAGAGTTACTTGAGCGTGCACGTTGTGGAAAAGAATGGATACCAGAGCAAGCTTGGCCAGCGCTATCAGACACGGAGTTACTGGCCAATTTAGAGCAATGGTTAGAACCCTATTTGAACAACGTCGGTTCAGTAAAAGCCTTGTCAACCGTGGCGCTTGATACAGCGTTGTTGGCTTATTTGGGCTGGCCGCTGAACAAAGACATAGATAAATGGTTACCAACGCATTATAAAGTACCGACGGGGTCGCGTAAAAAAATCCGCTATCTCTTCGGCCATGACCCCGTTTTGTCTGTTCGCTTACAGGAAATGTTTGGAGAGCATAGCTCACCTCAGATTGCGTTGGGGCGAAAAACGCTCGTTCTTGAACTTTTGTCTCCCGCTCAAAGGCCTTTGCAGGTGACTCAAAATTTGGCCAGCTTCTGGCATGGAGCCTATAAAGATGTACAGAAAGAAATGAAAGGCCGTTACCCTAAACACGTTTGGCCAGACGATCCTGCCAGCCATCAAGCGACGACGAAAACTAAGCGACATCTTAATTTATGAGTAAGAATAAAACCCCGGCAAGCAACAAATCAAAATCAGCCAAAAAACCAGCTCGAAAGCGTCAATCTGGCCAACGTAAAACGGTCAATAAACCCCGTAGAAGTTGGATTAAAACTTGGTGGGGAATCAGCTGGAAATTCGGATTGGCGGTTTTTGCGTTAATGGTTTTTGTGGGCATTTACCTCGATAGCGTGGTGAAGCAGCGTTTTGAAGGTCAATTGTTTGATCTTCCAACCGTTGTTTATGCCCGTATTCTCACATTATCACCGGGAGACTCGCATTCTCTTGAGGAAGTACGTAACGAGCTTGATGTCCTGAATTATCGTAAAGTTCGCCAGCCGCGTTACCCAGGTGAGTACTCTTCCTCATCCACTAAAATTGAACTTATTCGTCGACCGTTTGAGTTTACTGGTGGCCCTGAGCCGGACCGCCATGTCATGTTGCACTTTGATTCTTCAGGGCTTCAGCGTGTTCAATCGCTCGAAACCTCGGGGGATTTAGGGTATCTGCGCATTGAACCTAAAATGTTGGGAATGTTAGAGAAAAATCATGATGAGCAGCGCTTATTTTTGCGCAGAGATCAGTTTCCTGAAGTGATGGTTGATGCATTACTTGCAACAGAGGATAGGGATTTCTACCAGCATGAGGGGGTGTCGCCACTTGCGATAACCCGAGCGATGGTGGTCAACTTAAAAGCCGGACGTACGGTGCAGGGGGGAAGTACGCTAACCCAGCAGCTCGCAAAGAATCTCTTTCTTTCCAGTGAAAGGACCTTATTGCGTAAACTTCGTGAAGCCTATATTGCCCTAATCATTGACTATCGTTACAGCAAAGACCAAATTCTTGAGGGTTACCTCAATGAAGTTTACCTTGGACAAAGTCGTGGGGAAGCTATCCATGGTTTTGGTTTGGCATCGCGATTGTACTTTGGTCAGCCGATTCAAGAATTGCGTATCGATCAACTGGCGTTGTTGGTCGGAATGGTAAAGGGGCCCTCGTACTATAACCCAATACGTTTCCCTGAACGGGCAAAAGAAAGACGGGATTTGGTGTTACGTCTGATGATGCAGCAGGGTATTCTCCGTTCAAGTGATTATGATTTAGCGGCCAGTCGACCTTTAGATATTCAGAAAAATCCTCGAATTGCGAGCCGCCAGCCTGCTTACTTTGAGCAACTAAAACGTGAACTCAAGACGAAAGTCGGCAACGCATTTCAATCAGATATAGGTTTAAGAGTGTTTACCTCGTTAGATCCGGTTTCTCAGCAGCAACTAGAGCGGGCGATTGCGACTAAAATCCCCCAGTTGGTTAAAGTGGCGGGGTCATCACTAGAAGGCGCGGCGATTGCTGTTGATCGACACTCTGGTGAAATTCGGGCAATGGTGGGGGGCAAACGAACGGGTTACGATGGATTCAATCGTGCTTTGAATGCAAGTCGTCAGATAGGCTCACTGGCCAAGCCCGCCGTGTATTTAACGGCATTGGAGCAGCCGACGAAATATAACCTCGCGACAACTTTGCATGATAAGCCGTTGAGCTTGAAAGGCTCAAAGGGAAGCGTCTGGTCACCCAGAAATTACGATCGGAAATTTCGTGGGGATGTGCCTTTGTATATCGCGTTGGCTAAATCTCTTAACGTACCGACGGTACAATTAGGTATGGAGCTCGGGATTGCGAATGTGGTTAAAACATTGGAGAAACTGGGCGTAGACCAGAATGAGATTCGGCCCGTGCCATCGATGTTTTTAGGCTCTTTTACTCTTACGCCGTTGCAGGTTGCTCAGATGTATCAAACCTTGACTAACTCAGGTAAGCGGGCTTCATTATCTGCGTTACGCTCTGTGGCGGATTTGCAAGGTAATGTTTTGTTTCAATCTTTACCCCGCTCTTCACAAACCGTTGATCAACGAGCAGCATGGTTGACCACTTACGCCATGAAACGTGGTGTTCTGGAGGGAACCGGGCGATATCTCAACGGTCAGTTTGGCTGGGCGGCATTGGCTGGAAAAACAGGAACCAGTAATGATACGCGCGACAGCTGGTTTGTTGGCGTTGATGGTCGAGAGGTCACTACTATCTGGCTTGGTAGAGACGACAATAAGCCGACCAACCTTACAGGATCGAGTGGTGCGCTGCGTGTTTACGCTGAATATCTCAAACACCGTATACCAGAAAAGCTCACGTTACCTTGGCCAAAAGGGATCAGTACCCATGGTTTTGCTCATTCAGAGTTAGGGGGGCTTAAACTTGAGTGTGATAACGCATTCAAACTGCCTGTTTGGGATATCAATGATACGTTGAAACAGCAGTGTGAAAATCGGCCTGCACAATGGCTAGAAAAAATATTTAGCTGGTAATTGCTATTAATGCCAATAATCTACAGTGGTGCACTCCGGCATACAGATAAAAAAAGGAATCTCTAGAGTGAGAAAGTTAGCCCTGCTTACGTTAATTTTTGTCATCCCCATAAGCTGTACAGCCTTAGCGCAAGCAGAGAGAAAAAAACAAGAACCGCGGCCTAAAGTGGCGGTTGTGCTGGCTGGTGGAGGCGCAAAAGGTGCCGCACATATCGGTGTATTGAAAGCCCTTGAAGAGTTGCGAATCCCAGTTGATTACATTACGGGTACAAGCATGGGCGCTTATGTAGGTGGGCTGTATGCAACCGGCATGAGTGCGGATGAGATTGAATCCTTGATCGAAACGGTGGACTGGAACAATGGTTATCGAGATCGGGTTGATCGCAGTGAACGCCGAGTGAGAGACAAAGAATACGAAGATCGATACCAGTTGACGACGGATCTGGGCCTTCGCTGGGGCGAGATTCATGCTGCTCGGGGGATTGTCCAAGGGCAAGGTATGTTGAAGATTCTGCGAGAAACGACCGGAAATCTTCCGCCATTTGAGTCTTTTGATGATCTTGCTATTCCTTATCGTTCTGTTGCGACAGACATTGTCGAACTTAAACCTGTAGTGCTTGGTGATGGTTATTTGGTTGACGCGATGATGGCCAGTATGTCGGTGCCAGGTGCTCTGCCACCTTATGAATTGAATGGTAGCTTGTTGGTGGATGGTGGCGTGACCAACAATATGCCGATCAATGTGGCGCGCGATTTGGGGGCCGATGTCGTTATTGCGGTTGATATCAGCACGGATTACAAAGAGGAAGATGACTTTACGACGTTGTTTACAGTGGCCGATCAGCTCTCTAACTATTTAGTGCGCCGTAGTACCAATCGGCAGACAAAAACGCTTACGGATGACGATGTGTTTCTTCAACCTCAAGTTGGCGAGATGGAGACCACTGAATTTGACAAAATGCCAGAAGCCTTCAAGCAAGGTTATCAGGTCGCGATGCAAAATGAGCAACAATTAAAGCGTTACCGTTTGAGCTCTTCTCTATATCAGGATTACATTGATGAAAAGGAGGAGGCTCGCCGTCGGTTGCGATATGGTGACGAAGTCAAAGTTCAAAAGATCGTGATCAACAATGAAACTCATTATAGTGACGATATACTGAAAAAAAGGCTTAACCTCACTCCGGGCAAGCGCTACCACACCGCTGAAATAGAACAAAGTGTGCAAGATCTTTACGCTCTGGATCGGTTTGAACTGATCACCTACCGTTTTGAGAACCTTGATAATCAAGACACCCTATTTATCAAAGTCAAAGAAAAGTCTTGGGGGCCAAACTATGTTAATTTTCGATTTTTCTTAGAAGATGATTTTGATACGGATAGCCAGTATTCAATCGGCCTTTCAACCAATTTTACTGATCTCAATTCTGACGGTGCAGAATTGAGAATAAATGTAGAGATGGGAACAGATAAGTGGCTAGAAGGCGAGCTTTATACCCCATTACTCTCAAATTCCAATACGTTTGCAACGTTCGGCATGATATTGAGCAATGAAAAGGTCAATGTGTCTTTGAACGATGCTCAAGAGCCATCTTTAAAGGATACTGAAGACTTTTTGTCGGTCGATTACGCTAAATGGGTTAGTGAGCTCGCTATTGGTTATCAAGATACCCTGTGGCGCCAGTTTAAAGTTGGTGTTCGATATACGGATGGCTCGGGTGAATTCACGTCGCTTCCGTCGCTGGGCGATGTGTCTTTTAGGCGTTTAGGGGCTTTTGTCAATTATCGGATCGATACCCTCGATGACTTTAGTTTGCCGACTCAGGGCGTTTACCTTGATTTGGATTATTTAATTTCTCATGACGAAAGTGTTGGTAGTACCGGTAGTGCGTTCAATGATCATGACGAAGATACGGCGTATGAATATGGTGCAAAACTGATTTATGCTAAAAGCTTTTCGCGCCACACGTTAGTGGCTAATCTTGATTTTGGTATGGTGGAGAGCAAAAAGTCCTCGTTGATTCTTGATCCCAAAGAACTCGGCGGTTTTCTTAACCTGTCAGGGATTCCACGCAATAGTTTGACGGGACAAAATAAAGCTTTTGGTAGCCTTATCTATCGATATCGTTGGTTTGATAATGACTTTGGCTTATTTTCGTCCCCCTTTTATTTAGGGGCTTCATTGGAGTATGGCGGGGTATGGTCCAACCCAGATATCGAATTAGATAACGCCCCGTTATACGCGGCGGGCTCTGTATTTGCGGGAGTGGATTCACCCGTTGGGCCTATTATGTTTGGCTATGGGCGTACAGAGAAAAACTACGATTCAATTTACCTGATTGTTGGTACGACATTCAAATAATCGTGGTGCTTTCGTGGCATTGATGTTCGACATGTGGCAGACCGCCAGATGCCTGTCTGTGAGGTATAGCGCCTCACAATCATTCTAAGTTGCTATGTTGGTCAAAGTGATGAGATTTTAATTTATCGTTAAATTTGCTATCATGTCGGCCACAAGTTGGCCTCTATGTTGCTCCTTTTATTAGAATGGAAGGAAGCATACGATCGATGAGAGTCAAGTTTCCAAGGATGTTCACTTCGTTACGCTAAATTATAGTTATAATAATGAAGGGACCGCAATGAGAGGAAAAAGTCGTGCTTGAAGCCTATCGTAAACACGTCGAAGAGCGTGCTGCTGAAGGAGTTGTTCCAAAACCACTAAATGCTGAGCAAGTAGCTGGTCTTGTTGAACTGCTAAAAAATCCCCCTCAAGGTGAAGATGCAGTTATTCTTGACCTTCTAGAGAACCGAATTCCTCCGGGTGTGGATGAAGCGGCCTATGTGAAAGCGGGTTTTCTTACCGCAGTAACCAAAGGCGAAGTCTCATCCCCCCTAGTAAGCCGCGAAAAAGCCGCTGAGCTATTAGGGACTATGCAAGGGGGCTACAACATTTCCCCTTTGGTCGACCTGCTGGATGAAGAGGCACTGGCTCCCATTGCGGTGAAAGCCTTGTCTCATACCTTGTTGATGTTTGATGCTTTCTATGATGTTGAAGAGAAAGCCAAATCAGGCAACGCTCATGCTCAACAAGTGATGCAATCTTGGGCTGATGCCGATTGGTTCTTATCCAAACCTGAACTGAAGAAAAAAATTACTCTTACGGTGTTTAAAGTCACAGGTGAAACGAACACCGATGACTTGTCCCCCGCTCCTGATGCATGGTCTCGGCCAGATATCCCCGTTCACGCTTTGGCAATGCTTAAGAATGAACGCGAGGGAATCAATCCTGATCAGCCAGGCAGTATTGGTCCAATTAAGCAGATTGAATCTCTTAGTCAAAAAGGGCACCAATTGGTGTATGTTGGTGACGTGGTTGGAACGGGTTCCTCACGTAAATCTGCGACTAACTCCGTCCTCTGGTTTATGGGTGACGACATTGCCAATGTGCCTAATAAGCGCGCCGGTGGCTATGTTCTTGGTGGTAAAATCGCTCCGATTTTCTTCAATACGATGGAAGATGCGGGTGCGTTGCCCATTGAAGTCGATGTCACTAAGCTGAATATGGGAGATGTTATTGATGTTTACCCGTTTGAAGGCAAAGTCTGTAACCACGAAACGGGTGAAACTCTGGCGGAGTTTTCTCTCAAAACTGATGTACTGATTGATGAAGTTCGTGCTGGCGGTCGTATTCCATTGATTGTTGGTCGCGGCCTGACAGAAAAAGCACGCCAGTCTTTGGGGCTTGAAGCATCGGATGTTTTTCGTAAGCCCGGAGTGGTTGCTGATTCAGGCAAAGGTTACTCGTTGGCCCAAAAAATGGTCGGTAAAGCCTGTGGTGTTGAAGGCATCCGTCCAGGGACATATTGTGAGCCTAAAATGACCACAGTCGGTTCTCAAGATACCACCGGACCGATGACACGTGATGAGCTCAAAGACCTTGCTTGTCTGGGTTTCTCCGCCGATTTAGTGATGCAGTCGTTTTGCCATACATCGGCCTATCCCAAACCTGTGGATGTGAACACGCACCATACCTTACCAGACTTCATTATGAATCGTGGCGGTGTCTCGCTACGCCCTGGTGATGGCGTGATACATTCCTGGCTTAACCGTATGTTGCTGCCGGATACTGTGGGGACCGGAGGCGATTCGCATACCCGCTTCCCACTTGGTATTTCCTTCCCAGCCGGTTCAGGACTGGTCGCGTTTGCTGCAGCTACCGGTGTGATGCCGCTAGATATGCCGGAGTCGATTTTGGTCCGTTTTAAAGGTGAAATGCAACCTGGGGTAACACTGCGTGATCTCGTGCATGCGATTCCTTATTACGGTATCAAACAAGGTCTGCTTACGGTTGAAAAAGCGGGCAAAATTAATGAATTTTCTGGCCGCGTTCTGGAGATCGAAGGGGTTGAGCACCTGACAGTAGAACAGGCGTTTGAATTATCTGATGCCTCTGCAGAGCGCTCTGCAGCTGGTTGTACCGTTAAACTGTCTCAGGCGTCTATTGAAGAATATCTAAACTCAAACATTGTTATGTTGAAGTGGATGATTTCTGAAGGCTACGGTGACCGACGTACCATTGAACGTCGTATTACTGCGATGGAAGAGTGGCTCGCGAACCCAGAATTGATGGAAGCCGATGCTAATGCAGAATACGCTCATGTCATAGATATTGATCTGGCCGAAATCGACCAGCCTATTTTATGCGCGCCAAACGATCCTGATGACGCTCGTTTGCTTTCGGATGTTGAGGGGACTAAAATTGATGAGGTCTTCATCGGCTCTTGTATGACCAATATTGGTCATTTTCGAGCAGCGGGTAAGTTGCTCGAAAAATTTGGTGGGCAGCTTGATACTCGACTTTGGGTTGCACCACCGACCAAGATGGACCGTGATCAGTTAACCGAAGAGGGGTATTACGGTATCTATGGCCGTGCAGGGGTTCGCATTGAAACGCCTGGGTGTTCATTGTGTATGGGTAACCAAGCTCGTGTTGCGGATAAAGCGACCGTGATGTCGACATCAACGCGTAATTTCCCTAATCGACTTGGGACAGGTGCAAACGTTTATCTGTCATCGGCAGAGCTAGCGGCAGTTGGAGCTATATTGGGTAGGATTCCATCGAAGGATGAATATCTTGAATATGCCAAACAAATCGACGCGACGGCAGCAGATACCTATCGTTACTTAAATTTCCACAAGATGGAGCAGTATACCGAGAAAGCGGATACGGTGATTTTTCAAGAACCCGTTTAACGTTAGACCTACTGACAACGAGCGCCTGTTTTAGCAGGCGCTTTTTTTGTGCTTTTCAAACCATGGCTATATAATCTGCGCGTTATTTTCATGAGGTAGAGCGATGGAATTTGAGTTTATACGTAACACCCTGATGGGGGAATACTATATAAAGTCGAGCATGGGACATGAAATTGTAGGTCGCTGGCTTCAAGAAGAAATAGGAAAAGATAGGCAAAAAATTGCGCAAGTTGACGCTTTACTTGAATCTGCACAACGTTCGCCTTCTGAAGAGCACACTTTAGTTGGAAGAGAAATATCGGTTGCGATTCTTGAGAATGAGGTTGTGGTTCAGGAAAACATCTTGACGCATGGGCAAGCTATCCCAGAAGAGAGTGAATTTGACTTCTACGACAGTGAAAGTACCGCCTGTTGTGGCCTTAAGGATTTGCAACATTTGCTAGAGCAATGGCAAGTTTTCTTAACCTCAAGATAGCTGTGCACTGAAAAAGTGAATTGGGCACGGAATGCTTAATCTTTGTGACTAAGGCGCACCATAATGGTGCGCCTTTTTTTGTTTTTTAGCCTTGCTACCATCATAATGCTTTTAATATCAATGGGTTGATAAGTTGGCATGTCCTTTGGATTAAGTTAGTGAAAGGACAATGGATTCAGAGAGGATGCAATGAAATTAATCAACGCGATTATCAAGCCATTTAAATTAGATGATGTTCGTGAAGCGCTTGCCGATGTTGGTATCGAAGGTATGACGGTCAGTGAAGTTAAGGGGTTTGGGCGTCAAAAAGGTCACACTGAACTTTATCGAGGGGCAGAGTACCAAGTGGACTTCTTGCCTAAAGTGAAGCTCGAAATTGCGACTCAGGCTGACAATGTTGAACGCGTGATTGAAGCGGTAGCGAGGGCGGCTCACACCGGAAAAATTGGAGATGGCAAAATTTTTGTTTACGACTTAGATCAGGCCGTACGCATTCGTACCGGTGAGATGGACGCTGAAGCACTTTAGGACTTGAAAGGATTGGAGATAATACAATGGAATTAGCAACAACAGTGACGGAATTGCGTTACGCACTAGATACTTTTTTCTTTCTTATTTCGGGTGCGCTGGTGATGTGGATGGCAGCGGGTTTTGCGATGTTGGAGGCTGGGCTGGTAAGATCGAAAAACACCACAGAAATCCTCACCAAAAATGTCTGTTTATACGCCATTGCTTGTACCATGTTCCTGCTTGTCGGCTATCACATCATGTATGTTGATAATGGCGAGGGAGGTTGGCTACCCTCACTAGGCGCTTTGATAGGGACACAATCTGAAGGTGCCGATCATTCCCTTGAATCTGATTTTTTCTTTCAGGTTGTTTTTGTCGCTACCGCCATGTCTGTGGTTTCAGGCGCGGTTGCCGAACGCATGAAATTATGGGCTTTTCTCGTTTTCTCGACCTTATTCACTGCTTTTATTTACCCAATGGAAGGGTATTGGACTTGGGGGGGAGGCTTCCTTTCGCAAGCGGGTTTCAGCGATTTTGCTGGGTCAGGTATTGTCCATATGGCCGGTGCTTCAGCGGCGTTAGCAGGTGTCATTCTGCTTGGTGCTCGTAGAGGGAAATATGGAAAAAATGGTGAAATGTACCCAATCCCAGGTTCAAATATGCCATTGGCGACATTGGGTACTTTCATCCTTTGGTTCGGGTGGTTTGGTTTTAACGGTGGTTCTCAACTGATGGTGTCGGATTTTGAAAATGCCACCGCCGTCGGTCAAATATTTCTTAATACGAATGCAGCGGCAGCGGCGGGGGCAATGGCTTCTTTGCTCGTGTGCAAAACCACTTGGGGAAAAGCTGATCTAACGATGATCCTGAATGGTGCTTTGGCGGGGCTGGTAGCGATTACTGCTGATCCGCTTTCTCCTTCTCCGCTTTACTCGGTGGCGATAGGCGCGGTATCCGGTGCCTTGGTGGTCTTTAGTATTATTGGACTGGATAAACTTAAGATTGACGACCCAGTAGGCGCAATCTCTGTTCATGGGGTGTGCGGCTTATTTGGTTTGATGGTCGTGCCACTGAGTAATGGTGACGCCAGTTTTGGTGCTCAATTATTGGGTGCGGCGGTTATCTTTGGTTGGGTGTTCGGTGCCAGTTTGATTATCTGGGGTGTCTTGAAAGCCACCATGGGTATAAGAGTCTCTGAAGATGAGGAACTGGAGGGGATGGATATGCACGATTGCGGCGTCGGGGCTTACCCTGAATTTGTTTCTGTGAAGTAACTTGCAGCAAGATACAGACTGTTACAAATAAAATACTCAAAAACCTGCTGTTATCGGCAGGTTTTTGCATTGTGGATGATTGTTTTCTAAATGGTCATGCTTATAATAACGCAACTGATAAACGTTATCATTACGAATTTAGGAAACTGAACCAATGAAAAAATTGCTTACTCTTTCAGCCGTCGCTTGTGCAACGATTGCTCCTGCAACTATGGCCGCGGAAGAAGTTAATGTTTATTCTTACCGACAGCCTTTCCTTGTTGAACCGATGTTTGACGAGTTTACTAAGGAAACGGGTATCAAAGTAAACGTGAAGTTTGCTAAGAAAGGGCTGGCAGAAAAATTGGTTCAAGAGGGCGAATATAGCCCCGCTGATGTTGTGTTGACGGTTGATATTAGCCGCTTGTCTGAATTGACGAAAAAAGATGTTGTGCAGAGCGTCGACAGTAAAGTGCTTGAGAAAAACATCCCAGCTCAGTATCAAGACACAAGTAATGAATGGTTTGCTTTGACCACTCGTACTCGCAGCGTTTACTCTTCTCGTGACCGAGTTGGTAAGCTGGGTGATGATTTCACTTATGCGGATCTTGCCAAGCCTGAATTCAAAGGAAAAATCTGTACACGCAGTGGCAAGCACCCTTATAACGTCTCTTTGGTTTCGTCGATGATTGCCCATAAAGGTGAGGTGGAAACGAAAGCTTGGTTAGAAGGGTTAAAAGCGAATCTTGCACGTAAACCTCAAGGAAACGATCGAGCTCAAGTGAAAGCGATTAAAGAAGGTTTGTGTGATGTCTCTCTTGGTAACAGCTATTACTTAGGCAAGATGGTTAATGACCCAGAGCAGAAAGCTTGGGCAGAAGCCGTTTATATCAATTTCCCGAATCAACAAACGACGGGTACTCACGTAAATATCTCGGGAATGGCAATGGCTAAATATGCGCCTAACCGAGAAAATGCCCTGAAGCTTATGGAATTCTTATCTGATAACCAAGCGCAAAGCATGTACGCTGAAGTCAATTTTGAGTACCCAGTCAAGCAGGGGGTTAAGCGCTCAGAGTTGGTGGCATCTTGGGGCGATTTTAAAGCGGATACCATCTCTTTAGATGAAATTGCTAATCATCACGCTGCGGCTATTAAGCTTCTTGATGAAGTAAAATTCGATCTATAATTGTCTAAAACCCTGCGGCCCTAGGTCGCTCTTTTGAGCTGGGTCCCTTGAGGTTGTTTGTTTATAAGGGTATAAACTTAACCCTTATAAAGTTGAAGGCATGTGAGATCGCGCCAGCAGCGCAGCGCATAGCTTGATATAGTTGGACGATGAAAGAAAATAATTACTTATGGAAAACCAGTAGTGGGGTCTTAACCTTACTACTGGTTTTGCCGATCTTAGCCATATTTCTCACTTCAATAGGTGAGACCAATGAGCTGTTCGAGCACCTGATGTCGACCGTGATGCCGACTTATACCCTTAACACCATTTTGCTAGCATTAGGCACCATGATGCTCTCATTGGTCTTTGGGATCCCGAGTGCCTGGATCATGGCAATGTGCCGTCTACCGACTGAAAAGGTATTACAATGGGCGCTGGTGTTACCATTGGCCATGCCTGCCTACATTGTTGGTTATATTTTTACTGACTGGCTTGATTTTGCTGGCCCTGTTCAAATCCTATTGCGTGACATCACTGGCTGGCAAGCTGGTGAGTATTGGTTTCCAGATATCAGAACCCTACCGGGGGCGATCATTGTACTCGCATTGGTTTTATATCCTTACGTTTACCTTCTGTGCCGAGCGGCTTTTATGGAACAGAATGTTTCGTTGTTGCAATCCGCACGATTGCTGAAATGTTCACCTTGGCAAAGTTTTTGTCGCGTTTCTTTGCCTCTAATACGCCCTGCTATTGCAGTTGGATTATCATTGGTTGCAATGGAAACCATTGGTGATTTTGGAACGGTCAGTTATTTTGCTGTGAATACATTGACGACCGCTGTTTATGATACTTGGCTGGGTTATTCGAGTTTAACCGCAGCCGCTAAGATTTCCGCTATTATGCTGGTATTTGTTGTTCTATTGCTCAGTATTGAACGTTACAGTAGACGCAAGCAAAAGCTATTTCAGAATCAATTCAGCAGCAGAGAAAGTTTTCGTTACCAGCTTTCGGGGTGGCAAAAATGGTTGGCACTGACGTGGTGCTGGGGACTGGTTGCGATCGCTTTTCTCCTGCCACTTTGCCAGCTTGGCCTTTATGCCTATAAATATTTTTTACAAAGTTGGACACCGCAATTTAGGGAGTATGCCCTAAATAGCCTCTATGTTTCTCTTTCTGCGGCTGTTATCGCCGTGGCAATAGCGATCATCGTCAATTTTTACTCTCGGCTATCGTCCAATCGGCAGGGGGTGATCTTTATGCGTTTATCTTCGATGGGCTATGCGGTTCCTGGTACTGTTTTGGCGATTGGTGTCATGGGGCCAGTCCTGTTGATGGACCACACATTGAATGATGTGGCCAAACTGCTGGATTGGGGGAGGCCGGGTTTGGTGTTTTCTGGTTCGATGTTCGCTCTGATTTTCGCATTGGTCGTTCGCTTTTCTGCCGTCGCTATCGGTAGCCTTGAAAGTAGCTTGAATAAAGTGCCTCCTTCTCTGGATATGGCATCGCGAACAATGGGGTGCAATGCCAATCAAATGTTGAGGCGCGTGCACTTACCATTAATTCGACGTGGCGCATTGATTGCCGGGTTGTTGGTTTTTATTGAATCCATGAAAGAGTTAAATGCTGCTTTGCTGTTACGACCTTTTAATTTTGAGACTCTAGCGACTTATGTTTATAACTTTGCTTCAGACGAGCAATTAGAATTAGCCGCATTGCCCGCGGTACTTTTAGTCTTGGTTGGATTGATTCCACTCGTTATGGTTAACCGTTCATTGGAGCGTACACATTCATGAGCTGTGCTTTATCTATTAAAAACTTAACGTGCAAGTACGATAGCCAGACAGCGGTGTTAGAGTCCTTGTCGCTGGACGTAGAACATGGTGAGATTGTTTGCCTCTTAGGGGCCAGTGGTTGTGGAAAAACCACGTTGTTAAAAGCGATTGCAGGTCTGTTACCACTGAGTTCTGGTTCAATGAGCCTGAATGATATGATCATCGATGATGGGCGTGATTGGCGGCCTCCAGAGCAGCGTAACATCGGTATGATTTTTCAGGATTATGCTTTATTTCCTCATTTAACGGTTGAAGATAATGTTGCTTTTGGCCTCACTGCCCTGAGCCCGATACAAAGAGCCCATAAAGTCACAGAGATGCTTGAACTGGTTCATTTGCAAGATTTCTCCAAACGTTACCCTCATCAATTGTCAGGGGGGCAGCAACAGCGGGTGGCTATTGCTCGTTCACTGGCTTACCACCCTGATTTATTGTTGCTCGATGAACCTTTCTCCAACATCGATACTCAGGTCAGGCATGAGTTGATTGGCGAAATACGAAAAATTTTTAAAAAGCAGGGTGTGACAGCAATATTTGTGACACACAGTCGAGAAGAAGCTTTTGCTTTTTCTGACAAAATGGCCGTCATGAATCATGGTGTGATTGAACAATATGGGACGGCCAGTGAGCTGTATTATCAGCCCTCAAGTAAGTTTGTTGCTGATTTCTTAGGTGGAGGCAGCTACCTTCTTGCCACACGTATTTCAGAAACAGAGTTTGAAACAGAGCTAGGGCTTGTTGAAGCTCAGGCACAACAAAATATTGTGCTTAATGCGCAGTGTGAGCTGTTACTTCGGCCTCAACATGTACAAATCAGCGCCACGACAGAAAGCAGTGTGACCGTACTTGAACAACAATTCATGGGCGATCATTGTCGCTATGTGATTGATGCCAGTGGTCGTCGGTTGTTGGCAAGCTCATCGGAGCCCCTTACCGTAGGTCAGGCCGTTTCTGTAAAAGTCGAAACTCAGGGCGTTCTCGCGTTTTAGTGGGTTAAGCGGGCTCCGCAGTTTAAGAGGTTTCTAGGTGAAAGAAAAAGACTGAGAGCATGGCTCTACGGGTGGCGATAACCAATGTTTTGTTGATCTAAATTGGGTAAATGTGCGATTAATCTCGATCGATAATCCTGCCAGTTGCGCAGTTTTTTCTGGGTCCAGCAAACTTCTGCTAACGCGGACAGGCGCGGAAAAATCATATAATCGAGCTGTTGCTGGTGGATGGCGTGCTCACTCCACAACGCACATTGAACGCCCCAAACGTGTTGATGTATCGGGTCATCGTCTTTGATATTGGCAAGGGGCTCGTAACCATAGGCCTTTTCAAGAGAAATGACACCAGCCCAATGCATACCCGGTTCTTGGGGGGCTTCGTCCTGAACCATATCCAAATAGGTAAACTGAGCAGGCTGCAGCACCACATCAAATCCCTGTTTGGCACTTTTTAGAGCCGCCTCTTCATTTGACCAAGAATACAGAACGGTCTTTTTACTGATTTTTCCACCAAGTCGAACTTCCTCCCAACCCAGCATACGTTTGCCAAGTGAGTGCAGCTTCTCTTCGATGTAGCGGAATAGATGCCCTTGAAGATCTTTGGTTGAACGGTAGCCTTTGCTTCTCATTAATGTTTGACAACTTGGGCTGTTAAGCCACACCCCGTCGGGGATCTCGTCGGCGCCAATATGTATCCACGGTGCAGGAAAAAGGGTTGCGACTTCTTCTAAAACGCGGTCTAGGAATTGATAGGTACCCGCTAAAGCGGGCGATAACACGTTGTCGGAATAGTGCTGAACGCTTAGGTAACTTGAGGTATCGTTGGTGTCGACCAGCAAATCAGGCAGAGACCTTATTGCGGCTCTGCAGTGGCTGGGAATATCTATTTCAGGGATGATTGCGACGCCTCGTTGATTAGCATAGTCGATAATGTCGAGCACCTGTGCTTGCGTATAGTAACCACCATAGACGCAAGAAAGGTGGCTAAACTGCGGCTCTAACGAGGTTGAGTGGCCACGGTAAGCACCTATCTGAGTTAATTGAGGAAAGGCGTTGATTTCCAGTCGCCAGCCTTCATCATCGGTTAAATGCCAATGAAATACATTGAATTTGTATGAGGCTAATTGATTGATCAAGCGCTTAATACTGAGAACAGAATGAAAGTGGCGAGCGCAGTCAAGCATCATTCCACGATATTTAAAACGAGGCGCATCCATGATGTGTACGTAAGGAATGCATAGCCTGTGAGTGCGGTGACATGGCTGGAACAGTTGTAATAACGTCGCGCTGGCATGAATAAAACCTGAGGGTGAATTTGCTTCCACTCGTATCCCCGTTTTGGAGACCGTTATCTTATATTGGTCGACGTCCAACCTCTCGTTAGCAAAAAAAACTAAGTCATTTTCTCCGTTGGTGGTGAATTGGTATCCAAAACGGCACTGCAACTCGTGGTTAAGCCAAAGAGAAGCAGAGGTCGCTTGGGAAGAATCGAGTTTGATTTGGCTGCGTGAAGATAAGTGGAAATGACCAGTTTGGTGGCTGATCTTACTCGGTAAAGGGATGAGCGCCGTCTTTGGTAAGGGGGAATCGCACAGATCAGAGGCTGTTTTAAACTCGGGCATGGGCGTCATCGGTGAAATCGTAACGGCCAGCATGTTATTGATGTTAGCTTGTTTGATAACCGCTTCTCTAATCCCATCGGAATGAAACCTGATCGGGCGCGGCTGAATGTCAAATTCACAGTAAAAATGATCGTTGACGGCGAGAGTTTTGCAATTAGGATCTAAGGTGCAAAAGCTGCCCACTTGTGCCAGCCTGCCGTGGTTGACACTCTCCGGTACAATCGTTTGATCGAGGATCAACAGCAATGTCCACTCTGAAAGCTCTTCTTCTGATAAGTTATAAAGGGTTAACCCTAAACGAGTGCTTTGATTACTTTCAGATAAAACAGCCAGATCAACGCGGAAATCCATCGTATTTTCCTTAGTTTTTAGCATCAAAATGATTGAACTGAGCGATGATGGCGATCAGATACCAGCCGGCGTGAGGCAGCCATTGTTCACCCCAACGCCAGTTTTGTTGTAAGTCAAACTTGTGTGGTAGGGGGTTAAAAGCAATGCCTTGTTCGTCATTAAAACCGGCGGTGATCCCATTACAAATCCCGCCTTTGGCGTTGAAGAATCCGAGATCGGGTAGATAGTTTGGATTGTTACGTCCATGTCCATCGAGCATGCAGAGATCGTATGGATTCAGTCCTAATATCCAGTTAAGAGCACTATGAGACAAAGTCATGACATCCTCCTTGAGATGGATGTTTTCAATATAGTCAAAAGCAAAGTAGGCCATTGTGCTGAGTGAGGCCAAGCGAGCGTTTTCACCTTGCCACCAGTAGCCTGTTTCGTTGTTCTGAGCCATGAAAAAGGCGTCACGCTTGATACCGCCAAGAGATTGAACATACTGACGTGGGTATTGGAAAGGGTTATCCACATAGCGCGTGATGGTCAGTTCGAATTGAATGGCCTGATTGATGGTTTTGATCGCGGACTGTTTCCGTGTTGGGTCCGTTTCTATTTTTAGATACTCGCACAACGCAATAACGGGTAAGCCGGCTTCGACAGCATGATAAAAAGGTCGAGATCCATTCGCATTGGCTGACCAGAAATATGAAAAATTATCATCACTTTGCTGACGGTTTTGTAGCTTTGTGGACCACTGGCGACATTCGTCCAATAAGGCGCGTTTTGAGGTTGTCCTATACAATTCAACGGCGGCGAGCAAAGCGCAGTACTCATCAATAATGTTTTCCTCACCATCGTTGATATAGTGATGATTAAATTCTTTCAGGTGCCAGTAGCCCTTTTCAGCGGCTTCCTGATACTGGTATTGGCTGAATTCACCACGTTCTGTGAGCCTAGCGGCGGCGGATAACGCCGCAATCGCCATGCCTCCGCCTTGCCTAAACCCTGATTCAACGTCATTCGTTTTGTGGCCCTTTTGGGTTGCGTAGGCACAAACCTCTCGTTGGTCGACATCTTTGGACCACTGATCAAAGACCGTCATATAGAAAAATCCAGCCTGATTTTGCATTCGCACAAGAAAATCAGCACCAAACAAGGCTTCTTCCGCGAGTCGCCATTGGCTGAATGGGGGGCATCGATTGTTTTCTGAGAGTAATTCGAGCCCTTTAAGCATGTTCCACACAACCATAGGGGTTTGCTGTGGGTTGAGGTAATTAGAGTAGGATAAGTGGCTGAGATATTTACTAACATCTCCAGAGGCATCGTACCAGCCACCATGTACATCGACGTTGTCATCGGAATGGATCAAAGGCACGCTATGATCTCGCTGATCAAAACGGCCTCCAGAGCGCTGGGATTTAAAGTAGTGCAGGACATCGGAAAGAGTTTCTTTTAACAGTAAACCTTTGGCAATCACGAAGACGTTCGAGTTGAGGTTTGCGACGTTGAGATAATAACGACCGTTTGTTTGAAAATCAGAGAATTCAATGCGGGAGGCGTGTCCGAGCTGCCATTGGTCGGTGAGGGTGCCGTTTGGGATATTTAAGGTCGCGACGGTCTGTTGCGTATCTACGCATATTAGGTAGGCGTGGCAGTCGCGATTGCAGGCTTGATCTCTTATGAAAACCGCGTGTTTTGGCCCTTGTGTTTCATAACCAATGTGATTAACCAGCAGCATGACGTTCTCCAACTAAAAATGTGTTAACAAGACCAACCTTAAGGGGGTGATGTTTATTGTTGATATAAATAGCAGCGAACGAAATGGTTATCCGAGAGTTGAGTTACCTCCGGAAATGATTCCCTGCATTGATGGGTTGCCTGTGGGCAGCGACTGACAAAAGGGCAGCCTGAAGACTGAGGCGTCCATAGAGGAATCTCCCCTTTATTAGCTGAAATTTGTCGATGAGTGGTGCGAGTCGGGTCAGGGACGGCAGAGATAAGCAGTTTTGTATAAGGGTGTTGGGGGTGATGAATAATGTCTTCTGACTCTCCCCATTCGACCATGTGACCTGAGTACATCACCGCCAAATCCTCGGCAATATAGCGAGCTGTCGCGATGTCATGAGTAATGTAAAGCAGCGACATTTGTTGCTCAAACTTCATCTTCTCCATTAGATTTAGAATGCCCGCTCGAATTGACATGTCCAACATTGATGTTGGTTCATCTGCCAAAATAACCTCAGCGCCAACCGCGATATTGCGAGCCAGATTGACCCTTTGGCGTTGTCCTCCTGACAATTGGTGAGGAAATTTGTTTGCTGTTTCTTTAGAGGGAGTAAGTCCGACTTGCTCGAGGAGGCTATATACGTCTTCCTCTAACTGCTTTTTATTGCTCGGGTTTATTTTGTTATGAATCAAAAGTGGACGAGCGATATGGTGGAATATGTTATGGGTGGGGTTGAGAGAGCCAAATGGGTCTTGCCAAACCATTTGTACGCCTTTGCGATAAGCCATCAGTTCTGTGCGAGAGCGGATATCTTTAAGATCTTGCCCCTTGTATTCGATACAGCCAGAGGTGGGTGCATACATTTTGGCAATCATTTTGGCGGCGGTAGATTTACCGGAACCTGATTCCCCTACGATAGATAGGCCGCGGCTCCTATACATTTTGAAGGACACTTTGTTGAGCGCGCGGAGCAAAGGTTGTTGCAAGGCATGACGGTTTATGGCGAAGTCCTTGGTCAGGTTTTTTGCCTCAACCAGTAGGGGGTCATTTTCTGATCTCATCCTCATCTTCCTTAATGATTCTCGTGTTGGTGACAGTCACTCCTTTAACTGAGTTGGGTTGATGCTGTCAGTATAAATATGGCAATTAGATAGCCGCTCTGGTGTCACGTGACGAAGTTGAGTCGCTAAATGGCGGCAGACAGAATGCGCCCGATGGCAGCGTGCCTGAAACCGACACCCCTGTGGAATGTCAAGAAGGTTGAGAGGGTTGCCTGGAATTCCAGTCAGAGGGACCTTGGGGCCGGTCAGAGACGGAAAAGAGTGGCTTAGGCCCTCGGTATAGGGGTGGTAAGGGTTGGTTAGAATATCCTTTGAAGGTGCGATTTCAACCAGTTCTCCGGAATACATCACCCCGATGCGGTCAGAAAATTCGGCCATCAGCGACAGATCATGAGTAATAAAGAGAATCGTGAAACCGAACTGCGCTTTTAATCCTTCAATTTTTTGCAGGATCTCACGCTGGACTACGACATCTAAAGCGGTTGTCGGTTCATCCATAATGATGATTTTAGGGTTAAGTGCGAGCGCAATGGCGATCACCAGCCGTTGCCGCATGCCTCCTGAAAACTGATGAGGATAATCAGAGAGTCGGCTTGGATGAATGTCCACAATCTCCAGTAATTCTTGTGCACGTTGACGGGCTTGACGGCGAGACATCTTGGTGTGATGCCGAATCACATCAGAAAATTGCGCTTCAATAGTTAAAACAGGATTAAGTGCATTCATCGCGCTTTGAAATACCATTGACGTCTCTTTCCAGCGAAATGCTTGCATCTGTTTTTCCGTGTATTTTAGGATGTCTTCACCTCGGAATATGATTTCGCCGCCTGCAATAAAAGCGGGTGGGTTAAGCAGGCGCATTAGGGAAAGCGCAATGGTGGATTTACCACATCCGGATTCTCCGGCAAGCCCTAAAACCTCGCCTTGAAACAGGTCAAAACTGACATTATTACAAGCCCGGATATCACCAACGTCGGTGGTAAAATCAACGCATAAATTGCGAACAGAAAGCAAAGGTTGAGTCATGAACACTTGTCTCCATTTAGTCGGGGGAGCTTGGTTGCTGGTTGTCTTAGGGGCGTTCGTTTCTTCCACCATTTGGTCCTGTGGTGTGAGCGCAATTGCGGATTAGCAATCTCATCGACCGCGAAATTCAGCAGTGCTAGGCCAGTAACCAGCAAGATTAATGCGAGGCAAGGGGCGAGTAACTCCCACCAAGCCCCAATCAGCATTGAAGACGATGTCTGAACGTTGTAGAGCATGATGCCCCAACTGATCGTATTAGGGTCACCTAAACCGAGAAAAGAAATGGTGGCTTCCATCATAATGGCGTACATGACGGAGCCGATAAAACTGGCGCCAACAATAGGTGTCAGATTGGGCAGTATTTCGACTAAAATAATCCTAAACTGAGATTCTCCCAATATTTCTGCTGCTTTAACGAACTCTTTTTCGCGTAAAGCTAAGGTTTGTGAACGAATGACTCTGGCCCCCCAAGCCCAAGCGGTCAGGCCAATAATCAAAGCCATTGTCATGGGGCCAGCTTCACCAATAAAAGCCGCTAAAATAAACAACAGTGGATACTGTGGGATGACGAGCATAATGTTCATTGCCGCAGTGAGCGCATTGTCAATATGCCCACCAAAATAGCCTGCTGTCATACCAATGATGGTCGCGAGAAAGCACACCGTTATTCCGGCACCAAAGCCAACCGCGAGTGATACACGTGCTCCGTGGACCAACTGTGACCACACATCCCTACCCATACGAGTTGTTCCTAAGCTATGGTCCGCTTTTTTCGACATGAGCAAGGTTCTTCTGTCTGTGGCGACATTTTGGGCCAACCAGCCTTCGGGGTTGGATTGTGCAGCTTTGACGAGAAAAGAGGGGTACTCATGAGGGGAACCGGTTCGCTTGTCGGGAGCGTGTTGAGCAATTAGAGGGGCAGTGAGTGCTATCAAAACAAATAATAGGACGATTAAGCTACCCACCAAGGCGATAGGGTTAGCCACAATCAGCTTAACAAAATCTTTCATGATGCTTGACCTGCTTTATTGAGCCGGGGATCAAGGGCAATATAAAGCATGTCCGCAAGCAAGTTGAACATCAGCATAAATATCGTCATGATCAGTAATTGGCCTTGAAGAACCTGATAGTCACGAGACGTAATGGCATTAAAAAGTACTGAGCCCAGACCGGGATAATTAAAAATGATTTCAATGATCAATTGCCCGCCGATAGCTGTGCCCAAAGCCATAGATAAAGCGGTCACACTTGGTAAGAGTGCGTTGCGAGCTGCGTAGTTGAAGACGATTCTTTTTTCATTGAGGCCCTTTCCTCTGGCCATAGTGATGTAATCTTCGGCAAGAAGATTAATCATGTTATTACGCATATTGACTAAGAATCCCCCAACCTGAACGATGGATGCACAGAAAAGGGGAAGAATAGCGTGATAGGCGACGTCTTTTATGAAGGCCCAGCTGGTCCAGTCAGGGGGCAAACCAGCGGTGTACGCGTAACCTGAGGGTAGCCACTGCAAACCAATAGCAAATATATACATTGCAGCCATGGCGATGACCATTTGGGGAATAGCCTGAATGATTAACATCCCTGATGTCATAAAGGCATCGTATTTGCTCCCTCTTTTCCAAGCGGCATAAATGCCGAGAAATGATCCCAAGCAAAAGGAAAGAGTCACGGCACCCCCAGCAAGAAAGAGAGACCAGCCAAAGGCTTCTCCAAGCAAATCATTGACGGAGAGTGGATAGAACTGAATGGAAGTGCCAAGTTCCCAGCTGAGGATATTGTTAATGTAGACCCAATACTGCTTCCACAAACTGCCATCAACAAAACCCAGCAGTTGTTTCATGGCAGTAAGGCGTTCAGGGGTCACTTGAACAGAGGCATTGGCAAACATCATGGTGACAGGATCGCCCGGCATGGCTCTGGGAATAATGAAGTTGAGAGTCGCTGCAACCAAAAACGCGACGAAGTAAAATGATAAACGTTTTAAAAAATACGCCACAGATTTCGCCTTATTTTGGTGGAATTGAGCTTCAGTTTTCGTTTACGCGCGGCGGGATAAGCGCCAATCTAGGACCTTGTCTTGTTATGACATCAGTCTGGTTAAGATTCGCCTAGAGGATCGGTTCTAAGTCCAGAACATGAAGTAATCGCTCTGGGATACCTGACCAAATGTTTGGCCTTCCCTTCGCATTTTCTTCGTTCCACCACCCAGTAAATCGCGTGGTATTATATTGATACATGTAGGCGCCTGACATGACGGGTATCGTAACCTGTTCAGCGGCTATAATACGCTGAATATCATGGGCAATATCGAGCTGTTTTTCTCTATTATTGGTTTTATAGAAGCGGTTGAGTAAGTCATCCAGTTGCTTATTCTTGTAAAAATGCATGGCGAAACGAGGCATTCCCTCCCCAGACTGCAGTCTGGAGTTGAACGCGCTGTTCCAGTATGTAAATGGGTCAGCCCCATGAAAGTAATTGGTGTAGGCGATATCGTATGTGGCATCTAGCATCGTTTGGTTGTAAACCGAGAAATCCGGTGTTCGGGCTTTGGCTTTGATACCCACTTCCGCGAGTTGTTCAACGGCAAGTTGAACCGTATTGTTGAAATCAGTCCAACCATTTGGTGATTGAAGGATGAGCTCCAAAGGTTGGCCTGAAGGTGTTTCAACGAATCCATCCTGATTAATATCAATAAATCCAGCGTTAGTCAGAAGCGTTTTGGCACCTTTAACATTGTAAGTATTGAAGTATTTATACTTGTTGTGAACGTTTTCATCTGACCAAGTTTCAAAGGCGTAACCGAGGCCAGATGCAAAATCGTTGATGGTGCCACTGCCGTAAAACGCAATATCTATAATGGTTTGACGATCCAGCGCCATCGAGAAAGCTCGACGAAAATCAAGGTTGGTTAGAGTCTCTTTTTTCGCAGGATTAGGGTGCTTGAAGTTAATCACAAACGCTTGGGTTCCCGCAGGCGGGTACCAGTATTGATGATTTGGGCTGGCTGCAGCGTAGGTTCGATCCACATCTGGGATGAACGAAGAAGTCCAGTCCATTTCTCCCTTGATGATTTTGCTTAAAAATTGATCGTTGCTGGCGATTTGTGGAACACGAAGGCAGTCCACGTCGAGGTTAGCGGCATCCCAGTAATGAGGGTTACGACACTGAATATATAGCTGAGAGGTAAAGGTCGTGATGTCAGTGAAAGGACCAGTGCCAACGGGTTCAGGATTGGAAAATGCAGTAGGGTCTTGGATGTTTTCCCATATATGCTGGGGGACTATCGGAACTTTTGATATCTCGTAAGGGGCATTCGAATTTGCTTCTTTAAGATAGAAGGTGATCTGATAGCTGTTCAATTTCTTGATACTGGTGACCCAAGCGTTGATCCCACTTTGATCGAGTTCAGGGTGATGATTGACGAGTTGAAATGAATATAGGACATCATTGGCGTCAAAGGCTTCTCCATCAGACCATGTTATGCCTTTGCGAATGGTAAAGGTGACACTCGTCAGATCTTCAGACATGGTGTACGCTTCTGCCAAACGAAAGACAGGGGCATTTCCTTTCATTTCGTTAAAGATAATCAGAGGCTCGTAAATAAAATCCCATGTTGTATGCAGGTGCGTTGAACCTAAATAGGGGTTGAAGTTTCGGACAAATGACGTGAATTCTTTGGGGTGAATGGTGAGCTCACTGAGCTGTGTCTCCGCATTGACTAGAGATGCAGCCAAAGTCGTCAATGTCAGGGTGACTGCTAAGGCAGTCTGTTTTTTATTGGCACGCATCGCTTGTCCTTAGTTTTTAGGTGATGATCACTCGCCTGTGTTACTCGACAATGTCATTGTTCGATCTGGTCATATGCCATTGAGAAAAGTGCGCGATATTGCTGGAGCTATTTAAGAGAACACCTTTCGGTTAGATTTAGCAATTTGCTTTCTCGTCAAAAACGTTAAACTCGTCCTTTCTGATGTTAATCCCGTTAACTTGACGCCAGTAAAATCGGCCTTTTTTTGGGAGATCGTCTTGAATGACTGGCAAGGTAAACGCTGTTTTTCAAGTAGACGGAGCAAGTGAAGACTTATAATTCATTGTTTTTAATTCAGTAAATCCTGATTTCATCACTGGTGAGCACTTGTGCACCTGTGGGTACGGGATTCTTAAGCTCAAATCTGCCGTCTTGTTGTGATGGTGTTCGCAAACTAAGTGTTTTCCGCTTGAGGGCTTTAGCTGGTCAACAAATGCTGAAGCTTGTTCCTCAAGGTCTCAATATGAGAGCGCTCAGGGGTCATTTCTTTACAGTGTTCAAGGATGTAGTCTAGTGAATTGAGTACCGTTCTCCAACGTGGCGTTTTGGGCAGGGTTTCGACTCGTAGGTACTTATCGAGTGTGCGAGTTTGAAGGGTGCTTCGGTCAAGATACACTCGCCATAAACCACTTTGTTCAGCAAAAGAAAACTTACTTTGGCCAGTAACTGTTTCCCAGTAAGTCAAAGCAGAGGTCATGGACTCCACCAAAATGCGTCTCATGATGTCTTGTTTAGATTGGTAATCAGTTGTGACTCGGTCTGCAAGTCGAGTAAATTCGCCACCCAGCTCTTTGAGTTGTTGCAGTTTGGCTTCGTCGCCCTCAAAGGCGAAACTTGATAGTGCTTCTATGGCGGTTTCAAGGTTTTCAATTCGGTTGGCATTCAAGCTTCCACCGATATCGAGGATGTACATGGCTTTGAGACCTGAGGCTTGTGGAAGTTTGAGAATATCGGCCGATAAATGCTGCCGGATGTCTTCAACATAGATGTCAATCACCCCACAATAATGAGGGTGTTCAACGGTTAGAAATTTTGGTGCTATCAGTTCCTCGGCAGTGGAACGCTTGAGCTGTTCATGCGTTCGTTTGAAGAGGCGAGTGGCGGCGTCGTTAGTAAACCTAATTTTATGGTCTTCGCTAACACAGACGATAGCTTCAGGTGCCGACTCCAATTGTTCCAGTAGGCGGCCTTGTGTTTCAAGTAAGCTAGCTTCGATCATGGCTCTTTGTTTGAGTTCTTGTTGCAGCTTCTGGTTTTCAACTCTCCTAATCTCTGCCTTGCTGGCAGCAAGATGAGCTCGGATCCGAGCCGCTAGTTCTTGATTATTGAAGGGTTTAGGTAAATAGTCGTTTGCTCCGACTTCAAATCCCCTGACTCTATCTTCGGCTTGATTGAGAGCGGTTAACATAATCACTGGTAATTGCGCGTGATCAAATTGTTGGCGCAAGATCTCACATACTTGGTAACCACTCACTCCAGGCATCATGACATCTAAAAGAACCAGTTCTGGCTTCTCTTTACGGATAGATTCGATCGCTTGTTCACCATCAGCGGCACTGCTTACGCGGTAACCTTCTAGGCGCAAAAAGCTGTCTAGTATACGCAAATTAATCGGTTCATCGTCGACAATAAGGATTAATGTTCCCTGCGGGTTTTCTGGTAAATTGGGGGAGCCTGAAAGGGTTAACTCATGGCTCTCGGGTGCGATAAAGTGCTCGTCTTCACTCAAGGACGTTTGTCGAATCTGTTGTTGAGAAGCAAGGGGTAGAGTAAAACTAAAGGTGGTCCCCACCATGGGTTGACTGCTGACATAGAGCGAGCCTTGCATGAGCTCTATCAACTCGCGGCTAATCGAAAGCCCTAGCCCCGCCCCCTGACGGTAGTGATGGCTGTCTTGGCTCGCCTGCATCAGGGGCTCGAAGATGTACTCGAGCTGTTCGGGGGGGATGCCCTCGCCCGTGTCGACAATTTGAACGCGTACCTTCTCATCGATGATCTGGGCGGATATCACTATCTTGCCCTCATTGGTGTACTTAATCGCATTACCAATTAAGTTGTATAAAACCTGCTCCAGTCTCTGGGGATCTCCGCATCCCCACAAGGCTTCTTTGGGAACTTGATTGATGATACGGATAGGTTTGGAGCCTATCAAATGAGAGGACAACTCCAAGACCAATCGTGTTGCGCTGGAAATATCCACAGCACGTGCTTCAATCGACATGTTGCCATAACGCATTTTATGATAATCGAGCAGATCATCGACCAGTGTGGCGAGCCTTTGTCCACTACTAACGATGATATTAAGTTGATATTGATGTGAGGCGGTAATTGGGCCGTTAGCCCCTGAAATTATAGCTTCCGCTAACCCGATCATACCATGCAATGGTGTTCTTAGTTCATGGGAAGTCGTGGCAAGGAATTCGTCCTTGAGTTTGTCTGCCAGCTGAAGTTCATCGTTCTGCTTTTGGATCAGTCTCAGGTTATCTTCAAGCTCTTCATTCTGCTGTTTGATCAGCCGTATTTTTTCACGAATAGACCGCTGCATGTATTCAAAACTGAGTGCTAATCGTCCTATTTCATCTTTACGATCGGTATTGATCATATCGGTTTCAAGATCGCCAGCAGAGACCTTTTCGGCCGCAGATGTCAACTGTAAAAGTGGTGCTGTGATAAAGTTAGACAAGGTATGAGAGGCAAGGATAACCAATAGAATCGCGCTGAGCATGATGAAGACGAACAGAGTTTCCAACTGATGAACGCGAGCAAAGGCCTCTTTTTCAGGGAGTTCAACGACTAGGGCCCAATGAGTATTTTTAAACGTTGTTGGGCTGTAGGCTGCAATCGTCGCTTCACCCACTGAATTCATATAGGTTCCGACGCCGGTCTCTCCTTTTAAAGCGAGCTTCACTACACTCATACTTTTGTTGATGTCATCCTGCTGTGAAGAGAGTGTGATCGAGTGTTGTTCATCGCTAACTAACAAGGTTTTCATCGATGGCGTGACATGGGTGTCGGCGATTAGCTTAGTAATGCCATTATTAGGCAGCCGAAATAACGCATAACTGTGCAGATAGCCTTGTTGTATTATCGGTGCGCCAAGCCATGCGACCTGCTTTCCTTGCTCGGGCCTGAAATCTGAGATAAAGATGGGGGTATAGTCTTGATTGGTTTTACGTTTTTCTGCGACCAAAGTACTGAGCTTATAATACGTCTCCCCTAAGTTTGTCTCTCGGTATCGACCAGTAAGTAGGTTTGTTCCATAGTTGTCATACTTATTGATAGAATAAGTGACATTACCGTCGAGATCGACGAGTAAGAGATCATCAAAATCCGAACGCTTGAGTAATTCAATGTAGGCACGGTGATAGCGTTTATGCAGTAACCTGTAACGTTCCGTCGCGTTGAAAACGGTAGACTGGCGCAGTACCGATGTTTTTATCTGATCTCCAGAGCCTTGGATATAACGGTTTTGAGCATTTTGGCGAGCTTGTTCAATATCAATACCTAGGCTTTTGAACGCATTCACCAAGCCATAGAATCTGCCACCACTGGCGTAGGCCAGTTCAGAGCGCACAAAGCTCAGCACTTCTTTTTCTCTTGTTTGCAGATAATTGATTAACTGTTGGTGTTTACTATTTCGAACAGAAATTAGGTGCGAGGTACTTTGTTGTTGAAGATCTTTGCTGTGTGACTGAAGAAAGAACAGAGTGATTACGGTTAGTGGCGTAATGCTTAAAATTAGGAAAGCTAGCATGACGGTGTGTTTTAACCGTTTAACGGTTGGTTTTTTATTTGACTTATCCATGTGTTGACCAGACTTTCCAAGACGAAGGCAGGCATGAAGATGCCAAAATGACAACGAAGTTTTCCAGAAAGGACAAAATTAGCGAGTTTTTTTACTTTGACAAGTAAGTCGAGGTGAAAGCGTGGATTAAAGCGCAAATTTCGGGTGATAGTGATAACTGAGCCCAGTTACATCCGCTAACTGGGCTCTAATTTCAATTTTTTGCCGAATAAATCGCAAACTTTTTAGTCTTATTTAGCGTCTCGCAATTACCAAAAGCTTGTTCAATAATAGGAGAGTATTTGAGGAAGCTGTTTGCAACGATCAGCAATTGTCCGTCGTTATTCTGGTGTTGAGGAGCTTGCGACAATAAGGTTTCGGTCGCTTTGTAGCTAGTCTCTAGACCGGCATGAAAAGGAGGGTTGCTGATGATAAACTGGTAATCTTTGCTGGTATCAGAATAGACGTCAGAAGCAAAAACTCGGCCTTTTAGCTCATTTGCTTCCAGTGTCGCTTGACTGGATTTGACCGCCAAGGCGCTAATATCACACATCTCAAGTGCAATGTTGGGATTTAGGATGGCCATCACACAACCAATCACACCGGCTCCACAACCAAAGTCCAGCACTTTGCCACTCAGTACAGGCAGTGAGTCGAGTAATAATTGAGAGCCTACATCAAACTGACCATGGCTGAAAACACCAGGTAAGCTCTTCACTGTGATCGCTTTGTCTTGGTAGCATATTGAGTACTGTTTAAACCAATCTTGCATATTAAATGCAGCCGGTGGGTGAGTACATTGCCCCCAATAAAGAGAGCATCGTCGCGCCGAATCGATTTTGTTAACAGAGCCGTAGGGTTTGAACAATTTTTCTATGCTTTTTACCCCAGAACGATTTTCGCCAATGACCACTATTTCTGTATTCGGGCCGAGTTTCGCCATAAGCATCGCGAGTAGATATTCTGCTTCGGCTTTTGCTTTAGGCCAATATAAAAGAATCATATCTGCGCAAGTCTCTCGCTCAAACTCAGCGCCAAATGCCACTGTGATTTTCTCACTGGGCTTAAGCTGACGGTAGTAGCCATAGTTTGTGGTGAATACGGTAACGGACTCACAATACTGTGCTAGTTCAATGGGAAATAGATCCTCGGATTCACCAGCAACAAGAACATGCTTTCCTGCAAAGTGGGTAAGCTGTCTTTGAGCAATTTGACTTGGAGCGATATAAGCAGACATAGTGGACTCTGGCTAAAAAAGACGGGGGATTCTCGCACAATCCCCTAAATTCTTGAAGTTTTGCTTTTGATGGCAGTTAGTTTTGATCCTGCTGGTCAAGAAAGTTATGAAACTCTTCTTCATAAATATTGAATAGGACCATAGTGATAGCAAAGATCAATGGCCCATATATTAGCCCAATAAGACCAAAGAGATGAAGCCCCCCAAGTAGAGAAAAGAAAATCATTAGGGTATTCATCCCCCCGCTGCCTTGCATTAGAAAAGGTCGGAGTAGATTATCAATAGAGCCGACAATAACCACGCTCCAGATGGTCAGGAAAATGGCCCAGCTAGTGTCCCCACTGAGGAATAAATAAGCCGCCGCTGGTATCCAAATCAGTGATGTACCAATCACGGGAATAAAGGATGCAAATCCCATCATGGTACCCCAGAATAGACCCGGGAAGCCCGCTAGCCACATACCAAGGCCACCAGCCAAACCTTGGGCAATGGCGGTCAGGAAAGACCCCATAACGGCAGATTTAGACACTTGTTCAATTTCATCAAGTAATTTGTCTTCCTGACTACGAGACAAGGGCAGGATATGGCGTATTGCGGCGATAATTTTATCGTGATCACGAAGCAGAAAAAATAGAACAAACAACATCAGGAAGAAGTTCAGCAGAAAGTTTGTCGCATCGCCCAGTATTTTGGCACTGATGCTAACTAAATTGGAACCAAACGAAGTAGCAAAGGCGGCGATTTTTTGGCCTACCTCTTGAGGTTTTACCTCATCAAAGGGCAAATAAGTGTTCACTAAAGATAGAATTTTGAGTATCCAAGGGTGTTCGAATAGAGCTTGAATACCGCCGCCTGAAACCCACTGATAGACGTTTTGTGAAAATGCAGAGCCTTGTTGAATGATAGCGGCAAAAACAAAGAGTAGTGGCAGCACAATGATCAGGCTTAATAAGGTGCACGACAGTAGGGAAGCTAAGTTTTTAAACTTAGGTAAACGGTGCTCTATCCATTCATGCACAGGAAAGATTAATAGCGAAATAATAAACGCCATGATGATAGAGTTTATATAGGGTTCGACGAGCAAAAAGCAGGCAAAGCCAGCAAGAAGGAGAGCAATAATCAACACCCAATGGCTGGAAGTTATTTTGAATTTTTCTGACACGTTTGTTGTCCAAGTTTTCGTCGCAATAGCAGTATAATGACCACAAAATTCCAAGTGTTCAATGTAAAACAGAATGTTAATGTAGGAGAAAGAGATTATGGGGTGTTGCAATAAAGAAAAACCATGTGGCAATAGCAAACCGAGGCGGCCGTTTCCATGGTTTTTGGCAATGCTTGTGTTACTGATTTTTCTTGTGATCGCTAACTGGCGTTAAAAAGGCTGTGATTACAGCCATTTTATAAAATGGTCTGGCTTTTAACTTTCTTGAGCCATGATAGTGAAACTGCGTTCAGCTGCTTCTAAGGTGGCTTCGATTTCTTTACTGCCATGAGCAAGAGAGGTGAAGCCCGCTTCGAAAGCGGATGGCGCCAAATAGACACCATGTTCTAGCATCAAGTGGAAAAAGCGTTTAAAACGTTCCACGTCACATTGGGCGACTTCTTCATAACAGGTAACCTGTTGCTGTTCAGTGAAAAAGAAACCAAACATGCCTCCGACTTGATTTACAACCAAAGGTATACCTTGTTGGTCAGCCAGTGTTTTGAAGCCTTCGGCCAATTGTTTTGTTATTGAATTGAGGCGCTTTTCATTGCCTTCTTCTTTCAACAGGTTTAAACAGGCATAACCAGCAGCCATCGCAACAGGATTACCCGACAAGGTACCAGCTTGATAGACAGGGCCTGTAGGAGCAATAAATTGCATGACCTCTTTACGACCACCAAATGCCCCCACGGGCATGCCTCCGCCAAGGACTTTACCCAGTGTGGTGAGGTCTGGTTTTATGTTGTAGTGGCCTTGTGCACCGCCTAAAGCGACTCGAAACCCAGTCATCACTTCATCAAAAATCAATAAAGCGCCTTGCTCATCACAAATTTGGCGCAGGCCTTGATGAAAACCTTCTACAGGAGGTACACAGTTCATATTGCCAGCCACGGGCTCGACGATAATACAGGCTATCTGTCCCTTGTTGGCGGCAAAGAGTTCACGAACTGAATTCAAATCGTTGAAGTTTGCAGTCAAGGTATGTTTAGCAAAATCTTCAGGTACACCCGGAGAACTTGGTTGACCTAGGGTTAGGGCACCAGAGCCTGCTTTCACCAGTAAGCTATCGGCATGTCCGTGATAGCAACCCTCAAATTTGATTATCTTATCGCGCCCAGTAAACCCTCTTGCAAGGCGTATTGCGCTCATCGTGGCCTCGGTCCCTGAGCTTACCATCCGGACTTGCTCCATGGAAGGCACCAATTCTGACACCAGTTCGGCCATTTTTATTTCGATTTCGGTGGGAGCCCCAAAGCTCAACCCTCGCTGCGCTGCGTCTATAACCGCTTCACGAATTGTGGCGTGGTTGTGGCCAAGGATCATAGGTCCCCAAGAGCCAACATAATCAATATAGGCCTTGCCATCAGCATCAAAAATTAACGGGCCGTCAGCACGTTCAATAAAGATAGGAGCGCCACCTACGCCATTAAAAGCACGAACTGGGGAGTTAACGCCGCCAGGAATGGCATGCTGTGCTTTTTCATACAACTGAGCTGATTTGGTCATGGATATATCCTCTGTTTTTATTACTTGGACCAATTTGGCAGGCATTGTACCCGTCCCGTCCAGTACAAGAAAACGGTTTACACCACATTCTGGTCAGTTTTCCTCCGTGTTTATCGTGTTTTTTTTGAAAAATGCGTCTGATAGCTGGTGAATACTTGAACGCTTCACTCAGGTATTAGATAATGAACCTATTAGAGAAAGAATGTTTATCCATTGCTTAGTACAGTGATTGGGTCAAGATGAGTAAGAGAGGTCATTGTGAGCGAACTAAATATCCCGCTAACATTTTCAGATGCAGCAGCGCAACGCGTTGGTGCTTTGATCGCTGAAGAAGAGAACCCAGATCTAAAGCTGCGTGTGTACATTACTGGCGGTGGATGCAGCGGGTTTCAGTATGGATTTACATTTGATGAAAAGGTCAATGAAGGCGATATGACAATCGTCAACAGTGGTGTGACACTGGTTGTTGACCCCATGAGTTTACAATATTTGGTCGGTGGACAGGTCGATTATACTGAAGGGCTTGAAGGCTCGCGGTTTTTTGTGACCAACCCCAATGCAACGACAACCTGTGGTTGTGGGGCCTCGTTTAGCGTCTAATGAGTACCAAAACGAATGAAAAAAAACGCCGCGCTCTGCGCGGCGTTTGCATTAATGGGTAGCAAGCAACTGCCCATAGCGTTCGAGTTTTTCAAGTCTTAGCTTTGTATTTGCAATAAAGGTGCGTTTGGCTTTGCCTGTCAAAGATTTGGATTGAGGCAATTTTACTGTTCTGGGGTTCTTATGGGTGCCATTGACCAGAAACTCGTAATGTAGATGAGGTCCGGTAACCCTCCCGGTTCCGCCTAACGTACCGATCGTTTGGCCCTGTTTGACCCGCTGCCCTGTTTTCACTGAGCGCTTTGTCAGGTGAAGGTATTTGGTAATATAAGTATTGCTATGTCTAATAAAGACGTAGTTGCCATTAAATTGGTTATAGCTTGATTTCTGAACGATCCCATCGCCTGCGGCCCAAATTGGGGTGCCAACCGGAGCGGCGTAGTCAGTCCCTCGGTGCGCACGAACTTTTCCTGTCACAGGGTGCCTACGACGCGGGTTGAAATTGGATGATACACGACGAAAATCAAGGGGCGACCGTAAGAAAGCTTTTTTCATTGCTCGGCCTTTTTCATCGTAATAGTTACCCGTGTTATCGTCTAGAATCGCTTTAAAGGTATCGCCCTGATTGGAGAAAATTGCAGCGATAATTTTACCTCTGCCGACCACTTCCCCTTCTACGATTCTCTCTTGATATAAAATTTCAAAGTGGTCGCCTTTACGAATATCGAGTGCGAAGTCAATATCCCAACCAAAGATGCCCGCCAGTTCCATTATTTGATTTGCGGTTAGGCCAGCGCTGACCCCTGCATTCCAAAAATTGGAGGTAATATCTGCATTGGCGTAGTTGTATTGATAGTGAACGTCTTTTTTGCTCAGTGTAGAAGTAAATCCGTTGTCGGTTCGTCTGATATGGAACGTTTCATATGGGCTTAAGGGACGCTTTATTTCGACCAATTGGTTATCGGGGTCAAACCCAAATTGAAATGAATCTCCTGGACGAACTCGAGTCAGTTGTGTGTTGATATCTTTATTGGTGGTGGTCAGTTGATAAAGCAATTGTGAAGACAGTCCAGCTCGTTGAAAAAGCAAGGCCATAGTGTCACCAGAACCTATGGTGTGGTTCTGCCAGCTCACTAGCGCTGAATTTGGTACCGTGCTTGATGACATCAAAGCGTCGCGCTTGATATCAACAGGGTAGTACTCCCCGATTTTATACAAGGCATCATCGGGCCTCATAGTTTGAGGCGATGGTAAAAGGAGCGCAATGAGGATCAGCGCGCCGAATAAAGCGATACAAGCTTGGTGTATTCGGGGAAGCCGAGAAAAAATAGACAACATCGTATAGTTCGTTCTGCAAAATCATTAAAAATAGCAAGCTGTTTAGTCTAACTGGTTTCAAAAATCATCGCTATTCAAGTAAGATGGGAAATTATCAAATTTTTGCCAAATCTGTGGGAGTGAACAAGAATGGCGAGCATTGAAGCGGCACTGGCCGAAATTAAACGCGGCGTTGAAGAGCTAATTCCAGAAGAAGAGCTGATTGAAAAGCTCAAAGAAGGGCGACCTCTGCGCATCAAATTGGGTGCCGATCCCACTGCACCGGATATTCACCTTGGCCATACGGTGATTTTTAACAAACTGCGTCAGTTTCAGGAACTGGGTCATGAAGTCACGTTTCTTATTGGTGATTTTACCGCGATGGTCGGTGATCCTACCGGAAAGAACTCGACGCGTCCGCCGCTGAGTCGTGAGGATGTGCTTCGAAATGCGGAAACGTACAAAGAGCAAGTGTTCAAAATTTTGGACCCCGCTAAAACCAAGATTCAGTTTAACTCTGAGTGGTTATCGGAGTTAGGTGCTGAAGGCATGATTCGTCTGGCTGCGAATCAAACGGTCGCGCGTATGCTTGAACGAGATGATTTTAAGAAACGCTATACCGGCGGCCAACCGATCGCTATTCATGAATTTATGTATCCTCTTCTACAAGGCTGGGACTCTGTTGCGATGAAAACAGACGTTGAGCTAGGCGGGACGGACCAGAAATTCAATCTGCTTATGGGACGTGAACTGCAAAAATCAAATGGCCAGAAACCTCAATCTGTTTTGATGATGCCACTTCTTGTTGGTCTTGACGGCGAAAAGAAAATGTCTAAGTCGGCGAATAATTACATCGGCATCAGTGAAGCACCAAGCGAGATGTTCGGCAAGATCATGTCTATTTCCGATCAGTTGATGTGGAGCTATTACGAGCTGCTGTCTTTCCGTCCTTTACAAGAGATTGAGCAGTTTAAGACTCGCATCGACGAGGGGCACAATCCTCGTGATATTAAAGTTCTGCTAGCAAAAGAAATTATTACACGTTTTCACAGCGCAGCGGATGCGGATGCAGCAGAGCAAGAATTTGTTAATCGCTTTGCTAAAAACCAAATACCAGATGACATGCCAGAATTTGATTTTGAAGAAGGGCTGCCGGTAAGTAATCTTCTTAAAGAAGCAGGGCTATGCTCATCGACGTCAGAAGCGATGCGAATGGTTAAACAAGGCGCCGCTAAGATTGACGGTGAAAAAGTGGCTGATGCAAAGCATACGCCAGCGGTCGGAACGTTTGTTTTTCAGGTGGGTAAACGTAAGTTTGCTCGCTTAACTATCAAGTGATCGAATTATCCATTCAATAAAGGTCAAATAACTTTTGGCGAACGGTTTTAAAGTCCGGTATTAGAGGTCTAATATCGGACTTTAATTTTTTGAAGAGAAATTCTCTACCCTCGCTAGGTCGCAAGTTATTGATATTATTTGTTGACCCTCGCCTGAGTTTTTTGAGCAAAACTTGATAAAATTTTGCAGAAACCTGACGTGGCTCGTGAGCAGGTTCTGTTAGCATTCCCGCGCTGTCAAACTGACAGTTTTTTTGGAGTTATTTATGAACAATATCGACCATCCTCCTAGTATCAAAGGAGAAAGGTAGCCCGTTTGGTATTGGCGTTGTTCGTCTCTACCCTTGGGTAGAGTTATCCCCCCTTTAGGTTTTCTCGAATTTTTCTCCTCGTCTTCTAGAGTTCTGTTGTTAGTGACATTCATCGTGTTTTCAAACACGTTATCGCTTGCAACTTGATGGTCGTTACCACTGCCAATCGGGAGATTCGCCATGACGGTAATGAGCAAAACACATAACGAAACTATTTCGCACTTTTCTAATCAAGAAATTAGCGCCGCTCGCAAGGCTTTCTTGCAATACGAACAAAAGCAGCAAATTTTTTTACTTTCAGTAATGCCGATTGAAGAAGCGGTTGCAATACTGCGCGACTGCTCAATTGGTTTCGTTCAGCATCTCCTTATGGAGTTGGACAATGACGGTTCTGATAAGCGGGCACGCCACTATGCCCATCATTTAGGCTTTATTCATTCGGAAGTTGAAACATCAAATAATTATCTCAGTACGTCGGTCTGGGGCCACGTTAAACAGAGGATTGGTTGGATTATTGCCTTGGCATTACTCGGTATTGTATCCGGGTTGATTATCAACCAGTATGAAGACACTTTAAGTCAACTAATGTTGTTGGCTGTTTATATGCCAGTTATTGCAGCGGCAGGCGGTAATACTGGATCACAGTCAGCGACGCTTGTGATTCGTGCCTTAGCAACAGGATCACTAAAAAAGCGTCAGTGGTTAGCGGTTTTTTGGAAAGAGAGTCGTATTGCTGTCTGCCTTGCATCCGCTATCGCAACAGTGATGGTCATCAGAGTGATGTTATTTAGTGGTGATGCTTCCACAGGAGGGTTTGATCTTCAAACCATAGCACTCGCCATTGCGGTTGCCTTGTTTATACAAGTGACGATGTCGACCACGTTGGGAGGTTTGCTCCCCATCATAGCGAGAGCATTGAATCTGGACCCTGCCGTTTTAGTGAGTCCCGTGTTGGCTTCCCTCGTTGATATTTCAGGAATATGGATTTATTTCACTGTAGTGAACAAATTTTTAGGGATTGAGTGACTTAGCTTCACTATATCCTGATAGAAGAGGGTTTCAAACTTAGTGATTGGCGCTTCCGTCGGTTTTTGATCGGGCTTGGGTTTGGGGGGCAGGTAGTCCGCGACGTATTGTACAAACAAGGTTGCGGGTTTACCACTCGAGTCTAAACCAAATCCAGCCATATTATAGCTCCCATAGACGGAGCCACTTTTCGCAATAAAAGCCCCTTTTATAGGTTGTTGGCGCATACTCCGGCGATATTTTAGTGTCCCTGATTCTCCAGATACGGGCATCATCGCAATGAGATTGAGAGTATCATCATTGGCCCAGATATAGCGTAGGATCTGAGCCATTGACTGACTGGTTAAGCGGTTATTACGTGATAAGCCGGAACCATCGGCCAGAGGCGCGGCGTCCAAATTAACGCCCGTATGAGCAAAAATAATTTGCTTTATTGCTTTGGTACCATTGCTGAAACTACCGGGTTGAATATAAAATTTTGCCCCTAATGTTTTCGTGACATTGTCGGCGATCAAGTTGTCCGACCGTTTGAGCATGGTCTCGAGTAATTTGACTAAAGGAGGGGAACGGTGGGTCGCGAGTAAGGTCGTATTGTGCCGCTGTAGCGAACCGATTCTAACGCTACCGTTAAATGTTATATTCAGCTCCTTTAAGATATTGTGTAACATGCGTTGTGTGTAGAGTTCAGGATCTTGAACGGCAAACTTCAGCGGCAGAGGTTTATCTCGCTTCACTAAACAGCCATTTAACTGATAGTGGTTATCTGGGGAGGAGATCAGTTCCAAATCACATTGTGTACTGGTCTTTTGCTCTGTGGTGACACTTTTTGCCTGCGTTGTTACATAAACAGGATAGTGTTCAGGTACGTAGACTCTGGTGCGGCCGTCATCTTGTGTGTAGATGGAGGCTTGAACACAATTTCTATCCAAAGATATTGCCGCAGCGGGGGCACTGTAGCAAACGCCGAGTATGTCCCAAGGCCAACCAATGCCACGGTTGTAGCCTGTAAATGCTCGGTTATCTAGCCAGATGTCCCCACGTATTTCTCTCAACCCATTTCTTTTAGCAACCGCAAATAATTGCTTTAAATTTTTGGTTTTTAAGGTCGGATCGCCCGAAAAGCGTAAAGCAAGGTCATCGTCGGCTTTTTCCAATGTTGTTTCAAAATAAAAGTTATCCCCAAGCTCTAACTTTGCCGCCAGCGCGGTGACTAGCTTCAATGTGCTGGCAGGTGGGAAATATTGCTGACTATTGGATGTATCGAGCAGCGTATCGTTTTCGACAAGAGATTCAACAAGCAACGTTGCTCTGCTCCCATGGGGCAATTCACTGAGAGGGGCATAAGCAAACGCCTTAATTGGAGATAAAAAAAGGAAAACAATCAGGAACACGTTGAGTAGCTGCATAGAAAGCGCCATGTGGGTAGATTACAAAACAGCAGTATAGCGAGTAAAAAAAACGCCCGCTATAAGCGGGCGCTGAGATTTGCTTGGCTAAGCGACAAACTTAGAAGTCGTAGCGTAGACCCATAGCGATCTCATCTTCAGATTGGATCTTAGTTGCGTTGCTCGTTGTTGTTGCAACAGAGCCAACTTTATCCCCTTCACTGATAAGGTTGATGTTGTAAGAAACATAACCACGGAAGTTTGGTTTGAAGTAATAAGTGGCATCAAGAGCAACGTTGTCAGCAGAGGTCTCTTTGTTTGTTTCGGCGCTGTTGTAGGTTGTAGAAAGCACAGTTTGACCCATTGTGTAGGCCGCCGCTAATTCGTAACCAGTATAATCTACAGTGCTCTTAGAGTTAGAAAGCTGTTTCTCGCCATCTGTATAGATACCAGCAAAGTATAAGTCATTGATTGAGTATGATGCCGTCCCCATGTACTCGTTTGCTTCATCCTGAGTCGCATAACCTGCACCTAGCTTAACGCCTGTTTCACCGATAGCGTAGATAGCAGAAAGTGAGTAACCATCTTGGCCGTTGTCAGAAAACTGATCTGTGGCAACATCTTCAGTACGGTCAGCGAAGCGGTAGCTGGCTTTTAAACCAAGGTCAGAAAATTGACCACTGTAGCTAATCATGTTGTCTGAGCGATCCGCGACAGCGATCTTATCTGCGGCAGAGTTACCGTGGTAAGCCATGATATCGGTAAAGTCAGTCAAAACGCCCAACGCACCTTCATTCTTACCGTAAGTTACCTCACCGAATGCACCACCAATACCACCGTAAAGATAACGGCTAGTTAGGCTATCATTGCCTTCGTTGGCGTCTGCTTGAGATGCGCCTTGCTCGTTTGTGGTAAATTCGCCTTCGTAGAAACCGACACCGTAAAGATTGTCATTGATTTGTGCAGTGCCAAGGAAGTTTAGACGTACACGCGATTTGTCATCAGCTTTACCATCTTTGAGTGATAGACGGGCTTCGGCGCGGCCGCCCATTTCGATAGAATTTCCGTCCTGATTGTAAAGTTCTGCGGCGTTAGTGGCAGTGGCTAGTGCAGCAGCTGAAACTGCTAAAGCGATCAGAGTTTTGTTCATCTTATAAGTCCTAATTTACTGTCCATGAATACATTTTTTAGAGAAGTACGCTGTGATTGGCTTTTTTCTCTTTGTTTCGTCTCTGGCGTTTGTCAGCGCTGCCAATCAATGGCGCGTACATCAACAGCCGGAGAGTATTTGGTGAAGAATGTTTTACCGCCAAAGTTCCTCAATGAGTTAGTAAAACAATATAAATCCTCGTTGTGAACGGTGTTTTATTTCTGGTAAAAAATAATCAAGAATTTGTTTTTTAATAATTTTTTCGACAATTGCGCCGTTTAATTACATTTTTATTATTTATATTTTTTTACTTTAACGGCCTGATGAAAACGCCAATTGAGATAATTTCAATTATGAGAAGAAGGGAGAATGCTGCGTAAGTCATCCAGATATTGAATTGAGATGATTTAGTCGTTAAGTTTGTTTACACTAGAAGATATTGTTCAATGATCCCGTAACCCAATCCAATTGGACTGGGAGGGTTTTTTTTGTCCAAAGACGGCTTTGGCAATGAGGTAAATAATGGAAAAAGTCCCAATGACAGTGCGCGGCGAACAAAGGCTACGCGAAGAATTAGAACGATTACTTAAGCTTCGTCCGCAAATTTCGGAAGCGATTGCTGAAGCTCGTGAACTGGGTGATCTGAAAGAGAATGCTGAATATCATGCTGCGCGCGAGGAGCAGGGTATTTGTGAAGCTCAGATTCGTGATATTGAATACAAGCTTTCTATGGCGCAGGTTATTGATGTGACCAGTATGGAAAATTCAGGTAAGGTGATCTTTGGTGCAACTGTTAGCTTGATTGATTGTGATACGGAAGAAGAAAAAACCTATCAGATCGTGGGTGATGACGAAGCCAATATCAAATCTGGTCGTATTTCTGTCAGCTCACCGATAGCACGAGGGTTGATTGGTAAAATGGAAGGTGATGAAGTGGTCATCTCAACCCCTGGTGGAGATCGAGATTTTGAAATTGATAGCGTTCAGTATATTTAGAGCCTGAATGATAAGCAAAAAGGTCGCGATAGCGACCTTTTTGTATTACAGAAAATAGGGAACGGTGTTATTTGCGAGGTAACTCGATTTTACGTTCTTCGGTCTGGCGATACAGGACGAGTGTTTTGCCGATAACCTGTACCTTTTCTGCGTTTGTTTCACGCACTATGGCTTCAACAATCAGGTTTTTAGTTTCACGGTCTTCAGAAGCGACTTTAATTTTAACCAGCTCATGGTGGTTAAGCGCAAGGTCTATTTCCGCAAGAACCGCTTCAGTGAGCCCATTTGCGCCCATTAGCACAACAGGTTTTAGACTGTGGGCTAGGCCTTTTAGATGCTGCTTTTGTTTGGTGCTTAGATTCATTACGCGGCCAATTTTGTTTAATGTAAGGGTTGAAAAATACCATTTTAACGCCATCTAACCCTGAAGACTATAATTTATTGGGCTAGAGATCCCCTCCATTAGTTAGGAATCGAATGAGCAAACAAAAACATTCAGCCAGTTCTGGTCGTTGGTTGAAAGAACATTTTGATGATAAGTACGCGAATGAAGCAAGAAAAAAAGGCTACCGCTCTCGTGCTTATTTTAAAATGGAAGAGATCCAAACGAAAGATAAACTACTAAAAGCTGGTATGACAGTCGTTGATTTGGGCGCTGCACCAGGGGGATGGTCTCAATATGCTGCTAAAATAATTGGTGAGCAGGGACAAATCATTGCGTGTGACCTGCTACCCATGGATGCGATCGCTGGTGTGTCATTCCTTCAGGGGGATTTTCGAGAAGATTCTGTCCTTGAAGCGCTACTCGAGAGAATTCAACCAGAGATGGTGGATGTTGTGATGTCGGATATGGCGCCGAATATGGCGGGCAATTTGTCTGTTGATCAGCCTCGTGCTTTGTATCTTGTTGAGCTAGCTTTAGATATGTGTCGACAAGTTCTGGCGCCCAATGGTAGTTTTGTTGTAAAAGTATTTCAGGGCGAAGGCTTCGAGCAGTACGTCAAAGACGTTCGTGAGATGTTTAAGACCGTGAAAATACGTAAACCCGATTCTTCGAGGGCGCGTTCCCGAGAAGTGTATATTGTAGCCACTGGTTACAAAGGTTAACTATTTGTTCGAAAGCGCAGATGTTAACACCGTAGCTACAGGTAACAAACTGTAGTACCCTACCTTCAATTACAATTAGTTATCGCGAGGCTGACACCTTGAGTGACATGGCAAAAAATTTAATTCTGTGGCTTGTAATCGCTGTGGTTTTGATGTCGGTTTTCCAGAGCTTTGGTCCTGGGGACAATAACGGCAGAGCAGTTGACTACACGTCTTTTGTACAGGAAGTTGGCCAAGGCCAGATTCAGGAAGCAACGTTCAAAGGCGAAGAAATTACCTTTGTGCGTCGTGGCAATGGAGCACGTTTTGTGACTTACATGCCAGTATACGACCAGAAGTTGCTGGATGACCTGATTAAACAAAATGTGAAAGTGCAGGGTACCCCACCAGAAGAAGCAAGCTTACTGGGTACTATCTTTATTTCGTGGTTCCCTATGATTTTGCTGATTGGGGTATGGATCTTCTTCATGCGCCAAATGCAAGGTGGTGGTGGAAAAGGGGCCATGTCTTTCGGCAAGAGCAAAGCTCGTATGATGAGCGAAGAGCAAATCAAAACGACGTTTGGTGATGTCGCGGGTTGTGATGAAGCCAAGGAAGATGTAAAAGAGCTGGTGGATTATTTACGTGACCCTAGCCGGTTTCAGAAGCTCGGTGGTAAAATCCCCACGGGCGTATTGATGGTCGGTCCTCCGGGTACGGGTAAAACCCTGTTAGCAAAAGCGATTGCAGGTGAAGCCAAAGTTCCGTTCTTTACGATTTCAGGCTCAGACTTTGTTGAAATGTTTGTTGGTGTTGGTGCTTCTCGCGTACGGGATATGTTTGAGCAAGCCAAGAAAGCAGCGCCATGTATCATCTTTATCGATGAGATCGATGCAGTCGGTCGCCAACGTGGTGCCGGAGTCGGCGGTGGGCACGATGAACGAGAGCAAACATTGAACCAAATGCTGGTCGAAATGGATGGTTTTGAAGGCAATGAAGGCATTATTGTCATTGCCGCGACCAACCGTCCAGATGTACTTGACCCTGCCCTACTGCGCCCTGGTCGTTTTGATCGTCAAGTCGTTGTGGGTCTGCCTGATGTACGAGGTCGAGAGCAAATCCTGAAAGTTCACATGCGTAAAGTTCCGACCGCAGACGATGTCGAGCCTTCATTGATTGCACGAGGAACACCAGGTTTCTCGGGTGCTGATCTTGCCAACTTAGTGAACGAGGCTGCTCTGTTTGCAGCACGTGGCAACAAGCAGCTCGTCTCTATGGTCGAGTTTGAATTGGCTAAAGATAAGATCATGATGGGTGCGGAGCGCCGCTCGATGGTGATGTCTGAAGAAACTAAGGAATCGACTGCGTACCACGAAGCTGGGCACGCTATCGTCGGCCGATTAGTTCCAGAACATGATCCAGTCTACAAGGTGTCTATCATTCCACGTGGACGTGCTTTGGGGGTCACTATGTACCTTCCAGAACAAGACCGTGTTAGCATGTCTAGATTGCACTTAGAGTCTATGGTCTCAAGCCTTTACGGTGGACGCTTGGCGGAAGAAATTATCTACGGTGCCGATAACGTTTCTACCGGTGCATCGAACGATATTGAAAGGGCAACGGACATTGCGCGTAAAATGGTGACTCAGTGGGGATTCTCTGACAAGTTGGGACCACTACTCTATGCTGAAGATGAAGGCGAAGTCTTCCTCGGACGCAGCGTGACCCAAACTAAGCATATGTCTGATGAAACTGCGAGACTGATTGATACGGAAGTCAGAGGCATTATTGACCGCAACTACGCTCGCGCTAAGCAGATCCTTGAAGATAACATGGATATCATGCATGCGATGAAAGATGCGTTGATGAAATATGAAACCATTGATGCCGGTCAAATTGATGATTTGATGGAGCGTAAGTCAGAGATTCGTGACCCTGCGGGTTGGGGAGATACTGACAACAAACCTCAAGCAAAGTCGCAAAGCAAAGCTGAAGAAAAAACAGCGAAGCCAGTGGAAGATGACTCATCTGCACCGGCTGAATCCAGCCAAGAGCTTACCTCTGAAAAGAAAGATTCAGAGTAATCCTTTCCAATAGAACAAACCCCGAGGAAACTCGGGGTTTTTGTATATTCTTATGATCATTACTGCAAATAATAAAACCTTGAATTTGTCTTCTCCTCAGGTGATGGCAATTCTGAATGTTACACCTGATTCCTTCTCAGACGGTGGTCGGTTTAATTCGATTGATAAAGCGATGCGTCAAGTAGAACTCATGATCGAAGCTGGCGTAGGAATCATTGATGTTGGTGGAGAATCGACACGGCCAGGTGCTCCCGATGTCTCCTTAGAAGACGAACTCAGTCGAGTCATTCCGGTGATAAAGGCCATTCGAGAGAGATTTGATGTGTGGATTTCTGTTGATACGAGTAAGGCAGAAGTCATGCGTCAGGCGATTGCTGCTGGTGCTGACATGATTAATGATGTTAGGGCCTTACAGGAACCTGATACGATTGACGTTGTTGCAGAGTCTGGTCTGCCTGTTTGTTTGATGCACATGCAGGGTCAGCCAAGGTCAATGCAAGCGAACCCACATTACGACGATTTACTTGAGGAAGTGAAGGCTTTTCTTGTTGAGCGAGTTTCTGCGTGTGAAGCTAAGGGTATCGACAAGCAGCAGCTTATCTTAGATCCCGGTTTTGGGTTCGGGAAAACCCTTGAACACAACTATTTTATGCTTGCCCACCTTGAAGATTTTCATCAGCTCGGATTGCCCGTTTTAGCGGGAATGTCGCGTAAATCAATGTTATTTAAGCCTCTTGAGAAAACGCCTGAAGAATGTATGGCGGCGAGTGTCAGTTGTGCCACTGTCGCGGCCATGAAAGGAGCACACATCATCCGTGTGCATGACTTTGAACAGACGATTGATGCAATGAAGATTATCTCAATGGTAAAACAACACGGTTGAGAGCAAGAGAAATAAGGAATAAATATGTCTAATAAGAGACGTTATTTTGGTACTGATGGGGTACGTGGCAAAGTGGGTCAGTATCCGATAACACCGGACTTTGTGCTGAAACTGGGTTGGGCTGCTGGTCGAGTTCTGGCGAAGCAGGGCACCAAAAAAGTGATCATCGGCAAAGATACCCGTATTTCCGGCTATATGCTTGAATCGGCATTGGAAGCCGGCCTCGCTGCTGCTGGCTTACAAGCGACGTTCACCGGTCCTATGCCGACCCCAGCGGTGGCATATTTGACGCAAACGTTTCGTGCCGAGGCAGGAATCGTCATCTCTGCGTCCCACAACCCATATTATGATAATGGCATCAAATTTTTCTCTTCGGAGGGCACTAAGCTGGCTGATGAAGTGGAATTGGCCATTGAAGCGGAATTGGACAAAGACATTGAATGTGTTGAGTCACCCTTGCTTGGCAAAGCCACCCGACTTAATGATGCTGCAGGGCGTTATATTGAGTTTTGTAAAAGTACCTTTCCGTCAACCCTGAGCTTGTCAGGAATGAAGGTTGTGGTTGATTGTGCGCATGGTGCAACCTATCAGATTGCACCAGCCGTTTTCAGTGAACTTGGTGCTGATGTGATAGCCATGGGTGTTGAACCGAACGGGACCAACATCAACCATGAGGTGGGAGCGACGGATGTACGGGCATTACAAAAGCGCGTTTTAGAGGAACAAGCCGCATTAGGCCTTGCTTTTGATGGAGATGGCGATCGGATAATGATGGTCGATCATCTCGGCAACAAGATAGATGGTGACCAAATCGCGTACATGATCGCGCGTGATGCAATGCGCAGAGGTGAGCTAAAGGGTGGGGTTGTTGGCACGTTAATGACCAATTTAGGAATGGAAAATGGTCTGAAACAGCTTGGTATTCCTTTTGTGCGTGCTGCCGTGGGTGATCGTTATGTTATGGAGCAATTGCTGAAGAAAGGTTGGAGAATTGGCGCGGAAAACTCAGGACATGTGATTTTATTAGACAAGGTCACAACGGGTGACGCGATTGTTGCTGCTCTTCAGGTATTGGCTTCAGTTGTCAGCAGTAATTTGTCATTGTACGAACTCTCTCAAGGGATGACGCTCTATCCTCAGGTACTTGAAAATGTACGTTTTTCTGGTGAATCAAATCCTATGGAAGCAAAGGCGGTAACGGATGCTGTGGCTGCCGTTGAAGCTGAGTTAGGTGAGAAAGGACGGGTATTGTTACGAAAATCCGGTACTGAACCTCTGATAAGAGTCATGGTAGAGGGTGAAGATGCCGAGTTGGTCAAAATCTCAGCTGGGACAATTGCACAAGCCGTCAGAGCGAGTTTTTAAATCTTGATGGTGCGATTTTTTCTTTTGTAGGAAAGAGAATCGCTTGCTAAAAGTGAGCATTTCGCTAGCTATCAATGCTCGGCTGCACTGTGCTAGGATTGGCGTAGCATTGTTAATATGAAGAGTAAGGTTATGAATCAAGACGACCCGTTGTATTTACAAGAAATGGGTATCCAAATGTACGTTTTGCATCACCCTGAGAGATTGCAAGGCTATCAATCGTCAAATATTCATTTACCTGATGATTGCCGATTGCTGGTTGTTGCTCCTTCATTGCCGCAAGATCGCAGCGCTCAGTTTTTTGAACGTGTCTTGAAAAGTTTGGATTTATCCATTAACCAGTCAAGGCACCTTTACCCTGAACAAATTTATCAACTTGGTGACCAACATCAAGAGTGGGTCTGGTTTGCTGGGTGTGAGCATGATCCCCGTGTAATGGGGAAAGTGCTTCAGTCTACCGATTTGAACTCGATAGAGGGTAATCATCAACACAAAAAGTTTTTGTGGCAGCAAATTTGCTCTTATCAGTAAACATTATGAATGTAGAAATATGCCCACTCGATACTAAACACCTTTCTGATATCTGTCGGATAGAAAAGGTTGCACACACTCACCCTTGGTCAGATTCATTGTTAGTCAATGTCGACAGTCGAGGGGCTTGCCACCGCGTCTTGCTCAAACAAGGGCGAGTCATTGGGTACTATTATGCGCAGCACGTTGTTGGTGAGGTTACTCTCCTCAATATAGCCATCGACCCTGAGTATCAAGGCAAAGGTTACGGTAAAGTCTTGTTGGCCGTTTTCCTTGAGATGTGTGTTGATTTGAAAGCAGAGAGTGCTTGGCTTGAAGTTCGTCAAAGCAATGTGACGGCTTGTTCAATCTATGAATCAGCTGGATTTAATGAAGTCGACCGACGGAGAAACTATTATCCGACCTCTACAGGTAAAGAGGACGCGATTATAATGAGTCAGTTCTTTTTCTGAACGCTACTTTTGAATCGCCTTCAAAGAGGTGAGAGACCCTTCAATTGGGTAGAAATTCTTCTCAAATCGTTCGTCGAGCTCCGCCGCGGGAAGAGGCTTATCAAATAAATAGCCTTGAAATTGATCGCATCCCAGTTTTTTGAGAGTATTTAATTCGTGGACGTCCTCAACACCTTCGGCAATGACTTCCAAATTAAGCCTTTTCGCGGTCATGATAATGGTGTCGACAATGGCTTGGTCACTTTCATCCAGATGCAGTTGTGTGACAAACGAGCGATCAATTTTCAGCACGTCAACAGCGAGGTGCTTCAAGTATCGGAGCGATGAGTAGCCAGTACCAAAGTCGTCTATCGAAATTTTCAGCTGGTGCAGTTTAAGGTCACTCATTTTCTGGATAGCCCCTTCCACATTTTCCAACAATAGATTCTCTGTTATTTCTAGTTCGATATGCTCCCCGCTGATCTCTGCCTGAGCAAGCACCTCACAGATATGCTCAACAAAACTGTTTTGAGAAAATTGGAGCGGGCTTATGTTGATCGCGAGACGGCGGAAGGTATCTGGAAGAATACCTTGTTTACACCAGCGTGAATACTGATAGCAGGCTTGTTCTATAATCCAGTTCCCGATCTGCAAAATTTGACCAGTTTCTTCAGCGATCGGCATAAATACTCCCGGAGGGAGTAGCCCTTTCTCAGGGTGGTTCCAGCGAATAAGCGCTTCCACACCAACAATTTGTTGGTTATCACTGACTTGAGGCTGATAGTAAAGCTCGAGTTGACCTTTGCTCAATGCTTCATGAAGTCCCTTTTCTATTTCAAGGAACGATTCTACCTGAGCCTGCATTTCGGGCTCGTAAAACATGTATTTGTTTCGACCCGCAACCTTGGCTCGATAAAGCGCGGTATCAGCCTGACGAAGCACATCAATATTGGTGCAACTTACCGAAGGAAAAATCGAGATTCCGACACTGGTTGTGCAATAGAGCAAGTGATCGTCAATAGAATACGGATTTGAGATTAAGGCGAGCAACTGCTGCGCTGTCTCATGGGCTTCCTCAGTACTCATTGATGGGATTAAAATAGCGAGTTCATCTCCCCCAATACGTGCGGCAGTGTATTCTTCGTTCAACCAAGCTTCGATCCGCTGTGCAATCGCTTTAATTAAGTGATCCCCAATCGTGTGACCAAGAGAATCATTGATGGTTTTAAAGCGATCTAAATCTAGATAGAACAGAACGCCAGTTGATTTATTGGTAACGGCCTGTTCTATAGTCTCTTCCAACATTTGTAACAGCAAGCTGCGGTTGGCCAGTCCTGTTAACGAATCGAAATAGGCCAATTGGTTAAGCTGAGCTTCCGCTGCCTGCCGATCTTTCCACAAACTGTGGAATGTTTTTGCAAGTTGGCCCAATTCGTCGTCCCGATTCAAATTCGGTAGTGGCGCTTCGGTTCTTTTATCTTGAAGAGAACGAACCCAGTCAATCAAGGTAACCAGTGGTTTGGACAATTTTTTATAGAAAAACAACAACAGAATGGTCGTCAACAAGACATTTCGCAAAAGATCGAACAGCAATATTTGACTGGTCTTAGAAATGAATTCCTTGGCAATGTTTGCGCCGTTAACGGAAAAACTCAGTGTTCCAACGACGACATGCGAATTGGGCTGGTGTAATTCTGTTTTGTACACTGGTGTTGTCGGTGTGAGATAGCGTGAAAGTGCTTCGGTAAATGTGTTCTCCAGAGAGATGTTTCGTTGACGCTCTGTTAAGGTGTCTCCAAAATCATCGACGATTGAAACGTCGTAGATAGCGCCATCCATCATTAGACTGGAGGCAACCTGCTGAGCCAATAGCTGATTCAGGTGATAGGCTGCCTGACTAGCATTAGAATAGTTTTGCAGCAACTTAAATTGGTAGTGTTCTTCGATCCGTTTTTGTTCCTGATGAAGATCCACCAAAATTTGATAGAAGCTAAAAATCAGTCCTAGTATCACAGACACTAGAAACACGGTTTTCGCTTGTCTAAAGGCTAATGAGTTTATCTTCTTGCTCGCAGGCATAATAGTCTTTGTTCCCCTCTACTCTCTTAGTTATAGCCTAAATTTATTGATATTTTAATTTGTAAGTAATTTGGGCGCGATTTATTGGACATTTAGGTCGCTTAGTTGCCCCAAAGAGCAATATAAGGGACAATGCGTGGAATAACTTAATCCCCCTGCCAGTCTATGAGTCACATCTTGAGTTGATCCTATCTGGCGTCTTGAACTGAAGAAGATCTTTTTGATGTCAAACACAGCATTTATAGGCGAGGTTTCCAAGCGGAGAACTTTCGCTATTATTTCCCACCCGGATGCGGGTAAAACAACCATTACAGAAAAAGTGTTACTTTTCGGACGTGCGATTCAGACCGCTGGAACGGTTAAAGGTCGAGGGTCATCGCAACACGCGAAATCAGACTGGATGGAAATGGAAAAAGAACGTGGTATTTCCGTGACGACTTCTGTGATGCAGTTTCCTTATAATAACTGTCTGGTTAACTTGCTTGACACTCCCGGTCACGAAGATTTCTCGGAAGATACGTATCGAACATTGACCGCAGTCGATTCGTGCTTGATGGTGATCGATGCTGCCAAAGGGGTTGAAGACCGAACGCGTAAATTGATGGAGGTGACTCGTTTACGTGATACACCAATCGTGACATTTATGAACAAACTAGACCGTGATGTTCGTGATCCTATGGAAGTACTCGATGAGGTGGAAACCGAACTTGGAATGGCCTGCGCGCCAATTTCATGGCCGATCGGTTGTGGGAAAGAGTTTAAAGGCGTTTATCACATCCATCGAGATGAAACCATTTTGTATGAATCTGGCCATGGGCATGAAATTCAAGATGTCAGGGTCATTAAAGGATTAGATAACCCAGATTTGGATCAAGCCGTTGGTGCCGATTTAGCGCACAGTGTGCGCGAGGAAATCGAACTTGTTATAGGCGCTTGCCCTGAGTTTGATCATGAGTTGTTTCTAGCGGGTCAATTGACTCCCGTTTACTTTGGTACTGCTTTAGGTAATTTCGGCGTTGACCATATGTTGGATGGATTAACAAAGTGGGCACCAGAGCCACAAACTCGCCAAGCCAATGAACGCTCTGTCGAATCAACCGAAGAAAAGTTCTCTGGGTTTGTTTTTAAAATTCAGGCGAATATGGACCCGAAACATCGCGATCGTATTGCCTTTATGCGCATTGTCTCGGGTACTTACTCTCAGGGCATGAAAATGAATCATGTTCGTATGGGTAAAACAGTCAGTATTTCCGATGCGGTCACCTTTATGGCCGGAGATCGTGCGCGCGCTGAGAAAGCATACGCCGGTGATATTATTGGTCTCCATAATCATGGAACAATTCAGATTGGTGATACGTTCACTCAAGGCGAAGGGCTAAAATTCTCAGGTATCCCGAATTTTGCGCCGGAGCTGTTTCGACGAATTCGTCTTCGAGATCCATTGAAGCAAAAGCAATTATTAAAAGGTTTGGTTCAGCTGTCTGAGGAAGGCGCCGTTCAGGTGTTTCGACCGTTGCAGAATAACGACCTTATCGTTGGGGCCGTCGGTGTCCTACAGTTTGATGTTGTCGTTGCACGTCTTAAAGCAGAATATAATGTTGAAGCTATCTACGAGAGTGTCAATGTAGCAACAGCCCGTTGGGTGGATTGCAAAGATGGTAAGAAGCTTGAGGAGTTCCAACGGAAAAATCAGGCCAATCTCGCTTTGGATGGTGGTGATAACCTCACTTATGTTGCGCCGACGATGGTTAACCTAAATTTAGCCAAAGAACGTTTTGCTGATGTTGAGTTTCGAGCGACGCGTGAACACTAACGTTTTTAGTGTTCCATCAGTAGTATTGCTTTTGAAATCGCTTTCTTGAGACGTGTTCTGTAAGAAAAGCTCAGAGAGCCATCCATGTTTAAAAAAGGGGGTGACGTTTAACGTCAACCCCTTTTTTCAGACTAGTTTTTTTTCTTTCCGGCTTTCTTTTTGTTCTTAGCCAGAAGCTTAGTTTTGTCGTCTTTCTTCTTTTTCTTAAAAGTCGGTTTCTTGTGTTTTGGTCGAAGTTCTTTAATAAAACGTTCTTTTATTTCTTCTTTCACATAACGCGCTACTCTATCCATCATCGTCTGATCATGAGCCTCGACAAGAGAAACCGCGTTACCTTTTTTGCCCGCGCGAGCAGTCCGGCCGATACGATGGAGGTACACGTCCGCGCTACGAGGTAAGTCATAATTGATGACATGGCTAACGTCTGGCAGGTCGATGCCTCGCGCTGCTACATCGGTTGCAAGAAGGACATTGACACTTCCGTCTCGGAAACGGGCAATCGCGTTGTTACGACGATCTTGAGGCATTTCTCCTTGAATCCAGGCACATTGGATATTGGCCTTTTCAAGCTCTCCGCGTAATTCGGCTAAACGATCCCGCGTTTTAAGAAAGACAATACTTCTCTCCGCTTGATCATTGAGAATTTTCTTGAGCAGTTCGAGTTTATGGTTCATATCATCGGCTCGATGATACCATTGAGCAATCTTTTTACGCTCTCGGCGTGATGGCTCTGCGTCAATCTCTGCGGGGTTCTTTAACAGGTCGGCAGTAAAGCCTTCTACGCCTTTCCCTTCTAATGTGGCTGAAAACAGCAACGTTTGCTTACGCCAGCGGCATTCAGAAGAGAGGCGATCAACCGTTGGACCAAAACCCATATCTAACATTCGATCAGCTTCATCGAGTACTAGCCACTCAATCGCACGGCAATCAAAGCGTTCGGCTTCAATATATTCCATTAGGCGTCCTGGCGTGGCGACAACAATATCTTGAGTCTGAGCGAGAATATCAGCGTGTTCTTGGTATTGAACACCGCCAGTGATAGTGACAATGTTCAATTTGGTATTTTTTGCCAGTTCACGTGCCTGATCAGCGACTTGCATGGCCAATTCACGAGTTGGCGTTAAGATCAGGATGCGAGCAGGGCCGGGCTTTTTACGTGGAAAATCTTGCAAATATTGCAGAGCAGGTAGGACAAACGCAGCGGTTTTTCCTGTTCCAGTTGGTGCCGATGCCAAGATATCGCGTCCATCTAAAGCTTGTGGAATTGCGTCGGCTTGAATTTGGGTAGGGCGTGTGTATCCCATTTCTTCAATGGCCACGAGCAGATTTGAGTCTAGCTCTAATTCAGCAAAATTTTTGATCACTCTGTTGTCTCCACAAGCTGTTCAGCGAGAAGGTAAAGTTTAAGGACGGTCATTATAGAGTGTTCGGTGACAAGGATCACACCTTAATTGCTACATCTTTAAATAAAAGTGTTTGGTCAGATCGATAAACTCGTTCGTGTAACCCTGATGTGTGCGAATGATAAGAGATTGGTACTGAGTGGCTTTTGCCGTTTTACTGATTTGAATGAGAAGACGGTTCGCCTTTTTTTCTGGCGTAGGTTGTATCTCACAGATGACGTCAAGGTACCAAGTTAGACGCTGGGCTGCCTGTATAAATGCTTGCCCTTCCATAACTGGCAGTATAAAACTTGCGGTGCCTCCCTGATTGAGCAGGTCATAACACCGCCTCAGCAGCGGTTCATGAGGAAGACTATCACTGTGTCTTGCCGTCGCTCTTTGAGGTGTGTTGGCATGTTTTCCACTCGTGAAATAAGGAGGGTTGCAGATAATAGCCCCGTAGCTTTTCTCAAAAGGGAAAGTCAGTACATCGCCAGCGAGGACGCTTAATCTCTCTTTCCACGGTGAGGCCAAAAAATTACGTTGCGCAGCTTGTAAAGCCTGCTCGTCAATGTCGATAGCGTCGACCATGCAATCCTGATAGCGCTGGGCACACATCAAAGACAACAGGCCAGTACCAGTTCCAATATCCAGTATATGTTGAGCGTGATTACTTTGGTGCCAGGCCCCGAGAAGAACGCCATCCGTACTAACGGGCATCCCTGAATAGCCGCCATAAATAGTAAACTGCTTGAATGTAAAATCTTTAGTTCTTTGCTCGTCTTTTTCCATTTTATGCTACTTGCTAAATGCTATTGAGAGATTAAGTTCGTTACTGGGCAAATACATGAAATTTTGTTCTGTTAAAATTGCATTTCTTTTGTTTTTTTTCGAGATAATAAACTGCACTTTTTCAATTTGGTAGTTGCAAAATCTCTTATTTAGGTGAAATTATAAATTTATATGGTGTTTTTTAGCTTGGGCTTGCGAATTGGATAGCGTTTCGTCATCATTCGCCTCCAAATTTATCGATTGGGTAGCCTATTGGACTGCTCAACGCGCACAACATCACTCAAACAATAATTAAAGGGTCTCTTGTGAATCAGACTTTAAAATTAACAGATATTATCGCGTTAGGCTTTATGCTTTTCGCTTTCTTTTTAGGTGCTGGTAACATTATTTTCCCGCCTCTGGCTGGTCAATTAGCAGGTGAGAGCCTATTGCCAGCCATGACGGGTTTTCTTGTGACGGCAGTTGGCCTTCCTCTGATGACCATCGTCGCCATTGCGGTGGCTGGCGGTTCTTGGCAGGATCTAACTAAAGATCTGCCTAAATTTGCGGCTACGCTTATGGCGGTACTGATATTTATTATTATCGGACCTGCGTTTGCTGCCCCTCGTACCGGTTTAGTGGCATACGAAATGGCGGTTAAGCCCTTCTTTATCGATGCACAGCAATCCTATCTGACCGTGTTTTCGATTTTGTTCTTCGCGGTAGCGATGTTTTTTGCTTGGTCTCAGGGCAAGCTCATTGACGTTATTGGCAAAGTATTGACCCCAGTGCTCTTTATCGGTTTGATGGTGTTGGCTACGGCCGTTTTTCTTGATCCTCAAGGTGAGTTTATTGCCGCGCAAGGCGAGTATCTCACTCATCCTTTACAGAAAGGTTTTCTTGAAGGTTATAACACCATGGATACGTTCGGTTCCTTGATGTTTGGTGTTTTGATTGTGGATGCACTTCGCCAAAAAGGGATCACGGAGAAAAAAGCAACAGCCAAGTATTTGATCAGCGCTGCTTGTATCGCAGCGGCGGGGCTTGCCTTTGTGTATATCTCCCTGTTCTATCTAGGGGCGACGAGTTCAGCTGTTGCCAGTGGGGCTGACAATGGTGGGGTTATTCTGAGTTTGTATGTTCAATCCTTATTTGGTCCATATGGTCAGGTTGTCTTGTCTGTTATTGTTCTTCTTGCGTGTTTGACGACCGCAATTGGCCTCATTTCAGCGTGTTCTGATTATTTTGGTTCATTGACCAAGATATCTTACAAAACGTGGGTCATTATTAACGGGGTGGCGTGTGCTGTTGTTGCCAATGTGGGTCTAACCCAGTTGATTGCCTTTTCAGTGCCGGTTCTATTTGCCTTGTACCCTGTTGCGATTGCTTTGGTTGCACTCACCTTCTTGCGTGGTCAATTTTTCAACCCTAAACAAGCCTACTGTGTGGTCATTCCAGTCGCGTTGTTGTTTGCGCTTGTTGATGCGGTTAAAGTAGCGGGTATTGATGTATCGGCACTGAACTCGTTACCGCTGTTTGATATTGGAATGGGTTGGCTATTGCCGACAGTCGCTGCAATTATCGTTATGTTTCTGCTTGGAAAATCACAAGCAAAACTGACGTTAAAAGCCAAGCCTTCCAACTCTTATTAACTATCAGTCAAGGCCCCCTGTTACGTCCGCGTTAACAGGGGATTTTCGTTTAATTCCGGCCCCATTACAGCATCAAAAAAATCTGTATCTTCGAATGACTTTTCAGTACAATTCCTTGGTTAAATTCTACCCATAAATATTGAGCAAACATGTTTGAAATCAATCCTATTAAAAACCGCCTTAAGGACGTGTCTGAACGCACTCAAGTCCTGAGGGGGTACCTTTGACTACGATGTGAAGCAAGAGCGTCTCGAAGAAGTCAATGCAGAATTAGAACAGCCTGACGTTTGGAACGAGCCAGAGCGTGCTCAATCATTGGGCAAAGAACGTGCATCACTAGAAGCGGTGGTGGAGACGATTGACCTTCTCGAGCAAGGGGTAGAAGATGTTGATGGTCTGCTCGAACTGGCTGTAGAAGAAAACGATCAAGAGACATTTGACGAAGTTGAACCAGAATTGGCTGAACTTGAGGCAAAATTAGAAAAGCTTGAGTTTCGCCGAATGTTTTCGGGCGATCACGACAGCTCTGATTGCTATATCGATCTTCAATCAGGTTCAGGTGGTACAGAAGCTCAAGATTGGACTTCAATGCTACTTCGTATGTATCTTCGTTGGGCCGAAGCCAAAGGTTTCAAGACCGAGGTTATCGAGGTTTCTGAAGGGGAAGTCGCAGGCCTGAAAGGTGCGACAGTGAAGCTGAGTGGCGAGTACGCCTACGGCTGGCTTCGTACTGAGACGGGTGTACACCGCTTGGTTCGAAAATCGCCTTTTGATTCTAGTGGTCGTCGTCATACTTCTTTTGCTTCTGCGTTCATCTACCCAGAGATCGATGACAACATTCAAATCGATATTAATCCATCAGATTTGCGAATTGATGTTTATCGCGCCTCAGGGGCGGGTGGTCAGCACGTTAACACGACTGAATCGGCGGTGCGTATTACTCATGTGCCAACCAATACTGTGGTTCAATGTCAGAATGATCGTTCTCAGCATAAAAACAAAGATCAGGCGATGAAACAGTTGCGTGCAAAGCTATTTGAATTAGAAATTCAAAAGCAGAATGCTGAAAAGCAAGCTAATGAAGATGCAAAGTCAGATATCGGTTGGGGAAGTCAGATACGTTCTTATGTACTGGATGATTCCCGTATAAAAGATCTGCGTACTGGGATTGAAAATCGAAACACACAAGCCGTTCTTGATGGCGATCTCGACAAATTTATTGAAGCTAGCCTGAAATCAGGTCTGTAAGCTTTTCAACGACATTTAAATGAAACAGGGTACATCTAAAATGACTGATGCTGTTCAGAATGAAAATCTAGAAGAAAACAAGCTGATTGCGGAGCGCCGCGGCAAGTTAGATCATATCCGCCAAAACTGCAACGCCAATGGTCACCCAAATGATTTCCGCCGTGATGCACTTGCGGGTGACCTTCAGGCAGAATTTGGTGATAAGACCAAAGAGGAATTGGAAGCGCTCAATCATATTGTCGCGATCGCTGGTCGAGTAATGGCAAAGCGAGGCCCATTCTTGGCGATCCAAGAAACATCTGGCCGAATCCAAGCCTATGCAGCAAAAGACATTCAAAAAGCGTTAAAAGATAAGTATCAAGGTCTAGATATTGGCGACATTATTGGTGTTAAAGGTGCACTTCATAAATCAGGTAAAGGTGACCTTTATGTGAATATGGAATCGTACGAGTTGCTGACCAAAGCGCTGCGTCCACTTCCAGAGAAATACCATGGTCTCACTGACCAAGAGATGCGCTATCGCCAGCGTTATGTTGATCTCATCGTGAATGAAGACTCTCGCCAAGCATTTATCATTCGTTCCAAATTGGTTGCGTCGATTCGTAACTTTATGAGTGCCAAAGGGTACCTAGAAGTTGAAACGCCGATGATGCATGTTATTCCAGGGGGGGCGACTGCTCGTCCATTCATTACTCATCATAATGCCCTCGATATTGATATGTATTTACGAGTCGCCCCAGAGCTGTACCTGAAACGTCTCGTTGTGGGTGGTTTTGATCGTGTATTTGAGATTAACCGTAACTTCCGAAATGAGGGACTCTCTCCTCGTCATAATCCTGAATTTACTATGATGGAGTTCTACCAAGCCTACTCTGATTACAAAGATTTGATGGATCTGACCGAAGAGATGTTAAGTACCGTTGCGTTGGATGTTCTTGGTTCAACGTCAATGCCGTATGGTGGTGAAACGGTTGAATTTGGCGGCACTTATGCGCGTATGAGTATGTTTGAAGCGATCAAACACTACAATCCAGAACATATGGACATTCAAGCCTTAACAGAATCAGACCTGCAAGATAGAGATAAGATGGTGGCGATTGCAAAATCTGTTCACGTCTCCGTTGAAACGTTTTGGACATGTGGGCAGTTACTTGAAGAAATTTTTGGTGAAACCGCTGAACCTCAGCTAATTCAGCCAACTTTTATTACGGGTTACCCTGCTGATATTTCACCATTGGCTCGTCGTAGTGATGACAATCCGTTTTTCACTGACCGCTTCGAGTTCTTTATTGGTGGCCGTGAAGTCGCAAACGGTTTCTCTGAGCTCAACGATGCTCAGGACCAAGATGAGCGTTTTAAAGCTCAAGTTAACGCTAAAGATGCGGGTGATGATGAAGCGATGTACTATGACGCTGATTACATTACCGCGCTAGAGCACGGTTTGCCGCCGACTGCGGGTCAGGGTATTGGTATCGACAGGCTTGTCATGCTCTTTACAAACACTCACACCATCCGCGATGTGATTTTGTTCCCTGCGATGCGCCCACAAGGGCAGTGAGCACATTATCCGTCAATGCGCTTAGCTCGATGACACCCTTTAAACCCGATATAACGATATCGGGTTTTTTTCGCTTCGAATTTACATCAGGGAATAAGGGGTGAGATCACGTTGAGCTTGTCGATGTCCCGCTCTTTGTTTAAAGACTGAGATAGAGATAAGAGACAGGCGATCTATTTAGAAATCTCAATGTTGTCTTTGCATGTTGAAATATTGCTTTGGGGGCGTTGGAAAGGCTAGCCAGTGCGATACGCTGTTAGTTTTTATGGCGTCTGTGCTGGGTGAATAACTCTTCTACTTCTTGTTTTGGTTGAGGTCGGAAGAAATGAAAGCCTTGGATAGAGTGACAGTTGAGGTTAGAGAGCAAGGTTGCTTGTTGCTGGGTTTCTACCCCTTCGGCGACGACCGTCAGGTTAAGGGATTTCCCTAAATTAATAATATTTTCTATAACAGTGATTTGTTTGGGTAATGTGTCGATGTCAGAAATGAAAGCGCGGTCAATTTTCAATTCGTCGATAGGAAAACGAGCTAAATAGGATAGGGACGAATAGCCTGTCCCAAAATCGTCAATAGACAGCGCGAAGCCCAATTTTTTTATGGCTCTAAGCATTTGCAGGGTATGCTCACTATCACTCATCACGGCGCTTTCGGTGAGCTCAAACGTTATACAGTTCGGGTCCAACTCTGTTGCACGTAACAGTTTTTCCATATAGTCGATAAGCTTCGGGTTACCAAACTGCTCTGGCGAAAGATTAATAGCGACACGCCCTAGCAAAATTCCCTGCAGTTTCCAGCGTTTTACAGTGCTGAAGACTTCACGCATAACAACGCGGCCCAAATGCTCAATCAGCCCTGCTCGCTCGGCAACTGGAATAAATGCACTTGGACTGATATAACCTTCAACAGGGTGTTTCCAGCGAATCAATGCTTCGGCACCGTTAATACTGAAGTCACGAGCGTTAACTTTAGGTTGATACCAAACTTCTAAGCCATTTTGTTGCAGGGCTTTTTGTAGCTCGATCTCAAGCCACAGACGCATTCTGGCTTCTTTATTCATTTGGTCATTAAATTTGATCAGGCGATTACGCCCTCTGTCTTTGGCTTCATACATTGCAGTATCTGCATTTTGCAACAAGAGGCGAGCATCGCTGCCATCATCGGGGTAAATGACACTGCCAATAGAACAGGAAAGACGTTTACTAAAGTGCTGGAGGTCAAAAGGTTGATTGATCAGAGAAATAATGCGTTCTGCCAATACCTCTGCCATACGATTGTTATCGGGGTTTGGTAGAATAAGGCCAAATTCATCGCCACCTAGGTGGCCTACAACCGCATGTGATGGCATTAACCTTTTCAATCGAGATGAGACTTCCTTAATGACTTTATCACCAATATGATGACCCAAAGAGTCATTGATGTTTTTAAAGTTATCGATATCCAGATAGAGAAGTAAGAGCGGGGTGTCACTCTCGATGAAGTGCTCCAGTCGTTTCGTAAAACCAAAGCGGCTGTGTATTCCAGTGAGTGAATCGATATGGATATCTTCTAACGATTTCTGGTGAGGAAGCTGAGAGCTTTCATCTGCGTCTTGAATCAAGACTAGCTGCGAACGAGCACCAAAGATTAAAGTATCATCTGCTTGGAGTTTAACTCGGCGTTCAAAACCACAACGTGGGCCGGTCAAGCAGATCAGCGCGCCTTGGGTCAGGTCTTGACTCAACGTTTGGCTGAACACAGTCTTTGTTTGTTGATCAATAAAGAGTCGAGAAAGTGCTTCGCCGAGCAAGTCTTGGTTTTCATTAAAACCGAGTAAACGAACCGCCGCCGGGTTAGCCGATATAATGCAGTCATCCTCTATGATCAACAGCCCGATAGGTAATATCGAGGCCAGTGTGGAATACTTTCCTTCAGATTCTTCTAGAGAATGGATAAGAATATGTTTTTCTGAGGTATCAACAGCACTAAACGAGATGTATTTAATTTCATCATTGATTTCAATCGGTGTGAGGCTGAAATGCAAGCTGGTTTCAAGATCAATATCATTGAGCGTGATCTCTGCTTCAAGAGACTCCCCTTTAAATGCACGCTCATAATAGGGTCTAAGGTGATGATAGAAGTGTTGACCAAGGATTTGAGGGTCATTCATACCGATCAAGTTTTGAGTGGAAAGCCCAGCAATGTCGCAATAGCGCCCGTTGACCATGACATAATTATGCTGGCTATCTAAAATCGCGAAAAAGAACGGGCTGTTTGCCGTTATTTTCGAAAACCAATGCTGAAGTTGTTGCGAAAGCATCAAGGGTACTACCGATTATCCAAAGAGCAATGCGAGTCACTGCGATATGACGAAAGTAATTCCGCTAACTATAACTGCGATTGCAAACAGATTAAAGCGTTAGGGGCATCAGAGGAAACATTTGACATAAAATCGGAATCGTTCCCAAAGTAAGAAGGACACTGAAGTAGCGCTCCAAAACGTAAGGGGGGTTCATTCGATGAACAATAGGTATTCTCAACGCAGAGCGTCGTTGTCACCGATTTTCAGCGTAGATAGTAACGCTAAGTACGAAAACACACATCTGTAGGGTATGTCTTCGGACAACTGAATGGTGCCATTAGGTTGGTAGGGCTTTAAGGGCCAAATAGTCACACGGTCCACTACTGATTAGCTGCTCACTAATCAGAATAAATCTGTTAGTTGATTTCGTGATTAAAAGGTTACAATTACCGATTACACTCAAAGAGGTTATAAATGCTAATTCGAACTGAAGCGCCGGTGGATATACTCGCAGTCGATAGATTGCTTAAATCTGTTTTTGAGACCGATTCAGAAGCTGAACTCGTGATGAGGTTGAGAGAAAACGGTCGTAGAACGTTGTCGCTTGTTGCTTGCAATGACGATGGTGAGGTTGTGGGTTATGTTATGTTTAGCCCTGTCACCCTCAATGATGAAGAACTAAACTGGCAGGCCCTTGCGCCTTTAGCCGTGAAGCCTGAGTATCGTCGCCAAGGTATTGCGACAGAGCTAGTAAAAGAAGGGCTTATTATTTTAACAGAATTCAATTACCCTGCTTGTGTCGTGATGGGTGACCTGAAATTTTATGGCCAATTTGGATTTGCACCTGGTCAAGAATACAATCTGCAAAGCCAAAGGGACACGACGTCACAGGACTTTCATGCCATTGCTTTGACGGAAAATGAATTTAACGAAAGAAAAGGAGTGGTGGGTTTTAGCCCTGAATTTCACTCAATGAGTTAAACAGCACGATCTCGAGAGCAAAATTGTGTTTTTGTCCTTTTTTTAACCATTTAGCCCTCAGTGACTCTTTTTTTGAAAAATTATGCTTGTCAGCGGTATAACGTTTCGCTAGTATTGCTCCGCCTTCACAAGGGAGGTCGCTAGCCTTGTTCGTGAGATGTTTTCGAACGGCGCTGGCTCAACAATTTGGAACATAGGTGGAAGCAATGTTTACAGTTCTACTTGTGATTTACCTGTTGGCAGCGATCGGTGTGATTGGCCTAGTGTTGATTCAACAAGGTAAAGGCGCAGATATGGGAGCCTCATTCGGAGCAGGTGCATCAAACACAGTGTTTGGCGCAAGTGGCTCGGGGAACTTCCTAACCAGAATGACTGCAGTTTTTGCAACAGTATTTTTTATCCTCAGCTTAGTCTTAGGTAACATGTCCACCCATAAAACTGAATCTCAGTGGGTTGACCCGACTCAAGGTCAAGTGATACAGCAAGCTGACGATGCAGCGAGTGAAGTTCCAGCCCCAACGGGTGATGAAATTCCTCAATAAGCTTTTTTCTAGCTTAAGAATAGAATTAGCTGCCGAGATGGTGAAATTGGTAGACACGCTAGCATGAGGTGCTAGTGCCTTTGGTGTGAGGGTTCGAGTCCCTCTCTCGGCACCATTATTTACAAACTTGTAATACACCTTGGAGAGCGTATAATGCTCGACAAGTCGGACGCGGGGTGGAGCAGTTTGGTAGCTCGTCGGGCTCATAACCCGAAGGTCGTCGGTTCAAATCCGGCCCCCGCAACCAATCCTTTATAGGATGTTGGCAAGTTTGCACAGTCGCTTATAGCTGCTGTGAGTTAAGCAACATCGGTGTGCTTAACACATCAGGGTCCAGCATCAAAAAACCCCGACTTTCGGGGTTTTTTGTTATCTGAATTTCCACTTTTTGGTTATTTGGGTATTGCTTGGAATTTAAAATGGGCTCTGAGCCCTTTTTTTGTTTCTGGAGTGGTTTAAATGACTGGTTTAGAAAGACAACTTACTGAAATGCTTGACGCGCCAGTTGCAGCGTCAGGTTATGAATTGGTGGGATTGGAATTCATTCGCGCAGGCGAACATTCAACGTTACGTATTTACATTGACCATGAGAATGGTATCACAGTCGATGATTGTGCAGAAGTGAGTCGGCAAGTCAGCGCTGTGATGGACGTTGAAGACCCCATCACCGTTGCTTACAACCTAGAAGTGTCCTCTCCGGGTTTAGAAAGACCACTTTTCAAAGCGGCACATTACCAACAATTTATTGGTCATGAGGTAAGCCTTGTTTTGAAAATGGCTGTTGGAAATCGTCGTAAGTGGAAGGGGATTATCCATTCTATCGAAGGTGAAACAGTGGCAGTTACTGTGGACGGTAACGCTGAAGAATTTGCGCTTAGCAACATTTCAAAAGCTAACCTGATCCCGAAATTTTAATTAAGGTCTTAGAGGCTATTTAAAATGAGTAAAGAAATTTTAGCGGTAGCGGAAGCGGTATCGAATGAAAAAGGGGTACCTCGTGAGCGTATCTTTGAAGCCCTTGAAATTGCTTTGGCTACATCCACGAAGAAAAAGCATGAAATTGAAATTGACGTACGAGTTGAGATTGACCGTAAAACGGGTGAATTCGATACTTTCCGTCGCTGGTTAGTGGTGGCGGATGTAGAGCACCCAACCAAAGAGATTTCTATCGAGGCAGCACAATACGACGATGAATCCTGCGAGCTGGGCGATTTTATTGAAGATGAAATCGAGTCTGTTAAATTCGACCGAATCACGACACAGACTGCGAAGCAAGTCATTGTGCAAAAAGTCCGTGAAGCTGAGCGAGCACAGATAGTTGAGCAGTTTATTGATAATGAGGGTGAACTGGTCACTGGCGTTGTTAAGAAAGCCACTCGTGAGAACATTATTTTGGATTTGGGTAATAATGCGGAAGCGGTGATCTTACGTGATGATCAACTCCCACGTGAAAACCATCGCCCAGGCGACCGTGTTCGCGGACTTCTTTATCGTGTTGCTCCAGATGCTCGTGGTTTCCAGCTATTTATTACGCGCTCTAAGCCTGAAATGTTGGCAGAACTGTTTCGTGTCGAAGTCCCGGAAATAGCGGAAGAGATTATCGAACTTAAAGGTGCCGCCCGCGATCCGGGTTCTCGTGCCAAGATTGCGGTCAAAACCAATGACAAGCGCATTGACCCTGTTGGTGCTTGTGTAGGTATGCGCGGCGCTCGTGTTCAGGCTGTATCAGGTGAACTTGGCGGCGAACGTATTGACATTGTGCTGTGGGATGACAATCCGGCGCAGTTTGTTATCAATGCGATGGCCCCTGCTGATGTGGCATCAATTATTGTTGATGAAGATGCCCATGCGATGGACATTGCCGTTGAAGCGGATAACCTTGCACAAGCGATTGGACGCAGCGGTCAGAATGTGCGTTTGGCCTCTCAGCTTACAGGCTGGGAACTGAATGTGATGACGGTTGCTGACTTGCATAAAAAACATGCAGAAGAGTCGCAAGCGTCAATTGAAAACTTTATGAAGTACCTTGATATTGAAGAAGATTTTGCTCAACTACTTGTTGAAGAAGGTTTCTCTTCATTAGAAGAAGTTGCGTATGTGCCAGTCAACGAACTTCTTGAGGTCGATGGTTTGGACGAAGATCTCATCGAAGAGCTACGTAATCGTGCAAAAGATGCGCTGACCACTATAGCGCTTGCTCAGGAGGAGTCATTTGACGGCCTAGAGCCTGCGGAAGACCTATTAGCACTTGAGGGTTTAGCGCGTGAGATGGCATTCAAACTGGCAGCCAAAGGAGTCATTACACTCGAAGATTTGGCGGATCAGGGTATTGATGATATCGAAGATATTGAAGGCCTAACTGAAGAATATGCGGGCGAGCTGATTATGGCTGCACGTAATATCTGTTGGTTTGGCGAAGACGCATAATTTCAGCAAGGAGAAAGCGGCATGACACAAATTACTGTTAAGGCACTGAGTGAAGAAATTGGTACACCAGTGGACCGCTTGTTAGAGCAACTTGCTGATGCCGGTATGACAAAAGCGAGTTCTGAGCAGGTATCGGAAGAAGAAAAACAACAGCTTCTTACTTACCTGAAAAAAGAGCATGGTGACACTTCAGGTGATACCTCTCCGACTCGTTTGACTCTACAGCGTAAAACTCGTAGTACACTCAGCGTCAATGCGGGTGGCGGCAAGAGTAAAGATGTTCAAGTAGAAGTTCGAAAAAAACGAACTTATGTGAAACGCAGCACTATCGAAGATGACGCAAATCGTGAGGCTGAGGAAGCAGCAAAGCGTGAAGCCGAAGAACATGAGAAGCGTGAAGCTGAAGAGTTAGCACAACGTGAAGCTGCAGAAAAAGCACAACGCGAGGCCGAAGAGAAAGCGAAACGAGAAGCGGACGCAAAACGTGAAGCTGAAGAGAAAGCCAAACGCGTACAAGCTGATAAGGCTAAAAAAGACATGAATGCAAAAAGTGCGGAAGTGAATACGGAAGCAAAAAAAGAAGCTGATGAACTAAAACGTCGTCAGGAAGAAGAAGCCCAGCGTAAAGCGGAAGAAGAAGCCGCTAAGCTTGTTGAAGAAGCTCGTAAACTGGCTGAAGAAAACGAAGCTCGTTGGACAGAAGAAGAACGTAAGAAGAAAGAGTTGGAAAATTCTGACTATCACGTTACGACGTCTTCTTATGCTCGTGAAGCTGAAGATGCTGCTGACCGTAAAGAAGAGGGCGGTCGTCGCAAGAAGAAGAAGAAAGCTGAAGAACCTGCTCGTGGTGGGCGTAATCAGCGTGGCGGAAAAAGTCGCAACAAAGGCAAACTCGCTAAGCCAACTTCTATGCAACACGGTTTTGATAAGACAGCAACCGTTGCTAAATCTGACGTTGTTATTGGAGAGACCATCGTTGTTTCTGAACTGGCGAACAAAATGTCAGTGAAAGGGACCGAGGTCATTAAAGTAATGATGAAAATGGGCGCAATGGCGACCATCAATCAGGTGATCGATCAGGAAACGGCCCAAGTCGTTGCCGAAGAAATGGGCCACAAAGCCATTCTTCGTAAAGAGAACGAGCTAGAAGAGGCTGTTCTATTGGATCGTGATAATAATGCGGAAGCGGTACATCGTGCTCCGGTAGTTACCATCATGGGTCACGTAGACCACGGTAAAACATCAACACTGGATTATATTCGTAAAGCGCATGTTGCTTCTGGCGAAGCAGGAGGTATTACCCAGCATATTGGCGCCTATCATGTCGAAACTGAAAACGGCATGATCACCTTCTTGGATACTCCTGGACACGCAGCCTTTACTGCTATGCGTGCCCGCGGTGCTCAGGCAACGGATATCGTTGTCCTTGTTGTTGCTGCTGATGACGGTGTAATGCCACAGACAATTGAAGCCATTCAGCATGCAAAAGCTGCGGGCGTTCCTTTGATTGTTGCTGTGAATAAGATCGATAAAGAAGGCGCGAATCCAGACAACGTTAAGAATGAGCTGGCTCAGTATGATGTTATTCCTGAAGAGTGGGGCGGTGAGAACATGTTTGTTCACATCTCTGCTAAACAAGGAACTAATATTGAAGGCCTGCTTGAGACTATTCTCCTTCAATCAGAAGTTCTTGAACTCAATGCAGTTGAAGAAGGCATGGCCTCAGGTGTTGTTGTCGAATCGCGCTTAGACAAAGGTCGTGGTCCGGTAGCGACTGTACTGGTTCAGTCAGGTACGCTGAATAAGGGTGATATTGTCCTTTGTGGTCAGGAATATGGTCGCGTCCGTGCAATGCGCGATGAAAATGGCCAAGAAGTCATGACTGCTGGTCCGTCTATTCCGGTTGAAATATTAGGCCTGTCTGGCGTCCCTGCTTCTGGTGATGAAGCAACGGTTGTACGTGATGAACGTAAAGCACGTGAAGTTGCTAACTACCGCCAAGGTAAGTTCCGTGACGTTAAGCTTGCTCGTCAGCAGAAAGCGAAACTTGAAAATATGTTCTCGAACATGGAAGCAGGTGAAGTCGCTGAGTTAAATGTTGTCCTGAAAGCGGACGTACAAGGTTCAGTTGAGGCTATCTCTGATTCATTACGTAAGCTGTCGACGGATGAAGTGAAAGTCAATATTGTTGGTTCTGGTGTCGGTGGTATTACTGAGACTGACGCAGTGTTGGCCGCGGCATCAAATGCGATTGTTCTTGGCTTTAACGTACGTGCTGATGCATCTGCTCGCCGTACTATCGAGACTGAGAATCTAGATCTGCGTTACTACTCAATCATTTATCAATTGATTGATGAAGTGAAGCAAGCCATGGGTGGTATGCTTGCACCAGAATTTAGGCAAGAGATTATCGGCCTTGCTGAAGTTCGTGATGTCTTCAAATCACCTAAACTTGGCGCGATCGCCGGTTGTATGGTTACTGAAGGCTTAATCAAGCGTAATAACCCAATCCGTGTACTTCGCGAAAACGTGGTTATTTACGAAGGTGAACTTGAGTCACTGCGTCGATTTAAAGACGATGTTCAAGAAGTGAAGAATGGCTATGAATGTGGTATCGGCGTTAAGAACTACAATGATGTTCGCGTTGGTGACCAAATCGAAGTCTTCGAAACAGTGGAAATCAAACGTACACTGGACTAATTGACTAACATTAACCACGATATCGTTGACAGATAAGTGGTAATTGGTTGTTGAATACACCATGGGGGGCTGGCATTTGACCATCCCCCCATTCTTTCTATTTGTGAGAAATTTTATGTCAAAAGAATTTAGCCGAACGCAGCGGGTTTCACAGCAGCTGCAAAAAGAACTTGCAATGATATTGCAACGCGAAGTGCGAGACTCTCGTTTAGGAATGGTAACGATCTCGGACGTTGAAGTCTCCCGTGATCTTGCTTATGCAAAAGTATTTGTGACTTTTCTGTGTGTGGGAGAGCAGACGCCTGAATCTTGCCTTACCGCATTGCGTGAGCATGAAGTACAAATTCGAATGATCCTAGGCAAACGTATTCGTTTGCGCTTGACGCCAGAAATTCGCTTTCAATATGACAACACCCTAGTTGAAGGTATGCGCATGTCTAATTTGGTCAGTGAGGTACTCACTGAAGACAAGCGTAAGCAAAAAGATTCAGGTCGCGAAGACGATAGTTTAGAAGAAGGCAACGAGTAATGGCTCGCCGTCGTAAAGGTCGCCCAGTCGATGGTGTCATCCTATTGGATAAGCCGACAGGCATTTCATCAAACGATGCTTTGCAAAAAGTAAAACGCCTTTACTTTGCTGAGAAAGCGGGACATACAGGTGCTCTTGACCCTTTGGCTACGGGAATGTTACCGATTTGTTTGGGAGAGGCGACAAAATTCTCTCAGTTTCTTCTTGAAGCCGACAAGCGCTATCGGGTAATTGCAAAATTGGGTGAGCGGACCAACACTTCTGATTCAGATGGTGATGTGGTTGAAACCCGTCCCGTTGCGGTTGAAATGGCCAAGTTGGAGGCCTGTATCGAGACCTTCCGTGGGGAGTCCGATCAGATTCCTTCGATGTTTTCTGCATTGAAGTATCAAGGTAAGCCATTATATGAGTACGCGCGTCAAGGTATCGAGGTCCCTCGAGAGTCACGTAAAATAACCGTTTTCGAGATTGTTTTACATCGCTTTGAAGGTGATGAAGTGGAAATGGAAATCCACTGTTCTAAAGGAACCTATATACGCACTATCGTTGATGATTTAGGTGAGATGCTCGGATGTGGTGCTCATGTGACTATGCTCCGCCGCACTGCGGTTGCTAAGTATCCATATGAGAACATGGTGACACTGGATCAACTCAATGCGTTGTTTGAGCAGGCCCATAGTGAAGAAAAAGCACCACGTGAGTTGCTTGACCCACTTTTAATGCCAATGGACACCGCTGTAGAGGATTTGGAAGAAGTTAACCTCATTCCTGAGTTGGCGGATATGGTCCAACATGGCCAGCCCGTCCAAGTACTTGGCGCTCCCGAGACTGGTCCGATTCGGTTGACCATGGGTGAAGATAAGCTTTTTATTGGCGTGGGAGATATTAGTGACGATGGCAAAATTGCGCCAAAGAGACTGGTTGTCTTTCGTGACTAATTGAGTTATTCCGAATAAAACCGAAGCTTGTGCTTCGGTTTTTCATTCTTATTGGATCAGCCCCTCAGCGGTGAGGATACCCCTTAACGTTTTAACCCGTTTGCGATTCACACCAAAATCTGAGTAACCTACTCGAGATTCTGACCGCACCAAAAGCTTGCCATTTTCTATCCGTAATTCAAGATCATCAACGAAACGCAAGATCTTAGAAGTACATTCGATACGCAGGTAACTGTCAGTTTTTACGGCAGATTTGGCTCCCGGCAGTTGCAGTGCTGCATTTAGAATATCATTGATGTTAGCGTCCGAATGGAGAACAAATGGTTCAAGGGCATAGTCGGTGCGAGTGTCCTGTGTGGAAACACAATTTGGCTTATCTCCGCAGGGAGACGATGTGCGGTCTGTCATGGTGGCGAATCCTTGGCTGCAAGCGGTTAAACCCAGTAAGGTTATTGATATAAGGACGAATTTTTTCATGTGACAAGATCCCTGTCGCGTAACGTATTTATTGTATGCCTGAATGATCACGTGCTGTATAACCAAAAGACGGATGATGATTCACCAGCCTGTTGATCTTTATCCAAACACAATCAAATATCCAGAAAGTCTAAGATGCCTTCTGCTGCTTTGCGCCCTTCATCAATCGCTGTCACGACTAGGTCTGAGCCTCTTACCACATCGCCACCGGCAAAGATTTTTTTGTTACTGGTTTGAAACTGAAATGGTTGATTGGATGAGGTTTTTATTCTGCCCCATTGATCGAGTTCGACACCATATGAATCCAACCAATCCATTTTATGTGGTTGAAAACCGAAAGCCATGATAACCGCATCAGCATCAAGAACATGCTCGCTGCCTTCTATAGGTTCTGCTCTACGACGTCCTACCTCATCAGCGTCACCGAGGGTGGTTTTAATCACTTTAACGCCCGTTACTTGGCCACCATCATCGATGACAATACCCAGCGGTTGGAGGTTAAACATAAAGTTAACACCTTCTTCTTTGGCGTTCTTTACCTCTTTACGGGAGCCCGGCATGCTGATTTCATCACGACGATAGGCGCATATCACGCTTGAGGCGCCTTGCCTAATTGAGGTCCGAACACAATCCATGGCGGTATCGCCTCCACCAAGGACAACAACCCTTTTACCCGTCATATCCATTGCAGGTTGAATTTCTTCTAAATCCATCACTTTATAGGTGTTAGAAATCAGGAAGGGTAGGGCGTCATAAACACCGGATGCATTTTCGTTATCGAGTCCGGCTCGTATGGACTGGTAGGTGCCCACACCGAGGAACACGGCATCATAATTGTCGATAAGAGATTGCATTGATCTGTCTTTACCAATTTCGACATTGAGATGAAACTCCACGCCCATTTCAGTAAAAATATGACGGCGATTTTCCATTACCCCTTTCTCTAATTTGAATGAAGGGATACCGAAAGTCAGCAACCCGCCAATTTCAGGGTAACGATCAAAAACCACAGGTTTGACGCCGTTGCGGACTAGCACATCGGCGGCGGCCAATCCAGCGGGTCCTGCTCCAATAACGGCGACTTTTTTATCGGTCCACTCGACGTTAGACATATCGGGTTTCCAGCCCATTTCGAATGCCTTATCCGTGATGTATTTTTCTATATTACCTATAGTGACAGCGCCGAAATCGTTATTTAACGTACAGGAACCCTCACACAGTCTGTCTTGTGGACAAACACGGCCACAGACTTCTGGAAGACTGTTCGTCTGATGAGACAACTCAACTGCTTCCAAAATTCGACCTTCATTAGCGAGTTTTAACCACTGTGGAATGTAGTTGTGAACAGGGCACTTCCACTCACAGTAGGGGTTACCACAATCTAAACAGCGATCAGCCTGAGCGGTGGCTTGCTGCTTAGTAAATGGCTCATAGATTTCTACGAATTCGATTTTACGCACTTTAAGCGGTTTTTTAGCCGGATCAACGCGCTGAACATCGATAAATTGATAAACGTTCTGACTCATTATTTACACCTCCCTCATGATTACTGAGCTTGAACGCGCAATTCTGCTGCGCTGCGACTTTGGTGACCAAGCAATGTTTTCAAGTCCGAGGCTTGGGGTTTCACCAGATAGAACTTTGGAATCCATTCATCAAAGCTTGCTAATATTGACTCAGCATGAACAGACTGTGTTTCTTCTAGGTGCTCGGCAATCAAGCCGCGAAGGTGCTCTTGGTGGATCGGTAGATTTTTGAGTCCAATGGCTTCGGCAGATTCATTGTTGACTCTCCCTTCAAAATCGTTGTTTTGGTCAAGGACGTAAGCAAACCCACCTGTCATGCCCGCGCCAAAGTTCACGCCTGTTGCCCCCAAGATCGCAACGATACCGCCAGTCATATACTCGCAGGCGTTGTCACCAGCTCCTTCAATAACCGCAATGGTTCCGGAGTTGCGCACACCAAAGCGTTCGCCCGCTTTACCTGCTGCAAACAGTTTGCCTCCCGTGGCACCATATAGGCATGTATTTCCCATAATCGTTGCCTGATTGCATCGAAATGCGGTACCGAGGTGAGGTTTTAATACCAGCTTCCCTCCCGCCATGCCTTTTCCTACGTAATCGTTGGCATCACCTGTCAGGTATTGTTCCAATCCCCCGGCATTCCAGACTCCAAACGACTGCCCAGCAGTTCCATCAAGGTGCAAGGTGATCGGACTCGTGACCATGCCTTGGTTACCATAGCGTTTAGCGATTTCACCTGAAAGACTCGCCCCGATAGAACGATCAGTATTAATGACATTGTAAAAGAAGCGGGCAGGCTGACGGGCCTCGACGGCAGCAAGAGCATCACTGACAATTCTTTGGTTAAGTTCGCCTTTGTCAAAGGGAGTGTTAGCTTCGGTCCAGAACAAGGGGTAGTTTTGTGAAGACACGGGTACGTCAAGAATATTGGATAGGTCGAGTTTACTTTGCTTTGCTGTTATACCCTGAATGGTCTCGATTAAATCGGTTCTTCCTATGAGGTCAGTCAATTTTTCCACGCCAAGTTGTGCTAGGAGCTCTCGAACTTCATCGGCCAGACCACTAAAGTAATGGATAACTTGTTCAGGAAGACCTTTAAAAAACGTTTTACGTAATGTTTCATCTTGAGTTGCTACGCCTGTGGCACAGTTGTTCAAATGACAAATACGTAAGAACTTACACCCCATGGCCACCATAGGGGCGGTGCCAAACCCAAAACTTTCGGCGCCCAAAATGGCGGCTTTTACGACATCTAGGCCGGTCTTTAGACCGCCATCAACCTGCAGACGAATTTTATGCCGTAACCCATTGGCGACCAAAGCCTGTTGAGTTTCTGCAAGTCCAAGTTCCCATGGGCTACCCGCGTATTTCACTGAAGTGATCGGACTGGCAGCCGTTCCTCCATCATAACCAGAAATGGTGATAAGGTCGGCATAGGCTTTTGCCACTCCGGTAGCAATGGTCCCGACCCCAGGCTCAGAGACGAGTTTGACCGAAATAAGTGCATTCGGGTTGACTTGTTTTAAATCAAAAATAAGTTGAGCTAAATCCTCAATGGAATAGATGTCGTGATGTGGTGGGGGAGAAATCAAGGTCACGCCCTGCACGGAATAGCGCAGTTTGGCAATTTCTGCGGTGACTTTGTGTCCAGGTAACTGTCCACCTTCTCCAGGTTTTGCACCTTGAGCGACTTTTATTTGTAGAACATCGGCATTAACTAAGTAATGAGGGGTAACACCGAAGCGGCCTGAGGCAATCTGCTTGATTCTCGAGTTTCGTTCTGAACCGAAACGTTGGGGGTCTTCTCCACCTTCCCCAGAATTTGAGTAGCCGCCGAGACGGTTCATCGCGATTGCAAGAGCTTCATGGGCCTCCGGACTGAGCGCGCCGATCGACATGGCTGCTGAGTCGAATCGCTTAAATAACTCGGTGCTTGGCTCTATATTATCGAGAGATAGAGGTGAGTCTAATGTTTTTAAAGTCATGAGGTCGCGAAGCATAGCCACGGGGCGCATGTTGACCCTATTTGCATATTGTTGATAATCGCTATTGTCACCGGATTGCACTGCTTGCTGCAAAGTGCTGACTACATCGGGGTTGTATGCATGATATTCTCCATCATGAACATATTTGAGCAGGCCACCCTGTTCAATCGCTTTGCGTTTTGTCCATGCCTTTCGTGATAGGTTGAATAAGTCTTGCTGAAAATCATCAAAATCTGCGCCCTCAATCCTTGTGGTGACGCCCTTGAAGCACAATTGAACCACGTCTCGACTCAACCCGACCGCTTCAAACAATTGTGAGCAACGATAAGAAGCAACGGTTGAGATGCCCATTTTTGACATGATTTTGTAAAGGCCTTTGTTAATGCCATATTGATAGTTCTGCATGACCTGACGATAGCTTTTATCTAGCACACCATCATCAATCAGTTTACCGAGTGCTTCGAAAGCCAGATAAGGGTAAACGGCCGTCGCGCCAAAACCCAACATCACAGCAAATTGGTGAGGGTCACGTGCGGTGGCCGTTTCGACCAGAATATTTGCATCGCAGCGGAGGTTTTCTTTGATGAGTTGGCTTTGGACGGCCCCTACCGCCATGGCCGCTGGGATGGGTAATTTACCTTTGACGAGAGCTCGATCTGATAAAATAATCAGAACGGTTCCTTCACGCACGACCTTAACTACTTGATGACATAAATCTTTAATGGCTTGGTGCAGCGTTTTGCATTCTGGATCGTAATTTATGTCCAGAATAGTATTACGGTAATGCTCATCTCCTAACTCAAGTAACTGCTGCATATCAGAATAAAGCAGAACAGGAGAATCAAAGGTGACTCTATGCGCATGACCATCGGTCTCACAGAAAACGTTCATTTCCTTGCCAATACTGCTGGCCAATGACATGACGTGCTTTTCCCTAAGGGGATCGATCGGAGGATTAGTGACCTGAGCAAACTTTTGACGAAAATAATCGGTTATCAAGCGTTCTTTGGATGACAACACCGCCATCGGTGTGTCGTCCCCCATCGAACCAACGGCTTCCTGTCCGAGATCACCCAGAACCCTAAGAACCTGATCTACCTCTTCATTGGTCATCGCAAACTGCTTTTGATAGGTCTTTAGGCGATCATCATCAAAGCTACGTTCTCCGACTAAATCATCAGATAAATGGCTAAAGGGTGTCAGTTTATGGACGTTGTTATCCATCCATTCTTTATAGGGATGGCGACCTTTGAGATCATTGTCTATTTCACTGGATTGCCAAAGTTTTCCTCTACGGGTATCGATGACAAGGAGCTCTCCTGGGCCAACACGGCCTTTCTCGGCAACTTCATCAGGGGTGTAGTCCCAAATTCCTACTTCAGAGGCCAGAGTAATCAGATTATCTTTGGTGATGATATAACGGGCGGGTCTAAGACCGTTGCGATCGAGGTTACAGGCAGCGTAGCGACCGTCAGATAAGACAATGCCGGCAGGTCCATCCCACGGTTCCATGTGTTTTGAATTGAAATCATAGAAAGCACGAAGATCGGGGTCCATATCCGGATGGTTTTGCCATGCTGGTGGAACTAACATTCGCATTGCCCTGAATACATCCATTCCACCAGCCAAAAAGAGATCGAGCATATTATCTAAGCTAGAAGAATCAGACCCAGTTTCATTAACAAATGGGGCGGCGGTTTGTAAATCGGGCAACAACGGAGAAGAAAATTTGTATGCGCGCGCTCGAGCCCATTGACGATTTCCGTCGATGGTATTAATTTCGCCATTATGTGCCAGATAGCGAAACGGTTGAGCTAACGGCCAACGTGGTTGAGTGTTGGTTGAAAACCGCTGATGAAACAGGCAAATTGCCGACTCCATACGTAAATCTGCTAAATCGAGATAAAAGCGGGGTAAGTCCGCTGGCATGCACAAGCCTTTGTAGACGAGTACTTGAGTGGATAGGCTACAAATATAGAAGTCGTTATCATCAATGATTTTCTTTTCAATACGCCGACGCGCAATATACAGGCGACGTTCAATATCTCGCTCACGCCACCCAGCAGGCGCTGAGATGAAGACTTGTTGGATAGTTGGCAGTGAGTCAAGGGCGATGGGACCTAATACGTCTGAGTTGGTCGGCACATCTCTCCAACCTGAAACGGACAGTGTTTCCTGAGCTAATTCTTGATTGATGATGGTTTTTGCTGATTGGGCTTTAATCGGGTCTTGGCTAAAGAAAATCATGCCAATGGCATATTGCTTACTGAGGTTGAAACCACACTCGTCAGCGACTAAGCGCAAATACGTATCCGGTTTCTGCAATAGTAACCCACATCCATCACCCGTTTTACCATCTGCTGCTATCCCGCCACGGTGCGTCATGCGATCCAATGCCGATATTGCGGTCCTCACTAGCTTGTGACTTGGCTGCCCTTCCATATGCGCAATTAAGCCAAATCCGCAGTTGTCCTTTTCAAAACTAGGATCATATAAAGCCATTGCAATTCTCCCTTTGCTTTTCCATCTTCCTGACAGAACTACCAACATAGAAAGGGTTGGTATTGTGACTAGTTATCTAATTTAAAGATGTCTATTTGCATTTATAATTAAAATTACACTGCGGTTATGCGTTAAACCGTTCACGATTTTTTTGTCTGACCTGACAACCTATCGCTTATGGTAAAAAAGGTCAAGTTTTTGGTACCACATCACATCAGTGCCTTTCTTATTTAATATTTGTGGTAAAAATTCAATTAATATCAATTGCTTATGATTAATGCATTACCGATAGGGTTTTGGGGCAATGCGTATTTAGGCCATCACACAATGATGGCCTAAATATTAAGTTTTGAATAATTGGTTGTTTATTCGTTTAATGCGCTTTACGAGTCAGTACGTTAAGTTGGTGCTTGAGTTAAGCGGAAAGCATCATAGAACTGGCTTTTGCTTCAAGGTGGGAGCTTCCCATTAGATACTGGTCGATTGCTCGTGCGGATTCTCGTCCTTCGTTAATACAACGTACAACCAAAGATTGACCAGTACGCATATCACCCGCAGCAAAAACACCGGCTTGATTAGTGGCAAAGTCCTGAGTAGCGACGTGACCACGATCATCCAGTGCAATATCTAGCTGAGCCAATACACCGGTTGGTTCTGGATGAAGGAAGCCCATCGCTAGAAACGCCATATCACAAGGTATCACTCTTTCACTGCCTTCAACTTCATTGAAGTGGGGACGTTCGCCTTCTTGTGGCGTATCCCAAACGATGTCAGCGATACGTAGGCCTGTCAATTTTCCTTCTTCGTCGCCGATGAAGGCTTTAGTTAGAATATTCCAATGACGGTCAGCCCCTTCTTCATGAGAACTCGATGTACGAAGAATCATGGGGTACTGTGGCCAAGGCATGTTTGCTGGTCGCTTTTCTGGTGGAATAGGCATAATTTCAACTTGTGAAATACTGGCCGCACCATGACGGTTAGAGGTACCTACGCAGTCTGAACCTGTATCACCACCACCGATGACCACCACGTGTTTGCCTGCCGCGTGAATCTCTTTACCTTTTATACTCATGTTGTTCGCTCGACGGTTGTTCTGGTTGAGAAATTCCAGAGCAAAGTAGACACCACTGAGCTCACGACCTGGGACGGATAAATTACGCGGAACCGTTGAACCGCCAGTGAGTAATAAGGCATCAAATTCTTGGCGCAATTGCTGAGCATTGACATTGATTCCAACGTGTTGATTGACTCTAAACTTGATACCCGCCTCGGCCATGAGGTTTACCTTACGATCAATTACGTCCATGCCCAGTTTGAAATCTGGGATACCAAAACGCAGCAGACCACCTACTTTTTCGTCTCGCTCGAATACTGTCACAGTATGACCAGCGCTATTTAGCTGCTCAGCAGCCGCAAGGCCAGCAGGGCCTGAACCGATGATGGCTACTGTTTTTCCAGTGCGAGAACGAGGTGTTTTGGGTTTAGCGTAGCCTTCACGATACGCCGTTTCTACGATGGTCTTTTCTATATTACAAATGGTTATAGGGTCTTGATTGATGCCGAGTACACAGGCACTTTCGCAAGGGGCCGGACACACTCGGCCCGTAAATTCTGGGAAATTATTGGTCGAGCTCAGAATATTCCATGCTTCTTCCCAACTATCACGATACACGGCATCGTTGAACTCGGGGATGATGTTGCCAATAGGGCAGCCGTTGTGACAAAAAGGCACACCACAATCCATACAGCGAGAAGCCTGCGTATTGATTTTATGGCCAAACTCTTTGTTGAGGACAAATTCTTTATTGTTCTTGATCCGCTGTTTTGGATCGATCTTCTTTGGTAATTCTCGACCATGTTCCAAAAATCCAGTAGGCTTTCCCATTATATGGCCTCCATGACTGTTGCTGTTTTCTGAGGCTCGGTTTGAGCCTGACGCTTGTGAAGTACGGTTTTGTAATCACGTGGCATGACCTTGATCATTGAAGTCAGGTTTGCCTCAAAATCATTCAAAAATGATTGAGCAACGGTACTTGCGGTGAACTGAATATGTTTGTTGAGCAGATCAAGCAATAAAATTTTGTCTTCTTGTCCGATAGGATCCAAATCAACCAATTCGTGGTTTAACTTAGATTCTAAGTCACCTGACGTATCCCAAACATACGCCACGCCACCGCTCATTCCTGCCGCAAAATTGCGGCCTGTTGGCCCCAGAATAATCGCGGCTCCCCCTGTCATGTACTCGCAACCATGATCTCCGATACCTTCAACGACGACGGTGGCCCCAGAATTTCGGACACAAAACCGCTCACCCGCCATGCCACGAATGAAAGACTCACCAGAAGTTGCACCGTAGAAACAAACGTTACCTACGACAATGTTGTTTTCGGCAATCATGCTTGATTTTTGGTTTGGATAGAGGATTAAAGTACCGCCTGACAGGCCCTTGCCCCAGTAGTCGTTTGCATCCCCCTCTACCTCGAATCTCACTCCTTTTACCAGAAACGCTCCAAAGGATTGGCCTGCGCTTCCCTTAAACTTGGTTTTGAATGTGAGTGGGAGTCCTTTATCTTGGTAAACCTTTGAAATTTCATTCGACAGCATTGTGCCTACCGAGCGGTCAGTGTTGACGATAGGGAACTCGACACTGACCGCCTTTCTCCCTTCCAATGCAGGCAGTGCCGCATCAATCAGCTGACGATCGAGCACCTCGTTTAGATTGTGGTTCTGCTGTATTTGGTTGAAGACCCCGTCTGTATCGCGAGCTGGCTCAAGGTGCAGCAATGGAGACAGGTCAAGGTTCCTATATTTCCAATGAGTAATGTCTTGACGAATTTTTAGCTTGTGGCTTTGTCCAACCATCTCATTTATCGTACGAAAGCCAAGCTCTGCCATGATTTCACGTAGGCCTTGAGCCATATATTGAAAAAATGTGACGACATCTTCAACACGGCCATCAAAGCGTTCGCGTAGAGTTTTGTTTTGTGTCGCGATCCCCACGGGGCAGGTGTTTTTATGACATTTACGCATCATGATACAACCTTCCACCACGAGTGCTGCCGTGGCAACGCCCCATTCCTCTGCACCGAGTAAGGTTGCGACTGCGAGATCGCGAGGTGTTTTCATCTGACCATCTGCCTGAACAACAATACGGTTGCGCAGTCCGTTTTTTAACAGTGTCTGATGTGTTTCAGCTAGGCCCAATTCCCAAGGCAAACCAGTGTGGCGAATGGAAGACATTGGTGACGCTCCAGTTCCGCCATCAAAACCCGCAATAAGTACCACGTCAGCTTTGGCTTTTGCGACGCCAGATGCAATGGTGCCGACACCGGCTTCAGAGACGAGTTTTACGTTAACACGACTCGTTCGGTTGGCATTTTTCAAATCATAAATAAGTTGAGCTAAATCTTCGATTGAATAAATGTCATGGTGAGGTGGTGGCGAAATTAAGCCAACCCCTGGGGTTGAGTGACGGGTGGCTCCGATCCAGTCATCCACTTTATCGCCTGGGAGCTGCCCCCCTTCTCCTGGTTTTGCGCCTTGAGCCATTTTGATTTGCAATTCATCAGCATTGGTCAGGTAGTAAGAGGTCACCCCAAATCGACCGGATGCGACCTGCTTAATTGCGGAGCGTTCCCAATCACCGTTTGGTTGGCGTTTGAAGCGAGCGGGGTCTTCACCGCCTTCACCGGAGTTGGACTTAGCTCCTAAGCGATTCATTGCCACAGCCAGTGTTGAGTGAGCTTCATAAGAAATAGAACCAAATGACATGGCTCCGGTCGCAAAGCGTTTAACAATGCTCTCTATCGATTCGACGTTATCAATTGGGATAGCGCCTGCTGGGTTGTTGATAAAAGCGAGCTGGCTGCGCAGCGTAACCGCGTTATCGCCTTGTTTATCCACCGCGCAAGCGTACTGTTTGAACTGCTCATAATTCTTGTTTCGCGTAGATTCTTGCAACAAAGAGATCGTTTCTGGATTAAAAAGGTGCTTTTCACCACGTTGCTTCCACTGATAAACACCGCCTACATCAAGCAGTTGCAACGGTATTTCCCGCTGTGAATAGCCTATTCGGTGACGGATGAGGACTTCTTTGGCGATATCGTCCAAAGTGATCCCTTGAATTCGAGAAACGGTACCCGTGAAGTATTTGTCAACCACAGAACGATGAATCCCTAATGCTTCAAAAATTTGAGCACCATGATATGACTGCAGCGTTGAAATCCCCATTTTGGAGAAAATTTTCAGCAGGCCGCCATTGATTGCATTGCGATAGTTATCGAATAGATGACGTGGGCTAACCGCAGGGTCCAATTTTTTGGTGCGCTGAAGGTCAATGATGGTTTCAATCACTAGGTATGGGTTAACCGCATTTGCGCCATAACCAAGCAAGGTGGCAAAGTGGTGTGTTTCTCGTGCATCACCGGTTTCAACCACGATGTCGCACTTGGCACGGAGCCCCTTACGAATTAAATGATGGTGAACGGCTGCCACTGCCAGCATGGCTGGTATAGCCGCATGGTTAGAGTTTATAGCGCGGTCTGTTAGTAGGAGAATAGAGTACCCATCGACGACAGCGTCTTCCGCGTACTGACAGATACGTTTTAGTGCTCGCTCAAGTTTGCCCTTTTCCTCATTAGCTTGGAAGACGATATCCAGTGTCTTCGCCTGAAGATGTTCATTGTCAATCGCACGTAGTTTTTCCAATTCAGAGTTAGCCAGTACGGGGGAGTCAAGCTCTACCTTTTGACAATGAAGCGGGGTTTCTGATAGGAGATTTTGATCTTTGCCTAAGTAGGTATTGAGCGACATGACCATTCGTTCACGAATGGGATCGATAGGAGGGTTGGTCACCTGAGCAAAAAGCTGCTTGAAGTAGTTTGAGAGGTGTTGTGACTGATGGGACAGTATGGCTAGTGGCCAGTCAGCCCCCATTGCTGATAAAGGCTCTTTACCTTCTCTTGCCATGGGAACGATAAGTTCATTGACCTCTTCGCTACTGACGCCAAATGCTTGTTGGCGATGGAGCAAGCGTTGTGGGGAAGGCTGGCTGAACTGATTGCTTGCGTCAGATAGGTGATTTAATGTGAGTAGATTTTCTTGTACCCAAGTTTCATAAGGTTGAGATTGAGCGATGGTATCTTTCACTTCTTGATCGGAAATGATTCGGCCTTGCTCTAAATCGGCAACAAAAATACGGCCAGGTTGGAGGCGGCCACGAAAGTGGACATTTTCTGGTTTTACATCAACCGCGCCCGATTCTGACGCCATGATGAGATAGTGGTCTTTCGTTACAGTATAGCGGGAGGGACGTAGGCCATTTCGGTCAAGAGTTGCCCCCACTTGAACGCCGTCGGTAAAACAGATAGAGGCTGGACCATCCCAGGGTTCCATAACATTGGCGTGATATTGATAGAAGGCACGGCGTGTTGGATCCATGTTGGTATTTTCTTGCCATGCTTCAGGGATCATCATCATTAGAGCGTGAGGTAAGCTACGCCCCGAGAGGATCAGCAGTTCCAAAGCCATATCAAAATTAGACGAATCAGAGCTACCTTCTTGGCAAATAGGGAGGAGCATCTCTATTTCAGCGGGAGTGAAAAGGTCGGATTCAATGATGGCTTCACGTGCTTTCATCCAATTTAAATTGCCGCGAACCGTATTAATTTCACCATTGTGAGCAATGTAGCGAAATGGCTGAGCCAGTCGCCATCTCGGGAACGTATTTGTCGAGAAACGTGAATGCACCAGCGCCAGTGCCGTCACCATGGTTGGGTTTTGTAAGTCTAAAAAATATTGTGGTACTTGCTCTGTGGTGAGCTGGCCTTTGTAAACCAGAGTCTTATAAGACATTGAATTGATATAAAAGCCGTCTTTGATATTTGAGACGCTTTCAAGGCACACTCGGATGGTATAGTTGCGCAGAACGTAAAGTTTACGTTCAAGTTCTTTGGCAGTGGTTGCGGGGCCGCCTGTGACAAATACGTGTTCAAATTGAGGTTCTGTACTGAGCGGGTCGGCACCAATCATACTGTTGTCGGTCGGCAGAACCCGATAACCAATGATTTCGAGGTCTAAACGTTGCGCATTACGCTCTAGGATATCTCTGCACTGCTCACGTTGATATTTGTCTCTTGGAAAGAGCACGACACCAACACCGTATTGGTCGAAGCAAGGCAGTTTGATGCCAAGTTTAACGGCCTCTTCCAAGAGAAATTCGTGGGGTTTCTGTAACAAGATACCGGCGCCGTCACCACTGCATGGGTCACACCCTTGTCCACCTCTGTGTTCCATTCGCGCTAGCATCTCTAGAGCCTGTTTCACAATTTGATGCGATTTGCGGTTTTTCAAGTGGGCAACAAAGCCGATGCCACAAGCATCATGTTCTAATTCCGGCGTATACAGCCCTTGTGAAACGGATTGTTTCTCTGACATAGCGACATCCTTCCTGTTCAATCGACGCAGATTGTCCCAGTCTCCGCTGGCTCGCGTCTTGTCCTTTACATTGTGATTCGAAGTCGTTTTGACGGGTAAGCTTGACTTCGTTGTTTATCCCACAAGAAAAAATTGCGAGATAACACATCCTGGTGAATTCCATGTTTGATCACTGTCGAGTGATTCATACCTATTTCTATCGGTCATTACCGGCGTTTTAGTGCCTATAAAATTACACGATTTAGTATTTTGGTGAAATTATCCTACATTTATATCCGATTGCATTGCAATCAAAATCATGTCTCGATTGTGTGTTTTTGGATTTTTTGTGACTTTTTATGCTCCATGAGTGACTTTAAATTTCATATATTAGTTATTGTAAAATCTTTATTCATTTCTTACTTATTCTGAGCTTTCTGTACTTGGGTGTCTTTATCTTTGTTTTTTTCATTTATGTTATTTTTGTACAAATCGTTGGCGTGGAAGCATTGAGCTCCATAGAAGGAGAAAGTCAAAGAATGTGATGATTTTTAATACAATGCGTGGCGTATATACTGTTTTTGCGCATAGGTGTCTTTATTATGTTCTGCTCAAACTCACTGGTGCGTTATTTATTGGAGGAAGGGTTGCTCATCATTACTGATCAGTACCGAATGGTTGATAAATACAGAATTGTCAGCAATAAACTGATATCTTTCGTAATCTTATTAATAGATGGCGTTTAAAAATAGAGTATCGACATGGAGCACGTGTTTTATTGGTTTTTGGACATAGCTAGCGGGTCCGGTTGGGCACTGATGGGCCTTTTTTTGATCGTCATCTTGGTCGCGGCTGGCTATTCCCTACTGCAAAAACATATTGATGCTCTGATTCAAGACGTCCCTTCGGCGCTGCTGATCGTAGAAGCTCGTTCTGGACAACTATTGTTGTCAAATAATAAAGCGATACAGCTTCTGGGGATTCGTCGAGTTGGGAAGTTTTATCTGTTGCCAGAGACTGTCTCTGACGATCTATTGGTGTCGGTTGCAGGCACATTTTCTAGCCTTGGCTTTAATGATTTACCACTAGAGTGGAATATCTCGAAAAATACATGCATCAAAGTCACCATCAGCGGAAGAAAAACAGTGTATCGTCGCCAAGCCTGTTGGCTACTTTACGTTTCTACACATCAGGCCTCCCACGATGAAAGAGAGCGAGAAATTGAATCACTTTCAGTGGTACGTAGCGCATTAGATAATTTATCTGAGCTGGTCTTTATTAAAGACAATCATGGTCAAGTCCTGTCAAAAAATAAGGCGTTCGAACGTTTTTGGGGTGAACGTGTGGAAGAGGGCAGTGCCGATATAGAAGGTGTTGTGAAAGGCCGTGCCAATAAGAGGCGTTGGACAACCGATTCTGATGGGCGAAGTTGCCTATTGGAGACTTACCAAAACATTTTATTATCTTCTGCTGGGGAAAAGTTGGGCAGTATTGGTATCAGTCACGATGTGACGGATTGGCACCTTATGCAGAAAAACCTTCGCGAAGAAATGGACAAACGTCAGGATACAGAAGTTGCTCTGGCCCAGCGGGATACCATTTTACATAATATTCTTGAATCAAGCCCCGATTCAATCGGGATCTTCAATGAAAATATGGTGTATCAGGCTTGCAACAAGCCATTTGTCAAAGCATTAGGGATTTCTGATGTGGATGACTTGCTTGGCAAGCGGCTCCAGGATGTGATTCCAGAGAAAGCTTATAGTCGCTTATCTCAGACGGATCAGAAGGTGCTCTTTGAGGGCGTTTCATTACGTTTTATCGATCAGGTAATTAATAGTAATGGTGACGTGACTTGGTATGAGGTCGTCAAATCACCATTTCGTGATCCGGCTTCTGGTACGAATGGCGTTCTCATTCTTGCAAGAGATGTTTCAGAACGTTACTTGGCGGCACAGAAATTAGAACAAGCAAATCAGGAACTCGAACGCCTCAGTTTTATGGACAGTTTGACGCAAATTGCCAATCGTCGTCGTTTTGATGAGCAACTGGCAACCTTATGGCCATTGCATGTGCGAGAAGCGAAGCCGTTAAGTATTATGTTGTGCGACATTGATTACTTTAAAGGCTATAACGATTACTACGGTCACCAGCTTGGTGATGAGGCCTTGGTCGAGGTGGCGCGGGTTTTCAAATCTGTATTATTCCGTTCAAGTGATTGTGTTGCCCGATATGGTGGAGAAGAATTCGGTTTCATTTTACCCAACACCACAGCCACTGGCGCAACGCAAGTGGCTGAAAAGATACACGATGAAATTGCCCGACTTAATCTGGCTCATCAGGCCTCTGAAGTTGCGCCAGTGCTAACGGTCAGTATTGGGTTAGCAACGGTGATTCCTGTCAAGTTTGATCGTAGGGAAAACTTGATCGCTTTAGCAGACAGTGCTTTGTATCAAGCGAAAGCCAACGGAAGAAATCAGACCTGTGTTCATCACACATCCGAAAATTAACCTGATCCCCCTTTCGGAACTCTTAGCGGTATGAAAGGAAAAAAGGTAACATTCTTTGATTGTTATCGTTCGGATCCTTTATGAAACCGATAAAAAACCTTGCTCAGTATTATGTTGATCTTTTGGTCAAACTTGGCATTTTGCGTTTCTCTATTTTACTGGCTCTCGCACTCGTGGCTTTGGCTGTTGTTGTTCAGGTTGGTATCACTCTGGTATTAAGTGGTCATGTCGATGATCTTGATATCGTGCGCTCTGTTTTCTTTGGACTGCTGATTACCCCTTGGGCGGTGTATTTCCTTTCTGTTGTTGTCGATCAATTAGAAGAATCCCGGCAGCGCTTGTCTAAGCTTGTTTCTAAACTAAAGGACATGCGATCACGTGATCAGGAACTGAACCACCAATTGCAGCAAAACATCACCAAACTGAATCAAGAAATCGAGGAAAGAATAAAAGCGGAAGAGGCACGTGAAGAAGCCATGAAAGATTTGGAAAATGAAGTCTATCAGCGTGAGCGTACTCAACTTGAACTTGCAGAAAGAACGGCTTTATTACGCTCATTTATCGATGCCTCGCCTGACCTTATATACTATCGCAACGCAAAGGGGTTGTTTTCGGGTTGCAATCGAGCGATGGAAGAACTGACGGGTAAAACCGAAAATCAGTTGGTCGGTCTTACGCCTTGGGATGTTTATAGTAAAGAAGTGGCGCAACAGATTGTCGATACTGATGAAAAAGTTTTCGCTGATAATCAATCTCTTACTTATGAACAGTGGCTGGAATACCCTGATGGTCGTAAGAGCTATTTTGAACTGCGTAAAGTTCCGTTTTACAGCAAAGATGGGCGACATTTGGGTTTGGTCGGGTTTGGCCGAGATATTACCGAGCGCAAACGGCATGAAGAGTCTCTAGAGAAAGCCAGCAGAGACAAAACAACCTTTATCTCTACGATTAGCCATGAATTGCGGACTCCCTTAAACGGCATTGTTGGTTTGAGCCGTATGCTCTTGGATACGCATTTAAACGATGAACAAAGACATCATATGCAAACGATCAACGTAAGTGCGATTACGCTTGGCAATATTTTTAACGATATTATCGATATGGATAAGTTTGATCGGCGCAAACTTGAGTTATTTCCCGCGCCTCTTAATTTTGAAGAATTTATTGCTGAAATAGAAAGTATTTCTGCGCTTATGGCTTCTCAAAAAGGTTTACGTTTTGATTTGGAGCGTTTAAGCGTTTTGCCCACAGCGATTGAAATCGATGCAACACGTTTGCGTCAGGTTTTATGGAATTTGATGAGCAATGCAATGAAGTTTACCAAAGAGGGCGGAGTCGTGATGACCGTGGATGCTGAAGTGGAGCAGGGCATTGCAACCATCATGATGGAAATCGAGGACAGTGGTATAGGCATCCCCGAAACGGAAATGGATAAAATTTTTGCCATGTATTATCAGGTGAAATCAGGCAAAGATAACCTTCATGCGGTGGGGACTGGAATTGGATTGGCTGTCTCTAAGCAGTTAATTAAATTGATGGATGGTGATATTTCAGTCAGTAGCGAGGAGGGGTTTGGGAGTACATTTACTGTGACGATTCGAGTGCCTTTAGCGGAAGGAGTCAAAGAAATTGAAACGTTGCCTTCAGCGCATAGGGATCTCAATATTTTTATGGTAGAAGATATTGAATTGAATATTACGGTTGCGCGCTCTTTGCTAGAAAGCATGGGACATGAAGTGAGCGTTGCGATGACAGGTCAAGAAGCGATTGAAATGTTTGATCCAGAAATTTACGATCTGGTCTTTCTTGATATCCAGTTACCGGATATGTCTGGCTTTGATGTTGCTGAGTTTTTTAGACGCACTTATCGGGATCTCCCTCCCTTAGTGGCCCTAACGGCCAACGTGCTTAAAAATAAACACGAATACCTAGAAAAAGGGATGGATGACGCGATAAGTAAGCCATTATCAGTGACGGCGGTCCAGGATGTAATGGCCAAACTCTCTTCTCAAGATACCTCCCCTGAACTAGAACGGGGAGCGTCCCATGATGGCGCAGAAAGCAACGATTTGTACGAGCGCATTTTGGACCTTGATATGCTGGAATCTTACATCGGAATCGTTGGAACTCAACCGGTTCTCGACAGTATCGAGATGTTTGAGAAGATGATGCCTGAATATGTGGAAGTTCTAGACTCCAATATGATTGCAAAGCATCAGTCAGGAATCGTGTCTGAATCACATAAAATCAAAGGGGCAGCAGGATCGATAGGTTTAAAGCACATTCAGAAAGTGGCTCAGAAGGCTCAGTCCCCAGATTTGCCGGCTTGGTGGAAAAATATTGATGACTGGGTTGAAGAGATTAAGAATGAATACCGGAATGATATTTCAACACTTAAAGAGTGGTTGGCTCAAAGGTGATCACCGTGAAGAGAACTGCCTTGTGTATTGCCATGGGTGTGATGGTTTTTGCTGGGTGCTCTGCAATGCCTATTCTTTCGAAGGGGGATGGTAAGGCGCTGGTTACTCAGCCACCGATTCAACTTGAAAGCCAATTCTGGTTAAATAAAATACCAACATTGGAAAAAATATCGAGCCAGTGATTCAGGGCAGTTTATCATTGGAGTCTGATGGAGGTCTGCTCGCCACACTTGAAGTGGATAGCCTTACTCTTTCTCAGGGTGATGAGCGTTGGATAATTGATAACCCATCTCTCGATTTACGGACCCTCAATCACATTCATTGGCAAGTGGCTTTTTCTTGGCAGTTTGCTGTGTATGTTCAACGGCCGATTGATGTGACGCTGATACTGCGTCGCGACAGCAGAGAGATACGCTGGGTAGACAAGAATGTTGGGACCAATCTTATCTATTGATTGGCAATACGAAGTAAAAGAGGCTAATGCGAGAACATTAACCTCTTTTTTCACATTTAGCTGCTTGCTTCTTCTTTTAAGCCAGCACTGATGTCTAAGATGTCTTGCTCACTCAGTGAGCCGACCGCCTGACGCAGTTGAAGTACACTTAAGATGTAATTGTACCGCGCGTTCGATAAGTTTTTATTGGCGTCATAGAGATTACGTGTCGAATCGAGAACATCCACAATGGTTCGTGTTCCGACATCAAACCCCGCTTCTGTCGCTTCCAACGCCGATCTTGCCGACACCACCGTTTGCTCATACGCTCGGATTGCGCCGATATTGGCGTTAATGTCGTTGTTGAAGCCACGCACATCTTTGACCACACTGCGGTAGGTTGCTTCGAGGTCCTGACTTGCCGCAACGAAATCAAACTCTGCTTGTTTCGTCAGTGATGTTGTCGAACCACCAGAGTACAGGGGAACCGCGAGATTCACTCCTATATTGAAGTTGTCGGAATCGTAATTCTGAGAGACTCGGTCACTTTTTTTCTGTTCAGCAAGCGTATAACCGCCGTCCAAGGTTAGTGAGGGTAGGTGGCCAGAACGTTGAAGAGAAATATTATCTTTGGCGATGTCTTTTGATATACGAGACGACAGCAAACTTAGGTTTTTTTGCTGGGCTTCCTCGACCAGTTCGTTAACCGGTGTTTCCGTTTTGCTGGCCGAAAAACGCGCAATATCGAGCACATTCAGATTTGAATGTTCCAGTCCCGTGATTTCCCTAAGACCTTCATAACTATTGAGTAGACTATTTTCCGCCAGTACTTCGTCAGCAAGAACGGAGTCATATTGTGCCTGCGCATCGTGTACGTCAGTGATAGCAGAGAGGCCGACTTCAAAGCGTTGTTTGGTTTGCTCAAGTTGGCGGCCGACGGCGGCTTTTTCTGCTTGCACAAACACCAAATTGTCTTGTGCTCGTAGAACCTCAAAGTAAGCGGTGGCGACGCGAAGAATCAATGCCTGCTGAGTGGCTGCATAGGAAGCATCAGCTTTTCGGGCCCCTTTCTCTGCGGTATCGAGAGTAATCCAGCTTGAACGATCGTACAGCTCTTGTGTGAATCCTACCGTTGCATTCCAAGCCTCAGAATCGTTATCAACATCCGTTAACTTGCCGCGGTTGACGTCATAAGCGGCCGTCAGGTTGATTTGAGGCAGCAAGGTTGCACGGCTTGATGTAATGGCCTCGAACGCAGATTCACGCGTCGCGGCGGCACTCAACAGAGTCGGGTCACTGTCTTTTGCTTGGTTATAAATTTCCGTTAGTGTATCAGCGAAAGCTTGGGTGCTTAGGCTGCCTAGAGCTGCACTAATAAATAGTGGAAGCAGTTTTTTCATAGGTCCTATTCCTGCCAAAATACGAAAGATGATACAGCGAGAGTGTAACTCATACCGATGCTAATTTACGCAAAACTTTGCAACTTTTTACACTTAATTATCCACTTGTGCAATATATTTAGTGCATCAATTTAACTCAGAAAATAAATATTATATAAAAAGTTGAACCGTGCCCTTGGAAGTTAAGCTTTTGTCTGAGTAAACTATAAGACTCACTCACTGAGGTGCCAAATGCAACTATCTGACAACAAACAAAGCCAATTTACGCCACAAGATATAGAAATTATTTCAAAAGAAACGCTCTTTCAGGGTTTTTTTAGGATGATCAAATACCGTTTTAGGCATAAGTTATTTGCGGGTGGTTGGAGTCAAGTGATTGAAAGAGAGATGTTTGAGCGAGGACACGCAGTCAGCTTACTGCCTTACGACCCTGTGACGGATCAGGTTGTGCTTATTGAGCAAATAAGAGTCGGCGCTTTAGAGCATGAATCACCTTGGCAACTGGAAATTATTGCTGGCATGATTGACACTGGCGAGCTGCCGGAACAAGTCGCGCGGCGTGAAGCCATGGAAGAAGCGGGTATCTCAGTCAATGATATGATTAAGGTGACGTCTTATTACCCTTCATCTGGAGGTTGTTCCGAGAAGTTAGATGTGTATATCGGAAAAGTGGATGCGTTCACCGCTCAAGGCATTCATGGTTTAGACTATGAAGGAGAGGATATAAGAGTTCAAGTTGTCGATCGCGATACCGCTTATCAATGGGTTGTCGATGGGAAGTTTGAAAATGGAGCGTCAATTATTGCATTGCAATGGTTACAGCTTAATCATCAATCTTTGAGAGAAAAATGGCACAAGTAGCAGTTAAAAAATCGTATCACGTTGATTTGTCTGATCTGATGCGTACTTATGAAACCAATTATGCCAAGCTCAATGCGCTAATACCTAATGCAGCTAAGGTCGGGGACGTCCGTTGCTATCAGGCAGCCAACATGAGCTACCAAATTCTGGTGTGTGAAGTCACAAAGTACACAACTTTGGTCGATATCTGTCAAAGTGATGACGTACCAGTATTTCCATTGCCAAAAATGTCTGTCAGGCTTTATCACGATGCTCGCGTAGCGGAAGTGTGTGAATGTGCGCATTTGAAGAGGGTTCATGCTCGTTATGAATACCCAAATGCTAAAATGGTTCAACAAGATGAAAAAGTACAGCTGAATCGGTTTTTGGGGGATTGGTTATCCTTTTGTTTAAGGCATGGTATTAGTCGTACGCCACTTAATATTTAGGTTTTTTAGTTTTGAACGTAACGTCAAGTACATCAGATGGCAGCATCAGACTGCTACAAATAACCGATACTCACCTGTTTGAAGCAGCGGACGGTAGCCTGTTAGGCGTGAATACTAGCGATAGTTTTCTCGCTGTTGTTGATGCAATTGCAAAAATAAATCCTGCCTACGATGCGTTATTGGCCACTGGGGATATTACCCAAGATCATTCTAAAGTATCTTATCAACGTTTCGCGCAGGGGATTTCATCTCTTAAGAAATCGTGTTTTTGGTTGCCAGGTAACCACGATTATAAGCCGACGATGGCTTCAGTCATCCCATCTGAGCAAATCAAGCAAATTGAACATGTGCTACTTGGAGATGCTTGGCAGATGGTGTCGCTTGATTCTCAAGTTGAGGGCGTGCCACATGGTTTCCTCTGTGAAAAGCAGTTAGCGGTTCTAGAGCAGAGTTTGTCGCAGTATCCAAACAGGCATACGTTAATTTTATTGCACCATCATCCGTTGTTGATTGGAAGCGCTTGGTTGGATCAGCATAATCTGAAAAATGCACAACAGTTTTGGGCTGTGATTGAGCAACATAGTAACGTCAAAGCGGTCGTGTGCGGTCATGTTCACCAAGATATGAATGTGATGCATCATGGAATTCGTGTCATGGCGACACCATCAACTTGCGTACAGTTTAAACCGAAATCTGATGATTTCTGTCTCGACAATCGCTCGCCTGGCTGGCGGGAGATGGTTTTGTTTCCTGATGGGGGACTTGAGACCCAAGTAACACGCTTGCCCGCAGGCAGTTATCAACCGGACTTTAGTTCCTCTGGCTACTGATTAAAGTGAATTGAGGCCATTATGCCATCGCTTGTGCTGATTTATATCCATGGTTTTAACAGCTCTCCCTTATCTCATAAGGCGAGTGTCATGTCAGAGTACTGCCAGCGACATCGTCCCGATATCGACCTTCTTATTCCCCAGCTACCGTGCTTTCCTCAACTGGCCGCTGATTATTTGCGCAATATTATCCGGAACTATGGAGCCAATGATAAAATTGGTCTTATCGGAAGTTCTCTTGGTGGCTATATGTCGATGTGGCTCAATACACAATTTGGGTGTAAAGCGGTTGTCATCAACCCAGCGGTCAAGCCGTACGAGCTGTTAGTTGATTACTTGGGACCGCAGAAAAACCCCTATACTCAGCAATGCTATGAGTTAGAAAATAAACACATTGGAGAGCTAAAGGCGCTTGATACTCCGACCTTAGCCGACCCTGCGGATTTCTGGTTACTCCAACAAACCGGAGACGAAGTTTTGGACTACCGTGAGGCCATCACAAAATTTTCAGGGTCTAAACAGACCGTTGAGCCGGGCGGGGACCATAGCTTTGTTGGTTTTGAACGCTATCCTAAGAGTATTATTGAATTTCTTGGCCTATAGTTCCTCATTGGGGGAGGAGTCATAAATTTACAGGTAACTTAGTTATCTCTCTTGACATAGTGCTTTCTCTTCCAGACTATGTTTCACCTGTACTGAGCTTTACATTAATGGGGATAGCTTGTGATGTTTTTTCAATGTTGACAATAATTAAAAAAACCACAACACCCTATTCGCTCAGTAGTCCATTTATTCTACATAACGATAATCCGTATTATGACTGAACAATATAATGCTGGGGCCATTGAGGTTCTTAATGGTTTGGAGCCAGTACGTCGCCGACCTGGGATGTATACGGATACCGCACGTCCCAATCACTTGGGGCAAGAAGTCATCGACAACAGTGTCGATGAAGCGTTAGCCGGACACGCCTCCAAAGTTCAAGTGATTTTACATGCTGATCAATCATTGGAAATTACTGATGACGGTCGTGGCATGCCCGTTGATATACACCCGGAAGAGAAGGTTTCCGGTGTGGAACTGATCCTGTGTAAATTACACGCAGGTGGTAAATTTTCTAATAAGAATTATCAATTTTCTGGTGGCCTTCATGGCGTCGGAATTTCAGTTGTCAATGCGCTTTCTAAGCGCGTGGAAGTGACCGTTCGCAGAGATGGGCAAGTCTACGACATTGCTTTTGAACATGGCGATAAAGTTTCCGATTTAACGGTGACAGGAACCTGTGGCAAGCGCAACAAAGGCACCAGTGTTCATTTTTGGCCTGATGGCCAATATTTCGATTCTCCCAATTTCTCTGTTACGCGTTTACTGAACAATCTTCGAGCAAAAGCGGTGTTGTGTCCGGGGCTTGAGATCACCTTCTCTGACAGAGTCAATGGTAACGAACACAAATGGTACTACGAGGATGGCCTGAAAGATTACCTTGCAGAAGGGGTGAAAGGTTACACCGTCTTGCCACAAGAGCCGTTTACCAGTGAATTTTCGGCCGAAACTGAAGCCGCTGATTGGGCGATCATTTGGCAGCCTGAAGGCGGAGAAATGATCACCGAGAGTTACGTTAATCTTATTCCAACTGCACAGGGAGGCACCCACGTCAACGGGCTGCGCCAAGGGTTGCTGGATGCGATGAGAGAGTTTTGTGAATTTCGCAATCTGTTGCCTAGAGGGGTTAAGCTAACCGGAGATGATATTTTCGAACGCTGCTCATACGTTTTGTCCGTTAAAATGCAAGATCCACAATTTGCCGGCCAGACAAAAGAACGTCTTTCTTCCCGTCAGACGGCTGCTTTTGTGTCTGGTGTGGTTAAAGATGCATTTAGTCTCTGGTTGAACGAGAAACCTCAATTGGCAGAGCAACTGGCAGAAGTCTGTATTGCCAATGCGCATCGGCGTATGCGTGCCAGTAAGAAAGTCGTCCGTAAGAAAGTGGCGTCAGGGCCAGCATTGCCTGGTAAATTAACCGATTGTTCTGTTCAGGATTTAAACCGGACCGAAATTTTCTTCGTTGAAGGCGATTCGGCAGGAGGTTCAGCGAAGCAGGCGCGCGATCGTGAGTTTCAGGCAGTGATGCCATTGCGAGGCAAGATTCTTAATACTTGGGAAGTCTCTGCCGATCAGGTTTTAGCGTCGCAGGAAGTTCACGATATTTCTGTTGCGTTAGGTATCGACCCAGATAACGACAATCTTGAAAGCTTGCGTTATGGCAAGATTTGTATTCTCGCCGATGCGGATTCTGATGGGTTGCATATTGCGACTCTGCTATGTGCTCTATTTACTCGCCATTTCCGAGCTCTGGTTGAAGCTGGGCATATTTATGTCGCGATGCCACCACTGTATCGTATTGATTGTGGGAAAGAAGTCTTTTACGCCCTGGATGACGATGAAAAAGAGGGTATTTTTGAACGCCTCTCAAAGAAGAAAGCTAAGATTAATGTTCAACGATTCAAAGGGTTGGGTGAGATGAATCCCCTTCAGTTGCGTGAAACAACCATGGACCCAAATACCCGAAGGTTAGTGCAACTAACGATCGATGATTCTCAAGCGACAATGGAAATGATGGACATGCTTTTAGGCAAAAAACGTGCGGATGACCGACGTTCTTGGTTGCAGAGCAATGGCGATATGGCAGAGGTTTAAGGAATGTCGACAGAAATTACTTACGATGGCGTTGAACAGCTGCCAATGCGCAAGTTCACCGAAGATGCTTACCTCAATTACTCAATGTACGTCATTATGGACCGTGCCCTGCCGTATATAGGTGATGGCTTAAAACCAGTTCAGCGGCGCATAATTTATGCGATGTCAGAATTAGGGCTTTCAGCGACGGCTAAATACAAAAAATCAGCTCGAACCGTTGGGGACGTGCTGGGTAAATACCATCCACATGGCGATTCGGCGTGTTATGAAGCCATGGTATTGATGGCACAGCCGTTTTCTTATCGTTATCCACTTGTTGACGGTCAGGGTAACTGGGGAGCACCAGATGATCCCAAGTCGTTTGCAGCTATGCGTTATACCGAAGCAAAATTATCAAAATTTGCGGAGGTTTTGTTGGGTGAATTGGGCCAAGGTACCGTTGAGTGGCAGCCAAACTTTGATGGTACGATGAAAGAACCTCAAATGTTACCAGCACGTTTACCTCATATTCTACTCAATGGAATTACCGGTATTGCTGTTGGGATGGCAACGGATATCCCGCCACACAATGTTCGTGAGATAGCGGAAGCGGCTATACATCTCATTGACCATCCCAAGTCAGAATTAGCTGATGTGATGAACTTTGTTCAGGGACCGGATTATCCAACCGAAGCGGAAATTATTTCTCCAAAAGCTGAGATTGAAAAAATTTATCGTACCGGTCGTGGTAGCATCAAAATGCGTGCGGTATGGCACAAAGAAGGCAATGATATTGTTATCACTGCTTTGCCGCATCAAGTTTCAGGCGCGAAATTACTTGAACAGATAGCGGGTCAAATGAGGGCGAAGAAGCTTCCAATGGTTGAAGATTTACGTGATGAATCAGACCATGAAAATCCGACGCGTATTGTTATTGTTCCTCGCTCCAACCGCATAGACTGCGACCAATTAATGAACCATTTGTTCGCCTCCACGGATCTTGAAAAGAATTTCCGCGTTAACCTTAATATGATTGGTTTAGATAACCGACCTCAAGTTAAAGGTTTGGTGCAGGTCTTATCTGAGTGGATTGAATTTCGCAGAACAACCGTTCGCCGCCGATTGCAACATCGTTTGGATAAAGTCCTCGCGCGATTACACATCTTAGAAGGTTTATTGGTCGCTTATCTTAATCTCGATGAAGTGATCGAAATTATTCGCACCGAAGATGAGCCTAAAGCCGTGTTAATGGCTCGGTTTGGGATCAGTGATATTCAAGCTGACGCCATTCTCGATACGAAACTTCGCCACCTTGCCAAATTGGAAGAGATGAAACTGCGCGGTGAGCAGGATGAGTTGGAGAAAGAGCGCGAAAAATTAGAGAAGTTGCTGGGCTCGGATCGTCGTCTTAACACACTGTTAAAAAGAGAAATTCAAGCGGATTCAGAGAAGTATGGTGATGATCGTCGTTCACCTTTGATGGAACGCGCAGAAGCAAAAGCGCTCACTGAACGTGACCTCGTTCCGAGTGAACCGATTACGGTTGTGTTGTCTGACAAAGGTTGGATCCGACATGCGAAAGGTCACGATGTGGATGCCACGACGTTAAATTACAAATCAGGTGACCAATATTTAACTCATGCACGCGGAAAAAGTAGTCAGCCGGCAGTGTTTATTGGCAATGATGGGCGCAGTTACTCTTTAGAGTCGCATTCGTTACCTTCTGCACGTAGTCAAGGTGAGCCTATTACTGGTCGCTTGAACATTAATGCTGAAACGAGTATTCGTCATGTCGTTATGGGTGAAGAGGACCAATCTTGGCTGGTGGGCTCTGATGCAGGCTATGGTTTTGTGTGTAAAGGTAGTGATCTATTATCAAAAAATCGTAGTGGTAAAGCCTTAGTGACCCTCCCTCAAAACTCAGAGGTATTGACGCCCTTTATCGTCAATAATTTGGACACTGATGAAATTATCGCGATCACGAATCAGGGAAGAATGTTGTTATTTCCGATTAAAGACCTACCTCAACTTGGTAAAGGTAAGGGCAATAAAATCATTAACATACCGGCAGCGAAAGCCAAAGAGCGTGAGGAAGTCGTCTCTCATCTCTTGGTGCTCCCTCAAGGGGCTAGCCTGACGCTTTACGCTGGTAAGAGGAAATTGGGGCTTAAGCCTGTCGATTTGGACAGTTTCCGAGGAGAGCGAGGCCGCAGAGGCAGTTTACTTCCACGAGGTTTGCAACGAGTAACCAGCATAGATATAGAGGGACTGTCCCCTCAAGGACAAGACGATAGCGAGTAAATCAAACCCATGCTTTCGCATGGGTTTTTTCTTGTACCGCGTTAATAGTACTCCAGAGCCGATGTCAGAGGTTATATTTTGCGTGTATCTTCGGTAATGGTCACGTCCAATGTCTGCTCTTTACCTTTACGTAAAATAAGGACAGCAACCGTGGTGCCTGGACGCAGTTCTGTGACAATATCCATAACACTTTGGCGACCGTTGATCTTATGTCCGTCAATTTCCAAAATAATATCTTGTGCTTGGAAGCCAGCTTCCGCGCCTGGGCCATTTGGGTCGACGCCCAAAACGACAATACCGCCTATGTGCTCATTGCCCAAAAGGCGTGAGGTAACGGAATTGATATCTTGTCCGTCAATGCCGATATACCCGCGAATCACTCGTCCATCAGCAATGATTTTCTGCATGATCTTGTTGGCCAGGTTAAAGGGAATCGCAAAGGATATCCCATCGGTTTCTAGTTCAGTCGCTTGCTGAAAAGAAGCCGTATTGATTCCAACCAGTTCTCCCCTGGTGTTGACCAGTGCCCCTCCGGAATTCCCTTCATTGATCGCGGCATCCGTTTGAATAAAAGCTTGTCGGCCGCCGGCGCTGATTGAGGAGCGGCCTGTCGCGGAGACTATACCAAAGGTGGTTGTTTGACCAAGATTGTAGGGGTTACCTATTGCGAGTACCACATCACCGACTTTGGGGGAGTATGTTGGGTTGAGCGGAATGACAGGTAAGTTGTTGCCTTCGACCCGTAAAACAGCAATATCGGTATTCCGATCGGTGCCAACGAGCTGAGCGGCAGCAACGCGGCCATCTTGCAGAGCAACAACAATCTGATCGGCCTGAGCGACAACATGGTAATTGGTAATAATATAACCTTTGTCGCTGACAATAACGCCGGAACCTAACCCCTGAGTGAGTAGTTTGGAGCGGTCATCTTCTGTGTATTTTCTGCTGTAGATGTTGACCACGGCCGGAGCAGCTTTGCGTACAGCGCTATTAAAAGAGATTTCTTGCCCGGTGGTAATTGTTATTTCATCTCGGATATTCTCCGGGATAAGTGTCGAGCGCAGTGAGGGAATGGCGAGTAGTAATATTATAGCTGTTGCTAGGCCTAAACCTATTGAACGCAATAAGAATTGCATCATATCTTCCTAACCATTCTCGGTTTCTAACAAGTCGCGAAAGGATAGCATTAGAAGAGGTAATAATAAAAGGATGGCAGGAAATCCTGCCATCCTTTAAAGCCGTGATCGCACTTTTACCGAACGACCAAGTAAATTGTACGGTCGCCTCTTTGGATGTTGAGTGCCAATACGCTTGGTTCATGTTCGAGAATTTTTCTCAATTCTGCCAGATTCTTAATTCGCTTACGGTTCACACCGATAATAATGTCATCTTTTGCCAACTGATAGGCTTCAGCTTTAGAACCTTTCTCAACAGAGGAGACTCGAACCCCTTGTATTTTGTCGCTTGAGGTCGTGTTGGTGAGCTCTGCACCGGATAGACCGGCATGGAGTTTTTCAGCGGAAGCCTTGGCATTCTGTTGTTCACCTAAGGTGACCTCGAAATTCTCCTGCTTACCATCACGTACTACACCAAGTGTGACTTTTTTCCCTGCGCCAATGGTAGCGACTTTCGCTCTTAGCTCGCTAAAAGAATGTATCGACTTTTTATTGATAGAGATAATGACATCTCCAGCTAGAAGACCCGCTTTATCAGCAGCGCTATCTGGCACGACTTGGCTAACAAATGCGCCTTTACTCGATTCATATCCCAAAGCTTCAGCCAGCTCAGACGTAATTTCTCCGCCCTGAACGCCAAGCATACCTCGCTTAACTTCTCCAAATTCTAAGATTTGGTCGGTTAAATTCGTCATCATATTTGAAGGTATAGCGAAACCGATTCCCACATTACCGCCATTGGGACCCAATATTGCAGTATTAATACCAATCAGTTGACCTTTTAAATTCACCAAGGCGCCACCTGAATTACCACTGTTGATCGCCGCATCAGTTTGAATGAAATTTTCGAAATTTTCGATATTGAGACCGCTGCGTCCTAAAGCAGAGACGATACCTGAAGTCACTGTTTGACCGAGTCCAAAGGGGTTACCAATCGCGACAGTGAAATCACCGACTCGCAAGTTGTCGGAATCTGCAATCTTTATCTCAGTGAGATTTTTCGCTTTTTCCAGTTTCAGTAAAGCGACGTCTGACATTTGATCGCCACCGACCAGCTCGGCCTCATACTCTCGGCCATCATAAAGCTTGACTCGGATCTTTTCGGCTCCGTTGATGACGTGATAGTTGGTCACGATATAGCCTTTTTCCGCGTTAATGATGACACCAGAACCTAAGCCCCTAAAGGGACGTTCCTGAAGTTGCTCGGTTGGAAATTCAGGGCCAAAGAAAAAACGAAATTGTTCAGGTATTCGTTGTTTCGAGACTTGTGTACCTTCAACCGCGATACTAACGACGGCAGGTGTTACTGCGTCTAGCATTGGGGCTAAACTTGGCAATTGTTCCCCATCGATAGAAAGGGGTAATGCCGCTACTGCAGGTAAAGGGGTGATGATTGAACTCAAGCTTAAGGATAGAACGGTTAAAGCAAGCAAAGGTTTTTTCATCTGGTAACTCCTAATTAAGGTAAGGCCTGATAGTTAATATTTGTTTCAAAAACAAGAAATCAATCGACAGTTATGGGAGTTATGACTCAAAAAGCTTTGCAAAGTTCAGCAAAGCTTTAGTTAAAACTAGGTGGCTTGAGTGCTTTGGGTAGGGTCTGTTTCGGTCGACGTGTTTCGCTCCTCAGTAGGAGAGGGGGATTCGCCCGCGACGTAGTCTTTTGGTGCCTGATTGAGAGGTGGTATTTCCTCTACGTGCTTAACATCACTGGTGTGCGACTGCTGTGAAACCCTTTTGCTGAATGGGTTATCTTGCTCAGGAGTATTAGGCAGCAACTCCGAAGACGTTTTCGCCATGTGCTGGTAAAGCTTCGTGTATTCTCTACCTAAAGAATCGAGCATTTCAGCCGTTTGGGCAAAGTGGTCTGCAAGATCTTGTTTTTGTTGTTCCAACTCGAATTTGGCGGTGGCTAGCTCTTTATGAATACTCTGGTTTTTTTTGTATCCCGGAGTGGTAACACGTGAGATGACGACTCCTAAACCAGCACCGACAAGCAAACCTACGAGGGCATAAATCCAAGGCATAGTTGCTCCTTATTTATTGTTATTTAACATGTTTTTTGTTGTTTACGACACATGCTCATCGGACATGTTACTATGAGAAACCAAGACGATAAAGAAAAATGCGTGGGTTGTGCTCAGTAGTTTCAAGCCACCTTTAGAATGTGAGTGCAGTGATGACCCCAATAGAGCGTTATAGAAATGATATAAAAAGCCATGGTTTTCAAGAGGATGAAGACCAAGTGAAGGCTGTTGAAGCTTTGGACAATCTCTATCATGAATTTATTCATTATGTCAGTGCGCAGGCGAAGCAAGTAGCAGGTTGGAAACGATGGCTAGGAAAAAAAACATTGGCGCCCAGCGCACCCAAAGGTTTGTACTTTTGGGGAGGGGTTGGACGTGGAAAGACTTATCTAATGGACACTTTTTTCGATGCATTGCCTTATCAGAAAAAAATGCGGGTTCACTTTCACCGTTTTATGTATCGGGTGCATAATGAGCTTAATGCGTTAGGCGATGTCCATGATCCCCTTGAATTGGTCGCTGAAAAGTTTAAATCTGAAGCCGATATTATTTGTTTCGATGAATTTTTTGTCTCCGACATTACGGATGCGATGATCTTGGGGATGCTTTTTCAGGCCCTGTTTCAACGTGGTGTTGTATTGGTGGCGACCTCCAACATCCCGCCCCACGATCTGTATCGAAATGGTCTGCAACGTGCGCGATTTTTGCCTGCTATTGATTTAATTGAAAAGAATTGCTTAGTGCTGAATGTTGATAGCGGCATTGATTACCGACTGAGAACACTTGAACAAGCAGAAATTTATCATTTCCCTTTGGATGAAAATGCGAAGACTAATCTCAAACGCTACTTCGAGCAGCTTGTCGGTGAAGGGAAGGCGATACAAGGAAACATCGAAATTAACCATCGTCAAATCTCGATTGTCAACGCTCATGAAGGCGTCCTTCATGCGACATTTGAGCAACTTTGCCAGTCAGCACGAAGCCAAAATGATTACATTGAACTTTCTCGTATTTTTCACACTGTCATGCTCGCTGATGTTAAGCAGATGGAGAGAACTGTTGATGACGCGGCTCGTCGTTTTATCGCTTTGGTCGACGAATTTTACGAGCGCAACGTTAAATTGATACTATCTGCTGAAGTCCCTTTAGAGGATCTTTATATTCAAGGGAATCTCGAGTTTGAGTTTAAACGCTGTCAGTCGCGCTTGATTGAGATGCAAAGTCACGATTATTTAGCCAAAGAGCATCTGGCATAATAGTGTCGACGAATTGAATTCGAGTAAAAAGTTAATTTATTTAGCGAAAAGAGGTGATTTTTTCAACTGACTTCTTTATAATCCTGCGACCCACCGTTACTGCAGACCTTGATTATCGAAGGTATTTCGACATAACGGGTCGAGAGAACCAACCACTCGAAGGGGTGTTGACTGGACTCTTAGTCAGTGGGAGCTAATCGCTCCTTAAGTGTAAATTTAAATTATAAACGGGTTATTATTAGCATGAAAACTTTCGTTGCTAAACCAGAAACTGTAAAACGCGACTGGTATGTTGTAGACGCTGAAGGTAAAACTCTTGGTCGTCTAGCAAGTGAAATTGCATCTCGCCTACGTGGCAAACACAAAGCCGAATATACTCCTCACGTTGACACTGGTGATTACATCATCGTTGTAAACGCTGAGAAAGTTACTGTAACAGGTAACAAGGCTAAAGGTAAAATCTACTACCGTCACACTGAATTCCCAGGCGGCCTAAAATCAATCAGCTTTGAGAAGCTTATTGATCGTAAGCCTGAGATGGCGCTTGAGCTGGCGGTTAAAGGTATGCTACCACGTGGTCCTCTTGGCCGTGCTATGTACCGTAAGCTAAAAGTTTACGCTGGCGCTGAGCACAACCATGTTGCTCAACAACCACAAGTACTAGACATCTAATCGGGGATTTCGAAAATGGCAGAGAATCAATACTACGGCACTGGCCGTCGCAAAAGCTCAGCTGCACGTGTTTTTATTAAACCAGGCAGCGGCAACATCGTAATCAACAAGCGTAGTCTTGATGAATACTTCGGTCGTCCAACTTCTCGTATGGTTGTTAAGCAGCCTCTAGAGCTTGTTGAGTTGACAGAAAAACTGGATCTATACGTAACTGTTAAAGGTGGCGGTATTTCTGGTCAAGCAGGTGCTATCCGTCACGGTATCACTCGCGCATTGATGGAATACGATGAATCTTTCCGTCCTGCTCTACGTGCCGCTGGCTACGTTACTCGCGATGCTCGTTGCGTTGAACGTAAGAAAGTTGGTCTACGTAAAGCACGTCGTCGTCCACAGTTCTCTAAGCGTTAATCTTTTTCGGAAGATTACCCTTTCGGTGTTTACATCGGAACTATGGTCTCAAAAGCCTGGCATCTTGCCAGGCTTTTTGTTTTTCATCTCGACAAAACTGCGTTGTACGCCAGTTCCTATCAGGATTTCTAGAGTTACCTGCCTTTTGTGACCTCATAGGCGCTTTACTTCACGGATGTTATAAAAAGGTAGCTTTATCTTGTCAAAAAGTAGGGTTTTATTTATCATTTGCCATCAAATAAATACAACTAAATTCGTATTTTGTTAGCCATGCTCCTTAAGAGGAATAATAATAATCTAAGGGGAGCAAATGGGAGAATGTTTGGATGAGCAATGCGCCTTTAAATAACGGCCGTAGACGTTTCTTGACAGCAACAACCGCGGTTGTTGGTGGCTTGGGAGCTGTCGCAGTAGCCGTGCCGTTTATAAAATCTTGGAACCCAAGTGATAAAGCAAAAGCTGCAGGGGCCCCCGTTGAAGTTGAAATAGGTAAACTTGAAGAAGGGCAAATGGTTCGTGTTGAATGGCGTGGCAAACCGGTTTGGGTTGTCCGCCGCTCGCAATCGATCGTTGAAGGGCTGAAAGATATTGACGGTCAGCTCCGTGATCCACAGTCTGGGGAAGAGCAGCAACCTGCCTACGCGCAAAACGCGTATCGCTCTATTAAACCAGAGTATTTTATTGCTGTGGGTATTTGTACTCACCTGGGTTGTTCGCCCACCTATTTACCCGATACTTTTAGCGAACAAGTTCAAGGTGTTAAATCTGGTTTCTTCTGTCCTTGTCACGGTTCAAAGTTCGATATGGCGGGCCGGGTTTTTCAAGGCGTTCCTGCACCACTTAATCTTGTTGTACCTAAACACACGTATCTAAGTGAGACTAAGATTATTATTGGTGTTGACGAAGAAGGGGAAGCATGATGCAAGCTTTACTTGATTGGGTAGAAAAACGTCTACCAGCAATGAATGCTTATAAAAAGCATCTCTCTGAATACCCGATGCCTAAGAACTTCAACTTCTGGTATCTGTTTGGTTCGTTGGCGATGCTGGTTCTCGTCAATCAAATTCTGACAGGGGTGTGGTTGACAATGAACTACGTACCGTCAGGAGATGGGGCATTTGCTTCCGTTGAATACATCATGCGGGATGTCGAGTATGGTTGGCTGCTCCGTTATATGCATTCCACAGGAGCCTCAGCATTCTTCGTTGTGATTTACCTTCATATGTTCCGTGCTTTGATTTATGGTTCATATCAAAAGCCTCGTGAGTTACTTTGGATCTTCGGTATGTTGATCTTTTTGGTGCTTATGGCTGAAGCCTTTATGGGATATTTATTGCCTTGGGGGCAAATGTCTTATTGGGGAGCACAGGTCATTATTTCTCTGTTTGGTGCAATACCAGTGATAGGGGATGATTTAACCTTATGGATTCGCGGCGATTATGTGATTTCTGGGGCGACGCTCAACCGTTTCTTTGCACTGCATGTGATAGCGCTACCGATTGTTTTGTTGTTGCTGATTGTTCTTCACGTTTTAGCGTTGCATGAAGTGGGTTCAAATAACCCAGACGGAATCGAGACCAAGTTACCAAAAGGCAGCATGGGCGACGATTACGAAACGCAGTTCAAATTCCACAAAGACTACACGAAAAAGTATGACATTATCGATTCTATACCTTTCCATCCTTATGGAACGGTTAAAGATTTGATTGGTGTTGCTGGCTTCTTATTCTTGTTCTGTTACGTGTTATTTTTTAACCCCGAGATGGGCGGCTACTTTTTAGAGCCACCTAACTTTGAGGCTGCAAACCCTCTTAAAACGCCAGAGCACATCGCACCTGTTTGGTATTTCACGCCGTTTTACGCAATATTGCGAGCGGTGCCCGATAAACTGATCGGTGTCATTGCAATGGGTGCGTCCATCGCCGTGTTATTTGTTCTGCCTTGGCTTGACCGCTGTAAAGTACGTTCTTATCGGTATCGCAGTAAATTCCATTTGTTGAATATCATCCAATTCACGATCAGCTTTATTGCGTTGGGCGTTTTGGGTGCCTTACCCGCGACACCTACTTACACGTTATTAGCGCAGATCTTCAGCGTCGCTTATTTCATGTTCTTCGTACTCCTGTTTTATTACAGTAAAAATGAAGCAACTAAGCCATTACCAGACAGGGTGACATTTAAATGAAAAAATGGATTGTAATTTTACTTGCAATGCTGCCTTCGCTGGCCATGGCAGCTGGTGCTAACGTACCTTTAGATAAAGCAAATAATGACCTCAGTGATAAAGCGTCACTGCAAAATGGCGCTAAGATGTTCATGAATTACTGTTTTGGGTGCCATTCTGCTCAATATCAACGGTATGAGCGTGTGGGAAGGGATATAGGAATACCTGTTGATCTGTTGAAAGAGAACCTGATTTTTGATCCAGAAACCAAAGTAGGTTCATTAATGGAGAACGCGATTCCTGATAAATCCGCTGCGAAATGGTTTGGTGCTGCGCCACCAGATTTGACTTTGGTCGCTCGTGTGCGTGGTGCGGATTGGCTCTATACCTATTTACGTTCTTTCTACGAGGATCCTTCTCGTCCCTTTGGCGTAAATAATGTCGTTTTTCCTAGTGTCGGTATGCCCCATGTGCTCGAAGAGTTGCAAGGCATTCCAAAAGCACGCTATGAAACAGAAATGATCAACGGGGAAGAGCATCGCGTTCTTGTCGGCGTTGAGAGTGATGGCACTGGTGAGCTAAACACAGAAGAATACGACAACGCTGTCCGCGATTTAGTCAACTTCCTAGAATATTCTGGTGATCCAGTCAAACTTGAGCGTCATGCTCTTGGTTGGTGGGTTATGGCTTTTCTTGTTGTCTTCTCAGTAGTGGTTGTTCTTCTCAAGAAAGAATATTGGCGCGATGTGCACTAAATGTGCTAATATGCCCTGCTATTTTCCAATTCTAATGTTGACAATGGAGGCTTAGCCTCCATTGTTTTTTATATCTAAGTGTGCTGGAGGGCTCCATGGCTGTAGCTGCCAATAAACGTTCTGTGATGACTCTATTTTCAAGTGCATCTGATATGTATAGCCATCAGGTACGTATTGTTCTGGCTGAAAAGGGTGTCAGTGTTGAAGTTGAATTAGTAGATGAAGTAAATCTTCCTGCTGAGCTTATTGAACTGAACCCGTACAAATCAGTACCGACTTTAGTCGATCGCGAACTGGCGCTTTATGACTCTAAAATCATCATGGAATACTTGGATGAGCGTTTTCCTCATCCACCATTGATGCCTGTTTATCCAGTGGCTCGCGGTAATAGTCGTCTGATGATTTATCGCATTGAAAAAAATTGGTACACACTGGCAGAGAAAGTGGTGAACGGCAGCGCTGAAGAAGCTGAAAGTGCACGTAATAAACTGCGTAATGACCTTCTTACTCTAGGCCCTGTGTTTGCCGAATATGAATACTTCATGAGCGAAGAGTTCAGCTTGATCGATTGTTATTTGGCTCCACTACTGTGGCGTTTACCTGAGTTGAGTATTGAACTTACGGGACCTGGTTCAAAAGAGCTCAAAGTTTATATGAACCGTGTTTTTGAGCGTGATTCTTTCCTAGCTTCGTTGACCGAGGCTGAGCGCGAAATGCGCCTGACTCGCTAATTGGAAGCGATATGGACATAGCAAAAATGACGCCTCGACGCCCATATCTGCTTCGAGCCTTTTATGATTGGTTAGTTGATAATGATCTGACTCCACATCTTGTGGTAGAAGCGACACTCCCTGGAGTTCGTGTTCCTGTCGAGTTTATTCAAGATGGGCAGATCATTCTCAATATTGCTCCAAGAGCGGTTGGTAATCTAGAACTGGGTGACGACGCAGTGACGTTTAATGCGCGTTTTTCAGGTCGACCTCATTCTGTTATCGTTCCCCTGTATGCGGTGCAAGCGATATATGCTCGTGAAAATGGTGCGGGTACGATGTTTGAACCAGAAGAGGCTTATACGGATGATTTTGAACCCCATAACACTGAGGCTGACGATGAGAGCGGGCAAGAGTCTATTTTGACACTGGCCACGGAACGCAGCGAAGGGGAGTCGACAGGTGAGGAAGAGCATCCCTCTCCCGATGATGAGCCGCCCCGCCCTAAGGGTGGTCGCCCGAGCTTACGGATAATTAAGTAAATAAAAAGCAGCGATTACGCTGCTTTTTTATTGACTGAAGGTAATCTTAGCGATTGGTTTCAAATGCCTTTATGACTCTTTTCACGCCAGAAATATTACGTGCGACTTCAATGGCGATATCGGCCTGTTCTGGGGAGACATAGCCTAGTAGGAAAACTTCTTTGTCTTCGGTAATCACCTTGATGGTGACACCATTAAGATCTTTGTTCGTCAGCAGTGCTGATTTTACTTTTGTCGTAATCCAACTATCGTGGCTTATTTGCCCGACGGAAAGCGGTGATTTGATTCGAACCTGATTATGGACTTTGGTCACGCCTTTAATCGATTTCGTCTTCGCGACAAACTCATTCAATAATTCTTTGTTTATCGCCTGCCCCATTAATACGACACTTCCATCGTAAGCATTGGCTGTAATTCTGACCTCTCGTCGAAAAGGGGCTTTATTACTGAGTCCCGCGACTTCAAATTCGATGCTGCTATCGCTCCACATTTTTTCAGTACTGCGAGGATCGGAAACAATGTTCGCAGTGGTGGCTGCACCAGCAACGAATAAGCCAGCACAACCCGTTGTGCCTAAAAGTAGGGAGAGGAGAATCAATAATCTAAAATAGGTCATAAGCTAATCTTCGTGAGCGGGAAAGAGTACTTGATCGATAAGATCGCACAAGCAGTGAAGTGTCACCATATGTACTTCATGAATTCTAACAGTTCTGTGAGACGGAATACGAATTTCTACGTCGTTTTCACCCAGAAGTCCTGCCATTTCACCACCATCCTTACCTGTGAAAGCAATAATAGTCATATCTCTCGTGACGGCTGCTTCCATGGCTTTAATAATATTTTTGCTGTTTCCGCTTGTTGATATTGCTAACAAAACATCACCAGTTTGGCCAAACGCTCGCACCTGCTTGGAAAAAATTTCTTCATAGTGATAATCGTTAGCAACAGCGGTAAGTGTAGTATTATCTGCGGTCAAAGCCATGGCAGGCAGGCTAGGTCGTTCTGTTTCAAAGCGGTTGAGCAAACAGGACACAAATTGTTGCGCATTTGACGAAGATCCGCCGTTACCACAGCAAAGAATTTTGTTGCCGTTCAGTAAGCTGGCCACGACTGCTTGAGCGGCATGAGTGATTGCATCGGGTAGTGCTTCAGCAGAGGCAATCTGTATCTGAATACTTTCGGTAAAGCTGTCTTTAATGCTGTCTAGCATTGATTATCCTTCAATTATTGCGTTTTTTATCCAGTCGATTTGGTCGCCATGCTCGTGCATTGCGATAACATCAAATCGAATATCTGTCGAATGGACAGATTTACTTTGTTTCATAAGCCATTGGTGTGCGGCTTTAATAATTTTGTTCATCTTAGTTTGGGTGACAGTTTCTGCAGCATGACCAAAGCGCTGATGAGATCGGTATCGTACCTCGATAAATACAATCGTCGAGCCCTCTTGCATTATAAGGTCGATTTCCCCCACTTTGGTATTAAAGTTTTTTTCGAGTAAGGAAAGGCCGTGGCGGTTAAGGAATGTTTCCGCCATAGCCTCATAAAACTCGCCACTCTTTCGTTTATTGCGAAACACTGTGTTTCGCCCAGCTAATTTCGCGCTGAACAACACATTCATCATTGATGCTTAGTACACCAGTGTTGCCTTCGATGCGGTGCCCCTTGACGACTTTCATCTGTGGCAATTGTTCCATCAATAGGTAAGCGTCCATACCTAGAGCTTGTAAGCGCTTCTCAGCATTGGAGTCTTTCGGCCACAATTGCTCCATTTGTGCTTCAAGGGCAGCATTAGGTTGAATGAGAAGTGGTATATCACTATACATCACGTTAGTCAGATCTTCATATTGCTGACGTCCGCTATTACTACGGGAATTTGAAAAAAGTTGTGGTGGGGTAGTATCTGGGTTAATGGCGACTTCAATAAAAGGTTTAATGAGTGTTAACTCTGCGCTGCTCGCGACAATGTAAACTGCATCGATGTCCCGACGACTACGTGGCTGGCTTTCAAGAGGGATCTTAAGTAAGGATCCCATTTGTGCAATATGCTGTTGACTTTCCTGCAAGCCAAAAACTTTATTGATGTCTTTTTGCAGTTGGCGTTTATCGCCAAATAGATTGACTGCCAATTTATTGCTGCTGTAGGTTTTCCATTCCTTTTCGAATGCTTCAACAACCCGGGTGCCAAGGCGACCTTGAGGGGCAAGAATCAAAGGATAACGATAACCTTGAGCAAACAGGTGTTTTGCCGCTTGTGCAACTTCCTGCTCGGGAGAAAGCGCGAGGTAGCAGGTGTTATTTCCAGATTCCAGATTATTTGGGATATTTAACGCTAATGTGGGAATCGGATGTGTCAACTTGGCCTGTGCTTGTTGAAGCTTTTCTACATTACTTTTGATTAGAGGGCCGACAACGAAGTCGATGTTTTTGTCTTGAAGGGTTCGTTCCAGTTCTTCAGGTGTCACGGTTTTCGTATCAATAACGGTCAAATTGGCATTCTTATCCCGTTGCGAATCATTCATCATTTGCAAGATAAAGCCGTCTCTAATTAACTGAGCTTGTTTGGCAAACTTACCTGAAAGAGGAAGCAGTAAGGCGGTGTTAACAGGTTTGACAATATCAAGACTGAGAATATCTTCAATCGCCCTAGGGGTATAAACGGAAACGGGATGATTGGGGTTCTCTGCTAACCACTTTTCTAGGGTGTTTTTGAGTTGTGGTATATTACTCGACAACGTTTTTACGTAAATTACGATCTGTAACCATCCGTCCAACACCGCTTCATCTGGTTCGGCTGAGAGCTGTGTGATTTGATGTTGGTTATATTGATTTAGGTTACTCCAGACTTGCTGTGCGATCATCGCCTGCTGGGATTGCCCAACATATTGAGAAAGCTTGATGGTTTCGCGAGCTGCCTCAAAATATTGCTCTTGTTGAGCAAGCAATTTTGCCTTGAGTTGGTGATAGTCTTCCCACTGCTTGTTGGCCAAATGCCACGATGATTTAAAGTTAAGGTGACCGAGCGCTTCCTCGAAATTTTGTTGCCTAGCCGCCAGCCCCGCCTGTTCAAGCTGAAACTGTGCCTGTTGTGAAGGCAATAAAGACTGACGAGATAAGCGTTGAGTTAACAAATTGGCTTGATAAAAATCATTGGAATCGATTGTTGACTTCAATGCCATGATTAACCAATCATTCTGTAAACGCCCTTGAGCGCTATCCGCACGCATGAGGTAAGTTTGCATTGATTGACTTGGTTCGAGTGTAATATCAACCGATGTGGGGGTTGAGGGAGGGGTGGAACAGGCTGTCAATGCGATAGCAAGTGCTACAGGAGTCAGTAAGCGTGTTACACTGAGTCGCTTGTGGTTTTTCATGGCCATGAGCTCTTAATTAATTCCATATAAAATTGTGTCTATATTAATCGTTGAAGTGATGGTAAACAAATGACAAATAACAAAACCTTACCAACTGAGGTCCCAACTCTCTATATTGTCCCGACTCCAATTGGCAATTTAGGTGATATCACTCAACGCGCGCTTGACGTTTTAGCTGACGTCGAACTGATTGCTGCAGAAGACACCCGACATACTGGTAGATTATTGTCCCATTTTGGTATCACAACGAAAACCTTTGCATTACATGATCACAATGAACAGCAAAAATCAAAAGTTTTGGTCGAAAAATTGCTCTCAGGCAACTCTATAGCATTAGTCTCTGACGCTGGGACGCCACTGATTAGTGATCCAGGTTACCATCTTGTCACAAAGTGTCGTCAAGCTGGCGTAAAAGTTGTCCCGCTCCCGGGAGCCTGTGCCGTCGTTACAGCGCTGAGTGGCTCTGGTTTACCTTCTGATCGATTTAGCTTCGAGGGTTTTTTACCTGCTAAAAGTAAAGGACGAAAAGATAAGTTCCTTGAAATTGCAAAAGTAGAGCGAACCTGCGTATTTTACGAATCGCCGCATCGTATTCTTGATTCTTTGGCCGATATGCTTGCAATACTGGGCCCCCAGCGAGAGGTTGTGTTGGCTCGGGAATTAACCAAAACGTTTGAAACGATGAAGGGTTTACCCTTGGGTGAATTGTTTGAATGGGTGAAATCAGATCAAAATCAGCAAAGAGGCGAAATGGTCTTGCTCATTCACGGTTATCGAGCGATAGAAACTGAAAATATGCCGGAAGAGGCCACTCGTACCCTGAAAATTCTGAGTAAAGAATTGCCATTAAAAAAAGCGGCCGCGTTAACTGCTGAAATCTATAATTTGAAAAAAAATGCGCTGTACAAATGGGGATTAGAAAACGCCGACGAAAACACGGAAATGTAAGGTCGTATGATTAAAAAAACACCGAACAAGTCCATGCTGCCGTCAAATCTGTGAACTGACTAGACACTCAGAAAATAAGTCTATACAATCCGCCCTCGGAGTTGACTGGGTAGTCGCTGCTTCATTGATGTCCCTTGACCTTGTGTTTTGGGAGACTGATGGAGGGGAGGAAAGTCCGGGCTCCACAGAGCAGGGTGCCAGGTAACGCCTGGGAGGCGCAAGCCTACGACAAGTGCAGCAGAGAGAAAACCGCCGATGGCTCCTAGAGCACAGGTAAGGGTGAAAGGGTGCGGTAAGAGCGCACCGGACGGCTGGCAACAGTCCGTTGCAGGGTAAACTCCACCCGGAGCAAGACCAAATAGGCCTCCATATTGCGTTGCTCGCGTAAGGAGGCGGGTAGGTTGCTTGAGCCAGTGAGCGATTGCTGGCCTAGACGAATGGCTACTGCCGCGCAAGCGGAACAGAACCCGGCTTACATGTCGACTCCACCTATTCGAAACCCATCGTAACGTTATCGTTATGATGGGTTTTTTGCTTTTTATTGACGAAACTAATTCTGCAAACACTAAACTTAGCGCAATATCACGTGTTCCGATTCGCAATGGGTGACGATAACTTGCTAAATCAGTACACTGGAAAGATTGGACGCATCGGTGTGAGAGCGAGACAAATAAACATGACCGAAGAATTTAAGCACATTTCTGTATTACTTCACGAATCGATCAATGGGCTGGCCATTAAGCCTGATGGTACCTATATTGATGGTACTTTTGGTCGTGGGGGTCATACTCGCCAAATCTTATCTCAGCTTGGAGAAAATGGTCGTCTTTTTAGTATTGACCGAGACCCTCAGGCGATTGCTGAAGCGAAGACCATTAATGATCCAAGGTTTGCTATCATCCATGGACCATTTTCTCAAATGGCAGAATATGCAAAAGAGCGTGATTTAGTTGGCCATGTCGATGGTGTTTTACTCGATTTAGGTGTTTCTTCACCGCAACTCGATGATGGAGAGAGAGGGTTTAGTTTTATGAAAGATGGGCCACTTGATATGAGAATGGACCCCACTTCTGGAATGCCTGTCTCTCAGTGGTTAATGGACGCTGATCTTGATGACATTACTTGGGTGATTCGTGAGTTTGGAGAAGACAAACACGCTCGCAGATTGGCCAAAGCGATCATTGCGTATCGTGAGAATGAAGAAAATGAGCCATTAATGCGCACAAGCCAATTGGCAAAGCTCATTTCTGATGCAGCCCCTAAGAGCTTTAAAGAAAAGAAACACCCAGCGACGCGCGCTTTTCAAGCTTTTCGAATTTACATTAATAGCGAACTTGAAGAAATTGATAGTGCTTTAAAAGGCGCGTTGAGTATCTTGTCTCCTCAAGGTCGTTTATCCGTGATCAGTTTCCACTCATTAGAAGACAGAATGGTAAAACGCTTTATTCGAAAAGAAAGCAGAGGGCCTCAAGTTCCGCATGGTATTCCAATGACTGAGGCCCAAATTCAGGCACTAGGGAGCGCTAATATGAAGGCGATCGGTAAAGCCATCAAACCTTCGGTTGATGAAGTGGGTGCGAACACACGTTCACGCAGCTCTGTCCTGCGTATTGCAGAGAAACTGTAGCCTTAATGAGTCAAAGTATGCCCAACCTTGCTAAATTGGTAGTGCTTGATTTACTGACGGTAGGGCGGGCCCCTCTTTTATTGCTAGTGCTGATCTTTTCTTCTGCGATGGGGGTTGTTTTCACCACTCATCACACTCGTCAGGCGATTACTGAAAAAGATCAGGCGTTAGAAGAAAGAGAGCGTTTGGACAATGAGTGGCGCAACTTGTTGTTAGAAGAGACCGCTTTGGCTGAGCACAGTCGGGTTGAAGATATGGCTCGAAGCGAGCTACAAATGAAGCGCCCAGATTCAGACAAAGAAGTGGTTATTGATCTTCCATGAGTAAAATTAACGGCCCGGCATCGTCTAACAAGTCTGCAACTGAATCACCAAGCCTGATTCGTTGGCGATTCTATCTGGTATTATTTTTTGTCTTCTGTGCTTTTTTTGCATTGGTCGCGAGAATAGCCTTTATTCAGATTGTTGAACCAGATAACTTGATTCAGCAAGGTGACATGCGTTCTATACGAGCTAAGACCATTCATTCTGCCCGAGGTATTATTTCGGATCGCAATGGTGAACCTTTAGCGGTCAGCGTCCCCGTTGAAGCGGTTTGGGCAGATCCGTCGACCATCTTAAAGCGCAAAGGCCTTGATAACCTTGATCGTTGGTACGCTTTGGCCGATGTTTTGGGTCTAGACCGACAAGAAATGATCGACAAAATTCGGAATAATCAATCTCGTCGTTTTATTTACCTTCAACGTCAGGTTAGCCCTGCGATGGCAAATTACATTAGAGAACTGAAACTTTCAGGTGTTGGACTAAGAGCCGAATCGCGTCGCTATTATCCAACGGGTGAGGTGAGTGCTCACATTGTAGGTGTTACGGGCATTGATGGTCATGGTTTAGAAGGGGTTGAGCGTAGTTATGATAAATGGTTAACCGGAGAAGCGGGCAAGCGTATTATTCGCAAAGATCGGTATGGACGGGTTGTCGAAAATATCTCTCTTGAAGAACGAGAGGAAGGGAAGCCCCTTGAGCTTACTATTGATCAAAGAATTCAATCTATCGCCTATCGTTCGATTAAGCAGGCCGTCGCTGATTTTCGTGCAACGTCAGGTACTGCTGTGATTTTAGATGTTAAGACAGGTGCGGTTTTGGCCATGGTTAATGCGCCATCTTATAACCCAAATAATCGTTCTGATTTGCAGTCGGCAAAGATGAGAAACCGCGCAATTACCGATTCGTTTGAACCCGGTTCAACCGTCAAGCCATTTGTTGTCATTGCTGCTTTAGATAATGGTGTGGCCGACAAGGATACCATTATCGATACAGGAAATGGCCGAATGCGACTGGGTGGTCAGACGGTTCGTGATACGTCAAAAGTCGGTAAGGCAGATCTTACGACTATCCTAAAGAAATCCAGTAATGTTGGTGTCGCGAAATTAGCCTTAGATATGCCCCTAGAAGCCTTGCTTGGGATGTACAGCTCGGTAGGTTTTGGCGAAATATCTGGTTTGAATTTGGTTGGGGAAACTTCAGGGATCTTTCCTAATCGACGACGCTGGTCTAAGTTTGAAATCGCGACACTGGCATTTGGTTATGGGCTTTCTATTACGCCGCTCCAATTGGCTCACGCCTACGCTACGCTGGGCAACTACGGTCAATATCAACCCATTCATATTATTGAAAGTAATCAGCAGGATTTGTCGCGTCAGGTGATGGATAAGGAACACGCCCGCATGGTACTTGAAATGCTCGAAACCGTTACTCAACCCGGGGGGACGGCCAAAAAAGCGGCCGTTTCTGGGTACCGAGTTGCGGCGAAAACAGGGACTTCACGTAAAGCTATTGCGGGTGGGTATGGTGATGAGTATTTCGTTTATACCGCGGGTGTTGCACCTGTGAGTGATCCCCGAGTCGCCATTGTCGTGCTCGTCAATGAACCTCAGGGGGATAGTTATTATGGCGGTTCAGTTGCAGGGCCAGTTTTTTCTGAAATTCTAAAAGGAACACTGCAAATTTTGAATGTCGCACCTGACGAAAATCGATTTAAAGAACAATAGGTAATAAGCTTTATGTCTAAAGGATTGACACTTGCCAACCTGCTTGCACCATGGGTTGATTTGTCCTCTCACGTAAGCGCTAATGTTGTCATAGATAGGCTGGAATTAGACAGCCGTAGAATTGCTCAAGGCGCCACTTTTATTGCTATACAGGGCCATGAGATTGACGGTAGAACTTTTATAGGTGCGGCCGTTGAAAAGGGGGCGAATGCCATCATTGCTCAGGCTTGTCAGAAAAAACCCCATGGCTGTGTCCAAATTATTGCAGAAACCCCGATCGTTTATATTCAAAATCTGAACGCTCACCTTTCATCGCTCGCCAACCATTGGTTACCGCTAAAAGACAATCGTTTGATCGGAGTGACGGGAACCAATGGAAAAACGACAATCACTCAGTTGATTGCGCAGTGGCTAGGACTCATTGGTCAACGAGCGGCAGTTTTGGGTACAGCAGGAAACGGTTTTCTCGATGGTTTGGAGCCGACCTTGAACACGACGGGGAGTGCGATAGAGATTCAGCAAGCGCTGAGCAAGTATGAAAATCAAGGCGCAAGGTTTACGGCTATGGAAATTTCGTCCCATGGTTTGGTACAAGGCAGAGTCAGTGCGCTTCCCTTTGCGATTGGGGTATTTTCTAACCTCAGCCGTGATCATCTGGATTATCACGGTACTATGGCCGACTATGCGCAAGCTAAACTTTCGTTGTTTACGCAACATGATTGCGCTAAAAAGGTGATTAATGTTGATGATCCGATTGGGGCCGAGTGGATTAGACATCTTGATAATGCGATTCCTGTTACACTTTCTTCGGCCGACGCCAAAACAGGGGTTTACGCTGAGCGAGTGGCGTATTCACAACAGGGTATTACGCTAGACTTCGCAGGGGATTTTGGTAGGGGTCGTTTAACCTTACCCTTAATTGGGGAGTTTAATGCCAGTAATGCATTGGTTGCATTAGCGACGTTGTTGGCGCTTGGGATGAGAAAACAAGCATTAATTGACACCTCGGCTCAGCTAAAACCAGTACTAGGTCGAATGGAGCTTTTTACCGCAAAGGGTAAAGCTCAAATCGTAGTTGATTACGCCCATACACCAGATGCGTTAGAAAAAGCACTGTTAGCATTAAAAGTGCATTGTCGAGGAAAACTTTGGGTGATCTTTGGCTGTGGCGGTGAGCGTGATGTAGGTAAGCGCCCTATGATGGCGTCAATCGCGGAGCGTTTTGCCGATAGAGTGATATTAACCGAAGATAACCCTCGGAGTGAATGCCCAGTTTCTATTATGAGTGATATGTTAGCGGGCTTGGAGAATCCTGATGGCGTGAAAGTGGAACACGATCGTTTCCTTGCCTTAGAGTACGCCGTTAAACACAGCCACCCAAGCGACATCATTTTGCTCGCTGGCAAAGGGCACGAAGATTATCAAGTACTAGCAAAGGGGCGTGTGGACTATTCAGATCGTGAATCTGCACAACAGATTTTAGGTATAATATTATGATTACATTAATGTTATCTCAGCTCGTCGATATATTAGGTGCCCAGCATATCGGCGATGATATTGCGATTACCTCGGTATCAACGGATACAAGAAACATAGAATCAGGTGCGCTTTTTGTGGCGCTGGTGGGCCAACAATTTGATGCACACCATTTTACTCGCCAAGCTGTGGAACAGGGGGCAGGCGCACTTTTGGTGAGTCAGCCGGTAGACGATAGCGTTCCTCAGCTCTTGGTGGATGATACTAAGCTTGCCTTGGGGAAACTTGGCCAGTTTGTTCATCGTTTATGCCAAACGCCGACGGTTGCGATAACAGGAAGCTGCGGAAAAACGACCGTCAAGGAGATGGTCGCGAGTATCATGGCGCAAAAAGGTCAGGTGTTGTTTACCGCGGGCAATTTTAATAATGACATTGGTGTGCCACTGACATTACTGCGCTCTCAGCTGGACGATGATTTTGCTGTGATTGAACTTGGGGCAAACCATAAGGGTGAGATTGCGTATACGACTCGGTTGGTCCAGCCGGACATTGCCTTGGTTAATAACGTTGCCGCTGCTCATCTAGAAGGTTTTGGATCGATCACAGGTGTCAAAGAGGCAAAGGGTGAAATCTATCAGGGTCTTAAGCCAGGTTCGGTTGCGATAGTTAATCTGGACAGCCATGGCGGTGAATATTGGCAGAATGTGCTCTCTGACAAAACGGTAAAGACATTTTCACTTGCTGATAACAGTGCGGATTATAAAGCACGTAATGTGATGATAAAGACCAGTGGCGAAGCGTCTTTTCTTTTGGAAGGACCTGACTTGGCGTTTGATGTTGCTCTGGGAATTATCGGTCGACACAATGTTTCAAATGCTTTGGCGGCTGCGGCGCTTTCATTTGAATTGGGGGCCACGCAGCAAATGGTCGTGTCAGGTCTAGCGAACTTATCGAAAGTGAAGGGACGAGTTGAAACGGTGATACTTAATGACCAAATAAAACTGATTGATGACACTTATAATGCTAGCGTTCCTGCGATGAAATCGGCTGTCGATATTTTGAGCCACTTTAAAGGTGAACGTTGGTTGATTTTAGGTAATATGGCGGAGTTAGGTGCGGAAAGTCTTGCACTTCACCGTCAAGTCGGGGAACATGCGGCCCCATTTAACTTTGAACATGTGCTGACCTATGGCCCTGACGCTAGAGTGATCAGTGATGTTTGTAAAGGCATGCACTTTGATACCCATAACAGCATGATTGATTTTATTAAGCAGCAGCTGAGTCAGCGCAGTGAACCTCAAACTTTATTGGTGAAAGGTGCACTAAGTTCAGGGATGAGCAAGGTTACAGCTGCTTTGAAGGAGATATATACATGATAATTTGGCTTGCAGAGCTTCTACAGCCATACTTTTCATTCTTCCGTTTGTTCGAATACTTATCGTTTCGTGCCATCGTAAGCGTTTTAACTGCCTTAGGTCTGTCTCTCTGGATGGGCCCCAAAATGATCCGTCGTCTGCAGATGTTACAAATCGGTCAGGTTGTACGTAATGAAGGCCCAGAGTCTCATTTTAGTAAACGTGGTACTCCTACCATGGGCGGAATAATGATCTTAACCGCCATTGCAACCACGGTCCTGCTTTGGGCGGACTTATCTAACCCTTATGTATGGGCCGTCCTTGCGGTGCTGATTGGCTATGGCGTCATTGGTTTTGTCGATGACTACCGAAAAGTGGTACATAAAAATACGGACGGCTTGATTGCGCGTTGGAAATACTTTTGGCAGTCAGCGATTGCGATTGTCGTTGCTTTTGCGCTCTATGCGCATGGCAAAGACACGGCAGCGACGCAATTGGTCATCCCATTCTTTAAAGATATCATGCCTCAATTGGGATTGTTTTATGTCGTTCTTTCCTATTTCGTGATTGTTGGGACCAGTAACGCCGTTAATTTAACGGATGGTCTGGATGGCCTTGCCATTATGCCGACGGTATTGGTGTCTGCGGGTTTTGCCGTCATTGCTTGGGCGACGGGTAATGTCAACTTTGCTAACTACCTGCATATTCCTTATATCCCTTATACTTCAGAGCTTGTCGTAGTATGTACTGCTATGGTGGGAGCAGGCCTTGGTTTTCTTTGGTTTAATACCTATCCCGCTCAGGTATTTATGGGTGATGTCGGTTCTTTAGCACTCGGTGGTGCGTTGGGAACGATCGCGGTTTTGGTTCGTCAAGAGTTTGTTTTAGTGATTATGGGTGGTGTTTTTGTCATGGAAACGCTGTCGGTTATCCTCCAAGTTGGATCGTATAAGCTTCGAGGACAGAGAATTTTTCGTATGGCACCGATTCATCATCATTACGAACTGAAAGGATGGCCGGAGCCAAGGGTTATCGTACGGTTCTGGATCATCTCAATCATGCTCGTGTTGATTGGTTTGGCCACACTAAAAGTACGCTAAGGGAAACAATATACCATTATGGGTCGTTGGCAAAATATACATAATGTCGTTGTTGTTGGTCTTGGCGTAACCGGATTGTCGGTTGTAAACTACCTAACAGCATTGCCTTTTGATTTATCTGTTCACGTCATTGACACTCGGGATGCCCCCCCTGGGAAAAAAGAGCTACCTCCTCATGTGACACTTCACACAGGAAGCTGGAACATAGGCTGGTTACTCAATGCGGATCTCGTTGTTGTTAATCCTGGAATTGCACTAGCCACCCCTGCAATACAGCAAGTTCTTCGAGCAGGGATTACTGTAGTTGGTGACATTGAATTATTTGCTTGGCAAGTTGATAAGCCTGTTTTGGCGATAACGGGTTCAAATGGTAAAAGTACAGTGACCGAGCTCGCTGGACTCGTGGCCAGTGCTGCAGGCGTCAATGTGGCCATTGGTGGTAATATTGGTGTCCCAGCTTTGGATTTGCTTGAACGAGAAGCTGATCTCTATATCTTAGAGTTGTCGAGCTTTCAGTTGGAAACGACATCGAGCCTATCTCTCGTCGCTGCGGCATTTCTGAATTTGTCAGAAGACCATATGGATCGTTATCGCGATATGGAAGATTATCGTCAGGCCAAATTACGTATTTTTGACCATGCTCAGGTGTGTATTGTCAATGCTGATGACACCGCCACTTATCCAGATGACCACTTAAGTACTGTCGTTGAGTTCAGCTTAAATCAAAGAGTTAAGTATCATGTTGAACTCATTGAACAAACTGAATACTTGTGTCGCGATAATGTCCCTATTTTGTCCTGCGATGAACTTAGCCTTGTTGGCCGACACAATATTGCTAACGCGCTTGTGGTGATTGCGTTACTTACTCAGGCTAATGTGGATGTTTCTCGTGGGTTGGATGCTCTGCGCCGATATCAAGGACTTGCCCATAGGTGTCAGTTGGTTGGAGAGTCTCGAGGCGTTAAATGGATCAATGATTCAAAGGCAACGAATGTGGCCAGCACGCTTGCTGCATTATCGGGATTGAAACTTAAAGGCCGCCTCTACCTTTTGGCTGGGGGAGACGGAAAAGGCGCAGACTTTTCTCAATTGCAAGCACCTCTGTCCTTACTCAATGTCCAATTGTGCTGTTTTGGCTCGGATGGTGATAAGCTAATGCCATTGCATCCCGAGGCTAAACGTTTCGCGACGATGCAAGAAAGTGTTGAATGGATTTGTACACAAGTGCAAGACGGTGATATGGTCATGCTGTCTCCCGCATGCGCCAGTTTTGACCAATTTAAAAATTTCATGGTTCGCGGTGATGCCTTCGTTGAGCTTGTTAAACAGTATGCGTAATAGAGCGAGTCACTATGCTGATGAAAGGTTTCCTACCAAACTTTAATCGTTGGTTGACGACATCTTCACCAAAAACTCTATTCGATCGCCAGTTAGTGTGGATCTCTCTGTGTTTGATGCTGACGGGCTTAGTCATCGTCACATCGGCTTCTTTTCCCATTAGTTCACGTCTGACAGAGCAACCTTTCCATTTTATGTTTCGCCATGCGCTCTTTTTGGTCATGGCCTTATCTGCTGCGAGTGTCATTCTTCAGATCCCTCTTAGAAAATGGTTTGAATACAGCTCGTTATTACTGGGTGTATCAATATTCCTTTTGATAGTGGTGTTATTGGCGGGAAAATCCGTTAACGGAGCTTCTCGTTGGATCCCTTTAGGACTGTTCAATCTCCAGCCTGCTGAAGTTGCAAAGCTATCCTTGTTCATTTTTATGTCGGGTTATTTGGTGCGTAAACATGAGGAAGTGAGATCGAGTTTTTTTGGAGGGTTTATCAAACCCATTATCGTCTTTGGAACTTTAGCAAGCCTATTATTACTCCAGCCTGATTTGGGCACGGTTGTTGTTATGCTAGTGACTCTATTTGGCATGTTGTTCATTGCTGGCGCTAAGTTAACTCAGTTTCTTGCCTTGATGGTGGTAGGGATTGTTTCCGTGGTAGGCTTGATTTTGCTTGAGCCCTATCGAATGCGCAGAGTTACGTCATTTCTTGATCCTTGGGAAGACCCGTTTGGCAGCGGTTACCAACTGACTCAATCTTTGATGGCGTTTGGCCGAGGGGAATGGTTCGGTCAAGGGCTTGGTAACTCGATTCAAAAACTCGAATACCTGCCTGAGGCTCATACTGATTTTGTCTTTGCGGTATTGGCAGAAGAACTCGGTTTTATTGGCGTTGTTTTGGTTTTACTCCTGATTTTTAGTCTGGTTGTGAAAGCCATTTTTATTGGACGTAAAGCCTTTGACCATCGTCAACTGTTCGGTGGGTATCTCGCTTTTGGTATTGGAATCTGGTTTGCGTTTCAAAGTTTAGTGAATGTTGGTGCTGCCGCTGGTCTCGTTCCAACAAAGGGGTTAACACTGCCTTTGATCAGTTACGGGGGCTCAAGCCTTATTGTGATGACGGTTGCCGTGTCTATTTTATTGCGTATCGATCATGAATGTCGTTTGGTCGACCAAGAAAGTATTACGAAACAGAAAGAAGATCATGAAAAAGAATAAACGTTTAATGGTGATGGCTGGCGGGACTGGAGGGCATGTCTTTCCGGGATTGGCCGTCGCAAAAAAACTTCAGCAACAGGGCTGGGAGATCCGCTGGTTAGGCACTGCCGATCGAATGGAAGCTGAATTGGTTCCCAAATATGGTATTGAGATAGACTTTATTAAGGTCAAAGCGCTTCGTGGAAAGGGGGTTGTCGGTTTTCTCAAAGCTCCTTTTCAGATTATAAAGGCGATTCTTCAGGCCAAGAAACATATGCAGCAATGGAAGCCTGATGCCGTCCTAGGTATGGGAGGCTATGTCAGTGGACCAGGGGGCGTTGCGGCGAAAATACTTGGGATTCCGATTGTTTTACATGAACAAAACGCGGTGGCTGGCTTGACAAATCGTTGGCTGTCACACTTGGCTTCTGTCGTATTTCAGGCATTTCCTGGCGCCTTTAAACAGGCTGAGGTGGTTGGTAATCCAGTACGTGAAGACGTCGCTTCTATGCCTGAACCAGCCAAAAGAATGGCAAAGCGTCAAGGTAAGATTCGACTCCTTGTCATGGGGGGAAGTCAAGGCGCTCAGATTTTAAACCGAACTATGCCCGCTGTCATGGCCAATCTAGGTGGTGGCTATGAAGTTTGGCATCAGGCAGGAAAAGATAAGCAGGAAGAGGTTGATGCCGCCTACCAAGAACTCAATGTTGAGTGTTTTCAAGTTTCTGAATTTATTGATGAAATGTCAGAGGCCTATGAGTGGGCGGATTTATTGGTCTGCCGGTCTGGTGCGCTGACTGTTTCTGAAGTTTGCGCGGCCGGTGTTGGTGCTATTTTCGTCCCATTTATGCATAAGGACAGGCAGCAGGCCCTAAATGCTGAGCATTTAGTTGAGTGTGGAGCTGCGAAAATGATAGAGCAACCCGTTCTGACCACTGAGACCTTGACGCATCTGATTCAGCAGTTTGATCGCCGGGAAATTCTAGATATGGCGACGAAAGCTAAAGCCGCAGCAAAGCTCGACGCCGATACCCGAGTGGCTGAAGCCATTATTGCGTTAACGAATTAACGAGAAAAAACAATGACAATTCAACATACTCAAGATTTAGCCCAAATTCGCGCTATGGTTCCGGAGATGCGCCGAGTGAAATGCATCCATTTTGTCGGCATTGGTGGTGCGGGGATGAGCGGTATTGCTGAGGTGCTGCTGAACGAAGGCTATCAGATCACGGGGTCTGATTTAGCGGAAAATTCAGTAACCAAACGACTGACTGAAAAAGGCGCTACGGTTTTTGTTGGCCACTCGGACACGAATGTAATTCACGCGAGTGTCGTCGTGGTCTCCACCGCTATCAATGAAGAAAACCCAGAGATTAAAGCCGCAAGAATGTCCCGAATACCTGTGGTTCGCCGAGCGGAAATGCTGGCGGAGTTGATGCGTTTTCGTCATGGAATTGCTGTGGCAGGAACCCATGGGAAAACAACAACGACGGCCTTGGTGACTCAAATATATTCTGAAGCGGGGCTCGATCCGACATTTGTTAATGGGGGGGTAGTTAAGAGTGCTGGTACCAATGCTCGCTTAGGCTCTAGTCGTATATTAATCGCAGAAGCGGACGAAAGTGACGCCTCTTTCCTCCATTTACAACCAATGGTCAGTATCGTAACGAATATTGAAGCTGATCATATGGATACCTATGGCGGTGACTTCGAAACACTTAAGCAGACTTTTATTGATTTCCTTCATAACCTTCCGTTTTATGGGCAGGCGATCGTGTGTATTGATGATCCGGTCGTTCGTGAGTTAATCCCAAGGATCAGTCGACAGGTGATAACCTATGGTTTTTCAGAAGAGGCTGATGTTAAGATTGAAAACTATCAACAAAAAGGACAGCAAGGTCAGTTTACCGTTGTACGAGAAGGCGAAGAAAAACTCGAGATTACCCTCAATATTCCGGGCCGTCATAATGCGTTGAATGCTGCGGCAGCGATTGCTGTTGCAACCGAAGATGATGTGAATGATGAAGCAATTTTAAAAGCAATGGCTGGAACACAAGGGACGGGAAGACGTTTTGAACACCTCGGTGAGTTTGAAACGGGCAATGGTTGTGCCATGCTTGTCGATGACTATGGCCACCATCCGACAGAGGTCGACGTTACCATTCACGCTGCGAGAAATGGTTGGAGTGGCAAACGATTAGTTATGATTTTCCAGCCTCATCGATACAGCCGAACTCGAGATTTATATGACGACTTTACCAATGTGTTAGAGCAAGTAGACGTATTATTAATGCTTGATGTTTATTCGGCGGGAGAGAAACCGATTGCGGGTGCGGATGGCAGAGCATTGTGCAGAACGATTCGCAGTCGCGGGAAACTTGACCCTATTTTTATTTCAGATGGAAAAACGCTACCTTCTGTTTTAGCGAATGTTTTGCAAGATGGTGACTTAGTTCTAACGCAGGGCGCTGGCGATATTGGTAAAATAGCCAAACAGCTCGCGGGTTTCGAACTCAATGTGATTAAGATGCAAGAGGCTTAGTTGAAAGGCGGTATTTTGGGTGTTTAACGTAATTTATGTAATTAAAATGCGATTTCTCAATTTCATTGTTTGATACTTTGAAACACGCCAGTATAATCCTAAGGTTAAAGTAATTGCTTTGCCTCTACGCTAATTGATGAGATAGGGATAAGAATTGCGATTTGATAGCAGGAATCGCGGACTTGATTGAAAGCCGTCGTTTTACTGACTTTCCACTAGTGAAAAAACACGCTGTTGGTGGTGTATTTTTACTGGTGGTTTTGTCGTTGATTTTCTCCATTATTTATACCACTGTATCTTGGATGTGGGACGATGAGCGCTTGCCTTTGTCTCAAATAGTGCTGGAAGGGGATTTAACATACGTTAGTTCTATTGATGTACAGCGCTCATTTGCTAGATTACAACATGTAGGCACCTTTATGACACAGGATGTGATGGAACTTCAAGATACTGTCGAGTCGCTCCCTTGGGTTGCTCACGCTTCCATTCGAAAGCAATGGCCTAATGTTGTGAAGGTCTTTTTGACAGAGCATAAAGCGGTGGCTATTTGGAATGGCAATGAGCTGCTCAATGAACAGGGCCAAGTATTTAATGGAGATATTGGCAAGCTTGTTGACGATCGTGTCAAACTGTATGGACCAGCTAAGACCAGTGAAGAAGTACTTAGTGTTTGGCGAAAAATCAGCCCCCACTATGCCGCTTTGAACTTGAATATATCCTCTTTGGTTCTTAATGAACGAAGAGCATGGCAGATCATTTTAGACAATGGTATCCGGCTAGAGCTGGGTAAAGAATCTTTAAAAGAAAGGGTAGCAAGATCCCTTTCTTTATATAAAAAACTAGGTAGTGACTCCGCAAGGGTAAGCTATATTGACCTCAGATATGATACGGGAGCCTCTGTTGGTTGGTTCCCTGAGCAAGCGTTACAACAAGAGAGCACAGATGACTAAGACCGCTGATGACAACATTATTGTTGGTCTTGATATCGGTACCGCCACCGTATCAGCCTTGGTAGGGGAAGTCTTACCGGATGGCCAGATCAATATTATTGGTGCCGGAAGCAGCCCTTCTCGAGGTATGGACAAAGGTGGGGTGAACGATCTTGAATCGGTTGTCAAATCTGTTCAGAGAGCGGTTGATCAAGCTGAACTCATGGCTGAATGTCAAATAACCACGGTGTTTATTTCTATATCTGGCCGGCATATTACCAGTCGAATAGAAAAGGGGATGGGAACCATCTCAGATGAAGAGGTGTCTCAGGAAGACATGGACCGAGCGATTCATACCGCTAAATCGATTAAGATTGGCGATGAGCAACGTATTCTTCATGTGATCCCTCAAGAATTCACGATTGACTATCAAGAAGGAATAAAAAATCCTTTAGGCCTTTCTGGGGTGCGAATGGAAGTCAGCGTCCATTTGATTTCTTGCCATAATGATATGGCGAGAAACATTATAAAGGCGGTGGAACGTTGTGGTCTAAGAGTGGAGCACTTGGTATATTCAGGCTTGGCTGCGAGTAATGCCGTAATTACTGAAGATGAACGTGAGCTGGGTGTTTGCGTTGTTGATATCGGTGCTGGCACAATGGATGTCTCTATCTGGACGGGTGGTGCTCTGAGGCATACCGAAGTTTTTGCTTATGCTGGTAATGCAGTCACAAGCGATATAGCCTTTGCTTTCGGCACGCCTGTAGGGGATGCTGAAGAGATAAAAGTCAAATACGGTTGTGCTTTAAGTGAACTGGTCAGTAAGGATGACACGGTTAACGTTCCGAGTGTAGGAGGGCGCCCATCACGCAGTTTACAAAGACAAACTTTGTCGGAGGTGATTGAACCTCGTTATACTGAATTGATGGGACTCGTCAATCAAACTATCGATACCGTGCAGGAAAAGCTGAGAGAAGAGGGAATTAAACACCATCTGGCCGCTGGCGTTGTACTAACAGGTGGAGCTTCACAGATTGAAGGATTGGTAGAATGTGCGGAACGCGTATTTCGCAATCAAGTTCGAGTCGGCAAGCCTCTTGAAGTGAGTGGTTTGACAGATTATGTAAAAGAGCCGTATCACTCTACGGCAGTGGGTTTACTTCATTATGCAAAAGATAGCCAAATTAATGACGATACAGAGTACAATGAGCCTAAGAGCCAATCTGTAACGACATTATTTGGTCGTTTGCGTAACTGGATACAAAAAGAATTTTAACCTGAGCAGCAGGATAAACGGAGATAACACATGTTTGAACCGATGACGGAAATGTCTGACGACGCAGTAATTAAAGTCGTTGGGGTTGGTGGTGGCGGTGGCAATGCCGTTGAACACATGGTACGTGAATCCATCGAAGGCGTGGAGTTCATTAGCATCAATACTGATGCACAAGCGCTTCGTAAAACAAGCGTCAACAGTGTGATCCAAATTGGTGGTGATATTACTAAAGGTCTGGGCGCAGGCGCAAACCCTCAGGTTGGGCGCGATGCTGCTCTCGAAGATCGAGAAAGAATTAAAGAAGAGCTCAACGGTGCCGATATGGTATTTATCGCAGCGGGTATGGGTGGTGGAACAGGAACAGGTGCAGCCCCAGTTATTGCAGAGGTTGCAAAGGAATTGGGTGTGCTGACAGTTGCTGTTGTGACTAAGCCATTTAGCTTTGAAGGTAAAAAACGTTTAGCTTTTGCTGAGCAAGGAATTGAAGAGTTATCAAAACAAGTTGATTCTCTAATCACTATTCCTAACGAAAAGTTACTCAAAGTTTTGGGGCGTGGAATCACGTTACTTGAAGCTTTTGCCAGTGCGAATGATGTACTTAAGAATGCCGTACAAGGGATTGCGGAGCTCATTACCCGTCCGGGTATGATCAACGTCGATTTTGCGGATGTGCGCACTGTGATGTCAGAAATGGGGCATGCAATGATGGGCAGTGGTGTCGCAAAGGGAGAGGACCGTGCTGAAGAAGCTGCTGAGATGGCCATCTCTAGCCCACTTCTTGAAGATATCGATCTTGCTGGGGCCCGTGGTGTTTTGGTGAATATTACGGCTGGTCTAGACATGCGTTTGGATGAATTTGAAACGGTCGGCAACACGGTTAAAGCATTTGCATCAGATAATGCTACAGTTGTTATTGGTACTTCGTTAGATCCTGATATGGCTGATGAAATACGTGTCACAGTTGTAGCGACTGGGATTGGCACAGAAAAGAAGCCTGATATCACTTTGGTGGCGAGCGGAAAAACAAAAGTAACCTCTGTTGCGCAGCCACAACCAGCAACACAAGTTCAGCAGTCTGTTGTTAAAACAGAAGATAAGTCGGCACCAAATTTGCAGGAAAATACTCAGGTTAATCCTCAGTCGACCAATTCTGCACCTTCTGGCACAGGTACGAGTCAACAAAGTACCGCGCCGAAAGCGGATAAGGATACTGGATATCTGGATATTCCAGCGTTCTTACGTCGTCAGGCTGACTAAATTTAACGCATAATTTGACACTGTTCAAAATTATGATACGATTCGCGGCCAATATTGCTTATTGGGCGTGTTTTGTAGCAATTAGTACTGAGGCAAGCAGATGATCAGACAACGTACTCTGAAAGAATTAGTGAAAACAACGGGAGTGGGTCTCCATTCCGGTCGTAAAGTCACGCTTACTCTTCGCCCAGCGGCTGCAAATACAGGTATTGTTTACCGACGTACGGATCTCGAACCTGCGGTGGACTTTCCTGCGGACCCAGAGTCGGTGCGTGATACCATGCTATGTACGGCATTAGTCAACGATTCAGGGGTTCGTATTTCAACCGTTGAACACTTAAATGCCGCACTTGCTGGCATGGGAGTGGACAACGTCATCGTCGAAGTTGATGCGCCTGAGATCCCGATCATGGATGGCAGTGCCAGTCCTTTTGTGTTTCTCCTTCAGCAAGCTGGTATAGAAGAGCAAAATGCACTTAAACGCTTCATCCGTATCAAAAAGCCAGTGCGATTTGAAGACGATGATAAATGGGCTGAATTCTTGCCATTTAATGGCTTCCGTATGGATTTTGAAATCGAATTCAACCATCCAGCGATTGATTCCGATGAGCAACGACTAAAGTTCGACTTTTCTTCGCAAGGTTTTGTTAAAGACATCTCACGTGCTCGTACCTTTGGTTTCATGCGCGACATTGAGTATCTTCAGTCTCAAAACTTAGCATTAGGTGGTAGCTTCGATTGCGCCATCGTATTAGATGAATACCGTATTCTTAATGAAGAAGGTCTGCGATTCGAAAACGAATTTGTGACTCATAAAGTGTTGGATGCCATTGGTGATCTTTATATGTGCGGACACCCGATTATTGGTGAGTTCCGAGCATTTAAATCCGGTCATGGCCTCAATAATCAGTTATTGCGCGCAGTACTGGCTGATCAAGAAGCATGGGAATGGGTTACGTTTGAAGAAGAAGCCGTCTCTCCAGTTGCATTTGCAGAGCCCAATATGGTTATTGCTTAAAGTTAGAATGAAAAAAGCCAGACGTTAGTCTGGCTTTTTTTGTTTTGGATAGAGCATGGCAACCTTTCTCCGTTAAGGTTGCAACATTAAGCCGCGTAATCCTTCAGTGAATCGAGAGTGTCCCTTTGATTATTGGGATACGTGCAAACAACCATCATATAACCGCCAAAAATAAAGAATGCTTCAAACAAATCATCATGCTATTGGTTGTTAGGTGTAAAATTCCTTACACTATGCGCCACCCAAGCCTTGAAATCTAACGTTCTCATCGCAATATCTGAGTAAAGTGATTTATCTCAGTATTCTTAGTTTAAAACTGTTAGAGACTGAAGGCACAGAATAAAGATCGGGCCCGATCAAGTGAAAGAGAGATGCAGAGCACATGATAACTAAGTTACTGACAAAGGTAATTGGCAGTCGTAATGACCGCACGTTACGTCACCTTAGAAAAATAGTAAAAGAAATTAATAACTACGAGCCTACGTTTGAAGCCCTCACTGACGAAGAGTTACAAGCAAAAACGGCAGAATTCCGACAGCGCATTGAACAGGGCGAAACGTTAGATACCCTTTTACCTGAAGCCTTTGCAACAGTTAGAGAAGCATCTAAGCGTGTATACAGCATGCGTCACTTTGATGTGCAGCTTATCGGTGGCATGGTATTGAACGCTGGCCAGATTGCGGAAATGCGCACGGGTGAAGGTAAAACACTGACGGCAACTTTGCCTGCTTACCTCAACGCTTTGGCTGGAAAAGGGGTGCACGTTGTTACCGTTAACGACTATTTGGCTAAACGTGACGCAGAAACCAATCGCCCATTGTTTGAATATCTTGGTATGACGGTCGGCATTAATGTCCCTAATATGCCACCGCAAGAAAAGAAACAAGCCTATCTCGCCGATATCCTCTACGGCACCAATAATGAATTTGGCTTTGATTACTTGCGTGACAATATGGCTTTTCGTGCCGAAGACCGTGTTCAGCGCGAACGTTTTTTTGCTGTGATCGATGAAGTGGACTCCATCTTGATTGATGAAGCTCGAACGCCACTGATTATTTCTGGGCCAGCCGAAGACAGCTCGGAACTGTATACGCGAATCAATACGTTGATTCCGAATCTTCAACAGCAGGAGCAAGAGGATTCAGAAGAGTATCGTGGTGACGGACATTTCACCCTTGATGAGAAATCTAAACAGGTACACCTAACCGAGACCGGTCAGGAATTTGTAGAAGAATTGATGGTCAAAAATGGCTTAATGGAGGAGGGGGATACACTTTATTCTCCTGCAAACATTAGTTTGCTTCATCACGTCAACGCGGCGCTGCGTGCTCATGTGTTATTCGAGAGAAATGTCGATTATATTGTCAATGATGACGGAGAAGTTGTGATTGTTGACGAGCATACCGGACGTACGATGCCAGGACGCCGCTGGTCCGAAGGTTTGCACCAAGCGGTTGAAGCCAAAGAAGGCGTTAAAATTCAGAACGAAAACCAGACTTTGGCCTCTATCACGTTCCAGAACTACTTCCGCTTGTATGAAAAATTGTCAGGCATGACGGGGACGGCGGACACCGAAGCCTTTGAGTTTCAATCCATTTATGGGTTAGAAACGGTTGTGATACCGACGAATAAGCCAATGGTCCGAAACGACATGCCGGATGTCGTGTATCGTAGTGAAGAGGAAAAGTTTGCTGCAATTATTGAAGATATCAAAGAACGCGTAGCAAAAGGGCAACCCTCACTGGTTGGGACGGTTTCTATAGAGAAATCTGAGCTATTATCTAACGCACTTAATAAAGCTAAGATTAAACACAATGTCTTGAATGCTAAGTTTCACGAGCGGGAAGCGGAAATTGTTGCTCAGGCAGGTACACCTGGCACTGTCACTATTGCGACCAATATGGCTGGCCGTGGTACTGATATTGTCCTGGGCGGTAGTTGGCAGTCACAAGTTGAACAACTTAGCCACCCGACACCAGAACAAATTGAAGTGATCAAAGCCGATTGGAAAGAAGTTCACGATCAAGTGCTAGCTGCAGGTGGGTTACACATCATCGGGACAGAACGCCATGAATCTCGACGTATTGATAATCAACTTCGTGGGCGATCAGGTCGTCAAGGCGATGCAGGCTCATCACGTTTTTACCTCTCAATGGAAGATTCCCTACTCCGTATCTTTACCTCAGACAGAATCGCAGGCCTTATTCAAAGTGGCATGAGTGAGGGTGAAGCCATAGAATCAAAGATGCTATCGCGTTCTATTGAAAAAGCGCAGCGTAAAGTTGAAGGGCGTAACTTTGATGTTCGTAAGCAACTTCTAGAATACGATGATGTCGCGAATGATCAACGTAAAGTTGTTTATGAGTTGCGTGATGAATTAATGGGTGCTGATGATATCAGTGAAATGATTGAGTATAACCGTTCAGATGTCTTAACCGCAGTTATTGATGAATACATTCCGCCTCAATCACTTGAAGATATGTGGGATGTCGAAGGGCTTCAGGTTCGCTTGAAGAATGACTTTGATCTCGATGCACCTCTGAAACAGTGGCTTAAAGAAGACGACAAGCTCTATGAAGAAGCGTTGCGTGAGAAGATTCTTGAAACATCAATCAAGGTCTACAAAGAAAAGCAAACGGTTGTTGGCGAAGAGGTCCTTCGTAATTTTGAAAAGTCGGTCATGTTGCAAAGTTTGGATACTTTGTGGAAAGAGCATTTGGCCGCAATGGATCACCTTCGTCAAGGTATTCACCTGCGTGGATACGCTCAGAAGAACCCGAAACAAGAGTACAAGCGTGAGTCGTTCGAGTTGTTTGAAGGCTTATTGGACTCTCTAAAGTCGGATGTGATCACGATTTTGTCGAAAGTACGAGTTCAGCAGCAAGAAGAAGTCGAACGAATGGAAGCACAGCGACAAGCAAATGCGGAAGAAGCCGCCCGACGTGCTCAGACCCAACATGCTACGGCTGATAATTCTCTCTCTGATGATCTTGAAGGGCATCAACCTATGGTTCGCGAAGATAAGAAGGTCGGGCGCAATGAGCCGTGCCCATGTGGGAGCGGCAAAAAGTACAAACAGTGCCACGGTCAGATCAACTAGCTTAAAGAACATTGAACAATACAAAGAGTCGCATACGCGGCTCTTTTTTTAAGGAAAAGTATTTTGAAACGTATCCATATTGTTGCTGCAATTATTTTCAATTCAGATAAATCCAAGGTTTTTATCACCAAACGACCAGTGGACAAACACAAAGGTGGCTATTGGGAGTTTCCGGGGGGAAAAGTTGAAGCAGGAGAGAGTGTCTTAGATGCCATTACTCGAGAACTCGATGAAGAAGTCGGTATCGAAGTGACGCAATCGACTCTATTTGAACACTTGGAATATGATTATCCTGACAAGAGTTTAGCCTTTGATTTTATGATGGTGACTGACTTTGAAAATGAGCCTTATGGTAAAGAAGGTCAGCAAGGGATGTGGATTCCAGTTTCTGCGCTGCCCCAATATGACTTTCCTGAGGCAAATCGGTCTATTTTGCAGAGAGTCGTTAAAGAGTTCGCCTAGTCTCTAGCCAGTCGCTTTGAATGTTGGTAATTTTAGGCAACTGAGTAAATCAATGAAAAAATAATGGAGAAATGCAATGGTAAGAATTGCAATTGCAGGTGCTGCAGGCCGTATGGGACGAAATCTCGTGAAGGCCGCTTACCTTAATCAGCAAGCACGTGTCAGTGCTGGCTCGGAAAGGCCAGAATCATCATTAGTGGGTGTCGATATTGGTGAGTTGTGTGGTGAAGGTAAGTTGGACGTTGTCTTAAGTGACGATTTAGCCAAAGAAGTTGAACAGTTTGATGTGATCATTGATTTTACCGCTCCGGAAAACACTCTAGCTAATTTGGCCCTATGTCAAAGACATGGAAAAAGTATTGTTATCGGCACGACAGGTTTTACCGATCAGCAACAAGAGCAAATTGAGCAGATCGCGCAGAAAGTCCCCGTTGTCATGGCTCCCAATTACTCAGTTGGGGTAAATCTGGTGTTCAAGCTGCTCGAAAAAGCAGCGAAAGTGATGGGGGATTATTGCGATATTGAGATAATTGAAGCGCACCACCGTCACAAAGTCGATGCTCCCTCCGGTACCGCAATTGGTATGGGCGAGGCTATCGCTGATGCTATGGGTAATAAACTCAATGATGTTGCCGTCTACGCCCGCGAGGGTATTACGGGAGAACGCACTAAGAACGAGATTGGTTTTGCGACGATTCGGGCTGGGGATATTGTTGGTGAGCACACTGCCATGTTTGCTGATATTGGTGAACGTGTTGAAATTACTCACAAAGCTACCGATCGAATGACCTTCTCCAATGGTGCAGTCAAAGCGGCGGTTTGGCTCAAAGAAAAACCGGCAGGCTTCTATACAATGACTGATGTGCTGGACCTCAATCATTTGTAATTAAATAATTATGCGCTGGGTGGTTTCCCAGCGCATATGATAAGTTCATATTTTCATATGAAAAAATAACTTGAGATTTTAGACGGAAATGCACCATTTTACTTGTTGTTTTAGGGTGGTTTATCTGCTTTCTTCCATCTCTTGCTTAAAAGTTAAGTAAAACTCTGTTTGTTCAACGTTTGCGTGTGTGTCTTTTTTATTAGATGCTCATGGTGATCCTGTTTTCACGATGTTCTATTTTTTTTTTGCCTTTTTCCCTCCTTGTTTTCTTACTAAAGTTTTCATTTTAAGCCTCTAGTGTTCGTTTTCTATCAAAGCGCCCTTAAATTTAGATTTATTTTCGACACTTAGTTGACACAAATCGCCAGCCTAATTAGAATACCGCCAATTTGTCTGATAGACCTAATGTCACATATTTATCGTGGCTAGGAAGACAAGTTTGCAGTTTAATTTATAATTTTTGCATCTTTATTCTGGAGGTTGTCTTGAGTAAATCAGCACTGTTAGTCCTAGAAGATGGGACAGTGTTCCACGGTGTTTCCATTGGAGCAGATGGTATATCCGTTGGTGAAGTTGTTTTTAATACCTCGATGACGGGGTACCAAGAAATTCTCACTGACCCTTCCTATTCACAGCAAATCGTTACTCTCACTTACCCTCATATTGGCAATACCGGAACCAATTCCGAAGACGAAGAATCTTCTTCCATACACGCCCAAGGCCTTGTGATTCGTGATCTTCCTCTTATCGCTTCTAACTTTCGCAACGAACAATCCCTTTCCGATTATCTTAAATCTCAACATGTGGTTGGGATTGCCGACATCGACACACGTAAACTGACTCGTATTTTGCGTGAAAAAGGCGCGCAGAATGGTTGTATTGTCGCAGGCAACAACCTTGATGAAGGATTGGCATTAGCGAAAGCAAAAGAATTTCCCGGCTTAAAAGGTATGGACCTTGCGAAAGAAGTTACAACAAAAGAATCGTATCAATGGAAACAGGGTTCGTGGACGCTCGAGAGTGGTCTTCCAGAAGCGAAAGGTGACAGCGAGTTGCCCTATCATGTTGTTGCCTATGATTTTGGGGCAAAGCGAAATATCTTGCGCATGCTTGTTGACCGAGGTTGCCGCCTAACTGTGGTTCCTGCACAAACGTCCGCTGAAGCAGTACTAGCCCTTAATCCAGATGGTATTTTCTTATCAAATGGACCAGGGGACCCAGAGCCGTGTCACTATGCTATCGAGGCAACGAAAGTGTTCCTAGCGAAGGGCATTCCAACCTTTGGCATTTGTTTAGGTCACCAGATTTTAGCGTTGGCATCGGGCGCAAAAACGATAAAAATGAAATTTGGTCATCATGGTGCGAATCACCCAGTGAAAGACTTGGACTCTAACCGAGTTATGATTACCTCTCAAAATCATGGTTTCGCGGCAGATGAAGCGACACTGCCAGACACCTTGCGTGCCACCCATGTATCGCTATTTGACGGATCTCTTCAAGGTATTCATCGGACAGATAAACCAGCATTTAGTTTCCAAGGTCACCCAGAGGCGAGCCCAGGTCCTGAAGACGCGGCTCCGTTATTTGACCACTTTATCGAACTAATCAAACAACATAGCGCTTAATTCGGAGTAGTAGATAATGCCAAAACGTACTGATCTTCAAAGTATTTTAATCCTTGGTGCTGGTCCGATAGTGATCGGTCAGGCATGTGAGTTTGATTACTCTGGCGCCCAAGCATGTAAAGCACTGCGTGAAGAGGGCTACCGAGTTATTCTGGTCAACTCAAATCCTGCTACGATTATGACGGATCCCGATATGGCGGATGCGACTTATATCGAGCCCATTCAGTGGGAAGTTGTTCGCAAAATTATTGAGAAAGAACGGCCTGATGCGGTATTGCCTACGATGGGTGGACAAACCGCGCTCAATTGTGCCCTTGATTTGGAAAAGCATGGTGTTCTTGCCGAGTTTGACGTAGAAATGATTGGTGCAACCGCTGATGCGATTGATAAAGCCGAAGACCGTTCTCGTTTTGATAAAGCCATGAAATCCATTGGGTTGGAATGCCCGCGCGCCGATACGGCCAAAACCATGGAAGAAGCTTACGGTGTTCTCGATATGGTGGGCTTTCCTTGTATTATACGCCCGTCCTTTACTATGGGTGGAACGGGGGGCGGGATAGCTTACAATAAAGAAGAATTTGAGGAAATTTGTCGCCGAGGTTTAGATCTTTCTCCTACCAACGAACTGTTGATTGATGAATCGCTGATCGGTTGGAAAGAATATGAAATGGAAGTGGTTCGTGACAGAGCAGACAACTGCATTATTGTGTGTGCAATTGAAAACTTTGATCCTATGGGTATCCATACTGGCGACTCCATTACAGTAGCACCAGCACAAACGCTGACAGATAAAGAATATCAGTTAATGCGCAATGCTTCTTTAGCTGTGCTTCGTGAAATCGGGGTGGAGACGGGCGGATCAAACGTTCAGTTTGGTATTAACCCTAAAGATGGTCGCATGGTTATCATCGAGATGAACCCGCGTGTGTCGCGCTCGTCAGCGTTGGCGTCAAAAGCTACCGGCTTCCCGATCGCTAAAATTGCGGCAAAACTGGCCATTGGCTTTACTCTCGATGAATTAATGAACGACATCACAGGTGGTGCGACACCGGCTTCTTTTGAACCGACAATCGACTACGTCGTGACCAAGATACCTCGTTTTAACTTTGAAAAATTTGCCGGTGCCAACGATCGCTTAACCACTCAAATGAAATCTGTTGGTGAGGTTATGGCAATTGGTCGTAACCAGCAAGAGTCACTCCAAAAAGCACTTCGCGGTTTAGAAGTTGGAGCGACGGGTTTTGATGAAATGGTGGATCTTGACGCCCCTGATGCACTGACAACCATCCGTCACGAGCTCAAAGAAGCGGGCGCGGAACGTATTTGGTATATTGCCGATGCTTTCCGCGCAGGTTTATCTGTTGATGGAGTGTTCAATCTGACCCAAGTCGATCGTTGGTTCTTGGTTCAGATTGAAGATATTGTTAAACATGAGTTAGAACTTAAGGCAAAAGGGTTCGCAGGCCTGAATAAGGATCAGCTCACTAAGCTGAAGCGAAAAGGGTTTGCTGACGCCCGTTTATCTAAGATCTTAGGTGTTGCCGAGAGTGAAATCCGTCGTTTGCGTGATCAGTACGATATTCATCCGATTTACAAGCGCGTTGACACATGTGCAGCTGAATTTTCCTCGGATACAGCGTACATGTATTCATCTTATGATGACGAGTGCGAAGCCAACCCAACCGATAAAGACAAAATAATGATTTTGGGTGGTGGTCCAAATCGTATTGGTCAAGGCATTGAGTTTGACTATTGTTGTGTGCATGCGTCTTTGGCCTTGCGTGAAGATGGCTACGAAACCATCATGGTGAATTGCAACCCTGAAACAGTGTCGACGGACTATGATACGTCCGATCGCCTGTACTTTGAACCTGTCACATTGGAAGATGTGCTGGCCATTGCTCGTGTCGAAAAACCACAAGGGGTTATCGTGCAATACGGTGGGCAAACTCCGTTGAAATTGGCTCGAGCATTAGAAGCGGCAGGGGTTCCGATTATAGGAACGAGTCCCGATGCTATCGACCGTGCCGAAGACCGTGAGCGTTTCCAAGTCGCGGTTGACCGTTTGGGGCTCTTGCAACCTGAGAATGCCACCGTAACAACGATGGAACAAGCCGTGGAGAAATCTCGCGAAATAGGATTCCCTCTAGTTGTCCGCCCGTCTTATGTCTTGGGTGGGCGTGCGATGGAGATCGTATACGATGAGCAAGATCTACGTCGCTATTTCAATGAGGCAGTGAGTGTTTCCAATGAATCACCTGTCCTGCTTGATAGTTTCTTGGATGATGCGATCGAAGTCGACGTCGATGCGATTTGTGACGGCAAGCAGGTAGTGATTGGCGGTATCATGGAGCACATTGAGCAAGCGGGCGTGCATTCTGGTGACTCTGCTTGTTCATTACCTGCATATACGTTAAGTCAGGAAATACAAGATGTCATGCGAGAGCAGGTTGAGAAACTGGCTTTTGAACTGGGTGTCCGTGGCCTAATGAATACTCAGTTTGCGGTTAAGAATAATAACGTTTACCTGATTGAAGTTAACCCACGTGCCGCACGTACCGTCCCTTTTGTGTCAAAAGCCACAGGGGCACCTATCGCTAAGATTGCAGCGCGTGTTATGGCTGGTCAATCTCTCGAATCCCAAGGGTTCACTAAAGAGATTATCCCACCTTATTATTCAGTGAAAGAAGTGGTATTACCGTTTAATAAGTTTCCCGGTGTTGATCCACTTCTGGGGCCTGAAATGCGTTCTACCGGTGAAGTTATGGGAGTTGGAGCAACATTTGCGGAAGCTTATTCTAAAGCGGAATTAGGTTGCGGTAATATTTATCCTGAAGGCGGTCGGGCTCTGCTTTCTGTTCGCGCAGGAGATAAAGAGCGGGTGGTGGATTTAGCGTCTAAACTTACCAAGTTGGGCTATCAGCTTGACGCCACTCACGGTACGGCAATCATTCTTGGTGAAGCGGGCATTAACCCTCGCCTTGTCAATAAGGTTCATGAAGGCCGTCCACATATTCTTGATCGCATTAAAAATAACGAGTACACCTATATCGTGAACACGGCTGCTGGTCGTCAAGCAATTGAAGATTCAAAAGTACTCCGCCGAGGAGCCTTGGCAGAGAAAGTGAATTACACGACGACGCTCAATGCGGCATTTGCGACGTGTATGTCACACGCTGCTGATGCGTGTGCTTCTGTCACCTCTGTCCAAGAGCTTCATGCTCAAGTCGAGAAGTATAAGCAATAGTCCGATAATATCGACGAAAATAGACTATTTGATTGCCCGCTCGGAGAGCGGGCTTTTTCGTTTTTGGTCCTACTAATGAAAATATGGAATGAGTATCTGGAGATAGTTTCCTTATAAGACTCATAGTGACTGATGTTATGTTTGTTGGAATAGTAAGAAACGACATTGAATCTATGGAACTCTCATCTGAAATACTCATTTTACTCTTCTTCGTTGCGGCAGCGGCTGGGTTTATAGATGCAATGGCGGGAGGAGGCGGGTTATTAACATTACCGGCCTTGCTCGCTGTAGGTATCCCGCCAACTCATGCACTGGCGACCAATAAACTGCAAAGCTCATTTGGGAGCTTTTCTGCGAGTTGGTATTTTGTTCGGAATGGGCTGGTTAATCTCAATGAGATGAAGTGGGCTATCGTGTGCACTTTTACGGGGGCCGCAATAGGGGCAAAAGTTGTTCAATATGTCGATGCTTCTATCTTAACCAGCTTGATTCCATTGCTCCTTGTCGCGATTTCGATGTATTTTATTCTGATGCCCAGAACGGGCGGTAAGTCAGGTGTCGTTAGAATATCTGAAAGAGTCTTCGCATTTTCTGTTGGTGGTGGTGTGGGCTTCTATGATGGTTTTTTTGGGCCAGGAACTGGCTCAATCTTTACAGTGTGCTTTGTTGCACTGGGGCATTTTTCTCTGATTGACGCAACTGCCAGAACCAAAGTGCTTAACTTTACGTCAAATATTGCGGCGCTTATTCTATTCATTATTGCAGGGTTACCGATTTGGAAACTAGGCCTAATCATGGCTGTCGGTGGAGGGATCGGGGCGCGAATGGGGGCCAAAGTGGTCATCAGTAAAGGCCAACAGTGGATACGTCCTTTGGTTATAATGATGTCTATGCTGATGGCGATGAAACTGCTGTGGCAAGAGCATCAAAGCCTGTTTCTTGCTCTTTTTTAAGGCCGCTAACATTGAACCTTTTGCGTTGAATGGGTAACGGCTTTAGTTGTACTCAGCAGTCAGCATAGACAGGTATGTTCTTCGCACACGTTGAAACAGAAGGGTTAGACTTTCGTATCGATGATTGAGGCACTGATTCCGCTTTATAAGGTTAAATAATACTCATGGCATATTTGACCGAGCGAGGAATCGAAATGAGCAGCAAATCGATTAATTGTGTAATACGTTGGCTCTTATAAGCCGAAGGGCGCAAACAAATGTGGATAGGGCGATAGAGAGGAACCAGTTGTTCAAAATGATAGCAATTTTGAGGTTCAATCTTTAACGTTTTGATCACGGAGAGAGGAATTAATGCAGGGGCAATACCTGCAAGCGCCAGATGGGAAGCCGCGGAATATGAGTCCATTTCCATCACTGGTCTCATGTGTAGATCATTGAGTAATGATGATTGATAAGTGTTTGAACTGTTGTTGAGATCATTCGTTATAATCTTTGATGGTAAGGCGGTTAATCTTGTTGCAGACACCAAATAACAGGGTTCTTTGAGTAAAGGAACCAGACTTAAATGATGATTGGGCGGAAGTTCGCCAGCGCAAATACCAAGCTGAGCATCACCAGATTGAACATGTTCAACGATCCGTGGCGTATGGTTCGTGGTGATACTTAGGTAGGGATCATGGGAAAAGTATTGCCCTATGGTGGTGGATAAATACCCGGATACGAGAGTTTCAGAGCAATCAAGTTTGAGTTGATGGTTTTCAGGCAACGATTTTTGTTCGTAAATAAGCCCCCTCAATTCATTGAATGTCGGGCCGATATTTTCAATCAGGCTGATCGCTTCCTGAGTCAGTTGAACATTTCTTCCTTGAGGGAAGATCAGTTTTTTGCCTAACTTTTTTTCTAGATTAGCGATGCGTTTACTCACTGCCGATTGACTGATATAAAGTAGGCTACCCGCTCGGCTCATTGTCTTTGCTTGGCTTAGCACAATTAAGGTTTCAATGCCTTCCAATAGCATAATGTTTCCTCGAAAAACGATCAGACATTAATGTAACCAATTAAAAACGCACGCTCAACAATACGTCTTAAATTATGGTTTAAATGACGTTTATTGAAGGACTTAGCGGCATTAACGCTCACCATCTATCTGTGGACTTCTTTTATTGCGGGCATGGCTGCTTTCGTTATCATTGTGGTAAGTAGTACTGTCGATGTGAGTCGCACAGTATAAAGGCGATAATTAGCAGCTTCAGATAAAAACGGCCAATGATGCACGATATAGGATCAATGCTCCCAGTTGGAGAGCGATATGGGTTACGCTCAAGGCGGTAAATCCTGATAGCGTTGTGCGTTCTCGTTTCCATCACATCGAAGAAGGGAATAATATCCACCCTTTCAGATAGATAGGAATCTGAGTTAAATAAAAGTGAGTAATAGGCGATGAGGTTAACAAAGTGGCACTAAATTTTCATGTTGGATGGTGTACTCACAATAAAGGATATCGTTATGCCCTATACAAGGTTTTATACGTTAGTCAGATCGATGCGCTTGCCCTCCCCAAATCGCCATGTTGCGGGTCAGGGGCATTATCGGACACCACAAAAAAACTAGTTTACTAATCGCTTTGTTCCTTCTCTTGTTTTTGCGAGAATTAACTGGGTTATTTCTTGAAGACAGGTGAAGGAGCAGAATATGAAGCAGTCACTGACGTGGCAAGATGTTATCGGTGCAGAAAAACAGCAGAGCTATTTCCAGAACACACTCCGTTTTGTTGAGGCTGAGAGAGCGGCAGGTAAGCGAGTATTCCCCCCAGCGAAAGATGTATTTAGCGCTTTTCGGGTGACTGAGTTTGTTGATGTGAAAGTCGTTATTCTTGGACAAGACCCTTACCATGGTCCAAATCAGGCGCATGGTTTGTGCTTTTCTGTATTGCCTGGAGTGAAAACGCCCCCCTCGTTGGTTAATATGTATAAAGAGCTCGCGCAAGATATCGATGGATTTGAGATCCCCAAACACGGTTATTTACAAAGCTGGGCAGAGCAAGGAGTACTGCTACTCAATACGGTTTTGACGGTAGAACAAGGCAAAGCACATTCTCACGCGAAGTTAGGTTGGGAAGCTTTTACGGATAAAGTCATCGAGTCTCTTAACCTCTATCAAGAGGGAGTGGTATTCTTACTTTGGGGCGCTCATGCACAGAAAAAAGGCCGGTTTATTGATAGAGATAAACATTATGTTCTCACTGCTCCTCATCCATCTCCCTTGTCAGCCCATCGTGGTTTTTTGGGGTGTCAGCACTTTTCTCAAGCGAACAAAATTCTTCTTGAACAAGAGAAAATACCAATCGATTGGTGCTTACCTATTAATGTGGATAAATAGGCTTTGAATGGTCTTTACCCGATCTCGGAGAGTAAAAATGAAAAAAAGAGGCGCTTTGCCTCTTTTTCTTTTAGAAGTCGATGTTGCCTTGCTCATCAAAACCAATGTCCATATCTTTTAACTCACGTTGGAGTCTTTGCTTGTCCTTAATTGCTTCAATCTCACGCCATTTGCGTTTGACGGGTTTTGAGCGTGCAGCTCTTGATTTTGGAAAGTCCATTTCCAAGATTTCTTCAAAGTTTAAGCCTTCCATAAGCTACCTCTTTTTAAATTCTATTCTTTGAAGTGGTACTTAATGTAATACCATCCACAATGGAGACTAGCCATGATTCGTTTCTCATTTGTTACGTTTCAATGAAGTTTTTACTGTTTTTTAGACTTCGCTCCACATAAAAATGTCGATTTATTGCTGCTTTTTTGTTCGAACGATGAATGAATCTTGATTAAATTCCTACCGACTGGATGTTAATGGAGTGTATAAAAAGTGAGCTGTCATGGCCTATGAGAAACAAGGTGCATTGTTGCCTGAAGATAATGATTTTTCAGTGACACAGAGTGGACAGAATTTTCTCTCTCAGTCCTTTGAGACAAAGGAATGTCAAATACCACAAGGGATACTATTTCCTATTGGGTTGTTCACCTCTTATTGTTGTTAAATTTTGATGTTAATGTGCTGAATTTGTAGGTTTGTTGTTCTTTCTTGTGTTAACTAATGGTGATTTTATAGTGAAAAATAATACTATTATTATATTGGGTGCATATTGATTTTTGATATTCTAACCTGCATTATCCGCTCGTCAAAAAATGCTGATACGTAAAATGGAAGCATGAGGCGCGTTTTACATATCTAAGTTGCACGATAAATAGACAATAATACTAACCAAGGTTGACACTTGGTTTGCAACTGGATGGATGGCAGGGAAGCAGAGATCAGCGAAAACTCACTATGAGGATCTTATGACAGATTTAATTAATTTGATGAGCGATCTCCTTTGGGGCTCGATCCTAGTTTATCTTTTGGTCGGTGTTGGTATCTACTTTACGTTGAGGCTGGGTTTTATCCAGTTCCGTCACTTCGGTCACATGTTTTCTGTACTGAAAAATAGCCGTAAAGCGGACAAAGCAGGCATTTCATCGTTTCAAGCTCTGTGTACCAGTTTGGCCGCTCGAGTTGGAACAGGGAATATGGCTGGTGTCGCTATAGCGCTGACAGCAGGTGGCCCTGGGGCTATCTTCTGGATGTGGTTGATCGCCATGCTTGGTATGGCCACCTCTTTTGCAGAAAGCACGCTTGCTCAATTGTACAAAACCAAAGATGATGACGGAAACTACCGTGGTGGTCCCGCATATTATATGGAAAAAGGGTTAGGCATGCGCTGGATGGGCGTTCTTTTCTCTGTATTCCTTATCATCGCTTTTGGTTTGGTATTCAATGCCGTGCAAGCGAACTCAATCGCTGATGCAATGCATAAGGCTTTTGGATGGGACAACACGTATGTAGGCGTGGTGGTTGTACTGTTATCATCAGTGGTGATCTTTGGTGGCATCAAGCGTGTCGCGCGAGTTGCTGAGCTTGTTGTGCCAATTATGGCTTTGGCTTACCTATTGCTGGCGATGTTTGTTGTGCTTGCTAATGTTGAAAAGCTGCCAGCTGTTTTGGCCTTGATCTTCAAGAGTGCATTTGGATTTCAGGAAGCGGCCGCTGGTGGCTTAGGTTATGCAATAGCACAAGCGATGATTAATGGCATTAAACGTGGCCTTTTCTCTAATGAAGCGGGGATGGGTTCTGCACCTAACGCGGCTGCATCGGCGACCCCTTATCCGCCGCATCCAGTCTCACAGGGTTATGTGCAAATGCTGGGTGTGTTTATGGATACAATAGTGATTTGTTCTGCAACGGTTGCCATAATCCTTATGTCTGGTGAATATGTGCCGCATGGAGAAGTCACCGGTATTGAACTCACTCAAACTGCTTTGAGCTCGCAAGTTGGTGACTGGGGCGGGATTTTCGTCGCGGTTGCAATCTTCTTCTTTGCTTTTACATCGATCATAGCCAATTATTCGTACGCTGAGACAAACCTTATCTTCCTAAGACACAATCATAAAGCGGTTATGGGTATTTTCCGTCTCGTTGTTCTTGGTATGGTGATGTTTGGCGCTGTTGCTTCATTACCTGTCGTGTGGGCATTAGCTGATGTTTCGATGGGACTCATGGCGATTGTCAACTTGGTGGCGATTTTATTGCTGTCTGGGATTGTTATCAAACTCGCGAAAGACTACAACCGTCAGCTCTCTGAAGGCAAACTTCCTACGTTTGATTCTAACGATTTCCCAGAGTTGAAATCTCAGCTCGAAGAAGGTATTTGGGATCAGAGTAAACAGACGAAATAATTGTTAGTTTATCTATCAATCTGATTTGAAAAGCCATGCAGACAATGCATGGCTTTTTTTGTAATCTATAACCAATAAGATCAGACTAGATAGAGTTGAAACTATGTTAATCGTTGTATCGCCGGCAAAGACCTTAGATTATGAATCACCTTTGGTTACTGCAAAGTCCACTCAGCCAGAGTTCGTTGAGCATGCCAAAGAGCTTATTGATGAGTGTCGTAAGCTCACTCCCGCTGATGTCGCCCGTTTGATGAAAGTCAGTGATAAGATTGCGGATTTAAACGTTGGGCGTTTTCAAGAGTGGAGTGAGTCGTTCACCAGTGATAACTCCCGCCAAGCAATCTTGGCATTTAAAGGTGATGTATACACTGGTCTTGACGCCGAATCTTTTTCAGAGGAAGACTTTGAGTACGCTCAGGCACACCTTCGAATGCTATCAGGCCTATACGGCTTACTAAAGCCTTTGGATCTCATGCAGCCCTATCGGCTGGAAATGGGCACTAAATTAGCCAATAAGAGAGGGACAAACCTTTATCAATTTTGGGGGAATGTCATTACTGAAAAGCTCAATCAAGCTTTGCTCGAACAGGGAGATAATGTTTTAGTAAATTTAGCCTCAAACGAGTATTTCAAAGCGGTAAAACCTAAAATATTGGATGCTCAGGTTGTGACTCCGGTCTTTAAAGATTGTAAGAATGCTCAGTATAAAGTGATTAGCTTTTACGCAAAGAAAGCGCGTGGAATGATGGCTCACTACATCATTGAACATAAGGTGTCCAGTGTTGCTGACCTGACGCGTTTCGATATGGCAGGCTACTATTTTGTTGAAGAGGAATCGACGCCGACTGAACTCATGTTTAAGCGTGAAGAACAGTAGCCGATTGGCGCCGTGATGAAATAAATCCATGCTATATTTTTCTGCTAAGCATCAGACAATACGACTCGCTTTTGTTTCAGAGGGCGCTGCTCTTGCGCCTTTTTGATACGCATTGTCATTTTGATTTTGAGCCATTTTCTCAAAATTTTGATTCTCAGCTTCTGCGTGCGAATCAGCATGGTGTTGAGCGCTTCGTCATTCCTACAATTGGTCCGTCGAATTGGTCTAGCGTGGCTTTGCTTGCTAAACAACACCCGTCTCTTTTTTTTGCTTTGGGTTTTCACCCGCATTTTATCGACGCGCAAAGCGTTGAACACTTTTCTTTACTAGAGAGTTTACTGGCCAACCAACCGGCACAATGTGTAGCTGTGGGGGAGTGCGGACTGGATGGAGCCATACCGCTGCAAGCGAGTATTCAGGAGCAAGTTTTCATCCGTCAGCTCGAACTGGCAGCATCTTTTCATCTGCCTGTTATATTGCATGGCAGAAAAACGCACAATCGTATGTTGCAGTTGATCAAAAATAGCCGATTTAAAGGCGGTGGGGTTTTGCATGGTTTCTCTGGCAGCTATCAACAGGCAATGCAATTTGTTGAGCTTGGATTTTACATCGGTGTAGGAGGTGTCATTACTTACCCTCGTGCCCAAAAAACCCGTCGCGCGGTTAAACAACTATCTCTAGAGCACATCGTTTTGGAAACCGATGCTCCGGATATGCCATTATATGGTCATCAAGGTGAGATCAATCACCCCAAAATGCTGACGAAGATCCTTGCCTGCTTGGCCGATTTAAAGGAAATGCCGTTTCAAACAGTCATGGATTCGGTCTGGAGTAATAGTCACTTGGCGTTTAATATGGATGATGGGGCTTAGTCTGAATTGTTCAATTGATAATTATGAAGGTCACCAATGGTGATCTTGTTCACGTTAATGAGTAATGGAATGATTAAACTTATTAGAAACTGTGAGGGTGGCGTTATTTTATAAATGGACACATGAGTATAATTGCCCCGCTTTTCAAATCCACTTTGTAACACGCCAACAAACAACTTATAAGGAAGTCATAAACTATGAGCCTGTTTATGAGCCTAGTCGGTATGGCAGTATTGCTAGGAATTGCAGTACTACTGTCTGATAACCGCAAAGCTATTAAAATTAGAACTGTGGGTGGCGCATTTGCTATCCAATTTATGTTAGGTGCATTTATTCTTTACGTTCCTTGGGGACAAGAGATGCTTAAAGAATTCTCTGACGGAGTCTCACATGTCATCGCCTACGGAAACAAAGGTACTGAGTTTATCTTCGGTGGTCTAGTTTCTGGAAAAATGTTTGAAATCTTCGGTGGCGGCGGTTTCATCTTTGCTTTCCGTGTTTTACCTACCCTAATCTTCTTCTCTGCCTTTATCTCCGTTCTTTACTACGTCGGTATTATGCAGATAGTGATTAAGGCTCTGGGCGGCCTTTTGCAAGTCGCGCTGGGTACTTCTCGTGCTGAATCAATGTCTGCAGCGGCTAACATTTTTGTTGGCCAGACCGAAGCCCCATTAGTGGTCCGACCGTTTATACCCAAAATGACTCAGTCTGAGCTGTTTGCGGTAATGTGTGGTGGTCTTGCTTCTATCGCTGGTGGTGTACTGGCGGCATTTGCAGGTATGGGTGTTAAAATGGAATATCTGGTAGCGGCATCCTTTATGGCTGCGCCGGGTGGTTTACTTTTTGCCAAAATAATCAAACCTGAAACCGAAGAGCCTGATGAAAACCTCAATGGTGATATCGATGGTGGTGCTGATAAGCCTGCAAACGTGATTGATGCAGCCGCTGGTGGCGCTGCAGTTGGTCTCCAACTGGCCCTCAATGTAGGGGCAATGCTGTTAGCGTTTATCGGTCTAATCGCACTGGTCAATGGTATCCTAGGTGAAGTGGGTGATTTGTTCTCTATGCCGGAGCTCACTTTAGAACTTATTCTGGGTTGGGTTTTCTCTCCGTTGGCTTTCTTAATCGGTGTGCCATGGGAAGAAGCGACACTGGCGGGGTCTTTCATCGGTCAGAAAATTGTTGCTAACGAGTTTGTTGCTTATTCTGCCTTTGCACCATATCTAGCAGAAGGCGCTGAGGTCGTGTTGTCTGAGAAGACCAAAGCGATAATTTCATTTGCTTTGTGTGGATTTGCTAACCTTTCTTCCATTGCTATTCTACTGGGTGGATTAGGAAGTTTGGCACCAAAACGCCGTAATGAGATCGCTCGGATGGGTGTAAAGGCTGTTTGTGCTGGTACGCTCTCTAACTTGATGGCAGCGACAATCGCTGGCCTATTCCTTTCTTTCTAACTTGATTAAGCGAAAGATTATATAGACGCCGTTTTAAAAAGCCCCGTAGCAAGTTTCTTGCTGCGGGGCTTTTTTGTTTTTACAGCGTTAGAAAGTGGGGTCATTAGCCAGATAACATTTGAATCAAGCGTTTGTCATTCTAAATAATTGTTCAAACGTTGAACGGAACTTTTTTGAGATACTAACCGTTTGCGCTCTATGGGTAACTATAGTTCTGCGATGAATATCTATAATGTATGTATCTAGAGAAACGGGGGCACCGGTGATGAATGAAGTTTTTCTCGCGACCACGGCAGGTTTTGTTGTGGGGGTCCTGTTTTCCGCCATGAAGTTACCCATACCCGCTCCGCCTGTTTTATCAGGTGTTATGGGGATTATAGGGGTCTATCTAGGCGGTTTGACTTATCAATGGATCATTGAAAAGTTCTTTAGCTAGCACTGATCAATACAAGGAGTATGATTGGCGTTGGCATCAGCTTTGTCTTATTTATTGGACAAAGCGACTCATACATTAGAAACCGCAATCGCAGATTGTTGTACCAAAGACCAAATTGGTACTGTGCGGTGACAGGGATAGCAATTGGGGCAGATTTGCTGTTTGCCTCCAAGTCTTCAGGGAACCAAGTCCGTTCATTAATGACTGAACAGCCACTATTGGGTTGGGCAGATACTTTTATGAATATTGATCGGAGATAGAAATGAGCGAATTAAAAGCAGCAGCACTACGTGCACTTAAACTAATGGACCTGACAACACTAAATGATGATGACACCGATACAAAAGTGATTTCGTTGTGTCATGACGCAAAGTCAGCTGTAGGCAATACCGCCGCAATTTGTATTTACCCTCGCTTTATTCCTATTGCTAAGAAGACACTTCGTGAGCAAGGAACCCCAGATATTCGCATCGCAACAGTGACTAATTTTCCACATGGCAATGATGACATCGACATTGCTGTGGCTGAGACCAAGGCTGCAATTGCTTATGGAGCCGATGAGGTTGACGTTGTTTTCCCTTATCGTGCACTTATGGCCGGCGATGAAAAAACGGGTTTCGAGATCGTAAAGCAATGTAAGCAGGTATGTGGCGATACACTCTTAAAAGTGATTATCGAAGTGGGCGAGCTAAAAGAAGAAGCCTTGGTCAAGAAAGCGTCTCAGATTAGCATTGAGGCGGGGGCCGATTTTATCAAAACGTCGACGGGTAAAGTGCCCGTCAATGCAACGCCAGAGTATGCTCGGATGATGTTGGAAGTGATTCGTGATTTGGATGTTGCCAAAGACGTTGGTTTTAAACCTGCCGGTGGCGTCCGAACTGCCGAGGATGCTCAGGCTTACTTAGCGATGGCGGATGAAATATTAGGTAATGAGTGGGTAGATGCGCGTCATTACCGTTTTGGGGCCTCTAGCCTCCTAACCAACCTCCTTAATACGTTAGAAGTGACAGACGAAACTGCTGAATCATCGGCTTACTGAGTCTGATTAGATGGTGAGTGTTCACTCACCATTTTCCTTTTACTTGACTAACCACCTCAACTTATGTGGGAGGCGCTAATGTATTTACCTCAAGAAATTATCCGAAAGAAACGCGATGGTGAAATACTCACCACCGATGAAATTGATTTTTTTATTCAAGGTGTCGCCAAAAACACTGTCTCCGAAGCGCAAATCGCTGCGTTTACTATGGCAACCTATTTCAATGATATGACGATGGAAGAACGGATTGCTTTGACCTGTGCGATGCGTGATTCAGGAATGGTCGTGGACTGGCATGAACAAAACTTTGATGGTCCGATTGTAGATAAACATTCTACTGGTGGTGTGGGGGACGTTACCTCGTTGATGCTCGGCCCAATGGTCGCCGCCTGTGGTGGCTTTGTGCCAATGATTTCAGGCAGGGGTCTTGGCCATACTGGTGGTACCCTCGATAAACTTGAATCGATTCCCGGGTACAACATTACCCCCAGTAATCAAACATTCGCTGCGGTAACCCAAGAGGCCGGTGTCGCGATCATAGGTCAAACAGGTCACCTTGCTCCTGCGGATAAACGGGTGTATGCAACGCGTGATATCACTGCAACGGTGGACAACATCTCATTGATTACCGCATCGATTCTTTCGAAGAAACTTGCCGCTGGTCTTGAGTCGTTGGTCATGGATGTAAAAGTCGGCTCGGGCGCTTTTATGCCGACCTACGAAGCATCAGAAGAGCTGGCAAAGTCTATTGTTGCGGTGGCGAATGGTGCAGGAACGAAAACGACCGCGATCCTTACCGATATGAACCAAGTTCTCGCGTCCTCAGCGGGCAATACGTTGGAAGTTAGAGAGGCAGTGCGGTTTATGAACGGAGAATACCGTAACCCACGGCTTTTGGAAGTCACGTTAGCCCTGTGTGCTGAGATGCTGGTGCTTGGAAAATTGGCTAAGAGTACTCAAGACGCCCGTGAGCAATTGATGGAAGTATTGAACAATGGTCAGGCAGCTAATTGTTTCGGCAAGATGGTTTTTGGTCTCGGAGGCCCTGAAGACTTTGTAGAAAACTACGACCAGTATTTGGGTCAGGCACCGATTGTGAAGCCGGTTTATGCTGACAATATCGGTTTAATTTCTGCGATGGATACACGAGCGATTGGTATGGCCGTAGTGGCGATGGGAGGCGGTCGACGTGTCTCTACCGATGATATTGACTACGCTGTTGGCTTTGACCAGTTTATCCGTTTAGGCGAAGAAGCATCGCCTGAGAAACCCTTAGCGATCATCCATGCTCGCAATGAACAACAATGGCAAGTGGCCGCCGATGCACTCAAAAAAGCAATGACAGTAGGTGGTGCTTTTACGCCAACACCTGACGTTTATTGTCAAGTGCGAGCAGAAGACGTTTGAACCAATAAGATATGGCCAGCTTGAACCACAACAATCATAATTGAGCTGGTCTAAGGAAAGAGCAATGAAAAGAGCATTTATTTTAGTACTGGATTCATTTGGTATTGGCGCGACAAAGGATGCCAAAGACTTCGGTGATGTGGGTTCTGATACCATGGGACATATTGCTGACTACTGCAGTCAAGGCTTGGCAAATAACGAAAACCGCACAGGAGTACTCAAGTTACCTAATCTGTCCAAGCTGGGCCTAGCGATGGCTCACAAAGAGTCAACGGGCCACTTTGCCTCAGGCTTAGAAGGCGAGGTTGATATTATTGGTGCCTATGGGCATGCCGCAGAGTTGTCGTCAGGTAAAGATACGCCTTCAGGTCATTGGGAGATAGCAGGTGTCCCAGTGTTGTTTGAATGGGGGTATTTCACTGATAAAGCAAACAGTTTCCCCAAAGCGTTGACCGACCGTATATTGGAGCGAGCAGGTCTCAAGGGCTTTTTAGGAAATTGTCACGCATCAGGAACACAAATACTGGATGACTTGGGTGAAGAACACATGAGAACCGGTCTGCCAATTTTCTATACATCGGCAGATTCTGTCTTCCAAATTGCTTGTCACGAAGAAACATTTGGTTTAGATCGCTTACTTGATTTATGCAAAATTGCCCGAGAGGAGTTAGAAGATTACAATATAGGTCGTGTTATTGCTCGCCCATTTATTGGATCGGGTCGAGGCCAGTTTGAGCGCACAGGCAACCGTCGCGATCTGTCGGTTGAGCCGCCATCAGCAACAGTGTTACAGAAGTTGGTTGAGGAGAAGCAAGGAGACGTTATTTCTATTGGCAAGATCGCTGATATTTACGCCCATTGTGGCATTACACAGAAAGTTAAAGCCACCGGTATTCCAGCATTATTTGACGCGACATTAGAGCAGATCAAGTTGGCAGGAAATAATACGATTGTATTCACCAATTTTGTGGATTTTGATTCAGCGTATGGGCATCGTCGTGATGTTGCAGGTTATGCCGCAGCGTTAGAATATTTTGATGGGCGGATTAACGAAGTCATTGATCTTATGGAAGCTGATGATGTGTTGATTCTTACCGCTGATCACGGTTGTGATCCAACTTGGCCTGGTAGCGATCATACTCGTGAGCATATTCCCGTTATTGTCTATGGCAAAAAAGTTCCAGCAGGATCGTTAGGTTTACGCGAATCTTTTGCCGATATTGGTCAGAGCTTAGCCGCGTATTTTGATCTTTCTCCTATGGATTTTGGTCAGCGTTTCCTTTAATTCATTTCGGCAGGGGTGTTCCCCTGCCTAGAAGTATTTACTTGAACTTTACCTAGAAAATACTCGAATTAGTCTATGTTTTTTAGGAGTAGGTTCTCACCATTTTGCTTGGGCTTTCTTCTTACTACGACAGCCAGTAAGAGCCCTGCAATAAAGCTCATTCCGACCATGGTGTACATATATCGGTCACTCTTTCTGTAGTAATGGCCAGAGAAAGCGGTCACCTTACCCGTTTCAAACGTAATTCTGATGAATCCTAGAATCGCATTGTCATGAACAATCGGTTCTACCAACTGTTGCTTGCCAATACGTGCCGTTTCTAAAGGGGTGTCTAGCCCCAATATTTCACGGACACTTTTCGCTTTATCACTCGACGCTAAGCGAATACCTTCAGCATCATAAATCGTGGCATCAAACACGAGATTATCCACAGCCAGTTGATTGGTGAGATTGAGCAAGCGTTCTTGATCTTGATTGACAATCATCTGTCCAGCAGAGAGAGAGGCTTGGGAGACCAATACCTTGGTAAGTGTTTCTAGTTGACTCTTCTGAATTTGTTCATTGCCCTTCGTGATTTTAACGCTATTGACACCAATAACGCCGACCATTGAAATCAGACCGAGAATAGAAAGGGCTCTGACTGCCACGCGAAATGAAAACAGAGAGGATTCCATAAACACCTATACAAAGGTTAATTTTACTATAGAGCATATTGATACTTGCGCAGCCAAATTGCAATAGGGTAACGTGTAAGGAGATTTTTTAGGAACGATACACATGGAAACGTTTAAGCCCCTTTCTATCTATAGACACCTGCCACTTTTGAAGCGACTGCCAGAAGCTCGCTTGAGCAACAATTTTGATAGAGCTCACGCGAATTGGGTCGTCTTTTCGCGTAATCTATCCATCCATCAATTTGAAGATATCGACGCATTTACCGGCTATTTCAACGCCGTAGTCGATGTATGGAGAGTAGGGCCGTATGAAGTTGCGCTCATGCAAGGTGAACTCACGTCAGAGCATCAAACCATACTCAAAGCATTGAAATTGGACTTTGCGAGCCTAAATGATTTGCCCGATTTATCGAAGCCCGGTTTGATTGTTATGGATATGGACTCTACGGCTATTGAGATCGAGTGCATTGACGAAATAGCAAAACTCGCTGGTGTTGGTGAGGAAGTTGCACGGATAACCGAACAAGCTATGCAAGGAGAATTGGATTTTGAGCAAAGTTTACGCCAACGAGTTTCGAAACTGAAGGGGACGAGTGAAGAGGTGCTTTGTGCAGTAAAACGTGATTTACCTCTGATGGCGGATTTGCCAGAGCTGATCAATACGTTGCGCCAATTTGGTTGGAAGAGCGCGATTGCATCCGGTGGTTTCACGTATTTTTCAGATGCTCTTAAAGAAAGGCTGCATCTTGATTATGCGCAGTCCAATCAATTAGAAATTATTGATGGAAAATTGACTGGCCATGTTATTGGTGACGTTGTCTCCGCGCAGACCAAGGCTGATATTTTAGAAACGTTGTCAGAACAGTTTGATGTGGAACGTCACAATACCATTGCAGTGGGTGATGGTGCCAATGATCTTATGATGATGGATGTTGCAGGTTTGGGTATCGCTTTTCACGCTAAACCTAAAGTGGAGAAGAGTGCTCAAAACGCTATACGCTTTGCTGGTTTGGGCGGAGTGTTGTGTATTTTATCTGCTGCGTTGGCGAAACAACAAAAGTTAAGCTTCAAACCCATGCCATAGGCGATGCTTACGTTGGTATGTGATCGGAATGAGGGATTGGTTTGATTTTGGGTGCGATGAGTTATTTGGTTAGCTCAAGTCGGGTCAGGACTTCCTCCGTGATATCGGTAATTTCGCCATAGCCTACAATGCTGTTTATTTCTTTTTCAAGATTCTTGGCCTGACTCATGTTGCCCGCTGCCAGTTCTTGCAGGTCTTCTTGCAACAAGGCGGTCATGGGATCGAAGATCGGTGCACTACAAATACGCAAGGCAAAGAAGCCGTTGACCGCTTGGGCTTCTCTTACAAAAGCAATACGCTGCTTGAGAGATTCAAACTCACTCACAAGTTTCGATTCATAAGATTGAATTCTGTTACCAAATTGAGAAATGGAAAAATAAATTTCCTGAAATTGAGGTTCTGCACCATCTATGCGTCTCATTGGTTGGGCAAGTAATGTGTTGGTGTGTCCTTTATAGATGGGTTCAAGAGAAAAGTTTTGATCACGGCCTAATTTCGCCAAAATGACGAGATGTGGCGCTAAGGGAAAATTAACGCCAATAACGCGTGGTTTGAGGTTTTTACCCCTTTTTTCGACGAATATTGGTGAGCTGACGATTTTATCTAACAAGATATCATGCAGCCCTTCTAGGAGAGGGTTACTCGGCAGCAACTCCTGCTTTGCAATCAACTTATCTTTATTATGCTCAATCATTGTTCCAAAGAAAGCGATGGCTTTCATTGTGTGACTGTCTTCTTGCATCACTAACTGCATTCGCTTGCCACCTGGTGAAACACGAATAACGGTATAAGGGACATTATCCAAAGGAAGATTTTTGTCGTACAGGTCGAGTTCTTTAAAGTGTACTGTGCACTCCTCTCCTGAATTAAGTGTGCATGGTGTGCTTAATGCGACACTGATTCCTCGTTTGGATAGGTCTAAAGTAACACCTGCGTGGAGAGTTTCACCTTGTATTTTTAACTCGATAGGTGAGCGAAATTGATATCTAGGTTCTTTTCGTCGTGATTTTGCATCGAAGTAGATACAAAAAGGGTCGCTGTCAGGGTTACGTGCATGACGAAAGCGATTAAGCTCACTGCTTGCCAAGCGAGGTTTGGCCGCCAAGAGGTAATCTTGATGGGTAGATGGGGTTGAGAGTTCTTGAAGGACTCCGCAGTGAGTCAGCGTTTTTGTATCAAAGTTGAGTTCTGTTGAATGCTTGGCGAGTTCGAGTTTTTCCTCTGAAGCCAGTTCAAATACATGGAGACGAAATGCCCTCCAGCTCTCTTTCTTTGCCCCTACATGCCAAAATAGTTGTCTTGTTTCTGGTGTTGTTTCGGGCATCATCATCGAGAAGAATAAGGTTTTACCTTGGTGTTCGTGAGCAAAGGAATACAAAATATTATTGCTGCTCTTGATGCCAGGTTTGGACAGTAATGCAAGGCGTTGTTTATTAAACAAGGTAGTCAGTGACTGCTGATTGCGTTCATCATGCCAATATTGCCATATGGGCTGGTTATTTTCCGTCATTAACACGAGCTTCAATTCATTTTTACTAAAAAAAACGGGGAGGTTGCAAGTGTGCTTGAGAAAGGCATGTTCGTAGCCTCTGGTGCGTGCTCTAATTACCTTATCTTGAGTGTCATGTCGGGAGCGGTTGGCTTCATTAGCGAGTTGCTCTTCAATCACTTGTTCAATGATCATTGAATCGTCAAGTTTTAGAAGTCGAAGATATTTGACCGCGTCGTTTTCATAAGAGTCATCAATGCCAACCACTCGATAATTTACTGGGTGGTCTATGCCCTCTACTTCGGTCAAGTTTTCTAACTCAACGAAGCGAACTGAGATAATTTCGCCGAGTTTATAGCTAAAAGCGGCCGGCACTTTAAATTTTGCTCCAGAGGGAGAGAGGTCGACAGTCGTCGCATGGACAATTTGCTCTCTATTGATCTGGAGTTCGATTTGGGAGGAGAGCTTTAAACGCTTTTCTCGACGTTTGAGGTCATAACCAAGATTAATCGCTTCAACGTTGTACGCGGCACTAGTGTCAGTTGAGTCAGGCCCTTGAGCTTGCCCTTTTTTTTGCATCACACGGAAGTTGTTGTGCGTATTGCACAACGCCTCCCAGACTCCTTCCGTATAGCTGCCAAATTTTCGGGTATTCTTGTGATAGACGTTAAAGGCGACATCGTCTAACCAGTGCTTACGTCCATCAAGGTCGTACTCTCGGCAATCCCCTTTTACTCGTCCACGCAGATCGACACTCTTAGTGCAGGGTGCCATTACCCTGTTCAGTTCCATTTTGACTAAAATTTTGACCGAAGGAGGTTCACCTTCCGTCATTTGCGCAAGAAGGTATTCAAAATCCCCGGAGCGGAACGCAGGAATTAATCGCTCTGCTAAAGATAAAATTTCTGGCTGCTGCATATATTTTTGTTATCGTATCCCTTGTTGAGAAATATCGACCTTGATATACAGATCTTTAGTGATATGTTACACCGAATCAAGTTTAATTAGTGACGAATGCTAAAAATATCGTCACAAATATAGGTCAGGGTGGGTATGGCAAAAGCAAAAAGAGCATACGTATGTAACGATTGTGGTGCAGATTTCCCCCGTTGGCAGGGGCAATGCAACGCCTGTGGTGCTTGGAACACGATTAGCGAGGTTCGACTGGCAGCCTCCCCAGCGGCAACGCGCACAGAGCGTTTAACAGGGTATGCGGGCAATAGCGGAGAGACCCAAGTACAGACGCTGTCAGAGATTGATCTGCAAGAGGTCCCTCGTTTCACGAGCGGATTTAAAGAGCTTGATCGAGTGCTGGGCGGCGGCGTAGTTCCGGGAGCTGCAATTCTAATTGGTGGTAATCCTGGGGCTGGTAAGTCGACATTATTACTTCAAACCATGTGTTATCTCGCCTCTCAAATGCCTACGCTTTATGTCACCGGAGAAGAGTCACTGCAACAGGTGGCCATGAGAGCGTTGCGTTTAGGCTTACCAAAAGACAACCTTAAAATGCTCTCTGAAACCAATGTTGACCGTATTTGTCAGATTGCAGAGAAAGAGCAGCCCAAAATATTGGTTATTGACTCTATTCAGGTTATGCATGTTGCTGACGTCCAATCTTCTCCGGGAAGCGTTGCGCAGGTACGGGAATCGGCTACGGCTCTCACTCGATATGCAAAGCAAAACAATGTCGCGGTGTTTATTGTTGGTCATGTGACGAAAGATGGATCGTTGGCGGGGCCTAAAGTCTTAGAGCATATTATCGATTGCTCCGTGCTCCTCGATGGTGGTACAGATAGCCGTTTTAGAACGCTACGTAGCCATAAAAACCGTTTTGGGGCTGTTAATGAGCTCGGAGTCTTTGCAATGACAGGGCAAGGGCTGAAAGAAGTCAGTAATCCTTCGGCTATCTTTCTGTCGCGTGGCGAAGAGGAAACCTCGGGCAGTTCTGTCATGGTTGTGTGGGAAGGAACACGGCCACTCTTGGTCGAAATACAAGCACTGGTGGACTATTCACAACTTGCTAATCCACGGCGAGTGGCTGTTGGATTGGAACAAAATCGGCTTTCTCTTTTGCTGGCCGTTCTTCATAAGCATGGTGGTTTGCAGATGGCCGATCAGGATGTGTTTGTAAATGTTGTCGGTGGCGTGAAAGTCACTGAGACCAGTGCCGATTTAGCATTAGTCTTGGCATTATTGTCCAGTTTTCGTGATCGACCTTTACCCAAAGACGTGGTGGTGTTTGGAGAAGTAGGGCTCGCAGGAGAAATTCGACCTGTGCCGAGTGGGCAGGAGCGCTTGAATGAAGCGTTCAAACACGGTTTTAAAAAAGCCATCGTGCCAGCCGCTAACACGCCTAAAGGCGGGATCGAGGGGATGCAAATTCATAGCGTAAAAAAACTATCGGATGCTCTAGAAGCTTTTGATGAGTTATAGCGCGTCTGTTTTTCTGGGGGGCTCTCCCCCCAGCTATCACTTGTCTTTTCCATCAAAGCATATTGACGGCCTTTTCCACCGCAGAAACCAACCTTGTAACGTCTTGTGCGTTATTGTAAAGGGCAAATGACGCTCGGATGGTACCTTGAACACCTATGGCAGCCATCAAAGGGTGAGCGCAGTGGTGGCCTGCCCGTATTGCAACACCTTGTTGATCGAGCAAAGTCGCCATGTCCTGATGATGGACCCCCTCAACCACGAATGATAAAACGGATGCGCCTTTTTGATAGCCAAGGATAGAGACACCTTCGATTTGTCTGAGGTTATCGTAAGCTGTCGTCACTAAGTGATTGATATGTTGTTTGACATCACGATGATTGAACTGCTCATACCAATCTATCGCTGTTGCCAAAGCAATTGCGCCAGCAACGTTGGGTGTCCCAGCCTCAAATTTTCCCGGGAGTTGGCTGTAGGTTGTGCCGTCAAAAGAGACATGTTCAACCATTTTTCCACCGCCGTGCCACGGTGGCATACGTTCAAGTAAAGATAATTTGCCATAGAGAACACCAATGCCTGCTGGAGCATAGATTTTATGGCCAGAAAAGACATAGAAATCGGCATTGAGTGCCTGGATATTAACCGGTTCATGTACAATTCCCTGCGCCCCATCGATCACTACGGTTGCGCCAAATTGGTGGGCTTGCTCTATAACAGATTCAATCGGTTGACGCGTTCCCGTGACATTGGTGATGTGCGCCAAGGCAACTAACTTAGTTCTTGCACAGAGCAACGATTGAAACTCCGCCATATCCCATTGATAGTCGGCGTTCATCGGTACCTTGATGACTTTTGCCCCAGTCTGCTCAGCAACAATCTGCCAAGGGACGATATTGGCATGATGTTCCATTTCCCCCACAAGGATTTCATCCCCGTGTTGTAACCTCTGTCGCGCATGAGTTTGCGCTATGAGGTTAAGAGCCTCGGTAGCACCGCGTGTCCAGATAATCTCTTTGCTCGTTGAGGCACCAATAAAACTGGCCAACCGCTCACGTGCAGACTCAAAGTTTACAGTCGCCCGCGCAGTCAGGCTGTGGTTTCCTCGGTGAACATTGGCGTTCTGAGAACGATAGTAGTTAGAAATTGCATCAATCACGCAGTTTGGTTTTTGGGTTGTGGCGGCGCTATCGAGGTAGACCAGTTCTTGTTGATTAACCGTTTGATTGAGGGCTGGGAATTGGGCTCGCACCAAGCTGACGTCGATCATTGGCTATCACCTAACTTTTTGTAGTGTAACGTGGGAAGGGTGACCAAAGGTTCGGCCACCGACCAAGCATGTTGTTTACCAGACAGGTTAATGATTATCTCAATAGAAAATTCCAGAGCGGTGCCGGGCCCTTGGCTGGTCAATACGTTGTGGTTGACATCGAATGTCACTCTTTTGGGGCGCCAGTTTTTTGTTGGAATGTGGTTGGCAAAGTCTGGATGGCACGTCATTAATGCTTCAGAATAAAAGCCATGGTGTGCTAAAACCAATGCAGGAGCAGCACAAATTGCGGCAACGAGTTTGCCTTCATACATTTGCTGTCGAACGAGTTCGACGAGGACAGTGCTGTCTCGGAAAGTGTTTGAACCCCCGACGCCGCCAGGCAAAATAACGGCATCAAATTCTTCATCAGCAATATCAACTAATTTGCAATCCGCTGATAAGGTGACACCACGAGCCCCTTTCATGGTCAATTGTCCATCGAAGTCTGCACTTGCTATGATGGTTTCGTAACCCGCCCTGATCATGATATCAATAATGGTGATTGCTTCCATTTCTTCGGTGCCAGGTGCAATAGGAATGAGTACTTTTTTGGTCATTGTCCCTTCCAATAATTCAGTTCTATTTGTTTAATTTTCTCGAATAGAGAGCGGTTGATAGGCGCTGCAATACCATGAACGCTCGCTCGTTCTAATAGATAACCTGTAATAAAGTCTATCTCGCTTGGACGTTGATAAAAAATATCTTGTTGCATCGAAGAGTAGTTTTCGGCCGTTGCTCGAATTACATTACTGACCGTGTTAACCAATTCTGCCCTATCTATAATAATCCCTTCTGCGACCATGACCTTGTGCACTTCAACCAGCAACTTTTCAATAGTGAGTTGGTAGTGGGGTTGAGCGAGCTGGCCATTAGTGATCTGGTGAATGGCGCTCAGTGGATTAACGGCGCAATTTACCGCAAGTTTTTTCCAAAGAGAAGGGATTATATTCGAGCTCCATTGGACGTCAGGTAAAGCATGATCCATGACTGATTCTAAAAACTGACACTGTTGTCCGAGAGTATTAAAACCGCCTAGTTGTGTTTCGCCTCGCCCAGTGTGAATCACTTTCTGCTTGCTCGGCTTAAAGGCACCATGAGTCGTGGTGGCAAGGACCAAAGGGTTACTCGGGTATTGAGCATTAATGGCCTCAGCTGATCCCATGCCGTTGTGCATCAAGACAATGATCGCATCTTGAGCAATATTGGCTTTTAAGGCTGAAAGTGCGGTACTGACTTGCCAAGCTTTGACCGTGACCAAGATTAAGTCCGCGTGTTGAACAGCGTTAATATCATGATTTCGGAATTGGGTTGGTGGAGAATCACCTAGCTGGATGAGGCGTTCCGGTTCATTTGACGTTGACCAAAGGGAGACACGGTGGCCTGAAGCATAAAGCTTGGTTGCCCAAAGCGACCCTACAGCACCAGGTCCAACAATTACAATATTCACGCGACACTCATCAAAAAATAGTTTGATGAAAGGATAATGACACCGAAACGGAAAGCAAATAAAAATGGCACTAAAAGGTGCCATTTAGATATTGATGAGGTCAGCGCGATTAGAATTTATACGTTACCGCTAAGTAGTTTGTGGCGCCAGAAGAACGGAATCCAGAGCTATCTTCTATGCCATAAACATCTTGGTATAATTTTAGACCGTAACCGATCGCAAAGCGGTCTGAATGCCAGTAAATCCCGTTAAACATCGCTCCACCATTGGTTGACGAAACGTATCCCTTGTCTTTTTCCATGCCAAACTGGTAGTCGATGTAGCCTTGGTAAGAAATAAAGGAGCCATTTTCAAAAAAGTAGAAAGGTTTGAACCAATTGGTAGAGAGTTGGTAACCATTCCAATCTTTTTTGTTTGAATCATAGGTCCCGTACAGATTTAACCCTACTTTGCCGAACCAAGGCAGCTCTACATCTGAACCAAAGCCAATTTTTTGAGTGTTGACGCCAGAGTTACCTCCCCATTCCATCAGTGAGGAGACGTAAACTTCTTGGACAGGACCTAATGACAAGTCTTTACCAGTTAGTGCATCCAGAGACATGCGAGGGGCAAACTTCATAAAGATTTTTTCTTGACCGTTTTTATCGCTGCCGCTATCAGAGGTCAAGTTGAACACGTCAACATATCCGTAAAGATCAAAAATGCCTGAACGACCGCCGAATTCCATTTCCAAGTAGTCGTGAGTTGAGTTACCTGGTTTCTCGTTGAATGCGCCCATTAGGTTAAACTGCATCCATTTATAATCGTCTTTATGGATGTCGCCGTCAGAATAATCGGCTGCCATTGCAGTTGTAGACATGACTGCAGCGACACCAAGAGTGAAAAGTGATTTACGCATAGTGTGACTCTCTGTGTTTATTTTGTATTGGAACCGGTTCATAAGGATGTGGTTACACAATCTTTGCTGTGTTTTCTTCGCTGCGCATAATAATGATTAAATTCTCAATTAATAGTGATGTAATGTCCAAAATTGCATAAATATAGTGACCAATATCTCAATAATAAATAATAGTTTTATAACTAATGGGGTTTCATGTTTTTGCATATTAGCTGTTCAGGGAACCGTTTACGCAAACGTTTCATGTGGCTCGTTCCCCAAGTCCACTGGTTGAACAGTGTCTTCATTGATCTCTATTCCTGTTTGAAACGTACTAAAAGGCAAAACAGTAGCGGATGAAATATTGTGTCTCAGTTAATGTTATTTCCCCTTGGGTCGATTTTACTTCCTGAAGGAAAAATGAAACTTAGGATTTTTGAACCCAGGTACAAAAGGTTAGTGAAGGAAGCGAGTCAGAGGGACGGCACGTTTGGTATTTGCTTGTTTGAAAAAGAAGGGGAAGGGAGTTCTCTTTCCTGCGTTGGCACTCAAGCTAAAATCGTTGATTTTGAGTTATTGGACGATGGGCTTCTTGGACTTACCGTTATTGGTATGAAAAGATTCATGATCCAGAGAGTGAAAACAGAATTTGACGGCTTGAGAGTTGCGAACGTTGAATGGTTGCCAAGTTGGGACGTTGTTGATATTGAAGATCGGCATCAGTTTATTGTTGACCATCTCAGGCAGGTTTATCAGCAGTTTCCCCAACTTGGAGAGATGTACGATCAATGTTTTTTTGATGATGCCTCTTGGGTTACGCAACGCTGGCTAGAGTTGTTACCCATCCCTAAGAGTCAATTTGATTTTTTGCTACTTCAAAGCGATTGCTCGACGGCGATGGAATTCTTGTCTCAATCCATTGAGCCTTGAACTAAACTAATGTAGTGATCGATTTAACGATTTTTAACGTAAGTAGTCGGGAAAGCACCACAAGGAATCAACCATGGCGGTAACAAAAATAGACGCGTTGAGCAAGGCAGAGTGGAACGCCTGTATGGACAAGGTGAAAGATCGAGACAAAAAGGCTTTCGCGCTCGTGTTCAATTACTTTGCGCCTCGGCTTAAACAGTTTACCTTCAAGCACTTGGGTAATGAGCAGGTTGCATTGGAGTTGGTCCAAGAGACGATGGCAACGGTGTGGCAAAAGAGTCACTTGTTCGATGGATCAAAAAGCTCTCTATCAACTTGGATTTACACCATCTCCCGAAATCTGTGTTTTGACGTCCTACGTAAGCAAAGAGGCCGAGAGCTGCACATTCATTCTGAAGACATTTGGCCCAACGATTTCTGCCCACCCGATTTAGTCGAACACTACGCGCCTGAACATGAAATGCTCAAAGAACAAGTCATTAAGTTTTTAGATGTGTTACCAGAAGCGCAAAAAAAAGTGGTAAGAGCTGTGTATCTAGAGGAATTGCCGCACCAGCAGGTGGCGGATATGTATGATATTCCGGTAGGGACGGTGAAATCGCGCCTGAGACTAGCCGTAGAAAAACTAAGACAAACAATAGAGGTTGAGCGTTTATGAGTCATCATCCCGAGTACAATATGCTGAGGGCTTACGTGGAAGGTGAGTTGGACGCCGTCGACGGTTTCTCTATAGCCACTCATTTGGAATCATGCCCTGATTGCAAAGGTAAAGTGGCGGAACTCGAAGCGCAGTATGGAGAAAAATTGTGTGCTTTAGAAGGGGAAAGTGATCGAGCCTTTAGTGCGATGCTTGATAACATTTTAGCGGCGGACACCTTAGAGATTAATGTCAACCGGAGACCATCGACGATTGAAGTGGGTGGAAAGATTTTCCAATTACCACGTTCTCTGACGAATTTAAGGCATCACATCGGGCATTGGAAAAGTTACGGTGGGAAGGTATTTAGTGCGCCGATAGATCTGGGAGAAAACTGTCGAGTTAACCTTCTGTATATTTCTGAAGGTGTGAGAATTCCCCAACATACACACAAGGGAATCGAATCGACGTTAGTATTGCACGGAGGATTCTGTGATGAGGACGGAGAATATGAGGTTGGCGATTATCTTGTCAAAGATGCTTCCATCAAACATAGCCCTTACACGCGTGCTGGAGAAGATTGTCTGTGCATGACGATATTAACCGAACCTATGGTATTTACTCAGGGTGTTGCAAGAATGTTCAACATGTTCGGAAAAGGTCTGTACCCTTAAGGTTGTGCTTTGGGTGAGAAAAATGTGGTTAATGTTCATGACATTTTTTCATGAGAAGCAAGGAGGCAGATTCAACATCATGCCTCCTTCGCTTATATCCTCGGCTTTGTGACGCTATTGGTATCGTCTTCATCCCTTTGTCGCGCCTTATCTAGCAGTTTGGCGAAGTAGTGTCTTAGAGAATAGAGCATCAGTAAGCTCGGAATCACCATCAGTGAGGTGAGGATAAAGAAAAGAGACCAATCATTAAGAAAATCAACCAGCCCACCGCTAAATGACGCTAAAGTCGTACGGCCTAAGTTGCCTAATGAGGCGAGTAAAGCGTATTGGGTGGCTGAAAAGGCTTGACCAGTCAATACGGTTAAGAAAGAGACGAATGCAACCGTGGAAAAGGCTGTGGTGAAGTTATCCACGACAAGCGCAGCGAAGAAAAGATTTTCGTCGGGCCCAACGTGGGCAATCCAAGAGAACATGAGATTGCTTGCTGCCATCGCGACCCCACCTATCATTAGACCTCGTACGATGCCAAATCGGACATTGAACACACTACCGATTAATGTGAAGACCATGGTTAACCCCCAGCCGAAGAGCTTAGAGTAGTAGGCGATTTGTTGATTGCTGAATCCGATTTCCTTATAAAAAACAATCGACATTCTGCCAAGAAATGCCTCACCAATTTTAAACAGAAAGACAAACATCAATAAGGTCACTGCCACCTTAAAACCGTTCCGTTTAAAGAAGTCTAAAAAGGGTTCGAAGACAGTGACACCGAGCCATGCGAGGGCCGCGGATTGAGTTACCTGTTTGTGGCGTTTCTCAGCTTGTGCTTGAAGAGCTTCGCGATGCGACTTGGGTTCACTGACGAACAGGGTAAATAGCATCAATAAAACCACGATAATGGCCATTTCGTAGTAAACGTTATTCCAGCCAATCGCGTCAGCATTAACAAAAGCAATGTAGCCAGGCAATGAGTAACCGGTCCACCACCCGACTACTGCCATGGCAGCGGCTTGAGGCAGTTTTGAGGATTCGGTCTTTGGAAATGTATCAATACGATATGCGTCAATCGCGATATCTTGAGTCGCGGAGGCAAGGGCAATCCCCAAAGCTAATACGGATGTGAGTATTAGGCTCTCTGCTGGGTTAACACCAGCAATCAAAACGGTCCCGACCAGCACCAATGATTGGCAAAAGAAAATCCAGCTTCTTCGCTGGCCTAAAGTATTGTGTAAAATTGGGAGCTTAATTCTATCAACAAGCGGCGCCCATAAAAAGTTGATGGCATAGACGGTAAAAACACTGCCAAAGTAACCAATTGCCGTGCGAGTCAAACCTGCGTCCTTTAACCATCCAGACATGTTCGATCCAATGAGCACCCAAGGGAAGCCACTTGAACATCCAAGCATGAATACCCATAAAAGGCGTTTATCTAAATAGCTAAGAAGCGTTTCTCGCCAAGAAGCTGAAGAGGAATTTAGCGACATAATCTCTTCCTGTGCCGTGCGCTGTATGAGAAGTGAAGTCCAAAATGAAAAAACCAGAAAGGATTAAAAGGCTCCAAACGCATGGTTTGGAGCCTTTCTGGGTTAGGGAAGCAAGGTTACTTTTTTGATTATAATAGTATTTTTTGGTACATCTCGGTATCGGCCAACGGTTTTGGTGCCTTGTTTCGTCATATTTTGAACGATATCAAAACCGCGAGTTACTTTACCAAAGACCGCGTAGCCCGGCGGGCGTTGGTCATAATCTAGGAAACTATTGTCGACGTAGTTAATAAAAAATTGTCGAGTGGCAGAGTCAGGGTTGTTGGTTCTCGCCATTGCCACCGTTGCCGTTTCATTTTTAAGGCCATTGGAGGCTTCATTTTTTATGGGTTCATAACTGGGTAATTGCTTCATTTCTTGATTGAAGCCGCCACCCTGAGCCATGAAACCAGGAATGACTCGGTGAAACTGAGTGCCTACGTAACTGCCATCTTTGACGTATTTTAAGAAGTTTTCGACACTAATCGGAGCTTTTTCCTGATTAAGTTCGATAGTAAAAGCACCAATATTGGTTTCAAATTCCACTTTCGGTCCAGCCAACGCGAGCTGGCTAACGAGTGTCAGTGATGCGAGCGCTAACTTCCACATTAGAAACGCTCCTGCATATAGCTTTTGAGTTCATTGTCATTGGCGACCTCTTGCAAAACAAGGTTGATCACATCATTGAGAACGATTTCAATTTCTTCGTTGGAAGCGCTGAGAATACCGGAGCGGTTGGCGGTACCCGTATACGTTTTTACCAATTTACCCTGAGGCGTCTCTGCTGTAATGGCCAAAACGATTTTGCCATCCATTTGGTTTTCCATGACCGAATGCTTAACAGAAACAAGAGCTTGTTGCACTTCGACCTTTACGGAGTTTTCACTATTTACTGTGCTATTAAAGCCTTGTGATTGGAACTGCTCCAACAGCGCGTTTTCGATCGCAATTCTAACATTTTGCTTGGAATGAATCGGTTCAATGTTTGAACGACCACTATCGATCAGTGCAACATATTGTGCAGAGCGAATGTCTTTACTCGTCAGGGTAAAGCTTGCGCCTTGTGCCATGCCGCCGTGATTCAGAACTGGCTGAGGCATAAAGTTGATCTGATCTTGTTGCGGTGCAGAGCACGCGGTCAGTAAGGCCATTGACGCCGCTAGAACCAGTTTTCTCATTGTAATTTCCTTTAATCGTTACTCTAAAAGTATTAGAACCATGATAGTGAACTATTTAGTTGCTTGTAAAATAACAAATTTATTATTTGAGGCAACAAGCTTTACGTTCGGTTTCCCAAATAGCTTAGATAACTTCCCATCGTAGCCGAGGTGGCGGTTGCCGATAACTAATAATTTCCCCCCAATGCTGAGAACATGCTTTGCATCACAGAACATTTGCCATGCAATATGGTCGGTAATGGCTTGTTGTTGGTGGAAAGGGGGGTTACATACCACTAGGTCGGCACACGCTTGTTCGAAGCCATCGAGACAATTGTTGACGACGGCTTTGAATGCTCTTTCCGTACCGAGTGTGCTAGCCAAGTTTTGCTTGGCCGACTCGACGGCCATAAAGCTCTCATCAACACATGTGAGGTGGGCTAGTGGGTTAATTTTACCTAGTTTTACCGATAAAACACCATTGCCACACCCTAAATCGATAATTCGTTTTTTATCGAGGTTTTTGGGTAGATGCTCCAGCATAAAGCGAGCACCAAGGTCGAGTTTTTCTCCCGCATACACATTTGGCAGGTTATCGAGACTGAAGCTATGTTGGTCAAGGTGCCAACTTGTTTTGGGTGCCGCGCAATGTATGGGGTCACTGTCGGCCGTGCAAAAAACCAAGCGATGTTTCTTCCATGCGAGTGATGTTTTGGTGCTACCAAGATATTTCTCAAATATGTTCAATGTTGTTGAGTGAATTTCTTTGGCTTTATTAACGGCAATAACTGGGACCGTTCTATCGAGTTGTGCTCTGAGTTGAGTGAGTTGCCATGCCAGAAAGCGGTTATTTCTTGGAATTTGCATTAGGACATAGTCAACGTCCGCAGGGATTTTTTGCAGGGAATTGAGCAGGCAAATAGAGCGGCAATGATTCTGTTTCAGGTTGGCGGAAGTGGCTTGATGAGCAATATAAGAATCACTTATTGAGCTGACTTTATGATGTTCAGAAAACCAGCAACCTAATGCTCCAAAGTTGTCATTAAGCAGTAAAATGTGTTTCCCGTTGTCTAAATTTAATGACTCTATATGGTTAATGATGTATTCATCACCTGCGTCCCAAGCTTGCAATGTTTGATGAGTATGGTGAGGAAAGCGGTGCAGAGAGACGGTGCGCTCATGCAGCGTAAGATCAGTTTTCATAGTTGGAACGCGTTTGTCATTAATGACCCAAATTGTCGCAGAAGCGGAGGGATGTGGAAACTAAAACCTTTAGCTTTACGTACAAGACCATTAATATTAAGTCTTGATTAAGCCCTTTTACTCAATGGTGAGACTAAAATGATACAAGAAGTGATTCAAGCCAAGCTAAATGATAAATTTGCGCCCGACCACCTTGAGGTGATCAATGAAAGTTATATGCATAATGTGGCCCCAGGATCAGAAAGTCACTTCAAAGTAATTATCGTCAGTGAACAGTTTGAAGAGCAGAGGCTGATTGCCCGCCATCGTTTGGTGAATCAAGTACTGGCAAATGAATTGGCTCATCACATTCATGCCTTATCTATGCATACATACACGGCGAAAGAGTGGCGAGAGTACCATCATTTGGCGCCGGACAGCCCTATGTGTATGGGTGGGGGCAATTCAAAAAAATAGCGAATTTTTCGTTGAGCTAGGCCGAATCTGTAACAAAGTTTTCAAAGGAAGTGGATGGAAAATAAACAATGTTATTTTCGTCACCAATGCATTAAACGATAAACAAGCAAGTGATGCTAATTGTTTGTCTTTGGTGGTGTTTGTGCGATGGTTCAAACTTATGGCTAATACTTGAGCTTTTAGACTTAATTGCTTCGAAATAACGCACTTACCCCCCCTTTTGATCATGGCATACACTTCTAAAAAGGTGATAGACTATCGCACCTGATAAATCTCGACTAAATTTGTAGCGAGGTTTGAAAAAAGGATGTTGCGATTTTGGTGTTTTAAACAGCGCCAAAACCGGACACTAATGTCGTGTCTATAAAGTTACGCAATCAAAGAATCTTTTTCCCGATAAAAGTAGTGCAAGTGCGTATGATTACAATAAAGAAGGGTCTGGACCTTCCTGTTGCAGGAACTCCTACCCAGGTGATTAATGATGGTAAAACCATCAAGAAAGTCGCCTTGCTTGGCGAAGAGTACGTTGGCATGCGTCCTACTATGCATGTTCGCGTGGGTGACGAAGTAAAGAAAGCTCAAATTCTTTTTGAAGATAAAAAGAACAAGGGTGTTCAATTTACTTCTCCAGCAAGTGGTAAAGTGATCGAAATTAACCGAGGAGCAAAGCGTGTGCTTCAATCTGTTGTGATTGAGGTGTCAGGCGATGAACAGGTGACGTTCGACAAGTTTGAATCTGAACAATTAGCAAGCCTTGACCGCGAAGTGGTCAAAACTCAGCTTGTCAATTCAGGTCTTTGGACTGCTTTACGTACTCGACCGTTTAGCAAGGTTCCAGCCATTGAGTCTTCTACACAGGCTATTTTTGTGACCGCGATGGATACTAATCCATTAGCCGCACAGCCTGAGTTGGTGATTAATGAGCAACAGGAAGCGTTTGTTGCTGGCCTGGATGTACTTTCGGTATTGACTGAGAGCAAGGTTTACGTGTGTAAATCTGGCACCAGTCTTCCTCGTTCTTCTCAATCCAATGTTGAAGAGCATGTATTTGATGGCCCTCACCCAGCTGGTTTGGCTGGTACTCACATGCATTTCCTGTATCCAGTGAATGCAGAAAATGTCGCGTGGAGTATCAACTACCAAGACGTGATTGCGTTTGGTAAATTGTTTCTGACTGGCGAACTGTACACAGAGCGTGTGGTTTCCTTAGCGGGACCGGTGGTGAATAATCCCCGTTTGGTTCGAACAGTACAAGGTGCGAACCTCGACGACTTGACAGAAGACGAGTTAATGAAGGGTGAAGTTCGCGTGATTTCTGGTTCTGTTCTGACAGGAACTCAGGCGACGGGCGTTCATGGTTACCTTGGCCGTTACCACGTACAGGTTTCTGTCCTTCGTGAAGGCCGAGATAAAGAACTCTTCGGTTGGGCGATGCCTGGGAAGAATAAGTTTTCGGTCACCCGAGCTTATCTAGGCCATATCTTCAAGGGTCAGTTGTTTAATATGACAACGACGACAAACGGCAGTGACCGCTCCATGGTGCCAATTGGCAACTATGAGCGCGTAATGCCACTGGATATGGAACCAACTTTGCTTCTTAGGGATCTTTGTGCTGGCGACACAGACAGTGCACAGGCACTGGGTGCGCTTGAACTGGACGAAGAAGATCTAGCGTTGTGTACCTTTGTATGTCCAGGTAAGTACGAGTACGGTGAGTTACTTCGTGAATGCCTAGATACGATTGAGAAGGAAGGGTAATTTTCATGGCTCTTAAAAAGTATCTTGAAGACATTGAGCATCATTTCGAGCCTGGCGGTAAACATGAAAAATGGTTTGCCTTGTATGAAGCTGTTGCGACAGTATTCTATACGCCAGGTCTTATCACTAAAAAAAGTTCACACGTCCGCGATAGTGTTGATTTAAAGCGAATCATGATCATGGTTTGGCTTGCGGTTTTTCCAGCAATGTTCTGGGGAATGTACAACGCAGGCGGCCAAGCGATTACCGCACTGAATCACATGAATGTGGGTGACGCATTATCTACCGCAGTTGCTGGCAATTGGCATTACTGGTTGACAGAAATGCTGGGCGGTACTTTAACCGCCGATGCAGGCGTTGGCAGTAAAATGCTGTTGGGTGCAACCTACTTTCTACCCATCTATGCCACCGTCTTTGTGGTTGGTGGTTTCTGGGAAGTGCTCTTTTGTATGGTGCGTAAACATGAAGTTAACGAAGGCTTCTTCGTCACTTCTATTTTATTTGCATTGATTGTTCCACCAACGCTTCCTCTTTGGCAAGCGGCTTTGGGGATCACATTTGGTGTGGTTGTCGCAAAAGAGATCTTCGGTGGCACTGGCCGCAACTTCCTCAACCCTGCACTGGCTGGGCGTGCTTTTCTATTCTTTGCTTACCCAGCGCAAATCTCGGGTGATCTGGTTTGGACTGCTGCTGATGGTTTCTCTGGTGCTACGGCGTTAAGTCAGTGGGCACAGGGCGGTAACGGAGCGCTTGTTAATACCGTGACAGGCTCCCCAATTACTTGGATGGATGCCTTCCTTGGTAATATCCCTGGCTCTATCGGTGAAGTCTCCACTCTGGCGTTAATGATTGGCGCAGCGATGATCGTATATATGCGAATCGCATCTTGGCGGATCATCGCGGGTGTGCTGATTGGTATGATTGCGACTGCAACGTTGTTTAATACGGTTGGGTCTGACACTAACCCTATGTTTAATATGCCTTGGCACTGGCACCTTGTTTTGGGTGGTTTTGCGTTTGGTATGTTCTTTATGGCGACTGACCCTGTCTCTGCATCATTTACTAATAAAGCCAAATGGTGGTACGGCGCGCTGATTGGCGTGATGTGTATATTAATTCGTGTTGTGAACCCAGCTTATCCTGAAGGTATGATGTTGGCGATTCTGTTTGCGAACTTATTTGCACCTCTGTTCGACCATGTGGTTATTGAGAAGAACATCAAGCGGAGACTAGCACGCTATGGCAAATAATAATGACAGCATAAAAAAGACGCTGGGTGTTGTTATCGGGTTGAGCCTTGTTTGCTCAATCATAGTTTCAACAGCCGCTGTAGGCCTTCGCTCTCAGCAAAAAGCTAATGCTGTGTTGGATAAGCAAACCAAAATTATTCAGGTTGCTGGTATCGACACCGCGGGTGAAAAAGTGCCTGAGTTGTTTGCACAGTACATAGAGCCACGTTTGGTTGACTTTAAAACGGGTGATTTTGTTCAGGGTGATGCTGCTACGTACAATCAACGCCAGGCTGCTAAAGATCCTGCTGAGTCGATTAAGATAGCCGCGAGTGATGACAAGGCTAAGATTCTGCGTCGTGCCAACACTGGTGTGGTCTATCTGGTCAAAGATGGCAGTGATGTATCCAAAGTTATCTTGCCTGTTCATGGTAACGGTCTTTGGTCCATGATGTACGCTTTTGTGGCTGTAGAAACAGATGGAAATACGGTGTCTGGTCTTACTTATTATGAGCAAGGTGAAACTCCTGGGCTTGGTGGTGAAGTAGAGAACCCGACTTGGCGTGCTCAGTGGGTGGGCAAGAAGTTATTCGATGACAACCACAAACCGGCTATCAAAGTGGTTAAAGGTGGTGCTCCTCAAGGTTCAGAGCATGGTATCGACGGACTCTCTGGTGCGACACTCACGAGTAATGGTGTTCAACACACATTCGACTTCTGGCTAGGCGACATGGGCTTTGGTCCATTCTTGGCAAAAGTACGTGATGGAGGTCTGAACTAATGTCTAGTGCACAAAACATTAAAAAGAGCATTATGGCGCCGGTGTTGGATAACAACCCGATTGCGCTTCAGGTGCTTGGTGTCTGTTCTGCTCTGGCAGTAACAACGAAACTAGAAACAGCTTTTGTTATGACACTGGCCGTAACATTTGTTACAGCGTTGTCTAACTTCTTTGTTTCTCTTATCCGTAACCACATTCCTAACAGCGTACGAATTATTGTACAAATGGCCATTATTGCCTCGTTAGTTATCGTGGTCGATCAGGTGTTAAAAGCTTACTTGTACGATATCTCTAAACAGCTATCTGTCTTTGTTGGCCTTATCATCACCAACTGTATCGTCATGGGACGCGCCGAAGCGTTTGCCATGAAATCGGCGCCTATACCGTCTTTTATTGACGGGATTGGTAATGGTTTAGGTTACGGTTTTGTTCTTATCACTGTAGGTTTCTTCCGTGAATTGTTTGGCTCAGGCAAGCTATTTGGTTTGGAAGTTCTTCCTCTTGTGAGCAACGGTGGTTGGTATCAACCTAATGGTTTGATGCTGTTAGCACCATCTGCATTCTTCCTAATCGGCTTCCTAATCTGGGTAATCCGCATTCTGAAACCAGAACAAGTAGAAGCGAAGGAGTAAGGACTTCATGGAACATTACATTAGTCTGCTAGTTAAGTCGATTTTCATCGAAAACATGGCTCTGTCTTTCTTCTTAGGTATGTGTACGTTTCTTGCCGTATCTAAAAAAGTGAAGACTTCATTCGGTTTAGGTGTTGCCGTTGTTGTGGTATTGACGATTGCTGTGCCAGTCAACAACCTTGTGTACAACTTAGTGTTGAAAGATAACGCGTTAGTGGAAGGTGTCGATCTTAGTTTTCTAAACTTCATCACCTTCATTGGGGTTATTGCGGCTCTTGTACAAATTCTAGAAATGATCTTGGATCGTTTCTTCCCGCCTTTGTACAATGCTTTGGGCATATTCCTACCCTTAATCACAGTAAACTGTGCAATTTTTGGTGGCGTATCTTTCATGGTACAACGAGACTACAACTTTGCTGAATCGGTTGTTTACGGCTTTGGCTCAGGTGTAGGTTGGATGTTGGCGATTGTTGCGCTTGCAGGTATTCGCGAGAAAATGAAGTATTCTGATGTGCCTCCCGGTTTACGAGGGCTTGGCATCACGTTTATTTCAGTTGGTCTTATGGCCTTAGGCTTTATGTCTTTCTCTGGCGTTCAACTGTAAGTCGGGTAAGCCGCAGCAATTAAGGAATAGTCATGAATACTATTATTTTTGGTGTAGTAATGTTTACCCTGATTATATTAGCGTTGGTTTTGGTGATTTTATTCGCCAAATCGAAGCTAGTTCCAACAGGTGACATTACAATTTCTGTGAACGGTGACCCAGATAAGGCCATCGTTACGCAGCCGGGTAGTAAGTTACTAGGCGCACTTGCTGGTGCAGGTGTCTTTGTTTCTTCTGCTTGTGGTGGCGGTGGTTCTTGTGGCCAGTGTCGCGTAAAAATCAACTCGGGTGGTGGGGATATCCTGCCTACTGAGCTTGACCATATTACTAAAGGTGAAGCGCGCGAAGGTGAGCGTCTGGCTTGTCAAGTTGCGATGAAAACCGACATGGATATCGAGCTTCCAGAAGAAATCTTTGGGGTTAAGAAGTGGGAATGTGCTGTTATCTCAAACGATAACAAAGCAACCTTCATCAAAGAGCTCAAGATACAGATTCCCGACGGCGAGTCAGTACCTTTCCGAGCAGGAGGCTACATCCAGATTGAAGCGCCTGTTCACCATGTTAAGTACGCTGATTTTGATGTTCCTAAAGAATATCGTGAAGACTGGGATAAGTTTAATTTGTTCCGTTACGAGTCTAAGGTCAACGAAGAGACGATTCGAGCCTACTCGATGGCAAACTATCCGGAAGAAGAAGGCATTATTATGCTGAACGTCCGTATCGCGACGCCACCGCCTAATAACCCAGAAGTACCACCGGGTATAATGTCATCGTATATTTGGTCGCTTAAAGAGGGCGATAAATGTACGATATCTGGTCCGTTTGGTGAGTTCTTCGCCAAAGATACGGATAATGAGATGGTCTTCGTTGGGGGGGGAGCTGGTATGGCGCCAATGCGTTCTCATATTTTTGACCAGCTTAAGCGACTCAATTCTTCCCGCAAGATGTCTTTCTGGTATGGCGCTCGTTCTAAACGTGAGATGTTCTACGTGGAAGATTTTGATGGCTTGCAAGCAGAAAACGATAATTTCGTTTGGCACTGTGCCTTGTCTGATCCGATGCCAGAAGATAATTGGGATGGTTACACTGGGTTCATCCACAATGTGCTTTATGAGAACTATCTTAAAGATCATGAATCGCCAGAAGATTGTGAATACTACATGTGTGGTCCACCTATGATGAATGCGGCCGTTATCGGTATGCTGAAAGATCTTGGTGTCGAGGATGAGAACATCCTACTTGATGACTTTGGTGGCTAATCGATCACTGTTGTTCTGACTATGGCTGGCTCTATGAGCCAGCCATTTCTTTTTAATCCTAACAATTGATATGGGAAATGGTTTTTTAGTTAGAAAATTGTTCTCTATATTGATAAAGGCGATAATAGGAGTTAACGAGTGAAAAATTGGCTTGTTGTATTTGCTTCTCTATTGATCTTAGCTGGGTGTGAACAGCCCGCTGAGCAAATTCATTTTAGTGGCCCAACCATGGGGACCACCTACAACATCAAATATGTCTCAGCCGAGGGAATGCCATCCCCACAAGCTCTCCAGAAAGAAATTAATCGGTTATTGGAAGAGGTCAACGAACAAATGTCGACTTATCGCCAAGACTCAGAATTAAGTCGCTTCAATCAGATGAAAAATATAGAACCTTTTGAAGTGTCGCCACAAACGGCGAAAGTTGTGAAAGAAGCGATTCGTTTAAACGGTCTTACTTTAGGTGCATTAGACGTGACTGTCGGCCCACTGGTCAACCTATGGGGTTTTGGTCCTGAAGCTCGGCCTGAAGTTGTTCCAACGAATGAAGAATTGGCGATTCGTAAAGCCCAAACTGGCATACAGCATCTTAAGGTGATGGGCAACCGTCTTCAGAAAGACATACCGGCTCTATACGTTGATCTATCGACAATTGCAAAAGGTTGGGGTGTGGATGTTGTCGCGGATTATATTCAGTCTCAGGGTATCCAAAACTATATGGTTGAGGTGGGAGGCGAAATGCGCTTGAAAGGATTGAACCGCGAAGGGGTTCCATGGCGGATCGCTATTGAAAAGCCATCAACCGAAGAAAGAGCGATTCAAGAAATTATCGAGCCAGGTGATATGGCGATTGCCACATCGGGTGATTATCGTATCTATTTCGAGAGTGATGGCGTACGATATTCTCATATCATTAATCCAAAAACAGGGAAACCGATTCGTCATAAAGTGGTCTCTGTGACAGTATTGGATCAATCGTCCATGACAGCTGATGGATTAGCGACCGGCTTAATGGTACTTGGTGAAACACAGGGAATGAAGATTGCTAACGATAATAACATCCCTGTTTTTATGATCGTAAAAACTGAGAATGGATATAAAGAAATGGCATCGGAAGCCTATAAGCCATACATAAACCAGTAACAAAGTGAGCAGGTTATTATGAGTACATTTCTGATTACTTTCGGCGTTTTTATCGCCGTTATAGCAGCCATGTCCGTCGGCTATATCTTTCAGAAGAAAGTCGTTAAAGGAAGTTGTGGCGGTCTTGGCGCTGTGGGTGTTGACAAGGTATGTAATTGCCCCGAGCCTTGCGATGCACGAAAAAAACGTGAAAAAAGAGAAGCCATCAGAGCCGAAAAATTGGCAGCATGGGAAAAAAATCGTATCAGTTAACATGTTCAAGTCCGGAGTGTCCGGACTTGAGTTATTCTGTTGCGATGATTTGGTTGCGGCCGCGTGATTTTGCAACATACAGGCGATCATCTGCTACCTTTATTTGCTGTTCCAAAGGCCCTCCCAAACTGCAAACCCCAATACTAATGGTAAACATAATGTCCTTACCTTCGTAGCTAATGATGTTCGTTTCAATTCTCTGGCGCATCTTCTCTAATCGAGTCACGAATTCATCGAGGGTAGCGTAGGTTTGAATACAGAACTCCTCTCCGCCAAAGCGCACCACGACATCATCCGGAAAATAGTGGGTGAGCAGATCAGCAATTACTTTTAGTGCGGTATCTCCGGCATCGTGGCCAAACGTATCGTTGATACGCTTAAAGTAATCGACATCCACCATTGCGATGAATCTAGCATGGCCAGCCGTGCAAGACTGGTTAAATAGAAATCGGCGATTCCATAGGCCAGTCAACACATCTTGGTTCGCCAATTTATTCAGCTCATCTGTCGCCTCTTTCATGTCAAGGAGCTGATGAACTCGGCAGTAAAACTCTTCTTGATTAAACGGTTTGTGCAGAAAATCATTAGCTCCAGCCTTGAGAAAACGTGCGGTAATCGTACGATCCGCACTGCCTGAAAGGCCTAAAATGGCAAGACTGTTTTTATCGTACATTTGGCGAACTTCACGCGTTAGCGCAATACCATCTTTCCCTGGCATATCGTGATCAGTAATAACGAATGAAATGTCTGGTGTGTCTGCCAACCTATGTAACGCTTCTGAACCATTCTGAGCCTGCGTTGTTTTGATGTACTGATGTTCCAATAACTGAGTGACGTGTTTACGTACCATTTGTGAATCATCAACGACAAGTGCGTGATGATTAACGTTGTTAATCAGACGTTTGGCTAAAGGAACGAGGTAGGATATCGAAGCCATACTGTCTTTTAGAATATAGTCCATGACTCCCTTGGCAATAAAGCGTTCCCTGTACTTCTCGCCAAAGGTGGCGGTCAGCACTATCACTTTTTGTTTTCGCGATAAAACCAGATCAATGACTTCACCATCCTGGGCATCAGGCAGACAGTAATCAAGAACAGCAAAGTGGAAGTGGTGATGCTCATCCAAGGCTTGTAATGTTTCTGCATACGATTCACACCCTATCACGTGACAGCCGATAGACTTCAACTGCTGGGTCACATAATTCCGATAAGCACGACTGTCCTCAACCACTAATACTTTATGGGTCACTGGAGCCCCCTGATTATTACCCTATAATAATAATAAACGCATATTCTGATACTTCTATTAAAAGAGAAAAAAGATCTGTATTTGTCATTCTGATTGAACCCATCGACATATAATATATACTGTTTTTATGTACAGTTTTTGTTGTTGCTGCGATGCTGATTGAGAAGAAAACCAAAATTATCCATATTGATATGGATTGCTTTTACGCTGCGGTAGAAATGCGTGACAACCCAAGTTTTCGTGGACGGCCATTAGCGGTAGGGGGTCATGAAAAGCAACGTGGTGTTCTCTGTACGTGTAATTATGAGGCTAGGCAGTTTGGGGTGCGCAGTGCAATGCCGACTGCGCAAGCACTAAAGCTTTGTCCTGAGCTGCTGGTTGTGCCAGGTAGAATGCAGGTCTATCAGCAAATCTCTCAACAAATTAGAGGGATTTTTGCTCGGTATACACCGCTTATAGAGCCTCTTTCACTGGATGAGGCCTATCTAGATGTCTCAGAGGTAACCTTGTATCAAGGGTCTGCGACCCTGATAGCCAAAGCCATTCGGCGAGATATATTTTCTGAGTTACACCTTACTGCCTCGGCTGGTATCGCTCCGGTTAAGTTTCTTGCGAAAGTGGCATCAGAGATGAATAAACCTAATGGTCAATATGTTATCCCTCCGGAAAGTGTTCAGCGGGAGGTGGATAAACTGGTATTGGAAAAGATACCTGGAGTGGGGAAAGTCAGTCTGGGAAAACTTCATCAAGCGGGCTTGTACACCTGTGCTGATGTTAAAAATAGTGAATATCGCGAGTTGTTACATCGGTTTGGCAAACTGGGCGGTTCTTTATGGAATAAAAGTCATGGCATTGACCCCCGTGACGTTGTTGTTGAACGAGAACGCAAGTCTGTTGGTGTAGAACGTACCTTTAGCAAAAATATCTATACCTACGAGCAATGTTGGCACCTGATAGTCAACGAATTGTACCCTGAACTAGAAAGGCGGTTGAAAAAGGCTGTGCCAGAAAAAGGGATTATCAAGCAAGGCATAAAATTAAAATTTGCTGACTTCCAACTCACGACCATTGAGCATAACCATCCAATTCTTGATCTCGCTTATTTTAGAACATTGTTGAGGGACATTCTTATGCGACAAGATGGTCGGGAAATAAGACTGCTTGGTTTGAATGTGATGCTAAAGCCAGAACGACACATTGAGCAACTTTGTCTGGATCTATAGATTAAAGTTGTTCACCACTCTGATCATCGCATCTTGTGTCAGATGTTTGATGATTTTTCAGTGATTCGACTAGAGCAAAAACGCTTTGATATGGGGATGATGCTAGATGACCAAATCCAGCAAGGTTACGCGCCTTTATTTTTGTTAACCAAGGCGTGGTTATACCACATAAAAACTTGGTTTTTAGGGCAGATGACAAAGGATGGGCCAACCTTTTTTCCAGCGCTTCGAGCCAAAGACTGACATCGATTTCCTGTACTCTCTGATCCGTTGGCAGGGGCCAAGGTTGATGCTCTCCGCGACAAACACTGCAGTGACCGCAATGTTCAGGTGCGTTTTTGTCAGAAAAGTAACCCGCGAGTGCCTTACTCAGGCAATCTCTGGATTGAAAGAGGGCTAGCATGCTACTAATGCGATTTAGGTCACTGCGCTCTTTGCTCTGGAACAGCGAAGCAAGATCATGACTCAATTGATCGATGGGCCTGACTGTTGGAGTTACGGAATAGACTTCAGTCATCAGTTTGCTTTCTAGTTCTATCCATCCATGTTGATGAAAATAGTCCAAAGCTGATACGACACGGCTTCTTTCACTGCCGTAACTCTGCCACAAACGCTCAAAGTTGACGTCACACCAAAGACGGGCTTGTGTGGAACATTCAAAAATCGCATTAACAAACGTTTGTCGCTCATGGCTAAAGCGCTCAATAATATTCTGTTTTGTATCAATAAATTTAAAGCGATAATCGGCAAAGTAGCTGTATTGAGCTGATAGCCAATCCGTCATTTCTACATACACTAAGAGCGTTTTCAAGGGTAATGGACGAATATTACTTTGATTGGCCAGACGAGAGATGACCACCTCCCAATTGGGCTCAGATTTACTGGCTTGCTGCAATACATAATGAATTTCGCTTTGTTCTGGGGTATCACCAAAAACGAAGTTTTCCAGTGTTGAAATGCCCTCTAGGTTAGCTAAAAGAAGACACTGTGAATCCAGACCATCGCGGCCAGCACGACCAATTTCTTGAGCGTAATTTTCAATTGATTTAGGCAAATCAAAGTGGATCACCCGACGAATATCAGACTTATCGATACCCATCCCGAAAGCAATGGTGGCTGCGATACAATCCGTTTTCCCTGACATGAAATCTTGTTGTATTTGCTCACGGGCCGTATTACCTAAACCGGCATGGTAAGCAGACGCATTGATACCATTGTCTAACAGCAGGGCGGCGATTCGTTCGGCACTTTGTTGCTGAGTGACATAGACGATGGTGGGCAGCTCTGGTGATGAGGCGATGGTTGAAATGAGGGTGGTGTCTTTGTCTTGTTGTGGGCATGGTTGCACCGAAATATCGAGATTCGGGCGGTAAAATCCCGTGACGGTAATATTTTGTGGGGCAATATTAAACTTCTTTCCCATATCGTCAAGCACGTCCTGTGTCGCGGTGGCCGTTAGCAACAAAACTTGAGGGATCGACAATTGCTTCTGAAATTTGGGTAACTTGAGGTAATCTGGACGAAAATTGTGTCCCCATTCTGATATGCAGTGGGCTTCATCGACGACTAACTGAGAAATGGTTAATTGAGACAAAAAGGCCCTGAATCGTTCGTTTTTCAAACGTTCAACAGAGACCATTAGTATTTTTATTTCTCCATCGCTGATTTGTTTCATTATGGCCTGCGATTCTTCTCGGCTTTGGTTAGAGTTCAGCGAGGCAGCTGGAATCCCTTTTCTGTTCAGGTATTCGAGTTGATCTTTCATTAAGGCCAGCAAGGGTGAGATCACCAAGGTTAAGTGAGGTAAACACAGTGCGGTTAATTGATAGCACAGAGATTTTCCTGACCCAGTTGGAAAAATGGCGGCGCAAGAATGTCCAGCAAGAACGTGTTCCATGACTTGATACTGCCCTGCCCTCAGGGAATCAAAGCCGAAAGTGGAGTGCAGGACCCTGTAGATGGTTTCTTTGTGGGCGGATGTGTTCATATGTTGGTTACCAGTGTGACTCAAGTGCCTTACGTAGTATTCTAAAGAGAATACGCCACAAAGAAACATGATTTTTGTATGAATAAACCCGCTTTACTGCAAACGATATTAGCCGAGATGAATCGCGCCCTTGCTATTGCCAATCGTGCCACTCAACGGGCGATAGAATCGGCAACGGATGAAGAAACCATCGCAGAGCACAAATACGATACGTTAGCATTAGAGGCTTCCTATTTAGCGCATGGTCAGGCTGTACGTGCCCAGAAATATGAAGGTGAAATCAACCTCATGAACGCTTTATCTTTGCCTCAAGATTCTGATGAGGTGAGGCATGGAACTCTCGTCACTGTGGTCGATGGAGATAACAAAATCCAACACTTTTTTACCGCTCCTTGCGCTGGTGGTCTCACTGTTCAATTTGGTGGAATGGAAATCATGGTCGTCACGTTTGATTCGCCTATCGGTCAATCTTTAAAGGGTAAGCGGGTTGGAGATGAAGTCGTGTACTGTGTCTCATCGAAGGAATACTGGTATGACATCGAGGCAATAATTTGACGCAAGGGCTTTGAGATTTTGTTAGGGTAGCAAGGAATCTAAGAGGGTGAGTTTAACATGAAAAAAATACTGTTCATTATTCCATTGCTGATCGTGAGTCAGGCGTTTGCTAGCCAGTGTGATATTGATTTGAAGAATCACATCAGACTAAACGGTGAGATGCTCGAGATACAAAAATCTGATGGTGCGATCGCTTTGGTTGATGCGGATAACAAGTTAATGATTCAGGGTGAAACGATATTATTGAATGCTGATCAGCAACAGGCGATGGTGGATTATCACAACAGTCTGAATGATTACCTACCGCGAGCTAAACAGATCGCGCAGGATGGTTTACATTTGATCAATGATATCATTGATGAAGTGGCATTAAGTTTTGATGCGCCAGGTGCTTTCGATAATGTAAAAGCGTCGATTGAGCAGTTTTATGCGGGTATTGAGGAGCGATATTATCAGAACGGCGATCTTGTGTTACCCGCGGGAAGTTTTGCTTCATTTGAACAGAAATGGGCACAAGACTTCTCACAAGCGAAAGCGGCGTTAAGTAATGAATTGATTGGCAGTGCTTTTAATGTCATGTCTGAGAAGATGAAAGCGCAAGGATCATTGAACTTAACCGATATGGCCGACACTCTGAGCTCAGTCAAAGAGAGAATAGAGAGAAAATTAACTGAGCATTCAGCACAGGTTGAAAAACAAAGTGACGAATTGTGTGAGTCACTTGATGCAATGGCTGATCAAGAGCAGCAATTACACCGTAAGATCCCAGAGCTCAAAAATTATCCGATTTTTTCTATCTAGTGCTTTCCTCGTAGCGTGCCGCTCGTTAGCACAGCTAAACAACGCTGTATAAAATAATTTACATTTATAACAATGACGAACTTTGACAAAGTGGCAGCTAAAGCGAACAAAGGTCTGGAGCAATCAGCCTTCGTGCATTATTGTACTCGCTAACTAGTTTATAGGTGCAAGTTGAGTGGTATGGCACAAGCAAATAGCAATCAATCGCGTGAGCATTTTGGTTCACGACTCGGTTTTATTCTCGCTGCGGCAGGCGCGGCGGTTGGGTTAGGAAATATTTGGGGTTTTCCGACACAAGCAGCAAGTAATGGCGGCGGTGCCTTTCTCTTGGTCTACTTGGTGATGATATTGGTCGTTGCGTTTCCAATGTTAGTCGTAGAAATGGCGATTGGTCGGTATGGGCAGGCTAACCCAATCGATAGTATGCGTGCTTTGAATTCAAATCCTATAGCCAAATGGCTCGGTGGTTTGGTCGGTTGGATTGGTTTGAGCGTGCCTAGTGTCGTTTTGGCTTTTTATAGTATCGTTGGAGGGTGGTTGATCTGTTTCTTGCTCGGTGCAATCACCGATTTATTAGGGCTGACATCTCTCACGGTTTGGTTTAAAGGCTTTAGTATCGAGCGTAATTTGTTCGGGACAATCACGTTTTATATCCTTACGATTTTAATTGTTCAGGGTGGCGTGAGACAAGGGATTGAGCGGTGGTCGACGCGTTTGATGCCCGCTCTGTTTGTTCTTTTTGGCTTGCTGTTTGTGTACATAATGACGCAAACGGGAGCGATGGAAGGGCTCAAACACTATTTGATTCCCGATTTTGAGAAAGTCATGGACCGTAAGTTGATTTTAGCAGCAATGGGGCAGGGGTTCTTTTCTCTGACCATTGGTGGCTGCTCAATGCTGATCTATGGTTCATACCTCAGTAAAAAAGAGAACCTGCCGAAGATGGCAATGAATGTCACCTTAGTCGATACCGCCGTTGCGTTTATTGCTGGGCTAGTGGTTATGCCTGCGATGTTCGTGGCGATGAACAAAGGGGTGCAAATTTATGCAGAAGGTGGGGCTTTATTAAGTTCTGATACCTTGGTATTTACCGTGCTTCCTCTTATGTTCGATAGTTTGGGTATTATGGGACAACTGTTTGCCATCGTGTTCTTTTTATTGCTGACAATTGCCGCCCTGACCTCATCGATTTCAATGCTGGAATGTCCGGTAGCATTAGTCGGCGAGCGCTTCAATACTAAGCGCAGTATGAATAGCTGGATAATAGGCGGAGGGATTGCGCTGTTAAGTGTCATCATCGTTTATCATTTTAATGTGTTATTTGGGTTGGTTGCGATGGCCGCAACTCAATATCTTCAGCCTGCAGCTGCCTTATTGTTTTGTGTATTTGGTGGCTGGGTGTGGAACCGTCATCAGAAAATCAAAGAACTGCAACAAGGTTGTCCAGAATTCACTGAAGGCTGGTTTGGGAAGTTGTGGCCTGTTTATATCAAATTTGTGTGCCCAATTCTCGTGACGACCGTCATTTGGGCATCGTTTGGCTAAATGTTAGTGCGTGGGCTAGAAACTAAAAGGTAGCCCATTAGCGCGATGGGTGAGTGAGAGGCCTTTCCACCTAAAGCCAGCACTTGCGGCTGGCTTTGAATCAGAAAGCCGTGGCTATTTCTCTTTGTCTGGAATGGACGCCAGCAGGGCCACCATTTGTTCCCAGAAAAGCGCCACTGTATCGATTTTTACTTTTTCATCCGGAGAATGTGGGAATTTTATGGTTGGGCCAAATGAAACCATGTCCATGTTGGGGTAGGGTTCTTTGAACAAACCACATTCTAGCCCAGCATGGATCACCATAATGTTGGGTTTATGGCCATAAATGCCTTGATACATAGTGCGGAAAATCGCCATTATTTCTGAATCGGCTTCTGGCTTCCAGCCTGGATAGGCCCCAGAAAATTCGATGGTTGCCCCTGCCAGTTCAGCCAGTGACGTCAAAGTACTTTCCACCTGATGTCGACCAGAATCAATAAGGGATCGTACGAGACACAATATCTTGATGGTATCGTTGTCAGTGGTGACAACCCCAATATTGAGAGAGGTCTCGACCACACCATCAACATCATCACTCATACGGATGACGCCATTCGGGCAGGCATTGATAGCAGCAATCAACTGCTGTTGAGTGGCTATGGTGACCATGCCCAATTTGGATTCGTTAGGTTCATAGAGACTGAAAATATCCGTCTCAGTTCTGCCCAGTTCTTTGATGATCAATTGAGTAAACTGGTCAAATCTTTCGGCCAGTTTGAGTTCATTTTCTACTGGAACTGCAACGGTGACAAAGGCTTCACGCGGAATAGCGTTACGTAGCGTTCCACCTCGGATTTCAATGAGGCGGAGATCTAATTCTTGAGCGTACGTAGCCATAAAACGTGCCATTAGTTTATTGGCATTGCCCCTTCCTGTGTGGATATCACAGCCAGAATGACCTCCCTTTAAGCCTTTTATCGCCAGTTGACGGACGGCGTACGATGCTGTGACGGGTTCACGTTTTATTCTAAAGGTGATTTCGCCGTCAATACCACCGGCACACCCCATATAGACTTCGCCCTCTTGCTCGGAATCAGTATTGAGGAGGATATCGCCTTCTAACCAACCTTCTTGTAAACCAAAAGCACCAGTCATACCGGCTTCTTCATCGATTGTCAGCAACACTTCAAGGGGACCATGTTTGATATCGTTTGATGACAGGACCGCAAGGCATGATGCCATGCCGATACCATTATCGGCGCCCAGTGTGGTCCCATTTGCCGTCACCCAATCACCATCAATATAAGGTTGGATCGCATCTTGGGTGAAATCATGATCCGTTTCTTCATTCTTCTGCGGCACCATATCAATATGTGCTTGCAGAACCACCCCTTTTTTGTGTTCCATGCCAGGCGTGGCCAATTTTTTGATAAATACATTCCCCGTCGGATCTCGACGAACCTCCAATCCTTGCTCTGTGGCCCAATGAATAATGTAACGAGCGAGCGCTTCTTCATGCTTCGAAGGATGGGGAATTGAGCAAATTTTATCAAAAAACTGCCACACAAGTGGTGGCGATAACTTACTGATCTCAGAGTGAAATTCAGACACGGAAACTCCTTATTCGTGATAATACCAGATCGTTTAGCGTACACTTTACAACTAAATTGACCAAAAATTCACTTTGGCTTTTGGGCCAAGGCCAAAAAGAATAGCACCCTGCTGCTTCGCAGAGTAGCGAAAGCATTGATGAAAATATTCGTTGTCATCACAGAACCTACATTCACTTTTATGACTGTGGCACGTTGACGGCACTCACTGGCCAAAATGGATTTATGTAATTAAATTACAATTAGAGCTAAAAAAGACCATTTTAAATTATTTATTGTGATTTAAATCACCTTTATGTTGTAATTATTTTACTTTAAGGTATATTGGTAACCATCTTCAACAGTGAAGAGTAAATGCTCAGAGGATGAGTCCGATTTGTCGCCTCCAAGGAACCGAGAAATCAATATTTTTTCTTATTTCATTGATTTAAAAGGTGATTGTTATGAAAGGTTTACCAAGTGCCGCATTCTGGTTAAATAGCTCTGTTTATACGAGCAATTTTACCTATCCTACAAGTTTTGGTTACTAATCCAAGCTTGTTATCTTGGACAGATTTTTACCCCCAATTAGAATTTTTTTCAGAAGATTGCTTGCTGATAGGATTCAAGCGCTACTCGAATTGAGTGGCGCTTTTTTTATGGGTTGAAAAACCGTCGTCACATCGATGAGTTTTACGCACATAAATACATACTTTTGAGGGATAATCGGTGAATGACTTACGTCATTTGAAGATGTCAGTGTAAAACACAGCCCAGGGTGGTAAAACGCTGTTTGCGATTACTCTATGAATTTGAGGGATTTTATTCTTATCGACTTTAAATTCGCCTAATTGAAGAATGTTAATTATAAAAATATCGATTGGGGCGTCAATTCTATCTGGAATTTGTTATTTGTTGACTTTATAATCTCGCCAATCGATTACGCAACCGTTTACTCTACTTCTTTGGAACTCGATTATGCTCGAAAGACTTTTTAAGCTCAGCGAACACGGAACAAGTGTTAAAACTGAGATCATTGCTGGTGTCACGACTTTCCTCACTATGGCCTACATCATTTTTGTTAACCCTGCTATTTTGGCCGATGCGGGCATGGATCGTGGGGCCGTGTTTGTTGCGACATGTTTAGCGGCTGCCATTGGTTGTTTTATTATGGGGCTGGTTGCTAATTATCCTATTGCTCAAGCGCCGGGTATGGGGCTTAACGCCTTTTTTACTTACGCTGTTGTGTTAGGAATGGGTTACACATGGCAAGTCGCATTGGCGGCCGTGTTTGTTTCTGGCGTGTTGTTTGTTTTGTTAAGTGTGTTCAAAATTCGTGAGTGGATTATTAACTCTATCCCACTCTCTTTGCGTACAGGGATTTCAGCTGGCATTGGCCTTTTTCTCGCCTTTATCGCGTTAAAAAATGCGGGGATCGTTGTTGATAACCCAGCGACTTTTGTCTCTCTTGGTCAAATCACTTCTTTGCCTGCGGTGCTCGCATCTGTGGGTTTCTTTCTCACGATTGCTCTGGTTCATCATGGCGTGAAAGGGGCTGTGATGATCGCGATTCTTGGTGTCACTGGCCTTGGGCTTGTTTTTGGTGATGTTGAGTGGGTTGGGGTCATGTCCGCGCCACCTAGCCTTGCCCCGACGTTTTTGAAACTGGACTTTTCGGCTGTATTTGAAGTGGGTATGATTTCTGTTGTTTTTGCCTTCTTATTTGTGGATTTGTTCGACACGGCAGGGACCTTGGTTGGCGTTTCTCAGAAAGCCGGTTTGATGGACAAACAAGGTAAGATCCCCCGCTTAAACAGAGCACTATTGGCAGATTCGACCGCGACTTCAGTCGGGGCTTTACTGGGAACGTCAAATACCACATCTTATATTGAAAGTATTTCCGGCGTTGCCGAAGGTGGTCGAACGGGATTAACCGCGGTTGTTGTTGGTATTTTATTTCTGCTGGCCCTGTTCTTCTCACCACTTGCTGGTATGATCCCAGCTTACGCAACGACAGGGGCACTATTTTACGTCGCTGTTTTGATGTTATCAGGCTTGGTGAATATTGACTGGCATGATCTGACCGAGGCGGCGCCAGTTGCAGTGACGTGTTTACTCATGCCACTGACTTTCTCTATTGCAGAAGGTATTTCACTGGGCTTTATTGCTTATGCCGCGATCAAGCTATTGAGTGGCAAGGGTCGAGAGGTCTCCTTGAGCGTCTGGGTGATGTCAGCAATTTTTATCATCAAATACATCTTCGCTTAAATTACATAAAAGGCGGCCACCGACTCCCGAACGTGAGCAAATGGTCCCCAAATTTTTAGAATTAGGTTAATTAAAATGAGTAAGAAATTCATTATCACTTGGGATCAAATGCATGCTTACTGTCGCGAGTTAGCAGAACAGCAAATGCCGGCGGAGCAATGGAAGGGCATTTGGGCGGTGAGTCGCGGAGGTCTGATTCCAGGAGCTATCCTCGCTCGTGAATTAGGCATTCGATATGTTGATACCATCTGCATTTCGAGTTACGACCATGATCATCAACGCGACATGAGTGTGCTCAAAGCCCCTGAAGGAGATGGAGAGGGGTATCTGATTGTTGAAGATTTGGTAGACAGTGGTGATACGGCACGTAAGCTTCGCCAACTCTATCCCAAAGCCAAGTTGATTGCTGTCTGTGCGAAGCCATCAGGTGTTGATCTTTTGGATGACTATGTAGTCGATATTGCCCAAGAAACATGGATTGAGCAGCCGTGGGATATGTCGATTCAATACGCTGAGCCTGTTAACCGAAAACAAAAGTAACCGCGTATTCGTCTTATTATTTAATGGCCCAGACAGGGCCATTTTTGTTTCTGTCACCAGAGTGGATTTTGCCTACGCTATCGAGCGGGCTATCAGGTCGATTACTTTCGTGATTTATCCCAGTGAACTCGGAAGTCATTCTGCCTTTTCATCCTTTGCAGGTATACAATGAACGAAATTATCTTAGCTGGGTCCCAATATGACTGAAGATGTGAGTAAAAATCTTTCAGAAACACTGTTTACCAATCATAAACAAGCTAGAGAAACTTCAGCTTTGACCCAATATATGCCGAGCAGCCAAACGGTATTGGATGAAAAGCGCGGTTCAGACGGCGCCCATTGGTATCGTAATCTCCGTCGTATTCAGTGGGCTTGGCAAGGGATTGATCCTATTGAAATGGATGCGGTCCTCGCCAAGATTGCCTCTTCTCAACATTCTAGGACTCATGACGAATGGTTAGATACGGTTATGGGATACCACAGTGGCAACTGGACCTATGAGTGGACTAAGCTGGGGATGCTTCATCAAAAGCGCTCAGAAGAGCTTAAAGGAGAAGCCGCCGCGGATGAGATGTTTGGGGCATCTTTGTGTTTTAGTATTGCTGGTTACCCCCACCTAAACAATGATAATTTAGCTATTCAGGCGCAAACTTTGGCCAGCAATGCTTACACAGAAGCGGCGAAAAAGACCAAATACATCATTAAACAAATTGATGTGCCTTACCAGAATAAGAAAATTGTCGCCCACCTTCATTTAACCAAAACGGATAAGCCACAACCCGTTGTTATTGTCAGTGCTGGCTTGGATAGCTTGCAAACCGATATGTGGAAAATATTTCGGGATCATTTAGCACAAAAAGATATCGCCATGCTGACGGTTGATATGCCATCGATTGGCCACAATAGTCATTGGAAGTTAACGGAGGACACCTCCTGCTTGCATCAGGCTGTACTCAATGAACTCTTTCATATTCCTTGGGTCGACCATCACAGGGTTGGACTGATAGGGTTTCGTTTTGGTGGGAATGCCATGGTGCGCCTTTCATTTATGGAGCAAGATAAGATCAAGGCATGTGTGTGTTTAGGAGCGCCTATCCATGATGTACTCTCTTCACCCGAGAAATTAAAGAAGATGCCCAAGATGTATTTGGATGTCTTGGCTTCAAGGCTGGGAAAGCGAGTCGTCGATGTCAATAGTTTGGCTGGGCAACTTATGGCCTGGTCGCTTAAAGTTCAGGGCATTTTGTCTAGTCGTAAAACCAAGGTTCCGATTCTTGCAATGAGCCTTGATCAAGATCCGGTTTCACCATATAGCGACAATAAGTTGGTTGCCTTGTTTAGCGATTATGGTCAGGCAAAGAAAATCAGCGCTAAAACAATTACACAAGGACATGAGCAATCACTCGATTTGGCGATTAAGTGGCTGGAAGAGGAGTTAATGAGATGACAAATCTCATTAATTAGTCAAAACTGATATAAGGACAATACCCAAACTAATTCGTCCTTATTATTTGCCAACATCCGGTACAATCAATGAAAACAGGTATTGAATACGGAGATTCATTATGTCTGAACAGTCAAAAAGTCCAACCCATTACCGCTTACTATCGACGTTAAAGGCCATCGGGCCCTATTTGAGAGAAGTACAATGTGAGGAAGGGCGTTACTTGTTTGATTGCCTTTCTGTTTGTGTTAGTGACAAAAAGTCACCGGAGGAAAGAGAGTTTTGGGGATGGTGGTTAGAGCTTGAAATTGAGGGTAAGAAACTCGCCGCGCGCTATCGTACAGGGTTATATGATGTTAAAGGTGACTGGCTAGATGAAAAGCTGCCAAAGAAAGCCATTGAGGAAGTCTCTCGTACACAAGAAGCCTTTCATCAAAAGTTAGTCGATACCTTACAAAGTCAGTTTGGTATGACTGTGCATTTACACAAAGAATCGGCGGAATTCGTCTAAAACGCTTCGTAATGATCCTTGTGTAATTAAAAAGGCGCCTTTGGGCGCCTTTTCTGCTTGTGAATTTTGTCTGTGATTGTTAAAACAACAAGTCTGAGCCCCAAGTTTTCTTATGAGGTCTACCACAGTCCACCAAATGGATGGGTGATGAAAAAATGGGTCACAATTTTATTTTCAAAGCAGAAAGACAATGAATCAAAAATGCGGACAAGCAACACAGCCCCAGACTGTCGTTGTAAAACTCGGTACAAGTGTATTGACGGGTGGGACACTAGCGTTGGACCGAGCTCACATGGTTGAGCTAGCTCGTCAGTGTGCAGAGCTAAAAAAACAAGGCCACTCAGTGGTCATGGTTTCATCCGGTGCGATAGCTGCTGGTCGAGAACACTTGGCTTACCCCGCATTAGCCAATTCAATGGCCAATAAGCAGTTATTAGCGGCGGTTGGACAAAGTCAATTAATTCAGACTTGGGAAGCGTTATTTGGCTTGTATGGGATAAAAATAGGCCAAATGTTGTTAACAAGGGCAGACATGGAAGACCGAGAGCGGTTTCTTAATGCTCGTGACACAATCAATGCGTTAGTGAGTCATGATATTGTCCCTATCGTTAATGAAAATGATGCCGTGGCAACGAACGAGATCAAAGTGGGTGACAACGACAATCTGTCTGCACTGGTCGGGATATTATGTGGTGCGGATAAGTTATTATTGTTGACTGATCAGAAAGGTCTCTTTACCGCGGATCCTCGTAAAGACCCTAAGGCTGAGTTGATTAAAGAAGTTAAAACGATTGATGATAGCCTACGTAAAATTGCAGGTGGCAGTGGAACAACTTTAGGTACTGGTGGCATGGCGACGAAACTGCAAGCCGCCGATATTGCGCGCCGAGCGGGGATTGAAGTGATTATTGCAGCGGGGAGCGCGCCGAATGTTGTTTTTGACTCTTTGAGCAATACCCCTCAAGGGACCCGGTTTTTGCCCAGCAATGAAGCTTTGGAAAACCGTAAACGTTGGATTCTCGCAGGCCCAGCAGCATCGGGCGATATTATGATTGATGATGGTGCGGTTAACGCAGTTATTGGTCATGGAAGCAGCCTTCTCGCCAAAGGTGTGACCAAAGTGAGTGGTGAATTTTATCGTGGTGATGTTGTTCGTGTGACGGACAGCCAAGGCACATTAGTTGCTCGAGGTATCTCAAGTTACTCAAGTCTCGATTTGACGAAAATTTTGGGTAAACACAGCAAAGATATTATTGGAATTTTAGGTTATGACTACGGGAATGAAATCCTACATAGAGATGATATGGTCGTAATCCAAGAGTAAGGAAAGTAAAGTGGAACTGATTTCGAAAGGTAAAGCAGCCAAAGAGGCAGCCTTCCAATTAGCGACGGCGTCAACGACGCAGAAAAATAAAGCGTTGGCAATTATCGCGGATGAGCTGGAGGCGAATGCCCCGACCATTCTTGCTGCGAATGCTCAGGATATTGAAAAGGGGCGTGAAGCAGGGCTGACGGAAGCTTTACTTGATAGACTACTCCTCAATAAGGATCGCTTAGCTGCGATGGCAAATGATGTGCGTAACGTTATTAGTTTAGATGATCCTGTAGGCAGCGAGTTAGACAGTAAAGTGTTAGAAAATGGCATGTCTTTATCGCGCCGGCGAGTGCCTCTTGGCGTTGTTGGTGTCATCTATGAAGCTCGCCCTAACGTAACCATTGATATCGCGGCCTTGTGTTTAAAAACTGGCAATGCCAGCATTCTGCGTGGTGGTAAAGAGACCTTCTTTTCCAACATGGAATTGGTGAAGGTCATTCAATCTGCGTTGGCAAAGGCTAAGCTACCGAGTGCTTCTGTTCAATATATTGATAAACCTGACCGTGCGCTGGTTACTCAACTTCTCAAGCTCGACCAGTATGTTGACATGATTATTCCTCGTGGTGGGGCAGGGCTGCATAAAATGTGCAAAGAGAACAGCTCTATCCCAGTCATCATCGGTGGCTTTGGTATTAGCCATATCTTTGTTGATCAAAGTGCAGATCTAGCCAAGTCTCTTGATGTCATTGAAAACGCGAAAGTTCAGCGCCCATCGGCATGTAATGCGCTTGATACACTGCTGGTCCATGAACAAGTGGCCGCCGATTTTCTGCCTATGTTGGTGCAGCGTATCCAGGATAGAGTTGAGTTTGTGGCGGATCCGAAAGCGAAGGCTTTACTGCGTGATGCGACGCAGTTGCGAGACGCAAATGACGGTGATTATGACACCGAGTGGCTTAACTTTACCTTAGGTGTCGCAGTGGTCTCCGATGTCAATGAGGCGATTGAGCACATGAGGCGGCACAATGCGAGTCACTCCGATGCCATTATGACCAACAATTTGAAACATGCAGAGTTGTTTATTAATTCAGTCGGCTCTGCTGCCGTTTATGTCAATGCATCGACTCGCTTTACGGATGGTGCCCAGTTTGGTTTAGGAGCAGAAGTTGCCGTCTCAACCCAGAAACTTCATGCACGTGGGCCGATGGGATTAGAAGAACTGACCAGCTACAAATGGGTGGGAAGGGCCGATTATTTGTCGCGACCTTAACAACAATCATTGGACGTACGGAAAATAGGGCAACCTTGTCCTCTTTTCTTTTTATGGTGATCGTAATTCCGTTAAACTGTCACTCACAAATACGGAGGTGATATGCATTGTCCTTTTTGCTCTGAAAATGATACGAAGGTGATCGATTCTCGTTTGGTGGCTGATGGCCATCAGGTACGCCGTCGCAGGCAATGTCTCGCTTGCAATGAGCGCTTTACTACATTTGAGACGGCAGAGCTGGTCATGCCGCGTGTGATTAAATCGAATGGCAATCGTGAGCCATTTGATGAAGATAAAATGGTTGGTGGGTTGCAGCGAGCGCTTGAAAAACGTCCGGTGAGCGCCGATGCTGTTGAGTTATCTATTAGCATGATTAAATCACAACTACGTGCGACTGGAGAACGAGAAATTCCAAGTGAGATGATTGGTAATTTAGTGATGGGTCAGCTTAAAGATCTGGATAAGGTCGCCTACATTCGATTTGCCTCTGTTTATCGCAGTTTCGAAGACATCCGAGAATTTGGCGAAGAAATTGCAAAGTTAGAAGACTAATGGTGGCATTGGATGGCTGATTTTACTCCGATAGATTACAAAATGATGTCACGGGCGATTCAACTGGCGAAAAAAGGCACTTATACCACTTGTCCGAATCCCAATGTTGGATGTGTTATTACAGTTGGCGATCAGATCGTTGGCGAAGGGTTTCACGCTCGTACTGGGCAGCCTCATGCTGAAGTGCATGCCTTAACTATGGCGGGAGCCAAAGCACGGGGAGCAACCGCTTATGTGACGCTTGAACCTTGTTCCCATTATGGCCGGACACCACCCTGTGTTGAAGGTCTTATGAAAGCAGGAGTGGCGAATGTTATCTGTGCCATGGAAGATCCTAACCCTAAGGTCGCTGGACGTGGAATTCAGATGCTGCGTGGGTCGGGTATTAATGTAAAAGTTGGCCTGATGGAAGCGGAAGCTCAGGCAATCAATCCGGGGTTTATCAAACGGATGAACACCAACATGCCGTTCGTTCAGCTTAAAATGGCCGCAAGTTTGGATGGCCAAACGGCATTGGGGAATGGGCAGAGTCAATGGATCACCTCCCGTGAAGCTCGTCAAGATGTACAAAAATTTCGGGCTCAAAGTGGGGCTATCCTGACGACCAGCAAAACGGTCATTGATGATAACGCGTCTCTGAATGTTCGCTGGGACGATCTTCCGTTGTCTGTTCAACAACATTATGCAGAATCACAACTTCGACAGCCCGTGCGAGTCGTTCTAGATAGACAAAATCAACTTTCTTCTGAGCTGAACCTTTTTCAAACTCAGGGGCCGCTCTTGGTGGTTTCAGAACATGGTGATGTGCCGCTATACCTCAATGAAAGACAGCAAATTGATCTCAGGTCGACGTTGTCAGAACTCGCCACCAAGCACAATATCCAACATGTTTGGGTTGAATCGGGTGCGACATTGGCGAGCAGCCTAATTCGCGAGAATCTTGTTGATGAACTCATCATCTATTTGGCACCGAAAATTATGGGTAGTGATGGCCGAGGGTTACTCGGAGCCCTTAACCTAGATTCAATGTCTGATGTGATTCAACTCGATCTAAAAGACGTACGGAAAGTTGGCGGCGATCTTAGAATCAGAGCCTCAATACTAAATAAAGAATTGTAATTATGTTCACTGGAATTATAGAAGCGGTCGGCACGCTGGCGGCGGTTACGCCAAAGGGCGAAGATATGAGTGTGACGGTCAATGTGGGTAAGCTCAACATGGCCGATGTGAAATTAGGCGATAGCATTGCGACTAATGGCGTTTGTTTAACGGTGGTTGATTTTGATTCAAGCAGTTATAGCGCAGACCTTTCTCTTGAAACCATGACAAAAACAGGATTCACCCAATATCAGGTCGGAGATCGACTGAATCTAGAGAAAGCAATGTTACCGACAACGCGTTTTGGTGGCCATATTGTTTCTGGCCATGTCGACGCGGTGGGTGAAGTGCTTGAATGTAATAGCGTTGGGCGTGCGATTGAATTATGGGTCTCGATGCCTGAAGGTATTGAGAGATATGTTGTGGCGAAAGGTTCTATCACGGTCGATGGGATTAGTCTAACCGTCAATGATATACGTAAGAATGCGTTTAAATTAACAATTGTCCCTCATACGGGGGAAGAAACAACAGTGGCTGACTTTGAAGTTGGATGCAAGGTGAATCTGGAAGTGGATATTTTGGCTCGTTATATGGAACGCTTGCTCAGTACTCAGCAGGTGTCGTCCGAGTCTCGTGTCACGATGGAATTTCTCCAGAAAAATGGTTTTGCATAACTGCAGTGATGACCACTTTATCATCCAAAAACCATCGTCAAATATGATATAACAGGAAAATAAAAATGCCAATTAGTATGCCCCAAGACATTATCGAAGACATCCGGTTAGGTAAAATGGTTATCCTGATGGATGATGAAGACAGGGAGAATGAAGGTGACCTCATCATGGCGGCTGAACATGTGACGCCCGAAGCGATCAACTTTATGGCAACCCATGGTCGTGGTCTTATTTGCTTGACGATGACAAAAGAACGTTGTGAGCGCCTTGGTCTGCCGCCTATGGTTCAGGACAATAACGCACAGTACACGACAAATTTCACGGTATCGATTGAAGCCGCGCAAGGGGTCACAACGGGCATTTCTGCTGCAGATCGAGCGAGAACGGTACAGGCTGCGGTGGCTCAAGATGCAAAAGCGGCTGACCTTGTGCAACCCGGCCATATTTTCCCTTTAGCGGCGCAAGATGGCGGAGTACTCACACGGGCGGGTCACACGGAAGCTGGGTGTGATTTAGCGCGTTTAGCGGGTTTGGAAGCCGCGGGTGTGATTGTGGAAATCCTAAATGAGGATGGCACGATGGCTCGTCGCCCAGATTTAGAACTCTTTGCCGAAAAGCACGACATTAAACTGGGCACTATTGCTGATCTGATTGAATACCGCAACAATACAGAAACCACCATTGAGCGTGTCGCTGAGTGCCGACTTCCAACAGAATTTGGTGAGTTTAATCTGGTCACCTATCGCGATACGATTGATAATCAGGTTCATTATGCATTGTGTAAAGGTAACCTAGAGGACGATGCGCCGTTCGTTCGTGTTCATTTGCAGGATACGTTTACGGATTTGTTGCGAAGCGATCGCAATGCAGAAAGAAGCTGGACTCTCGATAAAGCGATGAAACGCATCGGTGAACAAGGTGGCGTACTCGTGATTTTGGGGAATGAAGAGTCGACGGACTTGCTGATTCATCGTGTCAAAGTGTTTGAAGCACAAGATAAAGATCAAGCCCCAACGCTTGCCAAGAAACAAGGGACGTCTCGCCGTGTTGGTGTTGGCTCGCAAATTCTTGCGGATCTTGGTGTGCATGATATGCGTCTTCTGTCGTCAAGCAACAAGAAATATCATGCACTAGGGGGATTTGGTCTCAATGTGGTTGAATATGTTTGTGAATAAGCGACAGTAACCAGCATTGATAATCTGAGTTCTTCAAGCAAAAACGCGTGACAGCTTTGAGCATTTCGCCGTACAGTGACAAATGACTGAGGCTAAATTTCCATTAGATATTGGTCACATATTTGTGCTAGAATCCGGCGATTCTCACTTGATGAATATAGTTAAAGGAAAGCTTATGAAAGTGGTCGAGGGTGGTTTCCCAGCACCGAATGCAAAAATTGCTATCGTTATTTCTCGTTTTAATAGTTTTATTAACGAAAGCCTATTGTCTGGTGCAATCGATACTTTAAAGCGTCATGGGCAAGTTAGCGACGACAACATTACCGTTGTTCGCTGTCCGGGTGCCGTTGAACTGCCATTGGTGGCTCAGCGCGTGGCGAAAACAGGTAAGTACGACGCAATCGTCTCTCTTGGGAGTGTGATTCGTGGTGGTACACCACACTTTGACTATGTTTGTAGTGAATGTAACAAGGGTCTAGCTCAAGTGTCTCTGGAATACAGCCTTCCAGTCGCTTTTGGTGTGCTTACCGTTGATACGATTGACCAAGCGATTGAGCGCGCAGGAACCAAGGCTGGTAATAAAGGTGCAGAGGCTGCACTAAGCGCACTTGAAATGATTAATGTTCTATCTGAAATCGATTCCTAATGGGGGCCAGTGTGAAACCAGCCGCACGTCGTAACGCACGTCGATTCGCTCTACAAGCGATCTATTCATGGCAAATTACTAAAGAAAATGTTGCCACTATTGAAGAGCAGTTCTTATCTGGTGGTAAGTATGATGAAGAAGAACATCATGCCGCGGAACCCGCGCTTGCTAAACCAGATACAGACGTTGCGTACTTCCGTGACCTTTTGACCGGTGTCGTACTTAGTCACATCGAATTGGACAGCAAAATCCGCCCTTATACTGCACGCCCAATGCAAGATTTGGATATGATGGAGTTAGCGTTGCTTCGTCTTGCGATGTATGAGATGACACGTCGAGAAGATGTGCCTTTTAAAGTTGTGATTAATGAAGCGATCGAGCTTGCAAAAGTCTTCGCTGCAGAAGAAAGTCACAAGTTCGTCAATGGTGTTCTGGACAAAGCAGCACCGCACGTACGTAAAAAGTAATTCGTTTCGAATCGAAAAGGTCAGCAAGCGCTGGCCTTTTTTATATCCGAGAGTACATTGAATACTATGACTGGTGAATTTAATCTTATTGAACAATTTTTTATTGGACGTCAATCTTTGCGAAAGGATGTACTGTTGGCGGCTGGTGATGATTGTGCGTTAGTGAATGTGCCCGAAAACCAAAGCCTTGCGGTCAGTACAGATACCTTGGTGGCAGGCACCCATTTTTTGAACAGTGCGGACCCTGCTTTGGTCGCTCATAAGGCATTGGTGTCTAACTTGAGTGATTTAGCGGCGATGGGGGCGACCCCTGCTTGGGTTTCCTTGGCAATCACCATGCCCGAACCCGATCAAGATTGGTTATCTTTTTTCTGTGATGCCTTTTTTGAGCTTGCGGACGCTTACAACATCCAACTGATAGGTGGGGACACGACGAAAGGGCCCTTGAGCTTAACATTGACCGTTCATGGATGGGTTGATCCCAGTAAGGCTTTGAGACGTGATGGTGCTCAAATTGGAGATGGGGTTTACGTCACTGGTGATCTGGGTGACAGTCAAGCGGGTCTTGATGTCATCCTTAATACTGAGCTCAAAAGCCAGCCTTATGCTGATTTACTCGAACAGCGTCATTACTTGTCAACGCCTCAGGTACTTATCGGCCAGGCTCTACTGGGATTGGCGAATGCTGCCATTGATATTTCCGATGGTTTAATCTCGGATTTAACGCATATTTTACAGCGCTCCAAAGTTGGCGCAAGTATCGATGTCTCTCAACTGCCTATCTCCAATGAACTTGTCAAATATTGCGGTAGTCGAGCCAAAGCACAGCGATATGCCTTGTCCAGCGGAGAAGAATATCAGTTATGCTTTACGGTGCCAGAGCAACATAAACAGGCTTTGGAAGCCGCTTTGGCGCACTTTGACAGCAAAATTACCTGTATTGGGCAGATTGTATCTCAAAACGAGATTAAGCTTCATCATCAGGGCCGAGCTGTAGACTGGCGTCTACAAGGCTATGATCACTTTGAAAACAAGTAATAAAATGACAAATCCACTTTCTCTCATTTCGTTAAAAAACCCTTGGCACCTGCTCGCGACGGGCTTTGGTAGCGGCCTTTCCCCAATTATTCCAGGGACGATGGGAACACTCGCGTCCATTCCGTTTTATCTGTTATTGGTGCAACTGCCTTTGCCTGCCTACCTTGTGCTGGTGATTGTATCTTGCCTGATCGGTATCAAAATATGTCAGATCACATCCGATGATATGGGAGTGCATGATCATGGCTCAATCGTATGGGATGAATTTTCCGGTTTTTGGATCACTATGCTAGTGGTTCCTATATTTCATCTCCCAACGACAGATTGGAAATGGCTTTTGAGCGGATTTGTGTTATTTCGGTTCTTCGATATGGTCAAGCCTTGGCCCATAGGCTGGTTAGATAAGCGAGTTCATGGTGGTATTGGGATAATGCTAGATGATATTGTTGCTGGAGTTATGGCGGGTGTTGCGCTTTACCTTGTTGGGTTGTACGCGGGTTGGCTCCATTAGTCATTAAGAGTTGTGAGAACAAAACTTTATACGATTAACGTTGCCAACGCCATTGATACTCTTGTTGCTATTTTAATTTGTCTAAATCGGCCTCAATTTCTGCAATTTTGCTAGAAACGACTTTTTCCAGATGATGCAGATCAGACAAAATTTTCTTTTTCACATCGAATTCTTCTAACTGAGCGGGCTTGGTGATTTTATTGAGCTCGTCAATGACCAACGTTAGGTTACGGTTGATCTCTGTAACTTCTTTGTATTGGTGACTGCCGCTATCCACGAGAACATTTTTTACCTGACGCGGGTATTTAAATTTAACGCTTTTGGCAAACAATTCGCCTTTCTGCTTGCGGAAATAGATTTTTAACACATCTTTGTGGGCTTCTTGGCGAAGTGAATAGCGCTCAATCTGTTTGGGATCTTGAATGCCTAAACCAGTGAGGTGTGGGAACATAGGCTACCTCTAAGTGTTGATAAAACGTCACATTCAGCCTGTTTGCTGAACAGAAGTATAACGTTAACGTGACTATAATTTAGCAGCCCATAAGCATTGTAGATAGTCGATTTTCGGGCCACCTTAGTAACTTGTGGGCTAGATCGCTTACGGCGCTAATTTAGCGACATTGGCTATCAAACGTTCGCTTAAACCGCTTTCTTGCTCTGGAGTTAGCTTGCCGCCGTGAACACCTGTAATGATAAATAAATCTTCAGCACGTTCCCCTATTGTGGTGATTTTTGCCCCATGAAGATGCAAGCCCATGTCAGAAAAAGTGGCGCCAACGATAGCAAGTAAGCCGGGGGTATCAAGCGCGACCAGCTCTAATAAGGTACGCTTTTTACCTTTAGTTGGTAAGAAATCTACGCGTGTTTTTACTTTGAAATGTTTTAAGTTCGTAGGGATTCGTCGTGTCTTTATTTTGGTTGGGCGGCCATCTTGCAGTACATGGATAAGGTGCTTTATTACGGCTTTATGGCGCCCTTGATCAATGACGTCCCCATGTTGGTCTAAGACAATAAAGGTATCAAGTACAAAGCCATCTTTGCTGATCATGACTTGAGCGTCATGAACGTTGAGATTGCGTCTGTCTAGCTCTGCGACGACAGTAGCAAACAAAGCATGTTGATCTCGGCTGTACACGAAAACTTCGGTCCCACCACGGGTGGCATTTTTTGAGATCAGGATAAGTGGCTTAGAGTGGTCTTGATGACGCAGAAGGTGAGTGCAATGCCAAGCAATCTGTTTGTGTGTGTGGCGCAGAAAATAGTCGGCTTTGAATCTCTGCCAGAGAAGGTGAATTTGTTGTGTACTAAAGCCTTCTTTACGCAGTAAAGCAGTAGCCAGTTGTTGGTTGTGCCGTATACGATCTCGGACATCGACAGGATTTTCAAGTCCGCGTCGCAGTGCTCTTTGTGTCGAATAAAACAGTTCTGCCAATAGCGTTCGTTTCCAACTATTCCAAAGCTCTGGGTTAGTGGCGCAAATATCGGCGACCGTCAGACACACTAAATATTCGAGGTACTCTTCATCACGTACCTTCTTGGCGAACTCTGTGATCACCTCAGGATCATAGATATCACGCCGTTGAGCGGTTATAGACATGAGAAGATGGTGTCTGACCAGCCAAGCGACCAGTTTTGCCTCGGGTTTGGATAAGCCATGCTCCATGCAGAACTGGTACGCTTCAACTTCGCCAATCATCGAGTGATCACCACCGCGGCCTTTGCCGATATCGTGAAAAATAGCAGCAAGTATCAGCAGTTCCTTTTTCTGAATCCTAGGATAGACTTCACAACATATCGGATGCTTTTCGTGATTTTTGGGATTGCTAAAGGTATGTATGTGATTTAATAAACGAACGCTGTGTTCATCGACCGTGTAGACATGGAACAAATCGAACTGCATCTGACCCACGATTTGGCTCCACTGTGGTAAGTAGGCCGCCAGAACACCAAGCCGATGCATTAAACGAAACGCCTTGTGCAAAGCATTAGGGTGGCGGCAAAGTTTAATAAATGTTTCTCGTGCTTTGGGAATAGTATGAAGAAACTTGTTGAGGCGCCGACGTGCACTGCGCAATTGCCTCAAGGTGGGTGGAGCGACGCCTTCGATACTAGAATCATTCGCTATATGGATGAACATGTCGAGGATCGTTTCCGGTCTGGACTGGAATAAGGCCGGTTTGCGTGCTTCTATCAGATGGCCTCTGCGCTGAAAGTCGTCGCTCAGCGGCAGTGGCTCACACTCCAACCCATTATTTAAAATTGCCTGATCGAAGAGCTTTAGTAGCATTTTATTGAGCTCCGCAACTCGCCGTAGCGTCCGATAAAATTCCTTCATCATCATTTCTACACCACGGTTACCTTCTCCCTCAAAACCGAGGCATTGAGCAACTTGAGCTTGGTGGGCAAACGTCAGGCGGTTGTCGTATCTTTTCAGTTGGAGGTGCAGGGCAAAGCGGACACGCCAAAGGTAGTCCTGACATTCGACCAATTCTCGGTATTCTGCATCGGTCAGGAAACCATATTTACTCATTTCAAGTAACGAGGTTGCGCCGAAATGACGACGTGCTACCCAGCTTAACGTATGAATATCGCGCAAACCACCGGGTGTGGATTTGATATCAGGTTCGAGATTATAGGTAGTATCATGGTATCTTGCGTGGCGTTCACGTTGCTCACGGACTTTCGCTGGATAGAAGGTATTGCTAGGCCAGAATTCGGGAGAATCAATTTCTTGTCGCAGTTTTTGGAATGTCGCTTCACAGCCGCAAAGTAAGCGTGCTTCTTGGAGATTAGTGGCAACGGAGAGATCTTCGCGGCCCAGTGCAGTGCACTCTTCAACGGTACGAACGGCATGGCCAATTTCGAGTTTCAAATCCCACAAAAGGGTGATGAAATTACTGACTTTACCCGCGAGTGTCGTCGATAGAGAATGCCGAGAAACCACCAAAATATCGATGTCCGATAGGGGGTGTAGTTCGCCACGTCCGTAGCCACCAACGGCAACCAAACTGATGTTAGGTAAGTGTGAAAATTCAAAATGTTGCCACAAACGATTGAGCAATAGATCGACATAATCTGAACGGCCAAGGACCAATTCAGTCACCGGTTGTTGTTTGAGAAAGGCTTCCTTCTGATAACGAGCGAAATCCTCGAGCTGGGACTTGAGTTCATTGATTGAAATTTGCTCGTCAGCAAAGGTTAAAGGAGACTGAAAGAGCATACTGCAATTCCTTGCAAAAAATCCATGTCGTATCAATTTAGCAAAATAATACCGATAAAAAAATATCCCCGCTAAGCGAGGATATTCATAAAGTATAGCGTGATTAGAGATTGTTCATTATTTTCGGTATGTTGTCGTCGCTTCGTATTGTCATGACTTCACAACCTGTCGCTGTCACCAAAATAGTGTGTTCGTACTGAGCGGATTTTTTGCCGTCTCCAGTATAGACAGTCCAGTCATCCTCGGCGTCGACAGATACGCCAAACTTACCTGCGTTAATCATCGGCTCGATAGTGAAGCACATTCCTTCTGTCAACACACGGCGATCATTGTTTTTGTAATGGACGATCTGTGGCTCTTCATGAAACTCATTGCCAATGCCATGTCCACAGAAATCTTTAACGATAGAAAATTTGTTGCGTGGATTCTTTTTGTTATTGTCCTTTATGTATTTTTCAATCGCGGTTCCAATATCTCCAACGGTTGCGCCGGGTTTGACCTTACGCATACCGACATAAAGCGCTTCTTGTGTCACCATGCACAGACGTTTGTCCGCAGGCGATACTTCTCCGACGAAGAACATCTTAGACGTATCGCCATGGTAACCCTCTGGACGCACACTTAAGTCGGCCTCTGGATCGTTAGGTACGATCACAGTGATATCAACATTGATGATGTCGCCATTTCTCAGAATCGCGGGTTTGGCTTGACCATTACTGCCAATCTCGTCCTCGGAAGCTGGAATACCATGACAAACAATATGATTAATTGAAGTGCATATCGATTTCGGGAAGCCATGATAATCAAGTGGAGCGGAGTAGGCCCCTTTTTCTATTCCGTAGTTGTGACAGATTTGATTGAGTTCATCTGTGGTCACACCTTCTTTGATATGAGGTTCGATCATCTCCAGGATTTCAGCGGCCAACGCGCCCGCTATGCGCATACGTTCGATTTCTTCAGCTGTTTTGATCTTGATTGACATCGGTTTTCTCTATTTCATTCATGGGCACTTGACGGTGCAATTGAGCGCATTCTAGCAGGAAGCGAACATAATGAGAATGATTCTTCCTGCATCCTTGTATACGTAAAAGGGGTGATTGAGATTCAATGAGCTTGCGTATTACCATTTTTTTACTAGCCATATAGGGCAATAATATGATATAAAGCGCGCCGGAAATGCTGTCAGTTCTCTCCAATTTGGCGAAGCGGGCGGCGTCCAATAAACTTTATCTTTAAATCACACACATTCCGTCACATATTCCGGGGTGCTGGGCTAAGACCTGGTCGGAATTATGGGGAGTGTGGAGGCCTAACCCCATAGAGGATTTTAAAATGGCAACTGTATCAATGCGCGATATGCTTAAAGCTGGTGTTCACTTTGGTCACCAGACTCGTTACTGGAACCCAAAAATGAAACCATTCATCTTTGGCGCTCGTAACAAAGTTCATATCATTAACCTAGAAAAAACTGTACCCATGTTCAACGACGCTCTAGCTGAGCTAGCAAAAGTTGGTGAGAAGAAAGGTAAAGTTCTTTTTGTAGGTACTAAGCGCGCAGCCTCTGAAGCTGTTAAAGAAGCGGCTATCGCGAGCAACCAGTTCTACGTTAACAACCGCTGGTTAGGTGGTATGCTAACGAACTATAAAACAGTTCGTCAGTCAATCAAGCGTCTAAAAGAGCTAGAAAGCCAATCTCAAGACGGTACTTTTGATAAGCTTACTAAGAAAGAAGCTCTAATGCGTACTCGTGAAATGGAGAAGCTAGAGAAGTCTCTTGGTGGTATCAAAGATATGGGCGGTCTTCCAGATGCGCTATTCGTTATCGATGCGGACCACGAGCACATCGCAGTGAAAGAAGCGAACAACCTAGGCATCCCAGTTTACGCTGTTGTTGATACTAACTCTAACCCAGATGGTGTTGACTTTATTATCCCAGGTAACGATGACGCGATCCGTGCAGTGCAGTTATACCTGAACGCTGCAGGTTCTGCAGTTACCGAAGGTCGTAACAAAGATGTTGCTATCGCGGCTGAAAAAGACGGTTTCGTAGAAGCTGAATAATAGCGGCTCCTTGTCGAACTTAACCGTGCGTAATCTCATTGTCGCATAGGCTAAGTTATAGTTATCAGCAGGGGCCAAATATAGAGGCCCCTGTTTTTTACCCAATCCAGAATAAACTGAGGAATAGAGAATGGCTGTGACTGCTGCTCTAGTTAAAGAACTGCGCGACCGTACTGGCGCAGGCATGATGGAATGTAAGAAAGCGCTTGTTGAAACGGATGGCGACATCGAAGTAGCGATTGAAAATATGCGTAAATCAGGCGCGGCAAAAGCGGCTAAGAAAGCCGGCAATATTGCTGCTGAAGGCGCAATTATTATCAAAGAAGAAGCGGGTGTCGCGGTTCTTCTTGAGGTTAACTGCCAAACTGATTTCGTTGCTAAAGATGCTAACTTCACAGCCTTTGCTGAGAAAGTAGCCCTTGAAGCTCTAGCCACGAAAGCAAGCGTTGAAGCGTTGCAAGAAAAATTTGAAGTTACTCGCGTTGAGCTAGTGGCTAAAATTGGCGAAAACATCAACATCCGTCGTGTTCAGTACGTTGAAGGCGCTGTTATCGCATCTTACCGTCACGGTGAGAAGATTGGTGTTGTTGTTGCTGGTGAAGGTGAGACTGAAACGCTGAAGCACGTAGCGATGCACGTAGCGGCTTCTCAGCCTGACTACCTAAACCCAGAAGACGTCCCAGCGGATGTTGTGGAAAAAGAAAAAGCGGTTCAAGTTGAAATCGCAATGAACGAAGGCAAACCAGCTGAAATTGCAGAAAAAATGGTTGTTGGCCGCATGAAGAAGTTCACGGGTGAAATCTCGTTGACTGGTCAAGCATTCGTTATGGAACCGAAAAAATCTGTAGGTGAGATCCTAAAAGAGCGCGGGGCTTCTGTCTCTACATTTGTTCGTCTAGAAGTCGGTGAAGGTATCGATAAAGGCGAAGAAATGAGCTTTGCTGATGAAGTTGCAGCGGCTCAAAAAGGTTAATCCTTAGAGACGCGAATAATGTTTAGACCGTAGCCAAGGCTGCGGTCTTTTTACGACTGATGATATAATGATGAGCGGTAATTGATACGGATTTGAGTATGATAAGTCTCTATCTGTGACTGTTAATCGACAACTTCTTTCGGAAGGAAAACTCCATGACTACGAACCCTAAACCCGCATATCAACGTATTCTGTTAAAATTAAGTGGTGAAGCACTTCAAGGCGAAGAAGGTTTTGGTATTGATCCTACGGTCCTTGATCGTATGGGACAAGAAGTAAAAGAACTGGTTGAACTGGGCGTTCAGGTTGGTGTGGTTATCGGCGGAGGTAACTTGTTTCGCGGTGCTGGACTCGCTGAAGCGGGAATGAACCGTGTTGTTGGCGATCATATGGGTATGCTCGCCACGGTGATGAACGGTTTAGCGATGCGAGATGCACTGCACCGAGCTTATGTCAATGCGCGTGTGATGTCTGCAATCCCTCTAAAAGGCGTATGTGACGACTATAATTGGGCCGACGCAATTCGTGAGCTGCGTCAAGGTCGCGTAGTGATTTTTTCAGCGGGAACAGGCAATCCCTTCTTTACGACGGATTCAGCTGCTTGCCTGCGTGGTATCGAAATTGAAGCAGACGTGGTTCTCAAAGCCACCAAAGTTGATGGTGTATTTACGTCTGACCCAGTAGCCAACCCAGACGCAGAGTTGTATGATAAGTTGAGTTACGCAGAAGTTCTTGATAAAGAACTGAAAGTGATGGATTTGGCAGCATTTACACTTGCTCGTGATCACAAAATGCCAATCCGAGTATTTAACATGAATAAACCAGGTGCCTTGCGTCGCGTGGTCATGGGTGAAGCTGAAGGTACGCTAATTAGCTCTGCTGAATAATTTCCACCATAGCCGGATAGTCCTGCTATGGTATTGCCTTTTGAAGGTGCCTAACAAGGCGATCTTCTGAAAAAGAACGACATATCAAGGTGATATTGTGATTGACGAAATCAAACAAGACGCTCAAGAGCGTATGGAAAAAAGCGTAGAAGCGCTCAAAAACAACCTTTCTAAAGTACGTACTGGGCGTGCGCACCCAAGTTTATTGTCAGGTATCTCTGTAGAGTATTACGGTGCTCCAACGCCGCTTAACCAAGTAGCAAACGTTGTGGCAGAAGATGCCAGAACATTAGCGATTACGGTATTTGACAAAGAACTGACTCAAAAAGTTGAAAAAGCCATTATGACGTCAGACTTGGGTCTTAACCCAATGTCTGCTGGCACTATCATCCGAGTTCCTCTTCCGCCATTAACAGAAGAGCGCCGTAAGGATTTAGTGAAGATTGTCCGTGGTGAAGCGGAAGGGAGTCGGGTTGCGATTCGTAATATTCGCCGTGATGCTAATGGTGATTTAAAAGGTCTGCTTAAAGACAAAGACATTTCGGAAGATGAAGATCGTAAAGCTCAAGACGAAATTCAAAAACTGACGGATGCCGCGGTGAAGAAAGTCGATGAGACTCTAGCATCAAAAGAAAAAGAATTGATGGAAGTTTAAGTCGATTCGCTTCTGAAATTAGAGACGCTGTGCTCACGGTACAGCGTTTTTTATGCTAATCTTTGACCCTTGCTGGTAATCATTAATCCTTGTATGCAAAACTTTCAACTCTCCCCAGAACTACTGCCAAAGCATATTGCAATCATCATGGACGGCAATGGCCGTTGGGCAAAATCACAGGGTAAACCACGTGTATTTGGTCATAAAAGCGGCGTAGCCGCGGTCAAAAAAGTCATCTCCTCCTCAGCGAAACTTGGGATTCAAGCGGTCACACTCTTTGCTTTCAGTAGTGAAAACTGGCAGCGTCCGGAAGAAGAGGTGGGTATGCTGATGGGACTGTTTATTACGGTTTTATCAAACGAAGTAAAAAAACTGCATAGGAACAACCTTCGGCTGAGAGTCATTGGCGATACAAGCCGCTTTAGTGATAGTCTGCAAAAGAAAATTGCTCAGGCTGAAGCCCTAACCGCAGACAACACTGGGATGGTCATCAACATAGCGGCTAACTATGGTGGAAAATGGGATATTGTCGAAGCCACAAAAAAGATTGCCTCGAAAGTAGAAAGCGGTGAACTTCGCGCTGAACAGGTGGATGAGTCCATGCTCACTCAACACTTAACCATGTCCGATTTACCAGAAGTCGAGCTCTTGATTCGCACCAGTGGAGAGTGCCGTATTAGCAACTTTATGCTGTGGCAAATGGCTTACGCAGAAATGTACTTTACCCCCGTTTACTGGCCTGAATTTGACGAAGATAGCTTAGTGGAAGCGGTGACTTGGTTTGTCAATCGAGAAAGACGATTCGGTTGCACCGGCGAACAAGTCAAAGCTTTATTGCAAAGTGACCAAAGGACCCAAGTTTGAAACAAAGAATTATAACAGCGCTTATCCTCGCTCCTTTAGTCATATTGGGTATTCTCGAGTTGCCTCTTCCCTTATTTATTCTTGCTGTTGCTGCCGTAACGCTAATTGGATTCTGGGAGTGGACTCAGTTTGTTGACCACAAATCCCGATGGATTGCGTTGATCCCAGGTGTTCTGGTGAGTTCACTGACCTTAGCTTTGATCCCCTTTGATGCTCTGAGCTTGAATATGGTGACACAAACACATTTTGCTCTCTTGATTGCGGGTGTGCTGTGGTGGTTGGCCTCAAGTAGTTTAGCGATTACTTACCCGACCTCTGCTCAATGGTGGACACATTCCAATGTACTTCGCCATCTTTTTGGTATGTTAACCTTATTGCCCTTTTTCTGGAGTGTGTTACTTCTCAGGGCAAAAGGGATAGAACAAGACGCTTACCACGGTTCAAAACTGGTACTGTTTGTCTGTTTGATTGTCTGGGCCGCCGATAGTGGTGCTTATTTCGCAGGTAAGACTTTTGGTAAACGTAAAATGGCGCCTCATGTTAGCCCAAATAAAACGATTGAAGGTCTTGTCGGCGGGATGATAACAGCCACCGCTGTCGCCTGGTGTGCCGCCAATTGGTTCGAAATAAAATTCAGTAGTTTTACCGCTATGGTTATCATCACTTTAATTACAGTGATCATCTCAGTTCTTGGTGACTTGGTTGAGAGTATGTTCAAACGTGTGTCTGGCATAAAAGACAGCAGTAATATTTTGCCAGGCCATGGTGGTGTTCTCGATCGGATTGACAGCTTGACCGCAGCATTCCCCGTCTTTGCGCTTCTATACTTTATTTTTTAATTCTTTAAGGTAGTCGATGACGGCCTCACATTTACGGGTTCTTCACTATGCGTAAGTTGACAATTTTAGGTGCCACCGGATCGATTGGTGAAAGCACTTTTAAAGTTATTGAACAGAATCCTCAGCAGTTTTCTGTGGTTGCCCTCGTTGCGGGCTATAACGTGGATAAAATGCGTCAGCTTTGTCAAAAATGGCAACCTAAGTATGCTGTCATGTCTGATGAGAACACCGCGCTTAAGTTAAAAACACAGTTGCAACAATTAAAGTTAAATACCGAGGTCTTAGCGGGGCAGGACGCGATGTGTCTTGTTTCTTCAATGGATGAGGTAGACACTGTGATGGCGGCGATTGTCGGGGCGGCAGGGTTGTTGCCTACTATGGCGGCCGTCAAGGCAGGAAAAAGGGTTCTTTTGGCCAATAAAGAAGCCTTAGTCATGTCGGGTCAATTGCTCATGGATGCCGCAAAAGAACACGGTGCAGAGCTTATGCCTGTCGATAGTGAGCACAACGCTATCTTCCAGTGCTTACCCGATAATATTCAAACTAACCTTGGCCATTGTGACCTTGATCAGCAAGGTATTGATCATATTCTACTGACGGGCTCGGGCGGTCCTTTTCGCTACAGCGATCTCAGTACTTTAGCCACCGTCACTCCAGAGCAAGCCGTGGCACACCCTAACTGGTCGATGGGGCCGAAAATTTCAGTTGATTCGGCGACTATGATGAACAAAGGTTTGGAGTACATTGAAGCAAAGTGGCTGTTTAACACGGTGCGAGAACAGTTGAAAGTCTTGATTCATCCCCAATCGGTTGTCCATTCAATGGTTCAGTACAAAGATGGCTCCGTACTGGCCCAGATGGGGCAGCCAGATATGGCGACGCCCATTGCGCTGACGCTTTCTTACCCAGAGAGGATTGCGGCAGGAGTACCAGCATTGGATTTTACCAAAGTTGGCCAACTGACCTTCTTAGAACCTGATTACCAACGCTATCCTTGCTTAAAACTTGCCATTGAGGCTTGCTATCAGGGGCAGCACGCAACGACAGCATTGAACGCGGTGAATGAAATGGCGGTGGATGCGTTTCTTCGTCGCAGGCTGTCATTCACTGATATTGCAGTGGTTAATGAGAAAGCGGTTGAAAAAGTTTGCTCTGATCATCGTGATTCTCAATGTGATAGCTTGGAAAGCATCTTAGAGCTAGATAGAATGTCGCGAGAATTCGCAGGACACATTATTAAAGAGCGTGCGTTATGACTGGCATTTTATGGAACTTCGCGTCTTTTATTATCGCGTTAGGTATTTTGGTGGCTGTGCATGAGTTCGGTCATTTTTGGGTCGCTAGGCGATGCGGCGTAAAAGTCGAGAAGTTTTCCGTTGGCTTTGGTAAATCAATCTGGAGTAAAATCGGCCGTGATGGCACTGAATATAGCCTTTCCGTTATTCCTTTAGGCGGCTATGTAAAAATGCTCGATGGACGAGTCGATGATGTCCCAGATGAGTACAAAAACCAAGCGTTTGATAGGCAGCCCCTGTGGAAAAGAACATCGATCGTTGCTGCGGGACCTGTATTTAACTTTCTCTTTGCGGTCTTTGCTTATTGGCTCGTATTTCTGATCGGTATCCCTGCGGTTAAGCCCGTTGTTGGGCATGTGATTCCGCAATCTATTGCTTCTCAAGCTGGATTGGAAGCCGGGATGGAACTAAAAGCCGTCTCTGGCGTCAAAACAGCGGATTGGGAGTCTGTTAATATGGGGCTCATCTCACACATTGGTGACTCTCAATTAACGATGACAGTCTCTCCAGCTGGTAACATAGGCTCAGAGCAAATTAAGACGTTGGATTTAAGTGATTGGAGCTTTAACCCAGAAACCGAGTCTGCTATGTCAGCCTTGGGCTTTAAACCCTACACACCTGAAGTACTCACTGAATTGGCTCACGTCTCATCAGGCGGGGCAGGGGAAGCGGCGGGGCTGAAGGCTGGGGATCATTTGCTTGAAGTCAATGGGCAAGTCATTAAGAGTTGGGCGCAGATTGTAGAGATCGTTCAAGCTCATCCAAATCAGAATATTGATTTGAACGTCGAGCGTTCTGGTCAAACCGTGGCCATGGTTTTGAGACCGAATAGCCGTGAACTTGGTGATGGGCAAGTGATAGGTTTTGCCGGAATCTCTCCGCAGGTCGCAGAATGGCCGGATAACTATCGCTTCGATTTAAAATTTGGTGTAATTGAATCTATTGGAAAAGCGGTTGAAAAAACAGGACAAATTATTGATCTGACGGCTAGCATGTTGAAAAAGCTGATCGTTGGTGATGTGGGCTTAAATAACCTCAGTGGGCCGATCTCAATTGCGAAGGGGGCAGGAACGACCGCAGACTATGGTCTGGTTTATTTTCTTGGTTTCCTAGCGTTGATCAGTGTTAACTTGGGGATCATTAACCTAGTGCCATTACCTATGTTGGATGGCGGACACTTATTGTTTTTTGCTATTGAGGCCGTGATCAGGCGTCCAGTACCTGAACGAATTCAGGAAATGGGCTACCGTATTGGCGGAGCAATTATTTTCTCTTTAATGGCAGTGGCGATATTCAATGATTTTGCTCGTCTCTAACTTGAGCAAAGGTTGTAGTAAGGAATAACGAAAACAAACATGGCGATAAATAAAATTCTATTTGCAACGCTATTGGCAACCAGCGTAGCGGCAAATGGTGCCGAGAACTTTGTTGTTGAAGACATTCAGATTGATGGTTTACAACGGGTTGCTTTAGGGGCGGCTCTACTGAAAATGCCCGTTCGTATTGGCGATTCAGTAAATAGTCAAGATATCTCTGATATTATACAAGCGCTCTACGCATCGGGTAATTTCGAAGATATTAAAGTCTTGCGTGATGGAAACCAGCTGCTTGTTCAAGTCAAAGAACGACCAACGATTTCCAGTATTTCGTTTTCAGGCAATAAGGCAATTAAAGAAGAACAATTACAACAAAATCTGGATGCTTCAGGTATTCGGGTTGGGGAAGCGCTTGATCGAACCACCTTATCTAATATCGAAAAAGGGCTGGAAGATTTTTACTATAGTGTTGGCAAATACAACGCAACAGTAAAAGCGGTAGTTACGCCACTTCCAAGGAATCGTTCAGACCTCAAATTTGTCTTTTCTGAGGGTGTCTCTGCGAAAATCCAGCAAATCAATTTTATTGGTAATAAGGTTTTCAGCAACGAAGAGCTGGTCAGTCGATTCAATCTAAATGTTGATGTGGCTTGGTGGAATTTTCTCTCGGATGATAAATACCAGAAACAGGTATTGGCTGGCGATATTGAGGCTTTAAAATCCTATTATTTGGATAGAGGTTATCTGAAATTTCAAGTGGATTCGACACAAGTCTCTGTTTCCCCAGATAAAAAAGGTGTTTACATTACTCTTGGCTTGTCTGAGGGGTTACCTTATCGAGTCAAAGGCGTCAAATTCCGTGGTGAACTGATTGGCAAAGAAGCTGAGTTTGAAGCCTTGGATCCTTTTGAAAGCGGTCAGGTATACAGTGGCTCTTTGGTTACAGTCTTAGAAGAAAATGTTAAACGTGTACTTGGAGAGGCAGGTTATGCTTATCCAAAGGTTCGTACTATTCCTGAGTTTGATGATGAGACACAAGAAGTTTCCTTGGTCGTCAATGTTGAAGCCGGCAAACGAATTTACGTTCGTGATATTCGTTTTACTGGTAACAACGCAACAAAAGACGAAGTCCTGCGTCGTGAAATGCGCCAAATGGAAGGAAGCTGGCTGAATTCGAAATCTATCGAAACAGGAAAAGGTCGACTGAACCGACTTGGGTATTTTGAAACTGTGGATGTGCAAACAGTGCGTGTTCCGGGCAGCGACGATCAGGTAGACCTTGTCTACAATGTCAAAGAAGCAAACTCGGGCAATGTTAACTTTGGTATTGGTTACGGCACGGAATCAGGGATTAGCTTTCAAGTCGGTTTGCAGCAAGATAACTTCTTAGGCTCAGGCAATCGTGTTGGTATCAATGCGATGATGAATGATTACCAGAAGAATATTAGTCTTGATTATCGCGACCCCTATTGGAATTTAGATGGGGTGAGTTTAGGAGGGAAAATCTTCTACAATACCTTCGAAGCTTCGGAAGCGGGCATCGTCGACTATACCAACGAAAGTTACGGAACCAGCCTATCATGGGGATTCCCTGTGAACGAGCTTAATAACCTTGAGTTTGGTATTGGTTACACACACAACAAAATTGGTAATGTCCCGACTTACGATCAGGCAAAATTATTTGCCCAAAGTATTGGCCAAGCTGATGGCGACATTATGACCAATGACTTTGACTTGAATATCTCGTGGACGCGAAATAACCTTAACCGAGGGTACTTCCCAACGGCAGGTAACTATCAACGCGCGTCTGCCAAGGCGACAATTCCTAGCTCAGATGCTCAGTACTTTAAACTCCAGTACGATGTCAGACAATATATTCCATTGACCAAAAAGCATGAGTTTACCTTTCTAATGCGTGGTCGTTTGGGCTATGGCAATGGCTATGGTAAGACGGATGGGAATGACAACCTATTCCCATTTTATGAAAACTACTATGCAGGTGGCTTTACCACTTTGCGTGGATTTAGCTCGAACTCTGCGGGACCTAAAGCGGTGTACACTACCAATAACGGAACTTGTGGAAACAACGGTTGTGTGACAGCGTCTGACGACTCTGTCGGGGGCAACGCGATCGCTTTGGCCAGTATGGAACTGATTGTTCCTACGCCATTTGCCTCAGATGAAGTCCGCAGTCAGGTTCGCACCAGTATCTTTGTCGATGCTGCAAGTGTCTGGGACACTGAATTCGTGCATAATGCTGCTTACGATAACTCACGATATTATGAAGATTATTCGGACCCGACTAACTATCGAGCGTCTTACGGCGCAGCACTGCAGTGGATCTCTCCGATGGGGCCGCTTGTCTTCTCGGTAGCGAAACCTATTGAAATCAGCGAAGGTGATGATGAGGAGTTCTTTACTTTCACCATCGGTAGAACCTTCTAAACCCAAAGGAACATAATGTGAATAAAATGATTAAATCGGCTGGTTTGAGCCTAGTTGTACTAACTTCTTCTTTCTTTGCTAATGCTGCTGAGGCGGCGCAGAAAGTTGGGTACATTAATACCGCTCAAGTTTTTCAGGCATTGCCTCAGCGCGAGGTAGTCCTGCAAAAAATGCAAGAAGAATTCAAAGATAAAGCGGGTGAACTAAAGTCTATTCAGGCCGAAGCGAAAACGAAAATTGAAAAGCTCAACCGTGATAAAGAACTGATGTCGTCTGAAGATCAGGAAAAACTGCGCATTGAGATTGCTCAGTTGGACAACGAATTTAAGCTCAAAGGGCAAGCGTTTGAGAAAGCACAGCAGCGCCGAGAGATTGAGGAAAAACAAAAGCTGTTTAAAGTGATTCAGGGCGCGGTTAAGACAGTCGCTGAGAAAGAAGGCTATGACATGATTGTTGATATTCAAACCATGCAGTACGGTAAACCTGAATACAATATCTCTGACAAAGTAATTAACGCACTGAAATAGTAATTATGACCACATTGACTTTAGAGCAGTTAGCAAGCATTACAGGTGGCGAACTTTGGGGTGACGCGAGTGCTGTCATTTCCAAAGTAGCGCCGATGGACAAAGCGCAATTGGGCGATGTGACGTTTTTGTCCGATTCTAAGTATGCGAAATACTTATCTGACTGTCAGGCGACCGTTGTTATGGTGAAGGCGGAGCATAAAGATTTATGTTGCAACAATGCGTTGGTTGTGTCGGACCCTTACGTCGCGTTTGCTCGTGTCGTGCAAGCCATGGATACGACGCCCAAACCTGCTGAAGAGATCGCCCCGAACGCCGTTATTGCTGACGATGCAGTGATAGGTAAAAACGTGGCGATTGGTGCTAATGCTGTGATTGAGTCTTGCGTTAAGCTAGCAGACAACGTTGCGGTAGGTCCTGGCTGCTTTATTGGCAAAAACGTTCAGATTGGTGAAAACACCAAACTGTGGTCGAATGTAAGTGTTTACCATGATGTTACTATCGGTTCATCCTGTTTGATTCAAGCGAATACAGTGATTGGTTCTGATGGCTTTGGTTATGCGAATGAAAAAGGTGAATGGATTAAAATTCCTCAGCTGGGTTCAGTGCGCATCGGTAATCGTGTTGAGATAGGCGCATGTACTACCATTGATCGCGGTGCTCTCGACGACACGATTATTGAAGATAACGTGATTATCGACAACCAAATTCAAATCGCTCACAACGTACACATCGGATATGGTACGGCTATGGCGGGTGGCACCATCGTTGCTGGCAGCACTAAGATTGGTAAATATTGCGTTTTAGGCGGCGGTTGTGTTGTTAATGGTCATATTGAAATTACCGATGGTGTGACCATTACCGGTATGGGCATGGTCATGCGCGGTATTGACGAAAAAGGTATTTACTCTTCGGGGGTGCCCTTGCAGCCTAACAGAGAGTGGAGAAAAACAGCCGCTCGTGTTCATCGGATTGATGCGATGAATAAACGATTGAAAAATTTAGAAAAACAGCTGGAAAGCAACGATAACAAGTGATGTTATTTTTGTTCGAAAAGGCTCGCAAAGTGCGAGTCTTTTTTTCTGATTTATTATGAAATTTGCCTGAGCCAACTTTAACGTAAAGCCAGCACTTGCGCTTAGCATATTGAGATGACTCAGGTATAATAGCGGCCAGTTATTTAAGCCTTCAATATAGGAACAAGACCTTGACTACTGAAAACAAGACGATGAACATCACTGAAATTCAGGAATTGTTACCCCATCGCTACCCATTTTTGCTAATTGACCGCGTGATTGATTTTCAAGAAGAGAAATACCTAACAGCGATAAAAAATGTTTCAGTGAATGAGCCTCAGTTTACAGGTCATTTTCCTCAACTCCCTGTCTTTCCAGGAGTTCTGATTCTTGAAGCGATGGCACAAGCGACAGGATTGTTGGCGTTTAGATCTTTTGGTGCCCCTTCGGACAACGAACTGTATTACTTTGCTAGTGTTGATAAAGCAAAATTCCGTAAACCCGTTGTTCCCGGTGACCAATTAGTTATTGAAGTCGAATTTTTAAAAGAGCGCCGTGGTATTGCTGCCTTTAATGGTGTGGCGAAAGTCGACGGTGAAGTGGTTTGTTCAGCAGAGCTAAAGTGTGCTCGTCGAGAGTTTTAATATGATTCATGAAACGGCTCAGATTCACCCATCAGCAGTGATTGAAGGTGAGGTTAACATCGCGGCAAATGTAACAGTTGGGCCGTTTACTTATATCTCCGGTACGATTGATATTGGTCAAGGGACCGAAATCATGTCGCACGTTGTCATCAAAGGTCACACAACCATTGGTGAAGATAATCGTATTTTTCCGCATGCGGTAATTGGTGAAGAGAACCAAGATAAAAAGTACGGGGGTGAGGACACGACAGTCGTCATCGGCGATCGCAACGTCATCCGTGAAGCGGTTCAGATCCACCGAGGAACGACACAGGATAAAGCCACCACGGTTATTGGTAATGACAATTTGTTGTGCGTCAATGCTCATATTGCTCATGATGTTATTATAGGGAACCATACCCACCTAGGAAATAATGCGATACTAGGTGGTCATGTCACGGTTGAGGATTATGCAGGGATTATGGCGCTTTCTGCAATACACCCATTTTGCAAAGTTGGTGCTTATAGTTACGTTGGTGGATGCTCTGCTGTTGTTAAGGATGTGCCTCCCTATGTTTTGGCACAAGGCAATCATGCCACACCATTTGGGCTGAATTTGGTGGGTTTACAGCGCAATGGTTTCGTCAAGGCGGAGCTTCGTGCTTTGCGCAACGCTTATAAAGAATTCTATCGTGCAGGCAAAACCCAAGCCGAAGCGAAAGAAGTTCTCGAAGAAATGTCACAGCAATGGCCCTCGATTCAACATTTTTTGGATTTTGTTGAAAGCTCTGAACGTGGCGTTATTCGTTAATCTAACATCTTGAACCAACAAAAGATCGCACTCATAGAATGCGATCTTTTTTGCGTTTTATAGCAATGAACTAAACAGGTTGTTCAGCAATGGAAAAGCCATTACGAGTTGGAATTATCGCGGGTGAACTGTCGGGAGATACCTTGGGAGAGGGGTTCATCAAGGCGGTGAAACGTCGTTACCCGAATGCCGAATTTGTTGGCATTGGTGGGCCGAAAATGATTGAACAGGGCTGTGAATCTCTTTTTGATATGGAAGAGTTAGCGGTTATGGGGTTAGTCGAAGTTCTGGGGCGATTGCCAAGACTGCTCAAAGTGAAGGCCCAGCTACTGCGTTATTTTATCGATAACCCGCCGGATGTTTTTGTGGGCATTGATGCCCCTGACTTTAATTTGCGTTTGGAACTCGATCTTAAAAACGCAGGGATCAAGACCGTTCATTATGTCAGCCCTTCGGTTTGGGCATGGAGGCCAAAACGTATCTTCAAAATTGATGCGGCAACGGATTTAGTATTGGCCTTCTTGCCATTTGAAAAGGCGTTTTACGATAAATATCAGGTCGCGTGTGAGTTTGTAGGCCACACACTTGCGGATGCGATACCCCTAGAGCCGGATCAGGCTCAAGCAAGAAAACAACTTAATTTGGCCGAAGACAAACAGTGGCTTGCCGTATTGCCGGGGAGTCGAGGTGGTGAAGTCGGTTTGATCGCCAAACCATTCATTGACACCTGCCGTGAGATCAAAAAACGACACCCAGAGATTGGATTTGTGGTTGCCGCGGTTAATGATAAGCGCAAACAACAGTTTGAAGAAATTTGGCAGCAAACGGCCCCTGAACTTGACTTTGTTGTCGTTCAAGATACCGCACGAAATGTCATTACTGCCTCAGATGCGGTACTATTGGCTTCGGGTACGGTGGCTCTGGAATGCATGTTACTAAAGCGGCCTATGGTTGTCGGCTATAAGGTCAACAGGTTGACAGGTTGGCTGGTGCAAAAATTGGCGATAACTGAGTTCGTCGCCTTACCGAATATTTTGGCAGGAGAGGCGTTAGTGAAGGAATTCATCCTAGAGCAATGTTCTCCTGAATATCTGGTGCCAGCAGTGGATGCGATGTTGAGTGAGTCTAACAAGGCGCTGATCGAGCGTTTTACAGAAATGCATCAATGGATTCGAAAAGATGCGGATGCTCAGGCGGCGAATGCCGTCCTTAAACTGATTAGCCGAGATTGAACTGATGACAGATAGCAGTCAGGTATTTGCTCCATTTGTCTACCCTCAAGGCTACCACCTTGTCGCGGGGGTTGATGAAGTGGGTCGAGGCCCCTTAGTCGGCGACGTTGTGACGGCCGCGGTCATTTTGGACCCTAATCAGCCGATTGAAGGGCTGAATGATTCCAAAAAATTATCTGAGAAAAAGCGCTTAGCGTTATTTCCTGAAATTAAAAATAAAGCGTTAGCATGGTCTATTGGCCGCTGTACGCCTGAAGAAATTGATCAGCTCAATATTCTTCAAGCTACCATGGTAGCAATGCAAAGAGCGATTGAAGGGTTGATTATTCAACCTGATCTGGCCTTGATAGATGGCAATCGTTGTCCAACGTTGATGATGGATTCGCAAGCCGTGGTCAAAGGAGATTTACGCGTTGCTGAAATCAGTGCGGCTTCGATCATGGCCAAAGTCGTACGAGATCAGGAAATGGAAAGTTTAGATATATTGCATCCTCAATATGGTTTTGCACAGCACAAAGGCTATCCCACCAAAGCCCATTTTGAGGCTATCGAACGTCACGGAGTGATAGCCCAACACCGTAAAAGCTTTAGGCCAGTTAAACGGGTGCTTGGTCTAGAGTAGAAACCCTTACCGTGGGGTGTATAAGTGGTCAATTTTCACTTAAAATACCCCTTACTTTCCGATTAAGTCACTTTTTGGACGCATTCATGTCAGACCCAAAGTTTATTCACCTTCGAGTCCACAGTGACTTTTCCATGGTTGACGGCCTGTCAAAAGTCCCGCCCTTGGTGAAGACAGTGGCTGAAATGGGAATGCCAGCTGTCGCTCTTACCGACTTCACCAATTTATGCGGACTCGTCAAGTTTTATAGCACAGCACATCGCTGTGGTGTTAAGCCAATTATTGGTGCAGATTTTGCCGTACAGTCGGAAGATTTTGGTGAGCAATTAACCAAGCTGACAGTCTTAGCCGCAGACAATGAAGGCTATAAAAACCTTACCCTTTTGATCTCAAAAGCGTATTTACGTGGTCACGTACAACACCAACCGGTCATCGACAGACAATGGTTAGTTGAGTTTTCTTCGGGTCTGATTATTTTGTCTGGCGGGAAAAGTGGTGAAATAGGTCAAGCGCTGCTCAAGGGAAATCAGCAGGTCGCAAAACGTTGTGCCGACTTTTACCATCAATATTTTTCTGAGCGTTTTTTCCTTGAGTTGACTCGTACGGGGCGTGCTGATGAAGAGACTTATCTGCACTTTGCGCTGGAATTTGCCGAGAAGAATGCCTTGCCTGTCGTCGCAACCAATGACGTCGTAATACTGGATGAGCAACTGTTTGAAGCCCATGAAATTCGCGTTGCCATTCATGACGGCTACACGTTAGAAGACCCCCGCCGTCCGAAACACTATAGCCCTCAGCAATACTTGCGAAGTGAAGCGGAAATGTGTGAGTTGTTCGCTGATATTCCCGAGGCGCTTGAAAACAGTGTTGAAATTGCCAAGCGTTGTAATGTGACGGTGAGACTCGACGAGTATTTTCTTCCTGCTTTTCCGACTGATGGGATGGAAGAAACCGAGTTTTTGGTGAATAAATCACAGCAAGGACTTGAAGAACGACTCGCCTTTTTATTTCCAGATCCTAAAGTGCGCGCGTCGCGTCGACCTGAATACGATGATCGACTCAACATTGAATTAGAAGTGATCAATAACATGGGTTTCCCCGGTTACTTTCTGATCGTCATGGAGTTTATTCAGTGGTCAAAAGACAACGATATTCCGGTTGGCCCAGGGCGAGGTTCTGGTGCAGGTTCATTGGTGGCGTACGCTTTAAAAATTACCGATCTCGATCCGCTTGAGTATGATCTTCTATTTGAACGTTTTCTGAACCCTGAACGTGTTTCCATGCCCGATTTTGACGTCGATTTTTGTATGGATAAGCGAGACCAAGTGATTGACCATGTCGCCGAAATGTACGGCCGAGACGCGGTATCGCAAATTATTACCTTTGGAACTATGGCGGCGAAAGCCGTAATACGTGATGTGGGGCGGGTACTGGGTCACCCATTTGGTTTTGTTGATCGTCTTTCTAAGTTGGTGCCACCCGACCCGGGTATGACCTTGGAAAAGGCGTTCAATGCAGAGCCTGCTTTACCCGAGCTGTACAATGCCGATGAAGAAGTCAAAGCACTTATCGACATGTGTCGTATCCTTGAAGGCTGTACTCGTAATGCGGGTAAACATGCTGGTGGGGTCGTGATTTCACCAACAACCATCACTGACTTTGCTCCGATTTACGCAGATGCAGAAGGCCATTTTCCGGTTACTCAGTTCGATAAAAATGACGTCGAAACGGCGGGTCTGGTTAAGTTTGATTTTCTGGGGCTACGTACCCTAACCATTATTGATTGGGCGATAGGACTCATCAATCCGCGTTTGGAAAAGCAAGGTCAATCACCGATTAATATTGAATCGATTCCATTGAAAGATGAGGCGTCATTCCGGCTGCTCCAGAACTCAGAAACTACGGCAGTATTTCAGCTTGAATCACGGGGCATGAAAGAGCTAATCAAACGCCTTCAGCCTGACTGTTTCGAAGATATTATCGCACTGGTTGCCTTGTTTCGACCTGGACCACTGCAATCCGGTATGGTTGACAACTTTATCGACCGTAAACACGGGCGAGAGGCTGTCTCATACCCAGACGAAACTTGGCAGCATGAATCGCTCAAAGAAACCCTTGAACCTACGTATGGCATTATTCTTTACCAAGAGCAGGTCATGCAGATTGCCCAGATTTTAGCAGGGTATACTTTGGGTGGCGCAGATATGTTGCGCCGAGCGATGGGTAAAAAGAAACCGGAAGAAATGGCTAAGCAGCGAGCCATCTTTGAGCAAGGGGCGATCAACAATGGCGTTGATGGTCAACTTGCGATGAAAATCTTCGATTTGGTAGAAAAATTTGCGGGATATGGTTTCAACAAGTCCCACTCTGCTGCTTATGCGTTAGTGTCATATCAAACGCTGTGGCTAAAGACGCATTATCCTGCTGAGTTTATGGCGGCGGTTATGACCGCGGACATGGACAACACAGAAAAGGTGGTGGGCTTAGTTGACGAATGCCTTCGCATGAAGCTTAAGGTACTGCCACCTGATATCAACGCGGGTCTTTACCGTTTCAATGTTGATGAACAGGGAGCGATCGTTTACGGTATTGGTGCAATTAAAGGGGTTGGTGAGGGGCCGATTGAAGCCATTCTTGAGGCTCGTAATAAAGACGGACATTTCAAGGACTTGTTCGACTTCTGTGCCCGTATCGACCTTAAAAAAGTCAATAAGCGTGTGATTGAAAAGCTGATTTACTCTGGGGCATTGGATCGCTTAGGTCCTCACCGAGCGGCGATGATGGCTTCATTAAATGATGCGGTTAAATCGGCCAGTCAATTTCATCAGGCTGAAGCGTTTGGTCAAAGCGATCTGTTTGGTGTCCTTACTGAAGCGCCAGAAGAAGTTGAACAGAAATACACTCAAGTTCCGGCTTGGCCAGAAAAAGTATGGCTGGAAGGAGAACGTGATACACTTGGATTATATTTGACTGGGCATCCCATAAATGCCTACATAAGGGAACTGGGCAAATACACCAGTTGTCGATTAAAAGACGCGACGCCAACAAGACGTGATCAGACGGTCACCATTGCAGGGCTGGTGATTGCAGCCAGAGTCATGACGACCAAGCGAGGTTCACGTATTGGACTGATGACTTTAGACGATCGCAGTGGTCGCATGGAAGTGATGCTATTTTCCGATGCGCTAGATCGATATGCGGAATTACTGGAACAAGATAAAATTTTAGTGGTTTCCGGACAGGTCAGCTTTGATGATTTCAATGGTGGTCTTAAAATGTCCGCTCGCGAAGTCATGGAACTGAGCGCAGCGCGAGAGAAACACGCGCGTGGATTGTCAGTATCGATTAAGGAATCTCAAATCGATGGTCAGTTTTTTGAGCGCTTCAGTCGAATACTGGAGCCTCACCGGGCAGGGAGCATCCCTGTCCATGTCTATTATCAACGTAGTGATGCTCAAGCACGCTTAACGTTAGGAACGGAATGGCGCGTAACGCCGAGTGATGAACTAATAGACAATTTGAAACAGTTGCTTGGTAACAGCCAAGTGGAACTCGAATTTAACTAAGTTCGGCAGCACACTGCCGAACCAGAAAGGATCTTTAGATGAGCCTGAACTTTTTAGAATTTGAAAAGCCTATCGCAGAACTAGAAGCGAAGATTGAAGCACTTCGTGGCGTATCTCGTCATGGCGGTGATTCTGGTGTTGATCTAGAAAAAGAGATTGAACAACTAGAGAAGAAAAGCTTAGAGCTGAAGAAGAAAACATTCAGTGACTTAGGCGCTTGGGAAACTGCGCAGTTAGCACGTCATCCTTTGCGTCCTTATACGCTAGACTACATTGAACACGCTTTTACGGAATTCGAAGAATTGGCTGGTGATCGAGCCTATGCGGATGACAAAGCGATCGTTGGCGGTATGGCGCGCCTAGAAGGGCGTCCTGTGATGATCATCGGTCATCAGAAAGGCCGTGAGACGAAAGAAAAAGTAAAACGCAATTTCGGTATGCCAAAGCCTGAGGGTTACCGTAAAGCCCTTCGTCTTATGGAGACTGCTGAGCGTTTTAACATGCCGATTATCACCTTTATTGATACGGCGGGTGCTTATCCTGGTGTCGGCGCGGAAGAACGTGGTCAATCAGAAGCGATTGCGAAAAACTTAAAAGTAATGTCTGGCCTTAAAGTCCCTGTGATTTGTAATGTCATCGGTGAAGGCGGTTCTGGTGGGGCATTAGCGATTGGGGTTGGCGATTATGTGAACATGCTCCAATATTCGACCTATTCGGTGATTTCACCTGAAGGCTGTGCGTCTATCTTATGGCGTGATTCTGATAAAGCGCCTCAAGCGGCAGAAGCGATGGGGCTAATCGCTCCACGTCTTAAAGAATTGAGCTTGATCGATGAAATTATTGAAGAGCCTTTAGGAGGCGCTCATCGTAATCCTGTGCAGATGGCGGCCAACATGAAGGCAACATTATCTAAGCAGCTTAAAGAGCTTGAACACTTCGATAACGAGGCGTTACTTGAACGTCGCTATCAGCGATTGATGAGTTACGGCTACTGTTGATCACTCATTATTTATCGAAAAGGCTGAACTGAGTTCAGCCTTTTTTGTTGGCAGTGATAAAATACCAGTATTAACTTCAAATGGCGTAAGTGATGAGTATCGAATCGACTTTTCAGACTGTGATAGAGAGATATTACCAACCAAAAGGCCGAATCGTTCTTGGGCTCAGCGGCGGGCTTGATTCGCGGGCAATGCTTGAACTGATGTCCAGTTATTGCCAAGAGAGACAGATTGAATGTGCCGCGATACATGTGCACCATGGTTTAAGTGTCAATGCAGATCTTTGGGCTGAGCAATGTCGTCAATGGTGCAAAGAAGCCGGAGTTGCCTTGAAAGTTAAAAAAGTGGCACTTGAAACAACGGGAAAAAGCCTTGAAGAAAGTGCACGTGAAGCAAGGTACGGCGTGTTGAGACAGTATCTGAGGGCTAAAGATCTGCTGTTAACCGCTCAGCATGGTGATGATCAAATCGAGACATTTCTGCTTGCGCTGAAGCGTGGCAGCGGTCCCAAAGGATTGTCGGCAATGGGTGAGGCGACGCCATTTGGTGACGCTACGTTAGTACGACCCTTGTTAACCGTCACTCGAATCCAAATCGAAAATTATGCTACGTCTCGTCAACTCACATGGGTTGAAGATGAGAGCAATCACAACATGCGTTTCGACCGTAATTTTCTTCGCCATTCTATTACTCCTACACTCAAGACACGTTGGCCTCATTTCTCACAGGCTGTGCATCGCAGTGCGGAGCTATGTGCTGAGCAGGAAACGTTACTTGATGAGTTGTTGAGTGAGCGTTTACAACAATCTTGCCATCTCGATGGCAGTTTACACATTGACTCTTTATCCAAAATGAGTGCCTTGATGCGTTCTCGTTTGATCAGAATGTGGTTAGGGCTCTGTAAAGTACGTATGCCTAGCCGACAACAGCTCGACATCCTTTGGCAAGAGGTGGCACTTAGCCGATGTGATGCAAACCCTGTTTTTTCTTTGCCTAATGGGCAAGTGAGGCGCTTTGAACAGCGTTTGTATTGGGTTGAGCAATGGCGAGATATCTCTCAATGGACGCAGAGCATTGCTTTTGATCAACCGATAGACTTGCCGGACCATTTAGGGACACTTTTGCTAACAGAGAGTCATCACGGAAGGTTATCTTTTAAGTCGTTGGAATCCAAACCGCTCATGGTTATTTTTGAACCGCAGGGATTGATCGCTCGGCCTTCTGAGCGAGCCCATAGCCGAAAACTGAAAAAATTGTTTCAGGAGTACTCAGTACCAAGTTGGTTAAGACGTCGTTTGCCGATCCTAATGTGTGGTGAGCAGTTGGTCGCCGTGGCGGATTTATTCGTTGAACATCAGTTTTCAGGCCAAGACTGTGAACTGATCTGGGACAAAGCGACATCAGTTGTGACAAAATTGCCGTTATAAACCATACAATAAAAATGGGCATAAAGGTGAAGCAATGAAAAACTATGTAATGGGAATGGCACTCTTGCTGGGTATGGTCAGTGGTCCAATTTTCGCGGCGGGTGATGTTGCGGCGGGCAAAGCAAAATCCTCAGTCTGTGCAGCCTGCCATGGTGCGGATGGTATCGCTATCATCCCAGGATACCCCAATTTAAAAGGCCAAAATGAACAGTACCTTGCTTCCTCGCTCAAAGCGTATCAAGCTAAACAAAGAAAAGGCGGGCTTGCTGCAGTGATGCAAGCTCAGGCCGCGATGCTCAGTGATGCGGATGTTGCGAATTTGGCGGCCTTCTACGCCAGTTTAAATTAGTTCGTCTCTTTGGTTGGGGCCAGTCGGATCGTCCTCGGGCTTTTTATTAGCGCTCGATCGTGGGATAATAACGAAAATTGCTTAAGTTTAAGGGATTAACATGAAAAAGATCGAAGCCATTATTAAGCCATTTAAGTTAGATGATGTTCGTGAAGCACTGGCGGAAGTTGGTATCACGGGCATGACGGTGTCTGAAGTTAAAGGGTTCGGCCGACAAAAAGGTCATACAGAGCTCTACCGCGGAGCGGAGTATATGGTCGATTTCCTGCCTAAGGTTAAGTTAGAAATTGCGGTTACTGATGATGTTGCGGATCAATGCGTTGAGACCATCATTGAAACCGCCCAGACTGGCAAAATCGGGGATGGTAAGATCTTTGTCACTGAGATTGAGCGTATCGTTCGGATCCGAACGGGTGAAGAAGACGAAGACGCTATCTAAATAGTTGAGAAGAGTCGTTTGACTCTTTTTTATTTTGGGGGCGTACGTTGAAGTTTCGAATTCTTCTGTTTCCGATTGCCCTAGTTGCCATTATGGTGACGGCTTTCGAAACCATTTTTACTCGTCCAGAATCTGCGCCGATCGTATCGATCTCGGCCCATGCCCAAAGCTCTTCTTTCACGTGTATTCACCACGATGATGCCCTCTCGATTGATAAAGAACGGCAAATCAATTTGTTGGTTTGGAATCTGTATAAGCAAAAGAAACCACACTGGCAGCAAAGTCTTGGCCAATATTCAATGGATAAACAACTGGTGCTACTTCAAGAAGCCAGTATGACTCCAGAATTCAAGCATTGGGTGATCCAACGACCATGGTTTGCAAATCAAGTCGAAGCCTTTAAGGTTTTTGACGTCAGTACGGGTGTCCTTAACTTGGCAGCGCATCGTCCGGCATTGGCATGTGCATTTACTGAGTTAGAGCCTTGGCTTGGTTTACCCAAATCAGCGCTCTATGAACAATACCCCTTAAGTAATGGGCAGAGTTTAGCGGTGGTGAACATTCATTCAGTTAACTTTACGTTTGGAATAAAAGAATATCAAACACAGCTGGACACCCTAGCTGCTCAACTGGCACGGCACGCAGGGCCTATGATTGTTGCTGGGGACTTTAATAGCTGGAGTGAAGAGCGGTTTGATGTACTGACCCGTGTGGTGCAAAAACTCGGTCTTAAAGAAGTCGAATATCGTCCGGATCGCCGTACACGGTTCCTCACCGGACTGCCCCTTGATCACGTTTTCTTTCGTGGTTTGACGCTTAAAAAAGCAGAAACGTCGCTATCCGACGCTTCTGATCATAACCCAATTGAAGTGACGTTTGAGTTAACTAAGCAAGATATAAAGCGCCCAAATCAGGTAGCAGGCAAGCCAAGGCAGCGCGGAGATCACCAGTGATTGGCCACGTGCAAACCCTGTCCAGGTGCTGACTGCGGTATAACCGAGCGCAATGTACCAAGGCAACAGCAGTGGCACAGCTCTGGCAAAATGGGACCATTCATTGGTGAGCGGGAGTTTGAGTAACCCATTTAAGCTGTTCAAATCTGCCGCAAATATCATGACATAGCCATGTTGCATCAGGACACTGGTGTAGCTGGCGATATCACCGATGACCGCTGGAAAGACAATAACACAACTTGCGGCGAACCAACGCCAGAACCCCTGCGGTACTGAGCTGGATTTTGTGGCGAAATAGAACCATACCGAGAGCATGAAGATCGTTAAGGTCCTTCCCGCCACATCACTAATGATTTCAATGGCCATCAGTGTGTTGGCATTGAGTAATTCCAGTTGTTGGGGTGCGTTTTGCGCGAGCTGGGTGGTTAGGTTTTCCTTCAACCAGACAAATGGAACGAGATCAAAGTAGGCACTCCAAAAAACAAAGGGCGAAATTATCAGCACTAAGTAAGCTTGCCAGCCCCATAAACCTCTCTGACTAAGCGCAAGAAAACAAGACACGGGCGAACGAAAAATATCCAGCAGCATGCTTATTGGATTGACAGATGGGTTCATACACTTACCTTGGTGACATCAATGTAGAGTTTGAGCCTTTGCCCAGGTTGCAAATACTTATTTTTACTGAGATCGTTCCATTTTAGGATGTCATGGGATTTAACTTTAAACTTGCTGGCGATACCGCTGATGGTATCGCCTGATTTGACACTATAAAAAACAGTTCGAATGACCAAAGCGTCAGAGTTGCTTTTCCAAATGACCAACTTCTGACCTACCCGCAGTGTATCTTTGGGTCCCATCCCATTCCATTTGGCAAGTGACTGATGCGACACTTTATGCGCACGCGCAATACTCCATAGGCTGTCTCCAGAACGCACAGTCTGCGTGAGTTTATATTGACCTTGAGAGACAGACTGGGTTTTTGCCAAACGATTAGTGGCACTTAACGTATAGGCTTGGCCCGCTTGTGAGGAGGTTGGGATCATCAGGTACTGACCGACACGAATACGACTGTCGGGGAGGTTATTGGCTTTTTGAATAACTTGAGCAGTTGTCCGATATTGCTTGGCAAGAAAGAGCAGACTGTCCCCAGACTTTACTCTATATCGGACCACTTTCATCCCTTTTCCGCGATTTTTCTCAACTTGTTGTGTGAAATTCGCTACTGTTTCTACAGGCAGAAGCAGTTGATGTGGGCCATCAGGCGGTGTCGCCCATTGATTGTAGGCTGGGTTAAGGTTTTGCAGCTGTTTTACACTGATGCCGGCATAGTTCGCGGCAATCGCCAAATCCAATTGTTCCTTGGGATCGACGAGTGAAACAGCCACTTGATTGTCTATCTTAGGCATTTCAAGGCCATATTCTTCTTGATTGGCGATAATATCAGCTAATGCCAGCAACTTCGGTACATATCCACTGGTTTCTTTTGGAAGATCCAAAGAGAAAAAGTCGGTTGGCCTACCGAGGTTTGTATTGTGACGAATGGCACGAGAAACGCGACCACCGCCACTATTATAGGCCGCAATCGCATGATTCCAGTTGCCTTCAAAACGTCGGTTGAGCGTCTCTAAATAGTCGAGTGCAGCATCGGTGGCGGCGGAGACATCACGTCTCCCATCATACCAAAAGTCTTGTTTTAATCCGTAATATTTCCCCGTACCAGGAACGAACTGCCAAAGACCCGAGGCACTCCCATGTGAATAGGCAAACGGGTCAAAAGAACTTTCGACAATCGGCAGTAGAGCCAATTCTAATGGCATATCACGTTGCTCAATTTTTTCTGTGATCAGATACAGAAAAGGTTTGGCGCGCTCAGAGACGGTTTTTAGGTGATTGGGGTGCGTAAGGTACCATGTACGATAGTAATCGACCATCTTGTCATCTGGAATAGGGAAGCGCAGTTGTAGGGCAATCCGTTGCCAGACATCTTGTTGGGACTGGGGATCGACGAGGGCATTAGACGTTGCTCCCGAGACATGATTCGCAGAACGAGTTGGTTCCACGGTCGATGTTTGATTCGTGACCGGAGATACGACGTTTCCGGTTTCAGTCTGCTGGGTTAGCTGACATCCTGTCAAAAGCAGTGCCAAGACCCAACTGTGTTTTACTTGCATTGCACAGCCCTTCTTCAAATTGGCTGCTGATAATACGTGTGTCATTGTGCCACTGACAAGTTTCAAAACGTTAAAATTCGTTTTTCCACTCACGCAATGCAGTAAAAATGGCTAAAGAGTCTGTTTTTTGCGTGCGATTTGCGACGGAGTGAATCACACTCGGTTGATCGGTTCTCAAAAACGGGTTGATCCATTTCTCCCTACGAAGAGTGGTGGGCAATGTGGGTTTGTCGTGGGCCCTCAGGCGATTGACTTCGTCCCGATATTGCTGCAATTGGGAATTTGTGGGCTCGACCGCCAAAGCAAAGGCGACATTACTCGCCGTGTACTCGTGAGCGCAGTATACTTGAGTTTCTTCGGGTAAGGCTGCGAGTTTGGCTAGGGATGTATGCATTTGCTCCATGGTCCCTTCGAATACCCTGCCACAGCCTGCTGAAAACAACACATCACCACAAAAAAGTTTCCCGTCACCGACAAAACCTATGTGTCCACGGGTGTGACCTTCAAGCCCTAAAACAAAAAAGATTTCACCGAACAACTCGATCTGCTGGCCTGGCTCTACGGCGTGTGTCAAAGTGGGGACCGGTTCGTTTGCAGGCCCGACAACATCGATATCGGGAAACTGTCTGACTAACTCAGGGACGCCACCAATATGATCGTTATGATGATGAGTAATTAATATCGCGTCTAAGGTTAATTGATGTTGCTTTAGGTAGGCGAGTACTGGTGCAGCGTCCCCAGGGTCGACAATAGCACAACGCTGATCGCTATTTTGAATCAGCCAGATGTAATTGTCGCTAAATGCAGGTATGCTTTTGATATCTAACATAGTTGTCTCTCCATTTGCCAAGAGTGAAGCAGGGTTAATATGACGCCAGCACGCAGCAGTAAGACACTAGAAAAGCCTCATTCATGGTCACAGCTCAAAAATGGCCAATGGGTGAGTGAGTCACTCCAAACCCGTTTCGATGAATGGAGCCCAAAACTATTTGGCTATCATATGCTTAAGTTAGGTGGACTGAGTTGCGAGTTAACCAGCTTTAACTGCAATATTCAACATCAAGTTCACCTTGATACCCAAAACCCTTTGCACAATGTGATTGCTGATAGCTACCATTTACCTTTTCTTGAAAAAAGTTTCGACACGGTTGTAATGGCACATCAACTCGACTTTTGTCATGATCCTCACCTCATTCTTAGAGAAGTCGACCGAGTGATGATTGATGATGGCTATCTTATCATCACAGGCTTTAATCCTATCAGTTTAACGGGTTTGGGGAGTTTGATGCCATGGCGACGCAACAATTTGCCGTGGAGTGGGAGGATGTTTACCCCAAACAGGGTCAAAGATTGGCTCAGTTTATTGAACTATCAAGTCATTGAATGTGATCGCTATGCGTTGTTTCCGATGCAAAAATATCGGACCTTTTGGACTTGGTTGGAAAACAGCCTCGGAGAATGGGCTTCTCCTGCTGGGAGTTTATATTTTATTGTTGCTCGAAAACGGACCTACCCACTTAATCCGATCAAACCTTACTGGAAGCTCAAACGAAAATTGACGCCTGTTGGCGTCAATTACAACATATCGAATCAGTGAGGCAATATTAGCTTGGCTGGTACCCAGTATCTTCATCGGTTGGGTTTTCTGCGGCCGTTCTGGCTAAGTCGTCACACATTTCGTTTTCTCTGTGTCCAGCGTGACCTTTTACCCAGCGCCAGTCGATTTGATGGCGTAGCGCTTCTTCATCAAGGGCTTTCCAAAGATCAGCGTTCTTGACTGGCTTTTTATCTGATGTCTTCCAGTCGCGCTTTTTCCAGTTATGAATCCATTGAGTAATGCCTTGTCGAACATATTGGCTATCGGTTGTGAGAATGACCTCACAGGGTTGAGTGAGGGTTTGCAGAGCCACAATGGTCGCCATCATCTCCATGCGATTGTTGGTGGTCAGGGCATAGCCCTTTGACAGTGTCTTTTCTACCTGTTTGTAGCGTAAGACGATGCCATAGCCGCCAGGCCCCGGATTGCCTAAGCAAGAACCATCTGTGAAAATTTCCACCTGTTTGGTCATGATTTGATACTATTGGGTTAAGCATATTATTGACATAGTCTGACACACAATTTGTTATGAATACCAGCAACAATTCTAATCAAAATCGTATCGTTGTTCTCGATACTGAAACCACGGGTATGAACCTGGAAGGTGGGCCGCATTATCAGGGGCATCGGATCATAGAAATCGGTGCTGTTGAAATCATTGATCGTAAGCTGACCGGTCGGCATTTTCACGTCTACATTAAGCCGGATAGACAGATCCAGTTAGAAGCGATAGAAGTTCATGGTATTACGGATGAATTCTTAGTCGACAAGCCTGATTATAAAACAGTGCATGATGAATTCTTAGCGTTTATCAAGGGGGCTGAGCTTGTCGCTCACAATGCCTCGTTTGATACTGGCTTCATGGACCATGAGTTTGCGATGCTGGATCCGAGTATCGGTAAGACAGAGCATTATTGTAAGGTCACCGATACCCTTGCCATGGCGAAGAAAATCTTCCCAGGCAAGCGCAACAACTTGGATGTCTTGTGTGATCGCTATGGTATAGATAATTCTCACCGTACGCTCCACGGGGCTTTACTCGATGCTGAAATTTTAGCTGACGTCTACCTTCTCATGACGGGCGGACAAACGTCACTTCAGTTTCATGCTGGTCGAGCCGAGGGAAGTGATTTGGGGGGAGAAATGATTAAACGTGCGGCTGGTGGTCGAAAAGCGCTAAAGGTTATCCATGCAACGGCCGATGAACTAGAAGCACATCAAAGTCGATTGGATCTGGTTGCGAAGAGCGGTAGTTGTCTCTGGCGTCAGTAGGAGGAGGAATGTTGAAGATTTGGTTTGCCCTATTGGGTCTGTTCGTCAGTACGTTTGGGTATGCTGAGGAATCTTCAATGTCGTTACTCGACAACCGTTTCCGCGTCGACCCGACGATCAAACAAATTACGTTTGTCATTTATCGGGCAGAGCGTTCCAAGCCAGTGGTATTGGTTCGTCCTGACGGTAAAAAATATTATGCTTGGCGAAGCCCAGATAACGTTCGTTGGTATCAAGAACCAGCAATGGATATCATATCAATCGAAAAGCCAATGCCAGGCCCATGGCAAGCGATAGGTAAAATCACGCCCAAAAATAAGATTACTTTGATCTCCCATCTTGAGTTGACTACTGACAAGATGCCCAATCGGTTATTTCAAGGAGAGTCGATTAAATTCACCGCTCGCCTCAGCGCTGATGGAAAGCCGCTGGTGCTGAGAGACTTTCTTGACCGTGTAAACTTGATGGTGACCTTTACTAAATATATTGAAAATGAAGACACCTTGATCCGAGAGGCGAAACCAATACCTTTTAAAATCGGTGAGTTTGCCGACGATGGCACAGGATTGGATGAAGTTGCGGGTGATGGCGTTTTTACCGTTTCTTTAAATATTTCCCCTGAACCGGGTAAATATCGGGTGAGAGTGACCACGGGCAATGGGGTGTTTTTGAGAGCACAAGAACAAGAAGTGCTTGTCTATCCAACGCCAGTTCAAGCCACATTTATTCAAAGCAGAGAAGAAAGTATCGCTCATAAGATTGTCATTTCTGGTGAGAAAGGCATGATCATGCCCGGTACGTTGGCGGCACAAATTGAACATCAGTCACCTGATGACAGCGACTTTAAGGTGTCTGGCAGCGCAGAGGAAGACCAAGAGAAAATGGAACTCGAGATCCCTTACAACGATACTCTCGGCAACTACCTTTGGCAAGGTAAGGTCTTCGCGACTGAAATGGGGTCAGGCCGAGCGCTGGCCTTCTCGCTAAAGCCACGTGGTTACAGTGTGCTTAAGGAAATAGATTTCGCAGAAACCCGCAGGTTGCAGGAGGAAGAACGAAAGCTGCAACAAAGAGAGATGGAAAAAATGCGTCTTATTCAGGTAAGGGAAGACAAACGCACCAGAAGTATCATTCTGATTGCAGCAGGTAACGTGGTGATGGTGATACTGGGGCTAGTGGCTTGGTTTATCAGGCGCAAGCTGAGAGCGACAAAAGAAATGCTTCCCGAAATGCAGCTCGATATGCCGAAGAAATAGCTATTACCATGACTTTCTAACGGGTGTCAGGTTTTCGTTTTCCGACGTTGTACCGTGATCTGGGCGAAGACGATATTGAGAGAGTAATAAAAAACCCCCGATAAAGAGTTTGTTCTTTATCGGGGGTTTTTATTGACCTTTTGATGTTGCTTAATGTTTTTGTGTTGGCACTTTATCCAGAGATGCTCACGGCCATTAAGGGCTGTGAGCGTCATTGTTTAGGCGACTTCGTCCATTTGAGTATTGGACTCAAGAGGTTTGGCCGCTAAGTCCTTTGGGTCAAAGTCATCCACATTGATCACATACAGACGATGAGTTTCTGCATCACGCAGCAACTGAGCATCAGCCGAATCGATAATGCCTTTATCCAAACCGATATCTGCAATCAAGTCGAGACGCAGGAAGGGGCGTCGCTCGTTAATTGACTTACACACTTTATTAAACACAGGCTCTGCTTCAATAATGATGTGCAACGCTTGTTCAATTTTTCCGGCTGGATTGTGTTCACTTGCCTCAAAGTATTGGTTGCGACCAATGCGATCGCGCGTCGCTGAGGGGGTTTGAAGAATTTGAGCGACCTGACTGTCTATCTTATCACTTGGCGCTTTGCGGATGCGGCCAAATGGCAGCAGAAGCACGCGAAGTGCTTTCCCTAACCATGGGTTAGGGAAATTAGCCAGTAGCTCATCAATTGCGATCTCTGTTCGTTGAAGGCTATCCTGAAGGCCCCAGTGAACCAAAGGGAGATCGTCGGCAATTCGACCCTCACTTTCATAGCGTTTGAGAGTCGCCGAGCTCAGGTACAATTGACTGAGAACATCACCTAAACGCGCCGAAATACGTTCTTTACGTTTCAGTGAGCCGCCAAGCACTGCCATAGAAACATCGGACAAAAATGCAATATTGGCACTGTAGCGATTGAGCTGCTGGTAGTAACGTGTCGTGGCATCTTTAACAGGGGCTGAAGAAAAACGTCCATCAGTCAAACCGAGCCATAAACTACGAACCAGGTTACTCATCGTGAACCCAACATGGCCTGCTAATGCGGCATCAAATTTGTCGAGTGCATCGGGTGAATCAGAATAAGCCGCGTTCATTTCTTCTAACACAAAAGGATGGCAGCGAATCGCACCTTGTCCATAAATAATCATCGAGCGAGTGAGGATATTTGCGCCTTCAACCGTGACTGCGATTGGTGCGCCTTGATAGCCACGAGCGAGGAAGTTCTTAGGACCGAGACAAATGCCTTTGCCGCCAACAATGTCCATGGCGTCAATGACGCTATGCTGCATTCGATGCGTACAATGATATTTGACGATGGCAGAAATAACTGAGGGCTTTTCGCCCATGTCGATTCCCGCGACCGTTAAGTTACTCGCGGCATCCATGACGTAGGCATTTCCGCCCAAACGTGCCAGTGGTTCTTCGATGCCTTCCATTAGCCCTATGGGTTGTTTGAATTGGCGACGGATACGTGCGTAAGCGCCCGTGGCCAAAGCCGCTGTCTTGATCCCACCTGTTGAGTTGGAAGGGAGTGTAATGCCGCGGCCGACTGACAGGCATTCAACCAACATACGCCAACCCTGTCCCGCCATTTTCGGACCGCCAATAATGAAATCAAGAGGGACGAACAGGTCTTCACCGCGCGTTGGGCCATTTTGAAAGGGCACGTTCAAAGGAAAATGACGAGTCCCGATCTCGACACCTTTTAGATTGGTCGGTATGAGCGCACAAGTGATACCAATTTCTTCTTGTTGACCTAGCAAATTATCTGGGTCACGCAGTTTAAATGCTAAGCCTAGTACTGTGGCTACGGGCGCTAACGTGATGTAGCGTTTATTCCACGTTAAACGCATACCTAAAATGTCTTTGCCTTTCCACTTGCCCTTGCAAACGACGCCGTAATCCGGAATAGAACCCGCGTCAGAGCCAGCTTCAGGGCTTGTTAGAGCGAAACAAGGGATTTCTGTACCTTCGGCAAGGCGAGGTAAGTAGTGGTCTTTTTGCTCGGTGGTGCCATAGTGTTGCAGTAGTTCACCTGGGCCAAGAGAGTTGGGAACCCCGACGGTGGAGGAGAGAACACTTGAGACGCCAGTCAGTTTTTGCAGTACCAGAGATTGTGCGTAGGCTGAAAACTCCAGACCTCCGTATTTTTTCTTGATGATCATGGCAAAGAACTTATGATCTTTAAGATACTGCCATACTTCCGGAGGCAAATCCGCTAATTCGTGAGTGACTTGATAATCGTTGACCATGGCACAAACGTCATTGACTGGGCCATCGAGAAAAGCTTGTTCTTCGGTGCTTAACTTTGGATCGTCAATCGCATGCAAGTGGTCCCAGTCAGGTTTGCCCTTAAACAATTCCGCTTCCCACCATACAGTGCCAGCGTCGAGCGCTTCTTTTTCGGTTTGTGACATTTCAGGAAGAACGGTCTTAAACATGTCCAGTGCTTTTTGGCTGATGAGGGATTGACGAAGAGAAGGGATCGCCAAAACCGCGCTCGCCGCAATAAACAAAACCCAACTCACGGAGCCAGCGGTGCCGATAAACGACAACATGGCCAAAGTGACGGCTAATAGTGAGATAGATTTGACCAAGGTCATTCGATGATAGAGGCAGACAGCCAACACAGTGGCGAATCCAAGTACAGAGAGCAAGATATCCATAGTATAAGTTCCTTGTCAGCGTTTCGTATTGAGGGTTATACGCTGTTATCTAAATAGAGGTCCAACCAGTTAGAGTGTAATCAATTTATTACAGAAATGTAAAACATAATTTAGAGTAAAAAGTGATCTTGGTAGAGTCATAGCTCTAAAAAGCTCAAAGAAATGAATTTGTCGATGAAGAAAGGGAATAAAGACGCAATTGTTTGCGGGCAGCTATCGACAGTCAGGATTGTTTGAGTAAACTCTGACTATAAACGTGGCGGCGGAACACGTCGGCCTTTTGATGGACAATAATTAGAGAAAAATCTATGTATCAGGATCTGATTAAAAATGAACTAACCGAAGCGGCGGACGTTTTGAACACATTTCTTAGCGACGAACGCAATATCGCTCAAATTGAAGCGGCGGCGACATTGCTTGCGGATTCTTTCAAGCAAGGCGGGAAAGTCTTGTCTTGTGGTAACGGTGGTTCGCACTGTGACGCGATGCATTTTGCTGAAGAGCTGACGGGACGTTATCGTGAAAATCGTCCTGGTTTTCCTGGCATCGCTATCTCTGATCCGAGCCACTTGTCTTGCGTAAGCAACGACTTTGGCTATGATCATGTGTTTTCTCGTTATGTTGAAGCCGTAGGTGCAAAAGGCGATGTTTTATTTGGGCTGTCAACGTCAGGCAATTCTGGCAACATTCTTAAAGCGATTGAAGCGGCCCAAGCAAAAGGGATGAAGACCATTGCCCTGACAGGTAAAGACGGGGGCAAGATGGCCGGGCTCGCGGATATTGAAATTCGTGTCCCTCATTTTGGTTATGCTGACCGAATCCAAGAAATCCATATTAAGATCATTCACATTGTGATTCAGCTGATCGAAAAAGAAATGGAAAAATAATTTTTTAAAGTGGTGTAAACAGTATCAGCGCCGACGTTGATACTGCTGTTGTTTATAGGAGCCTCTTAGGTCATGTGTGAATTGCTCGGAATGAGCGCCAATGTGCCAACGGATATTTGTTTTAGCTTTACGGGGCTGATGCAGCGTGGTGGTAATACCGGGCCGCATAGCGATGGCTGGGGAATCACTTTTTATGAAGGTAAAGGTTTTCGTAACTTTAAAGATCCCAAGCCAAGCTGCAATTCAAAAATCGCAGAATTAGTACAAAATTATCCGATTAAAAGTTGTGCGGTGATTAGCCATATAAGACAGGCCAATCGCGGTGAGGTTAACCTCGAAAATACACACCCTTTTACTCGTGAATTGTGGGGACGTTACTGGACTTTTGCCCACAACGGACAGCTTTGTGATTATCAAGACTTGCAAACAGGTCGCCATAGGTCGGTGGGTCAAACAGACAGCGAGCTTTCATTCTGCTGGTTAGTCAAACAGATGGAAGAACGCTACCCCCAACCACCTCAGAACATGGTGGAAATGTTCCGTTTTATCGCTGATTGTTGCCAAACACTCAGGCAGAAAGGCATATTTAATATGCTGCTGTCTGATGGCGAATACGTGATGACGTTCTGCACCAATCATTTATATTGGATCACCCGTCGTGCGCCTTTTGGTAAAGCGTCACTGATTGATGAAGATATGGAGATTAACTTTCAGGAAGAGACCACGCCCAATGATGTCGTCTCTGTCATTGCAACACAGCCATTGACCGACAACGAAGAATGGCACCGAATGAAGCCCGGTGAGTTTGGTATTTTTCATTTTGGTGAGTTGATTGATGGCAATGCGGATGAGCTGAAAGACGTTGCTTACGCGCCAAAGAAAGTCAAAAGCCAGGCGCCAACGGGCCCTTTGTCCTAACGGTGATTTGCAATAAAAAGGTTGATGAAATGCATCAACCTTTTTTATTTTTATTGCATTACGCTAGCTGTGCTTTGATATGTTCAAGGATGTCGTTGGTCGCAATGGCCGTTTTCTCGCCTTCGCGGCGATTCTTATATTCGACGTTGCCTTCTTTCAATGAACGGTCACCAATCACGATAGTGTGTGGGATACCAATGAGCTCGATATCAGAAAACATCACGCCCGGACGTTCTTTACGATCATCGAACAGGACTTCGATACCCAGTGCGGTCAGCTGTGAATACAGTGATTCTGCTGCTTGTTGCACCTCTTCTGATTTATGCATGTTCATCGGCACGATAGCGACTTGGAAAGGCGCAAGAGCATCTGGCCATATGATGCCGTATTTGTCGTGGTTCTGCTCAATCGCTGCCGCAACCACGCGCGAGACACCGATGCCGTAACAACCCATCTCAAGGATGGCGTTCTTGCCATCTGGGCCTAGGACGCCACAGTTCATTTTTTCTGAGTAATTGGTCCCCAACTGGAAGATATGACCGACTTCAATACCACGTTTTAGCAGAAGGTGACCGCTGCCACACGGGCTGGGATCCCCTTCGACTACATTGCGTAGATCTTCGACTTGGTTGAGCTCAACGTCGCGACCCCAATTGATACCAAAGTAGTGTTGGCCATCAATGTTGGCACCGGCTCCAAAATCACTCATTACGGCGACAGAACGGTCTGCGATAAAGGGAACGTTTAAACCCACAGGTCCTAATGAACCGGGACCGGCACCGACCAGGGCACGAATTTCTTCTTCCGTTGCCATTTCCAACGGCGCAGCGATCTGAGGTAAATTTTCTGCTTTGACTTCATTGAGTTCGTGATCACCACGAATAAGGAGGGCAACGAGCGGTGCATCGATGTTGTCTGATGCTTTTACAAACAGCGTTTTGACTGTTTTTTCGATCGCCAATCCATGTTGTTCAACCAGCTCTGCAATGGTTTTTGCATTGGGTGTGTCGACCAGCGTCATGGTTTGAGTCGCTGAGGCATTTTGCCCAGCAGGAGTAAGCGCTTCTGCCTTTTCGAGGTTTGCTGCGTAATCTGACTGTGATGAGAATGCGATCAAATCTTCTCCGCTTTCTGCGAGGACATGAAACTCCTGAGAGCCGCTGCCACCAATCGCTCCACTATCAGCCAGCACCGGACGGTAATCAAGGCCCATAAGGTCGAACGCCTTACAATAGGCGTCATGCATCGCTTGGTAGGACTTTTCCAGACCGTCTTTGTCAATGTCAAAGCTGTAAGCGTCCATCATCGAGAATTCACGTGCGCGCATCACTCCAAAACGTGGGCGGCGTTCATCACGGAACTTAGTTTGAATTTGGTACAGATTCAGTGGAAGCTGCTTATACGAGTTGACTTCGTTACGTACAAGACTCGTGATGACCTCTTCCGCGGTTGGGCTGAGTACAAACGGACGATCATGGCGGTCACTAAGGCGAAGTAATTCGGCTCCCATCTTCTCAGAACGACCGGTTTCTTCCCAAAGTTCAAACGGTTGAACCACGGGCATCAAGGTTTCAACGGCACCGGCATTATTGATTTCCTGACGAACGATGTTTTCGACTTTACGCAACACGCGTAGACCGGTAGGTAGCCAGGTGTAAAGACCTGAAGCCAGCTTACGGATCATACCCGCACGTAGCATGAGCTGGTGGCTCATAACTTCGGCGTCGTTTGGAGTCTCCTTCAGGGTAGAAAGAAGATAGTTACTGGTACGCATCTCATTTATCCGTTTTTATGATGTTTTTTAGAACCCCTCATCGTGAGGGAATAAAATTCAGCCCACTATAATATCAGCCATTGGCTTTGGTCAAAAGGCTTCAATCGCCGTCACCGTCACTAAGTTATCGTTGGCCGTGAATTTTACGTTCATATCGAACAAATTAACCGCATATTCTTTGTTATCACCTTGGCTTTTTTTGTAGGCGGGGCGTGGATCTTGTGCCAATACTTGCTCGATAACGGCCTGCTCGTGATCGCCAGAGGGTCTTTTACGGAGAATGTCGAGCGAGGCTGCTGAGAAATGTACGTCCGAGATGGGCGGTTGCTCGCTGGCGTACCCACCACTTGCGTTATCGATGGCGTCAGAATAGGGAATATAAGGCTTGATATCGATAATGGGCGTATTGTCGACCAAATCAACGTTACCAAGTTGCAAATAGACATGCCCATTTTCCACATTGACGCCCCTCAGTTCCACGGCTGACATGCCGATACCGTTGGGGCGAAATGTCGCACGAGAAGCAAAAACGCCAATACGTTGATTACCGCCAAGGCGGGGAGGGCGCACGGTGGGTTTCCAGCCCGCACTGAGGTTTTGGTCAAACATAAACAGCAGCCAAATATGGCTAAATTGCTCAATACCTCGCGTCGCTTCAACGCAATTGGCTGGGCCGACAAGTTTTACCCGAGACGTCGCTGTTGGGACCAACCCCGGTTGTCTTGGGACCGCAAATTTCTCTTTGTAAGGACTTTCAATGAAGCCAATCGGCTCAACTTGGTACATGAATCGGCACTCGCTACTTTCTGGTATTTGGCAAAAATATCACAAAATGTCTTGCAAAACTTCTTGATAATAGTTATCAAGTATTATGTTATAACATAACGTTTATGTATGAGGTTACTATGAAAGCAAACATTCATCCTGAATACCGTACTGTGGTGTTCCATGATACCGGAGCTGACGCGTATTTCTTGATAGGCTCCACGTTAAAAACCGACCAAACCATTGAATGGAAAGACGGTCAGACGTACCCCTATTTCACCGTGGAAGTCTCGTCAAAGTCTCACCCAGTTTACACAGGTAAACAGCGAGTGATTCAAAAAGAAGGACGTGTCGCGAATTTTACCCGACGTTTTGGCCTGTTTGGAAAAGGAGAAGAATAATGAAAGTAGTTAAGTCGTTAAAAAGTGCGAAGAGTCGACACCCTGACTGTCAAATCGTTAAAAGAAGAGGCCGTTTGTATGTTATCTGTAAATCGAACCCCAGATTTAAAGCAGTCCAAAAGTGATAATAATATCAATTTAATTATGAGTGCGTGTAATCTATAACACTGATGATTGTTTCATATCTGGATGATACTGCTGATTTTTTATTTATTTGACGTTGAATATAATGATCTAGATAACATTTTACAACATTTTGGATTTATTGCTGACCTCTTTGTCTAGTAACCTGCGCGGGTTTGTTGCAGCTCGTCACAAGACGTGCAGGAATTACTTCAAGGAGGAAACAGATGAGTTCATCTGCTTCAATAAAACAAAAATCGCCCAAGAAACCCGTCTTTACTCGCTTCTTGGACGGGGTCGAATATTTGGGGAATCTACTCCCTCATCCAATCACACTTTTTGCCATTCTTTGCGTTTTTATCTTGGTTGCATCGGGTATCGCTGGTTATTTTGACGTTGCCGTGGTCGACCCTCGACCTGAAGGGGCCGCCGGACGTGCCGCCGATGGTATGATACGAGTCGTCAATTTGTTGAGTGTCGATGGATTGCAGTTAATCGTCACTAATTTGGTCAAGAACTTTGTCGGTTTTGCGCCGCTAGGCACCGTGTTGGTTGCGTTGCTAGGGGTCGCAGTTGCCGAGTCTTCTGGTTTGCTGTCCGCTGCGATGCGTGGTTTGGTCATGGGTGCGTCAAAGCGCATGGTGACCGTGACAGTGGTGTTTGCAGGGATAATATCTAACACGGCATCTGAGCTGGGTTATGTGGTGCTGATCCCGCTGGCTGCGATGTTATTTCATTCTTTGGGGCGTCACCCTTTGGCGGGTTTGGCTGCCGCGTTTGCAGGCGTTTCCGGTGGGTATTCGGCCAATCTACTGATTGGGACAGTCGATCCCCTGCTTTCTGGTATTACAGAAACCGCCGCGCAATTGATGGACCCAAACTATACTGTTGGCCCTGAAGTCAACTGGTACTTTATGTTTGTGTCGACCTTTTTTATTGCAGGGGTGGGGGCGCTGGTCACGGAAAAAATCGTTGAACCGAAATTAGGCAATTATAACGATGAAGATGCTTCGGAAGATTTGAGTAAGGATACCTTGGGCAAGTTGTCTTCTATAGAAAAGAGGGGCCTAAAACTGGCCGGACTGGCTGTATTGTGTGTGTCCTTCCTGTTGGCGTGGACCATTGTGCCTGAAGATGGCGTTCTGCGTTCCGATACGGGGACAGTCGCGGGTTCGCCGTTTTTGAAAAGCATCGTCGCGTTTATTTTTGTTTTCTTCGCTATTCCTGGTTTGGTGTATGGCAAGGTTGTCGGGACCATGAACAATGATCGCGATGTGATTGACGCCATGTCTAAATCGATGTCATCGATGGGCATGTATATTGTTTTGGTCTTCTTCGCCGCTCAGTTTGTCGCGTTCTCTAAATGGAGCAACTTTGGTCAGGTGTTTGCAGTAGGAGGAGCGACCTTCCTGCAGGAGATTGGTCTGACTGGACCCATGTTGTTTTTTGCATTTATTCTGCTTTGTGGTTTTATCAACTTAATGATCGGTTCGGCCTCTGCACAATGGGCGGTGACAGCACCTATCTTTGTCCCGATGTTGATGCTGGTGGGTTATGCTCCCGAAACTATTCAGGCTGCGTACCGAATTGGGGATTCTGCCACCAATATTATTACGCCAATGATGAGCTATTTTGCTCTTATCCTTGCGGTGGCGACTCGCTACATTAAGAACTTAGGGATCGGGACGTTGATTGCGACGATGTTACCGTACTCTTTGTGCTTTATTGTGGGCTGGAGCCTGCTGTTCTACCTATGGGTATTTGTATTGGGTTTACCCGTGGGGCCAGGGGCGGCAACTTACTATACCCCTTAGACGCTAAGTTGGTCATATTGAAACCGGAAGCTTTTACGCTTCCGGTTTTTCCCTCAAGGGTTATTTAACGTCTGTCCTACCGCGACAACGTTAGTGTCCATGCCAAGGCAACTGTTTAGCTATTGATTGTCTTCACATGCGCTTTGCCATCGTTATCGATACGAATCGCCTGTTTTTGATGTACGCCTTGACGTTCGCGGTGACTAGGATCTGCCGTTGGTGGTGTTGGCGCTCTTAACATTTGAAGGCGAATCTCAATCTCTCTGTCAATGATCCGACCAGCTGCCTGTTGGGCCGCTTTCTCTGCCGCTTCGCGTGAGGCTTTTTCGGCTGACTTTTGCGCTTTGTTGGCTACGGCCTCTATACGATGATGTACCCGTGTATCCGCAGCACTCGACATGCGGCTATTTATTTGAGCGGTAGGTCCTGTAACTTGATCCATAGGTGGGATTATTTGCCAACGCTTTAGTCTCGACATAGTTACGCACTGTCTCTATAGTTTTCAGTTCGCGCATCACATCCTCAAGGGCATTGGGTGGCGGCGTCATCGGTAACTTGTCAGCCGCTTCCTGATAAACATTCGCATCTGTTGGCACTGACAGCACCTTGGGTATTGATGAGCTTAATAGAGTGAGGATATGGCCACAGTCATTGGTGCTAAAAGGATAAGAGAATCATGACTATGGTTAGGAAAGGCTGATACCTCAGGTATCAGCCTTCTGGGTGAGGCGTGCAATGATTACCAGCCTTTCACGACACCACCGTGGAAGATATCAGACGCTGCTGAGTAGACTTCATCGGTTTGGTAAGACTTGATAAAGTGCTGCACATTCTCTGCGTTGACGTTGTCTTCACGCGCGACAATGAGGTTAACGTAAGGAGATTGTTTATCTTCAACGAAGATTCCGTCTTTCTGTGGCGTCAGGTTAATTGAGCTTGCGTAAGTGGTATTAATAACCGACAGTGCGACATCATCCAGAGAGCGAGGCAGTTGGGCGGCATCCAGTTCAAGGATGTTAAGGTTCTTTGGATTTTCAGTAATATCACGAACCGTCGCCAGCAGCCCAACGTCTTCTCTTAGCTTAATCAGGCCCTGCTGTTCCAATAAGATCAATGAGCGCCCCAAGTTAGTTGGGTCATTAGGGACAGCGATCCGAGCACCATCTTTAAGATCGGCCACAGACGTCACCTGTTTTGAGTAGCCAGCGATCGGGTAGACGAACGTGTTGCCAGCCACTGAAAGTTTATAGCCGCGGTCGATGACTTGTTGATCTAAATACGGCTTGTGTTGGAAAGCGTTGATATCAATTGAACCATCATCAAGCGCGGCGTTAGGGGTGACGTAATCGGTAAAGGTCACCAGTTCAACGTTAAGACCATATTGCTCCTTGGCCACTTGCGCCGCCACTTCGGCAACTTGAGCTTCTGCACCGGCCATAACACCGACTTTGATTTTGCTGTTGTCTGTTTGCTTTTCACCACAACCTGCAAGAACGAGTGCAGATGCTGCCGCTGCTATTGTAAGCAGACCTTTTAAACCGAATTTCATGACTTTCTCCTTAATGTAAATCTGAATTTTTTATCTGTGGTCGACACGACGGACAATCGCATCGCCTATCGACTGAATGATTTGGACTAATACGATCAGCATGACCACGGTGACGGCCATGATCACGACATCGTAACGGTGGAAACCATACCGGATCGCGACATCGCCCAACCCGCCACCGCCAACGGTGCCCGCCATCGCTGAGTAACTGACCAGCGTCACTAAGGTTATGGTGACGGAGTTGACAATGGTTGGCATCGCTTCGGGTAGCAGTACCTTATGGATGATTTGTATCGGGGTTGCCCCCATCGATTGGGCGGCTTCCACTAGGCCTGATGGTACTTCCAGCAGTGCCCCTTCAATTAAACGAGCCACAAATGGAATCGCGCCTATGGTTAAGGGAACGATGGCGGCAGTTGTGCCAATAAAAGTGCCCAGCAACAGTTTAGTCAGAGGGATAATGGCCACCATCAGAACAAGGAAAGGCACCGAGCGACCGACGTTAACAACAGCACCAAGCACGCGGTTGAGTAGCGTATTTTCCAGTAAGCCACCGTGTTTAGAAGTATGCAGTATGACACCCAGAGGGATACCAACGGCAAAACCGACGACACCTGCGACAGACACCATATAAAGGGTTTCCCATGCAGCGCCCATGAGGAGGTTGCTGTTTAGGCTTAGCCATTGTGAAACCGTATTAAAGAACATAACCCAATACCTCTACTTTTACATTGTGCTCACGTAGGAACTCGATCGCTCCGTTATCGTCTTGCTCGTTGCCAAAGAGTTCTGCGACCATCATGCCAAATTTCACACCGCCCGCGTAATCAAGGTCTGAACTCAAGATACTGACATCAATATTAAATTTACGTGCAATTTGTGTCATTAGAGGAGCATCAACAGTTGCACCCGTAAATTCAAGGCGAACCAAAGGATAGCTGCCTTCCACACGGTTGGGTTGTAAACGAGACTGGTAATCTTCTGGAATAGAAAGATCCAACGTTGAGCGGATAAACTCGTGTGCCAGCTCTGTTTTGGGGTGTGCAAAAATTTCCCCTACTGTGCCTTTCTCGACCAAGACACCATCACCGATGATCGCCACCTGATGGCAAATACTTTTCACCACGTCCATTTCATGAGTGATCAGCAAAATAGTGATGTTGAGATCGCGGTTTATCTTTTTGAGGAGCTCCAGAATCGATTGGGTCGTCGCAGGATCGAGAGCGCTGGTCGCTTCGTCACACAACAACACTTTGGGGTCTGAGGCCAGAGCGCGGGCGATAGCCACACGTTGTTTTTGCCCTCCACTGAGATTCGAAGGGTAGCTTTCGTGTTTATCATCCAGTCCAACCAAGGTCAGCAATTCGGTTACTTTGGTCTCAATAGATGCTTTATCTGCTGACGCCAGTTCCAGTGGTAGTGCTACGTTTTCAAATACGGTGCGAGAAGACAGCAGATTAAAGTGCTGAAAAATCATCCCTATATTTCGTCGAGCATCGCTGAGTTGACGCTTTGACAATGTGGTTAAGTCTACGCCATCGACAATGATAGACCCAGTGGTGGGGGCTTCAAGCATGTTTACACAGCGAATAAGGGTACTTTTTCCGGCGCCTGACGAGCCAATAACACCGAAAATGGTGCCTTCAGAGATGTGCAGGTTAATGTCCTTTAAGGCCGCTATTTCCTTCGTTCCCTGAAGGAAGACTTTATTTACTTGATTCAATTCAATCATTGAGAAATCCGCTATCAGACTGCTTAGGGGAATAATAGATAATTTTGAACTATCTCTCATTTAGTCTTCGATGCTATGGGTTTGCGTTAAGAGTGTCAATAGATATTTTTACGTCTAGACGTCTAAACGTTTTTTTGTTTAAACGGATGAGTAATTAGATAGTGATGAAAGAAATAAACCATGTAATAATTCTGATATAAATCGCAGATAGAGATGTATATTTTGGCAAAACCCGCAGTCTTTTTAGATCGTGATGGCGTACTCAATGTTGATCATGGTTACGTTCACGATGAACACGACTTTGAGTTTATTGAAGGCGTGTTTGAAGCGACAAAAGCCCTCAAAGAATTAGGCTACCTGCTGGTATTGGTCACGAACCAATCTGGTATCGCGCGAGGTAAATTTAGCGAAGAGCGCTTCTTGTCGCTGACACAGTGGATGGACTGGAACTTTGTTGACAATGGGGTTGAGTTTGATGGCTTCTATTATTGCCCTCATCATGCGGAACATGGAAAAGGTCAGTACAAACAAGAGTGCCAATGCCGTAAGCCCCAACCGGGGATGTTTCTTTCTGCGCGCGATGATTTGCACATAGATATGGCCAATTCCGTCATGGTGGGTGATAAAGCCGAAGACATGATGGCAGCGCAAGCGGCCGAAGTCGGGACACGTATATTGGTGCGAACCGGCAAAACGGTCACTGAGAGAGGGCAGGCTTTGGCTTGCGTGGTGCTTGATAGCATTGCTGATGTCCCCCAATACTTAGCCAAACCCGCTGTTTGAGAATGAGGTCGCTTCCGCGGCCTTTTTCTATTGGAGAGTCTGTATGAGATTGATGCAAGGATTGAGCGTAGCGCTCGCGTTGATAAGCTTGGGGTGCAGCCCGTCTGGGGCTGAACATCTTTACCCGAACTCGGCTGAATTTGTCGCGTATGACTGTATGGCCAATCAGAGATTTGATATTGCGCTTTTACCTGACCAACAAGCCGTTATACTGCGTTTTGCTGATCAACGCCTGCGTCTGACTCAGGTTCCGTCGGGATCTGGTGTGAAATACGTGCGGTACGACCACGAGTCACTGCATCATCCTGCTGTGATTTTGCACACGAAAGGTGATCAAGCATTGCTTGAAATAGACGATCTGGTTTACAAAAACTGCAAGACCCATTAGCGTTAACGGGCTGCGTAGCGCGATTTTTTCAATTCACTCTATTGATATTATGACTAAAAAACTGACCATTCTCGATATTGCAAAGTTATCCGGTGTCGGAAAATCGACGGTATCACGCGTTCTGACCAATGATCCTAAAGTAAAGCCACAAACCAGAGCGAACGTTGAACGGGTGATTAAGGAATCCGGTTATGTGCCTTCAAAATCGGCTCAGGCGATGCGGGGAGGTAGCCAGAAAGTCGTGGGTGTGATTATTTCTCGATTGGATTCTCCTTCAGAAAATAAAGCCGTCGGAAGTATGTTGCAAGCGCTTTATCGTTTTGGCTACGATGCGGTGATCATGGAAAGTCAGTTTGATCGCGACAAGACCAATGAGCACCTTGACGTCCTTAATAAGCGCAACGTTGATGGCGTGGTCGTCTTCGGTTTCAGTGATTTTGATATCGAACGTCTCGAAAGTTGGTGCCATCGCTCCTTGGTCATTGCGATGGATACTAAAGTGACCTCCTCGATTAATTACGATAACGAGGGCGTGATCCGCTATGCGCTTGAGCATCTGATCGAAAAAAAAGTAACAAAGACGGCTTTTATTGGTGTCCACCCATCGGATCGCACCACTGGTAAATTGCGTCTTGAGGCCTATTTGAGGTGGTGTGACAAGTATCAATTGACCGCCAATTACCAGACCGGACATCTGCATCATGAAAGTGCTTATCAGCTCGTTGATAAAGTACTTACATCGGATATTGAGGCGATTGTTTGTGCCAGTGACACGCTGGCGCTGGGCGTGATTAAGCGCTTGCAGGAATTGGATCGGGAAGACGTTTTGGTGACAGGGGTCGGGGGCAATGAGCTGTTGTCTTTTCTCTTCCCTAAGGTGTTCAGTATTGATCCTGGTTACGCGCAAGCGGGAGAAAAAGCGGCTCAACTTTTGATTTCCCAGCTAAATGGTGACGCTGAAATCGTCCACATAACCCAAGCCCCTATTCTATAATAACGTTCTAATTATTATGAAACTTATAAATATAATGTGATCCCTCTCAATTAATAGGATTGTTCCCATTTATGTCTCAGGATGGCTTTGGCAGTATAATATATAGGTATGGGAATGTTCCCATAATGATTTTTACGCTTGTGATCAGAGAACTCTGATACCCGTTAAGAGCCAATCCAAGGTGGACAATGATATGAGCAAGATTGCGCCTAAGCAAGTAGAGCGTCTGGTGGAACTGGTGGGCGGTCGCGATAATATTGCGAGCGTGAGCCACTGCCTGACACGCCTTCGTTTTGTACTAAACGATACCGAAAAAGCGGATCAAAAAGCCTTGGAAAGCTTGCCGATAGTAAAAGGTTGCTTTACCAATGCCGGTCAGTTTCAAGTTGTCATCGGCACAGAAGTTGACGATGTCTATAAACAACTCGTTGCATTGACAGGGCAAAATGAAGCGTCGAAGGACGAAGCGAAGCAAGCTGCCCGCCAGAATATGAATGTATTGGAACGGGGAATTTCCCATCTGGCTGAAATCTTTGTCCCTTTGCTTCCCGCCATTATTACCGGAGGGTTAATCCTCGGTTTTCGTAACGTCATTGGTGACATCAAAATGTTTGATGGCCAATCATTGACAGAGATCAGCCAGTTTTGGGCAACGGTTCACAGCTTCTTATGGTTAATTGGCGAAGCGATCTTCTTTTTCCTGCCTGTAGGCGTGTGTTGGTCGACAGTGAAAAAACTCGGTGGAACTCCGATTTTGGGGATTACACTCGGTGTGACCTTAGTGTCACCGCAATTGATGAACGCGTATTTGATTGGCAAACAAATACCAGAAATATGGGATTTTGGCCTGTTTACGATAGAAAAAGTCGGCTATCAGGCGCAGGTCATTCCGGCGATGCTAGCGGGCGTCGCGTTGGCATTTATTGAAACCAATTTGAAGCGTATTGTGCCGTCTTACCTGTATCTGGTGGTCGTGCCTTTTGTCTCTATTATTGTATCGGTGGTTTTAGCGCACGCATTGATTGGCCCATTTGGTCGCGTACTGGGTAATGGGGTTGCCTTGGTGGCTAAAATCGCAATGACAGGCGATTTTGCGGTGATCGGGTCAACACTATTTGGCTTTATATACGCCCCCTTAGTGATCACGGGTATTCACCACACCACCAACGCTGTTGATTTACAGTTGATGCAAGAATTAGGGGGTACCCCAATTTGGCCATTGATTGCCTTATCGAACATTGCTCAAGCTTCGGCAGTCGTCGGGATCATCATCATTAGCAAAAAGCATGGAGAACGAGACATTTCCGTTCCGGCTGCGATCTCGGCCTATTTAGGCGTCACTGAACCAGCCATGTATGGAATTAACCTCAAGTATAAATTCCCGATGTTAAGCGCCATGGTTGGTAGCGCCATTGCAGCAGCGATCTGCGGCAGTGCAGGGGTCATGGCCAATGGGATTGGAGTTGGTGGATTGCCGGGGATCTTATCAATTCAACCCCAGTTTTGGGGCATCTTCTCGCTGGCAATGCTGGTGGCGATTACCGTTCCCGTTACGTTAACTCTATTCCTGTACAAGCGGGCGCAAAGTAAGGGTGAGCTTGCTTCTGCGAGCGTCTAATGATTTTGTTTAGGAGTGGCCATGGGCGGCTCCTTTTTTATATTGTTTTTGGTAAGTGAGTTTTGTAATGACAACCATGGTCAACAATGACAACTGGTGGAAAACGGCGTCTATCTATCAGATTTACCCGAAAAGTTTCTGTGACAGTGGCAGCAAGGGAACAGGCGATATTCAGGGTATTATATCCAAGCTTGATTACCTAAAATTATTAGGGGTTGACGCCATCTGGTTGACCCCAGTCTATCAATCACCGATGATCGATAATGGGTATGATATTTCAGATTATTATGCCATTAACCCAGACTTTGGCACCATGGACGATTTTGACCAACTCTTGGTCGAGGCCCACCAACGGGGAATTCGTATTATCATGGATATCGTGGTTAACCACACCTCGACACAGCATCACTGGTTTCAGTCTGCGCTCGGTGATCGACAAAGCCAATACCGTGATTATTACATCTGGAAAGATCCAAGCAATGGTGAAGTCCCGAACAATTGGCAGTCTAAGTTTGGTGGCAGTGCTTGGGAATTGGACGAACAAACCGGGCAATATTTTCTGCACCTGTTCGCAAAACAGCAGGCAGATTTAAACTGGGAAAACCCTCAGGTCCGCACTGAAGTGAAACGAGTGATTGATTTTTGGGCGTCAAAAGGTGTTGATGGTTTTCGTCTTGATGTCATCAATTTAATTTCAAAACAGCAAGATTTTCCCGATGATGACGAAGGGGATGGTCGACGTTTTTATACCGATGGTCCGCGGGTACACGAGTATTTGCAAGAGATAAGCAAAGCGGTATTTGACAAGTATGGGAGTGTGACGGTCGGTGAGATGTCCTCGACCACCTTAGAACACTGCCAACAGTACTCTTCATTGGATCAAAAAGAGTTGTCGATGGTATTTAACTTCCATCACCTGAAAGTTGATTACCCAAATGGAGATAAATGGACGCAAGCTCCTTTTGACTTTATTCAGTTAAAAAAGATATTTAACCATTGGCAAACGGGACTGAATGGAAAAGGGTGGGGGGCACTATTTTGGTGTAACCACGACCAGCCGCGGATTGTTAGCCGTTTGGGTAATGACCAAGAATATCGTGTTGAATCCGCCAAAATGCTGGGTGCGTCGATCCATATGATGCAAGGGACGCCGTATATTTATCAGGGGGAAGAAATTGGCATGACCAACCCCGGATATACCCACATTGATCAGTATCAGGATGTTGAAAGCACCAACATGTATGACATTATGGTCAATGAACACGGAATGCCAGCCGATGAAATGTTGGGTATTCTTGCTCAGAAATCGCGTGATAATTCCCGTGCACCCATGCAGTGGAGTGATGAAACGTATGCAGGGTTTTCGGCGGCCGTTCCTTGGCTCAAAGTCGCGGACAATTATCCTGATATCAATACTCGCCAAGCCATTGCAGATAAAAACTCAGTGTTCTATTTCTATCAGCGTTTGATCCAGCTAAGAAAACAGTTGGAGGTGGTGACCTGTGGGGATTACCTTGACCTCTATCCCATGCATACCTCGGTATTTGGGTATCAGCGCCAGTCACAGACTCATACGCTTATTTGTCTCAATAATTATTACGGTGAAGAAGCGGAATGCGTATTGCCTGAAAGCTTTGATACTGCCCAAGCGCGCTATGTGCTGGGCAACTATCCGCTTTCAGGGGTTAACGTGACTCAGCATCAGGTGCTGCGTCCGTATGAAACCCGAATTGTCCTTTTAGAGAGTTGAGGGGTAATTTGATAGCACCTGGCCCCGTGAGTTCGGGGCACTTTGCGTCGCGCTGATCGAAGGTTAAATCTCAGTCAATCTAAAACAAAAAAAACCAGCTCAATGAGCTGGTTTTTTAATGTGGTGGAGGGGGACGGATTCGAACCATCGAAGGCAGTGCCAGCAGATTTACAGTCTGATCCCTTTGGCCACTCGGGAACCCCTCCAAGGGTGTGTTCCGGCTCTTCGCAGAACAGGCTTAACTGATGATTTCCCAACTCAGCAGTTAAGGGGCCTCTCAATGAGAGAAAAATGGTGGAGGGGGACGGATTCGAACCATCGAAGGCAGTGCCAGCAGATTTACAGTCTGATCCCTTTGGCCACTCGGGAACCCCTCCAAGGGTGTGTTCCGGTTCTTCACAGAACAGGCTTAACTGATGATTTCCCAACTCAACAGTCAAGGGGCCTCTCAATGAGAGAAATATGGTGGAGGGGGACGGATTCGAACCATCGAAGGCAGTGCCAGCAGATTTACAGTCTGATCCCTTTGGCCACTCGGGAACCCCTCCAAGGGTGTGTTCCGGCTCTTCACAGAACAGGCTTAACTGATGATTTCCCAACTCAACAGTTAAGGGGGCTCTCAATGAGAGAAATATGGTGGAGGGGGACGGATTCGAACCATCGAAGGCAGTGCCAGCAGATTTACAGTCTGATCCCTTTGGCCACTCGGGAACCCCTCCAAGGGTGTGTTCCGGCTCTTCACAGAACAGGCTTAACTGATGATTTCCCAACTCAACAGTTAAGGGGGCTCTCAATGAGAGAAATATGGTGGAGGGGGACGGATTCGAACCATCGAAGGCAGTGCCAGCAGATTTACAGTCTGATCCCTTTGGCCACTCGGGAACCCCTCCAGGTATTTTTATACTTAGCTAATGATTTCCCAACCCAATAACCAAGTGCGGGGCGCATGATAGCAAACTCGCCAATGCTGTAAAGACTTTTCTTATGATTTTAAATTGAATGATGCCTTTTTGGACAAAGGTGCGAGGAATTAAGCGAAAAGGTCAGATAATCAAGGTATAAGCTTACAGTTTATTGCTCGCTCTTTACATTCCTTGACGTTTTGGGCGCGTATAAACCAGTACTATAGAATTCGTTTTAAGAGACAGAATAGAATCCATGAAAAACAACATTATTTTGAGTGTTTTATCACTATTGATAATGGTGATCTCACCGCTAACTCAGGCAAAACGTCCGGGCCCCCAGTCGGTCACCGTGGTGACGGAGCAAGTGCAAACCCACCAAGTTTCTCAGTCGTTGTCACTCGTCGGTAAGCTGGAGGCTGAGCAGTCGGTAACCATTTCCTCGGAGGTGACGGGCAGGGTTGAGCGCATCGCATTCAAAGCGAACCAAAACGTAAAGAAAGATCAGTTACTTGTTCAGTTGAATAGTGACAAAGCGGCGGCCACGGTTGCTGAAGCGAAGGCGTACCTCAATGACGAGCAGCGTAAGCTGAAAGAGTTTGAACGTCTTCGCACACGTAATGCTATTACTCAAACTGAAATCGATGCACAGCAAGCGAGCGTCGCGATTGCCAGAGCTCGCTTGGATGGGGCGAATGCTGACCTCAGTGATCTGACCATTACTGCCCCCTTTTCTGGCACGGTCGGCTTTGTCGATTTCAGTTTAGGGAAGTTGGTTAATGCGGCCGATCAACTGGTGGTCTTGGACGATCTTGCTGTAATGCAACTCGATTTACAGGTGCCTGAACGTTACTTAGCTCAAATTGAAACGGGTATGGTCGTCATGGCGACCACTGCGGCTTGGGATAAAAGGAATTTTGAAGGGCAGGTGGTAGGGATTGATTCAAGAATTGATCAGGAAACGCTCAACCTTAGAGTTAGGATACAGTTTGATAATGCGGACCGAGCCTTAAAGCCGGGTATGCTGGTCGCGGCGCAGATTGACTTTCCGCCAGTTGAGGCGCCGATTATCCCCGTTCAGGCTCTGGAGTACTCTGGCACGAAACGGTATACCTATGTGGTGGGCAACGACAATAAGGTTAAGCGCACCGAAGTGTTCCTTGGCGCTCGGATTGGCAATCAGGTTGTTATCGAACAAGGGTTGCAGATTGGGCAGAAAATCGTCGTTCAAGGCATCGTCAATATGCGTGATGGCGTGAGCGTGAAGGAAATGAATGCCGATGGCAACACTCAAATGAGTGAGCAAGAAGGAAACAACTAATGTGGTTATCTGATGTTTCCGTTAAGAGGCCAGTGGCAGCGGTGGTGCTAAGCTTACTTTTGTGTGTGTTTGGCCTTGTTTCTTTCAGTAAGCTGGCGGTTCGTGAAATGCCGGACATTGAAAGCCCAGTGGTGTCAATCAGTACGCGATATGAAGGCGCTTCGGCGACCATCATCGAAAGCCAGATTACATCGATACTGGAAGATCAATTGTCGGGGATCAGTGGCATTGATGAAATCGAATCGACAACCCGCAACAGCATGTCTCGGATCACGATCACCTTTGAACTGGGGTATGATCTTAATACTGGGGTCAGCGATGTGCGGGATGCCGTGGCGCGTGCTCAGCGTTCACTGCCTGACGAGGCAGATGATCCGATTGTTTACAAAAACAATGGTTCGGGTGAGGCGTCCTTGTACATTAACCTCAGCTCCTCACAAATGGACCGCACGCAGCTGACCGATTACGTTGATCGGGTGTTGCTTGACCGATTCAGCCTCATCAGCGGAGTGAGCTCGGTCGACGTGTCGGGAGGGTTGTACAAAGTCATGTACGTCAAACTCAAACCCGCTCAAATGGCTGGGCGGGCCGTGACGGCCTCTGACATAACCACCGCGCTAAACAGTGAAAATATAGAAAGTCCCGGGGGTGAAGTCCGTAATGACCAGATTGTCATGTCGGTGCGCACCGCAAGAAGCTATCAAATGGCCAAAGACTTTGAGTATCTAGTCGTTAAACGAGCCAGTGACAATAGCCCGATTTACCTCAAGGATGTCGCCGACGTTTATATTGGGGCAGAGAATGAGAACTCGACATTCAAAAGCGATGGCGTAGTGAACGTGAGCATGGGGATCGTGCCACAATCTGATGCCAACCCTCTCGATGTGGCGGATGCCGTTCACCAAGAGGTCGAACAAATCCAGCAATTTCTGCCAGCAGGGACCCGTTTGGCGATCGATTATGACTCCACGGTATTTATTGACCGTTCAATTAGCGAAGTTTACAGCACTTTATTTATCACAGGTGGACTCGTGATTTTGGTTTTGTACATCTTCATTGGACAGGCCCGAGCGACCTTGATCCCAGCGGTTACCGTGCCCGTGTCATTGATTTCCTCATTTATTGCCGCTTACTATTTCGGTTTTTCAATTAACCTCATTACATTAATGGCTTTAATCTTATCGATTGGACTTGTCGTTGACGATGCGATTGTTGTCGTGGAGAACATCTTCCACCATATTGAACGTGGCGAGAAACCTCTGCTTGCTGCCTACAAGGGCGCGCGTGAAGTCGGGTTTGCTGTGATTGCCACCACGTTAGTCTTAGTGATGGTTTTTCTGCCCATTTCCTTTATGGATGGAATGGTTGGGCTCTTATTTACTGAATTTTCAGTTCTTTTAGCAATGTCTGTGATTTTCTCTTCACTGATTGCTTTAACATTGACGCCGGTGTTAAGCAGCAAGCTTCTGCGGGCGAACGTCAAACCGAATCGTTTCAACCGTTTGGTGGACAAGGTGTTTGCGCGTCTTGAATCGAGCTATCGACACTTACTCGGTAAAGCACTCAAGTGGCGATGGGGCGCACCGGTTATTATTATGGCTTGTGTGGGTGGCAGTTGGGGCCTGATGCAAAACGTGCCCTCACAATTGACGCCCTCTGAAGACCGAGGTGTAATTTTTGCGTTTGTGCGTGGTGCCGACGCCACCAGTTATAATCGCATGGCGGCCAATATGGATATCGTAGAAGGCCGCTTATTGCCGATGCTTGGTGAAGGCTTTTTGAAATCATTCAGTATTCAGTCACCGGCTTTTGGTGGCAACGCTGGTGATCAGACAGGGTTCGTCATCATGATTTTGGATGATTGGAATGATCGGGACATCACTGCGCAGCAAGCGCTAGGCGAAGTAAGAAAAGCCCTAACAGGGATACCGGATGTCCGAGTGTTCCCATTTACGCCTGGTTTCAAAGGGGGCTCAAGCGAACCGGTCCAGTTTGTCTTGGGAGGTTCTGATTACCCCGAACTCAAACAATGGGCGGAAAAGCTTGAACAGTTGGCCGAAGCGTCACCGATGATGGAAGGCGCGGATATCAATTACTCCGAGCGAACTCCTGAACTGGTGGTCACGGTTGATAAACAGCGTGCCGCTGAATTGGGCATCAGTGTCGTGGAGATCTCCGATACGCTTGAAATCATGCTTGGTGGGAAAAGTGAAACGACCTTTGTTGAACGCGGCGAAGAATATGACGTTTACTTGAGAGGCGATGAAAACGCATTCAACAATGCGACCGATTTAAGTCAAATTTACTTAAGAACCGCAGCCGGTGAATTAGTGACATTAGACGCAGTGACCCAGATAGAAGAAATTGCTTCCTCGATTCGCTTATCGCATTACAACAAGCAAAAATCGATTACCGTGACAGCAAACCTGTCAGACGGTTATACCTTGGGGCAGGCATTGGACTTTCTGGACCAAAATGCGATCGAGATTCTACCGGGCGACATTTCAGTCAGTTATTCGGGTGAATCAAAAGATTACAAAGAAAATCAGTCAAGTATCGTGATTGTCTTTAGCCTTGCTTTGTTGGTGGCATTTTTGGTGCTGGCGGCGCAGTTTGAAAGTTTTATCAACCCATTGGTGGTGATGTTTACGGTTCCAATGGGCGTCTTTGGTGGCTTTTTAGGTTTGTTTGTTATGCAGCAGGGGCTCAATGTCTACAGCCAAATAGGTATGATCATGTTGATTGGTATGGTGACCAAAAATGGAATCCTGATCGTCGAGTTTGCCAATCAGCTGCGTGATCGAGGTTTTGAATTTGAGAAAGCCATTCTTGATGCTTCCGCACGCCGACTGCGGCCAATCATGATGACCGCGTTTACCACACTCGCCGGGGCGCTCCCACTTATTTTGTCGAGTGGGGCGGGCTATGAGAGTCGGGTCGCGGTCGGGACAGTCATCCTATTTGGAATGGGCTTTGCTACCCTAGTGACCTTGTTTGTCATCCCGGCAATGTATCGTCTGATCTCGGCCAGCACCCAATCGCCAGGGCATGTGGAAGCTGAGTTGAATCGAGAATTGAGTCATGATGTTAAAGCACGGACGTCTCACTGATTCAGTCAAACCCTTTAAGCGCCCGTTTTAACGGGCGTTAAAGGGCGACACGCTGTCGTGATAATGCCAAATAAAGCCTTTATGCGGTTAGTCGTGGTTGAGCAAATCTTACTTATCGGCTTCGGCGCGAATAGACACTGAGATATCGATGATAGCGGCAATGACAGCATACGAACCGAGACCCAATATTAGGTATGGCGACTACCGATAATTGACCGAATAGCGCGTCGGTTTATGGTTCATAGCGAGGACCATATTGAGTAAAACAGCGCCAAAAATCGACAGGCCTATCACCAACGGCGAGACAAAAAAGCATGATGCCGCCAGAATGCAACCATCGATGGCCAGTTGGGTTTTACCCACAGAAATACCGAATTTGTCCTGAATGAATAAACACAGCACGTTGAAGCCACCAAGGCTTGAGCGGTGGCGGAATAATATCAACATGCCAAGGCCCATTAAGAGCCCGCCCGCGACGGCGCAGTAGATGGTATTGACAGCGTCTAGGCTAATGACTAAATACAAGTGATCAGTAAAGATTGAGACCAAGGCGCCAGAAATCACACTATTAAAGGCAAATCGTGAACCAAACCGCTTCCAAGCGAGTAAGTAGAAGGGACTGTTGGCGATAAAATACAGCGTGCCAAAAGAGAGAGAGACAAACTGGCTCATGAGCAGAGCAAGGCCGGTGGTCCCGCCTGTCAGCAAATGTGCCGACTGAAGAAAGAAAACACCCTGAGCGACCAGAAATGTCCCAGTTAAAATTGCAATCCAGTCTTCTTTGTGTGTGTGTTTTTCCATCAATTTATAATTTAAACAGCAACTAGTGGCGCGCATACTAGTTAAAAAATGAGGATTTCGGTAGCTTGGGAGACAAATTTAAGGTAAACCTATGTAATTATAATTTTACGGGTGTAAAGGACAAAGTTGACACTTTTCTCATTTGGTGACCAAAAGAAAAGTGACATCATGATAATCCTTTTTGAACCTTATGAAAAATCTGCATGAGAAAAGTCTATTTTTCTCTTTATGACTGAGGTCAAATTATGTAGAATTTGCGCTATTAGCGTGATGCAAACGTTTGCTTTGTTGTCATTAGTCGATTTTTTGCAATTTCTAATTGAGTTTGAGTCAGGAGATACAGATGCTAAAGCGTGATATGAACATCGCAGATTACGATGCGGAATTGTTCGCAGCCATTGAGGAAGAAACCCTTCGTCAGGAAGAACACATTGAACTGATTGCTTCTGAGAATTATACCAGTCCTCGAGTGATGGAAGCTCAAGGTTCTCAGTTAACCAATAAGTATGCGGAAGGCTACCCAGGTAAGCGTTATTACGGTGGTTGTGAATTTGTGGATAAAGCCGAAGCACTCGCCATTGATCGTGCTTGTCAGCTGTTCGGTGCAGAGTACGCAAACGTGCAACCACACTCTGGCTCTCAGGCCAATAGTGCGGTTTACATGGCACTACTCAATCCAGGTGACACTGTTTTGGGTATGAGTTTAGCTCATGGTGGCCACCTGACTCACGGCTCTCCAGTTAACTTTTCAGGTAAGCACTATAATGTGATCCCTTATGGCATCGATGAAGCTGGCCAAATCAACTATGATGAAATGGAAGCGTTGGCGCTTGAACATAACCCTAAGATGATCATTGGCGGGTTCTCGGCTTATTCTCAGATTGTTGATTGGGCGCGCATGCGTGAAATCGCTGATAAAGCTGGGGCTTACCTTTTCGTCGACATGGCGCATGTTGCTGGCTTGATTGCGGCAGGTGTGTACCCAACACCGGTTCCTCATGCGCATGTGGTGACGACTACCACACATAAAACGCTTGCGGGTCCACGCGGCGGGCTTATTTTGTCTAACGACGGCGAAGACATGTACAAGAAGCTTAATTCAGCGGTCTTCCCTGGTGGGCAGGGCGGTCCATTGATGCATGTGATCGCGGGTAAAGCGGTCGCGTTTAAAGAAGCAATGGAACCAGAGTTTAAAGAGTATCAGGCGCGCGTCGTTAAAAATGCAAAAGCGATGGTTGCTCAATTTCAAGAGCGTGGATACAAAGTTGTATCGAATAGTACAGAAAACCACCTGTTTCTTGTCGATCTGATTGATAAAAACATTACAGGTAAGGAAGCCGACGCTGCGCTCGGTTCTGCCAATATTACCGTGAATAAAAACTCAGTGCCTAACGATCCTCGCAGCCCTTTCGTTACTTCAGGTATTCGTATTGGTTCTCCAGCGATTACGCGCCGTGGTTTCACTGAAGAAGACGTGACTCAACTGGCCAACTGGATGTGTGATGTGTTGGATAATATCGGTAACGAAGACGTGATCGCGTCAACAAAAGCCAAGGTGCTCGATATTTGTAAACGCTTGCCAGTGTATGCCTAGCGACAAAGCATCATCGGTTTTTTAAAGGGGCTTGTTTGTCCCTTTGTCGACGATAATGATGTGAAATAAAAAGGGCCGATAACATGTTATCGGCCCTTTTTTGATTTCTGGTTTGCTTACTTTGCAATGCTGAGTAAGGTGCCTGATTTACATTTAAATGAGTAGTACTTACGGCTTTCATTGAACTTGCCTAAGCCTTCACCATCACAGTAATCGATATTGATATCTCGCATGGTTTCAAGGGTCGCTTCCGTCGTTAGCGCGAACTTTGAACCATCGGCACAAACGATACGTACGCGGCCATCATCACTGACAGAATACAGATCGACTTCAGTGTTACACAGCTCAAAAGAAGCCTCACGGAAATTGTCTTGCTGTGTATTAGAAGCACAACCTGCCAGCAGGGTGGCCAACGCGACGGCGATAAAACCGAATCTTTTCATAATCATTCCCTAGTCGATATACTTTTATTTATATTGTTACGGCTAAGCCTATAGAAGAGTTGTGTCTCAATCAAGAAACCCAGCGCAAAAAAGACCCTAGGTTAGCCATTCTAAACGATGCGAAAGTCGACATTACGTCACTTCGATACCTTGCGCTTGCAGATCAGCATGATATGAAGAACGGACGAAAGGACCACAAGCGGCATGAGTAAAGCCTAACTCAAGGGCGATGTCTTTAAGTTCATCAAATTCAGCGGGTGGTACATAACGCTCTACGGGTAAATGGTGTCGGCTCGGGGCCAAATATTGGCCAAGGGTCAGCATGGTAACGTCGTGTTCACGAAGATCCTTGAGAACTTCAATGATTTCTTCTTTGGTTTCACCTAGGCCCATCATCAGGCCAGATTTGGTCGGAATATGGGGGTGTTGCTGCTTAAACTTTTTCAGCAATTGCAAAGACCACTTGTAATTCGCTCCAGGTCGAGCTTTACGATACAGCCTCGGTGCGGTCTCAAGGTTGTGGTTGAAGACATCAGGTGGATTGTCTTTCATCAACTCTAATGCCACATCCATACGACCTCGAAAATCAGGGACTAACGTTTCAATTCGGATGTTGGGGTTGAGAGCTCTAATTTCACGATTGCAATCGGCAAAGTGCTGGGCACCGCCATCACGGAGATCGTCTCGGTCTACTGAGGTGATGACCACGTACTTTAGCTTCATATCAGCGATCGTTTGCGCCAATTTTGTCGGCTCGTTGGCTTCTGGAGCCACTGGTCGGCCATGAGCTACGTCGCAAAAAGGGCAACGACGGGTACAAATTGCACCCAAAATCATAAAGGTGGCCGTGCCGTGGTTAAAACATTCGGCAAGATTCGGGCAGGAGGCTTCTTCACACACTGAGTGAAGGTCGTTTTTACGCATTGCCGATTTAATTTCTTGAATTCGTTTGCTGTCTGCCGGAAGTTTGATCTTCATCCAATCTGGCTTGCGCAGGATCTCTTTTTGCTCGGTTGGCATGTTCTTAACCGGAATCAGTGCCATTTTGTCAGCGTCACGATACTTAACGCCTTTTTCCATTTGGATTGGTTTACTCATGCTTTATTTACTTCTCGTTGCTTTCATCGCTTAGAAGGGGCTGTGTGCTGAATTCCACGTGCTCATAACCGAGCAAAGTGACCAGTTCTTCGACCAGTGCCTCTTCAACCTGTGTAAGATTATCTGGGCCGCCAAGTTGGCTGACTTGAGCCATTTCCATTCCCGCATACCCACATGGGTTTATACGTTGAAATGGAGATAAGTCCATATTGACATTGAGAGCCAGACCATGAAATGAGCATCCTTTTCGGATCCTCAACCCCAAAGAGCAGATTTTCTTGTTATCGACGTACACGCCCGGTGCATCTGGCCGTGCTGCTGAATCAATGTTGTAGCGCTTGAGCGTATGGATCACGAGGTTTTCGATATGCGTAACCAGATCTCTCACACCCAGTTTCTTGCGGCGCAAATTAATGAGGAAATAAGCCACAAGTTGGCCGGGCCCATGGTAGGTAACCTGACCACCCCTATCGCTCTGAACGACAGGGATCTCACCGGTGTTAATTAAATGTTCAGATTTTCCGGCTTGCCCCTGAGTAAAGACAGGGTTGTGTTCCACCAACCAGATTTGGTCAAGGGTGTCATCATCACGTGTATCTGTGAAGTCGTGCATCGCTTGCCAGATAGGCTCATAATCTTGCCTGCCCAGACGCTTTACAACTAACTGGTTTTGCATGTGTGATCCTATTGCCGGTCTTTAACGTGACCGGATTATAAACCGGAACAGGTCTATGAACTATATACCTGTAACACAATTTTAACCCTTAACTCTGTGTAGGATTGGTATCTGGTTGATATCGATAAAGAAAGCAGCAAACGCTGCTTTCAAAATAATTTTATTTTATCAAATAAAACTATAGTACCATGCGTACAATATCGATTTCGCCCAATTCTTTATAAAGGGTTTCCACCTGCTCGATGGACGTCGCCGTTATGGTGACGGACACAGAATGATAGTTGCCCTTGGCACTCGGCTTAACATTGGGTAAATAATCTCCCGGAGCATGGCGTTGAATCACTGCAACCACCTTCTCTGGTAGTTCTGGCTTGGCGTAGCCCATGACCTTATAGGTAAAGGAACAAGGGAACTCAAGCAAGTCTTTCAGTTTTGCATCTGAGTTGATAGTCAACATTATATTACTCCAAGTTGAACGTCATTTTCATCGCGCGAAATAGTACTGCCATTGAGCCTAAATCTCAAGATGCCCGTTTTCAGGTGAACTAAACGGAACAAAAAAGCCGCATTAAAGCGGCTTAGTCTCTTTGTCTTAGTGTTTACAAAAAGCTGTTAAACAGCATCACAATGTAATCCCACAAGCGACTGAAAATCCCGCCTTGCTCGATATCTTCCAGAGCTAATAGAGGGTATTCAGCCACATCATCTCCCTCTAGTTGGTAGTATAGCTTACCCACTACATCACCTTTACTAATTGGAGCTTCAAGCTCTTTTTCTAGAACGAAACTGGCCTTCAGGTTTTTTGCCTGACCACGAGGAAGAGTCACGTAGGTGTCTTTATCTAAGCCCAGTGCCACTGTGCTTTTATCACCCATCCAGATTTTTTCTTCAACGAAGGTTTCGCCGGCTTTATGTGGAGCAACCGTTTCAAAAAAGCGGAAGCCATAACTCAGGAGTTTTTTACTCTCTGACTTACGCGCGTTGGCACTTTTAGTGCCCATTACCACAGCAACAAGGCGCATTTTTCCTTCTGTTGCTGAGCTGACAAGGCTGTATCCCGCATTGTTGGTGTGGCCTGTTTTAATGCCATCAACATTCATGCTTTTATCCCAAAGCAACCCGTTGCGGTTGTATTGGGTAATGCCGTTGTAGGTGAATTTTTTCTCCGAGTAAATACGGTACTCTTCAGGAACATCGCGGATCAGAGCTTGACCCAATAGAGCCATATCATACGGCGTTGAGTAGAGGTTAGGGTTGTCGAGTCCATGGACATTGGCAAAATGAGAGTTTGTCATGCCAAGCGTTTTGGTCCATGCATTCATTAGGTCTACAAACGCATCTTCGGAGCCTGCAATATGCTCGGCCATAGCGACACAGGCATCATTTCCAGATTGGACAATAATGCCGCGGTTAAGATCTTTAACTTTAACGGTTGTGCCGACTTCAATGAACATCTTTGAAGACTCGGGGAAATTCTTAGCCCAAGCCTTTTTACTGATCGTCACGTCATCTTCGAGAGAAACGTTACCACGTTCTATTTCTTGTCCGATGACATAACTGGTCATCATCTTGGTTAAGCTGGCTGGAGAGAGTTTGGTATTCATCTCTTTTTCCGCCAGTATTTTCCCTGAATGATAGTCCATCAGAACATAGCCTTTTGCGGCAATCTGAGGGGCATCTGGGACAACAATAGGGGTTGCGAATGAGGAGGCTGCGAAGGTTGCACAAAGCGCAATAGAAGACGCAAAAACGGATTTACTTAGCGTTGTTTTTTTCATATTGACTACAGGTTTTTGAAAACTGTCCATATATTAGCAGAAACAATCGGTCAAACCAGCGCAGGGTTGCCCTTGCACTAGAATGAGTACTAGTGAGATCTTACAAATGCACTCGAATAGCCCATCAGTTTAACCTTTTCTAACGCGGCTTGCGTCAGCATATAGTCATCAAATGGACCCAAAAAGACTTTATGAGTGCCTTTGTTCGAATTGATATAGCTTTTGACTGATAATGTTTGACTTAAATCTTGAGCCAAAGTTCGCACTCTATCTTCGTATTTTGATGAAGCGACTTGGATAACAAATTTCGCTAAGGCTTTTTGTTTGTGAACTTCTGTTGGTTTCTCGACAGAAATGACCTCAATTGCGACATTGGCTGTCCCGGTTTTAATCACATCCAGCTTCGTGGCTGCGGCAAAACTGAGATCGATAATACGGCCTGGGTGGAAGGGGCCGCGATCATTAATACGGACAATGGCTGTTTTATTATTGTCTTTGTTCGTCACCTTGACATAGCTCGGAATTGGCAAGGTCTTGTGTGCTGCCGTCATCGAATACATATCGTAAACTTCGCCATTTGACGTCTTATGGCCGTGAAATTTTTTGCCATACCAAGATGCCTTCCCTTCTTGCTGAAAGCCTTCCGGTTGCTTGATGATTTGGTAACGTTGTCCGCGCAATGTGTAATCACTGTTACCACCCAGACTATAGGGTTCATACTGAGGATGAGCATCTTCGATATGTTCAACGGAAATCGGCGCCTCAGGGGCGATATCATCATCAATGCTATAACGCTTTGAAGGTGTAGAGGAACAGCCAGCCAAAAGAGTGATCGTGCATAGGAACACGAACAGGGACGTTTTTATTGTCATTTATGTTGCCTTCGAGAATGCTTTTCTATGAGTATGAATGGACATCAGGATGCCGAAGCCAGCCATTAGAGTGACCATGGAGGTTCCCCCATAGCTTATGAGAGGGAGTGGAACACCGACGACGGGCAAAATACCACTGACCATCCCTATATTGACGAATACATAGACGAAGAAGCTCAACACGACACTCCCTGCCATCATTCGGCCAAACGCGGTTTGCGCTTTACTGGCGAGTATCAGGCCACGACCAATGATAAACAAGTAAAGACTAAGTAACACAAGGATGCCTGCTAAGCCCCATTCTTCGGCAATCACCGCAAAAATAAAGTCGGTGTGCCGCTCTGGCAAAAATTCCAACTGGGATTGTGTTCCCTGTAACCACCCTTTGCCTGAAATCCCGCCAGAGCCAATCGCGATTTTACTTTGTATGATGTGATAACCAGCGCCAAGGGGATCAGATTCAGGGTTAAACAGAGTTCTGACTCGGACCTTTTGATATTCTCTCATCAGAAAGAACCATAACACAGGTAAGAAGGCCCCAAGGCCAATCAGGGCAGCAAAAATAATGCTCCAGCGAATGCCTGCTAGGAAGACCACAAAGATACCGGAAGCGGCGATCAGAATGGAGGTGCCCAGATCCGGTTGTTTGGCAATCAAAATGGTCGGTACAAAAACCATGACCAAAGAAATCACTAAGGTTTGAAAAGTCGGGGGAAGCGCCCGTTTACCGATATATCGAGCTACCATCAAAGGCACAGCCAGCTTTAGTAATTCTGACGGTTGAAAACGCACAAATCCGAGATTAAGCCAGCGCTGCGCCCCTTTTGATGATTCGCCAAAAAATAATACGCCAAACAAGAGCATGACGCCCAGAGTAAATAACAGGGGCGCGAGCGTTTCATAGGTTCTCGGTGGGATCTGGGCAAGGGCAATCATGACGCCAAGAGACAACAACATGCGCATGGCTTGTCGTTCCATCATGGCAAGGCTTTGGCCACTGGCACTGTACATGACGACCAATCCAAATCCCATGAGCGCTAGCATCCCTAAGAGAAGAGGTAAGTCAATATGAAATCGCTCAAAAAGCGCTCGGTTTTGGCCTGTGGCAGGATCAAAATCCATTATTAGTTAGCCTCTTTCTGCTGTGCATTTTCACTCTTTGGGTCAAGCATATGATCAAACACTTGTCGAACGACGGGAGCACCTTGAGAGGAGCCGCCGCCTGCATTCTCTAGGACCATAGAGACCACAAGCTTGGGATCCTCCAGTGGCGCAAATCCAGTGAATAACGCATGATCACGCAGGTGTTCTGGAATTTCATCGGCATTGTATTCTTCGTCTTCGGCAAGGCCAAAGACTTGCGCGGTGCCGGATTTACCACCACTTATGTAAGGGGTATTGTAGAAAGAACGTCTGGCGGTGCCTTTTTTACCATGGTTGACCAAACGCATACCTTCAATGGGCAGGTCCCAAAATGATTCTTTGACCCCGTCGATAGAAGGAAAACGTTTTCCCTTAGATAACTCAAGTGAGTCAAATGTTTGGCCATTTTTTATCGTTGCTCGCAGCAACTGCGGTGCGTTGACTTTACCTCGGTTGACTAACACGGAGGTGGCTTTGGCTATTTGCATTGGGGTTGCCGTCCAATAGCCTTGACCAATGCCTACTGGGATCGTATCGCCTTGATACCAAGGGATACGATGTCGTGTCATTTTCCATTCACGGGTGGGCATATTGGCGCGGCTTTCTTCGAAAATATCGATCCCGGTTTTTTTGCCAAATCCGAACATCGTCATCCAGTTCGATAGGGTATCAATCCCCATGTCATACGCAATTTGGTAGAAGAAGGTATCGACGGACTCCTCGATCGATTTGACCAAGTTGACTTTACCATGGCCCCAGCGTAGCCAGTCCCGAAACGGTTTTGTTTTAGAGTTAGGAATTTTCCAGTAGCCAGGATCGTTACGCGTGGTGGACGGCGTAACAATACCCTCCTCAAGCGCCGCAACGGCAATGAAAGGCTTTATCGTCGACGCCGGAGGGTAAATGCCGAGTGTGGCACGGTTAACCAGTGGCCGGTTAGGATCACTGAGTAAAGCATTGTAATCTTTTGAAGAGATACCGTGCACAAATGCGTTAGGATCGTAGCTTGGGCTGGAGACCATGGCTAAGACCCCGTTGTCTTTAGGGTCGAGTACGACAGCACTGCCCCGGCGGCTATCAAAAAGTTGATGAATATACAACTGTAGATCGATGTCGAGGTTGAGCACCAGATCTCTCCCAGGCGCTGGCGGGACGTATTTGAGGGTACGAATAATGCGACCACGGCTATTGACTTCAACCTCTTGATATCCGGCCGTGCCGTGCAGAGTGTCCTCGTAGTAGCGCTCTATACCCAGTTTTCCGATATCACGTGTGGCCTGATAATTAGAGTCTTTTTCCTGTCGAATTAGACGCTTCATATCTTTATCATTGATGCGTGATACATAACCAATGACATGAGTGAGGACGTCTCCAAAAGGGTAGTGACGTTTCAAACTGGCATTGACAGAGACACCGGGGAATTTGTGTTGATTAACCGAAAATATAGCCACCTGCTTTTGGGTCAACTGAGTCAGGATGGGGACTGATTTGAAGCGGCGCGTCTGGCGTCGTTCTTTTTCAAAACGCTCAATTTGTTCGGGGGTAATGGTCACGAATTTTTGCAAACGAGCAAGGGTTTCTGACATGTTTTTGATTTTTTCGGGGGTTATTTCCAAATTAAAAACAGGTTGGTTTTCTGCCAAAAGTTTGCCATTTCGGTCGTAAATTAAACCTCGATTTGGGGCAATCGGAACGATTTTGATGCGATTGTCGTTGGAGCGGGTTTTGTAATCCTGATACTGATTAACTTGTATGTTATACAAATTGGCAACCAATAGACTGACCATGACGACAATGGCAAGGAAAGCGACAAAAGCACGGTTTTTAAATAGCCGTGCTTCTTCTTGATAATCCCTAAAGCGGGTGCGCTTCCTTAGCATCGATACTTATTCTCGGTGATAGGGGTGGTTGGTGGTGATACTCCAAGCTCGGTATAAGCTTTCAGCCATCACGATCCTCACCAGTGGGTGAGGTAAGGTTAGCGCCGATAGGGACCAGCTTTGTTCTGCGGCTTCCTTACAGGCGCAGGCCAGACCTTCAGGCCCGCCAATAAGAATAGAGACATCCCTACCATCTAACTTCCAGCTTTCGAGTTGCTGTGCCAATTGCGGGGTGTCCCATTTTTTACCGGGGATATCAAGAGTCACAATACGATTGCCTCTCGCCACCGCCGCTAACATCGCTTCACCTTCTTTTTGCAAAATTCTGGCGATATCGGCGTTTTTGCCTCTTTTTCCTGCTGGAATTTCGATGAGCTCCAATGGCATATCATGAGGAAAGCGTCGCTTGTACTCTTGAAAGCCCTCTTCAACCCATTTCGGCATTTTGGTACCGACGGCAATTAATTGGAGCTTCATCAGTTTAACCCCAGAGTTTTTCTAACTGATAGAGCTCTCTTTGTTCTTCTTGCATCACATGCACAATGGTGTCGCCCATATCGAGTACAACCCACTCACCTTCAGTTTGACCATCAATGCCTAGAGGATCCAGTCCGGCCATTTTAGATTCTTTCGCGACATGTTCAGCGATGGAAGCAACATGGCGTTTTGAAGTCCCTGTACAGATAATCATGAAATCAGTAATGCTGGATTTGCCAGTAACGTCGAGCGTTTTTATGTTGAGTGCTTTCATGTCATCGGCTTTGTCTATCAGAAAATCGTTCAGTGCTTCAAGTTGCAAGGTTTGTTCCTCGGTTATCATTTAAGTAGTGTCGATCTGGTCAGTATATCACGCTTTTTCCAGCTTCACTTGCGGCAAGCACATCTCAACGCTCAACTGATGTAATAACGGCCAAGCCGAGGTCTCGTACTGCGTCTTGGACACTACTTCAGCCTGAGCTATCAATTGTATAAGTTGCATAATTCGAGCAGTGGACAGGCGATCGAGCGCCGCCGAATAGTGCGGCCTTTTGGATGGCCAGATTTTATACTGCTCAAAGACCTGACTGATGGGCTGGTGAGCGGCTAAGCGTTTCATGGACAGTAACTGGGTCAGTTCTTTTTGTATGGTTCTCAGTAACATCACCATTTCTACGCCCTCGGCCTCCAATTGACGCAAAACACGCTGAGCTCGCTTGGCTTGACCTGCTAGCAAGGCATCAGACCAGTGAAAAGCTGTAAAATGGTTATGGCGACTTAAGGACTCTTCTAATCGGATCAAATTAAGTTGTTGATCTGGGTAAATCAAAGCCAATTTTTCGAGACTTTGAGTCAACGCAAATAAGTTGCCTTCGTGCCATTGTGTGAGCATTTTTATCGCTTCAGCGTCTGCTTTCAGCCCCATTTTTTTGCATCGGTCTTGAACAAATTTCGGCAGCCGAGATAAATCTGGTGAAAGACAATTGACCCAACAGCCTTGAGCGGAGAGGACCTTAAACCATTTGGCGTTTTCCTGAGCTTTGCTGAGCTTAGTGCCGATAACGACGAGAATCACATCACTGTGCAGTTGTTCCGAAAGTGACACGAGCTCCTTGGCTATGCCTGCATTCACACCGGCTTCGGGTAATTCTAACTCGATGAGTTGTTTCGCAGAGAAAAGGCTCAGAGCTTGGCAACAGTCGTAGACACGATGCCAAGCGAACGTGTTATCTATCGTGAAACGATGGCGTTCTTCAAAGCCTTGAGTCAATGCAGAGGTCTGAATCGCTTGACGGGATTCTTGCAGCAGTAAAGGCTCATTACCAAACAATAGATAGATTGGGTGGAGTTGTCTATTGAGCTGATCCACGAGTCGGTCGGCAAAGATTCGCATACGGCGGTCACTGAACTCTGATGTTGGTTTCAGATGGCGACTGATCTGATACGAGAGTCTCAATCTGATATTGGCCGTCTGAGGTCTCTGTATCACTTTCTTGTTGCGTCGTTATTTCGAGTTCGTTGGCTTCAATATCTGCTTTGATTCGCGCCAGCTGACGAATGATTTGTGTCGCAGCGAGCTTGCGCATTTCATCTTCTATCATATCACGCTCAACCGATTTCGCTAATGCAGTGAGGGGGTTGTCGAGGTAGCTGCGCGTCACTCTCGTTGATAGGATGGTGGTGCCCACATCAGGGAGTGTGACGCGGTAAGAGGCATAAAAAGTCAACTCTTTTTCAGCCGCGCGCGTATTTTGGTACAAAGACAGAGTTCGCTCGCCGATGCTTTCTGAGATGAGGTGCAGATTAGGGACATCGTCGGCAGGTGGAACGACCTTTAACTCGGTCATGCGTAACTGAGCCTTCATCAATCGGGTGAACTTACTGTACTGATCGTAGCTGGTTAATGAGAGGGTATTCAACTCTTGTGGAATAGAATAATCCCCACGGAAATGAAAACCGCAAGCAGATAATAAGCTTGCTGTAAGGACCACGCTGGTGAGCTTGGCCATAGAGAATGAAAATAGGCGCATTGGTTGTTAGTTCTCGATTATTGGAATACTTATCTTAATGGACTGAAGCCAGAACATTAAGATAAATAAAACAGGGCAGGCGACTGCCCTGTTTAGGGGAGTTTAACAGATCAGTTCGCTACAATATTCAGAAGTTTACCTGGGACGTAAATGACTTTACGAACCGTTTTTCCTTCGGTGAATTTTGCCACGTTTTCATCGTTAAGCCCCAGAGCTTCGACTTGCTCTTTAGACGCATCCGCTGCGACGGTTAGCTTCGCACGCAGTTTACCGTTCACCTGCACGACGATGGTTTTCTCATCTTCGATTAGGGCATTTTCATCGAACGTTGGCCAAGTGGTCGAATCAATATCCGATTCACCTAGTGCTACCCAGAGTTCATATGAAAAGTGTGGGGTCATTGGGTAAAGCATCGCTACGATGGCCTTTAGCGCTTCATCAAGAATGGCACGGTCCTGAACCTGACCTTGAGGTGCTTTGGCCAACTTGTTCATCAGCTCCATAATCGCGGCAATCGCGGTGTTGAACGTCTGACGACGGCCGATATCATCGGTGACTTTAGCGATGGTCTTGTGTACATCACGGCGAAGGGCTTTCTGGTCACCCGTCAACGCTGTGGTATCCACGGCTTCAGCCGCGCCTTGTGTTGTGTGCTCTTTCACCAATTTCCACACACGTTTCAGGAAGCGGTTGGCACCTTCTACGCCAGATTCTTGCCATTCAAGCGTCATATCTGCAGGAGATGCAAACATCATAAACAGGCGAACCGTGTCCGCTCCGTATTTGTCTACCATCTCTTGTGGATCAATACCGTTATTTTTTGACTTGGACATTTTGATCATGCCAGAGTGCTCGACGTTGCGACCTTGGTTGTCGACTGCTTTCTCGATACGCCCTTTACCATCACGTTCGATAGCGACGTCCGTCGGCGCTATCCATTCTTTGGTGCCTTTCTCGTTGGTGTGATAGAAAGCGTCAGCCAGAACCATGCCTTGACATAGCAGTTGCTTGAACGGTTCATCAGACGTCACGTAACCAGCATCACGTAGAAGCTTATGGAAGAAACGAGAGTAAAGCAGGTGCATACAAGCATGCTCGATACCACCCACGTACTGGTCAACGGGTAGCCAGTAGTTTGCTTTTTCAGGGTCAAGAATATCATCGGCCTGTGGGCTACAGTAGCGCGCATAGTACCAAGATGACTCCATAAAGGTATCGAAGGTATCGGTTTCACGCAGTGCAGGTTCGCCGTTTAACGTGGTTTTAGCCCACTCTTTGTCCGCTTTGATTGGGCTAGTTACCCCGTCCATAACCACGTCTTCAGGAAGGATCACTGGAAGTTGGTCTGTGGGGACTGGGTGAACCTCACCATCTTCGGTAGTCACCATAGGAATGGGGGCTCCCCAGTAACGTTGACGAGAAACGCCCCAATCACGCAGACGGAAGTTTACTGTCTTCTTACCTTTGCCTTCAGCTTCAAGCTTCGCAGCAATTGCATCGAATGCTTCTTGGAACGCAAGACCATCGAATTCGCCTGAATCAAACAGGACACCTTTCTCTGTGTAAGCCGTTTCAGAAACGTCTAGTTCAGAGCCATCTTCAGGTTTGATTACTGGGATGATCTCGATGCCGTACTTAGTTGCGAACTCGTAGTCACGTTGATCGTGAGCAGGAACCGCCATTACCGCACCTGTGCCGTAATCCATAAGTACGAAGTTTGCTACGTATACAGGAACAACACGACCGTTAAGAGGGTGGATAGCCGTTAGGCCAGTATCCATACCTTTCTTTTCCATGGTCGCCATTTCGGCTTCAGCGACTTTGTTGTTCTTACACTCTTCAATAAAGTCAGCCAGTAGAGCGTTGTTTTTCGCGGCTTCAGTAGCAAGTGGATGACCAGCCGCAATGCCGACGTAGGTAACACCCATTAAGGTGTCTGGACGTGTGGTATAGACCTCCAAATCGGCGTGATCGGGTACCGTAAAGGTCAGTTCAACGCCTTCCGATCGCCCAATCCAGTTACGCTGCATGGTTTTGACCATTTCGGGCCAGCCGTCGAGGTTGTCTAGATCGTCTAGAAGTTCCTGAGCGTATTCTGTGATCTTGATGAACCACTGCGGGATTTCTTTCTGTTCAACGGGGGTGTCACAGCGCCAGCAGCAGCCATCTTCAACCTGTTCATTGGCCAACACCGTTTGGTCATTAGGACACCAGTTTACTGACGAGGTTTTTTTGTAAACCAGACCCTTTTGGTAAAGCTTGGTAAAGAACGCTTGTTCCCAACGATAATATTCAGGTGTGCACGTCGCAAACTCACGATTCCAGTCATAACCAAAACCAAGCAATTTGAGTTGGTTCTTCATGTACTGGATATTCTCGTAAGTCCAAGGCGCTGGCGCGGTTTTGTTTTTGACCGCTGCGTTTTCTGCTGGCAGGCCGAAGGCGTCCCAACCAATAGGTTGCATGACATTTTTACCCTGTAAGCGCTGGAAACGAGAAACCACATCACCGATGGTGTAATTACGCACGTGACCCATGTGAAGTCGACCGCTTGGGTATGGGAACATAGACAGACAGTAGAATTTTTCTTTATTTGGGTCTTCACTTACAACAAAGGTTTTGCTGTCGTCCCAGTGCTTTTGAACCTTTTGTTCAATATCTTGCGGGTTATATTGCTCTTGCATCGATGATATCCGGTTATCTTGGAAATTGTGAGTTCAGTTAGAACAGACATAAATAGATCGTCATAGAATACCTAAAGGAGAGGAGCACAACAATAGCCGACGAGGCTCATTTACACTCAGTCGTCACAAGGAGGCCACTATGCCGAAACCCAAATCAGGTTACGAGGAATTGTTCGAGGATGTCGTTGAGGTACTGAAACATAGTCCTGAAGAAGTAAATCATGTTTTTGAAACATCAGGAAAGTTGGTTGAAGCGGCAAATAATCTGAGCAAAGATGAGATGGCGTTAGTCAGCGCTTATATAAAATCGGATCTCAAAGAGTTTGCGGAAAGCTTTGAGGAATCGAAAAGTAGCCCATTTTATGTGATGGTTGCCGATTCTATTTGGCAGGGGCTGCTGGAAATTACTGATCGGGCCAAGGTGGAGTGGGTCGAGCTGTTTGCAGACCTCGATCATCAAGGGTTATACCAGTCGGGGGAGCTGATAGGTTTGGGGGTGCTGGTGTGTGATGAGTGTGGAAATAAAACTCAGTATAATCATCCGACGGAGATTATTCCGTGCATCAAATGCGGCCATAAAGGGTTCAGTCGGCAGGCCTTGAAGCCCTAAACAGAGACGATTGTCTCGTGATTAGGGTGGCTGGTCTCTCTCGTATTACCGACTGAGGTGAAGTTGCTGATAGGTGCTGTGGCGCCGACGTTGATTAACGTTGCTCCGCTGTACGTCGACATCGCCACCCGATCAATAAACTGACCACGACCCAAATATACAAAGGCCATGAGCCGACACGATGATAAGGGGTCTGCCCCGTTGTTGACATAATGTCTGCGCGCAGAACAGCAATCTCAAACTGGGGAGCCTGAGCAATAATCTTCCCTTTGTAATCGGTGATCGCAGTCACTCCATTATTGGTTGAACGAATAACAGGCTTGCCTAACTCAAGAGCTCGCATTCGAGCAATTTCCATATGTTGGAGTGGGCCGATGGATTTTCCAAACCACGCATCGTTAGATAAGGTCAAAATAAAATCAGTTTCGGCGGTCACGTTTCGACGAACCTGTTCGTTAAAAATGATTTCATAACAAAGAGCGGGGGCCAGATGACGGTTATTGGCAACGATATTCGGTTGAATGAACTCCCCACGGCTGAACGAAGACATCGGCAAATTGAAGATTGGCGCGAGGGGCCTGAGTAGGGTTTCAAACGGTACAAATTCGCCAAAAGGCAACAAGTGATGCTTATGGTAACGTTGAGACATATCAAATTGGTAGTCACCGTAAGGGGTTTGCCCGACGGTGAGTATGCTGTTGTAAAACTGCCGGTCTTTTGCTTGGTTTACGACCCCTGTGATGACTGCGCTGTTGTTGATTTTTGCTGCGGAGTCGAGATTGCTGAGATAAGAGGGTATTTCAATTTCTAACGCTGGAATCGCAGCTTCAGGCCAGATGATGATATCCGCATCCCAATTTTCTCGGGTCAAATCCGTGTACTTCATGATGGTTGGCCAGCGTTCCTGAGGCAGCCATTTTTTTGCTTGATTGACGTTACCCTGAATCAGCGCCAATTTGGTGGTACGGTTTGAGTCTGGGCTCACCCAGTTTGCCGATGTTAGGCCATAACCTGCGGAGAAAATAACAACGGGGATCATCAGTGTAAGCCAATGTCGATAAAGAATGGCATAAACGATGGACCCTGCGCAGAATATGGCAAGTAAGGTCAGAAGTTCAACGCCACCAATCGGTGCAAAATTTGCCAGAGGGCTCTCTATCTGGCTATAGCCGAGCCACAACCAAGGGAAGCCTGTCATAAACCATCCTCTTAGCCAGTCTAAGATGAGCCAGAGAGCGGGGGCGGCCAGCAGCAAGCGTGTGCGGTTTGCGTTGGGAAAATAACGGTTGAGACACCAAGCAAAACCACCAGAGAAAATAGCGAGGTAACCCACCAATAAAGCCATGAGAAAAACACTGGCAATTTTGGGCAAACCACCAAAGTTATCGATACTAATGTGCACCCAACTAATGCCAGTGGCAAATTGTCCGATGCCCCACGCATAGCCTATCCATAATGCATGTTTGGTGGTTTGATTTTGGAGTAATAACAGCAGAATAGCTGGGCTGAGTATTGCGAGGGGCCAAAGCTGATAGGGGGCAAAGGCCAATGTCGTTAAAGCGCCAACAAAAACGGCCGCAAGCGGCCGTTTTAGGCGATGATAAAGCGTAGTAATCATCGTTAAGTTTATTCTCGGAACCCTAAGTTAGGGAAATTAGCGTGGCTCTTCCGCCGATTCTGGAAGAGGCTCTTCATCGGGGATTGTTACTTGCAACTGCAATACCCGACGATTGTCTGCAGCGGTGACTTTAAAGTTATAGTGTTCGAGTTCGACGACTTCGCCCCGTGACGGAAGGTGACCAAAGGCGGTCATAACCATACCACCCACCGTATCCACTTCTTCATCGCTGAAACGGGTACCGAAGGTTTGGTTAAATTCCTCTATGGTCGTCAACGCTTTTATGGCATAGGTATGCTTACTGAGCTTGCGGATGTCAACCTCTTCCTCATCGTCGAATTCATCTTCAATTTCTCCGACAATTTCTTCAAGAATATCTTCGATTGTCACCAGACCAGACACACCACCAAACTCATCAACGACAATCGACATGTGGTAACGTTCTTCTCGAAACTCTTTGAGCAAGCGATCAACGCGTTTGCTCTCAGGAACCACCACCGCCGGACGGATGACCTGTTCGATATCAAACTCGGCGCTGCCTGAGCCCAAATATTTAAGTAAGTCCTTCGCAAGGAGTATGCCTTCAACATGGTCTTTATCTTCACTGATCACAGGATAACGAGAGTGCTGTGCGTCGGTGATAAGGTCTATCAAAGCATCCAAATTGTCGCTGCGTTCAACAGTGACCATTTGAGAGCGAGGTAGCATGATATCACGCACCCGCATTTCTGATATTTCCATTACCCCTTCGAGCATGTCACGAGTATCGTGGTCGATAAGGTCATTTTCTTCCGAATCACGGAATACCTCGACCAACTCCTGACGATCTTTGGGATCAGCTTGAAAGATTTGTCCTAGGCGTCCAAAGAAGGACTTTCTACTCGGACCTTCCGATTTTTCTTTTTTACCTTCTAGAGAAGAGGGCGAATTGTCTTCGTTCATTGTTTCTCAATTAAGTCGCGCTATCAAATGTGTGATAGCTCACATAGAAAACTGATCGGGGTATAGACCGTCAGTTTCCGAAACGGAACCGTGCTAAGACGGTTCTTTCTCCGCGAGATATGGATCTTCAAAGCCCATGTCTTGCATGATTTCGGTTTCGAGCGATTCCATCTCTTCGGCTTCATCGTCGTCGATATGATCATAACCTAGCAGATGGAGGCTACCATGTACAACCATATGCGCCCAGTGAGCCATCAAAGGTTTGGATTGAGTTTGAGCTTCCTGTTCCACAATCTGGCGACAAATCACTAAATCACCCAGTAGATCGATGTCGATACCAGGAGGGGCTTCAAAAGGGAACGACAAGACGTTGGTTGGCTTTGCTTTGCCGCGATATTCGTGGTTGAGTTGGTGGCTCTCCTGTTCATCTACGATTCGGACTGTCACCTCAGCCTCGGCTTGAAACGGCTTAATTGCGCAGCTCAGCCATCGCTGGATATCATCAAAATGCGGTAACCCTTTCTCTTGTTCGACGGCGATTTGCAGATCAAGTTCAATCGTCATTGCGGTTTTGTCTCCGATGTCGCTCTTGATGGCGGAGATAGCGTGTCGTCGGCCTTCGTTCCGTGTTCTTCTCGGCGGCGCTTTTCGTATTCTTTGCGCTCTTTCTGATCCTGAGCTTCCCACTTTTCATAAGCATTCACAATGCGAGCAACAACCGGGTGGCGCACGACATCATCCGCTTGAAAGAAATTAAAGCTGATTTCATCGACTTCATTGAGAACTTCTATTGCATGTCTTAGGCCAGATTTAGCGCCACGAGGAAGGTCAATCTGGGTGACATCCCCAGTGATAACCGCCCGTGAATTGAAGCCAATACGGGTTAGAAACATTTTCATCTGTTCGACGGTTGTGTTCTGGCTCTCATCGAGGATGATAAACGCATCATTCAGAGTTCGGCCACGCATATAAGCCAATGGGGCGACCTCAATTACGTTGCGTTCAATGAGTTTTTCGACTTTTTCAAAGCCGAGCATTTCAAACAGAGCATCATAAAGGGGGCGAAGGTAAGGGTCGACTTTTTGGCTGAGATCGCCCGGTAGGAAACCTAATTTTTCACCTGCTTCTACCGCTGGACGGGTAAGCAAAATACGACGAATCTCCTGTCGTTCTAATGCATCGACGGCCGCGGCCACGGCGAGGTATGTTTTTCCCGTGCCTGCTGGGCCAATACCAAAAGAGATATCGTGTGTGACCATATTGACCAAATATTGCCCCTGATTTGGGGTGCGGGGTTTAATGACCCCTTTCTTGGTCTTGATTAAGACTTCTTTGCCATGTTCAATATTGGCGTCGAGATTTTGCTCCAATACCCCCGATTCCTTGATCGCAAGGTGGATTTGGTCGGGTTCTATATCCGGAATATTGCCACGGACTGGTGCGGTATGTACATGAAGTGTTTTGATGATATCAAGGGCGGCGGCGCTGGTATGAGGTTTACCGACAATCGTAAACAGGTTACCGCGATAGCTAATTTCCACGCCTAACCGGCGTTCAAGATGTTTGATGTTGTCATCGAAAGGGCCGCAAAGGCTGGCTAGGCGGCGATTATCAGAAGGTTCTACATTGATTTCTAGCGTAACAATTTTATTGCTCAAATTTGCCTCTCATTTGTGAGAGCCCGATTGAGACCGGGCTCCTAATGATCTTATTGACCTTACTCTAAGATGGATACTCAGAGCGATATTTTCAAGCTTAAGGTGTGAAAGTGGCGACACCAAGCTCATCTTCACGTTTTGTTTTGACCATCATTTGTGTCGGTGAAATCACACTACGTAAATCCATGTCTTTTTCGGTACGGATAATCTCTCCCCGAAGTGAGTTAGCAAAGACATCGGTGATCTTGACATCAACGAATTGACCGATCAGCTCAGCATTACCCTCAAAGTTGACGACGCGGTTGTTTTCGGTACGTGCTCTCAGTTCCATTAGGTTCTTCTTCGAGGGCCCTTCAACCAACACGCGCTGTTCTGTATCCAGCATTAAACGTGAGTAACGCATTGCTTGGGCATTGACGGTTTGTTGTAATTCGTACAAACGATCTTTCTTTGTTTGATCGGATACGTCACATGGGTAATCTGCCGCTGGTGTGCCAGGGCGTGGAGAAAAAATGAAACTAAAGCTCATATCAAAATCAACATCTTTGATAAGTTTCATGGTGTCTTGAAAGTCTCGGTCTGATTCACCAGGGAAGCCCACAATAAAGTCTGAGCTTATTTGAATATCAGGACGAGCTTTACGCAATTTACGAATGATGGACTTGTATTCTATCGCGGTATGAGGACGTTTCATCATGGTCAGAATGCGATCACTACCGCTTTGTACCGGAAGGTGCAGGAAACTGACCAGTTCAGGGGTGTCTTCATAGACGGCAATGATATCGTCGGTAAATTCCAGTGGGTGACTGGTGGTAAAGCGAATACGGTCTATGCCATCAATGGAGGCAACTAAGCGCAATAACTCGGCGAAACTGCAAATATCACCTTCGTGTGTTGGGCCACGGAAAGCATTGACATTTTGGCCAAGAAGATTGACTTCTCGCACGCCTTGTTCCGCCAGTTGAGCAATCTCGAATAAGACATCGTCCATCGGACGGCTAACTTCTTCTCCACGTGTATAAGGTACGACACAATATGTACAATATTTCGAGCACCCTTCCATGATTGAGACAAAGGCGGTAGCGCCTTCTGCTCGTGGATCAGGCAGTCGGTCAAATTTCTCGATTTCAGGAAAAGAGATGTCCATTACCGGGGCGTCATCACTTAGAGATTGTTTGATCATCTCAGGCAAGCGGTGCAACGTCTGAGGACCAAAAATGACGTCGACGTAGGGAGCACGATCACGAATGTGGTCGCCTTCTTGAGTGGCAACACAGCCGCCTACGCCAATCACTACATCGGGTTTCTTATCTTTTAGTCTTTTCCAACGGCCCAACTGGTGGAATACTTTCTCTTGCGCCTTCTCTCGAATAGAGCAGGTATTGAGAAGTAATACGTCTGCTTCGTCTGGTTCCTCTGTCAACTCATAGCCGTTAGCCGCGTTCAGTAGATCGGCCATTTTAGATGAATCGTATTCATTCATCTGGCAGCCCCAGGTTTTAATTAGCAGTTTTTTACTCATGTAGTTCGCTCGATCGTTAGTTTAAATTAAGGGAGCAAATCGCCCAGTTTGGAACCGTATCAGCAGGCTTATTTGGCCGATTACTGATGATGTTTTTACCGCTATATTCTGCGGTTAGCCGCGTATTGTACTGGTTTAAAAACCTACTGACTAGTGCTGCTATTAAATCAATTATACGCTTTGTACATCAAGGGTTTTGACGGCCTGTTGCTTGCGGTTTTTGATTACATTTTGGTCTGGAAAAAGTACAATAAAAAACAGCGAGATAATCAATTCATAAAGTGCAAAATATGACCAAATATGAGGTTGCCGTCATCGGTGGGGGTATGGTAGGCGCGGCGGTTGCCGTTGGATTTGCCCAGCAGGGTCGGCGTGTGGTGTTGGTGGAAGGTCATCAGCCGCTCGCGTTTGAGTCAAGTCAACCGATGGATATCAGAGTCTCGGCGATTTCTGAGCACTCAGTCTCAATTTTGGAAAGGCTAGGGGCGTGGCAAGCCATTTCACAAATGCGGGTTTGCCCCTATCGCCGTCTGGAAACTTGGGAGCATCCTGAGTGCAGAACTCGTTTTCACTCAGAGGCGCTCAATATGAGTCAGCTGGGCTATATTGTAGAGAATCGGTTGATCCAACTCGGTTTGTGGGCCGAGTTTCAACATTACCCCAACCTTACCGTGTGTTGCCCTGATACACTTGAACACATCGAGTATTCTCAGCTCAATCGGCTAACGCTGAGCTCTGGGGAGTCCTTTGATGCGGATCTAGTGGTAGGCGCAGATGGGGCAAACTCGCAAGTGCGACAACTGGCGGGGATCGGTGTGACCGCGTGGGACTACCGTCAACACTGTATGCTAATTAATGTTGAAACACAGTCCCCACAACAAGACATAACCTGGCAGCAATTTACTCCCAGTGGTCCTCGTTCTTTCTTACCACTTTGTGGTCATCAGGGCTCGTTAGTTTGGTACGACTCTCCTGCGCGGATCCGTCAGCTGTGTACTTTGACCAATGAGCAGCTCCGTGAAGAAATTATTGCCCACTTTCCTTCTGAATTGGGTGAAATTACGGTGTTGCAGTCGGGGGCATTTCCTCTGATCAGACGTCATGCTCAATCCTACTCTGCCCAAGGGTGCGTGCTGGTTGGCGATTCAGCCCATACCATTAACCCGCTTGCGGGGCAGGGCGTCAATATTGGTTTCAAAGATGTTGACGTGTTGCTTTCCGTCACGTCTGATCAGGAAGGCTTATCGTCTCAACTGCTGCGAGATTATGAGCGTCAACGTCGTCCTGATAATTTGTTGATGCAATCTGGGATGGATTTTTTCTACAAGAGTTTTAGTAACGACATTACACCGTTTAAGCTGATTCGAAATGTGGCTTTAAAAGCGGCAGATAATGCAGGGCCACTAAAAAATCAGTTACTGAAATATGCACTGGGTTTGAAGTGAGAGAGAGAATAGATTAAAAAACGCAGCTAGCGGGCTGCGTTTTATGCGTTGATCGCCGTTTTATGTGTGGCCTAAAAAGACGTTATTTGGTGACTCGTAAAACGGGTGTTTCACCGACGCTTACAGAGCCAGAGAGTTTGCTCAGCTCTTTGATTTCATCCATGTTTGAAATCACAACAGGGGTAAGAGTTGATTTTGCTTTCTCTTCTAGTAGCGCTAAGTCGAACTCGATGACTGTATCGCCAGCAGTAACTGTTTGACCTTCTTCTGCAATACGCTTGAACCCTTCGCCTTTTAATTCCACGGTATCGATACCAAAGTGGACAAAGAGCTCTACGCCGTCGTCAGATTCAATTGAGAAAGCATGGTTCGTTTCAAAAATTTTGCCAATAGTGCCGTTTACAGGAGCGACCATTTTGTTACCAGCAGGCTTGATAGCAATGCCATCGCCAACAATTTTTTCTGCGAAAACAACATCTGGCACATCTTCGATATTTACGATTTCACCAGAAAGAGGCGCGATGATTTCAATAGCACCTGCATCAGCGCTGTCATCAGATACTAGCTTCTTAAGTTTGTCAAACAGACCCATTGTGTCATGCTCCTAACGTTTCATTTAATTCTATCGAATTATAGTATACCAAACTGGCCGAATAGACGACTATTTTTAGCCGTCTATCTTGTTGGTAATTATTAATTAATGAGATTTTTCTGCGATAAATTTTTCGACAACGGCTTCAATTTCAGCCGCGGTTGGAAGGGAGAGCGCCTCTTCTGCCATTGCTTTAACTTCATTGAAGTTAGACTGGCGAATCACTTTTTTCACTTTGGGGATAGAAATACCGCTCATGGAAAACTCATCAAGGCCCATACCCAACAGCAGTAAGGTCGCACGCTCATCCCCTGCTAGTTCACCACACATACCTGTCCATTTTCCTGCTTGATGAGACGCGTCAATGACTTGTTTTATCACCGTAAGAACGGCGGGGGAGAGGGGGTTATATAGGTGAGAAATCATCTCGTTACCGCGATCTACTGCTAAAGTATATTGCGTTAGATCATTGGTTCCAATAGAGAAAAAGTCGACTTCTTTGGCCAAGTGGTGGGCGATTGCTGCCGCCGCGGGTGTCTCGACCATCACGCCAATTTCAATCGTTTCATCAAAGGCAAGGTTCTCTGCACGCAGTTCTACTTTGTATTCTTCTATCGCTTGTTTTAGGGTGCGAATTTCTTCCACCGAAATGATCATCGGGAACATGATACGCAGTTTTCCGTGAGCCGACGCACGCAAGATACCACGTAACTGGTCACGGAGAATGTCGCGACGATCTAAGCTGATACGCACGGCACGCCAACCTAAGAAAGGGTTCATTTCTTTAGGTAGATCCATATAGGGCAGATCTTTGTCTCCGCCAATATCCATGGTGCGAATAATGACAGACTCGCCATTCATGGCCAGTGCTACATCTTTGTACGCTTGGTACTGTTCTTCTTCGGTAGGAAGCGCGTCGCGGTCCATGAAGAGAAATTCAGTGCGGTACAGACCGACACCTTCACCGCCGTTACGCAGAATACCATCACAGTCTTTAACGTTGCCGATGTTTCCACAGACTTCGACATGGTGACCATCGGTAGTTTTAGCGGGTAAATCTTTGAGCTTAGCCAGCTCTTCTTTTTCTGCAGAGAAAGCGGCTTTGACGGCTTTTGCATCGGTCAATTGGTCCTGAGATGGATTAACAATGATTTTATTGTTGATCGCATCAAGGATCAGCATATCGCCATTCTTGACCTGTGATGTAATATCATTGGTGCCAACAAGAGCCGGTAATTCCAGAGAACGAGCCATGATTGAGGTATGAGATGTACGGCCGCCGATATCACAGGCGAAACCTAGCACGTAGTCAAGGTTGATCTGAGCGGTTTCAGATGGTGTTAGGTCGTAAGCCACCAGAATAACCTCTTCGTCAATATCACTGAGCGAAACGATATTGATGCCCAATGCATTTTTGATAAAGCGAGAGCCAATGTCACGAATGTCAGTTGCACGCTCTTTGAGGTATTCATCATCAAGGGACTCTAACGCGCAGGCCTGCTCTTCAATAATGGTATGGATAGCGTGATCGGCGTGCATCTTGTCGTTTTTGATCAGTGCTAGGATCTCTTCTTCGAGCTCTTCGTCTTCAATCAGCATAATGTGCCCTTCGAAGATGGCTTCTTTCTCTTCACCGAAAGTTTCAAGAGCTTTCTGTTTGACGGTTTCCAACTGAGCGACCGATTTGTCGCGTGCTTCGAAAAAGCGTGCGACTTGTGTCTCAACTTGAGCTTCGGAAATAGAGTTTGTGTTTAGGACAATATCATCTTCTTGAAGGAGTAGTGCTTTACCAAAAGCAATACCCGGAGATGCTAGGATGCCTGAAATCATAGCCTTACCTTAAAATGGGTCAACGTTAAAACGGGAGAAAAAATGGATGCGCTAACGATAATGTTTAGCTTAAATCCTGATTTATTGCCAATAAAGCCACTTTGAAATCACAAAGTGGCTTTAGAGCAGGATGATGTGCTTAGTGCAGTTGATCCATTAAGGCCACGAGATGGTCGACCGCTTGTTGCGCCTGAGGGCCTTCAGCTGAAATGGTCACTTGAGTGCCTTTTACTAGACCTAAAGTTTGGAGCTTGAACAAGCTCTTAGCGCTTGCGCTTTTACCATTAGACGTCACTGTGATGTCGGCTTCGAAGCCTTTGGCTTCTTTTACAAACTGTGCGGCTGGACGAGTATGAAGGCCATTTTCTGCCGTGATTTCTACTTGCTTCTCGTACATGTTTTTACCCCAATTGATATATTTTTGTTAGTTTGTTAACCAGAGTCAGCATAACGCTTAAATCTTTGAGGTGCCAAAGACAGCGCGTTGATTTAGCGTGACTTTTGATACTGGTTGCAAATTGTCCCAGAGTGATTCCAATCTTTGCTGGATCTCATCACGGGTATAAATGGTCATTCAGCTTTTATTTTGAAGCTAAAAATAAACTGACCCGATATTACCAAAGGTGGGGCAGGGATCAACAAAAAAGCCCCATATCGGGGCTTTTTTCAGTGAAAAATTGATTTGGCAACGGGTTATTGTTGGTTTTCTTTTTCGGTAAATATGCCTGCGAACAGCGCTGAAGTGAGGTAACGTTCCCCAGAGCTGGGTAATATGGTGACGATAGTTTTACCTGCAAATTCAGGCAGTTCTGCAATTCTGTTGGCTGCCACAACGGCGGCCCCAGAAGAGATCCCCGCAAGAATACCTTCTTCTTCCATCAAGCGACGAGCCATGCTGATGGCTTCTTCCGATGTCACCGCTTCTACTCGGTCAAGAAGCTCTAAATCTAGGTTGTCAGGGATAAAACCTGCGCCGATACCTTGAATTTTGTGCGGAGCAGGTTGGATTTCCTCACCAGCCAATGCTTGTGCAATGACAGGAGACTCTGCGGGCTCAACGGCAATAGAAGTGATGTTTCTGCCTTTTTCTTGTTTAATATAACGGCTTGTTCCGGTAATGGTGCCTCCGGTTCCTACACCAGCGACCAGAACGTCGACTTCCCCATCGGTTGCATCCCAGATCTCTGGCCCTGTGGTCTTTTCATGAATTTGTGGGTTGGCTGGGTTATTGAACTGTTGAAGCAAAAGGTACTTTTCTGGGTTACTTGCTACAATTTCTTCAGCTTTTGAAATGGCCCCCTTCATGCCTTTTGCTGCTTCGGTGAGTTCCAGCTTTGCCCCCAGTGCTTTAAGCAGTTTACGACGTTCAAGGCTCATTGATTCTGGCATGGTTAATGTCAGCTTGTAACCACGAGCAGCGGCAACGAAGGCAAGGGCAATACCTGTATTGCCACTGGTTGGTTCAACCAGTTCGACACCGGCCTTGAGAGTGCCAGCTTTCTCAGCTTCCCAAATCATGTTCGCGCCTATACGGCATTTAACGCTAAAACTTGGATTACGTGCTTCGACTTTAGCCAGTACATTTCCGTTGCTGACCTTATTGAGACGGACCAGCGGTGTGTTGCCAATGGTAAGGGAGTTGTCTTCGTAGATCTTGCTCATGGTGTGATCCTTCATCGGTTTAAAGTTTGGTGCCTGACTTTACAGTAGACACCACACTGTTAACGGTTGTTCAGTATTTGAATGTATGGATTGAAGATTAGGCTAGGTAAAAAATCTAGTGAAGAAATAAAAAGTTATAACTTATTAGAATGAGAGCAAGTGCATGTTGTGAGGCCAACATGCACAGTGGTTTGTCAATCCTTGCACTCTGCGACCCAAAAGGCGGTGGCACCGCATACCGCCACAGGCATGACAATCAAGTTTAACAGCGGAATTGTGGTGAAGACTGCCACAAGAGCGCCAAAGCCGTAGGCTTTGCCCTGTTTTTGTTTCAATTTGTAACGCATGTCATTGAATGGGATCTTATGGTTATCAAATGGGTAGTCACAGTATTGTATTGCCAGAACCCAAGCGGTAAAAATAAACCACAACACGGGCCCAACCGTTTGGCCAAGGCCGGGGATCAAGAGCAACACAAATAAACCGATCGCTTTGGGCAACACGTAGATCAACTTACGCCATTCCCGTGCCAGAATTCTTGGAGTGTCTTTGAGCAAGGAGAGTAGGCCATCATCGTTGATTTTTTCTCCGATTAAATACTCTTCTACTTTTTCAGCTAACAAGCCATTGAAAGGCGCGGCAATAAAATTAGCCAGTGTGCTAAAGAAGTAGGTAAACGTTGCGAGTATGGTCATAATCATTAATGGCCATAACACATAACTGAGCCAGTCAAGAAATGAAGGGAGGTAGCTCATTATTTCGACTATCCAACCATCGAGGTGTGAGAAGAGATAGTAAAGAGCGCCACCAACAAGAAGGATGTTGGTCAAAAGGGGTAAAAGTACGAACTGACGAATTCCAGGTCGAGTGGCCAGCTTCAAGCCAAAGAAAAAATAACCAAAACCAGAACGCTGTTGTATGTTTGTATTCATAATTTAAAGGTGACTTATGGTGTAAAAACGAACGCTTTTTATCTTAACAAGAAAAAAGCGTGTTCAAAATCACAACATTGTGTGAACTTCTCACATTAAGTTGTTCTAAAACGGGTGAGAGTTTTGGTAGAGTTAGTTATAGATAGGTTTAACCAGATCCAGTATGTATAGTTGAAAGGCTAAATGTATTGAGTAGATGAGAGCGGAAAATGCAGGAATTGCGATTTGTACTCATAATTGTTGGAGCGTTAGCGATTGCCGCGCTATTGTTTCACGGTTTATGGACAAGCAAAAAAGAAGGGGCAGCCAAATTTGGTAATCAGCCACTTCGCCCGTTAAAGAAAGAAAAAGAGGCCGATTCAGAACCGTTGCCTGAGCGGGGGTTTGCGCCGGATGACGATTTTGAAATCATTCGCAAGGATCGTAAAACTCCGGATTTTGCCGAGCATAAGATTATGTCTGATCCTCTGATCGATGGTTATGTTGAGCCTAGCTCTGAACCAGAGTCGGCTCAACACCGATTTGAAGAGACCGCTGAACTTGAGATTCCGCCTATGTCGGCGCAACCTTTGAGCGAGAGCGTCGAGATACCAGAGACAGACACGCCCTTTCCCGTTTCTGATCCTATTGTTGATGAAACCCGTTTGGACACCGAGCCTGAAGCGACAGAGCAGCAAGAGATGCAAGTCATCGTTCTCAATGTGCACTGTGCGGGCACTGATCCCTTTGTTGGTACCAAACTCTTTGACAGTATGCAACAAAATGGCCTGCTCTATGGCGAAATGGATATCTTCCATCGTCATGCGGATTTATCGGGTACGGGCAAAGTGTTGTTCAGTGTGGCGAACATGATGCAACCTGGTACGCTTCAGCACAATGATCCTGCTGAATTTTCGACCAAAGGCATTTCATTTTTCATGACGTTACCTTGTTTTGGGGACCCAGAACAAAACTTTAAACTCATGCTTAAAACCGCGCAGCAAATAGCCGATGATCTAGGTGGTAATGTGCTGGATGATGCGCGCAATTTAATGACGCCCAATCGTTTGGATATGTACCGCTCTCAGATAAAATCGTTCAAGGCGTTATTGCCAGCATAATCGTCCTCTAGGCTCAAAGGGCTCCGATGTCGGGGCCTTTCTTGTTTGAAAAACGGGATGCTGGAGGATAAACCGCTTGCGATGGTGAGGTTTGTCTGCTTCACCTAAAATCACCGACGACTTAGCTTACGCACTCTTCAAGCAGTGCACCGCTTCTAGGATCTCACTAAAAAATAATCGGTAGTAAATAATGACAGAATTTAAGTTTAACAAGGATCAACTCTCCATCATTTCTAACTTGGACGTCGATCTGGATTTGAACACAGTAGAAGTGGCGATCAAAGACAACACTTTCTATCAGCTTGGCAACGAGGAGCAACTCTCTTACTTGATTGTTGCTAATGCTTGTTATCGTTCTGGCTTTCCAGTGCTCAGTGATCTTCAGTATGATGAATTTAGCAGTAAGTTTGCTGAGAATAATGCAGACCATCCTTTTGTAACCTCAGTTGAATCAGAAGTATTGAGCTTAGGCAAAACCGTTTCTTTGCCTCAGAAAATGTTGTCTACAGATAAAGCCTATTCCATAGAAGAAATTCAAAAATGGCTTGATAGGATCGTTAAAGCAGCCAATGAGCTTGCGCTTGATACAAAAGCCATAGAGATTAGAGTCACGCCAAAACTTGATGGTTACGCTGCGTTTGATGATGGTGAAAGACTGTATACCCGCGGTGATGGTGTGAGGGGGCAGGATGTCTCTAGAGCTTTTGAGCGTGGCCTGAAAGTTGCTCAAAATGGGAAGAGAGGTTTAGGGGCGGGTGAAATCGTTATCGACAAAACGTATTTCGAAGAAAATTTAAGCCAATACTTTGAAAATTCGAGAAATATACAAGCCGCGATTATTGCAGAAAAAAACGTAGATGAACGCGTGTTAGCGGCCATTGAAGAGGGGGCTTGTGTTTTCTATCCGTTTAGCTTAATTACTGACTGGAGAGGTCACCAAGAGGAGTTGATGGCCAATTTTGAGCGTATTATTGATCAAATTTGGAATGCGGTTGGGTATGATGTTGATGGTGTCATTTTGGAAGCGACGCACCCTCGCATAAAGGAACACATGGGAGCGACCAGAAAATTTCACCGCTGGCAAATTGCCTTCAAGATTAACGATGAGTCGGCGGAAGTCGAGGTTCTCAATGTGACGCCACAAACATCGAGAACAGGTAGAGTGACTCCTGTAGCTGAATTGGTACCGACTCGAATTAGTGGTGCGACCATTAGCCGAGTCACTGTTCACCATTACAACATGGTCAAAACCAATGGTGTGGGCCCTGGCGCGACACTGCAAATTGTTCGAAGTGGTCTAGTGATACCTAAAATTGAAAAAGTCATCAAGCCAACAGAGCCTCAAATCCCGCAGGCATGCCCTAGCTGTCAGTCTCATCTTATTTGGGAGTCTGATCATTTAGTGTGCCCGAATAAAAGTGACTGCCCTGCTCAGACAGAAAATACACTGGTGCACTTTTTCAAAACGCTCGGCAATAACGATGGTTTTGGTCCCAAAAATATCGAGAAATTATCAAACCTAGGGATTAAGCACATTCACCAAATGTATGGTCTTAAATCCCATCAATTTACGGCCTATGGGTTTGGAGAAAAAACGTCGAAAAATCTCTTTGAACAACTGCAAGCAAGCAGAGACATTGAAATAGAAGATTGGCGTTTTCTTTCTGCATTTGGTGTGAGTCGCCTAGGCGGTGGTAACGGTGAGAAGTTACTGCAGCACTATTCCTTGGTGGAGCTGTTTGAAACGAGTGTTGATGATCTTGCCAAAATTGATGGATTCGCGGCGGTGAGTGCAGAAGCGATTGTCGAAGGTTTAGCGAATATTAAACAAGAGTTTTTCAAAGTGTATGATCTTGGTTTCACTCTAAGCGTTACACCTAAGTTGTCAGAACAAGGGGGAGCTTCTTCACCGATAGCAGGTGCCACTATTGTCTTTACAGGCACCATGGTACAAGGCAATCGCGGAGACATGGAAAAGCAAGCTAAATCATTGGGAGCCAAAGTCGCCAAATCTGTTACCGGAAAAACGACGTACCTTGTGGCTGGGAGCAAAGTCGGAGAGACCAAGATAAAGGGCGCGAGAGAAAAAGGGGTTAAAGTCCTCTCTGAGCAAGAATATTTAGATTTGATTATTTAAGATCGGCTGACCATAGCGGTAATCGTTATCATTTTGAGCGAGTACCGCCATGGCAAGAGTAGCCTCAGCCCTGAAAGCGGAACGGAAGAAACCCAGTTCTATTTATCTTGGTGACTGGACATGTTTTTTTCCGCAATTTTAGGGAGATTGGCGGAGCACTTGAATGATTTGATTAGCTTCGCGCTCTTTATTAGAGAAAGATCACGAGAGTGAGGCTTGAAGTTGAGGCCCTATCGTTATGGATGTGTTTGCCATAGACGGTGAGATCCTTGATGAAAATAAGGCTCTTTGCGCATGGCAAGAGCCTGTCATATTATTGGATTTTTTCTTCAATGGTAAGAATAATCCCGTCGACATCGATGATTTCGACCAAGCTTCCTGCCGCTATTGGTTTGGTGGTTTGTGCCGACCAAGTGCTGTCACCGACTTTAATTCGATGTTTTCCAGGGGCGAGATCTTCCTCGACCACCAAGGTTTGCCCCAGTAATTGCTTATGTTTTTGGTTAAGATCTCGGTGGCGATCATCAATGGCGTCATGTTTGAATTGGCGTCTCCACCATAGCCATGTGGTGATTAAGGAAAATACCCCGAACGAAACCCACTGAAGCTGCCAGCTCATAGGCAATAAGCTCATTAACACCCCAACAATAAGTGCCGAGAGGCCAAGCCAAAGGAAGTAGCCTGCGGTTCCAAATATTTCAAATGCCAGTAAGGCTAGCCCCAAAGCCAGCCAGTGCCAGTAATTTAAAGATTCGAGTAATTCGATCAAGAGAGCCTCGTACGTTATTCGTTTTTATCTGATTTAAGCGCGAACATTTCAGCAATCCCTGCCACGGACCCCATAAGTCCAGAGGCCTCGAGCGGCAACATGATGATCTTGCCATTCTCGGCGGTACCAATACTACGCAGTGCTTCAGTATAACCCTGAGCAATAAAGTAGTTTACGGCTTTCATATCCCCTTTTGCAATCGCGTCAGAGACCATAGCTGTGGCTTTGGCTTCTGCTTCGGCTGCACGCTCACGCGCTTCTGCTTGAAGGATAGCAGCTTGTTTATCCCCTTCCGCTTTTAAAATTTCAGATTGTTTCTGTCCCTCGGCTTTTAAAATTTCAGCCTGACGGATACCTTCTGCTGAGAGGATGTCTGCCCGTTTATGTCGTTCGGCTTTCATTTGTGCGTTCATCGCAGCGGTCAAATCTGCAGGGGGCTGAACGTCCTTAATTTCGATTCGAGTGACCTTGACGCCCCAAGGGTTGGTCGCCTCATCGACAATATAAAGCAGTTTGCCGTTGATCATGTCACGTTGGCTTAGCATTTCATCCAGTTCCATCGAACCAAGTACGGTCCGAATATTGGTCAGGGTCAAATTACGAATGGCATGCTCAAGATCGTTGACTTCGTATGCGGCTTTTGGCGCGTCAATAACTTGGACAAAACAGACCGCATCAATGGTGACATTGGCATTGTCTTTAGAAATCACTTCTTGTGCTGGGATATCGAGCACACGTTCCATCATATTGACTTTATGGCCAATTTTATCAACAAACGGAACAATGATATTTAGGCCGGGTGTTAAAGTTTGGGTATAACGTCCAAATCGTTCTACTGTCCAGTGATTACCTTGTGGAACGGTTTTGACACTGGCAAAAATAAACGCAATCGCGACAACCAGAAAAAGACCGATTGTAATGAGCATTTGGGACTCGATCATGGGGGATTCCTTATATTTAAGTCTCTGGGGCTATTAAAATATGATAAAGGGCAATAGGTTAGTGTTATATAGCTCAATGAGGGTCGAGCTCAGACTCTATTATGCCGAAAGTTGCTTATTTTGATACGGTAGGGAAACCAAAGAAATGAGAGTTTGATCTAGAATATGTAAAAAAGCCGGATAAACCGACTTTCTTATTTGGTGTTTAAATATTAATACAGAATTGAATAGAGTTGACGGCGATATTTGGCGGCAACGGGGTTACTTTGGCCCAATGCGGATAAAATATCCATAAAGTGCTTTTTCAATTCACCATCGGCAGCATTGAGATTTGTTTGCAGCTGTCCCCACAGGAGCTCTAGTGCTTCTTCATCTCGATTGACCTGATGATAATTTAACGCCAGTTCAGAGATAACTTTGGTATCGTTTGGGGTCTCGTGAAGGGCTTGCTCTAGAGACTGAATTTCCGGACTATTGGCTGCCTGAGCATGAAGCTCCAGTTTGGCGACCAAGCCTTTGTAATAGTTATCTTGATATTCCAGAGGAATGTGCTCCAACCACGTTTTTGCCAGATCGAAGTTTTGGGTCTCAAGATAGCAATCAGAAAGCGCTAATTTGACATCACCAGTTTGCTTCATGTCTTCAGGTAGGGCTTGAAGCAATGGTAACGCTTGAGAGTGCTGGCCTGATTGAATGAGATCGAGCGCTTGTTTGAGGTTGAGTTCATCTTGACTCGGGAGGTGCTTGGTCAGCAGGTTTTGAACCGCTGTTATTTCCTGTGGACCGCCTAAGCCGTCAACCGCCTGACCATTGATGAAAAGCGCAATCGTGGGCAGAGTTTGGATACCAAATTGGCTGGCAATCATCTGTTCTTGTTCACAGTTGAGTAGAGCCAGAGTAAACGCCCCATTATATTGTTGGGCCAAGCTTTGTAGCTCTGGGATGATAAGCGTACTTTCTTGGCTCATCGGTGCCCAGAAATGGACAAGCACAGGGGTTTGCATTGAGCCTTCAAGGACTTGACGGAAATTTTGTTCGTTGAGTTCCACAATAAAAGGGGATTGCATCGGGTCATTCCTTGCCAAAATTGGATTATACCTTCAAACATATGGGCAGAGCTTAAAGATATCAAGGGACTAGGTCAGACAAAACACCGCGAAGGCGTGCGGTGTCTTTCAAATCTGATGTCAGCAAAGGTGCCTATAACACGATAAACAAAGTTAGCGCGATACCCACACCAAGCCAGTTCAATTGGTTTAATGTCATGTTTCTTTACCGAATGTAACGCAAGATAAAATATTAAAGAGAATAAGATCACAATTTAAATTTATCGTTGACGTGTTACGTTAACATGACATGGTGCATATTTAAGCCGCACGAGCCAATATCTGGTCGAGCAATCGCGTGGGCAGCAATCTTTTTAGGATGGCAAAGATCTTGGTGGGTGTTGTGATCCGATAACGAATCTTCGGCTTATTTGACTCAATCGCATCAATTAAAGGGGCAAGGCATGCATCGGCAGGAAGGACGAACGAGTTGTTAGAGGTCTCGTTATCTAGGCGGCTGAGCTGCTGTTGGTAGGCTTTTTGATGAACACTGTTTTGCGTGTCAATCCATTTCATCAAGGCCTTCAACGCATTGGATCGAAACTGAGTTTCAATCGGGCCAGGTTCAAGCAAACTGATTTTAATGTTCGAGTCGGCCAATTCTAGTCTTAGCGTATCTGTCCAGCCTTCAATGGCAAACTTAGACGCGTTATAGGCTCCGCGGTATTTCATTGCAGCAAATCCAAGCACAGAGCTATTTTGAATTATTCGTCCGTGCCCTTGCTGACGCATAATGGGCAGGATACCTTTCACTAATTCATGCCATCCAAAGACGTTGGTTTCGAATTGCTCTCTTAGGGCTTGAGTAGGTAAATCTTCCAAGGCGCCCGGTTGCCCATAAGCCCCATTATTGAACAAGGCATCCAGTTTCCCTTCGGTTATCGCTAACGTTTCTTGAATGCCTTTAGTGATGCTGTCGGTGTCACTGAGATCGAGTTGGATGCAGGTGAGGCCTTGTTCATTAAGTCGTTTGACATCTTGGGCTTGGCGGCAAGAGGCAATGACTTGGTAACCTCTGTTATGCAGGGCGTGGGCAGACACATAGCCGATGCCACTAGAGCAGCCTGTGATCAAAATTGATTTTGTCATGGTTTCCTTTTGTATAGAGTCCAGCATTAGGCTAGGGTAGAAGATTACTCATGATGTTGTAAGATATTTTTTAGGGCGGGTTCTAAGCGTGAATAGCTAAATCTAAAACCCAGCTCAGTGAGTTTTTTGGGTTTCGCGCGGAGGCTGTCGAACAGCAATATGGCGCTTTCCCCCATTGCAAGACGCAGTGTCCATTTTGGTGTAAACAGGAAATGAGGGCGATTGACCGATTGGGCCAGCGTTTGACTGAACTGCTTGTTCGTCACGGGGTGGGGAGCGCAAAAATTAAACTCACCACTGGCATGCTCGGTGTCCAGTAGGTAAACAATCCCTCTTGCCATATCCAGCATGTGGATCCACGGCATATATTGTTGACCGCTGCCGATCGGCCCCCCTAATCCTAGTTTGTAAGGCAAAAGCATTTTACTCAGCGCGCCGCCACCGAGTCCAAGAACGATACCGGTGCGAAGTAGACACACACGAGTTGACTCTGAGCGAGCATGGTTGGCTAGCTGTTCCCATTTGGCACAAACATGATGAGGAAAGCTATCTGATTGAACATGCAAGGCTTCATCGAAGGGGTGAGCTTGCTGATCTCCATAATAGCCGACAGCCGAACCACTAATAAATACGGAAGGTGGGCTCGTACTGGCATGAATTAAATCGACGATTTGTTCTGTTATACGCCAGCGGCTTTTACAAATAATCTCTTTTTGTTGCGCGGTCCAGCGTTTGTCAGCTATGGGTTCCCCCGCTAAATTGACCACGGCATCAAACTCATTGAGGTCATTGAAGCTGCTCAGTTCAGACACATAAGTGATATTGCCCATATCAGCATGATTGACGGCTGATTTCGCTTTGTCTGGGGAACGGGTAAGTAGAACCACTTCGTGAGTGGTCAAGTGCTTAAGCAGTTCTCGGCCTATAAAACCGGTGCCACCAGTGAGTAGTAGTTTCATGCCAATCTCCTTTCACCCTCCACTGTTGCCTGAATAATCAGTATACATCAAACCTCAAAGATTATAGCAAGTTAGCGGTTTTTACATTCATATACCATTAAGAAACTGTGATTATCACAGAATTCACACTCGGTGGCGTTGATTGGCTGTTTCGCCAAAGTAGTCACATTTTCTCGTGAATTCATTTGTCATTCTAAACAAGTACTTCATAGACTCGAGATCATTATGCAGGCGATTCTTGCGCTGTTGAAAGCGTTATTTGGGAGCTTAAGAGATCTTCTGCCTATTGTGGCTGTGATCGCTTTTTTCCAAGTGCTGGTGTTGCGTGAGCCCTTGCCCAATATGTTGTCTATCGTTGTTGGCTTAGTCTTGGTCGTGATGGGCTTAAGCTTCTTCATTTTTGGGTTGGAAATGGGGTTGTTTCCGATTGGAGAGTCTATGGCGCAGGCTTTCGCTCGAAAAGGCAGTGTTGGCTGGCTAATGGTGTTTGCATTTTGTCTTGGTTTTGGTACGACGGTGGCTGAGCCTGCCTTGACCGCGGTTGCTAAAGAAGCAGCGAATGTTGCTTCGGAAGGGGGAATGATCTCGGCAGAAACACAGGCGATGGAGGACTATGCCAATGGTTTACGCTATACCGTTGCTTTGTCTGTAGGTATTGCCATTATGCTCGGTGTCCTTCGGATACTTAAGGGGTGGTCGATACAATATATGATCATCGGTGGGTACATTGGAGTGGTTGTTCTGACGTTGTTTGCCCCTGATAGCATCATTGGCGTTGCGTACGATTCAGGCGGCGTGACGACGTCAACGATTACGGTGCCGCTGGTGACCGCATTGGGGGTCGGATTGGCGTCGGCTATAAAAGGGCGTAATCCCATGATTGATGGCTTTGGTTTAATTGCCTTTGCCTCGCTCTTACCCATGATGTTTGTGATGATCTATGGCATGGTGATCGCATGATTGACTGGTCTCAGTTTCTGGATACTTTTGGCAGTACAGTCAGCGATGTGATGCCGATTGCCAGTATTATTTTTGGTTTTCAATTTGCGGTATTGCGCCGTCCAGTGACTAACCTTCCCAAGGTATTACTTGGCTTTGCCTACGTTATTGTCGGTTTGTCTTTGTTTCTTATTGGATTAGAGATGGCGTTGTTTCCTTTGGGGGAAACCATGGCTATCCAGCTTACCAACCCCGAATTTATTCAGGCATCGAAAATCTCCCCATCAGATACCGTCGTCTGGAAAGACTATTACTGGGTTTACCTGTTTGCTTTTAGTATTGGTTTTAGCACCACGATCGCCGAGCCTTCCCTGATAGCAGTGGCGATAAAAGCCAGTCAGGTGTCCGGTGGTGCCATTAGTGTTAATGGTCTTCGTTTTGCGGTGGCATTCGGTGTGGCAGCAGGAATCGCATTAGGGAGTTATCGGATCGTTGTTGGAGACCCTATCCACTATTACATTATTGCAGGCTACATTATTGTGGTTATCCAAACTTTCTATGCGCCTCAATTTATCGTTCCTTTGGCTTACGATTCAGGTGGGGTAACCACGTCAACGGTTACCGTGCCTCTGGTGGCTGCTTTAGGGTTGGGGTTGGCTTCGACAGTACCAGGGCGTAATCCCATGATTGATGGTTTTGGGTTGATAGCGTTTGCTAGCTTGTTTCCAATTATTTCTGTAATGGGCTATGCCCAGATGACTCGTTGGCTGAGTAATAGATCAACGCAGGAGGACACCAAAAATGCGCTTTAAATTGATATTGGCTTTTGTGGAAGACGGTAAAACCGAGCGAGTACTGGATGCGGCTCGAAGTGCAGGCGCGACTGGGGCAACCGTGATTAATCATGCCAGAGGTGAAGGTTTGAATAAGAAGCCGACCTTTTTCGGTTTGACGCTTGAAGTGCAGCGAGATGTTTTGTTGTTTGTGGTTGAAGAGCATCTTGCTCGATACATCCTCGAGACCATTAGTGATGTGGGTGAATTCGATCAAGAATCAGGGCAGGGAATCGCGGTACAGATTGATATAGAGGATGCGGTAGGGGTTGCGCATCAGGTAGAAACGCTAACCAAAGTTGTAGGGGATGAGCTATGAGCGAACATGAAACTATCCGTGTCAGAGATGTGATGGGCAGCGCCTACGTTATGATTGATGGGTTAACAACAGTTCGAGAAGGCATTCAGTTGGCTAGGGCGCATGGGGTCAAAGCGTTGGTGATCAATAAGCGGAATGCTGACGATGAATTTGGTTTGGTCTTAATGAATGATATAGCGAAGAAAGTACTAGCAAAAAATCGCTCGCCTGATCGGACCAATATTTATGAAATTATGACTAAGCCAGCGTTATCAGTTCAACCTGATATGAATGTAAAATACTGCGCTCGTTTGTTTGAGCGCTTTGGTATTAGCCGAGCACCTGTGATTGAAAATGGCGAGATCATTGGATTGGTGAGCTATAACAATATAGTGATTAATGGTATGGCTCGAGATGACACTAACCTTGTATGACGCTTCAAACAAGGTGGCATCTTTCGCGTTTGGCTGATTTATGTTGTTTAGGTCTTATGACTATCTGAGTGACCGAGCTCGCGATCTGGTGCGATGATGTCCCTGACTTTTTGTTTCAAGACCTTGGCTTCAGGAAAACCTCCTTGTTGTTTTCTTTCCCAGATCAATTGGCCATTACAGTGTATCTCGAATCTTCCTCCCGTATCGGGGTGAAGGGAAACTGTGCCTATCTCTTCACTGAAGGTATGCAACAACTCTTGCGATAACCAGGTCGATCGCAGCATCCAGTTACACTGTCGGCAGTAATAAATATCAATGTATGCTTTGCTCATCTTGGCAGCAGCCTTTATTCGTGACTTAATTAGAAAACAAAACGGTAGAACCGTGGTTCAAGCTGGTTAGCAGCAGCGCTTTTTCATTCACAATATCGATGCGACGACTTTGTTGGGCATCCATTTTAAAGATCTGAGTAATCAAGTTGAGTTGGTCGGCGGTAAAGTCTTTACTCTGTGGTGAGGAGACATTTTTGAACTCAGTTGGAGAGATCAGCAAATAGTTGTCACTGATGTCCCATTCTCCTTTTTCCGAGATACTAATGACACTTTCGGCATTGGCGTTGTCGCCATAAAGACGTACGGTTGCGTAGCGATTGTATTTTCCGTTGGGCAAATATTTTACGTTTGAGTCGACATTCACGCGGCGCAGTGAGCCGACGGATTCTTCCTTAAGACTGTCGGAAATGACCGTAACCATCTTTGATTGCCACTCATTGGCGATAAGCACTTGTTCCAGCTTCAGATCGCTTCCCCAGTAAAGCCAACTGCTAAACAAGGCCGAGATAACCAGAATACTTGCTGCGAATTTTTGGTTCATATTGTTATTCCTATTGGCAGACACTACTTAAGTCCTGCTGCATTGCAAAAATGCGCACCGTAATGTTTTCACCAGAACTGGCGAGAGAGTGGATATAGTTAAGTATCAATTGATTGTTTTGTCCGCCCGTCGCAATGACTTCAACCGGTAATTTATCGATGTGAGCAGTATTGTAACGCTTGATACACTGTTCAATCGAAGGGTACCATTTACTTAAATCTGGGTGATTGAGAGGCGTCATCACTGGCGTATTGTCGTACATAGCTACTTGGCGAAACTTTGACTCTGCTGGGTTAGTAAACAGCAGTACGCACAACGGCAGTGTGACGGCAAGCGCAAGCATCACTCTGACTAACCAGCTTGATTTCTCTGCGGTGGTTGCGGAGTCTGAGATGCTCGACTCAGCAGTGGTAGAATCTAGACCTTGTTCTTTGGCCCTATCGTATGAAGAGGACGCCTTATCTGAAAGCTCGCCGAGATCGTCAGTGTCTAAGAGATCACCAGCCATTAGAGGCGTCGCTCGTTCTACGCTACAGATCAGTTGATAGCCGCGTTTTGGAACGGTTTTCACGTACTCAGGGGTTTTGGTGGAGTCCTGAAGCTGTTTACGCAGCGTTGAGATGGCCTGAGTCAGGCTTGAATCATCGACTTCAAAGCCTTGTTCACGCCAGACAAAGTCATGCAATTCATTGCGAGAGACAATATCATTGGGCTTTTCAGCCATTAATAGCAGGATACGGCTCTCATTACTCCCCAGACGGATGACCTCATCATCATTTAATTTGTCCACCAGAGAATTTGTGTTGGGGTCAAACGTAAATCGGTTAGCAAGATTAAACTTAGTGCCTATATTACTCATTTGTTGTGACCATAGTTGCGTATGAATATCATCAAGTGTTGGAAATCCCAGTGTTCTAGGGGGTCTTCTTTAGTTTTTTTGATTTTTTTGATGAGCAAGGATAGACAAAACCAGATCAAAAAAACAATGTTTTTATGATTTTTGACCTTGAATTTACAATTGTCACCCTCATGTTAATCCTCAGGTTATGTCAGTATCGAACCTGATTTTAGTCGTCAGGTTCGATCATTTTAAATGTTACGGAGCTAGCATGAGCGATACAGCAACACCAAACAAAGAAACTCGTGGCTTTCAATCAGAAGTAAAACAGCTACTTCATTTAATGATTCACTCTCTTTATTCTAATAAAGAGATCTTTTTGCGCGAATTGATTTCTAATGCCTCTGATGCAGCAGACAAATTGCGCTTTCAGGCGCTATCTGATTCAGGTCTCTACCAGGGTGATACTGACCTAGGGGTCAAATTGTCTTTCGATGAAGCGTCGAATACGTTGACTCTTTCAGATAACGGTATCGGAATGAGCCGTGATGATGTTATTGAACATCTAGGTACGATTGCCAAATCAGGGACAGCGGACTTTTTCTCTAAACTGTCAGAAGACCAGTCAAAGGACTCTCAGCTGATTGGACAGTTTGGCGTTGGTTTCTACTCAGCCTTTATCGTAGCTGATGCCGTGACGGTTCGCACGCGTGCTGCTGGTGTATCAAGTGATGAAGCTGTGCAGTGGCATTCTGCTGGTGAAGGTGATTACACCATCGAAACGGTCAAGAAAGAATCACGTGGTACGGATATTGTCTTGCATATGCGCGAGGAAGGAAAAGAGTTCCTTAGTGAGTGGCGTCTGCGCGAAGTGATCAGTAAATATTCTGATCATATTGGCATTCCAGTCTCGATCCAGACGGTTGAGCGTGACGAAGAAGGTAATGAGACGGGCGATAAGAAGTGGGAGCAAATCAACAAAGCTCAAGCGCTTTGGACTCGCAACAAGTCAGACATCTCTGAAGAAGAGTACCAGGAGTTCTACAAGCACGTATCACATGATTTTGCTGATCCCCTTTTATGGAGCCACAATCGCGTAGAAGGTAAAAACGACTACACAAGCTTGCTGTATATCCCGGCGAAAGCCCCTTGGGATATGATGAACCGTGACCATAAATCTGGCCTGAAGCTGTATGTTCAGCGCGTATTCATTATGGATGATGCCGAGCAGTTCATGCCGTCTTATTTACGTTTTGTGCGCGGTTTAATTGATTCAAACGATTTACCACTTAACGTGTCACGTGAAATTCTGCAAGATAACAAGGTCACTCAATCTCTACGTAATGCGTGTACTAAACGTGTGCTCACTATGCTTGAACGCATGGCAAAGAATGACGAAGAAAAATATCAGTCATTCTGGAAAGAGTTTGGTTTGGTGCTTAAAGAAGGCCCAGCGGAAGACATGGGCAACAAGGAAAAAGTGGCAGGGTTATTGCGCTTTGCATCAACAGAAGCGGATTCTGCTGAACAAACCGTGGGGTTAGAATCTTACGTTGAGCGAATGAAAGAAGGTCAGGATAAAATTTACTACCTGACGGCTGACAGCTACGCGGCGGCAAAGAATAGCCCTCACTTAGAACAATTCAAAGCCAAAGGCATTGAAGTGGTTCTGATGTTTGATCGCATTGACGAATGGTTGATGAACTATCTGACTGAATTTGACGGTAAGCCGTTCCAGTCAATCACGAAGGCGGGTTTGGATCTAAGCTCGTTCGAAGATGAAGCGGAAAAAGAAAAGCAAAAGGAAACAGAAGAAGAGTTCAAATCTGTTGTTGATCGCACCAAAGAATATTTGGGCGAGCGGGTCAAAGAAGTTCGTACCACCTTTAAGTTGGCTTCAACACCAGCGGTTGTTGTGACGGATGATTTTGAAATGGGTACGCAGATGGCGAAACTGCTTGAAGCAGCGGGTCAAGCGGCACCAGAAGTAAAATACATCTTTGAAATTAACCCAGAACATGAGTTGGTTAAACGCATGGCGGACGAAGCCGACGAGGAGGCCTTCGGCCGCTGGGTTGAGGTGCTTCTGGGTCAGGCGATGTTGGCAGAGCGTGGAGCAATGGAAGACCCATCACAGTTTGTGGGTGCGATTAATTCACTTCTGACGCTTCGTTAATCGGTCATTCTCCAATGAAAGCTCGCAAAATTGCGAGCTTTTTCAGCTCTACCGAGATTGGGTTAATAAAACGCCATGTGTTTGCAGTTGAATATGAGTGTTTCAGCACTGTTTCACCGTAAGTGACATTGGCAGTTTCAATTATGTGGTAGACTGCCATCTTGAAACAAAGTGATCGGGCGTGTATTGTGCACGCCTGTTTTATTGTCGTTACAAAAACAATTATACCGAAACTTACCGTGTGTCTGAGCGATGTGTCTTGAACCACCGCATAGTGAGCTTCGGTATAAATTATTATTATCTTTGAGAGGATTTAACATGCGCATCATTCTTCTAGGTGCCCCAGGTGCAGGCAAAGGCACACAGGCTCAATTCATTATGGAGAAGTATGGTATTCCACAAATCTCTACAGGTGACATGTTGCGTGCAGCGATCAAAGCAGGCACCGAAATGGGCAAACAAGCCAAAGCGGTAATTGATTCTGGCCAACTCGTGTCTGATGACATCATCCTTGGCTTAATCAAAGAGCGCATTGCTCAGAGTGATTGTGAAAAAGGATTCCTACTCGATGGCTTTCCTCGCACCATTCCTCAGGCGGATGGCTTGAAAGAAATGGGCATCACGGTTGACTATGTGATTGAATTTGACGTGGCCAATGATGTGATTGTTGAGCGTATGGCGGGTCGTCGTGCTCACCTGCCTTCTGGTCGTACTTACCATGTCACTTTTAACCCACCTCAAGTGGAAGGAAAAGATGACATAACAGGTGAAGCTTTGGTGGTTCGTGATGACGATAAAGAAGAAACAGTGCGTGCGCGTTTAGGTGTTTACCACGAACAAACGGCACCACTTATCGAGTACTATGGTAAAGAAGCACAGTTGGGCAACACTCAGTACTTGAAATTTGACGGTACTAAGCAAGTTGCTGAGGTGAGCGCAGATATTGAGAAAGGGTTAGCATAAATTGCTAGCGGCTAATTTTGAAAATTTGCTATAGTGAAAGCGACCCCTAACAGGGTCGCTTTTTTTATGCCTATACCTTGATCTATAAAGATCTTTGTTACGTACAACGTCAATTTTAGTGTCAATAGGAAACTATGCAAAGCAATAAAAAACAGGGTGTATTACTGGTTAATTTAGGAACCCCGGATGCGCCGACTGCGCCTGCGATTAAACGCTTTCTGAGTCAGTTCTTACATGATCAGCGCGTGGTTGATATGACGCGTTGGTTATGGTGTCCGATTTTACATGGTGTGATATTGCCCATTCGTTCGCCAAAAGTAGCCAAACTCTATCAGATGGTATGGATGGAAGAGGGCTCTCCTTTATTGGTTTATTCCCAAAAGCAGGCAGAAAAATTGGCGTTGAACGTCGATATCCCGGTCGAGTTAGGTATGACCTATGGCCGGCCTAGTTTGCAAATGGGCCTCGAAGCCTTGCTGAAAAAAGGTGTCGAAGAAGTGATTGTTCTACCGCTGTTTCCTCAGTATTCAAACACCACGACAGCGGCAGTCTCTGATGGTCTGACCAAAGCATTCAAACATTTGCCCGTTATGCCAGGGTATCGGCTCGTGCGAGATTATCATGACCACCCTCTTTATATTCGAGCTTTAGCGGACAGTGTCAGGCGTTCATGGGAAAAGAATGGGCGGGGTGATTATCTACTTTGTTCTTATCATGGTATACCGCAGCGCTACGCGGACAATGGCGACATCTATCCGCAGCATTGTGAGATGACCACTGAGTTGCTTGGCAAAGAGCTTGGATTGAACGCAGATCAGATTGGGATGACTTACCAGTCTCGTTTTGGTCGAGAGCCGTGGTTGCAACCTTATACTGATAAAACCTTGGAACGTTTACCTGCTAAAGGCATTAAGACATTGGATATTATGACGCCTGCCTTTTCATCCGATTGCCTTGAAACATTAGAAGAAATATCGCAGCAATGCCGTGAAATTTTCGAAGATGCAGGGGGCACTGAATTTAACTTTATTGCGTGCCTCAATGACGATGACCGGCATATCGAAATGATGGTCGATCTGATTAAAGGGTCTTAGTTTCTTAAATTGACATCTAGCCACTGTTTATTCAGTGGTTTTTTTTCGTTCAACGGATGGGATTATTGTTCCTCATAGGGCTGGCAAAATTGCTCAAGCCCTTGCCAAAGGACGGACTGAGAGTCATGAATAGCTTTGATATCGTGTAGGGCTTCCCGCCATAAATTGAGGCAAGAGTTTTGCCTGTCTGACGATGAGTAATGTTGCAACACCTGCTGCGCGGATAAAGTACTGGTCAAAGCCGATAATGCTTTGAGGTGGTAACTCATTGAGCGTTGTTGCTCACCCATTACCCTGCTGACGTTCGACTTTAGCGTAAAGACCAAGGCATTGTCAGGGATTTCCTTGAAGTATTCACGTTGTAACATTCGTAAACTGCGCTCGATATCTCCGGAACGATAAGTGAGCAGGGCGAGGAGTACATGTAAATCTGTATGGGGAACCGGGGTTTGCTGTCTGACTTTTTTTAGCCAGGCGGTGAAATCTTCTGGAGACACATCCATAAACAGCAATTCTCGGGTATAGAAAAAGATATCGATATCCGAGTGAGAGCGTAACAAAACCTGATCCAGAACCTCTGGTGACATTGGCTTAAATGTCTCCTCGAAGCTTAATGTTGCTTGGTCGATGGTTTTTGGTAGTTCAAAATATTCGCGAAGATCACCGTTAATTTGATTAACGGCCGTTGAGAGTTCGGTTGGCGCCATCGGGTAAACTTTTCGCCATGCGACGCGGGTCGATGCGGAGTAATAGAGCAGGCTTTCTAAGCTGAATGTCCCATTCGTATTAGTCCACAAGTTGAAATTGAGTGTGTAGTCTGAATCGAGTACGGCATCTGAACCGGGAAAGTGCTGATGCTCGCTTAAACTGTGCAAATAGTAAGACGGTGAAAGTTGGTTAGACAAATGAATATAGGGAAAGCGGCTTTGTGAGTACAACAGCAATGTCTTTAACGTCAGCGCGGTATCGGCAAGGCTTTGTTCTTCATAATTGACACTATCTAGTAACAGCCTGACCTGGGGAATGAACAGGGAACTATCTTGTTGTTTTATTTGGTAATGGAGCCAATTATGGTGAGCCAGTACACCACAAGCTATTAAAAGTGGGAACACGAGAAGCCAAACCCATCGATTCGAAACAAGAGGCTTGGTGTGAAATTGACTTATCTTAACAGCCTGTTGGTCTGTTTTTTGACTGCCTTTTTTTAGCTTGACACTACTTTCCGACAGAAAATAACCCCGTTTGGGGTAAGTGACGATGATTTTATTGGGGTCAGATTGTTTCGAATGCTGACGAAAAAGATTGCGTAGTAAGCTAATCCGATTGGTGACGACGTTATTTGAAATATGCTGGCTTTCCCACACTGATTCGATAAAGGTCTCGATAGAGGTCGGTTCACCGACATTGGAAAGCAAAATTTCAAGTAGGGCCAAATTTCGGGGTTCTAGGGCAATGTCAACTTGATTGGAACGCAACACCTTATCCGTTGGACTGTACGTTAGATCGGCAATTGCAATGTCACATTGTGCTATTTTTGCTTGTTCTAGTATGTTCATGCTGCTCTAATCACGGACAAGATCACGAGGAAAGCCGAACATTGTACCGAAGATGAGCGTTGCTGGTAAATGTCTTTTTTAAATGACTTGTCTCAAAAATAAGAATTCGACAGGGCAGATAGATGAAAGTGATAAAAATGGGCACAAGAACTGCGCCCAAGAGAATTTTTTAGAATGCGTAGCTTGCATTCAGGTAAGCGGTATTGGAGGCTTTGAACTTGGCCTCAGTGCCTTCGAATTTAAACTCATTGTCGTGGAAATAACTGTAACGATAGCCTAGCTCCATACTAAATTGCTTAGTAAAGTGATAGCCCGCACCTAAAATGACACCAGACGCCAGAACCGAATTTGAATCGTTGATATGGCGGCCAGTTTTTGTTCCTGAGATTTCAAATTTACTGTTGTGTAAACCAATATTGGTGCCAGCCAATAAATAAAAGTTATTAGAGACGTTGAATAGGTAGTCAGCACCGATACCTAACTCGTAGCTTGATATCGCAAACTTAATATTATCGCGAATATATTCTACGCTGGTTTCCCCGCCTGTTTGAACATAGCCATATGCTCTTAGGTTATCGCTAAAGTAGTGGCCGCCTTTTAAGCTGATAAATCCTGTGTTTCTCATATCGTTAACAACAGTACGAGCACCATCCGTTGCCGACACGTCATATGAGCCGTTACCGATTTCCAGTGCGACATAGTTTTGGCCAGCCAATGAAGGCAAAGAGATTAAGGCAGTACTTGCTGCCAATAGAATTGCTTTATTCATAAATATTAGCTTTTAAATGTTAGTGGAACAGAAAAAGCAAGCCTATCCCTACTCCGTGATTACGGGGGTGAGAGAGGAAAAGGCGTGCTCATAGATTGTCCGCTACGCTAGCTTTGAGAATGAATATTCGCTAATAATATAAATAAAAATATTTAAATTTGTTTGAATTTTATATATAAACCTTTGTTTTTATTTGATTATTAACTAATCTTTACTTTGATTTAATCAAGCCGTGAGAAAAGTTAATGACCAACATAAAAAGTTAAAACTTTCCTTTTGGGTAGGTTCGATACTCAAACGCTTGGTGTTTTTCATTAAAAGCATAGACAGAATAGGCGTCATTTTTCTTGCCGTACTCCATACCGGGCGAGCCCATCGGCATTCCCGGTACGGCGAGGCCTTTGGCATCTTTGGGTGGATTCGCTAAAAAAGCCTTGATATCTTGGGCAGGAACATGGCCTTCAAACACATAACCGTTGATTTCCGCTGTGTGGCAAGAGCTTAATTCTGGAGTGATACCCAATTTTTGTTTAATCGGAGCCATGTCCTGATGCAGTTCTTCTTCAACAGTGAATCCAGCGTCCCGCATGTGTTTACTCCATTCACTGCAACAGCCGCAATATGGGGATTTATGGTTTAATACCTCATTTGCCAAAGCGTGGCTGGAAACCAATGCCAGCGACAAGAAGGGAAGCAGTTTTGTTTTCATAGAGATCTCTCATTTTGATTATGATGGTTTAAATAATCTTAAGCGGTTAGCGTTACTGACCACAGTAATCGACGAAAGGGCCATTGCTGCCCCTGCCACTACTGGGCTGAGCAAAAAGCCAAAACTTGGGTACAATATTCCAGCGGCAATCGGGATACCTAGTGAGTTGTACAAAAAGGCGCCGAAAAGGTTCTGCTTCATATTGAGAACAGTGGCTTTCGACAGTTCTATCGCTTTCACCACCGCAAGCGGTGATGAATTGAGCAGAGTCATTTGGGCACTTTCGATGGCGACATCGCTGCCGCTGCCCATTGCGATGCCAATATCGGCTTGCGCTAACGCGGGGGCATCATTGACGCCATCCCCTATCATGGCAACGTGATGACCTGATGTTTGCAGCGCTTTGATGTGACCCGCTTTTTGATCCGGTAGCACTTGAGCGATCACTTGCTCAATACCGAGCTGTTTTGCAATTGACTCTGCAACATGGCGGTGATCACCACTGAGCATGACAGGGGTTACTTTGGCGGCAATGAGCGCTTCAACAGCAGCCTTTGCATCAGGTTTAATCGGGTCAGAAATTGCAATCAAGCCGATAACTTGAAGCTGTTGGACGACAATTACAGGCGTCCAAACGTGGCGAGAACACCGATCTAAGTCTGCTTGTAGGGCGCTAAGATCCCAACCTTGCTGCAGCGCATAAGGTAATGAAACTACGCCAATTTCTTGTTGTTGATGGTAGCCAAAGACGCCAATCCCCCTTTGGTTCCTGAACCCTTCAATTGCATACAGTACCTGTTGAGTTTTTTGAGAATGGCGTACGATGGCTTTGGCCAGAGGGTGCTCGGAACCCTGTTCAAGGCTGGCCGCAAGAACCAGTAATTGCTCCTCATTGCCGTTGGAGGCAAACAGATGTTGAACGTCGGGTTTGCCTTGAGTCAGTGTGCCGGTTTTGTCAAACACAACGGTATCTACCTTGCTGGCAGATTGCAGCACATCCGCATCTTTAATTAAAATACCCATTTCCGCGGCTTTACCTATTCCGACGGTAACTGACAGAGGCGTTGCTAACCCTAACGCGCAGGGGCAGGCGATAATCAATACCGTTGTGGCAACTACCAGCATGTAGCTTGCCCTTGGCTCCGGACCGACCATAAACCACACTGCGGCAGCAAGGAGTGCGATTGCCACGACGACAGGGACAAAGACGGATGAAATTTGGTCGGCCAGTTTGGCGATTGCTGGTTTACTGCTTTGGGCCTCTCTCACCATCGTAATGATCCGAGACAGCATGGTATTGCTACCGACACTTGTTGCTTGGATCATTAGGCTTCCATCTTGATTGAGGGTGCCCGCTGATACGGTGTCCCCGCTTTGTTTGAATACTGGGATGGCCTCTCCTGTCAGCATAGACTCGTCAATATAGGACTCACCGGAGACGACTTGCCCATCGACCGGGGCTTTTTCACCGGGTTTGATCCGCAAATGCATACCATTGACGATTTGGCTTATAGTGATGGTTTTATCACCTTGAGGGGTGACCTGCGTTGCCTCATTGGGTTGCAGGTTAACCAATGCCTGCAGGGAGCGGGTCGTCTTGGCTTTGGCTTTGGCTTCGATATAGTGGCCAAGTGAAATTAGGCCAACAATCATGGCACTGGCTTCAAAGTAGACGTGTCGAGAGGCCGCCGGAAACCAGTGCGGAAAAATCACGACTAACATCGAATACAGCCAAGCCGCTCCGGTTCCTAAGGCGACAAGCGTATCCATGGTTGCGCGTCGATGGATAAGCGCTTTCCATGCGTTAAGATAAAAATGTTGACCTGCCGTAGCGAGCAGCCACAAACAAAGTATACCAATGACGGCCCATCCCAGTTGGTTCTGGCTGGTGCTGATCATCATGTTGCCGCCCAACAGCCCCCAAAGCATTAAGGGGATACCGATGACCATCCCAGCAACGGCACTGCGTTTATGGTGCGATTGCAGTGCACTTTGCTGGGCCAGTTGCTGTGCTGGTAAATGGGTGGGATCGTCAATGATTTCGGCTTGGTACCCGGCTTCTTCAACGGCGGCAGTGATTGCATTGAGCGTGGTAGAATTATTAATGTTGGTAAAAACAAGAGCACGTTGTTCTGCAAGGTTGACTTGAGCACGTGCGACCTGCTGAACCTTGGTCAGGGCACGCTCAACCGACGCAACGCAGCTCGCGCAGGTCATGCCAGTGATCAATAAGTGGATAGAGCTTGCCGACTCGCCCGACATATCTTCTTGATGCTCTGGCGTTGCTAGGTCCCCCTCGGTGCGAACAGCAGACGTTACAGAAGAAGGGGAATTGGCTTGATAGCCCAGTGAGGCGACCATGTCCTCTATATTTTTTTGGCTCAATAATGTGGACAGCGATAACGTCGTTGTTGAAACATCAATCTCATCAATCAGTGAATTCGATTCAAGGAGGGATCTCAGTTTTGCGACACAACGGCCGCAGTTGAGTCCAGACAAGTTAAAGTGATATTGATGCCCAGCTTGATAACCTAATGAACGAATCGACGTCGCCAATGCGTTGAAATCACTGTCACTTTCAAGGAGTAGGTGCTGGGGTGATATTTCCTGAATGACGACCTGATGCTCAGAGACAAGCGCTTGCTTGACCTTTTCGACGCAGCCCATGCAATGTAGGCCTGCTAGTGGGATAGTAAACTGGTGCATTACTGGTAACCTCGACAATGATTTGTTGTTGAGGATAAACCTTGCCTTTGGGGTAAAGTCAAGGGGGGGAAGAAAATCAAGGGTATCATGGTGTTGTTTGGGGTATGTTGACTGACTGGGCTTGCCCCTCTAAAGAATCCGCATTTAAACGAACACAAGCATTGTAGATTTACCTTAGAGTGCTAAAATAACGCGCAATTTTCAGCACCCGCTGGCGGTGCGAACATCAGACAATCAAGGTATTTTTCATGACGGTTAAAACTCGCTTTGCGCCTAGTCCTACTGGCTATTTGCACGTAGGCGGTGCTCGCACAGCTCTTTACTCCTGGTTATATGCAAAGAATCAGGGTGGTGAATTTGTTCTGCGTATCGAAGACACAGATCTGGAACGTAATTCTCAAGAGGCCGTCGATGCCATTCTGGAAGGAATGCATTGGATGGGATTGGAATGGGATGAAGGGCCTTATTTTCAGTCTAAGCGATTCGATCGTTACAACGAAATGGTCGACAAACTGTTGGCGGCTGACAAAGCTTACCCATGCTACGCATCAAAAGAGCTTTTGGAAGAGATTCGCGCGGAGCAGGAAGCCAATAAAGAGATGCCACGTTATGATGCCAACCATCCCAAGGTGGTCGCGGCTAACCAAGCGGCTAAGCAGGGCGATCCTTGTGTGATTCGTTTCCGTAACCCTAAGCAAGGCAGCGTGGTTTTTGATGATCAAATTCGCGGCCGCATCGAGATAAGCAATGACCAGTTGGATGACTTGATCATTCGCCGTACAGACGGTGCCCCTACTTATAACTTTGTGGTTGTCGTGGACGACTGGGATATGGGCATCACGCACGTTGTTCGTGGTGAAGACCACATCAATAATACGCCGCGTCAAATCAACATTTATGAAGCCTTGGGTGCGCCTGTACCCACGTTTGCCCATTGTGCCATGATTTTGGGTGATGATGGCGCCAAACTTTCAAAGCGCCATGGTGCGGTGTCTGTGATGCAGTATCGCGATGAGGGCTACTTGCCGAATGCCTTGAACAACTACTTGGTTCGCCTGGGTTGGTCACATGGAGATCAAGAGATTTTCTCTCAAGATGAGATGATCAAGCTGTTCAGTTTAGATGCGATTTCTAAATCGGCCTCTGCATTTAACACCGAGAAGCTTTTGTGGCTTAACAACCACTACATCAAAACATCAAGCCCTGAATACGTTGCTCAGTATCTGCAATGGCATCTTGACAACCAGAAGCTCGATACGTCGAACGGCCCTGCAATCACGGACGTGATTCAACTGGTGGGCGAACGCTGCAATACTTTAGTTGAATTGGCAGAGCAGATTCGTTATTTCTATGAAGATTTTTCAGAGTTTGAAGCGGGCGCGGCGAAAAAGCACTTACGTGGTGTCGCCAGAGAGCCGTTGGAGCAGGCACTAGCGAACGTGGAAGCACTGAACGATTGGCAAACGGCCAGCATCAAGAAGGATGTCATTGGCGCCGTTTGTGAACAGCTCGACATCGGCATGGGAAAAATTGGTATGCCGCTGCGCGTTGCTGTCACGGGAGGAGGGCAGTCACCTTCTGTGGATGCCGTGATGGAATTGGTTGGTAAAGATCGCGTCGTGGCGCGTATCAAACAAGCGCTGGCGTTTATCACTGAGCGTGAAGCGAACGCGTAACACCTCTTCTTTAGAACAACCGCAGTGCAGGTCACACTGCGGTTTTTTTGTGCTCTATTTTAAGGCTATGCTGTTCAAGCGCCCCATAAATTCCAAGATTTCCAAATTGTCTTTATTGGCTTCCAACAACGCTTTCTTTGTTTTGGTATAAGCCGCGAGGCGGCCGTGTTTTTTGATCGAGCAAACCACGCTATTATAATGCAGTTTGCCTTCTTTGTCGTAGTGCCGCCATGCCGCGATATAGCACTCGTCTTTGGCCCTAGGATCGGATTTTGTCGGCCTAGGCTTAAAAATGACTTTCGGTTCAACAGAATGGGGTAGCCGGGTCATCAGGTATGGATCCTTTAAGAGCTTACGCCAGAACTTTCCCCACATCGCACTGCCAAGTTCATTTCGTAACTTGATTGCTTTCTTTAACCCCTTTTCCTCGCCAATACGCACGTAGCCGACCGAGCGATGCAGTACGGTATCGTCAGGGGTATGTATGTGTATCTTGTACGCAGTTTTCGCTTTAGAGATAAAGCGGTGGCCTGTGTTAGTGGTCAAGTTACTCTTCGTCATTATCTTTTATGAACAGTTTTGTTAATAACTATTTTAGTTGAATGTCGACAAATGGTGAAGGCTTGTTTTACAAACAGACGGCATACGGTATGAATTGGGAGAAGCTTAAACGGCAATGTTTACTTGAATAGCAATGACATCGGCTGACATTCTCTTACCTAAGTTCGACATGATTGTTTAATAAAACACCGTACATTTGTTCTTGTTTTCTATGAATTGTTCGAGTGATAACGAAGTTGAAACTATTTTTTACGCTTTTACTGTCTGTTGGTTTAGTGGCATGTGCCTACAATCAGCAGCCTATTGTTGATATGCAGGGTGTTGATGAAGAGCAATACCAGCAGGATTTTAACGACTGTCAGGGTTACGCAGATCGGGTTGATAAAGGAGAGGCAGCGAAAACGGGCGCAGCGAATAGTGCGGTGACAGGCGCGGTGATTGGTGCTGTCGTGGGGGTGATCGAAGATGGCGTGGGTGGTGCTGTTGTTGGATCTGCAGCTGGTGGTGCTGTCGGCGCGGGGGCGGGTGCTCTTGGCGGTGTCAGTGAATCTACTCAAGTGCAATCTTTGGTGCTACGTCAATGCCTAGCAAAAAAAGGTTATACCGTTTACGACCTGCAATAACTCTCAACAGAGACCGATGATGAAACCCGGAAAAAGAGGACTTAAACGCATACTGTATGCTGTGCGCTACTCGCTTAAAGGACTTAAAGCAGGTTGGTGCCATGAGGCAGCGTTTCGACAAGAAATCGTAATGTCGGTGGTGCTATCGATTGTTGCCTTTTTTCTGCCTGTGACTCATATGGAGCGAACAATGATGGTTGCCAGCCTTTGGCTGATCGTGATTGTTGAACTGATCAATTCCGCTGTTGAAGCAACGGTTGATAGGATTGGTGATGAATGGCACCCACTCAGTGGTCGCGCAAAAGATCTTGGTTCCTCAGCCGTTATGGTGTCGTTTTTACTTGCCGTGTTTGTTTGGCTTTCTATTTTGATTAAATGATATGAATCAGTATAAAAATACAGCGCCTTTTGGCATGAGTTATACGCGGTTTACTGCCTTGTTGGCCGCCTATTTTACGTTGATTGTTAACGTTCCGTTTTACAAACAACTTATTACCGTTTTTGCTCAATCCGAGGCGGTCAACATCGGTTTTGCCCTCTCTATCCCGGTATTTCTTTGGGCCATACTCAATGTTGTGTTCAGCTTTTTTAGTTGGCCTTACATCGGTAAACCGTTTTTCATCGTATTACTGCTTTGTTCAAGTGTGGTGAGTTATGCTGGCTATCATTATGGTGTCATGTTTGATCGAACCATGATGGCCAATATCTTTGAAACCGATAGCAGCGAGGCGGCTTCTTACTTGAGTTTGTCCGCCATTACATGGGTATTATTGATGGGAGTTGTCCCCGTATTTTGGGTCTACAGGGTGCATTTGGGGCCGAAAAGGTCATTACTGGTATTACTGCGAGGTAAGATGATCTCCATAGGGGTGTCTTTATTGCTGATCGCGGGGGTAGCCAGTGTGTTCTACCAAAATTACGTTTCAGTGGGACGTAACAATGTGACATTGAACCGAACTTTAATACCGACCGAATTTATCTCGAGTCTGATTCGCTACGTCAATACACAATACTTGACCGCTCCTGTGGCGTATAAGACCTTGGGGTTAGATGCACAGCAAACCGCGAAGGCGTTACAACAGGCTCAGATAAAACCGACCTTACTGGTGTTTGTTGTGGGAGAAACGGCGCGGTCGCAAAACTACCAGATAAATGGTTATCCTCGTCCCACTAATCGCTATACCAACCAATCTGGGATCATTTCATTTCAGGATGTGAGTTCATGTGGTACCGCGACAGCGGTGTCTGTTCCCTGTATGTTTTCTACCATGACTCGTCAACATTTTAGTCGTCAACAAGCGGATCACCAAGATAATGTGCTCGACTTACTTCAGCGCGCCGATGTTGATATTGTTTGGCGTGATAATGATGGTGGGGATAAGCAGGTCGCCAAACACATCAAACAGCTGCCCATAGAGGATGTGGCGTCAAACAAGCAGTGCAATGCTGGTAACTGTTATGACATGGCTCTGCTTGACGGGTTTGAGCAACATGTTGAACAACTCAAAGGCAATCGCTTGATGGTTTTGCATCTTAAGGGCAGTCACGGACCGGCATATTATCAACGTTATCCGAGCGAACACGCTCAATTCCTTCCTGACTGTAAACGCTCAGACATTGAAAATTGCACGAATGAACAAATCATCAATACCTACGACAACAGCATTCTCTATACCGATTACGTGCTCAGTCAGGCTATTGGTAGGCTCGAACGTTTGCAATCCAAGTATAATACCGCACTGATTTATGTGTCAGATCACGGCGAATCTTTGGGGGAAGAGGGGCTGTACTTGCATGGTTTGCCTTATCAATTTGCACCCAATTACCAGAAACGCGTCCCCATGCTGGTTTGGATGTCACCGAGTTTTCAAAACGCCAAAGCGATTGATGCTGAGTGTTTACGTACTCATGCACAGAAAAAGGGAACCTACTCCCATGACAATGTATTTCACACTTTGTTAGGGGCAATGGACGTTGAAACTCGCCAATATAACCCTAGCCTCGACCTGTTTGAACGTTGCAGACGCAATAATTAAAGGGTGTCGAGGACGTATTAGAGTCATTATGTGATGCCTCTCAAGCTATGCTTTCCGAGGCGGAGCACCGCTACCCTTCCAGCCCGATTGAATTCAGGCATAGTGATATTGCCTGATTTTCTTCGAGGGATGTCTATGATGTCATCATTTCAAATTCATCGTTTCAATGGTTTAAAGATTATGACGCCTCTTTAAAGGCGATGAGGCGTTGTTTGGCACCTAATGGACGGCTGGTTATTGAAACGCCTTACCGATAAATACACCTCTATACTAAAGCCTTTACATATTCTTTTTCTGCTACGGAGTTTAAACAATTTTTTATGTCGGGGGCTTATAAAGTCTACGCTCATGAACAAAGTTACACCTCCGCCCTTCCCATCTCTTTTGAACATGATCTTTTGGAGTATCTAAACCAAGAAATAAGAGAGGGGAAAATCTACAATGTTACCATTCATCGTTTATTCACCAGCCTGACTCAATGACTTGAACCGATAATGGTCCTTTGCACCAAATGAATCGTTTTTATTTTAAATGTGAGTCATTGGGTGAGTTTTTATAAAAATGATCTAATTAATAGTTAGGACCAATTCTTCCTAGCGCATCCAGCGACCGTTATTTATTACGCCTTGTACTCAATTTATATTGCCTTTCAATAGTGGGATACGCCGTTTATGGCATTCATGCACTATGACGCCATCGATGACATCAATCTTCAATAGACGAATAAATCACAAATAGATTGTTTTTTGGTCAGTTCGTTTATTTATTAAACTTTTATATTTTCATATTAACTAAATTATAAATAATTTATAGATTTTATGACTTCATTTATTGTTGTGAGTCTTGATAATCCCTTACCCAAGCCACCTACTGTTCAGCGTGTGAACAGGTGGAAAGGCTTATTTATTACATTTCGATATTGGCGACCTTTGTTGTGAGTGATTGAGCTATAAATATCGTCGTTAATAAAAATAGAGATCATTAAATAAAAGAGATGTTAATTTGAATTTACGATTTTATTGACCCTTATTGAATATTCATATCAATAGACTCTCTATATTCTTTGTATTTTTAAATAGCAAGTGTGTGGTTTTTATTATTCCTAAGGTGTTTGGTGGCCAATCATAAGATTGGCTAGGGGTAATAATGTTAAAATAAAATCAATAAGAAGATACGTTATGGTGAAGTTATTAAAGGAAATGCCGATTGTGGTCGTTATTATTTTGGTATTACTATTGGTAGGTTGCTCGGAGGGGCCGTCAGGGTTATTCAATAGAGGGAATTCAGGCGATAAAGTTGAACTGGAAAGTATTGAGATTATGGCAGGCCCGCTTATTACACGAGGGATAAGCCGACTGGCAATCGCTAAGGGTAATGCGCAGTCGTTTATTGCCATGGGTCATTATAGTGATGGCTCCAAACGCAATATTACCGACTCAGTCGATTGGCTATCGGCAGAAGGGCATTTTGTCGTCATGACGTCTGCTGGGATGGGAAGGGGGGTGGAGGTTGGCCTTACCGAGATCACGGCCAGTAAAGGGAGCATAATCAGTAATAGCTTGAGTCTGGAAGTGACCGATGCGGTGATCACCTCGATTCAGGTCACTCCCGCGTCGGTGTCGGTGGCCAAAGGACAAAGCCAACCCTTGATCGCGACGGCGACCTACAGTGATAACAGCGCTTCTGATATTTCGGACTCCGTGATGTGGGAGGTTGACGATAAGGCGGTCGTTCAGGTAAACCCCGCTGGGCGATTGACGGGGGTGGATGTCGGGACTGCAATGATTTCGGCCCGCAAAGAAGGGGTATTCAGTCAACGTATTGAGGTCAAGGTGACGGACGCGGTGATGACCTCACTGCAATTGACCCCAGCGTCGGTGTCCATGGCAAAAGGCCAGAGCCAGCCGCTTATTGCAATGGCGACCTACAGTGACAATACCACCGCCGAGGTGACTGATGTGGTCACATGGAGCGCCGTCGATCAAAACATCGTGACGATAACCAAACTCGGAGTCATGACCGCGACAGGTGTGGGCAAGGTTTATCTCACGGCAAGCATCAATGGGTTTACCAGCCACCATGTTACTGTCGCTGTGACGGCTGCTGAGATCACCTCTATTCAGGTCACACCAGCTCTAGTGTCGTTAGCAAAAGGACAGAGCCAATCGTTAACCGCCGTAGCCACCTACAGCGACCAAAGTCAAGCTGACGTCTCCGCGACAGTGTCGTGGATTTCCGCCGCTCCTCAAATCATGACGGTCTCGACCACAGGCCAACTGACTGGTGTCGATTTGGGGCGGACTCAAGTCACGGCAAGCCAAGGAGGGATTTCTAGTCATCCTGTTGTGGCAGAAGTGACCAGTGCCGTACTTACTTCAATTCAGGTCACGCCTGCCTTGGTATCCTTAGCGAAAGGTCAAACACAATCTTTGAGTGCGATTGCGACTTACAGTGATAACAGTGTATCGGATATTACCCAGTCGGTGGCTTGGGCGTCCGCCGATAGCAGTATTGCCACTGTTGAGTTAACGGGGCGATTAACGGGAAGCGGCCTTGGTAATACGCAAGTGACGGCGACGATGGATGGGATAGTCAGCAACACGGTTGATGCTGAGATCACCAGTGCCATCATCAGTGCCATTCAGGTGACACCTGCCTCTTTCTCAGTGGCTAAAGGTCAGTTACAACCCTTAACGGCAATGGCGACGTATAGCGACAAAACGGTCTCAGATATTTCTGATTCTGTTGCCTGGTCTTCTTCTGACTCTGACATCGCTGCGGTGACCTTAACCGGCCTGTTAACGGGACTGGAGATCGGCACAAGCGAGATCATGGCGACGATGGGCAACATCACCAGCAATCGGATTCGTGTTACCGTGACCGGTGCGGTGATCACTGACATTCAAGTGACGCCTGCTACCGTCGTTGTCGCTAAAGGTCAAACCCAACCCTTAGTCGCCATCGCCACTTACAGTGATCGCAGCGCCTCTGATGTGACAGACTCGGTCAGTTGGATTGCTGACGACACTGGGATCATAACTGTGACGCCGACGGGGTTGTTAACCGGTATTGAGGTCGGGACGACGCATATTGGAGCGACGCTTGACAGCGTGAGCAGCAATCGGGTGTCGATTGAAGTGACTAGCGCGATCGTCACCTCGATTCAAGTCACTCCAGCGTTAATATCGATTGCTAAAGGTCGGACCCAACCTTTAACGGCCATCGCTACCTACAGTGATCGTACCGTCTCTGACATTAGCGACCATGTTGCTTGGACCTCAATGGATACCAGTATGGCCACGGTCGACCCGTCTGGATTGCTCACTGGCATCGGCACGGGAACAACAGAAATGACGGCAAGTAAAGACGGAATTACCAGCAATCGTATTTTGGTCGAAATCACGCCGGCGGTGATAATGTCGATTGACGTGACACCGGCATCGGTCTCCTTAGCGAAAGGGCTTGGGGGAACGTTGACGGCGATAGCGACATACAGCGATCGTCGCTCATCGGATGTGACCAATTCTGTGGCTTGGTTTTCCGCTGATACTGACTTTGCCACCGTGGCGGCTAACGGCTTAGTCATTGGGAACCGTGTTGGGAATAGCGATATAACGGCAACTTTGGACGGGGTCACCAGTAATCGGGTTCCCGTGGCGATCACCGACGCCGTGATTACGTCGATTGATGTCACGCCAAATCCGGTCTCGGTAACCAAAGCTCAGACATAGTTATTGACCGCGACGGCAACCTTAAGTGACAACAGTACATTAGATATCACTGACTCTGTCGCCTGGTTTCCGGCCGATACCGGAATTGCAACGATCACAAGCACGGGGCTATTAACCGGCGTTGGTGTTGGTATCAGTGAAGTCACAGCGAGCAAAGATCGGGTGACCAGTGTGCCTGCGAGGGTCAACGTCACTAGCGCCTTGTTGACGTCAATTTCAATCAGCCCAGCTTCTATTTCAGTCGCTAAGGGACAAAGTGAGACGTTGACCGCCATGGCCACCTACAGTGATAACAGTCACTCAAATGTCACGGCATCGGTAGCTTGGTCTTCTGCTGACACAAACATCGCGACGGTAACCGTGTCGGGATTAGTTACCGGTGTCGGTTTTGGGACAACCCAAGTGACGGCGAGTCAAGATGGCATCATCAGCAATACGGTCAACGTTGAGGTGACGGTACTTGGTTTACAGGTCTGTGGGCATGTTTCGGGCAATCCAATTGATGATTCACCAACCGGGGGCGTCAACAATACCCATAAATCAAATGCGATTGGCCCTTGTCTTAAGCTACGCGAAATAGTCGATCCTAATGACGGGCAAAAGAAATGGTTTACCAGCACGCCGTCTTTAGCGGTTATGACGGGTTTAGGGTATACAGCCGACAAGAGTGCCAATAACCGGGGAGATACCTACGCTGCTACTGAGAAAGAGCTGGCTAGTAGTGGTCCTGCAGGTGGTGTCTTCGCGACGTTTCGCCAAAATGGCAATGGGGTGGTGTTACCAGGGGCTGGCAATGATGCTCAGGCGGGGGTGGGTAGCCAGTATGATCGCTGGTGCACCAAACTGGCGGCCTTAAATTTTGCGGGGCAGTCGAATTGGCGTAGGGCAACATTCGCGGAACTCACGACGTTTTTTACTCACGATAACCCTGATAATAAAGGGGTATTTGATCGATTTGGCTGGCCGACACGCACCGTTTATTGGTCTAAAGATACGGATGGTGTTGGATATAAGACAGTGGGTCTGCGGAACTATGTTTTTCCCACAATTGATCCAACCATTTCTATCTCCTATTTATATGCGATGTGTGTCTCCAGAAAGTAAGGTGGTATGGCACCAATTTTGACAATAAAAGTCCAAGCAATGGCTTGGACTTTTATTTATGTTGGTCGTTTGTCTGATTGTTTACGCGGTGATCTCCCAGAATGCCTTCTGCAGTTTCCAACCTTTAGGCATAATTAGAATGTTGATCCAATTCTGAAGAAACGAGAGTATCTTGCAGACACTACTTTGCCTCGCCGGAAAATAGGCTTGGTCAAGTCAGTGGGAGGGGGGGCTTAAATTGAGGTATTTGATGGAACGTGGGTATTTTGTGACTCGATGACGTTGCAATACGGGGAGTCCTTTCCCTCAGAAATTTATATCCGGATAGAAAGCCGGAATGTTAAATGGATATCGATTACATTAGACGTTGCTTAAGTAGAGAACGTTGAAGCTCAGCAACGGTAATTCGCTCTTCAGGGCTTGGCTTAACCATTTGAGCCAAAAGCGTATCTTCTGCATCCATGCTGGCATCTTCGGCTTGCACTAATGCGGTGAACTTACGTACTAACGTCATTTTGTACATACGATCCATTTCTTGGGCGCTGGCGTAAGTATCGCGTTCATCGGTAATACTTTTCCATACTGCGGCGGCAAATTGGTCATGCTTCTTAAGGATAAGCGTCATACCCGCAGAAAAAACATCGGCAGCAAATGGGTCAAGTAAATAAGGATTCTCTTGAGCTAAGTTCTGTCGAGTGAGTTCGAACGATGGGATATGTTCTACTTCCGGTGCACTGGTTAATAAAGTGTACGCAACGTTAGGATGCTCAACACCATAATAGGCTTGTTTTGAACCACCTAGGTCTGCCATATAGTATTGTCCATTGTTGTGCAAAACGTTTTCGGCTTTTATGTCACCATGAAAGATACCTTCTTTTCTTAGTTCAGCCAAAGCATCAACGACATGGTTAAACATTTTTGAAGTATATGGAACTTTCTCATCGAAAATGTCCCCTTCCATCAACGCCATTGCGATGATGTAATCTCCCTCTCTGGTTTGGTAAGAACCATAGTATGGAACAAAGCGTGGATGACCATTGAATTTTTTGAGCAAAGCAAGCTCATTGTTAATGCTACCAAGGTCTACTTTGTGATTGGAGATCACTTTTAGAGCCATGTGTATGACGTTACTACTTGGCAAAGTAAAGGTAATCGGGTAGATAGCACCAAAAGCGCCACTCTGTATTTTATCACCGACCTGCCAGTCAACCCCAGCGTAGATTCCCTCTAAACTGCCAGCACTCTGTCCAAATATTTGCGCATTTTGTGCATGAAGTTCGCTGAGTAATCGGGCTCTAAAATAAAAGTCCTTTTCATCAGAGAGTTTGTACTTGGATGACTTTAGGTCGGTGCCTTTGATCAGATCTGGTTTTACATGGGTTAAGTCCATAGAGTGATGAGCATGTTTGGGGGACACGATAGAGGTATGTCTTTCCAAAGCTGAGTGCTCAAGGTCCGTCATTTTTTCAACAACTTCCACTAGGTTAGATGCGACGATCCCGGTATTGCCATGCGCGTCGATCGCCTCCCACCAATCTTCGCTGTAGTCTGTTATGTAAAATAGTTCTCCTTCCTCTAAAGAGAACACCTTGGTATTCGTCAGACGCTCAATTTCTTCAGTGCCCTCGAAAGCATCTGCGTCAAAATAGCCAATTGATTTTACCGTGAACAATGCAGCTTCTCTGGCTTGTTTTGCTTGTAGTTGAGCCAAGTCTCTTCGCTTAAAGAGATCTAAGCTTCTTTGTGTATACTCTGCATTGGCAAAGTTGATCCAACCCGCTTTACCTGTCTCTCGATTTACAGCCCATAGCCATGGCATATGTTTATCTTGAATGACCTCAAATTCATCACCCACTTGCATCGCTAATATGTCTTGCCCAGCATCGGCACCTCTCGCGACGTTTGCTTTTACGGAATACAGTGAGTCTAACAACGCAGATTGCGGTTGTTCTTCTACAGGTTGGCTCAAAAGATCAAGACTAGAGTCTATAGATGCAAGGCCATCTTTATAATAGACATGATCTAAGTTTAAGCTGTCTTCGCTTAAACCCACTGGCCCAGCAAATAGTGAATTGATGTCGACTGGTTCAGTGACGTCGACATTGACCTCGGTTTCCACAATATGTGGTTGGTGAGCTTCATCCAATGGCATGCCCAAACCTTTTAAACCTTCAAGTACTTTACTGAGGTCAAGATCAAATTCAGTTGAATCTTCATTGGCAAGTGAGGCTTGTTTTGATTGCTCAACCAATGAATCAATAGCGGATTCTTCCTGAGGTTCAATCGTGTTCACTTTTTCGGTCGTAATCAATGGCCCAAATGCAGTGTCAAGATCGGCTTCGTCGACATGCACTGGTGCACCCATTGCGGCATGAAGATCGACAGGCTCTTGGAGATCCTCAATCACTTCAACTTCTGAAACATGTGGCTGATAGTCATCCACCAACGGCATGCCCAGCCCTTTGAGGCTTTCGAGTATCTTAGCCGTATCAATTTCAAGCTGTTTTTCTTCTTGCTTGGCCATCATGACATCAAGAGCGGCGTTTTCTTTAGCTCCAATACCATCGACCTTTTTGGTTGACGTGATTGGCGTAAATGGCTTATTTAAGTCCGCTTCACCAATCTGCACGGGTGCGCCCATGGCGGCATAAAGATCAACAGGCTCTGGCACGTCCTCAACCACTGACACTTCTGAAATGTACTTTTGCGGAGAGTCTTCAGCCAACGGCATACCAAGCCCTTTCAAACTTTCAAGTGCTTTAGCAAGGTTAGCCTCAATCTGCTTTTCTTCTTGCTTCGCTGCCATGACATCAATTGCTGATTTCTCTTGAGGTGCAATACCGTCGACCTTTTTGGTTGACGTGATTAACGTAAATGGCTGGTTTAAGTCTGTTTCACCAATCTGTACGGGTGCGCCCATGGCGGCATGAAGATCAACAGGTTCTGGCACGTCCTCAATCACTTCAACTTCTGAAATATGTGGCTGATAGTCATCCACCAACGGCATTCCCAATCCTTTGAGACTGTCGAGTATCTTGGCCGTGTCAATTTCAAGCTGTTTTTGTTGGTGTAAGTCATCACTGAAGTTGTCGTTAGAGTTGGAACGCAAAGAAGGGGCGACATCTTCAGTTTGACGTTTAGAAAGCTCAATGGCTTTCGCCAGCTCGCGTGCTTCGCGATCACGTAGCTGTTGTTCTTTTAGGGCTTGTTGTTTAGACAGCTCTAGTGCTTGAGAAAGCTCAAGGGCCTTCGCCAACTCGCGTGTTTCGTTCTCACGCAGCTGCTGTTCTTTTAGGGCTTGTTGTTTAGACAGCTCTAATGCTTGAGAAAGTTCAATGGCTTTCGCCAGCTCTCGTGTTTCGTTCTCACGCAGCTGCTGTTCTTTTAGGGCTTGTTGTTTAGACAGCTCTAATGCTTGTGAAAGTTCAATGGCTTTAGCGAGTTCCTGAGCTTTTGCATCACGCTGCTTTTGCTCTTTAAGGCTGTGTTGCTTAGAGACCTCCAACGCTTGAGAAATTTCTAATGCTTCTCTTAATTCCAGTTGTTCATTAAGTTGATGATCGGCGGCATTGGCGGCATTGGCGGCACCAAGGCATCCTAATGCGCACAGTACCCCCAACGATATTCTAGACAAGGAGAAGTTCCCCATCTTTTTGTGTGAATGGTTTGTGTTCTTCATCATATGTTTCAAGCTCTAGTTGACCAAAATGTGATCAGATTTATAACAAATCACCTTTCGTTAGCATTCATAAATTCATTTATATTTTTTTTTATTTTTAGGGTTTAGAACGTTTTAGGCGTGATGCAGCAAGGTTTTCTTAACTTATATTGATAGTTTTGATTGTGGGTTTCATGAAGATACGTGGCCTCGTTTGTTATTATTTACGACGTGAATGAATGAAGTAGTGTCGGACAAGGCAGTGGCGGGTTTTGAGGTTTATTTAGGCCAGTTCTGCGGTGAACAAAGCTATAAGCATCACTCTTAACGATGATAACTCTCTTAAATGGGCTCAACACTAGAGCCTAATGGGGATAAAATGGGTGTTGTGGTCTAATGATCCCGCTTAGGCAGTATGCCCATTGGATGACTAGGCACCCGATCTTCAGACGCGAGGATCACTATACCTGCAATGTCATCACCTAATCTTTTGCTACTATATTGGCTAGACAGAAATCAAAATACCAAAAAGGCCTGACAGCAAAATATGCTCTCAGGCCTTTATTTATCTGGCGCTCCCGACAGGATTCGAACCTGTGACCTATCCCTTAGGAGGGGATCGCGCTATCCAGCTGTGCCACGGGAGCATTGAGCGATCATAATACTCATTTCAAAACAGAAGTTAAGTATTCACTGGCTGATTTAGTGCAGTTTGTGCATTACGTCGCCAATCTGGATGCTGCCCGCGAGTTCAGGTTGATCAACCGTCACCTCTGCTTCATTTTCATAGACTTTAGAGACGGTCAGTGTGATCTGAGATTGGGTCACTTTATTGCGCGGCAAGCCACGTTGATCGATAAAAGATCCCGTATGCCAAAGCTGAAGTTTATCCCCTTGCTGCACGCCATGCAGGCGCCCTAAATCTATGGTGATCACGTTGTCCCATTTGGCGATAATTTCGGGTAAGGTAATTTTACAAGAGACCTCTGATTCAAGATCGAGCATGATGTTTCGGCTGACACGTATCATCATATCCCCATACGTGGATGCCCAGAAACGAGCACTTTTTGTATCGACTTGGCTGGTTTTCGGGAAAGGCCATCGTGCGACCTCTCTATAATTACGGTTATACACTTGGTTGCCGGTTTTTCCATCAAAGACCACCATCTCCAAAGCGAACTGGCGATTAATGGCATCATCACTGAGCAACTTTTGTTCTACCGTTGCGGTGAGGTCGGTGATCACGCCGCCGATAATGTATTGCGCTCCGGTATCCTCTGCAATCATTTTGAGGCGTTCTGGGTAGCGTTCACTAATCTCATAATCTGTGGTGCCAACGGACACGAAGTTGACCGACTGTTGGTCAAGCTGGCGATTAATGACGGTCGCAAAGTCATCACCCAAACGGTAAACTTGTCCCATGACCGCCTGTTGGGGTGAGGCAATGTCAATATTGCCGACCAAAAACGTCTTTTTATATTGATTGACATGGCAACCCGTTGCCGATGGGTATATATCGACACGAGCTCTGACGAACATTACGCCGTCTCTGATCACTTGCTTGTCCACCAGAATATAGCGAACTTCAGTGTTGCTGAATTGATATTCTTTACGTTCACCTTCGAGTAGGGGCCTTAAATTAGAAATACTGCCGATATCGGCGCCAGAGAAGCTAACTGCTTTATATAAGGCATCTTCCAGCGCGTGAACGCGAGCGACTTCTTCTGAGGACACAATGCTGGCTGTTCCCGTTACCTCATACCAACCAGCGTTGGCGACACTGGCGTAAAGTGACGCGTAAAGGGCTGAAATAATTAAAAGAAGCGCTTTTTTCATCTGTATCGTCCAAGTTGGTTCATTTTTTGCTTAATCTATCTTAACTGATTTAGGTATTGCCGTTCCAAATCGTTGCACATTTAGAATAGCAAGGACTGTTCCACTTTTATGAAAGATAAGTATTGAAACGTGCCAATGCCTTATTTGTTCGGAGATTAGACAATGAAAAAATGGCTAACACTCGTACCGGTGGTCTTTTTGACTGCTTGTGCCTTCGCCCCAATTTATAACGGTAAAGAACCCTACCCAGGCTCTCAATTCATGTTGATGGAAAGCCCGCGTCATACTCTTGACTTTTTTGTTGAGAGCATGACAGAAGAACTCATGGTGTCAAATACGAGTGTGTCAGCAAGAACACCGATTGCTGTGACTTCTTTTGTAGATTTGCAAAATATGGATGCGACCAACTGGTTAGGTAACTCGGTATCAGAAGGGTTTATTCACCAGTTTCAACGTCGTGGGTTTAAAGTGGTTGATTATAAAACGACAGGCTCAATTCAAGTCACGCAGCAGGGCGATTTTGCATTTAGTCGCGATTGGAAAGATCTCTCTCAGGAACAGGACATCCAATATGTGTTGACGGGGACGATGCTTCGTCAAGAAGGAGGGGTTTTGGTCAATGCTCGTGTCGTCGGTATGCAGTCTCGTGTGGTCGTGGCCACCGCTCAGGGCTTCTTACCCGCAGACCGTATTGGTCGAGATTTGGATACTCTTAACAGTATTCGGACTGAAGATGGTGTATTAATTCGCTCTGACCCGTCGATTAGGCAGCCTTATACAGTGATTTTGCGCCCTTAGGAGTAGAGATGAAGAAGATAGTGTTATTGGTGATGGCTTTCGTCATGGTCGGTTGCCAGCCCTTGCAAAGAATGGATAAGGATGACTGGCTAACCGCCGTTGGTTATGCGGCCATTAGCGAGCAAAAAGGCCGAACTGATGACGAGCGTCAAGTCAGGGCGATGCGGGCATCAAAAATTGATGCGTATCGTGAACTTGCCGAACAGGTTTATGGGATGCGAGTCAGTGGCCGTGCTGATCTTCAGGATCAACGCTTGGGAACAGAACTTACCTCTGGGGCTGTTGATGGTGTGATCAGAGGAGCAGAGGTCGTGCGTAGCTATAAAGTCGGCGATAGTTACGTGACGGAATTGCGCTTGGATATCAAAAAAATGAATAAGATGCGTGATTATGGAGAAGTTCAGCAAGTCCCCGAAAAACGTCAGCAAACACTGTTCTAATTCAAATACACACTACGATAAAAAAAGCGGCAACATTTGCCGCTTTTTTATTGAATACCGTGTTATGCCTTAATATTGGTGCCCAGCGTTGTCACGTTTTTGGTTTGTCCATCTGCAGTGTAGGTCATGCCTAATTTGCCTTGAGTTTGCTGCATTATATTATTCAGTTTATTGAAACTCATTTGGGCTCGTTGCAAGGCTTCGCCATTGACTATATTGGCTTGTTGGCAGTCATGAACGATGGAGCGAATTTGATCGACCAGAGGGCTCAACTCTGGGTCCGACTCTAATGTCGCGACATCGGGATGCTGACTAATTCGTTGATCTGTTTGTTGCAATTGGTTCACCAAGGTTAATTTCTCTTTGGCGAACTGTTCTATTTCTTTCGCTACCCTTCGGGCTATCGCTACCTTCTCTTGCTCCAACAGGAGCGAAAGGTCAGTGGCATTTTTTAACTGGAATTCCACCAGACTGCTTAAGGCCGCCATCGCGAGAAACCGTTACTCTAGGCCGCCAAGTTCTTTTTCGAACTTGATCATATTGTCGGCCAGTTTTTGCGGGTCGACATTGTAAGAACCGTTTGCAATCGCCTCTTTAATCGCGGCGACTTTTGCTTGGTCAAAGCTGGGCTGACTTGCGAGCTGCGTGTGCATTTCACCGACGGCTTTACCTTGTCTACTTAAAGAGACCGAATCTTTTGCCACACTCGATTGCTTAACAGAATCGGTGTCTGCAGAAGGGCTTTTTTCATTACGCGCTGTGTTTCTCGTGGACGTGTTAACCGTCTGCCCAGAGCGTATGTTATCAATGCCTGCCATGTATGAGCCTTTCGTGTTTAGAATCTTGTAATGTCAATATCGACGAGCTAAGCGATTACTTTAGTGTTTTTTCGGTACGGCTAGAAAACAACCGTCACTTCAGATATCCCTGACACTCTTCCCTCAATTATACGGTTGGTTTTGGTATTTTTCACTCTTATCTGTTCTCCATGTGTTCCATCTGTGAGTGCAGTGCCTTTTGTTGTGATGGTCATCCCTGATTTCACGGCTTTGATTGTGACTGTTTCATTCCGACAAACCACACAGATATCATTACTTTCCAGAATTTCACCAGTACGCAGATTTTTCTTTACTTTCGCGCCAATTACTGACTCTATGGTGGAAAAGCCTTGCCGCCTGAGTCGTTGCAAGTCTACCATACTCATAGTGACGTCTTGACGAGCGATCAGTTGACCTCTGCTCATTGGGGAGACTAAAGTCACTTGAGGTCCAGAACGAGTGAGTCGAACAGGAACATATAATTTCCAGTTATCTACACTACACTCTATTAAGACCGTAATGTTACTTGCATTCGGGTTGGTTGACGAAGAAGACGTTTCAAGTGGCGTGGGGCAGTCGGTTGCAAACACCCGATTGTCTATATTGGCGGCTTGGGCGCTGAGTGTGCCGCCTGATGGCCACTCTACGGTAGACAAAATATAGTCTTCTGCTGAACTCTGTATTCTGATAATTTGCTCAGTCGTGGCAGAGGTTACTGAAAAACTAAAGAAAAAGCATAAAAAGACGATAGACTTGTTACAGTTTTTATAGAAAGCTCTACAATTAGTTATGGAAAGTGAGCGCAAGCGTGATTTTAAGTATGTCATTCTGTTTCTCTGTTTTTTCACAGCGTTTAAGTAGACTATCATTTTATAACATGAAAGTTTGAGATGGAGATGAGCTTATGTCGGGTATTCTTGATTCGGTGAATCAGAGAACACAACTCGTCGGTCAAAACCGATTGGAACTCCTGACGTTTCGCCTAGTTGGGCGTCAACGTTACGGTATCAATGTATTTAAGGTAAAAGAAGTTCTTCAATGTCCTCAACTTACTTTAATGCCCAATTTGCATCGGCTGGTGAAGGGAGTGGCTCACATTCGAGGGACGACGGTATCGGTGATCGATCTAAGCCTTGCGATTGGTGGGCGTCCGACAACCGATATTGACGATGCATTTGTGGTGATTGCAGAGTTCAACCGAACCATTCAGGCATTTCTTGTTACCTCAGTAGAACGCATTATTAATATGCACTGGGAAGCGATACTTCCCCCGCCAGATGGTTCGGGCAAAGCAAATTACCTGACGGCCGTCACCAATATTGATAATGAACTTGTTGAAATTCTCGATGTTGAGAAGATACTCGCAGAAATTTCACCCATCGATGAGACCATGGATGCCTCTATCGGAGAGGAAATTGCACAAGCTCAGGCGGAAACAGAAGTGGTGCGCCGAATTTTGATTGCCGATGATTCAACGGTGGCTCGCAAGCAAGTAGAGAGAGCGATTACGTCGATTGGTTTTGAGGTAATTGCGGTGAAAGACGGTAAAGAAGCGTATGATAAGTTGGTCGAAATGGCTGCCGAAGGCAGTATTTATGAGCAAATTTCGTTGGTAATCTCGGATATTGAGATGCCCGAAATGGATGGCTATACGTTGACTGCAGAAGTACGTCGCCATCCAGATTTGAAAAACCTATATGTAGTTCTCCATTCATCACTCAGTGGTGTTTTTAATCAGGCAATGGTTGAGCGAGTGGGTGCCAATGCCTTCATCGCGAAATTCAACCCTGATGAGCTTGGTAATGCAGTAAAAACTGCGCTTGCTAATTAAAGAGAAGTAAATGACAGCGATAACTATAAGCGATCAAGAATATCGTGATTTCAGCCGTTTCTTAGAATCCCAATGTGGCATTGTTCTGGGTGACAGTAAGCAGTATTTAGTCCGAAGCCGACTGAGCCCGTTGGTGGCAAAGTTTAAGATCAGTTCGTTGTCTGATCTGCTGAGAGATGTGGTCACGGGGCGCAATCGAGATTTACGGGTAGCTGCGGTTGATGCGATGACGACCAACGAAACATTATGGTTTCGTGATACCTACCCCTTCGCTGTACTGTCAGAGAAACTTTTGCCAGAGATTGCGGCAAATAAAAGGCCCATCAAAATTTGGTCTGCGGCGAGCTCGTCTGGTCAAGAACCTTATTCAATGGCGATGACTATCTTGGAGACGCAACAACGTAAGCCCGGTATGTTGCCTAATGTGGCGATCACGGCCACGGATATTTCAGCGAGCATGTTAGACATGTGTCGACAAGGTATCTACGATAATCTTGCGCTTGGCCGAGGGCTTTCCCCAGAACGTCGCCGCAGCTTTTTCGAAGAAGCAGGCGACGGCCGTATGAAGGTCAAAGACAACGTTAAACGCTTAGTGAATTTTCGTCCGCAAAACCTGATGGAAAGTTACGCATTGCTGGGCAAGTTTGACATTATATTTTGTCGTAATGTGCTGATCTATTTTTCTCCGGATATGAAGTCTCAAGTTCTCAATCAGATGGCGAACAGTCTCAACCCTGGAGGGTATCTGTTACTCGGTGCTTCCGAATCTTTAACGGGTTTAACGGATAAGTTTGAAATGGTGCGCTGTAACCCAGGTATCATTTATAAGCTAAAATAGAAGTGTGTGACTGAACGAGCCCAGCCATTGGCTGGGCTTTTTCGTTTTAGCTTGAATTGTCTCGATGGTTAACAAGATGATTGGAGCGGCCGTCCATGCCTGAGTGCAGAAATCATGGAACTGGCTCGTTAATTGCTCAGTCGTTTTGTGTAAAGTTAAACGTTTAAAAAGTAAGTTGGTACGTTAATTGCTTTCTTAAACAGTATTACCGGTCAGTTCTTTATGTAGAGGTTAACATGGCTATTTCTTTTGACAACGCATTAGGTATTCACCAATACACAGTGGGTGTACGGGAGCGCAATGCAGAGGTGATGTCCACCAACATTGCTCAAGCCAACACCCCAGGCTATAAATCGAAAGGAATGGACTTTAAAAGGGCATTGCAAGTGGCAAGTTCGGAGGCAAGCATTGGGCTTAGTCGAACCGATGGTCGGCACATTCCTGCCTCTACACAGGTTACAGGTGAAGTCCTATATCGACTTCCTACTCAGCCTGACACGGGGGATGGCAATACAGTGGATGTCGATTTGGAGCGTAATTTATTTATGCAAAACCAAATTCGTCATCAGGCCTCTCTTGACTTCTTAGGAAGTAAATTCAAGAACTTAACGAAAGCACTAAAGGGGAATAGCTAGATGAGCTTATTTACTGTATTCAATGTCACTGGTTCTGCGATGAGTGCTGAATCTGTTCGTCTAAATACGACCTCAAGTAATTTGGCAAATGCAGATAGTATCTCAAGCTCGGCGAAAGACACTTATAAAGCGCGTCATCCTGTGTTTGGTGCTGAGTTAAGTAAGGCAATGTATGGCCGCGACCATGCCGTACCCGTGCAAGTGTTGGGTATTGTTGAGAGCGATAAACCGCTCAATGCAGAATATAACCCAGATCACCCACTAGCGAATGATGATGGCTATATTTATAAGCCGAATGTCAATGTGATGGAAGAAATGGCAAATATGATTTCTGCGTCGCGTTCGTATCAAACGAATGTGCAAGTAGCAGACTCAAGTAAACAAATGCTGCTGCGTACGCTGCAGATGGGTCAATAAGGTAGGAGGTGACATATGGCCGGGGGCATTAATAATAATGTTGGTCAGACTGGCTTGTCCTATGTTGACCAGCTTAAACAGATTCAGGACAAGACTAAGCCAGATGAGGTAACGGGTAAGCAAGATCTTAAACAAGAAGACTTCTTATCCTTACTGACTAAGCAGCTTGCCCAGCAAGATCCGTTTAAGCCGGTGAGCAATGATCAGATGATCGCGCAGATGGCATCTTTTGCGACGGTAGATGGCATAGGCAAAATGAACAATCAGTTTGAAACACTGAATGCGTCTATGACTTCTAATCAAGCTCTTCAGGCTTCGTCTTTGGTTGGTCGTGATGTGCTTGTGCCTGGTGCTGCTGGCGTTAAGGGCGATGATGGCACGATGGCCGCTATGATCAAGCTTCCTCAATCTGTCGATAACTTGATGGTGCGAGTGGAAGACCAGATGGGGCAGTTGATTCGGACGTTTGATGTCGGCTCAAAGCCTGCTGGCGATAGCCGGGTGTTGTGGGATGGTAAAGATCAAAACGGTAATCCATTGCCGGCAGGCAAATACAATGTGAAAGCATCTGGATTGCTCGATGGGAAGGCTAAGGAATTTGAAGTATCGACTTATGCGAACGTCAATAGTGTCCTTCTTGGTAAAGGCGATGGAAACGTACTACTCAATCTGGCTGGCTTTGAGTCGCCAGTCCGACTGGCTGAAGTACTAGAAGTTGGCAAAGCGTAATATCGCTAGCTAGATAGGAGATTTTGGAATGTCATATATTGCACTAAGTGGTTTATCCGCAGCTCAGTTAGATCTGAACACAACCAGTAACAACCTTGCCAACGCCAACACTTTTGGCTTTAAAGAGTCTCGTGCTGAGTTTGGTGACGTTTATTCTAATTCATTGTTCACGCAGGCCAAAACGGCCCCGGGCCAAGGTGTACAACCTTCTGTTGTTGCTCAGCAATTTCATGAAGGTTCAAGTATTTACACCAATAACCCGATGGATTTGCGTATCTCGGGCACTGGTTTCTTTGCCGTTGCTAAAGATCGTTTGATTCCAACAACGAACGAATTGACCCGTAATGGCGCTTTTCACCTTAACAAAGACAATTACATGGTCACGTCAAATGATGAGTTTTTGCTGGGGTACGCGGTCAATAAAGATACGGGGGATGTGCTCTCATACGAACCATCACCCATTAACATTCCTAAAGAATTTGGTAAGCCAAAGCAAACGTCGAGTATTGATGTCGGTGTTAACCTGCCAGCAGGTGGTGATCTCAAAGACCCAGCTTTGTTCGACTTTACGGACCCTGATACGTATAACCGTTCGACTTCGTCAACGATTTATGACTCGATGGGGCAATCCTATAAACTGACAACGTATTATCTGAAAGATCAAACTCAGCCCAATACTTGGCAAACCTTTTATTCGGTAACGGACAGTGTTGGCGAGAAGCCAATCAATATTGTCGGGGGAGATGCGACCTCTCCAACCGGGCAGGTCGGTCATACCATGAAATTTAACAATGACGGGACCTTAGCCAGTCTTAACAATGGGCAGAATATCGTGTCTGAAGCCTTGGGCACTGGCGCTAACCCTGTTGACCTCAATGGTGCAGACGTTAATCAGGTCCTCTCGTTTGGTCTGGATTCGACCACTCAGTTTGCCGCTCCGTTTGAACTGACCAAATTCTATGAAGATGGTGCAACGACGGGCTTCCTGACCAAGGTTGATTTTGATGAAAATGGCAGTGTGCTCGGCACGTACTCAAACGGGGAGAATATTATCCTTGGGCGTGTATCGTTAGTGCGGGTTCCGAATGAACAAGGTCTTGACAAAAAAGGGTCAACTCAGTGGGATTCGACCCAGTTTTCGGGCGATAAGATATGGGGCGAGTCCAACAAAGGCTCCTTTGGTACGATTTCCAGTGGTACGCTTGAGCAGTCCAATATCGACATGACTCAGGAATTGGTTGACCTTATTTCGGCACAACGTAACTTTCAGGCTAACTCGCGTTCTCTTGAAGTACATAACCAGACTCAGCAGAACATTCTGCAAATTCGTTAATACGTTCTCAACTGCAAGCTGGTGGCAATCACCAGCTTGCCCTTTTGCCGCTTATGGCAACTTCTCTCATACCGCCTCGTAAAAAAAACTCCAAATCCATTTAAATTCTTGAAATATATGAACTTATAGTTATGGCACAATCTTTGCTTTATTTGTTTTAGATAGCAATGATTGGAGCAAATTATGGACCGTGCACTGTTTCTCGCAATGAGTGGCGCTAAGCAAAACATGCAGGCTATGCAGCTAAGAGCGAACAACTTGGCAAACGTCAGTACGACGGGGTTCCGTGCAGATTTGGCCCATGCCCGTTCTATGCAGGCCTATGGCGAAGGTATGCCAAGCCGCGTATTTAGCATGACGGAAAGGCCGGGTCATAATTTTCAGCAGGGCAGTGTGATAACAACGGGTCGTGATCTTGATGCAACGATTGAGGGACAGGGCTGGATTGCGGTGCTTGATAATGCAGGCAATGAGGGCCTCACTCGCAACGGTAATATGAACGTTGATGTCAATGGACTACTTAGAAACGGCAAAGGGCACTTGGTCTTGGGAGAGAACGGCGCGCCGATTACATTGCCGATTCCCGTGAGTAAAATTGAGGTGGGTTCTGATGGCACTATCTCTGTTGTGCCTCAGGGAGCGCCTGCGGATGCGATTGAAATTGTTGACCGTATCAAACTGACGAGCACCAATAATCAGGCCTTATATAAAGACGTCAACGGTCTGTTTCGTGTCAAAGATCCGAACGCGGCGTATGAAATGGACGCGGGCGTGAAATTGCTAACCGGTGCGTTGGAAGGCAGTAACGTTAATGCCATCGGTGAAATGACCAACCTGATTGATCTGCAGCGACAGTTTGAGATGCAGGCCAAGATGATGAGTACGGCAGAAGAGATGGACAAAGCGTCTGACTCATTGCTTCGTATGAGCTAAGCAGATTATTAGGAGAGAACTATGCATCCTGCATTATGGGTAAGTAAAACGGGTTTGGATGCCCAGCAAACCAACATATCAACGATTTCAAATAATCTAGCGAATGCCTCTACGGTGGGTTTTAAAAAAAGCCGTGCAGTATTTGAAGACTTGTTTTACCAAAATATTAACCAGCCGGGCGGCCAGTCATCACAAAACACGGAACTCCCGAGTGGATTGATGCTGGGTGCGGGCTCTAAAGTGGTGGCTACCCAAAAAGTGCACACTCAGGGTAATACCCAAACCACCAATAACAGTCTCGATATGATGATCGAAGGCGACGGCTTTTTTCAAATATTAATGCCTGACGGTAATATCGGTTACAGCCGTAATGGACAATTTACGGTCAACGATGAAGGCATCATTGTGACCTCTGGCGCGGGTTATACGTTGGAACCTGAAATTGCGATTCCTGAAGACGCGATCAGCATTACAATCGGTACCGATGGTGAGGTTTCTGTTCGGGTCAGAGGCCAGCAAGACAACCAAGTTTTGGGACAAATCACAACGGTTGACTTTGTTAACCCAGGTGGACTGGAGCCGATTGGACAGAACTTGTATTTGCCGACGGGTGCAAGTGGCGATCCCCAAGAGGGCGTACCAGGTTTTGATGGGTTTGGTGATTTACGACAGTCAATGCTCGAAACGTCAAACGTCAACGTGACGGAAGAGCTGGTCAATATGATTGAAGCTCAACGGGTTTACGAAATGAATTCAAAAGTTATCTCAGCGGTAGATAAAATGATGAGTTTTGTTAACCAGCAGCTCTAAGATGGTCGGATTGAGGACACTTGAATGAATCGTTTACTGACTTTAATCGCATTGGCTCTCCTGTCGGGGTGTTCGATGATGCAACCACCGATTGAAACATCGGATATCACTCAAGGTACCACCACGGTCGATGCGGTTGAGGGGGATAAATCTGAAGATGAAGGCACAGGTATTATTGATACCTTGCGTGGCCGTTCTGACCCGATTGCAGGTGACCCAGCATGGGCTCCGATCCACCCTAAGCATCAACCCGAGCACTACGCGGCTGAGACGGGCTCGTTGTTTAACACCGCCCGTGCCAGTAGCCTCTATGATGATTCAAAACCTCGTGGTGTGGGTGACATCATCACGGTGACGTTGGATGAAAATACCAAAGCGGCAAAAAGTTCCGATGCCGATTTATCGAAGAACAACGATGCGTCCATGGACCCGCTGGAAGTGGGAGGACAGGAACTGAATATTGGTGACTACAACTTTTCTTATAATTTGAGCAATGACAATTCTTTCAGCGGCAGCGCGGCAGCCAATCAGAGTAACAGCCTCTCTGGGTCGATCACCGTTGAAGTGGTTGAAGTGCTGGCGAATGGTAACCTAGTGATACGCGGCGAAAAATGGTTGACGTTTAATACGGGCGATGAATACATCCGTCTTAGTGGAACCATTCGGCCAGATGATATTACGTTTGATAATACGATTGCCTCAAATCGCATCTCGAATGCACGTATTCGCTATTCAGGCACCGGATCTCAGCAAGATATGCAAGAACCTGGATTCTTGGCACGATTCTTTAATGTTGCTCTTTAAGTTTATCTGATGCCGTTTTTTTGGCACATTAGCCAAATGGGCACAGAGTTTTGAGTAAAGGTATTCCGATGAATAAATTAATCCTGTTATTGACCAGTGTTGTGTTTGTGGCAACGCACGCTCACGCCGCACGAATTAAAGATGTTTCGCAGGTGGCCGGTGTACGCAGTAACCAACTGGTTGGTTACGGTTTGGTCACAGGATTACCCGGGACAGGTGAATCGACGCCATTTACCGATCAAAGTTTTAATGCGATGTTGGAAAATTTTGGTATCCAGCTGCCGCCGGGGACCAAACCAAAATCTAAGAACGTCGCTGCCGTGATTGTCACCGCTGATTTGGCTGCTTTTTCCAAGCAAGGTCAAACGATTGATGTGACCGTTTCCTCGATTGGTGCGGCGAAGAGTTTACGTGGCGGTACTTTAATGCAAACGATGCTCAAAGGCCTTGATGGGCAAATCTATGCCGTTGCACAGGGCAATCTTGTCGTAAGTGGCTTTAGTGCCGAAGGCGCTGATGGGTCTAAAATTGTCGGCAACAACCCTGCCGCGGGTATGATCTCGAATGGTGCGATTGTGGAGCGCGAAATTCCTTCGCCATTTGGTCGTGGTGATTACATCACATTCAATTTACTGGAATCAGACTTTACCACCGCTCAGCGCATGGCTGATGCCGTTAATAACTTTCTTGGTCCTCAAATGGCACAGGCCATTGACGCGACGTCAGTAAAAGTGAGGGCGCCACGTGACGTATCACAGCGCGTTTCTTTCTTGTCGGCGGTAGAAAACCTCGAATTTAGTCCTGCGGACGGTTCGGCGAAAATTATTGTTAATTCGCGTACTGGGACCATTGTTGTCGGTAAACATGTCAGATTAAAGCCTGCCGCCGTCACTCATGGTGGGATGACCGTGGCGATCAAAGAGAACTTAAATGTGACTCAACCCAATGCATTGGGGGGGGGCGAAACCGTGGTCACGCCAGATACCGATATTGAAGTGACCGAAGAGCAGGGCAAGATGTTTAAGTTTGAACCTGGTTTGACGCTGGACGATTTGGTTCGTGCGGTCAATGAAGTTGGGGCCGCGCCATCCGATTTAATGGCGATACTACAAGCACTGAAACAAGCAGGGGCCATTGAAGGTCAGCTGATTGTTATCTAGGGGGCAGCATGATTAACAACAGTAACGATATTGGTTTTATTCATGATATTGCCAATCTTGATAAATTGCGCCAAAAGGCGGTGGATGGCGACAAAGATGCCGAAAAAGAAGCGTTGACATCGGCCGCTAAGCAATTTGAAGCGATTTTCACTTCGATGCTGTTCAAATCTATGCGTGATGCTAATTCAACCTTTGAATCCGGTTTAATGGACAGCCAGAATCAGCAATTCTATCGCCAGATGATGGATGAACAAATGTCGAGTGAGCTGAGTGCTTCGGGATCATTAGGTTTAGCTGATATGATTGTTGCCCAACTGTCTTCCGGCAGTGTTGAAAATCCAAACGCCAATGCGCGCAACGCGGATTTTGAAGCGATAATGAAAAAAGTCGATCGAACACGTGATCAGGCCGCGAGTACACCCGCTGAAGTGACAAGACTCAATGCTGACAGCAGCTCTCGATTTGACTCGCCACAATCGTTTGTCTCATCAATGAAACCGTATGCGGAAAAAGCGGCCAGAGCGTTGGGCATTGATTCCTCACTGTTGCTTGCTCAAGCGGCTTTGGAAACGGGTTGGGGGCAAAAGGTGGTTAATAATGCTCGTGGCAGCAGCAATAATTTGTTTAATATCAAAGCCGACCCCAGCTGGAGTGGTGACAAGGTTGCAACGCAAACGTTGGAATATCATCAAGGGATCCCAGTGAAAGAAAAAGCCTCGTTCCGCTCTTATCAAAACTATGAAGAGAGTTTTAATGATTACGTTCGCTTCCTCAATGAAAACCCTCGTTATACCACCGCGTTGGGCCATGGTGGCAGCGATGAAGCATTTATTCGCGGCATTCATCAAGCAGGGTATGCGACAGACCCACGTTATGCTGACAAAGTCTTAAATGTGAAAGAAAAAATTGATCAGATGTAAGATTCAACACCTGCCTGAATTGAGAGTGGTGGTGTTGTACATTCTTTGGTTTGCAATGGCTTAGGTCCCTTTCTGCCATTGCTTATGTTCTTAACCCTTCACCTCTATCCCTGACTATTTAGCCCCTCTAATACCACTATGTTACCTGTCTGGCACATATCTTGCTTTAATTAAAATAGATGTTCAATTAATGCTGATTTTAAAAGGTTTCTTGGGGGCTATATGGCGTCTGATCTTCTGAATCTTGGTTCGCAAAGTGTGCTGACGGCTCAGAGACAACTCAACACCACGGGTCATAACATCTCTAATGTGAATACAGAGGGTTATAATCGTCAGTCGGTGATTCAAGGTACAAACATGCCTCGCCAGTATGGTGGGGAAACCTACGGTATGGGCGTCCATGTGGACAATGTTCGCCGCTCGTGGGATGAGTTTGCCGTTAAGGAGTTGAATTCTTCCTCGACCAATTACGCGAACAAACTAGAGAATGAAGAAAATTTGGAAATGCTCTCTAATTTACTGTCGTCTGTTTCGTCGAAAAAAATCCCTGAGAATATCAATGAATGGTTTGATGCGGTTAAGTCGCTTGCTGACAGCCCCAACGATATTGGTGCCCGTAAGGTGGTCCTAGAGAAAGCCGATTTGGTGACACAAAACCTGAATGATTTCCATGAAACCGTTCGTTTGCAATCGGATGTTGTGAACAAGAAGCTCGACTTGGGCATAGAACGTATGAATCAGCTGGCGTTTGAGATCAGAGATATGAATAGGCTCATGATGCGCACGCCCGGACCACACAACGATTTGTTGGATGAGTTCGAAAAACTCGTTACGGAATTATCTGACTATACAAAGGTGACGGTAACGAATCGAAATAAAGCTGAAGGTTTTAATATCCATATCGGCAACGGACATACGTTGGTTTCGGGCACTGAGGCGAGTCAGTTAAAGATGATTGACGGTTATCCAGATGTCCACCAACGACGTTTAGCCATGGTGGAAGGTAAAGGCATAAAGGCGATTACCACCAAAGACATTGATGGAAAACTGGGCTCTATGCTCACCATGCGCGATGAGCAAATTCCTGATTTGTTAGACCAATTAGGCAAAATGGCGACGGCCTTTTCACACGATATCAATCAGCTTCAGTCTCAGGGGCTCGATTTACGCGGTCATATTGGTGGTTTGATGTTTACCGATGTCAATTCTGATGTCGTGGCGAAATCTCGAGTGGTGACTGGATCGAATTCGACGGCGGATCTCAGCGTGTATATTGAAGACACCAGTAAACTGGTCGGTGGTGAATACTCACTGCAACGTGCCGATGGTGACTACTACATTACTCGTCCCGATGGTGTACGCACGATGGCGCCTGTGGTGGGGGGGGCAATCACACTGGATGGCCTGCGTATTGATATCAAGCAAGATCTGGCTGCGGGGGAGCGTGTGCTTCTTCGCCCAACTCGTCGCGGCGCGCAACAAATGAAAATGGAGACGAATGATCCCACGGCGATTGCCGCCCAAAGTTATGAAGCATCCACAACCTTTGCTCAGGGTGGGGCTGGTTTCTCAATCGTTAATGCTGGGCAGTTACGTGAGTTTGAAGTGATTATTTCTCCCGATGGGAAACAGTTTGCGGTCACGGACACGAAAGGCAATATTTTACTTCAGCCGCAGAATTATCCCCCAACAGGTCCTGTGACAGTACAAGGGACTACATTCGGGTTGACGGAAGGGGCGTTGCCCAACGATAAGTTTACGGCAAACCTTGTCCCGTCAGAAGGGGATAACGGCAATTTGTTGAAGATGCAGAACATTCAGACGGATAAGCGCCTCAATGAAGGTGAATCAACTGTACTCGATATTTATCACAACTTGAATACAGACGTTGGTTTACAAAAATCGACGGCTTCGCGGTTAACCGATGTTTCTAAGCTTGAAAAAGAAGCGGCTCAGGAACGAGTCGCCTCAGTCTCTGGCGTTAATCTTGATGAAGAAGCGGCCAATATGATGAAGTTCCAGCAGGCCTACATGGCGTCATCACGTATTATGCAAGCTTCGAATGACACCTTTAACGCTATTTTGGCGCTGAGATAGGGAGGGAACTAAATTATGACCCGTATTTCAAGTTTCCATAATTATCAATCTGTTCAAAATGACATTCGGCGTCAGGAAGCTAAAATTCACCACAATCAGGCGCAGCTCGCATCCGGTAAAAAGCTCTTGGGTGCCAGTGATGATCCTCTTGCCACGCACTACATTCAAAATCTTGGCCAACAGAAAGAACAGTTGCGTCAGTTTACGGATGCCATTGTTCTCAGCAGGAATCGTCTTGAGCACCATGAGGTGATTATCGACAACGCGGAACAATTTGCCGATGAAGCGAAGCGAACTGTGATGGAAATGATTAATGGCTCTTTGTCTCCCGAAGACCGGATCGCCAAGCGTCGTGAATTGCGGGAGATTTCGAATAACTTCCTCAATTTATCAAATGTTCAGGATGAAACGGGCAATTACATTTTTGCGGGAACGAAACCTAAGAATCAGCCGTTTTTCAGAAACAATCAGGACGACGTGGTGTACACCGGCGATGATTATCAACGAAAAATGAAGATTTCAAACAGCCTTGAGATGCCCATCAATGATCCCGGCAGCAAGGTGTTTATGGAAATAGACAATCCGTATGGGGATTTTGAACCCCAGTATGCGCTCAAAGAGGGATCCGAGCTCTTGCTAGAACGGGCGACAAATTTGGATTCCACCGATAACTCGACCTACAAATTGACGTTTGTCGACATGCCAGACGGCAGCAATGGTTATCAGTTGGAACAAAATGGCGCGGTGGTACAAGTCGATGTTTTTGATCCGACCGTGGGCATCAAATTTGGCGATGTCTCGATACAAATCAAAGGGCAAATCACCAAAGGTGATGCAATCACATTGGAACCTCGAAAAACATACAGTATTTTCGAGACGTTTAAGACATCGATTCAATTGGCTGAAGGGTCGGTTTCGGATGCATCCAATACCGCTAAGTTGCATCAGGTTACGAGAGAATTTCATGCCGCGTTTATTCACCTGAATAAAACAAGAACAGATATTGGTGCTCGTTTAGAGACCTTAGATATTCAGGAAGAACAACACGCGGATTTTGATCTGACTCTTGCCAAGTCAAAGAGTAATTTCGAAGATCTCGATTACGCGGATGCGGTGATTGAGTTCAATGAAAATTCTCGCGCGCTTCAAGCGTCGCAACAGGCATTTGGTAAGACGAAAGATTTAACACTTTTTAATTACATCTGATGGAATTGCCGTACGTGCTAAGCCGTATGCGCAGAGTTGGATGTCGTTATCTGGATAAGAACAAAGCACTCTGTGCTGTGGCAACCAGGTGGCAAAAAGGCGGCAATACATTTGCCGCTCCGGTGTGGCGATAAAATAGACAGTGAGGGGACGTTTTACCTTCCTTCATAAATCATTGAATTTAATGACATTGTTTGTTTTTAATTCATTTTTTTGAAGTTGGCACACTACTTGTATTTATGAGAAGTAAGAGTTAACGAACAGACTTTATGTAGGACTACCTGCTAGCAAGTCAATAACGGTCAGTGTTTCCAACTAAGATGAAGCTGGCCGCTTCGTAAGCACTTGCGAACTCATTAGGAGAGCAAATTATGACCATTACTGTCAATACCAACGTCTCGGCCATGACTGCCCAGCGTTACCTGAATCAGACCACAGGAGACTTAAGCACCTCGATGGAGCGTCTCTCTTCTGGTCATCGGATTAACAGCGCGAAAGATGATGCTGCAGGCCTACAAATTTCTAACCGTTTGACCGCTCAGTCTCGTGGTTTAGATGTTGCCATGCGTAACGCTAATGATGGGATTTCTATCGCTCAGACAGCAGAAGGCGCGATGAACGAATCGACCTCAATTCTGCAACGAATCCGTGATTTGTCCTTACAATCGGCAAACGGAACGAACTCGACGTCAGAACGCATCGCCCTACATGAAGAAGTGGCTGCGCTGCAAGATGAGCTGAATCGTATTGCTGAAACGACGTCATTCGGTGGACGTAAACTACTGAATGGATTATTTGGTGAAGCGTCGTTCCAGATAGGGTCAAACTCTGGTGAAGCGATGATCATGGCCCTGACCAGCATCCGCGCAGATGATTTCCGAATGGGCGGCCAGTCTTTCGTCGCCGAGCAGCCTAAAACCAAAGATTGGGGAGTGCCTGCCACCGCGTTAGACCTTAAGTTTGAGTTCACCAACAAAGACGGTGAAGCGATTACCTTAGATGTGTTGGCCAAGCAAGGTGATGACATTGAAGAACTTGCTACTTACATCAATGGTCAGACTCAGGATCTTCAAGCGTCTGTGGATGAAGAAGGCAAGCTCCAAATCTTTGTCGCACAGCCTAATTTGGAAGGTAACCTCAATATTTCTGGTGGCTTAGCGACAGAGCTTGGGCTCAACGGTGGTTCAGGGGTGAATACGACGGTGCAAACGATTGATGTCACTACGGTGGGTGGTGCGCAAAATGCGGTGGGTATTGTGGATGCAGCTTTGAAGTATGTTGATTCACAACGTGCGGATTTGGGTGCGAAGCAAAACCGTCTTAGTCACAGTATTAATAACTTAGCAAATATTCAGGAAAACGTTGAGGCATCAAACAGCCGGATACGTGATACTGATTTCGCTAAGGAAACCACTGAAATGACGAAATCACAAATTCTGCAACAGGCTGGTACTTCGATTCTAGCCCAAGCAAAACAGTTGCCAAACTCTGCATTAACTTTATTGCAGTAGTAGTAAAGCCCTTCATTAGTTATAACCAGACGTGGGTTTAATGAAGGGTTTTCGGCAAGTACAAATGATGATGTCTTTGGGGTTCTCTCTCTAACCTGCCCCAAAAAACTGATTGATTTGTGCACACGGCGGCCAGGCTGTGATCATTTCTCTCGATCTCCACAATGGCTACCACAATAGCCCCGGTTCTCTCAAAGGAAAAGGGGCTTTTCTTCTTTTTATACTTCCCAAAATCCACCAAACCAAACCAAACTAGCTATTAATCAATTTATCTTAAGTGATTGTTTTTATATGATTTATTAGGTCTGGGCCTACAATTTGATAAACTCTCTCTTGAACAAAAATACACAGGATTGGCCGAGTGAAAACGGCTGAAAGTTAAAGGTATGTGTAGATATCACAATACTCTAATTGGTTCATAAAAAAGCAATTCAAAAAGAGAGAAATCAAAGACAATGCTGCATCCAATGGTATGATTGACAGAATATTTCTATAACAAGAAAACTTCTAATGAATCAAACAGAACAACAGTATTTGAAAGAGCTTGAAGGCAAGCTTTGGAACGCGGCAGACAAGCTACGCTCAACGTTAGATGCCGCGCAATACAAACGCTGTACTTGGTTTAATCTTCGTTAAATACGTCTCTGATGCGTTTAAGCTGCGTCAGGATGAGATCAAAGCCGACATTGCTAACCCTGAGCACGAATACTACTTAGATCCTGCTGATTATTCGGAAGAAGAACTAGCCGAAGAGATTGCGATTGAACTGGAACAGCGCGACTTCTACACAGAGAAAAACGTGTTCTGGCTACCGACTGAGTCTCGTTGGCAGTTCCTGCAAGATAACGGCCCATTGGTTATTGGTGGTGCTGAACTAGAGATTAATGGCCCAAATAACAAGACAGTGACTAAGAAGATTACTTCTGTTGGACACCTCATCGATAATGCACTTGAAGGTATCGAACGCGATAACCCGAAACTGAAAGGTGTGCTGAACAAGTCATACTCTTCATTGAAGATTGACCAAGCCAAGCTTAACGAACTTATTAACCTGATTGCGACCATTCCGTTTGTTCATGCAGACCTCAACAGTAAAGACATCCTTGGTCACGTATACGAATACATGTTGGGTCAGTTCGCACTGGCGGAAGGTAAAAAAGGTGGTCAGTTCTATACGCCAGCATCCATCGTAACGCTGATCGTTGAGATGATTGAACCGTTTGAAGGTCGTGTGTATGACCCTGCAATGGGGTCTGGTGGGTTCTTTGTTCAATCAGAGAAGTTCATCGAGCGTCATGCAAATGAGAAGAAAGTCGACGCACTAACCCAGAAACAAAAAATCTCTATCTACGGTCAAGAATATAACCATACAACGTGGCAACTAGCAGCGATGAACATGGCGATCCGTGGTCTTGACTACGATTTCGGCAAAGAGCCTGCGAGTACCTACACCAACGTTCAGCACCCTGATTTACGTGCCGACTTCATCATGGCGAACCCTCCATTCAACATGAAAGAGTGGAATACGGGAGTTGATGTTAACGATCCTCGTTTCAAATACGGCCAACCGCCATCAGGTAATGCGAACTTCGCATGGATGCAGCACATGCTTCATCACCTAGCTCGTGAAGGCTCTCAGGCGCTTCTGTTGGCAAATGGTTCGATGAGTTCAACGACCAACAATGAAGGTGAGATCCGTAAAGCACTGATTGAGAACGATCTTGTTGAATGTATGGTAGCGCTTCCCGGTCAACTGTTTACCAACACACAGATCCCTGCGTGTATTTGGTTCTTAACTAAGAATAAGAATCCACGAGTTGATAAGGCAGGTCGTAAGCTGCGTGGCCGTAAGGGTGAAGTGCTATTCATTGATGCACGTAACCTTGGTTTCATGAAAGACCGTGTACTACGTGATTTCAGCTTCGATGACATTAAGAAAGTTGCCGATCTATTCCACGCTTGGAAAACGGGTGAAGAAATCCATGGTGTGGCATACGAAGACCAAGCAGGTTTCTGTAAATCAGCAACACTAGAAGAAATTACTAAGCATGATTTTGTACTGACTCCGGGTCGTTATGTTGGTGCAGAAGATGAAGAAGACGATGGTGTACCTTTTGCTGAAAAGATGACAACACTTACAGCAAAGTTGGGTAACCAGTTTGCTGAATCAACAACACTAGAAGCGGAAATCAAGAAGAACCTAGCGGGGTTAGGTTATGAGTTTTAAGACTTATACGTTAGGGGAGATCGCATCCAATACATCAAGACGCTTTAATTTTGTTGGCAATGAACAAGTTTGTTTTATTAATACTGGTGACATTCTTGATGGTCACTTTTTAACAGATGAGCGTGTGCAAAGTAAAGGCTTACCCGGGCAAGCAAAAAAAGCTATCCAACATGGGGATATACTCTACAGTGAGATTCGTCCGGGAAATAAACGACACTTGCTTGTTGAAGGAGATGTCGATGATTACGTGGTATCAACTAAATTTATGGTTATTACCTGTGATCATGATGTTGTGCTGCCTGAATTCCTTTATTTAGTGCTTACAAGTAAAGAGTGTGAAGCAGAGTTTAAAGTTATTGCCGACTCTCGTTCGGGCACATTCCCTCAAATTACGTTTGATGCTGTAGCTTATTACCCTATTGAGCTTCCAAGTCTTAATGAACAACGTAAAGTAGTTGAAATTATTAAGTCTATTACTCAAAAGCTTAACCTAAATAAAGATATTAATTCGACTTCTGAAGATATTGCACAAGCCCTCTTTAAGTCATGGTTTGTTGATTTTGATCCAGTGAAAGCCAAAATGAATGGCGAGAAACCGGAAGGAATGGACGCTGCCACTGCCTCGCTATTCCCAGAAAAGCTAGTTGAGTCTGAAGAAGGATTAATCCCTGAAGGTTGGAATGTCGAGCCACTAAAAAACGTATCTCGTGTTATTAATGGTCGAGCATATAAGAACACTGAGTTTAAAGACGAAGGTACCCCAATCATAAGGATCCAAAACCTTACAGGTAAAGGAAAAACCGTCTATTCAGACATGGAACTTCCAAAAGATAAGTTAACGGAACATGGTGACCTTCTCTTTGCATGGTCAGCAACATTCGGCCCACATTTATGGCGTGGTCCTAAATCTATTTATCACTACCACATTTGGAAGATGGATGTAGACGAAACTAAATTTGGTAAATACTTGCTTTACTTGCATTTAGCACGGTTAACTGACTATCTAAAAAATCAAGGAACGGGTTCAATCTTTACTCACTTAACGAAAGCAATCATGGAGAGCCAAAAACTTATTGTCCCTAGTGAGGCAATCGTTGAGGAATTTTCAAAAGTGGTAACACCATTATTTGCTCAGATTGATAGCCTACATAAAGAAAACAAAGTTCTTGAGCAACTCCGTGACACGCTGCTTCCTAAATTGCTTTCCGGCGAAATCGAGTTAGAGACAACCGAAGAATTAGTAGAGGTAAACTAATGGCGACCCGAGTGGAAATGATCATCGAGACGCTTAAAGCGCATCCAGAGAAAAAGTTTACTGCTCGGGATTTAGCCAAAGAGTTCGTACTTCGATACCCACAAGACATTGCAGAAAAGCAAACCAACCCTCGTTATAACACTGCGGAAAAGTTGATTGCTCAATTAGCGGCTGAAATTGGTGGGGAGAGAACAGAAAGAGCGAAGAACGTTTGCCCCAACGTGATCACAAGGGATAAACCAAGGCCACGCGTTTATTACTGGGAAGCTAATCCAGTAACAGAGCCGTCACGAGTCATAGTAAAGGACGAAAACGAACAAGAAGAGGTCGAGGTTGATACTCCATTAGCATCGCATAGTTACAGTGAGCACGATCTCTACCCTATGCTTGTCAAATACTTGAGTAAAGATCTTGGCCTGTACTGCCAGCGCATTGACGAGCGAAAGTCGAAAAACTCACATGGTAACGGCGGTAACCATTGGCTTCATCCTGATATTGTCGCTTTAGAGCCTCTTGATCAAGGTTGGGATGAAATTGTCCGAAGCTGTGTTCGAAGTGGTAATCACAGTTCGGTGAGACTTTGGTCTTTTGAAGTGAAGAAACACCTAACAAAAGGCAACGTTAGGAAGTCTTTCTTTCAAGCAGTCTCGAACTCTAGCTGGGCTAATTTTGGTTACTTAGTTGCGACGGGCTTGAACAGTGATGTTGAAGGCGAGCTGCAAATGTTATCAAGTTTGCATGGTATTGGGGTCGTCATCCTCGATACTGAATCATTATTTGATAGCCAGATCCTGATTCCAGCTCAGGAAAAAAGTAACGTTGACTGGCAGTCTGCAAATCGGATTGTGACTGAGAATAGTGACTTCCATCATTATATCGAGCAAGTCGGAATTTATAACCAAACTGGACGATTGATTCAGAGCGCATGGAATAAATAAAAATAAAAAGGGTAAGGCTTAATGATCACTGAAGACCAGTTAGAACAAGAATGTATTAGATGGTTCACCGACCAAGGTTATCTCTATAAAAATGGCTATGACATAGCGCCTGACGGTGACGCTCCAGAGCGTGATGATTACCACCAAGTGGTATTAAAGCAGCGGCTATTAAATCAGTTAGAAATTATTAACCCCGAGCTGCCTATTGAAGCACTGAATGATGTGGTTAATACGGTATCTTCCCCCGATACGCCCATTCTTATTAAAAACAACCGCACCTTCCATAAGTTTGTGATTGAAGGAGTGCCTGTTGAATACACGGCTGTTGAAAACGGTGAATCGAAGACAAAGCATACTCACGCTCAGCTAATGGATTTTACGACGCCTGATAACAATGAGTTCCTTATCGTGAATCAGTTTACGATTACAGGTACCAAAGGAAACCGCCGCCCTGATGTTGTGGTGTTTATTAACGGCTTACCCATCTCTGTTATTGAGTTGAAAAATCCAGCCGATGAACATGCCGACATTTGGAATGCGTTTAATCAACTTCAAACCTACAAAGATGAAATTTCAGATCTGTTTATTTTCAATGAAGCGCTGGTTGTTAGCGATGGCTGGACGGCTCGTGTTGGTTCATTAACGGCGAATAAAGAACGATTCTTACCTTGGAAAACCGTTGCTACAGAGGATGATAGACCGTTATTGGAGTTTCAATTAGAAACCATGGTTCGTGGCTTCTTCAAGCAAGATTTATTGCTCGATTACATTCGTTACTTTGTACTCTTCGAAACCGACAACGACAAAATAATCAAGAAAATTGCCGGTTATCACCAGTTCCATGCGGTGAGAGCGGCGGTTGAGGCGACGGTTCGCGCCGCCAATACCTCAGGTCACTTTCTTGAGAGCACAATACCTGCCCTAGAAAAGATTAAGCAAGGTAGCGGTAAAGCTGGCGTGGTTTGGCATACACAAGGCAGTGGCAAAAGTATCTCAATGGTGTGCTACGCAAGTAAGCTGTTACAGCAAGCATCCATGAATAACCCAACGATCGTGGTGGTGACGGATAGAAATGATCTCGATGGTCAGCTTTACAACACGTTTGGGATGGCGCAAGAGACGTTAAAGCAAATACCTCAACAAGCGGACGATCGAGATGCATTACGTGAACTGCTTTTAAATCGCCAATCTGGTGGCATCATATTCACGACGATTCAAAAATTCGCTTTATTAGATGAAGAGACAGAGCACCCTAGACTGTCTGAGCGAAGTAATATCGTTGTTGTTTCTGATGAGGCGCACCGAAGCCAGTATGGCAATAAGTCAAAGATGGTGGAAGTGAAGGACAAAAACGGCACGGTAACGGGTCACAAGTATGTTTATGGTTATTCCAAGTATATGCGTGACGCATTGCCTAATGCTTCATTCATCGGTTTTACAGGCACACCTATCGCGATGGATGACAAAGACACGCGTGGTGTTTTTGGCGAATATGTCTCTATCTATGATATTCAAGATGCCGTTGATGATGGTGCCACGGTGCCTATCTATTACGAATCTCGCCTTGCTAAGCTTGATATCAATCAAGATGAAATCGAGCAACTTAACGATAAAGTCGAAGATGAAATCGGTGAAGATGAAGAAACGGCAGATCGTGAAAAAGTTAAATCAGAATGGGCAACGTTAGAAAAGCTGGTAGGCGCAGAGCCTCGTATTGAACAAGTCGCAAAAGATCTCGTTGAACATTTCACCACGCGTACTGCTACATTCCCCGGTAAAGCCATGATTGTCGCGATGAGTCGTGAAATCTGTGTCAATCTCTACAATGCTATTGTGGCAATTAAACCAGAATGGCATCACCCAGATACCGATAAAGGTGTAATCAAGATTGTGATGACTGGCTCTGCATCAGACAAAGAAAAGATGCAGCCTCACATCCACGATAAGAAAACCAAAAAGCTATTCGAAAGCCGTTATAAAAAGACAGAAGATGAGCTTCAATTGGTTATTGTTCGTGATATGTGGTTAACAGGTTTTGATGCGCCTAGCTGTCATACCATGTACATCGACAAGCCAATGAAAGGTCATAACCTGATGCAGGCGATTGCTCGTGTGAACCGAGTGTTTAAAGATAAACCCGGTGGTTTGGTTGTCGATTATATTGGTATCGCAAATGAGCTTAAAAATGCATTGAAAACCTATACCAACAGCCAAGGCAAAGGACAACCCACCGTCGATACGGCAGAAGCGTTTTCAGTATTGATGGAAAAAGTTGATATCATTCGAGGTATGTTTGCAACGCCTGTCGATGGCGATGTCTTCAATTATCGACCTGATTTCGAAACCGACGCCTTTCGATTACTACCCGGAGCCGTGAATCACCTATCGGGCTTATCTCATGTGGAGAGTAACGGTAAAGAAGTGAGAGATGGTAAACGTCGTTTCCTTGATGTGATGGCCGCTTTGACCAAGGCTTACTCTCTATGCAATACCATGGATGAAATCAGTGGTTATAAGAACGAAATTGCTTTTTATTCAGCGATTAAGACGGCTTTCATTAAGCATTCAACGGTTGATAAGAAGCGTACAGATGAAGAGCGTAATACCGCTCTGAAACAGATATTGGATAACGCTGTCGTCGCTGATGGTGTGGATGATATTTTCTCAATGGTTGGCTTAGATAAGCCAAACATTGGGCTTCTGTCTGAAGAGTTCTTAGAAGATGTAAAGAACATGAAAGAGAAGAACCTCGCAGTAGAGCTGTTAGAAAAGCTACTTCGTGATGAGGTTAAAGCTCGCATGAAAAATGATGTCGTACAGGAGAAGAAATACTCTGAGCGTATTATGTCGACGCTTCAGAAGTACCATAATCGTAACATTGAAACTGCTCAGGTGATTGAAGAGTTAATCCAATGGGCAAAAGAGATGCAAGAAGATGCAGAGATGGTTGATAAGTTGAACCTTTCTGTCGATGAGATGGCGTTTTATCGTGCTTTGGTTGACAACGAATCTTCAGTTCGGGAGCTCGGTGACGATGATTTACGCAATTTAGCGATTGAACTCACTCAGCAACTTCGCAAGTCGGCAACGGTTGACTGGCAGAAACGAGAAAGTGTTCGTGCGAGAATGCGCAATCTTGTTCGACGTTTACTGCGTCGCTGGAAGTATCCGCCAGATGCTGCTGAAGAAGCAATTAAGCTTGTGCTAGAGCAAGCTGAAGTACTGGCAGATGGTTGGTATGCAGCTTAAGTAGAGTAAAGGCAAGGTTTTAGAACCTTGCCTTTTGCGTATTTATTCATGATTGATTTCCACATGTAGTGCGGTATTGGTTGGATCAGAATATATAAAGTAATGAATCGAGGGTGATTGAGATCATCGGCCCTAAATGATTTCTGTCCAGAGACGTGCCGAAGGGGCATGTAACGCAGAAATGCCCCATTTCTTGTTAGATCAAATGCTCTACACATTTTAGGGGCGTGCGTTTTACCTACAAAATCTAATATCAAGTTCATGGATAATTTACTTACCATCTTTACTTTCTTGTCTGTATATATACAGTTTATTAAGTTTGAATATGGAAAGTGGCATGTTTTATTGAGTGCTTGGTCTCGCTTTGCCAATGGTTGGTTTTGTAAATTATTGTTTCTTAAAGGCTTGTGCTTTTCCCATCTTGGATAACACGCATTGTTAAAAAGAGATAACATGCCAGCGTGTTTTTATGTGAGGATAGAGTACAAATCTCGATGTATTTTTTCTAATTTTTAGTGGGTTATGATAAATTAATCGAAAGTCGGGCAGGTAGAAAAACGAGACTGCCTGTTATTAATAATGTTAGCATTTTATCGAGGTTGGGCATGAGCAACGGATATGTTTATATATTAACTAATCAGTCAATTCCTGAACAATTGAAAATAGGAATGACCACAAGAGATTCAAGGGAGAGAGCCAGAGAATTATCAAATACTTCTGTTCCTACACCTTTTAAAGTTGCTTTTGAATTATTTTGTGAAGACTGCAAACTCTTAGAAGCTCAACTGCATCATGAACTAGCTGATTTCCGAGTTAGTAATAATCGCGAATTTTTTAGATATCCTTTAGATAAAGCCATAAACTTGTTGCAACAGCTGAATAAGGAAAAACCTGAGCCTGAGAATCACTATCAAGCTGTTGATATTATGGATTCTTTGAACCTAAAATATCCTAACTCCTTACGTGAGGATATTGTTGCAGTAAGGATAGTTCAACCTAAAGAACGTGTTTGGCTTGAAATTACTACGGAGCAAATATCCAGAAATGGTGAGATGGTTGATCAAACAATAAAAAGAGAAGACTTAGCGTTTATCAGCGATGATGATTTAGAAAGTCTCTATTTTAAAAATGAAGTGGATGTACAGGATAATGCAAAACGATTTGTAGACGAGTTTGGTGACGTATCAATTGTAATGGTGACCAACTTATTTAAAGATGATGTATGCAAGGAAGTTATGAAAAAGCACAATGAAAGTAGAAAAAAATGCTAACAAGTTGCTTAAACGGACAAAAAACAGCTGGCTTTTGCTCGTTCCTCGCTAATTTTAGCCAGCTATTTTATTACCGCTTAGCAAGACGTTACTTTTCCATACTTCAATTAATCCGTTATATTCTAATTTAGTAATGTAGCTGACAAAATTTTGTCCAAAAACAAGCCAGAGAACCGCATCAACATCATAACTAAAGCAACGTCGTCTTTATAACAATACGTAGCTCTTTGTCGACACGCTCGGTACGTTCAGAGCGAGAGAGCACCCCACATGACAGCTGGATTTGTTGTATCATGTTTCCACCATCGGTGGCTTCGGTTGTGCTCAGAGATGGCACATTCTGACCGACCGTGACGTCACCGCGTTCACGGCCCATCACCAAAATATTCGGGCGAGAGAGCTGCTCGGTGTTTTCGTTTATCTTGATGGCCTTGACCAAGGCGTTAAAATCCCCAGACTGAGGTGCCTGTCCTCGCAAGCTTTATTTGTTGAGCGACAATGTGCTTTAAGCTGATTTGGTCATGCTCTTATGGAGGCTGGTTTGATGGATTTTTGGGGAGGGGAATAGGCAAAAGAAGAACTGTCGAAGGTGATGCTTGCAACATAAGTCAGCATAACAGGGGCTGATTTTCAAAGAGTTACAAAGAAATTTACAGCATAAATCCTCATAAAATTGCATCAAAAGCCTGAAAATTTGAACAACAACTACCACTCAACGTAGTAAAGTTACCACACACAGGCCAACCTTTCCGAAAAACACATTGGTCATGTATTTAACAAAAGATTGGACAAAGCTTCTTAGCTATTTGATCGATTCTACGTTAACCGTCAATAAACTCGTCTTGACGTGCTATAAATTCTTCAAATACTTCTGATTGGGCGGCTTTAAAGCATCCATAAGTTCTAGATGTTGAGCCATCTTTCATGTATCCAATTGAGCGAGTGGCTTCACTCATCAGAAAGCGAACCGTGTCATTGTAGGGATCATTCATCGTTTCAAAGGTTTCTTCGTCTTGAACAACCTTGTAGTTACCGTTGCCCATAAAAGACAGCGATCGTTTAGTTGCTTTCAAGTCCTCAGCCAATTTGCTATCTGGGTCTACAGCAATAAGGCAACTTACTAGCGCATAGTCTTTTAGATTATTTCTAGCTTCAAGTGTCTGCTCATCGATAGCTCTCGAAGAATAGGTACATCCAGCTACAAGAACGGTTACTGCTGCTAATACTAAGTTGTTCAATCTTTCAGTTCCCATAGCATTACTCTTTTCGGTGCCACAGAACCGCCATAACGTTCGTAGTAGCTCAGTTCATGATAATGAGTGCCATCACCAGTTGACGAGCCATCCCAAAGTGTTACATGTCCAGATGCATCACCCCATCCGCTCACTTCAATGATCATGACTCCTCTTTTGCCTGATATCGCTGAAATGTCCACAGGTTCCATATCGTATTCAGGGCTTCCCCAATTAAACTTAATGTATTGAATCAGGTCTTTGACACGAAGGATATAAATTTTATTGTCAGCCCCCCGGACACGATATATTGGATATGTTTCGATGATTGTTCCGCTTGGTACAAGAAAACCTCCATAGTTAAAGCTCCTGCTCATTCTTAACGCACAGGCGTTGGCATAGCTATCGCTATCAGCAAGATAGAGTTCTAGGGCTCTTCCACCAACAATCTCATATACTCTTGGAGCAGCCTTTTTGCCAACTTCAGAGTAAGCAGCCCAAATATCAGAAAATCGAGGACGATTTATATCCACTGACGTAGATAACTCACCCGCAGTTATAACTAAACTTGTCATGAAATATCCTTTCCTTCAAATTCAATGTGAGTCCCCTTCAGGGCATCTGACACACATACTTCTCCACTTTCATCCACGTAACCCAAAACGGTTTTGTTAATGGGGCCAGATAAAACAATTGAAACTGTCTCACCAGGAAGGTAACCGTTGGTTTTTGCATGCACGTTAATATCGGTATAATAGCGCGAGGAGCCAGAAAGTTTTTCATGGTTCGGGCCATAAGAAAAATAGACTGATACAACAGCTTTAGTTACCGTTTCGTTTAGGGGCGTAGCTCCTGAAGAAGGTGCACTTTCAATGTCATCGACGTTTTCAGCCACCGGAAGTGGAAAGAGCCATCGAGTAACCATGCGGTTAACATTCTCCTGTGCAGACGTCTGGTCCCCATGCTTCGCCCGTTCCTCTCGTACTTTTGCACGATGTGCCGCGCTTCGCGCATCACCGTCGATCGTACTTCGTAACTCTGCTTGGCGTTCTTGGCGGTGACGCGCTGCACGCTCCCTAGTGGTTTCCTGCTTCACTTGCGGTAGGCAGGGAGGGGATTGGTATCGCATATCAATCTTCCATTTCATGAAAATGATGTTTTTCAACAATATAGCAAATTATACTGTAGATACCATCTCTCAACTAAAATTGGCTTTTTTATAATCCTGAGCCTCACCCCGAAGATCCACCTCAACAGGGGTTCTTCCTGATAGTTTAATCATCGTATGGGTATTCTTTGGAGTCCCTTTAAGTTTCTTTGTGGGTTCAATTTACACTGCTTACAAAAAACTTTGGCGGTGGTTTTGGGCTTACATGATTATCGGTGGTTTGCCCGTTGGTATTTTTTCTATCGCAGTGTATCTTGGGTGATTTAACTTAAGTTCTTTAATCCGCACCTAAACCCATCTTTTTTCTAGTGCGATTTTACTCATCGCACTCGCTCTTCGCAGCAACTTTGCAATACCAGTGATTATTCGTAGTTTGCTAATTTAGCAACTGTTGTAACGCACTTCTGTCCAAAAACAAGCCAGAGAACCGCATCAACATCTGTGATCACCAAGCGATTCTGTCGTACCTTATTTACCAAGCGACTTTGTCATTACTCTAACTACCGAGGGAAAATGTCGGGACTGATTTAGCGTACTTTTTAAAGTAATCAAATGAGCTTTAAAGGGGGCTAAGGATGTTCTGTATGGATTCAAAATCACAGTTTACTGTCGATATCATTAGCAAAGTCATTGATGGCAAAATTACTATCAATAGTGCCACGCAATGACTGCAAAAATCACGAAGAACCGTGGAACGTTACTTGAGTCGCTATCGCAAGGAAGGCATTCGGTTCGTGATTCACGGTAACACTGGTCGTGCTCCCATCAATAAAATCCCAGAGTCACTCAAGAAAGAGGTTCAGAGCCTCATTTAATGCGCTGCACCGAGCCAGTGGCTTAGGACAAACAAAGCAGCCAAACAACGGGTTAAAGCTGGATACAACCAATAGGCCCTTCACTTGAGCGGTAGATCTTATCATCACTATTTAGTCAATCAACATAAAATTATAAGCTTGCTCTCTGTTTCTATTAGTTTCTTATTGCATTATTTCCCATCGATAGCCAGTTATATTGTTAATTTACGTCGAATTCATTGATATTATAATGGTTATTTTTTAATTAAATTTACATCAATGATAACAACCTGATGACTTTGATTTTAGTGGAGTGAATAGGCGTTTATTATATTAGACTCTTATTGCTTTTCATTTAAATAATTAGGTTTATGAGTTTAATCATTGCCTTGATGATAAATAACCCATTAATAAGTCATTTAGTCAGTCAGGCGCTATCTCTGCGTTGTTGTCGCTGTTCCTGCCGCTTGCAAGACGCCTTCTTCGGCCGAGGCTATCGATGTTCCTTGATCTAGGTCTGTGTAGAAACGGCGCTCTAAAAATATAATCACTTATTGATTAAATGATCGATTAATAATAGATGTTAATCCCATTATCAACTTGCACTTTCATTATGATTGTATTGTAAATTCTATTAATGATAATGGCGGATATGAATGCATTCTTCAGCGATAAAATGCTTCACTATCGGCCGATCAACATAAAACTTTAGTATTTAATTTTATATTTGTTGCCTTAGTCATTTGCCGATACGTTATGAAGTTCTTTTAAGTGAATAAATTAAATTAGCTCTAAAGTTAATCAATTTTACGTCGTTAAATAGAGTGACTTTGAGAGAACTTGGTTTACCGAGACGTCGGAAACCTTTTTAAACTTCCGATCTACGGAAATCAATAGGAGTAACCACTATGGCGGTTAATGTAAACACCAATGTTCCGGCAATGACGGCGCAACGATTTTTGAATAGCGCTTCCAGTGCTCAGCAAACATCGATGGAACGCTTATCCTCGGGTTTTAAAATCAATAGTGCGAAAGATGATGCAGCAGGCTTGCAGATCTCAAACCGTTTGAATGTTCAAAGCCGAGGTCTGGATGTGGCGGTTCGAAATGCTAATGATGGCATTTCCATCGCGCAGACAGCAGAAGGGGCGATGAACGAAACCACGAATATTTTACAACGTATGCGGGATCTATCACTGCAATCATCCAACGGCTCAAACTCTAAGTCTGAGCGAGTGGCTATCCAAGAGGAGATTACGGCCCTCAACGACGAGTTAAACCGAATCGCAGAGACCACGTCATTTGGTGGCAACAAGCTATTGAATGGTACTTTCGCAACCAAGTCTTTTCAAATCGGTTCTGACAACGGTGAAGCCGTTATGCTGTCTTTGGATAACTTGCGAAGCGACAACGTGCTCATGGGCGGTAGCAGCTATGTTGCAGCCAATGCGAAAGATAAGGATTGGGGTGTTCAGGCCGGAGCGAATGATCTGACCATCACGCTAACCGACGTCTTTGGTGAACAGCAAAATATCGCTATCAACGCGAAAGAAGGCGACGATATTGAAGAGGTAGCAACCTACATCAATGGTCAGACAGATATGATCAAAGCCTCCGTGGGTGATGATGGTAACTTGCAGCTTTATACGGACAATAACCGTGTTGATGGTCAGGCTACCTTTGCTGGGGGGCTGGCAGGTGAGCTCAATATTGGTGCTGCCCAAGCGGTAACGGTTGATACGATTGATGTTACCAGTGTTGCGGGATCACAGGAAGCCGTTGCGATTGTTGACTCTGCTCTCAAATTTGTTGATAGCCACCGAGCCGAGTTGGGGGCATTCCAAAATCGCTTCGGCCATGCGATCAGCAACTTAGACAACATTAACGAAAACGTGAATGCGTCGAAGAGTCGAATCAAGGATACGGATTTTGCCAAAGAAACAACCGCTTTAACCAAAGCTCAAATTCTTACGCAAGCTTCTAGTTCTGTTCTTGCTCAGGCAAAGCAAGCGCCCAACTCAGCGTTGGGGCTTCTAGGCTAAGAAAATAGTTTTTTAGCACCAAGAAAGTCATGACTGTAAGTAAAATCCAGCTGCGGCTGGATTTTTTATTACCGGTCATACGTGAGGATGTTGTCAGATATGAAAAACCCAGCCTAGTGCTGGGTTAGCGACGCTGTCTAATTTCTGCAGCGTGTTGTCAGTAAGTGGTGGCTACGACGGGATTTGAACCTGTGACCCCATCATTATGAGTGATGTGCTCTAACCAGCTGAGCTACGTAGCCTAAGATAAATGGTGCGGAAGGAGAGACTTGAACTCTCACACCTTGCGGCGCCAGAACCTAAATCTGGTGCGTCTACCAATTCCGCCACTTCCGCAACTTAATCTGTAGCTATTGATGTAATCGGTAAAACATCAATAACGTTGTCCTTTACAGGAAAATATGGCAGGTCTACCCGGATTCGAACCAGGGAATGGCGGCATCAAAAGCCGCTGCCTTACCACTTGGCGATAGACCTGAAGTGAATCAACCATTGATTGATTCAAATAATGGTGCGGAAGGAGAGACTTGAACTCTCACACCTTGCGGCGCCAGAACCTAAATCTGGTGCGTCTACCAATTCCGCCACTTCCGCAACTTAATCTGTAGTTATTGATGTAATCGGTAAAACATCAATAACGTTGTCCCTTACAGGAAAATATGGCAGGTCTACCCGGATTCGAACCAGGGAATGGCGGCATCAAAAGCCGCTGCCTTACCACTTGGCGATAGACCTGCAGTGAATCAACCACTGGTTGATTCGAATAATGGTGCGGAAGGAGAGACTTGAACTCTCACACCTTGCGGCGCCAGAACCTAAATCTGGTGCGTCTACCAATTCCGCCACTTCCGCTTTGTTTCCAGAAACTTTCTCAAAAAGAAAGGTAGGAATGGTGGCTACGACGGGATTCGAACCTGTGACCCCATCATTATGAGTGATGTGCTCTAACCAGCTGAGCTACGTAGCCTAAGATAAATGGTGCGGAAGGAGAGACTTGAACTCTCACACCTTGCGGCGCCAGAACCTAAATCTGGTGCGTCTACCAATTCCGCCACTTCCGCAACTTAATCTGTAGCTATTGATGTAATCGGTAAA
>NZ_JABEYA020000002.1:445367-696734 GCF_013074385.2 Vibrio ostreicida
GACCTGCAGTGAATCAACCACTGGTTGATTCGAATAATGGTGCGGAAGGAGAGACTTGAACTCTCACACCTTGCGGCGCCAGAACCTAAATCTGGTGCGTCTACCAATTCCGCCACTTCCGCGTATTATTCTATATGTAGTTTATGTCAAGATGGTGCGGAAGGAGAGACTTGAACTCTCACACCTTGCGGCGCCAGAACCTAAATCTGGTGCGTCTACCAATTCCGCCACTTCCGCTTCTTGAAACTACAGGACTGAATGCTAAGGCGAACAGTCTAATTTAATGGTGGCTACGACGGGATTCGAACCTGTGACCCCATCATTATGAGTGATGTGCTCTAACCAGCTGAGCTACGTAGCCACTCGTGAGCGAGACAATATAAACCTTCCCGCTCTTAGTGACAAGCCTTTTTCTATAGGGCTTAGCACTTTAAATAAATGGCAGGTCTACCTGGATTCGAACCAGGGAATGGCGGCATCAAAAGCCGCTGCCTTACCACTTGGCGATAGACCTGCAATGAATCACTCAATGAGTCATTCTAATCATGGTGCGGAAGGAGAGACTTGAACTCTCACACCTTGCGGCGCCAGAACCTAAATCTGGTGCGTCTACCAATTCCGCCACTTCCGCATTATCCCTAATCACTTTCTCAGACAGAAAGGTAGTAATGGTGGCTACGACGGGATTCGAACCTGTGACCCCATCATTATGAGTGATGTGCTCTAACCAGCTGAGCTACGTAGCCATTCCAATAACGTCCTAATCAATAAGCAATGTTATTGTTGGGAACGGCGCGCATTATGCGAAGTTGAGACAAAATCGTCAATAGTTTTTTTGAATAAATCAGCACAAAACAGTTGTTCGGTTTCTTTTTAAGCAAAGAGGCGTGGAAACGATCGAAAAGTGGTAGCAAAATATGGTCGTTTAACTCATTTAAGTGAAATGTGGCTAGACAGAAAACAATAAAGCCAGCACTCGTGCTGGCTTTGAAAGTCAATAACTTGCAATGAAATTACACATTAAAACGGAAGTGAACAACATCCCCATCTTTGACGATGTATTCTTTACCTTCTAAACGCCATTTGCCCGCTTCTTTTGCGCCACTTTCACCTTGGTGAGTGATAAAGTCATCATAACCCACCACCTCGGCTCGTATGAAACCTTTTTCGAAGTCGGTATGTATTTTACCTGCAGCTTGTGGCGCGGTCGCCCCGACAGGGATGGTCCAAGCTCGGACTTCCTTTACGCCAGCGGTGAAGTAGGTATGGAGCGTTAACAGCTCGTAACCGGAACGAATCACACGATTTAGACCGGGTTCTTCAATCCCCATATCGGCAAGGAATTCCTCGCGGTCTTCATCATCCAGTTCGGAAAGTTCGGATTCTATGGCTGCACAGACGGGGACCACGACGTTATTTTCCTTCTCGGCAAACGCCCTTACTGCATCCAGATAGGGGTTGTTTTCGAAGCCATCTTCGTTAACGTTAGCGATGTACATGGTCGGTTTGAGCGTCAAGAAGTTCAGGTAGCCTATGGCGGCGAGTTCTTCTTTGGCCAACTCAAGGGTTCGTGCCATTCCGCCTTCGGTTAACACGGGAAGAAGTTTTTCCAGCACAGTCAGCTCGAATTTTGCGTCTTTGTCACCGCCTTTGGCTTTTTTAGCGTTGCGCTGGATGGCGCGCTCACAAGCATCAAGATCAGCCAGAGCCAGTTCTAGATTGATGACTTCAATGTCTTCAATCGGTGATACTTTGCCTGCCACATGGACAATGTTTTCATTTTCAAAACAGCGAACAACATGGCCTATAGCGTCTGTTTCACGGATATTGGCCAGAAATTTATTTCCTAAGCCCTCACCTTTGGAGGCGCCCGCAACAAGACCTGCTATGTCAACGAACTCCATTGTCGTTGGCAAGATCTTTTGTGGGTTAACAATTTGTGCCAGAGCGTCAAGGCGAAGATCCGGTACAGGCACAACGCCAGTATTTGGCTCAATAGTACAGAAAGGGAAGTTAGCTGCTTCTATTCCTGCTTTGGTGAGTGCGTTAAACAGAGTCGACTTACCTACGTTAGGTAGACCAACGATGCCACATTTAAAACCCATGATAATAAACCTTATTCTGCTTTGAACGTATGTAGCCGATTTTGTGCTTTGGATAAGCCATCCTTTAAAAGGATATCCAAGCTGCGGACAGATTCGTCGACTGCGGCATCAAGAAGTTCTTGTTCTTTAATGGGCGCTTTACCTAGGACAAAACCCGCTACTTTATCTTTGTGTCCCGGATGGCCAATGCCAAGTCGAAGACGATAGAAGTCTTTGCTATTTCCCAATTTGTTGATGGTGTCACGCAGGCCATTGTGGCCACCATGACCGCCGCCTTTTTTAAACTTAGCGATTCCCGGAGGTAAGTCCAATTCGTCGTGCGCTACCATGATTTCTTGCGGAGAAAATTGGTAGAACTTTGCCATTGCGGCAATCGCTTTGCCAGAAAGGTTCATAAACGTTGTAGGGATGAGTAATCGAAGATCCTGACCATTGATCATGATGCGTCCGGTCATGCCATAAAACTTAGCGTCATTTTTAAGCGTGATACCGTGAACGCGTGCGAGCTCTTCTACTACCCAAGCGCCAGCATTATGACGGGTTCTGGTATATTCGGGCCCAGGATTAGCCAAGCCGACAAGAAGTTTGATTTGTTGACTCAAGGTGAGGATCTCTCTTGGAATCTCAAAAAGCGCAGTATCATAGCACAGAAATATTACTTCGAGCGAGTGTACTGGACTGGCTTGGCTTGTCATATAAAAAAAGCACCCCTAATCAGGGGTGCTTAAACCATGTTTCAGAGATGAGTAATCAGTTAAACATCGCAGAAATTGATTCTTCATTACTAATGCGGCGAATCGCCTCAGCGAGCATACGAGACAAGCTCAAGGTGGTGACTTTGCCCGTTGCCTGCATTTCTTTGGATTGAGTAATTGAGTCGGTAACGATGACTTGATCCAAGACTGAGTTTTTGATGTTTTTGGCGGCGTTGCCAGAGAAGACCGCATGGGTTGCGTAGGCAAAAACACGTTTTGCTCCACGCTCTTTCAGTGCTTCGGCTGCTTTACACAACGTACCACCTGTATCAATCATATCGTCGACAATAACACAATCACGGCCTTCCACTTCACCTATCAGGTTCATGACTTCAGACACGTTCGCTCTTGGACGTCGTTTATCAACAATCGCGATATCAATGTCGCCGAGCGCTTTTGCTGTTGCACGTGCGCGGACCACACCGCCAAGATCGGGTGAGACGACAACTGGATTCTCCAAACCGCGTTCAGCCATATCATCAAGGAGGACAGGCGTGCCGAATATGTTGTCGACGGGGACATCAAAAAAGCCTTGAATCTGTTCAGCGTGGAGATCAATCGTTAGAACGCGATCAACACCAACGTTGGACAGAAAATCGGCCACGACTTTCGCGGTAATAGGGACTCGAGCAGAACGGACTCGTCGGTCTTGGCGAGCATAACCAAAGTAAGGAATAACGGCTGTAATACGGCCCGCTGAAGCGCGGCGCATTGCGTCAATCATCACTACCAGTTCCATTAGGTTATCGTTAGTGGGTGCGCAGGTGGATTGGATGATGAAAACATCACTACCACGTACATTCTCGTTGATTTGTACAGCGACTTCGCCGTCAGAAAAACGAGATACAGTTGCGTCACCAAGAGAGATGTAAAGACGATCAGCAATACGTTGGGCTAGTTCAGGTGTAGCGTTACCAGCAAAGAGCTTCATATCAGGCACAGTGGAAACCTCAGGGTTGCGTCCAGTATTTAGATAGATAGATTGTGAGCTAAGCGATACTTAGCGAGCGTCTCATACAAAGGGGAGATGTTTTTCCCTTTTGCCACAAAAGCAAAGACGCTGTCAGAGCGTTTTTCAAGGACCTGTTTTGCTTCGCGTTGACTCGAAAACTCAGCAAAAACGCAGGATCCAGTCCCTGTTAGTCTTGACGGCGCGTATTGTAGCAGCCAAGAAAGTTGCTTATCAACCTCTGGATAAAGCATTCTCACAATTTTTTCGCAATCGTTTTCGTCGGCAGTGTCAAGAAGTGTTGCCACGTCACGTTTTGGCGTGTTTCTGGGTAATTCTGGGTGAGCAAAAATATCGGCAGTCGCGATACTGATATTTGGTTTAACCACGAGATACCATTTTTCATCAGGTTCGACTGGTGTGAGATGTTCACCAATCCCTTCGGCAAAGGCGGCAAAACCACGCGTAAAGACGGGCACATCTGCGCCGAGTGAGAGCCCTATATCCGCCAATTGATCGACGGTCAGTTGAGTTTGCCATAAATGGTTCAACGCGACCAAGGTTGTGGCGGCATTTGAAGAGCCTCCCCCAATACCTCCGCCCATCGGTAGCACTTTATGGATCTTTATATCTGCGCCCAAAACACGCTCTGATTGCTGCTGTAAAGCCGTCGCTGCTTTCCATATGAGATTATCAGTTAACACCACACCGGATAAATCCGGAGTAATGGTGATCGTTCCACTGGTGTTGGCTGTGATTGTCAGTTCATCGCCATAATCAAGAAACTGAAATAAGGTTTGTAGCTCGTGGTAGCCATTGTCTTTTTGGCCTGTGATATACAAAAAAAGGTTCAGTTTAGCCGGAGAGGGCCAGAACGTAGTTTCCGCTATCATGGTTCAAGGTTCCAATTTGTGATCACCATATTGATGGATATCTCGCCCTGCCTCAATTTGAGTTTCTGTGGTAAAGGTAGCGGCGTCCCTTCGTAGGTGATGTCCTGATAATTCAGGTATTCGAGGTGCCAAGATTTATCATTGATGGTTTTGGTTAGAGAAGCCAGAGTATGTGTCGGGTTAAGCTGGTGCTGGTCAGCTCCTGTTGGTCTGCCAAGAAACCAGTCGTTGAGCTGCTCAACGGGGAGGGCTAGCCCCGTTAACCGTTTGATCAAAGCCTGAGCATCATGTGCATAGAAGGTGTCACCATCGTAGGTTTCGACTGAGGAACCAGAAGCGTCGATTTTCATATTGAGAGCCGTCTGGCCGATAAAGGTTGTGAGCCTTAACTGGGTGAGGGTGACTTGGTGTCGCCAATGAAAATTGAGTGACTGGCGCTGTGCAGGAGAAATATATCCCAGCTTTCCGCTTGCCGAGTAACGGTCGATGCTGGCCAATCGCTGTTGGTGTGTTTGCCATTCTACGTTGGTCGTACTAGTGTCAATAGTTGTACATCCTGAAAGAATTAAACTACTGAGAAAAAAGATGAAGATGGGACGAAAGTAAGCCGTCATTGTTGGTTTTTTATCCATTTTGGCGCTTGTCTTTTGTCACACTATATCACTGATGTGATAGCGTCGTAAAAACATCTTCCGAATACCCTTTAATTAAATTGGGCCATACAGTAAAATTCCGGTCTTATTTGTTCATTTGCTGATTCAGAGAACCGAGATCACATGTCTTTGCTTGCTATAGGTATCAACCATAATACGGCCTCAATTGAGCTGCGTGAGAAAGTCGCATTTGGTCCGGATAAATTACCTCAGGCACTGGCGCAACTTGGTACCCACCCTCACGTCAACGGCAGTGTCATTGTCTCGACCTGCAATCGGACGGAAGTATATTGTGATGTGAAAACGTCGGGCCGTGGCAAAGTTATCGATTGGCTGGCACAGTTTCATCAGGTTAACCCAGAAGATTTAAAGCCAAGTTTGTACATTCATGAAGAGCAAGCTGCTATTCGTCATTTGATGAGGGTATCTTGTGGGCTCGACTCTCTAGTGTTAGGTGAACCCCAGATTTTGGGGCAAATCAAGCAAGCTTATTCCGAATCTCGCGAACATAAAACCGTCGATACGGCAATGGATAAGTTGTTTCAGAAAACTTTTTCTGTGGCCAAACGAGTTCGTACCGAAACGGATATAGGGGGCAATGCTGTTTCGGTTGCTTATGCGGCTTGTACGCTTGCTCGGCATATTTTTGAGTCTCTTAAAGACTCGACCGTGTTGCTGGTTGGAGCGGGTGAGACGATTGAACTGGTGGCCAAACACCTTGCGGGCAGCGGGTGCAACAAAATGATTGTTGCTAACCGAACCCGCGAGCGGGCGCTTGCGCTTGCTGAACAGTTTGGCGCGGAGATAATTAGCTTACCAGAGATACCGGACTATCTCCCGCGGGCCGATATCGTGATAAGCTCCACCGCTAGCCCTTTACCTATTATTGGCAAAGGAATGGTAGAAACCGCACTGAAAGCTCGCCGCCATCAACCCATGTTGCTGGTGGATATTGCGGTTCCACGCGATGTTGAATCTCAAGTTGCGGACCTTAATGACGCATACCTTTACTCGGTTGATGACTTGCAGTCGATTGTGGAAAACAATATAGAGCAGCGTAAAGTTGAGGCGATTCAGGCAGAAGCCATTGTGAGTGAAGAAAGTGCAACGTTCATGTCTTGGTTACGTTCGCTGCAAGCCGTTGACAGCATTCGAGATTATCGCAATGCGGCGAATGATATTCGCGAGGATGTCTTGAACCGAAGTTTACAGTCGCTGGCGGCAGGAGCCGACCCAGAAAAAGTGCTACTGGAACTCAGTAATAAATTAACCAATAAGCTTATTCATGCCCCCACCCGTGCATTGCAAAGTGCAGCACAACAAGGGGAACCCGCTAAGCTACACACCTTGAGACAAAGTTTAGGTCTTGAAGATTCCTAATTTTTGTTGGTCGTTGCGACGGCCAACCTATCGACCCCTGAGTTAACAAAAACTATGAAAGCCTCTATTCTAACTAAGCTAGAAACCCTTGTTGAACGGTATGAAGAAGTTCAACATTTACTTGGTGACCCTGGTGTCATCGGTGATCAAGATAAATTCCGTTCTCTCTCAAAAGAGTATTCTCAATTGGAAGAGGTGACTCAGTGTTTTCAGGCTTTTCAGCAAGCGCAAGACGATTTGGCTGCGGCGGAAGACATGGCAAAGGAAGACGACGCTGAAATGCGAGAAATGGCTCAGGAAGAAATGAAAGAAGCCAAAGCCACGATTGAACGTCTCAATGACGAACTGCAAATTCTGTTGTTACCGAAAGACCCAAATGATGATCGTAACTGCTTCCTTGAAATTCGAGCGGGTGCAGGTGGAGACGAAGCGGGCATTTTTGCTGGTGATTTATTCCGGATGTACAGTAAATTCGCTGAAAAGAAAGGGTGGCGTATTGAAGTGATTTCTTCAAATGAGTCAGAACAAGGCGGTTACAAAGAGATGATTGCTAAAGTCAATGGCGAGGGCGTTTACGGAGTGCTGAAGTTTGAGTCTGGCGGTCATCGTGTGCAACGTGTTCCAGCAACGGAATCTCAAGGACGGGTTCATACTTCGGCATGTACGGTTGCTGTGATGCCAGAGATCCCTGAAGCAGAAATTCCAGAGATCAAAGCGGCGGACCTTAAAATTGATACGTTTCGCGCCTCGGGAGCGGGTGGTCAGCACGTTAACACGACCGATTCGGCTATTCGTATTACCCATTTACCGACGGGCACCGTGGTTGAATGTCAAGATGAGCGTTCACAACACAAAAATAAAGCGAAAGCGATGTCTGTTTTGGCGGCACGGATTATACAAGCAGAAGAAGCTAAACGGGCGGCTGAGGTCTCGGATACACGACGAAATCTGCTCGGCTCTGGGGATCGTAGCGATCGGATTAGGACTTATAACTATCCGCAGGGGCGGGTCTCTGATCATCGAATTAATCTGACGATTTATCGGTTGAGTGAGGTGATGGAAGGGGAATTAGTGACGTTAGTGGACCCAGTCATTCAGGAATATCAAGCCGATCAACTGGCAGCACTTGCTGAAAGTCACTAAGTGATGATAATCCTCACGACCATTGAGCAAACGTTAAAGCAGGCGTCCAAAGCGCTAATGGAGAGCGGCAGTGATTCGCCTTCCCTTGATGCGGCGGTACTGCTTTGCCATAGCTTAGGTAAACCCCGTTCGTTCTTGCTCACTTGGCCTGATAAACCACTTCAACCGGAACAACTTGCAGATTTTGAGGCAATATTAGACCGCCGCCTTAAAGGCGAACCTGTCGCCTATATCATTGGAAAGCGAGAGTTTTGGTCATTGCCATTGAAAGTGTCACCTTCTACCTTGATTCCTCGGCCAGATACTGAGCGTTTAGTGGAAATCGCGTTAGAGAAAAGCGAGGAAATATCGGGTGATATTCTGGATTTAGGGACTGGAACCGGCGCTATTGCACTGGCGTTGGCCTCTGAACTTCCAGATCATCAGGTATGGGGAGTCGATCTCCAAAAGGAAGCTCAGCAGTTAGCTCAGGACAACGCGCAGCGTTTGCAATTGACGAACACTCAGTTTTTGTCAGGCAGTTGGTTTGACCCTTTGCCATCTGGTACAAAGTTTGCTTTGATAGTTTCAAATCCGCCTTATATCGATGAAAAAGATCCTCATCTGTCTCAGGGCGATGTGCGTTTTGAACCTTTAAGCGCCTTAGTTGCTGAGGATAAAGGATTGGCTGATATTCAGTTTATTGCAAAACGTGCTTTGGATTTCTTACATACCGATGGCTGGCTGATGTTTGAACACGGTTTTGAACAAGCAGAATCGGTCCAAGCTATTATGAGTGATTTTGGGTATCAAGAGATAAAAACGTATAAAGATTATGGTGATAATGACCGAGTAACTGTCGGTCAATTGCCATCAATAAAGCAAGAGAGATAATTATGTACGAAGGCTTGAAGCACTTTCATTTGCTGACCATTGGCGTCAGCGCAATCCTATTGTCGGTGCGCTATGTGTTGATGATGACCAACTCAGATCTTCTGGAAAAGAAGTTTTTAAAAGTATTTCCTCATATCAATGATACCTGCTTATTGTTGTCTGGTATCGGCTTAGTTGTGATTACTGGGTTTATTCCTTTTACATCGGCGGCGCCGTGGTTGACGGAAAAGCTCACTTGTGTGCTTGCGTATATTGCCTTGGGTGTCTTTGCACTCAAGTTAGGCAAAAATAAGTTGTTCAGAACATTTTCGTTTTTTGGCGCGCTAGGTTGGTTAGCCATGGCAGGTAAAATTGCGGTGACCAAAGCGCCAATGTTTTTGAGTTAATAAGCAACAGGTAATCAACATGCTTGAATTGTTTGATGAAGATTTTGATGCAATGGAGCTTGCCGAAGGGGCGCTGATATTAAATAAAGCGGTCGACCCTTCTACTGAGGTGACTTGGGCGGAGCACGAACTGCGTCGGTTGCTTCAAGAGGCTCAGTCATGTCTGCGTCATGATGGTGATGAAAAACAAGGTTTTGATTCACTCTTGAGATTGTTTTATTGCCAATGGGGATTCTGTGGCGATCACAACGCTTACTTTGATTCGGCCAATGCGTTTATTGATAAAGTCCTTGAACGACGCAGAGGGATCCCTGTCAGTCTGGGCGCTTTACTGCTTTATTTTGGCCGAAAGCTGGGCTTTCCAATATCGGGTGTTACTTTCCCGAGCCAGTTTTTGCTCAAATTGGAATGGCCCGGTGAACCCCCACTGTTTATCAATCCGTTCAATGGTGAGTATGTGTCCAAACATATTCTCCGAGCGTGGTTGATTGGTCATAGTGGTCCGTTGGCGAAACTCGAATCTACCCACCTCAAAGTCGTTGATAACCCGACGGTCATTGGTCGATGGCTCGCGTTAATTAAGAGTGCGTTGTTGCGCGAGGAACGCTATACCTTAGCGCTTAAGTGCACTGATTTAGCGTTAACCTTTGTCCCCGATGACCCTTATGAGATCCGAGATCGTGGGTTTATTTACCAGCAGTTGGATTGTCACCAAGTGGCGCTGAGTGATTATCAGTATTTTATTGACCAATGTCCGGATGATCCTGCCACTCGATTGTTAAAAAATCAGGTCAATGCGATGAGTCAGACTCAGGTTACCCTGCATTAAGTCCGTCCTAGGTTGGACGACACGTTGAAAGAGAGAGAGTAAAATGGAACAAAAAATCGTTCATGTTGGTGATATTCCAGTGGCTAACAATAAGCCCTTCACTTTGTTTGCTGGTATGAATGTGCTTGAGTCGCGAGATCTGGCGATGCAAATTTGTGAACATTATGTCCAAGTCACAGATAGATTGGGTATCCCTTACGTTTTTAAAGCGTCTTTCGACAAAGCAAACCGAAGTTCAGTTCATTCATATCGCGGTCCTGGTCTAGAAGAAGGGATGAAGATCTTTGAAGAGCTCAAAGAAACCTTTGGTGTAAAAATTATTACGGATGTTCACACAGAAGCACAAGCTAAGCCGGTGTCTGAAGTGGTGGATGTGATTCAACTGCCGGCATTTTTGGCTCGTCAAACCGATTTGGTTGAAGCGATGGCAAAAACAGGTGCTGTGATTAATGTTAAAAAACCTCAGTTTATGAGTCCAGGTCAAGTCGGAAACATAGTCGACAAATTCGCGGAGTGTGGGAATAGCAACGTCATTCTTTGTGAACGAGGTTCGTGCCTGGGTTATGACAACCTCGTGGTTGATATGCTGGGCTTTGGTGTGATGAAAAATGCGACCAAGGGTAGCCCGATCATCTTTGATGTGACCCATTCTTTGCAAATGCGTGACCCTTCTGGTGCAGCGTCCGGTGGCCGTCGAGAACAGACGGTAGAATTGGCCAAAGCAGGTCTTGCGACGGGCATTGCTGGGCTTTTCATTGAAGCGCACCCAAATCCGGACCAAGCAAAATGTGATGGTCCTTCAGCGTTGCCACTGGATCAACTGGAACCTTTCTTGACACAAATGAAGGCGCTGGATGATCTGGTTAAAAGTTTTGCACCCATCGATATCCGTTAGACTGAAAGCAAAAGGTTAGCCATTGGCTAACCTTTTTTGTATTCCCATCGGCGGATTACGCTGGATGAATCATATACTCACTGTTGATTGTGAAATCATTGATGGGTCATAGTCAATGCTGTTAACGGATAGCCTTCCACGTTAGTTCACAGTCAAATCTTTGCTTGTGAACCTCTCCTGAAGCATGTGCAATCGGATCGCGTTATTACATACTTATATATCAATTAAAGTGATCAAGTCTAAATAAATATGAAATTAATATGTCATGCCAAAGTGGTTAATTTAGACTAGCCAAAATTTTACTGGGTACTCAATCATTCAATGCTCCACATTTGGGCATTATGAGTGCTCAATATTCAAAACAGTGAAATCTTCACAACTTTAAAGGTATGACAATGAAGCAACGCCTGATTGTAAAAACCGCATTGAGCGCCGCTATTCTTGCCACATTAGCTGGTTGTGCCTCGGCACCGACACACGAGTGGAAAACCGACAAAACCTATAAACTGACCGTACTGCACACCAATGATCATCATGGACGTTTTTGGCAGAATAAATACGGTGAGTATGGAATGGCTGCACGTAAGACGCTGATTGATGACCTACGCGCGGATGTGGAATCGGAGGGCGGCAGTGTTCTTTTATTGTCAGGGGGGGATATCAATACTGGTGTGCCTGAGTCAGATTTGCAAAATGCTGAACCGGATTTTAAAGGTATGAGCAAAATCGGTTACGACGCGATGGCATTGGGTAACCACGAGTTCGACAACTCACTTGAGGTACTGTTTCAACAGAAAGAGTGGGCAAACTTCCCCATGTTATCGGCCAACATTTATGACAAAGAAACAGGTGAGCGTATGTTCCAAGCTTACCAGATGTTCGATAAACAAGGGATTAAAATTGCGGTTATCGGTCTGACGACAGAAGACACGTCTAAAGTAGGCAACCCAGAGTTTATTGGTGGTCTTGAGTTTAGAGATCCCAAGAAAGAAGCCCAAAAGTTAATCGCTGAAATTAAAAAGACAGAACACCCTGATCTGATTTTTGCGGTAACGCATATGGGGCACTACGAAAACGGTAACCGGGGTATTAATGCGCCGGGTGATGTGGCCCTTGCTCGTTATCTGGATGAAGGTTCTCTCGATATGATAGTGGGCGGTCACTCTCAGGAACCTGTATGTATGGAAGCGCCGAATGTGGTTAAGAAGAACTTCAAACCATCTGACGAGTGTAAACCAGACCTTCAGAATGGTACGTACATCGTTCAGGCTCATGAGTGGGGCAAATATGTCGGACGCGCTGACTACGAGTTCCGTAATGGTGAACTTGAGATGGTGAGCTACGATTTAATCCCCGTAAACCTCAAGAAGAAAGTGAAAGTCAATGGTAAGAAACAGCGAGTGCTGATTGAGAGCGAAATTCCTCAAGATAAGGACATGCTCGACTTCTTACGTCCATACCAAGAGAAAGGCAAAGCGGAACTTGACGTCAAGATTGGGGAAATCAATGGTGAACTTGAAGGTGATCGTAATGTCGTTCGTTTCAAGCAGACCAACCTCGGGCGTTTGATAGCAGTTTCTCATATGGAACGTGCTAAAGCCGATTTTGCAGTCATGAATTCGGGGGGGGTGCGAGATTCGATTGAAGCGGGTAACGTGACCTATAAAGACGTTCTGAAGGTTCAGCCTTTTGCTAATATCCTTACCTATATCGATATGTCAGGCAAAGAAGTGCTTGATTACCTCAACGAAGTTGCGACTAAACCTGTTGATTCTGGCGCCTACGCTCAGTTTGCTGGTATCTCAATGACGGTTGCCAATGGGAAAGTGTCGGATGTCGTGATCGGTGGCGCGCCACTGAGTTTGGGTAAGACTTACCGATTTACGGTACCAAGCTTTAACGCAGCAGGTGGCGATGGTTACCCTAAATTGACGAATCATCCAGGTTTCGTTAACACTGGCTTCGTAGATGCAGAAATTCTAAAAGAATTTTTGGAAAGTAATAGCCCAGTTGACGTAACTAAATTCGAACCATCGGGTGAGATCGTTTACCAATAAATTTGGTCATCATCCGGCCCCGCCATTCTCTCAGGCGCTGCTTTACGGCAGCGCTTTTTCATCCTCTAGGATAGTGTCATGACCCCAGCCATCAACCTCGCGAAAAAGAAAAAAGTGGCGTTTACTGTTCATCAATATGAGCATGATCCTGCCGTGGTGAATTATGGAATGGAGGCGGTACAAGCGTTAGGGCAAAATCCAGAACAAGTCTTCAAAACCTTGTTGTTCAGCCTGAATGGTGAGGCTAAAACTCTCGCCGTTGCAGTGATACCAGTGAGTCAAAAACTCAATCTTAAGTTGGCAGCCAAAGCGGCAAAGGTAAAAAAAGCGCAAATGGCCAATCCCGATATTGCTCAAACGATAACAGGCTATGTCGTGGGTGGAATTAGCCCTCTTGGGCAGAAAAAAACCTTGCCGACTTTCATTCATGACAGTGCCTTGGCACATCAAGTTGTTTATGTCAGTGCGGGAAAACGCGGCCTTGAAATTGAACTGACTCCGCAAGACCTTGCCGTCTTGACACAGGGCCAGTTTGTGTCGTTATGTGGGTAAACATCATGCATTGTTGCCGTGTTCAATCAGAGCGGCGTGTAAAAACGCCACTCCTAAATACGCCGTTACGTTGAGCAGAGGTTAACGGTCTTGCTCGTCTATTTGGGCATGATCAACGATATGGTTTTCGCCTAGATCTTTAGGCAATATTAAGTTGAGTAAAATGGCAACAATACCGCATAGGCTCACACCTTGGAGGCTAAATTCGCCGATGCCAAATGCCATGCCACCGATGCCAAATACCAATGTAATCGCCACAATCACCAAGTTACGTGATTGATGCAAATCAACATTGTTCTTGATCAGTGTGTTGAGTCCGACGGTTGCAATGGAACCAAACAACAAAATCATGATTCCGCCCATAACCGGCATAGGAATCGTTTGCAGTACTGCACCTAATTTCCCCACCAACGCTAAAACAATCGCAGAGACGGCAGCCCAAGTCATGATGACAGGGTTAAAAGCTTTCGTGAGTAGGACCGCGCCTGTAACCTCCGAGTAAGTGGTGTTGGGCGGTGCTCCAACCATAGAAGCGGCGATAGTCGCGATGCCATCGCCAGTCAGGGTGCGATGCAACCCTGGTTTTTTTAGGTAGTCTTTTTGAGTCACGTTTGAGATTGCTAACATATCTCCCACGTGTTCTACCGCAGGTGCAATGGCGACCGGAATCATAAACAGAATGGCATTGATGTTGAATTCTGGCATTGTAAAGTTTGGCATTGCTAACCACGCCGCATTTTGTACGGGTGAAAAATCGACCACACCAAAGGCTAGGCTGGCTATGTAGCCAACAACTATGCCGCCTAAAATCGGGGTGAGTTTTAGGAATCCCTTTGCAAAGACGCTAATTACAATTGTGGTGAATAGAGAAAGACTGGAAATGATCAGCGAAGCGTTAGCATCAATCAATTGTGTCCCATCGCCCCCTTTGCCCAGCGCCATATTGACGGCCACCGGTGCCAAACCTAATCCTATCACCATGATGACAGGGCCTACGACGACGGGGGGGAGTAACCGGTGTACGACCTCGACACCTCGGACTTTGATTATCGCGCCCATCAGGACATAGACACCACCAGCTGCCATAAGACCACCCATGGTTGCTGGGATCCCCCATGCTTGAACACCGTACAAAATCGGTGCGATAAACGCGAAGGATGAGGCAAGGAAAATCGGCACACTTCGGCGTGTAACTAACTGAAAAAGAAGTGTCCCCACTCCAGCGCCAAATAGAGCGACACTGGGGTCTAAACCTGTGAGTAGTGGAACCAAGACGAGTGCACCAAATGCAACAAAAAGCATTTGTGTTCCTTGAATGGCATTTTTCATCATGTATGTCCTTTAGTGGTGGCCAATCTACAAGCCGTCCAGCGCACTGAAAAATAAATTTTCCGGATTCTACCACCATGGCAATCGATTGCAATTGAGTTCGGAGCAAACAGTGAGGCGCGAGTGTGAGAAGATTTGGCACTTATAAACACATAAAACCGTGCATTAGTTGCTCCTTTTTCGATAGTTGCTTATCATCCGAAGTTGCAATGTTCAATTGACCGTAGGAAAGCTATGCGACATTTCGTTTTGTTGGCGTTAGGGTTGGTCGGGTTTCCGGCTGCCGCTCTGACTAATGTAGATTTATATCAGACTGAGATAGTACTCGATCAAGCGACCGACAAAGGTGACGCGCAAGCTCGGGTAGAAGGCATGAAAGAGATCATCATTCGTGCTTCGGGAAGTCAAAGCTCGGTGTCGAGTCCAGTGGTACAGAAGGCGTTAAGAAAGAATGGACAATACTTGTCTCAAATGAGTTACGGCGAATTGGAAGGCAAAAAGACAGTGAGACTCGGTTTCAACGCACCTCAAATTCGTTCGTTACTCAGCCAAGCACAGCTACCTATATGGCCAGCATCTCGATCCAACCTACTTGTGTGGTTAATTGAAGAAACTCAATTTGAGCGCAATATACAGTGGGAGCACTCAGAGTCGGGGGTGTTGCGTCAACTCAAAGAGCAAGCGCAAAAAAGAGGCTTACCTTTGACCTTACCTGTCGGGGACATAGACGATATTACCCGTGTTGCCGTGTCTGATCTTTGGGGTGGGTTTACACGTCCGGTAGGAGAAGCCAGTCAACGTTACCCTGCGGAAGCGGTTTTGATTGTCCGTGTTCAGGGTGAAGCACTGAGGTGGACGCTCTATGACCAAGCACCAGCCAGCATTGGCCTTACTCAACAGGCGCCGTTATCTGGGGCAAGCCGTGGTGAAGCTGGCGCAACCCAGCTTATCGACCAATTGAGCGATTTTTACGCCAAGAAAAATGCTGTTGTTGTCGCGAGTGAATCGTCACAAACACTTAAGGTGAGATTCACCTCGTTAGGTAATGCAGTGGACTTCTTTTCTTTGGAAAGGCAACTCAAGAAACTCAGTTCTGTTGCCTCATTGGACATTGTGAAAATTCAAGGTAATCAAGTTGTGTTCAATGTCCATCTGATTGCGTCTCAGCGTGAATTTGAACAAGAGCTGAGTCGGGTCCCACAAGTTATTAAGCCACTTGAGACTGCCCAGCCTCCTGTGCCTGAAGTCATAGAGGGTGTTGTTGAAAATCCTGATGAGGTAGGCTCTCTTCCACAGGGATCGGAAATAAGCCTGTCGCCACATATATTAACGTTTGGCTGGCAAGGGCGTGCTTCATCTGATGCTGACATAGTAGAAGAATCAGATGAAACGGACGTGATGTTGGAAGCCTTTGAGGAATTCTAATAAAAAAGGTCTGGCATTGGCCAGACCATGATCATTCGAATCGTTCTTTCTCTTGTTTTTCGACTTTAGAGAGTCGAGTGAGGGTGAGGCCTAATTCTTTCCCTCGTGCTCTTGCAAAGAGAATATTGCCGATAAAGGCTGAGAACGTGAGGGCTAACTCTACAAGAGCAAGTGAGCGTTCTCCGCCATCGATATAAACAATGGTTAAAGCGTGTAAAAAGTAGAGCATTAAAACAAAGTTAGCCCAAGCATGGGTATAGGGTTTGGCTAACAGGATGCCTGGTAATGGTAAGAGCAAGGGGATACTCCATGCTAACGCTAAAACGAGATTATTGAGATGAGGATGGGGTGATAGGCTAACTTGCCAAAGCACGACCCAAGCCAACAATCCCAAATTTCCGCATAGTGCCAGTCTTCTGAATTGCTTGGTGCTCGTTTGCATTTGCTGCATGCTATGAATCCTTCATTTTAAGTGCGGTGGTGGCCAGCCTTTTACCCAATTGTTGGGCCAGTTCTATTTCATCCTGACTCAAAGTATGACCGTCGTGGCTGACAGAAGTCGCACCATAGGGAGTCCCCCCACTTTTGGTGGTATGCAGTTTGGGCTCTGAATAAGGGATACCTAAAATCATCATGCCGTGATGAAGCAGTGGCAGCATCATACTTTGGAGCGTGGTTTCTTGCCCTCCATGCAGGCTGGAAGAAGCACTGAATACACAAGCAGGTTTATCTATCAGATCACCAGACACCCACAAGGGGGTTGTCTGGTCCCAGAAATGTTTCAGTGATGCCGACATATTGCCAAACCATACAGGACTGCCCATAGCCAATCCGTCACAGCGTTTGAGTTCCTCTATCGACAATACCGGGTCTTGGAGGTGGGTTTGCTCGCTCAGATCAGTGACGCTGCGCAACAGAGCATGACAATGCGGTATTGACTCTACGCCTCGAGCAATCTGTCGCGCGAGTGTTCGTGTTGTACCATGGCGGCTGTAATAGAGGACGACAATATCACAACTCATAGTATGTCAAGGACCTGTTCTGGTGGTCGACCAAGTTTGGCGTGGCCCTTGCTAACCACAATAGGGCGTTCGATTAACTTCGGGTTTTTGGCCATCGCTTCAAACAATTGTTCATCGGGGGCATCTTTTAAATCAAGGGTCTGATAGATCTCCTCCTTGACTCGCATCATCGCCCGAATATCCGCTAAATTTAGCTGACTATACAATTGCTTGAGTTCAGCCACAGTCGGAGGTGTATCCAGATACTTGATGATTTCAGGCTCTATGCCTTTTTTTTGAAGCAAGGTTAACGTTTGACGGCTTTTTGAACAGCGTGGGTTGTGAAAAATCACGACGGACATAATGTATTTCTCCCAAAATTTTGTATCGTTAGCACCGTTAATAGGCACACTATTGTAACGCTAGAAATCGTTCGCGTTGAACCATAAATTGATCGATTCGTGCGTCATAACGCGCTTGTTTAAGGCTGCCAAGCTCTGCCAGCTGACTGGCTTGAGTGTAATATTGGATGGCCTTATCCCAATTGGCTTTCAACGCGAGAATTTCTGCTCTTGCGGCAAGATCTTCGTCGCTGTGCCCAGAATGAATGTTGGCTTCAGATAATAGGTGCCACCCAGTGACGTCGTTGGGGCTATTATGAGTGTAACGTTGTAGTACTCGAATCGCCTGTTCATTTTTGTCTTGCTTCATCAGAGCGTTGGCGTAGTTGATGGTGAGCACGGGATTATTTGGTTTATCATCGAGCGCGGCAAATAACATTTTTTCTGCGAGTGCGGGTTTATCTTTTGCTATATATAAATCAGACATGGCATCCAGATAAAAAAGGTTGTTTGGCTCCTGTTTCAGCAAAGTTTGCAAGATGGACTCGGCTTCTTGTAACTGATTATTATCTAAGTGCACCAGTGCCTTTCCATATTGAAATGATGGCTTTAAGCTCGGGGAAGCTTTTTTTTCAGAACGCTTGAACCAATCTAAAGCAGACTCTGCGCTGGTGCCCGCGTATCGAGCGACGACTCGGGCTCTGGCAAGATGATAGTTCAGCGAGGGAGCGAGCTTTTTCTTCGGGAAATTCTGAGCCCGTGCGCGACTGTCTGTGATCCGGTCTTCGGGGAGAGGGTGGGTTAAAAGCATCGGTGGTGGTTTGCTCGCATAGCGATATTCGTCTGCCAGACGGCCGAAAAAGCGTGGCATGGCATTGGCTTCAAAACCGGCTTTTGACAGTGTGTTTATACCAAATCGGTCGGCCTCTTTTTCATTGCTTCTCGTGTAGTTGATTTGTCCCTGAATATTGCCTGCTGTTGTCGCTGTTAATGCCGCGATACCGGCTTCTGGAGCGGCAATGGCTAGCAGCAATGACCCCGCAATGGCAGCCATGGTCGCGGGAGAGCGCCGAGCTTGCTCCTCCATACTCCGGGCTAAGTGACGCTGAGTGACGTGAGCAATCTCGTGTGCGATGACCGATGCCAGTTCGCTCTCACTTTGTGCATGGAGGAACAGTCCTGAGTGCAAGGCCACATAGCCGCCAAAAAAAGCGAAGGCGTTAATGTTGCGGTCACGGATCATAAAAAAGGTAAAGGGTGTTTTGACATCATTGGCATTAGCGACCAATTGGTGGCCTAAATTATCAATGTAAGCGTTTAATACTGGGTCATTAACGATCGGTTGACTGCTGCGCAGCATACGCATATAAGCATCACCATACTGACGTTCTTGATCAATAGTGAGGGTGCTACTGGCTGTTGTACCAATGTCGGGTAAATCTAGCGAATTGGCAAATGCGGGGGGCTGGGTGGCTAAAATAGAAGCAGCGCATAGGCAGGCCAGTAAGCGAGTACGTTTAAACATATTTTCGGTGATACTCCGTAATCATTGAATGCATGACTGAACTCACCTGCTCAGTATTACAGCGTTTGACACTGAATTGTTGAGATGGTTTCACGTTTATCTCACCTGAACGGTCTCGCTTGGGAGTCATGTCAGCGTTAAACTTTTCGTGCATTGACGTATTTGCGCTGACGCTTGAAAAAAAACTCTATACAATATTGCGCCTATGATAAGCATCAGGCTGAAAAATGAAACTGAATCTTTTAGATTTGCGCCAAGAGCGATGCCCAATGGCACTTTTACTTGCCAAACGTCACATTAAAGGGTTGGTTGAGGGAGAGCAAACGTCTATTTATGTTTCAGATCCCAGTTCGTTGTCTGACATTAAACGCTTCCTTTTGACGCAGCCACTTGAGTTGGTCTGTATCGCTGAGGATGATTATTGTTGTTTGCAAGTGACTAAAGGAATCTTGTCTAATGTTTGAAATGGTCAGTCGTTGGTACAAGCGACGCTTCTCTGATCCCCATGCTGCAAGCTTAGTGGCGATACTGTTGTTTGGTTTTATTACGATCTATTTTTTCGGTCATTTAATTGCGCCGCTGTTGGTGGCGATTGTGCTTGCCTATTTGCTTGAATGGCCAGTCGCTCAGCTTGCACGGCTAGGTATTCCGCGCACGGTGGCGGTGATTTTGGTAATTTCTGGTTTTACTAGCCTGATGTTGATCGCTGTATTTGGCCTTGTTCCGACTATTTGGCAACAAGTAGGAAATTTAGTGAATGATGTCCCATCAATGTATTCAGGCCTGCAGAAAGCGATCGCAGAGTTGCCACAACGCTATCCAGAACTGGCAAACTTCCAAATTGTAGAGTCTTTGGTCACTAACGCAAAAAACCAAATCATTGGGATGGGAGAAACCGTTGTTAAAGGGTCGGTCGCTTCTTTAGTTAGCCTTGCTACGCTGGCGGTGTATTTGATTTTGGTCCCTTTATTGGTTTTTTTCTTACTTAAAGACAAGAAAGAGATGATTGCGATGGCAAGTGGTGTTTTACCGCGCAATCGTAAGTTGGCCAACAAAGTTTGGCATGAAATGAATCAACAGATTTCCAATTATATTCGTGGCAAAGTGATGGAAATTCTGATCGTTGGTAGTGTGAGCTATGTGACTTTTGCCATTATAGACTTACGCTACTCGGTACTATTGGCTGTGGCTGTTGGCCTGTCTGTGCTGATTCCCTATATTGGAGCGGCCGCGGTGACTGTACCTGTTGCTATCGTCGGGTTGTTCCAGTGGGGGCTATCCCCTCAGTTTTATACGTTATTAATTGCTTACGGTATTATTCAGGCGTTAGACGGCAACGTGTTAGTCCCTGTTTTGTTTTCGGAAGCGGTTAACTTGCATCCTGTGGCGATCATTGTTGCAGTTCTGGTGTTTGGTGGCCTATGGGGATTTTGGGGTGTCTTCTTTGCTATCCCATTAGCGACATTGGTCAAAGCCGTCTGGAACGCGTTACCAAGCCATGATGAAGAGGTTTATACTCACCCAGGTTAAATGATTTTTTATAGAATAATCAATAAAAAGCCCTAAGATATGCATTTTGGGGCTTTTTATTTGTGGAGAGGGTATATACTTTTCAAAAGACTGTTTTACTTTGTACATTATTTGTTAGAGATTTATTAAGCCTGTGCTTCTTAGGGCGATATAATAAACTGATAACTATTAACGAATGTACGAACTACTCTTTGAGGGACGCTATGAGATTTAGTCAAAAGATTGTTGCTGCATCATCAGCCTTACTGTTAGTCACCGTGGTGCTACTCTCAGTACAACAATTGAGCACGGTCAAACGGGAAGTTGAAGAACTGGTTGATACCAGTCTTACAGAGATCGTGAAAGGGGTAAAAAATACGGTTACCTCTGATGTGGAGAGTAAAAAGTCGCTGGCAAGGTCAACCACGGAAATATTGGCGCTTGATCCCCAGAACAAAGCCTATGTGAAAGACGTGTTGGAATCCCCCAATCTTAAGAGCAGCTTTCTGGCGGTGGGTTATGCGTTCGAATCAGATGGCTCTGTCGTTGAAAATGATGATGGGTGGGAAGCAGCAGCTGATTATAACCCGCGGGTCAGACCATGGTATAAGGAAGCCAAAGCTCAAGGGACTCTCGTCGTGACGGCTCCTTATGTCGACGTATCGTCGAAAAAAGTCATTATCTCAATTGGTACGCCTGTTCGTGACAATGGCCAGTTTATGGCGGCGATGTTCTACGATGTGGAACTTACAGGGCTTGCAGACCTTGTCAACAGCGCCAATCTACTGGATGCCGGATACCTTTTTATTATCACAGCGGATGGCACCACCATCGCGCACCCTGAAGCGAAGAACAACGGCGAGAATTTGTCGACTTACCTTCCTGAGGTGAATATTCGGGAGGGAAATCAGCGCATAGAGAAAGATGGCATATCTTATTTAGTTCACTTCACCAAAGTGCCAAGTGAGAACTGGTACATCGGTGCCATTGTTGATGAAAGTATCGCCTTCGCTACGATTGATCATATGCGGAGTAGCTCCATGCTTTATGCATCGATCAGTGTGATCCTCAGTGTCTTAGTGCTGAGCCTCTTGATCCGGTTCCTGATGCGCCCATTAGGGACGTTAAATGATGCGATAAAAGATGTGGCCTCGGGGCAAGGTGATCTAACCAAACGTTTGGATACCAATACTGATATCGAATTTGCTCAATTGGCGCATGGCTTTAATACCTTTACGGAAACGCTACAAAAGCAAATTCAGCAATCAAAAGCGATCGGTGCGGAAATTTTGCGCGGCACTGAAATGACGGTACAAGGTTCGCATGAATCATCAGAAGCGATGCGCAGTCAGCTGCATGAGCTTGAGCAATTGGCCACGGCGATGAACGAAATGGCTGTGACGGCGACCGAAGTCGCAAACAATGCTCAAGGCGCCGCTTCCGCGGCTAAAGATGCGGATGATGCGACTCAAGACGGATCGACGGTGGTGAGTGAGACGACAACCTCGATCGATGCGTTATCTGCTCGTATTGATCAGGCCGTTGAAGAAGTTCAGGGACTGGAGTCAGCCACTTCAAATATTGAAACCATTTTAAAAGTCATCAATGATATCGCGGATCAAACCAATCTGTTGGCGTTGAATGCGGCCATTGAGGCGGCAAGGGCAGGAGAGTCAGGTCGTGGCTTTGCGGTTGTTGCCGATGAGGTAAGGACTCTGGCACAGCGGACACAAGAGTCAACCACTGAAATCCGTAACATGATTGAGCAGCTCCAATCTGGGGCGAGCTCGGTTTCAGCAGCCATGCGAGAGAGCAAAAGCACGGCCGTTGAGGCGGTGGATAAAGCTCAAGCGGCCGATGAGTCTTTACAGCGTATTCGCGAGTCGATTCAAAGAATTACGGATATGAACATGCAAATTGCTTCCGCGGCAGAAGAACAAAGTTTGGTTGCCGAGGAAATCAACAGTAATACGGTCAAAATAAAAGACTTGTCGACTCAGGTGGCTGATGCTGCTGATGAAGCCAATATGGCGATGCAGGTGCAAACCGAAAATGTCCGAGAACAAGACGCGATTTTGAATAAATTTATTGTTTAAATGGGAATAAAAAAGCCAGCACACATTGTGTGCTGGCTTTTTTTAGTCTTGCTTGAGGTAATCGAGAACCACTTCATGGTGATTCTTGGTTTTGAATTTATCAAACACGTGTTCAATAATCCCGTTCTCATCGATGAGGAAGCTAATTCGATGGAGGCCGTCGTAGACTTTACCCATAAACTTCTTTTCTCCCCAAACACCGAACTGCTCAGCGACAGCATGGTCTTCGTCAGAGAGCAGTGTGAAATTGAGGTTGTCACGTTCAATAAACTTGCCGAGACGTTTGACTGGGTCAATACTGACCCCAAGAACGACGAGGTTGTGGGCATCTAGCTCGGTTTTTGTATCTCTGAGGCCTTGGGCTTGTACCGTGCAGCCCGGAGTCATGGCTTTTGGGTAGAAGTAAAACAGGACCTTTTTACCGCTAAAGTCGCTGAGTGAGACAGCCTTACCATCTTGATCCAGTAGTGAAAAAGCAGGAGCAGGGGAGCCTGCGGTTAGCGTATTCATTGACTTTCCTTTCTATTGACTGTTATTGGTCATATTGATGTCACCCTTGACGTCAAGGCTTAAACATAATGCATTAAACTCTTGCTCAAGGTTACTCATGTCGTATTCAGCCGCACAAGTTGCTGTAATGCCAATATGGAATTGATTGGTGGTGGACAAAGCTTTTGTCTTGTCGACGACTTGAGCGCTTAATGACGACAGGCCGATATTTCTGTCGGCAAAAAATTGGGTGAACTTTTCTGTTAGTCCTACTTTATCTTCGGATTCAACGAGGACTTCTATTCGATAAGAGTTGTCGATGCAGGCATGCTCTGAGGTACGCTTGGTGATGGTAATAAGATCAAGATCTTGTCCCAGAAGAGGCAAGGTCGTTTCCACGCGAGTGACGGCGGTAGCGTTACCAGAGAGTAACATGATCAGTGTAAAGTCATTGCCAAACAGTGCAATGCGACTATCAACAATATTGCATCCAGATTGTGTAACCAAGTGCACTACTTGATTGCAGACCCCCGGGCGGTCAGTTCCTACCGCTGTAATCACCAGATGATGAGTCATAATATTACTTCGAACATTGTTAGGATTGTTAATGAGCTAGCTTAGCACAGAAATATCAGAGAAAAATCGACACCAGTGAAAAACAAAGCGCATTTTATTGGCGAGGATAGAGTCTCCCAAACCTACGTGCTTCTCACCTTGTCTTGACAACAGACCCCAGAAATGAAGTAAGTTGCCAAAGTGGTCACATCTGACAAATATTCATTCAATTAGGTGATTTAAGCAGGTTTAATCTCTTGTGTTTTTCAATCGCCTTACAGTACCATGCAAACAGTATCTAAATTAGGGAGAAAGACATGTTTTCAGGAAGTATCGTCGCGTTAATTACACCCCTCACTCGTGATGGTGAAGTAGATTACGTAAGCCTGAAAAATCTGGTGGATTTTCACGTTGAAGCAGGCACCAATGGCATTGTGGCGGTTGGCACTACCGGCGAATCTGCAACCTTGACCATAGAAGAGCATGTCAAAGTGGTGAGCAAAACCGTTGAATTTGCCAATGGTCGAATTCCTGTTATTGCAGGCACAGGAGCGAACGCTACTCATGAATCAGTGACCTTCAGTCGTTTACTGAACAATTCGGGGATAGTGGGTTGCCTGAGTGTTACGCCTTATTATAACAAACCGACTCAAGAAGGTTTGTTCCAACATTATAAAGCGATTGCGCAAGAAAGTGATGTTCCACAAATCCTTTACAATGTGCCAGGTCGCACCGCGGTAGACTTGTTGCCAGAAACGGTGGCCCGTTTGTCGGAAATAGATAATATTGTTGCGCTGAAAGATGCGACCGGTGATTTGAGCAGAATTGCAATTCATCGTGAACTTTGTGGCGAAGAATTTATCTTACTCAGTGGGGATGATTCAACGGGACTTGATTTTGTGAAGCAAGGTGGTCAGGGCGTCGTGTCTGTAACGAACAACATTGCTGCCGAAGACATGGCCCGAATGATGAACTTAGCGCTCGACGGAAAGTATGAAGAAGCAGAGATCATTAATCAGCGTCTTATGCCACTTCATAAGAATCTGTTTATTGAATCTAGCCCTATCCCAGTGAAATGGGCCGCAAAACAAATGGGTTTGATCCAGCATGGTGATTTAAGGTTACCGTTGACCGAGCTATCTGAAAATGCTCGTCAGATTGTCGCACAGGCGATGACACAAGCTCGAATAGACTAAATTAGAATGAATTGCCGGCTGTTTCATCATCGGCATTGACTTATCAGGAGTTTCAATGAAATTGTCTCATCAGCTAGTGGTTAGTTCGCTAGCTGTTCTTGTTTTAAGCGCTTGCTCTGGCAGCGCCTCTCAGCGTCGTCAGGCAAAGGACGACTTTGACTATCTCAACACCACCCCTTTGAGTGAGTGGAAAAACATTGATGGTGCTGAGCCTAGATACTATAAGAATTATCAGATCCCCCAAGGTGACTACCAAGGAGGTCTAGGTAGTGAGGTTGATATTCGACCGCCACAACAGGTGCTGGAGTTGATTCCCGGTGCGCGCGCTGAAAGTAAAAATGGCGAAGTCACTCTATGGTTGTTGCGCTCGGATGAGCTGGATAAAGTTTGGCAAACGGCGATGGTCATGCTTGACGAGCAAAAGATTTCGCTGAGAAAAAAGACCGATAATCGGGTTGAAACGGACTGGGTAACGTGGGTATCGGAAGACGAAGATGTAGAAATTGGTTCTCGATATGTGATCAGTACGGTTGAAGCTAACCATCGTTATGGATTCAACATATCTCTGATAGATTGGCGCAAAGGCGGTAAAGAAATGCCCGTTTCTATGACCAATAAGGAGAGATATAACTCGTTGATGACGAATTTGGTCACGGCTCGATACGATTTGGAGACTCGTCAAGAAGCGGCGCGTCGTGCAGAGGAATTGGTCAAACGCATCCCGATTACAATGGGGACGGATCGAGGCGGTTTACCCGTTATTATCGCTCGTGCACCCTACGATGTTTTGTGGCCACGCTTGCCTCAATTGTTACCGGAAATGGGATTCACGCTTGAAGAACGTAATCAATCTCAGGGAACGATCAAGGCAAAGTACGCGGCACCTAATGATGAGTTTTGGACGAATATAGGGGTAAAACCTATTGAGTTACCGTCAGGGACATACACGTTCTTATTTGGTGATTTAGGTAACCGAACGTCAATTAACGTGACAGATTCGTCAGGAAAACCGGTCGAGGAAGCGTTGATGAAGGATATGGTGCCCGTCTTGTCTGCGGTTGCAGATAAGTAGCTCGTTACGATAGCCGTTAATAAAAAAAAGCTGACTCAACGTCAGCTTTTTTTATGTTCAAATGGTAGCGGCAACGATCAGAGCACCATCGCGGCAATCCAGCCAAAAATAATCAAAGGAATATTATAGTGCACAAATGTCGGCACAACAGTTTCCCATATGTGTTCATGCTGCCCATCAGCGTTAAGACCGGACGTTGGACCCAAGGTTGAGTCGGATGCAGGGGAGCCTGCATCACCTAACGCCGCCGCCGTGCCAACAAGAGCTATGGTTGCCATAGGCGAAAATCCAAAAGCCGCTGCAAGAGGAACGTAGATCGTCGCAATAATAGGTATGGTTGAGAATGAGGAGCCAATACCCATGGTCACAAGCAGGCCAACCACTAGCATAAGAAGTGCGGCTAAAGGCTTGTTGTCACCAATGCTGGTTGATAGCGCATCAACTAATGACACAACCCCCCCCGTTTGTTTCATCACGGCGGCAAAGCCAGCCGCTGCGATCATGATAAAACCAATCATGGCCATCATGTGTACGCCTTTGGTAAAGACGTCATGGGTTGATTTCCAAGCGATAACACCACCGAAGGTAAAGACCATAAAGCCCGCAAGTGCACCGATGATCATTGAACCCGTCGCCAGCTGTACCGAAAGGGCGACTAAGATTCCCACGCCAGCGACGAGAATGTTTTTCTTATTGATTTCTGCTGTTGTCGTGAGTTCATCTGGTCGTTCCGCGACGTTATATTGACGTGGTTTGCGGTAACTCCATAGAATGGCAGTAAGTAGGCCGACAATCATTCCGGTGGCAGGAAGTAACATCGCTATTGGAACTTGATTGGCGACAACAGATTCGAGGCCGTTGTCATGAAGATTCTTAAGCAGAATATTATTGAGGAATATGCCACCAAAACCGACAGGAAGGACCATATACGGTGTCACCAACCCGAAAGTGAGCACGCAGGCGACCATGCGACGATCAAGCTTGAGCTTGGCAAAAACGCCCAATAGAGGCGGAATTAGAATTGGAATAAATGCGATATGCACAGGCACAATATTTTGTGAAGACATAGTCACTAGAATTAGGGCGATCAGCACGGCATATTTTAGGCCCGTTGATGCGGCGTTATTTTCTTGGCCATGAAGACGTTTAATGACGCTATTTGCCATTAAATCGGTGATCCCCGACTTCGATATTGCGACGGCAAATGTACCCAACATGGCATAACTGAGCGCGATTGTCGCACCGCCGCCTAATCCGCTTTCAAAGGATGAAACGGTGTCGATAAGAGGCATGCCAGCGACGAGCCCACCGACGATAGCGCTAAATGTCAGGGCGACCACGACATTGACGCGCATCAGTGCGAGAAGCAGCATGATACAGACTGAAATTACAACAGGATTCATAGTTTACTCGTTTGTTGTGTTTACTTGTATTTATCTATTGGTTATTAGTGTCATCATCTAATGGCCAGCCACCTAGGGCTTTCCACCTATTGACGATACCGCAGAAGAGATCGGCAGTCTTCTGAGTATCATAAAGAGCCGAATGGGCTTCTTTGTTGTCAAACTCCATCCCCGCTGTGGCACAGGCTTTTGCAAGCACAGTTTGGCCAAAAGCCAGTCCACTTAATGTTGCGGTGTCAAATGTCGCAAAGGGATGGAAAGGGACGCGTTTAAGATGACTGCGTTGGCTAGCGGCCATAACAAAGTTGTGATCAAAAGTGGCATTGTGTGCCACTATAATCGCACGGCTGCATTCTGCCGCTTTTTGTTCTTTACGCACCAGCTTATAAATTTCTTTGAGTGCCTCAGACTCACTTACCGCGCCCCGCAACGGGCTGAAAGGGTCTCGGATACCATTAAATTCAAGCGCGTCTTTTTCTAAATTCGCACCTTCGAAAGGCTCAACATTGAAGTGAATCGTTGATGCAGGATGCAGCTCACCGTGCTCATCCATTTTCAACGTGATAGCACAGATTTCTAAAAGGGCATCCGTTTGCGCATTAAAACCAGCGGTTTCCACGTCAATAACGACAGGAAAATAGCCTCTAAATCGTTTTTTTAGCGTCAATGCTTCATTTTCTACAGTCATGTTGGCCTAGTATTGTGCGATAAGGGCAGCATTATTGCAGATTCTCTTGGGAAGAAAAACCAGATTGTCGAATTAATCGCAAGGGGGAGGTATTGATAAAAATAACGGAATCCCTCCAGTTGTTGGCGAGATTATTGCATTAAAAGCTGTGTAGTATGATCAACGGCAAAAAACCGTAACCAGTAAGAGAAGCGACACGCCATGAATAAAAGGTTAGCAACAGGACTCACTTTAGCATTTTCTTCCATTGCCCCTGCATCATTTGGAATGGAAGTCCGCTATGTTGCCCAGCCACAGCAGTCACAATGGCAAATGATTGCTAATAACCCACTTGAGTGCCGCATGGTTCATCCCATTCCTAAGTACGGTGACGCGGTGTTTTCTTCTCATGCGAGTAAAAAAATCAATCTCGATTTTGAACTCAAAATGAAGCGTCCAATGGGAAAAACACGTGATGTTTCTCTGGTGTCTATGCCTCCAGTCTGGAGGCCGGGAGACAGAGCGGAGCGTATTACTAATATTCGATTTTTTCAGCAGTTTGATGGCTATGTGGGTGGCCAAACCGCATGGAGTATACTGACAGAACTTGAAAAGGGACGCTATCCAACGTTTAGTTACCAACAATGGCAAAGTCGTGATCAAAGAATCGAAGTTTCTTTGTCTTCGGTATTATTCCAACCTTCATACAGCGTATTTAGTGACTGTATCGCTAATCTTTTACCCTATAGCTTTGAGGACATTGCGTTTACTATTCTGCACTATGACCGCTCCAGTGTTGAACTTAATAAAGCGTCCCAAAAAAGGCTGGCGCAAATCGCTGATTACATTAGGCATAATCAGGATATTGATTTGGTATTGGTGTCCACCTACACCGCCAACGATGAAAGCAAAAGCGCTAGCCAGAACTTGTCTGAAAAGCGGGCGGAAGTCTTGCGTGAGTACTTTCAATCACTTGGGCTGCCAGAAGATAGAATTCAAGTGCAAGGTTTTGGTCGCCGCCGTCCCATTGCGGATAATGCCTCTCCACTAGGTAAAGATAAAAACCGCCGTGTTGTTATCTCTTTTGGTCGAACTCAGGTGTGAAAGGGTGGATCACTGCGTATTGTGTTTGTCTAATTGAGGCGAAATTGGGCAATAAGGTTGCAGTTAGATGCGGTATCGATGTCCTGAACCCATTTTGCGACCTGAGGGTTCGGATGCCTTTTCATGAATTCAATGAGTGCTTTTTTGCAACAGCCCATTGAATCTACAAATGCCCCGCACCCTTTGTTTGGACACTGTGGTACTAGAGTCAGTACTTTTTCTGAAGCCAGCTGTAAGTATTTGAGTTCATACTTAGTGTCGCCCACGCTACGCCAGAACTGTGCCATGTTATGGCATGAAATGACGGACACCATAAATCTGTCTTCGACGTCGAATTGTTCGGACTCTGCGATACTCTCACTCAAAGTGAGCGCCTGTTGGTAGTGGAGAATACTGCGCAGATGATCGTCATCAATCATGGCTTGGTCGGCCAATAGCGTATGCTTTTCCCAGTCTGTGAGCACCATTTTTCTTATCACTCTGCCATGTTATTATAACTTTAATATAAATGATAATCATTATCATGTAAAGTCTAAAGGAAAGGACAGCATAGGGCTGTCCTTCTTTTAGCCTTCTAAACCTGCAGAGGCGTTTTTATTCTGAATGAGTTCAAGTTGATAACCGTCTGGATCTCTGACGAAAGCAATATGGGTGGTGCCTCCTTTTACTGGACCGGGCTCACGTGTGATATGACCACCTGCCGCTTTGATAGCGTCGCAGGTTTGGTAGATGTTTTCGACACCAATAGCAATATGGCCGAACGCATTCCCTTGATCATATTCTTTGGTACCCCAGTTATACGTCAGTTCAATCACCGCACCTTGTGATTCGTCCCCAAACCCAAGAAAGGCGAGCGTATACTCGTATTGTTTATTCTCATTGGTACGAAGTAACTGCATGCCCATGACCTGAGTGTAAAATTTTATCGACGCATCTAAATCGCCGACACGAAGCATCGTGTGTAAAATACGTCCGTTTGACATTGTCTTGCTCTCCTAATTTTCTGGATAAACCTTTTCTTTAAATTTCTTTTATATTCACTAAAAATTCGCTCGATTTGGTGAGTGAGTGCGAGTGCACGTATATCAAAGGCTAACGCATATCTAAGTTATGATTATCCTTTACGAAAAATGCGATTTTTGTAAATACAGCGATGTAACGAGCAAAAAATTTAAAAACTTAAGCCCGTTTTTCTTTACAAAAATAGTAGCAAATTTAGAACGAGCACTCTATAAGATTTCTCCCAGAAGGCTTGGCAAGGCGATGGCCTCACTGTGTGAAACCATCACCCTACCAAAAGGGTATTTAAGGGAAATGATGGTAAAGTAAAATAATAAAGCGACTCCTGACGCTCGCACAGCTAACTACTCGCTAGGCATTTATGATTTTCCTTGACCATCGGTATCACAACTCGTAGAAGAGCCTCCCGTAACTCGCTTTTGGACATAAACGTTTTAGTGGTCATCAGTAATTCGACAAAAACACATAACTTGATGTATCGAAAACTGTCTAGAGATCTAAAATGTCACATAATGAAACTGGTACAATATCCCAATCATATTAGTTGGGATAACTTGATGTTTAAGAGCATAAAATCAATAAAGAACTTCGGTATCTTCAAAAACACCAAAATGAATGGTGGTCAACCATTTCTGCAGTTTAATCTGATATATGGATTTAACTATTCGGGAAAGACAACGCTCTCACGTATCTTCAGAGCTATGCAGCAAGGATACGTTCATGAAGACTTTGCTACTGCAAATTTTACAGTTGATCGCTATGAACAGGCGCCTGTATCAAGTGCTGCGTTAATTCCTATAGCAAACCTCCGTGTCTTCAATTCAGATTACATCAAAGACAACGTTAATTTTGTAGATTCAAGCGTGAACCCAGTACTCATTGTCGGTGAACGTAATATTGAATTAGAGGATGAGCTTAAACAGCTTGAAGAAGTTTTAATCCCCGCAGGGCAAGATGTGTGGGGGCATCTAAAAGATTTAGCTGAAAACAAAGATAAAGAAAAAAATAAACGCCTTCAGGATGTTGCTAAGTTGGTAAACACTTTAAGTGTTCTAGGCAATTCCAAATTTGACATCCGCGGTGTAAGAACATTGTTATCACAGGTTTCATCAGAAGACCTTAAGACTGACAAAGAACGGTTACTACTTGAAGAAACAGCCCGCTTACAAAAATCAGATCTCATCAGTAATCCTACTATTAGTTTACCCAACACATCAGCCTTGCTAGACCAAGTTCAGGCAATTTTAGCCGAATCGGTTACCCGCACAACTATTGAAGAGTTAGAAGCCAACGCAGGCCTGCGTAAGTGGGTCGAAGATGGTATCAAGCATCATGGTGAAGCAAAAACTTGCCAATTCTGTAAGAGTCCACTGGAACAAGTTAGGTTAAATGAGCTAAATGCTTATTTTTCCGACTCTTACAAAGCACTTTCCGCAAAAATCAACGCTGCTATCAAACAAGTAGCAACCATCAAACTAACGTATTCTGTCCCTAAAACAACGAGCCTATACTCTGATTTAATTATCAACTTCGAACAGTTAATGGAGAAGATCCCTCAGCTTGAAGAACAGGTTGAACAGGTAAAAAAACGTCTACTAGAGGTGTTAGAAGATAAACGCAACCGTATGGAAGAAGTTGTTCCGTTTTCGCAATCTGATTACCTAATGCCAATCACCTCAGATCTGCTTGAGCAACTCAAAATTCCAGTAGGTGAGCACAACAGACGGTCAAGAGAACATAGTAAAGAACAAACAGCAGCCCGAGATGCAATTAAACGGCATTTTGTTTATGTAGAAACTATGGAATACAACCATGCAAAAGCCAGCGAAGAAGTTGTTGCATTACAAGAACAACAAGGAGAATCAGAGGGTGAATTACGTCGCCTAAATGATCGTGTGATGGAAATCAAAGCAGCCCTTCGAAATGTTAAACAAGGTGCTGACAACCTAAATGATAACCTTCGACTTTATTTTGGTAAGACAGATATTGAAATTCAACCTGTTGGTGAAACCTACCAGTTCATGCGTGAAGGAAGGCCAGCAAAACATCTACCTGATGGAGAGCGCACTGCTATCGCCTTTGCCTATTTCATCACTGAACTAGACGATGAATCCTTGAAGGACACGAAACCGATTGTGTACTTGGATGATCCGATCTGTAGTTTAGATTCGAACCATATCTACAATGTTCTTGGTATTATCAAAGACAAGTTGAATCATGACAAAGTTGAGCAGTTGTTCATATCAACACATAATTTCGAGTTTTTCAATTTGGTGAAGACATGGTTTGATTACTACAAAATGGTGAAACGTGGTGATGACGTTAAGCCTAAACGTGCTGAGTTCTATTTGGTCAATCGCAAGCAAAATGCATCAACAGTGGAACAGTTGCCTAAAAATCTAAAAGACCACAAATCTGAATACGCCTACTTGATAGCAAAAATCAAAGAAGCAGTCCGAAACCCTGAGCAATTTGATGCGATATCAGTTCAAGCATACGTACGAAAGATATTAGAAGTCTATTTTACGTTTAGGTTCAATAAACCATTCCGAGCTAATAACAACAGTTTCTTAGAGCAGCACTTGTTGAAAGATATAGAGAATGCTTCCACTAAAGCAACAACGCTTTATGAATTCATCAATGAAAGAAGTCATGCACAATCTATATCCTTTGGTGTAGAGCTGCCCGATGCCTTACAAGCACAATTACAGGGGGTTTGGAACATTATTGATGAAGCAATTCGTACGAATGATAAACCACACTACGAAGCATATTACGTTTAGTTAGTACCCATACCTATCTTTAGAAAGCCACTAACCGGAATGTTGGTGGCTTTGAAGTAAGGAACTTTCTCATTCCTGTATATATGCCAAATGCATGAGCCAAGTTTGGTCACATTAAGGTTTACCGAAGTTAGGTTCTGTAGGTTGCTAGCACGCTTTGGGGCACAAACGAGTCAGACAAGCTTGAAGCTACAGTTATCACGTAAAATAGAAAATTGAGAATAATGTTTGCTGTCGGAAAGCCGCTTAGTAAAGCTTCCAACCCTGTTGGTTACCTGTCAATTTCACCGTGAAATCCGACAATAAAAAGCAACCTAAGTGTATGTTTTGTAATAATTAATTGCAGGTGCAAAAGTTGTCTTTTTTTTTAGAAAACGCATTCCGAACTGAAGGCGGTCAATACCAGCTGCTATTGACCGCTGGTCGCGCGTAATAGAGCTACTTTTTGTAGTTATGGTCGTGTCTGTGTTTTAGACAAGCTAAGCTAGATCCCTTTAGATTTACCACGTAAATTTATGGTTTATAAGTACTTTAAGGGGAAGAGAAGTTCATTCCGCAGGTTGCGATTCGCACACTGCGAAATGAGCGTCTAACTAGAAAAGGGGCAGAAGTGATTTACTAAGCTACCTGTTTCGCAATTATGCAAGACCCTCTTGCAAAATTTAGGTATTAAACTTTGTCCAACAGGCTATTGGACAATTTGGGCATGTAGGGGTTGTTGCAAACTCTGCAACTATTGAGGGTTCCTCGATAATTGTTCATTAGCTAGTCCTATGGGTTTTACTGTGGCTCCTGAAACGTTGGGGGGATCTCTGAGTTACGATGATAGGTACCTATAGTTTTCACTCCACATCGCAACTTGCGCATCGCAACTTGCGATGTGTGATTACTTAAAAGTTTTCAAAGTAAGATTAAAGATTTTAATAATTACAAATCATAACCTTAAGGATGAAACCCGTTGGATCATTGTTGATAATAGTAAGCATTAGAGGGCGAGCATATCACTTAAAAAACGGTCCTAAACAGAGAGGTTTGCTAGTTTATTAGTAGCGCTGCTTTTGACACTTCGAGTTATGTTCCTAATTTCGCTAGATCATACATTCAGCGAATTGTCTTCGTATAAGTTAGCTAAAGAGCCCATGGCATTATATAAGTAAATTAGTAGCGAGAGCTTGGAGAAGTTTCCCAGGAAGTAGTGAGTACCAATTGGCCCACATAGAAAATATCAAAAGCTTCACTTCTGTATTCCGGGGGAGGATTAATGCTTATCGATATTGAATGTTTCTGGAGCAATAATTGAGGCCACCCTAACAATGCTGGCATTTTCATGAGACGCGACAAGGCCGGCAATCTCTCGACCAATTCTTTTAAACTTTTTAGTCGAAAAAGAAAGAACATTCACTTTTCTGGTCGAGATTATGCTCAAATTCTAACTTCGACCAAAAGGATCAACTAATAGAGTGGCGTGTTCGACCATGATAATTAAACCTTTTAGTCGAGTGACTATTTGAATTACAGAGGCGTGATAGCTATGAACTGCGTTAGCTTGTTTCTTTGAGGAAGTAAGCTTACTGCATTCGGTTCTTCGCTTTACACTAATAGCGAGAGCCTCGGTTATCCCTGCTTTATTCTTTGAGTTACTATTTACTGTCTAGCCAGAAGTAATGGTATCAATTTGAATCTAGCGTAATTGCAAAGCAGCCAACCGAGGACATACGATAAGCCTAAGGTACTCTCCCTCCCATATTTGGTGATGAAATACCTGGCACCGCACCCAGAATTCAAATTAATGAAAACATTCTGTATGTAGCTGTTATACAAAGCCTGTGGCTTTGTCGTATCTGAAAGTAAGAGCAATTGTGCAAGGACTTCTTGCACAAATTATTTTACTGCTATCTAAATTGATTGAGGCAAAACTGAAGGTTAGCTAGTTTAAAATGGGAAGTGATCTTCTTCATACCCTTCAACCCAAATTACTAGCTTTTCAAGCTCATCACCTTCGGGTGTGCCTGGTTCAGCCACATCAAACAAGGATTCAATTCTTTTCAAAACGGCTTTATAGTCGCTTTCTGAGGGTTCTAGTCCCACTTCATCTAATGAAACTGTAGCAAGCCCATCAGCGTGGGCAGTATTAGGTGTAATACCCTTAAGTAGTTCTTTTTCTGATAGCTTTTTCTTGCTCATAAGTCGTTTCTCGATTCGAAAATGACATTAGATTAGTTTATAGCACAATGGACTACTAGCCGTAATGTAGAACCTTATTCAAATAAATCTCATGTTAATTTCATGCGCTCTAAACACGTCTTGGGGCAAATTCTCGTTTGTTGATTTGCATACAAAGGGTCATCATGCTTAGCTCGGTTGGTAAGACCTATCCATCGTCCACCCGTAATTATCGCACTCAACAGTATCATACTGTTGAGTGCGATACTGTCTGGTGCGATAAGTATTCATACCTAAAAATTCTTGAAGTTAAAACCATTGATCAACACACTATGGGTCAGGAATAATTTGTGAAACAGGTTGTTTCACAATTTGGCGACAAGCTGTTGCCAATTTGACAGCGACCAGTGGCATTACTCAGCTTTATCTAAAAGCAAGCAGGCTCTAAGAAGGTTTGGGGCATTTATGTGCTAGTAGGTTACTTCCGCTAAAAAGAAAAGGCTCGAGCTTCGTTTCAGTGGCTATGGGGTGAAATGAGTTGGATCATTCCCAAGGTGCTTTTCGTTTGAAAAGCTTTTTGAAATCTTCTATTGCTGTTGGAGCTGGGGCTGAATTCAGGAAGGCTACAAATCTTTCATAATCGGCATCTTTTAACACTATATGCTTTGCCTGATTGAGCATTTTCGTCCATTCTTCAGTATCGATATCACTCAGTTCATCTGCATGTGCAGTATAAGCTGTAAGGCCTTCTAATAGCTCTTCTTCGGTCAATTTTTTCTCGCTCATCGCATGCAGCCTTACTGAGGATTTAGGTTAGTTGCAGTATAGCAAAATCAGTCCGGATGCCGTTAGGTCGAATACGCTGAAACACACTTAATGGGGCAGAACCGAGCTAGGAGGCACTTTGTTAAAAAGTGCCACATTTAAAGCTTCAGCTATATGAAGCCTCTGGACAAAAATACGTTAGAGTATAGATTCTAACGTGCCAACATTGGATTAGAAAAAGTATCTTGAAGCCTTAACTTTTGAAAGCCGTCTAGAGTTGTCAGGACTTACCGTACTCCTTTTTAACTAAATTGGCTTTTCCTCCGTAATTATATTTTTAGATAAATCTTTTAACTTTTTAATAAACACATCCCAGTTATAACCAGCGATACCACCAATAGATAGATACCCTAAAGTGGCAGTGTTATGGTCTTTTGTATCAAGCCCCCCGGATAACACTACTAAGCCACTTTGAATAATGGCGAATGCTAGAGTCCCTATTATCAGAGCCAGTAGAGGAGAAAACATAAATCCCCAAAGGTGGTCTTTATCAAAGGCTTTTTCGATTGCCTGATATCTGTGGAAAGACACAATAGCTAAAAGAGCACCTCCAAGGACTGCTCCAACTTGTGTAAAAAGTAACGAAACAGCTATGCTTGGCAAAGCATGATCTTTGTCGATAGCCCATAAGGTTGAAATGCTGGAAAAATTAGATACCCACCCATCAATGAGTAGCCAGATAGCTCCTAAAGTACAAACAAAAATGTATGGTGGAACTAGATACAGCAGAAAACCACCATTACTTGTTTGGGATATAGTTTCACTTTCTTCACTCGTGTTGGAATAGCTCATTTATTGCCCTTTAATCCGCTCTCTGCGGTTTTTCAATTTTTTGATCATTGAATTAGACACTTAGTTCGTCAAAGAAGCTAACTGTAATTGGTATATCACTGCCAGATTTATCGTACGAAACAGGAACGCTTTGCTTAAACAGCAACATTACTTTCAATTCGTTTATCGATTCGAGCTTCAAGTAATCCCTTAATTTATCGATGTTTTCATCCAAAACTTGGAAGCGATCTATGTGTTTCCTTAGGCGATCAGGTTTGCCATCTGATTTTGTCACACCTCGAAATTCATATGTTTGTTTAGCTATTTCACCTTGAGTTTTGGCAAACTCTAAGTCTTTACACTCAACGAGGTAGACAATTTTTTCAGAAGGGTTCCATGCGAGCACATCAACATCTCCAAAGTCTTTCTTGGTTCTTTTTTTAAGAATCTTGCTGACCTTCACATCAGCCTCAACGTTCCAACCAAAGCTACTGAATTTGTCAGCAGCTTCTTGGTTGAATCTGTGCCCCGACTTATTTCGTTGCTCTCCAATCCATTTTTTCATTGCTTTAGTGTTGAAAAATGAGCCGTCTAGAGTTGCGTCAAATGAATTGGATAAGCAATACAAAACCCCTCTTCGTATTAAGCTAGGGGCTATAACAAGCTTATCACCAAGTATGATTAATGGCCGCGCTGTCAATGACAACCTGCGTCGATATCTCCATGGAGAAATATCGCTTACACGATAACCTGAAGATAATGCCATCCAACTGGATCTTTGTGGCAGGGTAAATCTATCCATAAATGCTTTCAACGCAGCATCAGTTACTCCATTAGTATTCGATTGATAAAACAGCTCTGAGCATGAGATTTCATAGACAGCTTTGTTTTTTTCGACCCCGATGTTTTCAAAAACATCTAAGATTTTTCTGGCTTCATCGATAGATACTCCAAACTCTTCATCCCAAGCAGATTCGAATTCTTGACCTAGTAGGCCGGTAACCTTTTCATGAACTTCTGGTTCAGAGAAGTAATCATCATATTTATCCGAAGCATGGTTTATCATCACTGTCTGAACGGACTTACTGTAAGGGTTTACTACCGTATCATACGCAGTGTGATCGAATTGCACATCACCATACGTGGAAAGCCTTAGTTGGGGCTTAACCAACTCGTACATTATCGAATCTGATAGATTTCCATATTGAAAAATAGCAGTTGCAAAAGTTATGAGCGTAGTTATATCCAGATTATTTGGAGCTTTGCCTCCATTATCTAAGGATTCACAGATGGCCATTTCAATTAGAATCCTAGAACCCGTAAGTGCAGCGTTATTTGACGAAATCCGCTCCAATGTTACCGAATATACATCATCTTTATCCTTATGAAGTCCAAGTATGGCTTTGAAAGTACGTTGCCAATGCTCAGTATCTGCTTCTACTGCAGCATGGTTTTCAAGCAAGAAAAGAATTAGTGCTTTCTTGTTGAAAGACCCCAAGTAAGACTGAATTTCCTTCCAAAGATTCAACGTTAAATCTTGCAAATATTGTGTGCATTCAGTTTTGCCGTAGATATTGCATGGCTCGGTATAACTTTTCGATATCCATGCTAACCCAATTTTACTAGTGGCATCATCAAAGCGGTCTAATGCTAGAGGTGCAGGTAAGCCCGTTTTGACGTAATCAAGAAAGGATTGTGCAGTGATCATATGCACTTCTTTACCATAATTATCCGTAAAAACATGATCTAGAACAGTTTCAACAAGCTTCTCATGGTCATTACATTCAACAGACTCTTTTATAAAAACAGTAAGCAATGACTTTATAATTGTTCTCTCAGCAACGTTGTCAACTCGATGGAATGCTAGAAAATAGTTTTTCAAGAACTTGCAGTTTATATGCAAAATGTCGTTATCTACAGATGTAGAGGACTTTGTTAAAGTGCTTAGAGTTTCAAGGGCAAGTACTTGAGATACTTTAGTCGGGACATCAACATCTTCAAATTCAATTTTAAAACAAACTTTACCGTATAATGAAGAGAGGCCTAATTTAGACAAGGTTAAATCAGCTCTATATATCCAATTACAAACTCCATGCCACAATCTATATAAAAGGTCCTTATTCTGCTCTTCAGAATGTGCCGGAGTGCACCACCATGAGCACAAATTCCCTTCGATCAGGCCTAGTAACTCACCATTTTCAAGATTATCTACCGATGCATAAATTGGTTTGAAACGATCTTCTTTGAAGTAACTACTTGTAGTCAATCTTCTGACAGAAATTAATTCACCATTTGGATTTAAAACTTTATGTATATCATCCTCATTTTGCACTTCCCAACGAACATCTAACAGAGCATTCTGCGTGATCATCATAAATAATGATGAGTTGCCAAGGTCTTCATCGAATGCTGAATGAGGGATAATGTTAAAATCGTTATCTTTAGCCCACCCATATAGATTGAGTAATCCGTTTACATTTTGAGTGTGGATTCCAACTTCAAGTACTCTGTGTTTTGCTTCAATCAACCGCCAGAAAGTAAATGGATTCATACTAGTGATTCGATTGAAAGTATCCAAATCAGGCGCAGGAACAGACTCTAAAAGCCAGTTACTAGACTCCGATTCACGCTCAAGTGATATCAGAACTGAACGCCCCCAACCACAACCAATAAGAACGCTAAGGCCCCTCTTAAACCCATCTATTTTTGAAGAATAGTTATACGCTTTTTTAATTCTTTCCTTAATGGCATTTTCTAAGTCAACGTTTGACGTCGATGCGCCGTTAACAAGCCCACTTTGATAGTCACAAAAATCATCAAAAAACAGTAAAAAATGTACATATCTATGCTCATCAATACCGACAAGAGCATCTGCCCCGACAATGCTTCCATTTGAGTCTCTAAATGGTGAAAATGGTACATTGCTTATTTTTCCCAGTAACCGTGAGCCTTCACCAAAGAAACTAGCATATCTGACTTGCATGGCATGCTGTAGCTGATCCAATAAACCAAGCTTATTGGCTTGTTCGATCACAAAGAGACGAATTGCGACACTTAGCGCTGTTGGTAAAGCTAAGATATACGAGCCATCTTGTGCCCTGTAAATAGGCTTACGTTCCAATGAGGAGCTTCCAAAATCTTCATTAGTAAGCGCAATAACATCAGGTTTTTCAATAATAAATGGATTAAGGTCCTTCTCCGCGACTCCCAATTGAGTTAAATCATCCAAGGAAAAACGGACTATATTAGGTTTTTCAGTAGATATATAAGAATGAAAATCCCATTCAGATTGAGGGGAGTCATTACCTTTTTGATAACGCTTTAGACTTGTCCTACTAATGGACTCATTAGATAAGGAAAGGATTGCTCTTACTGATTTCTTTATACCTGAAAACGGATTAGTCTCTGGCATTTCATCTACTAGGTCGATAAAGATTTGTGTATAGAAACAGGAGCTTTCCCATAGCCCATTGAGGAACATATACGAGCCTTTGATTGAGTTGGCTACCCCAACCATTGTATCTTCAGCTGGATCTTCCCATGAACCAATATATGTAGAATGAATGCCATCAAATAATCGACTTATGTCGAATGCATTCAGTACTTTATGACCACACTGAGATAGAAAAAGCTGATGAATCATAGCTTCAGTAGTTACCAAGTTACTATGAAGATCTTCTTCGTATAGTAGTCCAGCTAGTTTTATAAGAGCATCTTCGAATTCAAAGCCATCAAATAGTTCACTGACATTATGATCTGCCCTAAATTGACCAAAAGTAGGGCTCATCATTTGTTGGCTAGCACTTAACAGGCCTAAGTCGGAAAAATCCATATCATTAATATTCATATCTACAATTCTTGTATTTTTAGTTGTACTTAAACGAATTTTTACCGCTCTAGAAGCAACTAAATACCTAAAGCTTTTCAGGCGGATTTATTCCGTGATTATATGCAACTAATCATATCGATAATTATACTCACGCTCAATCGAAAACCCGCACCGCCTAGAGTCTAGAATGCAAACTTCAGAAATTGCCGAAAGTTTCCACTTGATTCTGACCGACACAGATCAATGCGATTTTCAACCAATTCATGCCTCAAGTGCGCATGGTCTAATCCTCATTAATCGGATTAGATTTGATAGGGGAAATGCACGCCCTTAAAATATATAGAGTATTAGTGCTGAACGATTTTGGGGTAAAACCTTCCTAGAGTTATCACGTAAAATAGCAAAGTGAGAATAACGTTTGCTGTCGGAAAGCCGCTTAATAAAGCTTTCAAACCTTCTGGTCTACCTGTCAATTTCACCGTGAAATTCGATATCAAAAAGCAGGTTAACTGTATGTTTTATAATGATTAATTTCGGTTGCAAAAATCACCGTTTTTTTAGGAAAAGTATCCCGAACTGAAGGGGCTCAATATCTGCCACTATTGACCGCAGGTAGCGCAGAATAGAGCTACTTTTTGTGGTTATGGTCGTGTCTGTGCTTTAGCTAAGCTAGCTCCACACGTAAGTTTTAGGGGAAAGATAAGTTCATTTCGCAGGTTGCGATTCGCACACTGCGAAATGAGCGTCTAACTCGAAAAAGTGCAGGTATGAGTTGTTTCTTTACTCGAGCAACTATTGCAATAGTTCAACGACCGAGGAAACACCTCTACAGTTGATTAATAAGTAATGTACATGTTTTGCACATCAGCTAGCTCTGTTGCTGAAATTATGCTTTCTGAAACGTTTCGGGCTAAATGTTGCTCAGTTGTGGGCTAGCTAACTTAAAATGGGAAGTGCTCTTCTTCATTCGCTTCAACCCAAGTCACCAACTTTTCAAGTTCGTCACCTTCGGGTGTGCCTGGTTCAGCCACATCAAACAGGGATTCAATTCTCTTCATAACGGCTTTATATTCGCTTTCTGAGAATTCTAGCCCTAGTTCATCCCATGATACCGTTACAAGCTCATCAGCATGGGCAGTATCGGGTGTGATACCATCAAGTAGTTCTTTTTCTGACAACCTTTTCTTGCTCATAAGTCGTTTCTCGATTAAAAAATGACATTAGATAGTTTATAGCAAAATGGGCTACTAGCCGTAATGTAGAACCTTGTTCGAAACACGTAATAGGGCATAAACGAGTTTGAAATTGCTAGCTCAACAGTTCTTTCAGATAGCTATTCCGCTTATGAGAGTGACTAGGTGCCTCGGTGATCTGCTTCATGTCAAACGATAGGGATTTCACTTTCAGCCCTCGTAATTGCCGTATAGAGCCAAGCTCTATCTACAATCCTTCCTTTTTGCAGGGCGATAATGATGCGCGGGAACTGTGATCCTTGAGCTTTGTGCAAGGTGATTGCATAACCCAACTCCATGCAGTCTAGAACGGTTTGTGTTACCTCGACCTTTTCACCCGTATCCAGTGTTACTTCACCGTAACTGTCACCAGAAGGCTTGACGCTGGTTAGAGTGCCAAGAGAGCCGTTCTGAATGCCTCTGTCGTAATGATTCTGCGTGAATAAAATCGCATCATTCAAGCTAAGTGGTAGAAAGAACTTGTCGCCATTGATTTCGAATTTAAGGCTATCGCTGTTTGGATTGACCGCTTGTTGGGTTAGTTTATTAATTTCTGATACGACCGCCTTGGTTGGAGCCATGACACGACTGCTTTCAGGGGACTCTTGGTAAAGCTCACAACAGACTTTGGCAATGTCTGTTGTGCTGGTTTCGTGAAAGTGTATTGTCCCCGTGCTTAATTGATTAGGTATCACACCTTGATTGATGAGCATTGAGTACTCAGGGATACCCGTTGAACCTTCCTGTCTCTTGACGATATCTAGCATCGTATTAGCCACCGTTTTTGCTTCAACGATATCTGCCAGCACTTTGCCGCAGCCAATCGGTGGGAGTTGTTCGGGATCGCCAGTGAATATCAATCGTACAGAGGGATGAATGTGATTCACAAGGCGATACATCGTCGGCAAGTCAATCATGCTCGCTTCATCAATCACCAGTAGATGATTCGGCTGCTCCATACTTGGCTCAATCGGTTCCTTACGAAGTAACTTAGCAATAGTTGAAGTGATAAAGGCGATTGACTCATGTAGCCTCATTGCAGCGCGACCACTGAGCGCAACCGCGTGTATCTCAAAACCGAGTGGCGGTAAGCCCTGAGAGCCGTTCTAAGTACCGTTGTCTTGCCAGTCCCAGCACACCGCCAGTAATGCAGATTACAGAGTTGTCCAGGCATGTTATTGCGGCCTCGATTTGCTTGGAGGTTAAGTCATAGGGCAGTTCCGCAGCCGCAGAGCAATAGGCAGCATTGGCGTTTTCATCAAATAAGTCATTTCGCTTAGTCAGTGTATTAAGCCGTTTGGCAACGACACTTTCCATCAGAAGTTGCGCCGTTGGGTGGTAGGCTCCTGTGTCGGAATTTAAAATATACTGAGCTTTATCATGACCTGATTGGAGCGCCTGAGTGACTAGTATTTTGTCTTTCAATAGTTTGTTGAGGTAAGGGCGCACATTGGCATGAGTGGTATAGGTGTGACCTTTTTCAATCTCTTTGCGAATTGATATTTCCAGAGCCGCGCTGAGCCTTCTTGGGTCATCCTTCGCAACATCGCTCTTAAAATCCGTTACCTTGGTAATATCTTCAATGGCACTGAACGAAAGACCAAAGCCTATCAAAGCATAAGGATTATCCTTAATTACCTCGATGGAGGCTTCACCGTGATGCTTGAGCAGCCGTTGCTGCACACTGGCGGGGATGTTGTGCTCACTCATCCAGTTGCAATACGCCAGATTTTTATATTTGGCGTACCCCTTAAAGAGCGCTTCCAATGAATCGTCACTCAGAATCGATGTTAGACGCTTTCTAGACTCAGGGGTGTCATTTTGCAGTGTGGCATGGAAGTCTTTACCCAAGAGCTGCCAGAGCGCTCTAGCTTTACTTTCTCCAACGCCTTTAAAGTCAGCTTCTCTTGCGATAAAACGAATGAGTTGTTCGCCAGTTTCGGGCAGCGTGCATTCAATATGCTTGGGTGATTCATACATGTGCTGCTGCATGACATAATCACCCATCTCCATATTTTCTATCTGGCGAGCGCCTTTGACTGACCAGTGCTGACCCAGCGTTGGAAGCACAGGGATGCTATCGGGGTCGGCTTTGATCGTGACGTAATACTTCCCACTATTAGTTTTGTAAGAGTCTTTCGCCAGTGGTACACCACTGAATATCACCATATTGGTCGAGCGATAAGGAATACTGGTTACACGCATTTGGTCTTCATGCAAAGCGCTCAAGTCGCTTTTCAAGCTCCTTGACCTTGGCTTTCAATTCAATGTTCGCAGCTTCTAATGACGATACCCGCTTTGAATCGAGCAGCTTACGATTCGCTGTGTTGTCGTAGGCTTTCGGTTTGCCCTCGTTCTTCTTGGCAGCGTCGGTCAACGGTGGCAGGACAACTTTACCACGCAGCTCATCCTCTAAGGCTTTGAGTGCTTTCTTGAGGGAAGGGTTTTGGATTAACGCCGATTTGCCACAACCGATACCCTTTGCCATTTCGATTCGATTAAGCTGACCTCTGAACACGATTTGTTTAAACTCATCGTCCGTCTGTGTGGCTTTCCACACTTCAAATGCTTCCAAGTTTTGCTGTTCTTTCTGCTGACCACTTGCCATGTTATCTCTCGCTATATCGTAATGCGAGGTTTAGCTCTATTTCTACTTATTGCTGCGCTCAACGTCTTGTAAGGTCTTTTGAAACACATCCATGACGCTTGGGTTAGTTTTGCCAATGCTGGATAACTTTTGAATGAAAGCCTGAAGCTTACCAATCTCTGACTGTGCGACCGCAAGTTGCGCTTCCAGTTGTATCACCTTTTCTGCTAAATCCACGTCTTTTTGCAAGTAAGCAAGCAATTCCTTGTTTTCATGCGAAACAGGCTTGCCCCTTAAGACTTGCTTTCTCTGCTTGTACTCGTGCTTGATATTGGCGTACTTGTCGAGCGTTTGTCTCGTAGTGGCAATACCTAAGCTGGATTCTATTTTTGTGACTAACAAATCCCAAGTTAGCTTGCCTTCCCAGCTTAGGATGAGGGCTTGAATGGAGATTTGCTGTTCAGTTTCTAGTGATTTAATTGCCATATTTATTACCCTAGAGTGAACCCAAGAAACCTAAGAAGTTATCTGTGGCTTCATCTCTTTTATTGTCTTTTTTTGCCTCAATAGCAGCTTGCAGGGCTTGCTCGGTATCAGGCAGCGCTAGCTTTTGTTCTTCCACCGTTTGGGTCTCTAAATTGGTGATTCTTATGCTGTTTGAACGAGCTAGCAATCGCACCATACGACCTTCTTCTATTGCCTCATCGGACAGCACCTCAATGAGTTTTTTTAGCATGCAAGTATTGCGATAATGGGTTCTGTACCATTTCTGCATCCCTTCACTTGTTTCAAAGTTGATAGACGCCTGAACCCTTTCTAAGTTGTGCGTTTGCACTTTCAAATCCTTCTGGAGTAAGTCGATTGCCTCCCTATCATGGGTTACATGGCAAGAAGATGAACATAACGCACATTGCGTTTCAAATTCCGACATATAAGTACAGGGTGAGAGGGCAAGGTTTTGATCGCAAAATCCTGTCTCATGAACAAAAGTCGGCGTTTCATTGTCGATAGCCTCATTAAATTTTTCCATGGTCAAGATACGAAGATTTAGTTTATTTTCGACCTCGCTTTCTGGTTCATTAGAGTAAGAGATATCGCCAATGACAGAAGCGTTTTGAGCGTCAGTGGTATGGATATAAGTCAGTGTCTGCTCGGCGCTCTTTCTGCCTGACAACATAGAAATAAGGTGGTGAGGCAGTCCTTTTTTCGCCAGAAAATCATTTTGCCAATGGCGCAGTTGGTGCGGCTTGAGCAAAAAGCTAGATGAGAACCCGTGTCGCTCAAAGAGCGTAAGCCGATTCTTATTGCCTTTTATTAGGTCGTCACGAAAGAGACCACTTAGCGAACTGATAGGAACTAAAAGGAAGGGGTGTGTCACTTTGCCGCAAAACTGCTTTTGTGTGTATGCAAATAGTGCGTTCTCAAAATCGACATGCTTAGTTTGATACTTATTGTAACCTTTTAGGTGAGATTGATTCATCTCGATGGTGTGATTCTGAAACTCTGCCACGGTGAGTTCTTCCTTGCCTGCTATGTACTTATCGTATTGATGCTGATTACTGAGCGGACATCCTGTAAGTGCTTGAGAGTAAGGGCAATTACTTTTAAACACCAGTGTGTCGAAGGCTTCAAGCTGTGCAATGGGCTTGATGAACTTTGGATACTGCGGTCTATATGTCCTATCTATTGCTCCAGTCGTATCAGGCGTGACGCGAACACATTTATCACTACCGTCAAAAAAGCCAAGCAGCAAACCAAGATGTAATAGGTTGGTTGATTTGCTCATGGAAGGCTTAAGCAGGGCAATATTCTCATCACTGGGCTTAAATTCACCGAGCACTTCTTTTAGAGGGCGGTTCGGTTTTTGATAGAACCGAGCTAGCGCTCTTGCAGGTTCTGTAGCGAGAATGGTGTAATGCAAGGCTCTGTCTAAACTATCGACCATTTCTGCATTAATGTGGTTTGCATTATCCTTGTACCCCTTCGAGCCTCGCCAGTTGAGGTAATGCACCGTTTTTTTCTTGCCATCGACAATTTGTGTATGAGGCTTTATGCGTTGCACTGTTAAAAGCACTTGCTCTGCGCCGATTCGATTGGGTGAAGCCATGCCAAGTACTGCCATTGTACAACTAAAGCTGTCTCGCTGCCCTTGCGTTGGTAATAAAAGGGGTTGCCAAGCCTCAACATCTCCCTTGTCACCATCTTGATAGGCTGGAATAACATCATAGAAGATAGCCCCGAGCGCCAGTAGTGCTCTTTCTGAGGGGAGCTTGTTTTGTTCCGCTTGCAATGCATCATCGCCACTTTTAGAGCGAATTGATTCATCGTTGGTAGTCTTGATGTAGGGCTGACAGCTTTTCGCGAGCATTTTATGTTGATGCAGCCAGTTGATAAAAGATGTTAAGTTAGTGCTGTATGTCATCAGGTTGATGGCAGCTTGAATCCTTTCAAGGGTGGCGGTCGCGATATTCTCATTTAGGTGGCAAAGGAAGAGTCTTGCGGCTGTGATTTTTTGTGCTTTATTGTGTGTAGATACGTTTTTTTTCAATATATCAAGTGCATAGGCAAATAATAAGTCATGCATCTCAGTTGGTAATCGATCCTCATCCGTGAAGCGCGTTCCCACTTTGGGCCTCTTTCTATTTAGATTACAAAAGAGAATATTCAGGGTTCTGTTGTCACTGTCGGTAAACGTGACAGCAATATCCCCCCATGACGCAGGCTCACCTTGAGCGTTGGTAAATCCAATCAGAGGCTGTGCTTTCTTTTTGGCGACGTAAGCGCGTTGATTATCAATATAGCGGTTAATCTGGGTCATTTTTGCGCTCCCACTTTCATGGTTTTTCGTTCTTCGCACAGCATTATTGTCACTCTGATATAGAGAATAATGGTTTGCAGTCGTTTAACCGTAGCGGGGTGGCCTGATTGACTATTAATCGCCAGTTTACGCTCTGCCTTATCTAAATATTGCTGATGGTTTGCGGTTTCCAAAGGTTGAAAGTTATCACAGGGATAGCACCCCATTGGGGCAGCTCCCTTTGATTGACAGCTTGAGCAGTTGGTCGGGTTAAGTTTGTGTCCCATCTCTTCATCAAACGGGCTTTTCACCATAAAGTCAGGGTGTTGCTGTAATTCTTTCGAAGATACGCTATCAAAACGTTGGATAACACTGTTACCCGCAAAGGCTTCGTCAATTTTGACTCGTTCAGGCGCTTTTAAATCAAGGTAGTCTAGTATTGCCGCCACCGTGACACCTGTAATGGCAGCAACTTGCGCAGGGCTTAACCCAATCCAAGCGGCGAGGGTTAACTGGGTATGACGCCAGCGATTGTTTTTAAATACAAGGGGCTTATGCGCTATTCGATCACTCTTGATGTCTAATTTTTTCTTGAAGAGGTAAACAATATTATGACTAAGAGTACTTGAATTGAGGTGGAAAGCCTCTGATGTATTGCTCACGGATTGAAAGAGACTCTCTTTGGTATCAACTCCTACCGAGAATAAACTTTGGTCTGGAAACAAGGGAAGTCGTTGCATCAGCTCTTTTGTTTCACTCTTAGAGAGGACAACGCCATTCTTGCTCAATGAGGCGCAAAGGAAGGTTTCGTACACTTGGTAATACTGAAGCAATAATTCAGACAGATTTGGATCCAAGCGATGTGAGCGTGACTCGGCATCGACTCTAAACGCTCCATCTTTACCTTTGAAGGTTCTTAGGTGCAATTGCTCTACGTAAGAAAAATGATGCTGTGTTAAAGGCTGCCAATGACGGTTGCTTTCTTTGTGCGACTTAAATGTTTGACCCACCCGCAAAAGGTCACACCATTTAATTTTAACCAGTTGCGACGGTCTTCTTACAATGGCCACCATCAACTGACAAGCCAGAACGTTTCTAAGGCGAGTGAAAGGCTGTATTGTTGCAATCTCACTGCTGAGTGCATGGAGGGTTTCAATTCTTAGTGCTTCAAGAAGGTTATCACGCTCGATTTCACTGTAAGCCCCCGTTGTTTCATCAAGGATATTTTTTGGGTTACCTTGTCTGCTTAAACTCTCACTCTTAACGATGTCATAGAGCGGAGTAAGAAGACTGCTATTGTACTCATGACTTCGTTTGTTAAATGCGTATAGGGCATTTTTCACACCCTTTTTATAGTCCGTGAGTGTTAACCACCACGCCTCAAAAGTCGTTGGCTCTAAGTAATCGCAAATGGTTTTTAAGGTGCTGACATGCCCATTTATGCTTGAATAAGCATAATGTTTAGCAACGTGCGCGATAGCCAGTCGTAGGTCGAGAAAGGCTTCGCTATCTAACGCATTCATCCAGTCAAGGTAAAGGGTTTTCTTGTAGCTAAGCACCCATTCATCAGAAAAGAGATCGAACTCGTAACCCGTTTCTTTTGATTGAAAGGTTCGTTTCCCGTTATAGTTATTTTTTAAGCTTTTAAGTTCAACGCTGTTCATTTGCTATCTCTCAGGTTGGGTACGGATTGGCTCTGGTTCTTGGATGAAATTTCAGCTACCGTCATGGCTAATTGGAACTCGTTGTAGACTGATGCCATTTTTGAATTTTCTACCCAACCCATCGCATATTTGCGAAGGTCTTCGATTTTATCAGGTGAGTACCCTTTGGCTTTGGCTTTGTTTTCAAAGATTTCATTCCATTTATGACGAAGTAGATGTGGATGTAGTGCTATCCCAACGCAATCTCCAATCGTCTTAATGATTTTGTGAATTGCATTGTAAGATATTGGTTTCCCAATGGTTTTTCCTTTTTCTGAGATGAAAAGGAAATCATGCTTATGAGAGTTTGGTGTACTTTTGCGCACTGTTTCGATGTAGAGCTTAATCAGCTTCATTAAATCGTAAGAGATTGGAACAGATAATGCTTTTGTTTTGTTTGCAGCGGGAAGACGCCTTGTGTCCGTTGGGTCATCGGGGGTTCGGGTGAGCAGGAATCTAGGATTGTCCCAATCGTCCACTAAATCACTCACTTTCAATTTCAAGACAGCCCCAATACGAACACCTGTATCAATCAATATCTGGGTGATAATTTGATTTCGAAGCTTGCTCGACTTGAAGGGGTTGTTTGAAGAGCGCTCTTGAATAACCTCTAATAAATTAAAAAATTTATCGGATGGAATGACCGATTCAAGGGGATCTTTTGTGATGGTATTGTCTTTTCGGGAGCTAGAAATTGCTGTACTGATGTAGAGTTTGAATTTATTAAATTGGTCATCTGTGGAGATTTGCTGCTCAGTCTCAGCTCTATCGTAGTGATGGCACACATATAAAAATTCAATGTAGGCTTTAAGACGGTTGAGGCGTTGATGAAAAGTATGCGCTGATACTTCTGGTTGACTGTTGGATGTCGCATGGATTGCATCCCTGATTCTTTTATCGGTAAGGCTAACTACAGCGCCGCTTTCGCTCTCATCCTCAGTGTCCACATAGAATTTACAAGCACGAATATAACCGTCTATTTCCTCGATAGATAGAAAAGAGCCACTTGCTACACGCTCGACAAGGTCAATGTTCTTTTGCATGAAGAAGCAGTACAAAAACTTCAACTCATAAGCGTATTTCTTTCGAGTGTAGAATGATGGTGACTGTTTTGATTTCCCCTTTTTTGAATTCACCTTTGAAAGTGGGGACTTATGATTGCCATTAAGATAAGCGTTAAGGTACAAGCAGCAAGGTAGACCACTCCCCCGAACAACTACGGGAAAAGAAGCGTTATTTATATCCTTGTATATCCTAACTTGAATACTTTTACTCAAACCAATCATTACAAAATTCGTCATCAGTTACACATAAATACACCATATGTACTTTTTTAATATTTGTAAAGAAAAAAAAAGGATTCCAAATGGAATCCCTATCTTTATCGTGCGTTGGTTCTTTACGTTTTTTTTGGTGGAGAGTACTCGCATAAATCCTCGATGATACAACTGCCGCAGCGTGGTTTTCGAGCAACACAGGTGTATCGACCATGAAGAATTAGCCAGTGGTGAACATCAATTTTGAATTCTTTTGGCACCACTTTTAGCAGTTTTTCCTCAACGTGATCGACGTTTTTTCCCATGGCAAATTTGGTTCGGTTAGAGACCCGAAATATATGCGTGTCGACGGCAATGGTTGGCCAGCCAAACGCTGTATTTAATACCACATTTGCCGTTTTACGCCCAACGCCTGGTAACGCTTCGAGTGCTGCTTGATCTTCCGGAACTTCACCATTGTGTTTGTCGAGAAGGATTTTGCAGGTTTTGATAACGTTTTCTGCTTTGGAATTAAACAGGCCGATGGTTTTTATATACGCTTTGACACCATCGACACCGAGTGCCAGTAACCCTTGAGGGGTATTGGCAACGGGGTAAAGTTTGTCGGTTGCTTTGTTGACGCTGACGTCTGTTGCCTGAGCTGACAAAAGTACCGCGATTAACAATTCAAATGGGCTATTCCAGTTGAGCTCAGTTTCAGGGTGAGGGTTGTTGTCCCTCAAGCGCTCCAGTATTTCTTGTCTTTTTTGTTTGTTCATTTTAGCAGTACTGTCCAGTGTGAAGGTTTTGGTTACTGGTTAGTGACTCGAGCGCGTTCAATGGTGGGTTTTTCTTTTATTGGTTGGCGCTCTTGTTGGTATTTATCAACGATATTTTTTACAGCAATAAGAAGACCGACCCCTATAAAGGCACCTGGTGGTAACAGAGCAAGCAAAAAATTACTCTCGAACTCAAAGATTTCAATACGTAAAGCAGTGGCCCAACTGCCTAATAGGAGATCTGCGCCATCAAAGAGCGTACCGTTGCCAATGACCTCCCGCATTGCGCCAAGTACCACAAGCACGCTTGTCATTCCCAGACCCATCCAAAATCCATCTTGCGCTGAGGGCAGCAGCGGGTTTTTTGAGGCAAATGCCTCGGCACGTCCAATAATAATACAGTTGGTCACGATGAGGGGGATAAAAATTCCGAGTGATAAGTATAGGCCATACGCGTAAGCGTTCATGAGAAGTTGTACGCAAGTGACCAAGGCCGCGATAATCATCACGAAGACTGGGATACGGACTTCTTTAGGAACAAAATCCCTCACCAAGGATACGGTGACGTTCGACCCCACTAACACGAGTAGAGTCGCCAAACCAAGACCGAGCGCGTTGGTAATGGTTGAAGAAACGGCAAGCAGCGGGCAAAGCCCCAGCAACTGGACTAACGCTGGGTTGTTATCCCACATTCCATTTTTTATCAGAATTTTATGTTCACTCATCACTGCCTCCGCAGTTCAGGGGCTGGTTGAGAATTTGAGTCCGCTCTTTGTTAACAAATTGTACCGTATTTCTCACTGCTTTGACTACCGCCCGTGGCGTAATGGTAGCGCCTGTGAATTGATCAAACTGTCCGCCATCTTTGCGTACCTTCCAGCTTGAAAGGTTATCGGGTGTGACGGTTTTGCCTGAAAAACTCAGAATCCAGTCTGTGATACGCAAATCAATCTTATCCCCTAACCCGGGTGTTTCTTGATGGTTGAGCACGCGAGAGCCGAGAATGGTCCCATCTTGTTTGATACCAACGATAATCTTTATGGCTCCGCTATAGCCATCAGGTGCCACCGATTCAATGGCCATCGCGGTGGGTTGACCATCTAGGCTAGCCATATAAACAGGGACAGGCATGTCGGTCCCAAGCGCAGGGTCGGATACCAGCGTACAGGACTGGTAGAGATTATTATTATGCATATCCTTGGGAATGACTTGGTTTAGTACCGACAACAGCTGTGCTTGTTCTTGTCGTTGGATTTGGTCTTTGGTGAGGTATTGCGTGAGAGCGACCACGCCCGTTGACGCGCACGCAAATAGTGCCAATACCACTCCATTTTTACGAATAACGTTTAACATCATGCCCCTTAGTGACCGTAGGTTCGAGGTTTAGTGTAATAATCAATCAAGGGTACTGACATGTTACCCAGTAATACCGCGAACGCGACGCCATCTGGAAAGCCTCCCCAGCTGCGTATGATAAAGACCATGGCACCGATAAAGGCCCCAAAGACGAGACGACCCTTAACGGTTGTAGAGGCTGAAACTGGGTCCGTGGCGATAAAAAAGGCCCCCAGCATGGTCGCACCAGAGAGAAGGTGCACGATGGGGGATGCTGTATCACCCGGCGTCAGTAGGGAAAATAGGCTACTGATAAGCATTAAGCTGACAAGAAAGCTCACAGGAATATGCCAACTGATCACGCGCAGTTTGATCAAGACTAGGCCGCCTATCAGGTAGCTCAAATTGACCCATTCCCAACCTATGCCTGCTAGCCCCCCAAATTGTGGTTGTCTTAGGGCTTCTGCGGCCGTGTTTCCAGTTAATAGGGCCGTTTTAAACGCATCCAGAGGAGTGGCCATTGTCACCCCATCAATCCCGGTTCTGATCTGCTGTAGAGACAAACCATCAAGGTTAAAGCTGGTAAAAATCAGTGAAAATGCGTCACCAAACGAAATTGGGGTGGGTTGCAGAGCATGAGGTGAAAGCCAACTGGTCATCTGCACTGGGAAAGAAATCAGTAGCACGACATAAGCGACCATGGCGGGGTTAAATAAGTTATGTCCAATCCCCCCATAGAGGTGCTTGGCAACCAAAATGGCAAAAATCAGGCCAATCAGCACTAACCACCAAGGCGATAGCGGTGGTATAGCAATGGCCAGTAACCAAGCCGTGACTATGGCGCTGTTGTCTCTTAAAGCGGAGATAGGGTGACGCTTGCGTGCAACCATGACACTCGCTTCTAAGGCTAAGCTGACAATGATGGCAAAACCAAGCTGAATTAACGTTCCCCAGCCAAAGAAATAGGTCTGTGCCGCTAAGCCAGGAAGCGCACACAAGGCGACCCATTTCATTAAATCGGGTGTACTTCTGCGATTGTGCGCATGGGGTGAACTGGCGATAAAGAAGGCCACTAGTCGTTCTCCTCGAATTTACGATTTGTTTCTTTATTAGCTTTGCGCGCTTTTGCTCGTGCAATCGCGGCGGCCACGGCAGCTTTTTTCGGGTCGTCGCTGGCGGGCGTAGGCTGAGCCGCCTCATCGTTTTGAGAAGGGGCTTGTTGTTCTGCTTTGCGCGCTTTTGCACGGGCAATCGCGGCGGCCACGGCGGCTTTTTTCGGGTCGTCGCTGGCGGGCGTAGGCTGGGCCGTCTCATCGTTTTGAGAAGGGGCTTGTTGCTCTGCTTTGCGCGCTTTTGCACGGGCAATCGCGGCGGCCACGGCGGCTTTTTTCGGGTCGTCGCTGGCGGGCGTAGGCTGGGCCGTCTCATCGTTTTGAGAAGGGGCTTGTTGTTCTGCTTTGCGCGCTTTTGCACGGGCAATCGCGGCGGCCACGGCGGCTTTTTTCGGGTCGTCGCTGGCGGGCGTAGGCTGAGCCACCTCATCGTTTTGAGAAGGGGCTTGTTGCTCTGCTTTGCGCGCTTTTGCTCGTGCAATCGCGGCGGCCACGGCGGCTTTTTTCGGGTCGTCGCTGGCGGGCGTAGGCTGAGCCGCCTCATCGTTTTGAGAAGGGGCTTGTTGCTCTGCTTTGCGCGCTTTTGCTCGTGCAATCGCGGCGGCCACGGCGGCTTTTTTCGGGTCGTCGCTGGCGGGCGTAGGCTGGGCCGTCTCATCGTTTTGAGAAGGGGCTTGTTGGTCTGCTTTTTTCTGTCTTGCCTGACGTTTACGTTCTTCTCGTAAGGCCATCATTTCTGAGTTGTCAGGTTCAACCTGCCCCGACTGTATCGCTGCGGCTTGTTTGGCCTTTGCTTTTGCAATGGCCGCAGCCACGGCTGGTTTGACACTCGTGGGCTCTTGGCTGGTCTCATTTTGTTTCGCTTTGACGCGCGCTATCGCCGCAGCCACTGCATCGCCGTCACCAGATTGTTTGCTCTCTTTACGACGATCCTCGGCGGCCTTTTTAAATCGATTTTCTCTCTCTAATTTATCACGCTCTAAGCGGGCCTTGCGCTCTTCAAAGCGCAGCTTGGCACGCTCGGCATTGTCTGCTTCTTCCTTTCGAGTTCGGATTTCTGCTTTCGCTTGGCGATAATAATGCACCAGAGGGATTTCGCTTGGACAGACGAACGCACAAGCGCCGCATTCAATACAGTCCTTCAGGTTTAATTCTTCACATTTCTCATACTCGGCCGCTTTTGCGTGCCATTGGAGTTGCTGCGGAAGGAGCGAGGCAGGGCAGACTTGCGCACATTCGCCACACCGGATACAGGCCATTTCATATTGACTTGGCGCAATTTCTTTACGCGTCGGCGCCAAAATACAATTGGATGTTTTGGTAATGGGGACGTTGGCATGCGGAAGTGTAAAGCCCATCATGGGACCACCCATAATTAGGCGAGGGGTTTTCTTGTCTGCGCTATAGCCAAATTCATCAAGCAGAGCTTGAACGGGTGTGCCGATCAATGCGGTAACGTTGCGCGGCTGTTCGAATGTATCGCCCGTTAAGGTGACAATACGTTCCAGAAGGGGCTTCCCATCACATACCGCGTGCTTGATGGCGCGCAGAGAGCCAACATTCTGAACCAGAATTCCGATCTGTGCTGGGATGCCGTTTTCCGGCACCTCTCTGTTAGTCAGAATTTTTATTAGCTGCTTTTCCCCACCAGAAGGGTATTTAGTGGGTATCACTCGAATGACAATATTTTTGTGCACACAGGCTTTTTCTAGTGCTTGAATCGCGAGGGGTTTATTGTCTTCAATGCCTATAATTGTCAGCTTCGGTTTTAAAATATGTTCGACAATCTCAATACCTTTGAGCACATCATCAGCGTGGGTCTGCAACAACATATCATCAGAGGTGATGTAAGGTTCACATTCGGCGGCGTTGACAATAAGGATTTCAGTACGACCCTGACCGGATTGCACCTTCTTCGCGGTTGGAAATCCAGCACCACCCATGCCTGAGATACCGGCTTGACGAATGATTTCGATGAGATCGTCGGGGGAAGTGCGAGTAAAATCGCTTTGTCCACAATGTTCTATCCAGCGATCCTCACCATCGGGTTCAATAATAATGCAGGTTTCAGATAACCCTGAAGGGTGTGCAGTAGTTCGCAATTCAATGGCACTGATAAGGCCAGAGGTTGGGGCATGAATAGGCAGACTAAAACTGGTATCGTATTGGGTTAAAGCTTGACCCTTCAATACGCGTTCGCCAACACGGACGGTAATTGTCCCTGGTTTCCCAATGTGTTGTTTAACTGGGAGAACAATTTCTCTTGGGATAGACGATCGGGTAATGGGCGTTGTGACCGATTGGCGTTTGTTCTCAGGCGGGTGTACCCCGCCTGGAAAACCCCACAACGCGCCTGATTTTATTTGTTCAATAAGTGAGAGCATACCGATCCTTAATTCACGTCGTTCTGCGTGACGGCAGAATGGGTAACATTAACAACAGGAATGGCGTCCATTTGCCACTTCCAGCTCGCTGTTGTGGTCTCTACAGCGATCATTTCAATACAATCGGTTGGGCATGGTGCTACACACAAATCGCATCCAGTACACTCATCCTTTATGACGGTATGCAGAGCTTTCGTTCCCCCAACAATCGCGTCTACAGGACAGGCCTGAATACACTTGGTGCAGCCTATACACATGTCTTCGTGGATGTAGGCGACTGTTTTTACTGCGTTCTCTAAGTCGTGAGCAGAGTCGGTGGCGTCGACGCCCATTAAGTCAGCCAGCTTTTCTATGGTTGCCTGACCACCGGGAGGACATTTATTGATTTCGTCACCATTTGCAATAGCCTGCGCATAGGGACGACAACCGGGGTAACCACATTGGCCGCACTGAGTTTGCGGTAAAAGAGTATCAATCTGGTCAACTATCGGGTCTGCATCGACTTTGAAGCGCACAGATGCGAACCCCAATATCGCGCCAAACACCGCGGCAAGGAGGACGAGCGCTAGCACAGCAATTAGAATGGCACTCATTACAATTTCACCAGTCCAGTGAAGCCCATAAATGCCAGTGACATTAAACCTGCAGTAATCATTGCAATCGATGCGCCTTTGAAAGGTGCAGGTACGTCGGCCGCATTGATGCGTTCTCGCATCGAGGCAAAAAGGATCAAGACCAGAGAAAAACCAACCGCTGCACCGAAACCGTAGATGATCGATTCGATGAAATTGTGATGTTCATTGATGTTGAGCAGTGCCACGCCTAACACCGCGCAGTTTGTGGTGATCAAGGGTAAAAAGATACCAAGCAAACGGTAAAGCGTTGGGCTGGTTTTGTGCACCACCATTTCGGTGAATTGCACGACAACTGCGATCACTAAAATAAAACTCATGGTTCGTAAATACTGCAGACCCAATGGCGCGAGAATGTAATTTTCAACCAAGTAGGCGCAAACAGACGCCAGAGTCAGGACGAATGTTGTCGCTAAACCCATTCCAATTGCGGTTTCCAGTTTCTTGGAAACGCCCATAAATGGGCATAGGCCTAAAAATTTTACCAGTACAAAATTGTTGACTAGCACGGTGCCAACCAACAACAACAGATATTCGGTCATAATTATAAATTTAAGAGCTTCCGATCCCGACATTATCCTGCTTTGCTGAGTCAATAACAACCAAGGAAAGATAGGGATTTACATAGTTGTTTAAAAATTATACGGGATATTCTAGGATTTTGGGGCAATTGGTCGTTTAATGATGAAAGTCTTGTCTTGGGCAGCAGCTAAAAAAATCATCACTCGAATGTCATTTTCATCTTCATTCTTCATGTGAATGTTATTCAGTTGCCTTCTTTATTTTTATCCAGCCGAAGATGAGACTATAGCCTGATTAAAGGTGGGAGAGGTCTAAGGTCGATCAGTGGTGGCAAGTCTGAAGTTCCAAATAAGAGCATTGGCGGCGGCCCATCGTCCAACAACGTGTCCAACTTAATTAAGTGAAGTAACGCGTAAAAGCGGCGCACATATTGTTTGGTTTCTTTCGGCAGTTTCAGGGAAGAAAACTCGCGAGTACCGGCTTTTTTAATTGCACGCGCGACTCTGCCTTCTCCTGCGTTGTAGGCGGCCAGTGTCAGGGAAAGATCATCAAATTTGTTATATAAGAATACCAGATAACCAATAGCAGCTTTTGTACTGGCTATCGAGTCAAAGCGCTGGTCGTCTCGCTCATCAATGTTTAGCCCAAAGCGTTGAGCGGTCGCCGGAATCAGTTGCCAGAGCCCAGCGGCATTGGCCGGTGATACGGCTTTAGGGTTATAAGACGACTCAAGCATGGGCAACAGCACCAAATGCTTAGGCAAGGAACGATCAATAAGCTGAGACGATATGTGCTTGATGAGGGGTTTGTTAGCCTTCAATCTCAACTCGATGCGGCTTTTGTGAGGGGTAAGGATATCAATTTCACTCTTGATTTCAGAGGAAAGAGCGTTAGCAGATCGAGCGAGCGTGGCATAGCATGATGCGGTGATAAGACTCGCCGTCAATAATATCAACGTTTGCCAACTATATTTTATCCGCATAGGTATGCTGATTGGGTTGAGTAATTTGGACCATTAGTTCATGAAAGTTAGCAGAAGTTTGCCCATTGTCTTGATTCAGCTTCTGGCATTGTTCGATCATGCCTTGCAACATTCTACATTGGGCGCTCACTTGTTTGCTAATCGCTGGCGGCAATAGCGAAATCAGTTTATCTACCCCACGCTTTTCTACGGGTAAAGCGAGGGTAATCATAGTTTGACGTCGTTCTTCTGCGTGAGCGATTAGCTGGTTAAGCAATGGTTTCTGTTGCTCAAGGTTAGCACTTAGACGAGTTGCATCTAAGGTCAGATATAACTGTTTCTGCTCGCGAAGCAAAGGCGTTAATTGTTGATACAATCGTATATCTTGACCAATTGTTTTGACATATTGCTTTATCAATCGTGAGGGATCGGACGTCGTCATACTTGTATCCTTGAATCGCTAATTATTCGTGACCGGTATGAAATTGAAGTACTGCTTGAGAAAGGGCTTTCGTGTCCAAAGAAAGTTCACCGTTTGCAAGTGCATTACGTACCTGTTCTACCTTCGCCATATCGACATCAGGTAATGATTTCATCTGAGCCAAAGCGCTATCGAGTGCCGCGGTATTCGTGTTAACCATGGCCTCTGAGACGGGGTTCACTTCCGGTTTTGGAGTGGGTGTTTTAAAAGAGTGCTCTAAACTGCTTTGTGGGACATGGCCGCCCGCAACTTTATCGACTTTCATAGTGTTATCCTCAATCAATGTGGTTACAGGTATAATGCGACCATTAGGCCATAAAATTAAATGTCAGCTACGACTTTTTTATATCTACCTGAATTTATTGCAGAGTGTTGGGTTTAAAGCACAAAATGATAACTTGAGCCCAAAATCAGAATTGGGTCCGAACCATATTGAGATCGGTGACGACGGCCCTTATGATTTTTCCTGAAGCACTATTTCGCACATCAATTTGTTGCCCCTGTTCCCCATTTTCCATCGCCACGCCACGCGTTGTCGCGCTAAATCCGTCTTTCGCAGCCACAATCACGACTTGATTACCTTTATTGACCATTGGCAGCGCATCCAATTTTTTAGGATCCAACACTTGACCTGAACGAATCCGCCGAGCGGCGGTGTTATTGAGCGCCTGAGAAATGCGGGTAAAAAAGTCTTGGCTTCGAGTGAACGTTCGTTCTTCAAGGGCCAATACGCTGGCAGTGACCGCATCACCTCGGTTCAGCCCATTGAGCGCAACGACAACATTGAGTGTGATCCTGGATTTTATACTGACATTCAGTCTCCACGTTGTTGTCGAATCAAGACAACTGACTGAACGTTTGAGATTTCCAACCGGCAAGGACTGACTATCAATGCCTTTTACGACAAGGGCAACTGGGCATTTCGACAAGTGATTCGCGGTCGTTGGGACGCGGATCGTATATTCGAGCTGGTACTCGCCCCACAGGCGGGTCTCCGCTTGGTTTTTTACCTCTTGTTCAAAGTCTTGCGCTACGGTTTTGTGGATGGCTTGCTGCGACATCGGGTTGGTGCTTCCAAAAGCGGCAGGAACATGGAAAAAGAGGCTTGCAGCTCCCCATAGGAAAACAGAGGAAGTCAGGGTGTTCCTCTTGATGTCACCGACTTCCGTTTTGCGGAAGTTTACGTTCCTTTCTTTTTTGTAAGTATATGATTTCATTTGTTTTAATTTATGGCACGTATCTTGTTTTATTGGTACTGATTCAAGCCAATTGTAAAGGAAAGAGACATGGCTATTTCGTTTGATAATGCGTTGGGAGTCCATCCTGACGCGCTGAACTTTCGGGTTCAGCGTACCAAAGTCCTTGCCAGTAACCTAGCAAATGTTGATACGCCGGGGTACTTGGCCAAAGACCTGAGTTTTACCACTGTCATGAAACAGATGTCACCGCAGGGTGTGAATCAGCCTGTGCCGCAATTGAAAGTATCAACGCAATATTCAATTCCTTACCAGAACAGCAAAGATAGGAATACGGTTGAACTGGGTGTTGAGCAAGGAAAATTCACTCAAAATAATATGGACTTTCAGACCAGCCTGACTTTTCTCAATATGAAGTTTAATGGTTTATCCAAAGTCATCGAGGGACGTTAATCATGTCATTTACTGATATATATTCCATAGCCGGTTCGGCGATGAATGCACAGACTGTGCGCCTCAATACCGTTGCCAGTAATTTGGCCAATGCCGACGCGGTTTCCGCCAACCCAGATGACGCCTATAAAGCACTGAAACCAGTATTTGCCACGGTTTACAGTAAAACTCAGTTGACTACTGGGCAAGACGATTACCCGAATGCAGAGGTAAGAATTGTTGATGTTGTCCAAAGTGCAGGTCAGGCAGACAAGCGCTTTGAACCGAGCAATCCGTTGGCCAATGATGAGGGTTACGTGTACTACCCCGATATTGATGTTGTTGCGGAAATGGCCGATATGATGTCTGCGACACGTAGCTTTGAAACCAATGTTGAAGTGTTGAGCAATGTGAAAAGCATGCAGCAAGGATTACTTAAATTAGGGCAGGGCAGCTAATGACTATTGCCTCGCAACATACCCTAAATGCTGGAAACTCAGTGAACAGTGCTTCAAATTCTGTTGGTATTGCGGGTAACCCCCAAGATGCCAACAGCTCGACATCGTTGCAGAATGAATTCATTAGCTTGATGGTGGCCCAGATTCAAAATCAGGATCCATTGGACCCATTAGATGGCACGGAGTATGTCAGCCAGCTTGCTCAATTTTCTCAAGTACAAAGTACCGAGAATATGTCATCAATGATGAAAAACAGCATGGTACTTCTAGACAATATGCAAGTACTGTCAACGGCCGGTTTAGTTGGCCAAACCGTGTATGTTTCAGGCAGTGAATTTGATCTCACTGACAAGATACAAGCGGGAAAAATTGAACTGGACCATGCCTCAAGCCAAGTCAATTTAGTCGTCAAAGACGAATTTGATCAGCGTGTCAAAGTGCCTTTAGGCGCACATGCTGCTGGTGATGTTGACTTCTCAATCAATCCAACAGAGCTGGGCTTAAAGCCCGGGAAATATTCCGTTTCCGTTGAAGTACAGGAAGGCCAGTCCGCACCGAATATCCTATTGTCCGGTCAGGTAGAGCAAGTCCGTATCCCAAGTTCAGGTGGCGCAACGTTTGTCAATATTGAAGGTGTTGGCAGCGTCCCTTTCTATCAAATCACTCAGTTTGGTGCTTAACCAATAAGGAATACAGAGCGTTATGAGTTTTAATATTGCCCTTAGTGGCCTCGATGCGACGAACAAAGAATTAAATACGATCAGCCATAATATCGCCAATGCGTCCACATACGGATTTAAAGGTGCCCGAACCGAATTTGCTGCGGTTTATAATGGTATGCAGCCTGGGGGTGTTGAAGTTGCTTCAATTTCTCAGAACTTTGATAAAAATGGTTCGGTTAGCGGAACCGGTCGAGCAATGGATTTGGCGATCAATGGTAGTGGTTTCTTTGTCACCAAAGACAGCGCTGGCCAGATGTTATATACGCGCTCGGGTGTGTTTGGAACAGATAAAGACAATTATGTTGTTGGCAACACGGGTGGGAAGCTTCAAGGCTACAGTGTTGATGCGAACAACACGCTTCTTTCTGGTGCCTCTGGAGACATCAAGATTTCAACCTCTTCGCTTGCGGCCAAAGCCACGGACAAGATGGAGTTCATTGCTAACTTTGATGCGACTAGCGCGACCATAGATCAAACGACCAACCCTTTTAACCCTAGCGATACCGACTCGTTTAACTCCTCCTACACGACAAAAGCGTACGACTCTCAGGGTAAACCTCACAGCATCACTCAGTACTTTACCAAGGTCGCCGACAATACTTGGGAAGTGAATGTACAAGTGGATAGCGGCGCAGCCCCAGTTTCTACTTTAGCCATGACGTTTAATCCAGATGGCTCTCTGGCAACTCCGACAGGCAGCTTTAACCTGTCTTTCCCTGCGCCAGGTGCCAACGCAATGAGTATCGATGTTGATTTATCGGGCAGTACTCAGTTTGGTAGTGGCTTTGGTGTCAGTACCAATAACCCTAATGGCTACACATCTGGTGAGTTAGCGGGCGTGAGAGTTGAAAACAACGGTATGGTTTATGCGACTTATACCAATGGTCAGTCTCAGCTTCAGGGGCAAGTGGTATTGGCTGACTTCGCCAACACACAGGGGCTAGCGAAAGTCAGTGGTACCGCATGGACACAAAGTTTTAGTTCTGGAGCGCCCGTTGTCGGTGTACCAGGTTCAGGGACTTTGGGAGATTTAACTCCGGGAGCGCTTGAAGGCTCAAACGTCGACTTGACTAGCGAATTGGTTAACTTGATGACCGCTCAGCGCAATTATCAAGCCAATGCAAAAACCATTTCGACCAGTGATAAGTTGACTCAGGCACTATTCAACGCCATCTAACGGAGCCTTAAATGGACAGTTTGTTATTTACCGCAACATCGGGAGCGAGCAGGGTAATGAAAGCCCAGCATGTACGCTCCAACAACTTGTCAAATGCCGACACGGCAGGCTTTCGTGCAGATATGGAACGTGTTTCCAGCATCAAGATGGAAGGTTCGGGTTTTGATGGTCGCACCTTGGTGGCGACGAATTCCGCTTCGACACGTTTTGACGAGGGAGACATTGTTAAAACCGGCCGAGCGCTTGATGTTGCTGTGATGGGCGAAGGTTACCTCACCGTGCAAACCGCGGATGGGCAAGAAGCCTACACGCGCGCAGGTAACATCAAAGTCGATTCATTTGGTGCCTTAAGCATCAATGGTTTTGCGGTTATCGGCGACGGAGGCCCGCTGACCTTGCCTGATTACCAATCGGTCGACATCAGTGAACGGGGGCTGATTTCAGTCGTGCCACCCGGTGGCGGCGCTGAAATTGAAGTTGGCACCCTTAAGCGGGTTAATCCACAAACCAATCAGCTGCAAAAAGAAAGTGACAGCCTTTTACACAGCATTGATGGAAATCCTTTTGCTGAAGATGAAACGGTCCAACTTGCGCCTGAGCATATCGAAGGCAGTAACGTTTCTGCAATTGATGAATTACTTAATGTTATGTCGCTCACCCGAAATTTCGAAATGCAAGTTCGGATGATGAAAACAGCAGAGACTTTGGCTCAGGCTGGAAACAAATTAATGGCGTCGCGCTAAGCGGCGTCAAAGGAGTAGAAAATGCATTCAGCATTATGGGTAAGCAAAACGGGTATGGCCGCTCAAGATACGAAGATGACGGCGATCTCCAACAATCTAGCCAATGTGAATACGGTCGGATTTAAACGTGACAGGGTAGTTTTTGAAGACTTGTTTTACAACATCCAACGTCAACCTGGTGCGCAAGTAGACGACGTTAACCAACTGCCGTCTGGCGTTCAGCTTGGTAGTGGTGTGCGTGTTGTCGGCACTCAAAAGGTGTTTACACAAGGCAATGCTCAAAATACCAGCCAAGAGTTGGATTTAGCGGTCATGGGACAAGGTTTCTTCCAGATAGAAAATTCAGATGGTCAGATCATGTACACCCGAAATGGTCAATTTCATGTGAACTCTGAGGGCCTGATGGTCAACAGTCAGGGGTTACCGCTTGAGCCTCAGATCCAAATTCCGGAAGACGCAATATCCCTATCTATTGGCGTGGATGGCACCGTTTCGGCAACCACGCCGGGCAGTACAACTCCGACTGGCTTGGGTCAGATTACGTTAGCACGATTTATCAACCCAGCAGGTCTTGAGGCGGCGGGCGGTAACCTATTTCGTGAAACCGAAGCCAGTGGTCAGGCTGAAGAGCTGACCGCAGGTGAGGAGGGAGCCGGAAGCATCAAACAAGGCGCCCTAGAAGGCTCTAATGTTCAAGTTGTTGAGGAAATGGTTGACATGATTACCACACAACGCGCTTATGAAATGAACGCCAAAGTGGTCTCTGCAGCAGATGATATGCTGAAGTTTGTTGCCCAGTCGGTGTAATAGTTACGTGATGATAAAGGAATAATGAATGATGGCGTTTTTTAGATGTTGGCCGTTGGTTATCGTTTTACTTGCTGGGTGCGCAGGTCGTCAGGAGTTTACTCCTCCCGAACCCGATGGCGAAAAATACGCCCCTCCAACTTTGGATTATTCTCTGCCGGAGGCGGAAAGTGGGAGCCTTTATCGTCACAAATATACCATGACTCTGTTTCAGGATAGGAGAGCTTACCGTGTGGGCGATATGTTGACGGTGATGCTCGCTGAAGTGACGGAATCAAGTAAGAAAGCCGATACAAAATATGGAAAGAACTCCAGTGTTGGGTTTTCTGCCCCTAGCCTCGGTGGCAATACCATCAGTGAGTTGGCTGCGAGTGTGGATGCAAAGCGAGGGTTTGATGGCAGTGCATCCAGTTCACAGGGAAATAAACTTGAAGGATCAATTACCGTCACGGTGCATGAAGTCCTGCCCAATGGTGTATTGCGCATCAATGGCGAGAAGTGGATTCGTCTCAACCAGGGCGATGAATTCATTCGTCTCACTGGCATTGTTAGGGTTGATGATATCAGCCGAAACAATCAAGTCCCATCATCTCGAATCGGAGATGCCAGAATTACGTATTCCGGTCGTGGCGCTTTATCAGACAGTAATGCCGCAGGATGGCTGACTCAATTCTTTAACAGTCCTTGGATGCCGTTTTAATGAAACAAAAAATGAAGATGTATTATACCGCGTTGCTGCTCGCGTCTCTTGCGGCGGTCACTTACCCTGCTCGTGCTGAAGTGGCGATTCCTGTGATGGATTTGGTCGACGTACAGGGTATCCGAGAAAACCAGTTGGTGGGCTATGGCTTAGTGGTTGGTCTCGATGGTCAGGGTGACCGGAATCAAGTCAAATTTACCGCCCAGTCGGTCACCAATATGTTGCGTCAATTTGGGGTCCAGATTGACGACAATATCAACCCTAAGCTTCGTAATGTTGCCTCTGTGAGTGTAACAGCGACGGTCGAACCTATGGCGGGTAAAGGGCAAACATTGAATGTTGTGGTGTCTTCTATTGGTGATGCAAAGAGTCTAAGAGGCGGTACTTTACTCTTGACGCCATTGCGCGGTATTGATGGAGAAGTGTATGCCGTTGCGCAGGGAAATGTTGTCGTTGGCGGCGTATCAGCGGAAGGGAAAAGCGGCTCAAAAGTGGTCATCAATACGCCGACGTCAGGACGAATCCCGGGAGGAGCGATGCTTGAACGGGAAGTTCCGAGTGATTTCTCAGAGCTAGAGCACGTTGTTTTAAACCTTCGCAAACCAAGCTTTACGACCGCAAAAAATATTGCCCGTGAAATCAATAATATTTTCGGCCCTAAAGTCGCGATCGCAAAAAACAACGTTCGTATTGACGTCAAGGCACCAAAAGACAGTCAGCAGCGGGTAGTGATGATGTCGATGTTAGAAGACATTAGTGTCCTCGAAGGGCGCAAGCCAGCACGTATTGTATTTAACTCCCGAACCGGCACGGTCGTCATTGGTCAAAGTGTTAAGGTGAGTGAGGCGGCAGTGAGTCATGGCAATCTTACGGTGACGATTGCAGAGTCTCAGCAGGTGAGTCAACCGAATGCGTTGTCGTCTGGCGAAACGAAAGTGACAGACCAGTCACTGCTCGATGTTACCGAAGAGCAAGCGCAAATGGTGATCTGGCCTCCTGGCACTGAGCTCAATACTATTGTGAATGCGGTGAACAGTCTTGGAGCCACGCCGACGGACTTGATGTCGATCTTACAAGCATTGCATGAGGCTGGAGCCCTCAATGCAGAGCTGGTTGTGATATAGGAGAATAAAATGAAATTAGACGGCCTTAATGAGCACTCACAAATGAATCAAGTGCTCTATCACGACAACCGTGCGTTAGTAAATATAAAGAATAATTCAGAGTCAGGGCAGGCGTTGGAAGCGGTGGCGGGTCAGTTTGAAGCCATGTTTTTGCAGATGGTGTTACGTCAGATGCGCACCAGTAGTGATGTTCTTGCAGATAAAGACAGTCCGTTTTCTAGCCAGCAGCAAGGCGTTTTCCGCGACATGTACGATGGCCAATTAGCGATTGAAATGGCCAAAAAACAGCATTCAGGGATCTCAGATATGTTGATTCGTCAACTTAGCCCCTCAATGTCAGAAGTCGAGTTTGACCGTCACTCATTGGCTGTCTCAGCCAATGATGGTGACCGCGGCTTGAGAGGGGTATCACAGCCTGAATATGAGGACACCTTGAATCAGACTGGATTATTTCATACCAAAGAGGAGACGGTCGCCTCTGTAAAACAAATGCTGGGAGAAGTCAGTGCAACCACTGCTTTTGCACAGCCTTTGATTCGAAAAATGGAGCTGTAAATGAATCTTGTTAATATTGCCTTGTCAGGGCTCAATTCGAACCGTGTGGCGCTGGATGTCACAGCCCAGAACGTCTCTAATATCAACACTCCTGGGTACAGTCGTCAACAGGCACTCATGGTCTCTGTAGGGGGCGCGAAATATGACAATCTCAGCGCAGGCTCAGGGGTTGAAGTGTCGAGTATTCGCCGAGTCACCGATGACTTTCTGACGAAGCAAACGTGGTCGACAAACAGTCTGTCTGCGTATGCGACTCGATATACCACCAGTATGGGGCTATTGGAAAATACCCTAGGCGCCGATGGGTTCAGTTTGTCTGCAGGACTGGACACCCTGTTTTCTTCACTTAACGACGCCACAGTAAAACCAGAGTCGGTGCCCTATCGTCAACAGATCATTAATGAGTCTGAAGCGCTGGCGCGTCGATTTAACACATTGACAGAATCGCTTCATCATCAACACAAAGACATGAATGATCAGCGCACCGCTGCGATTGCTCATGCCAACAGTCTGATGGGGAATATTGCCGATATCAACAAGCAAGTGGTTGAGATGGCAGGAACGGGCGGCAACCCAGCCCAATTGCTTGATACGCGAGATGCTTTAATTGGAGAGCTATCGAAAGTGGTCGCGATAAAAACTACCGATCAAGCGGACGGAAGTCTTCAGGTGACCTTGTCATCGGGGCAGCCATTGGTGATGGGCGGTGATGCTGGAAAACTAAAAGCGCTCCCTGACCCCACTGACCCTTATATGGCGGAATTGGTGGTCGAATTCGGCAAGCAACAGTTTTCAGCCACAGGTGTGGCGGGCGGTCAGATTGGCGCGTTAAATGATTACCAAATAGAGGTACTGAAACCTTATCGCAATGCCATTGACGACATGGCAAAGTCAGTCGCGGATGAATTCAACACCTTATTGGCAACGGGGACTGACTTAAATGGTAACCCCGGAAGCGCTATGTTTAGTTATGATCCGGCTAACCCAGCAGCCAGCTTGACCATCACGGATCTTCAGCCGGCCCAGCTCGCTCTGTCCGCGGATGGTAACCCAGGCAATGCAGATGTACTGGATAAACTGATAGCGGTCAGCAATAAAACATTTTCAATCAGTGGCTTTGGTTCTGTCACTCTTAATGATGCCTTCTCGGCGATGGTTGGAGAAACCGCCATCAAAGCCCGTCAAGCGAGCGCAGACTATCAGGCAAAATTGTCGATGAATGATCAGGCTGTGAAAGCTCGAGACAATGTCAGTGCCGTCAACAGTGATGAAGAAGCGGCGAACCTGATGACGTTTGCCAATGTCCACAATGCCAACATGAAAGTGATCAGTACGGCTAATCAGTTGTTTGATGCTGTGCTGCAAATATTTTAAAAGTAGGGAACTCAGATGCGAATTAGTGATACGCAATTCAGCCATATGATGCTGCAAAGCCTGCAAAAAAACAGTGCAGGTTTAGGCAAGGTGATGCAACAGATGTCAACCAGCGATCGCCTGACAAAATTGTCCGATGATCCCATGGCTTCTGTACAGTTGCTTAACTTGGAGCGTGAAGGTTCAGCGATCCACCAATACAAGTCAAATATCGCCAATGTAAAGACTGCCTTATCGAGTCAGGAAGTCCATCTTGATTCTGTTAATGAAAGCCTCAAAAACATGAATGAATTAGTGCTTTGGGGAGCTAACGGAACACTGGGCGACGTTGAACGTGTCGGCCTTGTGACTGAGCTGGAAAGCTTACGGTCCTCCGTTGCGTCGTCGTTTAATGCGCAAGATGAAGAAGGTCGTTTCTTGTTCTCTGGTACGAAAACAGACACCCCTGCGTTATCCGATGCGACAGGTACTTATGTGATTGAGGGCAATAATGATAAGCGTATGGTGACCGTTGCTAAAGGCGTCACTATGGAGTCGAATATGACCGCACAGGAGATCTTGGACGTAGGTGGAAACAACGTCCTCAACGAGCTTGACGCGTTGATTGCTGAATTTAAATCACCGACACCTGCATTTCGAGCGACCGTAGAATCGACGTTAAGCACGATAGAATCAACATCAAGCTCCGTTCTGGCGGCATTAACTGAGTTGGGTGGGCGTCACAATAATCTTGATATGATGGCCAGCGCGCACAGTGAAAATAAGTTATTTGTCGACAAAGTGACCAACGATCTCTCCGCGTTGGATTATGGGGAGGCGTCGGTTAGGTTGAATAACTATATGGCTGCGTTACAGGCGACACAAGCAAGCTACGTCAAGATCAACGATCTCAACCTTTTTGATCGTATTTAATAAGCAGGATAATCAATATGGTAATGAGCACGGTTGAGGTTCGTCCGCATAATGTCAGATTAACAGGACATGATAAATCCTCTATCACTCCACAGCGATCTTCCGATCCCGATACTGGCCTTGGCCAGTATCGTTCGGTAGCAAAAACGTCAACACCAGCAACGTATTCGTTGTCTGGTGTTTTGCTTACTCAGGGGCAGCAAAATGCGACCTCAGTGCAGATAGGCACAAAATCACTGCAAGTCATTGGCGGGGAATTGGTCAAGATAAAGCAGGGGCTGACCCGCGCAATGAACGCAGGGAAAAACCAGCATCCGAGTTTGAAAGAAGGGCTCTCCAGCGCCAAAATCAACATTGAACGTACGCTTGAATCGGCGCAGTTTGAAGGCAAAAAGGTCTTGGACAATCAACTCCGGCTTAAGCTTGATCAAGCGGACATACGTCGATTTTCAATTTCGGGTCTCAATGTTGAACGTTTGAAGGATAAAGCGGAACAAATCCGGTTGGATTTTCCCCAAGGCCAATCGGTTATGATTCAATTTGATGGGCAATCTGACGGCAAAAAAACAGTAAAAATGTTGGACAGGAACCTGATCCCGCTTGGCCTAAGAGCCTCGTTGTCTGAAGACGGCACTATTGTGTTTGAATCCTCTGAAAAAGCCTATTTGCAAATGCAGAAAAAAGTCATGGTGACTGGTGAAGGTCATCGTTTTCCTGCAGGTCAATCCAATGCAATGACGCTTAAACCAGAACCTGAAGGTATTTCTGAACTGAGTTTTGACCTAGGTTCACGTGATGGTATTAAGAAAACGATCGCCACCGTGAATCAGCACTTAAGACAAGTACAAAGTGGTTTAGAGCAGGCAAAAGGGATTGGTTCACAGTTAAACGCGCAGATGCGAATAATTCATAGCCAAACATCGTTGATATCCGCCAGTCAAGTGGGCGATAAATTAAAAGCTCTTGACGAGAGTGAACATCAATTCTCGTCGGTTTTTCAAGCGCTTAATGCACAGGCCAATGTTCGGCGTCATTCGGTGGTCGCCTTGCTTAGGTAGGAGAACATTCTCTGCTCAGGAGCGATTTTCGCTCTTTTTGCTCTTCAGGTTTCTGGAGAGCATTTTTTTTACCTGTATTGTGTGAGACTTGAGCTCACACTAAAAAGAAGAAATAGAGAAAGCAGACAAAGGCAAGTAAGGTTGCCGATAGGGTGGGGTAAATGATGTACGCGTCTCTTTTATCAGTCCTTTGAAAACAAAGGGAGGTCATCAGTACATTGTAAATAAGCAGCAAAGTACTGATGGCTGTACCTCCGTTTAGAGTCAGATTGTAAAGTTGACTTAAGAATAACGAAAGCAACATATAGTCAATGATGATCAGCCATAAGAAAGCTTTCTGTAACACATCTTTTTTGGCACTTTGGCCTGAATGTTGAAACATGGGCGTCTTTAAAATTGAGCCATCAGATGTGGGTTACACACCTGACGGCGAGTGAAAGTTGAAAAGGATTAGAGAGATTGCGTTGTCATGGACAAAGGCGTAGCTTGAACCGGTTCAGAATAACCAATGACATCCTGACGGATGACAGGTTGGTTGAACTCGGCTTTAAGCCGTGCCTTTTGTAACTCACTATCCTGCTGAGTGCCGAAAAAGGTTTCCAATACCTTGGCGGCTGGTGTGGTTAACACAAACAGTTCAATACGCCGGTTTTCGCTGGATGCAGGTTCGGTGTTGTTGAGTAGCGCACGATCTGACATTCCAGTTACTTGTAACACACGATTTGCAGGCATGCCGCCTGCAACCAGCGTATATCTGGCAGCATTGGCACGAGACGCAGAAAGTTCCCAGTTTGAATGCCGTTCAAGTCGACCTTTATACGGAATCGCATCGGTGTGACCACTGATAATCAGCGGATTGTCCACCCCTTTGAACACAGGCGCTAATGCAAGGAGAAGATCTTCAAAGAAAGGGGTCAACTCCGAGCCGCCACGGCCAAACATATGTTGCTTATAGTCATCTTGTAATACGATTCTTAGCCCTTGCGGCGTAACGTCAATATTGACGTTTCCTTGAGCGCTAGACTGCCTAACCGCTTCCTTAATGACTTTCGCCAGTGCCGCCAGCCTTTCTTGCGTATCGAACTTTCCAGGGATCAAAGCATCCGTTTCCGGGCCGTCACCATCCCCTTGAAAAAATGAACTGACCACGTGAGTCGAATCATGCTTACTGGGTACGGACGAGTTCGACGCCAGATCGATAGGAGAGATACTCTGAGCTGAGTCAAAGGGATTGCCATAGCTTTTATCAAACACGCTGGCACTTTGGAGGTGAGCGACGATGGCTTTGCGCTCTTCTCTATTGACCACTTGCATGACCCAAAGCACCAGAAACAATGCCATAAGCGCGATCATGAAATCAGCAAAGGCTACTTTCCACGCACCGCCATGGTAGTCATCGTTCTGAACCACTTTGGTTCGTTTGAATACGACTTGCTCTTGTCTTTGCATCATATCTCCTGCTCTGAGAGCCATTTCTCCATTTGATTAAATGTCGGTTTGATGTCGAGTTGGATGTGCTTACGGCCAGCATCAATCGCGAGCAACGTTGGCTTTTTAGCAACGTAGGCGACTAAAGTTGCCCTAATACATTCAAATGCAGTCATGTTACGCTTAACGCGTTGCGCCATTGCGTTGCTTAAAGGGTCGAGGCAACAGTAACAACCAAAGATACCAATAAAGGTGCCGACTAAAGCTGCCGCGACGTGGTAACCCACCATGGCAATAGATCCATCGATCGCTTGCATCGTTATAATGATACCGCCAACGGCGGCAAGGATGCCGAACCCAGGAAGCGCTTCAGCGGTGCGCTGCATTGAACGAGAAGGCAGTAGCATTTCGGTTTGAATAGCTTCTATTTCTTGTTCTAACAACCCCTCTAACTCGTGGGGAGACATTTGTCCCATGGCCATTAAACGTAAATTATCGGTAATGAAGGAAATGAGTCGATAGTCACTGCCAACATTTGGATAGGCCAAGAAGATAGAGCTTTGCTCCGGCGCTTCAATGTGAGAATCCAAGAACTTAAAGCCTCGACTTCTCGCGGTTTCAAGCAGGTGATTGAGCAGCGCCATCAGCTCCATATAGTATTCATATTCCTCGTGCGGGGCAGACATGGTCGCACGCACTTGTTGGCGCATCTCTTTGAGGACTTGCGGAGGGTTACCAATAATCAAGGAACCGGCAGCGGCACCAATAATAATTAGAAATTCAGCGGGTTGCCAAATCGCGCCCAGCTTGCCGCCGGCCCACATGTATCCACCAAAGACACACAGTAGGACGGTGATGGCTCCAAAAAACTTTTGCATTTGTGACTCCTAGGAGGATAAATAGTGATTAAGTTGCACCAGTGCTTGCTTATGGAGCTGACAAATCCTAGGAGGTGTCAGGTTTAGCACCAGTGCGATTTCATGAAGGTTGAGTTCGTGTTGATAAAACAAGGTCAAGAGGAGTTGATCTCTTTTTGTCAGCTTCTCTAGGGCGACTTCAAGACTGCGGCGTGTTTGCTCGTGTTCCATTCCGTCGTAGCTTGTTTCATGATAGGTTTCTATGCCACTTTCAATCAGTTGGTCGAGGCTTTGTAATTCTCCGGCCAACGCGGCATTTTGCCGTGAGAGAAAATCTTGCTCATCGGTGCCTAACGCTTGGATTATTTCTGTATCTGTTGGTTGCCGCCCGAGAGTTTTCATCAAATCGCGAGTAATATCATTGAGTTCGTGAGCTTGTTGGCGGGTTTTACGTGAGCGCCAGTCTAGCCTTCTTAACTCATCAAGGATCGAACCTCGGATCCTGCATACCGCAAAGGCAGGGAAGTTTGGATCATCAATATTACCGTAGCGACGCCCGGCCTCAAGCAAACCAATCAACCCAATTTGCTGCATATCATCGATGCTGCAGTGTGATGTAGCATGGACTCTAAGCTGGTTCACGATTCGTTTCACCAGAATCTGATGTTTCTCAAGAAGCCGGTTTTCATCGATGGGGATAGAGGGTGAACGAACGTCGCCTTCTATGCTGTATTCATCCTGAAAATTCATATCCAACATGGTCGCTTCCTTTATTGAACGACGTACTTGGTTAATAAGACATCATCGATCTCTCTGAGAATGTCGGTTTTTTCAAAGGCCAGTAATACGGTTTGCTTGACCTGATTTTGCACCAGTTCAACAGCGCCTTCCTGACGTAGATCGTCGTAGGTTTTGTCGCTGAACAATTGCAATAATGCATTCCGAACCACAGGCATGTAGTCATCAATGTGTTTAATGCGCTCTGGGCGACGAGTTTCTATCGCCACTTCGAGCATCACGAAATGGGTCTGGCGCTTTCCTTTCACGCTAAGCACAATTTTGTCTAGCGAATGGAAGCTTGGCGTCGGTGTTTGAGAGCGTTCTTCGGTCAGAAAAGACAGAGGGGAGCCGGAAAAAACCGAAGGTTCTGAGGCATTACTGGGTTGTTTTAGTACCCAAATACCTCCGATCACTGTTGTTGCTGAAACCAGTGCACTGGTGATGATCATCGCGGCGAAAAGAGCGATCATTTGTTGTTTAGTCATAACCTTTTTCCTAATTACGCTTGAGTACTGAGCCAATGCTCAGAGGGTGGAGCTGAGTGGTCGGCTGCCATTAATTCACGTGAGTCCAAAATGGTTCCTTGTGCCTCATGAGACTGCGGCATGGACTCGGATTGTTTGTCCCCAGAACCGACATTGACATCAACGTGCACAAAGTTTTGTTCTTGCAATTCGGCACGAAGTCGTTCAGACACTTGCATTAACGCTTCACGGGTCGCTGTTGCATTGGCGTTGAGCTGGACGCTGAGGCGATCGCCTTCTACTCGGACAAGGAGATCAAGTTTGCCGAGCTCTGGAGGATCAAGACGAATTTTGGCTTCTTGTACATGTTGTTGAGCCTGAAAGGAGACTCTGTCATGAAGCACTTGCATCATCTGTTCTCCCCACTTTCCAGCCTGAGTATCAACTTTCACTGCGGCCCATTCAGTCCCGTGTGTTGGCGCGGTGGCCAGCGTTGGGGGCTGGTTCTGTGGTGGTGCTGACTGCCCATTTGTGGACAGGGTTTGCAGGACACTCTGTAGGGATGGTGTCTGAATGGACGAAGTTTCGGCCACCAGTGAGCTGGACAACTTGCTGGCTGTGCTGGCCGTCGCTAAGACTGGCGTTTTCACTTCGTTTATTGACATCGACAGCCTTGATGACTCGTTCTGGGCCGAGGCTGAACGCAGTGGATTGAATTGCGTGTTGGTGAATAACTCTCCCTGCATTGGCGCGGTGTTCTGCCGCGCACTGTTGTTGAGATCGAAGAGTAGCTTGTTTGCTTGCGATGCTAAACTGGTGTCGGCGGCTAGGGCACTGACTATGGCGCCATCAGTCTCGCTGTGCTCTGAGCTTGTCTGCGCACTGTCCTGAGTCTCAAGGTGACGAAGACTTTTTGGCGGCGCGAGCGTAAATCCACCCAGCGGTTTTTCTGAGTGGTCCAATGTACGAGCCTGAAAAATCTTGCTATCGGAATCACCTTGCCGTGAAGCGGATGGGTTAGGTGTCGCCTGAAGTGATGCTGAATTCATCGTCTAATACTCCAACGTCATGGCGAGTTGATAGGCTTTCGCTCTTTCATGTTGTGCATCCACGACATTGATCTCCGTTTCCAGCTGACTGATGGCTTTATCCAAAGCGTCAAATGCGCGTTTATGTGTCGCTTTTACTTCGGCGATGGCGGTTGCCAGCCTAGGATCGTCGAGATAAGGCTTATGACCTTGCAACAGTTCTCTCAATTGCAGATCGTAGCGTTTCAGTCCCTGCCAATCTTGCGTCTTTTCTGCTGTTTGGATAAGACTTGAGAGATGGCGGAACCGCTCCGGGGAGACTTTATGCATGTTGACCAAAACTCACCCACCCTTCTCGAATGTTGTTCATGACCTGTTCTACGCTGGTCAGTTTATCTAGGTTGTTATGTACGCTAGCTTGGTACAATTCCATCTGACAAAAATCATAGAGCTGGTGGAGGTTGGTTGCGACTTCCCCCCCGTTTTCCAGATCCAGTGCACTGTCAAGCCCGACCACAATGTTCATGCATTTATTGATGCCTATTCCTTTCTCGGCCAGTCGCTCTGACACAATATGGCCGCGAACTCTCTCGATTTCGTTGAGCAGACCATCGATGAGCATAACCACCAATTGATGCGGGTTCGCCGAGGCAGCCTGAGCGTCAAGGTCGACCTGTTGATAAGAGTGATAGCCTGAATCCATTAACATAAAACGTCTCCTAGTGTTCTTTAGCCAAATAACGACATGGTTTGGTTCATTTGGCGCATAAGTGTGTTCATTTGAGTAAATTGCTTGAGATAGCGGTCATAGGCCATATCGTATTTTCGATTGAGTACGACTTGTTTATCATTAATTCGATCAATATTTTGCTGGAGTGAATCCTTGCGAGATTTGAATAAGCCTGACGAAAACTGCAAATAAGGCTCAACCGCTTTATCAACAGTGTCGAGAAGGTTGCCATCGCCATTGAACATGGCTTCGAGGTTGCTACTGTTGTTCAACTGGGCTTGTTCAAATTTCTCTGAATCCAATTTCATTTTACCGTCGCGACCAATCTCCAGACCGACCTGACTGAGACGCAATCCGGCAAACTCTCCGCGTACGACGGATTTGACCTGATTCTCAATGGAACGAAGGGTAGGGTCACTGGCAAGCACTGGGCGAGTGTCGCTCTCACTATCGACTTTTGAATATTGGTTAATGGTGGACATTAATTTGTTGTAAGCATCAATGAACTTATTGACTTGCTCTTTGGTCGATGTCTTATCTGCACCGACGTCCATCGTTAAAGGAGACGCGTCGCTTTCCTGAGCCTGAGTGACGGTGATGTCAACACCTTTGATGGCATTGCTAAACGTATTACTATGGCCAGTCAGTTTTAATCCGGTGTCTTTTGCACCCAGCCAAGCGATTGCATCTTGTGCTGGCGTGATTTGTTTTAGGGTAGAGAAAGCATTTTCAAACCAAGCTTCGCCAGTCCCAGAAGCCGTCACGGAGAATTTATTGATTTCACCGGTTTTTTCGCTGGAGAGCATAAAGTGAGTTTGCCCATCAGAGCGAACCATAGTGGCATTAACGCCTGGGTTATCTTCATGGTTATTGATGGCAGAGGTCAGATCAGCCATGGTGGTTTTTCCATCGCCATCCGAGTCCAAGGTTGCGAGATCCAGTTCCAAGACGTTCCCGTCGACGTCGAATTTCAATGTGCCTGAAGAGGGAATCTCTGTTGTCGCGTCCATGGTGTTTGGCATACCAGCGGATACTTGATAGGCCGTGGCAATTTGCTCAACGAAAATCTGATAGCTTCCGGTTAAGGCTTTAGAATTCGCCGTCGCACTGAAGTAGCCATCACTGGACACGGAGGCCGTATTTTTTATGATGCCCGATGTACTGTTGTTCATTTCCGTCACTGTGGTGCGGAATTCACGCAAAGCGGACTCTGTTTTACCCAGCGCATTAAGTTGAGACTGATACTGAGAGGCTTGTGTCGTGTAGCGTTGCCTAAACGACTGAACATCATAAGTCGCCAGTTGTTTTGCCATCGTAGATGGGTCAATTGAACTCATAAGAGAACTCCCTGCTTGTCTGTGGGTAGCCAGTGGCACCACGCATCATTGTCAGAATGTAATAGAGGATTAGCAAAATAAGTGCCACTGATATAGCTGTTTATTATCAATGACTTATTTTAAATTTATCGACATTGCGGAAGTGTCGTTTCCTGATGATAGGTTCCGCCATTTCCTGATAGCAACGCCGCATTTCCTACTCATTAAAGGCGACCAAAGCGGAGTGTTAATTAAATAAAAAAACCTCCACAAGGGAGGTTTTGAAGGGGAATAAATAGAACTTTTGCGCGAATTAACGTAGCAAAGACATTGCCATGCTAGGCATTTGGTTAGTCTGTGCAAGAACCGTTGTCCCAGCTTGCATTAGCATCTGGTTCTTCGTCATGTTTGAAGACTCAACAGCAAAATCAGCATCAGTGATACGACCCTTCGCCGCTGCAGTGTTTTCTGACACGTTGGCTAGGTTGTTGATGGTGTGCTCAAGACGGTTAATGTTTGCACCTAGTGATGAACGTGCTGTGTTGATCGTGTCAAACAGAGTATCTACCGTAGTGATCGCTGTAGATGCTTTGCCTTGATCCGTAATTACATCGATAGTAGCTGCATCGAACTTAATGAGGCCAAGTTGCCCAGAGATATCAACTTCCAGTTTCTCTGCTGCTGAAGCACCAATTTGGAAAGTCACAGCACCTGCTAATTTTCCGTCTGCTGCTTCGCCCATGAGTAGTTTTTGGCCAGCGCCGTAAGACGTCTGTGTCATGATACGCTCAGCTTCTTTACCTAACTCTAGGTATTCCGCATTTAGAGCGTCGCGTTCTGTTTGACCGTTGGTGTCATTGGCAGACTGTGTTGCAAGGTCTTTCATGCGGTACGCAATGTTAGTTAACTCTTCTAATGCGCCGTCTGCAGTTTGCAGCATTGAGATTGCATCTTGAGAGTTGCGCATCGCAACAGACATGCCACGCGTTTGAGCTTCAAGTTTGTTTGCGATAGTGAGGCCCGCTGCATCGTCAGATGCAGAGTTGATACGCAAACCAGTACTTAGACGCTCCATCGCCGTTGTTAGCAGATCATTGTTGCTGCCTAGTGTATTTTGCGTCACAAGTGATGCGTAGTTAGTGTGCATTGATAAAGCCATCGTTATCTCCTTCGTTTATCTCTATACTTTGGTTTTTGTTTCAGGATTTCCCTGGTCACTAACTAGAGGCGGACGCTGAAGCTCGAAGATTAATTGAAAACGTTAAAAAATTAGAATAATTAATGATTTCAATGATTTTTAGTGATGATCGTTCCATTTTTTTTAGTGCTGGCGGCGTTCAAGACGCCGCCAGTACAGGTCTAGATGGCGAGGTTCTTGAACGACAGCGATGTGGGGATATCACTAAAATAGCCAAAATAGTAACTCGCACCCAATAATTTATATTGGTTGAGTTCTTTTTGGCTGGCGACACGGCTCGCCACCCATTTCAGTTTATGCTTCTTTAAATAGCGAACGATGGGTAAAAAGGCGTTACGATCGTGTTTGGTGTCTAAAGAGACCGCCAGTTTGAGCATTGAAGGCTTAAATTGAGTAAGGGATTCAAGCAAAGCGCAAGGCGGTGAGACTTCGAACCACAGTGCATACGCAAAATTGTCAATTCGTTCAATTAGCTCTACGACTGCCGGGTTAAAACCAAGCTGCTCGCTGAGCTGCAGCGCGGGGATCACGTGCGCTAAAGCCAGTTTGTGGCCTTGGATGATTTGTTTAAAGAACGCGTGTCCAGGTCCCCATATCAAAGCCTCAACCTGAACAGGGACAACCACGTTGCTGATTAAATCAGGGTGGAAGGTGTCTAGCTGAAAGCCGGTTTGGTGCAGCGCAAGGGACAAACTGTATAGGTCTAGGCAGTACTTGACGTTTGGTGACAGATCAAATTGATCAACGCTTTGTTCATCATCATTGCCAAAACGCAGCGTTAAATGCTGGAATTCTATTTCGCCCGAGTCCGTTTGACGAATAGCCTGACAAGCATGACGAATGTCATTGTGAGTCAGTGCTTCGTAGACGACATGGTCGTCATCTTTTTCAAGATGCTCTTGCATGAGTGTCACGATATGGCCATATAAGGCTTGCTGAGAGTTGAGATTAGCCAAGGTTTCCTACCACGTTGATTTGTTTAGTTTCTGGTATTTCGTTATAGGACAGTACCGCTAGTCCTTGTGCAAAAGTGCGAGCATAACGAGCGATTAAGGGGCGAAGCTGAGGCATCACTAAAAGAATAGGCGCGAGTCCTTGCTGCTTAAGTTGCTGCTTAATTAAGGGTAAGTTTTGCTGGAATTGCCCCAGAATATTAGGCTCAACGGGAAAGCTGTCTAGCATGACATTGCCACTGGCTTGCGCTTGTTGCAATGACGTCAATAACATCTGCTCCAATTGGTCCGATAACGCGTAGACGTTAAGTTCCACTTGTTGTCCTGCGATGAGGTTGACCAGTGTTCGTCGTAATGCGCAGCGCACATCCGCGGCTAGCAAGATGGGTTCTTTGGTATTTTCTGACGATTCCAACATCGTATTGGCAATGGTACGTATATCTTGCAGGGGAACTTGATCCAACAGTAATTGACGGTAAACCTTCAGTTGTTGAGCAGGATTGAGGGCGGCGCTCAGTGCTTCGGCCAGTTTAGGGGCCTGTTGCGTCAAGCGTTGCATCATGGCTTCCACGTCATCGTGATTAAACAGCTCCGATAAATGGGTTTTGATGACTTTGCTGATATGAGTGGCAATCACTGTTGCGTCATCAACGACCTGATAGCCCATATTGAGCGCTTTGGCTTTATCGGTATGCTCTATCCAGACAGCGGGCAGTTGATAAGCGGGATCACTGCCAAGAATCCCATCGATTTCTCCGTAGGTTTCGCCAACGGCAATGGCCATTAAACGCTCAGGCTCGATAACGCCTTGTTCAATGATTTCTCCGTTAAGGGAAATCGTATATTGATTGGGTTTAAGGGTGAGGTTGTCACGAATACGAACCTCGGGTAAAAGGAAACCAACTTGTTCAGACAAATTTCTACGCACGCCACGAATCCGCTGACTCAGTGGCGCGCCTTGCTCTTGATTGACCAAGTGCACAAGACGATAACCCAATGCCAAAGACAGGGTATGGACCTGAGGAATATCATGCCATTCTAATGGTGTATCTTCCTGCTGCATGGCCCGACTCAGGACCTCGACGTTTTCTATCTGAGTGTCATGCAAGGGGCTTTTATGTTGACGCCAACCTGCAAAAGCAAGGGCAGCGGCGAAAGCAAAGAAAGCGAGATGCGGCATGCCAGGAACGATACCGATGATCGCCATGACGACGGCGACCGTGTACAGTGTTGTCGGCGAGGCGAGCAACTGTTTGTGCATGGTTTCAGACATGCCGTTGTCACTGTCATTGATGCGAGTGACGATAATAGCAGCTGCCGTGGCCAACAAGAGTGATGGGATCTGAGCGACCAGACCGTCACCAATGGTCAGTAATGCGTATGTTTTAAACGCTTCGGCAGCGGGTAAGCCGTGCTCGAAGACGCCAATGCTAATACCGCCTGTGATGTTAATGAAAAGAATCAATAGACCCGCAATCGCATCACCGCGCACAAACTTTGAGGCGCCGTCCATCGAGCCGTGAAAGTCCGCTTCATTGGCGACTTCACGTCGTCGCTGGCGAGCGGCTTCTTGATCGATCAGACCCGCATTTAGGTCGGCATCAATCGCCATTTGTTTACCAGGAAGAGCATCGAGGGTAAAGCGCGCTGATACTTCTGAAATACGTTCTCCACCCTTGGTAATAACGACAAAGTTGATGATCATCAGGATGACGAAAATCACCATACCCACCACGTAGTTACCGCCAATCACGACTTCACCAAAAGCCTGTATGACTTTACCTGCCGAATCCCCGCCATTATGCCCTTCTAGTAGGACAACGCGAGTGGACGCGACGTTGAGCGTTAAGCGAAGCAAGGTGGCCACCAACAGGATCGTTGGAAAAATAGAAAAGTCGAGCGGTCGCTTTGCCGTGGTGCTGACTAAAAGAACCAAAATAGCCAGGACAATATTGAAGGTGAATAACGCATCTAGCAGTAGCGGTGGCAGAGGCAAAATCACCATTGCCAGTACCATCAACAAGACCAGTGGTATGCCAATAGAGCCTTTGGTGGCAGTTTGTAATATTTTTAACCGGTTGAGCATAGATTCATGTCCTTGATGAATTCGGATTATCAGTGTTGTAAGTGCTTTGGAATGGCGAAGTGAGGCAGAGCAATAGGTTTCTCACCATAGCCAGTACGAAAGGCCTTAAGTTGCATCACATAAGTCAGAATATGCGCCACCGCAATGTAGAGTTGGCTGGGGACCGACTGCTCGATAGCGGTGGTATGATAAATGGCACGAGTAAGTGGTGGAGAAGTGATGATTTCCACGTTATTTTCACGGGCGATGCGTTGAATATGCATTGCAGTTTCATCGACGCCTTTGGCCACCACGAAAGGAGCATCAGATACCGATGAATCGTATTTTACCGCGACGGCATAATGAGTCGGGTTGGTAATGATGACATCCGCCGTCGGTACCATTTTTTCGATCTTTCGCCGAGCGAATTGTTGCTGGATCTGGCGAATTCTCTGCTTTACTTCAGGGCTGCCTTCGTTATTTTTGTACTCTTCCTTCAGTTCCTGTTTGGTCATCTTAAGTTCTTTCATATGTTCCCAGCGTTGGTAGGGAATATCGAGCACGCCAAACAACAGCAACACAAACCCCATCATCAGTAAGCCATCAAACAAAATCATCATCACATTGACGACCCCTTGCTCTAAGGACAGCCTTTGCATCCCCAATAAGGGTTGAAGGTGGTTATTAAGGTAAGCGTAAAGAACGGAAAATATCACCGCGACTTTGAGTGTGGACTTGAGTAACTCAACCAGAGAGCGAGTGGAAAAGATGCGCTTAATCCCGTTAAGGGGATTCAGCTTACTCAGTTTTGGAAACGCGCTTTCAGGACGAAACAACCAGCCTCCTAACACCATAGTACTGGCGAGGGTGACAACAATAATGACGACAAACATGGGTATCAGTAAATAGATGATGGTCCCAAGACTGTGTCCCAATTGTTCAATCATTTGCATGGGGTTGGCAAGATCCTCTTTATTTAGGGTCATGTTATAGCGAAACACGCCGGAAAGAGCCGCCCAAATCGCGCCTATTTGACTGTAAAAGTACACAGCAACGGCGAGAAAAATTGTGGCAGTGGTAAACTCCTTAGCCCTAGGAATTTGACCTTCCTTGCGGGTTTTTTTTATTTTCTGAGGAGACGCTTTCTCGGTTTTATCTTGTGATGACTGTTCGCTCACATGCCCCCCGAAATATAACGTTGAAGAAAACCCAACATATCATTGACCAAAATCGTGTAACGGCTAGGCACGCCGGAAACCGAAATCAGGACACTAAACAAACCGAGTAGCATGGTCATGGGAAAACCAAGGGCGTAGACATTCAGTGAGGGAGCCGCTCGGTTCATAACCCCAAAGCTGATATTGGCAAGCAACATCGACACAATAGCAGGTAATGCCAAAGCAAGCGCTGAAGCAAACATCCAACTGAAGAGGTTAACGATACCCTGAAGGGAGGCGGAAGTGAGCCCAGAACCGACAGGCCAAATAACAAAGCTTTGTATCAAAACGTCAATGATCACTAAGTGGCCTTCTAACGAGAGAAATAACAAGGTACAGAATATGAGGAATATTCGACCAAGTATCGCCACTGACATCCCATTGACCGGATCATTCATCATCGCCATACCAAGCCCCATCTGCATTGAAACAATTTGGCCGAGTGTGGTGAAAATGGAAAACAGCAGATGCAAAATCAGGCCGAAGAACAGCCCCCAGACCGCTTGCTCAAAGGCAAGGAACAAGGATGTCATTGAAAACAGTTCTACCGCTGGCATGGCGGGCATGAGTGGTGCAGATACCACCACAATGGATAAGGCGAGTAGCGTCCTTATCCATACCGGAATAATGGAATCACCAAAGAAAGGCATAGAAAGAAAGACGGCACCAATACGAAAAAAAGGCCACCAGAGCTGCCCGAGAATTCGAGAAAGGTCGGCAAATGATATCTCCATTACCCAATCATTCCAGGTATGTTATGAAAAAGGTAATCGAACAAGTCCATGATCTTACGTAACATCCAGTGCCCTGCGAATATGACCATCAACAAAGTGACGAGTAATCGAGGTAAAAAACTTAAGGTCTGCTCGTTAATCTGAGTCGCGGCTTGAAAAATCGCAATGCCTAGGCCGACAATCAGCCCAGGAACCACGAGGACCGCAACCATAGTGATGATCAACCAAACGGCGTTCGAAAAGAGTGTCACGGTCATTTCTGGTGTCATGGTTCCTCCCGCTAACCGAAACTGGCAGATAGTGTGCCAACCGTCATTGCCCACCCATCAACCAACACAAAGATAACCAGCTTGAACGGTAATGAAATGATCAATGGTGAGAGCATCATCATCCCCATTGCCATCAGAACACTGGCGACGACGAGGTCAATGATCAGGAAGGGAATAAACAACATAAACCCAATCTGAAAGGCCGTTTTAAGCTCACTTATCACAAATGCGGGTAACACGACAGCGAATGAAATGTCTTCAACGGCGGTGTCAAGAGGCTCGTTAGCAATACGCATCATTTGTTCTAAGGAGGTTTGCTGGGTCTGCGCCAACATAAAATTGCGCACCGGTTTCTCTGCAATAGAAAAAGCTTCCATTAGCGTGATCTGACCTTGGTCATAGGGTTCAAAAGCATTGTGATAAATATCTGTCCAAACTGGCCGCATAATGAGCAGAGACAAAGCGAGAGCAATGCCGACTAACACTCGGTTTGGCGGACTTTGTTGCAGGCCTAAAGCCTGACGAAGGATAGCTAACACAACAATAATGCGAGTAAAACTGGTTGCCATCAAAATGAACGCAGGCAGAAAACTCAACGCGGTCATCAGCAGCAGGATTTGTAGTTTAACGCTGTATTCTTGCTGCGTTGCGCCGTCACTCACAGAGAGAATGGTCAGCCCAGAATCATTGGCAAAAGAAGGCAAAGCGAACATTAAGCTCGCGACGCCAACCCATATTACCCAGCTCTGAAAAGAACGTGATTTTTCCATCTTATAATGTGCCTTTACTCAACCGCTGAGGTGAGGGCGGAATCGACTATATCGATCAGGCGTAATCCGTATTTTTCATTGACCACGACAACTTCGGCATGCCCCATGAGAGATCCATTGACCTTGACATCAAGTGGTTCGCCATTGAGTTTGTCGAGCTCAATCACACTGCCTTCTCCGGCTTTCATTAAATCACCTAATGCAATTTCCTTGCTGGCTACTTCAAGTGTTACCGTGACAGGAATGTTTTTGAAAAAGCTCAGATCCCGCTCCTGAACGGAACCAGAAGGTTGCAAAATTTCAGTGTGCGTATCTTCCAACTGAAAATCATCGAAGTTCAGCTCTTCACCGTTGAAAGTGGTGGTATCTTGCGACTCACTCATTAAAAGAATCCTTATCGTGGTTAATAATTAAAACTAGTTGCCCATCTTTTTCCGCAACGCGCCCTGCGAATAAAGGCTCATTGCCTATGCTGGCCGGAACGGAAGTCAGCAGGTCGATGGGCAAGACATCGTTGGGCTGCAATAGAATCAGTTCGTTGAGCGGCATGGTTTTTTTACTCAGTAATACGTTCAGTTTTACTGGTGTCGAGGTCAAAGATTGACAGAAAGGTTGATACAGTGACTCGTGAGGCGTTAATTCCAGTTGCTCGGTGAGTGTGTTGACCAGTAATTCATCCAACTTAATATGAATCGTACCTTGATGGTCATCGATGTTGACATTGAGCGCCGCATAAAGGCCGTGACCTTCGGTGGGTTCCACCTGACTGCGCGACCACATTTCTTTGGGTGCCAACCAACTTGCGATTAGCCAGCCCACTTTCTCTTGCAACCGGAGATCACTGTTGCTGAGAGCACCGTTATTTCGTTTCATTTTTGCGTCATAGAAACTGTCCACCAAATTAATTAAGGTTGGACTATCGGCATAAATAAATACCCGGCCACCGGATTGATGAAGGAAAGTACTGGTTAAAGATTTGTTTAGTTCATTGGGCATAAAAGCATGTAATGAAACATGCTGCACACTCACTTCTACGTGACTGGACCTTTGCCAGTTTTGCAGCTCATAGCACAGGCTGCCACACGAAGATGATATTAAACTATCTAGCCTATCTCGAATAACATGAATGGGTTTCCCCAGAGATTCTATACTGAGAGGCTGATAATCTGAAATAGATATCTTACTTCTGCTTTCCATTTATTTTTTACCATGCGTTAACAAAGCGAATTGATAAGTTTTTAACTCAACTAATACAAGTTTACATAGGATTTTTAGTTTTAAATAAGCCTGATTTATAAAATTTGTGACTTTACTCCATATGTTGAATTTAAGTGGCTACGTATATCTTCTAATCAAAAATAAAACAGGTTAGTTTCCCAACCATACAAAAGTTCATGTCGTATGAAACTCTGGTTTTCATTGATTTTTGTGCTTTATCCTTCTGGTTTTAAATCAGTTTATTGATTGATTGCACTTTTGTTACAGTGCAGGCGGGTAAAGTGGAGTCGTTGATTTTTGTACGAATTCGGTAATTTCTGGATATCGCCATCTTATTTGGAAATATGAAGTTAAATTAATAGTTACTGGCATGTTTAATAATCATGATTAAGACACTTTCTAAATTATATCCGCTTTCGTTGATTTTTTATTGTTGTCTCGTATTTGCAACAGAACCTGTAGAAATTCCTATGGATGAAGCGGCGTGGACACATAATGGCGGCCGCTTAAAGTGCAGTCTCATAATTGATAATTCTTCCTATGGGAAGTTTTATTTCCGCTCTGAGGAAGTGGCGAAGATTTACTTTTTTGCTGAAGTGAAAAATTTTAATAAAAAATGGACTGGTGCTGAACTATTAAGTTTGTCAGCGCCTTGGAATACGAATAATCCACCTCAGTTGATCACCGATGGTGCTCAGATTAAAAATTCAACATTGTCCTTTGTTGATAATATAACCACCTTAATGGGAAAGATTGAGTCAGGGGACTGGATAACCATTCGGTTAAACGGAAATCAACCTTCCGATGTTCGCGCTTACATTCTCCCCACCACGCGTATAAAAAATCAATTACAAGCGTTTCGCCAATGTCAGACAGCGCTCCCTAGCATGTCGTTTACTGACGCTAGGGACATCACCTTGTCTTTTGATATCGGGCAGGTTCAGCTAACGACCGCTCAAAGTCGGGTCCTGAAGGACCTACATAGCTATCTCAACGCGGATTCAAGTATCGATAAAGTGCTTATTGACGGATACACGGACAATATTGGTTCGAGTATCTCTAATTTATCCGTTTCGCGTCAGCGTGCTGAACACGTCGCAGAGACGCTAAGAAAACTGGGCGTCAAGAAGGCATTGCTCGAGTTAAGGGCTCACGGTTCAAGATACCCTCTTGCGAGTAACGAAACCCAACAAGGCCAATCGAAAAATAGGCGCGTGACGCTGCGATTGGTGCGGAGCAACGAAACGACAACGCGAACGGATTCCCCACAAATTAACGATAAGAAGAAGGCTTAATCATGTCGGAGACAACTATTTTATTGGTTGAGCCAAAGGATGAATTTGCTCAACCCGTTCTCAGAATATTGGAAGAGTCTGGTTATCGCGTCAACCATGTGCGCACGGGAAGGAGTGCTCTACTTGAAGAGGCTGTGCCTATTACTTTGGTTAGCTCCAACTTGCCGGACATGTGTGTTCGGGATTTTGTTCGCTGTCATCAAAACCGAGAAGGTAACGGTGTTGCGATTGCCATTGTCGAACAAGAACAGGGTATTCTCGCGGCAGAGACCATGAAGTCCGGCGCGACCGACTACCTTCTTCGGCCCTTTGAAAACAATCAACTCATTAATTTGTTACGCCGAGTTGAAGTGTTGGGTAAACCAATGGCGAATATTGTGGCGCAATCTTGGCGCAGTAAACAAGTTCTGCAGTTGGCTCATCGTGCTGCTTGTACCAAGGCGAGTGTTCTTATCTCTGGTGAGTCAGGGACGGGTAAAGAAGTGTTAGCCCGCTACGTCCACCAGCACTCTCCTCGAGCTGATGGCCCTTTTATTGCCGTGAATTGTGCGGCGATCCCCGAATCGATGCTAGAGGCGGTGTTATTCGGCCATGTAAAAGGTGCCTTTACCGGCGCGACACACTCACAATCCGGTAAGTTTGAAGAAGCCAATCATGGTTCGATATTGCTCGATGAAATCGGCGAAATGTCGCCCGCGGTTCAGGCAAAGCTCTTGCGGGTTTTGCAAGAAAGAGAAGTGGAACGGGTCGGCAGTCATAAACCGGTCCAACTTGATATTCGAGTGATTGCTGCGACGAATAAGGACCTTCGAGAGGAAGTCAAAAATGGTCATTTCCGTGAAGACCTTTACTACCGACTTGATGTCCTGCCTCTCCATTGGCCTCCACTGCGTGAGCGTAGCGAGGATATCTTGCCAATCAGTCAATTTTTTATCAACAAATATCAAGACAGTAGCCAATGCTACTTGTCTCAGGATGCGATGCTGTCACTGAGCCAATATCACTGGCCGGGGAACATCCGTGAACTTGAAAACGTGATTCAACGGGCGTTAGTCATGCGTCACGGTGATTACATTACCGCCCATGATCTGATGTTGCCTGTTGAGCTGCTTGGTCCGGTTGAATCCGCACTTGCACCGCAAAATATGGGGCACGTTGAAGCAAAAAAACAGGCAGAGTATCAGTACATACTCGACCAGCTACGCCAGTTCGGCGGAAATCGTACCAAGACCGCTAACGCACTTGGTGTCACCACTCGCGCATTACGTTACAAGCTAGCAGCAATGCGTGAACAAGGTATTGATCTACAGTCGGCCCTAGGCTCGGCTGCTTAAAGGAGGTTAAGTTATGACCAATCAACCAGTAATCAGTTCGATGAGTGCTGAGCAGTTAATGTTATCCAAAATGGACAACATGCGAGCTCAAATCCAGCCAGAGTTTGTTGTGTCAGCGAACCCCTTGGATGTGCAAAAACTGAATGAACCCCTGTCATTTTCTACGGCAATGACTCAGGTTCTTGACACAGTCAATCAACATCAATCTGCGGCGAGTCAAAAAATGACAGCGGTCGAAACAGGGAAAAGCGATGACTTAGTTGGCGCAATGATCGCCAGCCAGAAAGCCAGTTTGTCATTCAATGCTTTGATGCAGGTTCGCAACAAGGTAGTGAGTTCTTTTGAAGATATTATGAAGATGCCGGTGTAAGACATGTCAGACTTAACAACTCAAGTTGCCAGCAGTGGGTCCTTTAGTGCGGCTGGTACGCAAAGTACCTCTCAACGAGGCATGGAAGATTTCACTTACAAGTTGAAACAATTGTGGTCCAACAGTCAGAGAAATTTGGTTTTGTCGGCCGTACTTGCCGCTATCGTCGCGGCTATTATCGTGGTGGCGCTTTGGAGTTCGACTCAAAGTTATCGCGCTTTGTACAGCCAGCAAGAACGTTTTGATACGGGTGAAATCGTGACGGTGCTCGAATCAGAGGGTATTAATTACCGCCTGCAAGAGCAGAATGGTCAGGTGTTGGTTGCCGAAGGCGAAGTCGCTCGGATTCGAATGTTGCTTGCGGCAAAAGGAATTAAAGCCAAACTACCGACCGGGCTAGATTCTTTGCAGGAAGACAGTTCATTGGGCACCAGCCAGTTTATGGAAACAGCGCGCTATCGTCATGGTCTGGAAGGGGAGCTTGTCCGAACCATTATTTCCCTGAATGCGGTATCCAATGCGCGAGTTCACCTAGCGATTCCACGTAAAACACTCTTCGTTAGACAAAATAGTGAGGCAGCGACGGCGTCAGTGATGCTTGAGTTGAAACCGGGTGAAGATCTCAAACCTGAGCAAGTCGAAGCGGTGATAAATCTGGTCGTGGGCAGCGTCTCTGGTATGAGCACCGAACATGTTTCTGTGATTGATCAATATGGACGTTTACTCAGTGCCGACATCGGTTCGACGCAATCGGGTAAGGTGAATGCAAAATATCTTGAGTATCAGAAGAATGTTGAGCAGCAAATCATTCAAAGAGCCTCTGATATGTTGACACCTATTCTCGGCCCCAGTCACTTTAGGGTTCAGGTTGCGGCCGATATGGACTTTAGTCAGGTTGAGGAAACGGAAGAAATACTTGATAACACGCCAATTGTTAGAAATGAACACACGATCACCAACAACTCTGTTGATCAAATAGCCTTAGGCATCCCAGGCACGCTCAGCAACCAGCCACCAGTAACCGGCGAAGTGCCTACCGAGGACAGCCAGAACACGAATGCACGTTCTGAAATTAATCGCCAGTATGCTGTGGGGAGCAGCATCAGACGTACCCAATATCAACAGGGACAAGTGGAGAAGCTGAGTGTGTCTGTATTGCTCAATGAAGCGGCGGCGCCCAATGGTACGGCATGGACTGCTGACGAGAAAGCGCAGATTTCTGCGATGGTCACCGACGCGGTTGGTTTGTCAGAAAACCGAGGTGATAGCCTCAGTCTCATGAGTTTTAGTTTTACACCTTTAACGATCGAAACCCCACCGAGCATTCCTTGGTGGCAGGATCCGACTATCCAGCAGCCGATGCGGTACGTGATAGGCGGCTTACTCGGGTTGGCAATGATTATCTTTGTTTTGCGACCTCTAATTATGCACCTTACAGGGGCCGATAACCGAGCGAAGGAACTGGACTTTGCACCCTCTCAAGACGAGCCAAGTTTCGACAATTTTCAAACACGAGAAGAGCGGGAAAGAGAAGAAGTGCTTAATCGTAAATTATCGGAAAGAGGTATTGCGGCCTCTTCGGGCCTGGATGTCGGTAATGATATGTTGCCACCGGCGGGTTCACCCCTGGAAATACAGCTGAAACACTTACAACTGATTGCGAACGAAGAGCCAGAGCGAGTCGCAGAAGTCTTAAAACAATGGGTAAATGTGAATGAACACAGCAGAGTTAAATCAGAAAGCAACGCTTAGTCACGTCGAGCAGACTGCTCTCGTATTACTGGGTATGGGCGAAGACGCAGCCGCGAAGGTTTTGCGTCACTTCACCCGAGATGAAACTCAGCGTGTCACCAAGTCGATGGCGCGTCTGAGTGGGATAAAAAGTGATAGAGCCAATGGCGTTATTCAGCATTTCTTCGAAGACTTTCGTCAGCATAGTGGTATTCGCGGTGCGTCCAAAGAATACTTGTCGAATACGCTGCGAAAAGCCTTAGGCAATGATTTGGCTAAAGGTTTACTCAATAACCTTTATGGTGATGAAATTCGCAATAACATGCAGCGGCTGCAATGGGTGGAGTCTGAGGTGTTGGCACGGCTAGTGTCGAATGAACACCCTCAAATGCAAGCGATTTTTCTTGCCTATTTACCGGCGGAAAGTTCGTCTGCGGTCCTTCAGCACTTGCCGGAAGATTATCATGATGAGTTGCTCTATCGCATCGCTCAACTTCAAGATATCGACCATCAGGTCGCCAGCGATTTGAATGATTTGATTGAACGCTGTATCGAACAGTCATCGGTCAGCCAAAGTGCACCAATGTCGGGCATAAAACAAGCGGCCGATATTATTAATCGCTTTGAAGGTGACCGTGGCTCATTGATGGAAATGCTCAAATTACATGATGAAGATGTTGTCGCTCAAATTGAGAAAAACATGTTCGACTTCATGGTCTTGGGTAGACAACGTGAAGAAACAATGGACAGATTGGTTCAACAAATACCAACGGAACTCTGGAGTCTCGCCCTTAAAGGATCAGAAATTACGCTTCAACAAGCGATTAAGCGTTCAATGCCTCAGCGAATGATTACGGCGCTAGAAGATGATATGCAAGTCCGTGGTGCTGTTCCATTGAGCCGGGTTGAACGGGCCAGAAACGACATTATGCAAATGGTACGTGAGCTTGATGAAGAAGGTGAAATTGAGCTGCTTCTCTACGAAGAACCAACGGTGGAGTAATTGTATGTCACTGGTTAAATCCGATTTACTAAAAATGCCGTCTACCGGGTATCGAATTCATCGCTTTCCACCACTGGCCGAGCCTGTTGATGAAAGCGAACTGAATTTAGAAGATTCATGGCAAGACGCTCAGGATGAGTTGCAACTTAAACTGGAGCAAGGGTTTCAAACCGGTCTTGAGCAAGGCCATGATGAAGGTATGCGTCAAGGTCTGTCACAAGGTCAACAACAAGGCTTGCTCGAGGGTCAGAAAGAAGGATTTCAGAAAGGGTTTGTTTCCGGAGAGCAGTCTGGAAAACAGGCTTTTAATGAGGCGAGTAAACCGGTTCACGAGCTATACAGAACGCTTTCACATTGGCAGTCTGAGCGAGAGCAGCAGCAGCGCCATATCATTTGTGAATTAGTTCAAAAGGTGGCGCAACAAGTTATTCGTGCAGAGTTGACTCTGATGCCTCAACAGATTCTTTCGTTGGTGGACGAGACGTTGGAGGCTATGCCAGGGAAAACCGAAAAAATCACGGTTCATTTAAATCCACAAGATCTTGAACGTCTCACTCAGATCAATTCAGAACTGCCCGACGCTTGGAAACTGGTCGCTAACTCAGAGCTGCCGCCGGGCGGTTGCCATTTGGTCACCGATGACGCAGAAGCGGATGCGAGTTGCGATTCACGTTTGCAGGCTTGCATGGATAATGTGCAGCAACACCTGCTTGATGAGGTTAATCCTGACAGAGTTGAAGAGTGCGATGAGTAATTCACTGGCCTTTGATTTGCTGTCTGAAAGAACAAACGACGCCATCGCATCACTGGACTCGATTCCTGTCGCCCGGGTCACTGGGCGCTTAGTTAAAGTCAGCGGTTTAATGCTTCAGGCAGTAGGATGCCGATTTAAACTTGAACAGCGTTGTCTGGTTGAAACGGCGGAAGGTGACATGATTGAGGCACAAGTTGTAGGGTTTGATCATACGATTGCGTATTTGATGCCGATTCGTCGTCTCGGTGGGTTATTTGCGGGTGCGAAAGTAGTGCCACTCGATGGAGACAGTACTGTTCAGTTAAGTGATAACTGGCTTGGGCGAGTCGTCAATGGGCTGGGGGAAGTCTTAGATGACGGGCCTGCGTTGAAAGGTGGGGATCGTGTTTCACTCGAACCTAAACCCATCAACCCTTTAAAGCGCCGTCCCGTTAACTCTCCCCTCAATGTTGGCGTACGAGCCATCAATGGATTACTCACGGTAGGTAAAGGGCAACGAATTGGGTTAATGGCCGGCAGTGGTGTTGGTAAAAGTGTTTTGATGGGAATGATTACTCAAAATACCGAAGCTGATGTCATTGTTGTTGGTTTGATTGGCGAACGAGGACGAGAAGTTCGTGAGTTTATTGAATCGAACTTGACGCCGGAATCCCGTAAGAAAGCAATCATTATTGCCTCACCTGCTGATGATTCACCATTGATGCGTCTTAGAGCCACGTTGCTTTGCCATCGGGTATCAGAGTATTTTCGTGACAAAGGCAAAGATGTGCTTTTAATGATGGATTCTTTGACACGTTATGCAATGGCACAACGAGAAATTGCTCTGGCATTGGGTGAGCCGCCTGCGACACGTGGCTATCCACCTTCCGTGTTCAACGTGTTACCGCAACTGTTAGAGCGAGCGGGTAACAGTGACAACCCACACGGTAGTCTTACCGCCATTTATACCATTCTTGCTGTCGGCGACGATCAACAAGATCCGGTCGTGGACTCAGCGCGTGCGATTCTTGATGGGCACGTTGTATTGTCTCGCAAACTCGCAGAGCAAGGGCACTTTCCCGCGATTGACATCAATGCCTCGATTAGCCGGTGTATGACCGCTTGTTCACAGCCCTCCCAGCGTGCATTGGCCAATGAATTCAGGAAGGCCTATTCCAACTATTTGCAGGTGAAAGACTTGCTGCCGTTGGGAGGATACCAACCCGGTCAGGACCTTGAACTTGATCGCGCGGTTGCGCTCTACCCCCAACTTCAGTCCTACCTTCAGCAACCGGCGGACTGTTCAGTGGACTATCAGCAAAGCTTGATCGAACTGGCGCAATTGTTTCAACCAGAGACAGGGGCAAGCTGATGGAAGAAAAGTGGCTAGCGGTGGAAAAGTTCCACAAGTTAGAGCAAAAGAAACGTGACATTATGTCGACCCAACTTGAATCTATGCGGAAAAAGCAAGCAACGGCGAGTCTTCATTTGGATCAACTCTCAGTCCTTAAAGGTCAAATGAAGCCCAAGCCATTGCAATCGAATGGGGTCGGCTTACATCGTGAAGCATTCATCAACTGTAGCCGTGTCGACCAAATGCTGGGCAAGATGATTCTCCATCAAGAGCAGGAACAGGCGCTGATGGAGGCTGAATGTTTGAGTTTAACGCACCAGTTAGCCACCAAGTACAAGCGAGTGAAGATTTTGGAAAACACCTTAGAAGGGTGGAAAAATGAGCGTCGAATTTGTCGTCAAATTCGTGAAGATATTGCGCTAGAGGAGAATATTAGTAGCCGTTTTGTACAAAAAGCTTAATAATGCGCCACTGGTAGGGCTTTGCGTGTTGTTAACTCAATGAGCCTGATTGTGTTCTGAGGAGAGAATAAGGTTTCGTATGCTTAAGTTGAAAGACGCAAATGTTTTGATTATTAAAGAGTTTCCTAATAAAAATATCAGCATTTCCAGTCTCATGCTGTCACTGGGGATAAAGCAACACAAAATTCTTCATATCAATGCTCCTGCCGACGCGCTTAAGCGAACCTTTCATGGCAGGTTCGATATCCTCATTTGTGATCACATGTTCAACAACAGTCAGCTTAAGTCGCTGGACGTAATTCGTGAGATGCAAAAGGCCAATGTAATTGATGACGGCAGTGTCATCATTATGGATTGCCTTGATAGTCGCCTTAAAGATGCCTCATGCTACTTAGCGGATGTCCACCTCCGGCCAGAGAATAGCCAACAAGAGCTCCAAACACTCATTCGTAGAACCTTCGATCAGAAAAACAAAGTCATACCGCTCTTGCGACGCGAGGGCATCGACTCTGCTGAGGAAATGGAGCAACGCTATCAGTTTTTTGAGCAGCATTATCTTGAGTATCAGTACGACTTAAAACGTCATCGTGCTTACCATTATTTGAGCAATAGAGAATTAAAGAAAGCCACAGAAATTTACGGCGTGTTAATAAAAGACAGTGGCAAGCGGGATCATTCTCTGGAGATCAGCCTCTTTCTCAACGCGTTAGTATTGAATGGTCAATCAAAGGATGCTTTAGAGTTATTTGCCAAGTTTGCGTCGTCTAAGTTCGAATTAGGCCAGCCCTTCGATGAGATAGGGGTCTTGATTCAGTTACGTGAAGGTAATATGTCTCAAGCAGCGGACATGCTGAAAAGCTCCGGTGCGCGTTGGGGGTTCAACTTGGCGCAGCGATCCATCCTTGCTTTAACGAGTCTCGTCTTAGGAAAGTATGACGAAGCTCTAGTGCATTTTTCGTCCAATGTGACTGTTGCGAAGATCCTTAACCAAAATGTGGCTCAACATACATTAAATTACCTATTTTCCTTACTGATGCTCTGGATGCGCAGTGAAGAAGGAAGCGGACTCTACGAGCGCAAATTTAATCAGGTCATCAAGGAAATATCCCGCTTAAAGTTGAAAGAGAGTGAACACCAACATCTTGCGATTATTCTCCTCCATGCTGAGTTTTTGCTTGGGAACCGTCAAAATGCTGAGTCAGTCATTGATTCCTTCGTCAAAAAAGTAGAAAAAACAGGCTGTGTTGCGAAACTTCATGCTCTGTATCTTTCTTCAGGCTTATCGAATAAAGCGCATGCCTCTTTGATATTTAATCGACTCGCGTCTAATAGTGCAGTCTTTATGTTTGAACCCTTGCCGCCAGCTTGTGCGGCCTTAGTCAAAGCGATTGACTTCAAAGCTTTTTCGCTTGACATGCAACGCTGTAATCGCGTCAAAGTGAGTGAGTAGTTTCTCGTTTTATTCACTCCCCCTGTTAAGGCGACACCACTGAAAATAATATTAAATACAAATTTTTTCTTTGCGAGGCGGTTTCCGAATTAGGGGTCTAACCCTTTCGTGCTGACGAGGTATTTGTACAATGTCAGTTAATATGATTCGCCAATGGCTAAACTGTGAAACTGGGTCAATATGGAATCCAATCAACTCACTGTGATGGTGTCTGGTATTCAGGGAACAAGGTTTTTCAACCTGTCGTTCAGGGCTATTGCAGGCATTAAATATACATTGCTGTTTATTGTAGTCATGTTTGTTAGCTTGATCGGGTTACTTTCGATATTGGCCGATGACGCTTCGGATTCGGCCAAAGAAAAAACGCAATGGATGAGCAAGACATACTCGCTGGAAAAAGAATTGTTGCGTTCACATGAGTTCCAGACTGATCTCGAGTCGAGCTTAAATCGAAAACAGCAAGATCTTGCTTATGTGACTGAAAAGTTGCGCGATATTGAGTCAGCGCTTAAGTTATCCAATGAATCTCTGGATCTTAGAGAAAGAGTGAATATTGCTGCCCTAAACACCGCAGTACGCCATCAAATGATGCAGCTGATTCCCAATGGTAAACCAGTACGAACGGGTTATTTGTCGTCACGCTACGGTAATCGAATTCATCCGGTCACCAAAACTAAGGCAATGCACCATGGAATCGATTACGCCGTTAGCATGGGAACGCCGATATACGCGCCTGCGGATGGCATAATAGCGATGGCGAGAAAAAGCAACAGGGGCTCGGGTAACTTCCTTAGGATTACTCATTCATTTGGCTTCACTTCTTCTTATTCTCACTTGAAGTCTTTTAAAGTGGAACGAGGTGATTACGTCAAGAAGGGCGATCTGATTGGTCTGTCCGGAAATTCTGGATTGTCCACCGGATATCACCTCCACTATGAGATTCGATTGGTGGGGCGTTCACTGGATCCGTTGCCTTATACACAATGGGAAATGAATAATTTTGAATCGATTTTCGAATCGAATAAGGAGGTAGAATGGGATTACTTAGTAAAACGAATAGAGAGTCAAATAGCGACTGCTCTCAAACTGTCATCGCGGAAGGCGCCTTCATTGAAGGACAACTCAAGCTTACTTGTAACATCCAGATAGATGGCCAGATTAAAGGTAATATAGAGACAGACCGAACGGTCACTATTAGTGCAACAGGGGCGGTCGAGGGCTCTATAAAATCAGAACGTCTCATTATTAATGGTCGTTTCACCGGCAAGGTATACACAAAAAATCTTGAGATACTTGAGCATGGCTACCTTGAAGGGGAGGTCTCGGCGAGCGAATTCACGATCGAGAAAGGGGGTGTTTTTCTCGGTAATTCAAAAAATGTGGTCCGCGAAGAGGTGGTTAACCTTGATGTCACTAAAAAGACGACCAAAGCCAGAGCGAAGGCCGATATTGATAAATCGGGCCAGTGTGCCTAAGCCATTAGTCTTTGAATGTCGATTCAAGTTATGGGCCTGTGTCTGATATGCCAGTCATCATCCGGCTGGCGTTTGCACTGTTGACATTCGATAAACCAAGCCCGCGTCGTATTCAGCGATGGGTTGTGAACATTATTTGAATTGATTTAGAATCTGTTGATATTCGGTCGTTTTTTTAAATGAATCTAATGCAGATTGCATTTCCTGAACGAGTTGCCGAGGTGTTTCTCTATTGAGTGAAAAATAGTTATCGTTATATTGAAATGTATAGACTCGTTCAAAGCTATTTACGTCCAGATCAAGATCTGAAAACTGCGCTTGCGCGCCTGTCCAATTCGATGCCCACAAATCAATTCTGCCTTTATCGAGTTGTCTAGCCAGCAAGGCTTTACTGTGTATTCGAACGATGTTTTTATCCGGTATGTTTAATTTCTCCAAGCGTTTTTCAAGACTGTCTCCTCTGACAACGCCAATCCTGTATTGTGACAAGTCTGCCCTTTTTTGTATGGTGATATTTCGCTCTTTTCTCGCAATGAGGAAAGAGGGCGTCCCTTGTGAAATTGGACCCACCCACAAAAATAACGATTCGCGCTCCGGTTTGCGTGAGGTAGCAAATAGTACGCTGCCTTTATTGTTAAGCGCATATTTGTAGCCCCTCGCCCAAGGTATGACCTGTATGTCGATACGACTAAGTTGAGAATTGGCATGTTTTGCAGCCCCCAGTAATACTTCGACGGATAACCCGGTTAATTGACCACTAGAATCAATAAAATTGAGGGGATGATATTCTTCGGTGATAAATGTTAATTCAAACCAAGGATCTGAAGGTGGCAGCTCAGCGTTGGACACGAAGGAAAAAAACAGTAAAAAAAACAGTGAAAGTGGCCTTAACATCATCAATATCCTTAATTATTCCCTCCAAGTCTAGCTGAACAATGGATAATCATATTGATTTTTTCGCCTATACATGATTTCAAATTTTTTGATGCTTACAAAGCGTTTAAAGACGCGGATTGAAACAGTAGCGCAAGCCAATTGGTGCGCGCTAGGGAGGAGAAATCGTCCAGCGTACTTTGGTGGATAAACCATCACCAATGATGGGACATCTGAAGTAAGCTTTGCAACCAGTTCTCTACCGTCCCGCTGATCATTAACGAAACATCAGCGGCAGTGAGTCATTCTGCCTAGGCTATAGGGAGGGTGACCCTAACGGATGGCTGAATTTTGATGTAATGTCATTTTTATCAAATGAAACGGTGAATGGCTTTTGTTTTATTGGTTAATTAAGTAACATATTCAGCGTACAACGGGGGAAGGAGGAAGTGGTGATAGGGTAGGTCGTGTTCTTGGAGAACGATGTTCAGTGTATCCAGCGGCCTGTATTGCCACTAATGTGAATAACACGGATTTCATGGGCAGAGCGTGAGTAAACATAGATATCTTTGTGACGATGTTGTCTTCGATATGGATAGAATGACGATCAGTACCCAACATCAAGTGCGATCGCTGAATTACAATGAATGTTTGTTTTTTCAAAAACTTCTCGATAACCCCAATCGTGTCGTCAGCAAAAACACCCTTAAATCGGTATCTTGGCCAGATACGATTGTCACCGATTCATCTTTGCAGAAAGCGGGGCAAAAAATTCGGCTTGCACTGACTATTTCAGATCATATTGAGCTTGAAACCGTTTCAGGCGTCGGCTATCGCCTCCATTGCCGTTCGGTGGAGCACAAGTTAAAAAATGAAGAGGTGAAGGTATCACACACAGTCAAGCGTTCGGGTTATCTGTGGTTAAACGCGATTTTGGCGTTGGCTTCTGTTGGCCTTGTTGTGTTATCCCTGTGGGAACTGTCTAAACAAACCAATCATCATCTGATTTCTTACCTGCATCCTGACTACGATATTCAGCTTTTAGGCAACAAACAGCTTATTACGATAAAAGGCGCAGTGATACCGACTGAAATTAGCGATTTGTTCCAAGGTTCCGATTGTGATTGTCTGTATTTTTTTAGCGCCAAAGCCAGCCGTTATGAGGTCTCTGTATACAATAAAAGCACACATCATAGTGAGAGCTATCTGGTGGAGCGAGAACGACTGCCTAAGGTTATTGAGGAGCTGAACAATGAACAACGTTAAGCTTTGGGTGAGTATTTTTGTGGTGAGCTTCTCAATCTATGGCCTCTCCCTCTATGTCAGTAGCCAAAAACTGCTGATGGAAGGGCGTTACATCGCCAGTATACAAAGTCACTCTGAGTTAAACGGCCGTTGGCGAGAGAGGCTTGAAATTAATTTAAGAGATGGACAGGTTAACTCAACCATTGCCGTCGAAGGCGATGGCCTAGAAGGGGTGGCTCTGTTTTCGGTTTCCGGAGAGGTCACCAAGTCTGAGCATGGTGTCTTTGAATTGGTGTATAGCACCAGTCCTCTCCAAACCACTAAAGTGTTGGACAGCCACCATGCTGCCAGTTATACCGCGTTATTTTTGGAAGGCCGTTCACATAATACCCTGATTTATCAGGATGCTAATGTGGTCTTACTAGAGGGAGAACGCTCCTACATGATGCTGAGTCGGGTTCGTCACTGATCGTTTGTGGGATACCTCCCGATGATCAGCCGGGAGATAAAAGACAGTAAAGATTTACGAGGTTTAGAAATGGTACTGAATGTTGGCCATTAACAGCACTTCATCGCCAATTTTTGACGTAGCTTTATGATGACCATTGTATTCATCCCATTCATATTCGAGCTCATTGACATGGTACAGGTAGCTGACTTCTGTTCCCACACTCCAATCGTTAAATCGATAGTTCAAACCCGTTTGTGCCCCTAAAACGGCACCATCTAAATCGTCAACATCGTCGTCTGCATTATACATTTCGTAACCCAGTTTGCCGCCAATTGTCCAAGATAGCTTTTGTGTTATAGGGATTAAGTAATCATATCTTGTGTACAAGGTCCCAACTTCAAGGTCCGAGTTACTATTGTCGACACTTGTGCCTCGGTAATCATAGCCAAGGCTGAACTGATGTTTTTGGTTGAGAGTGACGCCGCCTCTCAATCCCAATGCGACGGATGACGACAGGTCTTCGTGAGATTTTACACCATCATATTCTTCGTCCGTTTCCCCGCTAATACGAGCACCAGCATCAATTCCAACAAAGTATTCATATTGATTAGCTGCGCTTGAACCGAATGAAGTTGCGGCTAAGAAAGCAGCCAGAGTGAAGAGTTTTTTCGACGTATATTTCATTATGTTTTTCCAGTATTAAAGTGATGTATTGCTTGTTGTTCGTCCCTTTCACATCGTGGTGAAAGTGCCAACTAAGCTAGGGGGGATCGCTGGAAAAACGAAAGGAAACGTGCGGAAAGGCGGAGAAAGTTTCTAAACGAGGAAAATTTACCATTATTCATGGTTTTTATGTTTTTTAATGTCGGTAAAACAAGCCATGGGAGCGGAGATTGACATCCTGCGCGTTGTGGAATCGTTCAACCTTACTCAGAGTCAGCGTCTCCTGTGATTCCCCTGTAAATTGTTTACTATTCTAATGTTTAGAGTTCTACATTGTTAAGATTGTCTTACCGAGGCTTGTTTTTTGACGCCAGTCTCAATTTTGCACATATTTTACGCGCAAATTTGCCTTTACCCCCTGGTTGTGGTCAATAATAAAGGCGAAATTTGTTTAGAGTTCAAATTAAATGTGTGCGTTTATGATCACTTCAGAAAGCAAAATGACGGGTTCCGACTGTAATGGAAACCATGCTGAGCGATGGATATTTTTAGCACCGTCAGCTGAGGATGGTGATGATATTTTCAGGTTAATTTCCGCATGTCCCCCACTTGATGTTAACTCCTCATACTGTAATTTTCTGCAATCTACTCACTTTAGCCGCACTTGTGTTATTGCACGATACGGACAAGAGGTGGCAGGGTTTATTTCTGCGTATTGCAAACCAGACGAACCGTCGACTCTTTTTGTTTGGCAAGTGGCGGTTGGGAAACCCTTTCGTGGTAGAGGGCTAGCAATGACCATGCTCGACCAACTTTTAGGTCGTGCCTCGTTGAGCTCAGTCAAAGCAATTGAAACAACGATTACCCAAAACAACGACGCTTCTTGGGGGCTATTCAAAAAGCTCGATGAGCGTCATGGCTGTCGGGGAGAGGTCACTATGTTTTTGGATCATCAAACGCATTTTAAAGGAAACCACGATACCGAGTATTTGTATCGAATTCCGTTGAACATTCGCCAATGATAGGAAAAAAACGGTTTATTTATGGATATTTTTGATAAAAAAGAATCAAACGTTCGCTCGTATTGCAACAGTTTTCCGGTTGTTTTTGCTAAGGCCAAGGGCTGTTGGCTAGAAACCAATCAGGGTGAGCGATACCTCGACTTTCTCGCCGGCGCTGGCTCACTCAATTATGGCCACAATAACCCCGTATTGAAACAGGCTTTGCTTGAATACATTGAAAGCGATGGTATTACGCATGGGCTTGATATGTATTCAGAGGCGAAAGCGACATTTTTAGATGCCCTTGAACGCTATATTCTGGAGCCACGCTCCTTGGAATACAAAGTCCAGTTTACTGGGCCGACAGGGACCAATGCTGTTGAGGCGGCGCTGAAATTGGCACGTAAAGTGACTGGTCGCAGTTCCATTGTTGCATTTACGAATGGCTTTCATGGTTGCACCATGGGGGCTTTGGCGGCGACGGGTAATCAACATCATCGTCAAGCGGCTGGCATGAGCTTGACCAATGTCACTCGCCTTCCCTTTGACGGTTATGCTGATGTCGATGGTCTCAAGTTGTTTGAGACCATGTTGTCTGATCACTCTTCAGGAATGGATAAACCTGCTGCGGTATTGATTGAAACCGTTCAAGGTGAAGGAGGCCTAAATGTGGCTTCATCAACGTGGTTACAGCGATTAAGTACAATATGTAAACAAAATGATGTTCTGCTGATTGTGGATGATATCCAAGCTGGTTGCGGTCGAACTGGGACCTTTTTTAGTTTTGAGTCTTCTGGAATTGAACCCGATATGGTGACGTTGTCTAAATCTATTGGTGGCTATGGGTTGCCTATGGCGATCGTTTTACTCAAGCCTAAACTGGATGCTTGGCAATCGGGTGAACACAACGGGACCTTTCGTGGTAACAACCACGCTTTTGTCACCGCAGCGACAGCACTGAAAACTTATTGGTCCAATAATCAATTTGAACACCATATTGCTCGCTGTTCGGAAACCATTTCAGAAGTCATTCATCGTTGTGTCAAACGCTATCCAGAATTGTTTGTTGGCCTAAAAGGGCGTGGAATGATGCTGGGCGTCGAGTGTCATAATGGCCAACTTTCCAGTGAAATCACACAAATGTGCTTTGAACATGGCATGGTCATCGAAACAGCGGGCCCCAATGATGAAGTGATTAAGTTTTTCTGTCCCCTCACGATCAACCAAGCAGATTTAGCACAGGGCATGGCGATTTTTGAGCGGGCGGTATCCTTGATTGCGACGACACATATCAAAAAAGCATCGTAAAGAGGACAGATGAATGATCGTTAGAACACTAGAAGCATGTCGAGATAGCCAGCGCAAAGTTGTCGCGGAAACTTGGGAAAGTGTCCGTATGCTTCTCAAAGAAGACGAGATGGGATTCTCTTTCCATATTACAACCATCTTTGAGGGCACCCAAACGCATATTCATTATAAAAATCATTTAGAGTCAGTTTATTGTATCAGTGGTAAGGGTGAAATCGAGGTGATCGGAGGAACTACCTATCCGATAAATCCGGGAACATTGTACATTTTAGATGCACATGATGAGCATTATCTGCGAGCTTTCCAAGGTAGTGAAATGGTGATGGCCTGTGTCTTTAATCCGCCGCTCACAGGACAAGAAGTTCATGACGAAAAAGGGGTCTATCCGTTGGTTGACTGAAGGTAAATCATCAGTGTTTCCATGAGGCTCACTTTACTCTGTTTAAACTAAGGTTCTAAAATGACTTATACCGTAGAGAAAATCGGCGGCACGTCAATGACGGCATTCGATGCGGTCATTGACAACATCCTTCTGCGTCCAAAGGGTGACAATCTATACCATCGAGTGTTTGTTGTTTCTGCTTATAGTGGAATCACCGACGCACTGCTCGAATGTAAGAAGACCAATAAACCAGGCGTTTATCAATGGATTGCTAAACGTGACGATAAGTGGTTGGAGACGTTGTCGTATGTGGAGCAGAGAATGCTTCTAACCAATGAGCATATGTTCGCAGATCCAATGAATCGGCTCAGAGCTGATAAATTCATTCTGTCTCGAATCGAAGAAGCAAAAAACTGTATTTCGAATATCATGGAGACTTGTCAGTACGGGCAGTTTTCGCTGCGTCATTACTTACCTCAGGTACGAGAGTTTCTCGCGTCAATAGGGGAAGCACATAGCGCGTTCAATACGGCGCTCAAGCTCAAAAATATTGGTGTTAATGCCAAATTTGTTGATTTGTCTTGTTGGAACTCACACACACCGAAAAGTCTTGATGCGAATATTCGTGAGGCATTTTCCGGCATTGATGTCAGTAATGAACTACCGATTGTCACGGGTTATGCATCCTGTCAGGAAGGGCTAATGTCAACCTACGATAGAGGTTATAGTGAAATGACGTTTAGCCGAATTGCCTCCATTACTTGTGCCGATTTGGCCATTATTCACAAAGAATATCACTTAAGTTCTGCAGACCCGCAGGTTGTGGGCATTGATAAAGTATTCCCGATTGGCCACACCAATTATGATGTTGCCGATCAATTGGCCAGTTTAGGTATGGAAGCCATTCATCCGAATGCGGCTGCTGGATTGAGAGAAAGCGGCATCGAACTTCAGATAAAAAACACCTTCGAACCTGAACACGCTGGAACGCTGATTTCAAGCCACTATCGGCCCACCACCGACAAGGTGGAAATCATTGCAGGGAAAGAAAAAGTCTTTGCATTGCATCTATTTGATCAAACTGTGGCTGGCCAAATAGAAAATGTTAGTTATGAACTTATGGAAATCATTTCAGATGCACATGTGAGTTTGATTGGTAAAGAAATGAATGCTAATTCAATTACCTACTACCTCGGGGGTAGCACGGAAAGCCTCAACAAAGTTTTATGTAAGGCGGAAAAACGCTACCCTAATGCGGATATCAAAGGCAGGATGGTGGCCTTGATCTCGGTGATTGGCTCACAGATTGATACGAACGAAGCGCTGGCTCAAGGCGTGTTAGCCTTGATGAAGCAAAACATCACGCCTGTGGCGCTGCATTCTTCAATGAGGAACGTCAATGTTCAGTTTGTGGTCAGTGACCATGATTACCAGCCAGCGATACACGCATTGCACGATGAGTTTTTCTTAGCGCGTTATCAAAAAAAGGGCAACACCAAAGTAGCATAATGACAGGAATCTTGAGTTCATTGTTCCTGTGTTGATTGCTTTGAACGCAAAAGGCCGTGTCTTCAGACACGGCCTTTTTTGCATTTGGCTCCCCCTGCGGGACTCGAACCTGCGACATACGGATTAACAGTCCGCCGTTCTACCAACTGAACTAAGGGGGAATCGCTCAAGAGCGTGGAAATATTAGCGATGAGGCGAAAAACTGTCAACTTAATTTGATTTGAATCGGTTGGTTTTTTTAAAAAAAAGATCTTTACTTTTTTACAGCCCTTACCGTATAAAGCTTAGCTTTACTTATCCACTAAAATTGTGGATAACCATGTTGATGAAATCTGAGTAATGGTAAGTGCTTTAGAAAATTTGTAGGAACAGACAAGAAAACCTTTGCCTGATTAACTTTATCTTAATGTATTTTATCGTTTTTTGTTTTTTTAAGATTATTTTGTGTTTTATAAGTAGATGATGAGAAAATGTGGATAAAACACAATTTTAGGTTCAAATGTGCAAAACTTGTGAATATATTATGGCGAGGAATAAAGCAAATTTCTACGAGGGTTCGAAATCATATCAGGATTGAACAGTTGAATCTAGTGTAAAATGATCCAAACGCTCAAAACGGGGTTATATAATATATTTGGCTATTGTTTCTGTATATATATACAGTCACAATGAGTTTGTTTTATTCTAGTGATGGTCGAGGTTTTAATGAGCAAAGTTTTTGAATTGGTTTCGGATTATCAGCCATCAGGAGACCAGCCAACGGCCATTAGTCAACTGCTGGAAGGCCTTGATTCGGGTTTAGCGCATCAAACTTTACTCGGGGTGACAGGTTCTGGAAAAACGTTTACGTTAGCTAATGTGATTGCCAAGGCTCAAAGGCCAGCCATTCTGCTTGCCCCAAATAAAACACTGGCTGCACAACTTTATGGAGAAATGAAGTCTTTTTTTCCACACAATGCGGTTGAGTTTTTTGTTTCTTATTATGATTACTACCAACCTGAAGCCTATGTGCCAACGACCGACACCTTTATCGAAAAAGATGCTTCGGTCAATGCTCATATCGAACAAATGCGTTTGTCAGCGACAAAAGCGCTGCTCGAACGTAAAGATGCCATTATCGTTGCTTCAGTATCCGCCATCTATGGTCTCGGTGATCCTCAATCTTATCTTCAGATGATGTTGCATATTCGTCGTGGTGACATGGTGGACCAGCGAGAGATACTGCGCCGATTGGCTGAATTGCAGTACAGCCGCAACGATGTTGCTTTTGAACGCGGTCAATTTAGGGTTCGAGGTGAGGTGATTGATATATTCCCTGCGGAATCGGAGTTAGACGCAGTGCGGATTGAAATGTTTGATGAAGAAATTGAATGTATTAGTATTTTTGATCCGCTGACAGGGGTGGTGAAACAACGTGATTTACCTAGGTTTACTGTGTACCCCAAAACCCACTACGTCACACCGCGCGATAAGATTGTTGACGCGATAGATAAGATTAAAGTGGAATTGGCTCACCGAAAAAAACATTTGCTTGAACACAACAAATTGCTTGAAGAACAACGCATTTCTCAACGCACGCAATTTGATATTGAGATGATGTCAGAACTGGGTTTTTGTTCGGGCATTGAAAACTATTCTCGATACCTGAGTGGTCGCAACGAAGGGGAACCACCTCCGACGTTGTTTGATTATTTGCCACATGATGGCTTATTAGTCATCGACGAATCCCATGTCACTGTCCCACAAATTGGCGCTATGTATAAAGGAGACCGTTCTCGAAAGGAAACGTTAGTCGAATTTGGTTTCCGCCTGCCATCGGCTTTGGATAACCGCCCGCTCAAATTTGAAGAGTTTGAGTCTTTAGCCCCTCAGACGATTTTTGTCTCTGCCACGCCTGGGCACTATGAAATGGACAAGTCGAATGGTGAAGTGGCGGATCAAGTGGTTCGCCCAACAGGTTTACTTGACCCGGAACTGGAAGTTCGGCCTGTCTCGACTCAGGTTGACGATTTATTGTCTGAGATTTCAGTTCGTGCTGCCTGCGATGAACGGGTATTGGTTACGACGTTAACCAAGCGGATGGCGGAAGATCTGACAGAATACTTAACCGAGCATGGAGTCAAAGTCCGTTACCTGCATTCCGATATTGACACGGTGGAGCGAGTGGAAATTATTCGTGATCTGCGCTTGGGACAATTTGATGTTCTAGTGGGTATTAATTTACTCCGAGAGGGGTTAGACATGCCAGAAGTGTCATTGGTAGCGATTCTGGATGCAGACAAAGAGGGCTTTTTACGATCGGAGCGTTCATTGATTCAGACTATTGGTCGTGCTGCTCGCAACATTCGCGGTAAAGCCATTCTTTACGCCGATAGTGTAACCAAATCTATGCACAAAGCGATGGAAGAAACGCGGCGTCGAAGAGAGAAACAAAAAGCGCATAATGATAAGTTGGGGGTATTACCCAAAGCTTTAAAACGAAATATCAAAGACATTATGGAACTGGGCGATATCGCCAAGCGCAAAAAACAACTTACAAACAAACAGGTCCCATTGTCTAAGGTGGCACAGGCATCACAATTGGATGATGTGATGACGCCGCAACAACTGGAACAGAAAATTAACCAGATTGAAGCGCAAATGTATCAACATGCTCGCGATATGGAGTTTGAATTGGCAGCACAAAAAAGGGACCTAATCGAGCAACTTCGTCAGCAATTTATTAAGAACAGCTAGCGATTGATGGTCAGTGAAAATGAGCCATTAGAGCGATCATTGGTTTCTCCATGTGATGTTTCTCAGCACGAACGAGGATCGCTGGACAACTGATGAGTCAACATCCATGGTTTGCGATCCGGTAATACGTCAGTATTTTACAATCATTATTGGCTAATTTGGCTATAAAATTTGCAAAATGCAAAGCGCAATGCAATCATTTAGACAAATTGCGAAGAAAATTTTGGCTAGGCTATGCAACACTCCACAGCAATACAAAAGTCTAAATACCTTTTGATGGTTGAAGACACGGCGTCAGTTGCGGCGTTATACCGCTCTTATTTAACGCCTCTTGGGATTGATATTAATATTGTCGGTACGGGACGAGATGCCATCGAAAGTCTTAACTTTCGTATACCTGATTTGATCTTACTGGATCTACGTTTACCGGACATGACAGGGATGGACGTGCTTCATTCCGTTAAACAAAAAATGCCGGATGTGCCTGTTATTTTTATGACGGCACATGGCTCCATTGACACCGCGGTTGAAGCGATGCGCCATGGCGCACAAGATTTTCTCATTAAACCTTGTGAGGCGGATAGGCTGCGTGTCACCGTCAATAACGCTATTCGCAAAGCGACTAAGCTCAAAAATGCGGCAGGTAACCCGGGTAATCAGAATTATCAGGGCTTTATTGGCAGCAGTCAGACAATGCAAGCGGTTTACCGAACGATTGATTTAGCCGCATCAAGTAAGGCCAGCATTTTCATTACCGGAGAAAGTGGAACAGGCAAAGAGGTATGCGCCGAAGCTATTCATGCGGCGAGCAAACGGGGTGATAAACCTTTCATCGCTATCAACTGTGCGGCAATACCCAAAGATTTGATTGAAAGTGAGTTGTTTGGCCATGTCAAAGGTGCCTTCACGGGGGCAGCGACAGACAGGCAAGGCGCCGCTGAACTGGCTGACGGCGGTACGCTGTTTCTGGACGAATTGTGCGAAATGGATCTCGACCTACAAACTAAGTTGCTCAGATTCATACAGACGGGAACTTTCCAGAAAGTAGGATCGTCTAAAATGAAGAGCGTCGATGTCCGTTTTGTCTGTGCGACCAACAGAGATCCCTGGAAAGAAGTGCAGGAAGGGCGTTTTCGCGAGGATTTGTATTATCGACTCTACGTGATTCCTTTACACTTACCCCCATTGAGAGAGCGGGGCGACGATGTGATTGAAATTGCCTACTCCCTACTTGGCTTTATGTCGAAAGAAGAAGGCAAAGATTTTGTGCGGTTGGCGCCAGAGGTGGTCGGCCGCTTTGCTCGATATGAATGGCCAGGCAATGTTCGACAGTTACAGAATGTCCTCAGAAATGTAGTGGTTCTTAATAATGGGGAAAATATTTCAATGGATATGCTGCCGCCACCATTAAACGCGCCAGTGGAAAACCAGATTAGAGTCGACCTTAGGGAACAGGATCAGGTGTCGGTTCATGATATTTTCCCGTTGTGGTTGACTGAAAAGCAGGCGATTGAACAAGCCATTGAAGCCTGTGAGGGTAACATACCTCGGGCGGCGGGTTATCTTGATGTCAGCCCTTCGACCATCTATCGAAAACTCCAAAACTGGAATGCAAAGGAAACACAATAACTTATCATGGATGTGTTAAATCAAACCCAAATAGATAGATTAGCGAAAGAAATTGGCGCAGAAAACGTGCCTGTTTTGCTCAAGATCTTTCTCGGTGAACTGTCGGAATACAGTGAAAAGCTTAGGAACGATGAAAGTTTAGATCGAGACCACTACCTGAAAGAAATTAGCCATGCTTTAAAAAGCAGTGCGGCAAGCTTTGGTGCTGAACGCTTACGGGCTTACTCGGTTGAAATTGATGCGTTCGCCAAGTCTGGGCAGGTACTCAATGTCACGGAAATGAGTGATAAAATGATCGTAATTTTGGACCAAACTCGAGAACGCTATCAAGATGCCTTAGCGGATTAACGCTTCAATGGCCGATTGAAGTTTGTTTCTATCATGCCGCCAGCTTCTGTTGGGGGAAGCGAGAGGCGTTGTGACACCGTTCCAATTGTCGAGCTCTCTGTGAGCCTCGCTGCCCAAAATAATGTCTATTTTCCGTCCTTGGCAGGTACGCTCACACCATTGCAACTTTTCTTTCAGTGACATTTTTCCTGCGGGGCCAAATTCAGGTGATAAATTTTCAACAAAGATAAGTTTAGCGGAGTCATTGTTGGCGATGGCGCGGCTGATCTCTGGCAGTAGGAGAGGCGGCATGATACTGGTGAGAAAACTGCCGGGTCCCAAAATAATCGCGTTTGCCTGTTCTACTGCCAACACCCCCTCTTTAGTGGCAGGGACTTCGGGGTCCAAATCGAGGCGTATTAATTTATCGGGCATATCATCAATATTGGTTTCCCCAGTGACCCATTGTCCATTAGGAGCGAGCCCTTTTAAATCCGAAGGATGCTCACTCATCGGGATAATGTTGACATCCACCCCCAGCATGTTGCGAATCAAATTAGTGGCCTCTAGAGGACGAACGGAAAGGTTGTCCAATGCGGTCAGCATCAGATTTCCTAGGTTGTGACCATCTAACTCGCCCGCTCCTTTAAAACGATACTCGAACATCATTGAGCTGATAGAAGGGTGGGTAATTAACTGGTTAATACAGTTTCGTGTATCACCCCACGCAATACCGCCTTGGCAATGGCGTATGCGGCCCGTTGAACCGCCATTGTCGGTTGTCGCAACAATGCCGGTTGCATTTTGACCAAAATCTTTTAGTGCCGCCAACATGCGCCCGAGCCCATGCCCTCCGCCAATGGCGACCACTTTTTTAGAAGAGTAAAGCGTCATTAGGTTTGTTCTTGTTTTGTCAGATTTCACTGCGTATTAGAATAGTGGATTGCGTTCGGCGACTCAAGAAAGACTATTTTCGTGCGTCAGATGCTTTTTGGCTAGCAACACGCGACGATTTTAAGTAATTTATCGCCAGCGAACGTTTTGGTTACCCAAAGTCAAAACAAAGGTATAAGCCTAGGGTTATAGGGCGAGCGGTGGGGTGTTTTGTGGCGCAACAATTTCAAGATAGATTTCAACGTAACTTTTATTATCTGCGTCTCTCAGTGACGGACGTCTGCAATTTCAAATGCACGTACTGCCTGCCTGACGGTTATCATGCTCCAAAGGGACAGCGACCCCCTTTTCTCAGTCAACAGGAAATCAAGCGTATCGTCACCGCATTTGCTCAATGTGGGACATCAAAAGTACGCATTACGGGAGGTGAACCCAGCCTACGCAAAGATTTTAGCGAAATTATTCAGACGGTTGCTGAAACGGAAGGGATCAGCAAAGTGGCGACCACCACCAATGGTTATCGATTGTCAAAGCAGGCAGCCATTTGGAAGCAAGCAGGCCTAACCCATATTAATGTGAGTATGGACAGCTTGGATCCTCGTCTGTTTTACCAGATCACCGGAGAAAATAAGTTTACAGAAGTCATGGCGGGTATCGATCGTGCGTTTGAGGTCGGTTTTCCGCAGGTTAAGGTCAATGTGGTGCTAATGAAAGACCTGAATGCACACTCTTTGCCTGAATTCTTAAAATGGATTAAACGTCGTCCGATACAACTGCGCTTTATTGAGCTCATGAAAACGGGAGAGATGGATAGCCTGTTTCATCGTCATCATGTATCGGGTGTCACCATTTGTCATCAGTTGATGAGTCTTGGTTGGACACTCAGGGCGAGAGAGCGTTGTGACGGACCTGCTCAAGTCTTTGTGCACCCCGATTATCTCGGGGAGATTGGCCTGATTATGCCTTACGAGAAAGACTTTTGTGACAGCTGTAATCGGCTGCGGGTATCGGCAAGAGGTAAGTTGCACTTGTGTTTATTTGGCGATCACGGCATTGAACTTCGGGATTTACTGCAAACAGACGCTCAAACACCAGAGCTTATCGAACGTATCCAACAGCAACTGCAAACCAAATCGGCCAGCCATTTTCTGCAAGAGGGGAATCCTGGCTTGACGCCACATCTCGCGTCGATAGGTGGCTAGCTGACAATTATTGTCTGGTCCAACAGGTTGTTGAATCAGAGAAAGTCCATTGATAATAGGGAGGAGAATGTATGAGCCACGCAGAAAAAGAATTTAAACCAGCCCGCATTGCAGTCTTAACTGTGTCGGATACACGCACTGAAGACACCGATACGTCTGGGCAATATCTTGCCGAGAGTGCAGAGAAAGCGGGTCACCGTATTGCTGATAAGAAAATCGTGATTGACGACAAGTATAAAATTCGTGCGGTGTTATCACAGTGGATCGCAGATGAGCAGGTTCAGGCTGTGATGATCACTGGGGGAACGGGCTTTGCCTCTCGGGACTGCACTCCTGAAGCGGTGATACCATTATTTGATAAAGAAATCGAAGGGTTTGGTGAGCTATTTCGTTATGTCTCTTATCAGGAAATCGGTACGTCAACGATCCAATCGAGAGCCGTTGCGGGTTTTGCAAACAAGACGGTTATATTCGCGATGCCCGGGTCAACAGGTGCGTGTCGCACGGGGTGGAACCAAATCATCAAACCTCAACTTGATTCTAGCCATCGACCTTGCAACTTTATGCCACATCTGTCGCCTGAGGAAGACGCCGTATGAATCCCCTTACTCACATCAACGCTTCTGGTGAAGCGAACATGGTCGACGTATCGACCAAAGACGACTCTGTTAGAGAAGCGAGAGCCCAAGCGCTTGTGTATATGTCCCCCGAAACGTTACGATTAATTCTCTTAGGGCTGCATGATAAAGGTGACGTATTTGCCACGGCTCGAATTGCTGGTATTCAGGCCGCCAAAAAGACCTGGGACTTAATTCCTCTGTGTCACCCGTTGTTACTGTCTAAAGTGGAAGTTCAACTTGAAGCGGTAGAATCTGAAAGTTACATCCGAATTGAATCTCTCTGCAAGCTGGTAGGAAAAACCGGGGTCGAGATGGAAGCCATGACCGCGGTTTCTGTTGCCGCTTTGACTATTTATGATATGTGTAAGGCAGTCCAAAAAGATATTGTCATTGGTCAGGTTCGTTTATTAGAGAAAACGGGCGGAAAATCGGGTTACTTCAAGGTGAACACATGATAACAGTGTTGTTTTTTGCACAAACTCAAGAACTGGTTGGTATCGACAAACTGGAACTAGACGCGTCGTTTGAAAATGTAGAATCCCTTCGTATGAGCTTGGCTAGCCGGTCAGATAAGTGGGCATTGGCGCTAGAAGTGGGCAAGCTCTTGGTGGCTGTCAACCACGCTATAGTGTCGATGGAACATTCGATCAAAGAGGGTGACGAAGTGGCGTTTTTCCCTCCAGTGACAGGAGGTTAATCATGATTAGTACCTCGGTACAATATCAAGATTTTTGTGTCGCAAAGGAATATGATGCACTCACCGCGAACCACGGCGCAGGCGCCGTGATGACATTTGTTGGCAAAGTGCGTGATATCAACCTTGGTGATAGTGTGACAGGTCTTTACCTACAGCACTACCCAGGTATGACAGAAAAAATACTCAATGAAGTCTGTGAACAGGCGAAGAAGAATTGGCCCTTATTGCAGGTTAGAGTGGTTCATCGAGTGGGAGAATTGGCGATGGGTGAGCAAATCGTTTTTGTTGGAGTTTCTAGCGAGCATCGTCACTCTGCCTTTGCTGCGGGCGAGTTTATTATGGACTGTCTTAAGACTCGGGTCCCTTTTTGGAAAAAGGAACGTACACATACAGGTTCGCGTTGGTTAGAATCTAGGGCGTCAGATGAGGCCGTGGCGCAGCGGTGGCCAATCTAGTCTTTGAACGACATTTCTACAGTTTTCATGGTTGAGGCTATAGTTTAGCAGGAGCACGAAACATTACTTCAACGAAAGGACGTAACTGAATGAATTATCGACTCGTCAAAAGAGCAGTCATTATTGCCATCGTCGTTGGGACCCTGCTCAACCTCATCAATCAACATGATGCTCTTGCGGGGCATACCCCCTTTAATTGGCTAAAAGCTATTCTGACTTATTGTGTCCCATTTTGTGTCTCGTTGTTTAGCAGCTGGCTAGCCATAAAAGATGCAAAGACTCACTCCCATGATGAAGAAATGCCTCGATAGGTTATGTCTATCGCAAAAATTGATCTTTCCCATTTAGTAAAATCAAGAAATTAGTCGACAATTAGGGTATTGCATGTACCACTTGCACACTGAAGGAGAATCAAATGGAATCATTGAAAGTCAGAGATTATATGACGCTGCAAGCGGTGACTTTTACCCCTGATATGTCGTTAACGGCTGCCTTAGATAAAGTCATGAACTCGAATTATCTAGGGGGCCCCGTTATCAATGAAAAGAAGCAGGTGATCGGGTTCCTTTCTGGGCAAGACTTGCTCGAAAAACTGGTCAAAGTGAGCTATTACTGCCAGGAAACTCATATTGTTTCAGACTGTATGCACCCTGATGTTTTGTCTGTTGGTCCGGAAACGTCAATTATTGAGTTGGCTGATATGATGAAAGTGGGCAAGCCTAAGGTTTATCCGGTGATCGATAACGGCAAATTAGTGGGGATCATTACTCGCCGAGATATCCTGCGGGCGATTGCAAAGAATCTCGACGATTGCTTTAAACATCCAGTATAGTCAGACATGACCACACGTTATAAAAGGCGCCATTAAGCGCCTTTTATTTTATTTGAACACAGTCATTGAGGCGGTTATGTCCAATCAAGGCGCTAAATTTGTTGAAGGTTCCACCATGCGTCATATTCTCGTGATGTCAGGTGCTGGCTCTGTTGGATTGATGGCCTTGTTTGTGGTTGATCTGCTCGATATGTTATTCATCAGCATGTTGGGGCAGGCTGAGTTGGCGGCAGCAGTGGGGTTTGCGGGGACACTGGTCTTTTTCTCTACGTCGATCTCAATTGGGACTTCCATTGCTATGGGCGCGCTGGTTTCCAAAGCGCTTGGCGCGAAACAACAGCAACAAGCCCGCTTACTAAGCAGCAGCATTATGCTGACGGCATTTATTATTAGCGCGATTGTCAGTGCGGTGATGTTTGTGTTTATTCCCGAGCTACTGGCGGCTATTGGTGCAAAAGGCTTTGTGGCCGAGCGGGCAGAAGCTTACCTAAGAATTTTGATCCCCAGTGGTCCGGTTATCGCAATAGCAATGTCCGCAGGGGCAGGCTTGAGGGCGGTGGGTGACGCGAAACGTTCAATGTGGGCCACTTTAGCGGGTGGAATCGCCAACGCTATTCTCGATCCCATTTTTATCTTTGTCATGGGCTGGAATGTTGAAGGGGCTGCGCTGGCGTCAGTGATTGCTCGTTTTACCGTGCTCTTCTTCTCCCTTTACCCACTGATTCGTGAGCACCAGCTCGTTTCACGGCTGACCTTCTTAGATTGGTCTAATAATATTAAAGTCATTTTAACTATCGCTGTACCGGCGATAATAACGAATATTGCGACGCCAATTGGCAATGCGATAGTGACCACATCGATAGCCCAGTTTGGTGAAAATTTTGTCGCAGGTTATGCGGTTATTGGCCGCTTAACCCCAGTTTGCTTCGCGGTTATATTTGCGTTGTCAGGTGCCGTTGGCCCTATTATCGGACAAAATTTTGGCGCGGAACGATTTGATCGGGTCAAAGAAACGTTGAACAACTCTCTGATTGTGACGACGCTGTATACGATCAGCGTTTGTATCATTCTTTATTTTTCCCAAACGATCGTCATCACAGGTTTTAGTCTCACGGGCGATGCCGCTGCGGTGGTGACTGCTTTTTGCACCTATGTCGCGATGAGCTTTATTTTCACTGGCGCGCAATTTGTTGCCAACACGTCGTTCAACAATTTGGGTAAACCTTTGTATTCAACGGCGTTAAATCTAGGTAAAGCAACGTTAGGGACTTTACCTTTTGTTTATATCGGTGCGCAGTGGTTTGGTGCGTTGGGTGTTCTTTATGGGCAGGCATTGGGTTCGATTGTTTTTGGGGTGCTTGCCACTGTCGTATTGCGCAAGCATATTGGAGACTTAATCGAGGGTGAGCCAGCAGAGCATACGACTAAGGACCCGTCGATTACCAGTATTAATGCTGCGCCATTTTGTAGCCACGATGCGGTACTCATTGATGATGTGGCGAGCCAAAACGAAAAGTTGAAAGAGTAGGTGAAAAAGGGGTTGACATTGGAGTTGACTCTAAGGTTTAAGATAAAGGTGTACATTCAATGGAGATAAGATTATGTGTACCAAACATAAAGCAAACGCATGCTGTTCAAACAATGCCATGACTCAATCAGCACACACTGGATCTTGTGTCAATTCGTCTCAATCAAAGGTTAATCTCTCTAGTTCAGAGAGTTCTGACTGTTGCGCGTCAGACGGTTGCGGTGGCGCTATAGAGGCGCCCAGCGATGATAGCGACCCCAGTTCATCTGCCACTCAAAGTTGGAAAGTGGGTGGAATGGATTGCCCGTCCTGCGCACAAAAAATTGAAACGGCAGTGCGAAAAGTGGCCGGTGTTTCAGATGCTAAGGTGCTGTTTGCGACAGAAAAGCTGGTCGTGAAATTTGACGGAGTCGGGGGCGCTACTTTGGTTGAAAAGGCGATTCTAGACGCGGGCTTTAGTGTTCAAAGCGCCGATTCAGCACACCGTAAAGAGACGATGTCAGGTTGGCGGTCTGTCATCACACAAAATGCGTCCATTCTGGCGATCGCGTCGGCAATGGCCATCGCGGCAATGATCAAACCCAGTTTTCCACTCATTAGTGAATGGATGTTCATTTTGACCTGTTTGGCGGGCTTGTATCCCATTGGCAAAAAAGCCATCGCCTTGGCAAAATCGGGAACACCTTTTGCTATTGAAACCCTGATGAGTGTCGCGGCTTTGGGGGCATTATATCTCGGTGAAACCATCGAAGCGGCTATGGTCTTACTGTTATTTTTGATTGGTGAAAGACTGGAAGCCTTTGCGGCATCACGAGCACGCAGTGGTGTTCAAGCTTTGATGGAACTTGTGCCGGAAACCGCAACGAAAATCATTAATGGTGAGCGAGTCGACGTTTCTGCCAGCGAACTCGTTCCTAATGACACCATTGAAGTTTCACCCGGCGCCAGATTACCTGCGGATGGACGGCTCATCGATAATGCGGCCAGTTTCGATGAGAGTGCCCTGACGGGAGAGTCTATCCCTGTCGAGCGCTATCAGAATGAATCGGTTATGGCTGGAGCGGTGGTGGTAGACAAGGTCGTTCGTTTGACCATTACGTCTCGACAAGGCGAAAACGCAATTGACCGCATTCTCCATTTAATTGAGGAGGCAGAGTCACGCAAAGCACCATTGGAACGTTTTCTCGACAAATTTAGTCGTTGGTACACACCACTAATGATGTTGGTTTCTTTGATAGTGATTATTGTGCCGCCCGTGTTCTTTGCACAGTCATGGGACACATGGGTATATCGGGGCCTCGCTATGTTATTGATTGCGTGCCCTTGTGCTTTGGTTATTTCCACCCCTGCAGCGATCACTTCAGGTCTTGCTGCTGCTGCTCGGCGTGGTTCTTTAATAAAAGGCGGCGCGGCACTCGAACAGCTGGGTAAGGTTGAAACGGTGGCGTTTGATAAAACAGGTACCCTCACTTTAGGGAAACCAGAAGTGACGGACATTATTGCATTGGGCGATATGCAGGTATCAGATTTGATGGCTAACATTGCTGCAATTGAAACTGGATCCAGCCATCCTTTAGCAGTTTCTTTTGTTAACAAAGCCAAAGCGGCTGACGTGACGATACCAGACTGTACCGATAAACGCGCCCTGATCGGAAGTGGTGTTCAGGGGATAATCGATGGTGCGGTGTATCAAGTCGTATCGCCAAGTCGACTAAAATTGACGACGGACGCGACGATTCAAGTCCAGATTCAGCAGATGGAAGAGCAAGGAAAAACGGTGGTTGTTGCGCTGCGAGATGAAGAGACCATCATTGGACTCATTGCTTGGCAGGATACGTTACGTGAGGACGCCCAACGAGCGATTAAATCATTGAAAAAAATGGGTATTGGCTCAATGATGTTGACGGGCGATAACCCAAGAAGCGCTCAGGCGATTAGCTCAATGATTGATATCGACTTTAAGGCGAGCTTATTACCAGAAGATAAAGTCAGCACCATCGAACAGCTGTCTTCTCGTTCACAGGTTGCAATGGTGGGTGATGGAATCAACGATGCACCTGCAATGAAGGCATCGAGTATTGGTATTGCAATGGGAGGTGGGACAGACGTCGCTTTGGAAACGGCCGACGCTGCGATTACCCATAACCGCTTGGTTGAATTGCCCACGATGATCGAATTGTCACGCTCGACCATGGGCATTATTCGTCAGAATATCGCGTTGGCGCTTGGCTTAAAAGGGGTGTTCTTAGTGACCAGTTTAATGGGCTTTACGGGCCTTTGGGTCGCGGTTTTGGCGGACAGCGGTGCGACGGCTATTGTTACTTTAAATGCGCTTCGTTTGCTCAAGTTTAAACCTCAGCAGGATTGAACCTTGTTCATCGCGACGAATCACGTCTCTCTTCTTTTAGGATAGGGGCGTTTTTGTGCAAAATACGTGTTTGTTTCTTAATATTTGTGATACCAAACGTTTTTATGTGCAATAAAGATATCTATTGCGGCATTTGTTGTGATGATAATCACTCTTTAAATCGGGCGAGTCAGCTAGAGTATGCCGATACTAAATCAAAGATTGACGACAAAGTATTCATTCGGTGAATGCTATTTCGTCAACATAAGGAGCCCCCTATGTCTCAAGCCGTCTTTCACCTTGGTGTAACAGAAACTGATCTCGCTGGTGCGACGTTGGCCATTATTCCGGGTGATCCAGCTCGCGTGCAGAAAATTGCTGAAGAAATGGAGAACCCAGTCTTTCTGGCCAGTCACCGCGAATATACGCTGTATCGTGCTGAGTTAAATGGCAAACCTGTTGTGGTTTGTTCTACAGGGATTGGTGGGCCTTCGACGTCAATTGCGGTTGAAGAATTGGCACAACTGGGTGTTCGCACTTTCCTTCGAGTGGGGACAACAGGGGCTATCCAGCCAAATGTGAACGTCGGAGATATGATTGTCTCGACAGGTTCGGTTCGTCTTGATGGCGCCAGTTTACACTTTGCTCCTATGGAGTTTCCTGCTGTGGCTGACTTTGATGTTGCCACTGCTATGAAAGCGGCCGTTGAAGAGTCGGGATCAAAGGTACATATGGGCGTGACTGCGTCCAGTGATACTTTCTATCCGGGACAGGAGCGTTACGACACCTTCTCTGGTCGAGTGGTAAAGCGTTTTCAAGGTTCGATGAAAGAATGGCAGGACATGGGTGTTCTCAATTTTGAGATGGAATCAGCAACCTTGCTGACTATGTGCGCAAGCTCAGGCCTTCGAGCTGGCTGTGTAGCTGGGGTTATCATCAATCGTACCCAAAAAGAAACGCCAGACCATGCCACGCTAAAAGAAACAGAAGCACGCTCGATCAAAGTAGTGGTAGAAGCGGCACGCAAGATGGTTTAACACCAAATATCAGCGTAGATAGCATTATCATCCCCTCCAGCGATTGCTGGAGGGGATTTTTTATATTTGGTTGGCGGTGACTTGGGGTAGAGGAAGATAGAGGCTTTCCGTGACATCAGATAATATCTGGTCATAAACCTGAGCAATGATTAACGATATATCTGTGGTCAGTTGGTAAAGCTGTTCCAGAGTCAGTTCTAGTTCTTTGCATGAATTGATTTCGGTAAGAGTTAGCATAGCACCGGAGCATAATGGTGAAGCAATCGACATCGGACAAATAAGGGATAATTGATTGAGTTTTCGCCGAGTTTTATCACAGTAATATTTCACCATAAGCATCCCTTCCGGGTAATGTGAATCTTGGATGGACACTCTCAACTGCGTCAATGTTTCCATACAATCCAGTACTTGCTGCCAATGGGTATGATAGTTGTCGCTGAGATCTTCTCGACCAGAGTCAATCAGCCAAGCAATCGCTACTTCGTCCATCAAGAACAAACAATGGCGTATTGTTTGCCCGTGTATCACTTGGCTTCTGGCGATAGAACGCTGTCGCCATTCAGTGTGAAGTCCCTTTAATTTGAGCAGCATGATCCGATACATGGGCTTGTTTTCAAATGGGGACAAAGCAATGAGCTCGTTGGACTTTTCAACCATCAAATGGTAAATGGCGTTGAGCTCGTTGGGTTCGGGTTCATGAGTACCGGAGAGGGCGTAGTGCGTGATTGCCCTGTGTTGTCGGCTGAGCAGTAACACTTGCCGGAGCAAGATCAGAGTTTGATACTTTCTTTGTAGTGAAGAGGTTCGCTGCCTTGAAACCTTATAGAGTATCGCCAATACGCCCGTGGATAGGGCAACTGAAATAAGAACAAGCATAACACGCTCCTGGTTGTTGAGCTTTTGTTATGGTCTAAAGCAGAATGAATGCCGAAAATTAAATTGTTAAAATACAATTAGTTATGATTTATGCGTACTTGATTTTGTCTTCTGATAGTGCAATAACGCCCTAAAATAGATCAAAAGCTTTGGAGGCCACGTCGTTTAACGTGAGGCCTCCTTATCCTCTTAAGCGCTAGGAAATTAAGGCACGCTTTTTAATGAGTACTATCGTGGCGAGTGCTGCGATGGCGGATAATCCCATGATAAGTGTGGTTTCATTGGGCTGGATTTGCGAGCTGAGTAAGCTGAGTAGGCTCCAGAAACCAATACAGATGCAGCCCTGTAACGCGGCAGCGTAACCCGAGTAATAGTCGGCGAATATCCTTAAAGAGCTGGCCATGGCGTTGATAAAAAACAACCCACAGAAAATCGCCATAAGGCAGAGATAAACACCAATATCCCATACTGACTGAGGGAGTATCCATTGTTTGATGACAAAACTCACGGCTAAAATGGCATTGGCCCACACGGAAAAAGAGATAATACTGGCTTCAGAATAGAACTTTAATAAGACCAAATTGCTGATGGCGGCGACAGCATAAAAACCGCCCATGGCCAAGGCAAATAAGCCATATTCATAGGTAGAATAGTTGAAATCATTTTGAAAAATGTAAGGGGAGAGAAGATGCGCGATGACCATTTCCCCCCAAAACAAGGCCATTAGAACAGTCAATACTGTGAACTTTTTATTCTTTATCATACGCCTGAATATCACTAATCGGCGTTTTTTGTTTATCCGCTTTTTGTCTGCCGTGTGTTTGTTGAGCTTGAGTGTCAACAATAAAATGACCACCTGATAGACAAACAAAATTTGGAATATATGTTGCCACGAGTATTGAGAGCTAATCGTGGCACCAATGTAAGGTGCAATGATGGGGGTGACCGAATAGAAAAACTCGAAACATAAAAAACCGTACGTCAGCTGTTTCCCTTTGTAATTATCCATCAAAACAGGAGTCGCTAATATGGAAGCACTTAAACCTACGCCTTGGAGTGTACGGCCAATTAAGAAAGCCGTTGAGTGTTCTATATAAAGTATAATAGCGGTGCCAATCAAACTAATACATAAGCCTGCAATGATGATATTTTTGCGACCCAGTTGTTCAGATAAAATACCGGCGACCAGTAAAAATGCTGCATTAGCCCCAAGGTACAAGATCAACGATGAATTAGCGGCGAGATAACTCATGTTCAAAGCCTTTTGAATATCAGGGAGGGCGACTAAATAAATGTCAACGAAGACCTGATATGCAATACCTATCAAAACCGCAACAAGTAGGGGCATCATGCGTGTCATAGTAATTACTTTACCTTGAGTTCTTTATAGCGTTCTTGCAGAAAGCTATCGGCTGTATACTGATCAGAAAGTTTGCATTCATCGTTAGGGTGAACGCAGAACGCCAAAGAAATACGCTCTTCATTAAAGTTAGAAGGCTGTATAACTCGGTGATAGAAAGAAGGATAAAAATCCTTAGTACGCATCGCCAGCATATCACCAGAGTTAATGACGATACTATTTGGAACATAAGGCACTGGCGTCCACTGCCCATCTCTAGTCTTGGCTTGCAATCCCGAACTAGAGACATTGGGGAGCAAGGTTATCAGGTTAATGTCCGCGTGTGATTCTGCTCGCTGAGCGCCAGATTTAGCGCTATCCGAGAAGTTATCCATCGGCGGATAATAGTTCATTCGAAACAAGGTTTTTGGAGAGCCCTTTGCCATACTATCTAAAGGCTCATCGAGCTCTTCCTTTATTTCAGGGGGGAGATAGTCATTCAACCAACCGAGTAATTTGGCGGATAAATCAAGTAGACGCTGTCTGATTTCATCACTTCTCTGCTGTTGCTCAGGAGGGCACGGCTTCCCTTCGTAATAATGAAAAATTTCTTTGAGGTCTTTTTTAGTAAAACCTTTCGCTGTTTCTGACACCGTTCGAGGAATAAACCCAGCAACCGTTTCTTTGTCATACAAAAACGCTTGCTTGGATTCTTCTGTCTGATAAAAAAAGTTTAACCAGTTTGAATATAAGCCTTCGATCTCTTCTTGTTCAATACCAGTGTTGGTCAATACAACGAAACCTGATTGGTGAAGTGCTTGGGTAAACTCTTCGGCTGTTCCGTCCTGTTCTTTTCCTATATCTATGATTTTCATAGCATTCCGTCCTCCTTAAATTAAAATTAGGAGGCGAATGCTATCATATAGTTGCATATAAATTACAGCACTTAATGCAACTTGGCTCATATTTTTTAATAATCTCGATATTATCATGGACAAAAACAAATAAGGTGAATGAGCCACTGTGGGTCCACCACTCTCTTAATCCGGAAAAGCGAGGATACAATATATCTAGAAACGGGTTAAAAGCGTCAATTTCATTTCCTTGAACGTGTTGTGCTTTAATTTTCAGGCTGCAATAGGATTAAAACAATATAAATTTTCTATTAGTGGATGGTGTTCTATATTTCTTGTGTAATAAGAGAATTACGGTAATAGAATGCATACTTCCCCGAATAGAGGTGCGTGTCTGTATTTTTTCAATCTGCCTGACGTGGCCATCAAAACAGGCATCAATATCTGCGGACGTTTTCCAGCGATGGGATTGGGCCTGCAGGTTTTGGGTGGGCTGAACTTGGAAAACGAGGTTCACTTTTCTATCAATCCATCTTGGTGTCGATGTCTAATGAGTGAAATTATCGGTGAGGTCGATGCAATACTGTGCTTGATCAATCTTAAAGCTAACAGAGCTTCGACGAGAATAGATTTTACTTGGTATCAATACGTTAAAACGGTCTTTAATTGATGAGTTAGGCGCCATGCTCTCCATAAATAAAGCGCGATACACTTTTCGCTCGACCAATAAAAAGCCCTACTTTAGTGAGTAGGGCAATGTTCGATATGACCAATAGAGTTACATGACACGCATGCCAGGCTGAGCGCCTTCGTGCGGTTCAAGGATCCAAAGATCGCTACCACCTGGGCCAGCGGCTAGAATCATGCCTTCTGACATACCAAACTTCATCTTACGGGGTTTTAGGTTAGCGACCATGACGGTCAACTTCCCTTCTAACTCTTCAGGTTTGTACGCAGACTTTATCCCAGAGAAAACTTGTCGAATTTCACCTCCGATATCGAGTTGAAATTTGAGGAGCTTATTGGCTTTTGGTACGGATTCACAAGAAATAATGCGAGCGATACGCATATCAACCTGAGCAAAAGTATCGAACTCTATCTCTTCAGATATGGGATCCTTGCTTAGCTCAGTGTCATGTGACTCGGTTTCTTGGGTTTGTTTGGCGGCTGCTTCCAACGCTGCGTCTTGTTTTGATGCTTCAACCATCGCCTCGACTTTTTTCGGGTCGATGCGGTTAAATAACGCTTTAAACTTGGTGATCTCGTGATTAGTGAGCGGCTCAGCGATACTTTCCCAGGTGAGCTCCTCATTTAAGAAGGCTTCAGTGCGCGAAGCCAGAGCGGGCATGACCGGTTTTAAGTAGGTCATTAGAACGCGGAACAGGTTGATCCCCACAGAGCAAATGTTCTGAAGTTCAAGATCTTGGTTTTCTTCTTTTGCCACAACCCAAGGTGCTTTTTCATCGACATACTGATTTGCTTTATCAGCCAAAGCGGTGATTTCTCGGATAGCACGGCTAAATTCACGAGCTTCATACAGCTCAGCGATTCGTTGTGAAGCGGAAATAAACTCGTTGTAAAGCTCTGGTTCAGCAAATTGTTCTGAGAGTTTCCCATTAAAACGCTTGGTAATGAAGCCCGCATTTCGAGAAGCCAGATTGACAATTTTATTGACGACATCCGCATTGACGCGTTGGGTTAAATCGTCAAGATTTAGGTCGAGATCGTCAATTCGGCTATTGAGCTTTGCAGCGTAATAATAACGCAGACACTCTGGGTCCAAATGTTCAAGGTAAGTGCTCGCTTTCACGAAAGTACCTTTAGATTTAGACATCTTAGCTCCGTTAACCGTGACATAACCGTGAACAAAGACATTGTTAGGTTTACGGAATCCGGAACCTTCAAGCATGGCTGGCCAGAAAAGACTGTGGAAATAAACGATGTCTTTGCCGATAAAGTGATAAAGCTCTGCGGTACTGTCTTTTTTCCAGTACTCATTGAAGTCTAAATCGTCACGGTTATCACATAGATTTTTGAACGACCCCATATAACCAATAGGGGCGTCTAACCAAACATAAAAGAACTTGTCTTTCTCACCCGGTATTTCGAAACCAAAGTAGGGTGCATCGCGGGAAATGTCCCATTGCTGAAGACCGGACTCGAACCATTCTTGCATCTTGTTCGCCGTTTCTGTTTGTAGCGATCCGGAACGCGTCCAAGCCTGAAGCATGCTTTCAAATTGTGGGAGATCAAAGAAGAAATGTTCAGAATCTTTCATCACAGGGGTGGCCCCTGAAACAGCGGATTTAGGCTCAATTAATTCGGTTGGGCTGTACGTTTCGCCACAATTGTCGCAGTTGTCACCATATTGGTCCTCCGATTTGCACTTGGGGCATGTCCCTTTAACAAAACGGTCCGGAAGGAACATTTCTTTTTCAGGGTCAAACAACTGAGAAATCGTGCGGCTGGAGATAAAACCATTTTTCTTTAGTTCAAGATAAATATGTGATGCCAGTTCACGGTTTTCTTGAGAATGCGTGCTGTGGTAGTTGTCAAAGCTAATATCAAAGCCAGCAAAATCTTTCTGGTGCTCTTCATTGACGGCGGCAATCATTTCTTCTGGCGTTATACCCATCTGTTGCGCTTTAAGCATGATCGGCGTGCCGTGAGCATCGTCAGCACAAATGAAGTTTACAGTGTTGCCGCGCAAGCGTTGGTAACGAACCCAAATATCGGCTTGGATATGCTCAAGCATATGGCCTAAATGGATCGAACCGTTAGCGTACGGAAGGGCACAAGTTACCAGCAGTTTTCTTGGGTCAAGGTTTCTTGGATCGTTTGCCATACTTAAATATTCGCTTATGTTGATAGGTATAGAAAATAGACGCTAATACTACCTTATCCCTCAAGCGACTCCAAGATCTCGCCGAGGGAATAACTTAGTTTTTTCAGGGTTTAGTCTGATGCCACTCGTGTTAGGATTGGTACAAAAAGGAGGGTCTATGCGTCAATTGACTTCAAAGAAAGATTTTTGTTCATGGCTAAACCAGTTTCAACATCCCAGCCTGATCTCGGATTGGGCTTCTGTGGCCAACATTGTCTCGGTCAACTCGAAGCAGCTGAGTATTTCGATTCCGTTTGCTTCTCAGTCTCTTGCCAGTGAATTGTCAAATTGGATCACAGTCCGTCAAGGTGAGTCAGTGGCGTCATTTGACTTTAATATTGAAGTCGCCCCTAAGGCGTTGCAAACTCACTTAGGCCATGAAGTGAAAGGGGTTAAAAATATTATCGCCATCACTTCGGCAAAAGGTGGAGTGGGTAAATCGACCACCTCGGTCAATCTGGCTCTAGCACTGTCCCAGTCTGATGCTAAGGTTGGCTTACTTGATGCCGATATTTATGGCCCTTCGGTGCCTATGATGCTCAGTCAAGAAGACGCCAAACCAGAGGTTCGTGATGATAAATGGATGACGCCGATATCTGCTTATGGTATTTACACTCATTCGATCGGTTATTTGGTATCGAAAGAGGAGGCGGCCATATGGCGTGGGCCGATGGCCTCAAAGGCACTGGCGCAGCTACTCAACGAAACCGAGTGGCCCGATTTAGATTACTTGGTGATTGATATGCCGCCAGGAACGGGCGATATTCAATTGACATTGGCTCAACAAATCCCAGTCACCGGAGCCGTTATTGTTACCACGCCTCAAGATCTCGCCTTATCTGATGCGCGCAAAGGTGCCGCGATGTTTGAAAAGGTGCAGGTTCCCGTCGTCGGCCTAGTAGAGAATATGAGTTACCACATTTGTAGCCATTGTGGAGAAAGAGAAGACCTATTTGGTTCAGGAGGTGCTGAACAAATGTCACGGGATTGTGGTCTTGACTTGTTGGCACAAATCCCCTTGCATATATCAATGCGTCAAGATATTGATAATGGCTGTCCTACTGTGGCCGCCCGGCCAACATCAGAGCATGCCGCTTACTACCATCGGTTGGCGGAATCAGTATGCTCTCGAATGTATTGGCATGGGATCGAAAAGCCCCAATCCATTCAGTTTAAAATGGTTGAATAGCGCGATAGTGGCAAGAAGAGTGTGCGCTTTTTGAGTGCTTGTTCATTGTGCCGCTTTTGTTAATCGTTTGCGCTACTGTTATTTATTCCAATTATCTGTTTGTCCCTATTCCTGACTAGTAAGTCTGTCCTGAAGCCCTTATAATCAGGCGGTTTATCTAATACATACTGATACTAGCGAGGCGTTGTATGGCGCAATGCTAGTATTGGAATATGACACCAATTCAAATCATCGGGTGCAAGAATAATGTCTGATATTAATCAATGCGTCATCGTCGGTATTGCTGGCGCGTCGGCTTCTGGAAAAAGTTTAATCGCCAGCACTATCTACAATGAGCTTCGTGAGAAAGTGGGCGATCATCAAATTGGTGTGATTACGGAAGATTGCTACTACAACGACCAAAGCCAGCTGAGTATGGAAGAGCGCGTAAAAACCAACTACGATCACCCGAACGCGCTGGACCATGATCTCCTATGCGAGCATCTACAATCATTAACTCGTGGTGAAGCGGTAGAAGTCCCTGAATATAGCTATACAGAGCATACTCGAACCGATAACACGACGACTATGACCCCTAAAAAAGTGATTATTCTTGAAGGTATTTTACTTTTGACTGATCCTCGTCTGCGTGATTTGATGCATGCGACGGTCTTTATGGATACACCATTAGATATCTGTCTTTTACGCCGAGTGAAGCGCGACGTAGAAGAGCGCCAACGTACGATGGAATCTGTGCTTAAACAGTATCAGGAAACGGTCCGTCCAATGTTCATGCAATTTATTGAACCGTCAAAGCAATACGCCGATATTATTGTGCCACGCGGGGGTAAAAACCGTATCGCGATCGATGTATTGAAAGCGCACATTGCAAAACTTTTGAAAGCTTAAGCATTTGTTGCGCTCCGGCGCTTTATTTTTTATGTGAGAAGTGGCACTTTATGTGCCACTTTGTTTATGTACCTGACGCCATGTGTTGTTTCATCGGTTGTTTGAGTACTTGTCTGTCACCATCTGGCCATTCCATAACAAGGACGACGCTGATGAAGAAATTGTTCCTATTTATTGCCATTCCCATCGTGATCATTATTGGTGCACTGCTCGCACTGGTATTCTTGGTCAACCCAAACCAGTTTAAACCTTTGATTGTCGAGCAAGCGCAAAAACAGACCGGGCTTGATTTGGTTATTGAAGGAGACATTGCTTGGCAATTTTTCCCGTCGGTTGGTTTTGAACTTGGTAAAACGGAGCTGCGCAATCCTGAGGGGTTCAGTCAATCAACCATGTTCAAGGTAGAGAGCGTCGGTATCGATGTTTCGGTTATGCCTTTGCTGAGTCAGCGACTTGAGATTGGCAATATTACTTTAGATGGGGCCGCGTTTTACCTCGAAACGTTACCAGACGGTCGTAAGAATATTGATGCCTTGACCCAAGCGAACAGCACAACCCCTGTGTCAGAAGAGACTTCAACTCGCCCTTCAGCCACGACCGTTTCAGGAGATAACTCAGCAAACGCTGCCTCTGAGTGGGGCATCAACTTAGCCGGAATTACGATCTCCAATTCTGCGGTGGAAATTCAGGACAAGCAAGCAGGCTCTTACACCAAGTTGTATGATGTGTCGCTGAATTTGTCTGAATTTGCGGTGGAGACATGGACCAAGGTTGATTTTTCTGCGAAGGGAGAAAATAACCAACAGACATTTGCAGTAGAGGGTGAGGCAGAATTTACACTATCGACGGGCTTTACATCGTACTCACTGCGTAACATTGACCTTGATACGCGCTTTAACGATCCAGCGAATACCATTGATAGCGCAAAAATCGCTCTAGATACGTTTGATTTTGACAAAGAAAATGCACTGCGCTTTTCCGTTAACGGTAATGCGGCAGGTTTGGCCATCGATATGAAAGGCTCGGCGTTGCTTCAGGTCGATAAGGCCATCAGTAAGATAGCAATGAATCAGCTCTCCCTCGATGCAACATTCAAAGGCCCATCACTTCCTCAGTCGCCGATGAAAGTGGATATGACGTCTGATTTGTCTTTTGATTTAACCAAGAATCATCTGAGTTTCCTCTTAGAAAAACTCACCGCGAACGCCTTGGTCTTTGATGGTCGGGCTGACGTGACGCTCAAAGATGTCCCTCAGATTCGTTTTTCACTGCATAGTCCAGAGATTGATTTGGATGAATTTTTAGGGTTAAGTCAACCAGCCGCTGAGCCGTCATCGACGAAGTCTGTATCGAGTCAACCTCAAGCAAGCTCAGCTAGCAAGTCAGAGCAACAAGGTGCTGCGGAAGCGGAGCCTGATTTGTCAGCATTGAAAACCTTGGATGTGAAAGGTGATATCAAAATAGATAAATTCAAAGCCAGTAACGCTAAGATGCAGAACGTTGAGGCTCAGTTCTCCATCAACCGTGGATTGGCAAAATTAACGTCGTTCACCTCAAATTTGTACCAAGGGTCAATCAAGGCAACAGCGGTTTTGGACGCACGTAGGTCACCGGCCACTTATACAGCAAAGAAGCAGATCAAAGGGGTGAAGGTTCAGCCTCTTCTCATTGATGTCGCGAATAACGATAAGCTGGAAGGCACGGGTAATATTGATGTGGATATCAAGGGGCGCAGCCTGACGCCGTCTGGGATGAAGCGTAACCTTGTGGGTACGATCGCGATTAGTTTTGAAGATGGGGCTGTTAATGGGATCAATATCGCTCAACTGATACGTGAGAATTACGCCAAATTTAAGGGCCAGAAGGCAGAGAGCACGTCAGAGGCTGAAAAAACAGACTTTAGTGCCATGAAAGCTACGCTTAAACTGAATAAGGGGCGAGTGTCGACCGATGATCTCACGTTGCAATCGCCTTTACTTCGCATTCGAGGAAATGGTGGCGCCAATTACCTAACAGAGACGGTTGATTTTACGGTCAGCACTTCCATTGTGGGTTCACTCAAAGGCCAAGGTGGAAAAGATATTGATGAACTGAAAGATGTCACGATTCCGGTGAATATCTCTGGTTCATGGACGGACCCTAAGTTCAAGCTTGTCTTTGACGATGTTCTTAAGCAAAAAGCCCAGAAAGAAATCGATCGCGGGTTGAAGAAATTGGACGAAAAACTCGGTGAGAAGATTAAGGACGAAAAAACCAGAGACGCAGTAAACAGTTTGCTGAAAGGGCTATTCAATTAATTGAGACACCTTATAAAAGGACGGAAGCGCACCCAGAGTGCGCTTTTTTTATTTTTTACTTAACGTTGACGATTGTTGATAAAAAAAAATTAATAATTTTTGTGAATTTTCCGCCCAGTCATATTGGGTTATTAAATGTCTACTGTCTTAAATAAAATTATAAAGGTATATCAATGAAAAAAAGCACACGCTTGTTTAAGTGGCTTACTGGCTCAATGTTACTCTCGTTGTCCAGTGTTGTGACTGCCCAAGTCATGCCAGCGTCAATTGTTTCAAGTATTGACGCTGTCTCAACCTCACTTGATGGTGCGCGAGTTGGCGTTTTTGTGAACAACACCAATACAAATCAGCAATGGGGTTACAATGGTGATCAACGTTTTCCTACGGCCAGTACATTTAAAGTTCTTGCTTGTGCGGCGGCCTTAGACAAAGGTGCGTTGTCCAAAACGGTCATGATCACTGAAAAGGATTTGGTTGAATATTCTCCCGTCACTGGGAAACACCTAAATAAGGCGCTAACTTACGAGCAGTTATGTCATGCAACCATTACCACAAGTGATAACACGGCAGGTAACCTTGTTCTGAAGTATGTCGGAGGACCTGAGGGATTGACTCAGTTTCTTCGAGGTACGGGAGACAGCGAGACCTTGATGTCCCGTTGGGAGCCTGAACTTAATCAAGGGACGCCCGGAGATAAGCGTGATACCACAACACCAGCGGCTATCAACCGTACGCTCGATGCATTGCTCTTTGGGGATGTCTTGTCTAAGCCAAAACAACAACAGCTTCTACAGTGGATGAAACAGGATCAGGTTGCCGATGATCTCTTGCGTTCAGTATTGCCAAAAACGTGGCAAATTGGGGACAAAACAGGGGCTGGTGGGCATGGTTCACGAGGGATCATTGCCGTGCTCATTCCGCCAAAATCTAAGCCTGTGCTTGTATCAATTTATATTACTGAAAGTCAAACAACGATCAAGCAGTTGAACAAAGCGATTGCCACGATTGGATCTGCGATTATCAAGGAACTTGAAGCGACGTTGGATTAAGAGAAAAAATAGGGGCAGCGTGCCCCTATGTTCGTGAAGCTATCATGCCCCTGAGCTCGGCTGTTTGTGTGCTGGGCGCAGGGCTTAGTGAGTGCTTCCTATAAAACATGGCGTGTGATTTAATTACCAGTCAACGCCTTTAAGCGCTTTTACGCCAGCATCGAAGGCATGTTTGATGTTTTTGACCTCAGAGACTGTATCGGCCATCTCTATTAAGGTTCGGTGTGCTCCTCGGCCAGTAATCACAACCGATTGCATTTTGGGGCGACCATTGAGGGCACTGACGACTTCATCAAGATCAATATATCCGTAGCTGATCATATAAGTCAGTTCATCAAATAGAACCACATCAATGGTGTCGTCCAACAGCATGCGTTTGCATTCACTCCAGACACTTTGGGCTGCTTCTTGATCAGTGGCCTTATTTTGAGTTTCCCATGTAAAGCCTGTTGCCATCACTTTAAACTCGACACCCAATTTTTCTAATAAATTCCGTTCACCATTGTCCCAGGTCCCTTTAATAAATTGAGCCACTGCGCAGTTAAAACCATGCCCGACGGCTCGAGCAATGGTGCCAAAACCTGACGTGGATTTACCTTTGCCGTTGCCTGTGATCACAAGAAGCAGTCCTTTTTCTTGTTGCGCGGCATCAATTTTAGCGTCAATTTGTTGTTTTACCTTTTGTTGCCGAGCTTTATGTCGTTGTTGTTTATCTGTCTCTGAATTCATGGTCAACCCATTTTAATATTGCTAAAACCGTCTCTATAATAGCGTAACTGTGTCATGGTAAAAAACCATGAGTTCAAAAAGATAGGACTGAAAGCAATGACGAATAATATTTTGATCATATGTATGGGCAATCTCTGTCGTTCACCCACTGCTGAAGCGGTATTACGCGCGAAAGCCACGGCATTAGGTATTGAGGTGAACATTGATTCTGCTGGTTTGCTTGAATTTCATCAGGGCGCTTTACCCGATCCCCGTTCTCAAGCCGCAGGTGAAAAAAGGGGATATTCGTTCCAAGGAATAAAAGCGCGACAGGTGGTTGAAAAGGACTTTGAATCTTTTGACCTGATACTCTCAACAGACCAAGAAAATCTATCGGGCCTGTTTAAGCTGTGTCCCAAACCTCATCAACACAAGCTTCGACTATTTTTAAGTTTTGGATCGAGTGGCTATGACGACATCCCAGATCCCTATTATGGTGGCCATGACGTATTTGAGTTAGTCCTTGATCTTATTGAAGACGCCTCGGAAAGCCTCCTTCGATCACTTTAGTGGTCGTTAGGCTGCCATTACTCGGCCACTAAAGTAGTCATTGGAGACGATATATTCAGTGTTGCGAATCATCTCATCATGAATTTCTGCCCAATGAATTTCTTCTTGTTCGTAGCAAGGGACAACCCCGCCGACACGAATATTAAAGGGAGTGAGAGCTTTTGCCCAACTTTGAGTAAAACCCGCGACCATGGAACTGGCGTTTTCGAAACCAGACAAGTCATGGTAATTGGCATGAGCGATGACATTGACAATGACGCCATTTTTTTTATCGGCGCGCATTTTTTCTGCGGTGACTTGACCAAAGCTGAACAGTGTCGCTGCCATTAGGGACAAATGCTGGGTAAAGACATCCCCTGCATGCTTGTCGAAAAAATTCGGCATTGTTTGGCTGGTGAGTGTATTGATAAGAACGTCAGGGGATTGGTGAACGGATTGATCAATAAACTGAAACAAGGCATTAATGGCCTCCATCGAATTGTCTGGTAAGGCAAACTGATGGATGTCTGGAGAAATGGACTTGCACCTTAAATAGGATTCATTCAATTGCGCTGCACTTTTGTCGCATAACACGACGGTTGCCCCCAAAGACGCAAAGTGAGCCGCTAAAGTGCTACCGAGCTGAGATCCTGCTGAAGTGACTAATACTACGGCGCTTTTTATATCCATATAATGGGCCTCCGCCTTGGTCAAAAATACTGTCCACATAGCATGGTAGACTAGCTGTGACTTAGGTGTGAATAAGCTCAAATAACTTGTGCATATCTTTGGGTTAAGATGATTTTTTTGCGGTCATACACATTAATTCATTCAGGATGAGTATGTATGGAAACAGTAGTATTGATAATGTGATCTAGGCAGGCTTTTAAATTTGAGTGTGAATTTGAAAGGTTCTCTGAGCTTCAATCAGTTGGTTGTAAAGATCGATGGGGATCAGTTTTTTCTCTTGGTGTTCGCCCAGTTGCCGACGTTGGTGGCCAGACAAATTGTGATACACCTCTTCAGGCAAGTCGTAAGTCTCTTCAGGAATATAAGCCAAGACTTCTGGTGTCAGGTAGTGGCTGAGTTTAGCGCTAGATAAACCGGAGCGTTGAAACAAATCAGATTGCACGGCGGAGACGCTGTAGGCACTTTGATCTGAGCGTATGGGTTGTGGCGGAGGCAGTTCAAAGCGACGTCTGAGCGCTTTTTCTGTGGTGTCCAGCTCTGTCACCTTTTCAATCGGCGTATTGTCACGCACATCATCTGAGAACAAAGAGAGGATCAAGGCAAAGTCAGCGCGTCTCCCTTCATAGACAGCCTGGTTTATCCCCTTGCCGAACTGAAGTTCGTTGATGATGCTGGCTTTATCTAAAGTATGAATTTGAGTGTGCATGATACCTCGCTTGATGTCTATATAGCGGCATCATAGAGGTTAACTTTAGTGAAATGGCTGATAGGAAAAGAAAAAACCAGCTAAGTGCTGGTTTTTTAAACGTAGTGAAGTTCGCCTTTAAGAAGGTGAGCTTATTTCGCTAGGTTCTTGGCAACAAAGTCCCAGTTAACCAATGCCCAGAAGCCATTCATGTAGTCTGGACGAACATTGCGGTAATCGATGTAGTAAGCATGTTCCCACAGGTCAACAGTAAGAAGTGGTGTGATCCCTTCTTCTGTTAAAGGCGTGGCTGCATTAGATGTGTTTACGATATCTAGAGAGCCGTCGGCTTTCTTAACCAACCAAGTCCATGAAGAACCGAAGTTATTGATAGCAGAATCGGTAAACTTCGCTTTGAAGGCATCAAAAGAACCAAACGCTGCGTTGATTGCATCAGCAACAACACCCGTTGGTTCGCCACCTGCGTTAGGGGCTAGACAGTGCCAGTAGAAGGTGTGATTCCAGATCTGCGCTGCGTTGTTGAACACACCACCTGTTGACGTCTTGATGATGTCTTCCAGTGATTTACCTTCGAATTCAGTACCAGGAATAAGGCCGTTTAGCTTTACAACGTAAGTGTTGTGGTGCTTACCGTGGTGGAAATCTAGAGTCTCTGCTGAAATATGTGGTTCTAGTGCGTCTTTCGCATAAGGAAGAGCGGGTAGTTCAAATGCCATTGCTCGGTTCTCCGTTGAATAAGAAAGAGAGAAACTCTCTCGATTGCTTCCAATGTTATTTATTATTAATGGATCGCTAAAGGGCCGACCATTATGTGGGCTATAGTTTAACAAGTTTTTACTTTAATAAAAGCGTCAGCGTCAAATTCTATATGAAATTTCATTGTCATAAAAAACCCTCAAACATTATAGGCTTTTTATTCTCCAGTAATCGTTTAAAATGTCATGATAACTAGTAGTACAGCCTTAAAGAGGAAGTAATGGAAACCATCGACAAAATCAAACAGCAACTCGAAGAGAACTCGATCCTTCTTTATATGAAAGGTTCTCCTAAACTGCCTAGCTGCGGTTTTTCTTCTCAGGCGTCACAAGCTTTGATGTCATGTGGGGAGAAATTTGCCTATGTAGACATCCTACAGAACCCAGACATCCGTGCGGAATTGCCTATTTACGCACAATGGCCAACCTTCCCACAGCTCTGGATCGAAGGTGAGCTCATCGGTGGTTGTGACATCATCATTGAAATGTTCCAAAAAGGTGAGCTTCAATCATTGGTGAAAGAAGCGGCTGAGCGCACGGCAACGGACGAAGAGTCATAATAAGAATACTGTGTAAATTTACAGTTTTTCTTGATTTTTATAAGGGCCACATTCGATAATGTGGCCCTTATTGTATAAAGCTGTTTATGGCTTCGGATTGAATCGGTATGTCTCGACTTTTTATCGCTGAAAAGCCCAGTCTAGGGCGGGCTATTGCTGCAGCCTTGCCTAACCCGCAGAAAAAAGAACAAGGTTTTATTCGTTGTGCGAATGGGGACATCGTCACTTGGTGTATCGGCCATCTACTTGAGCAGGTCGAACCCGATGCCTACGATGACAGATATAAAAAGTGGGACTTAGCAGATTTACCTATAGTTCCTGAACGATGGCAATTAAGACCGAGAAAATCCGCCAGTAAGCAACTGACTGTGGTCAAAAAGCTGCTGAAAAACGTGTCCGAGATTATTCATGCGGGTGATCCGGACAGAGAAGGGCAGTTATTGGTGGATGAGGTCCTCGATTATTGTAAAGTCAGTAAAACCCAAAAAGCCTCAACTCAGCGGCTCCTCATCAGTGATTTAAACCTGCCTGCAGTCAAACGAGCCTTGAATCAGATGCGAAGCAATCGCGATTTTATTCCTTTGTCGATCTCCGCGCTTGCTCGTTCGAGAGCTGACTGGTTGTATGGAATGAATATGTCTCGGGCATACACATTGCTTGGGCAGAAAGCGGGCTATCAGGGGGTGCTATCCGTTGGCCGAGTGCAGACTCCTGTGTTGGGGTTAGTCGTGAGACGCGACGAAGAAATAGAGCACTTTGTTGCCAAAGATTATTTTACACTTCATGCGCTCATTCCCTATCGGGATAGCAAGGTAAGTTTCGATATTCGTGCCAAGTGGAAACCTAGTGAGGCTTGCAAACCATGGCAAGATGAAGAGGGCCGGGTGCTAAATCGAAAATTGGTTGAGAACGTTGCCAACCGAATTATGGGTCAGCCCGCGAGAGTGGTTGAGTCAGAGCAAAAGCAGTCAACACAGTCTGCACCACTTCCGTATTCGCTGTCAGCCTTACAGATAGACGCCGCCAAACGGTTTGGAATGAGTGCTCAGCAAGTATTGGATACATGCCAGTCATTGTACGAGAAGCATAAATTGATTACTTACCCACGTTCAGACTGCCGTTACTTGCCGATGGAGCATTATGCTCAAGCAAACAGTGTGTGTAAATCCATTGCACATAATGCCAGTGAACTTGGTCCCGCCGTTCAAGAGGCCAATCTGGCACTGAAATCTAAGGTGTGGAATGACAAAAAAGTGGATGCTCACCATGCCATTATTCCCACACCTAAAAGTCTCGCCAGCAAGGTACTCTCTGGGAATGAAATGAAGATTTACCAGCAGATTGCACGCCAGTATCTGATGCAGTTTTATCCTGCGGCTGTGTATGCTGAGGCGAAATTGGTTTTTGATATCGCAGGCGGGAGTTTCATTGCTAAGGGCAGACAATTAGTCTCGGTGGGTTGGAAAGTCTTGATGGGGAAAGTCGAAGAGACTGACACGAGTATCGACACGGTTCCGCCTCTTGAAAAAAATGTTGTCCTGAACTGTCGAGAAGGTGAAATTAATGATCGAAAAACAGAACCTCCCAAGCCTTTCACCGAAGCAACGCTTCTCCAAGCAATGACGGGCATCGCCCGATTTGTTGAGGACAAAGAACTAAAAAAAGTCCTTAGAGATACCGATGGACTCGGCACCGAAGCCACCCGAGCGGGTATCTTGGATACCCTCTTTAAACGCCAGCTTTTAGTGCGTAACGGTAAAACGATCTTAAGTTCGCCCGCAGGACGAGGATTGATTGGTGCGCTACCTTCTGACGCTACGTATCCCGATATGACGGCGCATTGGGAGCACCAATTGCAAGATATGGCGGAGAAAAATCAACCCTATCAGCCGTTTATGCAAGCCTTGCACGATAAAATCGATGGACTAATGCATCAAGTTAAAACCGGTCCCGTCCCTGCTTCTTTAAGGGAATTACCCAAAGTGGAACGACCTAGCTTTAAGCGAAAACGAAAAAGCAGAGCGCAGTACGACTCAAAGAAGCGCAGTCGATAGAACACGCCTTAAAAGTCTAAGTTAGCTCAGGCGCTCGCTTCTAGGGATCGAGCTGTCACCACGGTAGGCTTGTACCGTCGTAATTGAGAAACGCCCCTGATTGATGGTCTTTGGCCCCATCGATCACTTGAATTAATCCGGCAGCGGAGACTTGTGCCTCAATCAGTGCATTTGGCCCGCCCATATCGGTTAGTACCCATCCGGGGTGAAGGGCGAGAACGGTAAAACCCTGTGGAGAAAGATCGTTGCTCAGACTTTTGACCACCGAGTTGAGTGCGGCCTTAGAAGAGCGGTAGATGTATCCACCTCCGGATGTATTTTCGGTGATACTGCCAACTTTTGAGGAGAGACACGCAATTTTCTTTATGCTTCCTTGCTGAAGCTTGGTATATAAAGCTTCCACTAGCTTTAATGGAGCAATGGTATTTACTTCAAGCACCTTTCTCCACTGTTCCACATCGGTGGTACCAAATGATTTGCCCTTTGGCCCATAGTAGCCTGCATTATTAATTAACACATCGAGGGGAGGGAGGGTCTTTGCAAGACAGTCCATAGCTGGGTAGTCGGTTACGTCCAATTGGTGGCAGGTCAGTGATTTTCCGGATATAGACAGTAAGTCAGCCGCCTCTAATTCAGAACGATATGTAGCGTGAACGTGCCAACCAGTCTTAAGATATTGTTTCACCAAACTAAGGCCAATGCCTCGGTTTGCCCCTGTAATGAGAACCGTCTTCATCACCACCCTTCCATATTTGACGTTATTTAAGTATCGACGCTCAACCTTACCAAGCTAGGTTCAACAACGAAAGTTTTCTCTTTGCGATTGAACCGGCTTGCTTTGACACTGTGTATTTGTCGTCAAAGCAACACGGGCATAAAAGCCAATCCCTGTTTCTCAGATTGTGAAACGGACAGAGATCTTGTTACTCTATCAAAAATTGACTGAATGACAGACCCCATGATCCCACTGATTTATCATGCTATTTACTCGCAATTTCCTTTGCCTCAAGGGCATAGATACCCGATTGATAAGTATCGCCTTCTGTTTAACGAAATTGAGAAACAACGCAATATTGATAAAAAGTGGCATCAAGTATTCCACTACCTACAACCGGAGCCGCTTGGCCGGTCTGAAGTAATAGAAACTCATTGTAACGAGTACATTACTGAGCTGTTTGACGGCCATTTACCTGCGGTTAAAATGAGACGTATTGGTTTTCCGTGGAGTGAACGCTTGATTGAACGAACCCTTACATCGGCAGGGGGCACGTGTTTAACGGCAGAGCAGGCGCTCGACCATCAGATAGCCATTCATCTAAGTGGTGGGTATCATCATGCCCACTACGACTTCGGTAGTGGGTTCTGCCTACTCAATGATCTCGTCCTAGCCGCTAAGCGTGCTTTGACCAAAGAGGGAGTTGAGAAAGTTCTGATCGTTGATAGTGATGTCCATCATGGGGATGGGACAGCAACGTTATGCGCCGAGCAAAATGACATCGTTACCTTATCCTTTCATTGCGCGAAGAATTTCCCCGCCAGAAAGCCTGACTCGGACATGGATGTTGCTTTGCCACGAGAAACAACGGATGCTGAGTTTCTCGATGCTTTCTTTTCTGTGGTTGAGATGGCGATTAACCTCCATCAACCGGATCTCATTATTTATGATGCGGGTGTTGATATCCACATAGATGACGAACTCGGCTATTTTAATGTGTCGACAGAGGCCATTTATCAGAGGGATTTGTTTATGTTTGAGCTGGCGAAAATAAGACGCTTACCGATTGCTTGTGTTGTTGGGGGTGGATACCGTAGTGAGCACAGTCAGCTTATCCCTGTCCATTTACAGTTGTTTAAAGCGGCATACAAGGTATACGCTCAGTAGGTTAAGGAAAAATATGCAACATAGAATAAGAGCCGCAGGAATACTCCTCAAAGGTGACCAAATCCTGTTACTTAACGTCAGAGATTTTTCCGGTCAATACTGGATACCTCCCGGTGGTGGAATGGAAGACAGTGACCAAAGCTCTAAACATTGTGTCGTCAGGGAGTTTAAAGAAGAAGCGGGTCTCGATGTTGAAGTGGGTGAACTGATTTGCGTCAGAGAGTTTCTCGAAACACAAAGTAACCGTTACCACTCAGAGTTTTTTTATCTTGTGTCTCGGTATCAGGGTGAGCCGCATATCGATAATCTTACGGGCTTAAATGATGAGAATTACATCCAGTCGGTTGCTTGGGTGCCTGTGAGTGAGCTGACAGAAAAACGAATCTATCCGGCGGAACTCAAAGACAAGGTACTTGAAATGATCAAACATAAGTGCTTTTCAACGCATCTGGGCAGCTATAGGCAAGGAGAGCAAGAAGACGAGAATTACCTTTGATGCCCAAAAAGGCAACGCGCTTTTGTCAACCTATGTCGTCGGTGACGTTTTTATTTTGAACGTGACGCAGAATTCTGAACGCCCTCAACCTTTCGCTGACTCTCACTTAATGTGGTCCAAGAATGACTGATGTAATCAGGTTAGCGGTTCACTGCAGCTAGTGATTGGCTTGCTTCTTAAATTCTTCGTATGCTTGCATGGTATCGAAGTTGATTGAGAATACGCTCAACTTGGCTAGCCGGTCAGCATTTTCTAGAAACTCGGAGTCTATAAACTGTTTTTGACTCTTTAATAGATCATTTTCTCGCAATGAAAGCTATATGTCTAGTGACTCTCTATTTCCTGTATTGCTATAAACAAGGAAAGATTGATACAAATACTCCTTGTCAGCTTCTGCTATACAGTGCTGAAAAGCTCGATGTTATTAAAGAGCTAGAGAAGGAAAAAAATAGGCCACTTCCTCTGTCATTTGGAGGGGGGAGATAAAAGAAGGTATAAGCGAGTGCCTTAAAGACATTTAAGCGTATGCCTCCGCTACCCTATCTATAAGGGAGCGGAGGCTTGAAAGCTAGTCGTCTTAACTCGATTTGAGAGTTTTTAGTGAGGAACATATAGAGTCAGGTCTTGCCTTTTGCCTTTCATTACTTTTTGTATATCAAAGTTACCTGAGCAACTTTGTTCGAGCTTCGAGGGGTAACCCATTTTGGGGCACAGGTGCGTTTGTGGTGATCGGCTCTAGCACACCTCTGGACAAAAGCTTCTTAGAGGTTCAGTTCTTCTATTTTGGCTTCGGATAAACTCTGGTATTTCAAATAACTAGAGATCCTTCTTCGTTCACTACAAACAATGAGACCAAACTCAACGTATCACTATGCACCTACCCACGGCCAAATGAGTATGAGTGGCATTTGTTCTGGCCAAGAAAATGAATAAAACAAGATTGTGAAGAATTTTATACTCTCTATAACATTGAAATTATTGACTACACTTTGTTCAGGGTTTAGGTCGGCAGGTTACTGAGTTATCTGTCCGTTTATACTGAATAAAAAATGCAGCGTCTCAATATTCAAACTTAGCTGACATATACCCGTAACTAGCAACAGGGAATGTGTGTGGATAGTGAGAATTCAAACCCAAAGAGACTAGCTCAACCTGAAATACTGACCTTAGTACTCGCAATTGCGCTCTTGATTGGGGTTGTTGAGTTTATCGTCATACAAATCCTTCCATTTGCTGAAAAATGGTTTCCCAACATTCCCGAAGCCGTTCTAGATGGTGTGCTCCTCGCCATAGTTTCGGTACCAATCGCTTACCTGTTGCTCTCTAAAACAACCTTCTCAGAGTTGCGGAGCAGCTCAACAATTAGGGCTAAGATACTATTTTCGATCGGTCTACCACTGACTATATCCATCGTATTGTTCACTAACGATATTCTTATTAAAAATAGCAATATTGAATCAGTGAATCAGCAGAACCTTGCCTTTGACCGGATTGAACCAATCAGTAACCTTATCCACACGATGCAACAGGAGCGAGGACTCAGTATTGGCTATCTAACAAGTGGAGAGGACCGTTTTAAATTGCTTATGTTAGAAAAATCAAATGAAACGGATAAACAAGTCACATCGTTATTGGACATTGCTGCGAGTGAGAGCCTAGAAAGAATTAGACAAGCATCTTCACAAGGCCAAAAAGGCTGGGAACAGACTTTAAATATCTACTCTGCAATTATTGATTTACTTATCAATGATATCCAGATAATTAGCAAAAATGTCGATAAGCAATTTTCAGATCGTTTACTCACTTATGTCACAGTGCTTAAACTCAAAGAACTCATTGGTATTGAAAGAGCACTTCTCTCAGGGCTGATCGCAACGGAAAAGGCTAACTCCGACAAAACGGACGCTATTCGAATCAAGAAACGCCTTAGGAGCGTTATTGCGCAGCAAGAAGTGTATATTAAATTATTAAACTACTACTTTACCAGTAGAGAGCTAGCCCATTTCAACGAGCTTATGGAGACAGAGGCAACGTATCAAGCTAGCGACTTTAGAGCCCAGATCCTCAATGATGAAGCTGATTATTATCATTTCGAGTTGACGTCATTGCTTGGCTATAACGGAATCATTCATCGATATAAGAATTATTTAATAAGGGGATCAGATCACTATGAGCAAGCGGTTTTACAACAGTTTGAGCAACTCTCTGTGACCATCAGCAACCTAAGAGATGTCTATAAAAATGACCCTAAAGCAATCAAGCATATCGATGCCTTAGCCTCCACAATGGCGAAGTACCAAAGTAATATGCTCATCATTAAACGGATGAAAAGTAGTGGAGAGGATATTTCAATCATTGATCGTGTTGTTGCCATAGACGACAGTATCACCGACGACGCGATACAGTATCTAAATGGAAGCTACAGAGATCGAGACCCCCTTGAAATATTTCAAGTTATAACTTTAAAAATAAATCAAGTTGATGAGATGACCGATTACCTATTCTCTGATCTTAAGAACAATGCCGAAAACTATCTCGGCGAAACCAAAAAAAACCTCTATCTTATTTCAACCCTTTCATTAGTGCTTTTTACTATCGTCCTTTCACTTTTGATCATCATCATAAAACAGGTTACTGCTGCTTTCGATGAGCGCAGTATTGCCCTAGAGAAAGCCGAGCAAGCGACCAAGATGAAGTCAGAGTTTCTTGCCAGTATGAGTCATGAGATCCGTACACCAATGAATGGAATATTAGGCATGTTAGGTCTATTGCTTCATAGTGATTTAAGCCAGTCTCAGAGACATAAAACTAAGGTCGCCCAATCCAGTGCCAAGGGCTTACTAGCACTCATTAACGACATACTCGATTTTTCTAAAGTGGATGCAGGAAAGCTTGAAATCGAAGACGTTGATTTCAATTTATTAAGACAGTTGGGGGAGTTCACAGAATCGTTAGCGTTCAAAGCCCATGAAAAAGATCTCGAATTGATTCTAAACTTTAGCAAGATTGAAAATACGTGGGTGAGAGGTGACTCTGGTCGTATTCGGCAGATATTGAATAATCTAGTTAGTAATGCCATTAAATTTACCGACTCCGGTGAGATAGTCATTACCGCGGAGCTTGACTCAATTAGCGATACCCAATATCAGTTTTCTTGCTCCGTATCGGATACAGGGATAGGTATTCCAGCCAACAAGATCAACACATTATTTGACGAATTCTCTCAAGTAGACGCATCGACGACTCGTAAGTATGGAGGTACAGGGCTTGGCCTGTCGATAGCCAAAAGACTGTCTCTGCTTATGGGCGGTGATATTACCGTAGAGAGTAAGCTTGGGGAGGGAAGTGTATTTCGTTTCAATATCACTTTAGGTCATTCAACAGTGCCTCAAAACAGACTTAAGCCCATTGATATTAGCCAATTGAGGCTGCTAATAGTCGATGACAATAAAACAAATTTAGAAGTTCTATACGAGCAACTCGCGTTATGGGGAGCAAAGGTGGATCAAGCAGGTAGCGGGTTGGAAGCACTAGAGCAGTTAAAAGAGCATAAAACTAACGGACAAGTCTACGATGCCGTGCTACTCGATATGCAGATGCCTGAAATGGATGGTGAAGCGCTTGCTCGCTCTATTCGATCAAATTCAGACTACGACAATATAAAACTAATACTGATGACCTCCATCCATCATGAACATGGACCAGAGCACTTTAAACGCATCGGTTTTAACGCTTATTTTGCCAAGCCCGCTACGGAGTACGACCTAAAAACAGCATTGAGTTTAATTAAAGATAAACAGTGTAATGATCAGCTTGTCACCCATGAGTTTATCTCGAACCTTGTGTCCGATAGTGACAACGACACAATTGAGCGAAGCTGTCCGGGCTATTATAGTGCCATCACAAATGCGCGGATTCTTATCGTTGACGATAACGTCGTTAATCAGGAAGTGGCTAAACTCATGCTTGAAAATATCGGTGCAAGCTGCGACCTCATCAATATCGCGGCAAATGGCCAAGAAGCGATAGAGACTTTGAAAGACAGCGTCACCACGATGCCCTTCGACATTGTGCTCATGGACTGCCAAATGCCTATACTTGACGGTTACGCGGCAACAAAGGCGATTCGTGACGGACAAGCTGGTAACGTGTTTAGACATATCCCTATTATAGCTATGACCGCAAACGCGTTTAAAGGCGATAAAGTGAAGTGCCTAGATGCAGGAATGAATGACTACCTTAGCAAACCCATTGAACCTGATAAGCTTTTAGAAGTGCTACAACGATATATATCAGAAACTTCAATCAGTAACAGCCGAGCGATGCCTATTGCAAAAGAGAATCCCGTCGAACACCATGATACAAGTTCTTCGGCTACTCAATCTAGCAAAGATTATTTAGGCTTTTCTCCCTGGGAAAAAGAGAAGTTGATTGAACGATTAGGCGGGAACCAAGAGTTTGTAGATACTGTATTCGACGAAGTAAAAGCGGTTACACCTAAGCTAATATCACAACTTTCCTCAGCTATCGACGAGGCTGATTTTGATGCAATAACATTGCATGCTCACACTTTAAAAGGAATGGCAGGCAATATATGCGCAACCAAGATAGAACAAATTGCGTTTGATATAGAGCTATTTGCAAAGAACAGCGACATTAATTCGATACAGTCAACATACTCCCAACTGCCTCCTAGCTATGATGAATTAATAAGTTCACTTGATTAGAATGATAGATTATCCGACACGGAACCTCCCCAGTTTTTTTGGATGCCGAATTAAGTGAGTAAAATGGCGTCATTGATATTCAAGCTAATTTGATCATTAACAACGCCATGGTGGACTGTCGCCAAATTCTCAGGAAAGGCATAATTTTCAGAAGCTTGCAAGTGTGTGTAATTCTGGCGTCTTATTAGGCTGATATGATAAATAATATAATTTATTCATGGTTTGACTTGATTTTATTATTCTATTTGTGAATTATTTATTTTGCCCTCAGGGCTTAAATATATTTTCAAAAATTCATTAAGGATTATTAATATGCTTAAAAAATTCAACACTAAAAAAATGGTTACTCTAAAGAACAACTCCGCTTGTTTAACTATTATGACGATCGGGACTAAGTAATATAAACACATAGGAAACAAGCAGAATTAAACGTTTGCTTGTTTCCTAGAGGTAGGGTCTATGAAATTTTCTCACCAGCCAATTGTTGCTCAGGCGGAGTGTTTAAAAAGCCTTAATCGCGAGTGTATCTACAGTTCTCTTCGGCATGTCTTAGATGTGTGTAGAGATGTACTCGATGAAGGTACCTTAAGTAGTGTTGATTCATTTATTAAAGATTCAAATCAAAAAAAATATTCTAGCGGTTTTTTATTCTATATTATAAATGAAATAGGAATAAATATAAATTCGGAGAATATTGATAATATTAATCTATATTTTAATCTGCTGGGTAGAAATATAATGCCCAATAGTAAAATAATCATTGGAAACCAAGATAATATAGATGTTGATCTGTTCGTTTTATACGAGAATATAAATGATGATGTCTATAATTTCACTTGTATCCCTGTAAGTGAAGATAAAAGCCATACGTTGAGTGAAAAGATAGTCAATTCATTGGAGTATATTAACGTCATCGACTCTGATTTATATGGTGAAATAATCACTATAGTAGATGAATTTTTATATTTAAGGCTTCAAATTTATTCGGTAATGAAGTCGTCTACTCAGGAAGTGATTTCCATAAATTGGGTACAGTATTCATAAATGAAGAAACGTGTGATGAAGATAAATATTTCATAGTAGAAAAAATTATACATGAGTCAGCTCACCAGATGTTACTTTCAATCATGATTCATGACGAAATCGTTCTAAACCCGGATTACGAAAAGTACCCTTCACCATTAAGGACAGGATTAAGGACAATGAATGGTATTTATCACGCAGCGTTTGTGTTATATAGAATCTCTGCTTTTTTCTATAAAATTTATCATTCAGACAAATCCGATTCGAAAGCCTTATCTTATTTAAAGAAAAATATTAATCAGTTTGATGATTGCCATTCTGTGATCAAAACTCATGGCGACCTAACTGTTCTTGGTAAGGAAATAATAGCCAATTGTAAAAATGAGATAGAGGGGTTTAAGAATGAGCTTCATTGAATCTCTAGATAAAAACACCATAGAACTAATGAAATCATTTAACGGTGATGCTCTGAATCGGCTTGAGAATGTTCTATACCCAATAGCACCAGATCTGGTAGAGCGATTAATCAACAGTCTTTACAGTGACGCTTACCAGAGAGGTGTTCTTACTACTAAGGAAAGGCATATTGCAACACTCTCAGCCTTGATTGCATTGGGTGGTGCTGAGAGACAACTTTCTTTCCAAGGTTTTGCCGCCTTTAAGCTTGGATTCACAAGAGAAGAGATCCAAGAAATCCTCATTCAAAATTCTATCTTTTCCGGTTTTACAAGAGCCATGAATGCAGCAGTTGTATTTGATGAAGCGTGGAAAAATTTCGAGCAAGGAAAAGAACGTGAAGCATAAAGCGTTTTATATCTATCAAGTAGCTGACATCATTTTTACATCATCATGTCGCTCAGTCGGCATGTTATTAGCTTGGGTTATGATAAACCATCATGGCCTTAAAGTTGAGCTTGGTTGGTTCATTACTTTGTCTTGGGCGCTACAAGTCATCACGTTAATTACATTCAGTTCTTTGTCTGAAAGACTTAACAAGAAAAGCATTCTCCTCATATGTTCAGCACTTTCCGTAGCATCCCTGCTTATACTTGGTTTTGATCAATCTGTGGACCCTTTTAAACTTGGATCAATATATGTTTTAACATCAATACTATGTATAGTGATACAACCTATAGGTTCAAGTATTGTCCCTACGCTATATAAAGGTAATCATATAGAAAGAGCGTTCAGAGTAAGAGGTTTTGTAAATTCAATTAATACGGTTCTCGGCGCTGTTTTCTCAGGATTTGTAATTAAAGCATTGGATGCTAACGATATTATTATATTAATCGTAGCTTTGATGTCCATCTCATTCATTATATTCCTTTCAATAAAAATAGAAGGTGACAAAACCAATAAATCAATTGGTTGCACCCAGATTCTAGCGCATGTTTTTTTAAATAACAAAATTGAACGACTTCTTGTATCTATTTCTGCTTTATCTAATTTTGTGCTCACTCCTACCATCATGTACATTGCACCAATACTGGTTGTTGATAAATATAATCTTTCTTCTCTTGAGCTAGGATTTTCAGAAGCAACATTCGGTTCAGGTATGATTTTTGGCAGCATGTTTTTTTGCAAGAAAGTGAACAAACTGCTTGGGGTAAGGCACTCAACCGTTCTCGGAATCGTGTTAGTTTCACTGGGGCTGTTAATTGTTTTAACGATAAGTAGTATATATTCTCTTTACATTGGTTTTTTCGTTTCTGGCCTTGGTATGGTTATATATAACATCAATACAACTAAAATCCGATGCACTGCAACGCCAGTTAATATTAGAAACTCTTTTGAATCTATATTTATAGCAATATGTATACTCCCCATTCCTGCTGGTGTTGCATTTTCAACATATTTGATCGACTTTTATAGAGTATAAGTGTTATTAGCTTTTTTTTCTATCAGTATCTTCGTATCTTCTATCACCGTTTTGAGGTCAAAAGACTTTGCGGTTATCTCATCAATTTCAGAAGATAAACTTGATGGCTATTACTCCAAAATGTATCCCCATGCATATTTAAAGAGCTTCGATATAGCAGAAAATAAGCCCCCTCGTGCAGGATAGTTGTCACTGTTAAAATTTAACCAGTTCGGGTGTTAATGAGTGAACCTTATTTTGTATTCCAGCAGAACGAAAAGAAGCCACTGCCACCATATTCAATGTCAGTAAGACAGTTATCAAAAGAAGAGGGCTTAGCACCGCGACTCTGTATCATTGGCGGCAGCAACTCAGACGTTCAGGAGCGGCAGTGTCAAACAGCAACACTTCATCAGAGCAGTGGTCTGTTCAAACTCAACTCGTCATTGTTGCCGAGACGTCCTCGATGACCGGGAGCGAACTCAGCAAAACTTAATGCCGGAGCTTTGGTTTTTTCGAAAAGTCCATGAAGTAGTCGAACCTGTCCGATATTTCTCTGGTAAGCGGCTTTTCGTTCTAGCGCCAGAAGGGAGAATTTTAACGCATTAGCCTAGCCTCTTTTACGTCGGGGAAGAGGCGTTACGATACGAGTGCAGTAAATGCTATTTGGACGTCTCAATAAGTTCATCTGTACCACCTATTTGTGCAAGATGATTTCGAGGTCCTAGATAAGAAAAAACCGCTGTAAAAACAGCGGTTTTTTCTTTTAATGTGGCGGAGAGATAGGGATTTGAACCCTAGAACCGCTATTAACGGTTGCCGGTTTTCAAGACCGGTGCTTTCGACCACTCAGCCATCTCTCCTGACGAAGCGAATAATATAGAGGTTCGAAATTTTTGTAAACCCTTATTAGGACTGTTTGCTTTATTTATGAACACTTGATGTTAAAAAAGAGGCCTGATGTGTGTTTTTACGTCAAACTGACGGCGTTTTTAGGTTGAATACAGGCAGTAAACATTAATTTTAAGGCTTCTGCTTAGAGGGTGTAGAGCCATTGCATTGTCAGAACAATGGCGTATAAAAGGCAGGTTGTAAAAAGCACAACATTATCAGAATACGTTAGTTTTAATGTTTTCGGGCCTTAAAGCCAAAAGCTAATTAGCCTTATAGGTAATGAGTGCCAAACCAAGTTGGTGTTGAGCGGTTAATGTGACCTGTTGCCCCTCAATAAGCTGGCCCTCGTGAACGTTCTCATCATTGGCCGTGGCGCTTCCTCTTGTAATGAGCGCCACAAACGGCTCCTCTATTTCGATGACGGTTTCGTCATCAATAAAGCCAATTTGGCAGGTCATTGTGTTGTCAAAGGTGCCATCTTTTTGCCCGCCGAGTACGGTCGTCAATTCACCTTCCTTGAGTTGAAAGTTTTGGTATTCGGGAACCAACCCGCTTTGTGGGGGGCGAAACCATAGTTGGATGATGCCGGCTTTGTGATGGTTGGTACTGAACTCAGCGTGCATCATACCGGTTCCCGCGCGTTGGACCTGAACACCGGGTCCCTCGATCACAGAGCCATCCCCTATTGAACCTTTGTGTCCCACGCTCCCAGAGGTAATAAAACTGACAATGTCGACGTCATTGTGAGGGTGGAGGGGGGCGCCGTCATTTGGTTTGAAATAACCGCGGGCTAAATAAATAAAATCGCCTAACCCGCGGCTAATCTGCTTATTCGCTTTTGAATGTGGCCAAATTTCCGAATTCATGACCATTCGTGTTTCTACGATGCCAGCAAAGCCGCCTATCGGAAGCATTTCCGCATCAATGATACGAATTGGTGGGCTATCCATAGTTGTCTCCCAATGCATTTCGCCACAGGCCATTACTTATCTGATGGTGTGGTGGTGAGAAGTGAGTTGATGGTCAGTATAGGTCATGCTCTAATTACAAAGATAGAAGCCATAGTGCATACTGGGTATGCTTGGAGGGAATATTGAATGGATTCAATCATCGCTATGCGTTCTTTTGTCAGGGTTGTTGAGTTGGGAAGCTTCAGTGCCGTCGCGAAAGAACAAAACACCAATCAAGCGACGATCAGTAAACGTCTTGCTGCGTTAGAGAATATGCTAGGCGCTCAGTTGCTTATTAGAGGCAGCCGGAAGCACACACTGACAGAAGTGGGCCAGCGATATTTTGACCGAGTGTCGAGTGTCTTGTTAGAAATAGACGAAGCTGAGGCGGAAGCGCGCTCATTAACGGAGGCCCCTCAAGGCACATTAAAGGTGACGGTGCCAACGATGTTTGGGGGGCTTTACGTGGCACCGATAATTGCGGAGTTTCTTGCCACGTATCCTGAGATTGAACTGGAGATCAAGTTTGACGAAAATATGATCGACTTGGTCAACGGCGGAATTGATGTGGCGATAAGGCTAGGAAATTTAGTCGATTCCTCTATGTTAGCCAAAACGTTAGGCTACGATCAGTTAGTGATTGTAGCGTCACCGAACTATTTGGAAAGACACTGTGCTCCTAAGCACCCCAATGAGTTGCAAGCCCACAATTGTCTTATTTATAGCCTCTCACCTAAGAAAGGGGGAGTATGGAAGCTCAGCAACCATAATGAAACGTTAGCAGTGGCCGTGCAAGGGAATTTTCGATGTGATAATGGTATGGGATTAAAGGAAATGCTGTTAGCAAATGCAGGCCTTGCTTTGATGCCAAGATGGCTAGTGTGGCAAGAGTTAGAATCTGGTCAACTGGTGCATGTTTTACAGGACTACGCGACATGTTACCCAATAAGTGCGGTCTTTCCGCAACATCGATACCTGCCTCTCAAAGTAAGGTGTTTCATCGAATTTGTAGAACAAAAAATAAAAGCAGACTCTGCGTTTTGTAAACTTAAAACATTGAAGTTAAATGTTTAGAGCTATTTTTTGCGACTAAAAACAAAAAAGAGAGCCGAAGCTCTCTTTTTCTAGGTGTAATGGTCGGACTGAGAGGATTTGAACCTCCGACCCCCGACACCCCATGACGGTGCGCTACCAAGCTGCGCTACAGTCCGATGGGCTTAATCTACCGACAAAATGGTCTTTGGTCAACAAATAATGCAATTATTTAATTACTTTTTACGTAAAAACGTTGCAGTTCAGTCAAACCTTGCATCAAGACAGGTAAAGTAGGGTTCTCGTCTTGCAAGCGCTTGTAATTACTATCGTATAATTTGTAGTTACCAAACTTATCGATAACCGTGGTGTCCTTGTTGGTGATCAAGGCGAGCTCGCGAGTATCACCCGCTAGGATCCACTTTCTTGCCCCTTCATCAAACAAGCTTCGGCCACTGCTGAAATCTGATGGGTTGGACGAAACGCCAAGCAGCTCTTGCAGCAATGTGACGGAAAGATCGAGGTGGCTAGTGCGGTGATCGTATTTTACTGCCACCTTACCTGGCCAGTGAATAATCATCGGCACTTGCAATTGATATCGGCTGTAATTGCTGTTCGAACCCCAACTGTTGGTTCGAGTTTCATTAAATTCAGTGCCATGGTTTGATGTCACGACGATGATGGTTGATTCACTGATGCCAAGTTGGTTAACTTTTTCCAGTAAAACACCCAGTTCTTCATCGGCATTACTGACCGATTTATTGTATCCATTCTTTAATGTTTCTATCGTCGATTTATTGGTGCCTGATGGGTTATAGGCACTGAAAGTATCAACGGTTGTCAGTTCTATATAGCTGAACCATGGGCTCTTTTTCTGCTGAGATATCCATGTCGCCCAAGAGTTGATAGCTTGTGTATCTGGAGAGGTCTTATCGTTGAACGAAATACCGGTGAAATTCAAACCGCGAAACACGGTTTCCCCATAGAGTTTATCAGCGAAGTTGTCGCCGCTGAATAATCCGACACGGTAGTCTTTTTCGAGCATGGTATCCAATAGAATGGGCCTAGAGCCTTGCGTTTTTATACTGCTAACGTAGCTGCTTGGAAGGCCGTAAAACAAGCCAAACACGCCAAATGCATCGTTGCTTGAGCTGTAGTGATTGGAAAAATTTAGATTCGTGGTGGCAAATTGTGTTGCGTTAGGCATTAGATTAGGCGTTAACGCATCGCCACGAAGATTATTAATGCTGACGACGAGGACGTTTAGTGGATTAGCTCGGCGATTAAATTCGAGGACATCAATTGGATAGCGGACCAGCTCAGCGCTCAGTTCGTTTTCTTTTAGGCGCTTAAGGTAATCTTGCCTATCCAATAAGCCATGTCGTTCCATAAAGGATTTGGCCGTCATCGGATAAGACAATGGAAAGTTCGCTTTTTGTGCGGTGATTGGACTGTAAAAGTAAGCGTCAGCCCAAACGTAAATCAAGTGGCTACTAATGAAGCTCACGAAAAACAGCGCCGCAATCGGACGGCCAACGTGTTTATGAGAAAGGCGTCGCTGTTTGCGCCATACCCATTCAGATAGGGCTAATTGCAGCAAAAAGATCAGTGGTAAAACAATGAACAAATGTTGTAAGTCGCTGCTGAATGAGTTGCCTTCTTCATTAAACAAGACCTCCCACACTAGGGGGGTCAGGTGGAGGTTTATTTTCTGGTAGGCTTGAGTATCAATCAGAAGAACAGTCAGGCCTGCGGTGGCAAAACATACCGCCAGCAAACGAAAGAGTTTGCGTGACGGCATGACGAAGGTCAGTGGAAATAGAACCAATAGATAGAGAGCAAACACCAGAAAACCAAAATGGCCCACCCAAGAGAAGGTGAGGTACAGTTGACCTAGTAGGGACTCTGGCCAAGGGGATTGCGTGATATAACGGGTGCCAATGAGCATGGCTGCAATGATGTTGAAAAAGGCAAACCAATGCCCCCAACCCACTAAACGCGACACGCGTTCACCGTATGTATTTCCGTTATCTACCATGTACTGTTCTATTATCCGTTATTATTCTAGTGAGTGTCTTCTTCGACTGAAGATAGCAGTGCTTGAGCAAATTTTTCAGCAAGCGCTTTACGTTGTGAAGCACTAACGTTTTGATTTAAGACATTGGTAGCGATATTACCTGCAATCATCAAAGATAAATCGGGGCCTGCGCTATGTTTGTCAAGAACGGCAGCCACTTCCGCGAGAATGACTTCAATTTTATCGTCGCTGTATTTAGATGTAATCGGCATAAAGACTCTAATGGTGATAGTAAAGCGACTTATGATAACCTACAATGCGCTGTAACTGAAACCTACACAACCATAAAATTCATCATGAGTCTTCATCTTTCTAACGTTATCTTGCACCAACTTCAAAAAAACGATTCTGACGAGCTTATTGTTAACTTTCGCTCTCATTCGCTTGACAACGACGCGTCGACCGAAAATCTCGTGGCAGAAATGCATCGAGTGTTTAACTCGAAAGCGGGTAAAGGCTTTGGTTCTTTCAAAGAAGACAGCGAGTTTCAGCGTTGGTTGCAAGAATTGAGTCAAGGTGAGAGAGACTTCTATGATTTTTCACAACAAAGTGCAAACCGTCTTAAGGATGAGCTGAGTAAATACCCATTCGCTGATGAGGGCATCTTGGTTATTGCAGAATATCAATCCTTGGCAACGGATTACCTTTTTGTCGCGCTTATTCCCTCCAATCAAAGTTTGAAAGTAACGGAAGGCCTTGATATCAGTGCGACCGACTACCTTGATTTAAGTAAAATGGACATTGCGGCCCGCCTTGATGTGACGCGATATGAAACGGATAAAGAATCGAATCGTTACCTTGCATATATCAAAGGTCGCGTGGGCCGAAAAGTAGCGGACTTCTTCTTGGACTTTCTTCAAGCGGAAGTGGGGCTGGATACTAAGCAGCAAAATTTGGTGTTGATGCAAGCGGTAGATGATTTTTGTTCAGATTCGAAGTTAGAGAAAGAGGAAGTGATTGGTTACAAAAAGCAGGTGTCTGCTTATTGTAATGAACAAATAAAATCGGGTGATGAAGTTTATGTTCAAGAACTTTCGGGGGAGTTACCTCCTTCGAGTGATGGCACCAGCTTTCTCGATTATACACAACAGCAAGGGTATCAATTGGAAGACAGCTTCCCAGGCGATCGCAGTGCTGTGCGTAAGCTAACCAAATATGTTGGCGCCGGTGGTGGTTTGAGTATTAACTTCGACAGTCTCTTACTCGGAGAACGTGTGTTTTATGATCCTGAAACTGACACCCTGACGATCAAAGGAACCCCTCCAAACTTAAGGGATCAACTGACCCGTAAGGTGAATTGACCGTATAGGCTGTAAGGTCAGAAGTTTGTTCTTGTCGAGTCTATGGACGCAGCGGTGATGAGAGTTCACCGCTTGAACGGAGTTAACGGTACGCCATGACTCACCGTAAGAAACCGTCTAATTTGTCTAAGATCCTGAATCGTATATTTATAGTGTACCATGTTGTTAATTGGCTGTATTCCAATGAAGAAAACGAGCCGCTCTATTTTTCTAGATTAATAACCGACCAAGTAATGCTCACCTCGATCGCAAGTAATTAAGAAAATAACCAAGGTAAGGTGCTATTTTCTCCTTAAATACGTTGCCTTCACGCCATATTAAAAATGCGTTTAAATAATGGGTTTCTGAGCCCATTTAAAACCAAAATAACGTAATTATGTTGTCTTTAATATAGACTTGGTGTATGTTCCACGCGTATTTATATATCAATATACTTTGGCTTATTACATTAATTTTCTGAACATTGAGTTATGAATTCACGCATGGAAATTATGGAAACCGCCTAAAAGTCAGTGTATGACCGTTATTCGTGGCGTACGATGATCATTGGATTCTTTGTCAGAGTGCTGAATATAGATGGGAATGAGGCGAGGTAGTGACACGATTAAGGTTAGCGTTCTTTTTCCGGTGACTCCCGTGTTTGTATTACGTTGAATGTCTGGTTCGTGTTTGAATTACCCACTGCGCATTCGCTCGCTAAAGGACATTGCCAGTCTCTCACCAATATATCAATTAAATAATAGGATTATATTTTGCTCGAAACATTTCTACCGTTTTTTCTCATCTTGTTGTCATGCTACTTGCTCAAGTACGCTTGTGATACCTTCGAACAGGCTGCAGGCTATCTAGGGCGTAACTTTCCTGCTGGAGTGAAAGGAGCAACGGTCAATGCCATTGGGTCGAGTATGCCTGAAATGTTTGTGGTTATTGCCTGTCTATTTTGGTTCAACGATCCACAGCTTGTGATGGTCGCATTAGGTGTTACCGCAGGTTCCGCCATTTTTAACGGTTGTGTCATTCCTGCATTATCTATCATTATGGCGAAAGATGAAGGCGGTCGCTCGGTTAAAAAAATTGAGCTAGATAAGCGCTCTTTGCTTAGAGACGTATTTTGGGTGCTAGCGGCTGAGGTTGCACTTATTCTCTGTTTGGGCTTTTCAGAATTTTCGATTTGGATGGCCGTTGGTCTGAACGTCATTTATTTGGGATACGCGATACATCTTTATTTTGATGCGAAGAAATTTGGTGGTGATGACGAAGCGTATCAATACGAAGAAATAGAAGATAAAGGAATCATCCGCAACTTTGTTACCTTTAACTTCAATGCTATTTTTTTCTCAAATCGGTCGTTTAACGCGGTGAGTGCGACGGTCGTTCTCATTCTTGCGATCCTGATCATTTCAGGTTCATCTCATCTTCTTGTTGAAGGTGTTTTGGGAAGCGCGACGATTTTAGGTGTGCCGCAGTTTTTCGCTGGGCTCGTTTTTGGCGCGGCAGCGTCGTCAATACCTGACCTCATTTTGTCGATTAAAGATGCCCGAAAAGGTGACTATGAGGATGCTGTAGCAAATCCGTTAGCGTCCAATACATTTGATACTACCGTCGCTTTTGCGCTGCCTCTTTTAGTATGGTTTGTGCTTAATGGTGTCGATTCTCTGGCAATGGCTCAAGACGATAACTTGACCATTCTTCGTTGGTCTATTGTAGGTATTACGGCTGCGGTTGCTTGTAGTTTATTGTTCAACTGCAAAAAAGTGACCAAATCAGTTGCTTATTTTCTGCTGCTGATGTTTTTTGCCTGGGCCGGGTCTATGTATTTTTATATCCAATAATCCAGCTTCTATTACCCAAGCCCCCACTAATTTGAAAAAGTGGGGGCTTGCTGCTTTAGAGTCGTCCACATCATTGCAATATCTCCCCTGAAATAATAAATATGTTCATCTCTGACCACAGTTAGAATACACTCACAATGTCGGTCTTTTCTGTAGAATAACCATTAATTACCTGAATGCCTTTGCTTTTATCATTCGTGGATAGTCAATTAGTCGCGATTGGAGCAAGGTATTATTTGCAATGGAATTTAGTCAATACGTCGTTTTCATGGTAAGACAATCATTTTTTAGGCTTGCCCTCCATACACTGCGAAGGTAATACGTATAGAGAGTAGCGTAACAGAGGCCCAAGTATCAGACAGTACTGTGCTTGGTTACCGTACATAAACTCAGGACATGGTAAGAATGTGAAAAGTATTGCAATCTTCGATTTTGATGAAACACTCATCATGCATAATTCTCTGCCCAAGCTATTCGGGCGTTTTGTTGCTCGCTCAAGATTCCCACTGTATATAGCCTCTGCTCTCTTTGATAGACGAATTATGTCGGGTCAATATAGAAAGCTAATAAAAGAAAAGCTCTACCGTAAAGCGTTAAAAGGGAAATCTAGAAAGGTGGTTTTTGAGGCCGGCTATCAAGTGTGTGCAAGCCTCCGTCCTATTCCTGAGGTTGTCGCCGAGATGTTTCGTCAACATCATGCTGGTGTTGAAATTTGGATTGTTACGGCTTCACCACAAGAGTTTGTTCAAGGGGTTGTCGAGGGTTTAGATTGGCCCGTGAAAAAAGTGATAGGTACGTCCTTAAATCACAGAAATGATATTTTGGATGGAACATACAATATCGAATGTGAATATGATGAGAAAGTGGCGAGGTTCCACACGGAAAACGCGAAACATGGAGACAATATTGTTGTTGTTGCATCTTATGGAAACCCTCCGCAAGATGAAGCTGTGGTTCATCTTGGTTTGGACCGGTATTTTGTTGAAAGCGGTCAGCTGAGGCAACTTAGCCATTGAGTTGCCCTATCAGATATGGGCCACGTTATCGGCAACATTATTGTCTCCTAACTGAGATCTTTGTTTTGCTACAAGTGCAAGAAAAACGCGCCTGAGCTTACTATTCTTTTTCATTGCGTATATGCTTGGTACTATGGAATTTATCGAAGCAAGAATATGACATGCGACGCAACACGCTCACTACAGGCTGGTTAGTGGTGGTAGGTTGGGCGCTAGGAATAGTGCTTTTAACGCTGAGCTACCGCTCAAATATGTTGATGATGGTTCAGGTCGATGAGCTGGGGAACAGTATTGAAGAGTTGCGTGACTCCTTGTTTGATGAGCCTTCCTATCGAGCTCAAGTCACTAATGAACAGGGATTGAACCTTCAAATTATTTATGCGCTTAGGTTGCAATTAGAAAGCTCTAGCCAGCAAACTTGGGTCTCTCCCGATGTTAACCAACTCCTTTACACCACAGACCGCTTTATCGATCAGGCCAATGCCTTTTTGGAAAATGAATTAGGTTTGGTTGCGCTTGTTGATCAGATTCAGTTTGTCAAATTGAAATACCAAGACAGTGATCTCATGTTTGCATATATCAATCAGTTGAATGCAAATATTTTGGAAGCGTTGTTTAGTACTAGGAACAATAGCCCCGAGGTATTTAGGCAGCTCGACCTGTTATACACTCACTCTGATCGTCTACCTGCGTTAGAAAAAAGGGATATGCAGCAACTGTTAGCGCAGGCGTCTCTGGTACTCGGAAGTTATGCCCAAGGCAGCTATATGCTCGAACAATTGATGACACATTCTATCCGTTCGCAAACGAAGTTAGTTGAAGAGCAATATCAGTCGCAACAAACCAATTTTGTCATCGCTGGTGCAGTCTACAGCGGTATGTGTTTGCTGGTGTTGTGTCTTTATGTTTCTAGGCTTGCAACGAGCCAGAATAAAGCAATCATTTCGGTAAAACCGATACCTGACGAGCTGCAAGATAGCTCGAATAGCGATGCTGAATCCGAAGAAAACGTCGTGATGACCACCACACCCATCATTCAAGAGAAGGCTGAAGCTGAAATTGACATTGAAGGCATGCTAGAGTCACTCGGCAATGACTATGAATCTGTCTGTATGCTTTTACAGGTGTTTGTCGATGATCATGCTCACGATGTAGAGAGTATTCGAAAGCTACTCCATATCGATTCAGATGAAGCATTACGTAAGGCCCATAGTTTAAAAGGAGTCGGCGGGAATCTGGGAGCACTCAATCTAAGAGAGTCGGCGAGTAAAGTGGAACTGGCGATAAAAGATGGGGCTGACTCGATACCTGATTTACTTTCTGAGCTCACTCTACGTCTCGATAAAGCGATATTAGAGGCCCAGCAGTTCCTTAGCCAGCAACAAAACTGAAACCCTAGTTTTGTGTGATAAAAAGACGTTCATTTATCCAAGACAATGGTGAAATCTGATTTCGAATAGTCATCAATCACACGAACGTGAGCACTGATGGTTTTGCAAAATCGGTAGACCGCACGTTTATTGTAGGGCTGAAGTGTTTTTTGCTGAGGAAAGGTATCGGAGTTGAGCAAGTTGAAGATGACCGTTTCATTGGCTGCATTGTGCATGCGAGTGATCATTTGTGAGAGATAATTCTTGTTGGTTGAACGGTAACTGAGAGAGCCGCTCGCGACAATGATGTCGGCCACAGGTAACGTTAGCTTACTAATGTCACCGTATTTGAATCGGCAATGGGCTGATCCCACTCGTTGTCTCGCCTGCTGAAGAAAAGGCCAATGTTGATCGATACCAAGGTAAGACGCTAAACACTGATCCTGTGTCAAGTAATCATAAAGCTCACCCATACCACAGCCGAGATCAATGACGCTTTTGGCCCGAAACTCAGCGGCATCACCGATGGTCGAGAATCGCATTTGTTGCTCTTGGTAGCTCGACCAACCGAGAATCTTATGGTTGAGGCCGGGCCAAAGGCGATTCTTTTGCCAATGGAACCAGTAAATTTTGAGTCGATCAAGGCAATGCATAAGCACGATTCCTGCTAATTACTGCTTCAAAGATGACGTATTATCTCGTTTCTATCAAGCTCAGATGAAACGCCCATCCAAAGGAAGGGCGCTTAATCATCCTCGTCAGCTGGTGGACTGCGTCATCGGTTGGCGAGTCTCTGATGTCTCAGGATCTTTGGTCCAGCGATCAATAACAACAGAGGCAACCAGATCACCTTGTACATTGACGGCGGTGCGAAAAGTATCCAGTGGTCTCTCGATGATCAAGAGAATCGCAATGGCTTCTAAAGGAATGCCCACCGCAAGCAGCACCAGTTGCATACCAGACATCGAACCAGATGGCATGCCCGGAGCCCCAACCGATGAAATCATCGCCATCAAAAAGATCATCACTATGGCACTGTTGGATAAGTCGATACCAAATAATTGAGCGAGGAAGACGGCCGCCACACCTTCGAACAACGCAGTACCATCCATATTCATCACGGCTCCTAATGGTAGGACGATACTGCTAGTAGAGTCAGAAACCCCAAGTTTTTCCCTTGCTGTTTTCAGTGTCAGTGGCAGCGTGGCGGAGCTGGAAGAGGTTGCAAATGCCATCGTCAGTGGTGCAGAAATGGCCCTGAATAGGTCGCGAACGCCTAACCCAGCTGCAAACTTTGCGATTAAAGGCAGAACAATCAGCCCGTGAATCATGGTTAGCGAGAAAACCAGTAAAGCGAATTCAAACAATTGGCTGAATAGAGCGTCATTGGGCGTAATGGTAAACTCAAACACAATCGCAAATACCGCAAGGGGGGCTAATTTGACGATACCGCTCACTAAGGTAGCGACACCTTTGTTAAGGCCTCGTACCACATCAAAAACAGGATGTGCCTGAGGCAAGGCCGCAATGAGTGCGACAGAAAGCAACAGAGCAAATAGGACAATGGCAAGAAGGTTGCCAGTGGCCAGAGCTTCAAAGGGATTAACAAGAGCCATTGTTAACAGCTTGCTCGCGATAGCGATTCCCTGAGCGGAATCCTCATCGATCAACGTGAGGCTACTTGAAGAGGGAAGTGCAGAAGAAAGAGGTGTCCACTCAGGCATTAACAAAGCCGCACCGAGACCAAGAATGATCGCGATGGTGGTCGTGCCCATGTAAAAGGTAAAGGTCGTGAGTCCAATACGTTTGAGCCGAACTATATTGCCTATATTGCTCACCCCTTCAATAAGGCTGAGTAGCACCATTATCCCAACGATGGACTTTAACAAACCAATGTAGGTTAGTTTGATGAGAGAGAGCAGTTCATTGGCCGCGAGCAAGGTTTCTTTGCTGTTAGAAAAAAGGCTCGTCATTGCCCATGCAGCGAGTGCTGCGAGGATGATCTGCGTTGATAAGGATGGCCGAATCAATTTGCCCATCGTAGTGTTTCCTTTGTATAAATTCTAATGGACGTTTGTCCAGATAAAATGGCCAACCGCAAGCGTGGTATAGGGTAGTGAGTATGAAGCTCTTCAGATGACGATTGGCGTACGAAGCGGGTAGGGTAAAGTAATCACGCGCGTTTACAAATAGACTTTTATTACATATCCAAAGATAAAGTTATAAGAAATGGCTAGCTAAAAGCCAATTTATTACTGAGTAAACGGCTTGTTACGACAAGCGGCGTTTTTCTGGCCAAATGACGTTTTAAAGCATTGACCTTATTGTTGTTTTTAAAGGGTAGTTCGTCAGTATGGCAGCCACAAAGTCGGTGGGATAAAAATAAAACATCCTCCAACATAAGGCATGTTGGAGGATGTAATCAGCCGCGCTCTATCTGTGAGCAGATCAAAGCGGTTTGTTTCAGCGCAGTGCCTTAACGTTAAGCGGTTTGGTTTTTGTAGTCAGCCTGTTGTTCATCCGTTGTGGCCACTGTGGGCTCACACTTATCAACAAACCAACCCAAGTAAGAGGTAATGATCGTGACTAGGATACAGACAAAGCTTAGCCACATAAACGGGGCATAAGAAAGCGTTGCGACACCCAAAATGCTGGCCATGTAGATACCGTTATCGCTCCAAGGCACCATACCAGATGTCAATGTCCCGCCAAACTCTGCATTTCGTGATAGATTTTTACGTTTGTAACCGAGGCGGTCGTAGTTTTTAGCACATATTTTTGGCGTTAGAATCAGTGATACATACATCGCTGAGCCAAAGACGTTGCCCAAAAATGCGGTACCAATTGTGCTGGTCGCCAGTGAGCCTGCGCTCTGTACGCGGCGTTCGAATAGTTTTGCAATGGTTTCAAGCACGCCAACTTTGTCAAGAAGCCCACCAAAGCCAAGACCAAATACTATGACCGCAACCGATCCAAGCATTGATGACATCCCACCACGGTTAAGGATTGAATCAATAAAATCGACCCCCGACTCAATGTTGAACGGCGCCCATGCAGTATGAAATGCTTGAAGGAAATCGACATCTTGAATCATTACTGCCCAAATAATACCTAACAATGAGCCAAAGCTGATCACTGGGAAAGAAGGCATACGCATGGCCAACAAACCAAGCACAATGAGGACAGGTACAAAAGAGTAAGGAGTGATGTAAAATTGTGCGTCCATGGCATCAATAACAGACTGTACTTGAGACATGTCAATGTTGCCAGCATAGTGGAAACCAAAGGCGGTAAACATGATGCCAGTAATCACATAGCTGATTAAAGCAATAGGCAACATCCCCTTAATGTGTTCCATGACTTCAACATTTGACATTGATGAAGCAAGAATAACGGAGTCCGATAGCGGTGACATTTTGTCACCAAAATAACAGCCGGACAAGATCGCACCAGCGGTAATGGGTGCGGGTACTCCTAGGCCTTGGCCTATTCCCATCATCGCGATGCCCGCGGTACCTGCCGCGCCCCACGATGTTCCGGTAGCAAGCGCTGTCAGTGAACAGATGATCATTGTTGCCAATAAAAAGATCGACGGATGAATTGCATTGAGGCCGTAGTAAATGATGGTCGGGACGATACCGCCGGAGATCCATGTGCCAACCAGTGCGCCAACAGCAAGGAGTATCAAAACGGCGCCTAGACCGTTTGAAATACCATTAAGGGCTGCTTTTTCAAGATCTTTATACTTATGCCCAAGGCGGACACCGAGCGCCATAATTACAAACCAGCCGATGTAAAGTGCCAGCTGGATAGGTAAGTCTAATTGGGCTGTGAACGAGAAAGCCATTAGCAAAAATAAACCAAGAGCGACAATAACTTGCAGCAAGCTTGGTAAACGTGGAGTGAGTTGCGTCATGCAGTGCCTCTTATATGTGTTATAAGCGATATGCTCTCTTGTCTCAGGCGTGGGAGCATATTGTGAGTGTTAGCTCATTTTGGGTACGCGCAGCACTTTACATGAGTCAGAATAATATATCGAACAAATACAACTCCGATGTGATTTGAGTCTACTGATGATGTTATTATTAGTTGTAAATATTAAAAATGAGCAAAATAGGTGTTTTTAAATGGGATTAAATGTTACTCAAATGTAGCTTTAATATTTAATTTTTGTTTCATTATTTACTTAAGATTTCAGCGAAAGATATAAATAAAGCAGCGTTAGAGAATAGCATCTGAAAATATCGGTCAAAATTCATAAAATAGATGCATTTTTTTCTTGAGATTTTGCTGTGAAAATTCAAGTATTGAGGTATCCCTTTATAAATATTTACATGGAGAGTTGAGAATGAGAGTTGGTTTAGTCGGTTGGCGTGGCATGGTCGGTTCTGTGCTGATGAAACGCATGGTTGAAGAAAAAGACTTCGACCATATTGAGCCTGTTTTTTACAGCACTTCTCAAATTGGTATACCCGCCCCTAACTTTGGTAAAGACGCTGGGTTATTGCAAGATGCCTTCGATATCGAAAGCCTAAAACAATTAGATGCCATTGTGACCTGTCAGGGTGGCAGTTACACTGAAAAAGTCTACCCTGCCCTTCGTCAATCTGGCTGGAAAGGTTACTGGATTGATGCGGCGTCGACTTTACGTATGGCTCAAGACGCTATTATCACACTTGACCCGGTCAATCTTAGCCAAATTCAGCAAGGTATCCACGCAGGGACCAACACTTTTGTTGGTGGCAACTGTACGGTCAGTTTGATGCTAATGGGATTAGGTGGCCTGTTTGAAAAAGGGTTGGTGGAATGGACCAGTGCGATGACCTATCAGGCTGCTTCGGGCGCTGGAGCACAAAATATGCGTGAGTTGATCTCGCAGATGGGTGTGATCAATGACTCGGTCAGTTCGGAGTTGGCTAACCCCTCAAGTTCTATTCTCGATATTGACCGAAAAGTGGCTGATACTATGCGCTGCTCGTCTTTCCCATCGGATAAGTTTGGCGTACCTTTAGCGGGCTCCCTGATCCCTTGGATTGATGTAAAGCGTGACAACGGCCAGAGTAAAGAAGAATGGAAAGCTGGGGTTGAAGCGAATAAGATTCTTGGCTTTGAGCAGGCTCCGGTTCCTATCGATGGAACGTGTGTTCGGATTGGTGCAATGCGATGTCATTCTCAGGCATTGACCATTAAGCTGAAGCAAAATGTGCCGATGGACGAAATCAAAGAAATGATCGCTACTCATAATGATTGGGTGAAGATGATTCCAAATGAACGTGACATCACCGCTCAGGAGTTGACCCCTGCGACAGTGACGGGCACTCTCTCTGTACCGGTCGGTCGCTTGCGGAAAATGGCGATGGGGGATGAATTTCTCAACGCCTTTACCGTCGGTGATCAGCTGTTATGGGGAGCGGCAGAGCCCCTCCGTCGTACCTTAAGGATCATTCTGGCTGAAAAACACTAATCCTGTCACGACGCTTGGAATCGGGACACATACCAGCAGTGGTGTGTGTCCTTTTTTGTGACCGTTGAAATAAGATGTAAAGCGGAGCGTCTTACTCCTTACTCTACTGCAATACGCTGATCGGGATCAGCCAGTTGACTACCGCAGTGTTTGCAATGAAGCGCATCGGCTTCATGGCCTGACTTTGAGCAGTTTGGACACTTGACGAGTGTTTTGTGGCTGAGCATCTCCTGACTTAATTCGGCCGTAATAATACCGGTAGGGACCGCCAAAATAGAGTACCCAAGCAACATGGTTAGAGACGCCAGAGCTTTACCGAGATCGGTTTGCGGTACCATGTCTCCGTACCCCACCGTTGTTATGGTCACAATGGCCCAGTAGATACTTTTGGGCATACTGGTAAATCCATTTTGTGGCCCTTCAATCACAAAAATCAGCGCACCAAAAATGGTGACCAGAATGGCAACAGAAGTGAAAAAAATAAATATCTTTCTTCGAGCCATCAGCAAGGATCTTAGCAGGATATTAGAGTCTTGAAGGTATCGAACGAGCTTAAGTATGCGAAATATCCGCATCACGCGCAGCAGTCTGATCACGCCCATAAAAGCAACGGAAGGAAACAGTAGGGCGATATAGGTTGGCAGAATAGCCAGCAGATCAACCACGCCATAAAAGCTTCGGGCGTAAGCCGTTGGTTTGGGAGAGCAGTATAATCGCAGGGCATATTCCAACGTAAATAAGGCCGTGAACATATATTCAAGGAAACGAAGTTCGTTTTTCCAGTGAGAGGCCACGGTTGGGATCGACTCGAGCACCAAAACCAATAGCGAAGACAAGATCGCGACGATTAACGCGATATCAAATATACGTCCAGACCGAGTGTGCGTTCCAAAAATAATGATGTAAAGATGGTGTTTAATAGAGTGGTGCGACATAAATGGAAGTAATTTATAAAACTGGATTCGTATTATACCTTTACTTGTCGCTTAGGCCAATCCAGGGAAAAGATTACGCATACCGTTGGTGATAAACTCAATACCTAACGCTCCCAGAATTAACCCCATAATACGAGTAATGACGTTGATCCCTGTTTGGCCAAGCGCGCGTACAATGAATGGCGCTGAGCGAAACAAAAGCCACGAACACAAGCAAAACAACGCAATAGTAACACTAATGCCTACGGCATCGGTCATGGTCGGATAACGCGCCCCATAAACAATGGTAGAGCTAATCGCCCCCGGGCCCGCCATTAATGGCATGGCCAGTGGCACGACGCCAATTTGTTCACGGCTTACGTACTCGGATTTCTCCTGTTTGTTCTGTTTGTCTTCCCCGAGTTTACCGCTCATCATTGAGAACGCGATGCTCAAAAGCAACAAGCCCCCCGCGACTCGAAAGGAGTCGAGAGAAATACTGAACATGTCCAGTAGTCGCTGCCCCGCAAACAAAGAGACAATAAGAATAATACCCACGGCCATATTGGCGGTCGTGGCGGTTTTATGTTTTTCTTCTATCGTCATATGGCCTGTCAAAGAGACAAAGACTGGCATGATGCCAACCGGGTTAACCGCGGCAACCAGACCGAGAAAAAACTGCAAAAAGATAGCGATGTCAAATGTTTGCATGATAAGTCTTATCCAAAATAAAGCCGCACGTGAGAACGAGGAGTGACATGGGGAATATAGTCTAAAATTGACTCATTCACGATTTTAAACGTTAGGGTGTTGATCAACAAGGGGGAAGGAAGCGCTGTGCCAACATCGAGTAATGGTCGCGACATCGAACCGGTTTATCGTGTTAGGACCGGCGGCTGAGACGTGATACGCACACCACGGTTTGACCTCTTATCCCAATGTTTTAGCGTATCAAGAGATGTTGATAAGCCAAGTTGTAAGTTTTTGCTGATGTCATGAAATTTTTTTACATATCTTGGGTGTTTTTTCGTGCTAGAAGAAGGTAATGAAAAAAAACAACTGAGAATGTTTATTATTAAGTTGTTGAAAAATATTGCTATTATTTTATTTTTAGGATTGTTTTTCTCCGAATTAAAGAAAGAGCGTATGAGAAATGATCTGGGTCAATATTTGTCATATCTTGAAATAATATACTCAGTCTTGAAAGCAATTTACTAAGAAGTGCTTCGGTGGCGGTGATGAAAATGCCCAGTTCCCTTAATAAATAGCTTTTTATATTTTTCATTTTAGGAGATTGACTATGCCTGTTACTAATATGGCTGAACTGGATGCAATGGTTGCTCGCGTTAAAAAAGCGCAAGAAACGTTCGCGACATACTCTCAGGAGCAAGTAGATAGAATCTTCCGAGCGGCCTCTTTGGCGGCGAATCAGGCCCGTATCCCTCTAGCTCAGCAAGCTGTTGAAGAATCCGGGATGGGCATTGTCGAAGACAAAGTGATCAAGAACCATTTTGCGTCAGAGTTTATTTATAACAAATATAAAGACGAGAAAACTTGCGGTATTCTTGAAGAAGATGACAACCTTGGTACGATGACGATAGCAGAACCGGTAGGTATCATTTGCGGTATAGTGCCGACAACTAACCCTACCTCGACCGCGATTTTTAAATCTCTGATCTCACTCAAGACGCGCAACGGCATTATCTTTTCGCCACATCCACGTGCCAAACATTCCACGAATGACGCAGCGAAATTAGTCTTAGAAGCGGCCGTCGCTGCCGGCGCGCCGAAAGATATTATTGGTTGGATTGACGCACCCTCTGTCGAATTGTCCAATGCTTTAATGAAGCACGATGGTATTGCTCTGATTTTGGCCACGGGGGGGCCGGGTATGGTTAAAGCGGCATACTCTTCGGGCAAACCAGCGATTGGTGTCGGGGCTGGTAATGTTCCGGTCGTCATTGATGAAACAGCCGACATCAAACGTGCTGTTGCGTCAATTTTAATGTCAAAGACATTTGATAACGGTGTCGTGTGTGCGTCTGAACAGGCCGCCATTGTTGTGAATGAAGTCTACGATGAAGTGAAAGCACGCTTTGCGTCTCACAAGGCCCACGTTCTTTCTAAATCGGATGCTGAAAAAGTACGTAAGGTTCTATTAATCGACGGTAATCTCAATGCCAATATTGTTGGGCAACCAGCATCAGCAATTGCAGATATGGCTGGAGTACACGTACCCGCGGACACCAAAGTGCTCGTTGGTGAGGGTTTGGGGAAAGTCGCGATAGAGGATGAATTTGCCCATGAAAAGTTATCCCCAACGTTGGGCTTGTTTCGAGCGGACAACTTTGAAGATGCTGTCGCACAGGCGGTGACCATGGTTGAAATTGGTGGTATTGGACACACCTCCGGTTTGTACACCAATCAAGATGTGAATACTGACCGCATACGTTACTTCGGAGACAAGTTAAAAACGGCGCGTATTTTGGTTAATATCCCGACCACTCATGGGGGGATTGGTGACTTGTATAACTTCAATGTTGCACCGTCACTGACGTTGGGATGCGGCTCTTGGGGGGGGAATTCAATTTCAGAAAATGTTGGACCTAAGCACCTTATCAACAAGAAAACCGTGGCAAAGCGAGCTGAAAATATGTTGTGGCATAAACTCCCTAAATCGATTTATTTTCGTCGCGGGTGTCTTCCCATTGCCTTAGGGGATTTGGAAGGTAAGAAGCGCGCTTTTCTGGTCACAGACCGTTTCCTATTCAACAATGGTTACGCAGATGACGTTGTCACCCTTTTGAAAGCGCAAGGGATGGAAGTACAGACGTTCTTTGATGTGGAAGCCGATCCTACTCTCTCAGTGGTTGAAAAGGGCGCAGAAGCGATGAAAAGCTTTATGCCCGATACGATCATTGCTTTGGGTGGTGGTTCACCAATGGATGCAGCCAAAATAATGTGGGTGTTATACGAGCACCCAGACACCCACTTTGAAGAGCTCGCGATGCGCTTTATGGATATCCGTAAACGCATTTACAAATTCCCTAAAATGGGGAAAAAAGCAGAACTGGTTTGCATCACGACAACCTCAGGGACAGGGTCTGAAGTCACGCCTTTTGCTGTTGTGACCGATGATAAAACTGGCGCGAAGTACCCTCTCGCGGATTACGAGATTACGCCGAATATCGCGATTGTTGATGCCAACCTTGTCATGAACATGCCTAAATCATTGACAGCTTTTGGTGGGTATGATGCGGTAACCCATGCTTTAGAAGCCCACGTCTCAGTATTGGCCAACGAATATTCTGATGGCCAAGCGCTACAAGCGTTAAAAATGCTGAAAGAGTACTTACCGTCGAGTTATACCAATGGCGCAAACGATCCGGTCGCTCGTGAAAAAGTGCATAATGCAGCGACCATTGCAGGGATTGCATTTGCCAATGCATTTCTCGGAGTTTGTCATTCAATGGCTCACAAAATTGGTGCTGAATTTCACCTACCACATGGCTTGGCCAACGCTTTGTTGATTGCTAATGTGGTCCGCTACAATGCGAACGACAACCCCACTAAGCAAACGGCATTCTCACAGTACGATCGGCCTCAAGCTCGACGTCGCTATGCTGAAGTTGCTGACCATTTAGGTCTCAGTCAGTCAGGCGATCGTACCGCTCAGAAAATTGAGCGTCTTTTGTCTTGGTTAGATGAACTCAAGGTGGACTTGGATATTCCTAAATCCATCAAGGAAGCGGGCGTACCTGAAGCGGATTTTCTCGCTAAGCTCGATCAACTCGCGGTAGAAGCGTTCGACGATCAGTGTACGGGGGCGAATCCACGTTACCCATTGATCAAGGAGTTGAAAGAAGTGCTTCTCGCCTCTTACTACGGAAAAGCCTTTGTCGAGGGAGAGACATTTGAGGGGACAACGGTGATCAAGAAGAAAGCGGATCAGGTGCTGCCTAAGAAATCCACTAAAGGCAAAAAATCTGCCGTCGGTGCGTAATCGGTAAGGTTGATAAAATCTGGTCGTCGTTCAAAAACGAAAGCCCCAGTGCCTAAACACTGGGGCTTTTGCCATTATTTGCTATTGGTTTTGAACACACAACAGAAAGGGTGTGTTATTGGACCGCTGCAAGTAAATCGGGGTTAGTTACAAGGTTGCGTACACCATGTGCATGATTTTCCTTGAAGTCATTCTTTTTTAACCATTTTGCTACTGTTGCGATGTCGACCTTTGCCACTTTTGGTCGGACGCTCCAGCTAACTTGCAAAGGAGAGGCGGTTTCATTGTAGCCAGGGCCTGTCGTTGAGCCCGGGTATTGGATAGGTTTTCCAGTATTATCAGGAATGTTGAGTGCCTGATACACCCCATTTTTCTGCCCATATTCTGTTAATTTCACAAAATCAGAAGCATTGCGATCATTGACTAAAACATAGACTTGGGTTTCGACGCGCAATTGAGGGTTGTTGATCGATTCACTTAAACAGGCCCCCAATGTTGGCCCAGGTTTCACCTGCGCGGTTGAATAGACGTAGTGAACCTCAATGGTATCGCCTGAGAGCAGTTGACCGTGAGCGTTTTTTCCAACAGCCGTGGCGAATGGTTTCAGTTCTGCGTCGCTGAGCTTACCGGTATAAACGTAACCCGTATTGTAGCCTTTTCCGTCGCCATTTCCTGCGTATCGACTGAATTCGCCCCCTTTATGCTCGGCATTCTTGTGGAAGTGAATATTACAGAGGTTCATCTCGTTTGCGTCTGGTGCGCGACCAAACGCGCGATGATTCATCCCCGTCAAATTGTCAATGTCACGTGGAGCCTGAGGACCGAAACCCTTACCTTTTGTATTTTCTGCAAGAGTAGCACGTTGTTGTGCGATCACACTGTCATCGACGACGACATCAACGGTTGCTTGTGAGATCAATGGAATCAGCGCGATACTTGCGCATGCAATGAGACGTTTTTTCATAAATTAATATTAAACCTTTATATTGTGATTCGGATACTTAGTCGCCCATTTACAGGGTAGCAACGCTTAACAAAAGTCTGTATTTTATTCTTCAATTCGGTGACTTCAGCAGCATGAAAAATTGAAATTGAATCACTTCCTTACACGCTATACTGAGGTTACTTGATTACGCCACAAACAATTCTAGCACCACCTCCGCCGAGTTTCGCAGGATGGTCCGAATGGTTGTCGCCGCCTGCATGTATCATTAAGGCCCTGCCAGTAACAGACGATAGTGAGACTCGCGGTGCCACTACTGGGTTGTTGGCCACACCATGACTGTCGACATAGAGAGCAGGTAAGTCCCCCAAATGGTTATTATTGGTCCAAGGGAAACCATGTTTGCCGGTTTCTTGTGGGTCATAGTGACCGCCAGCCGCACCACCGAGCACGGTTTTTCCCTGTTTAGTACTACTTCCACAAGAGCCATTGGTGTGAATATGAAAACCGTGTACTCCAGCGGGTAATCCTTTTAACTCGGGTGTAAAAACCGTTCCATACTGACTGTCAGATAGGGTAACCACACCTGCTGGTTGGCCAGAGGCTAAGTCGACCATTTCGACAGAAAGGTCGTCGGCTAAAACTGAAGTCGAAAGCAGCGCAATTGAAGCGAGTAAAGTATGTTTTTTCATCGGGTCAAGTCCTATTGATTTGTTGTGATTTGTTATCAGTTATTGTGAATCTTGATGATTTGTTTGCCTTTAAATGGTGCTGGTTGGCTGAAGATTTCTGTGATCAAGGGGCATCAAGGCCTGAATACGCCCACAAGAACAGGGTATTTCGTCAATTGTAGTCACGCTGTCGTGTTTCACACCCCATAAAACGAAAAGGGCCTGACGTTGGTGTCAATTTACCTGCTCTTTTATGAGACGAATATTTGTTGTTTTCTATTGATTTGATTGGTGATCCCGATGAACCACTCAGTGAAAAAGGGAATCGGTTTATGGAGAGGGGTTTTAGATTGGGTCGAAGGTCAGTGCCAATAAAAAAGGCCGATAGCAGAATATCGACCTAAATCATTAAGGCTTGTCGGACGATATTATTTATCGTCTTCAGGTAATTTCACATTCAGTTCCAATACGGAAATGTCATCATCTTTGTGCTCAAACGAAAGGTCGACCATTGAGGGGTCAATCTCAACATACTTACCGATCACTTTCAGAATATCTTCCTTTAATTGCGGCAGGTAAGAAGGCGCAGGATCATTCTGGCTGCGTCGCTCAGCGACAATGATTTGCAGTCGCTCTTTGGCTAAATTTGCGGACGTCTTTTTCTGTGGTCGAAAAAATTCAAGTAATGACATCTAGCCTCCGAATAATCGTTTGAAAATTCCTTTTTTCTGCTCGGTCAGGAAGCGGAAATCCACTTGTGAACCTAACAGGCGGTCAACGGTGTCGTTATAGGCCATTCCAGCGTCGGTTTCGTTATCGAAAATAACAGGCACACCCTTGTTTGAAGCGTTTAATACCGCTTGGCTTTCAGGAATCACACCCAGAAGAGAAATGTGGAGGATTTCCTCGACATCTTCGACACTCAGCATCTCGCCTTGAGTGACCCGTGTCGGGTTGTAGCGAGTCAGCAGCAAATGCTGTTTGACTGGTTCTAAACCTTCTTCAGCGCGGCGTGATTTCGAATCAAGAATGCCCAAAATACGGTCTGAGTCGCGAACCGATGAGACTTCAGGATTAGTGGTGACGATCGCTTCATCTGCAAAGTATAGCGCCATCAACGCACCTTGTTCGATTCCTGCAGGTGAGTCACACAGGATAAAATCAAAGCCCATCTCATCAAGTTCATCAAAGACACGGCGAACGCCGTCTATGGTCAGCGCATCTTTATCACGGGTTTGAGAAGCCGGCAGTATAAATAGGTTGTCAGTACGCTTATCTTTGATCAGCGCCTGATTAAGGGTCGCTTCACCGTTAATCACATTGACAAAGTCATAAACGACTCGGCGTTCACAGCCCATGATTAAATCCAGATTGCGCAGGCCGATATCAAAATCGATGACTGCAGTTTTTTTTCCTTTGAGGGCCAGTCCCGACGCAATCGCCGCACTGGAGGTGGTTTTACCCACACCCCCTTTACCTGATGTGACAACAATAATGCGTGCCATTATTTGTTCCTTATGATCTTAAATAGTTAACAACTCGAACCGAAGTGAGTCATCAGTCAAACTAAACATGACTTTTTTCTGCCAGTACTCGGCGTCGAACTGTTCGGTTAGCCAATAGTGACCAGCAATCGACATTAATTCGGCGTGGAGCTTATTGCAGATGATTACGGCACCAGTATTGCCATTGGCGCCAGCAATGGCTCGCCCTCGCAGTGTGCCATGGATATGAATTGAACCATCTGCAATAACCTCTGCACCCTCACTGACATGGCTTAATACAATCAAATCGCTGTCTTTGGCATACACTTGCTGACCAGAGCGAACGGGTGTGCGAACCACTTTAGTTGGCGCCATCTTTGCTGGGGCCTGTGTGGGGGATTTGCTCGCGGACATTATCGCAAAGCCAGTCTCAGTAGCGAGATTTTGTGTCCGTTTATCTCGGTATCCAGTGACGCCGACGGGGATCATTCCCGCTTGTGAAATGCCTTGCTTGAGCCGAGAAAAATCGAGTTCCCCAACCACTTTAGAAATATTGATGACAACAGGAGCTTGTGCGAAAAAGCGAGGCGCTTGTTCAACCTTGTCGATAAGAAATTGAATGGTGTGTTCAACATCATTGTTTGAAAGGTGTAAAACGGACAAAGTAAAACTACTCCCTTTCAAGTCCGGTGCATTTGACATCTTTTTCTGGGAACCTCGTATTGGCATTGCCTGAGACTAGGGGGGTTATGTTATATTCCCTACCTAGGCACAGCAAGTTATCTTGCGATCAATTGAGTGTTTCGGCCTAAAAAATAGCGAAACATTGACGTTCTCTGAACCTAAACAGTTAAAAGGCTCTCCATGCTTTGTGCAATTTACAAAAGTTCTAAAAAAGAAGGCGCATACTTGTATATTCCGAAGAAAGACGATTTTTCACAAGTCCCTGACACATTAATGCAAATGTTTGGCAAACCTTTTATGGTAATGGTGGTCAAACTCGAAGGGCGTACATTAGCTCAGGTTGATGTTGAGAAAGTTAAGCAATCTCTTAAAACGGATGGTTTTTTCCTTCAGTTGCCACCGCCGCCACAAAATTTACTCGATGAATATAAAGAGCAAAAACAAGCTCGTCAGCAGTCTAAGGAATAAACAACTAGGATTTGGACTGCAGGATTGATTCAATTGCTCAAGGAGGGCAAGGTGAAAAAAGTATTGTCAGTGTTGCTAGGTGTTGCTGTCACAAGTTCTGTCTGGGCCAATGAACTGAACTTTGAGCAATATGTCGAAAAGTTAAAGCAAGAAGCGCGAACTCAGGGGATATCGGAGCCGATTATTACGGCAGCATTTGATGGGGTGAGTTATAAACCGCGTGCGGTAAAGGCGGATCGAAACCAGCCAGAAAAAAAACTCACTCTGGATGAGTATATACCCAGGGCGGTGCCTGATTGGAAGGTAAAACAAGCCAAGCGTTTGTACGTCGAACATAAAGATGAGCTTACCCGTATCGGGGAACAATATGGCGTGCAACCGCGTTTTATTGTTGCGTTGTGGGGGGTTGAAAGCAATTTCGGCACATTTACGGGTAACTACAGCGTCATTGATGCGCTGTCAACTATGGCCTTTGACGGACGACGTGAGGCCTTTTTCCGCAAAGAGGCGATGGCCGCCCTAACCATTCTTGAGCAGGGGCACATCCAGCCTAACGATATGAAAGGCTCCTGGGCTGGCGCCATGGGTCAGTGTCAGTTTATGCCGAGTTCTTTTCTCTCTTTTGCTGCAGACGGCAATGGTGATGGTAAGAAGGACATTTGGGGGACTGAAGCGGATGTGTTTGCCTCCACGGCGAATTACTTGAGTCAGTCTGGCTGGAAAGACGAGTCTACATGGGGCCGTCAGGTAAAACTCCCTCGTGGTTTTGACACCCGTATTCAGGGGCGTAGCGAGGCAAAAGCTAAGTATCTCAAACAGTGGACACAGCTTGGTATCACTCGCTATGACGGTCGTCCGCTACCGAATCTCGACGTAGACGTGAAAGCGTGGCTCATTGCTCCTGATGATGCCGATGGCAGAGTGTACCTTGTCTATAACAACTACAATGTTCTGATGAAGTGGAATCGTTCTTACTACTTTGCACTGGCGGTCAGCCATTTAGCTGATAGAATCGTACTATAGTCATAACGACAGGAGCTCTTTGGAGCTCCTTTTTGTTTCTGGAGTGTTTGTGTTATCAGATCGCGCTGCTCAGATGGTGGTGTTTGCTACCTTGCTGACTCATAAAAACTTTACGCTGGCCGCTAAGCACCTCGGTGTTTCGGTGTCTCACGTGAGTAAACAATTGGCCCAACTGGAAGAATCGTTAGGCGTTAAGCTGGTCCAGCGCACCACCCGAACGTTTATTGCAACGGAAGCAGGAGAGCAGTTCTTTCATCATTGTCAGAAGGTGGTTGATATTGCTGAAGAAGCTCAGCAAGAAGTTGAAAGCCACAAACAGGATGTGCTTGGTTTGATAAAAATCGGGATATCTCATTCTTTTGGGACCTTGCATATATTGCCTGCCATTGAACAATTGCGAGCACAATATCCAGAGCTGCAAGTAGAGGTTCACCTGTTTGATTACAAGGTCGATATGCTAAAGGACGGCCTCGATCTTTGGATAACCAATAATGAAACCCTGCCCGAAGGTTATGTCGCTCAGCGTCTGGCTGACTGTCAGTTTGTTGTCGCCGCTTCTCCGGAATATTTGGTGAACCATAGTACGCCTCATCACCCTCATGATCTGAGCGAACATAACTGTTTGATTTACCGAAGCTGGGAACGCGATTACACCAGCTGGGCGTTTGCGAAACCCCAACAGCATTTGAATGTTAAAGTGTCGGGCAATTACTCGGTCAATTTGGCAGAAGCGGTCCGTGATGCTGCTGTCGCAGGGTGGGGAGTCGCCTATCTAGCCACGTATTTGATTGGCGACGAATTCAAAACAGGTCAGTTGATCCAGCTTTTACCCGATTGGCTACCCAGTCAGAATATGCCGTTTTACGCGGTTTACCCGAGCCGCCGCTACCTATCAACGAAAACGACGGCGGTGATAGAGTTTATTAAACGCAGAATTGGTTTCCCCTGTTATTGGGATGAACAATTGGCCGCCTACCTTCGCCGACCTAACCGTTAACAGTACGATTAACTTTTTCTGTTTTCATAAACATCTTTTCCAAATGAAAAATAACCAACGACGCAAACGTTTATCTTCATGTAAAACAAAGTCTTATTTGGTTGGTGTTTGTTTGTACTATTGAAAATACACTTCATTAACAACTTAGATTTGCATCCGATTTTTATCTGAATATTATCCCTCGCCTTCTTCATCTCTCTTTTAAATCGGAACTCTTTATGAACTCGATACTTGGCATTGTGGCGGTGCTGGTCGTTGCTTGGCTATTTTCCACCAACAGGCAGACAATCAATCTTAAAACGGTGTTACTTGCTTTTGGTTTGCAGGTAGGGTTTGCACTACTTGTGCTTTATGTACCTTGGGGCAAGGAAGCGCTAAACAGCGTAACAAGTGTCGTCTCTAACCTGATAAATTATGGTCAAGAAGGCATTTCTTTTTTGTTTGGTGGTCTTGCAACGGGTGGATTCACGTTTGCCATTCACGTGTTAGGGATCATCATCTTTTTCTCAGCATTGATTTCAGGCTTATATCATATTGGATTCATGCCAAAGTTAATCAATCTCATTGGAGGGGCGCTGCAAAAGCTGCTGGGTATAGGCCGTGCAGAATCCTTGTCAGCGACCGCCAATATTTTTGTCGGTATGATTGAAGCCCCGTTGGTGGTTAAGCCTTATCTACGAGGCATGACGGACTCTCAATTGTTCGCCGTGATGACCGGTGGCCTTGCTTCTGTCGCTGGGGGAACCTTGGTGGGCTATGCTGCACTGGGCGTCGATTTAAACTTCCTTATCGCTGCCGCTTTTATGTCTGCGCCCGCAGGGTTACTGATGGCAAAAATTATGGTGCCAGAGACGCAGAAAATCGATGCTAACGTTGAGGTAGAACCTGAGGACGTTACCCGCGCGACCAATGTGGTTGAGGCGATGGCTGATGGTGCGATGTCTGGCCTGCGCATTGCTGTGGCAGTGGGCGCTACGTTACTTGCTTTCATCAGTGTGATTGCGATGCTTAATGGTTTACTGGGCTCGATGGGTAGTTTGGTCGGAATGGAATTGAGCTTTGAATTGATCCTTGGCTATGTGTTCGCACCGGTTGCTTGGTTATTGGGTGTACCGTGGAACGAAGCGATGACCGCTGGTTCATTAATTGGAAGTAAAGTTGTCGTCAACGAGTTTGTTGCTTTTATCCAGTTAATGGAAGTGAAAGATCAACTGAGTGAGCATTCGCAGGCGATTGTCACCTTTGCGTTGTGTGGATTTGCCAATGTATCCACGATGGCAATGCTGATTGGTGGCCTAGGGAGTCTCGTTCCTGAACGACGCAGTTTTATTTCGACCTATGGTTTTCGGGCTATTGCTGCTGGTGTTATGGCGAACCTAATGAGCGCTTCAATTGCGGGTGTTATATTGAGTTTCGCGTAAAGAAGTAAAGCCGCTTAAGTGATTAAGCGGCTTGTTATGTCATGTTTTCAAGTGTGGTAATGTGACTGAGAGCTTCTTGATTACTTGTTCCACATACATCAGGACAGGGTTTAAATTGATGACACACTTGGGGACGTTCTGGTTTACCGAATAACTGACACAAATTGTTGCTGTTGAGTTGAATACACCTTACACCCGCAGGCTTGCCTTGTGGCATTCCCGGGATAGGAGACGAAATACTGGGTGCAATACAGCAGGCTCCGCAGCCCAATCGACATTCCACAATTGATATCCTCATTAAAATCACCGCGCGATACTAACAAAAAAAACAACGAGTGGCAGCATAAAACCGATGAGGGTTAGGTCAAACAGTTCTCCCTTACATTGTTAATAACAAAAATGTCATCTATGCTTTTTAGTTAGGTAAGCGCTTTGATGATAACAGCGCCTAGGAGCCGAAACTGGGGTGGGTCATATGGCTGGTCCAACGAAAAAAAATGGCATGAACGGTGTCCTGATCTTTGTCGGGGTGCTCGCTTTTGCTCTGATTGGCGTAGGGATAAATTCCATCCTCACCTACCAGAAAGAGTCGGCACAACAAGAGCTGTATGGGTTGTGGCAAGAGTCCGATGTTGCGTCATATTCGGCGAATACGTTGCATGTTACGGATGAAGGTATCTATTGGAATGAAGATTTGGTGAGCACCCGTTACGACTTTGATGGAGAAATCCTTAAATTTAGTCTCGGTAACAAGCAGCAGCAATTTTACCTAGACTTATTGAAAGGTCGGCTTGTTCATCTCAACGGCAACTATAAAGCGAAATATCTTAAGCATTCGTCACTTGCGTATGCCCATTCGAGACGTACTCTGGGTCGCTGAGTGTTTCATGGCCACCCATTGGGCCACAGGCCAAACTTTAGAGTTGAAATTGTTGCGCCTTAACGGTATAAAATGCCCCCATTGTCCGATACGAAAATAATCGTTATGAACCAGCCATTTTGGGAAAGCAAATCACTAGAGCAGATGAACGAGCAAGAGTGGGAATCACTGTGTGATGGCTGTGGTAAATGCTGTCTCCATAAACTGATGGATGAAGACACGGATGAAATTTATTACACGAATGTTGCTTGCAGTTGGCTCAACAGCTACACCTGTTCGTGTAAAGACTACCCAAACCGATTTTCATCTGGGGAAGAATGCACCAAACTGACCCGAGAAGATATCGATGACTTTACTTGGCTACCTCATACTTGCGCGTATCGTTTATTGGCCGAAAAACAGGCGCTGCCTGATTGGCACCCTTTGATTACGGGTTCCAAAACCGCCATGCATGCCGCCGGAGAAAGTGTGCGTAATAAAGTGGTGTATGAAATCGATGTGATCAGCTGGGAAGACCACATTTTGAATCACCCTAACCGAGACTAGGCGCAGTAAGGTATACCAAGGCTTTGCTGGTACTCGCTTAATCAGTATTTATCAATATTACGAAAATGTGTGGACATAATGTCGACGCTTAGTCATAGCGAGAACCACTATAATCTTCCAACAAACGCAAAATAAAGTACTAGAGGCTGGCGTTGACCAGAGCCTGAATATAGCACTGTAGTGTTTTCGCTCTTTGTTCTACTTGACTTGGCATTGGCATACTACTGATCTGACTCATAAAATCGATGTTGAGAGTCGCCAGAGCACCAGCTAACTCGGCCAAAGGCAATGTCCATGCGTGGTTTGGGAAAGCATGGGCAAGTTTTTTCTCTATCATTTCGCTCAGTCTGAGTTTGAGCATTCGAACGGCTTGCGGCCAATCGCTGCCAAGCTGATAAGCCATCGTTGGCCGCCTTCCCGCTTTTTTTGCCGCGCTTTGCGCGGTTTCTATCAAAGATAAATGTGGCTCACAACGTAGCCAGTCTTCCTGAGTTCGAAAACTGTTCAAATACACTTCAAAAAATGCATCATGTACTTCAACAAACACATCCAACTTTCTATTGAAGTGACGATAAAACGTTGTTTTTCCGACACTAGCTTGAACAATGATGCTTCGTACCGAGATATTGTAATAGTCCTTGTTCTGCATTAATTCATGAAAAGCGCTCAAAATACGCTCACGGCTTGGTTGAGTGTTCTGAATCATGCAAAGTCCCAAGGGGGAAATAGAGAGGAAGTATAAAGCGTAGCTCGTCGCGATGACAAGGTTACAGGTACATTCTGGTACTTTTTTGCTCAATCGTTCCATTCGGAACCAAGCTGAACAATTGTCCCTTTGTCGGTGATATTTTTCTATGTAGATTGGAAGCTGGTTTATTCTAGTCTGGAGTCTTTATGGGTTATTGTTTCAATCGTCGACGTTTTATTCAATCGTTAGCCATGTCATCTGCGGTCGGTGTTAGTGGTTTGGCCTTGTCATCTATTGCAAAAAGTGATGAGCGATTAGATAAAAATAGGGGTTTAAGCCATCCAGTGTCGTTGGACGCCAATAAGATCAACATCGGCATCTTCGTTTACCCAACCGTCACTATGCTCGATGCGTATGCTCCGTTGCAAGTGTTGGTCGCTAGTCAGCAATTCAATGTTTTTACATTCAGCGAAACGGGAGGAAGGGTACCTTCGGACGCAAATGTGGACTTACTGCCTAACTATGGTTTTGACAACTGCCCAGATATTGAGGTGTTGATCGTCCCTGGGAGTGCCAATCCCATCGGGCAGATGACAGAGCCTAACGTTTTGTCTTTCCTACAGCGGGTAGGGAAGCAAGCCAAATACATCACTTCAGTTTGCACGGGGGCCCTAATCCTTGCAGAGGCAGGTTTATTGGACGGTTACACCACCACGGTGCATTGGGCTTATGCTGAGGTCTTGAAAAAGTATCCCCATGTTACCTATGTAGACCAACGAATTGTTAAGGATCGTAACCGTATTAGTGGCGGTGGCATAACGGCGGGTTTGGATTTTGCGATTACTTTGGTGGCCGAACTGGCCGATACTTATCAAGCCCAAGCGTTAGAACTTATACTAGAGTATGATCCCCAACCACCCTTTAAAACGGGTAATCACAACTCGGTATCAAAAGAATTAAAACAGGTGGTTCAAGGTAAAGTACATGCGCTTGCGAAAGATTTATTCATATAGATGTTGGGTACAGTAATAAACCCAATCAGATATAAATACCGCTGACGACATGACTTAAAAGTGGCACAAATCATAGTGGAGGTGAACCTAAATAGAATATGCAATAGCGGAATTATAAATATCCATCGTTGTAGAGAGTCAGCCAGAAAAATATGAACGAATATTGGGCAACATATTTCTGGAATTGCGCTGCTGTCTATGTAAAATAGGACGCGCCTAATACAGATACTATCCGAAAAAACAGGCTCAGTTGAAGAAGATCTTTATCAAAAAGGATTGATTAATAAGTAGTGTCTGATATTTTTCGGTGTCACCAAGGTTTCCAGGTTCATCAGAGCCTAGTTTCAAGAATCACTTGTTGCACGAGGTCAACATAATGACCAAGGCGTCAGACTGTTGTCGATAATATTGAGGAATTTGATGTTAGAACGTTTTGAGCAACACCCAAAATCAGATTTGATTATTTTTTTAGTCTTCTCTTTCTTAGCGTTTTGGATGCACCATCTTAGTCAATCTGCCATATTGATTTATTCTTTGAAACCCGTAGAAGTTTTTTTACATGAAGCATCTCACGGGCTTGCAACCTTACTTACTGGTAACCAAATCGAGAGCTTACATCTTGACTGGCGCGGCGGGCATGTCGTATCTCGTTTTCTGGGGGACAGCAGACTAGAGAGAATTATCGTTGCTTTCAGCGGTTACGCCGGCGCATCTTTTTGGGGGCTTTTGATATACGCGACAAGTGTGTATTCAAGTAAGATGATCAGAGTTCTTCTGCTTATGTTGAGTGCCTGTTCCTTCTTCCTTGTTGATGGTTTAATGACGGGACTCATTTTAGGTTTTGTTATTGTTCTGTTTGCCTTTGGCTGGTATTTCGATCGAGCTGGGAATTACTTTTTAAGATTTCTTGGTCTCTTTGTTATGCTCAATTCGATTTATTCTCCGACCTATCTTTTTTCTTACCATCAGACGGGCGATCATGTGTCTCTCAGTCAGTTGTCTTTTTTACCCTCTTTCGTCTTTATTTTGATTTGGGTAGCGATTGGGCTCTACACTTTGTGGCTGGCGTATCGTCTCACTCTGTCTAAATCAAAAACAGAGAGTGCCTCTGCTCGGACTTTAAAGGTGTCGACGTTCAAGTAATCGTGGTGGATGTATAGAGTACCTGAGATCTAGGGTGTTGTGCTTAAAGTCCTTTTTCCACTTTAGCGAGCCATTGAGGGATGTGTTGTTGGTACCAGTGAATACATTTTACTTTGTGTGGATTATTGCGCCCGACCAGTATATTGGTGACTTCAATGATCAACCAAGCTTTGGCTAGGATAAGTTGTTTTACCAACATGTGACCAGAAACTTGTGGGTTGTATAGCGTATACTGGCCGACCATCCATTCATAGTCATCAAGTGAACCTAGCCCTTTGATGAGCGGCGCCAAGTCAATCGCAGGGCTGCCAAAACCAAACCGCTCCCAGTCAAAAAGCACCAGTTCACCGTTGTGCTTGACCCCCCAATTCCCTTGATTCGTATCGCCGCTAACCAGTCTCTGAGATGAGAATAAATCTTGGCTGAGGTGCTGGATTGTTCGGAGGCTGTCATTGGTTATTTGCGGTAAATTCAACGAGTTCAGAGCTAAATCTGTGTTGCTCTCGGTCCAGTGATGTTGTTTAAGTGGGTGTGTTGGCTGGAAATCAGATTGGTGAATTCGAGCCAGCTGTTCAAAGGTCAGATTTTGGGCCAGTAATTCATCGAGTGTTATGGTGTTAGGAATATACTCGATATATAAGTCATCACCTTTAACATCCAGTAGTCTGGGTGTGTTGACACCATCGAGTTGAGGAGCAGAAAACTGGTAAAAATTCAGCTCCACCGGGCTGGCCCCTTGCTTGCGAATACAAGACTTACCGTTGATATCGACAACGGTGACCTGTGCTGGGCCCATTTGGGCTAGATTGGCTGTCATTATTGTCGATTTATTTCCTGTTGTAGGCTGGATCTGTTTTGGTGGTCCTATACCCAACGCTATTGAATATAATTGCGTATGCTACCGACCCAATAATCTTGAGTCAAGTTCGTCTGCCTTGGAGACCGGTTTTTCCTCCTGCGTTTAAGCCCACTTCTCGTTCTCGCCAAGGCGTGCGTCGTTGGCTTACCTTAGTCAGCTGGGTCCTTGATATTCAGCGCGTACAGAACGAAGACAGTTAAGACACCCTTTATGGCTACTTGAGAAAAAACTGTCTTAATACCCTAAAAACAAAGTCCCGATGGCGGAGAATAAAACGATTTTTTGGCAATCGTGAGCTTGAATATAGGACGGTTTTTGCCTTCGAGAAGGTGAGAAAACCCTCGTGACCATGATAATGCCCCATCCCTGAATTGCCGATCCCTCCGAATGGTGCATCGTCGGCTGCGACGTGCAGTGTGGTGTCATTGATCGCCACACCACCACTATGAGTTTGCTGAAGTAGGGTATTAATGACGGCCTGATCCTTCGACATAATGTAAAGAGCTAATGGTCGGTGTCTGTCATTGATGTACTTTACCGCTTCGGCAAGCGTCTCGTATGTCAGTATGGGTAAGATTGAACCAAAGATTTCTTCTTTTAAGATTTGCATATCCTGAGTCAAGTTTGTCACAAGGTGAGGATAGACCCGCCGCCCGCGATTGTTTTCGATCTCTTTGACCGGATGAAGTGTGCCTCCCTTGGCTTTGGCGTCCTCCAATAAACGCATCAACCTTGAATACTGATGATCGGAAACAATATGAGTTTGACCATTTTGGTTGGTGCCATGGATATGATATTCGTGATAACGAGCAATAAAAGCCTCGACGAATTCCGTTTCACGATCTTTAGGAACAAAGACATAATCAGGAGACACACAAATTTGACCAGAGTTGATAGATTTACCCAAAATGAGAGCATCAACCGCGATGTTGATATTAATATTTGAATCTATGATGGCCGGCGACTTACCCCCCAATTCTAGGGTCACGGGAGTTAGGTTGTCTGCGGCGGACTTTGCGACAAGCTTACCCACTTCTGAGGAGCCAGTGAAGAGCAAATGGTCGAAGGGTAAGGCGGAGAAGGCTGCCCCAATGTCTGCTTTGCCTTCGACCATTTTAATATGATCAGTGACGGTAAGTAATATCCGACGCAGGACCTGATTCGCATGTGGGGTGAACTCACTCATTTTAATCATGACGCGATTGCCGGCTGCAATCGCCTGAGTCGCCGGCCCTAACGCTAAGAAAAACGGAAAATTCCAAGGAGTGATTATCCCAACAACCCCCAGTGGCTGATAGTGTACTTTGATTTTAGAGGGGCTGAGCAAGAGACCGGAATGACGTTTCGAGGGTGCCATCCATTTTTTCAGGTTCTTGAGGGCGTAATTGATCCCAGAAATGCTTGGCAGTATGTCGGCGATCAAGGTATCGAATTCACTCCGATATCCATAATCCTGTTGAAGAGCGTCATAGATGGCCTGTTCGTTGGCAATAATGGCAGACTTCAGTTTTTTTAGGACCGCAATACGTTGATGGTAGTTGGGCGAAGGGGACCTGCTGCATGCGTTCTTTAGCTCAAAAAAGGCGTGTTGAAATGGCTTCTGTGTGACTTTTTCTATCATTGACATAATCAGTCTCTTTAGTGGATTAAGCCACGTTCACTCCAGTGGCACTCTGGGTAATAAAGGCCATGTGTCTAATGAGCCTTATTGGTGAATTTTTCAATCCGTTCCTTTTACCTGCTGTCATTAGCGTGTAGAGCACCCCAAAAGCATTTTCACCGGAGGCGAGGCCATGACGGTTAAAATATCTGACGCGCCGATGTTGAAAACGCAGTCGCCAAGCTTCTTCTGGAAAGTGGGTGTACTTCACAATCCGGTCTGTACATTCTGTTCCGTGTGATAACGAAATCAAAAGCGTTGAAATAGTGTCAAGGTTGGTCGCCACCAAAACGTTAAAAAGACGTGCTTACATGTCCGCCAAGTCACTGAATTAAAGCACGCTTCTTTAGAGCCATATCTTTTGTATAGAGATTGTCTTGATGGTGAGACCTTACATCTTATCAAACACTACACTGTCGTTTCATTTAGTCAACTTTGGCTTCACATAAAATCATTTAAGTTAAAATTCAATGATTTTTTAATATCATAAGCCATAAAAAGATTAACCTTTAAGGTTTAAAATAAATTAGTAGCCTAAATAAACCCAAAATCCAAAACCAAGCACCATATACCCCCCAAACCACCACCAAAGCCGTTTGTAAACCGTGTAGATTGAGCCAATGAAAAAACCAGGGATCATGGCGACAATAGATATAGAATCAAATAGGTTTTGAGAAATGAGTCCCGTTGGTTTTTTACCATCACCACTATATTCATACGTATCATCACGTAAAAAACCATCAGGGATGGGATCTATACCAAAAACCACACCCAGCCATGTTAATCCTAAAAAAAATAAAGGGATTAACAACAAGGAATATCGAAAAATTTTACTCATAATTCAAAATCTATTTTTGTTATAAATGGCTGATACCCGCACCCATTAAAATGTTGAAGCAAATACCAAGATCGAAAGCCTTCCAATTGTTCATACTGCTTTAAACCATCATTTAAATCGTGATTAATATCATTAGTGTCTAATCCAAAATGGTCCTGAATTTCATACTTAAACATTCCTCTAACTTGATCTCCTTTGTATTCAAGTTGTTCAACATAAACACGTAATGACCAAATATCGTGAACAGTAAGCACTGTCCCGTTATAAAGATCTTTCCCACTTGGACTTGTATCAAATTTAGGCAGCGGCTTCCCCTTATCACTCATCATATATCGACTCGAAACACTAACGATATCATCAGGCAATTTTCCATTTTTAAGATTATCTTCTAAGCATTTTTTTAGGGCTTCGTGAAACTTTTCTCGGTCGTCTCGTGCTCTTTAAGTGCATTGGTTAACAATGGGTTGCTGTAATATCCCCCCCTCGTTACGCTCAAATTTATTCACCATTTCAAAAAAATTGCGTTCGTTTCCCCTTTTGATGAAAAACCTCTCCCAAAAAGCAAATCATCAGCCAAACTCCGCATCCGCTTAAAATGCTCGCTTGCTGGTAATTTAAACTGATCTTCTGTGATGACATCATATCCTCTTGATGGAGAATAATAGGTTTTGTTCTTAAATGGTTGCGTAAAACCATAAGATTCGATATGAGAACGCTCTTCATCCCCAAAAGTCATATCAGGCGCATCAAAATCATCCATTTTCTTTTGTGTTTCATAAACCAATAGCGGGAAATTGCCTTCAACTGGTAGCCACTGCTCTTTGGAGGTCGTTTCTTGCTTTTCTTTCTCCATCGCTTCTTTTTGTGCTTGCTTTTTCGCCTTCATCTTTTGGGTCTTAGGCGAGATGAGCGGGTTATTCAGCATTTCTCTTTGTTTTTCGGTTTGCGCCTCAAACATGGCGACCGCTTCCTCATAGGTCGTCGTCGTACTTGGATCAGACCAATACATCGATCGGGAAGGAGGGAAAGGGTAGTTATCTTTAGCCATAAATCAGTTGCTCATTATTTTATTTAACAATGAGCATATCAAAATTAGTCATCGATTAGAAAAAGGAGAGGTATTATTATGATCTTATGTCAACTCAAAGTGATGTGTCTTTCGGGCCTTTGCCAGTGTGAGTGGTCAGGCGCACAAAAAAGCGCTCGGGACCGAGCGCTTTTGATTTTGCTCATCTTTCATCGAGCGGAATGTGCGAGTCCACTCTAAGAAATGACGCTTGTTATTTAACCTGTTCTTTGATGTATTCCCCCAGTTCTGAGTGATGCATGATCTTAGACACAGGAATAATCGATTCAGCAGGCCCCCATGCAAAAACATTGACGGGTGTATGGGTGTGTGTGCCAGTCCCCCAAACAATGTTTTGGCCAGTTGCTTGTTCACGGGCGAGTAGGTTGCCACGGTCGTTGTAGGGGAAGAAAGCATCGAAGTCGTTAATCGCAGGAATTTTCTCTGCTGAAAGGTATTTGTGGCCTGCAAGTTGGTACGGGTTCGGTTTGCTTGCTAGCACCTTAGCAGCTTGACCGGATGTGATCGGGAAGTCTGTATTCTTGTTGACTAACTCAGCAAATTTTGCCGCGGTTTGTTGATTATTGTCCAGCTTTTGAAATTCGTCGACAATGCCGTAGTAGCTCTTCTTCTGGTTATAAAGACCGTCTAGGATTTCGAACGCACCAAAGTTAAAGTTGGGCGCGTAGTTGCGAGTGGAGAAGGCTTCCCCTTGACGCGCTTGTGGCTTCGGTAAGTCTTGGGAAGAATAACTGAAGCCAAATGAGCCTGTTTCGTGGTCTGCGGTTACTATCACTATGGTATCGTCACGACCTTTCGCCCATTCATAAACCGCATTAATGGCCTCATCGAACTTAAGCAGTTCATGTAGCATGGTTCCGGCGTCATTACTGTGGCCAGCCCAGTCTATCTGGCCTCCTTCTACCATCAAGAAAAAGCCATCTTTATCCTTAGAAAGGATATCGAGAGCTTTATTGGTCATTTCTTTTAGGCTTGGCTGTGTGCGGTTTGGATCCGTCTTACTCATGCTGTAGGCGATGCCATCATTCATTCCAGAATAGGAAAAGAGGCCCAGCAGCTTGTCCCCTTTTGCATTGGCCATCATGTCGCGGTTAAACGCCAGTGTATAGCCTTGCTGTTGCGCTTCAGTGAGAAGGTTGCGGTCGTCTTTACGTTTGGATTTTAAGTAAACATCCCCTTGAGTGAGACGTTCAAGCTGCTGATAGGTGGTGCCTTTGTCGTTCGTGGACTTCGGGATCCAGTGACGTAGCCCTCCTGAGAGCATGACATCCGGCCCTGTTTTGAGCATATCTGAGGCGATGTCATTTTCCAAAGAACGGTGCGGCTGATGCGCTGCAAAAGCGGCCGGTGTTGCATGGGTTAAGCGCGTATCAGAGACTAGCCCGGTGGCCTTGCCCATTCTTTTGGCTTTTTCTAAAACCGTTTCGATATGATGCCCTTGACCATCAACCCCGATCACTTCCGAACCCGTGTAGACACCGGTTGAAAGCATGGTAGCAGAACAGGCTGAATCAACAACGATGGCATCTTCCGGATGGGTAAGAGATGAGCCGATAACCCCTTCCTGAGCAATCTTGAATAGGGCGGTAGAGTGACCTTGATAAACTGAATGAGGAGCATTGTTGGCATACGTTTCAAGTAAACCAACCTGCTGGGGGCCCATACCGTCGCCAATCATGAGAATCACGTTGTTAATTTGTGCAGAAAGTGCGTTGAAAGAGAAGGCTGAAGTCGCCACTGTCGCGATGAGAGTTTTCGTTAAGTATTTCACCGAATTATCCTTATTTATGAAAGCGTCCCGATTAAATCACTGTTACATTTCATATTTGTGTCATCAATGAATTAATTTGTAATGTTATGGTGACATAGGGTTTTTGTGGGATATGGCATGAAAAAAGCCCGTAAAAATGAGAGATATATTAAGAGTGGGTAGGGAGCGTGATGGGAATGGCAAACACAATCAGAGCGCGATCTGAATATTGGGATTCAAATGGAATGCCATACTTTAACGGCATCTTGGACAGACGCTAGAAAGTGAGGGCGAAGTGGTAAGAGTTGAACGCAGAAAACCGGACGTCAGCCGGTTTTCAAATAAGGGCAAGAAGTATTCCGCCTACCGTTGCCGCAGCGGAAAGATATTGCCCCGCTGAGTATGCGCCATCTTCCTCTTCTTTTATTTTGTCAGGTTGGTCTATGCCCAAAGCACCATGTGCAAATGATTCAACTTTATCGCCAACGGTTTTGTCTTCTTTGGCTTCTTTATCGATCTCTTGCAATGCGGCAAGCAAGGCTTTTCCTTCCTCGGAAAGTGTCACTTTATTCTGCTCAACTTTAAGAGGAGCCGGGCCTTTATCGGGGCCGCTTGTCGCTGTTTGAGGCTTTACCTGCTGGGCTGGCGTCAGCTTAGCTGGCTCCATTCCTACTGGTGTCATCGCGATCTCCTTACATCATCCTTGTTAGTGTATCGACCATGAAAAGTAAAACTTGACAAGTTTTGTATGAATTTTATGCAAGCACAAAGTGTGCCTGTTTTTTAAGTGCCAGACAAAAACCTGTTCAAAAAGTGGAGAATACGTCACGTGAATGAATAAATACCGAAATGACCGCGACGAATTTTGACCAAAAATTATGCAGTTAAACTAGCGCCATATTAATCAGCCAAAGATACGCATCAGAGACAGGTCAGGTCTTGATGACGTTGACTCAGTTTTTGGTAAGCCTTATTGCGATTCTCCCTCTGTTGATAACGTACGGGGAGATCGAGAACCTTCAGTTGGAAATCATGGCTATCAGTGCTGGGTTCCAAGACAGGCGATACGACGACGACATTGAGATCTGGGTTTCTATTAAGAATGGATGCTTTGGTCCCAAGCCCTTGCTCAATGTGAAAACGACCCGCGATGTGCAGCACTTGAGCATTTGGATACTGTTCGAGGTGATTGGTGATACTTTCCGCCATGGTTTCATCCCAAACCATTTGGGCTGCGAATTGTTTTTCAGTCTGGTCTGATTGCCCATGGTGCATTGAAGCCATAAACTTTTGTTTATACGGGCTGGGTGAGGTCTCAATATTTTTTGCGATATTGAGTCGTTGTTTTGGGCTGAGTTTGTCCAAATAATCAAGACCTTGTCTACCAACGCAGCGCACAATTGACTTTGGTGCATTGGCCGCAATGACATCGATCTGATGTGTTTTCGCCAATTCCATCAACGGGCGATAATCACTTTCGTAGTTAGGCCAAGCGTTGGCGTTTTGCATAAGTGTCTGTTCGCCGATTTGTCCGGACAGGTAGTTGTTCAAGACCGGCTGGCTCTCGCGGGAAAATTGTTCCATGGACAACGTGACGCGCTTTGATGACTGTGTTGCTGAAGCCGTCAGACGTTGCAGCAGATCCGTTTGAAAATGATGGATACCAGGATGAGTGTGGAATTCACCGACAAGGATAACGTCTGCATCAATGAGTTTGTTTGGTAACGCGGTGAGTGTCAGAGGTCTTGCATCAGGTGAATAGAGCTGATAGTCGTAGAAGTTACTGACCTTCGGTTCGGGAAGGGTGGAGCAGGCGGACAGCGAGAACGCTATCAGCGCTAGACTCGTCAATTTATGCATCAGTATGCCTCAAAATTTGTTTTGAGGCATAGTAATCGAGCTAGGGCTAGAACTCAATTTAAATGAGAATTGTTTACGTTTTTCGATAGGCTCGGATGAGAAAATCGGCGTCACAGGTAAAAGGGTCAGAGGACGCGAGAGTTTTACGTAGGGTATCGGTCGCTTTCCACGCAAACGGGGTCATCTGCAAAAGATCAAGGCCATCCCCATTGTGTAAGGTCATTGAGTAACTTAACTTGAGCTGTTCAACAAGTTCAAAGCCACTGAGTTGCTCGGCAGATTCACTGTGTAAACGGACGTCATCATAGATATGTTCCCTAAGCTGATATAGGTGTCGACTGGCAGGGGATACGGTGATGACAACCCCATTTGGCTTAAGCACTCGACACAATTCCTCGGCTTTACAGGGGGCGTAGATACGCAGCACCGCATCAAGGCCGCTGTCAGCGAAAGGCAGCCTGTGGCTTGACGCGACACTAAACAGGCAATTGGCATAGCGTTTGGCGGCATATCGAATGGCGATTTTGGAAATGTCTAAGCCGTAGGTCGAAGAATCGGGGTGCTGTTGGGCAAGATGTGTCGCGACTTCATTGGTGTAATAGCCTTCTCCACAGCCAATATCCAGTAATTGATGCGAGGTGTTTTTAAGGTACGCTTTGCAGACCTCGGCGACTTTATATTTGAGAGGATGATAATAGTCTTTTTCAAGAAAACGTCTTCGTGCCTGCATCATTTCTTTATTGTCACCTGGGTCGATAGACCGCTTATGCTGGACGGGCATCAGGTTGACATACCCCTCTTTCGCTAAATCGAAAGTATGGGCATTGTCACAGCGATAAGTCCTCTCATTCAGTGACAGGCTTAAATCGCATAAAGGACAGGTATATGACATAGTGAACTCTGAAAAAATATAGAGAATGAATGTTAACAGGAACAGGATGTGGACACTAGTCGAGTCACGGACATGAGGCTTCATAGAGGGCACGAGTAACGCGCACATTAAGCCGTTTTTCAACGCGATACTCATGATGCTTTAGTGGTGTTCAATCCCACCTAAGTTGGGGCATTATTGGACGCTAATGCGTGTAGAGAGCGGGTAACTTTCACCAGGTCGCAGGGTTTTGCCTTTTTCTAAACGGCTTGCATGCAGTGTCGACTCAACACACAGCATTGTTTGGTAGCCGTTGTCTGCCATATCGTTGATCAATTGGGCACCTGATGCCCAAGGGTTCCAAAGAACAGCGGCATTATGCCCTTGGTTTTCGACCCGTAGCGTTCGGTCAATGCGTGGATCTATGACAGCAATAACGTTGTCTGGTTGAGTATAAACGCGGTCAATAGCATGGTTTAACTGCAAGACATCACTTCCTTGGCATTGTTGACCTTGCTTGAGCTGATCAATATAGTCAAGGCCCATTCCAGTGGTTGTGACATCTTGGACATTGCCGACGTTAAGGTAAGTGTGAAGGGCCCCAGAAAATGTCCATTCTTGGCTATCGGTATTGGTCACATCGAGGGTGACCTTGAGCTCACTACCGACCTCAATAAGCAGACGTGCGCTGAACTGATAGGGCCAAATTTCTAATGTGTCTTCTGATGATTTGAGTTCAAGTACCAACATGATGTTTTGTGCGTCTTGTGTGAGCTCAGCGATATGCCATTCGCTGTTACGCGCAAAGCCATGTGCTGGTGTGGCAATGCGGCCAAACCAAGGCCAACATACCGGAATGCCACCTCGCAACGCCGCTTTACCATCGAAAATTGCCTGATCACTCATCCAGATGAGATCGTCTTGGCCTTTTGGTGCAAAAGAGACGACATGGCCGCCATGCAAAGCGATCCCCGCTGTCGCTTTCTCATGAATAATACGTACAATTTTCACGTTGTCCTTTTCGACAATAGTCACGTTGTCAGAAAGTACTGTGAGTACAGGAAGGGATAGTAAGTCCATTGGTCTCTCCAGAGTTTGAGAAATGACAGTTCAATACTCAGTGTGCGAGGGTGGAATAGCGGAGAAGAAGTAGCACCGCTTGAACCAGTATTGAGCTGTCATCTAAACACAAAATTCAGATAACAAAAAGGCGACTCAAGAGCCGCCTTTTTTATGTCTTATGCATCAAACACAAGTCACACTAATTGGTTACAAATCTCAATTACTTAGAGATGTGTGCAACTAGGTCTAGAACTTTGTTTGAGTAGCCAATTTCGTTGTCGTACCAAGATACAACTTTAACGAATTTGTCCGTCAGAGCAACACCCGCTTTAGCATCGAAGACTGAAGTTTGAACTTCACCGATGAAATCTTGTGATACTACTTGGTCTTCAGTGTAACCTAGAACACCTTTAAGCTCGCCTTCAGACGCTTCTTTCATCGCAGCACAGATTGCTTCGTAAGATGCAGCCGTCTTAAGGTTAACAGTTAGGTCAACGACAGAAACGTTAGCAGTTGGTACGCGGAAAGCCATACCCGTTAGAAGGCCATTCAGTTCTGGAAGAACAACGCCTACGGCTTTCGCTGCACCCGTTGAAGATGGGATGATGTTTTGAGAAGCACCACGGCCACCGCGCCAGTCTTTAGCAGAAGGACCATCAACCGTTTTTTGAGTTGCTGTCGTCGCGTGAACGGTAGTCATAAGACCAGATTCGATACCGAACTTGTCGTTAAGAACTTTCGCTACAGGCGCTAGACAGTTAGTCGTACAAGAAGCGTTAGAAACGATGTCTTGACCTGCGTAAGTAGCGTCGTTTACGCCCATAACAAACATAGGCGTTGCGTCTTTCGAAGGACCTGTAAGGACAACTTTCTTAGCGCCAGCAGTGATGTGTTTACGTGCTGTCTCGTCAGTTAGGAAAAGACCCGTTGCTTCAGCAACTACGTCTACGTCGATTGCATCCCATTTAAGATCTTCTGGGTTGCGTTCTGCTGTTACACGTACTGTTTTACCGTTAACAATCAGGTTTCCGCCTTCAACTTCAACAGTACCGTTGAAGCGACCATGCGTTGAATCGTACTTAAGCATGTAAGCCATATATTCAACGTCGATAAGGTCATTGATGCCAACAACTTCGATGTCATTGCGCTCTTGCGCTGCACGGAATACGAAACGACCGATACGGCCAAAACCGTTAATACCTACTTTGATAGTCATTATAGTTGCTCCACAACTTAATTTCTGATTAAAGATAACTGGTAGTAAAATTACAGAATCCAGTTAAAATCTGCAACAGATAATCGGACTTAACTTGTTTAAAGTCAAAAAAAAGCGTCGCTTTTTTTCACAATGAGTCACAATTGGCTATGTTTTGACCGGATCATGGGTTTCTTGTTCAAGCAGTTGAAGTAAAATAGGTCAGAGGGTCAATATGATGTTCAACCTGACACCCGTATTTAACTCTTACTGTCGTCGTTTAAAAGTATGTGTCACAACTGGTAAACTGCGCAAGTTTTTCGCACAGAAAGTTGGCGAACAGTGCTTAAAAATCGATATAAATCAAGGTGAAAGAATCAATGAAAAAACAATCAAAGCCAGATGAATACTGGCGTGAGACTCTCTCGGAAGAAGAATACAGAATTTGTCGTAGACAAGGGACAGAAGCGCCTTTTTCTGGGACGTTACTTCACAACAAAGACGCCGGTATCTATACGTGCACTTGCTGCCATTCTCCGCTGTTTCTATCCAATAATAAATATGATTCAGGGTGTGGTTGGCCCAGTTTTGATGCGCCAATTAACGATGAGGCGATAAGGTATTTAGAAGATCTAAGTCACGGAATGGTGCGTACTGAGATTCGTTGTGCAGCCTGTGATAGCCATCTTGGTCACGTTTTTAATGATGGGCCGAACACAACCGGTGAGCGATTTTGTATCAACTCTGTGTCGTTAATTTTCAACAATTCGAGTGAAAGCGGTGAATAATCCACCGATGTTTGTTTCATCCTTTCAGGCGCTATTTCTTATTTAGCGTCGCCAACAGGCTGCTGTTGTAGCGTCCTTTGCTGATTGCGCTCTCTACGTCACCGGCGAGATCGTCAAGTTGTGCGTACTTTTCTTTGCTAAAACCATAAAGCAAGTGTGTTTCCTGTAATGAAGGCATGCTGGCCTCGTCAAACTCGCTGGTAACCATTGCCCAGACATAGGCTTGTTCTTTTCGGCCAAGTTGATAATTGATGCTGGCAAGAGATTTAAAGATATCGAGGTTAATATTGTCCCCATTACCAAGCTCTAAGGATTTGTTAAGAAGCGTTAATGTTTTCTCTTGATCGCGGCTCGTATAGAAAGTAGCGAGTGCGTATTGCATCTCGGCAGTGTTGAGCGCTGGCGTTCCTTCTAGCTGTAAAAAGCTCCTTTTCGATGCGTCGTCCCCAGTTTGACTCCATAAGAAATACAGGGCTTCAGGGGCGCTAGACTCTCTTATCCGAACGACCAATGATTCAAGGTCGTCACCTGAGTTTACCAGAGCGTCAAAACGTTTTTGTTTTAAACCGGGTTGCTGAATGGGTTGAATTTGAGAGGCCAGTTCGAGACACTTTTTGTAGGCTGCTGCTAGGTGGTATTCTTTGATAAGATTGCTTGGTGTGGGTTGTTTGAACACTTCAAAACGATGCCATATTAGGTCGGTTCTGGGGACACGACATTGGCCATCGTCAAGGTTCATTCTTTCACATTGTAACTGTGGGTGCTTTTCACACAGTTGCTGGGTATTTTTTCTACCTTCAAAACACCCTGACAGCGCTAACGCTAAACTGATTATAAATAGTACTTTAAAATTATTCATAATTTGATTTGCTTGTGATCCGTTACACTTATTTTCCAATGCGGTCTTGACTCAAAGTGCAAGCTCGCTATTTTCTTCTCATATCACTTACCATTTAAGGATACACCATGGACGCAGAGCAGTTAATTCAAGCCATTACACCAGAGGCTTACGAGCGTCTTCTTTACGCCGTTGAAACCGGTAAGTGGCCCGAAGGTACTCCACTTTCTAATGATCAGCGAGATTCTTGTATGCAAGCTGTGATGCTGTATCAGTTTAAGCATAATGTAGAGGCGCAACATATGACAGTCGCTCAAAGCGGTGAGATTAGCTTTAAGTCAAAATCTGAACTCAAAAAACAATTTGATTCAGAGGATACGGATATTATCAGGGTAAATCCGAACCAAGATCAATAAGTTGACAGCAAACAGGAGAGTCTTCCTGTTTGCTTTAGAGATAGCATCATCCACAGCACTTTTTCCATTTTTTACCGCTGCCGCAGGCACAGGGGTCGTTACGCCCCAGTTTAGGGTGAGAAAGTGTTGGCGTCGGTCTTGATGCTTCATGCGTTTTTGGAAAAGTACCGTCAATGTAGTACCACAATCCCTTCACTTGAACGAATCGTGACCGTTCTTCAAGGCAGTGCTGAATGCCATCCTCTTCAAAAAAGGCTTTGAATGTGACATAGCCCTCATAATCATCACGGCCGGGCTCGGTGCTAACCACTTCAAGTTTGCACCAGCGGCTATCAATGGATTGCTCGATGGCGTCTCTTTGTTGCTCTGCATGGCAGCTGGGGTGGTAAGTTTCGACCACATAGTCGGCTAAGCATTTTACATGAGCGCTATAACGTGAACGCATCAGCTGCTCTGGGGTATGGGCTCTGGCGTGATCGGCGTGAATTGGCCCACAGCATTGCTCGTAGGGTTGCGGATGACCGCAAGGACATGGTGTCATGAATGCTCCGGATGAGCGTTACTTGGCAGACACAGAGAAAAGTTCGGCGGTCCACTGCACTGAAGCTTGGTAGTGGGTATTTAAATCATCAGAATTTAAGCCCATTTCTTGGCAGCCAAGTGCAACGTTTTCCCAGTCAGCCTGTTCGTAAGCTCTGGTTAGGGTGATAATGCCCCCTAGTATGCCTTCATTTTTTGTCAAAGCGAGCTTTATGGCCTCATCAATTGGAATTTCATTGACGATATTATCGAGAGACCGATCTAAAAGACTATCAAGAAGAGAAAACATCCCCGTTAGGAAAGCCTGCCCAGAGCCCAGTTGATCTCTAAAGTTGGCACCGATTAACTCGCAAAAGCGAGCACGCTGAATAGACAAACCATAAAGGTAATCAGGTTTACTGTCTTGAGAAGCGGCAAGGGCCACCAGTGAGATGAACTTACGCAGTTTTTCATCTCCTAGGTAAACTAACGCCTGTTTGAAAGAGTGAATTTCATTACTGATGATGGAAGATGAATTGACAAAACTGAGTAACTTGAATGAGAGGCCGACATCTTTACTGATAATCGATTCGATGATGGAGTAGTCCATTTGCTCCTTGGATATCTCAGTCATAAGCTGGATGACGGTCATAAATGAGGCTTCGAGTGATTTTTTACTGAGCATTTCGGGCTTGCTAAAAAAATAGCCCTGAAAGTATTCAAAACCCGCTTTCTTCGCTTGTTCAAACTCTTCATAGTTTTCCACTTTTTCGGCGAGGAACTGAATATGACTATTTCCTAGCCCCAGCATAAACATCTGAGCTTTTTCAATTGGAACCAGACGGATATCAAACTTGATTAACGCAATGTAGGGCAAAAACGCTTTCCATTCTTTATTGGGGATAAAATCATCGAGAGCGATTTTATAGCCCATTTCAGCCATTTCCTTGACTGCTTGGAGGAGCTCTGGGGTTGGTGGGCAATCTTCGAGCACTTCGACGACCATATTCTCCTTGGGAAACAAAGTGGGCACCTTGTTAATCAAACTTTGGTAAGGAAAGTTAATGAAACCTAATTTGTCGCCGAGCGTTTCGTAATGTGTATTCAAAAAGTGGTCGGAGAGCAGACGACTGGTCGCGTGCTCAGGATCGACGGCGGGAAAGGTATTTTTCGGCCCATCCCGAAACAAAAGTTCATAGCCGACCGTGTGTTTGTCACGATCTAAAATAGGTTGACGAGCAATATAAGAATAATTCACACCTAGCACCCACTTTTCGTTGGGCGAGGCCTCTATTAGCGCCAAACAAAGCCGTTATTTGCCTATAAATTGGTTGCCTTAAAAGGCCTAGCCTGTAACTGAAAACTGCTTTTAGCATAGACCAGAACTGAACCCTGAGTATACCAATCACCTAAAACAATTCGGGTTTTTGTTTCATTTTTGCTATTGAACGTATGGACATTGGGTCTGTGAGTATGACCATGAATCATCAGGTCAACATTATGTTGCCTCATGACCTTTTCAACCTCGCTTTGAGTGACGTCCATAATATCGAGGGATTTGGTGTTTTTGTCTGTGCGAATGTCGGACTGTACTTTTGCCACAATGCGTTTTTTGATCAGCATAGGGATACGGTTGAATATCCATTGTAGCCAAGGCTTATGCACGGTTTCTCTAAACTGGAGGTACTTGACATCTTCGGTGCACAAGGTGTCACCGTGCAAGACCACGGCTTTTTCACCATAGAGGTCAATAACGGTTTCGTCGCCGAGCAGTGTTACCCCAGTTTGCCGAGCAAACCTTTTTCCCACGAGGAAATCTCGGTTTCCCTGAGTGAAGTAGCAGGGTATACCCTTTGAAGTAAGGCGTTTAAATTCATGTCGGATCCGGTGAGAAAATTCGGAATTATCGTCGTCACCGACCCAGAACTCAAACAAGTCTCCCAAGACGTACAGGGCATCTGAGTGAATCGCCTCATCTCGCATAAACTTCACGAAACAGTCGGTTGTCTCAGGTGTTATCGGGGAAAGGTGGAGGTCAGCAATAAATAAAGTGGTCATAAATTTGTTCACCTGACAACAATCAGGAGAGCCAAAGGCTCTCCTGATTCGCTATTATGCTTCGATGGTGGTGCCAGTAATGACGACATCTTCTAACGGTACGTCTTGATGCATACCATAAGCGCCGGTGCTAACGCCTTTGATTTTATTAACAACATCCATTCCTTCCGCCACTTCTGCGAATACACAGTAGCCCCAACCGTCCATACTTTCGCTGCGAAAGTTAAGGAAGGTGTTGTCACTGACATTGATAAAGAACTGCGAACTTGCTGAGTGTGGTTCGGTAGTACGAGCCATGGCAAGGGTACCCACTTTATTACTCAGGCCGTTATTCGCTTCATTTTTAATTGGTGCGCGAGTGGTTTTTTCACTCAGACCTGACTCCATGCCACCACCTTGGATCATGAAACCATCGATAACACGGTGGAAAAGTGTGTTGTCGTAGAAACCATCGCGGCAGTATTGCAGAAAGTTTGCGCAGGTTTCTGGGGCTTGTTCTTCGTTCAACTGAATCTTGATGTCACCGAAGTTGGTGTGAAGGGTGATCATGATGATATCCTTTTTATGGCTTTAACTGTAAAAACTGAATTCTATATTAACTTCTCTTACTTTTGTACGTTAAAAATAGCACTATGTTGATGAATATTGGCCTCGGTGGTGGTTTTCTGAGCGTTTAAGGGATGACCTGATGGCTTGCCTATTGGTATACTGTCGGTCATTTTTTTCATCAAGATAATCAGATAGAGATCATGTTAAAGATTTATAACACACTCACACGACAAAAAGAGGAATTCGTCCCAATCGATGCCAACAAGGTTGGCATGTACGTCTGTGGGGTAACTATTTACGATCTCTGTCATATTGGTCATGGTCGTACCTTTGTGTCATTTGACGTAGTGTCACGCTACTTACGATACCTAGGTTATGATCTTAACTTCGTGCGTAATATTACAGATATTGATGACAAGATCATCAAAAGGGCGAGCGAGAACGGCGAGTCTTGTGATTCATTGACAGAACGTCTTATCGGTGAAATGCATTCAGACTTTGATGCGCTTAATATGAAGCGCCCTGATAGAGAACCGCGTGCGACAGAGTTTATTACTGAAATTATTGAGCTGGTTGAAAAATTGATCGACCGAGGCTTTGCTTATGTGGCGAGCAACGGTGATGTTATGTTTGAAGTCAGTAAGTTTGATGAATACGGTAAACTGTCAAAACAGGATCTTGACCAGTTGCAAGCGGGTGCTCGTGTCGATGTCGACAGCGCCAAACGCAGCCCACTTGACTTTGTGTTATGGAAAATGTCGAAACCGGGTGAACCGACATGGGCATCACCATGGGGAGCAGGACGTCCTGGCTGGCACATTGAATGTTCAGCGATGAACTCATCCATACTCGGAAATCACTTTGACATCCACGGTGGCGGAGCGGATCTTCAATTCCCTCACCATGAAAATGAAATTGCACAATCATGCTGTGCGCACGGCACTCAGTATGTCAATACATGGATGCACAGTGGTATGGTGATGGTGGACAAAGAGAAAATGTCTAAATCTTTGGGCAATTTCTTCACGATCCGTGATGTGTTGGCGCATTATGATGCTGAAACCATCCGTTACTTCCTGATGTCCGGCCATTATCGTAGTCAACTGAACTATAGCGAAGATAACTTGAAACAGGCGAGATCTGCTCTGGAACGACTTTACACATCGTTGCGCGGATTGGATCTCAGCGTGGCGGCCGCTGAGAGTGAAGACTATGTCACGCGTTTTAATCAAGCGATGAATGACGACTTCAATACACCAGAGGCCTACTCCGTGCTGTTTGATATGGCTCGTGACGTGAATCGTTTAAAATCAGACAATGTGCAACAGGCGAGTGCACTCGGTGTTAAGATGCGAGAACTCGCGGATGTGATTGGTATACTGCATCAGGATCCGGAAATCTTCCTTCAAGGCGATGCGGCAAGCGATGATGAAGTGTCTACAATCGAAGCATTAATTAAACTTCGTAATGACAGTCGTGCATCAAAAGATTGGTCGAACGCTGATATGGCGCGAGACAAACTCAACGACATGGGCATTGTTCTGGAAGATGGCCCAGACGGCACAACGTGGCGCCGTCACTGATCGTTTATTGCAGGGCTGTTAATACAGCCCTTTTTGTTTCTTTTAACATGGGTAGCAGTTTGTGGCTCAGATGTATTTCTACTACTCCGCGATGAATGCGGGTAAATCAACCACTCTTCTTCAGTCTTCTTTCAACTACCAAGAGCGAGGCATGACTCCGGTCATTTTTACTGCTGCGCTGGATGACCGATACGGCCTTGGCAAAGTGAGTTCCCGTATTGGGTTGCAATCAGACGCCTATCTATTTCGCGCAGATACTGATTTGTTTGAGGAAATCACTGCACTCAATGACGTTGAAAAGCGCCATTGTATTTTAGTCGATGAGTGCCAGTTTTTGACCAAACAACAGGTCTACCAGCTTACCGAAGTCGTAGATAAACTGAATATTCCTGTCCTGTGCTACGGATTGAGAACGGATTTTGTCGGTGAATTGTTTGAAGGAAGCCAATATTTGTTGTCTTGGGCAGACAAGTTGGTGGAACTAAAAACCATCTGTCATTGTGGTCGGAAAGCCAATATGGTGATAAGGACTGATGAAAATGGTCAGGCGTTAGCGCAAGGGGATCAGGTCGCTATTGGTGGCAACGAACGCTATGTGTCGGTTTGCCGTCAGCATTACAAACAGGCATTAAATAAGTAAACAACGATAAAAACAAAAAACGGAGCCAATGGCTCCGTTTTTTGTTTTCGCTAATCAGGGATTAACGAGCACGGAAGACGATGCGACCTTTAGACAGATCGTATGGTGTCATCTCTACAGTAACTTTGTCGCCAGTTAAGATACGAATGTAGTTCTTACGCATTTTACCGGAGATGTGAGCCGTAACTACGTGGCCGTTTTCGAGTTCAACACGGAACATTGTGTTTGGAAGAGTATCAAGGACGGTGCCTTGCATCTCAATTACGTCTTCTTTAGCCATTTAATCCTCGTTTAAAAATGGATATTTTTTTCGTCTAATCAAGCCGATAAAAATGAAAAAAGTAAAGTTGGGCCGTATTCTACCCTTGCCAACGCTGATTTACTAGCCTTTGATGACGCTGAAAGCGGACTTTATAATTCATTGCAGGGCATTGGTCGATTTGATAACCCAAATACAGCCATTGTTTTCCTTCTTGTTGACAGTACTTTAACTGGAACAAAATACCTAAAGTACCAAGAGATAACTCATGTTCTGGGTCGTAAAAGGTATAGAAGGCGCTCGCTGAATTAGACAAGGTATCAGTGACGGCAATAGCCACTAATTGATCTTGATCGTAAATATGCAGGTATTGAATGCGCAGCCAGTGACATTGGGAAAACTGAGCAAAATCGTTTTTGTTCGGCGGGTACATGGTCCCATCACGATGACGGGCGTTGATATATCGGGTATAAAGCTCGAACCAACCTGGTTCCATTTCTTCGCGCAATACCCATGTTAAATGTTGCGCTTTGCTGAGCAAGCGCTTCTGACTTTTAGACCAGTGAATATCGGGTACAGAAACGCGGATAGCCTGACACGCCTGACATTGGTCGCAGTGTGGTTTATAAATCGTATCACCACTGCGGCGAAAGCCATTAGCAAGGAGCAGCTCATAACTTGATGGGCTATGCATGCTGGGCTCGAGGGCGACGGCGACCCTTTCTTGCTGTTCTTTTAAATAGCTGCAAGTGTGGCTATCAGTTAGCCCGATACGTATCTGTTGCAAATCGGAACTCATTGACTCTCCTGTGAAGAAAAGGTGAGCCATTGGGGCTCAAAGCAGTTCTTCATCACCTCATTCTGTTTAAAGGATAGCAGGCTTTGCATGAAGGTTTGACGGTCGAGCTCCTGAGCCCCTAGAGAGAGCAAATGTGAATTGATGACTTGGCAGTCGATGAGCTGACCGCCGTGGACGTTGAAATGTTCGCAAAAGTACCACAACGCAATCTTGGAGGCGTTGGTCTCAAGACTGAACATTGATTCCCCGCAAAACATCTGGCCAATTGACAGTCCGTACAGGCCGCCAATCAGCTTTTCATTGTTCCACACTTCCACAGAGTGACAGTGGCCTAATCTGGCCAATTTTTTATAGGCTTTACGCATGTCCTCATTTAACCAAGTTTCATCGGCGGTTCTAACGGCAGCACAGTGATCGATCACTTGCTCGGTGACTCGGTTGATACTGATCTGGTAGCGATGTTTTTTTTGAAATTTCCTTAGACTCTTGGCCGGTTTGAATGCTTTAGGGTCAAACACTGCTCTAGGTGAAGGGCTCCACCAAAGCAGTGGTTCACCTGGCCCATACCAAGGGAAAATACCCTGCTGATAGGCGAGTAAAAGACGCTCGGGTGAGAGGTCTCCGCCGAATGCCAGTAGCCCATTAGGGTCATCCAAAGCCTCATCAGGGGATGGAAACCAGAGCGTGCTTTCGTCAAGTTCAGTTAGATAAATCGCCATGAATCAGGAGGACAAATTTGAAGAGGTGGTGATTGATTTTATTCATTTTTCCTCCATTTGCCAATGGAGGCTCAGAGACAAATATGGAAAGAACCGTGAATCAAGTGGTTTTGGAACAGTCCATTGTGGGGATGAGTGAGTCAGAAAGTGTTGCAACAAAAGCATTGGGCTGAGGAATGTGATTGGGTGCCGAGGCGGGGTGATTGGGCGGGAGGAGCGGTTACGCATTGGTAAGTTGGATCTCTTATGTTTCAACTCAGTTGTCGGGGAGGCAGAGTGATGGCACCAGTAAAAAGAGGTTCATTATTACTCACAAAAGATTGGGGTTATTTGTGACTTTGATCTGGTTTTAGGTGTCGATTTTCGTTAGGCTGCAATTATGAACAATTGTACATCGCTGGCTCAGGAAAGCTGGCGATCAAGGAATAGCGGAATTTAATGGAAAGCCTTACGTTACAACCAATCAACAAAGTCAATGGTGAGATCAACTTACCGGGGTCGAAAAGTGTGTCTAACCGAGCTTTATTGCTTGCGGCTCTGGCTTCGGGGACAACTCGCCTCACCAATTTGCTTGATAGCGATGATATTCGCCATATGCTGAATGCATTGACTAAGCTCGGTGTTCGCTACTCACTTTCGCAAGACAAAACGACATGTGAAATCGAAGGCTTGGGCCGAAACTTTGAGGCTCCACAAGCACTAGAGCTGTTTTTGGGTAACGCAGGGACGGCGATGCGGCCACTGGCGGCGGCCTTATGTCTAGGACAAGGCGAGTATGTTTTGACCGGTGAACCAAGGATGAAAGAGCGTCCTATTGGCCACTTGGTTGATGCTTTACGACAGGCCGGAGCGGATATCGAGTACCTGCAAAACGAGCATTACCCACCGATAAAAATTACAGGGACGGGGCTTAAAGGTGGGGTGGTAGAAATTGATGGCTCCATATCCAGCCAGTTTTTAACGGCATTTCTTATGTCAGCGCCGCTGGCTCAAGATGACGTGACGATTAAAATTGTTGGTGAATTGGTGTCTAAACCGTACATAGATATTACTCTTCACATTATGTCCCAATTTGGTGTTCACGTTGAAAACCACGACTATCAGGAGTTTGTTATCCACAAAGGTCAGTCGTATGTTTCTCCGGGTCACTTCCTTGTTGAAGGGGATGCGTCTTCAGCCTCGTACTTTCTTGCTGCCGCAGCAATAAAAGGGGGGGAAATCAAGGTCACTGGAATTGGCAGAAAGAGTATCCAAGGGGATATCCAATTTGCTGATGCGATTGAAAAAATGGGCGCAGTCATTGAATGGGGCGATGATTTTGTTATCGCTCGAGGAGGGGATCTCAACGCCGTAGATATGGACTTTAATCACATTCCAGATGCCGCGATGACCATTGCAACCGCTGCTTTGTTTGCCAAAGGTACCACGGTGATTCGCAATGTTTATAATTGGCGTGTCAAAGAAACCGATCGACTCACTGCGATGGCAACTGAGCTACGCAAAGTGGGGGCTGAAGTTGATGAGGGCGACGATTATATTTCCATCACGCCCCCTTTAGAGTTAAGGCATGCGGCAATTGATACTTATGATGATCATCGAATGGCCATGTGTTTTTCTCTGGTGGCATTGAGTGAAACACCGGTCACGATAAACGATCCCAAATGTACCTCAAAAACCTTCCCCGATTACTTTGAAAAGTTCGCTAGTCTGAGCGCTTAAAGGCAAGGTGATGAGACGAATTAACCCTGATGCTGATGAGCATCAGGGTTGATTTGTCTATGGTGGGGTCTGCGCCAAGCGGCGTACTAGGGTTGCAGTGTGAATTCTTTGGAAAGCCGAAGTGTTAGATATTTAAATATATTGAAAACCTTGGGTGTGTGAGTGCTTGGAAATCCATGCTTGTCGAGAAGGCAATCCCCCTTGAATACAACAACACCGTTTTGCTCACTAACACTGTCTGCCCGCATGTCAGGTAAATAATCGCTATGCTGTTGAATGAGGTGGTTGGCGATCAGTATCAGGTCGGACTTAGAAATTATTTGTTTTTTGTTCAATGTATTTCTCTCACTTTGTTATCGGCTAGTATCCTAGAGGTAGTGTAGGCTGGGTGAGCGGTAAGACATTGCGTGAGATCAATCCAGAATCATTCTAAGGGAAAGAAAACAAAACGATAGGTTTTGTGACCAAAGGCATAATTTCTTTTGTTCCACTGGCCGAAGATAATAGCCGAGTTTAGTATGTGGCACTTTCTGAATCTCGACAACGGCTCTATTCGATGATTTGTCGACCAGTCAATGTTGAAAATGAAAAAAGATATTGATCTTCTTGGTTTCTCGCTCAATAGTAAAAAAAGAAGCAATATTAAAAGTACGCTGTTCGATAATTCGATGCGTCATATTAAGGACACTTGAGGCAATATGGGTAAGTCACTCGTTATTGTGGAGTCGCCTGCCAAGGCTAAAACCATCAATAAGTATTTAGGTAAAGATTTTATTGTAAAATCCAGTGTGGGTCACGTGCGTGATCTTCCTACCGCTGGCCAGAGTACTGGTCAAAAGGCAGCGGCCGTTTCAACAAAGGGATTGAGCGCCGAAGAAAAAGCCAAAATCAAAAAAGCGAAAGACCGCAAAGCACTGATTAAAAAAATGGGCATCGACCCTTTTAATGATTGGGAAGCTAATTATCAGGTTCTGCCCGGCAAAGAAAAAGTCGTTGCGGAACTGCAAAGCCTTGCTGAAGATGCAGATTTCGTTTACCTCGCGACCGATTTGGACCGCGAAGGAGAAGCCATCGCTTGGCACCTTCGTGAGATCATCGGTGGTGATGAAGAGCGATACAAGCGGGTTGTGTTTAACGAAATTACCAAAAATGCCATTCAACAAGCTTTCCAAAAACCGGGTGAGCTAAGTATGGACGGTGTCAATGCACAACAAGCACGTCGCTTCTTAGACCGAGTTGTTGGTTTCATGGTATCACCGCTGCTGTGGAAAAAAGTCGCCCGTGGCTTATCAGCAGGGCGGGTGCAGTCAGTGGCCGTTAAGCTATTGGTTGAGCGCGAACGTGAAATCAAGGCGTTTACCCCAGAAGAATTTTGGGATATTCATGCTGACACTAAAACGGCAGACAAGACAGATTTTCGTCTTCAGGTTTCACAATGCAACGGTGTCGCGTTTAAACCGGCTAATCAGGCTGAGACGGATTCTGCCATCTCTGTCCTTGAGAAAGCGTCATACGAAGTGTGTAAGCGTGAGGACCGCCCGACATCGAGCAAACCATCAGCGCCTTTCATTACCTCAACTCTGCAGCAAGCCGCAAGTACTCGCCTGAGTTATGGTGTTAAGAAAACGATGATGTTAGCTCAGCGCCTATATGAAGCTGGCTACATTACTTATATGCGAACAGACTCGACCAATTTAAGCAAAGAAGCAGTTGAGACATTACGCGAATTTATCGGCGATGAGTTTGGTGATGCTTATCTTCCTAGCAAGCCTACCCTTTATGGCAGCAAAGAAGGTGCTCAGGAAGCACACGAAGCGATACGCCCGTCAGACGTGGCGGTAAAAGCGGATGATTTACAAGGAATGGATGCGGACGCCCACAAGCTGTACGCCCTGATATGGAATCAATTTGTTGCGTGTCAGATGACACCAGCAAAATATGATTCTACCACCGTCAGTGTGAAAGCGGCCGAATACACACTAAAAGCCAAAGGCCGTATCTTAAAGTTTGATGGTTGGACTCGTGTGCAGCGTCCTCTAGGCAAGAACGAAGACCAAATCCTGCCAGCGGTGCAGGTTGGTGATAGCATTAATCTTATTCACCTCGATCCTAAGCAACATTTTACTAAGCCGCCTGCCCGTTTTACCGAAGCGGCGTTAGTGAAAGAATTAGAAAAACGAGGTATTGGTCGTCCATCAACGTACGCTTCGATTATCTCAACGATTCAGGATCGTGGTTACGTTAAAGTGGAGCAGCGACGTTTCTTCGCCGAAAAAATGGGAGAGATTGTTACTGACCGTCTTGACGGTAGCTTCGATGAACTGATGAATTACGAGTTCACGTCTCGAATGGAAGAGAAACTTGACCAAATTGCCATTGGTGAAGCGAGCTGGAAGCAGGTACTTGATAATTTCTTCAATGATTTTACAGGCGATCTAGAGAAGGCTGAACAAGACGAAGAATTGGGCGGTATGAAACCTAACAATATCGTATATACCGATATTGAGTGCCCAACATGTGATCGGCCTATGGGTATCCGCACTGCTTCTACCGGTGTATTCCTTGGGTGTTCTGGTTACGCGTTACCTCCTAAAGAACGTTGTAAAACGACCATTAACCTCGGTGACGAGGATGGCGTGATCAACGTGCTTGAGGAAGACGTCGAAACGGCGGCTCTACGTGCCAAGAAGCGTTGCCCTATCTGTGAAACAGCAATGGATGCTTACCTCATCGATGACAAACGTAAGGTACATGTTTGCGGCAACAACCCCAATTGTGATGGTTATGTTGTAGAGCACGGTGAGTTTAAAGTTAAAGGTTATGACGGGCCGGTGGTCGAGTGTGACAAGTGCCAAAGTGATATGGTGCTTAAAAATGGTCGTTTTGGCAAATATATGGATTGTACGAGTGAAACGTGTAAGAACACTCGTAAAATTTTGAAAAATGGAGAGGTCGCACCGCCGAAAGAAGATCCGGTTCATTTGCCGGAACTGCCGTGTGAAAATTCAGACGCCTACTTCGTGTTGCGCGATGGCGCATCGGGCCTATTCCTTGCCGCTAGTACTTTTCCTAAATCGCGTGAAACTCGCGCACCTTTGGTGGAAGAGCTGGTTCGATACAAAGACCGAATCTCTCCTAAATTTCATTATTTGGCCAGTGCGCCGGAAAAGGACCCAGATGGTCTGCCAATGGTGGTGCGCTTTAGTCGTAAATCGAAAGAGAACTATGTTCGCTCAGAAGTCGATGGGAAACCTTCGGGCTACACAGCGCTCTACGTTGATGGCCAGTGGGAGGTAACTGACAAACGTAAGAAGCCAGCGAAAGACTCGAAAAAAGAGTAAGGCCTGAAGATCAAACAAAGAGCAGTCATTTTTATGGCTGCTTTTTTTATGCCGATCTCCACCCGGCTCACCCCGATGTTTGCCGACGATACTGTTAGGCAATTAAAATCCCCCTCAAACAGATACGTCGCTCTTTCGCTCATCCACCGGTGAGACGTCGGTCACTCAAAGACAGAATACATGTTCATTAAGTCGGTAACGGTTCACGAATTGTGTGACTTGCTTCGGGGCCCAGTAAAGCAACTTAACGTCCCCTCATGGTATGACATCTTTTGAATTGTAAATTTACCCAAATCCGGTAGTTTATAGTATACAAGATGCATATTTAATAAGAATAACCATGAAGTAACAAAACGGATTTTGTCCTACTCAATGGCCAGTTGATTCACACGTTTCTTACTGTTGACGTCAATGTTGTTATCAAAGAAGCCAGATGCTTGCCAAATAATAGATATATCAATGATTAAGTAATTATTATGGAGAAGAAATAATGTCTGGTGTTCTAGGAATGATACTTGCCGGAGGAGAGGGATCACGCCTTCGTCCGTTGACAGAATCTCGCAGTAAACCCTCCGTTCCTTTCGGTGGTAGTTATCGCCTGATAGATTTTGCTCTCAATAATTTTATCAATGCTGATTTGATGCGCATCTATGTACTGACCCAGTTTAAATCTCAATCCCTTTTTCACCATTTGAAAAAAGGCTGGAACATAAGCGGGATAACCGACAGGTTCATCGACCCCATTCCTGCCCAAATGCGCACTGGTAAACGTTGGTATGAGGGGACGGCAGATGCGATCTACCAAAACTTACGCTTTATGGAGTTGGCGGAACCTGACCAAGTGTGTATTTTTGGTTCTGACCACATCTATAAAATGGACATTAAGCAGATGTTGGATTTTCACAAGGAAAAACAAGCATCATTGACGGTATCGGCGCTTCGGATGCCAGTAGCAAAAGCGTCTCAGTTTGGGGTGATTGAAGTTGACTGTGATGGCCGTATGATCGGCTTTGAAGAAAAGCCCGCGGCTCCAAAACCTATTCCCAATGATAGTGAGTATGCCTTGGTGTCAATGGGTAATTATGTGTTTGAGGCGCAACCCTTATTTGCTGAGTTGGTGGAAGATGCGGATAATCCGAATTCATCTCACGACTTTGGCCAAGATATCATTCCGAAAATGTTTCCTCGGGGGGATGTCTTTGTTTATGACTTCAGTACCAACCGGATTTCAGGTGAAAAAGAAGACGTCTATTGGCGAGATGTGGGGACGATAGATGCTTACTGGCAGGCGCATATGGATCTGCTGACTAAAGACGCGCCTTTTTCGCTGTACAATCGTAAGTGGCCATTGCATACCTTTTACCCCGCTCTGCCCCCCGCAACGTTTAGTGATTCAGATAACGGTCGTGTCCAGATCATCGATAGTTTGGTTTGCAATGGCAGCTATGTTCGAGGCTCTAGGATTGAGAAGTCGGTATTGGGTTTTCGCAGTAATATTGCATCGACCTGCGATATCATTGAATCGATTCTCCTTGGGGATGTAAAGGTCGGAGAAAACTGCGTGTTGCGCCGAGTTATTATTGACAAAGACGTTGATATTGCGCCCGGAACTCAAATAGGGATTAATTTGATGAAAGATAAAGAGACATACCATGTCTCAGAAGACGGTATCGTCGTCATACCAAAGGGAGCTCGTGTTGGCTATTAAGCGTTTGTCGATTTTATTTGTTGTCTCGGAAGTGGAAGGCCTGATAAAGAGTGGGGGGCTTGCGGATGTCGCTCATGCTTTACCTAAGGCACTTGATGAACTTGACCAAGATGTTCGCTTAACGTTGCCAGCCTATCGTCAAATCCCAAATATTGATTGCGCTCCTGTCCTGCTAACGACTCAACTGGATCTCTGGCCGCATACGGAATATAAAGTACGGCAGTTAGAGTCCGCCGGCGTGACAGCCTATGCGATTGATTGTGAGAAGTATTTTGATCGATCGGAAATGTACGCGGAGGACAATCAGGCGTACAGTGATAACGGGGAACGTTTTGCGTTCTTTAGTGCAGCGTGCCTTGATATGCTGCCGAAACTGGGCTTCCAGCCAGATATTGTGCATGCGAATGACTGGCACACGGGGTTGGTTCCTTTTTTAATCAACCATCGTTATCGCAAAGCGGGTTTCTTCTCCCAGACCAAGAGTATTTTCTCCATTCATAATGCGGTATTTAAGGGCGTATTTCGCTACGACGAGTTGAAAGTGCTACCAGAAATGCACCCACGCAGTGCGCCCGATGCGGCCGTCAGCGCTACCCACATCAGTATGCTAAAAGCAGGGGTAATGAGTGCGGATAAAATCAACGCTGTAAGCCCAACGTACGCGCAAGAGTTGAAAACCGAGTTGGGCAGTCATGGCATGGCGCAAGATTTCAGGCAACGGCAGAATGATTTGGTGGGCATACTTAATGGTTGCGATTATACGGCTTGGAATCCCGAGACCGATGAGTACCTGCCAAAGAACTATTCCGCTGAGCGCAATAGCATGGTGCAAGGTAAACAGGCTTGTAAGCTCGCTTTGCAAGAGATGCTGGGTTTCGCAAAAAAAACCTTGCCTGTCTATGGGATGGTGTGTCGATTAACGAGTCAAAAGGGCCTACATTATCTTCTGCCTATTTTAGAGGCCTTTCTTCGTCATGATGTGCAGTTAGTCATTGTTGGAACCGGGGATCCAGTTATTGCCTCTAAGCTTATTGATATCGAGGCGTTACATGGCGAAAGATTCAAGTTTGTTAACGCCTACGACAATCGAATGGCGCACCTTGTTGAAGCGGGATCGGATTTCTTCCTTATGCCTTCAGAATTTGAACCCTGTGGCCTTAACCAGATTTACAGCATGGCTTATGGGACATTGCCAATTGTGCGCGGGGTAGGGGGCCTGAAAGACAGTGTCAACGATTACGATACCAATCCCGCGCAAGCAACCGGGTTTATTTTTGAGCAACCCACCCCCGAGTCCTTGTTGCTTGTCTTACAACGTTCCTTACTGTTGTACTTGCAGCAACCTGATGAAATCAAGCGTGTTCAACTTTATGCCATGCGACAAGACTTTTGCTGGAAGAGGTCAGCGACTGAGTACTTGAAGATATACCATAGCGCTTTCTAACATAAGTTGGGCAAAAAACAGGCAGGCTCTTTACTCTTTTTATTGGCTATTTAGGATTTAATAAACTAAAAAGATCAAAGCAGAATTTAAATGTTAGCGGTGTATGATATCCTGTCACCCCGACTGTCCTGACCTGAAAGTAAAGTATGAGTAAATCGTTACTGTTTCACAAAACGTACTTGCACCCAACGAGCAAAGAGTGGGTGGTATTTGTGCATGGTGCGGGCGGCAGTTCGTCTATTTGGTTTAAACAAGTCAAAGCGTACCGAGAGCACTTCAACTTGTTGCTCGTTGACTTACGCGGGCACGGAAAGTCGAGTCCCTTACTCAAAGAGTTAATCGCTAAGCGATATACCTTTAAAGCCGTGACGGCAGATATTCTTAAGGTCCTTGATCACCTCAAAATTTCTTCGGCTCACTTTGTGGGTATGTCCCTTGGAACCATTATTGTTCGTAATCTTGCCGAGATGTCATCTGGGCGGGTAAAGTCAATGGTCCTAGGAGGCGCTGTAACACGGTTTAACACTCGCTCTCAGGCCTTGGTAAGGGTAGGCAACCTATTAAAGCACATTGTCCCTTACATGTGGTTATATCGCTTATTTGCTTATATCGTTATGCCCCTTCGTGCGCAGAAGCAGTCACGGCATTTGTTCATTCGAGAAGCGAAGAAGTTGTGTCAGAAGGAATTTAAGCGCTGGTTTACCCTTACGGCAGAGGTCAACCCTCTTATGCGCTACTTTAAAGACCGTGAGCTTCCTATCCCCACGCTATATTTGATGGGTGAGCGTGATTACATGTTTATCCGCCCCGTGAAAGAAATGGTTGCTGTTCATCAGAAAAGCACGCTACTTGAAATCCCAGACTGCGGACACGTCTGTAATATAGAGCGGCCAGAAGTCTTCAACCAGCATTCCATCGACTTTATTATACGTCAGAGCTAGGCAGGCGACTCGGTACTGAATCGCCCACATTGCCAGCAGGCGGCAAACTGGACCTCATTCATCTCATTGCAGTTTTGACATTGCCAGTCATCCCCTACCGGGGTGCTTTTGTGCGTGTCGATGACGGCTTGTGCTTGCTCACGTTGCTCTGGGTTCAATAGCCATACATAAGGCTGGGCATTGTCGCAGAAAGGGATCTCTCCTTGTAGGCCGAACAGAGCTTCCCCTCTGACTTCACAGTCAATGTGATTTGTTTTTAGAAGCTCACAGATGATGTGAGCTTCTGGTGGTGTATCGGCAATGTATAGTTTCACGTTTGAGGGACGCCTTTCACTTTGCTCATTACCCATTTGGCGATAACAGGAAAAAGGCCAAGGAGTGCGAATGAGGCTAACACGGTAGGGGACACAATACCCGACAAGCTGTCGATTTGCGCTAGCTGAGTCCCTGCATTGAGGTAGACGGCGGTCCCAGGCAGCATGCCCAACTGACTGACGAAATAAAAGCGAGCGGCCGAGAGAGGGGTTAACCCCATCAGAAGATTAATTAGGAAAAATGGAAACACTGGGATTAGGCGTAACGAAAACAGATAAAATGCCCCATCGCGCTCCACGCCTTGGTTAATCGCATTGAGGCGGTCACCAAATTTATTTTGTACCCAATCACGCAACAGAAAACGGCTGCTGAGAAAGGCGAGAGTCGCACCTATTGTGCTGGCGAAAGAGACCAACACTAAGCTGGTCCAAAAACCAAATAAAGCCGCCCCGAGTAAGGTGACGACAGCGGCGCCGGGAATGGAAAAGGCGGTGATAGCGATGTAAGCCAAAAAATAAACCACGGCGGCGAGTGCAAAGTTATTGCTGATAAAATCGGATAACGCGGTTTGTTGTACTTTGGCATTTTCCAATGTTAGATATTGACCAAAATTAGCGCCAAGGAAGATAATCAGTCCCACCAGAACGACCCCAAAAACAAGTTTTTTATTCATAACGATTCCCATAGATTATTCTTCAAGCCCTAAAATTGTTAACAGATAAGAACGGTTTGGCAAAGGTTAAATTTCATAAAAAATAAAAAAGCCAATCCATCGGATTGGCTTTTTAAAGAGACGGTTATTGATGCTTAGTTCTCAAGCTTACTGGCCAACTCCTCTCGACGTTGTGTGGAAACCACCGACCAGTGTTTACCATTTAGCGCGCCCTCAAGGGCCCACAAGAGTTCTAATGAAACATCAGATGAGTGGGTTGCTTTGATGGCTTTAAAGGCTTCAACAGAACCGGCTTGTTCTAAATGCTCCACGCTGCCTATACCTGCTTTTTTGAGCATACGCTCAGTGGCAAGACGGAGGTTGGGTAAATCCTTAAGACGATTAGGTTTATTTTGTGCCTGAGACGTTTTTTCTTGCTTGGCAATCGCTAACGCGTTTTGTGCTATTTCAAAAGCACGAGCTGGACAAGAAGCAATGTCATCGGTTAAAGCAAAATATTTAGTAACGACCGGGAAACCCCTTTTTTTATAAATGTAAGGTTCTAGGCCTTCAGATTTGAATTGACTAGCCAGTGCGTTGTCTGCTCGGATATGGAGCTTATCGTTGACGACCAAAGCGAACATCGTATCGTCTGAGAAAATGCCAAATCCGCCGAACATCGAACGGGATTTTATACGACCAAGTGGATCAAAAAGTCGCATCGAGTCTTTAAGTATTGGTTTATCCATGCTGTGTTATCTCGGTGTATATATTTATACGCCACCAACTATAGGTCCGAGAGACTAGCAAAATAATGCAGAGACTGTGTCAATAAAGTGTTTTGTACGTTTAAAATTTGACTACTTACTCTACTGCTATAAAAACAGAGAGTTAGAGGCATTCTTCAAACGATGTAAAACGTTTGCATTTTTGCCCATCGGCAACCCCGCTACCTTTCAGTTTCCTGATTAAGGCCGGAAGCTTTGCGTCCCATCCTTTCAAATGGTTTGCCCTGTTCGTGGCATTGATCGAACACATAAAGGGTAAATAAAATTTGAGGTAGGCATCACATCTTGATTGACAAAACGTGATATTAGTTCAGAGAAATTGCACTTAAATGATAAGTCTGACTAATAAATCACGTTATTTGCCAGACTTTCAACAATGTTAAGCACCCATTTTGCAAACCGTATCACGTACGACGACTTCAGGATGCATCTCGAATACACGCTTATCGTGTTCTTTATCTTTGATGCGTTCGAGCAAAATTTCAAACGCGTTCTTTCCTACTCGCCGTTTAGGTTGATGGACGGTGGTCAGAGGGGGAGAAAAGTACTCGGCCAGCTCAATATTGTCGTAGCCGATAACGGAGATGTCGTGTGGCACTTTGAGCCCCTGCTGTTGCAAGCGACTGATTAAACCGAGCGCCATCGTGTCATTAAAACAAAATACCGCGGTGGGCTTTTTGTCCATGGCGACGATTTTGTCCGCAGCGAGGACCGCGGTATCACATTCGAAGTTACCTTCGAGAATCCAGTCTTCGTTGACGGTGAGCTCTGCTTCTGCCATCGCACGTCGGAAGCCCTGAATACGTTCTTGACACGCGGCTTTTTCGAAATGACCACTCAAACAGGCAATGTGCTGATGCCCGTTTTCGATCAAATGTTGCGTCGCCAGATACCCCCCTTCTTCAGAGTTGTCGATGATCTTATCGGCTTGTGAGCTTTCTGGCCCCCAGTCCATGACCACTTTCGGGATATCCTTGTGACGGTCGAGCATTTCGCTCAATTCTTCAGTTAAATCTGAACACATCACGAGGATGCCGTCGACTCGCTTCTCCGCCAGCATACGAATGTAGTCACGCTGTTTTTCGTAAATACCGCCAGTGTTACAGAGAATCAAGGTGTAGCCTTGACGATAGCAGTAGCTCTCAACACCATCAATCACTTCCGAAAAGAACAAGTTGGTGGACTGCGTTACTAGCATTCCTATTGTTCGGGTCGTGTTACATTTTAGGCTTCTGGCTACGGCACTGGGGGCGTAGTTGAGCTCAGTGACCGCTTCCATCACCTTTTCTTGAGTGGCTTCAGCAACAAAGCGCGTCTTATTGATGACGTGTGAAACCGTTGTCGTCGACACGCCTGCTAGGCGTGCCACATCTTTTATAGTGGCCATAAGGTTTTGTCCTGTTGATGACTTCCTGACAACATATTCAACATATAGAAGAGATTGGCAGGAAGTATCAGAAACACAAAAACCGCCGTAATCAGCGGTTTGTCTCTAGTTCATTCATTTCTGTCATTTTCGGTCCCGATTCTAGACTGATAGGACCAGAAGCGCAAACAAAAACGGTGAGGTGGGATAGAGTGAGATCTTAAGTAATCACTAAGTCTTTGTTGTGCATCAGGGGTGGGACGATATAAAAAACCACACCGAGCATGGCCCGGTGTGGCGACTTTTTAAAGACTGCTTTCGGAGGGTTCGATCGCTGTTTCATCGTAACCGGAAGCCCAGTCACGTAAAGATTGCCACAGATACCCCAGTGTTTCGTGCCAATAACGCTCGGTTTGCTCTAGGTATACTGCTTTAGGAGAATACTTTGACCAAAATTGGGTTACCTTATCATGGGCAAGGTAATTGGTTGGCGCAGGATAGGGTTTCAGGCCAGCAGAATGAAATTCGTGTAACGCTCTTCTCATATGGCTGGCAGACGTCACTACAACCAGTTTTTTACGTTTAACAAACGCGGCCGCCTGTCGGGCTTCTTCCCAAGTGTCTTTGGCGGTTTCCAACAAGATAATGTCTGACTTAGAGACCCCTAAAGCGAGCGCCACCTTAGCCATCATACGAGCGTTACTGACATCAGACCCACCCGCGTAGCCCGATAAAATTAATTTAGAACCCGGATAAATACGCATGACTCGGATACCTTCGGATAACCGCATCAGACCGGTGCGGCTCAGCTCAGAAGTCGGAGGGATCTCATCATCCACGACATGACCACTACCCAAAACCATGACGTAGTTGATTGGTTCATCCACAGGGAAGAACGCAGAATATTGACGCTCCAAAGGCATTAATAGCCGCGACGACACCGGTTGAAAGGCAATAAGAAAAATACCGACCAAAGAGAAAAGAACAATGAAGCAGCCAGACTTTTGCTTTCTTGTAAACATAATCAGCATCAAGCCCATCAAACCGATGATCAGCAACGCTGGCAAAGGCATTAACAAGGAAGACACTACTTTTTTCAGCTCAAACATACATAAATAGTCCGAAAAAACACCAATTGATTTTAAATTAAGAGAATCCCTGTTTATATCTGCCTTCGTTGTGACAGAATAGCAGTAAGACTCGACATGATAACCCAAGCTATTGTGACTACAGACCGTAATTTCGACGATATTGCCCACAAATTTGCAAAAAACATCTACGGCTCCGATAAGGGAGAAATACGCCAAGCCATTGTTTGGGAAGAATTAGAACAATTACTTTGCGCGCTTAATGGTAGCAAAAAAAAACTGGATGTGCTCGATGCGGGCGGGGGTCTAGCACAAATGTCGCAAAAACTGGCTAAACTCGGACACCAGATTATATTATGTGATCTATCGTTGGAAATGTTGAAACTCGCCGAACAGGACATTGAAAAAAATGGCTTGCTTGAGCAATATCGCCTGATTCATTCATCAATACAGAACATTAACGCACACTATGAGCCTAAGGTTGATGTGGTTCTTTTTCACGCGGTAATGGAATGGTTAGTGGATCCCAAATCAGCACTGGAAGTGGTGCTGAATAAAGTGAAGCCGGGTGGAGCCGCCTCAATAATGTTCTATAACCATCATGGCTTAGTGTATAAGAATGTTGTCTGTGGCAACATTCCGCACGTCCTTAATGGAATGCCGCACCGTAAACGATTTAAGTTACAGCCACAAAAAGGGCTGAAACCTGAAATGGTTTATCAATGGCTTGAAGAGGCAGGCTTTGAAATAGGTGGAAAGGCAGGGATTCGTTGTTTTAGTGATTACATCGGAGACCGGCAATATTTGGGTGATTATCAAATTGAAGATGTCGTGGCACTTGAAAAACAGTTGTGTCGACAGGAACCCTACCTCTCACTGGGTCGATACATACACGTATGGGCTAAAAAGAAAGAACAACAGGAACAATGATGAGTGAGATAACTCTCAATGCTGCTGAACAACCACTGGATGAGTTGGTTGGTTGGGTCAAGCAGCACGATTTCTCATTGAATCTAACGACAGAGCGCTTGGCATTCCTTATTGCGATTGCAGTGCTCAGTAACGAAAGATTTGATGATGAGCTGGGTGAAGGTGAGTTGCATGACGCGTTTACCATCGTCACTCGACTTTTTGACAATACTGGCGAAGCATCGGCTTTTCGTGCAAATAACGCGATCAATGAAATGGTCATGCAGCGATTGATAAGCCGCTTTACCAGTGAAATTAACGACGGTGCAAGTATTTACCGTTTGTCGCCATTGGCGATTGGTATCACGGATTATTATGTCCGCCACCGCGAATTTTCTAAGCTGCGCTTGTCCATTCAGTTGTCAATGGTAGCGGATGAAATGGCTAAAGCATTGGAATCCGCCCAACAGGGTGGAACAACAGGGCATTGGAAGAAGAATGTTTACGGAGTACTCAAGTACTCGGTGGGTGAAATCTTCGATCAAATTGACCTCAATCAACGCGTGATGGACGAGCAGCAGCAGTCAGTTAAGCTGAAAATTGCACAACTGCTCAACAACGATTGGCGTGAGGCGATCAATAACTGTGAAGCCTTGTTATCGGAGACGTCAAGTACGTTAAAAGAGCTGCAAGATACGCTTCAGGCGGCCAGCGATGAACTGCAAACCCAAATTCTGGATATTCAGGAAATTGTTTACGGCAACGCACAACTTGAGTTCATTGAGGAAGCCATATTTGTCTTGCAGATGAAGCTTGACCGGATTACCAGTTGGGGGCAACAAGCCATTGACCTTTGGATTGGATACGATCGTCATGTCCATAAGTTTATCCGCACAGCGATTGATATGGACAAGAACCGAGCGTTTAGTACTCGTTTACGACAATCGGTCAAAGACTACTTCGAGATGCCTTGGTACCTGACGTTTGCCGATGCGGAAAGGTTAGTGGACCTGCGTGATGAGGCATTGGTTTTACGTAACGCAGAAGTGACGGGCCAGGTTCCCCGAGAAGTAGAATATGAAGAATTCCAAAAAGTGAATGATGAGTTGTCGGACAAGATTGGAGAGATGCTCAAAGTGCATAAAGAGCAGGGAACACCCATTCATTTAGGGGCGGTGTTGCGCGATTATCTGGCGCAACATCCTCATACTCATCATTTCGATTTAGCCCGTATTGTCATTGATCAGGCGGTACGCCTTGGTTACTCAGAATCTGACTATCAAGCGATTCAACCTGACTGGCAAGCGATCAACGAATACGGGGCAAAGGTACAGGCAAATGTCATCGATAGATACTAATGAATACTTGTCAGAGAATCTGGCAAAAGCAATCTCAAACCCACTATTTCCCGCGTTGGACAGCCAGCTAAGGGCAGGGCGCCATGTTTCAAGCGACGATTTGGATAACCACGCGCTGTTGTCCGATTTTGAACTGGAGCTTAGTGGATTTTATCAACGCTATAATACGGAGTTAGTGAAAGCGCCTGAGGGCTTTTTCTATCTTCGTCCTCGCTCGACGTCTCTTATCAGCCGAAGTGTGTTGTCAGAGTTAGATATGCTGGTCGGGAAAGTACTGTGTTTTCTTTACCTCAGTCCTGAGCGTTTGGCACATGAAGGTATTTTCACCAATCAAGATCTGTACGAAGAATTAGTCGCTCTGACTGATGAAAAGAAATTGATGAAGTTGGTGACTAATCGAGCCACGGGCTCCGATTTAGACAAAGAAAAGCTGTTTGAAAAAGTGCGGACTTCTCTGCGTCGCCTGCGCCGAATTGGCATTATCATCAATATCGGGGAGACAGGTAAGTTCAGCATCAGTGAAGCGGTTTTTCGCTTTGGGGCTGACGTACGGATCGGTGATGACATGCGCGACGCACAACTGCGTCTTATCCGTGATGGTGAAGCCGTGGTTCACACTAAAGAACCAAGTCAGGGGAGCCTGCTACCCGACTCTGAGGTGGGAGATGACCTGTCTCAGTCAGAACAAATAGAAGAAGGTGAAGCATGATTGAAAGAGGTAAATATCAATCACTGACCATGGTCAACTGGAACGGTTTTTTTGCCCGAACATTTGATATTGATGGTTTGGTAACCACGCTCTCTGGCGGAAACGGAGCAGGTAAGTCGACGACCATGGCGGCGTTTATCACAGCCCTGATCCCGGATCAAACCTTGCTTCATTTCCGTAACACCACAGAAGCAGGAAGCAGCCAATCATCCCGTGATAAAGGCTTATACGGTAAGCTTCAAGCTGGGGCTTGTTATGCCGCATTGGATGTGGTGAATTCACGTAATCAGCGCCTGCTGTTTGCGGTAAAGCTACAGCAGGTGGCTGGCCGTGACAAAAAAGTCGATATTAAACCTTTTGTTATTCAGGGTTTGCCAAGTCACGTTAAGCCGACCGATATTCTGATTGAAAGTGTTTCTGCCACTCAGGCACGCGTGCGTCAAATTAATGAAGTCAAAGACTCTGTTGCTGAGTATGAAGGTGTTCAAGTAAAAACGTTTACGTCGATCGTCGATTATCACGCACAGATGTTTGAGTTTGGCGTCATCCCTAAGAAGCTCAGAAATTCAGGTGACCGATCTAAGTTCTATCGTTTGATTGAAGCTTCACTGTACGGCGGTATCTCTAGCGCGATTACCCGCTCCCTGCGTGATTACCTCTTGCCGCAAAACGGTGGAGTAAAGAAAGCGTTTCAGGATATGGAATCCGCTTTGCGAGAGAATCGCATGACGTTGGAAGCGATTAAAACGACTCAGGCAGATCGAGACTTGTTCAAACATCTTATCACTGAGTCCACTCATTACGTTGCGGCGGATTATATGCGCCACGCGAATGAACGGCGCAGTAAACTCGAACAAACACTGGCGTTACGCAATGAATTGTTTGGATCTCGCCATATCTTGATAGAGCAGAATAAACAGTTGAATCGAGTCCAAGAAGAACTGGAATGTTTGGTTGAATCCGAATCGGCTCTAGAACAAGATCATCAAGCCGCATCCGATCATTTACAGTTGGTACAAAATGCCCTTCGCCAACAAGAAAAAATAGAACGTTATCAAGAAGATCTTGAGGAACTCAGTGAGCGTCTTGAAGAGCAATTGATGGTGGTCGAAGAAGCGCAAGAGCGTGTCCTGTTGATGGAAGAACAGTCGCTGGTCGCCGAGGAAGAAGTGGATAGCCTCAAAACACAATTGGCCGATTATCAGCAGGCATTGGATGTGCAGCAAACGCGAGCGCTGCAATATCAGCAAGCCGTAGACGCATTAGAGAAAGCCAGACAGCTGTTGGATGACGATTCCTTGACCGCGCAAGGTGCACAGGCACGAATTGGTGAGCTTAAACAACAAGAGTCTCAATGCACAGCAGAATTGCTTTCGGTTAAACATAAACTGGATATGTCATCGGCGGCATCACAACAGTTCGATGCTGCGTTGCAGTTAGTGCGGACGATTGCGGGGGCATCGATTGAACGGCATGAGGCGTCAGACGTCGCTAGAAAATCGATCAGGCAAGCACAACAAGCGCAGCAAATTGCTCACAATGAGCAGCAATGGCAAGCGCAGCACAGAGACATTGAGCGACGTATACAGCAGCAAAACCAAGCCCGTGAATTGGTGGAAGGGTATCGTGCTCAGTATTACGTCGAGCTTAGTGACGAACTGGTCTTTGAACAAGAGCGTGAGCGTCATACAGAGCAGATTGACACTCTGGAAGTGGCGCAGGAGACGTTGCGCGAACAACGCAGTGAATTGCGTCGCGCTGAGCAAGACTGCTTATCTGAAATCACTCAGTTGGAAGCGATCGCTCCGACTTGGATTGCTGCAAACGATGCGCTGGAATCATTGAAAGCGCAAAGTGGGGCAACCCTAAATGACAGCCATGCTGTGATGACTCATATGCAGTCGGTCTTAGAACAGGAAAAGCAGCACTCGAGGGCAAAAGACAAACTCGCCGAGCGACGCAGTCAGCTGGAAAGCGACATTGAGCGCCTCGCCTCTCCTGGTGGCTCGAACGACCCGCGCCTGAAAGGTCTGGCAGATACCTTGGGAGGGGTGCTTCTGTCAGAAATTTATGACGATATCACCCTAGATGATGCACCGTATTTCAGCGCCATGTATGGACCTGCGCGACATGCGATCGTGGTGTCTGACCTGTCTGATATTGAACAGAAGCTGGTTGAACTGGATGATTGCCCCGAAGATTTGTATCTGATCGAAGGTGATATTGATGCCTTTGATGACAGCTCGTTTGATGCAGAAGAGCTCGGTGGTGCTGTGTGTGTTCGGATGAACGACCGTCAAATACGTTATTCTCGTTTCCCTGAAATCCCCTTATTTGGACGTGCGGCGCGTGAGCAGCGTTTAGAATTACTGCGGAGTGAGCGTGAAGATGTGGTTGAGCAATATGCAAAAACCGCGTTTGATGCACAAAAACTGCAACGTCTTTACCAGTTAATGAATGACTTTGTGGCCCGACATATTCAGGTTGCATTTGCTGCTGATCCTGAACAATCGCTTGCTTTAGTGCGTGATAAACACACTCAGGTATCAAGAACACTGTCTGATTTGGAAGGGCAAGGACACCAGCAACGCGCTCAGCTGAAAAACAGTAAGCAAGCGTTATCTGCATTAGCTAAATTAGCACCGATCATGGCGTTGGTTGAAGATGACGCGCTGGGCATGCGTTTTGACGAGTTAGAAAGTAAACTGGCTGAGCTTGGCGAATCGAAAAATTTCCTCGCTCAACATGGAAAAGCGGTGGAAGCGCTGGAAAAAGTGGCTTCTGCACTTGATGCGGACCCCGAACATTTTGAGGCACTAGAGGCCAATTACATAACCGCAGATTTGCAGCTCCAGACGCTGAAGAAACATATTTTTGTTTTGTCTGATGTGGCGGAGCGTCGCCATTATTTCGCTTACTCCGATTCTGTCGACTTGCTCAATCAAAGCAGTGAATTGAGTGAACAACTGAAGATAAAATTGGTCGAGGCCGAGCGGCAGAGAGCCCGTTCACGTGATGAGTTAAAGCAGTCACAGGGACAAATGAATCAGTACAATCAGTTACTGGCTTCATTAAAGAGTTCGCATCAGGCGAAGCTCGAAACCGTTCAGGAATTTAAACAAGAACTGCAAGAGTTTGGTGTGAACCCCGATGAAGGGGCTCAAGAGAGAGCCATGCGTCGTCGTGATGAATTGCAACAACGCTTGCAAACGTCACGGACCAGAAAGAGCGACTACGAACGCACTATTACGTCGACAGAGCTGGAAATGAAAGGTCTGGCTAAACGATTGAAGAAAGTGCAGAAAGCGTACATTGAGCTGCGCACGTTTGTCGTTGCAGCAAAAGCAGGGTGGTGCTCGGTACTGCGCTTGGCTCGAGACAACGACGTAGAGCGTCGCCTTCATAAACGTGAGCTCGCTTATTTGTCTGGTGATGAACTCAGATCAATGTCGGATAAATCATTGGGCGCACTCCGCCTTGCTGTCTCGGATAACGATGATCTTCGTGATGCACTGCGTCTGTCTGAAGACAATGCGTACCCTGAGCGTAAAGTTCTCTTTTACATTGCGGTTTATCAACACCTTCGCGAACGTATTCGTCAGGATATTATTCGCACCGATGACCCAGTCGAAGCAATCGAAGAAATGGAAGTGGAACTGGCTAGGCTGACAGAAGAGCTAACTCAACGAGAGAATCGTCTGGCGATCAGTTCAGAATCGGTTGCGAGCATCATCAACAAAACCATACAGCGTGAGCAAAATCGTATTCGCATGTTGAATCAAGGCCTGTCGAATATTGCGTTTGGTCAAGTCAAAGGGGTTCGCCTCAATGTGAAGATCCGCGAGAGTCATGAAATGCTACTCAAGGGGCTGGCGAGTCAACAGGATCAGCACAAAGATTTGTTTGAGTCTTCACGCTTTACTTTCTCGGAAGCCATGGCCAAATTGTTCCAGCGAGTCAATCCTCATATTGATATGGGTCAGCGTAGCCCCCAAGTGCTGGGAGAAGAACTGCTCGACTACCGCAATTATCTGGAATTAAGCGTTGAAGTCAGTCGAGGGTCTGATGGGTGGTTGCAAGCTGAGTCTGGCGCACTGTCGACTGGAGAAGCGATTGGTACGGGTCAGTCGATATTGTTGATGGTGGTACAAAGCTGGGAAGAGGAGTCGCGCCGCTTGCGGAGCAAAGACATCGTGCCATGTCGCCTGCTGTTCTTGGATGAGGCCGCTCGTCTGGACACCAAATCAATTTCGACCTTGTTTGAACTCTGCGATCGCCTCGATATGCAGTTATTGATCGCGGCGCCTGAAAACATTAGCCCAGAAAAAGGCACGACCTACAAATTGGTTCGTAAAGTGTTCAAAGATCACGAGCATGTTCATGTGGTGGGATTGCGCGGATTTGGTCAGGTTGATCAGAATCGTACAGAGGCCGAGGCCGTGTTAGAAGAGTTGTGATACGGTTAAGATAAAAAAGCCCTGCGAGTCTCGCAGGGCTTTTTTGATGACTCAAAACTGAGCTTTTGAACCAAACATTTTAGCGGCATAGGCCACCCGTTGCTCTGCGGTGGGAGGTGTTTTTAACACGCCCAAAGATTCAATATGATGGAGTCTGGGCAGCAGTCCGGCGCCATTGGCAATCTGTATGGCCAGCCCTGGCCTGGCATTTAACTCTAGCACCATAGGACCTTCGTCTTTGTCGAGCACCATATCTGTTCCCATGTAACCAAGTCCCGTCATTTCCCATGCACTGGAAGCGAGGACTAATAGGCGTTGCCAATGCGGAATCTGAAGCTTAGAGAGGTCTTTGTTGGTATCGGGATGGTGTGTGATCGGCTGATCAAACTGAACAGCACGGATGGCTTGTCCGCTGGCAATGTCAATCCCAACCCCAACCGCACCCTGATGCAAGTTAGCTTTCCCATCTGAGGCGGCGGTCGAGCAGCGCATCATTGCCATTACAGGGTAACCTTTGAAAACAATAATACGGACATCTGGCACACCTTCGTAACTGAACCCCTCAAAACATTCATCAAATTTAATGAGATTTTCAACCACAGCGACATCATTCTTACCACCCAACGAAAAAAGGCCAGCCAACGCATTACTGATATGCCGTTCTACATCTTGTTGATGAATGGTTGAACCAGAAGGCTTGGTATAGAGACCGTCTTTGTGAGAAGTGATCACCAATATACCTTTTCCGCCACTTCCCTGTGCGGGTTTAATCACAAAACCTGGCCAGTCTTTGACCATATTATGGATGGTTTTGACTTCCGCCTGACTTCGTATGACCCCAACCAGTTTTGGGACCGTTGCACCTGCCGCTTGAGCGATGATTTTGGTTTTAAGTTTGTCGTCAACCAAGGGGTATTTAGAGCGATCATTGTAGCGACCAATAAAACTATGGTTGCGTTGGTTCATGCCCATAATGCCCTTGTGACGAAGCTTACTGGGTGACGTAAATTGCGCAGCGAAACGTGTCAGCATGGTTAATCCTCCGCGAGTGGCTTAAAGCGGCGCAGCTCGGTCAGGCGATAACCTGTATAGGTACCAAGCAGCAAAATAGCGGCCAAGACGATTAGCTGAAGGCCAATAAAGTTGAACGTCAGATGTTGTATATAGGCATTGGTCATGGTGAGGTAGACCAGTACGGCGGTTGCGAGTGATCCGCCCCCTTGCAATATGACCTCTTTTGCCCCTTCTTCTTCCCACAAAATAGACATGCGTTCAATGGTCCATGACAAAATGATCATCGGGAAGAACGTAATAGATAACCCTTCCGTTAAGCCAATCTTGAAGGCGACCACGGTGAATAACGATATGATCATAATGACGGTAATGATGACCGCTGATATCCTAGCAACTAGGAGTAAATTTAGCCTTGAAAGGTAACTTCGAATCACCAATCCTGTGCCGACGATCAGCAAGAAACCAACAATCCCAGTAATGAGCTGTGTTTGTACAAAGGCAACCGCGATCAGGATCGGCATAAAGGTGCCGGAGGTTTTCAGGCCAACAATGACCCGAAGGAACACGACCAGTAAAGCGCCGATCGGAATCAACATAATGGTCTTAAACATGGCTTGCTCTTCAAGCGGCAAACTATGAATGGAGAAGTTCAGCAGGCCATCGGCTTCGACTTTATCCAAGGTGGCTTGCTTGGGCGAGACTTCCTGCGCAATCATCGAAAAATGAACCTGACTATTTTGCCCTCCAACTAAATCGAGGAGCGAGACATTGGATTCATCCCATACCAAAATATTGTCAGCAATGACTTGATTCTGGCTTTGTGGATTAAACAGCACCCATTCATCGCCGTCCCAAACCTGATTCATGGGTTGAACCGTCTGGCGACGACGCCCATCTTTCAGTTCAATGACCCCCACGACTTTACTCGCTATTTTCGCATAGGCGAGAATCTTATCAACGGCGTCGACTTTGGACATTGTATTCAGGAGTAAGGAGGCGTTTTGGCTGTCGGTATCATTGAGAGTTTTAATGAGCTCTCGGGCGAAAGTCACGTCATCAGCCGAACGCTGGCTTGCTTTTTCAATCAGAGCAATGACCGCGGCCTCTGCTGGGCCATCAAAAGTCGGCGGGGTAATCTCTTCACTGGGGGGCATTGGGTCGACTTTAGCCTGCGGGTCAACCAAAAATTGCGCTTTGTAGTAAATGGTCTGAGCGCCAGTCGCGTGTCGGATTGACCATTCAGCCCGGCGACCAGTATCTGTTTTTATATAAGAGACGCCATAGCCAGGGGAAGACGAAGACTCGCTAATCAAGGTAAAACCGTTTTGCGTATGAGGTGCCGCTAGCGATGCTTTGACGGGTTTATCCTGAGCATTAAACTCAACCCGGGCTTCAATGTCCCACACCTGCCGAGTTTCTCCCGGAGTCCATGGCACACCATAGGTTTGGTGACGGAACAGACTCAAAGCAAGACCAGCAATGATCAGTACAACCACTGATATATAGAATGGGACTTTAGACGTCATAATCTACCTTATTGTTTTTGTTCGGTTTCGTTTTGGATGTATTTTTTACTGACATCAACGATGGCTATGTCTCGGATAAACTCACGACCCAGCAACACAGGATGGGACATAAGCGAGCGATCTGCCAAAGTAAACTGCGCTTTTTCGTGAATATCTCCCAACCTTACCCACAATTCAATGACAGCACGCCGTTCCATTTGTTCATTAGTGGACTGACGAATTTTAACAAAACGAAGGATGGGAGATTCGATCCAATTGGTATCATCAAGCGGTGTCGCGCCGTCTGACAAATGGAAACGTACCCAATTTTTGCCATTGCGCTCAAATTCTTCTATATCGACCGCGTTAAGCGATGAAGTCGTGGCGCCCGTATCAATACGCGCATCAAATGTCTGTTTTATAGAATCTATCGTGACTTTTTCTATTTCACCCAGCATCACTCCATGAGAGGGGGAAGGTTGAGAGGGTGTTGGCATAGATTCGACTCTGGGCGGCTGCATTCTATTGATAGCAGCCATCGCCTCGGCTTGGAAATTGTTCAGCGACTTATTTAAAGAATTGATTTGGTTCTGCAAAGAATCAATGTGCTTATCGCGATCGGTTGTCTGTTGCTCAAGACGATGTATTTGTGTGGTGAGATTTGTTTCTGATGCGTTGATCGCTTCAAGCGTATCCTGATGGTAACGCTCACTGGTGGTGAGTGTACAACCGGAAAGTAGAGCAATTGCAATGACCGGAGTCAATCTGGTAAACATTGAAAATCCTGAGTTAGACTAAGTTGCTTAGAAATTAGAAGTTTAGATCATTGCCCAATCGACCTACAAGACTAAAGCGCGTTGATGGAGAGGATTGGGCAACGATTAGTGATGTACTGCAAAAATAGGATGCACAACACCATCGAAATTCTAGATTTTTTTCGACTTGATAATAAATGACTAACGGAGAAAACGCGTTAGATGTTTGTCAAGAATTAGGTTTTCGTGCAATAAGCACTGCTCGGCGAGGAGCGGGATGTCCTTCAAGCGTTCTTGAAGGGTCTTGCGGGTCGAGGTAATCTGGCAACGAATTGTGCGTCATCCACTCAGTGGTTCTCTGTTCGCCAAGGGTAGTGGTGTTTTCACTAACGATACGAACGTCCTCAAAGCCAACTTGTTCTAGCCAGACTTTGAGCGCTTTTGCTGATGGGAAGAAATACACGTTGCGCATTTGGGCATAACGATCGACGGGAACGAGTACTGAGGTTTCATCCCCTTCAATCACTAAGGTTTCGAGGACGAGTTCTCCGCCTGCGACCAATTGGTCCTTGAGCTGAATCAGATGATCGAGCGGGGAGCGGCGATGGTAGAGCACCCCCATACTGAAGACAGTATCAAACGCGTCTAGTTTTGGCAGTTGTTCGATACCAAGTGGTAATAAATGCGCTCGTTGATCATCGCCCATGAGCTTGCGAATCGCTTCAAACTGAATAAGAAACAAGTGTGAAGGGTCAATTCCAACGCACAAACGAGCCCCTTCTCCTAACATACGCCACATGTGGTAGCCATTGCCGCACCCGACATCGAGGACATTGCGATGTTTGAGTGGCGTAATGTGAGGCAAAACCCTGTCCCACTTCCAATCACTTCGCCATTCGGTGTCAATATGAATATCGTGAACATGGAACGGGCCTTTACGCCAAGGGTGGAAGGTTCTCAGCAGGTTGTCTAATTTTTTGAGCTCACCAGCAGGCAGGCTTTGGTGATTGGAAAGGGACACTGAATCTTTTAGATTGATCGTGTCTGGCGTGCCTTGGGGGATCTTATTGAGCGCTTTCATCCAACGGCCAAAATCACCGTGTTCTGCATTTTGCCAGTCAGTCAGTTGCTGAGGAAGCGTGTTGAGCCAAGGTTGTAGACGAGAGTCCTGAGCAATGAGCTGATAAAAATTAGCAAAATTAAACATGGGTAATTAATCACTTAATCAAAAATAGGAAGTTGTTGTCTTTACACGGTACTTATTTGATGGCGAACATCGAGCCAAAGTTAAAACACTGGAACCAAACATCAAAGCTACTAAAACCAATTTTGGCAAACCGTTGTTGATGTTCTTTCTTGGAATCTGGACGCATCACATTCTCAATCGCGCTGCGCTTTTGACTGATTTCTAGCTCACTGTAACCGTTGGCGCGTTTGAATTCATGGTGCAGATCGATCAATAAATCATTTGAGACTTGATCGTCGAAAACATATTTCTCGGACAAAATGAGAATGCCGCCAGGGCGTAGGCCCGCATAGATTTTCTCTAACAATGTGTCTCGATCCGCAGGGGAGAGGAACTGCAACGTGAAATTAAGCACTACGACCGATGCGTTGTCGATTTCAATATCGCGAATATCGGCTTCAACCACATTAACGGGGGTATCGCTGCGGTATGCGTTGACGTGCAGCTTGCAGCGTTCGACCATGGCAGAGGAATTGTCGACAGCGATAATTTGGCAGCCTTCCTGTTCAATATGGCGACGCATCGATAAGGTGGCAGCGCCTAACGAGCAACCTAAATCATAGATATTAGAATGGGGCTTGACGAAGCGCTCTGCCAACATGCCAATGGCGGAGATAATATTACTATAACCGGGCACTGAACGTTGAATCATATCAGGGAAGACTTCTGCGACACGTTCATCAAACGTGAAATCACCGATCTTGTCGATTGGCGCCGAAAAAATCGTATCTGGGTTGCTTTTAGGGTTCATAACCGTCTCTCTGACTCAAACTACACTGGTCGTAAAAAGGCGCATATTTTATGAGAAATTTGCGCCTGTGTCATGTTTTGTCAGCATTCAAGTTAGAACATGGCCAGCTGTGAGTGACCATCACTGGCAGGAAACGTGTTTAAGTCCGGCAATGGGGTGTGCTTTTGAAGCATTTTATAGACATTGCTGGCAAGGTTTGGGGCAATCAGGTTGTCTGCGGTATGGATCATGAGATAAGGCTGTTTCCCTTGCTTAATCCATTCAGGCAGTTTGGTTAGCCATGGAATAAGAAAGGCATCATTCTCTGCCTCATTGGGGTGCCCAATATAGCGGACCATTGGGTGCGAGCCAGTGGCAATCGCATGAACTGGCACTTTTGGTTTTTTATTTTGGGCATCGATAATAGCGTCAGTATCGGGCTTGGCCGCGAACACTGGGCGGCTGTCCATGATGATGCGATCATAACCCTCTTTCACTAACCATTGGTTCAGTTGGCGCTCGGCTTCTCCTTTAGCAAAAAAAGCAGGATGCCTGACTTCAATACCCATTGAGAACCCGGGCGGGAAACGCCGACAGAACTTCTTTAAATCATCAAAATGGTCGGGGCCGAAAGCCGCGGGTAATTGGATCGTCCATTGCCCTACACGATCATGTAAGGGGCTCATGATTTGCATAAATTCACTTAGCGATGCAGCACTTCCGCGCAACATTTGTTGGTGAGTGATCGCTTTTGGTAGTTTGAACGTGAATTTAAAATTTTCATGAGTAGCGGCGCGCCAATTTTTTACCGTCGACGTATTTGGAGTGGCATAGAAAGTGGTGTTGCCCTCTACGGTGTGAAAAACCTGAGCATACTTTTCCAGCCTTTCGCCCGGTTTGGTTCCTCGGCCATAAAAGCCTTCTTGCCAGTGGTTGTGTGACCACATGGTCAAACCGAGTCTGAGTGGTAATGGGTCCATTGCGAGAGTCTCTTTGATCGGGTGAAACACGCTTTGCGAGGCACTGTATAGAATAAGATATTTTCGGATGATAATCAGCGCCGATTGTTGTTTGTGATCGCTTTTGTCGTTTTATTGCTCTAAAAAGCACCAAAACAGGATAAATAGCAATAAATTGTCTCCTGAATAGTCGATTTTGAGTCACTTTCAGCGTATAAAAGGGGCTTTAATAAATCGACGATTAGATCATTGGAACTAAGCGTTATATAAATTTTTAAGAGGTTGGGAAATTCATTATGCGTACCCATTACTGTGGTCACCTGAACAAGTCCCTTACAGGGCAAACTGTAGAACTATGCGGCTGGGTTAATCGCCGTCGTGATTTAGGCGGTGTTGTTTTCATCGATATGCGTGATCGCGAAGGTATCGTTCAGGTAGTAGTAGACCCAGATATGGCGGATGCGTATGACGTGGCAAGCACGTTACGCAATGAATTCTGTATCAAACTCACGGGTGAAGTTCGTGTTCGTCCTGATAGCCAAGTCAATAAAGACATGGCGACGGGTGAAGTGGAGATCATTGCCAAAGAGCTTGAAATCATTAATCGTGCTGATGTGTTGCCACTGGATTTCAACCAAAACAACTCGGAAGAGCAGCGTCTGAAATACCGCTACCTTGATCTGCGCCGTCCTGAGATGAGCGATCGCATTAAGCTGCGAGCAAAAGCGTCAAGTTTTGTTCGTCGTTTTCTTGATGACAATGGCTTTTTGGATATTGAAACCCCAGTATTGACCAAGGCCACGCCTGAAGGTGCACGTGATTATTTGGTACCAAGCCGTGTGCACAAAGGGAGCTTCTACGCACTTCCTCAGTCTCCGCAGCTATTTAAGCAACTGTTAATGATGTCGGGCTTTGACCGATACTACCAGATCGTTAAATGTTTTCGTGACGAAGACTTGCGTGCCGACCGCCAGCCCGAATTTACTCAAATCGATATCGAAACCTCGTTTATGAGCGCAGAGCAAGTTCGTGCGACCACTGAGAAAATGGTTCGTGATATGTGGCAAGAACTGCTTAACGTTGAGTTGGGTGACTTTCCGATCATGCCATTTAGTGAAGCGATTCGTCGTTTTGGTTCAGATAAACCGGATCTCCGTAACCCATTAGAGTTGGTTGATGTTGCGGATCTCGTTAAAGATGTCGAATTCAAAGTGTTCTCTGGTCCTGCGAATGATGAAAAAGGTCGGGTTGCGGTGATTCGAGTACCTGGCGGTGCATCACTGACACGTAAGCAGATTGATGGCTATGGTGAATTCGTTGGCATTTACGGTGCGAAAGGCTTGGCGTGGATGAAGGTCAATGATCGCGCTGCCGGTCTTGACGGTATCCAATCTCCTGTGGCTAAATTCCTTACCGAAGACGTGATCAACGCTATTTTGGATCGTACTGAAGCGCAGAGTGGTGATATCATTCTATTTGGCGCAGACAAAGCCAATACGGTCGCCGAAGCGATGGGTGCGCTGCGTCTGAAGTTGGGCAAAGACCTTGATTTGACGAACGACAGTGCTTGGGCGCCATTGTGGGTTGTCGACTTCCCGATGTTCGAAGAAGATGATGAAGGTCATCTGCATGCGATGCACCACCCGTTTACGTCACCTTTGGATTTGACGGCGCAAGGGTTAAAAGACAACCCAGCCAGCGCACTCTCTAATGCCTACGATATGGTGATCAACGGCTACGAAGTGGGTGGCGGTTCAGTACGTATTCACAATGCAGAGATGCAGGAAGCGGTCTTCGATCTCCTAGGTATTGAAGCCGATGAACAACAACTCAAATTTGGTTTCCTACTCGATGCTCTAAAATTTGGTACACCTCCACATGCAGGGCTGGCTTTTGGTCTAGATCGGCTGGTTATGTTGTTGTGTGGTACAGAGAACATTCGAGATGTTATCGCGTTTCCTAAAACGACCGCAGCCTCATGTTTGTTAACCGATGCCCCTAGTCTGGCGAATCCGGCAGCACTTGAAGAGTTGGCGATTGCAGTAACCGCTGCTCAAGAAAAAGACAGTGAATGATAAGATGTAAGTGATTTTACTGAAGAAAAAGCGCCATATAAAGTGGCGCTTTTTTGTTGATGTTCACTTAACAATTTAAGGGTGTTCAAGGGTAATCAATCTCTTTCCACTCACCAGGCTGCAATCCCGCCAGATCGAGGCTTCCCATTGAATAGCGGATCAATCTTAGGGTCGGAAAACCTATATGAGCGGTCATCCTGCGAACCTGACGGTTGCGTCCCTCAACGATGGTTATCGCCAGCCAAGTTGTCGGTATGTTGGCTCTAAATCGCACCGGAGGGTGCCTCTCCCATACCAGTGGCTCTGGTATTGTCTCCACCTTCGCGGGTAACGTCATTCCATCCTTTAGCTCAACGCCTTGCCTAAGCAGGTCAAGGTTTGCTTCTGTGGGCGCACCGTCAACCTGAACCCAATAGGTTTTTGGAGATTTGGACTTAGGTTGCGTTAATTTGGCTTGCAAGACACCGTCGTTTGTTAAGACCATCAGCCCTTCGCTGTCTCGGTCTAGCCTTCCTGCCGCATAGATGTCTTTGATGGGAATGTAATCCGCTAATGTGTTACGGCCTTGACCATCGGTGAACTGACTTAAAGTATCGAATGGCTTGTTAAACACAATTACTTTACGCGCTTCAGGTGCTATCTTTGGTTTACTGCTGCGTGGCTTAGTTCGCTTACTTGAAGACGATGAACTCGATTTATGAGCAGAGGTAGGGCGTTTAAAACTCGGCTTTTTTTTCTGTAAAGAAGGGGCGGAGGGTACACGAAGTGGTCGTGGTGACATGTTAACTACCTTGCAAAAATGTAAACGAAGTGTGGGCCAAAGTTTCGAATTTATCAGTTTTACGCTATTATCTGCGCGCGCGAAAACAAGATTGTTGCACAAGATGATAGATTATTCAGCTGATTTTGTTTAACTATAATAAGCGCATTTCTCACGGATCTTACGTTTCAGACCTTAATGTAAGCAAAAAAATTGAAGAGACAATAAAATCGCCAACAAGTATGGGAACAATCATTGAACTTGTTAGCGAACACACAACACGAAGCCTTTACCCACTTGGCTTTGTATGAACAATAGGGAAATTTCATGCCTACAGAAAAACCAACGATCATTTATACCATTACTGATGAAGCACCTGCGCTAGCGACGTACTCGTTGCTGCCTATCATCCAGTCATTTACGGCTTCTTCCGGTATCGATGTGGACACTCGTGATATCTCTCTCGCTGGGCGTATTATTGCAAACTTCCCAGAGCATCTCACTGAAGAACAACGTATTGGTGATGCATTGGCAGAGCTTGGTGAACTGGCTAAGACGCCAGACGCGAATATCATTAAACTACCGAACATTTCAGCTTCTGTGCCCCAGCTAAAAGAAGCGATCAAAGAACTTCAAGGCAAGGGCTACAGCTTACCAAACTATCCAGAAGAGCCGAGCACTCAAGAAGAGACAAAGATCAAAGCGACTTACGATAAAATTAAGGGGAGCGCGGTCAACCCTGTATTACGTGAAGGAAACTCCGATCGTCGAGCGCCTCTTTCTGTTAAAAATTATGCAAAGAAAAACCCGCATTCGATGGGGGCTTGGTCATCTGCATCTCAGTCGCATGTATCGAGCATGTCTGGTGGTGATTTTTTTGGTAGTGAAATATCCCACACTGTTGCGGGCCAAACCGACGTCAAGATAGAGTTTGTATCGGCAGAGGGTTCGGTAATTGCACTTAAAGAGTCATTTCCACTGCAAGACAAAGAAATCATCGATTGCTCGGTAATGAGTAAAAAAGCACTGATTGAGTTCTTCGAGAAAGAAATCGCTGATGCGAAAAAACAGGGTGTGCTTTTGTCATTGCATATGAAAGCGACCATGATGAAAGTGTCGGACCCAGTGATTTTTGGTCATGCGGTCAAAGTGTACTACAAAGACGTCTTTGCTAAATATGGTGATGTTTTCGACTCGTTAGGCGTTGATGTTAACAATGGTCTGGGTGATGTATACGCAAAAATTGACGCTTTGCCTGCCGAGCAGAAAGCCGAGATCGAAAGTGCCATCGAGGCGGTCTACGAGACTCAACCACCTCTTGCAATGGTGGACTCTGACCGTGGCATTACCAACCTTCATGTCCCTAGTGACATCATTGTTGATGCTTCTATGCCTGCGATGCTGCGTTCTTCTGGCCAAATGTGGAGCCCTGACGGTAAGCAGCAAGATACCAAAGCGATGATCCCAGACCGCAGTTACGCCAGCATTTATCAGGCAGTCATTGATTTTTGTAAAAAGAATGGTGCATTTGATCCAACGACAATGGGCAGTGTGCCAAATGTTGGGCTCATGGCGCAGAAAGCCGAAGAATATGGTTCTCATGACAAAACCTTCATTCTGAATGCGGCGGGTATGGTTCGCGTCGTTAACGCGTCAGGTGAGGTCTTATTGCAACAATCGGTAGAGGAAGGTGATATCTTCCGTATGTGTCAGGTTAAAGATGCACCGATTCAGGATTGGGTAAAACTTGCCGTTACTCGCGCCCGCGCGACGGGAGTTCCTGCGGTGTTCTGGTTGGATAAACACCGTGCTCATGATGCTCAACTGATCGAAAAAGTGAACGCGTATCTACCAAATTATGATACGGCAGGCCTTGAAATAAAGATTCTAGCGCCGCTTGAAGCGTGTCAGTATTCCTTAGAGCGAATCATCCAAGGTAAGGACACCATTTCGGTCACAGGGAACGTTTTACGTGACTACCTCACCGATTTATTCCCGATTCTTGAACTCGGGACTTCGGCGAAGATGCTTTCGGTTGTACCTCTGATGAATGGTGGTGGTCTTTTCGAAACGGGGGCGGGCGGTTCCGCGCCAAAACACGTCCAACAAGTTGAAAAGGAGAATCACTTACGCTGGGATTCACTGGGCGAATTTCTCGCCTTGGCAGCTTCTTTGGAGCACCTCAGCACCGTCACTGGCAACAAAAAAGCACAGGTGTTAGCGGATGCTTTGGATCAAGCGACAGGTGAATTCCTTGACAAAAATAAATCGCCTTCACGCAAAGTGGGTGAATTGGATAATCGTGGAAGCCACTACTATCTTGCTATGTATTGGGCAAAAGCGCTCAGTGCGCAAACCCAAGACGCTGAGTTAGCGACTGAGTTTGCGCCAATGGCGAAAGCATTGCTAGACAATGAAACGGATATCCTTGCTCAACTCAATGAAGCGCAGGGCGTTGCTGGCGTGCTTGGCGGATATTATGCGCCTGAGCGTGACAAAGTGTCTCCTCTGATGCGTCCAAGTGCGGCACTCAACACCATTATCAATGGCTAATCCGGCCCTTGACCCTATAGTAAAACCCGCCAATGGCGGGTTTTTTACGTAGTAACGGGCCATGCTGTTGATGTTATAGCGATTGATGCGCTCAGGTGAGTGAGTGCCTTGTGAACACAAATGATCCAAACAGGTGCTGAATCAATGCACTCTATCGATGTCCCATGGTGTTATGGATGAGCATGGATCGTAGGCGTAAGGTGTTGTGCGCGCAACGAAGTGCAGCGCAGCAGTTTGTGCCTTGTGGCCATCAGGCGATAGCAGTGCGTCACCGCTACAGAAAGAGGAAGTAAGTTTAAGGCATGGCTGGTTTGTTGAATACCTCAGTTGAATCGGGTTTTCATTGCCGCTTATCCTTTGATCCTCTCTAAGGTGGATGGCTTTCCACAACCCAACGCACTGCGACTTCAAGCACAAAGGCTTGAAGCCGATTTAGCGATCATGGGCGCTAACTGAAGTGCGTCGTTTACTTGATGGTGATTTCCCAATCATAGTAACGTCTTATCGGTGGTGGTCTATTGCCTACTTCAAGGGCTGAGCTTCAACAGGGACCACTAGGCTGGCGTGATAGCCTTTCGGGCCTTCCTCCACCTCAAAACTGACCTGTTGACCGGCCTTTAGGGTACGATAGCCATCCATCTTGATGGTCGAATAATGTGCGAATATATCTCCGTCTTCGCCTTCTGGACAGATAAAACCAAATCCTTTGGCGTTGTTAAACCATTTTACTGTACCTGTAGCCATGCTATACATCCTTTATGCATTTTGTTACTGAAGTTGTGTGATTACACGGTCAATCCGTTTGTAAACAAAAAGTGAATATCCATTCAGCTGATGCCAAACTTTCAGTCACTATTTGACCAATGTAGCCAATGATTGAACACAGTCAATAGGGAAAACACCTCACACACATCATAATTGCTAACAAATCAAATTTAAGGTTTACATTGTTGCAACTAATTTCAATGGGGATGGGTCCATTTTATAAGCTTTGTGAATGTTTTTGGTGTCTTTTTAATCAATTAGATAGTGAGGGCGCTCTGTGGCCAATCTTTTATTTGCAGCGATACCATTGCTGCATTAGTCTCTAAGTATGGATGTAATTTTCTTGGCCCAATTTGTTTTTAGTTATAAGACCAAAATCGATAACTTCTGTAAGATGAAATGGTAGAATCATCTTAGGCAATTTTCTAAATACGATTGATCATGAGCAAGCAACTTGAATGGGTAACTCCGGGCACTGATTTACTGGAGCTGGAAAAGACAAAAGTAAAACCTCCGTCGATGTATAACGTTGTTTTATGTAACGATGATTACACACCAATGGAATTTGTGATTGAAATCCTAGAGCGTTTTTTCTCTATGGATATTGATAGAGCAACTCAAGTGATGCTTCAAGTGCATTACGAAGGAAAAGCCGTCTGTGGTACTTACACTGCAGAAGTAGCAGAAACAAAAGTTGCGCAAGTTACAATGTATTCTCAAGAAAATGAGCATCCTTTGCTCTGTACGATGGAGCAAGCGTAAAGCTGAATCAAGCAACCTTAAGTTGCTTTTAAGGGAGGTACTTATGCTTAACAAAGAATTAGAATCGAGTCTGAACGGTGCATTTTCACGCGCCAGAGACAAACGACATGAGTTTATGACCGTCGAGCACCTCCTGTTAGCATTGTTAGGAAACGATGCCGCGAGGGAAGCACTCCTTGCCTGCAAGGCTGATATAGACGCTTTGAAGACAGAACTCGATATATTTATCGATCAAACTACACCTCTTATCCCCGATAACGACGAAACGCGCGAGACTCAGCCAACCTTGAGCTTTCAGCGTGTGTTGCAACGTGCTGTATTCCACGTCCAGTCTTCCGGACGCAGTGAAGTGACGGGCGCAAATGTGCTTGTTGCGATTTTTAGTGAGCAAGAATCACACGCGGCCTATCTTTTAAAGAAAAATGACATCAGCCGCCTCGATATTGTGAACTTCATCTCACATGGAATCACCAAGGCATCCAGTGCGAGTGATGGAAACGCCTCCTCTGATTCGTTCAGCAGCGGTGAAAGTACTGAGGAAGGAAATGCTGAAGATCGTTTGGAAAGCTTTGCGACCAACCTAAACCAGATTGCCCGTCAGGGGCAAATTGATCCATTGATCGGACGAGACAAGGAATTAGAACGCACGGTTCAGGTTTTGTGCCGCCGACGTAAGAATAACCCTTTGCTGGTCGGAGAAGCTGGGGTAGGTAAAACGGCGATTGCGGAAGGGCTCGCGTGGAGAATTGTTGAAGGGCAGGTCCCGGAGATCATCAAAAACAGCGTTATCTATTCTCTTGATATTGGTGCGTTACTCGCGGGCACTAAGTATCGTGGGGATTTTGAGAAACGTTTTAAAGCCATTCTAAAGCAGTTAGAAAAAGAAGAAGATGCCATTCTCTTCATTGATGAAATTCATACAATTATTGGTGCAGGGGCGGCTTCTGGAGGCCAAGTGGATGCCGCCAACTTAATTAAGCCGTTATTAAGCAGTGGTAAGTTACGTTGTATTGGCTCAACAACTTATCAGGAATACAGCAATATTTTTGAAAAGGAGCGCGCCTTGTCCCGCCGTTTCCAGAAAATTGATATTGTTGAACCGTCGCTAGATGATACGACGAAAATTTTGATTGGGTTAAAACCCAAATACGAAGCCCACCACGAAGTGCGCTACACCAACAAAGCGCTTCGCGCTGCGGTCGAATTATCGGCTAAGTACATCAATGAGCGTCATTTGCCAGATAAAGCCATTGATGTCATTGACGAAGCAGGTGCGCGAAGCCGCCTTGCACCAGCTAGCCGACGTAAAAAGACGGTTAGCGTTGCCGACATTGAGGCGATGGTCGCTAAAATGGCTCGTATCCCAGAGAAATCAGTCTCCTCATCAGATAAGGAAGTCCTTCTTAACCTTGATGAGAAGATGAAAATGCTGGTATTTGGGCAAGATGGCGCGATAGACGTCCTCAGTGAGGCGATCAAGTTGACCCGAGCAGGCTTGGGAGCTGACAATAAACCTGTGGGTTCGTTCTTGTTTGCAGGCCCGACAGGGGTTGGTAAAACAGAAGTGACCGTGCAACTTTCAAAATTGCTTGGTATCGAGTTACTGCGATTTGATATGTCGGAGTATGGTGAACGGCATTCAGTGAGTCGTTTGATTGGCGCACCTCCGGGTTATGTGGGTTACGATCAAGGTGGTCTGCTGACGGACGCAGTGATTAAACATCCGCATTCTGTGGTACTACTTGATGAGATTGAGAAAGCGCATCCCGATATCTTTAACTTACTTCTTCAAGTCATGGATAACGGTACGCTAACGGACAATAATGGCCGAAAAGCGGATTTCCGTAATGTTATATTGGTCATGACCACCAATGCTGGTGTTCAGGAAACAATCAAAAAATCGATTGGCTTGATCCAACAAGATCACAGCCCGGATGCGATGGCTGAAATCAAGAAGATATTTACGCCAGAATTCCGCAACCGTCTCGATAACATTATCTGGTTCAACAGTCTCGATGAGCAAGTTATCCATCAGGTAGTTGATAAGTTCATTGTTGAACTTCAGGCCCAATTGGATGCAAGGGGCGTTTCGCTTGAAGTGTCTGATAAAGCCCGCCATTGGCTGGCTATCAAAGGCTACGATAAATCCATGGGTGCTCGCCCAATGGGACGAGTGATTCAGGACCAACTCAAAAAACCGTTGGCGAATGAGCTGTTGTTCGGTTCTTTAGTGGATGGTGGGACCGTTAAGGTTGAACTGAAGAAAGATGAGCTTAAGTTTAAGTACTTGAGTGAGAAAGAAATCGCCGTTCACTAGTTCAGCGGCTTATCAGGTAAGAGGTGAGGTCACCTCTTACTGTCATTAAGAACCAGAGTATTGACTCTGGTTTTTTATTGCCGGTTCAAAAAAGCTCTAATGTGTGCTGGTAGTGAAAACGATAGCCTAAGCTCATTAGAAAGTCAGAGACGATACGCTTGTCAGCGCTGTCGACAATGGGTGGTAAGCTCTCCTCAGAGGAAACACTCTCCAGTGCTGCTTGGTAGAACTCAGCCTTGCTGACGGTATTGGGCGTGGTGGCATTGACGATGACGTTATGGGTACTTAGGGCGATGAAGCTAGTCGCACCGATAGCATCGGTCAAGTGTAGCATGTTGGCAGGAGCACTCTGGCTGACTTGTTTGAGTTTGCTAACAAAGCGCGCTGGATGGCGTTCAGGTCCAACAAGTCCACTGCATCGAACCACGCCATAGTTTAAACCACTATTGATAATGTGTTGTTCTGCTTCCAGCATGATGGTTGCGTTGGCAGAAAACTGGCTATTGTGTTGTGCTGCTATCAAAGAGGCATCCCCTTCTTGCATGGCTTGCGCGATGCTAGGGTACACAGTGGTTGAGCTGACCATGACCAACTTATCAACCCCCGCGGCTTGACAGGCCAGACTTAATTTTTTCCAGTGCAGCGGATACTCTTCTCCGTTTCCCTGACGGAAACCGGGGGGAAAACAGCCAATGACGATCTCTGTTGCTGTGCACCTAAGACTCTGGGTTATCTTTTCAACAGACTCACGTAAGTCAATTTGGAGACCGTTGAGCTGAGCATCGTTTAAAGCTTGTGCACCTTGCTGACTGGTGCGACTGACAAAAACCTGATGGCCAATCGAGACAAGATAATGAGCGAGAGGTTTCCCTAGCCAGCCACCACCTACAATAGTGATTGTTTTCAAACTGTATTGCCTAACGTATGGAGAGGATAGATATACTATCCTCAAACAATTGGCATTAATCAACCGTCAAGCGAGTATTCGTTGTCAATCATTCCACGATGCGATACGAAGCCGATTTTTGCATTGATAGGGTCTATTATTTATAAGAGGTAGTGCTCGAATCATAGTCTAGGTAGGTTCAATGAAATCACTTCTGTTGTGCAGTATTTTATTATTTTCGTCGCTGTCGATGGCCAAACCTCAGGTATTTATGACCTCTTTAGAATGGCCACCTTATTCCGGCTCGGAACTGCCTGAGCAGGGGTTCTCTGTCGCGGTCGCAAAAGCAGCGTTTGCGGCGATGGGGTATGAGTTGGTGGTCGAATTCCAGCCGTGGGTCAGGGCGGTCGCTTTGGCGACGAAAGAGGATAAGTATATCGGCTATTTTCCAGAGTACTACTTTGAAACCAAGGATTTTTTATTTTCCGAGTCTATTGGCAATGGGCCACTTGGCTTGGTTGAGAATACGCGTTTTCCAGTCAAGTGGCAGACTCTGGATGATCTGACATTGTTGAGTATTGGGGTGGTGCAAGGGTACATTAATACGACAGAGTTCGATGAGATGGTTAAAAAGGGGGAGTTACAGGTTGAAGCGTCGGCAGACGATGCAAGAAACATATACAAAGTCGCTAAAGGTCGTTTGGATGTTGCGGTGATCGATTCCAACGTATTGGACTACCTGATCAGTGTGGATATTAGGGCTGGGTTACTGAAAAAACGTTTGCAGATGAACCCAAGGTTACTCGAAGACAAAGAACTTTACATGGCCTTTAACAACAGTGAGTCGGGCCTGACTTGGCGTAACATTTTTAACCAAGGTCTTAAAAAAATACAAAACAGTCAATCGCCAGTCAACTAAGCCTGTTCACTGACGAAGGGTTGTCTTGTCGTTGAAAAAAGGATGACTTTAGCTTGATAGCACACGGAGAACTCGATTGGCATGCTCTGCGACTTCTATCCCCTCGTCGGTCAGATAGCCACCGTCTGGTAAGGTACAAAGCCCTTTATTGTGTAGACGTTTAATTGCAGATTGCAGATCTTGAGAGGCATCTTGATGCACTTTGATTCCAGTTGCTGAGCTGCCAAGATCGAATTGCATCAGTAAGTTTAATTCTGCTAATTTATCAGACGTGTATTTCATTATTAACTCCTCCAAAACAGTCTCATTGACACCATAATATTAGTGTTGTTTCGGAGCAATTAAAGTGCAGTGAAAATGTTACCTATCGCTGAGTTTATGCAAAAAATTAGGCACTGAGTGCGGCCATCACGCGATTCTATGAGCGTGATCAATCCGATCATTGCACCGATATGCCCATTGATTCGGTTGGCGTATCGCCCGATGGCATTTCATTGGGTGTCGAGACCAACCAGTTGCGAAGATCATCTTCCTCTTCGAGACTTGATGTAATGATTGAGTCTTCAAATGTTCGACTTTGCATCTCTCTATCCTTAAAAACACCTGACAAACTGACAATACTCGCGCCATTTGACGATTGTATGACACAGAGAAGTGAGTATGCCTCGATTTTAATAGGCTGGAGGTGTCAGGCTCAGAAGTTATCCTAAATACCCTGACATGGTTATCCACAGATTTTGTGGATAAGATCTTTTTGTCCCCTCTTTCATCGGGAAGGTGGCACGGATTGATCGTGTTTTATGGTTAAAGAAATAGTGATGTTTCTAATAATATCAGTACTTTGCGTGAGAACTGTGGTTTGAAAAACCGCGAGATCCAATGGGCTAATTTTTTAGCTGGTACTTACGTAGCAGTGTTCCTATTTTCTCTTCCTCCATTTTTTGAAAATACTGGTTGAGTTTGTGAACAATCTCATCGGCGTCTGGATGGTGTTTACTAATGGCAACATGAAGAGGCGTTTTGGAAATAGGGGTCGCGCTAAAGTCAAACTTAGTCCGCGCAATACCCAATCGTTTTAGGTGCCAGCGTGCGACAAAATCATCGGCAATGAACATGTCGGCTCGTTTTGATATGACGAGGCGAATGCTGGTGTTCAGGTCGACAGAGGGAACATGGGTGTAAGTGAAATTCTGAAGAATGGCATCACCATAGGCATAATTGTCAACCAGAGCGACTCGCCGTTGGTTTAAGCTGGTGAGGTCTCTATAGACAAATTCAAGGTCTGAATCAGCAACCGTCACAATATTGTTGGTTAAGTAAGGTTCCGTAAAGGTGAACCATTCTTCTCGTTCTGGGTTTTTCCAAATGGCAATCAAAACATCATTTTGGCCAAACCTGGTTGCTTTGAGCGCGCGGCTCCAAGGCGTGTAGGTAAAATCAAGCTCATAGCCGATGTGTTTAAATGCTGCGGTGACCACATCGTAAGCGATACCCTGACCTTCAGACGATTGCATCAGGTAGGGGGGCCATTCCGCTTGGGTGGCTTTGAGAGTGTTGGCAAACACGTGACTTGTTATTGCTAACAAACCAATCCAAAGGATCACCGCTTTAACGCCTAAAAAACACAATCGCAAATGTGTCACCAAAGAGACAAGGTTATCTTAAATTCTAGTTGAGGTTTCGAATCTCGGGTTATTTGTTCTCGCTGGAGTGTGCGGTAAATCGTGATCCAGCCCGACAAACCCTAAGTGAGTGATTGGACAATAAAAAACCAGTGTTCTAACTTACACTTAGGGGAGTGCAAATACCAATCCAGCTCAGGAGTTGCAATATGTCTTTTTCAGTCACGCTGGAAAATGGGTGTAGCTTACGTGTCAGGGATATTAATCTCAAAGCGGATCTCAATCACAATGAAGTGGGTTTTGTTTATCAGGGGCTGAGCAACGATCGTCTCAGTAACCGTTATGTTCTGGCGCTGACAGAGTTTACTTTTGAGCCAACCGCACGATTATTAGGGGATGGTTTTCAAATGCTGGCTCAGACTGGTGGAACGGTCGAGCACCCCATTGATATCGGGCGATGTGCGGACAACGGTCCACTTTATCGGCTTTATTCCCGCACCGATCCCAAGCGTTACTACAACTATTTGGTCGTGGAACATGCTCAGGGATTTACCTTGTTTGGATTCACCTCTTGCTATCGTTTTGCGGGCTATTTTGAGATTGCTGATATCGAACATCACCTGTGGTTAAAGATCTGCATCGATGGTGAAAACACCTATCCGCTAGATTGGGCTTCCAACCAACTTGAGTACGTTGCGGTATTGCAGGGTCATGATCTCGATGCACTTTACACCGAGTACGCCACATTGATTGCCGCTCACCATCCTGTGCGTGCGGGTGTCAGGCGGAGCGCACCCGTGGGTTGGTGTTCTTGGTATTCGTATTACGAACACATGACTCAAGAGCATGTGTTGGATAATATCAGTGTTATGCATCAAACGCTTAAGACCTTAGAGTACGTTTTGATAGACGATGGTTATCAAGCCTTTATGGGGGATTGGTTGACACCGTCGACGTCGTTTCCGACGGGGGTGGAAGTATTGGCCAAACAAATCATCAATCAAGGTAAAAAACCTGCTATTTGGCTTGCGCCTTTTATTGCTCAAGCAGAATCAACCCTATTTAAGGATAATCCTGACTGGTTTTTAGCCCATGAGGATGGCCAGAGATTAAAAGCGGAAGATATTACGTATGGTGGGTGGCGAAATACCCCTTGGTATATTTTGGATACGTCCAACCCCGACGTGCAAGAACATTTAACCTCGCTTGTCAGAACCATGCGTGAACAATGGGGGGTTGGACTTTTTAAATTGGATGCTAACTATTGGGGAGCCTTGAAGGGGGTTAGGCAGCAAAAAGGCATCACGGGTGTTGAAGCTTACCGTCTTGGTATGGAGGCGATTATTGAAGGGGCAGGGGATGCTATTTTGCTAGGTTGTAACGCCCCGATGTGGCCCTCGTTAGGTCTGGTGGATGCGATGCGTATTTGTGATGATGTCGAGCGCGATGAAAAACGATTTGAACGCAATGCTCAGCAAACGTTTTATCGATGTTGGCAGCATCGACGTTTGTGGCAAATTGATCCAGACTGTCTCACTTTGGTGTCTCTGCCCGATCAGTCAACGGCGAGGCGTTCTTATCAGTTCCACCGCGATGTGCTGCTGGCGAGTGGTGGTTTACTGTTTTCTGGGGATCCATTGCCAGATCTGACACCTTTTGCTTACAAATCCTTATCGAGATTATTTATTCGCCACAAGCACACGCAACACTCGGCTCAATTCAGGTCTTTGAATCTTCACTATGCTTACCTTACGATGAACGGACAAAATGAACTTCACTGTTTATTTAACTTTGATCAGCCAGCACACGAAGTGACACTCACATCTGACACGCCGGTGTACTGGCGTGACTACTGGACTGGGGAAAAGCTCAATCACCATAGAACGGCTTATATACAAGTGAGTTTAGCGGAAGGATTATCGAGTAGAGCGATTGTGACAGCTCGAAGCCTCGCCTATTAAAAGGAGGTAAGTTAAGATACGCGCTGTCTATTCAATATCGGTCAAAAGACCACAGTACCTTTAGGAAAACTATGTCAATTATCTTGGGTATTGACCCAGGTTCTCGCATCACTGGCTATGGTGTGATTCGTCAGACTGGCCGTCAGCTGCAATATCTTGGTAGTGGCTGTATTCGTACTTCTGAAAAAGCGCTCCCCGGTCGCCTCAAACAGATTTACGCTAGCGTTTCAGAAATCATCATTCAGTTTCAACCGGATGTGTTCGCGATTGAGCAGGTTTTTATGTCTCGTAATGCGGACTCTGCACTCAAACTGGGCCAAGCTCGTGGCAGCGCGATTGTTGCGGCGGTTAACGCTGATCTACCGGTTTACGAATACGCGGCGCGATTGATCAAGCAAGCTGTGGTAGGAACGGGCGGAGCGGACAAAGAACAGGTGCAACACATGGTGCAATCGATGCTCAAACTTCCAGCTAAGCCTCAAGCTGACGCTGCGGATGCGTTAGGGGTCGCGATATGCCATGCCAATACCAATAAAACACTGGTCGCATTGGCAGGTAAAGCGACCAGCGCGCGCCGTGGTCGTTATCGTTGATCATTGAGGAAATCACGGCGCAGTAAGCGGGTATCATTTTTTGGCCTAGCCTTAAAAACTGACAAAGAACTGGATGTCTATCCAGTTCTTTATTATCCTGTCATAAATTCATTTCCCAAGAGTATTAAGCGTGATTGGACGTTTGCGTGGCATTCTTATTGAAAAACAACCTCCTGAATTGTTGATTGAAGTTAATGGTATTGGCTATGAAGTTCAGATGCCGATGAGTTGCTTTTACGAGTTACCCAATGTGGGAGACGAAGCGGTTGTCTATACTCATTTTGTGGTCCGTGAAGATGCTCAGTTGCTGTACGGCTTTAACTCAGTAAAAGAACGGGCTCTATTTCGTGAAGTGATAAAAGCTAATGGTGTTGGGCCCAAGCTTGGATTGGGTATCTTATCTGGGATGAACGCTAGCCAGTTTGTCGCCTGCGTTGAAAGAGAAGATATTTCAACCTTAGTTAAACTGCCGGGTGTGGGTAAGAAAACAGCTGAACGTTTAGTGGTTGAAATGAAAGACCGACTCAAAGGTTGGGGAGCTGGCGATTTGTTTACCCCTCATACAGATGCGGCGCCAAGCGATCCTGTCTCGTCTGTGCCGGAGTCCAACGCTGAAGAAGAAGCCATCAGTGCACTACTGGCCTTAGGTTATAAACCTGTCCAAGCATCGAAAGTGGTTGCTCAGGTTAAAAGCGCGGATATGAGCAGTGAACAGCTCATCCGAGAAGCCCTGAAGTCGATGGTCTAAGTGAGTATTAGGAACAAGCAATGATAGAAGCTGATCGTCTCATCGCACCAGACAACACGGTATATAAAGAAGAAGAGGTTATTGATAGGGCCATCCGTCCTAAGAAACTGGCAGATTATCGAGGTCAGGATCATGTCCGCGACCAAATGGAAATTTTTATTCAAGCCGCCAATTTGCGGCAGGAAGCGTTGGATCATCTGCTGATCTTTGGTCCACCAGGATTGGGGAAAACCACACTAGCGAACATCGTCGCCAATGAAATGGGGGTGAGTATCCGAACGACATCGGGTCCTGTTTTGGAAAAAGCGGGCGATCTTGCGGCTTTGTTGACCAACTTAGAAGAAAATGATGTTCTCTTTATTGATGAAATTCATCGACTCAGCCCCATGGTGGAAGAAGTTTTGTATCCGGCAATGGAAGATTACCAGCTTGATATTATGATTGGTGAAGGCCCCGCTGCACGCTCGATAAAAATTGACCTTCCTCCCTTTACCCTCATCGGGGCGACGACTCGAGCGGGTTCGCTTACCTCACCTTTGCGCGATCGTTTTGGTATTACCCAGCGTCTCGAATACTACAAAATACCGGATCTGCAACATATCGTTCAGCGCAGCGCCGATTGTCTAGGCTTGTCCATGGATGCAGAAGGCGCATTGGAAGTGGCCCGCCGCGCGCGCGGTACACCGAGAATAGCCAACCGACTCTTGCGCCGTGTTCGAGATTATGCAGAGGTGAAAGGTAATGGTCACATCTGCCTGAAGACAGCAGACAGTGCACTGAATATGTTAGATGTCGATGCTCAGGGCTTTGACTACATGGACCGTAAACTGTTGCTTGCGATCATGGAAAAATTTGCGGGCGGACCGGTTGGTTTAGACAATATGGCTGCCGCCATCGGTGAAGAGAAAGACACCATCGAAGATGTACTCGAGCCGTACCTAATCCAGCAAGGTTATTTGCAAAGAACCCCTCGTGGTCGGATTGCCACCGATCGCGCTTATCTGCACTTCGGCATTGATAAATAAGTGTTGACTCACGATTGATCACTGATTCAAAGCCAGCGTCTTCGAGCTGGCTTTTTAATGGGTGATCACTATCACATAATTGTCATTTTATGATTCGTATTTTCGTAACTAAACCTCATGAGTTGTTAAGCACTTGTTTTGCATAAATACTTTGCGCTTGATCTCAAATAACCCTTGATTAACAAAACCTCATGTAACTGATTGATATGGATCAGTGTGATGCATTTTTGTTCAAAAATGCCGAGTGAAAATTGATCGAGATCAAAGCGAATCAAAAATAGAAACCTTTTGTAAACAACGGGTTTTATCAGTAATATTAGCTCCAGCTGTATTAGCTGATGCTTAACAATTAACTAACCGTTACGGTACATTTTTGCAACAATAAGAGGTTGTTTAGCAACATTATCTAAGTCGGTATAACACCTGCGAATAATGCATGAATGTAAAACGTGTCTTAAGCCGACACATAGGAGTAAACATGATTGATGTCGTCGATCTATCGCGGTTGCAGTTTGCGCTCACTGCGATGTATCACTTCCTCTTCGTACCACTGACTCTGGGTATGGCCTTTCTTCTTGCCATCATGGAATCTCTGTACGTAATGACGGACAAGCAAATCTACAAGGACATGACAAAGTTCTGGGGTAAGCTTTTCGGTATTAACTTCGCGCTGGGTGTGGCAACTGGCCTGACAATGGAGTTCCAGTTCGGGACCAACTGGTCCTACTATTCTCATTACGTAGGTGACATTTTCGGCGCTCCATTGGCCATTGAAGCGCTGGTCGCTTTCTTCTTGGAATCAACCTTTGTCGGTTTATTCTTCTTCGGCTGGGACCGACTGTCTAAGCGTCAGCATTTGGCGGTCACTTGGTTGGTTGCACTCGGCTCAAACTTCTCTGCTTTGTGGATTTTGATTGCCAATGGTTGGATGCAAAATCCAGTGGGCGCGGAATTCAATTTCGAAACCATGCGTATGGAAATGGTTAGCTTTGCGGAAGTCGTCCTTAACCCCGTGGCACAGGTCAAGTTTGTCCATACGGTTGCTTCAGGCTATACGACTGGGGCGATGTTTGTTCTAGGTATCAGCGCATATTACTTACTAAAAGGTCGTGATATTGCCTTTGCACGTCGTTCATTTGCGATTGCTGCATCGTTTGGTATGGCGGCGATTCTCTCGGTGATTGTTCTTGGTGATGAGTCTGGATATGAGCTGGGTGAAGTCCAGAAAGTCAAACTGGCTGCAGTAGAAGCCGAATGGCATACCGAACCTGCACCCGCCGCATTTACACTGTTTGGTTTACCGAACCAAGACACGATGAACACCGATTACGCCATTAAAATCCCGTATGTGATGGGCATTATTGCGACGCGCTCGCTTGATGAACAAGTGACAGGGTTACGCGATCTTCGTGATGAGCACGTTGAACGTATTCGCAATGGGATGTACGCATACGAGTTACTTGAAAAATTGCGTGCCGGTGATAAGTCTGAACAGAATGTGGCGGCTTTCGATGAAGTGAAAGGTGATTTAGGCTACGGTCTGCTCTTGAAGCGTTATACCGACAATGTCGTCGATGCGACCGAGACTCAAATTCAGGCGGCGGCGGATGATTCGATCCCGACGGTCTGGCCATTATTCTGGTCATTTAGAATTATGGTGGCTTGTGGCTTCATCATGTTGTTTGTGTTTGGTGCGTCGTTTATTCAGACATGTCGACAGAAAATAGAGCAGAAACGTTGGATTTTGAAAGCGGCACTGCTTTGTATACCCCTTCCTTGGATTGCCGTTGAAGCCGGTTGGTTCGTGTCAGAATTTGGTCGACAGCCTTGGGCGGTGGGAGAAATTCTGCCCGTCGATGTTGCGGCGTCGGCGCTCACTGCGAGTCAGATTTGGACATCACTGTTTGCCATTCTAGCGCTGTACACTGTGTTCCTGATCGCTGAAGTTTACCTGATGTTGAAATTTGCTCGCAAAGGGCCAAGTAGCCTAAAAACGGGTCGTTATCACTTTGAACAAAATGGCAATACGGTTGAAGATACCGTTAACCGTCAAGTAGAGGCCTAAAGGAGACACATATGTTTGAATATGAAACCCTAAGACTGATCTGGTGGGTGTTGATTGGTATTCTATTGGTGGGCTTCGCAGTAACCGATGGTTTTGATATGGGGGTGGGTGCCTTGGTGCCCATCATCGGAAAAAATGACCACGAACGACGAGTCATGATTAACTCCATTGCCCCGCACTGGGATGGTAATCAGGTATGGTTAATCACTGCTGGTGGCGCACTGTTTGCCGCATGGCCTTTGGTGTATGCGACCTCATTCTCCGGATTTTATTTTGCGATGGTCATTACGCTTGCCGCTTTATGGTTGCGTCCGATTGGCCTTGATTACCGTTCAAAGATTGAAGATCCGAGATGGCGTCAGACTTGGGATATTTGTATCTCGATCAGTGGTTTTATTCCACCGATTATCTTTGGTGTCGCGTTTGGTAACCTGCTGCAAGGGATCCCCTTTAAGCTCAACGAGTTTTTGATGTCCACCTATCATGGGACATTTTTCCAACTACTCAACACCTTTGCTTTGTTATGTGGTTTGGTGAGCTTGTTTATGTTCTTGTTGCAAGGAGCAACATGGTTGCAGATGAAGACCACGGATCAAGTCCATGCTCGGGCGCGTAATGTCGCTCAAATCATGGGCCTCCTAACTATGGCGACGTTTGTCGCGGGCGGGGTTTTGATCCAAAGTATCGATGGCTACACTATCCAAGGCATCATGGATACCAACGCGCCCTCCAACCCACTCAATAAAGTGGTGCAAATGAGCCCAGGCGCATGGATGAATAACTTTAAAACCTACCCGCTCATGTGGGCAGCGCCTGTATTGGGTGTTGTCATGCCGTTGTTGGCGGCGTTGGCCTCGCGTTTTGAGAAAGGTGGATGGGCGTTTTTGGCCTCCAGTGTCGGTAGCGCAGGTATCGTATTTACGGCTGGTTTGGCGATGTTCCCGTTTATCCTTCCATCCAGTGCACTGCCAAGCCAGAGCTTGACATTGTGGGACGCAACGTCATCTGAATTGACACTTAACCTGATGACGGCGGTTGCGTTTGTTATGGTGCCTGTCATTCTCGGATATACCTCTTGGACGTATTACAAGATGTTTGGCCGTCTCGACAATAAATTTATTGAAGACAACAAAAACTCACTTTATTAAGGAGTCATCAATATGTGGTATTTCGCATGGATTTTAGGAGTACTTCTGGCGTGCGCGTTTGGAATCATCAATGCGCTGTGGCTAGAACATTCCGAAATGATGGACAAAGACAGTGAGTAACGTCACTGAGTGTCTTGTTCGCTTGCATAAGCCGATGGACAAGCGCTTGCTGAGAGCGTTGTCATTGGTTTTAGGGTTCTATCATGTCGCCATGATCATGTGGGACCCAGCGCGGTATGCCGAGTCTATTGGTGGTTTCAATGCTTTGGTGTCACCAATGTTGATCTGGGCAATATGCTCAAGCATGGTCTTTGGTCTAAATTTCAAACCTGCACACGGGCTGTGGCAGGTGTTATTCAGCCCTTACTTTTGCTTAACGATTCTTAGCTACCTGACACTATTACGTATTTTGTGATCAGAATTGACTGAAACTTAACCGTTATTTCATACAAATAGCGCCACTTTTGAAAAGTTGGCGCTATTTTTTTACCTAAGTTTGGCAAAACCTTGATTAACCCTTGCATATAGGGTGATGAGTTGCGTTATAGTAAGGCACCTCAACGTTATGGAAGGGTGTGTTGTGGAGCAAACGGATAAAATATTCGAATGGCCAGTGACCGTCTATTATGAAGATACGGATGTTGGGGGCGTGGTTTACCATGCCAATTACGTCAAATTCTTCGAAAGAGCGAGAACAGAATATTTGAGAAGCTTGGGCATTCGGCAGCAGGTTCTCTTGGAGCAAGGTATCGCGTTTGTCGTCAGACACTTAGACATCGATTTCCTTCAGGGGGCACGCCTTGACGATAGTTTACTGGTCAAAACCAGTGTTGCACAGGTAAAGAAGGCAACACTGGTTTTCTGTCAGGAGATCGTAAATCCTGCCGGCAAGACATTGTCTAAAGCAATGGTTAAGGTAGCATGCATAGACAACCAAACCATGAGGCCTAAAGCGATCCCTCAACCAATTATTATGGAGTTTAGCCAAAGTGACCGCTGATATTTCAATGCTTGACCTGTTTTTGCAAGCCAGTTTGTTAGTAAAAATGGTGATGTTAACGTTGCTCGGAATGTCGATTATTTCATGGGCGATGATCATCAAACGAAGTAAAGTGCTGTCGCGGGCCGCGAAAGGTGCGGATACCTTTGAAGATAAATTCTGGTCTGGTACAGACCTTTCCGTATTGTATCAAAACGCGAATAAACGCAAAGCGACCCTGACAGGCACCGAAGAGATTTTTTATTGCGGTTTTACAGAATTTGCTCGTTTGCGTAAATCCAACTCAGAATCACCCGATTTTATAATGGAAGGTACGGGACGAGCTATGCGCGTTGCAGTCTCTCGAGAGGTCGATGAACTGGAAACACACTTACCGTTTTTGGCAACGGTCGGGTCGATCAGCCCGTATATTGGCCTGTTTGGCACAGTATGGGGGATCATGCATGCCTTTATCGCGTTGGGTGAAGTGAAGCAAGCAACACTGGCGATGGTTGCACCCGGCATTGCAGAGGCGTTGATCGCCACCGCAATGGGCCTTTTTGCTGCGATACCAGCGGTGATGGCCTATAACCGCTTGAGCAATAAAGTGGGTAAACTCGAACACAACTACGCTACGTTTTCTGAAGAATTTCATAGCATCCTGCATCGTCAGGCGATGGCAGGGCGTGACTCTGTCAAAAGGGACTGAATGACCATGGCGGGGTATCAACCAAAAAAACGCAAGATGACCGCAGAGATCAACGTGGTACCTTATATCGACGTTATGTTAGTTCTGTTGATTATCTTTATGGTGACCTCTCCATTTGTCACGCAGGGTGTCGATGTTGAGTTACCAAAAACGTCGACGGCGCAATCGGCAACCGATCTGGCGGGTGACAGTGACGCCAGCTTTATTATTGTTGAAATTGATCGACAGGGTAATCTTGGCTTAAGTGTCAATGATGAAGAAGTCGTTCGAGGACTCAGTTTGCAAGATACGATTGTACGAGTAAAAGCCGAGCTGTCGCTTAAACCTAATTCACCCGTGGCGGTGGGGGGGGATGCGGCAACGCCTTATGCGGAAGTGGTATTGGTGTTGGATGAGTTAAGTCGAGCTGGGATCCCTAAAGTCGGCTTGTTGACAGAGATCAAGGAATAAGCGCTCTCAGGTTATGGAAGAGAATAAACCGAAGAAAAAGAGTGACTCCATCAAGCCGATGGCGCTGTCTGTAGCATTGCATTTGCTGCTGGTAATGGCCTTGATCTGGGGAACCGATTTTACCATGTCTAAACCTGAGCCGAGCGGCCAGATGGTTCAGGCAGTCGTGATCGATCCTACGTTAGTGCGAGAGCAAGCTCAGCAAATTCGCAGCCAGAGAGCTGCTGCGGCCAAGAAAGAACAAGACCGTCTGGATAAGTTGCGTCGGGAAAGCGAGCAATTAGAGAAAAACCGTAAAGCTGAAGAAGAGCGTATTCGGCAGCTTAAAGCGCAGCAAGTACGTGAGGCGAAAGCCGCACGTGAAGCAGAAAAAGCCAGACAGCAGAAACAAAAAGAACGTCAAATGGAAGAAGAGCGCGCCCGCGTAGAAAAACAGCGAGCGGCCGAATTAGAGAAAGAACGTAAAGCTAAGCAAGCGGCGGTTGAAAAAGCAGAACAACAACGCGTTGCGCGAGAAAAAGCGGCGCAGGAAGCGCAAGAGAAAGCCAACCGTGAACGTGAAGCGGCTAAAAAAGCCGAACAGCAGCGAATAGCAAAAGAAAAAGCAGCGAAGGACGCCGCTGAAAAAGCGCGTAAAGAGCAAGAGCGCCTCAAACGTTTGGAAAAAGAACGGAAAGAGCAGGAAGCCGCATTGGATAATATTTTTTCCGGTTTAGAGAGCGAGTCTGAACAAAACAGTTCTGCACGAGGAAAATTTATTAATGACGAAGCCCAGCGGTTTGGACAAATATACATCCAACTTATCCAACAAAATTTATTGTTGGAGGACAGCTTTCGGGGAAAGTCTTGTCAGGTTAACCTGCGTCTTATCCCAACAGGAACGGACGCCATTCTTGGCGAACTGAAGGTACTGGGTGGGGATAACCGTCTTTGCGCTGCGGCCAGTCGCGCTGTCGCTAATGTCGGGTTTTTTCCCATGCCTAAAGAGCAGGATGTTGTCAACAAAGTCAAAAGTATTAATTTAACGGTAGAGCCTAGCAAATAAGGAAAAGCTTGTGTTAAAGCGACTAGTTTTAGGATGTATGCTCACGATAGCGAGTATGTTCCAGGTCACCCATGCAGCATTGGAACTTGTCATTACTGACGGTATTGATTCTGCGCGCCCTATTGCCATTGTCCCTTTCAAATGGGAAGGGCCGACTCAATTGCCACATGATGTGTCAAATATTATTGCCTCAGATTTGCAGCGCAGTGGTAAATTCAGCCCGGTTGCGACCAATAAAATGCCCCAGACGCCTTACAATGAAACTGACATCAATTTTGATGCATGGACAGGCTTAGGTGTCGATGCCTTGTTAACGGGAACGATTAAGCTTAGCGCGGAAGGCAGCTACATCATTAACTATCAATTGGTGGATGTGGTGGGTGGCCAACTGACTCAGGGACAAAGTAAATCTCTTGGGCCAGATGGTGAATTAGTGCTGTCTAAAGAGCATGTCCTTTTCAGTAAACGTGCGGTTGTTCCGGGTGAGCGTATGCGTGATTATGCCCATCGCATTTCAGATCTGGTTTACCAAGAGCTGACGGGTGAGCGCGGCGCATTTTTGACTCGTATTGCCTATGTTGTCGTGAAAGATGAAGACAGCTACCCCTATCAGCTTCGTGTTGCCGATTATGATGGATATAACGAACGCTTAGTGCTTCGTTCAAAGCAGCCTTTGATGTCACCCGCGTGGTCACCTGATGGCCGAAAACTTGCGTACGTCAGTTTCCAAAGTGGTCAATCTGAGATCTACATGTTGGATATCTACAGTGGAGAGACAGAAAAACTAACGTCATATCCGCGTCACAATGGTGCGCCAAGATTCTCACCTGACGGCAGTCAATTAGCCATAGTGCTTTCGAAAACAGGCAGCCTTCAAGTTTATACCCTAGATTTAAAATCGCGCAAATTAACGCAAATAACACGCGGTAGATCAAATAATACGGAACCATTCTGGCATCCTGATGGGAAATCACTGATCTTTACCTCTGATCGGGGTGGTAAACCCCAGATTTATCAAGTAGATTTGTCAGTTGGTTCGACTCATCGCCTGACATGGCAGGGCAGCCAGAACTTAGGTGGTCAGATTACACCTGATGGTCGATTCTTAGTGATGGTGAATCGCAGTAACACTGGATTCAATCTGGCCAAGCAAGATCTTGAAACGGGCGCTGTTGAAGTTCTCACCAAGACTTTGCTTGATGAATCACCCAGTATCGCACCTAATGGTGGGATGGTTGTTTACAGCTCTATCTACAACAAAACTAACGTACTATCGATGGTTTCAATAGATGGACGCTTTAAAGCTCGATTGCCGGCAACAAATGGTCGAGTTCGTGCGCCTGCATGGTCACCGTTTTTGTAGCAAGTAAGTATCAAAAAGTAAGGAAAATATAACAATGCAACTAAACAAAGTTCTTAAAGGGTTGTTGATTGCGCTACCTGTTCTCGCTGTAACAGCATGTAGTTCTAGCGACGACGCAGCCAATGCTTCAGGTTCTGAAACGAACAAAGCAAACTCTGCGAACACAACAGTGGTCTCTCCTATGGGGGAAAATGGCACGCTTTCTGAGCAAGAGCTTAAAGAGCAGGCACTTCGTGAGTCTCAAACCATTTACTTCGCGTTTGACAACGCAACCATCGCTGGTGACTACGAAAAAATGCTGGCTGCGCACGCCGCTTACCTAAGCAAGAGCCCAGCAATGAAAGTGACAGTAGAAGGCCACGCAGATGAGCGCGGTACGCCTGAGTACAACATCGCACTGGGTGAGCGTCGTGCTCAAGCGGTAGCGAAGTACCTACAAGCTTTGGGTGTTCAAGCTAGCCAAATCTCTATCGTGAGCTATGGCGAAGAAAAGCCTCTTCTTCTGGGTCAATCGAAAGAAGTATACGCGAAGAACCGTCGTGCGGTTTTAGTATACTAATTAAGGAAAGACCCTATGTTCAGTAACCTTAAGCGTATCGTCACGCTTTCGTTACTGGCAAGTACAGCGAACCCTGTGTTCGCTGTACCAGCTCCAGTATCTGATATAAGCGGCGACAATTCACCGCCGAATTACTCCAACGTGTCTTCCAATGAGACAGATGTCGAACGTCTGGAACGCTTGCTGAACAATCGCAACCGCGTTCAACTGCAAATGCAGCAACAATTGGATGATATGGCGTTGGAAATTAGCGATCTTCGTGGTCAGCTTGAAAAGAATAACTACGATATGCAGCAAATGTTGCAGCGTCAACGAGATCTGTTTGTTGAGCTCGATAAACTTCGAGGTCAAGCAAGCGCGGTGCCGGCTGAGGTCAAAGACGCGTCAGCACAGCCTTCAGTGGGAAAATTCAGCAGTAATCAGGATGAACAAATGGCGTATCAAAATGCCGTCGACCTCATCTTGAAAAAACGTGACTACTCAGGGGCCATTTCCGCCTTTCAGCAGTTTCAGAAAGATTTCCCCGATTCGACCTTTACGCCTAATGCACATTACTGGTTAGGACAACTTTACTTTGCTAAGAAGCAGGATAAAGAGGCAGTCAAGAGTTTTGCTGCGGTCGTCTCATACAAAAAATCGAACAAACGTGCGGATGCTTTGGTGAAGCTAGGTGATGTTGCCAAACGCAACAATAACCTGACTCAAGCGAAAAAGTATTATCAGCAGGTGATCGAAGAGTATCCTCAAAGCGCGTCGGCAAAGCAGGCCGCAGAGCGGATAAAATAATGGTTGAAAGGGGTGCATAAGCACTAATGCCGTTCACTTAAGATGAGCGGCATTGTTCTTTCTAGGGTATCTACTTGGCTTTTTCTTTACGACTCTAGGGAAGGATCTTTGCCGTCTTGGTTCTAGGATTAAGCTCTCGCTCAT
>NZ_JABEYA020000030.1 GCF_013074385.2 Vibrio ostreicida
GTTATTAGGTACCAACACACATTCAAGTGTTCTTGGAAACCCACAATGCGTTGTGAGGTTTATATTTGAGTCCGGCAAAATCGAACGCTGTCTCGCTCATTCAAATAATGAGACAGCACTTTGGTTGTTTGACGTACAGACCCTTTGGGGTTGTATGGTTAAGTGACTAAGCGTACACGGTGGATGCCTTGGCAGTCAGAGGCGATGAAAGGCGTATTAACTTGCGATAAGTCCAGATTAGGCAGTAAAAGCCACTTGAGTCTGGAATTCCTGAATGGGGAAACCCACGTGCATAAGCACGTATCATTAACTGAATACATAGGTTAATGAGGCGAACTCGGGGAACTGAAACATCTAAGTACCCGAAGGAAGAGAAATCAACCGAGATTCCGAAAGTAGCGGCGAGCGAAATTGGATTAGCCCTTAAGCTTTTAATGATGCAGGTGAAGAGTCTGGAAAGTCTCGCGATACAGGGTGATAGCCCCGTAACCGGTCCATCATAATCAGTGAAATCGAGTAGGGCGGGACACGTGATATCCTGTCTGAATATGGGGGGACCATCCTCCAAGGCTAAATACTACTGACTGACCGATAGTGAACCAGTACCGTGAGGGAAAGGCGAAAAGAACCCCTGTGAGGGGAGTGAAATAGAACCTGAAACCGTGTACGTACAAGCAGTAGGAGCCTCTTCGTGGGGTGACTGCGTACCTTTTGTATAATGGGTCAGCGACTTATATTCAGTGGCAAGGTTAACCGTTTAGGGGAGCCGTAGGGAAACCGAGTCTTAACTGGGCGTTCAGTCTCTGGATATAGACCCGAAACCAGGTGATCTAGCCATGGGCAGGTTGAAGGTTGAGTAACATCAACTGGAGGACCGAACCGACTAATGTTGAAAAATTAGCGGATGACTTGTGGCTAGGGGTGAAAGGCCAATCAAACCTGGAGATAGCTGGTTCTCCCCGAAATCTATTTAGGTAGAGCCTCGGACGAATACTACTGGGGGTAGAGCACTGTTAAGGCTAGGGGGTCATCCCGACTTACCAACCCTTTGCAAACTCCGAATACCAGTAAGTACTATCCGGGAGACACACGGCGGGTGCTAACGTCCGTCGTGGAGAGGGAAACAACCCAGACCGCCAGCTAAGGTCCCAAAGTATAGCTAAGTGGGAAACGATGTGGGAAGGCTCAGACAGCTAGGATGTTGGCTTAGAAGCAGCCATCATTTAAAGAAAGCGTAATAGCTCACTAGTCGAGTCGGCCTGCGCGGAAGATGTAACGGGGCTAAGCTATACACCGAAGCTGCGGCAATACAGTTTACTGTATTGGGTAGGGGAGCGTTCTGTAAGCCGTTGAAGGTGGCCTGTAAGGGTTGCTGGAGGTATCAGAAGTGCGAATGCTGACATGAGTAACGATAAAGGGGGTGAAAAACCCCCTCGCCGGAAGACCAAGGGTTCCTGTCCAACGTTAATCGGGGCAGGGTAAGTCGACCCCTAAGGCGAGGCCGAAAGGCGTAGTCGATGGGAAACGGGTTAATATTCCCGTACTTCTTACAATTGCGATGGGGGGACGGAGAAGGCTAGGTGGGCCTGGCGATGGTTGTCCAGGTTCAAGTGCGTAGGCTGAAGAGTTAGGTAAATCCGGCTCTTTGTTAAGGCTGAGACACGACGTCGAGCACCTAAGGGTGTGAAGTCATTGATGCCATGCTTCCAGGAAAAGCCTCTAAGCTTCAGATTGTAAGGAATCGTACCCCAAACCGACACAGGTGGTCGGGTAGAGAATACCAAGGCGCTTGAGAGAACTCGGGTGAAGGAACTAGGCAAAATGGTACCGTAACTTCGGGAGAAGGTACGCTCCTGTCGGTGAAGTCCCTTGCGGATGGAGCTAACGGGAGTCGCAGATACCAGGTGGCTGCAACTGTTTATTAAAAACACAGCACTGTGCAAAATCGTAAGATGACGTATACGGTGTGACGCCTGCCCGGTGCCGGAAGGTTAATTGATGGGGTTAGCGCTTGCGCGAAGCTCTTGATCGAAGCCCCGGTAAACGGCGGCCGTAACTATAACGGTCCTAAGGTAGCGAAATTCCTTGTCGGGTAAGTTCCGACCTGCACGAATGGCGTAATGATGGCCACGCTGTCTCCACCCGAGACTCAGTGAAATTGAAATCGCTGTGAAGATGCAGTGTACCCGCGGCTAGACGGAAAGACCCCGTGAACCTTTACTACAGCTTGGCACTGAACATTGAACCTACATGTGTAGGATAGGTGGGAGACTTTGAAACCGCGTCGCCAGATGCGGTGGAGTCAACCTTGAAATACCACCCTTGTAGCTTTGATGTTCTAACGTCGGTCCCTGAATCGGGATCACGGACAGTGCCTGGTGGGTAGTTTGACTGGGGCGGTCTCCTCCCAAAGAGTAACGGAGGAGCACGAAGGTGGGCTAAACACGGTTGGACATCGTGTGGTTAGTGCAATGGCATAAGCCCGCTTGACTGCGAGAATGACAATTCGAGCAGGTGCGAAAGCAGGTCATAGTGATCCGGTGGTTCTGAATGGAAGGGCCATCGCTCAACGGATAAAAGGTACTCCGGGGATAACAGGCTGATACCGCCCAAGAGTTCATATCGACGGCGGTGTTTGGCACCTCGATGTCGGCTCATCACATCCTGGGGCTGAAGTCGGTCCCAAGGGTATGGCTGTTCGCCATTTAAAGTGGTACGCGAGCTGGGTTTAGAACGTCGTGAGACAGTTCGGTCCCTATCTGCCGTGGGCGTTGGAAGATTGAAGGGGGCTGCTCCTAGTACGAGAGGACCGGAGTGGACGAACCTCTGGTGTTCGGGTTGTCACGCCAGTGGCATTGCCCGGTAGCTAAGTTCGGAATCGATAACCGCTGAAAGCATCTAAGCGGGAAGCGAGCCCTGAGATGAGTCTTCCCTGGCACATTAAGTGCCCTTAAGGGTTGTTCAAGACTAGAACGTTGATAGGCAGGGTGTGTAAGTGCTG
>NZ_JABEYA020000031.1 GCF_013074385.2 Vibrio ostreicida
TGAAAGCAAACTGTCCATCGTATAAGGAGGTGATCCAGCGCCAGGTTCCCCTAGCGCTACCTTGTTACGACTTCACCCCAGTCATGAACCACAAAGTGGTAAGCGTTCTCCCGAAGGTTAAACTACCTACTTCTTTTGCAGCCCACTCCCATGGTGTGACGGGCGGTGTGTACAAGGCCCGGGAACGTATTCACCGTGGCATTCTGATCCACGATTACTAGCGATTCCGACTTCATGGAGTCGAGTTGCAGACTCCAATCCGGACTACGACGCACTTTTTGGGATTCGCTCACTTTTGCAAGTTGGCTGCCCTCTGTATGCGCCATTGTAGCACGTGTGTAGCCCTACTCGTAAGGGCCATGATGACTTGACGTCGTCCCCACCTTCCTCCGGTTTATCACCGGCAGTCTCCCTGGAGTTCCCACCATTACGTGCTGGCAAACAAGGATAAGGGTTGCGCTCGTTGCGGGACTTAACCCAACATTTCACAACACGAGCTGACGACAGCCATGCAGCACCTGTCTCAGAGCTCCCGAAGGCACACCTGCGTCTCCGCTGGCTTCTCTGGATGTCAAGAGTAGGTAAGGTTCTTCGCGTTGCATCGAATTAAACCACATGCTCCACCGCTTGTGCGGGCCCCCGTCAATTCATTTGAGTTTTAATCTTGCGACCGTACTCCCCAGGCGGTCTACTTAACGCGTTAGCTCCGAAAGCCACGGCTCAAGGCCACAACCTCCAAGTAGACATCGTTTACGGCGTGGACTACCAGGGTATCTAATCCTGTTTGCTCCCCACGCTTTCGCATCTGAGTGTCAGTATCTGTCCAGGGGGCCGCCTTCGCCACTGGTATTCCTTCAGATCTCTACGCATTTCACCGCTACACCTGAAATTCTACCCCCCTCTACAGTACTCTAGTCCGACAGTTTCAAATGCTATTCCGAGGTTGAGCCCCGGGCTTTCACATCTGACTTAACGAACCACCTGCATGCGCTTTACGCCCAGTAATTCCGATTAACGCTCGCACCCTCCGTATTACCGCGGCTGCTGGCACGGAGTTAGCCGGTGCTTCTTCTGTCGCTAACGTCAAATGATGGTGCTATTAACACTACCACCTTCCTCACGACTGAAAGTACTTTACAACCCGAAGGCCTTCTTCATACACGCGGCATGGCTGCATCAGGCTTGCGCCCATTGTGCAATATTCCCCACTGCTGCCTCCCGTAGGAGTCTGGACCGTGTCTCAGTTCCAGTGTGGCTGATCATCCTCTCAGACCAGCTAGGGATCGTCGCCTTGGTGAGCCTTTACCTCACCAACTAGCTAATCCCACCTGGGCATATCTTGACGCGAGAGGCCCGAAGGTCCCCCTCTTTGGCCCGTAGGCGTTATGCGGTATTAGCCATCGTTTCCAATGGTTATCCCCCACATCAAGGCAATTTCCCAGGCATTACTCACCCGTCCGCCGCTCGACGCCGAAGGTGCAAGCACCTTCTCGTTTCCGCTCGACTTGCATGTGTTAGGCCTGCCGCCAGCGTTCAATCTGAGCCATGATCAAACTCTTCAATTTAAGATTTTGTTCGGCTCAATGAATACTGACTTCAAAACTTATCGTTACTCGAAAGTAACAAGCAATTTTAAAGCTATTACCATTCCAACAGAATG
>NZ_JABEYA020000032.1 GCF_013074385.2 Vibrio ostreicida
CACTATGATGAGACACATTTCAACAGGTTGGTTTACCTTCATTATATTGCCTCTATTCATGCTATTAACCGGCTGTAATTCAGAAGAAGGAAGCGGATCTGTAACCGTTAAATCCGGATCAGCAGTCACACTAGAACGCATAGACATCACCCCTTCACCGCTAAGAACACGAGGGGTCAGTCAGCTTCAACTGGCAGCCGGTAACGAGCTGCCTTTTCATGCGATAGGCCACTACTCTGATGGGTCTTCACGCACATTAATGGGGTTAAGTGTCAATGGGTTGAGCGAAAGTGATACCCATTTGAGTGATTGGCACACAAGTGAGCAGGAAGTGGCGGTTTTTTCTGCTCCGGGTATGTTGAAAGGGGGTAAGACACCTGGTCTGGTGAAGGTGAATCTGATTAAGGACAACATTACCAGTAATACCGTGAAAGTGAACGTGACCGCAGCCGTGATCGAAGATATTACCATCACGCCAGCCAGCATCGCTCTCGCCAAAGGGCAGACCGAGCCGTTAACCGCGATGGCCACCTACAGTGACGGCACCACCTCCGATGTGACCACCTCCGTCGCGTGGCAGTCCCCTTCCCCCTCCACCGCCAACGTCACGCCAACGGGCTTAATCTCCGGTGCTGACGTCGGTATTACAACAATCACCGCCACCAAAGACGGCGTGCCGAGCAACACCGTCAACGTCCACGTGACCACCGCCGTGATTGATGATATTACCATCACGCCAGCGAATGTTTCTGTTGCCAAAGGGCAAACCCAACCGTTAACCGCGACGGCCATTTACAGCGATGGCTCCTCATCGAACATCACCAGCTCCGTCGCGTGGCAGTCCGATTCCCCCTCCACCGCCACCCCCACCGTCACCATCACGCCAACGGGTGTGCTCTCTGGCGTTGACGTGGGCACCGCGAACCTCTCCGCCACCAAAGACGGCGTACCCAGTAACACGGTCAACGTCAACGTGACCGCCGCTGTGATCGAAGATATTACCATCACGCCAGCCAGCATCGCTCTCGCCAAAGGGCAGACCGAGCCGTTAACCGCGATGGCCACCTACAGTGACGGCACCACCTCCGATGTGACCACCTCCGTCGCGTGGCAGTCCCCTTCCCCCTCCACCGCCAACGTCACGCCAACGGGCTTGATCTCCGGTGGTGACGTCGGTATTACAACAATCACCGCCACCAAAGACGGCGTGCCGAGCAACACCGTCAACGTCCACGTGACCACCGCCGTGATTGATGATATTACCATCACGCCAGCGAATGTTTCTGTTGCCAAAGGGCAAACCCAACCGTTAACCGCGACGGCCATTTACAGCGATGGCTCCTCATCGAACATCACCAACTCCGTCGCGTGGCAGTCCGATTCCCCCTCCACCGCCACCCCCACCGTCACCATCACGCCAACGGGTGTGCTCTCTGGCGTTGACGTAGGCACCGCGAACCTCTCCGCCACCAAAGACGGCGTACCCAGTAACACGGTCAACGTCAACGTGACCGCCGCTGTGATCGAAGGTATTACCATCACGCCAGCCAGCATCGCTCTCGCCAAAGGGCAGACCGAGCCGTTAACCGCGATGGCCACCTACAGTGACGGCACCACCTCCGATGTGACCACCTCCGTCGCGTGGCAGTCC
>NZ_JABEYA020000033.1 GCF_013074385.2 Vibrio ostreicida
CTAATGCCGATCAGTTAAGGCATTAATCGGCAGATCAATTGAACGATCCTCCCAATATGTAAAAATCCGATAGACCCTGTTTATCGGATTTTTTTATGCACGTTTCTCAAGCTCTCGACATCATCAACAACTACAAACCCAATCAAGTAGAGACTCTCGCTGACCTACTGCCAATTGAACTCATTAATGATGCTTACAAGCTGACTGATACCGTTACCCTTAGAAAACGAAAGCTGACTTTAGAGTCAATGGCATGGCTATTAGTGGGGATGGCTATTTATAACGACAAATCCATGGCGGATATCGTCAACATGCTCGATATTGTTGACCGAACAGGTAAGCCATTTGTGGCACCTAGTGCGCTCACTCAACGTAGAAAAAACCTTGGAGAATCGGCCGCTAAAGCTCTTTTTGAGTGTACGCAGAGTCATTGGTTTCAGCATGCTAACTTACCAAATTGGAATGGACTAACACTGCTCGGTGTTGATGGGGTCTTGTGGCGAACAGAAGACTCAACAGAAAATGCTGAAGCCTTTGCAAAACCCACGAATCAAGATGGTAAAGAAACTCAATATCCGCAAGTACGTATGGTATGTCAGATGGAGCTGAGCAGTCATTTAATCACAGGCAGCGCTTTTGACTGCTATACCGTGAATGAAATGAAGTTAGCAGAGCAACTGATAGAAACCACACCAGATAATAGCTTAACGCTCTTTGATAAAGGCTTCTACTCTCTTGGTTTACTTCGAGAATGGAGCGCCAAAGGTGTCAATAGACATTGGCTTATTCCAATGAAAAAGGGGCTAAACTATGAAGTCGTTCAGTCTCTCGGTCGACAAGATAAACTGATTAAGCTGAAAAGTAATCCGCACGCTCGGAAGAAGTGGCCGGAGCTAGAGCAGGAAGTTGTTGTTCGATTAGTCACGAGAATCAAAGATGGCAAACGATACGATGTCCTCACCTCGATGACAGATCCCATGCTCTATCCCAAGTCAGATGTCGTAGGCTTATATGGGTATCGTTGGGAAATTGAATTAGGCTACCGAGAGCAAAAACAATATATGCTTGGTAACAGGTTAACCCTTCGAAGTCGATTACCAGAGCTTGTGAAACAGGAACTCTGGGGAGTGCTACTGACATACAACCTTGTTAGGTATCAGATGGTGCAGATGTGTCATACATTAAATGGAGACTACTTGCCATATCAGCTTAGCTTTAATGGCGCTTTAGCCCATATAATGCGCCTAATAGTCGGGCTTCCTTACTCGACACCAGGTGCGATACCAAGGCAACTACAAAATTTTTATTCGATGAGCGAGAGCTTAATCCTAGAACCAAGACGGCAAAGATCCTTCCCTAGAGTCGTAAAGAAAAAGCCAAGTAGATACCCTAGAAAGAACAATGCCGCTCATCTTAAGTGAACGGCATTAG
>NZ_JABEYA020000003.1 GCF_013074385.2 Vibrio ostreicida
ATACACGGACTTAAATCCTATCCGTGCTGGCCTAAGCGATACGTTACAAGCGTGTGACTATACTTCCATTAAAGTGCGGCTTGAAGCCTTAAGTCAGCCACAACCAAGCGCTCCTTGCCTTCATCCTTTTATTGGTCACGCTGACCAGACTAACCTCGACGGCCTGCCTTTTCGGTTGGTCGACTACCTTGAGCTGGTCGATTGGACCGGAAGACAGGTGAGGCCGAACAAAAAAAGCGTCCCTCAATCCATACCACCACTGCTCCAAACAGTGAAAATCAGCCCATGCTCTTGGTTAACGGCATGCACCCAGTTAGAACATAAACGCGCTTTATTGGTGGGAGGGAAAGCGTGTTTCCCCACGGTCATCCCGATAATGAACAGGCAGCGTATACACGGGTATCAGCTCACATAACGTGCCATTTTTAATCTCGTTCTCAGCGAACGCTGGGAATGAATATGCCTATCAATCTAAGACTCTTGTCCTTTGTCATTGTCAAACGCTAAAGATGGCTTGCTTCAGTCAACATTACGCTAATATCACAAACTCTAATTTTATAAAATAGGCAATCGAAACAGCTCGACACAGTATAGAGTCACCTACATTTTTTTCGTGCCTGTCCTCATTAATGCTTCATTAATGCTGTAAAAATCGGCGGTAGCAACGCGGCTGATTTTTTATTCAGTCATATTCAATCTGATCGTGCAATTGTTATATAATCTTAACCATTCACTTTTTCTAACCCTCACTAAAACAATGAATAAAAGCTTACTAACTAATTTATTCGCGCTGACGCTCCTTGCTGGCGGCTATCAGCTAAACAATCAAATCGTATTTTACGCAGGTGTCTTTGCTTTCTCGGGGGCCATCACTAACTGGCTGGCAATTCATATGTTGTTTGAGAAAGTTCCCGGCCTTTACGGCTCAGGAGTCATCCCTGCACGTTTTGAAGAATTCAAAGCGGCGATTAAAAACCTGATGATGGCGCAGTTTTTCACTACCCAAAACATCGAAAAATTCTTAACCAGCGACATAACTGGAGATCAAACACTCAATCTTGATCCCCTGATTGAGAAAATCGATTTTAATCCCGCGTTTGATTCTTTGGTCGATGTGATTGCTGATTCTTCTTTCGGGGGTATGTTGGCCATGGTTGGTGGCCGAGACGCACTCGCACCTCTTAAAGAGCCGTTTGTTGAAAAAATGCAACAATCAATGTTAAAGATTGGCCAAAGTGAAGCAGTCAAACAAGCATTAAAAGAACAGCTTGAGTCTCCTGCAATGATGAACGAAATCACGAACAATATTGAAACGATCATTGATCAACGCCTAAACGAACTGACGCCGCAACTGGTCAAACAAATGGTGCAAAAAATGATCAAAGAACACCTTGGGTGGCTGGTTGTTTGGGGAGGGGTGTTTGGCGGGCTGATCGGCATCGTTTCAGCCTTTATTACTCAGGCCTCGTAAAAGTAGACTCAAACCATCGGTCGAAAGGGAAAGCGCTCTTCCCTTTCGACTCTGTAAATAATACAACTATAATGTCCCCAGCAAGTCCGCGTTAACACCAAAGCTCGTCTTATGCTCTTCAATAACCACCTCGCTGCGTGTCTGAATGACGCCAGGTAAGGTCCCCAACTTTTTCGACATAAAATTCTGATAAGCTTTCATGTCTTTAACTCGTATTTTTATCATGGTGTCAAAGTCACCGGACAGAGAATAGCAGGCTTCAATCTCCGGCATATCTGCGACCGCTTTGGCAAATTTCTCAAATATCGAAAAGCTGGTTTGATCGAGCCGAATATGCATAAAAACCTGAACGTCCAACCCCAATTTTTCAGGGTTTAACTCTGCGTGATAGCCTTTAATGTATCCCTCTCTCTCCAGACGTTTTACTCGGTCTGAACAAGGGGACGTAGTCAAATTAACGTGTTTGGCAAGCTCAACAACGGGAAGACGCCCTTTGAGGTTAAGAGTACGGAGAATTTCAAGGTCGATTCTATCTAAATCCATTTAATTTCTGATCAGGCCGAATAATGAACATACATCATAAATAATTGGACGGGCGAAAGCGAAAATTTATCAGAACAATTCAGACTAGGCCGTTTTCACGTTGGGTAAACGTCGCGGCTTGACCCACTTGGACTGAGTGTTACAAGTCCGGCAAAATGTCTGCTTTTCCATTTTCACATAGTGCGCCCCCTGAACTAGAGTAGCAAAGAAACACACCAAGCCTTTCATTATAGACTCGCTTTTTTGCGGACACCGTTTCATCACAACCTTGTGAAACGTCACTTTTTGGCAGCAACAGCAATACACTTGTGGCATGAATCCTTCTCCGTTTACGGCATCAATATTGACAATGGACACAGTAGCAAGCAATTGGTTCCTTACGCTTAAGATTTTGTTTAAAATTTGTGATAAAAATCACAATTTAGTGTTTGAGTATAAAAAAGCCCCAATTTTGGGGCTTTGCTAAAAAAGGTAACCCTTAATCAAGTTCTTTGAGTTGTTGCTGAAATTTAACATGCTGCGCTTTCACTGACGCATCCGGCTCATCGGTCATCAGACTGACTATGACGATCACCAAAGTAGAAGAAATTACACCAGGAACGATCTCATAAACATCAAACCAGCCACCCGATAGTTGCTTCCAGACAACAATAGTGATGCCACCGACAATAATACCGGCTAACGCGCCATAGCGGTTCATGCGTGACCAATACAGACTCAGAATAATTGCCGGTCCAAACGCAGCACCGAATCCAGCCCAAGCATACGAGACAAGACCCAAGACTGAGCTGTCCGGTTTCAGTGCGAGAAGCAGTGCAATAATTGAAATCGCAATAACTGCAATACGCCCGATAAACACCACCTCATCTGAACTGGCATCTCTTTTAACGAGTTGCTTGTAGAAATCCTCAGCCAATGCTGAAGAGGAGACCAACAATTGAGAATCCGCTGTACTCATAATTGCCGCAAGAATAGCGGCAAGAAGAACACCCGCGACAACAGGATGGAAGATCGCGTTCACAAGTAACATAAAGATCTTTTCACCATCGTCAATCGACAAGCCAGTGTTATTCACGTATATCAGTCCAACAAGACCAACCAGCAGCGCACCAACCATAGATAAAGCAGTCCAGATCACTGCAATACGGCGCGCAGTCGTCAGGTCTTTATTGCTCCGAGACGCTTTAAATCGCGCAAGGATATGAGGCTGCCCAAAATAACCCAATCCCCATGCAACCAAAGAAATGATGGCAATGGCGGATAAAGGTTGACCTTTGGCGTCATTCCAAAGCGTTAATAACTCAGGGTTGATGGCGGTCAAATCATGACTTAATTGTCCTACCCCCCCTTCCATTGCAGCGATAGGAACAACCAGCAAGGCCGCCGACATCAGTAAACCCTGAACAAGATCTGTCCACGAGACGGCAAGAAAACCGCCAAATAGCGTATATGACACCACACAGACAGTACCAATAATCACCGCAATGGTGTAATCAAGACCGAAGACGGTCTCAAACAATTTTCCGCCTGCGACCAAGCCTGAACTGGTGTAGAAAAGGAAAAACAACAGAATAAAAAAGGCTGAGATGAACTGAATCATTTTTGAATTATCATTGAACCTACGTGACAAAAACTCAGGTAACGTCAGTGCATTAGTCGTAATACTGTACGTCCTTAAGCGTTTTGCACAGATAAGCCAGTTCAACCATGTACCCGCTAATAAACCCCCAGCTAACCAAAATGCTTCAATACCCGCGGCATAAGCGTAGCCTGGTAGGCCGAGTAGCAACCAGCCACTCATGTCGGATGCGCCGGCAGAAAGTGCCGCAGGCCAAGGCCCAAGTGAACGGCCGCCGAGGAAATAATCCGTTGAGTTTTTCGTTCGTTGGTAAGCAATAACGCCTATTGCAAGCATCATAATCAGATACGCAATAAACGTGGTCGTAATAGCAAAGCTATTTTCCATGTGTCTGTCCTCATAATAAAAGATACCCTTGATTCACAGCCCCCACCAATAGCCGGTAAGGGCACATGGCCAAGGATTAGTGAGCTTCACTTCCCAGTTCTAGCAAGGTCGCATTGCCGCCCACTGCTGTTATATTTATTGTTCTCGTCCGCTCCGTGATAAAGCGAAGTACTAAGTGTGGATCATGCGCGACTGGTATCGCCGCCATGTCCGTTTCTGAAATAAGCCCAACAATCGCTCCCGAACGCTTGGCGATCTGTCGGTTAATTGCCCGCTCCATGTTTTCACTGCCGACATAAGCAACACTTCGAACATCCAGTTCGACAAGCTGATGATAGGCTTCCAATGGGGCAAACTGCATCAGATTCATCGGCAAAGATGACTGCTGATACGCTTGCTCCACAACTTGCCTAAACGATGTATCATCGCTCGATAAGATCACGCTGTTACCTGCAATCAGAGCCGCGGACATCTGTGCAATAACCGATAACTGTGCGTTGGATTCGCTAGAATCATGAATGACCAAAGCGACGCCCCGACCTGCCGTATATAATTCATTTGTTTCGCCCGTCGGCCCAATCATATGATGCGACTTAGCAAGTAATGTCTCACCGTGTTTTAGATGATACGTGGCGACAGCAGCCATGTCTGGCTTAAGATTTTCTAAGGCCTTGTTGAAAGTAAGCATACACTCACTTTTTGAGTCAAAACTGGTCAAATTCCAATTTTCCCATGCTAAGTAAGCATCGGAAAAACACGTGACTTGATGAACCATAATCTCTCTCCCTGCTTCAATCAGTTAAGAAAACAATGTTTGTGTAAAACGGAACAAGTAATGGGGCCCGCCCGCTTTAGGACCCGTTCCAGACAACCCTTGACCTCCAAATGGTTGGACGCCAACCACCGCGCCAACCTGATCTCGGTTGATATAACAATTACCAACCCGAGCATGTTTTTCTATCCAGCGATAGGTGGTTTCGTTGCGGCTATGAATACCCATTGTTAAACCAAAGCCGGTGCGATTAATGCGCTCAACAATTTCGGTTAACTCATGGGCTTTAAAACGGACAATATGCAGAATTGGACCAAACTGTTCCTCATCAAGACAAGAGATATCATCAATTTCAAAGGCTGTTGGTGCCACAAAATCACCGTGCTGATGCTCATCATCAAGCGCCAACTGGGCAACTTTTTTCTCACTTGCCGACATGCGTTCAATATGTGTCATCAGCTTATTTTTCGCCGTCACATCGATAACTGGACCCACATCGGTTGAATGCAAGTATGGCTTGCCAACCGTCAATTCATCCATCGCCCCTTGTATCAGGGTAATAATACGATCAGCGATGTCTTCTTGAACGTATAATACTCGCAATGCACTACATCGCTGGCCAGCAGATGCAAATGCCGAGCGAATTACATCTCTAACAACCTGTTCAGGTAAGGCGGTACTGTCGACAATCATCGCATTCTGACCACCAGTCTCAGCAATAAAGGGGACTGGATCTGCCTCTCTCCGTGCCAAAGTCTGATTGATCCGCTGCGCCGTCGCCGTCGAGCCCGTAAAGGCAACACCTGCAATAGCAGAATGCGAGGTCAGGGCTGAACCGATCTCGGCACCACGGCCGGGCAATAATTGAATAACTCCGGCTGGAAAACCCACTTCCATCATTAACTCGACCGCCCGAGCGGCAATCAAACTAGTCTGTTCTGCCGGTTTTGCTACGACGGTATTACCCGCGACCAAGGCCGCAGAAATCTGGCCTAGGAAAATCGCTAATGGGAAGTTCCAAGGGCTGATGCAAACAAAAACGCCGCGCCCTTGTCGCGAAACAGTCCGAGTTAACCCATCAAACCCAATGAGTTTAACATCACCCAAAGCGTCGACTTGTTTTGCGTAGTAGCGACAAAAATCAACAGCTTCCCGGACTTCATCAATACTGTCATGGATGGTTTTTCCCGCATCCTGATGGCACAAAGCGACCAATTCGGCGAGATTGTCTTCCATCACGTCAGCCAGAACATCCAGTTTTTGCGCCCGATAAGCATGACCTTTCGCCTGCCAATCGGCTACTGCCTGCTCGGCACCATTGATTGCTTTGGAAACATGATCAAGGTTGGAAAAAGCCACCTGCCCAACTTGAATACGTCGATCATAAGGTGCCGTCACGATCTCGACATTGTTACTTTCCTTGATCATGCTTTCAGCGAGCCCTTGCCCATTGATGATAGGCCCAGCCTGCCACTGCTTATCGAGGAACCCAGCCACTAACTTCTCAAATGGCTGTCCTTCAGATGCAATATCAATGTTAATGCCATAAGCATTACAACGCTCTGGAAATATGTTTGGCGGCAAGGGTATTTGCAGGTTGTTAAGCGTCGGGTAGGCTTGAAGCATATCGACGGGGTGTTGAGTTAAGGTTTCAACCGGACAGCGAGCATCCACCAGGCGATGGACAAAAGAGCTGTTCGCTCCATTTTCTAGCAAACGACGAACCAAATAAGGCAATAGGTCTTTGTGGCTGCCGACAGGCGCATAAATCCGCACGGATTGCTGGTACGCTTTTATCGCATGATTGTACAGCGAATCTCCCATACCATGCAGACGCTGAAATTCAAATTCTTTATGTGAGGCCATGACGGCAATAGACGTGACTGTTTGGGCATTATGGCTGGCAAACTGAGGGAAAATATGACCGCGAACCGGTTCACTCAAAAGAAAACGAGCACACGCTAGGTAGGCCACATCAGTCGCTTCTTTACGCGTGTAGACAGGGTAATTCTCATAACCAGCTTGCTGAGACCATTTAATTTCACTATCCCAATAAGCGCCTTTTACGAGACGGAGCGGAATCGTGTCACCTTGGGCTTTTGCCAAAGCGTTAACCCAGACCAACACAGGCAGCGCGCGTTTCGAGTAAGCCTGAATAACTAAACCAAATTTCCCCCACCCTTTCACCACATCACTGCGATATACTTTCTCAAACAATTTCAGCGATAGCTCAAGGCGGTCCGCTTCTTCTGCATCAATGGTGATCGCCACATCTAATTCAACAGCACGACACAATAACTCTAACAAAGTATCATATAATTCGGTAAGAACACGCTGCTCATTAGCCGCTTCGTAACGAGGGTGCAAGGCGGAAAGTTTTATTGATACCGATGGTGCTGGGCTCGTCTCTAAACCATATTTATCGCGGCCCACAGCCTCAATGGCCATAAGGTAATCTTTAAAGTACTTATTCGCATCCGCAGTCGTCAGCGCCGCTTCGCCCAACATGTCATAAGAATAAGTGAAACCCTTGTCCCGCATGATGCGGCCATTTTTTTGAGCTTCGGAAATGTTGCGACCGAGAACAAACTGGTGCCCCATTACCTTCATCGCCTGATGCATGGCTTTGCGAATGACGGGTTCTGACATCTTATTCACTAACCGATTGACCGCGGATGAAGCGCTCTGGGATTCAGTATCAGACAGGCCAACCACTTTACCCGTCAGCATTAGCCCCCAAGTAGAAGCGTTAACAAAAATAGAATCTGAATTTTTGAGGTGAGATTTCCAGTCCGCGACACTCAACTTATCACGTATCAGCGCATCTGCGGTGGCTGAATCAGGAATACGCATCAAGGCTTCGGCAAGACACATCAGCAAAATCCCTTCCTGAGTATCCAAACTGTATTCAAGCAAGAGAGCATCGATCATCTGTACAGATTTTTTATCCGAACGAATCGCTTCAATTAACTCGGTTGTCTTGGTAGTAATTTGTGCTTTCTCGGCCTCGGTCGATATTGCCAAAGGCAGCAATTGTTCAAGCCATTTAGATTCGTCCACCATGTAAAGTGGCGAGATCAGTGACCAGAGTGTTTCAAGCGGCTGCTCAACAAACTCGGCATTTAACACGTCTGTTGCTGTAAACATGCGTTTTCCCTCAATCTCAGCCCTGATAATTTCATCAGGATTCCTACAATGGATTGCAGTGTATTTTGAGTGCGGGAGGATTACTTGTCAAAAACTCCGAGTTTTTTGCCAAAAACTCTGATTATTAACAAAATAAACACACAGTCACATCAAATTAAGCAAAATATTCTTTGGTAGTTTAAATCTTATTTAACCAAATCGTTTCTTATACTGAGAAGGCGAAATACCCTGAAGGCGAGAAAAGGTATGAGTAAACGTACTCTGGCCCGAAAAACCACTCAGTTCTGCCACCTGTCCCAGAGACAGCTCGCCTTTTTCAATCAATAGCCTCGCCATATCAATACGCTTACCCAAGACATATTGATGGGGCGTAATCCCCATTTGCTGCTTAAACAAGCTGTGAAACTGGCTCTCGCCTAAAAACACACTACCAGCGAGTTGAGCAACTGATATTTTTTGGCTCAAATGCCGTTCAATGTAGCGATCAATCAACTCAAGATCGAAGCGCGAGTCTTTCCGAGCCGTCGCAAACGCCGACATATGACGCTGAAGCAAAGCCACCACCGTATCATTGCACGCGCGACTCAAGAGCAAATCTTCGGGGTTCGATTGCATTTCGGTCACCAGCATTTGAATCAGTTTTTGAATCTGTCCATTGAGTTGGAAATACGTATCTTGCTGCTTCAATTCATTGAGTTTTTGGAGCATCAGCGCATCATCACTCGACGACACCGGCATATTCAGCACCAAAATATCCGATTGCCCGACCACGCCGCCAAACGCATGCCCAGAGCCAGACGTCACAACACACCCTTGACCCGGACCAACCACACTCCCAAAGCCACTCACTTCAAATTCAGCCTGTCCTTTTAGACCAATAACGATTTGCGTATAACTATGATCATGGCATTCCATATAAGAAGGTAAGGTCACGAGCTCTGCGGGTTTGGGTGACAAAAGTTTGGCATTTTCACCAATCAATGGTGTAGACTTTGATGAGGACATAGCAAAGTAACGAGATCAGGAAGGGGACTAACCTCGCATGGTATACTAAATCCTATCCGATCAGAAATTTATTAGTTGATATGCAAATGAGTTGATTCCGTCTGATTGAGCGGTCAAAAAACATACTTTTATACGCTTCGGAAGAATGATCAAGTGCACATAAATTACGGTGTATGTCACTTCTAGACACTTTTATCTTTGCAGATGGTCAATCTTCACTTGCATATTTCCCCAATCAACTCAAAATGATAGGTAGCATACAAGTTTTGCGTGTATAAAAGTCGAATAATCTGATTATTGTTAAAAAGAAAGATGCTAGGATAAAAGGAAGCTTGAGAAAGACAGGGGTACATGGACTGTCAAAAGTTTGTCTTTTTTGGTTTTTACGTTGGTAAAATGAAACGTTAATTGTTGCAGGGAAATATGATAACACGTCGCATCCCAGCGCTCTTGCTTGCGCTAAGCCCTATATGGGTAACAACTTCGGTTTTTGCGGAAACGGCATCGGCTGCCGATCCTGTCACAACGATCGATGAAAAATTAGAGAATAAACAGAGCGAGCTTCAAACGCTTGGCGCCGACTTTGATCAAGAGTCTGAGCGCTTACAACAGTTAAGGGTGGAACTGACTAAGTACCAGCGTGAAGAGCAAGAACTCAATGCAAAGCGTAATCGTGCTAAGTCCGCGTTGGACAAACAGTACAACCGCCTTTTGGATGACCCTGATGTTGATCTGATGTCATTCCAGCAAGAGTATCAGCAAGCTTGGTCTTCTGTAAAAAAGAACCAAAGTCAGATTTTAGAGCAAGAGCAAAGCATTACTGAACAGGAAATGCGCTTGTCTCAAGTAAAGCAAAAACGCTCTAGAATTAACTCAGAATTATCTTACCTGAAAGAGCAGAAAGTTGAAGCTCGCGTGAAGCGGCTCGACGCGGAGCTTCGCGAAAGTGATGTGCTCAATACGGCGTTCAAAACCACCTGTTCTGCAACAATGACATTGGGCGAATGTACCAATCAGGGTAAGTATCTAACCAAGCAGCGCGCAGTCAACACCTTTAAAACTCAACTTCTTGATGGCCTGACAGAAGCAAACGTCGCCAAACAAAATCTAAAGGGTGTTCAATTAAACGTCTTTGTCCAAGAAAGCCAGATCATTCGTTCAGGCTTTGAAGGCAACAACAACTACTACACTGAAATGCAAGCTCAGCTTCAGGCACGTCCAGAAGCCTCAGCGGCATGTAAGCTCTTGAATGTTTCTTCTCGTTACTGTCTGAATGGCGCAGAAGTAGTGAAGAAAAATGAGACGCAAACCCAGAAAGTTTGGGCGAATATTACTATCCGCTCCGATCAGTACGAAGATCGCGTAACGATCAATGGTGTAAACTATGGCAGTACACCAGTTGAAGTCGTGTTACCGCGAGGCAAGCATCAATTTACTGTGTCTAAAGATGGCTATCAAACTTACAACCGAACCATTGCTGTCAATGGCAACGATACCGTTTGGGTGAAGCTACGACCTGACTCAGAGATTTAACACGCTTCTCTTTTTAGAGAGATAAGCGCGGTACAAAATTGACCTTAGACGCCATTATGTCGTAAGTTATTGCTTTATAACTTAAGACAAAATGGCGTTCTGGTTTTGAATTCCCTATTAGTCACAAAGAATTGTAGAATTAGATAATGCGAACTGGTTTACCAACGTTGCTTCTGGCTTTATCACCTTGCTTTATCTCTTTAGGTATCGCGGCTCAGAATACTCGCGACCCGATAGTCGAGATTGATGAGCAACTTTTTGATAAATATGAACAGCTAAAAGCGGCGACTCAAAACAGAGACGAAAAACAAGCGCAGTTTGAGACTCGGCAACAGTCCGTCGCCGAACTCAACAAGCTGGCTAAGTCTTTAGATCAAGCATTGACTCAGGCTAAAAAGCAGCTAGAAAGTGACTATGCAAAGATGCTTGAAGATCCCGAAATCGATCTAGCCGCGTCACAAAAAGCGTATCAGGATGCTTGGTCAAGCGTTAAACAAAATCAGAAACAACGCTTATCGGAAGAACAACAGTTGCAAGAATCTAAGTATCGATTAGATTTACAAAACAACGAAGTCGATTCCATAGGCCAAAACATTGAAGATCTTGATTCAAACAAGCTAAGAGCTCGTGCTGAACGACTTCAACACCAGTTAGCTCAACCTCACTCACTATCGGTTAGCTTTACCAATCGCTGTCAACCACACATGACCATTGCCCAGTGTGATCGTCAAACTCGTGATCTTAACCTACAAAAAGCGGTTAAACAGTTTCAAGCTGAGTTAATATCGACCACAAGTGAACCACAAGTTATCCAGATCCACGCCAGTAAGGTGTCCTTTAACATCCATGTATTACGCTCCAAAGTCACGGACTCAGGCTTTTATGATGGTAGCCGCTATCGCAGTGTGATGGACGTAGAAATGCAAGCTCGCCCGACGCAAAGCGCTGCTTGTACTCTACTCGGTCTCAATAAAAAATATTGTTTCGAACCCGAAGATTCAACGGAACAGGCGTCACTCGTTAGTGACAAAGAAGTCGCTTGGGTCACCCTCACTATTCGTTCAAATATTTATGACGACAGAGTGGCGATAAATGGCGTGTCTTATGGCAGCACACCGCTCGATATTATGTTACCCGTCGGCCAGCATATGATTACCGTTGAAAAAGAGGGGTATCGCTCATTTCATCGTCAAATCTCGGTCAAAAAAGATCAGAACTTACGTGCAGAGTTGATAGAGAAAGCCAACACTCTAAAAGAGGGCGATAAGTTTGCCGATTCGCTTGGGTCAGGCATCCAAGGCCCAGAGCTATCCACAATTCTGGCTGGTCAGTATATCCTTGGTCAGCACGGGTCAAAACAAATGCGCCTCAAACATCCACTTGGTATTGGGGTTACCCCTATCACGGTCGGACAGTTCAAATCGTTTGTCGACACGACCAATTATCAGACTGATGCAGAGCTGACCAATACCTGTAATGCCATTATAAAAGGCGAAGTGACACCCATCTCGAAAGGCTATTGGAGAAACCCAGGCTTTAAACAATCGGCAAATTCGCCGGTCGTTTGTGTGAGTCTCAATGATGCCAAGGCGTATACAAATTGGCTAAGCAAAAAATCGGGACATCGTTATCGGTTACCCAATGAAGATGAGTGGGAAATCGCTGCCCGAGCTGGTTCTGAATCGAATTACTGGTGGGGTGATACGTTTGTTCCCAATCACGCCAATACGGGTTGGGGAGGATCAAATTGGTCAAACCACAGTACGTCCCCAGTCAATGCCTTTAAACCAAACCGACTGGGCATTTACGATGCGGTGGGTAATGTCTGGCAATGGACCAGTGATGCGCGTGGCCTCTTAAAAGGAGGGGCATGGAACTTCTCCCCTGACATGGCGGCAGCTCACCAACAGCTATCGCTTTCCAACGCTTCAGCGGCCAACTATGCCGGCTTTCGTGTCGTCCGCGATATTAATTAACAGCGCACGACACCGATAAAAAAATAGGCCGCTTATCACGGCCTATTCTTTATCTATTTGTCTTCCTGCTTAGGGCGCCAATCGATCGATCTGCCAATCACTGTCTGCTTTGGAAAACAAAAATCTATCATGCAGCCGGTTATCCCCGCCCTGCCAAAACTCCATACTCTCAGGTTTGATACAGAACCCTCCCCAAAAGCTCGGTACGGGCACTTCGCCTTGAGCAAATTTTTGCTTCAGTTCCAAAAATTTACCTTCCAGTACACCGCGGGCAGAAATACGGCTGCTTTGCTTACTCGCAATGGCCGCCAGCTGACTTTCTTTGGGTCGTGAAGAAAAATATTTGATGTTTTCTGCTACCGATAGTTTTTCCGCGACCCCTGTAATGTGCACCTGACGCTCTAGAGAATGCCACGGAAAGTGCAGGCTAACCTTGGCATTATCTTGAATATGTTGAGCTTTACGACTGCCCAAGTTGGTGAAAAATACAAACCCTTGCTCATCGAGGTGTTTTAATAACACAATTCTCTGAAAAGGCTGCCCATTGGCATCGACAGTCGCTACAGTCATAGCCGTCGGGTCGAGAAGCTTAGCGTCAATGGCTTGCTGTAGCCACACGTTAAACTGATCAATAGGGCTGGCCCTGAGGTCTTTTCTGCGTAAACCACCTTGGCTGTATTCACGGCGAATATCTTCAAGTTCCATCTTGTCTCCTCAACAATTTTTGATGATTGTGCGCTCATATCGAAAAGAACTCAAGCCCACATTAGATGCACCGATGTCGTCTAATTCCCTGTTATTTACCATTTTTGAGCCAAATATTTGTATATACTTATGGGTAATTGGCACAAAGTACTCACTTAAACACGGTAATTAATCTGCAAAACTGATAAAAAGTAGCATTCTGATAGTAACTGCTTAACATTTCTTTTTTGGGATAATAGAATCAATGCCATTGACTGACGTCACAAGGATTTTTTAATGAGTCAAAGCAATTATAATAAGCTCTCTGAGCACGAGCTCGATTATGTGGACGATCAAACCGCAGCGCTTTTACTCAACACTCCCAATAGTGCTCGTATCATGCTTTGGGTCATGGTGATGTTTTTTGTCATCGCTGGTCTTTGGGCATCATGGGCTCAGATCGACAAAATCACAGTGGGGCAAGGAAAAGTTGTGCCTTCCTCTCAAATTCAAGTCGTGCAGAATTTAGAAGGGGGTCTGGTAAAAGAGATCCTTGTCCGAGAAGGCCAAACCGTCCACAAAGGCCAACAACTCCTTCTCATTGACGATACCCTTTTTCGTTCAGATTTTCGTGAGCGAGAGCAACAAGTCGCCAACCTCACGGCCAGTGTTGAACAATTGTCCGCCTCCATCAGCAGCGTAACCATCAATGAGAACTTCTCAGACAAAGACTGGCAAACGGGTGTTATCCTCGATTTTAGTAAGCTCACTTTCCCTGATTGGCTGCAACAAGGCCAGCCTAAGCTGGTGAAACGTCAGAGAGCTGAGTATCGTCAGGACCTGAACAATTTACGCAATCAGGTCTCAGTGATTAATCAGCAAGTGAAACAAAAACAACAAGACCTCATAGAAATAGAAGCGCGAATCGACAACCTGCGCGAAAGCTATAATTTCGCGCTAAAAGAGCTCGAAATTACCCAACCGCTGGCCGACGAAGGCGTTGTCCCTAAAATTGAGCTGTTAAAGCTACAGCGTCAGGTCAATGACACTCGGCGTGAAATGACGTCCAGTGAACTTAAAGCCCCGGTACTGCGCTCAGCCATCAGAGAAGCGATGCTGAGCCGAATTGACGTCGCCCAAAAATTCCGTTCAGAACAGCAAGAGAAACTCAACGAAGCGCAAGATAGGCTTTCGTCTATGACTGAATCCACTGTCGGCCTTGAAGATAGAGTCAATCGCACGGTGGTAACATCCCCCGTCGCTGGCACGGTCAAAACTCTCAATATCAATACGGTTGGAGGCGTCATTCAACCCGGTATGGATATCGTCGAGATTGTCCCCAGCGAAGATACGCTGCTTGTGGAGGCCAAGATTGCACCACAGGATATCGCGTTTCTACGGCCTGAGTTGCCAGCTATTGTGAAGTTTAGCGCCTACGATTTCACTAAATACGGTGGGCTGGAGGGAAACCTTGAGCTAATTAGCGCAGACACGACAACCGATGAAGAAGGCAACAGCTTCTACCTTGTTAGAGTACGTACCAAAGAAACCAGCCTCAACAATGACCAGTCTTTACCCATCATTCCCGGAATGACGGCTTCGGTAGATATTATTACGGGCAAGCGTACAGTGATGGAATATTTACTCAAACCCATTTTGGGAGCAAAAGATAATGCCCTCAAGGAATAGACATCATGTCACGAATTTATTAGCAATGGTTGTAGGTAACTAGTTGTATGAAGTATGGGCTCATGGCTTTACTTCTTATCTTGGCATCAACAGCACCTTTGGCCGTGAGCACGCAGGAACAAAGGTGGATTGATGCTGTACGCAATACCTATGGTGACCGAGCCGGGAAACGAATTGAGACATGGCGCAAAGAAATACGCCAACTCAAAGGTTTACCCGAACGTCAGCAACTGACTGAGGTTAATCGTTTTTTTAACCAATTACACTTCGTTGATGACATTCACCTGTGGGGACGAAAGGACTACTGGGCGACACCACTGGAATTTTTGGGAAGTAATGCAGGTGACTGTGAGGACTTTACCATTGCCAAGTACTTTTCGCTGCTTGAATTGGGGGTCTCAGATAAAAAACTGCGCTTGGTTTATGTTAAATCCATCACCCTTAATCAGTTTCATATGGTGCTTGCCTATTACTCAACACCCAGTGCCGAACCGATACTATTGGATAATATTGATTCTGAAATTAAAAAAGCCTCCAAACGCAGGGATTTACTACCGATCTATAGCTTTAATGGTAAAAACCTTTGGCTAATGAAATCAAAACAAGGGCAACTCGCAGGAAAATCATCCAGACTCAGTCTATGGAATGACCTTCGAGCCAGAGAAAAATCTCTTAAATTGAATAAACCTAAAGTGAATTACGATGAGTAGGCAATATGACTTTATATAAACAGCTTGTCGCGGGAATGATTGCTGTATTTTTGATGTTGATGATTTCGGTCTTCATCATCGAATTCAATACCACGCGCAATAATTTAGTGCAACAGCAGCGCTCTGAGGTAAATAATACCATCAACACTGTTGGTCTTGCCTTAGCCCCCTACTTAGAAAAGAAGGACAATGTGGCGGTTGAATCTGTCATTAACGCGCTTTTTGATGGCAGCAGTTACTCCATTGTCCGCTTGATTTTCCTAGATAGTGGCGAAGAAATTGTCCGCTCTTATCCAGTCAAATCATCAGCGGTGCCAGAGTGGTTCATGACCCTCAATTTATTTACCAAAATTCACGATCGTAGGGTCGTAACAAGTGGTTGGATGCAGTTAGCTGAAATCGAGATTATCAGCGACACAGGCGATGCCTACATCCAGTTATGGAAGGCTTTCGAACGTTTACTCATTGCGTTCGGTATCATTTTCTTTATTGGCTTGCTCGCGATTGCCTTTATTCTTAAACGCTCACTCCGCCCGTTAGAACTTATCGTTGAAAAGATGGAACAAGTGGCACGCAATCAGTTTGGTGAGCCATTACCTAGGCCGACAACCAGAGATTTGATCTACGTAGTTGACGGTATCAATAGCATGTCGGCTCAAGTCGAAGAGGCCTTCAAAGATCAGGCCAAAGAAGCGCAGCAACTGCGGGAACGCGCGTATATTGACCCAGTATCAGGGTTAGGCAATCGAGCCTATTACATGAGCCAATTAAATTCTTGGCTCGGGGAAGGTGGCTTTGGTGGCGTAGCAATTCTAGAAGCGAATTTCATTCGTGAGCTCTACGAAGAAAAAGGTTACGAAGCTGGTGACGGTATGGTGCGTGAGCTGGCGAATCATCTCAAAGTGTCCCTAACAACATCTGATACAACCTTGGCACGAATTTCATCCGGTGAATTTGGCTTCATTCTCCCTAACGTCGACGAGAACGATCTCAAAGTGATCGCGGCAAGCATCGTCACTTACGTACAAGACATCAATGCAGACCCAACAGGGATGGCCACTTCCAACTTTTCGTTAGGTGTGGTCTATAACGAATCGCCCAAAAGCCCGACGGAAATGTTGACGATGCTCGACAACGCGCTTGCTAACGCAAAATCCGACCCTGAACTTTTCTACGGCTATGCAACTGCAAATAATTCTGACAACTTGATGGGCAAACAGCAATGGAGAAATCTGGTTGAAGAAGCCATCAGCAATGATTGGTTCCAGTTCCGTTTTCAAGCAGCCAATACCAGTCAGGGCGATACTTTCCACCGTGAAGTCTTTTCTGCAATTGAAAAGGATGGAGAACGCTTTAGCGCGAACCAATACCTTTTCGCACTCGAGCAACTCAATGCCAGCCACTTATTTGACGAATACGTCATCAATGCGATGGTCAAACGTTTGGATCACGGTGAATTTACTGAACCGGTTGCGATTAACATTTCACAAAGCAGTATTGCCCAACCGAGTTTCATCCGTTGGATCACTCAGTTGCTGAACAAGCACAAATCAGTCGCGGCACAACTGCACTTTGAAATACCCGAAACCTGTTTTATCAATACCCCGCACCATACAGCGCTTTTCTGCCATGCCGTACGCAATTCAGGGGCTGATTTTGGTGTCGACAACTACGGACGTAATTTTCAGTCTTTGGACTATCTTAATGAATTTCGCCCCACTTACGTTAAGCTGGATTATTTATATACACACCATCTGGATGACGAAAAACAAAGATTTACACTCACCTCGATCTCCCGCGCCGCACATAATCTTGGAATCAAGACCATTGCATCACGCGTTGAAACACAAACTCAGCTCGATTTTCTTTCTGAGCACTTTATTGATGTGTTTCAGGGTTTTATTGTCGATAAGTAGAAAGGTTATAGATGCAGGATCCTTTACTAAACTCACTGATTTACGTCAGCCGCTATTTCGGGTTGGCTAACTCTCCAGAAGCTCTGATCAATGGTTTGCCATTGACCGATGGTAAACTCACGCCATTTCTTTTCCCGCGTGCCGCTGAGCGAGCTGGGTTGGTCGCCAAAGAAAATCGCTCTGACCTAAGTGATATTTCTGAACTAGTCCTGCCCGTCGTCCTGCTGCTGAAAAGTGGGGATGCGTGCGTACTGAATAAGATTAACCGTGAAGAGCAAGAGGCCGAAATTGTGACCGGCGAGTCAGGTTTGGTGCCGATTGCCACCCCACTTGGCGAACTAGAAGAACTCTATACTGGCCGTTACTTTTTGGTCAAAAAACAGTTTCGCTATGACGAGCGTTCACCAGAGGTGCTCAAAACCCGCGATGGTCATTGGTTCTGGAGCACGATTTGGCAATCTAAACACATCTATCGAGATGTCTTAATTGCGTCGATTTTAATCAATTTATTTGCTATTGCTGCCCCCATGTTTACACGCCTTGTCTATGATAAAGTCGTGCCTAACTTAGCTTTTGAAACGCTTTGGGTATTAGCCAGTGGCATTTTTGTTGTCTTTCTGTTTGATTTATCGCTCAAGCTCTTACGCAGTTATTTCATCGACGTCGCGGGGAAAAAGTCAGACATTCTGATTTCATCAAAACTCTTCAGTAAAGTGCTCGGTATTCGGATGGAATCTAAGCCGCCCTCTGTCGGAGCCTTTGCACGCCACCTTCAAGAGTTTGAGTCGATTCGAGAGTTTTTTACATCAGCAACGATAAGCTCTCTGATTGATCTACCCTTTGCGCTGCTATTCTTGCTTCTTATCTGGCTCATGGCTGGTAATTTAGTCCTAGTACCTATCATCGGTGTGCTTATACTCGTCATATATTCTGCCTTGATACAAGGACCTTTGCGCCGAGCGATTGAGGAAGGCTCTCGTTTGGCCTCCCAAAAGTACGCCAATCTGATTGAAAGTATTTCAGGGTTGGAAACCGTCAAGCTATTTGGCGCCCAAAGTCAGTTCCAATTCCGTTGGGAAGAAGCGGTTGCTCACATGGCGAATTGGAATATTAAAAGCCGCCGTATTACCGATGGTATCCAGAATACAGCAGGTTTTGTTCAACAAGCCTCAAATATCGGAATGATCATTCTCGGCGTGTATCTGATCGCGGAAGGGGATCTGACAATGGGGGGGCTCATCGCAGCCACCATGCTTAGCGGCCGAGCCATCGGTCCCATGGTTCAGTTATCCTTACTCTCGACTCGATATAATCAGGCCAAATCTTCGATGACAATTATCGAACAAGTAATGGCAATGCCTGATGAACAGGAAGAAGGCAAGCGCTACATTCACCGTCCAATCATTCATGGAAAAATCGAATTAGACAAAGTCACATTCCACTATCCGGACTCTCCCATGGCTTCAATACGGGACCTGAGTATGACCATTAACCCTGGTGAAAAAGTGGCGATCATCGGCCGTATAGGCTCTGGTAAAACCACTCTTGAACGTCTTATTCTCGGTTTGTACCAGCCCACCGAAGGCCATGTTCGTATTGATGATACGGATATCAAGCAGCTCCACCATATCGATATCAGGCGCAACATTGGTTGCGTACCTCAGGACAGCCAACTTTTTTATGGTTCCATACGCGACAATATTACATTGGGTCGCCCCTTAGCTGACGACAGAGATGTCATGAACGCCGCCAATCGATCGGGTGTGACTGTCTTTACCCAGCAAGACCCCGCCGGTCTAGAACGTCAGGTTGGTGAAGGCGGGTTATTACTCTCAGGTGGCCAACGCCAAGCTGTTACTATTGCAAGGGCCTTACTTGGACGCCCCCCTGTTTTATTAATGGATGAGCCAACCAGCGCAATGGATAACCGCTCAGAGATGCACATTAAACAACAACTGGCCCAACTGAAATCAGAAGAAACTCTGATTCTGATCACGCATAAAACATCGATGTTGGATGTCGTTGATAGAGTCATTGTGATGGAAAAAGGCGGTATCATTGCTGACGGGCCTAAAAACGAAGTACTAAATAGTCTCAAGCAAGGCAAAGTGCGAGCGGTAAGTTAACCAACAAAATGCCGCTCTAGTCCTAGAGCGGCGTTAGCGTTTGCGGTTATTGGGTTGAACAATCAGCAGGCCCTATGTCTTTCCAAGCTCCCCACTGGCCAGATAACTCTGGATCATCCCCTTGTGTCCACCATTTCGCTTCCCAAATACGCTCTTTCCAAGCGACCTGCGTTCCGCCATTGTAAGCGGTCGAAGCCTTCCAAAGGTTATCACAGACCCCATCTCCTGAGCCCGTTTTGGTGATAACAATCGACGTCGAGGCGGATGAAGCAGTTTGCCCGTCACTGACCGTCACCGTAAATGATAAGCTCATATCCTCCGGAGTTTCTGGCGCCATAAACCTCACTATGTCCCCATCAATGGTCGCATCCACACCCGTTGGAAGATCCCAACCAAAGCTCAGTACATCGTTGTCTGCATCGCTAGATAGGGAGGCATCGACCACAACCATGTCCCCACCGTTCGCGGTAGCAGGCGCGTTAATCTTAGCCACTGGAGCGCGATTCTCAGGTCCAGAATCAACAGGATCAATCGTCACCAACACTGTATCTGATGCCAACGCACCGTCATTGTCCGTGACGGTTAACTTGAACTGCAAGGTTTCTGTCTGAAGCACCTCCGCAATATCAAAACCAGCCTGAGCAGTATTGACATCAGTGAGCTCAACCGCCATCCCAAAGAGCTGCTCCCAACGATAGTTAACAATAGTGCCGTCTGAATCTTGGGATTCTCCTCCTTGAAGAACAACTGATGTCGGACCTATCACGACAATATCAGCGCCAGCGGACGCTGTCGGCGCTTTGTTGGACGGTAAACCATTCGCTAGACCTTCATGCATAGCATTAAGAATATCCCCATTGTCGGCGTCAATTTCCCACGAGAACAAGCCAGCGAGCCCCAAACTACGCGCATAGGCCCCTTTCACTTTCACAGAACGAGGGTCATCAAAAGTGATCAATTCGCCGGTGGAGCGATTCCAGACCCATGGTGCTTCTGCCTGAACATCATAACCGTATTCGAATCCATTGGTCCCCGTATGATCAGGCCCAAGCATATAAGCTTTAACGCCTTTGTAATCAATCACACCCTCTTCCCATACGCCCTGAGAGTTGCTGCCTTTGAGTTTGCCTGTCGCTGTCCCCGTCATCGGATCATTAGGATCGGTCAGTGTGTCTGGTGCCACCCCTTCCCAACCCCGTCCATACATGGCGGTGCCGAGCACGAGTTTGTTCGCAGGCACCCCCTGTTCGAGTAAAAGCTGAATACCGTTGTCCGTTGTATATGCAGGGCCTTCATAGGGTTTACCATCGGCGTCAGTGCCTGAGCCATCACATTGGCCAGGCCGCATAAACGTGCCGCAATAGAGCGCCGTTTGATGCCCAGGAACGTTATTCCAGCCACCATAAAAGTCGTAGGTCATGGCAAAGATGTAGTCCATATACTGAACGGCATCTGCATAATTCACGTCCTCAATCTTGTCGTAACCGACACCGATCGCAGAAGTCAGTTCGTAAGTGCGGCCAGTCTGTTGCTCAAGTCCATCCAGCATGACTCTCAACTCGCGCATCAGCGCCACATACGCAGGGCCATCAAGCATGGGGTCACCCAGATCAGGCGCCGCGCCACCCCCTCCGGGAAACTCCCAATCGATATCAACCCCATCGTAGAATTTCCATGTTGTCAAAAAACGTTCGACAGACGCAACAAACGTGTCACGATTGACTTTGGTGGTAAAATCGAAAAAGGGGTCAGAGAGCGTCCACCCACCAATCGAGGGGATAATTTTTAGATCGGGATTACGCTGTTTGAGTGCCATAAGCATGGCGTAGTTACCTTTAATAGGCGAACTGTATTCATGATCTGCCTGATCAAAACTCTTCTGGAAGGCGGCCCAAGGATCGTGAATCACGACCTCATAATCGGACACCCCATTACAAGCTTTCATTAGGGCATTGTAGCTATTTCCCCCAACGGATTTAAGAGATTCATTTGGCCCGCAAATTGGGATAAATCCGTAGAGAATATGAGTCAAGTTATCCGCAGGGATATTATCGACGGTAAAATCGCGACCATAAATGCCCCATTCGACGAAGTAAGCCCCGACCACGATACTCGGATCGGTGTCGTAACTATTGTTGTTAGGATCAATATTCATGGTCAGAGGTGGTAAGTGTGAACCATCCGTATCAGCCACAACGATTTGTGTGGGGGCACTAGCAGAACAACCTGTTGCATCACAAGCCTCAACCGTCAATTGATAGCGACCTCCGTTGGGATAAGTAAAACTCGCCGAGGTCTGGTTGCTGGTGATGGGCCCTGATGCCACCTGAGCCCCATCAAAATAAACGTTATAAGTGTCACCGGTTGTGCCACTCCATTGATTGAATTGAATAGTGATATTCGCTTCATCGAAATACTTGACCATCTGGTTATAACCCGAGGTGGTTTCCATCGCCAATTCGATTTTTGAAAACTGGAGATTGTTGGAGCCGTAAACATCAATGCTCGGGGCTGCCGGAGCCGCTATCGTGTGCCCGGACCACGCTAGAACCATACTCATGGTAGACAAAGTTATACGCTTCATACCTATTTCTCTCGTTGATTGTGCATTTACCCGATAACGAATCACTGGTCCTAAACCTTCTATCACAAAACATTCACCAACCAGCTCACCGAGATCGGCATCCACTTGTTCTTTATATGCAAGGTGATGACCTTTCTTAAGTATTCGAGAAACTTTTTTTTCATCAAAAAAAATAGCGTTTATTTACGAGGCAAAATAAGAAATTAAGTGCATATTGGTTACTGTTTTCACTCATAGCGATGAATTGCTCGCATATTTAAAAAAAATTAAACTTGTTGGTCCAACTTAGAGTTGGAAGTGACGAAACAGAGCAAAAGAGTAGAGATGGACATCAATGAAGAACAATACACTCACCCCTAAATGGGGAGAGGTGAGCGCTAAACCGTACTTATTTAGATTTAAATCGTGCTGTAAAATGACGTAAAACAGGCGGCTCGTAGTCCAACACCAACCCCTTTAGCTGATGAGCTTTCTGCTTCAGTGAGATAATCGCATCCGCGATATAGTCCATATGATCATTGGTATAGACTCGCCGTGGGATGGTTAACCGCATTAATTCGAGTTCAGAGGGCTTTTGGGCACCGCTTTTTGGATCTCTGCCTAGCAACAACGAACCTATCTCTACCGCTCGAACGCCCGCTTCAAGATACAGCGCGTTACACAAGACCTGAGCAGGAAATTGTTCAGGAGGGATGTGAGGCAATATTTTAGCTGCATCAACAAAAACAGCATGCCCGCCAGTCGGTGACTGAATCGGGATCCCCGCGTCCATCAATCTCTCGCCCAGATATTGGACCTGACTAATTCTATAATGAAGGAAGTCCTCGTCAGCGCCTTCATAAAGCCCTCTGGCCAATGCTTCCATATCCCGCCCCGCCATTCCACCATAAGTGACAAAACCTTCCATTGGCACGCAACGAGTGCGGACCGCCTGAAACAATTCTTCATGATCTCGAATACAACACAAACCTCCAATATTCACCATCGGGTCTTTCTTTGCAGACATGGTCAACATATCTCCGTACTGATACATTTCACGGATGATCTCATGGATGGATTTATCTTGATAACCACTTTCACGATGCTTTATAAAATAGGCATTCTCACAGTAGCGAGCTGAGTCAATGACGACCGGAATATCATTTTGGGTCGCTATCTTGTAAACCATGCGCATGTTTTCCATAGAAACAGGCTGCCCACCGCAACTGTTGCAAGTGACAGTGGTAATAATGGCGCAGATATTGTTTGGGCCATATGCCTCAATCGTTGAATTAAGCTTTTCTAAATCAAAATTGCCTTTCCAATCGTATGGCGTCCGGGTATCAAAAGCACGCGGTTCAAGGACATTAATGGCTTTACCACCATTAAGTTCAATATGACCTGCTGTCGTGTCAAAATGATAGTTGGAAATAAAAACAGGCTCCGTTCCTCCTCGTATCGCACGCATCCTGTCTATCAAAGCAGGGAACAATATCTGTTCTGCTCCACGCCCTTGATGAACTGGAACCGTGAGTTCATACCCAAAAAAATACTCGACTGCTTCGCACAAATGATAGTAATTACGACTTCCTGCGTAAGACTCGTCGCCCATCATAAGACCTGCCCATTGATGGTCACTCATTGCTCCTGTCCCTGAATCCGTGAGCAGATCAATATAGACATCATCACTTTTAAGTAGGAAGGGATTAAGGCCAGCTTGTTCCAGAGCACTAAGTCGCTCTTCAAACGTGGTGACTTTAATTGGCTCAACCATTTTTATACGAAAAGGTTCCGGAATTCGTTTCATACTTTTTTCCTATTGGATCACTAAATGGGATAAGGAATGCTTAGATATAGATGGGTACGAGAGCACCAGAGGAGATTAGAGTGGGAATGAAACTTTGCTCAATAGGGAAAGACAAAAATCGATGTTGTACCAAAACGACATCACAAAGCGACTGTCTTTATGCAATCGAAAGTGCATCTTTTGATCCTTACTATTGACGGATTACACCATAAAGATAGTGAGACATTATTCATTGCGCCGTGATCGAACAAAGACTTTTATAAATGACCTTCCACCAAAGTACGCCCTCAAGCACACATTGATTAGTGCTTTATCAGCAGAAAAGGTTAAGTTTCCGTGAAATCTTATCACTTTGACATTCATGCAATTGCAATATCTGAGCCCGCTAGGCAGAGTAAGTATCAACGAGACAAAACGGATTCAACCATGAAGATGAGAAACACACTTTTCACCATTGCCGCCTTCACCTTCAGTGGCATGGCCGCCGCTGACGTCACGATTACGGTACCAGAGACGGTCGACGTACTGGTCGCCAATGGCACGAAACCAAAGTTAGAGGGCGGTTTTTTTTCAGCAAATAAAACTCTCACCCTCCCCGATGGCGAAAACCAAATTTTATTTCGATACCAACCTTATTTTAATCAGGGCAATGATCGGGTTATTCTGGAAAGCGACCCGATCGTGGCAAAATTTAGAGCGACTGACACTCGATTAAATTTCTCTATGCCCAAATATCGCAACCACCACCAAGGCGAAAAACAGATTCAAAACTTAGACTGGAAAATCGTCAACGCAAACGGGGCACAAATAACAGTAGCCCAAGACACACTGATCAAGCACGGGATGCAAGTTGGCCGAGACTTCAAACAAGAAATTGTTGATTATAACCGGCAAGGAGGCATTGCAGCCATCACACCTACGGCTTTTTCGGCCTCTCTGCCATCGACACAAACGAGTGCCCAACCAATCAACGCTGACTCAACTGCAGAAGAAATGCTGTATTTCTGGTACAACAAAGCCGATGTAGACACTCAAGCTCGGTTTAAACAATTTTTGTTGGAAAATCAGTAGGTCATGGCCGCCAGTGCTTTAGCCGCTGGCGCCTTCCGCTCCTCAGTCATTGTGAGCATATTCCTCTCAACAACAAAAACTGAGTCGATAAAGCATAGCCTTCGAGAGAGGCAATCCGTTTGCGAGCAGCTTATCAGCGGTAAAAAGGGCCACTTTGTCGACCACCAAATCATGCGCAACGCCTCAACGATAGCCAAGTCCCAGAAAGCTTCCTTTTTACACCTAATGCGCTTCCCGCCTCACAAAAACAATCAATACAACCGCTCAGAAAATGCCGAATATCTGCTAAATAGTATTAATAACAAAAGGTTATAGCAACGCTTCACAAAATTTGATAGGTTAAAATATAAACTCACTTTATTTAATGACTTATGTTTACTCTCTCTATTGATTCAGACATTAAACTGGCACTTGTTCAAGAGTCGTTTGCCGAGATTTATGCCGAACTTGTGCTGAAACAAACCGAGTATTTATCCCAATGGCTTGCTTGGCCTCCACACTGCCAGTCAGAGCAAGACTTTCGCTCGTTTATCAAAAGTGCTTTAAATGATTATGCCGAAGGTACTGGTATGACTTGCGCCATTTTGTATAACGACGACATTGTTGGCAATTGCAGTTTTAATTCGATATGCCAAGAAACCAAGACTGTCCAATTGGGCTACTGGCTTTCTCAAGACCAGCAAAACAAAGGGATCGTTACTCGTGTAGTCCACAAATTAATTGATATTGCCTTTTATCAACATGGTATGGAGAAAGTGGAATTACATGCCGCAGAAGATAACTGGCCCAGCAGGAAGGTCGCTGAGAGAGTCGGTATGAATCTAGAAGGGATCATCACCAATTCAGAGAAAGTGGGTGACCGAATTTTAGCTCACGCCATTTATGCTATTCATCGTAGCCATTCACCAAGAGAATAGGAAAAGCGATAGGACATATTTGAAAGCTAGTCTCTGCACAAATCTGTCTTGTTGGCTTAGTAATTTTTCTACCTTGATGATAGGATTCTGACTTTACGGACAAAGTAGAGACACAACGTGTCTTCCATATTGAAACTGCTAATACTCACAATCACCATCGGAATTGGCTTTTTTGCCAGTGACCTGTACCACTGGGGAGTAGGACGCTCAAAATCCAAATCATTAGCAGATTACTGCTTGCTCACGACACAACCTTGTCAAATTGATCAAGTTCGCATTACCGTAGACCGAGACATCAGTCAGCCACTGATCGCCACCGAGGTGACGGTTGAGTGGCCAGACGCACAGGGAGAGAATTTAACCCTATTGCTACAAGGTTATGAAATGGAAATGGGGACCACTGTGTTCCAGCTCAACAAAAGCGATCCAGACCTCTTCACGGGTAAAATTATACTGCCGATTTGCACCACAGACGCCATGACATGGGTCGGATTTATTACCGACGGAACACAAAATGTACACACTTCGATTAGGATGGAACAATGAACAAGCGCTGGTCATTAATTTTAGTCGCCGCCTTTGCATTAGGCTTTGGTATAAAAGCCTATCTGAACACCGATGCCCCAACGACTGTACCTTTACAAACCAGCAAGAAGACTATTTTGTTTGGTGAAAACGGCAAGTCTGTCGAAATCTTTGATAAAACAGACCCAAGAGTACGAATCGTCTACTTTGGTTTTACTCGCTGTCCAGATGTCTGCCCCACTTCTTTAGCCATGCTGGCTGGTGCACTCAATCAAGTGAATGACGAAGTAAAATCTGCGTTCAGGCCCGTTTTTATTTCTCTTGATCCAGAGCGTGATGCGGCGGCAGATTCCTACCAATATGCGCAGTACTTTCACCCGCAGATAGAGGGCCTGTCTGCACCATTGGACATCACGACCCCACTGGCACATAAGTATGGCGTTATTTTTCGTAAAACCAAACTGGAAAACTCAGAGCTAAAATACACACTCGATCATAGCTCCTATTTTTATTTCTTAAAACCAGATGGCACATTGATTACTAAAGTTCCGCATACGCTAACACCAGCTCCCTTGGTTGAGGCGATGAAAACCATTAAGTCTCAAGGAAAAACCTCATGAACGTTAAAATGCTTCTTTTAGCTTCAATCGCAGCGAGCCCCTTTGCTCACGCGACGTCAGACCTGACCACGCACGGCACTTATGCTCGTGCAACACCACCTCACGCCGAAACCAGCGCTGTCTTCAGTGAAATTATGAATAAGGGAGATACCGACAGATTCATCGTTTCTGCAACAACTGAGGCCGCTGGCAAGGTTGAACTTCATGATGTCATCAAACAGGGTGATGTGATGAAAATGCGTCAGGTACAAAAAATCAAGATCCCAGCAAACGGAATGATAGAACTTAAACCCGGCAGCTTGCACATTATGCTTTTTGATCTGAAGCAACCATTAATCGAAGGTGAAAACATCCAAGTCACCCTCTCATTTGCAAATGGCGAACAACAAACCATCGACGCTCCGATCAAAAACGTCATGAGTGGTATGAAACACCATCACTAGTACTGGCTGACGACTCGGTGAAAGTCGCCGGGTTATTTACGCTCACTCGGATAAAGTGTAGAAAAATGTGGGATATGTTTTTCCCATACTGGAGGGGTGCCGATGTAAGCGCCAACGGCTTCAATAAACGCTTTTACCAAAGCGGTTTGCTTGCGGTGAGGATAAATCGCATAGAGTGCCACCCCTCGATTACACAATGCGTATTGAGTTAAAATAGGTTTAAGCCGCAACTCACTAATCGGTCGGTTAAGGTTTGATGAAGAAATCATCGCATACCCGATACCATCCTGAATCGCCGCTAACAGAGTCTGGACATCGTTCACTTTATATTTACCGGACATTTTGTAGTTCCGATAAACCCCAGATGTCGGCATTTCACTGATCCTGACCGTATCCACCGTCAATGGTCCATTGCTGTATATTACTGAAGGCAATTGAATGAGTTGGTCCGGCGTTTCGGGTTCTCCATGGCAGGCAAGAAAGGCTTCTGAAGCCAAAATCACTGGCCTTATATCAGCGATCTTCTTAGCAATCAGGCTCGAGTCTTCTAACCGCCCTAACCGAAAAGCAACATCAAAACGGTCAGAAATAATATCAGAGCGCTTATCATCCATCTGCAAATTAATCTCTACATCCGGAAACTGTCGCATAAACTCGGCAATCACTGGTTGGAGATAATTCTGGCCAATATGCAGGGGAGCGGTGATACGGACCCGCCCCTTCGGCTTAGCTTGGTAAGAATCCGCAATGGCATGAACATGGCCAAGCGTCGCGACCAAATGATGTGCCTGAGCAAGGATATCTTCTCCAGCAGGCGTTAATGAAAACGAACGGGTTGAACGGTTGAGTAGCTGCAAGCCCAACTCTGCTTCCAGTTTTTTGATTTGCTTGGACAAAGACGAATTGTCCATATTATGCAATTCGGCCGCTTTGGTAAAAGAGCCTTGTTGCACTACATCAATAAATAAAGATAACTGATTAATCAGGGACATCGTCTTCTCTTAGTTTTGGGCCCGTTTCCACTGGACTAACCATTTGTCCAAATGGTTGGCAAACTGCTGTCTGTCCGCTTGATTCAATGGCGCAGGGCCCCCAGTTTGCACTCCGCTGCTGCGCATTGTTTCCATAAAATCACGAATATTAAGGCGCGATTTTATGTTTTCTTTAGTGAACCACTCTCCGCGTGCACTCAGAACATGCCCATCTTTTGTTATGATCTCGTCGGCAAGAGGAATATCACTGGTGATAATAAGATCCCCAGCCTGACAACGTTGCACAATCTCATTGTCCGCGACATCAAAGCCAGACTGAACCTGTAACATGGTCACTTTGGGGGACGCTGGCGTTCGAATAAATTGATTCGCCACCAAGGTCACTTCAACACCTGTGCGCTCCGACGCCCGAAATAAAATGTCTCGAATCACAACAGGACATGCGTCTGCATCTACCCAAATTTTCATTCATTCTGTTCCTAAACCATAAATTCGTGCCTATTACACCGCAAAAGTCAGAGTGTGAATAGCGTTATTTAAATTCACCGCCGCCCTGTCTCACTGTTCGGCCTCGAAAAATAACCAACACCATAACCCTTATATGTCAGGACTATACTAAGCTATTGATCAAACAACAGACTTCAACGCCACCAAACGTTGTTGTCTGCTCACGACGTTACTTTTCCAGTACGCCTTATTAAAAAGAGAACTCAACCATGGCAAACACTATTCTTATCACAGGCGCTACCGACGGAATTGGGTATGAAACAGCGAAAAAACTGAGGGGTCTCGGCCATCGTATCATTGTCCATGGCCGCAACCCCGATAAACTTGAGAAAGTCATCACTGAGCTGAAAGCGTCCGGTTCTGATCAAAACGTCGAAGGTATTCTGACCGATTTGTCTGAACTGAACAATGTTAAGTCTATGGCGGAAGACATCGCTAGACGGGTGGGTAAGCTCGATATCATTATTAACAATGCGGGTGTGTATACCACTTCACAACCTACCAATTCTCAAGGACTGGATGTACGATTTGTGGTGAATACGCTAGCCCCTTACCTACTCACCAAGCAATTACTTCCTATATTATCAGCGTCAGGGCGGGTCATTAACTTATCCTCGGCAGCCCAAGCCCCTGTCAGCCTTGATGCCTTAAAGGGGCAGGCAACGCTAAGTGATAGTGCCGCTTATGCACAGAGCAAGCTTGCCTTAACCATGTGGTCTCAGTATTTAGGACTCAAGCATAAAACGATGGGACCAGTGATTGTATCAGTCAACCCGAAATCACTTCTTGGCAGTAAAATGGTCCAAGAAGCTTACGGGATTACAGGCGGTGATCTGAAACTAGGAGCCGAGATTTTGGTGCGTGCAACCTTAAATGAAGATTTCAGCCAAGCCCACGGAGCCTACTTCGACAATGATATTGAAGCTTTTGCATCGCCCCACCCTGCCGCCGCCGATCAACACGCTATGTCTCAACTGATCGCGGCGATGGAGTCAATACTCTCCTGCCAATAAACCTAGCCTAAAATGTTGCCACTGGATATAGCCAGAGAAAAAACTCTGGCGTTGCTTCACCCACGCACAGCATTGTCGACGCAAAACACTCGCTAACCTTGTTATTGGCCCGACGGGTATATAAGACTTTAGAAATCTCGATTGTTGAGTTCGATTAACTCCAACACCAATTGTCGTTTGTCTCCCACAAAATCCATCCCGACAACACCAGATACCATACCCGTGACTTTATCAGCAAGAGCCATAGCGTTACGGTGCCCATAATTGATATCGTAAAGTGCGGTGTACCATGAATCGACTAACGCTGTCATTTTTTTAACCAGTGCCTTATTGATGCGCTTTACATCCGGTTCGTTCTCAATATCTTTGACACTTTTGTAAAGGCCAACCCATTTAATCCAACGTGAAGGGTCATCCAATGGCATTGCAACTCGAGCACTCAAAACGCCCAAACCTGTCGCAGTATCAAGCGCCAATCGGCCAGCATTGGTCGATACGCAGGGTATATTTAGAGAAATAACTTTGAGCCGCTCTTCTTTTAGTGTCGGCGAGCTATCAATATTTTTATTGACGTACTTGGCGTGTTTTTTCAAAAAGTGAGTGTTAGAAAATCCACCCATTTTGTGTTTGGAATAGCTACCAAACCAACTTTTTTCATCTTCATATTGTTTGAACGATTTGAGGCCAACCTTATGCTTCCAATTCCGAGATTTTTTCTTGTGAAAAAGACAAATCACTTTGCCTTTTTTAATACATTGGCTCACCGGCTTGTGCCAATAATCTCTGGTGTTCATAATATGAGGGCTAAAGTCGCTGGCAATTTGCTTTAAAATCGGATAGGCCTCTTTGTTGTGTTTAAACTTGATAACTATCGGTTCATTTTTGCACTTTGCCAAAATGAACAAACGGCGTATTTCCTGTCGCGCATCCACATGGGTAAACTTAATCCCGCCATGCTCACCATATAAGTGACCTTCTTTATCGGCATGCACACGAATATCGAAAAAACGTATCCCCATTTTAAACTGTGCGACTAACGTCAAAGTCTGAGTTTTCGTACCACCATAAATGAAAGTCGCGATATTTCTACTAAACACACTACCTCGGTAGGCATATGTCATTGCATCGTGCGCACCGGGCAAAGTAAATGCCGCAAGAGGACGATTCTGCATCACTCCCTTCTTGGTTTGCATCATCTCGTTGATCCATTTATCCAGCTTGGTGATATTGACGGCATTCGGACGGTTGAGAAAGCGCCAACCTTTAAAACCCGTGTTCATATTCGTGACTTGATCAATACGGGTAAGATTCTCGCCGTAAATTCTTTTCGCCTCTTTCAAATTATCCACAGCGACATGTTTTGGCATGGTCATAAAGCAATACTCCTTTATAAAGCTTATATCGGCGAAAAAACGAACACATTTTGAGCGTTACACAGAAAAGATCGCCTCATGTATACAAGTTCAACAACTTGATTTAGTGTAGAAGAAAAAATCACACATGGATCGAAATAGGTAACTAATACTAAATCATTCATTAATATGAATATTATTACAATAATGCCAGATGCGTTTTTCCTCCTATCAAACCGTACAAGCCTGACTATTTTGATCAAGAAGTCTCCATGACGCAGAGAATGTCAAACGGCTAGGCTCTCCCCTACCTAAGTTCAACAACATAAAAAAGAGTTCCGTATTGCCAACAGCTCCGCGATGAGTAATCAGATATTGACTTTGATAGGCTAAGCAAGGTCTCCCAAGTCAGCCTCCTAATCAACCGCCATTACACGGCGAGAAAGAGGGGATCCGGAATCTATCGTCCACTTTTCGTCATTATTCATCTGAAACCCCAATCAACCCGTGCCACCGCCCGCTACCGTATTGCAATCTGCACATCCACTGCAGTTGGAAAGCAGTACCTTTGCCCGCAGCTGCATGCGGGCTTTTTTTGGCAAGCATCGCCGACAAGACGCAACATTGCGGCATTGCTGTTTGTCACCCGTTAAATTCTGGTATTGATAGTGATTTCAATACCCTCTTCTATGAAGAACAGAGCCTCAATCAAAGTTAATATCGTTCACTGTATTTACACGCAGATAAAAGAAAACGTAGCCTCTGAACATCGATAATATTTTATAAACACCAATGTTCATTAATTGGAATTCAATAAATAATAATGATGTGATTAGGCCATTATATAAGCCCAAAAATCCTATATGATCTTTATGACTAAATATTCATTTCATTTTAATGGTTTAAGTAGTATGCATATTATCTCTCATGTAATGACTCATACTGAATATTTAAGCCACCACTCATTAACTGTAAACACCTATCGACAAATGAATATTTAAATGAGTTAACTTGTTAATTCATGGTTAAATAACCATGGTATCTGGTGACAATGATCACATCTATTGCTCTGTAATGACATTTTGCTTTTTTATTTCCCGATGGGCCTGATAACCTCCAGCTCGCCTTGAAATGAACTCAAGGTGCATAACTATAAGGAGTGTTCATTATGAATACCAAGAAACCGATGTCGCTTACCAGCCGAGTTATACTGGGTATGGTCGCAGGTATCTTGACAGGGTTTGCCATTCGCAGCCTTTTTGCCGACAACGGATTTGTCGACGCATACATCGTTAATGGATTGTTTGAAGTCGGTGGCCAAATTTTTGTCGCCAGCTTAAAAATGCTTGTCGTACCCCTAGTTTTTGTATCGCTGGTCTGTGGTACAAGCTCTTTAAAAGACTTAGCAACATTAGGTCGAATGGGGGGCAAAACGCTCGCCTTTTATATCACCACAACCGCCATAGCCATTAGTTTAGCCTTAGCTATGGGTTACCTGTTTCAGCCTGGTGCAGGCGCAGATTTCAACACAGCAAGTTCATTCTCATCTGCAGAAGCCCCCTCTTTGGGACAGGTGATCATCAACATGTTCCCGACCAACCCCATCGGTGCGATGGCAGAAGGTAAAACCTTACAAGTGATCGTATTTGCGGTTCTGTTTGGAATCGCCATCAGTGCAGCAGGTAAGCCGGGAGAGCGTATTGCGGCTGTCTTTTCCGACCTCAACGAAGTGATTATGAAACTGGTTGCCATCTTGATGAATTTGGCACCTTTTGGCGTTTACTTCTTAATGGCCAAGCTGTTCACTGGTCTCGATTTAAGCGCTATACTCAAACTGGCCGAGTATTTCTTAGTTCTATCCGGTACGCTAGTGCTTCATGGGTTAGTAACTTATAGCCTGATGCTCAAAGGTTTTACCGGACTCAGCCCCATCACGTTCTTGAAAAAAATGGAAGATGCGATTATGTTCGCTTTTTCCACTGCGTCTTCTAACGCGACCATTCCTGTTACCATGGAAACCGTGAAAAATCGCATGGGTGTTGAAAACCGCATAGCGTCTTTTACTGTACCTCTAGGGGCAACAGTGAATATGGATGGCACTGCCATCATGCAGGGCGTGGCAACCGCTTTCATTGCACAGGCGTTTAATATCGACCTTAGCATGTCGGATTACCTGATGGTGATCATGACAGCAACACTCGCTTCAATCGGAACCGCTGGTGTGCCTGGAGTCGGTCTAGTCATGTTAGCCATGGTCCTCAATCAAGTTGGACTCCCACTGGAAGGTATTGCCCTCATCATGGGTGTTGACCGTTTATTGGATATGATTCGTACAGCGGTTAACATTACTGGTGACAGTGCTGTCACTGTGATTGTTGCGAAATCGGAAGGAGCGCTTGATGAGTCTCGTTTTAAAGATCCCACCGCCGGAGAAAGCGAAGACAAAATTAAGTTAACAAAATCCCCCGCATAAATGTTTCTTCAACCCCATGTTTACATGGGGTTTTTTATACAGAGACATGATGTATTTACAGTTTTAAAAAAGCGAAGTTGCAACGCTTGGTTGCCTGACAGATAAGAAGCAGATTCAGTGGTTTGGGGGAGTGAGGCTCAGAGTTTATTTCCATTTAGCTTAATCTCTGATAAATCAGAGGTGAGTAAGTAGAATGATTTATTTGTGAGTAAACCTCGAATTTCTTTGCTGTTATGAATGATAAGTTTATTCACTTCGTCATTCGTCTCCGTTAGAGTCATCAGGTTGAGCACAGAATCTATTTTTGTTTTTATCTCCCTTAAGAGCTCGATATCCAAACAGAATAGAGAATGGGAACTAAGGATCAGGTTAGCAAGTCTGCGTCTGGTAACGTCCAACTCAACCAAGGCGGAGATCATCTCTCGTTCATGGGTTTCACTAAAACGTTCAAAGTAACCAAAGGCGTAATCACACTGGCTACATGTGTGCTCCTCTTCAAAAACCAGCGTGCTACCACAGAGATGGCAACGCGGCTCACCTGCAACAAACAAATCTGAAAAGTTTTTAGTATTTCGCCGAGTCATATTTATAGACCTAGGTATACAGATAGCCCTGCTGCAGGCGATAGCCCATCTTATGCAGGATATCTTGTTGGGAACGTGTTTCAACACCTTCCTGAATAACCTGACACCCCGACAATCGTCCAATATCCAGCAATGTCATCAATAATTCGCGTTTATGTTGCTCTGATTCAATGCCTAACACAAAACCCATATCTACTTTGAGGTAATCGGGGCAAATTTTACTGACAATTTCAATATTGCTTTGCCCTGTTCCAAAGTCATCAAGAGCAATAGTAAAACCGAGACGTTTAAGCTTATTGACGTTAGCGTAAATTTCTTTGTTGTAATGCAGTTTGGCACTTTCAGTTAATTCAAGCACCACTTGCTTCGCAGGTAAAAGGCGCAGGTATTTTTCCAAATTGGCAAATTGGCTATTGAGCAAAGAACTCGGACAGATATTGACCCCATAGACACCCAATACCCCTCCCGATCTTGCTTTGGCGATCGTCTTTATAATCATAATGGTATGGAAAGTCATCCACTGATTTGAAACTAGGTTATCGATATACTGCACGATACTTCTGCGCTTTAGGTTAGTAAGAACTTCGTAGTAAAGCACTGTGTCTCGATGGGTATCTATGACTTTCTCAAGCTTAAAATGCGACGACGACCAATCACAACAAAAAACACCAAACTGGCTGATAGTTTTCCCATAGCGCGCCAGCAACAAAAATAATGCCATGATGAACCACTCAAGAAAAAGCGCATCACTATAGAAAAAAACGCGGGTTCCATTTTCAAATTCAACGGCAGAAATACGAATACCACTAAAGGGCACGCCGATACTAACAACATCCTCCCCTTGGTGACTTATCACGATTGAACTCACCAAAATGGGCCATAGATGATTGTGGTAGTGATGCTCAAAAGAGCGTTTGGATATACGCCCTATCAGGCGCGTTTCGGCCTCCGCGCTTTGAGCCGACATGTAGATAAACTCAGGTCTTTCGAGTAACAATTTTGTTTCATTAACACTGAGCTGACGGATGCCATCTCGGTCAATTAAACACGCTTGGGAGCGGGAGACGAACAAGGCAGAATCTAAACTGAGAGAACGATCAAATTCCGTAATGCTCGAACGGTCATCACACCCCAGAGCGAGTATTTTATCTGCAACCTGTGCGTGATTACGGCTGTATTTGTCAATCATCGACGAGAGTTGCCAAATTTGTAAACCGTAGAGGAAAGCCACAACCAGCCCTGCACTGAAAAGGATCCATACCGCCTTATTGAGAAAACTGCGATGATATATATCAGCAAAGGTTTTAAGCATACTTAACAAGCTGGGCTGGTAGCGGTTAAAATGTGTCGCAAGCTTAGCGTTGAGCTGCTGGTTTGATAAACGATCTAAGTCAATGTAATAACCTCGACCAAAGGCATTGACGACCAGCTGTGCGTCATTCACCGTTCCATCATATTGAGCAACAAGCCATTTATATTTTTTACGCAGCGAAGCGATGATGTTGATTAACGAATGCGTACTGATTTTTTCAGAAAACGTCTCTCTGTAAGCGGCTTCGATAGATAAGGGGCTCACCGGATCTCGCCTCGACGCATTCTTGATTAGGTACTCTAAAACGAACTGTTCTTTGTCGCTAAGATAACACTCATATTCATATTGGCTGTCGAGATCTTTATCTTGTTCAACAACACCCACGCTGTATAATAAGTTGTCGTTGAAAACCAATGACCTACCAGCATTTAGGCTAAATGAATACATCATTACTTGTGCCATTTCTCAAAATACAAACAGCTAAACTAAACGAACACGTCACTTTTCTTTAGTAAATTAATGATAATTTAACTGGATTAAATATAAATAATTAAAAATAATACCTGCCTCAGCAAACCTAAACTCAATAGCTATAAGGTTAAATTGAACTTTTGACGATATTTACCAGAAATAAACGGGCAAGCTAACTTTCAATAAGATAACCGTATAAGTATCCATCTTTTTTGTTGGAAACTCTCCTTCAAATACAAGAAGTCTATGATCATTGATGGCATGTTCATGGATGACCTCTTTACTTCATTCCCTCTTTCAGGCTGTAACCAATACCATAACTTTGACTGTTCAGCGGCTGTTTGACGATACAAACACCTAAGATTCAACCAGATCAAACCTGCCTCACATCCTTGAGTTTCAAAGCTCTCTAGAATAGGCCCTCGATAACTTCCCCTCTTTCAAGGAATGAAAGTATGACATTGCAGCGGTTCGCTCTTTTTGCTCTCTTATTAGTTCCCTTTTCTGCGTTAGCTGCTTTCTCCGATACAGAAACACTCCCTTTAACTGAATCCGCCATTGGTTATGCCGCATTGTTGATCTTCTCGAGTGCATATGTTCTGGTGATGCTTGAAGAATACTTATCTCTCAGAAAATCTAAACCCGTGCTTCTGGCCGCAGGCCTAATTTGGGCAATGATTGGCTATGTTTACACTCAACATGGAGACATTGAGGTAGCCAAGTCAGCACTCGAACATAACCTGCTTGAATATGCTGAACTGCTGCTGTTTCTCTTAGTTGCGATGACCTACATCAGCGCGATGGAAGAAAGGAAGCTCTTTGATGCCCTTCAAGCATGGATGGTTAGCAAAGGGTTCAACTTTAGATCCTTGTTCTGGCTAACAGGAGTGCTGGCCTTTTTTATCTCTCCGGTTGCCGATAACCTGACAACCGCTCTTCTTATGTGCGCCGTCGTGATGAAAGTCGCTGGTGACAATACCAAGTTTATCAATTTGGCCTGTATTAATATTGTGGTTGCCGCTAATGCGGGCGGTGCCTTCAGCCCCTTCGGCGATATCACCACTTTGATGGTTTGGCAGGCAGGGTATGTGTCTTTTTCTGAGTTCTTGCCATTATTTTTGCCGGCGGTTGCCAATTATCTGATCCCAGCCATCATCATGTCTGGGTTTGTACCAAAAACGCACCCAAATGTGGTTCACCAACACGTTGAACTCAAGCGTGGGGCACGCAGAATCGTCGCTTTGTTTGTTCTCACCATTGCCACCGCAGTCGCTTTTCATGCCGCGTTACATTTCCCTCCCGTTATCGGCATGATGATGGGGCTTGCCTATCTTCAGTTTTTCGGTTTTTTTCTGCGTAAAACGCTCAAGGCCTCGTTGCATCGGAAAGCTTCACGCGCCATCGCCAATCGCGATGATGAAGCCCTAAAACGCTTGGGGTCTGTCGTGCCCTTTGATGTCTTTAGACGAGTATCTCATGCAGAATGGGATACCCTATTGTTTTTTTATGGGGTGGTAATGTGTGTCGGTGGTCTAAGCCTACTTGGCTACCTTGGATTAGTATCGGAACTTATGTATACACAGTGGAATCCGGTCTGGGCGAATGTGATGGTCGGCCTGATGTCTGCTGTTGTCGATAATATTCCGGTTATGTTTGCCGTGCTGACCATGGAGCCTAACATGAGTATGGGCAACTGGTTACTGGTCACGCTCACCGCTGGTGTGGGGGGGAGTTTACTGTCTATTGGATCTGCGGCGGGAGTCGCTTTGATGGGAGCCGCACATGGCAAGTACACCTTCTTTGGACACCTCAAGTGGTTGCCTGTGATTGCAATTGGCTATGCGGCAAGTATTGCGTTGCATCTGCTGCTGAATAACGCCTTATTTTAAATTAGGCATTAATCCAATGCTTATTCCAAACGTCTTTGCCACACACTGGCCAAGTGATATCTGGCGCAGGCACTGCATGTCAGGGCTTCATTTTTCCCATGAATACGCATGACAATATCTTCGCGTTTTTCTCTTGAATTACTGGCCATGGTTATCGTGAGAAAGTTGTCGTCGACAGAAAAAGGCTTGGTCACATCTGGTGCGCCAACAATGCTAATGGTAACCATTGCATCTTGAAACATGAGCAAGTCTTGCGTGTAGAGGTTTTCATACACACCCTCAAATTCGTAAGTTTGCTTATTGATCAATCGATCAAGTTTTTCTTCAAAACATCCTTGCAGCGTTAGCATCACCAACAAGGAAAAGATTCCTTTTTTTAACTGCATCACTCAGGTTCCCAATGTTCAATATTTAATAGCGCCACTTTTCTTTCCAAACCACCTGCGTAACCTGTCATTTGGCCATTCTTACCAATCACCCGATGGCAAGGCACAATGATAGAAATCGGGTTTTTACCATTGGCCGCCCCTACCGCTCTCACCGCTTTGGGATTTCCGATCATTTCTGCGAGTTGTTGATAGCTCCAAGCCTCTCCAAACGGTATTTCCGTCAATGCCTTCCATACTTGTTTTTGGAATCTTGTACCCTCTGCTGATAAGGGTAGATCAAACTCTTGCCGTTCACCGAGAAAATACTCTTGTAACTGTTTGATTGCTTTAATAAGTATAGGATGTTCTATTTGGCTTGTGCCTAACTCTTCAGGTTGTGTGGTCTGAGTCTCAAACCAGACCCCCGTCAGTCCAAGCTCATTGGCTTGAACCGTAACCATCCCTAAGGGGGAATCAAAGGTGGTATAACTTTTTTTCATACTTGGCTCCAGCAATGGAAGGTTGCATAGCTGCCCCAAGGAGAGGCACTTTGAGCATTCAAAGTCGGAAATTGGTTTAGGGCTTTCTTGACCACGAGATCGCCATCCAAAAAGCAATTGGGCTCCGAGGCACCTCTAAGCTTTGCATAATTTACCGTCCAAGGACCAATCCCCTTAACCTCAAGCCACTGTGACCAATCTGCCTGAGGTTGTTGATCAATAAACTGAGCAAATCTTGACAATGTCTCTTTACGACTTTGGGGCATACGCAAAAAGCTTAAGTCAGCCATTGCCAATTCCTTTGGCGTCGGGAAATGACTGATCTTGTAAGGTTGAAGTGTCTTTACCAACAGATTGAGGTGCCCAATTGCGGCTTTGACCGAGACCTGCTGGCCAAGAATGGCTCGAACACCCGCTTCCCAAGGGTCCCACACACCAGGGATCCTGATCCCACGCCTCTGCACCAAATCACGGCTAACACTGCGCAGTTTCTGCTCAATTATCTCAATGTTCGAGTCAAGATCAAACAGTCTGCGTAAGTGGGTAACTAGCGCTTTTAAACATCGTATATCTGACAATTCAAACTCAACCCGCATCACATTTGATTTTAGGCAACGGGCACGAAACCAGCCATTGGAACCATGGAGGGTAAATTGGCGCTGGTAGCTATTTTGATCAACGCTCTCCAAACCGTCGATAGCACGTCGACGATAAAAATCTAGCATGTACTGCCAATCAAGTGGGCCTTTAAACATCAAATCAATATGATTAACTTCCCCAACCCTATAATTGTGATTTTTCCTCACTTGGGTTGGCGTCAAACTCATCACTTTTTTAAACGCGTCGTTGAAGCGTCGAACACTATTAAACCCGCTGGAAAAAGCGATGTCTGTAATCGGCATCGAACTGACATGAAGGAGTTGCTTGGCAAACATCAATTGATGTGCCAATGCATACTGTTTGGGTGACATTCCTAAATGGTCATGGAATAGCTGCCTCAAATAGCGATCACTGATCCCTAAACGTTCAGACAACTCACACAAAGTCACTCGTTGTAACTCGCCTTGTTCTATCATTTGAGCTGCGCGTAAAAAGGTGGTTTCAACGCCTTTCCACGCCCAAGAGCTAAGAGCACTATCAGGCCGACAGCGCAGGCATGGCCGATACCCTGCTTGAAGGGCCTGAGCTTTTTCAAAAAAATATTCAACATTTTCTTCTTTGGGTAAATTGGCAGGGCATATAGGTCGGCAGAAAATACCTGTGGTTTTAACCGCAATATAAAAACGTCCGTCAAACCTAGCATCTCGTGCTTGGCGAGCACTCTGGCATTCTTGCAAAGACAAAAGTGATAACCTATTCACAATATCTATTCCTCAAACTTGTCATTCACTTCGCCCTGAGTCTAATGGATAGGCCATTCAACGCTCGCCATTTTCGGAACTTAATCGAATTTGCTATCAGTTTAAACTCTTCTAGAGTTAGAATGCAGTACAAATAATAAAGTACAAATAAAAATAAGGAAGTTGGCTATGAATCTCCACACTTGTACGATCGTGCTTAAAGATAATCACACACTAAAGTGTGACAATGTAGAACAGAGCTTGGGTGTGATTGAACGTCACGGTATATCGGGTATCAACAAAATATCGATTGATGCTACCGATGGACAGATCGTTCATTCCTACAACAATCTATCGATAGAAGAGTCGATAGAAAGTTTAATGGATTTATAATCACACAGTGATCTGACCCTAATTGTTAAGGCGACAGTACACATGCCAGTGGACCTCGCCTTTTTCATTGATTCAATTCGCCCAATGACCCCAGACGCTTCCTAACGATTGCCGTGGCGCCATAAAAACCGATGCCTTGGTATCCCTAACACACTCAACTCACTCTTGCTCCATTTAGCAAACTTTCGGCCATCCATAGCCCGTTCAATCCGCGCTCACCACTTTGTTTCCCTAGACACGATTCTGTCTGCGTCTCTTTGGTGATTCGCGTACTCAAGCTTCAAGCAAAAGTCTCTATCACAAAACTGTGATTTTACTGTCATGAGTTTGCCCAAATAACACGATAAAACAGCTGTGTTTCTATTTATCTTTCCGTCCGTTTTCGGCTCAGTTTCATCGGGTAGCACTATCGAGGTAACACAATGATTAACAACCCATTTCGTCAAGGAAAAAAGCGTTTTTACGACAACACCAAATTCCCACGAGGTTTTGCTAAATCGGGGAATTTCACGATCGCAGAAGACGCGTTACTGATTCTTTATGGTGAGACAATGATGGGCATAGAAAGTGGTCAACTTGCCCCTCAGACGGCAGAGGAATGTCATTTCCTGTTCGTGACACAGGGCGGGGCAGCCCCAGCCACTAAGCTGGAACGTGTCTGGCTGAAATACATCCATCTTTCACGTAGCCGGAAAAATTTTTACCCTTTAGCTGGCCGCAATAAACCTCACCTGAAGGAGAACGAACTCGATTTCAGCCCCTTGATGGACAGTGATTAAGGGATTACTTGAGTTTCAGCCATTGCGCATAGCCATCACGATTTCGCTAGCTGGTAAACCTTTTTGATAAAACTATCGCGACGATGTTCCTGATCGTAGTCCAAATGATAGGTATTGTGGAACCCTATTTTTATTTCCACGCCATTGCCTCGCAGGTACACGGTATAGCCATCATAATCGGAGAAGGCTTCTACTCCTTGATATATTTTGCCATATTCGGTAGGTGTACCATGAGTCATCACGGTTTCATAGGCATGCAAAATTTTGGTGGGATCGAGTTCATTTTTCATAAATAGCTCTCTGTCGTTGAACGGTAAGGCTAACTCGACTTTATCAAGACTGAAACTAAGTTATCGCAATTAGACCTCAACTTTTTGCCCCATTTCCTAATTACATCGAAAAAGGTGTTCTGGTTCGCAATTACACCCTTATTTTAGGGATAACGATCATACTCACATCGGCTGACCAAGGATCAGTTGATCAAAACCGTGCATGACTTCCTGACATTTCATCACTCGCCCATGACCTTGTCCTTGAGTCGAGATGAGCGTTACTCTATCCATTTCTCGATCCGCGTTTTGCGAAACCGAATAATGGGTAAACTGATCGTCTTGATCATGAACAATAATGGTTGGTGAGCGACGCTGTTTTAACTTGCTGTAAGGATCAATGGACTGAACTGGATAGCGATATTGTTCCTCAACATCTGAAACAATCGCGTTGAATAATTTCATCGAGTACCCAGAGCGCTTGATGCTGCTAAACAAGTTGTCTAAGTAATCAAGCACAGGCGCAATTAATAGTAGAGGCTTGTCAACCAGCTTCCTATGATGACACTCAAGGGCCGATGCCGTTCCCATACTGTGACCGACCAAACCAGCCACTTCATCCACACTATCAAGAATAGCGTCTAATCCATGAACGAAAGCCGGTATATGGCCATATCGCCCGCCACTTTGTCCATGTCCCGGATGGTCATAAGCGAGCGCCGTGTATCCTTGAGACGCCATATGAACCATCAAAGGAAAAAACTGACTGGCGGTGCCTGACCAACCATGAGTCAATATCCAAATCGGCCCGCTGCCGAGCTGATACGTGGTCAATAGGCCCTCTTTTGATTCAACTTCTCCCATACGCAAACCTTGAGGAGGGCGGTTTTTTGGCTTGGTTCTCGCAGGCGTAAGCAGGAGCTTGCGAGCTGTCGATTTAGCATGGCTCGGAGCCAATGTATGATGAAGACGTGTAGTCAGGTTAACAAGACTCTTCTTAACGCTGAACCTGTTTGCGGTGCTAAAATAAATCTTTTCACTCATACATCTATCCTTTACTCTTCCCATTAATAGCACGATCGTGCTATTTAAAAACAAACAATAGGCCGAGTCCAATACCTCGGCCTATTACCTTCTATTTCCAACTCGTCATCAAACGCTCAACCCCTTGCCAAAAATGCGGGTAACTGGCTTGTTCTCCATGAGTAGAATAGAACAAATGTGCGCTCAAATACAAACCATACAGCTCAAAAGTTGCTTGCTGAGGATCAAGAAACGAGCTGAACTCTCCCGTATCAACCCCTTTCTCTACCTGTATCTTCAGATAGTCTATCCATATGGTCAGCGTTTTTTGTAATGCCTTTTGGGTTGGACTTTGGGTAAGGCTCGCGTCTTTCCACGCATCAAGAAACATACAGCTCCCTTGAAACGAGTGATTCCAACCTAACCAATTGTCCAGTAATGCCTTAATTTTCTGTGTTTGATTGAGCGGGTCACACTGACGAGCAGGCGAAATCACCCTTTGAATAAAAACCTGATTCGCATACTCAATGACGGCAATCTGCAAGTTGTCTTTTGAATTAAAGTGCGCAAATAAGCCACTTTTGGACATCTGACATTGCTTAGCCAATTCACCAATAGTCAGGCTTTCCAAACCATTTTCACTCGCCAGTTCAAATGCTTGGCATAAAATATTATCTCGGGTAACCTTGCCTTTACTCATGTTCCACTCACCTATCTACTTTATTGCTAGCATATTGGTGCTTTACAGCAAATAACGTTACAGTGGCGGCTTTCGAGCGAGATCACGCGCCAAAATCAGGGTTAGCCCGAACACTTGTAAGAATAACCCAATATTTTTATACCAAGCAATTTTTTCATTCAACGTCATCATCGCCTCAGCCAAACTCAGATTTTTGAGGTAATATTCATCTATCTGATCACGATAGCGCTGCTGCAACTGATTGATTTGTGCCATTATCCGAGTCAGGTTGTCGCTTGTGATCAAGGGGACCTCACTACCGACCCAAAGCGTCATTTGCTCCTGAAATGCCGTTTGTAGCGCATTCGCTACCTGATTCTCTCCCTTTAAACTCACATAAAGTAACACGACTTCCCGCTTGCGTTCGAGCGTTTCAATACGGTTCCAAACCAGCTGAATAGAGTACGTATTTTCATTTTTTTGTTCAGACAAGGTCATGATCTGAGCACCAAGCCGATCCAGCACAACACTCGACATGACAATCGCTAGAATGTTAAGAATGAGGCCAACCAGTACTAATACCCATGGAGGCGGCAATCTCGATGGATTTACCACAACTTACCGAAAGGAAGGTAGAACAGGTTTAACAACATCAATGCCAGCATAGTGAGAAAAGTGAGCTTCATTCCCAAGATGCGCCCTTTAAACTTCTCTGCCAATACGGCTTTTGCATGAAAAATTCTGCCGATCAGAAACACCACCCCAGCGAGGTGAATCATCCAAGGAACAGCGCCATTATATTCCACCAGCGCCATCAAAATAATCGTGATAGGAATCGTTTCCATCGCGTTGCCCTGAGCCGTACGGGCAACTTGCAAACCATTCACACCACCATCTCCATAGGCCACTTGAGCATCGCGACGTTGTTTGATGACTTCAAACGCGAGCCAAACCATTAACCCTGTATAGATGGATGCATACAATGCAGTAATCATCCTCTACTCTCCCTTAATGTATTGATCATTTTGATTATTATAGAAAATAATTTCAAAAACGAGAGAGAAAGTTGAGTTAAAATACATATGTGTGGCGTCAAGCAGACTAAAACCCAAAATACACGAGGGTCACTTTTCTCAATCAGTCTCAACCTGAAAAAATGGCGTCAGCACTGTTCGTCAGCACAGCATTCACCTTGCAAAAACCCAATCACTTGATCAAGGCACTGATAGTGCGCTACACAATAAAGCGTGCGACCTTCCCTTCTCTGGCTAATCAGATCCGCAGACGCCAAACTGGAAATATGATGCGACAAAGTCGAACCGGGGATAGTCAATTGTTCCTGAATCGCGCCGACGGCAATGCCTTTATAGCCCGCTTTGACAACACGTTTGTAAATGGAAAGACGCGTTGGATGGCCAAGCTCCTTTAACGCTTTCGCGACAGCTTCAAGTTCCATACATACTCCTCGCATAACTAATATTTCCACAATAATGGAAACATTAGTTATTTGCAATGAGTGTCTATTGAGTATCGACGCAGCGAAAATACAATACCGCTTGCACCGCTTTTTTATTCCCTCCTAAGGCTGGGAAGTGACGCTCTTTTTGGAACTTAAACAACAAAGTGATCGAATAGACACGACAAGCAGACGCTTTCATTGGTTCGAGGCTGACATCCCCCCTCACGAGAAACCTGATGATTTATGATCAAAGCTGGTGACCGTACCATCGTAACTATCGTTCACCAAGGACTTCAAACTCATCATAAGTTAAGCGCGCTTTCCCATCATTTTGCAACGTCCAGACCTCTTTGTGAACTAAGCCATACGCTTTGTTCATTGTCCATTTTGACGAGAGCACGTAATTGCTGTCATCCACTTTTTTCCAAGTAATTTCTGTATATGCCACATCTTTAAACCCCTCATCCACAATGTGTTGCCAAAATGCCTCTATCTGCTGGCGACCTTCAAATGTACCAAATGGTTTGGCTACCATCACGGCCTCTTCGGCATACTGTTGAGCGCATCCTTTCGCGTCCTGAAGGTTAAACGCGGATTTCCATGCATCGATACCGGCTTGGCAAGCATCTAAAACGAATTGGGACATAGTATTTCTCCTCTGCGATTGATGGAAAAAGTTTAACGCTGGGATTAACAAAGAAAAACAGATAAATTAGAAATGAATGTTTACTAAAAGAGAACAATGATGAGCCAATATAAGCAAATGATGATCTTCAAAGCCATCGTCGAATCCGGTTCTATTTCAAAGGCAGCCGAGAAATTAAATTTATCGAAATCAGTGCTGAGTACACAGCTGAAACAACTGGAGAGTGATTTATCCTGCTCACTTTTAAAGAGAACCACCAGAAAGCAGTCGCTGACCTCTTCAGGAGAACGATTTTATCAACACTGCATCAAGATGAATGACGTGATGTCAGTAGCTTGGCAAGATATACGCCAGTTACAAACAGAGCCAGAGGGTAACCTTTGTGTGACCGCTCCTGTCGCACTGATGGACAGTATTGTCGTTCCTGCATTGAGTGAAGCGTTTATGCACTATCCCAAAGTTTCCCTAAGCTTACTCGCCGAAGATCGCCAATTGGACGTAATGCAACACAACATTGACCTTGCGATAAGAGTCGGTCAATCTCCTGATAGCCGCCTCAAACAAAAAAGAATCGGCCAATTTCGAGACATTCTCTGCCAACCTCGCCACATCAAGCCGTTCATGGTACCAAGCCGATATATCGCCAACCAATGGCAGCCTAAATTGGTGACTCACCATTTACAGCATAGAGTCAAAGAGGATGAAAAAACCTTGTCCTTCACGACCCATCATAACGCCAATACTGTCCATCAGGTTGCCCATATGATTGAGCTCAATATGGGCGTTGGCTTGATACCCGAGTTTTGTCTTCAACAATACCCGAACCTTCAACCCTGTGACGAGGATTATCAACTCTTGCCAAATAGCGTCTACGCTCTACATCCGTATTCTCTATCGCCACCACCTACCGTGTCCATGGCTATCGAATCCATCGAACACATGCTTGCATCACTGACAAATAAATAAACAAAGTAAGATTCTGGAACAAACGTCACGATAATTTCATCTTAGAGTCAAAACCAGTGACCTAAACTTGTTAAACCCATTGAAAAAGACCAAGGAGACTCGCATGATTTCAACCTTTAGAGATTACGAACTAAAAGGAACACGCCACTTTCACGCTCACATCGAGGTCAACCCAGCAGGGTTGTTAGGCGTTGATATTATTGAAAAAAATGAGCACCATCAGGCTGAACTGTGCAATGTCAGCTTTGAAAAGCTTGAGGGTAAAACTCGAATCAAAGGTAAAGAAGCTCAGGATGACTGGCAAATGGATCTTAACGACCAAGATGCAACGGAGCTGCGCCGCTTGATTATTGAAGCAAACGAAGAATTCGAAATATTGATGAGAGATCTATGACATCAGCACGCAGAAGAGAAGTGCTAACGGTTCAGGTACTTTCCTTCTTGCAAACTCTTCTGCGCCATTTCTAGCAAGGCATCAAGTGTCACACCCGAAGAAGGTTTGACGGCTGCCACGCCTGCATCGAAATATATCGTGACGCTCTGCTGGCGATTGAACTGTTCGACTGCTTTACGAAAACGAGCGACGGCAATGTCGGCCACTTTAACCGTTAACCCGGACATCAGCACTACAAATTCATCCTCGCTAATTCTCGCAAAAATATCCGACTCCCCAAACGAGGTCGCCAATAGGTCAGAAAATGAGCGAAGATAATCTTCCTCAGTTTGGTTCTCCGCCCCATTCTCAGTCGTCTTCGCCACATCAATAGCAAAACAAGCTAATGCGATACTAAACCCTCCCATCCGACAATAGCTCATGGATTTTGCACCGAGTTCAAAAAAGCCTCGACGATTAGAGATCTGAGTCACAGGGTCTAATGTTGCTTGAATCGTCGCATCAAGTTGCTGCTCGGCCAGTTTTGCTAGGTCAATCAGATCTTTTCTCTGTTGCTCAGAAAACTGACGGGGTTCAGTATCAATGATGCATAATGTGCCCAGTTTAGTGTCATTGTTATACACCAAGGGAATACCAGCATAAAACCGAATGTAAGGCTCGTCTGTCACCAGTGGGTTGTCCATAAATTTCGGATCTTGAGACGCATCACAAACAATGAAAGGTTTATCATCATGAATAGCGTGTCCGCAAAAAGACACATTTCTTGGCGTTTCTCTAACCGGAAGACCCACACAAGACTTAAACCACTGCCGATTACTGTCGACCAAACTGACCACGGCAATAGGAACATCGAACAAACGCTTTGCGAGTCTGGTTAAACGGTCAAAACGCTCTTCCGGTTCACTATCTAAAAGGTCGAGCGAGTGAAGATCGTCGATTCGTTGCTTTTCATCATTGGTATTATCAGGTGCTTTCATCGAGATAATAAGTTATGAGCCTTGACCCTATTTTAGCACCCCACTTTGAGCTTGCTGAGTTTTAAGCTTGGTACTGTTCACCGAAGTAAAAAACTGTGATAGCAGCCGACTATTTCTTATAATCAATACTGACCATTCTCGCCGTAAAAAATAATTCAGCCAATATGTGGTCTGTGATGGGAGGTATCACTAAGGCGTCGAGGGCACCACTGACGCAGAACGCACCGCAAATTCATGCCCATCCAACATTCCTTTTCCCTTTTTCAACTCATTGAGCCGTGCGTTGACCACCCCATCACTGCTCGTGAAATCAATTTTGTAACTCTTAGAATATTCCTGAACGTACTGCTGCGACAAGGACTTGAGCTTCTCGATATACACCACCGCCTTGTCAAATTCTCCCTGAGAAACCACCTCACCTTTGGCAGTCAGAAGCGTGGCAAATCGATAAGGGTGGCCAACAAAACCACTTCCCATAACCAATGCAGAGACAATTGGCGTCGTCATCACCGCCCTTTGAAACCACTCTGAAAACCTTTTATGGTCATGGACTATACTGCTCTGAGAACTTCGATTATGCCACTCTTTGGTGGCACGCTCTAACACGTTCGACAGTAGGCTGCGCTGAACAAAAAAGTCCACCAATTTAATGATTCTTTCTAAAATACTGATCACCAAGCTGATGATAGAACCGATCCCTGCCGCGGTTGCGCCCGCAATACCAGCCACGCTCATGGTGAAGTCTTTGATCCCCCCCAATACACCGGTAGCAGAGTGACGCGCCAAGGTTCGGGATATAATACTTGGATGGCCACCAAGCAACTCCACCCCACGTCCTTTATAAATTTGAGTAATCAGGTCCTTGGCTTTCATGATGGATTGTTTCACTGCGGAATAGAGGCCAGAGGCACTTTGGACATGCCCCCAACCAGGAATTAATTTGGAAAAATTGCCAGCAAACTTACTGATCAACCAAGTACCGACCTGAGTTAACCATTCAATGCCATGTAACAAATCGCCATAGACATCGCCCACTTTATCCAACAAGGTTCTAAAAAAATCGGACAATAGTTGCTTAATTTTTTCCTTCGCCGCGGACGTCATTTCACTCGCTTTTTCTGCTACTTTCGCGATTTTTTTACCCGCTTTACTATTTTTCAGTTTGGTCATGGTTTCGGTTTTATTGAGCAAGCCCATAGCGGCATCTTTAAAGTCTTCAAATGGCTCTATCCCGACAACAAAGGTATTGAAGTAATGAGCATTAGAAATGATCGCAACTTTTGAGATCTCAGTGCTGGCCAACATGTACATGGCCCCCATTCGAGCATCCGCCATTTCGGCAACCTGAACCCCAGCAGCGGTATCATCTGTTTTACCAAAGATTATATTTTTAATAAGACGCTTGAGTAAATTAATCTGCATACACACCTCACCACTGAACATGGATTTTGTTTACCTGCCTACGCGAATCGATAGCTGATAAATTAATAAACAACAAACAAATAATAGCGAGTTTTATAAAAAATGTGATCTCTTCGACTCGAAATTTTGTAAAAAAAACAAACAAAAAGTGGGAGGCATGTATGACTTTTGACAAGATTGACATCTGAAGCTCAACATTGCCGAACACGACTTTCAATCGAAATAAATCAAGATGAGCGTCAAGTCACCGCGTTCGAACCCCGAGTGAACAATTTTTCGCGGACTTTCTGTAAGTCCGGAATCAAAAGATAAATGAGCGTAACAAATAAGATCGAACCTAACAGATCAATAGGTCGGTGCATTCCCAGCCACAGCCTGCTGTAAGCCACCCCTACGGCCCAAACGCTCAAGGTAGTCGCCAGTCCGTAGCACCGCGAACGTATAAAAAGTTGACCAAAAAAACCTAAACAAATTGCCGCAAAAAGAGTATGCCCCGAAGGGAAAGAATAATCGGTTTCCTTGTACCAGTGGCGAGTTCGCCAAGGGCTCACACGACCGGAAATTTCATCGATAACATGAGCTTGTTGCGCACTATCCAGTTTGTAAAAATGGGTCGGGTTAGGCAGCAAGAGTTGGTGTGACAAAAGATAGGTATAGGGCCGAGGGCTTTGAGTGACTTGCTTAAGCTCCGTTTTACACACAAAGCCAATCACAAGAATCAAACCCAATTGCACCAATTTACTCAACCAATTGGGCACATTGGGCATCAATTTTCGCGTCAGCGCGATCAAAATTAGCAAAGTGATCACAAAACCTTCTGGCCCAGCGGAATAGGTCAATAAAGTTAAGGTCGCGCCGAAAATGTCAGAAACAGGACCCAGGAAATCAAGATGACTGATCTGCCAGGACAGAGGTCCAATAATGACAAAGAAACCGCCCAACAAACCTAAACCGTATTGTTTTTCTATGAAATAATGTTTCATGATGGCGCCCTGAGCCCAATGACAAGATAGCCATATACTAATCGAGCTCTTCACGAAGACGTTTAATTCAATGTCAATTTGAAGAAAGATTCGTACCCTTTGAGCGACTTTGGCGTCATTAAATTCATACTTTAAATCCCCCCTAAAAAAACATTCATCCTACAAATGAAATCAACCCTCCTAGGCCAGTTTTAACCCTCACCGCACCTGACTGTGTCCTGCGAAAAAGTGGTTCACCGGTCCATGGCCATCACCCACTGCCAGTTCATCGGCATGACTGATCGCCTGAGAAATATATTGTTTGCCAAGATACACCGCCTTATGAAGCCGGTTTCCTTGAGCTAAGTAGGAGGCAATCGCGGATGACAGGGTACAACCAGTCCCGTGAGTGTTGCGAGTGAGAATGCGTTTCGCACGCAATAGCTCGCTGCTTTGTGGCATGATCAAAAGATCATTGCTGCCCTGACACTGAGGAAGGTGGCCTCCTTTAAGCAGCACTGCCTCCGACCCCAACTGGCGTAATTCTTCAATTAAGGCCCCCATATCGTCTTCACCAACGGGAATCGGTGCATTAACCAGCGCCGCGCATTCAGCAAGGTTAGGTGTAATTAAATCAGCCAGTGGAAGAAGCGATTGTTTGAGTGTTGTCACCGCACTTTCCTCTAACAAAACAGCGCCGCTGGTCGCAATCATCACTGGATCCACAACCAAGTAATCCGGCTTATAGCATTGAATTTTATCGGCAACTAATTGAATAATACTCGAGTCTGCCATCATGCCCACTTTAATCACGCTGACGTTTAAATCGGCAAACACAGCGTCAAGTTGGCTTTCAATATGCGCGAGAGGGATCGGGTGTATTGCGGCCACTCCCTGTGTGTTTTGTGACGTGACAGCGGTGATAACAGAGCAGGCATAACTGCCTGTCGCTGAGATGGTTTTAATATCCGCCTGAATCCCCGCTCCTCCGCTGCTATCAGAGCCTGCGATAGTCAAAACGATAGGCGTGGCTTGTGGTGATGCTTTCATGATGTTTCCTAAAACAGCGTTAAGAAACCTTGGCTGATGATGACCAACTTACCACTACTTTAGCGTCAGCAGGGGCCAATAATCACAATGCTCAACGTTCCCTACGCCAGTATTAACTGAATCAGGTTCAACGGGTTTCGCAAGACGATCTCAGCCCAAGGGCACCCCGACGATTGAGCCGTGATAATAACAGGAAACAAAAATCGAAGTAAATCCTCCTACCTTTTTATCATGGCAAAACCTTTCTATCGCTTACTGATATGCCCCAGCGGAGTAGTGGAGTTCATAACTGTGAGAATAGATTTCGAGGATATTACCAAAAGGGTCTTCCATATAGATCATACGATAGGGCTTTTCGCCCGGATAGTAATAACGAGGTGCTTTCATGCGCTTTTTGCCACCCGCTGCAACAATCTTTTCTGCCAACCCTTCAACATCTGGGTCCTGAACACAAAAGTGAAATATGCCCGTCTTCCAGTATTCAAAGTTATCCTCTGGGCTCTGTTGGTCCTTAAACTCAAACAATTCCACACCGATACGATCACCTGTTGAAAGGTGCGCAATGCGAAAGCGATCCCATCCTACCCCAAATACATCTGTGCACATCTCACCAATGGCAGAATCGTCTTCGACAATGTCTGTCGGTGGCATAATCAGATACCAACCTAAAACCTGAGTGTAGAAGGTAACGGCCGCCTCCAGATCCGGAACAGATATGCCGATATGAGAAAAATTGCGTGGGTATGGTTTTGACATCGTGACCTCTTTAAGTTTCATGCAGCAGACAACTGCAAGGTAGCCACCATATTAAGCATGAATAGAAAACACTAAAAATTATCATTTATTCTTATTATGATAATTTTTTGTTATTAACTTCAATGACAGCCCTACCTCGCCATGACTTTGTATCAAAATCATTTACTGTTCTATAGTAAGAAAGCTCTTCAATAAAGATAAGGAAGTGAACCATGAGTCAGGAGGCTTTAATATCTCGTCTCAACGAACTACCGAGAATTCAGAAAATATTGCAAGAACTGCTTGATATGGTGAATAAAGATGAAGTGGATTTTGGCGAGCTATCGAAAAAAATTGCGACGGACCAGATATTGAGCGCCCGATTACTTCGTATGGCCAACTCCGCTCATTTTGGCGGGAACAAATCTGTTGCGTCAGTCAATGAAGCCCTACTTAGAGTGGGAACTGGGCCTGTAAGGACCTTAGTCGTTGCCTCTGTGCTGTCAGGTGTGTTCCATAAAGTGCAAACGCTTGATATGACTCAATATTGGGAGGACACCTTCGAAGTGTCAGTCATTGCGAGTAAAATTGCTGATGAGACCGATATGGATGCCAATGAAGTCTTCACCACAGGCATTTTACATAATATTGGTGAACTCATGATTCACACACTGGTCCCAGAAGCCGCAGTGCAAATCAATCAACGTTCTGAAGCGGGGGAAGATGCGATCGCGGTTCAGGAAGAAATTCTCGATATCACAGCGCCAGCGTTGGGCGCAAAGCTAGCGAAGGCGTGGAAATTTCCGTCACCTATGGTTGACGCCATTGCAAATTATTATGAACCCCGAGAAGCTGAGATTTCCCCCAAAATGGCCACGACGCTGCATCTCGCACGTTCCATTCACCGTGACTGGGATCAGTTAAACAGCGACGAAGCCAAAGCCCGATATTTAGCAGAGCATCCAGATTCTCGATTGCTGCATATTTCTGCTACCTTCGCACCTACGGTAGACAAATATCGTGGCAATGGCAAAGAACTCGCCGCACAACTCAATGCCGCATAAATCGTCTCGAAAGCGCCATGTCGGCGAAGCGGATGACCCGCTTCGCCAAAATTTTTCTATCCAGATGACACGTAATTTCCTAGACTCGACAACATGATTGATTGTGATTAGACGATGACTATGCTCAATTTCCAATGGCTTCAGACCTTTCAGACATTGATTGAAACCGGTCACTTTACCAAAACCGCCCAAACACTTTATATGACCCAACCAGGCGTTAGCCAACACATACAAAAGCTCGAAAAAGCCTGTGGGCAACCTTTAATCACAAGACACAACAAGACGTTTGACATTACCGATGCGGGAAAATCTGTTTATCAATACGCGAAACAAGTCCAGTCGCAACAGGCGGAACTTCTCTGCTCACTCACTGGAGATGATCCCTATAATGGCCCCGTATCTTTGTCTTGTTCGGGCTCTTTAGCTCTAGGTCTCTACCCTCACCTTATTGATTTACAATGTAAATACAAAGGCTTAATTCCTTCGGTTGAGGCCGCTCCACAGCATAAAATTATCGCGGATATTTTAAACGATTCAACAGACATCGGCATCGTCACTCAGGCTCCTTCTGACTCAAGATTTGACGTAAAACCGCTGGGTAAAGAGGTGTTGTGTTTGCTCGTGCCTAAGTTCTATAACCAAGGAGCACTGACAAAAGAGAGGTTAGTATCACTCGGCTTGATCAGGCATCCAGATGTGGATCACTATCTCTCCTTTTATTTGTCCAAATGCGGAGAACCACCACTGGAGAACCTCAACATCAGCGATCTGCCGACTAAAGGTTATGTTAATCAGCTCAACCAGATCTTACTGCCAGTGGCAAAAGGCGTTGGGTTTACCGTGCTCCCTAAAAGCGCACTGGCGTGTTTTCCCGACAAAAGAGACATTGATATCTATCAACCCAACAACGACGTGGCTGAAACCCTATACTTTGTGACCAAGCGCCACCGAAAGTTGCCGAAACGAACGGTTACCATCACAGAGACGATTATTCGCTACTTTTACTCAGACTGAGTTTAGCGTCTGTAACCCTATTTACACGTAATCTCGGTGGCGGTTTCATCAATGATTACGCCGTCTTTTACGCCCACCAGTGTCAACGTAATGCAATATTGTTTGCCACTGGTTGAGTTCAAGCCAAAGCGCTCAATCTTGGTTTCACCCTCAACGAGATAATGCATCTTTATTTTGTAGACCGAGTAGCTCCAGCGTCCTTGTTTATCCACCACAAGAGTACCCAGTTCGTGTCCTAGCGCCTCAACGCTAGAGGGATCAAATCGAGTTTGCTCGTTCTTGTCCAATCCTTCGACCAATGAACCTGAATCGACCAATATTGGCGAGCTATTCAGTCGATTAATATCGGCACTGGCACCGCCATATTGACGGCCTGTACGTTGCCCTAAAGAAGGATTAACTTTGCTCACTTCGTTACCATCGAAGGCTTGATAAAGCGGCGGTGAAAACGGTTCAGCCATAATTTTCTCCCCGTGCATATCTTCAATACCAGCTTACGCAGCAATGCAAAACTCACGCTAAGCCTGACCACTCTTTATCGAAACTAATGCAAACAGCGCGCCACTAAATTCACAAAATCATAAGAATCATAAGAATCAAAGTGCACATCAATCAATAAGATAAAAAAAGTCTCTTATCATTAGAATAATCCATTCTCAAAATAAGATGCAAAATGAGACAAAAAATACCCATTTTGGTCCCAAATAAATTCTCCCACAGACCAAATGCTCTTTTCGATTCTTGTCCCAAACCGTCGATAAACAAGGAACTCACACCCTAAAAACTCACCCGTTTACCTTTTGATATTGACGATTGATCGGTTCTCTATGGTCAGCAATCAGCATCCCAGCGCTCAAAGGGTCCAGATGCTGACGGTCACAAAAACTAAAAAAGGGGCATGATGCCCCTTCGTCAATAGAGATCCCAGTGTCATTAGGCGCCGATCACACCGCCATCTTCACGAGTGATCGCCATGATAGTGGAACGGGGTTTGCTTTTCCCTCCGGCAGGAAAATGCGAAGGCGCGCCCTTTTCTCCTGGATGTTGAACACCCACAAATAGAGTCCGATTGTCTTCCGAGAAGGTCAAGCCAGTAATTTCACAGGCAACCGGCCCTGTCAAGAAACGGCGAACTTCTCCCGTCATAGGATCCCCACACAACATTTGGTTATTTCCCTGCCCTGCAAAATCACCGCTATTGGAGTAATTGCCATCGGTCTGAATCCATAAACGTCCCGCTTTATCAAATCCGATCCCGTCAGGGCTATTGAACATATTGTCTTGATCAATGTTGTCACTGCCAGCGTATCGCGTGTTTTTGTGAACCGATGGGTTCCCAGCAATCAGATAGAGATCCCATTCAAAGCCATCACTGGTGTGATTGCCCTTGTCAGGCACCCAACGCACAATTTGGCCATAATGGTTTTCCTTACGTGGATTGGGTCCGCCGACTGGCTGGCCCTCTTTCACACCACGGTGCTTATTGTTTGTCAGAGTACAGAAAACGTGGCGATTGTCTGGGTGTATTGCCACCCACTCAGGACGGTCCATGGTTGTTGCCCCGACCTGAGTCGCCGCGCGACGTGCAAAAATCATCACTTCAGCCTGATCGTTGAAGCCATTTTCTTTGGTCAGTCCGTTCTTGCCATAAGTCAACTCCAGCCACTTGCCACGCCCTTTAAGCTCAACGTCGTCCATCTCAAACTGAGCAACATATAAGGTCCCTTCTTCAAGTAGGTTTCGATTCGCTTTATTGTTATTGGGCTGATATTTTCCTCGAGAAACAAATTTGTAGAGATGCTCACCACGCTCATCGTCCCCTAAATAGACCACAACATGACCATCATCATTGATCAGCAGTGCCGCATTCTCATGCTTAAATCGGCCAAGGGCCGTGCGCTTCAATGGTGTCGATGTCGGATCGTGAGGGTCAATTTCGACTACCCAACCAAAACGATGCGGCTCGTTGGGATGTTTAGTGACATCAAACCGCTCATCCGTATTGTGCCACTGGTATTGGCTCGGTGTTGCAGTGATCCCATAGCGAGCATGATCATCAGATACCGTCGCACTGGCCTTGCTCCCAAAATAACCATTGAAGTTTTCCTCACACGTCAAATAAGTCCCCCACGGAGTCTGGCCATTCGCACAGTTGTTGAAAGTACCCAGAGGCCGCATACCTGAAGGGTCAAACTTGGTTTGCATTAAACGATGACCGGCGGCAGGCCCAGTTAACCTCATTTCTGTATTCGCGGTAATACGGCGGTTGCGCTGGCCCTTTTTATCCAAGCGCCATTCTCCAGAGGACTTGACGATTTCAAATACAGTAACACCATGCGCAGCCTGCGCTTTCAGGACGTCATCAGCCGTCATCGCCTCGCCGCCATGATCAAACAACAAATCATAATTAGTGTACTCATTATTGACTGCCATCACAGCTCTCTCATCGGCAATGGGGAACAAACTCATGCCATCGGTATTGTCACCAAATTGACGAGCCTGAGCTTGCGCTTTTTGTTTTCCGCTCGGGTCAAATGATGGTGCATCAGGGAAAATTGGATCGCCCCAAGATAGCAGGGGAGTTGCTTGGTAACCTTTTGGTACCGTGATCGTGTCGGCGGTTGAAGCTGGTACGGCCTCGAAGTTAAGTAGTTTACTGCGCTTGTCTGCGGCCAGCGCTTTACTGATGGGATTAAGCGACAAAAAGGCACCGACTCCCACCGCAGCGCTGCCCGCTAAGAAACCACGCCGCGATAATCTCGCTTCGATCATCTGGTTAAAATGAACATCTTGTTGATTACGATTCCACATTGCTGACTCCTTGATTAAAGACATTATTATCATTTCGAGCCGATAATAGTCAGCAAAGGTGACAAACAGGTTAAACCGTTACCGATAGCGGAGAATCCAAGCAGGCTTTGTGATTTATTACATGACAGGCTGATTAATCGTTATCGGAATTCACAATTCCTCAATCTTTCATGGCTTTATCGATGAGAATCCATGAAAAACCTCAATATTCGGTCCATATTCAAACTTAGATTCTCTAGGGAATAACTGGAGGCCAACGGCCCCACACATTCAATAACGAGGCAAGGAAGGAATATCATGAAAAGGATGAGAAAAGCACGGTTACATCGCCTTCGAATACAGTACTGGAAAGAGACCAATAATAAGGCATTCACCAAACCCCAGCGATCTGACGGCAATAATTGAAAGGGAAGACGTTGCCATCCAAGGCACGCTTGCCGAGCGCAAGCCCCGCGATAATACACAGTAAAAAAGCCCGATACGGGCCTTTTTTTGCTAAATAACGAAACGTCACACTCTATTTATTCGGAAGTGAAAAATCGTCCAGAGTCGATGAAATACCCTTCGCCATCTCACTCATATCCATCGCAATTTGCGAGCTATTAATTATTTTATTACTGGTGTTTTGCAGTAAGTTGGATAAAAAGTCCTGCGCCTGCTTCAAATCCTTAATGCTGCGCGACTGCTCATCAATCATTGAAGCAATTTCATTTTGCTGTTCGACGGTTAGGGCAATGGTTTCCGATATTGTCTCGATGTTGGTCGCGGTATCACCACTGCACTGCCGACTGTTTTCGACCTCTTTTTGCAATTGACCAACGGAATCCACTGAGACTTTGACCCGCTCGGTTAAATCATTGAGTAATTTGCTGATTTCCCCAGTCGAATCGTTAGTTTTACTCGCCAGCATGCGAACTTCGTCTGCGACGACGGCAAAACCACGCCCTTGCTCACCCGCTCGCGCGGCTTCAATCGCAGCGTTCAGCGCTAATAGGTTGGTTTGCTCTGCGATGGTCTGAATCACGTCAATAATGCTGTAAACTTGCTCAGCCACTGAACTGAGTTGCTGAATGTTTTCCGAGACTTTTTTCGATTCTTCCGACGCGAGCTCGACCGCTTTGATATTGGCATGGACGGACTCCAAGCCATTCTTTGCGCTGGTCTGGCTTTTACCTGCTGATTCCAGTGTTTGGCCGACCACATTCGAAACGCGCTCGAATGAATGTACTAATCCATCAGAAATTTCGGAAATTTCCTGATACTTTAATTTCTCGTCTTCGTAACTTTCATTGACTTCCTGAGACAAGGTTTCCACACGCGAAGAAAGGTGGGTGATATTCTCAGCGCTGGTTTTAAGCCCTTTCACCACTGAAGATAGAGCATGGCGCATCAACTGGATATTTTTTGCTAACAAGCCAAGCTCGCTACTATTCACAATCTCATCGATATAATCTTTCTCTTCAAGGTCACCTTTACTGGTATCACGACTAATGGACACCAATTGATTGATAGGCTGCGTCAAACTGGTTCCGATCATAAAAGACAGCACAATAACCACCAGCACACCACCACTGGAGATGACCACCACGTCGCGCTTCAGGCTCGCCACATTGTTGCCTGCGTATTGACCATAACTCAATACCGCTTGGTGCATCGCACCCAGTACTTTATGATTCGCGAGCATAAAAGCGTCCACCTGAGGTTCCGTTGGCGGTTCAGACTGTTGTAACAGGGTCAGCGCCATCGCCTTTTGCGTATTCCAAAGCTGTTCAATCGCGCCCAGCCGAGATTTAAAGTCTGTCGCCGAACTGTCGACGAGGTTAAGCGGTTTATTCATTGTCAAGTCAGAAAAGGTCTGCCCACCATTTTTGAGGGCCCTCAGCGAGACTTCGTACAATTTTATCGTGTTGTCATAATTGAGTTGAGCGTGCTGAGATTTATGCCCTTCGTAGATAGACAACATAACTTCACTCGCAAACTTTTTCGTCAGCATTCTCTGCCGACCTGCGACATTGATGACCGTGCCATCCTGCTTGTTTTTTTCCAACGTCAAGATGACATCGGTCGCCACCAACACAATGGTCACGATGAATACAACAAAAATCGCCAGAAGGCGATGCGTAACCGATAACTGAGACAACACCTTTTTCATGTTTGCATCCCTTAAAAAACCAAACCAACATTAATACGTTAGTTGAGATTTTGTAGGTTGGCTAATACTCAGGGTAATTTGGGGGCACGCACTTCGTGATTCATTCCGATCCACTGGGGTTTGTCGACGGCACCAAGAGATGATCAAAGACTTGGCGAACAAACGGCGCACCGACTTTCGCTCCACCATTACCATGCTCGATCACCACGGTAGCCACATATTTGGGCTCATCGCAGGGCGCAAATCCAGTAAACAATCCATGATCAAGTAAGTTGTGCCGCAGTTCACGTGAGTTGTACACTTGATCTTTCTTGAGTCCAAATACTTGGGCCGTCCCGGACTTTCCTCCACTGCAATACTGCGAATGGCGAAACGCTCGTCTTCCCGAACCTCGCGACCCCTGATTCACAAGACGCATCGCATTGAGGGAAAGATCCCAAAATTTATCCTCTACGTGAGCCATAGAATTCACCACAGGTGTTTCAATTGGCTCCGCAGAGTCGAAACTCTGGCCATGCTCAATGATGGCTTTTAACAAATGCGGCGGCCGTTCATCGCCGTGATTAACCAAGACGGAGGTTGCTTTCGCCAGCTGCAGAGGCGTGGCGGTCCAATACCCTTGCCCAATGCCTACCGGTACGGTATCTCCTTTATACCATGGCTGGTGATGTCGACGTTGTTTCCATTCTCGCGTTGGCATATTCGCTTCCGTCTCTTCAAGCAGATCAATCCCCGTCAGACGACCAAAACCAAACAACCCCATCCAATCAGAGATTCTATCGATACCTAGGTCGTAGGCCATCTGATAAAAGAAGGAATCCACCGATTCTTCAATGGCAATGGTAATGTCGACATCACCATGCCCCCAGCGTCTCCAATCACGCCACGCCTTTGAACGGCGGCTGGAACCGGGGATCTGCCAGCGCCCATGATCGTTGCGTCGCGTGTCGGGACTAATCACTTGCTCAGTCAGGCCTGCAATCGCGATAAAAGGTTTCACGGTCGACCCTGGCGGATAGACACCCAACGTGGCGCGATTAACCAAAGGGTGATGAACATCTTGCAACAACTTTCGGTACGCGGCACTGGAAATGCCATCCACAAAAGCGTTGGGGTCATAACTCGGACTGGATGTCATCGCCAAGACACTATTGTCTTTTGGGTCAAGGACAATAGCACTGCCCTGCCTATCACCCAAAAGCTGATAGACATAATTTTGTAGATCCGCATCAATGTTCAGGACGATGTCTTTACCCGCCACAGGAGGCACAGACTTAAGTGTCCGTATCACTCGACCTCGGCTGTTCACTTCGACTTCTTCATAGCCCTGCTTGCCATGCAGCAGGGTTTCGTAGTAACGCTCAATCCCAAGCTTGCCGATATTCTTTGTCGCTCGATAGTTTGCCAGCTCGCCCTGCTGATCTAACCGCTTAATGTCTTTATCATTAATGTGGGAAACATAACCTATAACATGAGTCAATGACTCACCATAAGGGTAGAAACGCTTCATCTCGGCATTAATCACAAATCCGGGCAGCTGATGCTGGTGTGTGGAAAATTTGGCCACTTCTTCTTCGCTCAGCCCCGTTTTGACCGTGATCGGCTTAAATCGGCGACGATTGAGCGTCTCTAGCCGCTCAACCTGCTCCTCGGATAAGGCGACATATTCTCGCAACGCGCGTATTGAACGATTCAAATTCGTCGTCTTATCGGGAAACACCTGCAACACATAAACAGGGATATTCTTAGCAATCAGCTGACCATTTCGATCGTAAATCAGACCGCGGGGAGGCGAAATGGGCAACACCTGTATTCGGTTATCGTTGGCGCGGGTTTTATAATAAGAAAAGTCTCTTACTTCCAATGAGTAAAGATTGACGATCAGCACAACAGAAAGCAGCATCATCGCGATAAAAGCAATAATGGCACGGTGCTTAAACAATGTGACTTCCAGTTGATGATTGCGAAATCGATTGGATGGGCAGTTAGGTTTCATACAGCTCGTTAACGACTGACGACGGCGTCCAAAAAGCCGATGCCGTCAGCCCAAATTCTTATGACATTAATGGATACTGTAACAACAAGCCGTCAAGCTTGTGTGTGGAGAGTGTCAGGAGGTGAGCATTCTGCAACTCACGACCGTCCTCACCAGCCGAGTATATTTAGCGAGTCATTGCTCTGGTTGGCCTTTATCCCAAGGATCAAGGGCCTCCTGACGGAACGTTGCGCGCCCATAGCGATGGAACCGATCGCTCACGGTGACGAAGACGAAAATAAACCATTGATAATGGAAGGCTCAGCAATCACATACTGCCGTTTATTCTGATTCAAGCGCTTCCTCATCAAGCATAGAAGCAAGCCTAATTTCAAATTGATTAAACGAAAAGGTGCTGGCGCCATGAACTCGTTTTGTCGTCACTTTTTCTTCACCAAACTGAGCAGTGACATGGGTGTAAACTTTATTTTTGACTTCAATAATGTTATCGACCAGCGCTTGTTCAAACTCCATCTCGTAGCTATCTCTGGCCATTTTTACTTTTTCAAGATGTTGATTGAGCTCTTTCTTATGACTTTCTATCGAGGCTTCTTCTTCCTCACTGCGCTCCGCTTTGGGTTTTTTCTTAAACTCAAGTTCTTGACGCACCCCTTCCATCGTCGCTTCTTGCGCTATTCGGTATTCTTCTTTGTACTTTTTTTGGCGCTCTTTGAACATATGGTATTTAGCAAAAGCATGCACATGCGTCGCCGTATCACCTTCTACACCGAGGTTGATGCAGACCACTTTGCCACCGACCTTAGCACTCCCGCCACTCAAGGTGCCTTGTTTTTCGGCCGCATCACTGACCGTTAAGTCTTGCCCGCAACGCAGCTCATTGTTCATGCAATGGACACTAAGATGTATATTGTCGCCCGCTTGGATCTCAGAAAATTGCGCGTAGTTGGCGGTAATCGTCCCACCCGATTTGACCTGACAACTTTTCTTTTCATCTCCGGAAACATTATGACCGATGATACCTTTTGCCACATCAATATTGCCCTGAGCCTGAACATCGGCAGATTCAATAAAACCACCGACCGTCAAATTGCCTGTGACCCGCACAACCATGTCTGACTCGATGTCGCCCGTCACCAACACATTCCCTTTGAACTTAATGTGACCGGTTGCCACACCAATGGTAGGAAGACACAACGCGTCTTCAACTTCAACGGTGCGCTCTTTGATCATCGGCATCCCAGAAACCGAAGCAATCAACAAATTGGGGTCATCTGGTGAAATTTCCGATCCCTTTGAGGCTTTAAGCATGGCGTCATTGCCTGATTGAGGTGGAATGGACGTCCCTTGCACCGTGAGACCCGAAGTGCCTTTTGTTGCTGGAATACGCTTCATCAAACGGGCTTTTTCATCAACGGTGACTGTCTCACCCAAATTAAGCATATCCACCTTACCGTCATCGTTTTCGGTTGGTGCGAGGACTTGTTTGGTAATGTCTTGAACGAGGGGAATAAATTTGGCGTCTTGTCCCTGAATCGGCTCTTTGCCTTTCGCCACGGGCTGGGTAAAGGTTTCACCGGGCTTGAGTTGATGGCTCATCACCAGAATTTTCTTCAATGCGGCTTTATTGATGCCCTTGGTGATGTGTGCCTGAGCGAGGGCTTGGACAATCTGGGGCCCCCGAAGGGCTTTGCCGCCATAAGCGCCCGTCACAATCATACTGGCCAGCATGTCTTGCTCTGATAAATCGACCTCAACACTTGCGTCGCGCTTTTCGGCAATCGCAAAGCCGACCTGAGCTTCACCTTTGCCTTCTTTGGCGCAGTTAACAAACCGGACAATTTCATCCTGCAACAAATAGAAATTGCTGGCGTTCAGTGCCTCTAAAGCGTCTTCAACACCTTCACTGTCAAATCGACCTTCCAGATTCACATCTGGCGTCAATTTTGCGATAACCTGCTGATTATCCTCAGATAAGCTGACTAATTTCTTCCACATCTACAGCCCACTCTATAAACTATCACCGTTTCAGTCTATAAAATTAAATTACAATGCTATATACAATTTATAGTAAAATCAGGCATAAGTCACTTATCCCCCCATGTTTACACTGTAAATCGCTAGACAACACCTGGGAACGCGTGATTAGAGTCAAAATTATAAACCACCTTGACACACCTCCCTGCCTTGGAATACTTCATGGATTCACAAAGTTCCGACACCAAAACAATCCCTCGTCCATGTGTGGTCGACTTCTCGATGCTTTTTTCATATTTAACATAATCAAAACCGCTGCCGTTGTGTTTCATAACCATCAAAAGCTGACGTGTACTGGGGTCAAATTGAATCGATAGTGTCACCCACAAATGCTCAGGCATATCGCGCAGTTTATCTTCTCTAAGTTGGTAAAAAGTGAAGAAGCCATCGGGCTCTTCTTTGATCTTCGAATCTAACTCTAGCAACCCATGTTCAATCGCGTTAGCGAACAGTTCCGATAAAACAGAGCAAACCAAATCCAAGTGATGGCCTGTAAATAAGCCCATTAAGCATTGCCTAACCTCGCCCATTACACTCACCGATTTCAGCACAGAGGCGGGAAAGTGCAACGTAGATTCAGTCGCGATTTTGCTGAGATAAAAGCTGGCTGGTTTGGCTTCTACTTCATTGTTGTTCGAAATGGGGAATTGCATGGTCAATATTGACAAGTCATCACCGACATTCCGATTAGCAAATTTTCTCACTGCATCAAACAACGTTGGAATGGTCGCGCGCTTGACCGCTAATGATGCTTCAAGCCGCTCTTGTCCGAATTGCTCCCTTTCTTCATTTTCAGCTTCAATCACCCCGTCGGTATAGCAGACGATTTTCTGATCCGGCTCTAGCTTTAAGTGAACAAGCTCACCTTCAAACTCATGGGGCTTTAATACGCCCAAAGGCATATGAGTCGACACCAGCTTACGCAAAATGGCACCGTCTTTATCCAGCAAATAACCATCGGGAAGCCCACCTCCCCACCAAGAGACCTCAAAACCATTCGCCCGAATTTCAAACACGCTGGCCGCCAGCATCATTCCCATGGGAAGAAAACGGCCTAACACATCGTTAAGCTCTCTAATGATTTCTCCCAGCGCAAGCCCCTTTGCCGCCATCGAAAAAAAGGCTCGGGTTGCCGGAATAGCCGAGATAGCAGCAGGTAAACCATGCCCCGTTGCATCCGCTATCATGACGTAAACACCACCATGGGGACGGTTAGCCACAAGGATGAGATCGCCATTAAACACCGTAGACGGCGTAGAAATATAGTCGACCCCGTAGATGCCTTTCACCTGAGCGCTCATTTCATCCATTAGGTTGGAAAAAATCGACTCGGCGATCGCATAATCGTACCGCACATGCTCATTGAACTTACTCAGTTCATCACGCTGAAGCCGCACCTCTTGGTGCATTTTAACGATACGAAAGTGCGCTTGCACTTTAGAGACTAAGATGCTTTTCTCAACGGGCTTGAGGATAAAGTCATCACCCAAGGACATGCAACGCTCAAATGAATCGAGGTCATCCAGAGCGGTGAGAAAGATGATCGGGATGTGGTGCTGTGGAAACGCCTCCCGAATTTCTTGCGCTGTAGTAAAGCCATCTTTTATTGGCATCATGACATCGAGCAAGATGACATCCGGCAGCGATGGCATCTCCTCCATGGCCTCAACCACCCCCTCACCACTTTCAAACTTGGTCAACTCATCAACGACCTGACTTAACATAGCGCCGCAAAGTTCTCGATTGGTGGCATGATCGTCAACGATTATCACATGCATAAGCGTTTCCTCAACTAACCACTATTCAATGGAGAATTTTTTATCGAACCTAGAGATGGTCAAAATCTTTCTCACCTGTGGCAAGGTGTTGGTAATGCGGATCATCCCATCATCTTGTTCGAGGTAATTATGCATATTGAGCAACATCCCAAGTCCGGCACTGTCGATATAATCCACCTTGCGCAGATCGATAGTAAATCGGAAATCTTTTTTATCAGAGTAACAGCGCCTAAAATCCTGTACTAAGTTAAACCCAAACGCCCCTTCAATGGATATAGTCACTTGCTTCGAGTTCGAATCAACTTGAGCTTCAACCGTCATACAATCCCCTTATTTTTTACAATCAGTATCTAAACTTATACAAACCGTTTCATTTAAAAAATTAAAATAATTCAACTTCACCCTCTTCTATCGACTCCTGAGATGCGGCGGGAGCACCACGTTGATCGATACTGGATTTCAGCTCAGACAAAGACTGAATCAACTGTTCCTGATTGACTTTTTTCTCCGCATGCGCTGCCAGTAACTCACAAATGTTCTCCAGAAAGCCGACACTGAGTTTCGCGTAGTCCCCCTGTTGAATAATAATATCGGTAAATTGAAGTGCTCGAATACCATCACCAACCCGCTGATGCAGTGTGTCGCCAAGCGACTGGATTTTTTGCACTTCCTCTTCGACGGCCTCATTCACTTGCTGAACGCCTTTAAGCATTTGGTCTACTTTTTCCTTCGATGAAATCGCTTCAGTCATGTCAATTGACGCCATTTCTCCCACCGTTTTATTAGCCTCTTGGACCGTCTCCTGAGCGATATTGATTTCTTTGCCAATTTCACGGTTCAACTCATCAGCTTTCACCGAAAGATTACGCACCTCCTGTGCTACAACAGCAAACCCCCTTCCCGCTTCGCCCGCTCTCGCAGCTTCAATCGCTGCATTTAAAGCCAGTAAGTTCGTTTGTTCGGATAACCCTCTCACTTGTGCCAACAGTTTAAACACGATATCTAACTTATCGGACATATCATGAATACTATGAACCGCGGAAATACTTCTTTCAGAGACTTTAATTAACGTGTCGACAAACTCAGTAATGATTGCTTCTGTTTCAGGCAGAACTTGAGTTATATCGTAGGTATCTTCTCGGTTCCCTAATAGGTTATCGACCAAATGCTTGGTGATTTCATTTTGTCCTTCGGCTAACCGTTGTAATTCAAAGAAACTTTCGTTGAGCGTTTCCGCCGATTCATCCACCACACCATGTTGATGATTCAGTGGTTCATTGAGCTGGGTGGTGAGCTGGCGCAAAACCTCACTCGTACTCTTTGTTAACAACCGGTTATCGCGAGGTGCATCATCGGCCACGGGAGTCAGCGTTTTTCTGTTAACCATCGAATCAACACGTGGGAACACGAACCATGGTATAGCGGCCGCGAGGACCGCAATCGCGACATTCGCCATCGAGGACGACAAAGTCATACCAATCGACAATAAAACAATTTGAACGCCTATCGCAAAACCATAACGGTACCTATAGTCTGTAATTATTTTACTCATCGCACTTTCCTGACGTTATATTCTGTTACGAGCTTGATTTTAAGCAGTCACAGATGGCCTGAGGGATCTTTTTTAGATTCAAGACTTGTTGAGCAGCGTCTAATTCTACGGCAACTCTGGGCATTCCCCAGACCACCGAAGACGCTTTATCCTGAGCAATTGTCTTGGCCCCTTTTTGCTTCATATTGAGCATGCCGTGAGCGCCATCTTGTCCCATTCCAGTTAAAATTACGCCAATTGAGTTAGCTCCGACCGTCTCGCAAACCGCATCAAACATCACATCGACAGAAGGTTTGTGCCGATTGACAGCGGGGCTATCATCAAGTTGGCAATATAAGTGGTTTCCCCGTTTTGTGACCACCAAATGCTTATCTCCAGGGGCCACATAAGCGCACCCATTAACTAAAGGCGCTTTACTGACTGATAATTCTTTGACTTGAATATCGCTGTTTTCATTTAACCGTGCCGCAAACGATGCGCTGAACATTGCGCTAATGTGTTGCGTAATGATAATAGGAGGCAGCCCAGCGGGCAGGGCCGACAAAACTTGATTGACTGCTTCAGTGCCCCCCGTGGAGGCCCCAATAGCAATCACTTCCACTGACGTTTTATAGCTCTCCGCTTGCACTTTTTTCGCCGGATGATGCTTACTTCTGTCTTGAAGCACATTTGCACCAGCCGCCATTTTGATCTTGTCGTTAACTAACCCTTTATAGTTGACCATTTCCCCAGTCGCCTCGACACTGGGCTTGGGAAAGTAGTCCACCGCCCCAAGCGCAAGCGCGGTTAAGGTCGGCTCTGCGCCATGTTGGGTCAAGGTCGAGATCATCACAACAGGCATCGGCCGCAGACGCATCAGATTTTTTAGAAACTGAACCCCATTCATCTTGGGCATCTCAATATCTAACGTCAGCACATCTGGGTTATGAACCTTAATAAGCTCCCTCGCTTCAAAAGGATCTTCCGCCATCGCCACGACTTCCAGCTCAGGGTCAGAGCTGATCAATTCACAAAGTAATGCCCGAAAAACAGGAGAATCATCCACCACCAACACTTTAATTTTTTTCATTAGAACAGCTCCACATCATCGTCATGTGAACGATGACTTTCTTTGTCCAGCTCGCTGGCATATTTGTCTTCTTGTTGCTGTAAGTGATGCACTTCGTTGTACGGAATACGCTTAAGCCAAGCTTTGCCCTTGAGCGGGTCAAACATGATTTTTCTGGGATCGATGCCCCCTAAGTCTTGAGCAACCACCTGCAATTGTTCTTGCTCAACATACTTAAGAATGAAAGCGATGTTCTTTTCTCCTATCATCGAGTGACGGCCCAACATTTGTGCGCCCCCAAACAACTTCACTTTGAGCCTGTTTCTTGACGCCCCGCGAGAAATCAAAGCGTTTATCAGCATTTCCATCGCATGACCACCGTAACGTGACGCGACAGACACAACCTCATCCGGACTCCAGGCATTAATTTCTGAATGATTATGAAAAGGCAATAAAAAGTGATTCATTCCGCCGACCGCTGCAAACTCATCCCAAATACACGCAGAAATGCACGACCCTAGACCCGTCGCGATGATCTCGTCTTCAGCGGTACAATACAGCCCGCCAGGAAACACTTTGATCATGTGCTTTTCCTTTTGCGGATGATAAAAGCGATTAAAGTGGCTATTTTCGTACTTGGGCTTAGTTGCCTTTGGACCGATCATTGTTGCTCCTATTGCTTAACATAAATCGTTTTGCCCAAGTTGCGAAACAGGTCACTGCACGACCCTGCACTCTCAGAATGGCCAATAAACAACACACCGTTAGGCTTCAATTGTTGATGAAACCGTCTGATCAGCTTCTCCTGAGTCGGCTTATCAAAATAAATCATCACATTACGACATGAAATAAGGTCAAATGGATGAGAGAAATCCCAATCCTCCAACAAATTGAGTTGTTTGAATCGAATAAACTGCTGTAACTTCTCCGCAATTTTAATATTTCCTCGCTGACTCGCCTTCCCCCTAAAAAAAGACGACTTCAGATATTTTTCAGGAATAGAAGAGATCGCTTCATCGCTGTAGATACCTTGTTTAGCATGAGCCAAAACCTTGGTATCAAGATCCGTGGCCGTGATTGAGACCTGTCCAAACTGCTTAAAAGCACCGGCACAATTCAAGGATGAAACAAAACTGTAGGGCTCTTCGCCTGTGGAGCAGCCCGCAGACCAAATGCTCAGATCCTTCAGCCCCATTTGTTTCCACTCTTTCAGCATGACTTGTTCTAGAAACTCAAAGTGATGATATTCACGAAAGAACTGGGTTTTGTTGGTCGTCAGGCTGTTGATAAAATTCACTCGTTCTTCGCCATCTTGCTCAATCTGTGGCTGATAGTCTGAAAAACGTTTGAGGCCCAGCCGCCTCAACTGGCGGCTGACTCTGCCATATACCATGGTCCTCTTTCGATCAGAAAAATAGATTCCGGCATGCTTATGCATGAACCACTGGATAAATTTAAAGTCTTTGTCCGTCAGTTCAAATTCATTATCCGTTGAATCCTTATCGTTGCGGGTTAAAACTCTTCCCATTCTTCCCCGTCCTCGCCCGCGCTTAATCCTGAATTAGCAACGCGCGGTGCACGTATTTCCCTTACGTTGCCTTTCGGTGCACCGGTATCTGGTCGCTTAGCACTTTCAAATGTCGACACATTGTCGTCACTGGCAAAGAAGTTCATTAGGTGAATAAGCTGCTTACCTTCGTCTTTAAGTGACTGACTGGCCGCCGAGGTTTGTTCAACCAAAGAGGCATTCTGTTGTGTCATTTCATCCATAGTAGAAATGGCTCGGTTGATTTCATCAATACCCGTGGATTGTTCGATACTCGAAGACGCAATCTGCGCAATCAATCCATTCACTTTTTCAACCGCTTCCACCAATTCACTGAGCGTTTCTCCAGATTCATCCACCAAACGCGAGCCTTCATCAACTTTCTCGACACTGTCTTTGATCAGGCCTTTAATCTCTTTGGCCGCCGCAGCACTTCGCTGAGCGAGGTTTCTCACTTCACCCGCGACCACCGCAAATCCACGCCCCTGCTCACCCGCTCTCGCTGCCTCTACCGCTGCGTTAAGGGCCAGTAAGTTAGTTTGGAAGGCAATTTCATCGATGACACCGATAATATCGGCAATTTTCTTGCTTGCGGTGTTAATCTCAGACATCGCTGATACTGCCTGACCAACCACTTCACCGCCTTTGCTGGCTTTTTTGGTTGCATCTTCAGCCAGCGTATTTGCGCCTTTTGCGTTGTCTGCATTTTGGCGCACCGTTGCCGTCATTTGCTCCATACTGGCCGCCGTCTCTTCAAGGTTTGAAGCCTGTGCTTCTACCCGTTGACTAAGATCGTTGTTACCCTCTGCAATTTCCGTCGACGCCGTGGCTACGCGAGCCGAAGATTGGGTAATTTTATCGACCATATTGCGTAAGTTGATGATCGAGGTATTGACGGCATCAGAAAGGCGACCAAATTCACCTTTGTTGTCGTCGTCCATATTCGTATTTAAATCGCCGTCCGCGACCCGACTCATGACATCAATACACTGACCAATGGGGGCAACCATAGTATCGAGCAAATTATTGATGCCATCCCCCAGCTCTTTCATAAAGCCGTTATAAACGGAGGTATCGATTCGTTCAGCAAATTCACCAGCAATGGCACGCTGAATCATTGCTTCAACTTGTCTTTGCCCATCTTGCTGCTCGGTAATGTCTTCCCATTGCAATGCCGGCCCAATATAGTTACCACTGGCATCATGCATGGCGATACAGGTCAGGTTGAACTCCAACCCGCCCACCGCGATATTGGAGGAAAAAGGCAGGCGATCTGGATTGTTGATGATGTTTCTTTGATGGCTGGGGTTTTTGTGAAAAACATCGATATTTTTTCCCACCAAGTTACTGGCATCAAATCCAGTAAGCACTTTCTTCAAGTCGTCTTCTCGTGACTTGAGCAAATTGAATAGTGAAGGGTTAAGGTACTGAATAATCCCGTCTTTGTCGGCCATCATAAGATTGGTTGTCATGCCCTTGACCGCTGAAGCCAAACGTCCAACTTCTTGTTGTTGTGCTCGCTCTTCTGTGACATCTCGCCACTCCAAAGAGTTGCCGATGTAATTCCCCTTTGAATCCGTCACCGCCGCTACGTTTAACTCAATTTTGATGTCAGCAATGTCGATGTCGGTTTGGAAGGGCAAATTTCCGGGATCCGAGAGCATCTGCCGTTGATGAGCTGGGTTCTTATGGAACTCGTCTATACACCGGCCCATCAACCACTCTTCGGAAGCCGTGAACCCCGCCCAAACCGTCCGCAAGGTCGCTTCGTGCTTCCCAAACAGGTCAATGGTTTCTTGATTCGCGTAAGTAATGAAAAAGTCTCTATCTATCATCACCATCGCGGTCTGAGCTTGGTCAACCGCCGCTCGTAACCTTGCCACCTCATCTTGCTGTGCACGGATGGCCGTGACATCCGACCATTCCAACGTATTACCGATGTAATTCCCCTGCGCATCAGTGATGGAGGCTACATTAAGTTCAATAATTAAATCCGCAATCTTAATGTCGGTTTTATAAGGGAGGTTATTCGGGTCCGACAGTAGCTTTCTCTGATGAGCTGGGTTGGTATGGAACTCATCAATGCAGCGCCCCATTAACCACTCTTCAGATGCGGTAAACCCTGACCAAACTGAGCGCAGCGTCGTTTCATGTTTGCCGAATAAGTCTATTGTCTCTTGGTTGGCGTAGGTGATCAGAAAATCTCGGTCAATCATCACCATGGCGGTTTGGGCCTGATCAACCGCCGCTTGCAATCTGGCCACATCGTCTTGCTGAGCTCGGGCGCCCGTGACATCCGACCATTCCAACGTATTACCAATGTAATTCCCCTGCGCATCAGTGATGGAGGCTACATTAAGTTCAATAATTAAATCCGCAATCTTAATGTCGGTTTTATAAGGGAGGTTATTCGGGTCCGACAGTAGCTTTCTCTGATGAGCTGGGTTGGTATGGAACTCATCAATGCAGCGCCCCATTAACCACTCTTCAGATGCGGTAAACCCTGACCAAACTGAGCGCAGCGTCGTTTCATGTTTGCCGAATAAGTCTATTGTCTCTTGGTTGGCGTAGGTGATCAGAAAATCTCGGTCAATCATCACCATGGCGGTTTGGGCTTGATCAACCGCCGCTTGTAATCTGGCCACATCGTCTTGCTGTGCACGAATGCTTGTGACATCTGACCACTCTAAGGTGTTGCCAATGTAATTTCCTTGTGCATCGGTAATAGACGCCACATTGAGCTCAATAATTAAGTCACCAATCTTGATATCGGTTTTATGAGGAAGGTTGGCAGGGTCCGACAGTAACTTCCTCTGATGCGCAGGGTTTTGGTGAAATTCATCAATACAGCGCCCCATCAACCAGTCTTCAGACGCAGTAAAACCAGACCAAACAGAGCGGAAGGTCGCTTCATGTTTGCTAAACAGTTTTAGGGTTTCTTGATTCGCATAGATGATCAAAAAATCTCGGTCAATCATGACCATGGCGGTCTGAGCCTGGTTAACCGCCGCTTGCAACCGAGCCATATCATCCTGCTGCTTAATCGCATCCGTCACATCAGACCATTCGAGCGTGTTACCAACGTAATCCCCTTGGCCGTCGATAATGGCCCCGACATTCAGTTCAATCTCAACGTCCTTAACCTTTATCGTTGTGGTATAGGGCATATTCGAGGGATTGGACAACATCTGCCTCTGGTGCGCGGGATTGGAATGAAATCCGTCGATACAATATCCCATCAAAAATTCTTCATCTGCTTTGAAGTTTGGCCACAAAGATTGAAAAAGTGACTCATGCATTTTTAGTAGATCAAGAGATTTCTGGTTCACATACGTAATGTTAAAATCCCGGTCAATCATCATTAATGCTGTCTGTGCTGCATTCAAAGCCGAAAACAGCTGGTCCTTTGACAGTCCCTGCTCAGGCTCGTAGTCATCCATCAAGCTATCCTGAGCGGTTGCACCAAATTGCGCAGCTGCAGCAGGTCGCGGTTTCCTATTCCAAAATGCCATGTGTCACCTCTCACTGATTGCTTCGTCTGTATGCTAGGCCCAACTCTCTTCAGTCTGGTCAGGTACAGCAAGCTCCGATACGTCAAATAGAGCTTCAAGTTTGATTAGTATTAAGTGACCATTTTCAACCGAAGCAATGCCTCGAATGTAACTATGATCAACTGAATCCGATACATGTGGTGCTGGTTTTATTTGTTCATCCGTTAACGGATACACTTCCGACACTCCGTCAACAATAATACCCAGTGGGTGCATTTGGGCATCGTTAAGTACTATGACTACCGTAGTCGCACCGATTTCCGCAAGCGATAACCCAAATCGTGCTCGTATATCGACAATCGGTACATACTCACCCCGTATTTCTAACAAACCCAACATAAAATCTGGAGAATTAGGCACTTCTCGAACAGCGCTCCAACCGCGCACTTCGCGCACATCCAATATGGGAACCCCGTATTCCTCGTCACCGAGAAGAAAGCTTAAAAATTCTTGCGGCATGATCATCATTGGTTCCTCAAAATAGCGTCGATGTTGAGTAGTTCCTCGGTATTGAGCAATGACATCACCTGATCACCGACATTAAGAAGCCCCTGTAAGTAGGGGGTAACCGCTGATTCACCCACACTCGGATAGAGTTCATTTTGCCCCTGACTCACCACATCACTAACCGCATCAACAACCAAACCCATCAAGCGCTCCAACTCATCAGTCTGGAAACGTAAAACAATCACCACGGTTGTCGCCAGATACTCACTGTCGCCAACATCAAATCGACTGCGTAAATCAACCACGGGCACGATCATCCCCCGTAAGTTGATCACCCCTTTGACAAATTGAGGTGAATAGGGGATTGGCGTTGGTCTTTCCCAAACTCGAATCTCTTCGACGTCCTTAATGTCCACCCCATACAGTTCACCTTCCAGTTTAAAACTCAAAAAGTCAGCGCTTTCAGACACACCCTCTTGACTGACCTGATGCAGTGTCGCCTGCGCCTGTTCTTCTATCATCTCCCGTGACTGAGATTGGGTTTGTGCGGATGCATCCATATGACCTCCTTAAGCCGCCATACCACTGTTATTCGAATCAGAAGAACGATTAAGAAAATGGGAAATCAAGCCCTGAATATCAAGAATCAGTGAAACGGAGCCATCACCTAAAATTGTCGCCCCTGAAATTCCGGGTACTTTACTGTAATTCGATTCTAAGCTTTTAATCACAACCTGTTGCTGGTCAAGCAACTCATCAAGTAACAAACCAACCCGATTACCGGCCGCTTCGACAAAGCACAAAATACGCTCGTCAAGCGCGCCGCTTTGTCCCATTTTTAGTTCTTCTTGCAAACGCAGAATGGGGATATTTTCTTCTCGAAGTCGATAGAGTTCCACGCCACCAGAAGCGAGCTTGATACAGCTGGTATCAATTTGAATAGATTCAACAATGGTCAACAACGGAATGACGTACACCTCTCCGCCGACTTTGACCAACTGACCGTCCAAAATAGCCAGCGTCAATGGAAGACTGATCGTAAAACAGCTGCCAGAGCCCAGTTGCGATTCAACTTCAATATGACCGCCAAGCTCTTCGATGTTTCGCCTCACCACATCCATACCCACACCACGACCAGAAATATCGGACACCTCTTCTGCCGTCGAGAAACCCGGCGCAAAGATAAGGTTCATGATTTGCTTATCCGCAATGTCTTCACGTCGTGAGTCCGGCGCCAGTACTCCTTTCTCTATCGCTTTATTCCATAACTTTTCACAATTGAGGCCCGCACCATCATCTTTTATTTCAATCACAATCGAGCCACCTTGGTGGTACGCATTGAGACTAATCACACCCAGTTCTGGTTTCCCCTGTTGAGCACGGATCGCGGGAAGTTCAATACCGTGATCGATGCCGTTTCTGACCAAGTGAACCAGCGGATCAACAATCCGCTCCAACACCGTTTTATCGAGTTCGGTCTGTTCTCCCTGTATCTGAAGATCAACTTGTTTTTCCAAACGACCAGACAAATCGCGCACCAATCGAGGAAAGCGACTGAAGGCGAAGCTCATTGGTAACATGCGAATATTGAGTACGTTTTCCTGAAGATCTTTGCTATTTTGCAGCAGTTGATCGAGACCGACTTTAAGCTTCTCCAGCTTGTCGATCGTAAAGTCATTGCCAATTTCCGTCAGCATCGACTGAGTAATGACCAACTCACCAACCAAGTTGATCAAACTGTCGACCTTATCGATATCCACCCGAATAGAGGTCACACTAGAATCAGATTTAGCGCCTTTCGGTGGCTTCTGGGTTGCTGGCGCCGAAGGCGAAGCCGACGCTTCTGATGGAGGGGGTGGCTGAGATTGGTTAGGCTCGACAGTCGATGAATCGGCGACGCTGTCTTGTTCAGTCGGGTCCTCAACGGATTCCGTTTTAAGCTCTACCTTAAGTTCACACTCATCTTCAACCCACTCAAAAATTTCTCGAATGCTCTCCTCTGAGACTTCGCCATTCAACGTCGCTTGCCATTTGAGATAACACAATTCTGCTTCAATGACTTCAATGTCAGGTAAAGCCTCAGTGTCCACTGTCATACTGCAATCAGCGTCGAGATCTTTCAGCTCTCTGAGAATACGTAACGGGTCATTACCGCTAAAGAACATTTCGCGATGAGGCTCAAAATACACCGCCCAATAAGCCCCTTGTTGATGTGGAGCCGTGGTCTCACTTTCAACAACCGCTTGATTGTTTTGCTCAGGCTCTACAGCAGCCTCGCCTAACAACTCATGTAATTGCGCGCTGATCTGTTTTTGGGATTCGGTATCGACTTCATGGCCTTGCTCGTGTCCCTCCAGCATTGTGTGGATGCAATCGCTGCTTTTCAGCAATAAGTCGAGGGTGGCAACCGTCAGTTCTCGCTCATGATTACGAACTAAGTCTAGGTAGGCTTCAACAGAGTGGGTAAATTCACTAATATCGAGGAGGTTGAAGGTCGCTGCTCCACCTTTAATAGAATGGGCTGCGCGAAAAATAGTATTAATGGACTCGTCATCAACCGACGTCACATTTAAATTCACTAAAACATCTTCGAGCACCTCAAGATTTTCACGACACTCTTCGTAAAACATCTTGCGCAGTTGTTCCATGTCTAAAGCCATACGCTTTTCCTTGCCTACTGACGTTAGTAGCGTTTAATTTTTTTTAGATCACTCGTTTTAATGTCTTCAGCAATGTTTCCGGATTAAAGGGTTTAACTAGCCATCCCGTCGCACCCGCTAATTTTCCTTGCTGTTTTTTTTCTGCACTGGTTTCCGTCGTTAACATCAAAATGGGAATAAACTTATACTGGGGTTTATCTCTTAGTGCTTTGACCAATTCAAAACCACCCATATTGGGCATATTAACGTCAGAGATCACCACATCAAATTTGTTACTTGCCACCTTACTGAGGGCATCACGCCCATCATTAGCGGTTTCTACGTCATAACCCGCATCCTTCAACGTGTGACTGACCATTTGGCGAATGGATACGGAATCATCTACTGCGAGAATCTTAGTCATCGTGATTACTCTCCGACTTTCGTTGCTAACTCAAACACTTTTTGCAAACCCAATGTTTCTATTGCATCTTGCAAAGGAACACTGGGTTTGCACAATTGAATGTCTTGTTGATTCTTTTTCGCGGAAATAAAAAAAGACGAAAGCAGTTGAATGCCAGCCGCATCCACTCGTGTCACGCACTCGGCGTTGAGTCGAATGGGATCGGTGTTATCCAGCCAAGCCTTGTACTGGGTTACTGTGTCAAGCACAGTAGAAATGTCTAAAGCCTCAGGAAGTAAGCACTCCATGTTTAACCTTCACTTTTCTTTTAATTTCCTAGCCGTTATGTAAGCTTTACGCTCAGTGTTGAGTGTAGGAAGAAATGGGTAATTCGCAAACCAAGAAAGGGGGAGAGATCAAAGACTAACGAGATATGTTGGCTATTGTTCGGTAAAATTTTTATATTTTTTATACAGTTAACAACAGAGATAAATGTTAGGAAAAATACTCATAATTTAGGGGTCACGCATACAATGCGGTTTCATATAATTTGATCTAAATCAATTTTCATCTGAAAAACACTAACATAGCGTCGTTGCATAGCCGTAATTTTCCATTATTTACACTGTAAAATTGCGCCCCATGACATCAAGGTTCGTCATTTTTACAGTGTACATTTTTTTAAAGGTCCATGTTAACTTTTAAGAGTATTGATCAGCGCCAACAAATCTGCGCGAAATTGCGTTTCTGATTGTTTTCTGCCTGCCAAAGCGAATTCTTGGCTACAGGCTTTCCAACTCCATCGTTGGAGAACTTTTCGTATTAGTAAATCAGAACTGCAAGTGAGTGCTTGGTGAGAAGACAATAGCCATTCTTCGACAAATATCGCCACACTCTCATAACTCCCTCCACCTAAGCAGTAATGTTCTATGAGTGGGCGCTGCCTTAAAGAGGCTGTGGAAGCATCACCTTTGGGGATTAGATTACGTACAATGTCGGTTTCAATATCAGCAAACGATTCGCTGATAAGAAAACGAAATGACTGAGCGTAGTGCCGCTTAGCATCCGCTAGCCAACGGGTATCGCCTTTAATCATCGCAACAGAATGGCAACCACTGGCATTATCACGCTGTACACCCAGTTTAACGATGCTAAAACCATTCTTACTCCAGAATTGAATCAGCTCGCTGGTGGCCCCAAAGCTGGTGGAGATAAAGTCATGGGTTGTTAATGCCGCAAGCTGTTTAATGAATGCAGAGCCGATACCTTGCTGTTGAAAATCTGGATGAATGGCGATTCGCATAATCCTCACACTGGTTTGACTGGCCGCTTCTGACAAACCGAGGTGATTGGCCAACATAGTGGGAACAAGATGACCTTTCGGCCGCCTCCGTCCATGTTGTACCGCATTAATGAGATCAGCGTCTAATCCACCTTCTGCTATCGTCAATATGCATCCAACACACAATCCATCGATGAAACAACCCAATAATTGTATTGCCTGATCGTCCAGTATCAGCATCAAATCGTTGGGCGAGGTCTGATAATGTGCATTGACCAATAAAGCAAAACACGCTTTCAATTTACCCGAATCATGAATCCATTCCTGTTTGTCTATCGCTTCAAGTTGCCACTCTGTTGTGCCCTGAAGGAGCGGTGTTTTCAATTCACTATCAAGCAGAAAAGTCTCAAACAGCCACTTCTCAAGCGGATCTTGAGTATTCCAGCGAATTGGCTGATCGAGGTGAAAGAATACCGCCTGCGGTCGATGCTGTTTGAGCCAGGTTTGGAACTTCACCGTAAACCCCCTACCACAACCTTCGTAACCATGAACGGTACTGGAGAAAACACAGCGATGATAGCGTGCCACCATTTTTTGCAACATGGCAATAGGGATGGTCGCGGCTTCATCAACAAACAGGCAATCGCATTCAGGCTCAGTGCGTAATAGCTCATCAGGGGCGATAAAGATCAGTTCCGATGCGTCAGATTGCAAGTGGCCTTTTTTTAAGGTCGAGCCGGGCAAATGTTGATGAGCATGCTCGAACACAGGCTGAACAGTGGCTAGACTTGGCGCTGTTACCAATATGCGCAATTTCCGTAAAGGCATCATTTCACTGGCCGCCAGTCCTAATGCGCTGCTCTTTCCTCTGCCTCTATCCGCCGTCAATACCAATGGTCGTTTTCGATGACCTTCAACGACCTTGCGAATTTTCTCAATCGCGCATTTTTGCTCAGCCAATGGCTGACCTTGATCAGTTGCAAATACAGGCAGATCGGGTAACGCCTTCCCTTGCTCAAGTTGAAGTAACTGACAAAATGCGGTGTCTAACCACTGAGCACCTAACGACTGAACAGGCCGCAGCGTGGGTAAGATAATAACCCCTCCCCCGCCATGCACGCAGCCCAAAGCTGCACTAAAGGAATTGGCATCAAAGCCATCAGAAAAATCACAGATGAGTAACCCGCATTCTTGTCCAAGCAATTGCTGGCCTTTTTTGACATTCACGTATCGAGTGACTTCTGGCTGTATTTCTCCTCCCAACTGAAACACCGTCGAATCAGCATAGACTTGCTTTGCAACGGCAAGCGTCGTTATTTGCCAATCACGCTGTCCTCGCAATACCATACCAAACCGTTGGTTTGCGCGTTTTGCTGCATCATTAAGTAGGGAAAAGAATGTGTTCATCGCCGCATCAGAAAAATCAAAAAGTAAACGAATTATAACAAGTTAATCGGGAAAAGAGAGAGAGAAAAAAAGCCGCGAAAGCGGCTTTAAACAGAAATGATTAGGTTTAATTAACCTTTCCTGCGACAAAATCGAGAATCTCTTGCATCAATGCATCATCCACTTTCTTCAAGTTAAGCGCGAGATCAGAACCCTTACGGCTGTATGTCGCTCGACCTTTGACAAGCTCGACCTTTTGGCTTCTGACACGCGTACTCGGCGACAGCTCTTCGATCCATCGCTCAATCACTTCCGACACCTCTTTCGTGATTCGGGCAACCCCGTGAGCCTGACTACGCTGCCAAACAAACCCATCAGTAGACTGACACTTGCTGAGTAAGTGAGTTTGGTTTTCCTCACTTAACTCATTAAATTGTTTATGAAGCTTCACTATCGTTGGACGGCCGAGATCAGCGACATTCGGATAAGCTTGCAATAGCGACAGCGGCAAATCCGCCGCCTTAAGAGCCCCACTGACCAAAGCTTCGCTGCACTGGAACATTTTTGCGAGTGCTTTTTGATCTTCCGCTTCGCCGCTATCAAGCTTCGTCTGCATTTCACGACCTTTCTCATACAAAGATAAAGGCTTATGGGCATTGGCAACGTCAGAAAGGAACTTGGCATGCTCACCTGTTATCTTTTCAGCAACATAAATAAGAAAGTCTTTTTTAGCCAGAATACACGACATACGACGACGGCTACCGTCAAGCACCTCGATCTTTCCATCTTTTTGCTTACGTCCGACCGCTGGATATTGTTGCCCTCTCTCTGAGAGAGTCACTAGTACATCCGACAGCGCATGCTCATTGAGAAAAGACTGCTCACGAGCGTTCTCTGAAAAAACCACGGTTTGTTTAGCAACATGACTGGCTGGAATACGAACCAACTCAAATGTCACCATTTCTTCTCCCGCTACCGAGAGTTCAATCACCTGAGCTTGATCTTTTGCCGCTTGCTGCGCTTCCTCTGGTGTTGTTGCATGGCGTTTATTCGCTTTTCCAAATAATCTAGCGTTTAAATCTGAAGTCTTAATTGCCATTCTTTCGTTACCCCTGATTCAATGAAGACCAATTACTGTGAAGGACCCGCTCCAATTCAAGTGCACTCTTTTGAACCGCATCTTGGGCTGTGGCCAGTGTTTTTTTACCACCTTCAAAATCTCCTGTCGTAAGGTCAAAGACCGTACTGTAGGTATCTGCACAGGTTTCAAATGCACGGCTTCGTGGAATGGTGGCCATCATCACCTGATCTCCCAACAAATAGTTCATTTCGGTCAGTACCGCGACCTGTTTTTTATTGTCGTCTTCAAACATCGTTGGCATCAATCGGGCAAACTCTAGGCCTTGCCAATCTTCCGGAAACATTTCGTAGACCGTTGGCAAATGCTGGAAAAAGTTGACCGTCGACGCCCAGTCAAGACGCTTTGCCGCACAAGGAATCAATAACGCATTTGAAGCGTACATTGCGTTCCAAACCAGCGGGTCAATATGCGGACCGGTATCAATCATGATGATATCAAAATCGTCGGCTATCTTATCAATCAGTTTGTGTTTTAGCAGCTTAACAATATCCAAAGACTGGTTTTGAGACAAATCCTGCCAAGCTTCTGCATTGAACATTGCATCTTCAGGGAAAGCTGAAATGGTTTTCAAGTTTGGGTACTGCGTAGGTAACAAGACATTTTTATGCAGGAAATTGTTGTCAACCTCAACCCCTTCAGGGACATTGTCCAACATTACATCAACGGCCGAATAAATATTGTCATGATCCGTCAAACTGATCTGAGGATTCAGGAATAGTCTCAACGAACCTTGCGGGTCTAAGTCTATCAAGCAAATACGATAGCGCTTATCAAGATTGAGTGCCAAGCAAGCCGCGAGATGTACCGCCGTCATCGATTTACCAGTGCCCCCTTTCTGGTTTTGAACATTAACTATCCATGGCTTATTTTGACTGTGTTGTTTACGTTCATGAAATTTTGGCACACCAGCCGCATCCATCAACATGTGTGCCTCTTGCAAAGAAAGTGAATAGTGGTTGGCGTTGTTCTTAGTAAACTGATGACCTGATTCTTCTAATTTATTAATCGCATCGTCCAGTTTTCTGCGAGTTAAGCCCGAACGGGTTTCCATCAAAGCTTTCGACATAGGCGGAAAATGTTCATCACTGCGTTCTTCTAACACTATCTCAATTCGATCAGCCTGAACCTGAGCCGTTTGTTCAGCGAGCTGAATGAGATTTTCTATTGTCTGTTCTCTTTTCATTGCCAAAATCCGTTGTAAGTAATCTTTGTACATTGTACAGCATAAAATGGCTCACACAACAAAAAGGTGAACGAACATTTATAGATTAAAATCACATTAATAATATTAATGTTCGTCAATTCAATGATGTCAGTTGAAAATGTCTCAATATATCATTTAAAACCCTTTAGTTTCTCCACGGAAACGTAGACACAATTAAAGTGTTACGAGGTCACTTATTTACAATGTAAATATCATCCCCTTTTGAACGGAACGATTGTAGTCAACCGATATTTTACGGCCAGTGTAATTTCGATACAGTAAAAATCGTCGAAAGAGGTTTACTGCTTAGAAAACAGAGCTACAAATGAAATTTGAGTCGGATAACGATAAATAAACTAAGATTCGAAACGATGATCAAGGAATTAACGTTGATCATGCTTTCACTAAAATAATCCCTCAGTGGAAAGATGATCAAGGAAAAAAACCAATCTTTGGCTCAAGTTTACTAACCTAAGATAAGGATCGTTATTCGGATCAATGATCAAGCAACCAAAGCTACCGGAAGCATGTAAATACTCGGCTAAGTTACGATTGAATGCAGGTGGACTAAGTGATTCTAAGCACAACAACAAATTTGAGAACTTATTTGAGATACACGACCGTTGCCGTATACAACCGAACTTTACCTTGATCATGCTTACAGGTTCAGTCACGACGTGTATTTAGCCCCCTTATTTGCTCAATCATGTCGAATGGATTATCCACTGACGTTAAACGCCCGCTTTACGGCCAAAAAGAACACAACCTTGATCATTGTTTCGAACATTAATGACCAAAAATAGCGACAACCATTGAGGTCTGCATTGCCGACAACGCCAGATCTGTGGATAAAGTGTGAAGAGTTGATGATCATGCTTCAGAGCTTCTGTTGATCATGTATTCGAGGCCACGTTGATCATCATTCTGAATGAATTTGATCATGCTTTCATAAGTTTGATGATCATGTTTCGGAGTTTACTATGATCATGCTTTCAGCTGTGGATAAAATAACTAATTTAATTTCAAGTATTTAGGTTGAAATCACGAACTGGATCAATAGATCATATAATCAATTTAGATCATTTTAATCATAAGATCAGGGATTAAAGAAACAGGAAAATTTTTCTTTATTTATCCTGATTTTTTCTTTACTCTTTCGGAACGATAGTGGTATTACGGCTAGTGTGATATGGATCATAATAAATGAGTTCAGAAGATAAGATATTGATCAAGGCTCCTCGGAGTCACAAAGATGGGCATATGTTCGAGGTATCAGAAATAGCAATCAGCTGGATCGAACAATATCAACATTTTAAAGGCGTGACTAAAAGCATTGTCGAACTTCTGAATCTAATATCACTCCAAGGCTTCAGTAGCAAAGACGGTTTTGTTTCCACCACAGAGTTAATTGATGCTACAGACGGCCAGCTCACCCGAGCAGCGATACAACAGAGATTACGCGCTGCTGTCAATATTGGGTTGTTTCATCAAGTTCCAGTGCGGTTTGAAGAAGGCCTAGCTGGTAAAACCATGTTGCATCGTTTTGTTAACCCAAATCAATTGATCTCTGCGTTGGGTGCAACAAGCTTAATGACAGAATCCGTGAAACAAAATGAGAGACAAAAACGGTCTAAAGCACTGGCTCAAACACACGTAAATAAACGATTACTCAATGAATATGGTTTAAATACACCCCCTGCAATGAAAGATGAAGCTGAACAGTTTGTCGTGTCTCCAACAAACTGGGCTGGTATTATTGATCAGGCTCTTGCCCCACCGCGAACACGTAAACAATATCAAAAGAGTATGGTTTCGATCTCAGGTACCAAGGCTGTGATCGAAACAAGATCGTCCAAAAATATCATGACAGTCGATGATCTGATGACCTTGTTTGCTTTGTTTACACTGACTGTGCAGTATCACGATCACCATCAACATCAATACCAGCTTGATGCAAAACAGGCCCCAAACAAAACACCGCTCTACATCACGGACATTCTCTCCCTTCGTGGCAAAAAAGACAGTGGACCTGCACGCGATGCCATTCGGGACAGTATTGATCGTATTGAGTTTACGGATTTTCAGCTTCATGAATTAACGGGACGTTGGTTAAGTGAAAATATGCCAGAAGGATTTAAAAGTGATCGTTTCCGGTTTATCGCTCGCACCATAACGGCTTCAGAGGAGGCGCCTACGGAAGGGGCCGATGGTGAAATACGTATCAAACCCAATCTGTACATATTGGTTTGGGAACCTTCGTTTTACGAGGAACTCCTCACTCGAGACTATTTCTTTTTGTTCCCACCGGAGATCCTCAGACAGCATACATTGGTCTTTCAGCTTTACAGCTATTTTCGTAGTCGTATGTCACGCCGACATACAGATACAATGCTATTAAGTGCATTGAATCAAAAACTCGCCAGAAACATTGAGTGGCGACGTTTCTCAATGGATCTGATCCGAGAGCTGAAAAAACTGTCCGACGGAAAAGACAGTGAAGCGCCTCTCCTTGTCAACTTATGGGGTTATCACCTAACGATCTCCGAGTTGTCTGACGGCACAAAGATCAAAGATTATCAATTCGATATTAAATGCGACGCCGAAGAAGTGTTGCGTTACTCACGAGCCCGCACCACAAATGCGGGTAAACGCAATATGGCTCCGACGTTACCCAACCCATTACGAAACGAAATGGTCACGAGACAACAACTCGATGAAATGTCGCAAATTATTGATGGAGAGTTTGAACCCATTCAACGTAAAGAGCGTTCTCCGAAAGGAAAATTGGGCCGCCGCGTGAAGCTAAGAAAACACTTGGTCGAAATCAATGCTGACGAAATTACCATAACGTTATCGAAATATACCTCACCAGAAGCCCTAGAGCGCTCTATTACGGCTCTAGCAGCAATGACAGGGCATTCACATAACTCAATTCAAGAAGAGTGTCAGGAGCTCATAGAGAAGCTTGACTTCCTCAGAATTGGAGAAGAAATCCTTCCCTACGAAACGCTGAGCAAACTGATAGAGTTATATAATGCGCAAAGTGATAACAAACACCTCTCGATTGAGCGTCTTATTGCTGGCCTTGCTGTGAGGCGTAAGGTGTGTAAACAGGTCCATGCGGGGCATTTGGACGAAAGTGTTTTCAGAGTTTTGGATGAAGTTGCAGTGTAATCGTCCGAGATCAACAACCAAAACAACACACCTACGACATTCCCCTGACATCGGACTGACATAGGCTAGGAGACCAATCGCTATTCTTGATCACGAATAGACAACCTTTTGTCCTTTCGCAAAGATCAAGGGATAACCTTATCCCTATAGATTGGCTCATATTGTTACATTCATTCTGAATATTTTGGCGAGTTCTCTGAACTCGCTTTTTTTTATTTGAAATTTGGCTTTCAGCGGATCAATGATCAAGGAAGTAAACAGCCTGTTATCGCTGCTTCAGTGACAGAGGATGTATCGTCTAGGCGTAGGTGACTCTATTGCTGCAATTATGGTCAAGCTGGTGAACTTGATTGAAAAGTTGAATGACAGCACGCTTGGCTTGCATAAAAGCGACGTCAATCATGCCATGGTCCTGTTTTGCCGACGTCAAATCGGCTTCAAGTTTTTTACCGGCTTGAGATAACACATCGTTGATCATGGCATCGTGCTGTTCGAACTCATCGATGAGTTTATGAAAAGGGTAGTGTTTTTTGGCAATATCCGACCGGTCTGAAACAACATAGTTGCGGACAAACGTTTCACCCAAAGATTCGCCCTGACGATTAAACAGGTACTTAATATCATTTAATTGATAGGGTTCAAATTGTTGATCGTATTTGAGTCTACCGAAATCAATGACTTTTAGAAAAATCTCACCAGTATCTTTGACTTTGTGAAGGAGCAAATTATTCATATGAAGATCGCGGTGAGCGACTTGGTTGTTGTACATGACTTTGGATATTTCCAGTAATTGCAGCGCGACATTTTGCGCTTCATGACGACTAAGATCATGGATCGCGCCAAGAAGCTCCTGACTGATCACCTGACTTTTGTCAAACACATCAAATTCGGCATAGGTATAACTAGGATCGACGCCTTTAGGCGGCTCAATGGTGCGCTGGGTTGAGATGTAGTAGTTCAAATCTGGCTTGTTACTCGCATAATGAGCCAACGCATTTTCTCGAATAAAGTCTTCTCTACCGACTTGAGTATCGGCTCTCAATGTTCCTGTTGCTGGATTGACCTTTTTGTTGACTCCGCCCAGTGTGAACGACTGGTCGGTTAACCTATCACGTTCTTTAGGATCAGGGACGACTTTGTAGTGATTGATCGTTGTTGCGGGTTTAGTGAGAGTGTGGCCAAAATGTTCCTCATTCGTACAGCCGAGACACGCATTGATTGCGTCACGAGTTACTTCGTCGACCTTTTCCTGTTTGATGGCTTCTTCTGCAACCAGATAGCGGACGGTGTAAAGCAATTGACCCTTGTTATCTCTTTCGGTTGTCGGTTCTGTCTGCACGGTGAACAAGGCGTGATTATTTCGATGCGCCATCGCTGAAAGTAAACTGAATCGGTGGAACGTTTCTGTTGGTGATTGTTTCGCCTCGTCTGGTTTGTGAATCATGTCGTAAAGAGATTGGAAGACTTTTTGTTTGAACTCAGGCTTAAACAAATCATCGGTCTGTGCGTGAAGCAACGATGCGATCTTTGATCGAAATGAGGTTGAAGTGGCGAGGTTTTGGTCATCGCCAAGCAGTTTTCTGACACGATCTGACGTCAATGAAACGCTATCATTTGACAATGGCTTTGTATGAGCGTTGCTCGACAAGATCACTTTATCCATGGAAATAAGCACGGTCACACGGTGGCTCCTACTGTGAGGGCATAAGAATGAGAGGTCAGTATACGAACACTGAGAGGGCAACAAAATCAGGTCAAACCCTCTGATAGAGCATAATACGACCAATATGCTCTGAGAAAGCCCGTGACAGCGATTGAATGGGTAACAAAATACACCACACTGTTATCTCATTTTCAGGTCAATCAACGTTGGCTTCACCAAGGGTGCGGGTTAGTGATAAAAATTGGGATCACCGTGATTGAATTATTCGCGCAATCACAATATCGAGCTAAAATTCTTAGCAGGGCGACCCGAAGTTTGTTGATAGTGAGTTGACCCTGAGGATGGTGTGCTCGGAGGTGACAATGTCCATCAATTCTATTGACCATGATGAAATGTCTGAAATCACAGACAAATGGGACTACGCGGATGAAGTAGAATCACACAAACCAACCAACAACGTGAAATCAGCGGAGGCTCGCCGTCGTATTGAGACATTAAAAGAGATACGTGAAAGCGGCCTGACGATAGAAGAAGCGAAGGAGCTTGGTATATTGGATTCTTAATCCCAATGACTTTTTATCAAAAGGGTGGCGATAGGTGTCACCCTTTCGTTTTTTGTTGGTGCACCGCTTAAGGTTTACTTGCCTAACCTATCCTGCAATGTGTTATATTCTCTTCCCATATTTTACAGATACTGAACACGAGTATGTCGATTAACTTGTCTAGACTGGCTGCAAACGAGAAAAATAAAATTGAGCTTGATAAGCGAGCGTCCTTTCTCGTATGGAAACTGCGTGAAGCAAAAACGGGCCCAGATGAAATTGAGCAACAGGCGGCCAAGATCAACGATGACGGTGAACGTACTCTCTTTCTTGAATCTGTAGCTAAATATAAGCGAGTAATGGGCGTCGCCTGATGCGTCGTTTGTCTCTGCAAAGTGAGAAATTGAAATACGCTCGCTTTTTTTCTAAAATCCTTCGCGTTAAATTGAATTAGAGAGAACATCCCGATGGGAAGAAGTTTTGAAGTGCGCAAAGCCTCTATGGCGAAAACTGCAGGCGCAAAAATAAAAGTTTATTCCAAATACGGTAAAGAAATTTACATGTGTGCCAAAAACGGTGGCGGCGATCCAGACATGAACTTGTCTTTGAAACACCTGATTGCAAAAGCCAAAAAGGATCAGGTTCCAGCGCACGTTATTGAAAAAGCCCTTGATAAAGCAACGGGGGGTGGTGGTGAAGATTACCAACCTGCGCGGTATGAAGGATTTGGTCCTGGTGGTGCAAGCGTGATTGTGGATTGTCTGACTGACAACGGTAACCGCACTTATCAGGATGTCCGCCAATGTTTCGTCAAGACGGGCGCCAAAATTGGCGGTCCGGGCACTGTTGCGCATATGTTTGACCATCAGGCCGTCTTCCAGTTTAAAGGTGAAGACGAAGAAACAGTGCTCGAAGCGCTAATGATGGAAGATGTCGACGTCACCGATATTGAACTCGAGGAAGGGGTCATTACGGTATTCGCTCCCCATACCGAATTCTTTAAGACAAAGACTGCATTAAATGGCACTTATCCCGATCTGGCTCTGGATGTGGAAGAAATCACATTTGTGCCTCAAACGCATACCGAAGTCTCTGGTGACGATGTGGAGAAATTCCAGAAATTTCTAGATATGCTCGATGATTGTGACGACGTTCAGCAGGTATATCATAACGCTGAAGTCTCATAAGACGAGACACGAAATGAACAAGCCGAGCACCATGCTCGGCTTTTTTGTTGTCGGAAGATAGTGCTGAGCCCTTCCCATATACTTGAGCGGAATCAGTACGTGCTTTCATCGTTGACAAGTTTGTCTTTTTTAGTCAAATTGAACCAACTAATACATTGATATTATTATATTAATTATTTTTTTGATGGAGAGCTAACCATGTTTACAGTGTAAAGTTGGTGAAAGATTAAAGCTAATTTGAGGAGGTTGTGTGAACAAGGTCGTGATTGTGACAGGCGCGGGGCGGGGTATTGGTGCGGCAACGGCTAAGCTGCTCGCTTCAAAAGGGTATTCGGTTTGTGTCAACTATCTCAAAAATCATCAAAGCGCAGAGCAAGTGGTGGACCACATTCGCCACGCAGGAGGGGAAGCGTTTGCCTGTCAAGCCAATGTGTCCGAAGAGAAGGATGTTGCCAAACTCTTTTTAGAGGTGAATCAGCGATATGGTAAAGCGACGCATTTGGTTAATAACGCGGGCATTCTGTTCGGTCAATCCAAACTGAGCGATATGGAGGTCGATCGATTCAGGAGGATCATGGAGGCGAATGTACTGAGTTGTTTTCTCTGTTGTAAAGCTTTTATCAATCAGAACGACGTTCAGGGCGCTATTGTTAATGTTTCTTCTGCTGCTTCGCGGACAGGAGCGCCATTTGAATACGTTGATTATGCGGCTTCAAAGGGAGCAATGGACTCGTTGACTAAAGGCCTGTCTCTTGAGCTAGCGTCACAAGGTATTCGGGTCAATGGTGTTCGTCCAGGATGCATCTACACAGAAATACATGCTGATGGCGGAGAACCAGAACGAGTCGACAGGCTGGCACCGCAAATTCCACTAGGACGTGGAGGGACGGCGTTAGAAGTTGCGCAGTCCATCACATGGTTGCTTTCTGATGACGCGTCATATGTGACGGGGTCTATCTTGGACATTGCTGGGGGCAGATAAACCCTGTCAAACAAAATACAACGCTTCAGTTTGATATGGGCAAATGCCCAGTTTTAACCAATATCGTCGTGGTTTGCGCATTTAACGGAAAGTGGGTACTCACTTGGGGTGTCCGTATCCAAGTGCCTGTCGGGTAATGTCCGTATTCATCAGCCAGTGTCCCTGCGATAACCAAGATTTCGCCACCCCCGAAATGGCGGGGAAGAAGAGGGCATTCCTTTGCAGACCATCTGACTAGAATGACATGTTGATTCTCAAATTGATGTAAGGGCATGTAGAGAAACCCTTCAATGTCAGACAACCAACTTCTATTTCTGGTCTCCATCTTCACCGTTTGGTGATCTTTGTGATTGAACTGGTTGAGCTTAACCCAAATAGTGCAGCCTTGGGCGCTAAATGGTGCATGATGACTACCCGGAGGGTGGCGAAGGTAACTCCCTGCAGGGTAATGGCCATTTTCGTCTGAAAATACCCCATCTAAAACAAAGATTTCTTCGCCAAAAGGATGGTGATGTGTTTTAAAGGAGCAACCAGCATCATAACGGACAATACTGGTGGTATGACCCGACTCCGCCTCTTGACGTTCAAGAGGTTTACGCCACACGCCGTTCGCTGGGCTGGCTAGCCAAGACATTGATTCTGTATCAACCACGACTCGTTCAGAAAAATTCATATTGAGCATGACTTTCTCCCTTTATGACCTCGTATTCAATGCTTGTCACGCAGTGGTTCATCTTTACCCTAAACTTTTAAGTGGAACAGAAATAGTAAGACATTTTATGGTGTCTTACTGGGCCAGTTGCATCAGGTTCTTCAGATGTTGGAACGTTGAGTTGTCATCATCTATGCATACAGAAAGAAGATCATCGATAAAATGACTTAATGCTCGAGCCTCTACTCTACGAATACCTTGTTGTTGACGTTCGGTTAAATAGCCGTAGATAGACGCTGCCCCAAAGTCACCAAAAATGATGTCACCTTGCGCGTTTATCAGTACGTTGTGAGCATACAGGTCGCCGTGGCAAACCTTGTTATCGTGCAGGTGACGAAACACATCCAACATTTGTGTGACGATTCGTTCAATCATGGGGAGGGATAAACGAAAGTCAGGGTCAAACACATCCCGCGTACAGGTTTGCAGTGTTGGTGGCTGACCAAGATTGAAAAAACTGTCGGGAATCAGTTCCATTACCAGAGCAAGGTAGTTGTCTTCATTGACTTGCCCAATCGATTTCACTAGGTTTTTATGATGTCCTGCGGCTAGGCAGGCGTGAAGCTCATCCTTAGGGTAGCCATCGCTAGTCACAGCACCTTTAAACTTTTTGATCGCGACATGTGCTGGGAAATCAAAATGATCATTGGACCAATCGGCATGTGAAATGACACCTGAGGCACCTTGGCCCAAAACATGGTTTAACGAGTAACATCCTGATGTGACCTGCGGGACTCGCTCCGTGTGAGCGGAATTCTGGCAGAAAGGGTTCCCAGAAAATGCCATCCAAGCAAGTTTAGGCAATTCAAGTAGCACGTCAGGAAAGGCGTGTAGCTGATTGGCGGACAATCGAATCAGTTCCAAATTGACCAAGTTATCAAAGCTATTGGGTAGCGTTTGAATGCGATTACCCGCTAACGCGAGTTTCTGCAGTCGCGGGCGGTGCCCCAACGATTCTGGCAGAGCGTTGATTTCGTTGTCGGTTAGGATAAGCCAGCGAAGTTGCAGTGGCAACGCATCGTTAGGGACATCGACAATTTGGTTGTTTTTAAAGCCAACCATTTCAAGCCGTGCACATTGCCCTAAGATAGAAGGAAGATGACGAAAGCGATTGTTGGAAGCAAAAATCACTTTGAGCTTTGGCAATCGTCTTAACTCTTGAGGTAAATCGGTCAGTAAATTGTCCGAGACATCCAGAATCTCTAAACTGTCTGCAAGCGTTATTATCTCGGGTGGGAGTTGAGTCAGTTGCTCAGCAAGCCTTAAACGTTTGAGGCCCTTTAATTCACCATTTTTGAGTTGTTCTACCGTATGCACTTTGGGTCCATCTTTGCGTATATTTGGAAAAGAGCGCGCAGTTTACGCGCAATGCTCCAATAAGGCGATAGCCCGTTGTATTTCTCTTCAATGTGGTTGCTTCGAGCCACTTTCTCTATCTATTTACAATGTAAAAGGCAGCCTTGTATGCCCGTCGCCTTATGGTGCCTTTGGCATTACCACATTGGCGTTCGCTTTGGCGTAGGTCAGTGCAGCACTGGGGATTAATGATAAGATAATCATCCCTCCCATCAAGCCGTATTGAATCGGTGAGAATGATTCTCCCAACAAGATAAGGCCAGTGACAATCCCAGCAAGTGGGTTAGCAATACCCCCAAAAGTAAAGTTGACCACGGTCATTCGTTGTAATAGCCAAACGTACAAACCATAGCCAAGTGCGGTATTGAGAACCACAATCCAAACGAGGCCAATGGCATTGTGTAATGAAAAATGTTGTAACGGTGTGAGGTAATCGGATGGATTGATCCAAAGTTCAACGCCGGCTGCGAAAGACAGTATCGCCCCACCTAATATGAGTTGCCACGTTAAGACAGTCCACCAGTGGATACGATGCCCAAGAGATTGTGTCAGTGAGCTTCCTGTCACCATACATAAAATCGCGGCCAACATGGCGGCCAACCCCATTGGGTTTAAATCGAGCGAACTGGGGTTGAATAATCCCCACGCCAGGGCAATCAAAGCAGCACCGCAGACACTTTGAATAGCATTGGGCTGTTTTTTGTTGATCAGCCACTGATAGAAGATTGCGAACACGGGTACGGACAACATGCCTACCCCAGAGATCGCCGAAGGCAGAGTGAGGGCCATCACAAAGATCAGACTAAAAAAGATGGCGATATTGACGAGCCCCAACCGAAACAGGACCCCCCAGTCTCCTTTTTTGGGTAAAGAAGGTTTGATCAGCAGTAGAAGCAGCCCTGCAGGCAGGGCTCTGATGGCCCCGAGTAAGAGAGGAGGCCAGTCTGGTAGGGAAAACTGAGCGACGGCATAGGTCGTACCCCAGAAAAAAGCGGGGATCATTGCAAGGAGTATATTCATGGTCACTTGTCTTTATATTAAGATACTTTATGTAAAGGGTACTTCCTGAGTTGGTTTATGTAAAGCATCTTTACGCAAAGATACCCTGTGCTAATATTAACGTCTGTTAAGACTATGATTGGAAATACTCAATAATGGACTCTGTCGATAGAGTGATAGAACAATGGGCAAAAGAAAAGCCGGAGTTAAAAACCGACGCCATGGCGATCGTAGGGAGATTGATGCGCCTTGCTAAGTATCTGGAAACTCAGATGGCGCAGTTGCATAAACGTTATCAGTTAACGTCTGGTGAGTTTGATGTGATTGCAACACTTCGGCGTAGCGGGAAGCCCTATCGTTTAACGCCCTCAGAATTAATTGATTCAATGTTGTTAACGTCAGGAGCGATGACAAATCGCCTTGATAAACTGGAGTCCAAAAGCTTGATAGAACGTGAACACAGTAAAGAGGATCGCCGCAGTGTTACTGTTGGGCTAACGGCGGATGGCGTTGCGTTGATCGACGTTATGATTGAAGAGCACGCAGCATTGCAGTCGAAACTGTTAAAAGAAATGGATGAAACCCATAAGAGCAGTATCCATGCTATCTTAAAAGAGTGGTTGGCCCACTATAATTGATTGGTGACCATCTTGTACCGTCATCCCATAATTGTACAAACATGACAGTGGTTTCAACGGGAAAGCTCATCGAGTAAGCAAATTAAAAGGTGAAATCTTTTGTTTAGAGAACTGACATAAGAGTTAAGGCATAACTTAAGTTAGCGTCGCAGATTGCTGGTGGTATTTGATTTGGCGTACTTCTGATTGATTGGCGTCATACACGGAAAAATATAGTGATTTAGATCTCATTTATTATCTTGGTTGATAATTGATTAATCAGTTACTACTTTTTTAGTAACTGCCGAAAATCATAAGGGGCATGTTTTGAAAAGGTTAAAGGTAGTCTTTTTAATCCAGGTAATCGTTGCGCTTACGCTGGTGTTATTGGTCTCTGCATTTATTAATTATCAGAGTTTTAAAGGTAATCTTCATCAAGAGCTTGAAGTCAGCGTTGCGAATACAAGCCAGAGGATGTCGATAAGTTTGCCAAAAGCGGTGTGGGATTTCGATCTTGATACAGCAAAAGTCGCGATAACGGCGGAACTTAGATTGCCAGAGATATCTGCAATCAAATTGATTGACGCGCAAGACACTGAGCTGTTGTTCTTAACGCTAAGTGGACAAGGGGGCGATCAAGAACTGGTCGATGTTACTGAACCCACCCGTTATCCTGCGGAGAATGCGGTGGCATCTGAGCTCACCTTCGTTGACTACGGCGAAGAAAACAAAGTCGGGCAAGTGGTGGTTTATTTCAACACTGAAGAGTTGGAATCGAAATTAGCCGACTCGCTCTCCATGAACATTATTGAATTGATTGTCCTTGATCTTATCATTTCAGTCGTGGTGATTTTTGTACTGACCATGACCGTGACTCGCCCTCTCGCCCAACTAACGGGAGTGATCAGTGATTTGGCTTCCGGTGACGGGGATTTGACCAACAAACTCGCCCCAGCGAAATATCGCGAATTTGATGCGATAACGGTGGGGATCAATACGTTTACCGAATCACTGAGAGTGATAGTGCAGGATGTCAACCAGTCGTCTGAAGCCTTGGGCGAAAAAGCGTTGACCAATGGCTCAACGGCACGCACTAATGCCGAAAAACTAGAATCGCAAAAACAACAACTCACAACGGTAGCCGCGGCGGCGACGCAGCTCAATCAATCGGTCTCGACGGTCGCTGATACCGCTTCCGAAACTGCGGATCAAGCCCATACCGCGACTGGCCTAGCCTCGAGTGTCAATGAAGCGATTGAAAGCTCTGCCAATGATATCATCAATATGCGTGAGGAAATGAACCATGTGAACGCGGAAATGCACATCCTAATTGAAGAGGGTGAAAAAATCACCACGGTCTTAAACGTGATTAATGACATTTCCGAGCAAACTAACCTGTTGGCTTTAAATGCGGCTATTGAGGCGGCCCGCGCAGGTGAACAGGGCCGTGGCTTTGCAGTCGTGGCTGATGAAGTCCGTAATTTGGCGGTCAAAACGAGTGAGTCCACTGAGCAAATTCAAAAAAATATTGGTGCACTTGGTGCGGCAACCAAGTCGGTGGAAGATGAATTAACGCGTATTGCGACCTTACTGGAGACGACGGCTGCCCGAGTCAGCGAATCTCAGGTTTCGGTTGGCGAGGTTCAGAGCTTAATCACAGTGATATCGGACCGAAGTGGTCAAATTTCTCAAGCGACGGATGAGCAGAGAATGGCGGTTGAAGAAATCAGTCAGGCCATCGTTGAGGCATCAGAAGCGACCAATGAAGTGTCAGCTGGCGCGACGAGAAACGCCCAGAGTACCGAGGAAGTATTGGGATTAAGCCAAAGTATTGCCAGTCATATGGCGAAATTCCGTACCTAGTTTTGGGGAAAGTATGATGAAAAATTTTTTATTGGTTTTGTTGACCACGGTATTTTCAGTGACAGGGTATACAGCGACGATTACAGCCGCGCAGGATCCTTGGCCACCGTTTGTGCAAAAAGATGCGTCCAACCCTGGTGTCGCCGTCGATATTGTAAAAGCCGCGTTTAAATCGCAGGGGCATGAGGTAGACTTTAAAATTATTCCTTGGACTCGGGCCTTAAATGAAGTTAAAGATGGCCGTATTGACGTGCTAATAGGCACTTGGTACACCGATGAACGAGCCACTTACCTTAATTATAGTGACCCCTATCTGGAAAACTCTCTTAAGTTTATCAAACTGAAAGGGGATGGCTTTGAATTCAATGGCATCGACAGCCTTTCGGGAAAAACGGTCGGGATGATCCGCAATTATGGCTATGGGGATGCCTTTTTAAATGCGACTAACTTCAAAAAACCAGAGGCAAATGACTTGGTCTCTAACGCGAAAAAGCTAATCGCAAAACGTATCGACCTCACTTTAGAAGATGAACTCGTGGCGAAATCAACGCTTTCAGGGGCGGGGATGGATGTCGGTCAGTTTGAGTTTACCAACAACGCCTTATCGGTTAATCCCCTGCATGTCTCGTCTGGATTAGCCAACGGCAATAACGGTATGTACATCGATGCGTTTAACAAAGGGTTAGTTGAAATTAAAGCTAACGGTAAGTTTGATGAGATTTTAGAGAAATACGGGATCAAGTAGCGATAACAGTTACGGTCTTTGACGAGCATCAATAACGCCATCACCGCTGTGATGGCGTTATTGATTGTTTAGAGTAGGTAAAAAACAATCAAAGAACTGCTCAAAAGCTGGCCTTTCTATCATTCCAGTAAATACCATAGAAAAATAGTGTGATCACTGTAGTTTGATATTTGTCACATTAATTGGACAGGTTATTTGGTGAAAAAATGAGATGACGTGCTTACTTAGCTTGAGATCAGCGCGCAGATTATTTACATAGTATTTTTATTAATCAATAGCTTAATTTGTATTACCGCGTTGAGCGATCCGCAAACCCTTCTAAGTCAGATAGTTCACTTTCATTATTGAAAGGTTAGTTTCCAACTTCAGTAGATGAGCTTCCTCGTTAATCTAAGCATAATGCGCCAAATGTAACATTGTGTTTCAAAGTGTAACCAATAAACCATAAAATAGGTAGGGTTTTTAACCCGACTTACACCGGTCTTAACATTCTTTGCCATTCAATGTCCACATGCTCAACAGAGAAACATTCTAATGACTATAACAACTGGCTTTTGGACATTGGCTCTGAAAGCGGACAAATATCGGGAAAGTTAATGGAAGCCGCAAGATACAAACGCATCTTGTCGAGGGGAAGTTTGGTGACCGCCATGCTTACGCTCTCGGGATGCAGTTCTGCTTTACTTGATCCAAAAGGCGCGATTGGGGTACAGGAAAAAGAGCTGATCATAACCGCTCTTTTATTGATGTTGATCGTCGTAATCCCCGTGATTTTGATGACCATCTACTTTGCGTATCGTTACCGTGCCAGCAACACAGAAGAAGAGTACGAACCAGAATGGTCACATTCAACCAAAATTGAGATAGTGGTGTGGGCGATCCCCGTCATCATTATTGCCACTTTGGCTGCGATTACTTGGCGTTCAACTCATGAACTGGAGCCGTCTAAGCCTCTGGTTAGTGAGGTCAAACCGATGACGATTGAAGTCGTTTCTCTCGATTGGAAATGGTTGTTCATCTATCCGGAAGAGCATATTGCAACGGTCAATTATGTCGCATTTCCTAAAAATGTCCCCGTTCAGTTTAAATTGACGTCGGACAACATCATGAACGCATTTTTCATCCCTCGGCTTGGGACGCAGATATACGCGATGCCGGGCATGGTGACCAAGTTGAACTTAATCGCCAACCATGAAGGGGATTACAAGGGTTTTGCCTCCAATTACAGTGGAAAAGGGTTCTCTCAGATGAAGTTCACGGCTTCAGCCTTGCCTGATCGCGTCGCATTTCTTAACTGGGTACAGAAAGTCAAAGCCAGCCCGAATCGTATCGAAGACTGGGAGCAATATCGTTCACTTGCCGAACCGAGTATTGCAGAGCCGGTGACAATGTTCTCCAGTATTCCACCATTTTTGTTCACTGATGTCGTGACACAGCATCCTGGTTCTATGAACTGTTTGCCTGAAAACCAAGGATAATCGCAATGTTTGGAAGATTAACTCTTGATTCTATTCCCTACCATGAACCCATTATCGTTATTACTCTAGCGATCGTTGCTCTGGTTGGCCTCGCTGTTGTGGTCGCGGTGACCAAAGCAGGAAAGTGGCAGTATCTTTGGAATGAGTGGTTCACCTCGGTTGACCACAAAAAACTCGGCTTTATGTACATAGCCGTTGCAATGGTCATGTTGGTTCGAGGTTTCGCTGATGCGGTAATGATGCGCAGCCAACAACTGCTCTCGTCAGCGGGTGAAGCTGGTTACTTGCCGCCTCACCATTATGACCAGATTTTTACCGCTCATGGCGTGATCATGATTTTCTTTGTGGCGATGCCGTTGGTCATTGGCCTGATGAACATCATCGTGCCGTTGCAAATCGGTGCGCGTGATGTTGCTTTCCCGTACTTAAATAACCTGAGTTTTTGGTTATTTATTGTGGGTGTGATCCTCACTAACATGTCCTTGGGACTGGGTGAGTTTGGTCGTACGGGTTGGTTGGCCTATCCGCCATTGTCTGGTATTGAGGCCAGTCCGGGGGTCGGGGTTGATTACTGGATATGGGCTCTGCAGATCTCTGGGGTTGGTACCACGCTTACAGGGGTCAACTTCTTTGCCACGATATTACGTATGCGTACGCCATCGATGCCAATGATGAAGATGCCAGTGTTTACTTGGGCATCTTTGTGCGCCAATATCCTAATCATTATTTCTTTCCCTATTCTAACCGTAACCATCGCATTACTGACCTTAGACCGATATTTGGGTATGCATTTCTTTACCAACGATCTCGGTGGTAACGTCATGATGTACGTCAACCTGATTTGGGCTTGGGGCCACCCAGAAGTTTATATACTTATTTTGCCTGTTTTTGGTGTGTTCTCAGAGGTGACGGCGACCTTCTCTCGTAAAAAATTGTTCGGCTATACCTCTTTGGTCTGGGCGACCGTCGCCATTACGATTTTAGCTTTTGTGGTTTGGTTGCATCACTTCTTTACCATGGGGTCAGGAGCGAACGTTAACGCCTTCTTTGGTATTGCCACCATGATTATCTCTATTCCTACTGGTGTGAAGATTTTCAACTGGTTGTTCACCATGTATAAGGGCCGCATTCGCTTTACCACCCCGATGATGTGGACCGTCGGGTTTCTAATTACCTTTACCGTTGGTGGGATGACGGGCGTATTGATGGCGGTGCCTGGGGCCGATTTTGTGCTCCACAACTCTGTATTCCTGATCGCCCATTTCCATAACGTGATCATTGGTGGTGTGGTATTTGGTTGTTTCGCGGCAATCACTTACTGGTTCCCGAAAGCGACAGGTTTCATGATGAACGAAACGTGGGGAAAACGTGCGTTTTATCTATGGATTATCGGTTTCTTAATGGCTTTCTTGCCGCTTTACGCGTTGGGCTTCATGGGAATGACCCGTCGTTTGAGCCAGGATATTAACCCTGACTTCTTCCCATTGCTGGCGGTGGCTGCTGCTGGGACGGCTGTGATTGCTATGGGGGTGGTTTGTCAGTTCATCCAGATTTACGTCAGTATCAGAGATCGTGAGCAAAACCGTGATTTGACCGGAGATCCTTGGGGCGGCCGTACCTTTGAATGGGCGACATCATCACCACCGCCATTCTATAACTTTGCGCATTTACCCAAAGGTGATGAGTTAGATGCGTTTTGGTATCAAAAACAAACTGGCGAATTCGATCCGACGAAAGAAGTGGAATACGAGCGTATTCATATGCCGAAAAACACCCCAACCGGGATTTATGTTTCAGCTTGGGCCTTGGTCTTTGGTGTTTCAATGATTTGGTATATCTGGTGGCTGGCGGCTGCTAGTTTGGTTGGTATTATCGTGACGTGTATCCAGCATAGCTACAACGATGATGTCGATTATTACGTCGAGGTCGAAGAGATTAAAGCGATTGAAGCCGAGCGTCGCGCTCAGCTTGAACAAGCGAAGAATAAACCTGTGCAAGATGAAACCAACAAAGATGAGTTAGAGGTGACGTATGCAAGCTAATCTGGCTTCTCACAACCATGATCACCATGACGCCAGCGGTAACAAGTTGTTTGGCTTCTGGGTCTATCTGATGAGCGACTGCATTTTATTTGCGACGCTATTTGCTACTTATGCCGTACTTGAAAGCGGGTCGATCAGTGGACCAACGGGTAAAGATATCTTTGAATTACCGTTTGTGTTTGTTGAAACCATGCTCTTGCTGTTCAGTAGTATTACGTTTGGCTTTGGTATTATTGCGATGAAACGCAACGATGTCGCTGGGCTAAAACGCTGGCTTAAAGTCACATTTCTGCTTGGGCTTGGCTTTATCTGCATGGAAGTCTATGAGTTTCATCATCTGATTGTTGAAGGGTATGGGCCGCAGGAAAGCGCATTTCTTTCCGCGTTTTTCACTTTGGTTGGTACACACGGCCTGCATGTGACGTTTGGTTTAATTTGGCTGGCGGTCGCGTATCACCAGCTATCGACCAAAGGTTTAAACAGCACGATGGCGATGCGTTTTAATTGCTTGAGTTTATTCTGGCACTTTCTCGATATTGTCTGGATTTGTGTGTTTACCATTGTTTACTTATTGGGGGTTATGTAATGGAACAACATCAGCAATCAGGCGCTTCAGACTATGTGAAAGGCTTTCTCGCGTCATTGGTCCTCACTGTTATTCCATTCTACTTTGTGTGGATGCAGACCTTACCACATAGCGCGACATACGTGATTCTATTTGGCTGTGCGTTGGTACAGATTTTCGTCCATTTTAAGTACTTCCTGCACATGGAAGTCAAAACCTCAGATGGACGTTGGAATCTTGTATCACTGATGTTTACCGCCATTGTGGTCTTGATTTTGATCGCGGGTTCGGTGTGGATTATCTATAACATGAACGTCAATATGAAGTTGTAGGTATCGTATGTTCAAACGTTATGTGTCGATCACCAAGCCAGGTATCATCATCGGGAATTTGATTTCCGTGGCAGCAGGCTTTTTCCTTGCCGCCAAAACCGAGTCGGCCAGCGCAACCTTACTGTTGGCCACTTTGGCTGGTGTGGGGCTTGTGATTGCATCGGGTTGCGTGGTGAATAACATTTTTGACCGAGACATCGATCAGAAAATGAAGCGTACCCAAAATCGGGAATTGGCCCAAGGTAACATCAATATTGATGTCGCCTTTATTTATGCATTGGTGATGTTGCTTAGCGGAACCGCTTTACTGTACCAATTGGCCAATCCGCTCGCTGCAGTAGTGGTGTTGCTCGGCTACGTGTTTTACGTTTTTTTCTACACCATGTGGTACAAGCGTCACTCGGTTTATGGGACATTCGTCGGCAGTTTGTCCGGCGCGGTGCCGCCATTAGTGGGGTATCTTGCCGTGACAAACTACATCAGCCTTGAAGCGACGGTGTTGTTTGCCATGTTCTGTTTGTGGCAAATGCCCCACTCATATGCGATTGCGATGTTTCGTATGCAAGACTATCGTGAGGCGGGGATCCCAGTTTTACCTGTCACGCAAGGGATCGAGAAAGCCCATCGTCATATGAAGGCGTATGTGGTGGCGTTTGGTGGTCTCGCTCTGGCTTTATTTTTGCTCGGGGAAGCCGGATATGAATATTTGGCGGTTGCGGCGATAACTTGTGGTATGTGGATGCAGGTGACGTTTCGTAACCTCGACCATAATAACTGTATCAAGTGGTCGAAATCCGTCTTTAAAGTATCGTTGGTGGTGGTGATGAGCCTTAGTGGTGTCTTGGGGCTGGAGTTGATCACTCTACCAACATAATAACGGGTAAGTCGTCCCTTGTTTGGTTTTGCTATGCCGTTTAGCGGCGATCCCAAGATTGTCTGATATTCGGGATGTTTGTGTGAGCAAAACAAGGCAGGGGGCGCGTTTTATCTCTGTGTCTCAATATTGATTACTACTCAGTCAGTGGGGTTTTTGGCCCCACTGACTGATTTATTTTAGGTCACTCCAGCTCACTGCAGATGCAGGTAGCTGTGCCAAAATCGGCAAACCGACTGGTGAACTGTGTGCCATTGGGTTTGGGATCGTCATAGGCGACTTTAAGCACGCTAGGCTGCTGTGCAGAGGCGTCAATGAGGTTGATGGAATGGTCTGCGTTAATGGTAAACAGCACATCATTGGTAAACCGATTTGGCTCCTCCCAATACCAGACCTGTGTATTGGGCGCATAATCATCATCACATTGCTCACTGAGACTGAGTTGTGGCTCAGAAGAATCCAAACAAAGAGACAGATCAGCGACACTTCGGTATCGCTTTTCCTGATCGTAGACAAAAGACTGGGATTTACTGCCCTCAACGCACTTCTTGAACGTTAGGGAATGGTCGCTGTCAACCGTGAGACACTGGGCTTCGTCTTGACTCAAATAAACGGACTTAATCGTGACCGCATCGCTACCGAGAAACCAGGGGCTATCCCAGTCAACCACAATGGTAAACCCATCCGAATATTGGCGCTTTTCATAGTTGCGATCTTTCTGCCAACTGCTTTCAGTGCCCGCTGAATGGAGTTCGTTGGACGTAATGTATCGACGCCCAATATAGAATCGATTGCGCCCAAACAGAGCGAGTGTTTCAACCTTGGTCAAGATATCGATGGTGGAGAAACCGGAGACATGATTTTTTGCCGCGATTTTGGCGACGAAATCGGGCCGAAGCCCTTGCAGAGAGAGCGGATTATCGTTTCTTAATTTATCAAAGTCCCATGGTAGATCTTCGGATCTCGCGTAATCCCAACACCAGCCGTCGGCGGTGCCTAAATCACAAAAACCTTGCTCAGGATCAAGATGAGAGCCATAGGTGTTGTTGACGTATTTAATTTGGTAGCCTCGGTTATTTGCTTGAGTGAGCAAACCAAATTGCCGCTTACTGTTGATTTTGTATTTATTCGTAAAATTATACTCAATATCTCTGATTGGCATCTTGGGCGATAATCCCAAGCCGAGTTTAATCGACGATGTGGTTTCTTTCTCGATGCGAGTGTCAGTCTGGTCTTGCATCTTTGGTTGCAGATCATTTAGGTATATATCGCCATTTTCCAATCTTTTGCTTTCATTGATTCTAATGTCGATGCTGCTTGCATCTATGTATTCTCTATACACAAAGCTGGTATTACTATTGTGTTTCCATGTCCTATAAATATCTTCTTCTTCTCCCATATTAATTCCCGCCCCTTCATCAAGAATAATCTCTACAAATTTGTCTTTGTCACCAAATTTATAGAAGTACGGGGATTTTCTGTAGTAGCGGACTTTAAATTTTAGGTTGGTCCTTCCTTTCTCTTCCCGCCCGACCTTGAAGCGCCGGTGGAACGTAAATTCAATCACTTGTGAATTATGGACATTTGTTGCGAATCTTCGGTTTCTTTTTTTCTGATTCGAATTCTCATTCAATATTTGAGAAATGTAGCTGATATCTCGAGTGTCCATTATGTAGATTTGACGTAAAGAAACATCATCAGGGTAGGTGATTAAATTATAAGGAGATCCGAAACCAATACCGATGATTTTTTGTGTGAATTCCTGCCTCTCACCCTTTGAGATATTGGCTAAATCAAGAAGGTAAAAGCTGCAATTTTCAGGTTTTATTTTTTCCTGACCAAATAAGGTGCACCTATCTATATCTTGTATGCTGTGAGCATTTTTTGCATGAATAAAGGGGGAAGATAGCAATATTATTCCTATCAAAACCAAGCGGGAAAGATATTTTTTCATCATAAGACCTTCTCATTTAATCGTTATTTTTCTAAGTTGTCTTTCAAATCTGAATGATGGCAATATACCGATATCATTTCATATATGCAAACGGTTGCTTAATGGTCAAATTATTATTTATTTGAAAGGGAATAATGAGAGAAAAGCGCTTACACCATTATCTTTTGAGTGTATGTGAATACAGCCGCGTGAGATCTCAATGGATCCCACTGCGCTTGAACTGGGGCGGTTTAGGGCTGGGTAAAAAGTAACGTAAATGTACTGCCGTGATGGGGCTGGGAGGTGAGGTGGATTTCCCCACCAAGGTTTTTGGCCATGGCGGAGGCGAGCGAAAGGCCCAATCCATAACCTTCGACATTCGTTCGGCTTGAGTCGACCCGAAACAGTCGCTCGAACACCAAATGTTGGTCGCGCTCTTCAATACCAATACCGGTGTCAATGACACGGATGCGCAGGTGGTGAGCATGGTTGAGCTTAGCGTCAATAGTGACTTTTCCGCCTGCGTCAGTGTACTTAATCGCATTGTCGACCAAATTGACCAATATCTGGGTGAGTTTATCGGGGTCTGATTGCAACACGATATGATTGGCTAGGTGGAACGTCAGCTCGATACTTTTTTCATCCGCGACATCTTCATACCAACTGATCACGGTGTTAATCACATGCCCTAAATCAGTAGAGACCCATTTCTGCTCACGTTTACCGGTTTGCTCATCGTTGAGCTTCATTAACGTGGTCAGCATAGTGTTGGCGCGAGCCGCATATTCAGCGCAGTCCGCCAGAGCGTGTTTAAGTTGAGTTGGGTCGGTCTGTTCGAGTAGCGCTGAATGAGAGGCCAGTGTGATGCGTGATAGTGGCGTACGAATGTCGTGAGCAATCGCGTCTACCGTAGTATTGAGGACCACGGTGATATGGTGAAGCCGAGAGATGGCGTCGTAAACGTGACGGCTGATCACATCCAAACCCTTGGGATCGGTGTTGGATGGGTTGGGCGGGTTATCCAATCTCCCCTGACTGAGCTGGTCAAGCAGATCATCAAGCGTGACCAGTGGCGCCATCGCATTGTTAATGATGCGTCGAGTAAAAATAGCCGTCACAAGCAGCATTACAATGAGAGCATAAAAGGTCATTAACCATTGTTTATAGGCAATGGGGTAACGCGCTCGATTATCGAGAACTAGCCAAAAATCTTGAGTTTCACCTGTCATCTTTTTCGCCATAAAAGGCTGAGTAATAAATGCAGAAAACCAGAACTTTTTGTCCGTTGTATAGGCGGATAGGGTCGAAAGTGGTGGTTGAGTGTCATCGCCGGCAACAAACGTCGAGTGGTGTTGATCGCCACTCGATACAGAATAGGCGGCAATGTTGTTGTCAATCAGGCGGTAGGGGTTGGCGGACATGACATGGGTTAAGCGCTCAGCAGAGTCGTAAGTCAGAATTCGTTGGTACTCTGTGGCCATCGAATCCATCAATTTACTTTCGGTTCGGTAAAGGTCAAAAAATAGCACGGCGCCTATCGCCAATTCAGCCAGTAAGAGGCACAGCAACAAGATCGACATCAAACGCAGTAATAGAGTCTGTTGGGTTTTGCTTAATGCCTGTTTAATCTTGTGATTTGAGGACATAGCCTACCCCTCGTAGGGTATGGATTAACGACGTACTGAATCCTTTGTCGACTTTACTTCTTAATCGACATACCAGCACGTCGACGACATTGGTCTGTGGGTCGAATTGATACCCCCAAACCTGCTCTAATATGGTGGTTTTGGATATCACGGTCTCTGGTCTTTCCAGCATCAAGGTCATCAGAGTCAACTCACGTTGATTGAGCTGGATGTTGTGGCCATTGCGCTTGAGGACATGTCTTAAGAGGTCGAGAGACAGTTCGCCATAGTTGAGTTGATGCGCTTGCGCTGGGTTCTGCTTGCCTCTTCGGCTCAGTGACTGGCAGCGGGCTAGTAATTCGGAAAAGGCGAAGGGCTTCACCAGATAATCATCTGCTCCCGATTGCAATCCGGAGACTTTTTCTTCAACGGAGTGTTTGGCACTAAGAATAAGAACGGGCGTGGTGTGCCCTTCTCCGCGTAGCTCCGCTAGCACTTCAAAGCCATCTTTCTGTGGCAGCATAATGTCGAGAATAATCACATCATAGGTTTCGGTCACCGCGTGGTGCAGCCCATCAACGCCGTTAGTTACATGAGTCACGAGGCTTCTTTCCTGCTCGAACCCATTAATAAGAAAGCGTGCAATATGAGTATCGTCTTCAATCAACAGTATTTTCATGGATGTATCATCTCTTTGCGGCTCTTGAACTAAAACGGGTTCAAACACTTTACCAACAACTTTTGAGGAATATAAGCAAGATTACGGATCTGTAATGTTCGGGCAAGTTTTTGGTAATTACGCTCAGGTTAGGATGTGGGTGTTGAATACAACAGACGACTCTAGGAGACACGATGAAAACAATGAAACTAACCTTACTTGCGACTTCACTTGGTTTGCTTGCCACCTCTTTTCATAGCCTTGCAGAGGATCAGAAGCACACCGTATCTGTACTGCAAATTTCTTCAAAATCGGCGTTAACATTAGCGGCCGAAGCGCTGCACCAATGTGAAATGAAAGGCTACACGGTCTCGGCGACCGTGGTTGATGTTTCGGGTGATGTCTTGGCTCAGGTGCGTTCAGATGGTGCAGGAGTCCACACACTCGAAAGCTCGCGTAAAAAAGCTTTTACTGTCGCCAGCATCAAGCAACCTTCTGCCAATTTGATGACGTTGATTGCAGAGAAACCGATATTGGCCCCGTTGCAAAACATGGATGAAAACTTACTGTTTTTGGCAGGGGGTGTGCCTGTCCTGCTTGATAACCAATTGATTGGAGCCATAGGGGTCGGTGGTGCGCCGGGAGGCCATCTAGACGTTGCCTGTGCCGAGGCGGCCCTAAAAACGGTGTTCTAAGACAGATCCTAGCCTTTGCGCCTAATGTTCAGTGTCAATGGGTATGGTTATATTAAACAGGCTCACCATGGAGGGTGGGCCTTAGCCAATGTTCATCAAGTGACATCGATAAGTTCACCTTGATGTCATAAATACATTGTTTAATCTATATGCAATTAATTGTTTATGGAGAAAATAGAGATGGTCTCTGGACACAAATGGCGCCATTGGATGGTGTTACTTAGCGTATTAATATCGACAAGCGTATCAGCCAATCAGAAAAAGGTGCTGTTGGTTGGGATTGATGGAATGCAGTATCAACATATTGATCAGTTACCGACCCCGGGCTTTGATCGATTGAAGATCACCAAGGCTTATACGGGGGGCATTAAAGGCAGATTCAGTCAACAAAAAACCATCAGTGGCCCTGGATGGGCGACGATACTTACTGGTGTCTGGGCAAATAAACACAAGGTGACGAGCAATAATGTTGGTCCTGCCGATCCCCATTGGCCGAGTCTTTTTCGTCAGATTTATCGCGCTGATCATGATGCAAAACTCTATTCGTTCTCGACATGGGGCACCATCAATACACTCTATTTTCCCCATGATATGCCCCTGTTGGAAGGACGTTCTGAAGGGGGGAGTGATCAAGACAGTCTGTTGCGAGCAATAGACGTTATTGATAACCAAAACCCTGATTTCATTTTTATACATCTTGATGAGCCTGATAGCGCAGGGCACAGCCATGGCTGGGGGACGGAGTATGATAAGGCGATTAAAGGCAGCGATGCTAGGCTTGCACGGTTGCTTGATGCGGTAGAAAAACGTGAGCGGGAAAAAGCAGAAGATTGGCTGGTGTTAGTCACGACCGATCACGGACGAAATAGTAGGACGGGTAAGGGGCATGGTGCTCAAACAACCAATGAGAAAACCATTTTTATTGCTTCAAACCAAACGCTCAATCAAACATACCTTCAATATATCTCCGTTTTTAATCAGGATTTTGGTGGTATTTACTCTCAACCCGCGCAAACTTTCATTGTGCCGACGATTTTGGCATTTATGGGCATTGAACCCCCAATTCATCGTTTGGATGGTTTGCCTTTACTTGGGGAAATAAAGACACAGAAGGTATTTTCTACGATTGATGATCGGCGGTGTGGTTTAGAGTGGGATGCCGACGTAGGGCAGCCTGTGTCGCTTTCTCGCTACGAGCATGTGGCTAAATTTGATTGCAATGACTCCGCGGACCCGTTGTGGGTGAATGGCGATACCATCTACGCCAATATTTTTGGCTCATCCTGTGGTTTGCAATGGCAGGCGACTAAAGGATCACCGAGTCCAATGGGGAGCAATGAACATATTGCCAAGTTTGATTGCAATAACGACGGTGATCCTTTGACCATTAGCGAAAATGACCTATTCAGTTGGATTGACGATCAACAATGTGGGTTTGAGTGGCATGCGAAAAGAGGGCGCCCCATGACATTGGGCAACCATGAACATGTGGCCAAGTTTGATTGTGACGGCCATGCCGATCCATTGAGCTTTGAGTGAGCTGAGTTTGCAATCATAACTGTCTGACGTGTTACGGCCCTTTTTCAATGTGTCTTTCATTCATAGTCATAGGGCCGATTTGTCTAGGTTTATCCGTCCACAACTTGTATCGGCTTTCTTTGTCACCGTGAACACGCCTTTCATTTTCTCAACGTTGCCCTACATCTTGACGATATATTCACCTGTATGATTTATGTCCACCACAATCATTTTTTATGCGAATTGGGCGATATTATCCCGATCATTTTAGGTAAAACGCCGTGTTGGTTATAAAAAATCATTGAGAAGGTTATTTTTATATCATTGTTGACGTTGCCTTACTCCGTAGAGCCGGAGGTCGGTGGGCCAAGCCATGTCATCGACTGCGCGATGACCGATTTCGTTGATTGGACTCATCTCCCCCCAAAGTCACCCGTCAAATTCTCTCCTATAATGATGGTATTACTTTTAGTGGTTGGGTGTTGGAACGCAACATGCCCTAAAACGAAAAAGGTTATTTATGCGTAATATCATGCTGAGCGTGACCGTGAGCTTGATGGCGAGTATGGGCCTTTTTAGTCCTGCTTCCGCTTTATCTCTTTTACAAGGTGACCCGATGCTTTGGGTGTCGGGAAATATTGCGAATACCAACGCTGATGGTCAGCTTGTATTTGATTTGGCCATGATTGAAGGCTTGAACCAGGGCAAAATCACCACCAATAACCACGTTGTCGAGGAGATGGCAGAATATACGGGGCCTCTATTAATGGGGATACTGGATCACGTTGGGGCCAAAGGGGCGAGTGTCAAAGTGATTGCGTGGGATGATTATGTCGTCCGCATCTCGATAGCGGACATTAAAAAATATGGTGTTTTGCTTGCGACGCACGAAAATGGTGAGCGGATGACCATTGATGGTAAAGGGCCGTTTTTTATTGTTTTTCCCTTTTCTCAGTATCCAGAACTGAGAAGCAATTTTTACTACAGTTTGTCTGCTTGGCAGGTCAAAGAATTGGTTGTTGAGTAGTGGCTATGGACTCATTCTTTAAGACGAAAGGCGGTTACTTTTTAAGTGTCACCGCGGTGTTGTGTGCGGTGATGATCTTTTTCATTACGTATGTTTTTTACTCCCTTTCTGACATCAAAAATAAGTCCGCCCAGCCTTATGTCACCATCGTCAATAATAATGTGGCAATAAAACATAAGCTATTGCTTTTAAAATCAGAAATTTTGCTTTTCACTCAAGACCGAGCGCCAGGAAGCCTGCAAAAATTAAAGTTCAAGGCAAGAATATATCAGTCGAGTATTTTGCAAGACTTGATGTCGGAAAAAACCAGAGATATCCATGATACCTACGGAGACCTGAATACCTTAGAGGATATTGAGGATAAGGTTCGTCGCTTGTTTGACATGGTTGAACGTCTCGGGACCAATAATGTGAACGCCAATGGCGATGCGCTGATCTTTTTGGATAATCTCTACACTGAGATTAATGTCTACTTGTCGTTTTTTGTTGCTCAGGTTCAGAGCAGTCAAGCGGACTTTATCAATCAGAAAGATAATTTTTATCATGCGCAGTACCTTTATTTGGGAGGGATTTTGATTTGTTCAATGTTGATGATCGGTATTATTTCTTGGATGTATCTCAATCAGATTAAACTGAGTGGAGATTTGGCGAGCAGGACCCGTCTGATGGAGGAAGCAAAGGAAAGTGCTGAGCAAAGTGCCAAAACGAAAGCAAGATTTCTGTCCAATATGTCCCACGAAATGCGTACTCCACTGAACGCCATCATTGGTTTGAGCCGTAAAGAATATTTTGAAGGGGCCGATCCGCAAACGGTCGAATTTATATCCATGATCAACAGTTCAGGTGAGAGCTTACTGAAACTCATCAACAACGTTCTAGACATGAGTAAAATGGATCAGGGAAAACAACAAAAAGAAAGTGAAGCCTTTTTCTTTAATGAGCTTATCGATAGATCGAAAAAGCTCTTTGCTCATTTTGAAAAGAAACAGGACGTTGAGGTTTTCTTTTCAGTGTCTTGTGAAAAAAACTACAAAATTCAATCGGATAAAGCCAAAATTGCCCAGATTATCAATAATCTTGGTTATAACGCGTTTAAATTTACTCATCGGGGGCATGTCGACATTCACCTTAGCTTAGATCGAGACAGCATTATGAGCCATCTGGTGATCAAAGTGAAAGACACAGGTATCGGCATGAGTTCAGAGCTGTTGGATAAGGTCTTTGATGAGTTTACTCAAGCGGACAATTCGATGTCACGACCGTACAGGGGCACGGGCTTAGGTTTGTCGATTTGTCAGTCGCTCACCCGTGTCTTAGGAGGGACTATCAGGGCACATAGTGTACTGGACGTCGGTAGTGAGTTTGTGGTGGATTTACCGGTAGAAGTGGTGGATGAAAAAGCGCTGTTTCCACCCGATAGAAAAACACCTTCTGTGAGAGTCATTTCTGAGCATAGGTATGCAAAGCAGCTTATCATGACCGAATTGATGTCTGTTGGAGTGTTTGACCACGAGGGAGACATTGTCCTTTACTATGCCAGTGAAATGGACAGTGTAAAGAACGATCACCCTCTAGAACACAACCCCAGTATTATTTATGGCGATGTTAGCCTAAACAAGACCGCCCCTAATCAGGCGGTGAGATTGAGCAAACCTTATGACTTATTTGGTTTGTTAAATTGTTTGATGACGATGACGAGTGCTGATGAAGGGAAGCCGACACCGAGTGCCACACTGCCTAAAATCGACCGTTTTTCGGTATTGCTGGTTGAAGATATTCACCTCAACCAAGTGGTGGCAAGAAAAATGTTAACCATGTTTAATGCGGAAGTTTCTGCGGTTAACAATGGCAAAGAATGTTTGGATGCTCTAGAGCATCAACAATTTGATATCATTTTTATGGATATACAAATGCCGGTGATGGATGGGCTGGAGGCAATCCGCTTCATTAAAGAGCGCAATCTCGCCCCCGGAACACCGATTTTGGCCTTAACGGCGAATACCTTTGAAAGCGACGTCCAGACTTATTTGGATCAGGGGTTTGATGATGTGCTACCTAAGCCATTTAAGCTCGAATGGATGCGGGAGTTGATTGTTAAATATCGGGTGAATACATGACACAGTCACGTGGTCATCGTCTGTCGTCATACTCTCTTAATGGAGCCAACCCGCGTTGACATAATGCGGGCTGGCTTTCGAGACTGCGCTTCAGGATGATTACACTTTAAAGCGGTCCACCAAATCGTACAGTTCATTGGCTCTTTGATTGAGATCCTGACTTCCCGCACGGTTTTCATTCGCTAATTCGGCAGATTGTGAGCTCTGATCTGAGATCACGACGATACGCTGGGAAATTTCCTGACCGACAAGGCTTTGCTCTTCGGTTGCAGTGGCAATCAAAGCGTTCATATCCATAATGGTCCCAATGGATTCCTGAATCTTAATCAGTGCCTGAGCCGCGGCGTTGGCTTCTTCAACGGTGCTTGCGCCGCGTTTTTGGCTTGACGCCATCGCCTTAACCGCATCATCTGAGGCGGCCTTCAGTTGTTCGATCATTTTGTGTATTTCACCTGTGCTGTCTTGGGTGCGGCTAGCCAATTTGCGGACTTCATCAGCGACGACAGCAAAGCCCCTGCCTTGCTCTCCGGCACGAGCCGCTTCAATGGCGGCATTGAGTGCCAGCAGGTTCGTTTGTTCTGCGATGTCCTGAATCACCTCAAGCGAAGACGAAATGTTTTGTACATCGCCTTCGAGACGCGAAATAACGTTACTGGCCTGAGCGACTTCTTGAGCCAGAGATTCCACCGATTGTGCTGCTGAATTGACAATCTCTTGTGCCTTATGAGCGCTGCTATCGGCTTCTTTGGCAGAATTGGCCGCCTGATTGGCATTATTGGAAATTTCCGATGCTGATGTAGTCATTTCGGTCATAGCGGTGGCGACTTGCTCGGTTTCCTGACGTTGTCCAGAGGCCAGTTCATCGACCTTCGCCGCCCTTCCAGACATATTGGTGGTTTCAGAGACGACCTTCTGCCCGACATCTGAAACACTTGTGATAATGGCTTGGAGACTGGAGACAAAACTATTGAAATTTTTGCTCAGAGTCGAAAACTCAGGTGCGGTAAAGTCTTCCATTCGGGCGGTCAGGTCGGCATCGCCACTGGCGAATGAGCGTATAGAGGCATCGAATAGGGTCAGTGGATTGATGATCGAACGGTTGATTGCGATGGCGAATACGGCGACCACACCAGCAATAATCGTACAGAAAACAATGATGGCCGTTAAGGTCGATTGCAATGTTTCATTGGATGTCGCTTCCATTTCAGCCACAATTGCGTCGACGTCATCGGTGTAAAAACCCGTCCCTAAAGTCACATCCCATTGAGAAATGTAAATGGAGTAGCTCAGTTTAGGTAGGGGGTGACTCTGACCGGGTTTGGGAAAGTAGTAAGTGGTGAACTCCCCTGTTTTCGCATGACGAATTAGGTCCTTAATCATGAAGTTGCCTTGCTTGTCTTGCTGGTTGATGGCGTTGTCGCCAATGCCTTTCGTGTTTTTCCCAACCAGTAGGCGGGTGCCGTCGGTGGTAAAGCCGAAGATATACCCGCTTTTCCCATATTCTAGGGCTTTCAATGTTGGCAACGCTTCTTCAAATGGGGCATTGCGTTCAAGGAAAGGAGCAACGGCTGATTTGGCCATTTGCAGATAGTTTTTTAGCTCGTCCTGCTTCATCTTCATCATATTGGCGCGTGCCAGTTGTATTTGCTCATCGTTGAGCTCATTGGTTTTGATGTATGTGAAGCCAAGCATGCCAATGGCAATGACCAAGAGGGGGACAAGAGCCAAAATATAGAGGCGGCTTTTAATCGTCAAATTCATACAATTATCCTGTAATGTCATCCTGCTAAACGGATGGTCAGGGCTGTCTGTTTTTAGAGTTTTTTATCAGGCAGGCGCGAGTGAAAGAGCTCACGTCGAAGCAAAATGTGCCAGACCGAGACCGTGTATAACCTGTTAAGGTTAGTCAATATCTCGGTGAAACACTAAATTATTGATGATTTTGTTACTTTTGGTTTTTACTTAGAGCATTGTCCAGACTGGCACTGGCGTTTTCCGGTGAGCAGCCCAGAGATCGCATAGCGGTTATTGGCAAAACGTAGATAACACCAATCCGCAATGGGGCGTATGCCTTTCCATCGTAGGGGTGCGTAGAGCCACCCCTTACCGACGAATTTCCACGCCATATAGGTGACGTCAAGGCCCAGAACAATCTGACCGTCTTTGTCTAACCCGTGCAAAATGGTCGAGGCGAGCGTGGCGTCGATCGCCGGATAGTGTTGGAAAGCGTCTGAGTGGATATCAATCAGTTGCAAACGTTGCTTTTGGTCATAGCCGGCAAGGTGTTGCATCTCTCTCACGCACAGTGGGCAGGTTCCATCGTAAAATACGGTCAGGTCAGTCATGGTCTCTTCCTTTTTTACCTTGTTGTACGAGACCAAAATGATAGAGATCAAACAGGCTAGAATGGTTGGCTTTTCGCTCGTACAGGCAAGGGGTTAAATCTCATAATAACGACGCCGATGCAATAAAAAAACAGACTCAATGACCGTCATTGAGTCTGCTAATGCCTGTTTGTTCACCAAAGGTACGACTGACGTAGAAGGTATCAGGTACGGGTTGGTGGTTATAGGGGGTTAATAGTTCGCTTGTACACTCACACCGCTAAAGCTGGTATAGCCATTAAGCATGACGTAGTAGCGACCATTTTGCGTATTGGAAACCGAGCACACCTCACTATTACCATATCGGTATGGACGGCAATCCCAAGTGCTTGTGGTTGGTTTGGCGCCAAAGCGTACGTACAAGTCGGCATCGCCGCTTCCACCTGAGGTGGTCACGGTTAGGCTCTGACCCGCAGTCACATCAATATAGTAGTGATTTTGCTGACCTTGAGAACCACTGATTCCTGTCACAGGAGTACCGTTAGTCAGCTCTCCCTGTGGGTCTGGTGTTGGAGTATCGCAGTCTGGTTCACAACCACTGTCCGTTTGGCTATAGAGTAACTTATTGACGGTGCCTCGTGTGTCATTCACCTTGTCCACACTGGCACGATCACTGATGAGTGTCGAGACTTGTGCTGGAGACAATGCGTTATTTTCTTGCAGGTACAGTGCTGCGACACCCGCCACATGTGGTGCTGCCATGGACGTGCCGCTGATGGTGCGGTAGCCGCCGTCATACCAAGCCGATTTGATGCTTGATCCTGGAGCAAACACATCAACACAGCTTCCCCAGTTAGAAAAACTTGAGCGGCTGTCGCTGCTTGTGGTTGAACCTACGGTCACCCCAGTTGCTTCGCGTGCCGGTGAGGAGTTACAGGCATCGGCATTAGAGTTGCCTGCTGCGAGAGTAAAGCTGACACCAGATTGGACAGCGCTCGCGACAGCGCGATCAAGGGCAGTGGACACGCCGCCACCTAAACTCATATTGGCGACAGAAGGTCCGCTTGCATTCGCCGCGACCCAGTCGACGCCGCCAATGACACCGGATGTTGAACCTGATCCACTACAACTCAATACTCGAACCCCGACAATGTTAACGTTTTTGGCGACCCCGTATTGAGCACCACCAATGGTGCCTGCCACATGAGTACCATGACCGTTACAATCACTCGCATCACTATCATTGTCGACAAAGTCATAACCAGAGGTAGAGCGGCCGCCGAACTCGACATGCGTATTCGTCACCCCGGTGTCGATGACGTAAGCCGTAACGCCAGTTCCATCGTAGTTGTAGTTGTAACTGTTATTTAGGGGTAAGTTGCGTTGGTCAATCCGGTCTAGGCCCCACACCGCATTACTTTGATTGGCATCGGTCGAGAGCACAGGATCTAAGGTAATGATCTTGTCTTGTTCAATAAAATCGACTTGTTGATCATTACGTAGAGCTTCGAGCTGTTGATCCGTCAGCTTAGCGACAAAACCATTGAGAGAGTGATCGAAGACTTTTTCTATATTCAGGGCATGTTCGCTGGCAAGACTCGATACGGTTTGCTGAGTAAAGCGCTGTAACGCATCCGCGTCCGTACTGAGTGTCATTGGCTGCTTCAAAACCACAATATATTGGTTTTCGATTCCTTGTTTTTCTGGGGCCGTCACTAAAGGAGCCAGAGTTTGTTGTGCTAACGCCGCAGAGGAAACGATAGATAGAGTCGAGGCGATACAACAACTTAAGATTTTTTTTAACATGTCTTCTTCCTTTGAAGGTAAAAAAGATGATTGAATATTGCCTACTACAAACAACAAGCACGCTAAGATGATTCCCTGTGTCACAACAGGGTGCGTACTGCTCTACCGCTCCGGTTGCCACTCACTGTATTCTGCATCGTTGCAGTCGTCTTGAGTGAACACAAAGCTGACATCCGCGAATGAATTTTTATTGCTAAGAGAAAATATGCACATATGCATATTATTGCATTTGTTAATCTTTGTTGTGTGGCAAAAATGAGATCAATTTATAGAATTAAGTGAAAACTAAGTAAGTTGGTCTCTATATTTCTGGAATGAATGTCAAGTTTTAGGCTTTTTACTCTATCAATATCACGAGATATGCTAGAGCGGTACTGGAATAGGAAAGGGCGTTTTATGCAGGAAAAATGCCTGTCCAAGGGGGCAGGCATGGAGTGATTAGGGTTAAAGTTTAAAGGTATCAACCAGTTCGTAGAGTGTATTGGCTTGTTGGTTGAGCTCCTGACTGCCTGCGCGATTTTGATTGGCTAACTGTGCTGATTGCGCGCTCTGATCAGAAATTAAGACAATGCGTTGGGAGATTTCCTGCCCGACCAAACTCTGCTGTTCTGTTGCGGTCGCAATGAGCGCATTCATATCCATAATCGTGCCGATCGATGCCTGAATTTGTACTAGAGCCTGCGCGGCCTCATTGGCCTCTTCGACTGTGCTTTCTCCACGTTGCTGGCTCGATAGCATCGCTTGCACGGCTTCATCGGAGGCGGCTTTGAGTTCTTCGATCATTTGATTGATGTCCCCGGTGCTGGATTGAGTGCGGCTGGCTAACTGGCGAACCTCGTCAGCAACGACGGCGAAGCCTCGCCCTTGTTCACCCGCCCGAGCCGCTTCTATGGCCGCATTCAAGGCGAGCAAGTTGGTTTGTTCGGCGATTGCCTGTATGACTTGTAACGAAGAAGAAATGTTTTGTACCCCGCTTTCAAGACGCAGAATAACCTGACTCGCTTGAGCGACTTCTTGTGCCAGTAATTTCACCGATTCCACCGCAGTATTGACGATGACTTGTGCATTTTTGGCATGGTCATCGGCTTGTCTGGCGGAAGTGGCCGCCTGACTGGCGTTATTGGAAATTTCTGATGAAGAGGTGGTCATTTCTGTCATGGCCGTGGCGACTTGTTCGGTTTCCTCTCGTTGATTGGTCGCCAGTTCATCCACTTGGGCGGCTCTGGATGACATATCGCTTGTCTCAGAGACAACCTGTTGACCCACCTCACTGACGTTGCGGATAATGGTATGAAGATGGGACACAAAGCGATTAAAGTGATGACTGAGTCGAGAGAATTCCGGCGCGGTGAAATCTTCCATGCGGGCGGTCAGGTCGGCATCGCCGCTGGCAAATGAATGGATGGAGGCATCAAAAATCTCAAGGGGTTTGAGAATGGTACGATTGATGGCGAATGTGCCGATGGCAACCAGCCCAGCGATGATGATGCAATAGGACATAATCGCAGTAATGTTGGACTGTAATTCGGCTAAAGCGTCCGCTTCCATCTCGGCAACTCGGGCATCAATATCATCGGTGTAGAAACCCGTGCCTATCATAAGATCCCATTCAGGGATAAACACAGAATAGCTCAGCTTAGGTAGTGCTTGCGTCTCTCCGAGTTTAGGGAAGTAGTACGTTGTAAATGTATCGGTTTTGGCATTGCGAATCAGGTCCTGAATCAGGTAGTTACCCTGCTTATCTTCAAGAAGCCAATAGTTGTTGCCAACCCCAGTGGATGTATTGCCCTGTATGAGCCTGACGCCTTTGGAATCATAGCCGAAGATATAGCCATTTTTACCATACTGAAGGGCTTTCAGTGCGGGCGCGGCTTCATCGAGGCTTGCGCCTTTAGCCAAAAACGGCGCTATTGCTGATCTGGCCATTTGTACATAGTTTTTTAACTCCGCTTTTTTCATGTCCATCATGTTTGAGCGAGTGAGTTCGACTTGCCGCTGATTAAATTCCATCGTTTTTATGTACGTGACACCGAGTGTACCCAATGCGATCACCAACAATGGGACAAGCGACAGTATGTAAAGGCGACTTCTAATAGTGAGATTCACACACCTCTCCTTATTCAAAATTAGGGGCCACCGCAACATAATCAGAAGTGACTCAGTTCATTGGGGGCCATTCTTAATAACGATACGTTTGTATCAATGGGTTTTGCCAACCTTTTAACTACGTCAGTATTGAGATTCGCAATGTATGTGCTTGATTTCATAAGTATCATACCTGATTGGCTTTTAAATCACTGATACTTATATGAGCGAAATGAACGTTTTTTAATTAATTTGGGAGCAAAGTTACACCACTTGAAAAAGATAAGGTGTGTATGGGGGAATCCATTGGCTATTTTTTATTATAAATTATCCGAATGTCGGTTATTGGTGTGAAGGGTTGGACAGGCGAATGCGAATTTCACGGGCTAAAATTAGGGCAGAGAGTCAGCTTGTGCTAAACTCGCCGCCCTTTTCTGTTTCAATGAGATGAATACCATGAGCTTTAAGCAAGAACTTCAAAATCTTCACAACCGACGGGATACCTGTGAGCGCAAACTGAATGCAGCAAAAGCCCGTGGTGATCAGGAGATGGTGACGAAGTTTACCGACGAAATTGACAAGTTGGGCAAAAAGATTCATGCGATGAAAAGTAAGCAGAAATACGACATGAGTAAGGAGCGAAAAAGCCTGCTCGATATGCCTTTCTCACGTGAAATCACCAACGCTGAGCAAGCGGATATTGGTAAACTGAAGAAGTCGGTTAAGGGCTTGGTCTTGGTCCATCCTATGACTAAGCTGGGGAAAGAACTCAATCTCAAAACAATGAAAGGGTTTGCCCCCAAGCCTTTCTAGGTTTGGCAAAGATCTCAAGAAAAAGCGCCAATCGGCGCTTTTTTTTATTGGATATCCAGTTTATTCAGTAAAGAAGGATAGCCCCAGCCATCTTTACCCTCGACGACATTTTCACCTGTGAGATATTGATAAAGAGTCGGGGCTAGAGAGCCATTTTCCTCCGCCGTCAGTGGATGAGGTTGACGACCGATTGGTGCGCCCCAAAAGCCCAGAAAGGCATCTTTCTCTAAATAGCTTTCACCGGCATGTCGCCCGGGTACTTTTGTGTTGTACCCAATGCCTTCTCTAGGAAAAAGATTGATGGTTCCTGCTGTTGGTTCCGCGTACAAGTTTGCCAGTTGAACGACAGAGTCTGGCCTGGGTGTGTAGCGAGTCAGTTCACGCCATTGTTCGCTTGTGCACCAGCTCTGTGGATCATGTTTATCGGCTTTCTCAACACACTGAGTGACTAAATCGGCAAAAATCTCAAGTTGGTTAGGATCGGGTTTGGTTAAGTAGGGGTTGAGTGACTGAACCTCAAGTAGAGGGGGGGCATTGCTGACTCCAATCTCGTAGAAAAAGCGGTTGCCTTCTTTTGTGATCCATTCATCAACACGCTGCCCGTTGCGCTGGGCAACCAGTCTGATCTTGCATTGGGATTCCGTGCAGGCTTGTTCCCTTACAACGAGATAGTCAAGGCTGTCTTTGAGAGCATGAATAGACTCGGCAATGATGTCGAGACTTTCGTTATCAGGGGCATTAATAGGTTGCCATTGGGCCAGCTCTGAATAAATCGGTTGAATTGCCCAGCCAGTGTGTGCATTGAACATATCCATCATGAAATTGCCGCCAGCCGTTGAGGCGACCACCACGTCGATACCGCGATTACTGGGGTACTGCAAAGCATTGGTGATTTTAGGGCCTTCGCCTTCGTCAGATGAAATCTTTTTGATAACCAGTGGGTAGTCAAGCTTAGTAGCTAAAGCCCCAAAAATCGCTTTTTCAGGGTTGAGTGTCGAATAGACGGGTGACAAGCCATGATCGCCGGCCATTCCCCACAGCGTTTTCCGATAAATACCGGCGGTCTGATAGGTTTGTTCTATTTGACGAATCCAGTAATCAAGCCGGTTTAGTTCCCCAGTCGGCATGATAATTTCATCGCTGAATGGGCCGACAAAGTGGGCGAAATGGTCCGGCCATGGGTTATAAATCAAGGTATAATCGGGCATGCCTTGGCCGTCTAGTTCTGCATAGTGTTTAATGTCCTGCTTTATTTTCCACTTACGGGTCAGCTTGGTATAGAAGGACCAAAACGGAATCGCCTGATAGTCGCGAATGTTGTCAATCAAGGACTGCCGGAATCGATGCAACTTGATTTCAACGTTTGCTCGTTCCTGAAGTTCTCTCAGGCAGCGCTTTTCCCCAAAATCTCTTAACGTCTCGCCGGCTCCCAAATTCACCAAACCATCAAAGGTAGTATGGGCATTCCAGTCATACTGGGCGTTGCAGTTCAGTGTTTTGAGGTGGACCAAGCGATCAAACATGGTCTGAACTCGATTTTTTTGTATCAGTCTATCAAGCTGAAGCGCATCATTACCGAAGAAGTAGTAGGCTCTGTCCTCATTGCGATCAACAAAATGGAAGTTGGGTATACCAGTGCCTTGGTCACCGGATACTTTCGCGCCAGTTTTTATAATGGGTAAGTTTCTGACACTGATCGTCGGAGTTGATGAGATACCCACTTGAGTGAGGGTGGGGGCGTAGTTTTGATAGAGTTGCTTGAAAAAGGGCAGGTAGTTGGGGTCTTGGTAGCTCTGCTCGGCCAACACCTGCAAAAATCGGGTTGACTGGACATGTTCGGGCTTCCCTGTAGCGACGGAGGAATTGAGTTTAGCGCGGTCGATATGTTGCTGATAAGCCTGTTTAATAAAGGGTTTATTGGTATTGACCAAGCCAGCCATCAAACCTTGTTGGAGCCCATCGACGGTGATTTGTACCGCAAAACGACGTTCTTGCTGTGACTGGAGAAAATCAAGGGCTTGTTGGGGGCGGTCAACGAACGCTTTTTTCAGCCACTGATTAAGCGTTTGGGCTCTTTCATCTTGATAGATAAATTGTCGGTAGGCTTTGAGGACATTGAGCCGAACAAAATCGATTAAGGTGATCGTCAACGCTTGTGCTTTATTGTTTGGCTGACTGGCTCGTGCTGGTGTCCCGTCAGCGACAATTCCCATCAAGGCTTGCTTCATTTCACCTTGTTCCATGCCCGATGCGGCTTGTTTGATGATATTGACGACGAGAGGTTGAACCTTGGCCACCAGCGCCAAATCCTGCTCACTTTGCGTTAGATAAGTGTATTGTTCAGGTAAATGGTCAAGGTTTTGCCATTCGCCAATTTGGACCAACGCATCATACAGCGTCACCATCGTGGCGATAAACTGACGATCAATTTTAATGCCTTCTTGATGCGCTTGATCTTTTGCATGTTGCTTCGGCGCGGTATCGATAGACTCTGAAACTTGAAATAGCGTATGCTCAAAGCCAGTCAGCACCTCTGTGTCATACACGGTCTTTAGATAGGCTTTAAATTGATCTTGGTTACCGACTCCGGTGTAACGGTCATAAAATTGGTGGAGAAAGTACCCAAGGGGAATCGCATAACTTGGATCGGCAACTTGGCCCATGACTCGCAGTTTTGTGGCGTTATCGAGTGGTAAGGTCAAGAGGTAAGTTTCGAGTGTCATTCCACCAATAGTGAATAAGGTCATATCTCGGGCAAAGCGTGTCGAATACGACAACGACGCGGTGATCTGGTTTTTCAGCACTTGGGTCGAATTGAATACACCGCCAATGACCGGTACTTCGCCGATCTGTGCATACGCGGGCATGCAGGCTGTGACGCTTGCCAATAGTGCCGCAGTCACCCGTTTTTTCTTAAGCCAGCCCATTACTGTTATCTCATTCATTATATTAAGAATGACAATTGTGGCAGCCTTAACGTTAAGTGCAAGAGCTTAACCAGCAAAGTGATTAAGTGATGATGGGAGAATGTGATTTTGCCCGCACTCAGGGCTCATTCAGTCAACAGAGCTAACGAGATGAAGCCGTAGATTTACAATGTAAATTTATTCAGCGTGGTGGACATATTATCGAAGTTTGGGCATTCTTTATTGCATAACACAACAGTGCATCGTCTTATCGTGGAGCCAGTCGATGGCGTCATCAACCATACAAATCAAGGAACCGTAGTATGAACAATGGAAACCTTAGTGTCATCCCGATAACCCCACAGCACGATGCCGCAATATATGACATCATCCATCAAGTTGGGAAAGAGTACGGGGCGGTTGGTGAAGGATTTGGTCCATCGGACGCGGAAGTTGAAGCCATGAGCCATTACTACCGAGCTGAACATCGCAGTTTGTATTTGGTGGCGTTACTGGATGGTGAGGTTGTTGGCGGGTGTGGTATCGCACCTTTCGGTGATGATGGCAAAATCTGTGAGTTGAAAAAATTGTTTTTGCTGGCGCAAAGCCGTGGGTTAGGGTTGGGTAGAACGCTGACCCAATCTTGCCTGACGTTTGCTCGAGAGCAGGGTTTTGAACGATGCTATCTCGATACCTTGTCCACCATGTCGGCTGCGGTCAAGCTCTATGAAGGTCTGGGCTTTGAGCACCTGAGTGCGCCACTAGAAGGGACGATACACGGTGGTTGTGATGTCTGGATGCACAAAGCGCTATAGTCTGTCAGCATGGCGTGATCATCGTTTAAACCCGTCCAGCTGTGCTTGGGTCTGGCGTCGAATCAGTTTCGCCAGATCCAACGCCCTGACGAGCAGGGCGGTATTCAAGGAAGCTTGACTCAGTGCTGAGAGTCGTCGGGTAAGACATAACCGACGGGCGGTTGGACCGACTTATAGCGGATGGTTTCGACAGGGCCGATGTAGCCTTCATCAGGATTGGTGATGCCACGGTCAAGCAGAAACGATTGAGTAAATTCACCATAATATCCAGAAGGATCAATAGTATATTCCATGACCTTTTGTCCAGTTCCGGCGTTGGCTAAATACTTACGAGGGCTGTTCCACGTTTTCCCATCAAGATTGGTCGTCAGCTTAATATCGATCAGAACGGCATCACACAAAGGGGTGACTTCTTGGTAGTTCGTTGGCCAGCCAGCTCCGCCAGTTGTTTCAGGGTACTTTGCCCAATCTCCACCTTTCATTGGACACGCGCCTCCGCCTGAAAACTCGGCTCGATTCGGGTGATGGACCCCATACAGTTTTGTGCCTGCCGCTCGGGTATAATTGGCACCGTGGTGAGGGCGTTGTAAATAAAATCTAGGTTGGTGTGTGACCACGCTTTTCGCCTGTACGCCTTTCTCTGTTAAAGCATCAAAATACTCACCGTCTGGGCGTATGTAGGAAAAATCATCATTATTGTGATTGTTAAACACTGCGGTCAGGAAAAGATGTTTTTCATTAAAAAAGGGCCTTTCGACGAGATAAAACTCGGCGCGAGTTTTGTTGAGATCAACCGCCTGCCAGTCAACTTCGTCTGAGCTACCCGTGTTGGCCCAAACATTCGCGTCTTCAAAAAGGTTGAGTCTAAGGACATTGGTGTAATTTTCTCGGATGTCCAACCCAGCGCGCTTTCCAAGCGGGCCGACTTGATTCGCAGCTGGCTGGGCAAAGGCGAACGCCATGGCTTTTTGAGCGTAAGGGTACTGGTGGCCCGACATGGTGCAGTACCACATCGGTAAATCGATGGGGGGATGATCGTGGTAGCGTTGCTGGTATTTTGGGTGATAGATGGACAGGTCAACAAACTGCAAATAGCCAGAGCTGTCTGTTTGTTCTGAGGGGAATTTGTACCCTGACCAGCTTTCATCAGTGAGATAATGGCTGTAGTCGTTTTTCAGTATCGACAATACAGCCGCATCGTTGACATCCGTATCTTGTGATAAGCCCGTGATGCCGGACCGACGGTACTCTCGGACTACCCCATTTTCCTGAACGCGCCACAATCCGTGTTTCCCTTCCCCGATCATGGTAAAGACTTGCTCTGCTACCGACACAAACCGATAGGTATCATTAGTGCTCATGTAGCCAGAATAAAAGGGCAGATGAGGGATTTTTGAATGTGTTTCAACAGGGCGAGGAGAGAGGTTACTGGTGTAATAAAAAGGGTCGCCTTGGGTTAAATCACTGAGGTTAATATTGGCAGTCTCCAACATTTTCATCATGGGGACACTGCATTTTCCCGATTGTGGAGGTTGACCTGCTCCGAGCACCCACGTAGGCGCAACACCGAATAGAGTGATGGCAATAAGCCAAAATGTATTTTTCACTAAGTTCTCCATTGATTGCCTAAACCATCGCTCATTATGACCACGTCGGTCATGATTGATGGAATGTAATATGTCATAAACAATATAATTGAATAAACACCAAAAAATAGAACCTCCAAAAGGGGAAGTCCTTGTTTAATTTTGATTTTCTGGGCTTTTTTAATGAAAAGTCAGACGAATAGCAATAGGGTATAAATTAATAATAGTTATATAAAAATATTATTAAATGATGCAATAGTGCGTTGAATTAAGAATGAATGTAGAGAAAAAATGGCTGACAGAGGGACGAGGAATGGCTCTTGCAAAGGCGTCAACCTATCGGCCAGAGCGAAGGTCGTCGCACTGGCCGATAGGTATTCTGCCCTCTGGAAGGTTTAGTGGTTCATGAGTTGAAGTAAACTGGCGGCGGTTGTGATGGCTTCTTTACGGTTGGCAATATTGAGTTTTTGATAAAGATTGCGGATGTGAGTTTTAATGGTGGTGCCAGCGACATCGAGCTCTTGAGCGATTTGCTCATTACTAAAGCCTGAATAAATCAGGCCCAGTACCTGCCATTCACGTTGGGTCAACGGACTGGTACGGACCAGTTCTGGGATGTTTGGGTGATTGACCAGCTTCTCGACAAATTCTTCATCAAAGTGTATCGATCGACTGCGTTGAGTGGTTGAAATATCCCTCAGCAGCTGATTAGCGCGATGACGTTCCAAATCACTTAACTGATTGTGGTTTAGCAGCCGTTCAATGATGGGCGCCACCTTGTTACCTTCAACGAGAAAATTACCTAAGATACCGGTCTGATTCGTCAGCTCTAGTGCTTGTTTTAAGAGTAATCCCGCACGGCCAGCATCGTTTTGTGCTGTCGCAAGTACTGCTTCAACAATTAGGTTGCGGTTGTTGTCCGTGACGAGTGCATTGTCGCTGGCCTGTTTTTGTAAGAAGTCGAGGGTTGCGCTCGCTTTATCCCACAACCCAAGGTTAATCTGTGCACGGGCAATATTACGCCACTGCAATTGCGTAAAGTGGTTACACGCTTCGTGGGGGCGTTGGGTGGTGGTAAGCCATTGTTGAATTGCATCCAGATCACCTCGTGCCTGCCAAAACAGGATCAGTGATAGCGATGCATTGGCTGTCCAATCGACGTGATAGGAAGATTGCTTCATCAGATCCGTGATCTGAGCGATAAACTTATGGGCTTTATCCAGTTCTCCACGGCCAACCGCAATACGTGCCAGCATTGAGTAGCTATGTAAGTGCTTACTAGGGCTATGATTACCGAGGACATCGAGCCCCTTATAAGCGCATTCTTCGGCTTCATCTAAACGATTCCAGCACCAGAGAATTTGTGCACGAACCCGAAGAAGAAACTCGTGCATGGGGACTTGATGCAACTGCTGTTCATCAACCAGTTTGAAGGCCGTTTCCTGCACATCAAAAGCGGCTTGAACGTAGCCCTGAGCGATCAGGATCTCGCTTTGTTGAAGCATGGCCCATAAAGCTTGGTGGTAAATTTGGTATTGCCGAGCCAACTTTTCGGTTTGTTGCATCATGGGTAAAGCGCGGCTTAAATGACCGAGCACGTGGTTCACTTCTCCGACAACTGAGGTGGCGATGATACGACTGCGATAAGCGGTGCTGTCGAGTTGGCTGAGGGCAATTTCCGCTAGATCCAGTGCCTTTTCAGGTTCGTTTTGATTGATGGCCACCTGTGCGCGAAGGGCATTGAATTCCCCTTGTTGGGTTGTCGAAAGCGTCACGTGAAAATTTGTCATCTGTTGATCAGCTTTAAGGAGTAAATCCCCGACATCATTGTACCTGTGCTGGCTTTGTGCCAGCCAAGCTTGAAGCATGCACAGCTTAGGTTCGCCATAGAGCTGCTGTGGTTGAAGCATGTTGATCGCTTGCTCGACGGTTTGCAGTCCGCCACTGTTGAACATTCTCCAGCCATATTGACTCAGTATCTCAGCAATCAGGGGTCGATTGTTGGCGTTTTGTGCATGACGTAGGGCCTGATGTGGGGAAGAAAGCGTTAGCCAAGCCTGAGCGGCGGATTGTTGCAAATCCTGCTCTTGCTGGGGAATGCGAGCTGATCGCTCATGAGCAAGAAATTCGGCAAATAAATTATGGAAACGAAACCAGTTCTGTTCCCCTTCAAGGGGGTGAATAAACAAGCCGTAACGATTGAGAGACTCTAGTCTACTCAAGGCATCCTCGCGTTGAGTGATTATGCCAGCGAGAGTATCGTTGAAATGATCCAACACCGAACACTGCAACAAAAACAAGCGAGTGTCCTGATCAAGCAGATCGAACACTTCCTCGACCAGATAGTCCCATAAATGAGCATGATTTAAATGTGAGAATGATTCGGCCGATTGGGCGAGAGTCTTATGTTGATGCTCGGCCTGCAAGGCGATCAGTTGCAGAGCAGAAGGCCATCCCTCGACATATTGCCTAAGGTTATCAGCCATCCGGTCATCAATACCTTCTGTCACACGTTGATTAAAGAAACGCGTGGTTTCTTCTGTGTCGAATGCCAGCAAATCGTGACCAATTTCAATCATCAAATCCCGCACTCTCAAGTTGGCTGTACCTAATGGTGGCGTGGCGCGGCTGGTAACGACCAACGTCAGGTTATCTGGTATGTGTTTGAGGAAAAATCGCAGCGCTTCGTGAATATCGTCGTTGGCGATAAGGTGATAATCATCGAGAACCAAATAGCATTCTTGAGCAAATTGGGCAATTTCAGTAAACACTTCGCTAAACAAGGAATGAAGTGATGAAAACTGCCGCTTTTCTGCCAGTTTTTGAGCATTTGGGCAGGCGTTATCGGTGGCTTTATTCAGGGCCAACAGCAGGTAGTTGATAAAACGAAAAGAATCATTATCGGTTTCATCAATACTATACCACCCCACATAAGGCTTATTGGCCAACCACTGGGCGGCCATGGTTGTTTTGCCATAACCGGCAGGTGAGCGATAGAGAACTAACTTATAGCAAGGCGCTTGCTGCAATAGATCAAGAACCCTCGGACGGATAATCGCATTGTGCAGCCGTCCCGGACGGGTGAGTTTCGAAGGAATCCACATCTTCTGTTCCCTGTACTGGCGTTCTCCAAGATCGGTGTGACTCAGAGTGTATTGATAAAGTTCGGTCAACTCGAAATTAATGACAGGGATGTTACTTGAGAAGCCGCGCTAGAGTTATGGATCAAATGCTATACTTTCGCGCGATTCACATTTTGCTCCGGACTACGCCCCCATTTTGTGAAATAAATCACCTTTAACTATGTACCAACGTCGATGTTGGGAATGTTTTGCACCAAAATCGATGAAATGCGTGAACGAATTTCTATCAACATGTGATCTGTTATGCATATTGATCAATTGGGCGCGCAAATGTGCACCTTGTCTCTCTCTATCGGCGCTAAGGTAAAATCAGCGGATGATGTGATCTTTATCGACAGAGATAGGTTGATGCTGAATTGATCTGAGAGTTGGCTCACTGAAGTGGTGAATGCCCCCATCTACGCCCTATGCTCTCCTCCTGATCCGAGATGATTACAGGAGGATGTTTTGACTATCGTGTAGATGCACGATATGTCGCAGATGGATTAAACCGAACAAGAGAGATTTCTCCAATGAAGCCGACTCAACAGCAACAATTCGATAAGGTGTCCTTCCAGCAAAGTGTGAAAAAGCATCTGACGGCAACCTATGCGACAACAGTCGAAAAAGCCAATGGCCGTTCATGGTACTTAGCGATGGGGCGTGCACTCGCTGAATTGACCACGTTTGACATGCTGCAAACTGAACAGGATGAAAAAATACACAACGCGAAAAGCGTCAACTATCTGTCTTTGGAGTTTTTGATAGGTCGTCTGACCGGCAATAATTTGATCAGCCTAGGTTTGTACGAATCGATAACACAAGCCATGGCCGAAATGGGGCAGAATCTCACCGATTTGTTAGAAGAAGAACGCGACCCTTCTTTGGGCAATGGTGGCCTTGGTCGTTTGGCCGCTTGTTTTATGGACTCGTTAGCCGCTCAGGAATTTCCAACGGTTGGTTACGGCCTGCATTACGAATATGGGTTGTTTAAGCAATCTTTTGATCAAGGCCACCAACAAGAAGCACCGGACGCTTGGTGTGGTGTAGAAGGCTACCCATGGGAAATTGCCCGTCCTGAATTGGCTCAAGAAATTGGGTTTTATGGCCATGTTGAGGTCTACCAACACGAAGGCAAAGAGAAACGACGTTGGGTACCGGGTATGTCGGTTAAAGCGATGCCGTGGGATATCCCTATTGTTGGCTATCAATCGGATACCGTTTACCCACTGCGTCTTTGGGAATGTCAGGCGATCGCCCCTTTCTCTCTCGCAAGTTTTAACAATGGTGATTATTTTGAGGCGCAGCACGCGCTGATTGACGCGGGTAACATTACTAAGGTGTTGTACCCGAACGACAATCATGAAAAAGGCAAAACCCTGCGCCTGATGCAGCAATATTTCCACTCGGCCGCCTCAGTACGGGATATTTTGCGTCGCCATGAGCAGGCGGGTCATACGTTAGCTTCCTTACCCAACTACGAAACGATTCAACTGAATGATACTCACCCGAGCATCGCCATCCCCGAGTTAATGCGTGTTTTGATCGATGAGAAAGGCTTAGGTTGGGATGAAGCATGGAAAATCTGCTCGACAACGTTTGCTTACACGAACCACACCTTGTTGCCAGAAGCGCTTGAAACATGGAGTGAATCGTTGATCGAACGTTTGCTGCCGCGCCACATGGAAATAATATATCAAATCAATCACTTATTTCTTAAAGAGGTCCGAGCCAAGTGGCCAGGAGATGTGGCAAAACAACAGAAACTGTCGATCATTGAAGAGGGCTTTCACCGCATGGTACGGATGGCCAATTTGTGTGTGATTGGCTCTTATGCGGTGAATGGAGTTGCGGCCCTGCACTCTGAGTTGGTGAAGCGAGATCTGTTCCCTGAATTTGATGCTTTGTATCCTTCACGACTGCAAAATGTCACTAACGGGATTACGCCCCGCCGTTGGCTAAAATTCTGTAACCCACAGCTTTCAGACTTGATCACCGACAAGCTCGGTAATGATTGGCCAGCAAACTTAAGCCTGTTAGAGCAGCTGACGCAATTTGCCGACGATCAAAGCTTCCAAAACGACTTTATGGCGGTTAAGAAGCACAACAAACAGCGGCTGGCTGATTGGGTGAAACAGACTCTCAATATTGATTTGGATACTGAGGCTATCTTTGATGTTCAGATCAAGCGTTTGCATGAATACAAACGCCAGCACTTGAATATGCTGCATATTTTGTCTCTGTACCATCGTTTACTGAATGATCCTGATTTCAGCATGGTGCCCAGAGTGGTGTTTTTTGCGGCGAAAGCGGCGCCGGGTTACCACTTAGCCAAAGAGATTATTTACGCGATCAATAAGATTGCCGAGAAGGTAAACAACGATCCGAGGATCGGTAACAAGCTGAAGGTGGTTTTTATTCCTGACTACCGCGTTAGTATGGCGGAGATTATTATTCCTGCCGCGGATGTGTCTGAGCAAATCTCTACCGCGGGTAAAGAAGCGTCTGGGACAGGAAACATGAAGATGGCGCTCAACGGAGCATTAACCATCGGGACCATGGATGGCGCTAACGTTGAAATTCGCGAAGAAGTTGGCGACAACAACATTTATATTTTTGGTCTTGATGTTGATGGCGTTGAGGCGCTGCGTGGACAAGGTTACAACCCATTTGATTATTATCATGCCGATCCGCTTTTGAAGGCGTCCCTTGATCTGCTGTTAGACGACGAATTTACCCCAGGAGAGCCCGGTAAATTGAGAGCGACCTACGACAGCCTATTAGATGGTGGCGATCCTTATTTATGTCTGGCCGATTTTGCTTCTTATGTGACCGCGCATGAGGCTATGGATAAGCAGTATCGTGACTCATCGGGATGGGCGAAGAAAGCGATTTTGAATACCGCTTTGATGGGTAAGTTCAGCTCAGATCGGTCGATTCGAGATTACGTCAACAATATATGGAAATTAGAAGCGGTCAAACGCTGAAGTTGCTAGAGACCGTCGAGGTGTCGACCTCGGCGGTTTTAGCGAACCACCCTACATGTGAAGGCATCAAGCCCTTCGGAGAAAGCGATGAAACAAAATAATGCCTTAAAACAAGTCGCTGCAATGGCAAAAATTGCTGACCGCTACGTGAGCGCGTGGGGCGATGAAACAGACGTCGATGACGACACCATGCGTTATCTGCTTAAGTCATTGGGATACGATACGACCAACGATGAAACGTTGCTCCAATCGGCTCAGAAAAAACATAAAAAAGACGTGGTGGATCCAGTTCGGGTCGTGAAAGATGGAGAGCCGGTGGAAATCTCGCTGTATCTGGGCACCAGTGCTCGCGAAAGTGAGTTTAGCTGGCGACTGGATATGGAACAGGGCAAGGTTTTAGAAGGTTATCTTCAATCACAAATCGTCAGGGATGAACGCCAAGAGGGGGGGCCGTTAGTGTTTGCACTGCCCAAGGATCTTGAATGGGGCTATCATACACTCACGATTCGCCGAAAGCGTCGCAAATTCCCTTATGTGATGCACCTGATTATCACGCCGCAGTCTTGTTATAAGCAACCAGCGATCGAGCAGGGTAAAAAAATGTGGGGGCCAAGTGTGCAGTTGTATACGCTACGCACTCAGCACAACTGGGGGATAGGAGATTTTGGCGATCTCAAACAGTTGGTCGCGGACATTGCCTCACGTGGCGGGGATTTTGTCGGCCTCAATCCCATTCATTCTTTGTTCACTGCTAACCCAGAAGGTGCGAGTCCGTATAGCCCCTCATCACGTCAGTGGTTAAATCTTCTTTATATCGACGTCAGTTCGGTGCCTGAGTTTGCCCTCAGTACTGAAGCCCAGCAGCTCGTCGGCAGCGCCGATTTTCAGCAGCGTTTGCAGCAAGCTCGGCAAACGCATTGGGTCAATTATTCTGAGGTCGCGGAGCTAAAATTTAGCGTGCTGCCGCTTTTGTTTGAGGAATTTAAAAAACGCCATCTCGACAACCAAACCGAACGTGCCGACGCGTTTTTAGCGTTTGTTGAAAACGGTGCAGACAGCTTGATGCATCAGGCAACGTTTGATGCCTTGCATACCGCGTTACATCAAGAAGACTCAAGCATTTGGGGATGGCCCGTTTTTCCTGAACCGTACCGCCGTTTTAGCAACCCAGCGGTGAATGAGTTTATTGCGCAAAACCCTCATCAGGTGCATATGTACTTGTACTTTCAATGGATTGCCGACACTCAGATCCAAGAAGTTCAGTCACTGGCGGAAGAAAAAGGCATGGCGGTCGGCTTGTATCGTGATCTGGCCGTGGGGGTGGCGAATTCCGGCGCAGAGACTTGGGCCGATCAAGGCAACCTCGTTATGGAAGCTAGCATCGGTGCGCCGCCTGACGTTCTGGGCCCATTGGGCCAAAACTGGGGATTACCCCCCTTGAACCCGCAGGTATTAGAGCAAACGGGTTACGAGGCGTTTATTAAATTGTTACAGGCCAACATGAAGCATTGTGGTGCCCTGAGAATTGATCATGTTTTGGGTTTGCTCCGTCTTTGGTGGATACCCAATGGAGAAAGCGCCACGAAAGGAGCGTACGTGTACTACCCCGTTGACGATATGTTGGCGATTCTGGCTTTAGAGTCACATCGTCACCAGTGCAGCGTGATAGGTGAGGATCTCGGGACCGTCCCTGACGAAATTGTGGGCATCTTGAGTGATGCGGGGATTCATTCCTACAAGGTGTTTTTCTTTGAAACGTCGCCACAAGACGGCGGGTATATTTCTCCGGCCCACTACACTGAACAATCAATGGCGGCGCTGTGTACACACGACATGCCGACCTTACGAGGTTTCTGGCATTGTGATGATCTTAAAATGGGGCGTGAACTGGGCTTGTACCCAGACTCGCAACAACTGGAAACGCTGTTTTCCGACCGTTTAGCCTGTAAGCAGGGCATCCTTGACTCTGTGGCTTGGCATGGTTATTTACCCGAAGGCGTTGGGCGGGATGCCCAATATGTGCCAATGGACGCCTACCTTGCTCAGGCGCTGCAATTGCATGTGGCGGCTGGCGCGTCCACCTTGCTCAGTGTCCAGCTTGAGGATTGGTTGGAAATGGATCAGCCCGTCAATATTCCGGGTACGGTTGAAGAATACCCTAACTGGCGACGTAAACTGTCGATGAATCTCGATGAAGTCTTCGCCCATCAAGGTGTGAATCGCATTGCCAGTCAACTGACTGCGGCTCGGGCTAAGGTCAGTAAATAGTGAGGCACCCTAGAAGTCTCGGCGGCATCACTCTATGTGAACACGTAATTCGATAGACTTTTGGGCTGCTTTGGAGCTCGCCGTGGCTGGTGGGCTTTTGTTTCACCGCCTCCGCTCTAATGGCCGGAAACGGTCGGAGTATGATTAAGTGGGCAAGGCGACGTCGCCTAGCTCACTTCATCTTGGCGGCTTCGCTGGTCAGCAGCGGTGAATTTTGCGCAAAGTTAGGTTAGGGAGAGAATCACTTGAAAGTGACGACACGAGATAAAAAAGCCACGCAGTATCAAAAGCTTGAACACGCTTCATTTTCCGACCCATTCTCATTTATTGGCCCATTTATTAATGCCAAAGAAGGTGCGCTCAGGGTATGGATGCCGGGAGCCGATAAGGTTGAACTGGTGATTGAAGGAGAGGTGCGGATTGCCCTTGAAAGGGAACAAGATTCCGGTTTTATCCTCAAGCAGGCTCGGGATCTGACATCGATTCACTATCAATTGGCGGTCAACTGGGCGGGCACAGAACAATTGATCGACGATCCCTACCAATACCATACTATTTATGCTGAATACGACGATCTCCATACCCCGAAACAAATGTATCAACATATGGGGGCACAATTCATCACATTGGAACGAGGTGATCAACAGGTTAACGGGACGCGTTTTCTGGTTTTTGCCCCCCATGCTTCGTCAGTTAGTCTGATTGGTGAGTTCAATCAATGGGACGGGCGGCGTACGCCGATGCAACGTTTAGATTACGGTATCTGGGGGATTTTCATCCCCAACCTCGACGAAGGTTCTCAATACAAGTTTGAGCTTAAAGGCCCCAATGGAGAGGGAGTGGCCCATAAAGCGGACCCATGGGGTAGCCATGCAGAGCAATACCCCTCGTTTGCCTCGTTGACCTATGATCACCGCCGTTATCAATGGCAAGATCACTCTTGGCAGCAACGTCCCCTCACTGAAAAGCGTAAACAAGCGTTATCCTTCTATGAATTGCATGTGGGCTCTTGGCGTCGCGATGAGCATGGCCATTTTCTTAATTACCGTGAACTTGCAGAACAGCTTGTCCCATATCTGGTCGACATGGGTTACACCCATGTTGAGTTGATGCCAGTATCGGAACACCCCTTTTATGGCTCGTGGGGGTATCAGCCTGTTGGCCTGTTTGCACCAACCAGCCGTTTTGGCAGCCCTGATGACTTTAAGTATTTTGTTGATCAGTGCCACCAAGCGGGGTTGGGCGTTGTGTTGGACTGGGTACCTGCCCACTTCCCCTCTGATGACCACGGTTTAGCCAACTTTGATGGCACGCCCTTGTACCATGATCCTGACCCGCGCAGAGGCTGGCATCAGGACTGGAACTCCTACATTTACGATCTCGGGCGTGAACATGTGCGTCGTTTTCTGGTGGCCAATGCGCTGTACTGGTTTGAACAATTCCATATTGATGGGATTCGAGTGGATGCGGTGGCGTCTATGCTGTATCTCGATTACTCGCGTAGCCACGATCAGTGGATACCCAACGTTGACGGGGGCAATGAAAACTACGACGCGATCGCCACCCTAAAATGGATGAATGAAGAAGTGTACAAATACTTCCCTAATGCGATGACCATTGCCGAAGAGTCGACTGCATTTCCTGGTGTGTCCTCTCCGACCTTTGTGGGAGGGCTCGGCTTTGGTTTTAAATGGAACATGGGCTGGATGCATGATTCCTTAACCTACATTCGACAAGACCCAGTGCACAGGCAATATCATCACAATACCCTGACTTTTCCTTTGATGTACGCACACAGTGAAAACTATGTTCTGCCGCTGTCGCATGATGAAGTGGTGTACGGTAAAGCCTCAATTCATAACAAGATGCCGGGTGATGAATGGCAACAAACGGCGAACTTACGGACTTATTTGGGTTATATGTACGGGCAGCCCGGTAAAAAACTCAATTTTATGGGCACGGAATTCGGTCAAACGGCGGAATGGAATCATGACGATCAATTACAGTGGTTCTTACTGGAATTTGAACGTCATCAAGGGGTGCTCTTGCTTAACCGGGATTTAAACAAATTGTACAGCAAAGAGCCTGCTTTACATGAACTTGACTGCGAACCCCGTGGTTTCGAATGGCGTTTACAGGATGCAGAACAAGCGTCGATCTTGGCACACGAGCGCCTGAGTGAAAAGGGCGAACGTATACTTGTGATCAGCAATTTTACCCCAGTGCCTCACGATGATTTTCGTTTGGGCGTCCCGCTTGCGGGAGATTACGAGCTGTTGCTCAACACGGACGCTAAAGATTATCACGGCAGCGGTTATGCGGTGACAACAAACCCCGTGACCCAAGAGGTTGCCAGTGAAAACCAGCCGCAATCGCTGCACCTTAGCTTACCACCATTATCTACCTTGTTTTACAAATTGAAGTAAGCTCAATCGAGACGACCAAGGGCAGCTTCGGAGCTGCCCTTTTTGATCCTGCCCCGCCATCGGTGACCGTTTTGGGTTGACGGAATAACCCATTCCAGATCACGACGACGATAAGGGTCGTCTTAGCTTGCCGAAATGTTCCTGATGATGCATGCGGGTTTGTGTTTCGTTGATGAATCATGGTCAGATTCTATCGAACTGATTGTCAAAACGCCGCTCAGTGCCAATAGTGACACTTTACTCGCCCATGGGCTGGCGGGCTGTGCTATCGCGCTGAAAAAACTCCATCATTTCCTCCCCTTGGCGGTTTTTTTTCAACTAAATTGTAAGTAGGTGAAATTTTCTAACTGATTTGTCTATCTTGTAAACCATGGCGATTAGATAAAGGCCGTGGATATCGACGGGGCTAAACGAGTCGCATTGAACGTTACAGAAGTAAGCTGAGGTCAAGATGGAAGTAGCACACCAGATTCAAACATGGTTATACGCGGGACAGCCGTCCATTACCATGTTGTTTGTTGGCATCATCTTGCTCTCGTATCTGCTTGAAGACCTTGCCATTGTTACCGCGGCGACGTTGGCAGTTCAGGATCTTATGCCAGCAAGTGTTGCTCTCATGGCCATTTTTGTTGGTATTGCGACGGGAGACCTTGGTTTGTATTTATTGGGAAAACTCGCACAACGTCTACGATTTTTACGTTATCGACTGTTTCAGTATCAACGCGTCAGGCAGGTCAAAAAGAAGCTCCACCAACGCGCATTTGTGACCTTGTTTGTTGTCCGGTTTATCCCCGGTTTGCGTACGGTCGGTTTTACACTGAGTGGGTTTCTTGATGTGCCCGTGATGCGTTTTTTGGTCGCTGTCATGGGGGCGACTGCTCTTTGGACCGCTCTTATTTTTGGGTCCTTCTATCAACTGGGCAGTGCTGCTTGGTTGCAGCAAAGCCCATTTAGTTGGTTGCTGATACCAGCGGGGCTAGGTCTGATGTGGCTGCTGAATAAAATGATTAGAAAAACCTTTTTAAGAGGTACTTATGACACAGCTCGATAAGATTGACATGATTCCTCAGGGCAAAGTGAATGCAGGGATGCCTGTGCTACGGGCGCCGAAACGCGTCATTTCTCCGTTTGAATTCTTGCCTGCATGGTTTGTGTATGCCCCCGTGGTGTTACAGAGTGTGGCCTTGAGTGTCTATCACCGAGACTGGGCACTACCTCTGATTGCCAACCCAGCCATTAAGCTCAGTGGAATGGTCGGAGAGTCTAAAGATGAGATTTTTCGCGCCGCAGGGGACACCGCGCGTCAATGGATCCTTCCCTTTATTACCTTAGAAAAGCCGGCTAATGATCACTCAGCCCTGTTTGAACAAGCCCTGAAGCAGTTAAAGCAGAACCACCTTTGTTACCCCTTGGTCGCTAAGCCCGACTTGGGGTGTCGCGGGGTAGGAGTGAAGCTGATCAATAGCGATCAGCAGCTACAAGATTACATCGCAGACTTTCCCTCTGACGGTCGATTTCTGATTCAGGAGCGCTCCAACTACTGTGCTGAAGCGGGTGTTTTTTATGTCCGACAGCCGGGAGAATCGCAGGGCAAAATTATATCAATTACGCTTAAATATTCCCCGAAAGTGGTGGGGGATGGTCATGCGACACTGAAACAATTAATCGAGCGTTGCCCGCGGGCAGGTCAATTGCAACATCTGTATCTGCCTCGTCATTATGAGCATTTGGACAGAGTGATCGGCAAAGGGGACGAATTTCAATTGGCATTTGCGGGCAGCCATTCACGTGGGTGTATTTTTCGTGATGGTAATCAATTCATTACGGAAAGTTTAGCACGCAAATTGGATCAAATTCTCGGTGAGTTTGAAGGCTTTCATTATGGGCGACTGGACGTTAAGTTTCATGATATCCAATCCTTCATGCGTGGTGAGTCGTTCGATATTCTCGAAATTAATGGCGCCAGCAGTGAAGCGGCGCACATCTGGGATAGTGATACGACGCTGCCGCATATCTTCAGTACCTTACTCAAACAGTATCGTCTCCTTTATCAAATTGGTTCAAAACACAAACAACAAGGCTACCAAACGCCTTCTCTGCGCGCGTTAATGCAGGCGTGGCGAGAGGAAAAGTTGCTAACACAGCTTTACCCGATGACCGACTAATCTGCTCTGTTGAGGAACAATGTTTATGAAAAAAATTTCGCCCCGTTTTGTCATCGACAGTAATTCACCGCCTCCTCAGGCGATTGTCGGCAGTATTGAGATTTTAAATCAGGGTTACGAGTTTCTGGAAGGCCTGAATCATGATGATTACGTTTATATTGCTCAGCCGCACATCAGCAGCTCGATTGGAGAGCATTACCGCCATTGGTTGGACTTGTTTCATGCCATTCGCAGGGACAGCGACAAAGTCGATTATAACGTGAGGCGCCGTGGCCATGAGGTTGAACGGAATATGGATATCGCCAAGGCGGAAATCGCTCAATTAATTGAATGGTTGTTTGGACTGCCAGCAAATGCCTTACCCCAGAGCGTTCAGGTCGAAACGGAAGTCATGTTGTCGCATACCCAGATTGAAGAGGTCACCTCGACGTTAGTGCGTGAAATTACCTTCGCGGCGCTACATGCGACGCATCATTTTGCCATGGCTAAGGTGGTTGCATCTTTAAGGGGGCTGGAAGCCGATGGGCGATTTGGCGTGGCGCCAGCAACCGCAACTTATCATAGGGCGCAGTAAACTATGTGTACACTCTCTTGGGTTTATCATGGCAGTAGCCACTACCAAGTTTATTTTAACCGTGACGAACAACGAGAGCGCTTGCCGGCACTTGAGCCCCAAGACTCCGTCATTGACGGGGTACATTGTGTGATGCCGATCGACCCTGTGGGTGGAGGCAGTTGGATCGCGACCAATGAACATGGCGTCACCGTGTGTTTGCTTAATTTTTACCAAGGCACGACCCCAAAAGGCCGGTTAACCAGCCGTGGTTTGATCATTAAGCAGCTGGCAAGCAGTTGCTCAAGTCAGGTGGTCGACGCGCGAATATTAGAGATGGATCTCCGCCGATTTGCCCCGTTTACTGTGGTGTCGTTCGATACTCGCCGAACGGCCAATGAGACCACGCAATGGACATGGGATGGGGAACAACTGCGTCATGCACCGGCGTTTGCCCCGATTGTTTCCGCAGGCCGGCATTTTGAAGAGGCCAAACATTATCGTCTCCGCTTGTTTAATGAATTACTGCTCAGCGCCCCCAATGAGGAGATTGTTCAGCGTTTTCATCGATCATTTGATGAGACTTACCCTCATCTTTCCCCACTGATGGTGCGTGATGATGCGCGCACCGTCAGTACGACCTGTGTGGTAGTCAGTGCGAGCCGTCAGGACATGATTTATCAATCTATCGACAACCATCGCAATCGTGACTTTCAGACCACTCAGAGTTGTTTGAAAGGTAACATTGCTGAACAAGGAGTTTTCAAGTGAAGAAGTTAGTCACACTGTTTATTTTAATGTTGAGTTTTCCAACTTGGTCTGCAGACAAGATCTATACCGGCATATTCAGTAGTAAGGCGCTCAGCGGTTACGACACGGTTGCGTATTTTACTCAGGGAAAGCCAGTAAAAGGAGACAGCCAATTTCAAACAGAATATCAAGATGCCAACTGGTATTTCGCGTCTCAGGAGCACCTTGACGCGTTTAAAGCCGATCCAGAACGCTACGCACCTCAGTACGGTGGCTATTGTGCTTGGGCGGTGTCAGCAAAGAATGATTTTGCCTCGGCCGACCCCAAGCAATGGGCGATTGTTGACGGCAAGCTCTACCTTAATTATGACGCCGAAGTTAAAAGTTGGTGGGATGACGACCGTTCAGGCCATATCAAACAAGCGGACATCAACTGGCCTAAATTGATTCAGTGATCAGCATAACTATTTATAAGGACTCCCAGATGACATTTTCTCCGGTTAAACACCTTCCTGCTGCGTTTATCGCGTTTGTATTTGTTCAGTCACTGTTCTTTAAGTTTTCAGGCTCTTTTGAAACAGATCATATCTTCGGCACCTTAGGGGAATGGTCGGGGTTGGCGTGGTTTGGTGTCTATGGCGGCTACTTGATCGGGTCGGCCGAGTTGATCGCGGCGATCTTATTGTTTACCCGACTGCACGGCGTGGGTGCGGCAATGAGCGCAGGGATCATGACTGGCGCAATCGTCTTTCATTTGTTTACGCCACTAGGGATTGTCATGCCTGAGTTTAACGCGATGGGTGAGATTGTTGGTGACGATGGGGGCTTATTGTTCGGCATGGCCTGCATTGTGTGGTTGTGCGGTGTGTTCTTATTCGTCCGAGATGTCAAAACCGAAGGGACCTTCACCCACAACCTTCTTGCCAAAGGAGAATAATATGCTGGAGAGCCCTTTCAGATTACCAAGAGTGACGCCCTTTGGTCTGGGTGAATCGGTGCTTGAATGGGCCACTGGCCTATCAACGCTCGATACCCTATACCACCAAGAGGCCTTGCCCGAAGACAGCTTCGAGTTTATGACAGAAGCGTTGCATCGGATCGGAACCCGCTATGAGGTTAATCATGGTAGCCTTGATTCGATTCCTGCGCAGGGCTCAGTGCTAGTGGTTGCCAATCACCCTTTTGGGGGTATTGAAGGGATTATTCTGGCGTCTTTGATCGCCACTGCGCGCAAAGATGTCAAAGTGTTGGCCAACGAACTGTTGAAACGCATCCCAGAACTGGACGAGTTGTTTATTGGCGTCAATGTGTTTGGTGGAGAGCAGGCGAGAAAGACCAATCGTCAGGCTATTCAACAGGCCAACCAGCACCTCAAAGAGGGGGGTGTCTTGATCATTTTTCCGGCAGGCGAGGTATCCGCATGGCAATCAGAAGATAAAAAAATCACTGATAAAACATGGAGTAAATCGGTTGCTAAGTTTGTAAAGCATGCCGAAGCGACGACGGTTCCTGTGTTTATCAATGGCATGAACAGCAAGCTGTTCTATCAAGTTGGACGTATTCATCCCTTACTAAGAACAGCCATGCTAGGTCGTGAATTGCTGAACAAATCCGGTCAGACCATCTCCGTGTCGATAGGCAATGCCATCCCTTTCTCAGAGATCAGCCATTTTGAAAAAGAAGAAGACATCACACAGTATTTCCGCCTAAATACCTATTTGATGGGAAGCATGGATGCAGCGACACCTTCTCACGACACCGCCCCCTTTCTCACCCCGGTTATAGAACGGGCCGACGTCGAATTGCTGGAGCGGGAACTGGTCCAAATCGAAGCGTATAAGTTACATCAACAGGGTGATTTTGTGGTGTATTGTGCGCCGACGGCCGAGATCCCCGAAATGATGAGAGAAATTGGCCGTGTCCGTGAACACAGCTTTCGTGAGGTTGGCGAAGGCAGTGGGTTAGCATGTGACATTGATAAGTTTGACTCACATTATCATCAACTGTTTGTCTGGCACACCGCCAACCGAGATCTGGTTGGGGCGTATCGTCTGGGACGGGTCGACCAATTGCTCGCCGAGGGCGGGCTCGAAAGCTTGTATTCAACCAGCCTGTTTGACTATGACCAAACCTTTATCGATTCGTTGGGCATGACCATCGAGCTTGGCCGATCTGTGGTCGCGAAACAGTACCAGCGCAACATGCATTCTTTACTGCTTTTATGGAAAGGGATCGCGTGTTTCATTGAGCGCCATCCCCAATATACGCACTTATTTGGGCCTGTCAGTATTAGTAACGATTACAGCCCCGTGGCGAGGCAGCTGATCGCCTCAGTGATGTCGGTCCATTATTATGATGAAGAAAAAGCAAAGTTAGTGTCGCCGACCACCCCCCTAAAACGCAGCGGTCAGGAGTTTTGGCGACCGGATATGCTCAGTTCTTTATCAGACTTACCCTTACTGTCCAAAGTACTTAGCCGCCTTGAACGGGGTCAGGGATTACCGGTGTTATTAAGACAGTATCTGGGGATGAATGGGAAACTGGTGTGTTTTAATGTCGATCCGGCTTTTAATTATGCGTTGGACGGCTTGATTGTGGTTGATTTAACTTCCGTGTCTCTGCGGGCATTGAGTAAATACATGGGCAGAGAAAACGCCCAGCGCTATCTCGATACCCATTGTGACTGATGGCTTGTGACGATCGGAGTCCTATTTGTGATGATGGGGCGATAGAATCACGGGTCATTGGTTCAAATAAAGGTTAAATTCAACCAAGATACCCGTCTGACCTGTGAGAATCACGCATGAAAACTTGGATTGCCCTTGGTTTAACCCTGATATCAACTGGGCTTTGGGCCGAACAAACCCAGTCTGATGAGGCCTTCATTGATGTGACTGTGAGTGTGGAACTCGATGGCATCGAACACGCGATTGATCAAACCCGAATTTCGCTCGATACGATCGGAGTCGCGCTTAAAGACATTGCGGGCAGTGACAACCTCACCGACGAGCAGAAAGTGGCCTTGGGCGATACGCTCAACAACTTGAATGATCTGGTCAAGGTGGCGCAAGCGTCCGCTGCTGAGTTGCCTTCGGCATTGGCGCGGTCACATCAGGTCTTGGACGAGAAAAGCCAACACTTCTTTGACGAGCTGCAACGCAAGGTTTTTATGACGATTATTCTGTTTGGCTTGGTGTTGGTCGGCATCATGGTGGCGGTTTATCTGGTATTGCTGCGTCCTCTTCAACGCACGGTGGTGGAGGCGACAAGCCATGTTTCTCAAATGGCTCAGGCATTGAAAATCACCGCCGAAGCGGTCGAGCAAAGTTCCGCACGGCAACATGAGTTGCACCAAGCGTTGCACACGCCATCAGACTAAACGCCTGAGAGTACAATCAGTTGCCGCGCGTACGTGCTACTCGCTGAGCTGCTGTTCAAGCTGTTGGGTGACTTCCGGTGCCAGATTCAGTTGTTTGGCCAGTTCCTGTAAATACGCTCTTTCCATGAAATTTTGCTCGTCGATCACAATCAAAGAGGCGAGGTAAATCTCTGAGGCTTGCTGCGGGGATTGAGCGAGTCGGGCAATGTCTGCCGGATCAAGAGGTTTATTCAATTCTTGGTGGATCAGCGTTTGCAGCGAGCTATCGGCCCCTGCGTGTTGCAATGTGGCCTCAACTCTCGCCATTTCTTCTTCGTCGACGTGGCCATCGGCCTTGGCTGCGGCGATCATCGCTTTGAGAATCAGCGCCTGATGTTGGTCATCATTGGCATTAAATACTTCCTGAGTTTGCGCCCCGGTTTGCTTGCTTTGCCAATTATTGTAGACGGTATATGCGAGTGCACCTAACGCGGCTGCTCCCCCAATTTTTAGCGCATTCTTGCCGACTTTTTTACCGAGCTTCTTGCTTTTCTTCGAGCCCATCAGTACGTTGACCAAGCCGCCACCGAGCGCCCCAGCACCCAACGTCTTCAAGTGACCAGAGCCTGATGATTGCTGAATTTTTTGCTGCCCTTGGCGAACGATATCGGAGCTTAAAGCTTGATTCAATAGGCTTTTTAAATCCATGGGAGTCATCCTTTGTTTTTTCCCAGAGTAAAACAGTCAGGATGAATAGAGGATTAACAAAACGAAAAAAGCGAGCAGGCGCTCGCTTTAGGTGAGGTCATCAAGGTTTAGTCTTGCGCGTATCCGTGGATACCCAGCAATTGACCATCAAGATAAGCTTCTTTGTTATCTTTCATGGTCAGCCGGTCTTCGACTAACCACTGAACCACTAAGGGGTAGATGCTATGCTCTTGGGTCTGAACGCGTTGAGTGAGGGTCTCGACCGAATCCTGATCAAAAATAGGCACCTTGGCTTGTAATATCACGGGGCCCCCATCGAGCTGCTCGGTAACAAAGTGGACACTGGTTCCGTGTTCTTCGTCACCAGCGTGGATGGCACGCTGATACGTATTGAGCCCAGGGTATTTGGGCAGTAACGACGGGTGAATATTGATCATCTTGCCTTTGTAGTGACGAACAAATTCACCACTTAGAATACGCATGTAACCCGCCAGAACAATCACATCGGGTTGGTACTCATCGATTTGCTTCATCAGTTCATGATCAAAGGCATCGCGTGTATCAAAACCATTGGGATCTAAGAAATGGGCTTGGGCGCCGGCCTGTTTGGCTCGCTCCAGCCCATAAGCCGTTGCCTTGTTTGAAAAAACAGCACTCACTCGGCCGGTTTTGATCTTGGTATCACAAGCATCAATGATCGCCTGCAAGTTCGAACCATTTCCTGAAACTAAAACAACAATACTTTTCATCTTTATTTGATCTCTACTTGTTCTTCATTTGCGTTAGCAGTCGCGATATCACCGATCACCCAAGCCGTTTCGCCAGCAGCTTCAAGTAAGCTTACCGCTGCTTGTGCCTGATCTTTTGGCAACGCAATCACAAGCCCGACGCCACAGTTGAAAGTGCGATACATTTCGTGTGTGGTGACATTACCTTTTTGTTGCAGCCATTGGAATATAGCGGGCCATTCCCAGCTGCTACCATCGATGACCGCTTTCGTGCCTTCAGGAAGGACTCGAGGAATATTTTCCCAGAAACCGCCTCCAGTAATATGAGAGATGGCATGAATATCATGTTGCTCGATCAGGCTTAGGGCCGATTTGATATAGATTTTTGTCGGCTCTAATAAGTGTTCGCCAATGGTGCGGCTTGCCAACTCTTCATTTTTGTCTGCACCTGAAACCTCAAGGATTTTACGAATCAATGAATAGCCATTTGAGTGTGGACCACTGGAACCTACTGCAATCAGGGCATCCCCAGCAGCAACCTTGGTGCCGTCGATGATGGCTTCTTTTTCCACCACGCCGACACAGAACCCGGCGACATCGTAATCCTCACCCTCGTACATGCCCGGCATTTCAGCGGTTTCACCGCCAATCAAAGAGCAGCCCGCTTGGAGACAGCCGTCGGCAATCCCTGTGACCACATCGGCGGCGGTATCGACATCGAGTTTACCGGTCGCATAGTAATCTAGGAAAAACAGTGGCTCGGCCCCTTGTACGATCAGGTCGTTGACACACATTGCGACCAAATCAACGCCAATGGTGTCATGCTTGTTCATATCCAGAGCAAGGCGAAGCTTAGTGCCTACGCCGTCTGTGCCCGAGACGAGTACGGGTTGCTTATATTTCGTTGGCAGTTCGCACAGTGCGCCAAAACCACCAATCCCCCCCATGACTTCAGGGCGACGAGTACGTTTAACCGCGCCTTTAATGCGGTCAACCAGTGCGTTACCTGCATCAATATCTACGCCAGCATCTTTATAGCTAAGAGAAGTGTTATCAGCACTCACAAGCAAGTCCTCAGTTTAAAAATTGGATATGAAATCGGCGCTATTCTAACAGTGGATAAAGCCATATAGCAAACGTTTGCGCTAGTTTTTTCTTTTCAGCTATGACAAGAAATCAATGAAGAAATCGTTTATAATCTGACGGTTTATTCAAAAATCACCCAAGTACTCGGAGATGGAAATGAAAGTTGTTGAAGTAAAACACCCTCTTGTGAAACACAAAATTGGCCTGATGAGAGAAGGTGATATCAGCACAAAGCGCTTTCGTGAGTTGGCGACCGAAGTAGGCAGCTTGCTGACCTATGAAGCGACCTCAGATTTTGAAACTGAAAAAGTCACCATTGAGGGTTGGAATGGTCCGGTTGACGTTGACCAGATCAAGGGTAAAAAAGTCACGGTTGTGCCTATTTTACGCGCTGGTTTGGGTATGATGGATGGTGTTCTTGAACATATGCCCAGTGCCCGTATTAGTGTGGTGGGGATTTACCGTGACGAAGAAACGCTCGAACCGGTGCCGTATTTCAATAAATTGGCGTCGAACATCGACGAACGTATCGCCTTAGTCGTTGACCCTATGTTGGCTACTGGCGGCTCGATGATTGCGACGATCGATTTGCTCAAAGAAAAAGGCTGCCATCAGATTAAAGTACTGGTACTGGTTGCTGCGCCTGAAGGCATAGAGGCATTAAAAAAAGTGCACCCAGATGTTGAGCTTTACACCGCCGCCATTGATGAAAAACTGAACGACAAAGGGTACATTGTCCCAGGTCTTGGCGACGCGGGTGACAAGATCTTCGGTACCAAATAAGCAGATATTGAGTTTGATAGCAAAAAGGGCGCTTTCGCGCCCTTTTTTGTGATTTCTTGATGGCTTAGCGTTTTAAGCTCAACGTACCGCCTGCGCGTGGTGTGCTGGAGGGTTTCTCTGAATGAGATTGGCCTTTGTTACCTGCCGGCTTTGATCCTGAAGGTCCGCTGTGGCGGCCTTTCTTTGAACTTGGCGCATGGCGAAACTCATCCGCATTTCGGCCTTTAAAGGTGCGTGTTTTTTGATTACGTCTTGCTTTGGAAGGTTGGTTTTCTTCTCGGCTATCGAATAGCTTAGCATCCGTGGCTTTTTTGATTTTCTGGCCATGTTGGCGGGTTTTAGAGGCCTCTTCGGTCCCACTGGAGGATTCGCACATCGCAAGAATTTCTGCCACCTCGGCTGCACTGAGGTAACGCCATTGCCCGTTGGGGATCCCGTCTAAGGTAATATTCATGATCCGCACGCGACGCAGCTTAAACACCTCGTAGCCGAGTGCTTCACACATACGACGGATCTGGCGATTGAGGCCCTGTGTCAGGACAATACGAAAGGAAAATTTGGTTTCTTTGCTGACCTGACACGGTAACGTGGTGGTATCCAGAATATCGACCCCAGCGCTCATCATCTTGATGAAGTGCTCAGTGATCGGCTTATCAACTCGGACCACGTACTCTTTTTCGTGGTTATTGCCTGCGCGGAGAATCTTATTGACGATATCGCCGTCATTGGTCAAAAAAATCAAGCCATCTGAGGGTTTGTCGAGTCGGCCAATTGGGAATATACGCTTTTTGTGTCCAATAAAATCGACGATATTGCCCGGAATATCACGCTCGGTGGTACAAGTAATGCCGGTGGGCTTATTGAGAGCAATGTAGACAGGAGTTTCTTTGGCGCTCACTGGCTTACCATCAATACAGACATCATCATCAGGGGTGACCTTGGTGCCCATCTCGGGAACGTTGCCGTTAATGGTGACGCGACCTTGATCGATCAGTTTATCGGCTTCACGACGAGAGCAAAACCCTGTCTCACTGATGTATTTATTTAAGCGTTTGGCTGACTCTTGCGACATGATGTTAGACCCTTAGTGACGTTTCACAACGGCGTTAAAAATTAAAAAAGCAGCCACTATGGCTGCTGGCGGTATATTAGCATTATAGATGGGCTTAACCCAAACGCTTTTGATGCCGTTCGCGGGTTTCCAGTTTCTTGTCTGCACTTTTGCGCAGCAACACATACACCGCGCCCGTACTGCCATGAAAATGCTGAGCACTGTGAACGCATTGCACATCTCGGAGTTGTTGCAGCCACTGGGCGACATAGCTTTTCAGCAAAGCGGGAGGGCTCGACTTTTCTCCGCGGCCATGCACGATAAGCACGGTACGAATGTCCATCTTATTGCATTGGCGCAGAAACTTTACCACCGCCTGCCGAGCTTCTTTCAGGGTATGGCGATGCAAATCCAGTTTGCCCTGAATCGGGTATTTACCCAATCGCAGCTTACGATAGACCCCGTCTTGGACCCCGTCCCGTTTAAACTCGATCACATCGTGAGGGTGTAGCATCGGCGCATGATCAAGTGAAAGTTGTTCCGAGTCACCCTCACTCAACCACACGGCGGCATCCCGTTTGGCCAACTGAGCCTCGGTAACGTGATGGTGCTTTTTATGCTCGGTGGTATCGTGTTTGATGGGCTTAACATCGCCCATCATTTCCATAAACAGGCCGAGATCGTTTTCTTGAGACATAACGGACGCTCAGAGAGGGAAATGTATAACCGTATTATACCCTTGAAGGTAGGGGAGTGATCAACACACAGGTAGGCAAAAATAAAAAACCGAAGCAGACAAGCCCTCTGCTTCGGTGCATAGCGAAAGCCTAATAATAAGGGCTAAGCGATTTTAGTGAGGAGATTTGTCGTTCATTACTTTATAAATGAAGTAACCGCCATAAAAGAGCATCAGACCTAAAGCACTAAATATGACCAACATAGAAGACAGTCCAACTGCGTTACCAAACAGGAGATTGAGCCAAAAGTCCATGTTTCCTCCAAATACAAAATAGTGATGACAGGGACTAAATTACTCGTTGGATCGACGGGTCATACTGATCTAGATCAAGGATGTGTGGGTCATAGCATAAGGGGGATAAGCAATGTGCTGCTGTTCACATTTTGTCATCATTGGTCGTGTTTTCACCAAATAGGCTCGATAGGGAAAAAACCCAAGGAAATGGCTTGCGTTAGCAAACAGAATCCGTAATATAGCCATCCGTCGACGGGCATTCCCCAAAGACAACTCGGTGAATAGCGCAGCTTGGTAGCGCATCTGGTTTGGGACCAGAGGGTCGGGGGTTCGAATCCCTCTTCACCGACCATATTATTAGACCCCGGCAGTCACTGCCGGGGTTTTTCGTTTTTATGCCCCCCAACATTGCTTGTTTAGCCCGTCAATGGCCTCTTTTATGTCGGCTCTTATCGAATAACAATCCCACCAATCTGAAGCCTATACCACACACTAAACTGGGCCTTTGAGGGAGTTTTCAGGATGTTTCACGAATAGTCTCGTTAGCTTTTGGCAAAAAAGGGAGATAATCAAGCCAGTATCCTTCCCTTGATAGAGTCATTTATGAAACCAATACAGACTATTTACCACCGCGCTCGTTTCGCCTTGTGTGATTCATCATCATCCGCTCTGAAGCTGGGTAAATTGGCCTTGGCGGAAAAGATTATCTCAGTAAAGAACATTGCCGATAAAGAGAAAATCGCTAATCTTAAAGATCGACTCGATAGGTTAAGCAAAAAACCACAGGCCAGAGAGTTAAGCCTCTCTATTCAAGAATTAGAGAAAAAAGTCGTGAGCAGGGGAGAGAAATTGCGCAAAGCAAAGGCGGCTGCCAAGCTTGCGGGTCGGCCACAGACAACCAGCAGTGAGAGTGTATACCAACAAGCCCTAACGGTCATTAAAAGCGATCCTAAACTACTGCGAAGCCGGTGGGACACGAAACTGCAAAGCCGAGTAGAAAGCATGCTTTATGACGTCTATGCTGATGCCAAGCCTAAAGGGATGAGACCTTTAAATCAGCAACAAAAAACGGATCTGATGTTGGCTATCGATCGGGCGAGAAAAAACAAAAACATTAACGTGACGCCGCAAAACCTCGACGCCAAGCCATTTCCATTAGATCTCGATAATCTAGCGCCGGCCTTTGACGAATTTGCGTATTTTATCTCGCCACAGGAAATGCGTTTAGAAAATGATGGACCGCATTCAAGAATCGCTTTGACGGTCGATAGCCATAAAGCGCGCGAACTTGTTCCCTTCTTGGCTGATATTGTTGCGAAAGAGCCATGTATCGAAAGTGCAAAAATTATGGGCCCCGATGAACAAGGCAATCGGACTGACAGCGCGATTATCTATTTTAATCACGCGGACATAAAAAAAGCCAATGAGATCAGTGAAAAGATTAGTCAAAAAATTGGCCACACTTTGCTCCCTCATACCCCTACCGGCATGAAATGTTTGACACCAGGCGTCTCTTATTCTGAATTTTCCGACATTCATCCTGACGGGGGAAAAACAAGTAGCAGTCATGGTTTGGCAAGAGCTCAAATTTTAACCAGCGCAATCAAATCCTATGCACGACACGGAGGTCTTTCGGTAAAACACCTCGAACGAGAAATTGATGCGAAGTTTGAAAAGAGTGGCTACAACCGTCAGGACAATGCGTTACTGAAGACATCCTCTAGTGAGCGGTTAAACGTTGGGTGATATAAGACACGGTGCCCCAGAACGCCATGAGGCTCTGGGGTAAGATCCGGTTAGTTCGCCAGGGCTTTGGCGTAATCGAAAAGTTCGAACGTTTCCAATGTCTCAATGATTTGATCCAGTGGTAGTTGATACCCAAGACTTATAAGCTTTTTCACTAATTTGGTCTGTTTTTTATTGAAGTACGCTTTCTTAATCGAATAGTTCCATGGTAGATTGACGATGATCGGTTGATTGGGCTGTATTAATAAATACTGCTCAAAAACATCGGGTTCATGGCAAAAGAGAACACCTAGAAATGAGTGGTAATCTGACAACCCATCGCCTTCCTCAAAGGCCAAGTTAATGTTTATGCCCTTCTCAATTAACTTCTCAAACGCAGCCCTGCCTTTTTCTTCTTTTTTATATTTTTTGAAATAGTGATTGATCACCAAATTACTGGCCGACTTGTTAATGGATAAAGGTTCAAATTGAAAATGTTCAATTAAGTAATTAAAGGTATCGAATGCACTTTTGTTATCATTAAAAACTTGGACGATAAATTCATTATGATCAATTCTTCCGCCCAATGAGATGATGTTTTTTATATAAAATAAATGAATGTCCCAGCTAAGATTACAGATGGTTTCTGCACCGGACAAATACAAAGTACCATCACGATTTAGTGGCGAGAGTAATTTAACCAGTGGGCAATACTCATAGGCTTTATGCATTCTATCAACGTTATCATTACATTCGTTAAGAATGTCAAGCTCTGTATAAATACCGGCTTTGATCAGCACTCGGACTCGTTCATAATTGAGCTCTTGGCTAACTTGTCTATCCCAAAGAATGATAGAGAGTGCATGTAATATATCCAAGGTTGGCAGTGTTACTGGTGCCAAGTTGGCTTTGGCTAGAATTCGGTTGATGTTGTCGATGGTCTTTTCAGTCATAGTGTCACTCTATATTCAATATCAATTAACGCTTTGCAAACAGACATCGTGTCTAGGCGTGCCAGTGATAGCGATTGCTAGCATAGAACACCGCAGTCAAGGTATCGGCGGGTTCAAACTTAGGCACGCTAACATGCTCTTCGCCATCTTTTTGGATTGATAATTCAGCCCCTATCATACATAACTAACACGGCCTATATCCAATAAATTACGCAGTGAAAAGGTCTGTTAAGCGAGGAAAAATCAATAAATTTATGCATTTACGTGTAACCTCCCAAATTTAGGATAGTTATGTGATTAATTTAATATTAATGGCGGGGTATTCTCTATTCTATCTTTTTGAAAAGGTCAGGATATCGATAAATACATTGTCCCCCTAAGCGCGATTAGGGCTCAGGGGACAAGGCTTAGTGAGCAATTGCTTTGGCGTAATCGTCCAGCTCTTCTTCTTCCAACGACTCGATGATCTCATTCAGAGGCAGCGGATAACCCAAACCAATCAGTTTATGAACCAAACGTACTTGTTTATCATCGAAAAGTTCTTCTTTAATAGAAAAATCCCATGGTAAATTTGCAATAATTTGTTGGCTGGGTTTTTGCAATAAATACTGCTCAAAAAGTTCAGGGTCATAGCAAAAAGCAATTCCCAAGAAAGAGTTAAACTGAGAGTGCCAATCACCTTCCTCAATGGTCAGGTTAATATCAATGCCTTTTTCAATTAATTTTTCAAATGCTGCTTTGGCTTTTCTTTGTTCTTCTGAAGAGCCCTTTTTCCAATAATTATTGAGTATGATTGCCCCTGCAACAGAGTTGATTGTCTCTGGTTTAACAGTGAAGTTATCCAGAAGGTAGTTAAACAAATAAAACTCGCGTCTGTGCTCATTAAACACCCAACGTAACATACCATCACAGTCTACTTTGCCCCCGAGTAGGACAATGCTTTTTATATAATCCAAATAAAGATCATAACATAGGTCTTCATAAAAGCTGTCACACCCAGAAAAATATAAGGTCCCATCACGCTCTAATGGTGAAAGTATTTTGACCAGTGGGCAATGTTCATAAGATAAGTCCATATCTTCGACATCACTATTATAGAATTCCAGAATGTTGAGCTCGGTTAAAATACCTGCCCTAAGTAATACTCGGATTCGTTCAAAATTGGTTTCTTCACTAAAGTTGCTATCTTCAAGAATGGCATCTATCACTTCCCATATCTGGTAGTAAGACGTAATTTTTGCCACCGCTGCAAAGTTGGCTTGGGTTAGGCAATGGTTGATGCGTTCCATGGTCGGTTCAGTCATAGTTATACTCTGTATTCAATATCCCTAAGTTTTTTGTTGTGCGTCATCTCGTCCAGCAGGGCCAGTGAAAGGTAAAGAGCTTGCTGGTAGTAAAATACCGCGGGTAAAGTGTCGTCGACGCTCGAAGTTGATTGTTTCCGCTACCACACAATATAAAATCAACACTGCCTTTTATCTATAAGTTATGCTATAGAACAAGTAATTAAGTGAGTAAATATCAATAGAATGGCCTATTTATTTGCCATCTCTCAAAATGCAAATGGGTTATCGTCGTGGTATTATTAAAAAATATAAGCCCCTGAAAAGGAGAGGTTCAGGGGCAGTAGTTAGTTTAGATATCAAGGCCTTTAGCGTAATCGAACAGCTCTTTTTTTTCTAATTCAGAAACTATTTCATCTAGAGGCACATAATACTTTAGACTTATCAGATTTTCTATTATTTGCATATGTTTTTCTCTGAAATAGCCATTTTTAATTACCTTACGCCATGGCAATCCTTTGACGATTTCTTTATTAGGCTGTTGCAGTAAATACTGTTCAAAAAACTCAGGATCAAAAATTAAGACTGCACCTAAAAAAGAATGATAATCTAACATCCCAGATTCTTCATCAAACGGAAAATTGATATCAATACCCTTTTCAATCAACTGTTTAAATATTCCTCTCCCTCGCTTTTCATGGCCATCATGTTTGAAATACTCCTCAGATAATATGTGTGCCGCGACAGTATTAATAGCGCTAGGTTTAAATTGAAAACTCTCCAGAAGGTAGTTAAACATCTCAAGCTCACACCTTGATTCAAAAACCCAGTACAACATACCATCATGATCCACTCTGCCTCCGAGTAGGACAATATTTTTTATATAATCCAAATAAAGATCATAACATAGGTCTTCATAAAAACTGTCAGATCCGGATAAATATAAGGTGCCATCTCGCTCTAATGGCGCCAGTATTTTAACTAGTGGGCAACCTTCATAAGATAAGTCCATATCTTCAACATAGCTATTATAGTATTCCAGAACATGTAACTCAGTTAAGAGATCTGCTTTAAGTAATACTCGAACCCGTTCAAAATTGGTTTCTTCGCTACAGTTGTCATCCTCAAGAATAGCATCCAGCACATCCCAAATATTATCATAAAGTTCAGTAGATGTTAGCGTTGCTAAGTTGGCCTGAGCAAGACGTTGATTGATATGTTCGATGGTTGGTTCAGTCATGGTTACACTCTGTATTCAATATCCCTAAGTTTTTTGTTATGCGTCATCTCGTCCAGCAGGGCCTGTGAGAGGTAGAGAGCTTGCTGGTAGTAAAATACCGTGGGTAAGGCATCATCGACCTCCACTTTAGGCAGGCTAAAGTGATCCGCGGTGATCACGCGAAAGTTTTGATAAGCATGAGTATTGTTTGGATTAAGATAAGCGCCTTGGATCAGTTTAGGCGTAAGCTCACCTAACAGGTCCACCAGCTCGTTACGGATAAATACTCGAGGTGGGTTTAAGGTTAAGTCAAACGCCAAATCTGGTTCAACGCCGATCACCTTATGCCCCAAGTGGGGCTTTACCGGGCACTGCAAATAACTCGCGGTATCGAGTTTAAAATAGCCGTCAATCACCATAGTCGTTCATAGTCCTGTTGGGTACTGAGCACAATATCGTTGTGAAAGGGCGCCAGTGTCGTTTTATTGATTCATAATCCAGCCTCTATAATACAAAACCAACAGGGTCTCTCGCCAATCAATTACGCAGTAAAACGGTGAGTAACGCGAGGAAATATCAATAAAATGATCGGTTTGCGTAGCACCTCTCAGAATGCGAAGGGGGTTATCGTTGAGGGAAATATTAAGCCCCTAAGCAGAATAAGCTTAGGGGCAGAGTAATCTTAGTGAGCAAGGGCTTTGGCGTAATTAAAATATTCGTATTCTTCTAGTTCCGAAATTATTTCATCTACAGGCACATGATAACCAAGCTCGATAAGTTTATTTATTAAATGTAAGTGTTTGTCAGTGAAAGCCGCTTCACTAATAGGATATGACCAAGGTAAGTTTTCAATAATATCTTGGCTGGGTCTCTGTAATAAATATTGCTCAAAAAGATCAGGTGAACAAAATAAAGCAGCACCGAGAAATGAGTGAAATGCAGACATATGAGAGTTTTCATCGAAAGGTAGATTAATATCAATACCTTTTTCAATTAATCGGTTAAACAGAGCCCTATCTTCCTCATCTGAGTCTTCATCGCTACAGTATTGCTTATATAATAATTGTGCTGCAACATAGTTTATTGTCTCTTTTTTAATATTGAAACTGTCCATTAAGTAATTAAACATCTCAACTTCGTATCTATCATCAAACAACCAACACAATAATCCATCATGGTCTACTCTTCCGCCGAGTAAGACAATACTTTTTATATAATCTAGATACAGATCCCAGCTGAGCTCGTAAATAGCTTCAGAGTCAGATAAATATAAAGTGCCATCTCGCTCTAGTGGCGCCAGTATTTTGACCAATGGACAGTATTCATAAGATAAGTCCATGTATTCGACTTTATTATTGTAGAGTTCTAGAACTTCTAGCTCTGATACTAAACCAGCTTTAAGTAATACTCGAATCCGCTCATAGTTAATTTCTTCACTCAAGTTACTATTGTCAAGAATAGCATTTAGCACACACCAAATATTGTAATAGGATTTAGTCGGTTTTAGTTTTTCTAAGTTGGCTTGGGCTAAGCAATGATTAATATGTTCGATGTTCAGTTCAGTCATAGTTACACTCTGTATTCAATATCCCTAAGTTTTTTGTTATGCGTCATCTCGTCCAGAAAAACCCGTAAGAGCGATAAAATCAAGTCATCAACTTAGCTTGGGTACATCGCTTGTTTATCTCAGTTAGTCCTATATTTTTAAGGGCGTTTAGCCAGTGTGCGAGACATCTAAAAAATAACCTGACACAGACTATTGAACGCCCTGTACTTTTTTGTAGAGAGCCGTGAGCTTTCTACCCTACTTACCCGCAGCTAAAAGAATCTCAGGGGTTTTCTTTTTTACATACTCTAATACGTCGCTATCTTGCTTTACCGCTGCCAAACAAATTTCAGGGGTTTGCTCTTTTACTAGCTCTAATGCCATACCGTCCTGCTTTACCGCTGCAAGACAAATTTCAGGGGTTTGCTCTTTTACTGCCTTTAATACATAACCATCGTTCTTGATTGCTTCAAGGCAGATCTCGAGGGGTTGCTTTTTAACGAATTCTAGTAGGTAGCCATCTTGTTTTACCGCTTCACGGCAAATCTCAGCGGTCTGCTCTTTGACATAGCGTAGTGCGTTGCCATTTTGCCTTACCGCTGCAAGGCAAAGTTCCGGCGTCTGCTGTTTTACATGCTCTAAGATATTGCCATCTTGCGTTACCGCAGCAAGACACAGCTCAGGGGTCTGCTCTTTAACATGTTCTAATGCGTAGCCGTTCTGCCTAACCGCAATAGCACATATCTCTGGGGTCTGCTGTTTTACAAAGCGTAACGCATTGCCATTTTGCTTTACCGCTGCCAAGCAAAGCTCCGGTGTCTGCTCCTTTACCTGTTGGAGCGCTAAACCACTGTGTTGAATGGCAGCCAAACAAATCTCCGGGGTTTGTTGTTTGACAAAGCGTAATACGTAACCAGTTTGTTTTACCGCTTCAAGGCAAATCTCTGGGGTTTGCTCTTTTACATGGGGTAGTGCCCAACCACTTAGCTTGACCGCTGTAAGACAAAGTTCAGGAGTTTGGGTTTGTACATACTGCAATGCTTCGGGGTGAGCTTGAATCGCGATATTGCAAAGTTCAGGGGTTTGGTTTTTAATCTCACTCAACGCGGAGTCGTTTAGTTTGAGCCTGATTAACATTTGCTCTAGCTCTGCTTTGTCGTAGGTAGTGTCCATGGTTATTTCCTTAGTTTTTTTGATTAAGCGTTCTCAAATCAGGCTGAAGTTCAACAACTAACCCAATAACGTCATAAAGTTTCGTCAATGTTAATGGTTTAGATTAGGCCGTAGTCAATTTGCTCTCTTCTCTTACCACCTATCAGTATATGAAGGGAGTTTTATCACTAAGATGTATTGAGGGAAAATATAAGCCCCTAAGCAGAATAGGCTTAGGGGCAAGCGTCAGCTTAGTGAGCAAGGGCTTTAGCATAATCGTCCAGCTCTTCTTCTTCCAATAATTCGATGATCTCATCCAGAGGCAGCGGATAGGCCAACTCAATCAATTTTTGAACCAATTGCAATTGCTTATCATGGAAGTAATCTTCTTCGATAGCAAACTCCCATGGTAAAGCTGCAATAATGTGTTGGCTGGGTTTTTGTAATAAATACTGCTCAAACATCTCGGGATCATAACAAAACATATACCCCAGGAAGGAATTAAAATCGTCGCCATTGCTAAAAGGAAGATTAATATCAATCCCTTTTTCAACTAATTTTTCAAATGCGGCTCTATCTTGTGTATCTGCATTGCCCTCTGCCCAATATATTTGGCCTATTAGCATTCCCGCTACAAAGTTAATGGTCTCTGGTTTGATATGGAAGTTATCCATTAAGTAGTTAAACAGCTCAAACTCACCTCTTCCGCCGAAGACGCTACACAGCATGCGATCATGATCCACTCTTCCGCCGAGTAAGATTATATTTTTTATATAATCCAAATACAGATCCCAGCTGAGTTGGTAAATAGTTTCAGAGCCGGATAAATATAAGGTCCCATCGCGCTCTAATGGCGCTAGTATTTTGACCAATGGACAGCGTTCGTAAGATAAATCCATATGTTCAACTTTATGATTATAGTGTTCTAGAACATCACAATCTGTTAAAATACCTGCTTTAATGAGGACTCGGAGCCGTTCAAAGTTAGTTTCTTCGCTGAATTTGCTATCATCAACAATTGAATGGATGACCTCATATAAGTCGAAAGACGGAGTGATCAGTCTCACTGTTGCTAGGTTGTTTTGGGTTAAAACCTGGTTAACCTGTTCGATGGTTGGCTCAGTCATAGTTACACTCTGTATTCAATATCTTTAAGTTTTTTGTTATACGTCATCTCGTCCAGCCTGCCATAAGTGCGATAAAATCAAGTGACTATCAGCTTGGGTTCACCGCTTATTTATCTCGATAAGTCATAGATTTTTAAGGGCGTTTAGCCAGTGTGCTAGACATCTAAAAAATAACCTAACACAGACTATTGAACGCCCTGTTCTTTTTGTAGGTCCGTGACCTTTCTACTCTACTTACCCGCAGCTAAAAGAATCTCAGGCGTTTGCTCTTTTACGTACTTTAACGCGTCGCTATTTTGCTTTACCGCTGCCAAACAAATCTCGGGAGTTTGCTCTGATACACAGCTTAATACATGGCCATTTTGCTTTACTGCTGCTAAACAAATCTCAGGTGTCCGTTTTTTTATTTCTCTTAACACGTAGCCGTTTTGCTTTACTGCTTCCAGACAAAGCTCAGGGGTTTGCTCTGGTACATACTTTATTGCCAACCCATTTTGTTTAACCGCTGCTAGACAAAGCTCAGGGGTTTGCTCCTTTACATGCATTATTGCCCATCCACTCTGCTTTACTGCAGCAAGGCAAATCTTGGGGGTCTGCTCTTTGACATAGCGTAATGCGTTGCCATTTTGCCTTACCGCTGCAAGACAAAGTTCCGGCGTCTGCTGTTTTGCATGTTCTAGTACCTCGCCATTCTGCTTGACCGCTGCAAGACACAGCTCAGGGGTCTGCTCTTTAACATGCTCTAGTGCGTATCCGTTCTGCCTAACCGCAGCAAAACATATCTCAGAGGTCTGCTGTTCTACATAGCGTAGTGCGTTGCCATTTTGCTTGACCGCTGCCAAACAAAGCTCCGGTGTCTGTTCCTTTACCTGTTGAAGCGCTAAACCACTGTGTTGAATGGCAGCCAAACAAATCTCTGGAGTTTGTTGTTTTACAAAGCGTAATACGTGGCCAGTTTGCTTAACCGCCTCAAGGCAAATCTCTGCGGTTTGCTCTTTTACATGGGGTAGTGCCCATCCACTGAGCTTTACTGCTGTAAGACACAGTTCAGGGGTTTGGTTTTGTACATACTGCAATGCTTCGGGGTGAGCTTGAATCGCGATATTGCAAAGTTCAGGAGTCTGGTTTTTAATCTCACTCAACGCGGAGTCGTTTAGTTTGAGCCTGATTAACATTTGTTCTAGTTCTGCTTTGTCGTGGGTAGTGTCCATGGTTATTCCCTTATTTTTTTGATTAAGCGTTGTCAAATCAGGCTGGAGTTCAACAACATAACCCAGTATCATCAATGTTAAGTTTACAAACTTGGCTTAGATTAGACCTTGGTCAATTTGACTTCTTCTCTTACCGCCGGGCACTTTATCGTTGAGGTATAGACAGTATAAACCCCTAAGCAGAATAGGCTTAGGGGCAAGCGTCAGCTTAGTGAGAAAGGGCTTTAGCGTAATCAAAATATTCGTATTCTTCTAGTTCCGAAATTATCTCATCTACGGGGACATGATAACCAAGCTCGATAAGTTTATTTACTAATTGAACATGTTTGTCGGTGAAAGCCGCTTCGCTAATAGGGTATGACCAAGGTAAGTTTTCAATAATCTCTTGGCTGGGTCTCTGTAATAAATATTGCTCAAAAAGATCAGGTGAACAAAATAAAGCTGCACCGAGAAATGAGTGAAATGCAGACATATGAGAATTTTCATCGAAAGGTAAATTAATATCAATACCTTTTTCAATTAACCGGTTAAACAGAGCCCTATCTTCCTCATCTGAGTCTTCATCGCTACAGTATTGCTTATATAATAATTGTGCTGCAACATAGTTTATTGTCTCTTTTTTAATATTGAAATTGTCCATTAAGTAATTAAACATCTCAACTTCGTATCTATCATCAAACAACCAACACAATAATCCATCATGGTCTACTCTTCCGCCGAGTAAGACAATACTTTTTATATAATCCAGATACAGATCCCAGCTGAGCTCGTAAATAGCTTCAGAGTCAGATAAATATAAAGTGCCATCTCGCTCTAGTGGCGCCAATATTTTGACCAATGGACAGTATTCATAAGATAAGTCCATATGTTCGACTTTATTATTATAGAGTTCCAAAACATCACGTTCTGTTAAAATACCTGCTTTAAGGAGGACTCGGACCCTTTCAAAGTTAGTTTCTTCGCTCAAGCTACTGTCTTTAACAATTGAGTTGATAACCTTCGATAACTTGAAAGACGGAGTAGTCAATGTCACTGACGCAAGGTTGGCCTGGGTTAAAATCTGGTTAACCTGTTCGATGGTTGGTTTAGTCATAGTTATACTCTGTATTCAATATCCATAATTTTTTTGTCGTGCTTAATCTCGTCCAGCAGGGCCAGTGAAAGGTAGAGGGCTTGCTGGTAGTAAAATACCGCAGGCAAGGCATCATCGGCCTCCACTTTAGGCAGGCTAAAGTGGTCCGCAGTGATCACGCGAAAGTTTTGATAGGCATGACTATTGTTTGGGTTAAGGTAGGCGCCTTGGATCAGTTTAGGCGTAAGCTCGCCTAACAGGTCCGCTAGCTCATTACGGATAAACACCCGAGGTGGGGTTAAGGTTAGGTCAAACGCTAAATCGGGTTCAACGCCGATCACCTTATGCCCCAAATGGGCCTTTACCGGGCACTGTAAATAACTCGCGGTATCGAGTTTAAAATAGCCGTCAATCACCATAGTAGTTCATAGTCCTGTTCGGTGCTGAGCACAATATCATCATGAAAAGACACCAGTTTATCACGCAACCCCTCGCTGACCATATACTGAATAGCGTCGAGGCCGTTTAAGCGAAATAAGGTAAAATCGGACTCGGCCTGTTGGGTGAGGGGCGTGGTATCAAGCACGACTTCCTCTAGGTCACCGTCTTCATCAACGGTAGATTGGGCGAGGTCGATAAGATCAAATGCTTGGCGTGTATCAATACGGTAGTAGTCAAAGGTGATATCGTCGCTAAAGCGAATCTGCACCGGCACTATATACAGGCCACGGGCGCCGCTGCTGGCGAGAATTTGGTAAATTTCTTCATCAACAAAAAGGCCATCACCATCGTAAAGTTTTTTGCGATACATCGAGGGCACTTCTAGGCTTCTGTAGGGCAAAGGGCGGGCGGTAGATAGCTCGGTTTGGCTAATAAATAGCTGGGCGAGATCATGCTCAGGCACCAGTAAATCCGTCAGCTTGTCGTAGTTTTCATTTAAAAAATACACTTGTGGGCTAGTCATGGTTAGGCCGTCTCGGTTTGTTTGTTGTCTTGAGTGGCTGGCGTTTTTGAAGTACTTGCGGACATGACCCACTCGACTTCAGTGGCGACTTTCATCCCTCTGCTACGCATGTCATTTTTATTAAGCTTATGCACAAAATATTCCATATCTTTGGTGTGTTCACGATTAGTGCAGGGCTCGGTTTGTAATTTTGGAAAGTTCTTAGTTACACGTTTCGAACTTTCGCGGCCCATGGCTTTTTCTCTACCCTCTCCCTTGACGTAGGAGCTGATTAATCGAGTATTGCGGCAACCTTGATGGCTGTCTGGATGATAATCGTCGCCATTTTCATGCAGCAGCCACTGAAACTCGGCAAGCTTTTTAAGGATTTTTTTTGAAACTTGATTCATATCGGCAATAAACTTGTTGTGATCTATGTTATCTTTACAATCAAAGTGTTTGACGATCACTTGATGTACCAGCTTAAGCACTTTCGCATGATAACCTTGTGTCTCGACATCAAATGTGCTTTTCCAGACTCTTTTGCCAGCAATTTTGGCATCGGATGAGCGTTCAATGTCGAGAGTTTCCTGAGCTGAAAGTTCGTATTTATGGCCTCCTTCATGTGGTGGTACACCTAGGTAGCAGGCCACAACGGTACTGTTGGGTAATAGCACCAAGTTATGAGAGCTATTGACATTATAACCAATATCATTCTCAATTATGTCTGCAAAATGTCTTGTCAGGACCTTCTCGGTAACGTTGCATGAAATTAGATGGTGCGGTGTCAATAGTGCCCTATCTGTCTTATAAGGCTCGGTTATTCCGCTATCAGTGGCCCAAGGGTGACGGGCGTTCCAATCACGTTTTGCTGCAGCGGTTGTTTCGCTATCAGTAAAGGCTTTCGTTGCACCAATAGAAGCGTTTAAGACACCGTTATTGCCTCTCTTAAGGTTGCCCTTAAACTCGCCAACCTTACCCTTATTGTTTATCCATTTTAAATACGGGCGCCATTGCTCTATCTTTGTTGTCGGGGCTGGTTCGCTTTTCTTTGCCATTAGATCACCTTATGTCCTACACAGTTGCCATCTTGTTTCTTGGCGGCTTTTTTGCCCTTTTCCTGAATTACACGGTTGCAGAGCCTACATGTCCCCGTGCCCTTTTTCTTTTCATTGGCTTTGGTGGTTTTATTGCCGCTTTGCGCTGTGCCTTTACCACCACTGTGGTAGGTTTTGGCGGGGAATACATCATCCGCCTTGCCTAAGACCGATTGGAATAAGTGCTCAAAGCTATCGGTGGCTTTGGCGATATTGTCTGAAGCGAGTTTTTCAAGGGTTTTTAACTCACTGACCAAATCGAGGAAATATTCGCCCAGTGAATCGGCGCCAATGCGGTTGGCCGATTCGGCCAGCTCAAGACCAATGTCTCGGCAGGGTTTGATCACATCGGATAAGATTTCTGCGCATTGTTTGGCGTAGCTGCCCCAGTCGAGCTCACGGAGAAACTTTTCTGGGTCGCCTTTACCAAGGGCCCGCATAATAGCGAGTAAATCGTCTTTTGGTGTCTCTTTACCCAGCTTTAAGACCACTTTACAGGTGCCTTTCATGGCACTGCCAAACAATGGGATACAGCCAATCAGGGTGAGGGTGAGCATCAGCCAGTTTTCGGGCTCTTCTCTTGCGTCCTCATCGAGGAGCTTGAGTATGTTGGCGGCGAGATCGCGCAAATCGGCGACTTGGTCGACCACAGGTATCATGGTAATGGCGGTGTTGGCGATGATCTGCTCAACGGTGGCGTTGTTGTTGAAATCACCGAGGATCACCCCCCATACCCAACTGGCGGTGCCAGAGGTTTTGCGCCATGCATTTTCCCAAAAGCCCAATTCCCCTTGTTTGGCGTTATCGACCAGTTGTTTTGGATCTGTGGTGGGGTTAAACCTTGGGTTGGCTTTGGTGGGGGCATTTGGGGTGAACTCGCGAGTATCTTCCCCGTATTCCACCTCAAACTGGCCCGGTGCGACGCCACCCACCGCGGCCTTGCCTTTGCTGTCAAGGTTGCCGGTAAAGGTCGCGCCGGTTTGATCCACCAGCGTGTAACTGGCACCTTGGACTGGATCACCATCGGCATACGACAGGGCCAAATCGACTGTGTAGGTGCCTTCTTGATCTTCTGTGACCGTGACCGACGGGTTCTGTGCTCCGCCAAGGCACATGGTATTGCCTTTGTTCATGGTCATCTGGTCACTCAGACGGCAGACGCCTTTGCCTTCCATGCTGACCGTCGGTGACGCGGAAATAAACTTGGCTTCGGCTTCAATGGTGCCAGACGCGACGCCTTTCTTATCGCCACCGGCATCGCCTGTGCTTTTTGAAAATTTGCTGCCCTTGATGGCCACGCTGTTGCCGCCGTCCATGGTTATGGTGGTGGTGCCATCCACCAGATCCGACGATTTTGCGTTATTGCCATAAGGAATAGGAACAACGGCATTGCCCACCGTTGTTAAACACACATCCGGCAGTGTTGCATTGGCTTCGCCGCCCGATCCTTTGTGTATGACGCTAAGCCCGTTTGCGCAAACAGTGACGCCCATAGTCAACCCTTATCTATTGATAATCGAGTCCCTATGATATAAAACTCATGACGCATTTATCCAATGAATTGCCTAGTGAAAATACCTGTTTTCATAGGCAAAATCACTGAAGTCATTAATTTTCGCACAACCTCTCAAAAATGGTGGGTGTTTTTTAATGTCTGACTTGTTATTAGGGGCGGTGGCGGCGTTTACCATCAATAGGATGACCATATCGCGAGATGGCCGCGGCACGGAGACTGTTCCGAGAAACAAGACTCGATATGACGAAGCAACCCGCCGCGAGCCTACTGAGGTCCGGCGGGTTTATTTTTGCGGCTTGTTTGGGAAACTTACGCCAACACGGTATTTTTAATGACGGTCAGTACCCCGTCTTCGCGGTTACTGGGTGCGTGGAATCGAGCGATTTTCTTGATGGTGTTGTGGGCATTGTCCATCGCGTACGAGTGATGGCTTTGTTGCAGCATTTCCACATCGTTGAGGTAATCGCCAAAGCTCATGGTTTGCTGGCGGCTAAACCCTAAGGTGTGTTGCAGGTGTTCAATGGCCGCGCCTTTCGAGGCTTGCGCGTGCATGATGTCGAGCCAGATTTGCCCACTCACCACGACCTGATGACTAGTGCCAAACCCCGCGTTCATGGATGGGAATACGTGAGTTTCGGTGCCTTCAAAATGACAAATAGCAATCTTAATAAATTGGTCGTCGACTTTGAGCAAATCATCCACGTATTGGCAGCGATGGTAATAGTTGGAAAATTCCGCCAGTGCGTCAGGATCTTGTGTTTCGATGTAGGCTGACTGTTTGCCGCACAGCACAATGTGAGCGCCTTTGATCGCGCGCGCTTGAGTAATGATGTCACCAATTGAGTCTTTTTCCATTGGGCAGCTATACAGTTCTTGGCCTTTGTGCATCACTAGGGTACCGTTTTCGGCAATAAACATCATGCGGTCACTGATCGGCGCGAAGGTGTCCAGCAGGCTGAAATACTGGCGGCCTGAAGCGGCAGCAAACAGGATGTTTTTCTTTTCTAACTGAGCATAGATGTCGAAAAACTCGGGATTTAACTGGCTGTTTTGATCCAAAAGTGTGCCGTCCATATCGGTGGCAATAAATTTAATCTCTGATGATGACATGTGCTTACCTGAACTATTCAACGCTAAGAGCCTGCCCAATGTGCAGGTGACTAGCGGTTAAAGTACAGGAAATGACAATGAACTCAAGTACTGTTATTGGCTTGCCGCGCGCCGTCGGGCATTTTTCTGTCACTGTGGCCTTATTGATGGTAACGACCAAGGCTGTAAACCCTGCGCTAGGGTACGCCCCCAGCGCCAAGCTGGGGCGGCGACACCAGTTAGAGTACGGTGATGACCGATTCCATAGGCAAGCGTGCTTTAGGTAGGCCGTGGTTATAATCATCGCCCGATTTATGGTAGCCCATGGCGAGAGCAAAGCTGCATTCAAACCCGTCCAGCTCTTGTTCAAAGATGTCGCCAATCAATTGAGGGTCGACCCCTTCCATCGGCGTTGAATCAATCCCAAGCCGAGCGAGGGTATGTAAGGTATTGCCCAGCGCAATGTATGTTTGTGCTTTGGTCCAGTGGCCGTTAAAACCGGTTTGATCGGTATTGCTTTCGGCAAAGCCAAACGCACCGTCGAGCATGGCGTCATAGCGGTCGGCGGGCAGGTGGCCGGACGTGACTTCGGCATCGACGACTTTTTTGTAATCTTCTTTGGTGAAGCGCGGGTTATGCGCAAACAAGATCGTATGTGACGCCTCTTTGGCGTGGGGCTGATTGAACTGGAACTGGTGGGCAAAGGTGTCGTAAAAACGTTGTTTGGCGTCATCGCTTTCCAATACGATGAATTTCCATGGCTGGGCATTAATTGACGACGCCGACAAGCGGATCGCTTGTTTGATGATGTCCATGTCTTCGGCGGAAATACGTTGAGAGGCGTCGTACTTTTTGGTGGTATAGCGAGTATTGAGGTCTGCGATGATTGGATGAGTCATAAGGGTTCCTGATTGGGTCTAATAAGTGTGTTGAGGCCAGTGCAGCCCTTGGTTTGCGCTGGCCTTGATTCTATCACGGCGCGTTGTTCACTGGGCAGTCATGGCGGCGATAACCAAAGAATAACGGGCCGTTGGCGAAGAAAAAAGAGCCACAACACCCAATCATTATGGAATAAAGTGACCATAATAAGGGCTGAGTTGGGCGGATTGCATTAAACTGGGGAACGCTTTATTCTAAGAGACTGATTTTAAGATAGTATTAGGGTTGCCATGAGCTCGGATGCGTTTTTTGACCACCTGTTTGAATATTCACTGCAAGTCACGCCCTATTTGGCAGGGGCGCTGGCACCACTCCCGGAACCGCCGCCAGAGCTTGGTCTGTTGCATATTGATAGGCCATGCAGTGACACCATCCAAGCCTTGTATGAGCGGCTGAAATCCGCAAACCCTGAAGCTGGCCCCGCCTACTGGCTGACCCGCAGCTGGGATGTGATTTGCTGGCAACCTGTGTACGTTGCGTTTGTGTCGATTTATACCTTACATGGACTGCCTGAACTTAAGCGAATCGCCCAGACGGTGCAGTCCGAATTTGTTTCTGGGTATCAATTTGATTCGGCTCAGCATCAACATGGAACAGAGGAAGCTCTGATTGCCCAAGCGGGCGTTGAGCTCGCTACCTTGTTTGAGTTTTACCGCAACGAAATGAGCCAGTGGACTCGAATACGCCCTGGTTTTACTCGTCATTTGTTGGCCGACTGTGTACTGGGATGCTTGGTCAAGCTCAGCCAGTTTGCGCCCGATAAACCGGTTGAAACCCTGCTTGAGCATGCTCAGCTGTGGCTTAAAGCGTGCGGTTTGCCGCTAGCGCTCGCCGATACCTTGACGGTGGACAACGACACTGGCCGGCTGAAGTTGGTCCGAACCAGTTGCTGCCTTGTGATTAAGTGTACGGGTAGGGAACTGTGCCAAGATTGCCCGCGCCACCCTGACAACAAACGCTAATTCAGAGTGGTCCGCGGCGCTATCTTAGTGGGCAAAGGCTTATGATGGGTTAAGCGGCTTGGGCTCTAAGGGTTTGTTTGGATCGCTGAGTGCCTGATCGTTGCCACTCAAGCCTAGGTCCGTTTCGCTTAACATCGCCAATTCCTCGGCGGCATTGCTTGCCACCAGTTTATGTCGGCTATAGAGACCGTAGTATGCAATCCCCATTAGATAGAGGCCGAGCGTCATATAAAAAGCCATCGGGTCGAAGGCGTAGACGCCCGTCATGGCGACTAAGGCCAGTAGCAATGAAACGCCAGAGGTGAGTATGCCTCCTGGTGTTTTATACGGGCGCGGCAGTTGCGGCTGTTTGAGGCGCAAAAGAATATGGCTGAGTGACATGAGTGCGTAAGAGACGGTTGCGCCCACGACGGCCATGGCGAGGATCCGATCCCCTTCTCCGCTCAATGACACCATAAACCCAAGCGCACCGGGAACGATTAAGGCGCGCGCTGGGATTTTTTTGTCATTGGTCAGGGATAAGTTTTTGGGTAAGTAGCCTGCCCGTGACAGCGCAAAGACCAATCGACTGTAGCCGTAGATGATCGAGAAGAACGAGGCAATTAAACCCGCCAACCCAAGTAGGTTGACCAGAGTTGCCACCGTCGGGTTTCCTGTCAGTTTCAAGGCGTCGACCAAGGGCACCGCGCTTTGAGCGATCACTTGAGAGCCGGCGGCGCCAGCCAGTAACACGGTGACCAAGGTGGCGGTGAACAGCAGGAATAGCATCGCACCTATAATGCCTCTGGGGACGTCTTTTTCCGGTTGTTTGGCTTCTTCGGCGGCCAATGGGACGCCTTCTACGGCCAAGAACAGCCACATGGCAAAGGGCAGAGCGGCCCAAACACCATGCCAGCCAAAGGGCAACCAGACTGACGCGTGCTCGGTGGCAGGGGCGATATCAAAAAGACGGTTCCAATCAAAATGAGTGATCAAGACACCTGCTGTGATCAGAATCGCCACGACAGCCAAGCCACTGATTACCATCATCAGCTTTAGGGCTTCGCCCACCCCTGTGAGGTGAATTGCAATAAACGCGGCGTAAAACAGGGCGTAAACCCAAGGGCCATCGACCCCGAGCAGTTCGTTGACCGCAGAGCCGATAAAAATCACAATGGCCGCCGGCGCGAGAACGTACTCGATCAGCACCGATAATCCGGTGAGAAAGCCACCCGTTGGCCCCATGGCGAGACGCGCAAAGCTATAGCCTCCCCCTGCGGTTGGTAGGGCGGCCGACATTTCTGCCAGCGATAAAACCAAACACAGATACATCACCGCCATGGCAATGGCAGCGAGACAAAAGCCGCCCCAGCCTGCCTGAGCCAAACCAAAATTCCAGCCTGCAAAATCGCCGGATATCACGTAGGAGACGCCAAGGCCGGCCAACAGGACCCACCCGGCACTGCCACGTTTGAGCTGCCGTTTGGCCAAATATTGTTGATGTTGAGACATAGTAAATCCTTTTACTGGTTAACAGGTGTGGTTAGGACATTAAGAAATTGTCATCGTTGTTGGGTTGTTCAGGGTCATCTTGAACGCTGATCACGGAGTGATCTTTGAGAGTGATACCGGAGCGCTCAAGCCTGCGTGCTTGATCCAGCAAATAGAATGCTCGCTGGCTGGCTTGATCGTAATCGAGTCCTTGTGGGCGAACGTTGGAGATACAGTTACGATCGGCATCTTTGGTGCCCCGTTTAGCGTGCCAAGTGAAATACATGCCTAGGCTGTCGGGTGAGGTCAGCCCCGGCCGTTCGCCAATCATCATCATGACCACCTTAGCCTGCAAGCATTCACCCACATCGTCACCCACGGCGACTCGCCCCTGACGCACAATGGTGACTGGCGCCAATGTCCAGCGGTGCGAGTGATCGTTATGTAATAGAGACACTAAACGACGAATCACGGGGACGGCATGCGTTTGTACCGCAAGGGCTGAGAGGCCATCGGCGATGACAATGGCGAGATCAACTTGTGCCTGAGGGGCATGGTCATAAAGCCGTTGTTGATGAGGTGGATAAAGCAAACGGCCGAGATCGGGACGTTGTAAATACATCAATCGATCGCTGGCTTGGCTATCGACGACCTGCGGGGGCTGATGGGTGAACGCCGTCAATGGCTCGCAATCGCTGAGCGCCTTCACTAAGGCATCGGTATCGAGCTGGCAGTGTACGGCATCGATCGCTTGAGCGTGGTCGAGTTGAAAAGAGAGCAGGGCATCGGTTGGAATGCTGGTGCCACTGCGGCCCAGTGCAATCCGAGCCGACGTAAAATCACGCAATGTTTGCCAAGGGTTGTCGGTCACATGGGCGTGTTGCTGCAACGGCGGTTTGGTTTTAGCCATGGCGTTTCCCCTTGTTTGGGTTGGTGTGCAGATCTTGAATCGCCCCTGCAAATCGTCCGCTAGGGTGATCGTTCAAACGGACTTGTGGCACGTTGTTGAAAATCTGCATGTCGATCAGCCATTGTTCGAACTCGGGGGCGGGTTTGAGCCCGAGGACTTTACGTGCGTATAGGGCATCGTGAAATGAGGTGGTCTGATAATTGAGCATGATATCGTCTGAGCCGGGGATCCCCATGATAAACGAGCACTGGGCGACTCCGAGTAAGGTGAGCAGGTTGTCCATATCATTTTGGTCGGCATAGGCATGGTTGGTGTAACAGATGTCACACCCCATGGGCAGGCCGAGTAACTTGCCACAAAAGTGGTCTTCCAAACCCGCCCGTATGATTTGCTTGCCATCAAACAGGTACTCAGGCCCAATAAATCCGACCACGGTGTTAACCAATAAGGGGTCAAAGTGGCGCGCCACGGCGTAGGCGCGTGCTTCACAGGTTTGTTGATCGACGCCATGGAAGGCGTTGGCCGATAACGCAGTGCCTTGTCCGGTTTCAAAATACATGACGTTGTTGCCTAGGCTACCGCGATTGAGCGACTGCGCTGCCTGCTGCGCTTCCTTGAGCAAGGGCAAATTCACGCCAAAGGCTTCATTGGTGCCTTGCGTTCCTCCGATAGATTGGAAAACCAGATCGACGGGCGCCCCTTGATTGATGGCTTCAATGGTATTGGTGACATGGGTCAAGACGCAGGATTGGGTCGGGATGCGATAGTTCTGGATCACGTCGTCCATCAGTTTTATCAGCTTGATGGCCTGAGGGACATTATCGGTGGCTGGATTAATGCCGATCACGGCATCACCATTGCCATACATTAATCCGTCAAAAATGGTGGCCGCGATCCCGTTGAGCGAATCGGTGGGGTGATTGGGCTGTAATCGGGTAGAAAGGCGGCCGGGTAAGCCGATGGTGTTACGAAATGCGGTGGTGACCTGACATTTTCGTGCTACCAAGATCAGGTCTTGGTTACGCATCAGTTTACTTACGGCGGCAACCATCTCAGGGGTGAGTCCTTGGCGAACTTTTGTTAAAAGAGCGGTATCGGTGTGATCACTGAGGAGCCAGTTGCGAAAATCACCCACGGTCAGGTGCGCCAGTGGGGCAAAGGCATCTTGGTCATGGCTGTCGATAATCAAGCGGGTGACGTCGTCTTGTTCGTAGGGGATCACGGCTTCATTGAGAAAAGTGCTGAGTGGTAAATCAGCCAGTGTCATTTGAGCAACGACACGCTCTGCCGCTGACTCAGCGGCCACGCCAGCAAGGGCGTCTCCTGAACGTTGTGGGGTGGCTTTTGCCATCACATCGGCCAAGGATTTAAAGGTATAAACTCGGCTTCCCTGCTGGTGGCGGAAGGTGTTTGTCATCCCTGTTTCTCCTGGTTAATTTGTCGCCAAAGAACCTTGTTTTTTAGTTATACCAGAAAAAAGCGACCATTCATAACCATATGAAAAATAATAAAATTATCAATTTGGATCGGTGTAATTCAAGGCAGATGGGCGAGGCGTAGATTCGCAAGGAGGCGCCAACAAAAAACGCCGAGTCTGAGCAGACTCGGCGTTGCGATTGAATGAAGGTACGGCGAAACCTAGGTTAAGCGTAGCTGACTTTATGGTGTTGCAGTTCGGTTCTCATGCCCATGAGTAGGCTGACGCACATCGTCAGCAGGATCACGGTAAAAGGCAAGCCCGTCGAGATGGTGCCCGCTTGCAGCGCTTGTATTGCTTCTGTTCCACCAATCCAGAGTAACACGGCGGCGATGGCGCCTTCGATTGAGGCCCAGAAAATACGTTGAGGAACGGGCGCATCGACTTTACCGCCCGCGGTGATGCTATCTACAACCAATGAGGCGGAGTCAGAAGAGGTAATAAAGAACACCATGATCAACACAATTGAAATCACCGACAATAGGGTACCCATGGGCATGGCATCTAGCGCATAGAACAGGGATAGCGTGATGTCGGTTAAACCATTTTCACCCAGTTGACCGACCTGATTGACCACCTGCTCGATCGCTAAACCACCAAATGCTGACATCCATACAAGGGTAATGGTCGTTGGGATCAGGATAACAGCGCTGAGGAATTCACGTACGGTGCGGCCCTTGGAAATACGGGCGATAAACATCCCGACACACGGTGACCAAGACACCCACCACGCCCAGTAAAAGACCGTCCAGCCATGCATCCAAGCTTCGTCTTCACGTCCGTAAGGGTTGCTCAGCGGCAACATGTTCTCTACGTAACCGGAAAGCGTGATTGGGAGAGTCCCCAATGTGGTCGCTAGGCCAACCGCTACCACAAAGAGCAGCAGGGCAAAGGCGATCAGTAAGTTGATGTTACTCAATACTTTGACGCCGCCGTTAATTCCTCGGATCACGGACAAGATAGCCAAGCCGGTGACAAAGGCGATCACGCCCAATTGCAATGCCAAACCGCCTTCGACGCCGAACACATGGCTGATGCCACTGGCCGCTTGTTGCGCGCCCAATCCCAGTGATGTGGCTAACCCAAATAGGGTGGCGAGCACTGCGAGAATGTCGATGATATGGCCAAACCAACCCCAAGTACGGTCACCTAAAATGGGGTAAAACACGGAGCGAATAGACAGGGGCAATCCTTTGTTAAACGCAAAGAACGCCATGGCGAGCGCGACAACAGCGTAAATGGCCCATGGGTGAAGACCCCAGTGGAACATGGTTGCACCCAGAGCGACTTTTGCTGCTTCTTCAGTGTATGGCTCAACACCCAGAGGGGTTTCAAACCAGCCAGTGAAGTAAGCAACAGGCTCTGCCACTCCCCAGAACATTAGGCCAATTCCCATTCCAGCGGCAAACAGCATCGCTATCCAAGAAAGGTTTGAATGTTCGGGCTTAGCGTCAACACCACCGATGCGAATTTTACCAAAAGGGGAAAGAATAAGACCAATACAGAAAATCAGAAACACATTGCCTGACCACATAAATAAGGTGTCAAACGATTCAATGATTTGTACTTTGACGCCGTCCAGCGCGGCTTTGGCATCGGAGGGGTCAACGATAAGAAGGGCGACAAGAAATACAATGATCAGGCCCGCACTGGCACCAAAAACTGGGTTATGGACATCAAACCCCCACTTCTGAACATTATCTTGCCCGACGGTATAATCGGTATTGTCGATACTGTATCTATCCTTACTACTACTCATTGGTCCTCACTAATTCGTTAGAGTTCGAAATAAAAAATCGGCGAAAGGTTAACAGAATTTGGCATTAAACGGAAATTTTTCCCTATATTGCTGATAATCGTGTTGTTATATCATGTTGATATTAAGTAGAGGTCTAATGAATAATTTAGCGCGTTCCAATAGCTTAGCAAGGGTGTTGACGACTTTTCGGGTGGGGTGGGTCAGTGTCGCCACAGATGCGGACTTGCTCGTCACTCACGGGTTGAGTGAGGTTAGGGCTGGCGGGTTGCTGTGAAGGCTCGGTTTTCCCGGCCGTTGACGGACGAAGTGAGGAATTAAGGGTGAATGGCTATCGAGATGTTGACGCTGTTTTGGCCGGTATAGTGCTCAAAATCCGTGGTGTATGCCCGGGTATGCGGACAATCCTCTAAGGCAAAGTACCGCCAGATCTCTTCCCACAGCTGTATCACGGCTTGAGGCATCTCTCCGGACGCAGAAAATGTGAGGTAGCGGCCTGCTTGAATGCTTGTTGTTATCAGATCTGGCTGTTCGATGAGTGAGCGATCATCGCAACAGGCAATCACATCGAATTGACCGTCAGCGTCGGATTCATAATGGGTGTACAGCCCATAGATTCCGCTTCCTTCGGCGAGTTTGGGAATTAGGTCGGTAGAGAACTTTTGCCACAGTTGACCGATGGCGGCGGTGGCGGGATCACGCTCACGAGCGTTGGTGGTTGTGGTTTGATAGCCTGTGACGGCAATGGCATTAAGGGTTTGAGTATGCATGGAAATCCTTTCTGTGGATGCAAGTAAGACAGAGGCACAAGTCTATTCAGGGACGGCGCTTTAATCAACGCATGGTTGAGATGCGTCGCCAGATCTTTTTCTGCCTACTGTCTCCAGTCTTACTGGCCGCCAAATAGCAATCCCCTTTCACTGAAAACACCGTGCGAGATCACCTATTGTTGGCGTGATATTCGGCCGTTAAATAAGTATTTACTCTAAAAAGAGGATTGGTTTATACGAATCAAGATATGGGATGTTTTGGTTGGCTAAAGTCGAAATTTCCTAAAAAAAACAAACGATGAGCTATTGACATAAATGGGTCTATTCATGCGATCCCTGTGACCGTGTATTTTTGACGGTGTATGAACGGGAAAGTAGAGAAATAACAAATGATTAACTCCATGTTTCATAAGGAATTTTAATCTTTTTGTGTGAGTCTTAAGTGTGTCAGGGCATATTTCCTACATAAATCATAGACTTATGCGGATTGCTCTGTGATATGAGGTTGATATACATTCTCATTGGGAATATTCCCATTTAATTATAAGAGAAACAATAAATGAAACTTCGTTACGTTATAGGCTTAGTGACCCTGTTCGCTTCCGCTTTCGCATCTGCCAATGCGGGCCTTTCTTTCCCAACACACTCCGCTGCGACTGAAAATGCATCGATTGTGTTCCCTCAATCGCAACACCCTGTTGCACTGCTTGGTGGCTATACCATTGAAAACGGTATTTTCCGCTCACGCACTTATGATTGTGGTATCGACATCAGTGATCTCAACTTGACCGCTAAACTGGTTTGGGATGGCGGCGTACCTAAACTTGCCATTTTGGGTGATGACTTAGTGATGTGCCGCTCTGCGGCTAACAGCCCGTTTGAACTTGACCTTAACCTTTTCCTGAACAACTTGCCTGACCATGTTCTTCATCGTTTGGAAATGGCCAACCCAGTTGACTTCAATCAATAATCGATCTTGTCGAGAATGAAACTCCTTACTTCAGCCAGATTGTAACGATCTGGCTTTTTATTGGTCGTCGGTGCGCGTCTGTATCACGGCCTTCTCGTGACCCTACAAATGAAAATATAATAATGAAAATAAAGTTTATTCTTTCTGTTTTACTGGCGGCATCGGGTTTTACTGCAAGTGCGGTTGAGCCTATTTATAATCAATACGATCATCATAAGGCGATCCGTGACAAGGTCAGTACTTGGGTGGATTGGCAGGCTCAGGAGCATGCGCTTAGCGCGGTTGACGCGTTTAATGTCGCGAAGAAAAAGCACGGTGTGGATCCGATGGGGGAGGTGTTTTTCTCTCGCTTAAGCTTACTCGCAGAAGACAAATTTGACTTTCACACGCTAGCGCCGATTCAGCAAGCGTTAGTCAATGAAGCCTCGGCCTTGTTTATCCTCTCTCAGGCACATGATCTCCCTCACCATGAAGTGTTTCCTGCCGATTATATGCGGGCGATGTTTCTCGACCAATTTTTGACAGAGCTTGAGCTGATTTATCCATCGGCCGAAGATGAAGCCCTGTATTTGCAGCGCTACTATGAAAGTGATTTGTTGAAATTGGCGGTGTATTCCATTGCATTAAATATCGGGATTGAACAACGGGGTGAGGCGGCGTTAGTGACCAGACTCGCCCAGCAAACAGGCCATCGACACTCCACGTCTCTGCGCCAGTTTTTAATCTCAGGTTTTTCCCCGGGTGGAACGTTTAAAGCGCGTTTGGAGGGGGTTCTGTTAAATGATCTTAAACGTTTTGCCACCAATTGGAAGCCAAGCTACGACCAGTTTGTCGGCGCAGAAAATGGGCCCCATCCCTACGCCAGAGTTGGGGCCTTGACCCAAAACCTACTTTTGAGCCGGTGGGATGGGCTGCGTGACGAAGAGAAAAATCAATGGCAGGAATGGTATCACCACGTCAAGGACCTGCCCAATCAAAAATACGGCTACTCCATGGTTGGGGAGGCGGTTGTGAATGCAACGCGAGATCACAAACAGCAGCCTCACCATAGCCGCTGGGAGTTTCCGAGCTTGGCGGCGATGACGCTGGCCACTTTGGTGGCACCTGAGATTGTCGGAGAGCTGGCACTTGGGGAGTTGGCACAAGAGCTGATATTTTCCCGTCTGATGTTTGGTGGTGCTTCGGCTGCCGATGCCGTCTATACCAGTGAGGCGGTGGAACTGGCAGCCCATGAAGCGACCATCAGTGTCGATGCTCTTGATGCCAGTTCAGTACTAGAGTTGGGCGGTGTCGATAACGTGGCAGCAGTCGGCGAAGAAGTGGAAGCCGGTCTGCATCACTATGCGGGTGCAGGGGCAGTAGAAGGTGCCGATTACGTCGCCAATGTCGAGGGAGACTGGCAGCGTGTTAGGCGATTCCCCTCTAGTGATGATTATGCCTTGTACCAAGGGACAGGTTCATTTGGTGTGCATAAAGTGGCGAGAGCAGGCGCTGCGGGTTGGGTTCTCAATCAAACCACATCCGGCCTAACCAACTGGGTCTCTTCTGGTGATTATCGCCATGTACTTTTGTTGGGTAAGGGGGAACCGGCGTCGTTGTTTCGTCACTTTGGTGAGAATGTGAAAAGCCGCTACGGTATACCGCAAGGCAATATATACAGTGATGGCGATGTCGTGTCGCACCATTTGAAAAGACTGTTCCCTGAGGTCAATACGGGCAAACTTTCTCAGCTGACGTTTGCTCACCGATTGGACGTAGTTGCACACGGCAATCCTTATGGCCCCGTTTGCATTAACTCAAATGGTTTGGAAACGTCGCTGAGTCCAAGAGGGTTGGCGAGCAAGCTGTTCGATTTGGGCTTAAGAAAAGTGGGTGTGCTTAAAGTACAATCCTGTAATGTGGGCGGTGGGTTTTATCTCTCAAAATTGGCTAGGGAGCTACATAACATAGGCATCGAAGTGGGCTTTTTGTCGGCACCAAAGGGGTACTTAGTCCAACTTCCGCGTCTACCAAGAGCTGTATTTGATCCGCTGCCCAACTTTAGCGCCAATCGCTATGAAGTGATCTCGACTGGGCTTCATCAGGGCTTCCCCGGAACGCGCTACCATTGAGGTTTCGTGCCGTGATTGATTTGGGCTGATCGACGCGGCAGAAAACCGTCCATTCAGCGCCAGCCTGTCACATGAACAGGCTGGTTTAAGACAACATCGTTAGATGCTCAGCGGTGAGATTGGTGCTCGCATAATATGTTGTGGGCCAACTGGGCCTTTTAGGTAGAGTTCTCCCGTGTCCTCAAAACCACCTTTAAGATAGCAAGCGCGTGCCGTTGGGTTTTTAACGTTGACGCTTAAAAAAATGTGCTTGTAGGCAGAATAATGCTTTGCAAGATAGCGGAGTAGTGCTTGGACGCTGAGCGTGCCCAGCCCTTTTCCTTGCTGCTTTTGGTCTATTGCAAACGCTCTTAAGCCGAGGGCTTGCTCAGGACAAAATTCGTACTTGGACGCATAGGCGAGGTCCAGTTTAAAGAAACCAACGACCATTTTCTGGTGGGAAATGACGTGCAGGTGTGTGGTATCACTGCGCTGTGCAATAAAGTCTTCTGCGGTACCTGCAAACGCGATCTGCGGGTCGGATAATGTCACGCGTTTGACCGCTTCTAAATGCGATTCGTTGAGTTTTTCAATGGTTATTATATTCGACATTTTTCTTATCTGCTTATTAGGGTTTGTGGGAAAGCGGTGTGGGCGTAGAGCATCAAGCAACACTTGGGGTAATTACTTCAATGGTTATGTTGATAAGCTCGCTTTGCACTGAGGGGTACCCGTTGCGCATTGACCTGAGTGAACCTATTACCTCATGCCAATATGCCAGCCTTTATTAACCGTAGGTAACTATCTAAAATTAAAAACTAAATTATCATAGAGAGGGTTGGCCATCAAGGTCTCTAGGGTGGGGTTGTCTGGCCTGTCTTTCACTTCATTGCGCTTAGCATTCTTTTTGATTTTGATGCAAAAAAGAGGGAGGAGTTGATGACCTCCCTTTTGTCTCCGAGTTTTATTCGGTGGGGCAGCCTAAGAGGCTTTATTGAGCTTTGGGTCGCTGGTGCCATCCTCTGATTGTTCTGAGAAAATTTCTGCGACATCACTGCGCTCTAATTTCCCCTGAAGATTGCCGTCTTCATCGACGACTGGCAATGAATAGTCGCAGGAAATACTGTCCATTAACACGGCTTCAATGGCAGAATCTGGCGAAATGGCGGGTACTTCTTCGTAGATTTCCTGATGGATGTCCTTGCTGGTCTTGTCTTTTGCGGCATCGAGCAGGCCTTCTTTGGTGACAACGCCCTGATAGCCGTCTTCTGTGACATGATAGGCGTAATCCTGTTTAAACCCTCTCATTTGCGCAATGGCTTCTTGGATGTTGGTGGCCGTAATGCGGTAAGCAGGGGGCTGCATGACGGTCTCTACGGTGAGCGCGCGCGCACGATTCACATCTTTCACAAACGCCTCAACATAATCATCGGCAGGATGAAGCAGAATGTCATCCGGTGTGCCTTGCTGAACCAAGAGGCCATCCTTGAGAATAGCGATGCGATCGCCAAGGCGCAGGGCTTCGTCTAAGTCATGAGTAATAAAGACAATGGTCTTTTGCAATTTTTGCTGGAGTTCGATCAGTTGATCTTGCATTTCACTGCGGATCAGGGGGTCAAGGGCGGAGAAGGCTTCATCCATCAACAGAATTTCCGCATCGGTACACAAGGCCCGCGCGAGACCGACGCGCTGTTGCTGACCGCCTGAGAGTTGTGAGGGGTATTGGTTTTCGTACCCTTGTAAGCCAACGGTCTCAAGCCACTGTGAGGCTGTTGAGTGTCGTTGGGGTTTTTCTATCCCCTGAATTTCGAGTCCATAGGCGACATTGTCGACTACGGTACGGTGCGGAAGTAGACCAAAACGTTGAAAGACCATCGACATTTTGTGGCGACGAAATTCTTCTAACTGTTTCTGGTTGAGTTGCATTACATCAATGCCTTCGACCAAAATCTGGCCTTCTGTGGGGTCAATCAAGCGATTGAAATGGCGGATAAGGGTGGATTTTCCTGAGCCTGAAAGGCCCATGATCACAAAAATCTCACCCTGATTGATCTTAAGGTTGATGTCTTTAAGACCGACGGTGTGGCTCGTTTCAGATAATATTTGTTCTTTGCTTTCGCCGGCTTTTACCCGAGCCATAATTGACTGAGGTTTGTGGCCAAATACCTTATACAAGCCGTTGATCTCAATAAGCGGTTTAGTCATGCTTAATGTCTCCTAAGTGAGATTGAGTTCGTTTCGCGTAGGCTTGCGAGGCACGATCAAACAAAATAGCCAGCGCGACGATAGCAAAACCGTTGAGCAGTCCTAAAGTAAAGTACTGGTTAGTGATAGATTTAAGCACGGGTTGACCCAGTCCTTTTACGCCAATCATTGAGGCGATGACAACCATCGACAGGGCCATCATAATGGTTTGGTTTATGCCCGCCATTATGGTTGGCATGGCCAGAGGCATTTGAACGCCCCAAAGCCGTTGCTTGGCACTGGCGCCAAAAGCGGTGGCGGCTTCCAACACTTCTTTATCAACCAAACGGATACCAAGGTTGGTTAAGCGAATGACGGGAGGGATCGCATAAATGATGACCGCAATAAGCCCCGGAATTTTACCGATACCCAGCAGCATCACTACCGGTATGAGGTAGACAAAAGCGGGCATGGTTTGCATGACATCCAGTAAGGGGGTGACGGTCGATTGAATTCGGTTTGAACGCGCCATTGCAATGCCAATGGGGATACCCAGAACAATAGAAAGAAGGGTGCAGACCGTGATAATACTCAGGGTACGCATTGTGTCTTCCCACATGCCAAAGTAACCAATCAATAACAGGGAAACAAAGCAACCCAGTGACAGTTTCCAAGAGCGGCTGGCAAGAAACACTAAGCCCGTGCACACAGCGAGCACAATCATCCAAGGTGTTGATAGCAGTAATTTTTCAAACCAGATAAGAAAAGAGAGGAGAGGGTCGAAAAGAGACTCAATGAAATCCCCATATTCGCGAGAGAATTCTCTGTAGGCCCCATCCAGTGTTTTGCGAATCGTTCTGAGGTCAGAACGTTCCATTTCTGGGAAGTGATTAAACCAGTTTTCTGAAGACATCATTCATTCCTTTTAAAACCAAAGCCAGAGATTCTGGCTTTGGAGTACATCGAACAGGTTTGGTGTCCGTTAAAGTGCTTTTTTAACTTTATTTTCAACTTCTTTTGAAACCCATTTTGTCCAGATTTGTGGGTAATCTTCCAAGAAGTAATGCATGGCTTCTTCACCATCGGCCTGATTGTCTTCCATCCACGCCAGCAGTTGGTTCATATCGGCGTTGGTAAAGCCACGTTTGGTGAAATACTGATAAGCATCAGGAGCTCGGTTGGCGAAATCTTCTGTGGTGACGGTATGCACAGGTGAAGGAGGGTACATGGTGGTTTTAGGAGCCTCGCATTCCTCCTGTGACACACAGGTGACAAACTCTTTCTCGTCGATGCCGCTGCCAAAGTCGACCTTTACCATTTCGTATTTGCCCAGCACTGCTGTGGGGGCCCAGTAATAACCAAACCAAGCTTGTTCTCGTTCGTAGGCTTTAGCAATTGAGCCGGATAGGCCAGCACTTGAACCGGGGTCGACTATCTCAAAACCAGAGTTATCCAGTTTCAATGCTTTGAATAGGTTGCCAGCACTGATCTGGCAATTCCAGCCAGCAGGGCAGGTGTAGAAGGCCGATTTTTCAGGGTCTTCAGGGTGTTTAAACAGGTTGGCGTGTTTTATTACCCCTTCTATGGTCGCCAGCTCAGGGTGTTTTTCAACCAAATAAGCGGGTACCCAGAATCCCTCTTCACCGCCCTCTTTAAAGGAATAACCCGCATAGCGAACTCGTTTCTCGGCCACGCCTTTATCAAGCGCGACCTTAAGGCCATTACTCCATAGCTCAGGCGCCACATCCGGCTGGCCTTTCTCAACCATGGATGTGCCAGTGGGCATGGTATCCCCGGGGATCAGTTCGGCGTCACAATCATAGCCGTGTTCGAGGATAAAGCGGTCGATGTTGGCAATAAGGCTGGCAGAATTCCAGTTCATATCGGCGATGGTGACTTTGCCACATTCACTCGCCATTGCCTGTGAATGAATGGCGGTGTTAGCGGCGAGTAAAGCGAGCACAGCGGTTCTGTATAACATGTCGATTTCCTTTCTAATGTATATAAAGATAGCTTACTCAATAAATGTTTAGAGTTCAAACTAATCATCTTGTGATTATGGGTGTTTCATGTCACTTTTTAGGGAAATTTATCGGTATATTGCATAAAAAGTGATAACCCTTCCTCTTATCTCTTTTAGAGGTCTAATTAAGTTGGCCAATCTGTTGACCACACATTTTTGATGTCTGGCCATCCCCAGTTGGTCAGTTGGACGTTTTTTAGGACGCCATGAAATCTCAAAGTCTGCCGGTGATGGAAGAGGGGGCTTAACCAATATTGGGTGATCATGGCGGAGGCAATCGGCTCTAATGCCTCAAGATAATGTTCAAGTTGGGTGGTTGAGCGCAGGGTGTTGAGCGAATGGGTTAACCAATCACTTAATGTTTGCCCCAAGCAGTGTTGCACCACCGGATTGTGGTACAAGCTACTAAAGGCGGAGGCGTGGCGGTTGTCATCTAAATTAATGTTGGTGATCACCAAAGTCTCTGACAGTTTATTGTTTTGGGCGAGTTCACTGAGTGCGCGATAAGAATAGACATTGACGGTGACTTCTGTCCCCAGCGAAGCCAGCATGGTTTGGATGGCGTAGGCGCAGTTTTTCAGTGCAGAGTAATCGTAAACGGCGATCGTGATGTGGTGGGGCAAATCCGTTGCTGGGGCATTGGGTCGCACAATGGGTTGCCACATTGGCAGTAGATTGCTGGCCTGCTCGCAACCAAACAATGTTTGGCTTTGACTGAGTTGCTGGTAAACGCGCTGTGCGCTGAGGAATGAAGAGAGGTATCGGCGTTGATCCTCATTGAGCCCGGCTGTGCTGGTTTGGTTAAACAACACAAACAGGCATCCTTCCTCAATGCGAGATTGATGCGAATCATCGTCGGTCTGATGACCGGCCTCTGCCGCCAGATAGTAGCGACATTCACGGCTTTCTTGGGCGCCTGGCTGATTGGTTTGAATTTTTTTATCGGCGAGTTGATGTTCTTCTAACTTCCAAATGGTGACCTGATCGGTCAAAGCTCGGCAGTGGTAATATTGCTCAAAGGCGTCTAAACAAAGTCGTGTTTGTGAATGTTCACTTACCTTAAAAGGACCAGAACCAATAACATTTAGGTTGTTTTTCTCGCTTAATTGGCTCATGGGTTGAATGGCGTATTTTACGCCCGATATCAGCCCACCAAAACCGAAGTCGGGTTTGTCTAGTTGGAAGACGATTTGATTGGCCATCGGTGCGGTAATGTTGACTAAATGGGACAGTTCTTGGCGATAGTTGGGGAGCGTCGAGAGTTTGGTGAATAAGCGCGCAATACCGTCAGCGTCCAGTGCGCTTCCATCATGGAAGGTGAGTGCGGGTCTGAGATAGAAGGTCCACTGATATGTGTCTTGATCGTAATGCCAGTGATGCGCTAATTGCGGTTCAAGGGTCCCATCCCTATGACTGCTCACCAAACAGCAGTAGATTTGACGAAGAAGAAACCGTTCGCTTGATCGTTGCAGTTGGTGAGGCACCAGTCGTTCAAAGGAACGTTTGTAGGTCAATTGTATATGGAGTCGTCCTTCTCTGAGCGACGCACCGGAGGTCGTACGCAGCAGGCGGCCAAAAGCGGCCTGATCATTGTCAAGAATAAGCAGTGCTTTTTGGTATTGACCAAGTCGCACCCGTTCGGAGGCCAGTTGCTGCTTGAGCTGGTCGAGAGGAAGGTTGAGTTGCAAGCTAGAGCGTTGATTCCGGCCCACCTTAGGTGTCCATATCAGCCAACCGTGTTGTTGCATCTGATGGAGTAAATTTCGAGCGTGGCGAGGGCTAGTGCAACAGAGTTCGGCGAGCTGGGGCAAGACAACTTTGACCGCCTCACCTGTCCCAAGTGAAGTTAAGCGGGTGTAATAACGCAGTAAGGTTAAATCGGACATAAGTCCTCCGGAAAAATCAAAATAAGCACCAATTTCGTACAATAATTTCCTATTTTAATTGAAAATGGTGGCTTATAAGTCAAATTAAGGCATTTTTCGGTTAAATAAGGATGGATAAAATATAATTATTTCGGTTTTTGTCTGCCTATTAAAGAGGGACAATAGCGAGGCTAAGGCATGAGCTGAAACACCAACATGGCCATCTGCTTTGTCGTGTGATGACAAGGGCTGGATGGCTTAAGGGTTGTCATGCTTGGCTCGATTATGCTCAATGTGTGTTTGACATGGGCTGATCAATAACGCAGCACTGGCAACCTTATTGCTCCTACCCCCCAACGGGTGGCCAGTGCTGTTTTTCTTGTTCGATAGGTGTTTGGACAGGGCCGAACCGATTATTTTATGGCGAGGCCTTTACTATTAAGGTAGCTCCTAATATGGGGTCGAGATTCCCCCGCCAGCTTGCCCGTGACTTGTTGAGACCAGTTTGTTTGTTTTTGATTACTGCCGCGCTGGGCGTAATAGGTTTGCATGGTTTGATCATAGCTGGCGATGTCTTCCAGATTGAGCGCCTGATATTGATTGTCGTGGACCATGACTTTGGTGGGCAGACGTGGTTTAACCTGAGGGTCTTGGTCGGGGTGGCCTAGGCACATGCCGAATAAAACAGCGCAATAATCAGGCAATTCAAGTAAGCGATCAACGGATTCAGCCGCGCTTCTTAATCCACCAATATAGACCCCACCTAACCCCATCGACTCTGCGGCTAACAGGCAGTTTTGTGCCATGATCCCACAGTCTACGGCGCCGATCAGGGTCAATTCAGTATAATCGGGTTGTACCTCAGGATTGATTTTAAAGTGCCGTTGGTAATCAATACAAAAGACCAAAAATTCGGCGGCACTTTCCACATAAGGCTGATCGCCGGACAGGTGCGCGAGAGCCCGACGTTTTTCTTTATCCGTGACTCGAATGATCGAGACCACTTGCAACATACTGGACGATGATGCGGCCAAACCCGATGCCAATATGGTCTCAAGTTGATTAGAGTCAATGGCTTGAGAGGTAAACTTGCGGATTGAACGGTGAGATAGAATAGTTTCGATGGCAGGTGTCATTATGGATGGCTCCTTGAACAGTTTTTTATGCAACATAGCGATTGCTTAGTAAAAAGTCGAGTCATAAAGCAAGGTGAGGTCATCAATTTGGCGGGTAACGAAATCGCTTATTTGTGTTTGGAGTCGATACGCGTGGCAATCAGGCCATCGGTTTAAGATGGCCTCAAAATGACTAGGTTAGAAAACACCAAGCTAAGATTGCCTAGAGGGGTTTGTATATTTTGGTGCGCTCTCCTCGATTTCTCCCTGTAATGTAGACGCCGGTAACCTGATTGGCTTGTGTCGCGGAGGCGGGAATCCAGTTGAGGCCAATGTCGCTAAAGGTTTCTGTGATCTGGTCATTTTGTTCGGTAGGGTCGAGAATGAAGCTAAGGTTGGTGGGCCCCCATACCGGTGCGCTCGTGTTTTGCCAATTGTCGATCAGTTGTCTGGTGACAAGTTGGGCGGCGACTTTAAGCCTTGGACCTGAAATATTAGCAAACTGGAAGTATTCCACACCTGTGTTATGGATGGTTATCGCTTTGTCGTTTTGGACAAACAAGTGGGTGGTTTTGCTCGCGTCATACGGGAGGGTCCTCGCGATGGTTCGTGTCACGTTGTCGAGCAAATACAGGCTGGTCGTGGTGACGGCGACCGTGAATTTTCCGTTCGGTGATGAGTCCATCAGTTTGACTTTGCCATCGATATCGACCGTTCCAAGCTGCTGGGTATTCGGCAATTTATTGGTCCAAATGAGTGTGTTTTTTGAGGCGAGAGCGACGACAAGTTGCCCATTTGTGGCGAAACTGGCTGTGCTTACATCATTGATCGTCAGCGGTAATGTACGGCTGAAATCATTAATTTGAAGCAGCTGAGGCGCTGCGAGATCGTCGGAGATCAGCAATAGTTCGCGGTCATCTTTGGAAAAAACCACCGTATTTTGATCTGATCGCAGCAAATAGACCTCGGGGTCCATCGCCAGTGTTTTTGCATCTAACTTTCGTAGCTGATCGCCATTGGCGTTAAATCCATTATTGATCTCGGCAACAATGATGCCTTTCTGGTAGAGAGGGACCATCCATTCAAAATTATCATTAAAGCAGGACGATGCCGACAGTGGAACCGTTGGTTGAGCGGGAACCGGAAGCGGAATTTCGCTCCCTGATGCTCCGCCATAGCTATCAAATAAGGTGTCTCTTGTTGCTCGAGCGATGGGGACTGACGCGTTTATGTTACCGGCCTTATCCTGAAGGCTGGTGAGAAAAATACCATTGCCACCGGTGTTATTACACACAAAGCTCTCTGTCGAGGTCAGAGTCGGAGTGTACAGCTTATAGGACTGAACGCTATTGAGTGCTGGCACAATTTGTTTGAGTTCATTGGAGGTATTTTTAATATAACCATAGAGGTAATCCATGTAGCCTCCATAGTGGTCATCATCATCATCGTCGTCATCATCATCGTCAAATGATGTGATTGTTGTTTGTTCAGCAGCACGGTACGCGATGGCTTGTCGAGTCGATGTATCTAGCTGTTTGATATTGTCATTGGCATCAACATAGATGATCCGACTGTTTGCTGGGTTGAGAGCGATGGACTTCATCCTTGTCAGCCCGGTATCACTTTGAGAGCCGTGAATCAGCAGGGAGCCATCCAACGAGATATGCCGAGACTGCTGAGTCCGTAAATTGATCGCCGACAAGTCCAGCGTTTTGTATTTGATCATGGCGTCAAGGGCTTGCGCAATATTGACCATGGATGAATCACTTGAGCCCTGTTCCTGAGCTTGCCGTAACGAGGCCATAAGCATGGCAGTGGCATCGACAGGACCATGACTGATGTCAAGAGAAAGAAAGTCAACCCCAACGTGTTTACCCAGTTTTTCATTGAGATATTGTTTGGATTTCTCAACACTCGCGCCCAGATCTGGGTTGTAAAGCATTTCACTGTGTAGCAACGTTGTGAAGGGGGAAATAATACGGATTTCAGCTGGTGAGGTGAGTATGGCGCCGTCGACCTCCATCATGCGTGAATAGTCACTGGTTGCTGCGACCTGTTGTTCGTATTGACTGCAGACACCATCAAGGTCGGGATCGGCGCAGGTGGCGATTTTTTGATAGTGGTAGGTGGATACAACATTGGGTGATGAGGCTCCTCCAGAGTCGCTATCACTGCCGCCACAAGCCGTTAAAGTGAGCACGCCAGATACTGCTATGGCGACCGCGTGTTTTTTTGTTTTAGTAAGCATAATTAACCAATAGTTTTATAACGTTGTTTATATCTCAGGTTTTTTAACCAATAGTTTTATAAAGTCATTTTTAATCTAGTGGTTAATACTGACATTTAATCATTATATGAAATAAAAGATCAAATGATATTGATAGTAAGTATCATTTAAATTAACATCACCGCCTCAAATTTGAATGGATTTATAATTTTAAGGAGTCGAGAGCGGTGACCATGCTGACGAAAATGCTCAGTGCCGGAGCGGTATCTATCCTGCTTATCGGTTGTGGCGGTGGGAATGAATCTGACCCTAAACTAGAGACGCCATCTGTGGCGCTTCAATCTGGTTTTTTTCTCTCTGGAGTGGTACTCGATGGCTATCTTAAAAATGCCATCGTCTGCTTAGACAAAAACAGCAACGCTTTTTGTGACTCAAGTGATGGCGAGATCGTGCGTACTGATGAATTGGGTCGCTACACGTTACCCTATGAAGGGGCGATCGAGAATTATATGCTGCTGGTCGAGGCTGTCGCAGGGGAAACCTTAGATTCAGATGATCAGGGGCAAGCGTTAGCGCACAGTTTTACTTTAGAAGTGCCATCGTATCGACATCAAGTGATAAGCCCGCTTACCTCGATGGTCGCCAGTTTAGCCGCAAGTAGTGGAACAGGATTTGATGAAGCGGCTCAGAAATTGGCCAATGATCTCAACCTATCTGCGGACATGATTGTGTCTGATTATGTCACGCAAGATTCATTGCAGGGACGTGAGCTGCATCAGTTGGCCAGAGGCATCGCCCGATCGCTCCAATTGGGGATGATACAGTCTGCCAATTACGGTTTAGCTCCCAGTTTAGTGCGAAAAGGAGCGCTACAGCGCTTAGGGCAACTGGCTATCGCAGACGTTAAGTCTCGCACAGACAAGATCCCCGATGGGATGAGCTGGAGTGATACCAATGACGAGTTGAATGAGATTGGCTATGACTATCGGCACCAACTTTCCATCACTCAAGACGATATCCATGGGGACCAAATTCTGTTGCGTCCGAGTGCGCCAAAGCATGGCATTGTCAACGACGCGGCAGACACCTTCAACTGGACGTTGCTAAGTGGCTTTCCTGACCTAAAAGATTATCAATACTCACTGGACAAAGGAAAAAGCTGGCAGGCGGTGACGGCTAAACCTCTACCTGTTGGCGCGAAGCCTATCCCTAAGGGTGAAGTTCAAATACGCATTGCAGCCAATCGGGAGCGGTTACTTGCTGCCGGTATGGCATTGATTTCTTCACAGGCTTTCACTGAAACAGTGATACCCGCAGCGCCAGTGTCTCTGAGCCTAGATGACGGACGTGATGAAATTGTGTGGCAAGACTCGGTGGGCTACCCTGATTTTTCTGCCTATGAGTATACGCTTGATAATGGAAAAACGTGGGTTGATGTCGTGAAAAAACCCCAACCGATTGGCGATGTGTTTGTCCCTATCGGGCACCTGAAACTGAGGGTAAAGGCAAATGTTACCTCAGGAAGTCCCGCTGGGCACGTGGTGAAATCAACGATAGCGATGACACTAAAACCGGACACTCCACTTGCGCCTGCATTGCGATTTGTTGATGATGACTCGGATCTCCTGTCTTGGAATTGGGTGCCAGGTTTTGAACAGGCGCAAGAGTATCAAATCGATGTCGGCGAGGGTTGGCAAGAGGTGACGGCTAACCCTTATCATATAGGCAACGTGAGCATTTCTGCCAACACGATTAAAGTGAGAGTCAAAGCAAATTCGACCAATGGCCGCCTTTGGGGACAGTCTTTGGTGGTTGATACTGCGTTTCACAAAGTGCTCAACAAGCCAGCGGCACCTAAAGCTTCGATGGTCAATGATGCTGAGGACAGGTTTGACTGGAAATTGGTTACGAACTACGACAACCTCGAACATTATGAATATTCGCTTGATTATGGGGTTTCTTATCGCCCTGTTACCTCTAAACCTCAAGTGATTGGCAATGATGCGTTTCAGGCTGGCCAGATTTGTATTCGGGTAGCTGCGCTCATGGGTGGGGCTGTCGGTGATAGTCTGTGTTCGGATCAAGCCTTCACGGTCAGGCCGCCAACCCCAGCAGCACCTTCGCAGGGGGTCGTTGATGATGCGTTGAACACCTTTAATTGGGCATGGGTATCAGGTTTCGAGTCAGCAAACCACTATCAGTACCGTATCGATCAAGGACAATGGAGAACACTCGATGCCAAGCCGATTCAACTGGACGATAGGGAGTACCTCTCTGGGAGTATTGAAGTTCGGATTAAGAGGGACCCTTCCAATGGTCGTGAACCGAGTGCGGTGCTGGCAAACGCGACGGCGTTGACAAAGCGACCGAGTGCGCCTTTGGCACCAACGGGTCTAAAAGTGGATGATATTCGTGACACACTTGACTGGATACATGTGGCAGGATTCTCTGCTTTATCTGATTACGAATGGTCCGTCAATGGAGGGCGCGAATGGGCACCCGTTCCAGAAAAACCTCTGATTGTTGGAGATATCGCAAAACCAATCGGAGAAGTTTACCTTCGAGTTCGTGCTAACCGAGTTAATGGAAGACAAGCAGGAGCGGTGGCGACCAATGGCGCGATGTATACGGCGCGGCCTAAGTTGCCTGCGCCAACAAATGGACATATTGCTTCCTATCGAGGCATAAACTCGAATTCGATTCGGTGGGATTACGTGTCTGCTTCAGTGGATGGCCATCGGGTTGATTTTAATGAGCCAGAATATTATGAGTTCACCGTCGATCAAGGGGCGAGCTGGCAAACGGCTTCCAAAAGGCCTCAATTTGTGGGTTCTCAGGCGTATGATAAGAGTATTGTCGGTCTGCGACTTAAGCAAAATGCGATATCGGGTTTGGAAAGTCCCTCTAGTGAGGTGTTATGGGCAAGCAACATATCCGGTGAGTTTACGGCGCTGCAGTATGTACCGATGAACACCTTCTCAACAGCGGCGGATTTTGTAACCCACGGTGGGTGGTCTGCGGTAAATTGTATTGCGGAATATGATGTCCAAGGTAAGGGGACACCCGTGTTCTGGGCGCTGAGGCTTTCTCACCCGAAAAAAGAAACCCTGTTAGATAAAGTCAATCAGTTGTCTGTGTGCGACATTGACTATTGGGCTGTACCTAATTTTGATGATGTTGCGCAACGGTCGGCGAGAACTCATGATAGCCTCCCCGAAGGGGTACGTTCGTATTTACTTTCGGACGCTAATGATTATCCCATTTGGGCGAATAAGTCAGGTCAGTTCGTGACGTTAAGGCATGGGGTAGAAGTCCCACCTGCGAGCTACTCCAATTTCGTTTTCGCTCGTTGGGCAATCCCCGAGAGTCAAGATTTGCTAGCGGACATCAGCTCAGAGCTGGTGACGATGACGACATTACTTGGTGAACAAGCGGCCGAATTGGACGAGGCGATGACCTTTTTTAATGCTTGGCTCTTGGCAAGTCAGAACGGCACTAAAACACCAGCTGAACTTGACAGCGACAGTGCTCAAATGCGTGACCAGCTTTCCTCAACCCTGACCCGATTACAGGGGCATCAAGAGCAAACAAGCGTGCGTTTGGCAAAGTTTGAATTTCAGGCGCGTTTTGTCAACAACAGAGCAGACCAAGACAGCGTCGGCTTTATAGAGAAAGTGGCGCAATATCGAACCCAGATCCAGCAGTTAACTCAGGCTAATCAGGCCTTGGCCGCCACCGTCAATCTTGCTCAGTTTGGTGTTGCCTTTAGTCAGGCTAATCACCACTATCAGTTAGCCGTGCTCAAACAAAACAGTGTTAAAGCGGCCAATGTTGGGGGAGAGATCCATCAAGCTTCACTGGATCTTCACCGTACTCTCGCTGAACTGGAGAAAGCCCTTTTAAACATCAGCTCGATTGAGAAGACGCTGGATAGCAGCTTGGCTGGTCTGTTAGAGGGGTTTCCCACTTTGGGCACTCTCGCCCAGTCGATCAAACTTGAGTGGCTGTCTTTGTCTATCAAGGATCAGGTTGAATCCCTGTCTCTGGTCGCGAATGATGGTTTGAACCGTGCTCATCAGGCTGGCTATGCCGTGACTTCGGCGCAAGCGCTGATTGATGGGCGGTTTGCTAAGGTCGATCTTTTCGGACGCTACTTACCGGTGTCGGTGACTGAGGATAATGTCTGGAAATGTGTAGAGGATACCTCTACTGGTGGAAAGCGTCGTCTGTGGATGCTGCTCGACAATGGGTTGCCCAACGGCCAAGACGATATGCCTTTTGACACCTCTGGCGCTGATATTCGCAGTGTTATGGGGGCCGCAGGCCTGCTAGAACACGTCAACCAGAAAAAACTGTGTGGATTTGATGATTGGGCATTGCCCCATGTTGTGCAATTGAAAAGTCTTGCCACATTCAAGGTGGATAACGTTAAGAATGATGGTTATACGATCAACACTGATGTCTTTCACCATCATAAAGCGTTGTTACCGGAGTATGACCTTTCCCATTACCAAGGCGGGGTTCGATTTTATTATTGGACAAATCTGGCATCCAGCGCTTCACAGCAGTACGCGTATCAATTTTCCACCATTCATAATCGAGCGAGTTTGCAGTCCTACGTTCGAGACGCTGAGAGCGGTCAGCGTGAGGTGACGTTGGCAAGGTTGGTACGTGAAGATCCGGTTCAATGGCAGTACCTGACCTCGAATGGTGATCTCACGGATCGGCGAGTGGACGCCCAATGTGCCAAAAATACACGTTCAGGAGAAATATGGCAGATATACCAGCCCAACACGGCTGACCGTTATCAGTATTTTAGCGAAGTAAAACAAGCTCTCGGTGTAGCAAATGCACAATCATGGTGTGGTCAGTCTCATTGGCGGTTGCCCTCTCATTTTGAACTGACGAGCTTAATCCCTTGGGATGAAACGGCTTTTTCTGGCACCGAGCCTGAGTATCAAAATGGCTATGATAAAAAACTCTATTTAACCGACGCTTCAACGGACGAGCGTTTGGAGTTGTTCGATTTTTCTAAAGGTAACGTCAGCGAGTCCATTTTGTATGGAGGAAAAGGCGGTCATTACCTTTATCGGTTTGTGTCCAAATAACCGGAGGATTATCTAAATAATCATCGTGTCAGCCCAGTGGTTGGGCTGTCCTTTCTCTTTCTTAGGAGCATTTAATGTCAATCAGAAAAAAACAGCGTGGTGCGGCAGCTATTGAATACGCCATATTGGCGGCAGCGATGTCGGTGGTGTTACTGACGTTTGTCGGTGGCAGCGAAGGTAAGTTGACCCAAGCGATTGTCGGTGCCTATAACACCGTCATCGACTCCCTAGAGCAAACGAAAGATTCGGGAAATTAATCTAAGGATTGAGCATGACTGCTAAGCGCCTAATGATGTTGTCGATCCTCTTGTCTTTTATTGGCATAGGCTTGTTGCTGTTTAGTCAAAGCAACTCCGTACAACAAACAGAAAAAACGCCCCAAGAAGTGTTTAAGCGGGTGTTGGTCTCTGGCCAGAATATCGGTGTTGGTCAGGTGTATACGCCCAACATGTTTCGCTGGAAATCTGTTGCCGAAAATGAACTGTCTGATTATGTGGATTTTATTACGGAAGAGGAATTTGATGCGATTCATCTCGCCAGCGGCATCGCTCATATTGAAATGAAGCAAGATCAGATCTTGGGGGCGGCGGATTTGGTTCCCCCACAAGGTGGCAGTTCGCTTGCTCTCAATGTTCGGCGAGGTTTTCGTGCGGTGTCTGTCCCCGTTGATCAGGTCACCGCAAATTCTGGGTTTGTCCAGCCAGGTGACAAGGTAGATATACTTCTACTGGGGTCAAAAGTGAGTGAACTTAAAAAGTACGACAATCTGGTCGAAGGTTTGTATGTCAGCACTATTGCGACAAATGTCCGTATTCTTGCGTTTAACAATCTTTCGAGCTCTCAGGGTTTTCAGGAAAAGCGGCACGACTATGGTGCCAAGATACCGGATAACAGCTCGGTTTCTCTGGAGGTCACGCCAGAGCAAGCCACTCAGATTGTTTTGGCCAATCAGTTGGGTCGTTTGACGCTTTCTTTGCGGGGCGCCAGTGAGCTAGAAGCCTCTCTTCCTGCTTCTTATACCGTCACCGCCACAGAAATTAACCCAGAAAGTAAGCAAGTCGCCCCTGATGTCGGCTTGATCCAGTTAAGAGCGCAACCCAACAAAAACTAACAACTTCAGGACACAACAATGAACCAATTACTTCGCCGGTGGCGCTTAGTGCTGCTCTGCGTCTGGATGATGGTACTTCCAGCATGGGCTAATGCGTTAGAAGTGAATATTAATGAAGCTACCATGATCCGTTTGTCGGAAAAGGCGAAATCCATTTTTATTTCTAACACCCATATTGCCGATTACCAGCCGATGACTAACACAAAAATTATGGTGTTTGGGATTGAGGCGGGCACCGCGACCATCACGGTGTTAAACGAAAAAGAGCAGGTGATTTATCACAAAAAAATCCGTGTTGTGCACGATACCCAAGAGCTCGATAGCCTGATTAAAACCCAATTCCCCGATGCCTCTGTACGTTCGGAGTCTTTAGGAGGCAAGCTGTGGCTAAAAGGGAGTGTGCCAACGCCAGCGATGGCACACAGCATTGTCAATGTTGCGCGGGGATACTTATCGCCCATTTCGGCACCCCAAGGTAATCAGAGTGAGTCACAGTCGAGTGAGTCGTCAAACAGTGGCTCCGATAACTCAACGTCTATCCGCAGGGATGAACTGATCAACCAAATGGTGGTGACGATGCCCACGCAGGTCAATATTCGGGTCCGCATTGCTGAGGTCTCACGTAATGTGTCGAACAAACTTGGTATTAAGTGGGGGTCATTGGTCTCCAACGGCAGCTCGGTTGATAACGTCGTTGGCAGCTTTTTATACAACAAATCGTGGGATGTCAGCAGTTGGGGGAAACCCAACTTGAGTGCCTTAGTGGATGCATTGGCCTCGACCGGAGATATGTCCATTTTGGCTGAGCCAAACTTGACCGCTATGTCAGGTGAGGAAGCGAATTTCTTAGTTGGGGGGGAAGTACCGATCCCGCTGATTCAGGGGGATAACGCGACGATTGAATATAAGCCGTTTGGTGTCAATCTCAATTTCAAACCCGTCGTCCTTGGTCCAGACCGGATAAGCCTCAAAGTCGAGCCGGAAGTCAGCAGTGTCTCAGTGGATAACCAGACGGTCTTCAATGGCAATGTTTTACCTTCGTTTACCTCGCGTCGAGCCTCGACGACTATCGAACTGGCCAGTGGGCAAAGCTTTGCGCTGGGGGGATTGCTTCAAAGCAGTGAGATTGAACAACTTCAAAAGTTGCCCGGTGTTGGCGATATTCCGATCTTGGGTGGGTTGTTTCGTTCCAATGAGTATCAGCGTAGTGAAACGGAACTGATTATCATCGCAACCGCCTATCTGGTGGAGCCTACCCGAAGCGATAACTTGCCTTTGCCAACAGACGCTTTAATCCCACAAAGCGATCTGGAGCGGTTACTGGCTTTGCCGGATGAAGAACCGGTAGGAGCGGCTGGTCAATCCTCCTACACCGATAATCGCAAGCCCCGCCTGTTGGGTGACAATGGATTTTACTACTGAGGTACTTATGAAATTAACACCATGCATACTACTGTTGTCGGTGGCGCTTGGAGGCTGTGCTTCTGAATCCCTGCACCGACAGCCTGCCATTGATGTGGTTTCAGTGAGCAATACGCTGACCCTGACGGTAGAAAACAATCAACTCTCGTCATCACAGCAGCAGGATATAGAAGCCTTTATCTCTCAACGAGGTCAGCCCTACGGATTGAGAATAAAACTGTTGAGTTATTCAGATAAAGGGGCTGCTCAGGTCGCCACCATCAAACGCGGGTTGGTGACGCAAGGTGTGGCTCAGCATCAAATGGTTTCCGAACGAACCAAGCAGCTTGGCTCGGGGGATATTCAGATTATCGTCGAATCCTTTCGCGCCAAAGTGAACGCCTGTCATACAGGTAAGTTAGCGCCTGTGGTGTTGAATCAATACAAAAGTCATCCGTCTTATGGGTGTACAAATGCCGCGGCCCTCGCTCAAATGGTGGCGAACCCCAAAGATCTGATTGTGGGAGAGCCACTGGGGCCGACCAATGGTGCTAAGGCCGTTGCAGCGGTAGAAGCGTATGTTGCCCCCGCAACGGCCAACAACATCAGCCAGAATTCAGGCTCAGCGTTGTCTGAAGCCTCGGGGGGGAATTGAACATGAAAACACAAAGTGTGTCGGCGTTGGTCGCCTTTTCCCCAGCGATGGATCATTACTCGCTCAGCTTGGCGTTTGCCGAACAGGGGATTACCCGCTTAGTTGAGGTCTCACTTGACCGAGAGCAAATCATCAAACAGGCGTTAATGGAGGACTATGGAGTGATCGTGCTGGATGTGATCGCTCTGGCTTTGGAAGACGCGGTTGATTGGGTGCGTGATATTGTCCAACGAACGGGCGGGAGAGTTGTGGTTATTGGCAACAACGACCAGATCGCCTTCTACCGCGAGATGCTGGCCTCTGGCGCGGTTGACTATGTGGTCAACCCTGCTGCACCCGATTGTTTTTCCTCGTTGAATTTTGCGCCGCCTTCTCCTGCGAGCCACTCAGGACGAGTGATTTCTGTGGTTGGTGCGAAAGGCGGGGCAGGGACATCGACTCTGGTCGCCAGTTTAGCCCGAGCTTTGAATCAACGTCAGCAGTCGGTGACCATGGTCGATCTTGATTTTTCTGCTGGGGATTTGGACTTGCAGTTTAATGTTCAGGGCAACGAAGCTCTGGTTGAAATGTTGCAGTACCCAGAGCGCCTAGAGCCGGTGGTGTTTGAACGCTGTGGCATCAATATACAGTCTGGGTTGACCTTGTTTACGGGGTATTTGCCACTCGACAGTGCACCTTTTTGGCCTGATAAACAGGCGCTTAGCCATTTCAGTCGTGACTGTTTGCACAATACCGATAATCTTATTTTTGATATACCGGCTTACTCACTGCGTGATCAGGTGGGAAGAAGCGTGCTCAAGAGTGCGGATGTGCGGATTGTTGTTGTTGAACCGACACTGGCCTCGATTCGCAACGCAGGACAAATCATCAAGGGCTTGGCGGGTGGCTCTGAGATGAACGAAAACAAGAAAACCCTGATTGTGGTCAATCATACCAAGTCGAACCATGCATCATTGATTGGACTCAAGGAAATTCATCGTACCCTCGGTATCGACGTTGATGCTTCAGTGCCGTTTGCACCGAAGCACTTTTTGTCGTGCAACTCGCTGGGTCAATCACCACTTAAAGGTCATAGACCGTTCCTTAATGCGCTGAATCAATTGGTGCATAAAGTCCTCGATGAGCCAGCGATGCCGTCGTATCGCTTTTGGAACAGGAGTGCATGATGTTCAGTTCAACCAAGCCTCGGGCGACTCATGTGCCGAATTACATGGCCAGCTCAACTCCAGCAACGGCTGATCCTCATCGTGATCACTACCATCTTATCCACGCTGAGATCATCAATGAGCTAGAAGCCAGCGTCGTGGTGACACTGAGTGCTCAGGAGCTGGAGACAAGAATACAGCAGCTGGTCACCGATATTGTGGCCAGCAAACAGTTACCCATAGGCCACCAAGATGTGTCGACTATGGTCAGGCAATTGGTGGACGAGCTGCTGGGACTGGGCCCATTACAGCCGCTCATGGACGATCCTTCGGTGACCGATATTATGGTTAATGGTTATCAGGAAGTGTATGTGGAGAGGCGAGGCAAGCTGAAAAAAACTCAGATTGAATTTCGCAGTGAAGCTCAGCTTGTCAACCTTGCGCGCCGTATTGTGAGTAAGGTCGGGAGACGGGTTGATGAGAGCTCGCCTTTGGTCGATGCTCGGCTTGATGACGGTAGCCGGGTCAATGTCATGATCCCACCTTTAGCCTTGGATGGTACTTGTTTGTCGATACGAAAGTTCAGTCAGGACAAGCTGTCCCTCAATCAACTGGCTCAAAGTGGAGCGATGTCAGACAGTATGGTGCGCTTACTCGATATTATTGTGCGTTGTCGCCTCAACGTTTTGGTTGCTGGTGGGACAGGCGCAGGTAAAACCACGTTGCTTAATGCGATGTCATTCAGTATTTCGCCTAATGAGCGCATCATTACGATTGAAGATGCGGCGGAGTTGCAATTGCAACAGCCACATGTGATTCGTTCAGAAACGCGTCCGGCTAATGCAGAAGGTTTGATCGCGATTGGCCAGAGAGAGCTGGTTAGGAACGCATTAAGAATGCGCCCAGATAGAATCATTCTGGGCGAAGTCCGCGGTGATGAGGCATTCGAAATGATGCAAGCGATGAACACTGGCCATGAAGGCTCTTTGTCGACGTTGCATGCCAACTCTCCCCTTGATGCTCTGATCAGAATCGAAAACATGCTGTTGATGGCACAATCTTCCATGCCGCTTTTTGCTTTGCGTCGTCAAGTCGCAGGGACTATCGACATCGTGATTCAGGTTGAGCGAATGCGAGATGGTCAGCGACGTGTGGTGGCAATCACAGAAGTCATTGGTCTAGAAGGTGAGCAATATGTGACCCAAGACCTTTATCGATTTGAAGTGGTGGGTGAAGACCATCAAGGGCAGTTGTCTGGAAAGTACCAGAGTGCGGGCAGTCTGCCGTCATTTGCGACGAAAGCCAACTATTATCAGCTCGGTCCTCAGCTCAAAGCGGCCATGGAGATGACGGTATGATCCCAGTGATCCTATTGGTGTGGCTAGTTGTTCTCATGATGCTCAGCGTTTATCACTACAAGCGCCGCGTTAGGCTTAAGCAACGCCTGCTGTTAATAGGGTCTGACACTCCTTTGCGACCTGAGCATTCGATTGTCAAAGCGCATCGCTCTGGTGGACGTGTGCGTGAGTTCGTCGATCGTGCCCAAATACTGTTGAGCAAAAAAGATAAAGTCACCCTTGGGGTGGTTGCTTTGCTGATCATGTTGGCAAGTGGCCATTGGTTATCAGCGTTGATGTGGTATTGGAAGCTTGGTTTGGGAGTCGCCAGCTTTTGGGTAGTGTTTACGCTACTTTTTGTACTGCGCCGCCAACAACAAACCGAGGAATTTGAGACTCATATTGTGCAAGTTCTGGGGTTGGTTAGCCGATCGGTGTCGGCAGGCCTCTCTGTGCCGCAGGCGATAGAGCAGGTCGCTCAATCCCAAGCGGGATTGCTGGCGAGGGAGTTTAGTCTCATGCGTGATCATCTGGCATTGGGTATCCCGTTGCGGCAAACCCTTGATGATGCTTGTGTCCGTCTTCCGTATCGAACGTTCCGCTATTTTTCGATTGCGCTGATCCTCAATCAGAGCAACGGCGGTCAACTGAGGGATATTCTGAATAACCTCAGCCGAACTATGCACGATAATCGTGCGATGCAAAAAAAAGTCAAAAGCATGACTTCTGAGCCTAGGATCACGGCAAAGTTCTTATTTTTCATTCCTTTTCTACTCATGTCGGCCATGGCATGGACGGATATGTCGTTGCTGCAATTATTGCTTAATTCGGAGAATGGGCAGTCGGTGCTGGTGTATTGCTCGGTGAGTATTTGTCTGGGTGGACTGATTTTACATTCCTTGACGAAAAACAGGACATTTTCATGATTTCGATGTTAGCGGCCCTCTTAATCGTGATGGGTTTAGTGAGTTCTGTCCTGCTTTATCAACGGACGCAACAGCAAGAGGTGCTGTTTCAACGCTTGAAGCAGGTCAGTGTGACGCCATCGGCAACCCGTTCCGTGAGCAAAAAATGGCGCTGGGCATCTAAGCCACTTCGGCGCAAACAACTGGCCTTGCTAGGGCTGACTCACCCTTATGCCGAAACGGGGTTTGTGATCGGTCGTTTTGTTTTTATGTTATTGGCGGCGGTTATCTGGTTTTTTAGCCAGTCCATACAGTGGTCTGCGTCAGATTTCGCCCAGTGCACCGTTATCGCGATGCTCAGCGGCATTGGTATTGATCGTGCTCTTCAATGGCGAGTTCAGCGCATTCGCCAAACCATCTCAAGAGTTCTGCCGGATGCGTTGGATTTAATGGTCGTGTGTGTGGCGTCTGGGTTAACCCTTGAACATGCGTTTCGCACTGTTGGGGAAGAAATGAAATCAGTGTCTTTAGCCTTGTCACGCGAATGGGTGTTAACGGCGACGGAAATGTCGGTACTCGATTCACCACAACAAGCGTTGCTTAACCTTGATCAAAGGCTGGAACTGACGGACATCCACAATATGACGGTGACCATGTCTCAAGCGCTTACCTTTGGGACTCCCATGTCGCAATCTCTGAGCTTGATTGCCGCTGACAGTCGTCAGTATCAGTTGCTTGAACTGGAGGAATGGGTGGGAAAAATCCCCGCGAAGATGTCTTTCCCGTTGGTCGTATTCATTATGCTGCCTGTGGTGGTGGTGATCGTAGCGCCTGTTGTTCTGAGCCTTTTTACGACCTTGGAGAAATTATAATGAAGTCATGGATATGGGTGTGGTTCAGCTTGCTGGCGGTGGGTTGTCAATCGACTGGGCAAGACACCCACGAGGAGGACTTTCAATTGGCGCAAACCGCGATGACCAATGGTCATGCGGAAAATGCGTTGTCGATTTACAAACAGAAGCTGAAGGAGAGCCCTGATGATCCTCGATTGCTTTTCTTGGCAGGCAGTGCCTGTAATCAAGCCGCTCGCTATGATGAAGCTTTGCACTATTTGGTCAAAGGGCATCAATTGGCGCCTTCCGCGGCTTTTGAACGAGAGCTGGGGCGTGCTCATTTAGCTCTGGGTAACATCAGTTTGGCGAGCGCTGCTTTGGAGCACTCTGTGGTGGAACGTCATCAGGATGATGTCGCGCTCAATAGCTTAGGGGTCAGCTATGCACTTAACAGGCAATATGGCAAAGCAAGGCAATCCTTTCAGGAAGCGCTGACTGTCAGGCCTGATAGCGAAGAGTATAAGAATAACCTTGCTCTGAGCTGGCTGCTTGACGGTCAGCCGCAACACAGTATTGAGATCCTTTACCCTATCTATCAACGGGGAGAGGCAAGTCGCAAGTTACGGCTTAATCTGGCGTTATCTTATGCTTTCATGGGCCGTTTAGACGCAGCTCGTGCGATTGCCAGTCAGGATCTCAGTAAAGCGGAGTTGGAAAATAACCTTGAGTATTATCAACGAATCGCTTCACTGGAGGCGCCGGTATGGTAGTCAAGAAACAGTCGGGCAGTCAGACGGTCGAGTTTGCTTTGGTGTTGGTACCTTTGATGATTTTACTGCTTGCGACCTTCGAATTTACGCGCCTGATGTGGGTCAAGATAATTTTTGACTCTGCGGTGGAAGCGGCAGTCAGAGAAGTCAGAGTTTTGCCGCCATCGCCAATGGTTGATCGTCGTATTCAAGACAGGATAGCGGCGTTCCCCTTATTGAAATTTAGTCAGATTAAAGTGGGCGAACCGCGTTACGCTGATAGCATCCAATCTCTAGCCAACAATAAAAGTATTGGCTCTTCTGGTGCGATCATCTCTCACTATCAGATTGTCTATCAGTTCTCATTTGTCCTGATTCCGAGGTTATCTGAGCAATTTTCTGAGCATCTGACGCTCACCCGACAGGTGTTGGTGACCTATGACTATGATGCGTAAGCCATTGAAGCAAAAAGGTGTCGCTGTGATTGAGTTGCCTCTCATCGCGCTGGTGTTAATGGTGGTCATGTCAGGTTTGGTGGTTGTGCACAAGCTTTTACACTTGCAAAGCCGGCTTGACCGCACCGCGTTTTCGATGGTGGATGCATCGGCGGTTGCCTTGGTGCCACCTCACACTCGCATGCTCTATGACCAGAACAGTGCAAGCGATTTGCTGCGCATGGCTCAGAGAGTATTGGCGGATACGTTACCCAAGGAAAAATTAGGGCTGGTATTGGAAATGCGGCTTGCTGCTGAGGGCTCTCCGGTTGAGGTAATGAGCCAGCGGGCTGGGCATGACTGTGACGTCCGGCAACCCATTGAAAGTTTGGGGGCATTGGCGCCGATCAGTGCAAGCCCAATTGCCTCACTCAAAGGGAGAACCGCGGATTTATTTCAGGTAACGCTATGCGTTTCGGCACCGTTTGAGACGGATATTCCTCTCGTGAATTGGTTACTGCTGGCGCTGCCTTTGAAGATGAGCAGTCAGGCGGTCATGATCGGGAGAAATTATCATGCCTAAGCGTCAGTTAGGGTCCGTCTCCTTATCGTTTTTGGCTCTGCTTATTCCTATCTTACTGATGTTGGTCGCCACCCTAATGATTGGGTTTCAGGTGATCTTGTCGGGGAGGGCAGGGCAGGCAGTGGACTCGGCCGCCATCGCTTGTGCGTTTTCCGACCGATCTAACCCAGTTCTTAACCATGCCTACCTGGATTATTATCAGCCAAACATTAAACAAGTGACCACTCAGGCCGATGCGTCATCGGGCTGTGAAATTAAGATGGGCTATCAGCTAACGGGCCTGTTTCCATCGTTGACCTTCGCCCGAGCGTCTTACCACACTCAAGGGCAATCGACGGAGCATGCGCATGTTTCCCAATCGGCCAGTGTCGTTCCCACTGAGATGACACTTGTGTTGGATATTTCAAGTTCGATGTTTGATTCAGTTGACCAATTAAAAGCAATTTTGCTCCGCGCTATTGACCGCATAGAACAAGATAACGTGCTGATTGATGGACAAAGGGCGATCAGTATTGCAGTGGTGCCCTTCTCGGATGGGGTGTCGGTCAAGAATGCGCCTTGGCTAGATGAAAAAGGCATTTTTTGCGTCGATGGTTTAGCCAAAGAAAGCGGTGGAACGTTTAACGTTGATGACACTGTGCGCAACCTTGATCTCACCCATGGCCAACACCCTGTGAAACACAGGGCGCCCGAACAATATCTTGGTGATTGCAGTGAGTCGGCGTCGATCTTGCCACTGACGCGTGACATGAATCAGGTCAAAGAGGCAATTCGTCAATTGTCGACAACGGGTGGAACGGCTTCTTATCAGGGGGTTATTTGGGGCGCTCGTCAACTGATCCCTTCATGGCGTCGAGAGTGGTTATATCACTCTTACTCTGTCACGCCGGCCCAAAAACTGATTTTGATGACCGATGGTGTTGATAGTGGTTCTGTGTTTGATGACCTTGTGTCTGCAGGTTTGTGTGACCGTTTGGCGAATGAGTTTGGCATACAACTGAATTTTATCGGATTCAGTGTGCCGAGTCGGCGACTGGACCAGTTTAGTGACTGTGTGAATTCGGCTAGGGCAGGTGAGGCTCGCGGTCAGGTGTTTTCTGCAACCAACACTCAAGAGTTGGATGACTATTTCTCCAAAGTGTTGGAGGTGCAATACGACAATCGACTTAATTTTGGTACTAACTGATATAAAACAATAATTTATGGAGAAAATAATGAAGAAATGGGTTTGGTTATTCACATTGTGGATGTCTTTTTCGGCAATGGCTTTTCAACAAGGCGATAAGTTGACGGAGACGGCTTCTGCTGGGCTAAAACTTGATAATAGTCAATTGACTATCGTGGATTTTTTTGCCGAGTGGTGTGTGTCCTGTCGTCATGAACTGCCATTGGTCAATCAGCTTTACCGCGATCTTAAACAAACGGGTGTCACGGTGGTTGGGGTGGATGTCGATGAAGAAGTCGAAGTAGGACTGGCGTTTCAACAATCTTTGGGGTTGCAGTTTCCGGTGGTTAATGATCCTGAACAGGCCTTGATCGCTGAGTTCCAACCCATTGGTATGCCAGCGCTGTATTACATTTATCAGGGTGAAGTGCTCAAAGTTCGTTTTGGTGCGATTAATGACATCCGCAACGTGATTTTACAAGACTTGGCGGAAATGGGGCTGCAACTATGAGGCTGACGACTTTCGTTTGCTTATTGGTTATACCGTTGTCGGCAACTGCTGCACCAAAGCTTGATTTGAGCCATTTAGGGAAGCCACTGTCACAAAATGTTGAGCCGATAGAGAAGGCGTCCAGCACAGAGGAAGAGGTGATTTCCAGTCAGGTGTATACCAGTGGCCGATCGGAGATAGGCGCTCGACGCAATGTTGAACTGGCTAAACCCACGGCCGATGATTTGCACCTTGATGCGCCCAAGCCTGTGGTGAATCAGCCGTCAGCGTTGGCTTTTGTTGATGAAGCTTTGGGAATTAACCCCGTTAAACCTTGGCAAAAAGGCACCCTTGCAAAGAAAGAGATGAAGCCCGGAGGTCCGGTACCCGAATTTGACCTGTTTTCAGAGAAAGTTTTTTCCTACAAGCAAGGGTCTGTGGGTGGCGGTGGCGTCGGTGGCGGCGGTTGTGGATGTAACTAAGAATTTAAGAATAAAAAGATCACATGAAAAAATTACCTTTAACGTTGCTTAGTGCAGCGGCAGTGGCCAATAGTGTAGTGGCAGACGATCATATTTCTGTGCATTATCTCAATTACCAAGAGTACGATGACAAAGTGGAAGCGGGCGATCGTATTCTATCGATCGAAAAGAGTTTCGGCTTAGATTGGACCATTAACCTTGAGCTCGGTTATGACACGGTTTCCGGAGCGTCACCGTCATGGGGGCCGACCACACCGGTTGGCAGTGTTGCCGATGCGAACAGCCGAGCGAGCAAGACCCAAGCAGCACAAAACCAAACCGATCAAGTGATACGTGCGGGTTACGATCCACAAAGAAGTGGTTACAAAGTTCAGAAATATGAATTGGAAGATACGCGTAAGTCAATTAACGCCAGTGCAACGTATCGTGATTCATTGCGCAATGAGTGGACACTCGGTGCGAATTTTTCCAATGAAGAAGATTACCGCAGTGTTGGATTCAATGGTAAGGCGCTCATTTATGCAGACGCACAGAAAAATCGCTCATACAGCCTAGGGGCCTCGACGTTATTCGATGAAACCCTGTCTTTTGATCGCTATCAGACAGCCACGAACCCCCAGTCTTGGCAAGATATTTTTACTGGCAGTATTGAAGCCGGACTGTCGCAGACTTTTACGCCGAATTACTACATGGTGATGACGGCTTACGCTGGTTATCGTTCGGGCTATCTGAGCAATCACTACCTGACTGTTTTGCGTGAAGTGGATCTTGATGGTAATGGATCGATTGGTGACGACGAGGTGTTTCTTGGTCAGGATTCTCGGCCGGACAAACGATGGTCTGGGGGGGTGAATATTCAGGCTTTTTGGTCCTTGTCTGAACAATGGGTTGTTCGTCCACGTTATAAATGGTTTACCGATGACTGGGGGGTGTCTTCTCATCAGTTGGGTGGCAAGGTGTCCTGGACGGTCAATAATTGGTTAACACTGGCGCCTGGCTATTTTTTCTATAGCCAGAGTGGGGCGGATTTCTACCGTGATCCTGAGGCTGATTCGCCGACGTTTGCCGCCACCGGCTATGCCACTTCAGATCTCAGGATGGGGGAGTTTACCGCCAATGCTTACGAGTTGGGTGCCAGTGTAAAAGTCCATAAAAAGCTGCGCTTGAATGTGCTGGGGGCCTACTATGAGCAGTCGAACGGTTTTGAAGCTCAGTGGTGGGCTGTGGGGGCAACGTATGAGTTTTAGTCGACCGTTTACCTATCGTTTTACGGCAATGACGGTGCCCTGTGAAGTTCAATTGTTCACGGTCAGTGACGCCGCTAGGATCGCCAAGAGGATTGAGTCGAATACAGCCAGATTGGAGAAGAAGTTTAACTTTTATGACCCGGATTCATGGCTGAATGTTGAGGTCAACCGCCGAATGGACGCTTGGGTGACACTGGATGACGAAGCCACCGCCGTATTTGAGTGGGTCAAACAAATGGTCGCAGTGACGGGCGCCGCATTTGATCCCTGTGTCGGCACGATAAAAGCGTTGGTCAAAGCCCACCCTAGTCTGAGTAAACAGGCTGTGTACCAGCGCGCTCACAAGGCGATGGGCGTCGACGCTTGGTTAGTGGATGAAGGGCGGCTGCATATTCCCCACCGTGACACTCAGTTTGATTTAGGTGGTGTGATTAAAGAATTTGCAGTGGATCAAGCGGTGCTGATTGCTCAGCGTTATGGTGTCTCTTCCGCTTTAGTGAATTTTGGTGGTGATATTCGCGCGTTGGGCTCTAAGCCTGATGGGTCTCCTTTTCAGGTTGCGGTTCTTAACCCCAAGGATAAAACAGAACCGTTTTTTTCCTTACCTCTTGCCAACGCGGCGTTAACCACATCGGCTCACTATGAACGACGTCAGTCATTCTCTGACCAAAACTGCTCTCATATTTTGTCTCAGTGTGGACCGCACCCTCAGGTGCTTTCTGTCAGTGTGTTGGCACCGACGGCCCTGCAGGCAGGGATACTCAGCACGGCATTGACATTGAATCCTACCCTACCCGTTCCCCAAGAGGTGGGGGTGGTGTTTATTGACGATCAGTTAGCCATTCATCAGGACACGGAGTTTGTTGCATGATATGCCGAATTACCCTTTTCTTTATATTCGTTTTTTCCTCGTTAAGCTTGGCGGAAAATACCGAGTTTTTGCCTGTCGAACAGGCTTTTCCCTATCAATGGGAGATGGTCGCAGATGGTGCACAGGTCCATTTTTCTGTACAGCCGGGATATTACCTTTATAAATCACGTTTTAAAGTCTCAGCAGAGGATGGCGTCGCACTTAAACCCGTGGAATTCTCCATTCCCGGTGATCTGAAAAACGATAAGTATTTTGGTGAAGTCGTGGTGTTCAGCCAGCCCGTGACGATTAAGATCCCCTATCACGGAGCCGGTCAGCTTAAAGTGAAATATCAGGGCTGTGCGCAACAAGGTTTATGTTATTTGCCTCAGACGATACGGTTAGATCTGCCCAGCTTGCCCGCTTTGGATGAGGCGGCCTCTGTGCCTCAGTCATCATCATGGTGGGAAAAAGTAGAGGGACTTGCTCAAGATACTGCGGGCCTCTCCGTCTTGCTTGGCAGTGTGTCTAGACCACAAGCCTTAATGATTTTTTTTCTACTCGGACTGGGTTTGTCACTGACCCCTTGCGTGCTACCTATGGTGCCGATTCTGTCTAGTATCATCGGGGGACAGGCGCATATTTCAGGCCGTAAAGGCTTTGCTTTGTCGGTTTCCTATGTTCTGGGTATGGCATCGAGTTATGCGTTGACTGGAATCGTGGTCACCACCTTGGCCAAGGGCATCAATATTCAATCTGCTATGCAACAACCTTGGTTGCTGTCTTGTTTTGCGGTGGTCTTTGTTCTTCTCGCTCTCGCAATGTTTGGGTTCTATGAATTACAGCTCCCTGCGGCGTTGCAGCAAAGGCTCAATAGCCAATCAGGGAAACTGGGTGGTGGTAAGTTGATGAGTGTCTACCTGATGGGGGCAGTGTCTGCTTTGGTAGTGTCTCCCTGCGTTAGTGCACCTTTGGCCGGTGCTTTGTTATACGTTTCAACCACTCAGGATTGGATGTTTGGAGGGGTGACTTTATTTGTGATGGCGTTGGGCATGGGCATTCCATTAATCGTAATTGGCGTTAGCGGAGGTAAACTCCTGCCTAAGAGTGGTTCATGGATGGTCGTCGTCAAACAGCTCTTTGGCGTGTTATTGCTGGCCGTTGCGGTGATGCTTCTGAGTCGTTTTGTGGCTGGCTGGGTTAGCATGCTTTTGTGGGCGTTACTGGCCATTGGCAGTGGGATTCACTTTGGTGGATTAGATTCAGCAAAGCCCGGTTGGGAACGGACACGAAAACTGGTGGCCTTTATGTCTTTATTCTATGGTCTGGTGCTGTTTATCGGTATGCTGACGGGCTCAGAAGATCCTCTACAGCCTTTAAATGTCAGGACAGAATCGAGAGACAACAGACCGGCAACCTTGCCTTTTGCCACTGTCCGTTCCGTGTCAGTGCTTAATCAACAGCTCGCCGAGGCGAGAGTGCACAATAAACGGGTCATGATTGATTTGTATGCTGATTGGTGTGTCTCTTGTAAGGTGATTGAAAAAGAGGTGTTTGGTGATCCTTCGGTTCAAAGCCAGTTTTCTGACTGGAACATGATAAAATTTGATGTCACTGAGGGCACGCCAGAGCAATTGGCATGGTTGTCTGAACGCGATGTATTTGGTCCGCCAGCCTTGTTCTTCTTTGACTCACAAGGTCGTGAACTGGATAAAAAACGTATCCTTGGCGCGATTGGGTTGGAACAATTTCAGTCGATGACTGTACATATGTGACCTCTAGGGTCATGAGCGTCATGGTGCCGCTGGATCTTATATAACCGTCGACATATGATTGACAGCGAGTGGCGCCCTGATCGCGACCATAGGGCGCTCATTATTTGGAATACGCTGCAAAATAGTCCACCACAAAGTCAATGAACCGTTTAAATCGTTTGGGCATGAAGCGGTCACTGTGGTAGATGACGGAAAAATCGACACTTGGGATGGTCCACTGTTCGAATACCTCGACGAGTTCTCCGCGCTCAAGGGCTTGCTGGCAATAGATCAGGGGAATGCGAACGATGCCGTTACCCTTGATGGCCCCTTTGACCAGTACTCGACCATTTTTACACTGTAAATGACTGTTTACCAACACATCGTAATGTTGGGAATCGGTGTCATTTTCAAAATTCCATTTTGTCACGGAACCTGTGAGACATTGATGTTGCAGTAGCTCTTTCGGGTGCTGAGGTGTACCGGATTGCTGCAAGTAGCTTGGGCTCGCTAATGTGCCCATCTTAATGGCGAGTAACGGGCGAGCAATAAATCCGGCATCATCGAGTTTGCCCATACGAAATGCAAGATCGAAATCGTCGTCTATTAGGTCGATTCGGTGGCTGCTAAAATCGAGTTTAATACGAACGTCGGGATACTTATGCATAAATAAAGTGGTGATCTCAGCGACTAATTCCTCCCCCAAATACCCCCCAACGCAGTTAATGCGAATCTCTCCTTGGATATTCTCTACTTGATCTACCGCTGCCAGTAAGGCTTGATTGATGTTTTCAAATGAACGCTGACACTGGTCAAACAAGGCTTGTCCTGCTTCAGTCAACCTCATCGTTCGAGTGGTTCGTATCAGCAGCGTGACCCCCATTTTCTTCTCTAGGCTGGCAATCTGACGTGATACATGAGAGCGAGACACATTGAGGGCGTCGGCGGCTTTAGTGAAATTCCCTCGTTGAGCAATCAGGACAAAAGTACGGACATCGGAGAGACTAATTTGGTTGAGCATATATATCGCTTGATCAGGTGAGATAGCTTTATTGTTGCACTGGTGAAACAGTCTTTCAACAAGGGTGATGTATATCAACAAAATATTTTGGCGTAGGATCTTTACATCCCAGTCAATCCGACTGCTAAACAACGACCAAAGGGAACAATATGAAAAAACTTATCGCGATTACTGGCGCAAGTTCAGGGATTGGTGAGGCGATTGCGCGGCACTTAAGCCGACAAGGCCATCCTTTGCTATTGCTTGCACGACGTGTCGAACGTCTTGAGGCGTTGGACTTGCCCAATACCTTGTGTGAGCGTGTTAATGTCACCGACAAGGCATCGTTTGATCGTGCGATTGAAAAAGCAGAACAACAATTTGGGCCGGTAGACGGCTTGGTCAACAATGCTGGCGTGATGTTGCTTGGCTCGCTTGATAGCCAATCACCCGCTGAGTGGCAACGTATGTTTGACGTCAATGTCCTTGGCTTATTGAATGGAATGCAGTCGGTGTTGGCTCCCATGATTGCACGTAACTCGGGTACTATCATTAATATCAGCTCGATTGCGGGTAAAAAGACGTTCCCAAACCATGCCGCGTACTGTGGCACCAAGTTCGCGGTTCATGCCGTGTCTGAAAATGTGCGGGAAGAAGTGGCGGCGTCGAATGTGCGGGTGACGACCATAGCCCCAGGCGCTGTTGAAACAGAGTTGTTAACTCATACGAGTTCAACGGAAATTAAACAGGGGTACGATGACTGGAAAGCCGATATGGGGGGAGTTCTGGCGCCAGATGATGTTGCCCGCGCGGTGGTTTTTGCTTATCAGCAGCCACAAAGTGTCTGTATCCGTGAAATCGCTCTCGCACCCACGAAGCAGCAACCTTAAACGAAAAAGGCCTGATTACTCAGGCCTTCAGCACTTTAAGCGAGCCACCTCACTTGATGAGGGCACGGTCAGTTACAGGTTTTTTCAGTGGCTAGACTTTAAAGAAATCAAGCTGCTGTCTTTGCCTTTCTGCCAATGAAGACAGTTCTTGGCTTGCCGCCGCGGCCTGCGTAATACCAGTCACGTTTTGGCTGACCAGGTTATAAATGTTACTTAGATTGTTATTCACATCAGAAGTGACTTGTCTTTGCTCCTCAGAAGCAACGGCAACCTGAGCATTGATTGTGGTGAGATCGGAGAGGGAAGTACCTATGTGTGTGAGCGCTTGGCTGGCTTGTTTAGCATGTTGTTGATTTTGCTCTATCAGCGTTAAGCTTGAGTGCATACTCTCATTGGCGACCCCAGATTGATGTTGCAGATCTTCGATAATGGTCTGAATTTCTTTGGTGGATTCCTGAGTACGTGCCGCCAGCATACGCACTTCATCGGCCACGACAGCGAATCCGCGACCAGAGTCTCCCGCCCGTGCTGCTTCAATCGCGGCATTGAGCGCAAGCAGATTCGTCTGCTCAGAAATACTTTCAATCACTTCAATCACTTGGCCGATTTGCTCCGATTGCTCTTTGAGCGTATTGACAACGCCTGCGGCTTGAGAAAGCTGGGCCATCATTTTTTGGCTAGCACGCGCGTTTTCCTCGAAGGTTTCTAGGTTTTCCTGAGCCAGTTTATTCGCGTCCATTGATGCAGCATCGGCATGACTTGCGCTGAGCGTCACTTCAGTGGCCGTGCTTTCCATCTGGTTGATCGCTGAGGCAACTTGTTCGACTTCATTTTTTTCCTGATCAGAATTGACGCTTGACTGAGTCATCACAGCGGCCAGCTCCGTGGAAGCAGAGGCGACGTCGACACTAATACGTACGAGGGAATCAACGGTGTGCTGTAATTGACTGACGGTGCTATTAAAGTCACGAGACAATGCGGTGATCTCATTGTCACCTTCCTCTTTTACTGACACCAGAAGGTTACCTTGCGCGAGTTCTTGCATCGCCGATTGCAACGCTTTGATCGGCGTTACTATGATCCCGGCCAATATCCAGCTAATGAGGAGTGCCGCTGCGAGAACAGCAATAAGTCCAATGATCGCATTGGTCATTACGCTCGAATGTGTGATTTCGTTAGCCGCTACTTTTTGTAACGCAAGTGCATTGAGTTTATTTGATAATCGCTCGATCGCGTTGACCATTTGGTTGCCGGCCGCACGGTAGTTGGCAGAGGCTTGAGTGTATTGGCGTTCAAAATCCCGACTGAGATCTTGGTTGCTGTGACGGATCTTGATCAATGGGCCCATGACATTAATCGAGTAGTCGACGTAATGGTCAATGGCTTTGTGCATCAACTCAACTTCTTGTTGCATGCCTTCAATCTCATTGAGTGACTCGAGCAGTTGATGGCTTTCATTTTGTCTGGATTTTAGGTGGCTTGCTAACTGATTCACATCATCAGCCCTAAATAGACTGTAGATGGCTTTAATTCTCATTCCATAAGTATTGTCGATGATTTGGGTCAGTTCATCTTTATGCTTAATGAGGTTTTCCGTCGAGGCCGAAACATCATTGAAGGCATTTTTTAGACTGGTTGTGCTGTAACTAATACCCACTACCAGAAGCAGCAAGGTGAAGATAACAGGAACGACTACCTGAAGCTTAATAGAAAGCCCGCTAAGTAATTGGCGCATTGTTGGTCCTCTTATGAAAGGAAGTGAATTAAGGTGATTTTTCTGTCATTAGCGAATAAGGGAGCGGATTCTAAGTTTTCTTGGGGAAATTTCAATCAATAGTTCGTCTTTTTATCAAAATATTGAATATTTTTCGCTTATTTTTCACTGAGTTAAAACTCTAATGTTGACTTTCGTGGGTTAAGTTTTGCAATTTGTTGCATTAGTGTGTGATCTGTTATTAATGGTAATAATGAGAAATCGGCCATTTTTTGGCTGTCATAGAGCTTTCAACTAAGTGAAACACAATTGTCATATTTCAGTTCTAAAGTGAGCACCGTTGAGTGAAACACAACGGCAATTATGCCAACTAAGGATATTGTGATGAAAAAGACAGTTATCGGTGCAATCGCACTTCTAGGCGCAATGGCAGTGACTTCAGTTTCTGCTAAAGAAACAATCTCTGCAGTGGGCTCTAGCAGCGTTACTCCACTGATGGAAGTTTTCTCTGAAACATACATGAAGACAAATTCAAACGTTTTTATCGAAGTCCAGGGGCCAGGATCTTCAGCGGGCGTGAAAGCCGCGAAAAATGGTTCTGCTGATTTGGGGATGTCTTCTCGTAACCTGAAAGATTCTGAAAAAGAGCCGGCATTGAAAGAACTGACGGTAGCAATGGACGGCATTGCGGTTGTCACTAACCCTAAAAATGGGCTTAAAGCACTTACGGCTGAGCAAGTAACGGCTATCTATAAAGGCGACATCACTAACTGGAAAGACGTAGGCGGCGCTGACAAACCTATCGTCGCCATCACTCGTGATACTGCTTCTGGTACTCGTGGTGCATTTGAAGACATCATGAAACTGAAAAAGAAAATCTCAGGCAAAAAAGTGTCTGCCATCTCTCAGCGCGCTCAAGTCGCGAATGGTAACGGCGCACTTAAAACGATGGTTGCCTCTAACCCTTACGCCATTGGTTACATTTCATTGGGCACGGTTGACAATTCAGTGAACGCAGTGGCTATCGATGGCGTGCAAGCAAACGTCAGCAATGTAAAAAATGGCTCTTACAAGGTGGCGCGTCCTTTCCTTGTCCTTTACAAAGAAGGCAAGCCTTCTGCTGAAACTGAAAAATTCTTGAGCTGGATGGTGTCTTCTGATGCACAAGCACTGGTCGACAACAATGGTTACATCTCAGTTAACTAATCTTAGATAATTTACACCATTGCTCAGCCCACCTTGGGCTGAGCTTTTTCTGACTTCAAGTGAGCCATTTACTCACGGAAAGGTAAGAATTTTATGACCATCGCAACTAATAGTGACAAGATTATGCAAACTGAAGCATCGCCTGTTGCAAAATCTGGTTTACGCACGCAGCGTCGTGTTGACTGGAGAGAGCGCATCTTTCATGGCTTATTCCTTACCAGTGCTGTTATTGGCATTGTCTCTCTGGGGATCATCGCCTATTTTATTGTAAAAGAATCCATCCCTGCATTTCAGGAAGCGGGATTGTCTGGCATCGTGCTAGGCCAAGACTGGCTGCCACCCGCTCTTTATGGTGTGGCGACTATGATTGTTGCCTCCGTCGTGTCTACGTTTGGTGCTGTGATTGTCGGTGTGCCTGTGGGTGTGCTTACCGCGATCTTTATCGCCGAAATTGCACCAAAGCGTTTGGCGAACATTATTCGGCCTGCGGTTGAATTATTAGCGGGTATCCCGTCGGTTGTTTACGGCTTCTTCGGCCTCGTTATCATTGTTCCATTGATTCAGAACATCTTTGATGTGCCAGCAGGCAATACAATTTTGGCGGGCATTATTGTGTTGGGAGTGATGATCCTCCCGACGGTAATCACGGTTTCAGAAACCTCTATTCGAGCAGTGCCTCGCACGTATAAAGAAGGCTCTTTGGCGCTTGGCGCGTCCAAAATATTCACGATTTTTAAACTGCTCGTTCCCGCGGCACGTTCAGGCATTATGACAGGCGTTATTCTCGGCATTGGCCGTGCGTTAGGTGAAACCATGGCCATCATCATGGTGATGGGCAATGCCCCTGCCATGCCACAAGGTATTCTGGATTCGGCTCGCACATTAACGGCAAATATTGCTATTGAGATGTCTTACGCAAGTGGTGTACATGCCAGTGCGCTGTATGCGACAGGGGTTGTTTTACTGGCGTTTATTATGATGCTCAATGCAGCATTACTTTACTTAAATCGTGAAAAAGCGAACTAAAGCGAGAAGGTAACGAGTATGGAACGCGCAAAATTAAAACAAGCACGACAGATTAAAGACAATATCTTTAACGGTTTTGTTTGGGCATCTGCAGCACTGACCGTCGGTTTTTTGTTCTGGATAATCTGGTACATTTTATCCAATGGATTGCAATATGTAGACTGGAACTTTATTACCGATAATTACACTCGCACCGGAGAAGAGCACGGTATCTTTCCGATGATTGTTGCAACTATCTATATGGTCATTGCATCGATCGCGGTGGCCGCCCCATTGGGTATCATGACGGCGATTTACCTGACGGAATATGCCAAAGTCGGTAGCCGGCTAGTGAAAGTGATTCGTTTTTGTACCGAGTCACTGGCGGGCATACCGTCAATCATCTTTGGTTTGTTTGGTATGACGTTTTTCGTTGCGATTCTGGGGTTGGGCTTTTCCATTCTTTCTGGCGCATTGACACTGAGCATTTTGATTCTTCCGGTCATTATACGCACAACAGAAGAAGCCTTGATGGCAGTACCGCAAACCTATCGTGAAGGATCTTATGGATTGGGCGCTTCAAAAATCTACACCATCTGGCGTTTGATATTGCCAAGTGCAATGCCAGGTATCTTAACTTCGGTCATTCTCAGTATTGGTCGTGTTATTGGTGAATCTGCTCCGGTTTTTCTAACCGCAGGTATGGTTGCACGTATCCCCGATTCGCTCCTCGATTCGGGACGTACGTTGACGGTTCACCTCTACAAGCTAACCACTGAGCTGTTCACTATTGATGAGTGGAATCAGGCTTATGGGACAGCAACTGTGCTGATTGTCGTTGTTCTTATGATTAACATGGTCACTAAGTTTATCGCCAGCCGCTTTAACTCGGCGAACTATTGATTGGTTACCTCACTTTATTTAGCACACAACGAATTTAAGATACGACGAGATTATGACTATGAACAAATTTGATATTGAAAGCCTAGATCTGTTTTATGGCGATAACCAAGCACTTAAATCGATTAATTTACCGATTCCGGTTCGTCAGGTGACGGCCTTAATTGGGCCTTCTGGTTGCGGAAAATCAACGCTCTTACGTTGCTTAAATCGCATGAATGATCTGATTGAAGGGGTTAAAATTACGGGCAAATTAGACATGGATGGCACGGATATTTACGGTAATATTGATGTGGCAGATTTACGCATCAAAGTGGGAATGGTTTTCCAAAAACCGAACCCGTTTCCTATGAGTATCTACGAAAATGTGGCCTATGGCTTGCGTGCGCAGGGCATCAAAGATAAGAAGCATATCGATGAAGTCGTTGAGGGTTCATTGCGCAGTGCGGCACTCTGGGATGAAGTGAAAGATAGATTGAAGTCTCATGCGTTCGGTTTATCGGGTGGCCAACAGCAACGTTTATGTATCGCTCGGACGATCGCTATGGAACCCGATGTGATCCTGATGGATGAACCGACTTCAGCACTAGACCCAATCGCGACGCATAAAATTGAAGAGCTGATGGAAGAGCTGAAAAAGAACTATACCATCGTCATTGTGACGCATTCCATGCAGCAAGCACGTCGTATTTCTGACCGCACCGCTTTCTTTCTAATGGGTGAGCTGGTGGAACATAATGAAACGCAGGTCATTTTCAACGACCCTCAAGACGAGCGCACAAAAGGTTACGTAAACGGTGATTTTGGTTAATCATCGACGCGTTTACAAGCATTATCACTATAATAATAAGCGATGGTACCTTGCCCCTCTTTCAAGAGGGGCTTTTTTTGTCTGACAGATGAATCGTTTCAAACAATGATGCATCATGATGTGAGTAAGAGATCAGGCTTTTTGGTTAAGCGCTTGTTGGTGTGGATTGGTTGCGCAGCTTTCTTTTCAACCAGTAGTCTAGGCTGACATAACGCCCACCACCATAAAAGAATAAGACAAGCAACATGACGAAGTATGTGGCAGCGAATTCCATCCCGTTGTTGAGCATGACCGGATCACCCAGCTCGGTGATGTAGTTGTATCGACCCGGGAAGTTGGTTGCTAACCATTCAATCAAGCCATTGAGACGCAGTGTTGCTTCCATACTGCTGGTGGCAATGGCATCCCAACCATGTTTCCAGTGCACCATGGCACTCGCAACGCTCATCAAAAAGATCATAGGGAGTGCCATCACTCGCGTGAACAAACCCAATGCGATACACAGACAACCTAACACTTCCGTTGCGGCGGCTAAAAAGGCCAGCAGTTCCGGAAAGGGTAAGTTGAGTCCTCCGTCTGCAGCAGAAGCGCCAAACCATGCGACTGTCCCTGAAAAGCCGAGTACTTTAGAACGAGCGCCAACAAAAATCACAGGAATGAGATAGAGACGGATCGCAAGCAACGCCAAGTAGTCGAACTTTCTATATTGTTTAACCAAAGTATCGAACCAATTAAGGGCAGACTGAATCATACATTTTTCTCCTGAGGATGGGCGGTAACTAGCCCGAGTTCATTGAAGTTCTGAATCCACTCCATGACATTAAATCTCGCCATGTGCTGAGCGGCATGTTGTTGCAATTGAGTGATTGTGAGAGAGGGGTGCTCTTGTAAATATTGAATGAATGCGACATCGATGGCCCTGAGTTTTTGCGATTTAACATGATGCAATGCATCGCGAAAAACGGCATAAAATATAGGGTGACGCCTGCAAGCGAAGAAAGTCACCGAGTCTTGATGTAACAAAAAGGGGAGCTGGAGAAGTTGCAACCCTGTAGTGATCTGTAAGGTATCCGTTTCTTCGAGTAACCGATGAGGAACGAGTGATGTGGGACCACCTAGCGGATCTATTTCGATGCTAAATGTTACCCACTCATATTCAAGTAAGGCTACCTGATCGCTGGAGACTGTGTGCTTTGTGGCTTGACGATGGGCTTGCAAAAATTGCATAAACTCAGTCGCGATATGATGAAACGTTGGTTCGGACGCACCATGATTATTGACAAAGTCATTCACCATGCGTGTCCGTTGTTCCTCGGTAAATTGCGCAGAAAATAGAGGAAACGTAGTTGCAAGGACATCAAATAGGTTGTCGCGGATACCCTCGCGATACCGACACGACATAGGCGGTTTGATGGGGGCACGAATTAAAGCGGTTAATGCTTCAATTTGTGCGTGCATTTTACTGGGTGGACGAAGCATCTAACGCCTCCTTAGGCCGTGCTGGAGGTTGTTGGCTGCAATCGACGATCTCACCATGAATACGGCGAAGTTCTTCGGTCAGTAACAACAGCGATGGCACATTATGATCACGTTCCAATAGCAATGGTTTTTGGCCATGCCGGCAATAGGTCTCGCGGGCAAGATTGACCACGTCTTTAGATACGGGTTTACCGTGAGTATCCAGCAGGAAGTCATTTTGTTCTTTTAAATGCCCTGCTATGTGGTAATAGCGAATCGCTTCACTCGGTAACAGATTCAACATGTCGTAAGGGCAGTAGTGGTGGTTGTGACTGTTAACGAAGACATTATTGATGTCGATGAGTAGCTCACAGCCACTGCGTTGACACACTTGGGCAATAAACTCGCCTTCAGGCATTTCATGCCCGTAATCGTGGTAGTAAGAGATATTCTCCAATACCAATGGGCGCTGAATGATGTCCTGCACGCGCTGAATACGTTCAACCAAGTAGGGAATATTTTGTTTGTATCGAGGGATGGGAAGCAGCTCATATAAATAGCCCTGTTTATCTCTTGAGAAACTCAGGTGCTCGCTATATATCTCGATATTAAAGTCATCGAGAAAGCGAGCGATCTCTTTAACAAAGTGCTCGTTTAATGGCTGGCAATCGCCAATAGACAAACTCAAGCCGTGGGCGATGAGAGGATAATGTTGGGCAATGCTTTGAAGTTGCTCTCGCTTCAATCCACCCATGTTCATCCAGTTTTCCGGTGCGAGTTCAAGGAAGTCAATATCAGGGTGTTCTGGTAACTGGCACAATAAATCAAGGTGTTCACTGCGCAGTCCAATGCCTTTCGATGTGTCGCTTATTGTCCGCATACGCCACCTGTGATTTTGCTTTGAGTGAACTTAATGGTGTCGCTTGAGGGGGTGATCCCTTCCGCGGTTATCCCGCATTTTCCATCTCGAGCGCGTACCAAATGACCCTGTGGATCCTTTTTGAGTTCTTTCTTTTCAAAACGTTTTTCCGTGCCACATTTACCTGCTGCACATTTACCACCATGTTGGGTGCTTGACTGAGCTTCAATTGGGGGTTCGGTTTGGGTATCCGCAAATACCGTTCCTGAGCTCAAACTAATGACTGACGTCATTGCAATGGAAAGGGCAAGTTTATTGTTCATTGGATATCTCCTTTGCAGCGCTCATGGGGTAGCTAGATAAATCGTGGCCTGCGATCACTTGGCCTTGATAGTATTGTTTGACAATGTCGATAGACTCGGGTTTGAGCTTGAGACCCAGCCCCATCCAGTGATTGAGCACCAAGAGTTTTGGGTTCACTTGTGCGGCGATTTTGCCGATAACGGATGGCTTTGCGTGCAAAAAGGAAGAAACTGGGTCGGCCTGTTCATGAATGGCAAGGGGCATCAGCAGAATGTCAGCCCCTTTCGCGAAGTCGATAAACGCGGAGTTAGTGCCGTTTTGGTCGGCAGAAATGACCATGACACCTTCAGCGCTCTCAATTCGGTAAGCGAGGCAAGGCACATCACCGTGTGGTATGCCCATCGCGTAGATGGTTAAGCCGTCATGTTGATACACTTTGGTTCGCTGTGTGGTTTTATAGGGCACATCGGTCATCGTGATTGGGAATAAGCCATCGCTGCCATCAAACAAGCCGTTTAAGTAGGCATAAGCCCCTTTATTACCATCGAATAAGGCGTTCATATACTCGCTTAGGCTAGGGAAAGCGGAACCTGATTTTGGCCCTGAGATATCGAGAGGGTCTTGACGATCAAAGAAGTAGCCCCCTTTCAACAAGGCAGGGACGTCTGCAACATGGTCGGTGTGAAAGTGGGTTAAACCGAGGAAGTCTAAATCCTCAAGTTTACCGCCAGCCTGACCAAAGCGAAGGTAAACTCCGCCGCCTGCATCAATCATGATGCGAGATTTTCCTTTCCACCAAATCAACTCTCCTGATGAGGCTCGAAGGTCATCGGAGATAGGCCCACCAGAGCCAAGCAGCTGCAAAGTGAAATTTTTATCGAGAGGTTCGAGGGATAGTGCGTAACTGTTGGTTGCTAAGGAAAGCCCAAGCGCAATTGCCAACGTTTTTAAAGGCCATTTCATGTTGAATACCTATACATCTAATTTTTATTGAGGCTGTCTTTAAGAGCGTGTCCAAAGACGTGACGATAGGGGCAAAAACAAGCCGTTGATGTCCGCTAAAGTGCCTAAAGAAGATATCCAATATGAATGATGAGTTATATCCAGTAATTTTTAAGCGACGTTCAACTCAATTGAACGATAGTGATGTAACACAAGGAAGACTGTCGTGATGTCTCGATATGTATGATTAAAGTGAGAGTGAGAGAGTGAGAGAGTGAGAGAGTGAGAGAGTGAGAGAGGAAAATCGCGTTGGAAAAAAGGCCTGATGGTTATCAGGCCCTTTGGGCACATTGTGCTTAAGAAGGCTGCTCGCTTTCTGTGACAGCCTGTGTCCCTCGTTGTTTTTGTTCCGCTTTACAAACGGCCGCAGTAAAGATGACATCTGTTGAACTGTTCAGTGCCGTTTCTGCTGAATCTTGGATCACGCCAATGATGAAACCAACAGCGACTACCTGCATCGCAATTTCATTTGGAATACCGAAGAGTCCACATGCCAGAGGGATCAGTAATAAAGAGCCACCTGCAACGCCTGATGCACCACACGCTGAAACCGCAGCAACAATACTAAGCAAGACAGCGGTGAAGATATCGACTTCAATCCCCATCGTGTGCACAGCCGCTAAGGTAAGGGTTGTGATCGTAATGGCAGCGCCAGCCATGTTAATCGTTGCGCCAAGAGGAATGGATACCGAGTAGGTATCTTCATCAAGTTTCAACTTTTCACACAACGCCATGTTGACAGGAATGTTTGCCGCGCTTGAGCGAGTGAAGAAGGCGGTAACCCCACTTTCTCGAAGACAGCGTAAAACCAATGGGTATGGGTTTTCACCTGTTTTCACAAAAACAATGATTGGGTTAACCACAAGAGCGATGACCAGCATCGAACTTAGCAAGACGCCAAGCAGTTGAGCGTAACCTGAAAGCGCATCAAAGCCCGTTGTCGCCAATGTTGATGCGACCAAGCCGAAGATACCAAACGGAGCAAGACGAATGATAAAACGGACAATCTGAGAGACGCCGTGGCTTAAATCTTCTAGGACTGCTTTGGTGGTTGCTGATGCATGATGCAGCGCGAGTCCAAGTCCGACAGCCCAAGCAAGAATACCAATATAGTTGGCGTCCATGAGCGCATTGACAGGGTTATCCACGATTTTAAACAGCAACGTGTTCATGACTTCAGCGATGCCCTGAGGTGGTGTTGCCCCTTGTGCACCTGAAACCAAGGTGAGTGTGGTTGGGAACATGAAACTAAGTGCGACGGCTGTTAAAGCGGCAGTAAACGTACCAAAAAGGTACAAAACCACAATAGGACGCATATAGGTATGTTGGTTTTTCTTTTGATTAGCGATGGAAGCTGCAACCAAAATGAAAACGAGAATAGGAGCGACCGCTTTAAGTGCGCCCACGAATAGACTTCCAAGTAAGCCAACACTTTGTGCATGCTCTGGTGAGGCGGTTGCTAAACCGACACCGAGAATGATACCGGCTAGGATCTGCAGTACCAGATTTCCACGCGCAAAGCGGGCAAAGATAGAGTTGTGTTGCATAGTTATCCCTGCAAAGAATTATATTATTAAGTGTGTGTTTTCAGTTACGGGTAACTGAGGCCGACAATACTAGCGTGTTGAAATAATGTGTCTAGAATTAATTGATTTTTAGCATGATAATTTATCAAAAATGTTAAATTATCAACATGATGTTACTCATGTTACCGAGTTGTTTTTGCAATACTCAACCAGATGCGCTTTTATTGAGCACGACAAAGTCGATAGGGTTGCCGCGGTGCGCCTGCGACTGATGCAAGTAACTTGATGGCTGATTTGTTATTAGTTGCTTGCATCGAAGATCAACCGTGAAGGAAGCCCGTTAATTGTTCGTGCGCTGGTTGTGTTTTTAATAAGGATCTCAATGACTAGGCATTCAGAGAAAACTTTTCTTGCTGAGATGGAGAGTTCGTTTCTAAACTTAAAGTATGTAACCTGTTGCATTTAGGGCGACGTCATGGCGGAAAAGGTAAGCGTTGACACAGACAAACCTAGGGCGCACCAGACGACGTTAAATGCTCACTCGTCTGCATTACCTTCGGACAATATTAAGTACGGTGAAGATGCGTTTACGGACATTCAGCCTTTGAGTGAAGTGGCCTTTGTGATTGTGACGCCGACGGGGAAAACGTTAAAGGGAAAAACCAAATATGTTGGATTAAATTCCAATAACCTTGTGATGTTAGAAATGCCTAATGTGTCCCCAAAAGCATTCGCCGACTTTTTTCAACGAGGTTTTGTGATCAAAGCGTGCGTGATCTCTGAAAAAGGCGAAGGGGCAAGAATCTATTTTAAAAGTAAAGTGGCGTGTGTTATCGACGCTGGCCGTAATAGCTTGTGCATGATCTCATTACCAGACACGACCCAAGTTAACCAAGGTCTGAGGGAAAGTGTACGCTTGAACATGTCGGTTGACGGTATTCTGTCCCCACAGTCAAATCACTTAAAGTGTCAGATACGGGACATATCCAATCAGGGTTGTTTGATCGTGGTGGATCGCCATCTTGTTAAGCAAAAAGTGGGTGATCTCATTGCTCTGAGTCTGCTCGAGACAGAACAAAACAAGGTGGTTGAGCCACAGATCTTAGAAGCCATAGTGAAAAACATCAAACTGACTAGTCGCTACTGCAAATTCGGGGTTCAATTTGAGGAAAGCAGCTTAGCGTTGGTGGCCAGCATGATTGAAAACCTGCAATTTTGTCAAATAAGTCAAAAGTTTACCTTATAACGCTATCGATTGATGGTGGATGAAGGTTTCTTTTTAAATGGATATTTGGTGTGTCTTCTAACGAATATGGTGTCAATGAAGGGGGTGGTGTCGCACATAGCAGCAGAGGGAGCAAATCCGATACTGAATGCATCGGATTGTCGTCATTTCTTCAGTGCTTATCTTGCCTTAGTTTTTACTCAGAACCCTTTGATGTTTTCAGATTCGAGGGCGGTAAAATACTTTACGGTTTTCACCTTTAGCTCTTGAGTGGATGGCTCATCACAAACGATGATGGCTTTGGGGTGCAATTGCAGTGCGGAGACCGTCCAAAGGTGATTGACGCACCCTTCTACGGCAGCTTGCAAGGCGAGCGCTTTGTTGTGACCGGTGACCAGTATCATAATTTCTTCCGCATCGAGCAGCGTTCCTACGCCAATAGTTAGCGCGTATTTAGGGACCTGATTTAAATCACCTTCAAAAAAGCGCGAGTTAGCGATCCGTGTCTCTTCAGTGAGTGTCTTAATCCGAGTTCGTGAAGAGAGTGATGACGCTGGCTCATTAAATGCTATGTGTCCATCATTCCCGACTCCCCCCATAAAGAGGTTAATCTTGCCATAAGACTTCATTTTCTTTTCGTATCGCTGACATTCCATATCATGGTCATCGGTATTGCCATTGAGAAGATTAATATTCTCTTCTTTGATGTCGACATGGTTAAAAAAGTGGTTGTACATGAACGAGCGATAAGATTCAGGGTGGTCAGCAGGGATACCAATGTATTCGTCCATATTGAAGGTCACCACATGCTCAAAGCTGACTTTCCCAACACGGTAGAGCTCAATCAGCGCTTTATAGGTTGCAAGAGGTGTCCCCCCAGTTGGCAGACCCAGTACAAAAGGGCGCTCAGCGGTAGGTTGATAAGAATTTATACACTTGGCGATATGTGCCGCCGCCCAATGGCCGACCTGCTCTGTTCTACTTAACGGGATAAGTCTCATAGTTTGCCCCTAATGTTGGAAGGATGATGCTTAGATTTATTATTTTGCATTATAAAATAAGTCCTGTGTTTCGGCTATAACTTTCGATGTTGTTTTGTTCGATATTAATTTTAAGGCCAATTACACTCAGTGATATTGCCTTTTTTTTGAGGTTTGGATTGAAAAATTCACGTTGAAAATTAAGGCGGTGTGGTGACTAGGTTACTGCACTCCTGTGACCTGCCTTCGGTTTTATTCATCATTTAATTCTTGGAGTAAGGTACAATAAAGGAAAGATGGTATAACTTTCCCACTTTGGTGATGGCTGGTAGGTAAGTTGTCAAACGATTAAACCAGCAAAAGGTTAAAAATAAAGAGATGAATGTTATAGGGATCGCTATTGGAGCGACCGGTTTATTGTTGCTTTGCATGTTTGTTTGGATGCTGGCGCTTCAAGTGCGTAAAAAGCGTATGGAGCAGGAACGTAAAGATCGAGAACTTGCCTATCGAAAAGCGTTGGAAAAGAATCGTAAGCAGGAAAATGAAGATAGAATTGCAAAAGCAGAAAGTGGCCATATCCCGACGATATTGTTTCTTGCTAAAGAAGCAGAACGTTCACGAGTCAAAGAAGCGCTTTACTGGTACACCAAGGCCGCACAACTGGATAATGTGACAGGCATGTATGGCGTTGTCCGCATTAGTGATAAATTAAATCAGGATATGGTTCTTCGCGAAGAAGCGAAGTTCTGGGAAATCTGTATAGCGGCAGCGGAAGGCAGCGTCGCGCACAAATTTGAGATGGCCAGTGCTCTTTTTCACGGTAAAGGAACTGAGGCCAATATTAAGAAAGGCATCAGCGTGATGACGCAGGCAGCGGATCAAGGCCATGTTGAAGCGATGATCTTTTTAGGCGATTGGTACAAATCGTCGCAAAACCCCGAGCCTAAACTTAATTTGTCGGTAGAGTACTATCGGCAAGCGGCTGGCCGTCAGAGCAACGAAGCTAGAATGAAGCTGGGCCTTAATTATATCCATGGCATTGGTGTCAATCGAGACTTTTCGCGGGGATGTTACTGGTTGGAGCGCGCCGCAGAAAGAGGGCATACTGAGGCTATGTACAGCGCTGGAGAAGCTTGGATTGATCAGCGTCCGAATGGCGAGTCGATTGCGTATATTTGGCTCTTTCTCGCGAGTCAGCTCGGACATGAACCTTCTCGAGTCATGCGAGATCAGGTGGCGCTCGGGATCGGGGTGGATACGGTCGTCGGTCTACAGTCATTGTCTAAGCCGATTGCGAAAAGGATTCGTGACAAAAAAGTCAGCAAGCATTCCATCATTAATGCTTTAAATAAACTCTATCAACGCAATATTCCTTTGGAAGAGCAAGAGACATCGTTGCCTAAAGAACCTGATACGGAAACGGAGTTGATTCAAGTTTCTGAGACCGATGGGGCAGCCACTGAAATCCCTAGTGAGACGCCCGCAGACGATAAACTTGATTTTTCTCAGTCCAATATAGACAAAGCCTAAGTGTTCGCCTTTGATTAAGAGGGCGAAGCGACAGCCCGTCTCACTTTACGCCCGCTTTCGTTCAGTCTTTGGACGATCTTCATCACCACGCCTCTTCCAGTGCAAAGTAGAGGCGTGATCTGTGAAACAACGGGTCCTTGCCCTTGTTAGAGCGTTAATTTACATATTGGTTGATGTTTATTAACAATTGATCAATATTACGCTCAATGAATGAGAGGAAGTTTCCATGTCTATCGCCAGTTTCATGCGTCTTATCTGTCTTGCGGCTCTGTGGGGTGGCTCATTCCTATTTTTGAAAATAGCCGCCAGTACATTTGGCCCCGCGTACCTGATAGAATTTCGCGTGACTTTTGCGGCACTTAGCCTGTTACTGATTGCGTTGTTTTTGCGTAAAAAACTCTCGTTTATTCGGCATTTTAGACATTTTATGACACTTGGGTTACTCAATACGGCTTTGCCGTTTTTGCTGTTTGCTTACTCGGCTCAGACACTCAATGCCTCTACTTTGTCGGTACTGAATTCGACGTCGGTTATTTGGGGAGCATTGATTGGGGTGTTTTGGCATAAAACGCCTTTGACAGGTAAAGCGATTATCGGCATGTTACTTGGTGTCAGTGGCGTCGTGGTGTTGGTTGGTTGGGATGCGGCTAACATTGGTCTCAGTGCGGCTCTACCAATTGCTGCAAGTATCATGGCTGCATGCAGTTATGGCGTGGCGACGAATTATACGCGATCTGCGCCAAAGATCGCCTCGTTTGAAAATGCGCATGGCAACATGTGGGCTGCTGTTCTTTGGGTGTTACCTTTGTTGCCTTTGATCCCAATGCGAGGCCAACCGACGCATTATGAGTTTCTTGCTGTTGTGGCTTTAGGTGTGGTGTGCACAGGTTTAGCCTATTTGCTCTACTTTCGTCTGGTTGCTGATGAAGGCGCAGCCTCGGCCCTGTCTGTGACTTTCATTATTCCCGTCTTTGGCATTCTGTGGGGCACGTTGATTCTTGATGAACCGATCGGCCTCAATACCGCGCTTGGCACCCTGTTGGTCTTAGGCGGGACGATGCTCGTGACAGGATTCTCACCCTTGAAGCTTTTGAAGAAAAATCGTGCAATTGGCCTAGCTCCGCGTTAATTCAGATCGATCTTGCGAGTCATAAAACAACTGTTGGGATCGGCCCCGTAATCCGCAAAGGGCAGGCAATCGGTAAAGCCAAATTTTTTGTATAGGTTACGAGCGGGCTTAAAAAATGCCATCGAACCTGTTTCCAAGCTCATTTGGCGGTAACCTTGTTTTGCTGATTCATTGATGGCATGAGTCAGCATGGAAGAAGCCACGCCTTGGTTACGAGCCCTGTCTGTTGTCCGCATAGATTTGAGCTCCACATGTGTTTCGGACAAGGTCTTAATGGCGATGCAACCCAATAGTACCGTCTCTCTCCATGCTGTCCAGAGTGTCATCTCAGGGGCTTTTAATCCAGTAAGGTCAAGAGTATGGACACTTTCTGGTGGCGAGGTGGCATTCATATCCGCCCTATGTTGTTCAAGCAGCGAAATGACATCAGGGTGCTTCAGATCATCGACGATTATTTCCATATTTCCCACAGCCTACCTTTGCGATTAAACAAATTTTCAATTTAACATAGCCATTTATCAGGCGTCATTCAACTCATTGGTCGGCCATAGCGCGGCTTAATTATCGGGCAGAGTATGGTTTACTCTGGCTTTAGATCTCATTATTAAAATTTCATTAGCGTTGTATTACATTTAACCTTGATAAAGATCCCGTAAATTACTCTTATAGGCCGATAACTTACTAGGATTGACTCTTCTACTTAGGGAGTGATGGCAATGAGGTACGGATTAACATGAGAGAAGTTGAGTTCAGAACGATCGATAAATTATTCATCAAGATGTCTATTAACGACAAAATGTGGGTGATTTTTGCTTTGTTCCTAGCGGCGCTAACGGGAATTGCTGGTGGCAGTTATTATTCGAAACTGGAGCACATTGAGAATTCGACGGTGCTCTCTGCCACCCATCAGCTGGAGGGTATGATGAGGGCGGGCTCTGAAGCTTCGATGCAGCGGCAGTCGAATGTAGCTAAAGTGAACACAGTACGAGAACCCACCTACATAAATGGCGTAGCCACTGTCTACCAATCAGACTCTAATGGTCAGGCTTACCAATTGACCTTGAACAATAAAATCGATGATCAGAAAGCGCGCACCGACGCCTTGTCTGACCTGTTGTTAAGCTATGTTTGGGCGATCCCATTTGCTGTCTTTTGCTATTGGGTTGCGACGTTTCTTGGAGGGGCGCTTTGGGTTCTATTTACTACTACGGAGAAGATTGGCGAAGGGGATTTGACTTCTCGTTTGGGCTTTCATCCCGGCCGGGATGAGTTCGGGACGATTGGTTGTGCATTGGATAAGGCCATGGACACCCTTAGTGATTTGGTCAATAACGTTAAAAAAAACGCACACACAATGAACGAGACCTCTGCGTCTTTTGAACAGGAGATGAAGTTAAGTGAAGGCCAAATAGGCCAACAATATTTCTCTCTGGATTCAGTGGCTACCGCGATGGAAGAAATGACGGCTTCTGCGAAAGAGGTGTCGTCTATCTCGTTGCAATGTATGGAACAAACTGAGCGGGATTCTCAGCATATTGACCTTAGCTATCAACGTGTTCAATCGGCTATCCATGAGATTGAAACCTTATCAAGCTATATAGAACGAGCTGCAAGCTCAGTGACGACGCTCAATGAGAATGCCTCACAGATTAATGAAGTCATTACCACAATTAATGCCATCTCTGAGCAGACAAATTTGTTGGCGCTGAATGCGGCGATTGAAGCAGCCCGTGCTGGTGAACAAGGCCGCGGTTTTGCTGTCGTTGCCGATGAGGTTCGGACTTTGGCAAGTCGCACACAGGGAGCAACGGTAGAAATTCAGTCAATGATTGAAATGCTTCAAACCGAAAGCCACAACATTGCTTCGATCACCAGTCAAACGGTCAAGCAAGCGAAAACAAGCAGTGCGTTGATTGAAGACATAGGTAATGATGTTCAGTCCATTTCCGAATCAGCGCGCGGCATCACTGATATGAGCGTTCAGATCTCGGCGTCAGCAGAAGAGCAGAGTGCGGTTGCCAATGGTATCGCCGCCGAGTTGAGTGATATTCGCACTCAGTCTAATACCATCCGAACTGTGGCAGAGCAATCTTCACAAGGGGTGGCTAACTTGACTCAGGCATCGGTGTCGTTGGCTGAAATACTGAGTCAATACCGAACTTAATCGTTGTTTAAAAAGGCCCGACTCAGTCGGGCCTTTTTCTTTGAAAAGTACTTTAACGCAGTGTTAATTTGGTGCCATCAAATTTTAATCTGGCTAACAATTGCTTGGTGTTTTCCTGACCTTGGTCGTCAAATTGTACACCATAGCGTGAATAGTGCAGTGAGCGTTGCAAGTTACATACTTTACCATACAACGGTTCGAGGGGTGGGTTTTTGCTCGTGCCAATTCGCACTTCTAAAATGACGTCATCGCCTACCTGAAAAGGTTTGCTTAGTGGTGTAGTAATGAACCGGCATCCGCTTTTTGATAAATCCCGCACTTCACAATCCAATCGATGTGTTGAGGCCGAAACGCGTGCCGCGAGATTGACATCGTATCGTGCCTCTTTGCGTAATTGTGTGACTTGCATAGCATTGGGCACAGTGAGGGCGACCATCGGAATGGGTAGGTTCATCACGTGTTTGAGCTGGCTTCGAAAATGAATGAGCGCCCCTTCGCCCCTTTGGGAGATGGCACGGATCGCCGCCCAAAAGCCCTCTTGAAAGAAAAAATCTAAATCGCTATCGGAGATTTTAGGCAGCTCTGCCAAAATGACGTTAGTCGAATGACTCCCAATGAAGGTTGTTTTGCATCGGAAGGTGGTTCCAACTGGGGTGGTAATCCCTATGGTGAGTTCACCGCCATGTTCAAGCATGGCTAAAGCATCCGTACTGTTGATCGTAGAGACACTTTTCTCCCTGTCAGCTGTAGGCGGTAATTGGTTTAAATTGTCAACCTCTTCGGTATTCATCTCGCCTCCATTATCGCTACCATGCTCTTGTTATAAGACAGGTTCTAAGCCCTTCTCGTTTTGGCCACGCTCGGTTCAAGATGGCCTGACCTTATTGCACGTTTGGACGTTTATTCAATTATGAACATAGCAAACAATTTTGCGCAAAGGATCATTTTTTAACGCCAAAAAATGACAAATGAATGCTTTTTCTTAAGCCAACGCCCTTTTCGTATTTAATGGATGACTGAATATTTCGAACCTGTAACATTCATAAATAATATGAATAGGATACGCCGACTGCCAGTCTATGGTGCCCGACCTCGGGCTGATGACGACTGACATGGAGGAACTTGGTCCACCACCTTATTCAGGAAGAGAACGTTGCTGCAAAAGCATGGCTAACCTATCGTGGCCGGCACTCAAGAGGCGGTCAATTGTACGAGGTGAGGAACGGCTTTCATTATAAAAGGCAATTTAGCCGCCTATTTCGCACTCTTTAATGGTGGTTGGATGGGTAATAAGGCGTAACGCCTTTCGTTTGAATCTCTTCTGTTCCTGATTACTGAGGCAAAACGCAATATCGCACTGGATGGTTTCGCGAATAACGTCGGGTAGGATAAAACGAAACGGAAGCTTCTCTTTAGCTCCATTTAGATTTTGTCATTGGAAAAGAGCTCATGTCAACTCAAGTTATCTATAGCGCCTATGGATTCTTTCGAAAAATAAATAAAGTTAATGACGTCTAATAATTACTTATAATCAAGGGTTTGTGTAGGTTCTGCCTTCTTCAAGATATGCCATGATTACTCATTTAGAGTGTGTAAGGGGCGCCTGACATAAAGAGAGTAGAGGAAATGGGTATTTTGCTTTATTGATTTTTTTAATGATAAATCGATAAAAAGTACTAACTAATCATTTGTGGACAAAAACACATCGGAATAACACTGAATGCATTCGGGACGGGCTTGTCTTGCCCCAAAATTGACCTTATTTAATCAATCATTCACTCAGGAGTTATAATGAGAACTGACCTCGCGACAACCCAATTATCTCATACCCAACCTCATGTCACTGCTCACAATGCGTCTGATACACTGCAGGCCAAAAAAGTCACTCACGCTCACGCCAAGGCCGAGACGTCATTACCTAACCTCAGTAAGCCCGATGGCAAAGCAATCAGCTTGCTTGAACTGACTCAATCTCGCTTTCCAGAACGTGAGTTTAAAGCGATTCCTAAGCAAGTCCATATGATTTGGGTGGCCTCATTGCCCAAGGACGTACAGGTTAAGTATGTTAAGGATTGGGCGCAAAAAAATCCATCGGCGTCGATTAATTTATGGGTAGATTCACGCCACTTCGAGACTTATGGAAAAAACAAAACAGCCAATACGGCAGCCAGAATTGATGTTGCGAACCTGAGCGTCGAGAATCAACTTCGTAACCTGACACAACAATTAGCGGTTTCACGAAATGATAAAGCGGCGCTCAATTTATCAATCGCTGAGTTGAACAAGTCCCTAAAAGGGGACTGCAAAACATTCAAGCAAGCGGTGCTAGGAAAAGATGACAAGGTATCGACGTTAAATTGTGAGAAAGTGCTCAAAAACTTAAATAGCGTTCTGGCAAAAAATGAAGAAAAGTTTCTTGAAGCGGACGCTAAGTTGCTCAGTCATACCGTTCAGTCCTGGGATCATTACAAAAGTGGTTTAAATAGTGATACGGCTAGCCTAGCCAATCTGCGTCAAGAGTTACAAAAACTGGGGCTTAATAATATACACGTCAAAGATCTATCTAATAAATCGGATATCACGTTGAAAAATGAAGACGCTTATCAGCATGAAATGATAGGCCGTGGTGGAGCCTACCCTGCCGCCTCTGACATTGCTCGATATGAAATCCTTAGCCAGCATGGTGGAATTTATACGGATGTTGATTTGGAATGTAAGCAAACCCTAGATTTTGACCAAATAAAAAGTCACCCTAATCTAATATTAGTGGGTATGGCGGCGACCAAAAAAGAAGAGGCAGGAAACGCAACCCCGTATTTTGCGAATGCGCTTATTGCGTCCCATAAGGATAGCGATATGATCAATGAACTTATCAAGGACATTGGAACAGAATACAATAGCCTCAAAGGGAATGACTTTTTAGGTACAAGGTATTTTGCCAGAGCAAACAAAGCGACCATAGAAAGGACGGGTCCAAACAAGCTTCGAGAGCAGGTGGCCAAAGAACTCAAGCAACCTCGCAACGATATTGATTCAAAATCGCAGCGTATTTGGGATAAAGCACAGCAAGTCAATAGCGATATTTGGAAAGCCATTGATTCCCATTTTACGTTCCCTGAAGGTTTAATTGAATTTGAGACGCCAGAACAGGCTGACAGTGCAACAAAAGCGATGGCAGAACCTGCTGCGAACGTTGCCTCCACGATCAATCTTGAGCGGTTAACAGCGTTGCTTGAAGAAAAAATTGCAGATAAATCGCAGCCAGGTAAACCAGACATTGTTTTCCTATCGGGTCCTTCGGCTTCTGGTAAGTCGACGGTATCTGAAGCGCTCCAGCAACGTCAGGGTAAGCTGGTCACGGTCAAAACGGATCACTTCTTAAAATCGTTTTCTGATCTGAGTCAACACCCTGCCAACAAAGGCAAACCGGTTGCGCAGTGGCAAGTGGTTCATGGCCATCCAGAATCGTACGATCAGAAGAGTTTGGAACGGTTGCTTAAAGCCATCAGTCAAGGGGAAGAGTTTACGTATACGATACCCTCACAATTTAAGGAAAACGTTCGTTTAGAATCAGACCCTTACCCAAGAGGCGAACGAGATCCTAACGGTGCTCAAAAGAAGGTGAATGTACCAAAAGGGGATACGTACATCATTGAAGGAATCATTGTCCCTCATTTGATCAAAGATAACCAACATCCGGTTGTGCAATTAGATGTTGACTATCACGAGTCAATGGAAAGGCGTGTTCAGAGAGACGTCAGTAAAAAGATCGAGAATCCTGTCCCTGAAAGTGTAAGACAACAGGAAGATAAAGCCCAATTCGACGCTGTGGTAAATGGACATAAATCCATGGAAGAGCGTGGAGCGATTGCTGACATTAAGCTGGATTCCACAGGCCAGACTCAAGGGCATTTTACTTTGTGTTAGAAGCGAATGGGCTGAGGACGTGTCTCAGCCCTTTCCTACAGGAGCGAGTTGAAAGGGGCATGTTTGCCAAGTGATCTTGATGCATGGCCCTTGAGACATTGCGGTTGAACACTCGCCGATGGCGGTGACAAAGTTCATCGGCAAATGGATCGCAGATGGAACCGGCGCGCGCTTGGTGCTTGTTTCATCTAGCTCCGATCATCGCTAACATGTTATTGTGAGGAGACAGCTTCTCGTCACTGATCGTGTTCGTTATACTATGCCAGAGATAGCTTAACTTGTTGTCTGTTTTGGCGTTGATTCAATGACCAACATGGCATAATTGTACTCTAAGGATCATTGTTGGAGCGGTAAATGACAAACGAACTCTTTCTGGATAAGACTAACGCCCTTTTTCGCATTCAATTAACAGCAGAATATGATGCGATTGTGAGATTTGAAATTCGTCATGGTATTTACTGTATAACGTCAACAAAAGTCCCCCAAGCACTGCAAGGGATGGGCTATGGAAAAGTCATGATGAGGGCTTTATTACCAGAGCTAGAGCGTATGGAGGTTAAAATTGAACCGCTGTGCAGTTACGTGGCTCACTACCTTGAAAAGCACCCTGAATGGTCACACTTGGTCGCGCAGCCAACGCGATGAGTGAGGCAAACTATCTCGATCTTATCAAGTCGCTAGGCTTTAATCGGATCGTGGACAGAGAAACGATACAGTCCTTGTGGGCGGGGTATGGACAGTTGGTGAGACTTTTTGTCGATGATACCAGTGTGGTGATCAAACATATTCAACTGCCCGAGTCGTCCTCTCATCCACGGGGTTGGAATACCCAACACGCCCACCAACGTAAGTTAAAATCCTATCAGGTCGAACTCAATTGGTATCTGCATTATGCCCAGAAAGCCCATCCTTATTGCCCACAGCCTAAGCCTCTTTTGGTGAAAGAGGGGAGCCATGAGCTGTTGTTAGTGATGGAGGATTTGTCTCAACGGGGATTCCGCCGAACCTTAACGTCGTCCACGTCTGTTGAAAAAGACGCTTGTCTAAAATGGTTGGCTTGGTTCCACGCCTCTCACATCAAGCCGGAGACTGAAAGATTATGGACGACTGGCACGTATTGGCACCTTGGAACGAGGCCTGACGAGCTGGAGGCGTTGGCTGATTTACCTTTGAGATCGGCGGCAGAAAGCATTGATCAGATATTACAACATTCGCCTTATCAAACGCTGGTTCATGGTGATGCCAAGCTGGCCAATTTTTGTTTCTCCAATGATGGTAAACAGGCAGCAGCGGTGGATTTTCAGTACGTAGGTGGTGGGTGTGCCATGAAAGATGTGGCTCTATTTATGAGCAGTTCCGTGCCCCCCGAGCAATGTTTTGAAATGGAAAATTGGATCTTGGATACGTACTTTACCCACCTTAATGAGGCGTTATCGACCCTAAAGCCGACGCTGAATCAAGCTGAGGTTGAACTGGTATGGCGGCCACTTTTTCCGATCGCTTGGGCCGATTTCCAACGGTTTGTGAAAGGCTGGAGTCCTAACCACTGGAAAATCAACGCGTATACCGAAGCACTGACGAAAAAGGCTCTGGCGCAACTGAGTGCTTATTGAAAGTGAGCCCACAATGACGCCCCAAACATGATTCCTCGTGTGCAACAGGTTAATGGGTCCTGATGATTGTCTATATTCGACGTCGGTTAATAAGGAAAAATAATGAATAATTCTACTGACTGGAAATCCCCAAAACGTTTTTTAATGCTTATCTCCATTATAGTGCCCATCGCTTTTTCAAGTTGGATGGCGCTGTTGAACAATTTTGTTATCGAAAAAGCCAACTTTGATGGTGCCGATATTGGGTTGCTGCAAAGTGTGCGCGAAATCCCCGGTTTCTTAGCGTTTACTGCTGTTTTTGTCTTGTTGTTTATTCGTGAACAAAGGTTTATGTTACTTGCTCTTGGTGGTTTAACATTAGGGACGGCGATAACAGGCTTTTTCCCTTCCCTCGTCGGCTTATTACTCACCACCTTGTTGATGTCCACTGGGTTTCATTATTTTGAAACGCTCAAGCAATCTTTGTCTTTGCAGTGGTTGAGCAAAGAAGAAGCACCAGAAATGTTAGGCACCTTTATTTCTATCGGGGCTTTGGCATCGCTTGCCACTTACGGTGCTCTCTGGTTTTGTCTTGAGGTGCTAAAGCTCGACTTTCAATGGGTTTATCTCTGTTTTGGTGGCGTAGGCTTTTTGCTGGTCGTATGGATAGCATTTGCTTTTCCTCAGTTTGAAACACATGTCCAACAAAATAAGAAGTTGGTATTAAGAAAGCGGTACTGGCTGTATTACGCTCTGACCTTTATGAGTGGCGCTCGCCGACAGATATTTACCGTATTTGCTGGATTTCTCATGGTTGAAAAATTTGGCTATTCCGCCGCGGATATTACGCTACTCTTTTTGATTAATTACCTTTTTAATTTCCTATTTGCTAAAAAAATTGGTCGATTTATTGGTAAAGTCGGTGAACGCACTGCGTTACTTTTTGAATACACCGGTCTGATTGGTGTATTCATTGGTTATGCCTTGGTTCACACTGCTGAGTGGGCTGCGGCGCTTTATGTGGTTGATCACTTATTCTTTGCCCTAGCGCTGGCGATTAAAACTTACCTGCAAAAAATTGCCGATCCCGCTGATATGGCTTCGACAGCAGGGGTTGCTTTTACGATAAACCATATTGCTGCGGTGTTTATTCCGGCTTCCTTTGGGCTTATCTGGTTGGTCTTCCCGCCCGCCGTCTTCTATATCGGGGCCGCAATGGCGCTACTATCGCTGATATTGTCGCTCAATGTGCCCGCTAAACCGCAACAAGGTAATGAGGTTCGCATACTGCATTGGAACTAAAAAGGGTGTTATTGCCTAAATCGGTTGAACTTTTCTAAGCCCTACGACCTTAGCCCATGTGATCGTTAGAGCGACCGTGACATGGGCAAGACGAAAAAGAAGATAACGAATTAGAGGGAGTACGATAAAGCTTATGCACTCGTGGCTCTCATTTTATCTTCAGACTGACTTGGTCAACAATACCACGAAAAAGCGTTAGCTTTGGTGTACTTTGTCATGGGCGAGAAAGGGGGGAGGATACTCTCCCTTTAGCCCGGTGACGCTTTACATTATAATTGTCGCGCCTTTTTGGGGAAATCCCGTTTTTACCTTGGACTAATTATGATTTCAAAAAACCAACTCAAACTCCTTCGTGCTCTGGGTCAAAAGAAACAGCGTAAAGCTCAGGGCCTGTTTCTCGTTCAGGGTGAAAAAAATGTGCTGGAGTTAGCCAGCTGTGGGTTAAAGGTAAAGCATGTGTTTGCGACGGCTGAGATACTGGTTCAGCACCATGACCAACTTGGTCAGTTTGAATGTATTGAAGCTTCGTTGGAAGAGTTAACCAAAGCAAGTACCTTAGTCAGCAATAATGCAGCTATCGCTGTGGTTGAAATGCCAGCTGTTGATGCGCCAGTCGCTGAGGGGATGATCATTGCTTTAGATGGTGTGGCTGACCCAGGTAATTTAGGGACGATCATTCGCGTTGCGGATTGGTATGGGATTAAGCACATTGTGGCCAGTACCGATTGCGCCGATCCATTTAACCCAAAAACCATTAGTGCCACGATGGGCAGTTTTGGACGAGTGAGTGTCAGTCAGTTGGATTTACCACGCTATCTGGAACAGGCAGAGTTGCCTGTCTATGGGGCCTTTTTGGAGGGAGAAAGTGTTCACGCTACTGGCTTTGCTGCTCAAGGTATTCTGCTGATGGGCAGTGAGTCTCATGGTGTGCGTCCGGACGCGGCGAAATGGGTCACAGATAAAATTACCATCCCAGCATTTGGTGGCGCGGAATCACTCAATGTGGCGATGGCAACTGGCATCATTCTGGACAATTGGTGTCGGCAACAAGGTTAGGCAGTCTTTGGCAGGTATCCCATGAGGGCTTTTATTTCTCAAGTAAGGACAGTTTATTTGGTACGCCGTTCCATTTTTCAGCATTGTCTAGTGCGGGTTTGACCTCGGTTTGCACAGGCCATAGTTCGGCCAGTTGTGCATTGAGTTCGACAAAAAGAGATTGTTCGGCTGGAACCTCATCTTCTTGAAAAATCGCATTGGCGTCGCATTCGTCGACGCAAAGCCCACAATCGATGCACTCGATAGGGTTTATTACCATAAAGTTAGGGCCTTCATGAAAGGCATCCGCAGGGCATACCGAGACACAATCTGTGTATTTACATTGGATACAGTTGTCTGTTACCACAAAGGCCATGATGTTGTGCTCTATAGGTTAGTCAAAATTGGAAAAAAGGGATGATACCCATCCCAAAGCAAAATTCAACAATCCAGCTCGTTAATCTTCCACTAAAAACCAGCAAGGTTTGGATTTAGTATGACAGACAAATCAATTTCTCGTAAAATGCGCGCCATTGTGAGCCAGTCGCATGACGATCTAGGCTAAGACACCGACCAAAACGAGACAGCAACATGATACGTTTAACTGAAATTAAATTGCCTTTGCAACATGAAGAATCGGCAATCTCTGAGGCCATTATTGAAAAGCTTGGGATCCTACCCGAGCAGGTTCTTGCATTCAATATGTTCAAACGTGGCTATGATGCTCGAAAGAAAACCAAAATTCAGTTGATCTACACGCTTGATGTTGAAGTTGAAAACGAACAAGACGTGCTCGAGAAATTTGTCAGTGATCCCCACGTTAAACTGACGCCGGATATGGAATACAAATTCGTTGCTAAAGCGCCAGATAATCTGAATGAGCGTCCGGTCGTGATTGGTTTTGGTCCCTGTGGTTTATTTGCAGGCCTTGTGCTTGCTCAAATGGGTTTTAAGCCGATTATTGTCGAGCGTGGAAAGGAAGTCCGCGAACGGACGAAAGATACGTTCGGATTTTGGCGTAAACGTACGTTGAATACGGAATCTAATGTTCAGTTTGGTGAAGGCGGCGCTGGCACCTTTTCTGATGGCAAGCTCTACAGTCAGGTGAAAGATCCCCACTTTTATGGTCGTAAGGTGACAACGGAGTTTGTCGCCGCAGGTGCGCCTGAAGAAATTATGTACGTGAGTAAACCGCACATCGGGACCTTTAAGCTGGTCACCATGATCGAAAAAATGCGCGCCAAGATCATTGAACTGGGGGGGGAAATTCGTTTTAGTACTCGTGTTGATGATATTCGTATCGAAGAAGGTCAGGTGACAGGACTGACTCTGTCCAACGGTGAGAAAATCGATACTCGTCATGTTGTACTGGCGGTCGGCCACAGTGCGCGTGATACGTTTGAAATGCTGCATCAACGTGGCGTTTATATGGAAGCCAAACCGTTTTCTGTTGGCTTTCGGATTGAACATAAGCAGTCGATGATCGATGAAGCGCGTTTTGGTCCAAGTGCAGGACACCCTATTTTGGGGGCCGCAGACTATAAATTAGTGCACCATTGTAAGAATGGTCGAACCGTATACAGCTTCTGTATGTGTCCGGGTGGGACGGTGGTTGCGGCGACGTCTGAAGAAGGGCGGGTGGTCACCAATGGGATGAGTCAGTATTCTCGTGCAGAGCGCAATGCGAACAGCGCTATTGTGGTCGGGATCGACCCAGATCGCGACTATCCAGGCGATCCGTTAGCGGGAATCCGATTCCAACGTGAGCTAGAAACTGGCGCTTATGTACTCGGAGGCGAAAACTACGATGCTCCGGCACAAAAGATTGGTGACTTCCTAAAAGGTTCAGACCCCAGCCAGATAGGTGATGTAGAACCGTCATTTACGCCAGGGATCAAACTGACGGATATTTCTAAAGCTTTACCAGATTTTGCTGTTGAGGCTATTCGTGAAGCCATTCCCGCTTTTGATAAAAAAATTAAAGGTTTTGCTAGTGATGAAGGGTTATTAACCGGTGTTGAAACTCGAACGTCGTCCCCTGTATGTATTAAACGGGGTAAAGATTTCCAAAGTATTAATTTGACCGGCTTCTTCCCTGCTGGAGAGGGCGCTGGTTACGCAGGCGGAATACTCTCTGCGGGTATTGATGGAATTAAAGTCGCGGAAGCCTTGGCAAAATCGATGCTGGCACGAGCTAACGACGCTGAGTAACTGCGTTCACGATCCGCCGCCAGATTCTTCTGGCGGCTTTTTTATGCGCTGAATCTTTGGTATCAGGGGCCTTTTTGGTGTAAAAAGGTCACCAAGGCGTTTATCTGGCAGCGAGAATATTGCTGCTGAGCTGACTGCGCAGTTAATATGCCTAAAGAATGGTTCACACTGTTTTTTACCTTGGCTAAATCAACAATGGCTCCAAGATGAACAGTGTCAGTAATATTATCGATTAGGAACCCCATTCAGATGACAAAATCCTTCAATACGTGCCTCGTCCCAATGTATCCGACCATTCAGGCGTTGGACGTCAATACACTCGAACCCGGTGAACACAAATTCTGGTTTGCGGTGGCAACCGATGCAATTGGCCACGCCCAAACTCTGCCAGTAAGAGTGTTTAAAGGTCAGCGTCCGGGCAAACGTATTGTGATTACAGCGGGCATTCATGGTGACGAGCAAAATGGTATTCTGACCGCACAAAAAATTGCCCGCGATTTAGAGGGTAAATCAATAGCGGGCTGTATTACTATTGTACCCACGGTTAATCTGTCTGGAATTGCGCGACATAGTCGGGATTACCATTCAGCAGCACCAGACAGTTCGTCGACCAACCTCAATCGTGTCTTTCCCGGCAATCCGAGCGGTGATGACGCCAGTCGCTTCGCCTTTAGTCTGTGGGAAAACCTGCTTAAACCCAATGCTGATCTGGCGATTGACTTGCATTCTCAAACCAGTGGCAGTGCCTATCCACTTTATGCGTTTGCCGATTATCGTATTGACGAAGCGATTCGTATGGCACGCTTAATTCATCCAGATGTGATTCTCAATGACCCCGGCGATCCGGGAATTTTGGAAACCGTTTATAATCGAGCCAATATTCCCTCGATTACCATTGAAGTGGGAGTAGGGCGCTACACTGAGTTAGATCTCGTTGAACGGGCCTCAACGGGTGTGTTCAATATTTTTCGTTATTATCAGTTGTTAAATGAAGCGGTGACGGAAACCAACGAGCCTTGCATTGAAGGCAAACACATTATCAGTATTCGTGCTGAACAAGGAGGGTTTGTGATTTGCCATGTTTCTCTGCTGGAAGCGGTTGAACAAGGTCACAAGCTTGCCACTCAGTATAATAGCTTTGGCGACGAAATTGAGACTTACCATTCACCGAGCGCGGGAACGGTGATCAGTCATAATGTGGAATCGGTTCGTGCCCCAGGTTCACTGGTTGTTCGGTTAATAAAGTAGAGCCTGACAGAGAACGTTTTGAAGCGTATTCGCTCGCTGATGGCAAGGTCCGAAACGGCTATTTGATGATGGTTTGAGTGAAGGCCCTTTAAAGGAAGAAGGGCCTGATATCAATTAGGCATCACCTGGGCTGTTACGTGGGGCATTCCATCCCATTGCGTTATAAACATCGTACATGATAAAGCCAAGGTACTCATGTAAAGCAAAGTCAGTGACGGCGAAGTTGTACCAAATGGGGAGCCAAGAGGGTTTTGCGGCCATATAGTCCGCTCTGACAGGCTGGGTCACGACACCAAAATGGGCAAAGTACAACTCGCCTCGTCTCAGATGCAAGCCAGATGACACAAGCACGACGTGATTGAATTGGTGGCGGTGAATTAACTCACTGGTGAATTGCGCGTTTTTCCATGTGTTAACGCTGTTTGCTTCTTGAATAATATCCTGCACTGGTACGCCGAGCCTGACCAATTGCTGTTGGTAAATCTCGGCTTCGCTAACACCATGATTTTGGGCATCACCTCCACTGACGATGATGTGGCACTCGCCCTCAGATGCGGCGCAGCTTTGGTATTGGCTCGCGGCTTCGCTGATTCTTGAAAACGAAAAAAACGCAGGCTCAAAAAATGCCCGATCATGAATCGGTTGTGTACCGGCACCGAGTAACACAATGGCGTTATTGGTTGACCAATCGATATTTGGCTTTATTTCGTAGTCAGACTGAAGGTTTTCGAGCAAATAGCGAGGTATTTCCCCCGTACCAATTAAACCAAATAACGCGACCAAACCGGTCAGGAAAAGGTATGAGGTCTTTCTCCAGCGAGCGACAAAGAAAATCAATGCGAATAAGAGTAAAAAGAGAAGAATAATAAAGCTCATGGCCAAGGTTACCTGTCGTCTAAGTTAGGTTTGATTGTAAACGCGAAGAATACACAAGAGAGAACAACCGACGGTTAAAATACAGTAATTTCTTCTGGTTTGATCCTTTACATCCATCAAAACACAACAAGATAGCTGACAAAAAACACCCAAGACAGGGCAAGTAAGACCCAGGGTAAATACCGGCGTTGAGAAAACGGCTGATGATGGGATTGCTCTGCGTTAAGGCTCTCTGTCTGTGCCGCTTGTTCACGGTTAGCGTTTTGTTTCAATAACTGTTTTTTTGCTTTATTTGCCGCTCTAGCCTGCGCTTTGTGTTGCTTTTTGTATTGGGCGATGCCTTGTTCTATTCCTTGCGCGATGAGCTTTGTCTGTTGTTTGGTCTGCCCCGGCTTTTGTGTGGCTCGGGCGATTTGCGTTGCTTCATTAATGGTTTCCGCAGAGGGGTGGGGGGTGTTTTTTGGGGCCATGTTGCTTCTTAGTTTTTAGGGTTGTTGGGGATCATACTAGAGAAATCGCATTCAAAACAGCGGCGTTTGGCCCTTCGATGTTGATACCCACCATTGTGAACCGCACTCGGGCCGCAGTCGATGGGTTTACGCTAGAGACGATAGGCGCATGATAGTAGTTCATTTTATTGAGTCGGTTTACGTCAGTGCGACAAGGGTGGCACATTATTGTGAGAGTTTCGTCTCACGAAAGGTATTTCTTTGGGGGCATTTCTTTAATCAGTGGTGTGGCACACGGTTCATCGCTACACTGGTTACCTCTTCAATAACAAGGAAACTTATCATGATTCAGCAAGGTCAATCACTGCCCAGTGTCACTCTTTCGCAACTGACCGAAGAGGGAATGGTCAACCATACAGTCGATGAATTATTCGCGAACAAACGCGTTGTTTTGTTTGCCGTTCCGGGGGCATTTACCCCAACATGTTCGGAGGAACATTTACCAGGTTATGTTGTGTTGGCGGATCAGATTAAACACGCAGGTGCTGATATTATTGCGTGTGTATCCGTGAATGATGCCTTTGTGATGCAAGCTTGGGGAGAGGCGCAAAATGCCTCTGAAATTATGATGCTAGGGGACGGTGATGCCAGTTTTACTAAGGCACTTGGGTTGGAAATGGACACCGCGACCTTTGGTGGGGTTCGTTCGCAGCGGTACGCAATGATTATTGAAAATGGGATTGTGACGCAGTTGAATGTCGAGCAACCGAGCCAGTTTGAGGCCAGCAAAGCAGAAACCCTGCTCGCCGTGCTTCAATCGATCTAACCTAGAATCCATCGGGTATCGAGCCTGACACCCGATGGGCGAACGGCTTGCAGCCACAGCAGTCAGTCGCTCATGATTTGTGAGATGCTGGAGTTTTTCCGCTGCAATGGGCTTAGAGTGTCATTGGATTGTCATCTAAACCGTGTAACGTGTCGCCGAAAGTAAAGTGGGGCCTTTACTGAGCCTCACCGTCAGTTTGAAATAGAGAATATGGCACGAGACGTTCACCCACTGGATCAGGTTATTATAAAGAAGTTGCAGAGCGTAGGTTTTATAAAAAGTGAAGCGGACGCGATTCTCAAGCGAGATGTCTATCAACTTGAATCCAATGATATTGCAAAAATTAAAAATTATGCGACTCACTTTGGTTTGAGTGCAAAAGAGCGCTTGATAGACGAGATATTGGAGCTTCGTCGTGAAGCCTTGTTGTCAAAATTGACCGAACTGTAGCGACGTATCGTGGGCGACAGATTCTCGGTCGTTCAGAACCCGCTATACCTTCCAAGCGTGCATTGAGGGCTAAAGTCACTCAAATAGGCGGTAGTGATTTTCTCGGACAGCTAACCCATGGTACTTTGAACGGTGTTCTTGGTGTAGGAGATCTCGATGGAACGCCCAACCCCCGCGTTTGCCACTGAATTTCGATGTGATGAGTTTATTTATGTGCCGATTTCGGTTGATGATGCCCGTAAGCTATTATCGGCGGTGACGAGTCCTAGCTTCCCTTCGACATTGCCACTGGCCAAAATAAAGACACTCAAGCTCGCGCAACGTTGGTGCTCGGATAGAGTGGCAGACTGGACTCAAAGTCAGGGTTTTGTTTGGAGTTGCCGGCGCAGTGTCGATTCAGTCATGGTAGGTCAGGTGACGTTGCGGGTTCAAAACCACGATTTGGCCTTGGCCTATTGGGTGGAACCGACCTACTGGGGAAAGGGGATTGCCACACAAATGTGCCATGCGTTATTGTTGCATCTTCACGCCAGTGGTTTTCACGGTAAAGTAAGGGCAGGTGTCCACATTTGGAATGATCGCAGTGCGTCTGTCTTACTCAAATTGGGTTTTACACCTTGTCTTTCAGATGAAGGTGATTCTTTAGCATTTCAGCTCAGTGTGGGCTAAGCGAGCCTTGCCCTTGGAACCGATCGGGTTGCGAACTCTGTAATAATGTTACGGTTTAAACAGGGGTTTGCGCCTTGGAGAGCTCATAGAGTAATAAGGCGGCCTGTTTAACACTGAGGACCGTTGGGTTGAAACTCTCCATATCTAATGCTTGCATCTGCTCTTGCATTTTTTCACTGCTTCCGGCATAGCCCATATCCCAATTGCCAAACGCACGTTTGTCAATAGATTGAACACCCATTATGGTCACTTGATGGTGGCGTTCATCACGTCCGATGGTCAGAAATAGGTCAGTAACTTCACTGGGTTCCCCCTCCAGAATTTGTAGAAAATACTCATTGTCATAACAAAGCATCCCTGTTAAATCTCGACTTCCATTGTTCTTACGAGCAACATCAAGAATGCCCTTGAGGTCCATCATGGTCATTTCACTGGAGGCGATACTGTAGTAAACCAAACGAATTAACTTCATATTTGTCCTTACGCGCTTGCATGCACTAACGTTATAGTAGTATCAAGTCTGGTAGAAGGGCAATCGCGTGGCTGAACTATTGTTGGTTTCACAAAGTGATGAAAATCCAACGTATTTTGAACAGATCGAATGTGATCAATGTCGAGCAATAAAACCCGCGAAAGCGTGGTTGAGAGAACATAATGTTGGTGTTGTTATTGTCAATGGGCAGGAAAAAGGGGTCGAATGGGTTGAGGAATTGGTTCCGTTTATTCGCAATAACCTAAAGAATCACTTTTTGTCCATTTGGGTGATTACGGATTCACAAGAGCAGTGGGATGGCGTAGATCGACAATTGGATGACGTACGCTACTACAGTGGTGTCAGTCTTATTGAAATAAGGCGCGAGGTGCATAAGCAGCAAGCGATAGGCAAGACGTTAGCCGAGCAGAAAGGGTATTTAAAACTGTTGGCAAAAATTAACAAGTTTAATCGATCTAAGGTGTCGGCCAACCAAGTCTTGTGTGAGTTTGTCAATGAATTGGACCAGTTCTGTAACGCCCGTCAAACTTATGTTCTCAGGCAGTCTAAACAACAAGAAAATGCTCTGATCGCTTACAAAGCGCAGCCCAACGGCTTGCTTCAGCCATCTGATGTCAATCAAGAGTTAGAAAGTGTTTGGCAACAGTACCAATCCATCAAACACCCCGACATTAAGTTTTCTGACGATCCTTCGCAGCGACATTCACTGATTTTCCCCGTTTGGATATTAGAGCGTCACTCCTGCACGATTGTGTGCCAGTTTGATCATGATCAAGCGGCTAACTTTACTTTTTCAAAAGTGAAGGTTTTGGAGGAAGCCGCGGCTCAACTCAAAATTATTTTGGAAAACATGGAATCTCAACGTCAGATGAAGCTTCATTATTCGCGCCTAAAGACATCCATGGCCGAATTAAGTATGGCAAAGGCACAACTTGTCCATTCGGAGAAGATGGCGAGTCTTGGACGTTTGACCGCGGGCATTGCTCATGAAATTAATAACCCCTTGGGGATTGCACTGGGTAATCTTTCTCCCCTGACTGACTATGTCGAAGCGATGATGAATCTGATTGGCATGCATGACGATTTTATCGCTCAATTGGAAGAGACGGGTGAGGCTGCCGTCCCCGATCAGATTGCCAATTATAAGCAAGAAAAGGATGTGTCTTTTATTCTGGAAGACCTATCATCCGTGATTTCAGATTCGAGGTCGAGTTTACTGCGAGTCAAAAGCATCGTGTCTGATTTAAGTAGTTTGTCTCAAGGAATGGAGTCTGAGCGAGAGTCATGCTGCCTAAAAGCCATCTGTGATGAAGTGGTCAAGTTGAATTTTTATGAGAATGATCTTCAGCCGCGAATCGACAACCTAATTGGCAGCGATATCGAGCTTGAATCCAATTCCGCATTACTCAAGCAAGTGTTCAGTAACCTGCATGTCAATGCGCTAGAAGCTCTAGAGATAAATTGCGATGATCCATCGATCACTTATCGTTGTGAGATTAAGCATGAGCAGCTTTATGTCACCATTGAAGATAACGGGTGTGGGATCCCTAGTGATAAAATTAATCAGGTCGTCGACCCCTTTTTTACCACCAAGCCATTAGGCGATGGGAAGGGGCTTGGGTTGACTGTAGCGTGTAATGTGGTCAATGGTCTTGGTGGCGACCTAAGCTTGGAAAGTCTTCAAGGTAAGGGCACCAAAGTGATGGTGAGCTTACCATTGAAAGCCGAACAAGGTGAGCGCGTCGGGCCAAACAGTGTTAAGGCGTGATTCAGACGACATCATTCTCTGACAATGCCCACCCGTGTTGGGGGGGACGGCGACGAGAAAGGGGCCCTAACTGGTCGGTAATATGATACGTTATCAAGACAGCCCGACGCTGGACCTTGGCCGTGGGCCTTTTGAATCGTTCGTCGTAACGTTTGCTGGAAAATCGGTTCGGCCCCCTAACTTTAAATGAAACCCAACCCTTAAAGAGCGTAAAATGTCTCGACCTTTATATGTTTTTGACTTGGATGAAACCCTGATCAATGCAGACTGTGCAATGATTTGGAATGAATTTTTGGTGGAGAAAGGCGTGGTGACTCAGCCTGACTTTATTCAAAGAGACCAGCAATTGATGGCTTCTTATGCCAAAGGTGAACTTAGGATGGAGGACTATCTCACCTTTTCTATGGCCCCATTGATGGGGATGACGACACAATACGTCGACAGATTAGTGGAAGAGTGTGTTGAAGATCATATTCTGCCAAAGCAGTTCCCTCAGGCGGTTGCTTTGATTGAAAAACTCTCACGAGACAACGTTCAAATGGTGATCATTTCTGCGAGTGTGACATTCTTAGTGGCCGCCGTAGGGCGGCGTATCGGTATCCCATCGGCTTTGGGGATTGATCTGGTGGAGCGATTGGGGTGCTATAGTGCTGATATATCCGGAGTACCAAGTTATCGCGAGGGTAAAGTGACTCGGTTGGAACAGTGGCTGCTGGCTCAGCCGACACGTTTCTCTTCGGTGCATTTTTTTACTGACTCAATCAATGATTTGCCTTTGTGTGAATACGCAGATTTCACCTATCTAGTGAATCCATGTCCGCGTTTGAAAGCGTTGACGCATCCGCCGCAGTGGACCGTACTAGAGTGGGCTGGGTGCTAAGCGGTGAGGAAACTTTTTTTGCCAATCAATGTAACGCGTGAAAGCTGAGTGCGTGTTTTCATCGTATAACTCACTAGTGATACGGTAAGGAACGGAAACGTGAGACAGTCGATTGGTTTATATTGGTACACTTGTGATCTTAGAGTGCAGGATAACAATCTACTTAATCAGGCGGCCACTGAAGTCGACGCTCTGCTTTGTTGCTACTGCTTACCTCAATGGAACGCTTTTATTCGCCATTTCTCTCAGCAACGGGCTTTCGCTTTGCAAAAGCAAGCCTTCTTGATGGAATCACTTAATGCTCTGTCAGAAAGCCTTGCCACGTTTAATCAGGCATTGATTATTTGCTCGGGGCAAGCGGAAGAGGTGCTGTCTCGTTTCATTGATCGCTATGGCATCACGCATCTATATTGTGACCGTTTTGCTGGCATCAACGAACAGCGCGTTGTCGAAAGGATAGCGGAACGTTATCCTCAGCTTACCGTTGTCCAGCAATCAGTACGGACCTTGTTTAATGATCAACGTATACCGTTTGAATTGAACGATCTTCCCCAATCCTTTACCCAGTTTAGAAAGAAAGTCGACCAGCTGCCTGTCGGCGTCGATTTTGGAATTGAGGTATTGCCCAAACCTATTGATGCTGATCTTCAAGACGAGCCTTTAGTGGAAGATATTCCAGCCTGCATATGGTTTGAAGGAGGAGAAGCGGCGGGTATAAGGCATTGTCAGCGATATTTCTCATCCTCATTGGCGAGTCAGTATAAACAAACTCGAAACGGTCTCGATGGTCGTGACTCCTCTACGAAGTTTTCTCCTTGGTTGGCTTTAGGTTGTGTCAGCCCCAAAAGAGTAGCCAGCTACCTTGCCCAATATGAACGTGATCACGGAGCTAATGAGTCCACTGGTTGGATCTACTTCGAATTATTGTGGCGCGAGTATTTTTATTGGTACGGGCGTCGGTATGGTGCCAAACTATTTCGTTTTTCGGGTTTGGGAGACGTTGCCCCTTTAACCAGTTTTTACAGCTCTAGATTCCTTATGTGGACCAATGGTAATACGCCGTTTTCAATCGTTAACGCTTGTATGAAACAGCTCAACCAAACCGGTTACTTATCAAACCGAGGAAGGCAGTTGGCAGCTAGCTGCCTCATTCACGAATTGAACATCGATTGGCGTTATGGCGCGGCTTACTTCGAAAGCCAACTGATAGATTATGATGTGGCGTCTAATTGGGGGAACTGGCAGTATCTGGCTGGAGTTGGTAGCGATCAGCGTGGATCACGGCGATTTGATCTCGAAAAGCAGGCTGAACTCTATGATCCACAAGGGCAATTTACCCAGCGTTGGAATGGTGAGAAAACGGTAAATGTCTGCCACAGCATTGATAGTGTTGATATGGTTGATTGGCCACTATCAAAGGAGATAAATGATGAGTAAAAGTACTTATTCACGACTAAGGCTAGTGCTTGGAGATCAATTGAATAGGGATCATTCTTGGTTTAGTCGAGTGGATGACTCTGTTGTTTACATTATTGCGGAGTTACACCCAGAGGTGTCATATGTTGCCCATCATATCCAAAAAGTGTGCGCTTTCTTTGCAGGCATGAAGGCGTTTACCGCCGAGTTACGCGAGCAAGGCCATCAGGTGATGTACCTAACATTGGACGAGACGGCCAGTTTCCTCAATCTCTCAGATTTCGTCACGCATTATGTCAGGCAGATAGGGGCAAGTCGGTTTGAGTATCAAAGACCGGACGAATATCGCCTATTGCAGTCATTGGAACAAGTGGTCATTGACGGGATAGAGATAGTGCAAGTCGACAGCGAACACTTTTTGTTGCCTTATGCGGACATTGCGGATTTTTTTCCTCGCGGTAAACACATCATCATGGAGCATTTTTACCGCAAGATGCGAAAACGCTATTCCATTTTAGTGGAAGGTGATAAACCCATCGGGGGGCGATGGAATTTTGATGCGAGCAATCGGCATAAGCTTAAGGCTGCGGATCTCGATGATATTCCAGAACCGCTTTTATTCGCGACGGATGTCAATGATACGTTGGAGGCTTTAAAGCGTCATAATATCAAGACAATAGGTACGTTATCCGGACCACTTGTCTGGCCGATTAACCGCAATCAAAGTCTCAATCTATTGGCTCATTTTTGTCATGTTTGTTTGCCAAAGTTTGGACGATTTCAGGATGCAATGACGCAGGGGCATAAGGCAAAGTGGTCGCTTTACCACAGTCGACTGTCATTCTCGCTGAACACCAAAATGCTCAGTCCAATAGAGGTGATAGAGACCGCCTTATCGGCGTTTACATCGAATACAGATATTGATCTTGCCCAGATTGAAGGGTTCATTCGCCAAATTCTTGGCTGGAGGGAATACATTCGCGGCGTATACTGGGCAAATATGCCAGAATATCGCGATCGAAATCATTTTTCTGCGCAGAGAAACTTGCCAGATTTTTTCTGGTCCGGCGCCACTAAGATGTCGTGTATGCGTGAAGCGATTGGGCAGTCACTGAGCCATGGCTATGCCCATCATATTCAACGTCTGATGGTGACGGGTAATTTTTGCTTGCTGAGCGATATTGATCCAAAGCAGGTTGAAGCTTGGTATCTCGGCATCTATGTTGATGCGATCGAGTGGGTAGAGATGCCAAACACGAGAGGCATGGCCTTGTTTGCAGACGGTGGCATTGTTGGAACTAAGCCTTATGCTGCGAGTGGCGCTTACATCAATCGGATGAGTGATTACTGTAAAGGCTGTTATTACGACCACAAGCAAAAGGTGGGTGAGAGAGCTTGTCCGCTCAACAGTCTGTACTGGCGTTTTATGCATACACACCGTGAAATGTTGAGTCGCAACCCACGAATCGGTGTCATCTACCGCTCTTGGGATAATCTTGACGAGCCTACTCAGGAGAGTATTTTGGCCACGGCCAACGATTACCTTGAGCGTATTGAACAACTCTAGACCCACTGAATGGGCGGATCTGTCAGGCTTGTCCGGTGGGTGTAAAAATTGATTCAGTGCTAAAAAATCGTGCGGGGTTTTACAGCGAATTGCATTATGATGATGGTCTGTAAAACTGCCCTAATCCCATTATTATGTTTGCTGAATGGATAACAACCGAAGCACTAATTGCTGCCTTTTTGATTTTTCTGGGTTCTTTTGTCCAGACTGCTATTGGATTTGGGCTGGCCATTGTAGCGGCGCCCTTACTGTTTCTTGTCTCGCCAGTGTATGTGCCGGCTCCTATTTGTCTGGTGGCGTTGTATATTTCTATTCTTAACGCTTTAAAACACCGAGACAGTGTTGAAATCGGTGGGCTTAAAATGGCATTGATTGGCCGTGTACCCGGCTCAGTCGCTGGCGGTTTGCTTCTGGTCATGGTATCGACGGATATCCTCGCGTTATGGCTCGGGGCTCTGGTGCTGTTTGCTGTCGTTGTTAGCTTGTTACCGTTTCGAATTGAGCCGACGCCAGTGAGAATGAGCGTAGCAGGGTTTTTCTCTGGTTTTTTTGGTACCAGCTCAGGCATTGGTGGGCCGCCCATGGCGTTGTTGCTGCAGCATCAGGAAGCCAATCAATTGCGAGGCAACTTGTCCGCGTTTTTTGTGTTCAGTTCGGTCATGTCTTTACTTGTCCAGATGCCTGCTGGTTTTCTCTCATGGCACCACCTTTGGATAAGTGTGCCTTTGTTACCGGCTTCTTGGCTTGGCTATCGGTTAGCGCTGGTCACGACTCAGAGTTTACCCAAAGAAAAAATTCGTATTGCCGCGTTGTTATTATGCAGTGTTAGCGGTGCAACCGCGGTCTGGCAAGGGTTAATGTAGACCCATTTTAAGGTATTCATCTTGGGTTAAGGTGTCGCGAGGATACTGTGTGCCTTGGGGTTGGATGCAGTGCCCGAATGAAAAAAGCGTTTGAGCGAGGTTGATTCAGTGTTCTGGCGATGCACTCCAACATGCATACCGATGTCATACATCCCTATACGTTGAACACGACGAATGAAGGTTCAACAAATGTTTTTGCAGGAGAAATACAAAATGATAAAAACAATCGGTAACCTCATTTGGTTTTTGTTTGGGGGCGTATTTATGGGCTTGATGTGGTGGTTATTTGGCCTGATTGCCTTTATTAGTATTGTCGGGATTCCATGGGGCAGGGCCTGTTTTGTTATTGGAAAATTTTCGTTTTTTCCCTTTGGCCACGAGGCCATTGCACGCGATGAACTGACTAACGAAGAGGATATCGGTACGGGTTCATTGGGGTTTGTTGGTAACGTTATTTGGTTTATCTTTGCGGGTTTCTGGTTGGCGATTGGCCATATTCTTTCAGCGGTAGCGTGTTTTGTGACGATTATTGGTATTCCATTTGCGCTTCAGCACCTTAAACTTGCTGTTATTTCGCTTGCTCCAATCGGTAAAACGATTGTGGCAAAAGAACAAGCCGCTCGTGCTCGGTATTCCGACTAGTCATCCAAATGCTTAACTCCTGACTCTCGCGAGGCTTCTGCCCGATGTGTGTTTTTAGCCTCAACTTAATCGAGAAGGCATGGAATTAGCCATGCCCTCTCTCCGTGGGCAATTACCCTAATTTTTCGCTGTTTTGGGTGGCCATGGTCGCTGTGGTGCGCTGAATTTTGGTTCACCGAGCAAAGGGCTAGATAAGGCATAAAAGCCGTGATTGGTGAATAACCAAAACAAGTTGCGATCGTATTCTACATACACGGAGTGAGACAAATTCCCCATTGCGTAACTGGCGACTTTGTCGGGTGCGAATGGCGGGACGAAATACGCGGCAATATGCGGCTTGTTTGGATCAGAAACGTCAAATACCTGTAAACCGGCATTGTAAAAGTTGTAAGGCAATAGATCTTTTCGAGCGATACCTGGCTGGTGGTAAGCGCCGGTGCGTTTAGGCCCAAAACTCCCTCGGCGTTGGCAGAAATCGGTGAATTTTGCGCTTTCTGGGGGGGTAGGTCTGGGCATGACACCCTTGGAAATGGGGTTCTTGGGATCAGAGACATCGATAATATGAATGTCTTTGTAGGGCTCATAACAATCTTCGTTGAGTGGGTAACCACTGTAATACACTAACCCAGACTCTTTGACCTGAGAGACGTCGACAAAATCCCCTTCGGTTCCAGCGATATTGGGTGGGAACTTTAAATTACCTACAACCTTCATATTACTAGGGTCGCGGACATCGATGACATAAAAGCCCAAACCACCCATGGCGGCATAGCCGTAGTCGGCCTGCTTATCATGCAGAAAAAGTGACATTCTTGCCCCCATCCACGATGTGCGATTGCCCGCTCGGGCGTCGGCCTTATAAACCGCTTCGTGTTCAGCATCACCAATGATTTGGCCGGGCACAGACAAGACATCAAGTAAACGTGGGTTGGTGGGATCAGACATATCCCATGCTTGATAGCCCGCACTGTAGAGATCATTAGGGTACTCTGTCAGCCCATATCGTTTGTCCGGCGCGGCGGCAACATACATAATGCCATCACCATTATAGGTTGGAATATCCCGTACTCCAGAGCCTTGTTGTTGGCCAATGGGCGCATCTGGGTGAAGAATGTCCGTGGTGCGCTCGGCGAGCAAGGTCCAATCTTTAGGCAAAGGCCCTTTCATGGCGTAGACTTTGAACCCTTTAAGGTGCGGGCTTTGCCGAATGGCTTTAACTTTGTCTGGCTGACGGTATTTATCTTTGAGTAAGCCAAAACGACGGACTTCATACGCTTGAACCATGACGTAGCTTTGCTGATGATCACTCCACTGAATTGATGCTGCGCCCATCATTTCGCCTTCGGCGAAAGGGTTCTGTGGTTCGCCGCTGCCTGATTTCCCCCACGTATGACCTTTGGTTAATAAAAGCGTTGCGGCTTTAGGGTCGGTAATATCAAAGATTTTTAGGTCGCTTCTAACATATTGATAGAGGTAGCGTTTTCCATCGAAGTCGATGATATTTTGCCACGTATGAAACGGCTCCACTTGGATCGGATAATAGGCTTCTACCCGCATATTTTTGATGTAGCTATTTGTATCCCAGTCACTCATCTGCCCGGAAAATGGGTGGGGCTGATGAGACTCAGGAGCTGCTGTGGGGTGTTGAAAGGAGCCGTCAGATTGCATGCCATAACTGTCTAAAGCGGGGGGCATAGGTGCCCTATCTGGTGACAGGCTAACTTGTTTTTTGACTTCGTTATCCTCAATATCCACCGGTGTGTTTTGGCTGATATCCCATGGGCTGGCGGCATAACTGTTGCCAGCCAAAATGGTGGTTAACAGTAAGCTGATGCGACCGAAACTTCCTTTAAACATGTGTTTGTCCAAATAGTAATGTTAGTCCAAGAGTGTAACGGGAAAGCAAAAGGGAAAAAGCGAGGCACTTCGCTCTACATACGCCGATTGTTTTTCATTTTCTCATTAGCGTGTCTTAATCACTCCCTGCGACTGACATTGTTAAATTACACCAGTGAGTCAAGAACTCCCCACAAACCGGATCACAGTGTCAGGATGTGTCATGCGGTAAAATGCAGGGGATACATCGAGTTTTAGAGGAGCCGTCGATGAACCTCAACCCTTCCCCCCTCGTTGCGACATTGCTCTGTGCGGTATCTTTGGTCAGTCATTGTTTTGCCCAAGATCTGCGTCACCTAGCCAGTTTTGGCGATAGCCTATCGGATGTCGGCAATAAGAATACGATGTCTCAAGTCATCAATCAGGCAACGAGTGGGGCCGTTAAGATCTCGGCAGGGCCGCCCAATTTTATTGGTCGAGCCTCTAACGGCAAAGTGTGGACTGAGTATCTTAGCGAGTTTTTATCACTGCCACCTTCTATTCCTGCGCGTGCTGAGCAACGCACGGTTGCGGTGGCAAAGGTACAAAGTACTCAACGGAGGTTTACGATTGGAATTCCTGCACAGTCAGGAAACAATTGGTCGGTGGGTGGAGCAAAGGCAGAAAGCCACTATTTTTTCAATCTGGTGCTCAGTGACGAGGTAGAGTCAATTTCAGGTGCGCATGTGTTCCCTAATTCAGCCCAGCAGATTGACAATCGGTTATCAACACACGGGATGTTCAACGCCGATACGCTGGTGACGTATATGATAGGCACCAACAATTTATGGTATACGGTTTATGGTGATTTAGGGCAAACGGGTCAAGAGGCTGCTGAACTCGCGTTGAAGGATATCCGCACCTTACTTGATCATCGCGTCGCGCATCTTGTGGTGGCGAATATTCCCAATTTCACCTCCGCTCCTTGGCTTTCTGAGAATAAATTGGCCACGAGTCGATTCATCAATGAGTTTAACCTCACCCTCAAGCATCGCCTGAAGGCTCTGGCGTATGCTTATCCGCAAACCAATATATATTGGGCAGACGCATTTTTGTTGTTTAATCAGGTGATAGACAGCGTCGAAAAAAAAGGTTGGTATAAAGATAAGGTGACAGGAATTACGATCACTAATACGCAAGAGCCAGCGTACAACCAAAATACGGGAAAAGTATCGACAACCGCTGATCAATATCTGTATTGGGACGGTCTTCACCCAACCACTGGCATGCATAAGTTGTTTGCTCGTTACGTCGCCGATAAAGTTAATCGCCATGAGTCGCTATAAATCACCATGACCCACTATCAGGGAGGCCGTCATTTTTCGTCGTATTGCGATCGTTGTGAACTCTTTTATGTGCGTTTAATGATTTAAAATCAGCTGAGTCAGCAATATTACATCACATGAGCTTACTTCATAATATAATTATCACACTATTTTGAATATATATGTAAGACACAAGGCAGTCTTACCATGTTTAGAGTGTTTCAGTCTTTATGTTTTGGGTATTTATTGTTCTTTTTGATTAAAAAATAAGTGCTAATATTGGCCTTTTTTGATGAAAGTTATGATGAGATAGTGATTTCAAGTGACTGATTTGTATATGACAAATTGACCGATTTCTTAATTTTTAGTTTAATGGAGACAGGGTTGGTTAAAAAGTAGCCGCTTATTTTATGATCATCGCAATAAATTCATTATATATTGTGCACCTCTTTGATTAATTAAATAATTATTGTGAATGTTGGGGATTATTCTCAATTGTTAATGTTATGTTTCTTTTAGCACTTGTTAAAGTGCCATGATAAGGAGAATCATAATGAAAATAGACAAGCGTCTTTTGGCAGTAGCCGTTGCGAGTGCGATATCACTATCCGCTCACGCCGGTGAGTCAGTTTATCTAAGCAAACCAATCAACTTTACATCCTTCTCTGGGCTGAACTCTCAGCTTGGTGTCGACAACGCAACCAGCTTCAAAATGGTCAAAGAAGTGAATCTGGAAAAGCGTGGCATTCACAAGGTGAAGGTTCAACAAAACATCTGGGGTGTGCCTGTATGGGGGCATTATCTCAATGCGACACAATCTGCACGTGGCGGAGCTTTGAAAGCCGTTCAAGGTAACTACGTCAAAATGACAGGTGTCGACCGCTCGTTTATAAAACCTTCCCTGAATCGTTCTCAGGCGCTAGCGTTAGCGAGCAAAGATCTTACCAAGGGTATCACCGCGACGCCATCAATGAGAAATGCTCAGGATAAGCTGTACGTTTATCAAGATGGTGGCAAAACACGTTTGATTTATGTCGTGTCATACTTGATTGAAGGTAAGGAACACCCTTCACGTCCGTTCACAATGCTGGATGCCCACAGTGGCGAAATTATTGATCGTTGGGAAGGTATTGCACATGCTCAAATTGGTACAGGTCCTGGTGGAAACGAGAAAACAGGAATGTACGAATACGGTACGGACTACCATTTTCTAGATGTTACCGAGAATGGTACTGAATGTATCATGGAATCTGAAAATGTCGTCACTGTTGACCTCAATGGCGGGACCTCTGGTTCAACGCCTTATGCCTACGAATGTCCGCGTAACTCCCACAAAGAAATAAATGGTGCATTCGCGCCTCTCAACGATGCCCATTACTTTGGTAATGTCGTGTTCGATATGTATAAGGACTGGTTTGAGACCGCACCATTGACCTTTAAACTGCAGATGCGTGTTCACTATGGTAATGCGTATGAAAATGCGTTTTGGGATGGTGAAGCGATGACATTTGGGGATGGTGCAACAACCTTCTACCCTCTTGTCAGTCTGGATGTTTCGGCTCACGAAGTCAGCCATGGCTTTACCGAACAGAATTCAGGTCTGATTTATGCCAATCAGTCGGGTGGTATGAATGAAGCCTTCTCCGATATTGCTGGTGAAGCCGCAGAGTATTACATGAAAGGCACCAATGACTGGATGGTTGGCCGTAATATCTTTAAGGCCGATGGGGCGTTGCGTTACTTCGATGACCCATCACGTGATGGATCTTCTATCAACCATGCGTCTGAATATTACGATGGGCTCAATGTTCACTATAGCTCTGGTGTCTTCAATAAAGCCTTCTATCACCTATCCACAACCCAAGGGTGGGATACCAAGAAAGCATTTGAGCTGTTTGTACTTGCCAACCAGATTTACTGGGCGGAAGACAGCAACTATTGGCAAGGTGCATGTGGTGTCAAGAATGCGGCGAGCGATCTAGGGTACAGCACGGAGGATGTTATCGCGGCCTTTGATGTTGTTGGTGTAGAGCCTTGTGCTGAGCCACCACTGCCACCGGAGCCAGAGTATCAGAGTCTTGAAAACGGTCAGCCTGTTACCGTCGCTGGCGGTACGGGGTCGAAAACGTACTTCGATATTGCAGTACCTGAAGGTAAAGACAAACTGACAGTTGAACTTGAAGTGGCCACAGGTGATCCAGATATCTACATTGGTTTGGATTACGCACCAAATGGTCAGGAAAACATCTGTAAGAGTGAGTCAGTGACCAACGAAGTTTGTGTGATTGAAAACCCTCAAGCGGGTCGTTACACCATCAACGTGTTTGGTTATTCTGAATACGCAGACGCCAACCTGAAAGCGTCGTTTGATACGGGTAGCACTAACGTACCGCCTGTCGCCTCATTTAATCATGTGGTTAATGAAAAAACCGTTAGCTTCACGAGTACCAGTAGTGATAGTGACGGTGAGATCGTTTCTTACCAATGGGATCTTGGCGACGGCAACGCGAAAACAGGTGCAGCGGTTAGCCATACGTATGCGACTGCCGGAGACTACGTTGTGACCTTGACGGTAACAGATGATGCAGGTTCTGCGACGTCAACCAATAAGACCATCAAGATTGAAGACGCTGTGACGGATGCGTTCCCGCTCAAATTGAGATTTGGTGACAAACAACCAAATGGCAAAGCGCGGGTTAAATTAGCATGGGAATACGCGACAGACGACTACTTTGTCGTTAAGCGTAATGGCAAGGTTGTCGGAGCGACTGAGTTCAGTTCTTATGTTGATAAGTTCCGTCACAATGGAACCATAGATGTCGAGTATCAGGTCTGTACTTCTGGTGACATTTGTTCTGAAACCAAGCGTTATCGCTTCTTAAAAGCAAACTAATTGGCTTTGCTACAGGGCTCCAATCGGAGCCCTTCTTTCTATCAACTCAAAAAAACAAAGGAAAGGCATTCTCCTATGAAAATCTCATTTTTGGCTTTAGCTCTCTTTGGCAGTACGTCCGCTTTTGCTGCGACATCATCAATTGATGTGAAAGGGGAAGATGTTTGGATCACCACCGATGCTGATGCACAGCATCTTATTACCCAGCATGGAGCAACCATTTTGGGTGGCTTTGCGGCTTCGCCAAATGCGGTTGTGGCGAAAATCAATGATAAGCAATTGGCAGCGCTATCGAGCCATATGCACGACGAAAAGCATCGTTGCGGCGGCTATATGGTTCACCCTGATAAGGCGACTGCAATGAAAGCAGCGGCGATGCCGTTAAGCTTGAGCTCTTTTGAGAAACCTGTGATCAGCCATCCAGAAACGGTCAATTCACTGATTGCGCAGGTTGAACCAAATAACATGGTGACCACCATTGAAAACTTGACCAGCTTTACTAACCGTTTCTATACCACCTCTACGGGTATTGCTGCATCAGATTGGCTGTATGATCGTTGGAGCGAGGAAATCAAGGATGTCTCGTATGCCTCTGCTCGTCAAATTACTCACAGCGAGTACCCACAGAAATCTGTTGAGGTAACTCTGCTTGGTGCGAAACACCCACAAGAAATTGTAGTGGTGGGTGGCCATCTCGACTCCACGGTCGGTTCGTGGACCACGGAGGGAACGATTTCTCCGGGAGCGGATGATGATGCTTCAGGTATTGCGACGGTGACAGAGTCATTACGCCTGATGATTGCAAGTGGTATTCAACCCGATCGTACCATTAAGTTCTATGGGTATGCCGCAGAAGAGGTGGGCCTGAGAGGTTCGCAAGACATTGCGCAAACACTGAAGAATGAAGAAGCCAAGGTGATCTCAGCCCTTCAACTGGATATGACCAACTACAATGGTTCAGCGCATGACATCACTTTTATCAATGATTATACGGACAGCAACTTGACGGAGTTTCTGAGCGAACTGATTGATACTTACGCAAGCGATATCACTTATGATTTTGATCGCTGTGGGTATGCTTGTTCGGATCATGCCTCTTGGCATAATGCAGGCTATCCTGCCGCGATGCCGTTTGAAAGTATGTTTAGTGATTATAACTCCAATATTCATACCGAGCACGACACCTTAGAAAACTCTGACCCTACGGCAAGCCATGCCACAAAATTCGCGAAACTGGCGATCGCTTACTTGGTTGAAACCAGCCTAGATGATGCCGATTCACCCGCGACTCAATTAGAAAATGGGATACCAGTTGAAAATCTCTCTTCGGGCTATTTTGATGAGCAGATGTTTGTCTTTCGTACTGCGGAGGCGGGTCAAGTCACCATTACAATAACAGGTCCCAATAGCGGCGACGCTGATCTGTATGTGAAATATGACGGTGCTGTTTCTCAAACAGACTACGATTGCCGTCCGTTCCAGAACGGTAGCAATGAGCAGTGTGTGTTTAACAAGCCAGCAGGTGAGTTTAACATTATGCTGCGGGGTTATCGTAATTTTGATGAAGTCGATATCGTTGCCAGCTTTGAACCTGACAACGTTCAAGATAAACAGTAGTCAATATGCTGAACAAGCCCACGCAAGTCGTGGGCTTTTTATTTAGTGGAGCCTCATTGTGTGAGGTCAAGCTCTACCCTTCTTTTACCAACAATTGCATTAGGTGCCCAGTGAATTGGAAATGCCCGTGAAAGGCCAAGTGACTCAATGGTTGTTTAACCACCAGCGACTGTGATATTGCCCAAAAAGACAATGGTGAGATATTGATTGGCTCGACGACAGAGGAACGGGGGTTGAGACCACTAACGATATTAAGCAAATGAAAGAGCTAGGTTTAGGGGCAATGAAGTCGATACCTAAGTTGAAAGATATGAATATTAGGCGCTGTTGGTCGGGGCTTAGACCCGGCTCTCCGGACGAATTGCCAATTTTAGGTGCCGTTCCAGACGTCGATGGATACCTCAATGCTTGTGGGCACTTTCGAACAGGGGGGCTGACTTCCGCAATCACCGAACAGATTTTGGATGAACTCGTGAGGGAAGTCCCTACGTGTGTCGATCTCTCGCCCTTTTCTTATCAGCGCTTTCTCAACCGTAATGGTGAGATGATTGGGAATGACCAGCTTGAACACACCTTATAGCAACAAGGTGGATATTTATTGATAATCCTTGTTAGCCAGCGTCGTGCGCTGGCTTTTTTATAGAGGGCACTGGATGAAGGTGAGGAATTCGCGGTGGTGAGCTGACATGGAACTCTTGTCAGTGATCGACAAAAGGTTATGCTGATTTCAATTACGCTCTGGTCGTTGTTACTGATATCATTCGTCCATGAGTCGCTCAGATTAAACGAAGATAAATAAGATGAAAAAACGTTTCCTCCCCATCCCCTTGATTCTCTTGATCCCCATTCTACTTTTAATCGTTGTCACCTTAGCTGGCATTTACCGATTCAGTCTGTCAGATGAAGAGATTAGAGCGAAGTTCCCTAACCATTCTGGACGTCATAACGAAGTCATGTTTTCTGCATTTGGCCTTAGAACGACCAATCCTTGGACCATCAAAGTACCTGAGACTCAGGCTTTCACTTTTATTGACGAGATCGATGTGGAATCAGGTCATGCTAGTGGCCAATATGAAGATGGAGAAGAGCGGGGAGACGTGGACATTGATATGGCGACGTTAGTACAGGTCGACCCTGCTCGATGGGTGGCCATCATGACGGTCTCAAATCAGGGAAGTGGCGTCTTTTACTATATGACCAGTTTTGCCTATGATCAATTTAGGAAACGAATGATATCAGAGCAGGCCATATTGCTCGGGGATCGCATCGTATTTGAAAAGCTTGAAGTAAACGCCAACCGAATCGAGGTGACGATTCACAAACGTGATGTTGGTCAACCCATGTCACAAGAACCTTCAAATATGACGACTATACTGTTTGAGTTAAGTGAACAGGAAAATCTCCGGCAGCTCAATTAACCATGAGGCGCTGCCCCGTTTTTCTGTGGTGCGCCAATAACTTGTCATCTAGGCTGATGCGCAACAAAACGGATGGATACTAATTTTAAACGGAGTCAATCATGATTAATAAACGCTTCTTTAAAACCAAAAATGAGGTTGAGGTGACTTTTGAGTTACCACAAGATCAGGTTGGTCATTGTGTCGCTATTGTTGCGGATTTTTTAAATTGGCAACCCATTCAAATGGAGAAAGTGACGAAGACAAAGTCGTTTAAGTTTAAAACTCGTCTGCCAAAAGACGGCCAGTTTGAATTTCGCTATTTGGTGGATAATGAAAAGTGGGTGAATGATCCTAACGCTGACCGTTATCAACCGAATGGATATGGATCGGATAATTGCTTGGTTTCAACCTATCAGTAAACTGAATGAATGTGAAATTAAGTGATTATACTCCGTTGGATTTTGTCTATATTAAGGCGCATTTGCGCCTTTTTTGCATCAAATATGACATTAGGCAGGTGACAAGAGTGGCAGAAATTCGTACCCTTATACCTTTGTCTTAATCATTTATTATAAGGTCAAGTAAGTGCTATCCAGAAGTTTGATATTTCGCTTCAGCGCATTCTCCAAGCCGCGAAGAATGATGCTTTTGAGCCTTCCTATTGTTGCCGCATTGGTTTTTTACGCAACAAACAAAAGCGACCAATACCCACGTACTGTTGATTTATCGATATCCGAATCTGTATTTGAAAGCGATCCAGTCGTTGAGGCTGAGGTGCCTGAGGATATTCCCGATTACGAATACGTAATTAAACGAGGGGATAACCTGAGCAGCATTTTTGATCAGTTGGGCTTTGGTTACAGTGAGCTGATGAAAGTCATGGAAACCGACCTGAACTATTTGGCGCTGGATACGCTAAAGCCCGGCAATACCCTAAGATTTTGGCGCGATCCAGAAACGCAAGGGTTGGGGAAAATGGAACTAGAGTTCAGTATTGTCGAACGGGCGGTTTACACCAGACTTGACGACGGCAGTTATGCTTTCAATGATGTCAAAATTCCCGGTGTTTGGAAAGAGCAAGCGCTAGTTGGGGAAATTGCGGGGAGTTTTTCGCAGTCTTTGCATCGATTAGGTTTAGGCAGTGCTGAGAATGAACAGATTGTCACTCTATTGAAGGATAAACTGAACTTCTCTCGAGATTTACGAGCTGGCGATGTATTCGAAGTGGTGCTTTCCAAACAGTATGTCGGAAACAAAATAACCGGCAACAAAGAATTGCAGGCGATAAAAATTTATAATCGCGGCCGTGAGCTGACAGCTTATCTCCACTCTGATGGTCAATACTATGATAAGAATGGCAACAGTCTTCAACGTGCATTTCAGCGTAAGCCGATCAGTGGAAGCTATCGTTTAAGCTCAAACTTTAATCCAACCCGTAAACACCCAGTGACGGGGCGCATTGCACCACACAATGGAACGGATTGGGCCACTCCCACTGGGACACCCATTGTATCGACGGGCGATGGTGTTGTTATTATGACCCGTAAACATCCGTATGCGGGTAATTATGTGGTGATTGAACATGGCAGCCGATATAAGACTCGCTATTTGCATTTGAGTAAAATATTGGTCCGTAAAGGCCAAAAAGTGTCACGTGGGCAACAAATTGGATTATCTGGTTCGACGGGACGAGTAACAGGTCCTCACATCCACTATGAGTTGATTGATCGTGGCAGGCCTGTCAATGCAATGAAAGCCAACATTCCCATGGCGAGTTCAGTACCCAAAGTGGAAATGGCAGCGTTTAAAGAGCGGCGTGATCAACTGGATACTATGCTTCGACAGCAAGAGATTCAGCTCGCGGATCAAAGTGCTTCACCTCCAACGAGTTAGAGTGTTAAAACAGCGTCTTCGGACGCTGTTTTATTGTCTATACTCACCCGTTTTTCTGCGTGACTAACGTGGCCAAGTCTCTTATCCTGAAGTTAAATTGACAGCCGTCAATATGAAAACATTGCTATGTGTTAATCTTTGGCTTCGTGTCGGTTTGGTATGTCGATATTGATACCTCCGCCCACTATAAAGCGGATACGACAGAGTATTCGACTGACGTACAGGGTGACTCCTAAGTATTGATGATTGGCGGTGGTGACACTTTTTAAAGACATTGATGCCTCACAGCTAAGCCAGCGGCACCGCTGGCTTATTTAGTCCGTTGCTCGGGGTTCAAACCATTGATTGGGGACTTTAACAGCGACCACATCACTTTCGCAACAAAGGCTATCACCAGCGTAAAGCGCACAACTAACGACAATTTTATTCTCTTTTGCTTCTTCGATTGTGGCCAACAGAGTGATCTCTTGATTGATTGGCACGGGTTTGATAAAACGCACTTCCAAATGTCCTGTCGCGAACCAGATGGTGTCACCATCTCCGATCCCTCTGTCTTGCATCTGGTAACCCTTTGCTATCGCCGTACAAACACAATGGCAATCGATAATGGTCGAAATAATCCCGCCGTTGAGAAAATGAAGCGGCCCTGCACTATGGTGAGCGGAGGGTGTAAAGTGAGCAATGGAAGTATTTTCCTTTTGCCAGTGACTTTTAATCTGTAAGCCAAATGGGTTTTCTGGCCCACAGCCAAAACAATGGTTATTGGGGATCTGTTCTTGAAATGCTTTGCCCATATTCATATGCTTTTCTGACCGTTATTTGTTCTGATATATGGCCTCCAGTTAAGCAATAAACTTTGTGAGTTGAAAGCCCAGTCAATGAAATTGTGAAGACAAACAGGAGGCTGTTGGGAGGTCATGTTTTCTTGTATAGGTAGTGACGTAACTAATTATTATATATACATAATGACGGTATTAATTAATATTACTAATATCAATAGAATTTATCTCAAACTTTACGAGGAAAACATCTACTTAAGTGAGATCTCAATATCATTTAATTGATTTTGTGAATGACGTTAATCCCGTTGCATTTTATCTTTTGGGCGCTTATGGAGCGTATAATTAAATAGGATGTAACGAATGAACAAAGGATATAAGCTTTCAGCGCTTGCTGCTGCCATTATGGCGTCAGCCTCTATTTCAGCTAACGTCAGTGCTGATTCAAGCCCAATCAATTCCCCCTTTATTAAAGACGTGAAAGGCAACATTGTTGCCGATTTCTCCCCCAAGCCTGCTCGACCTGCTTTCTTTTCTATGCGAATGATGAGTACGCCGTCAGAAGATCGTGGTGATTGGTTTAACGCCTCTGCAAACTATTCTAGCCTACAAGGTGTCGGTGCGGACTACGTTTATGAATCTTTAATGCCACCGTTGAAACCACAACCAGTGATTGTTGCTGTCCTAGATTCTGGGGTTGATGTGGATCATGAAGATCTTAAGAATAAACTGTGGACTAACGTAGATGAAATCCCGGGCAATGGCATTGATGATGATGGCAACGGTTACATCGACGATATTCATGGCTGGAACTTTCTGGGTAACTCCTTGGGTGTGAATGTTGATCACGATACATTGGAAGTGACGCGTGAATATAAGAAATACCTCGAACTTCTTGAAGGTAAGCACTGGATTCCACGAAAAAAACGTGAGTACTATGAGGGCGTTGAAGCGGATTATCTAGCCTCAGTCAACTCTTATCAAGAATCACTTGATAAAGTGACGCAAGCGACAGAGCAAGCCAATCAGTTTAAGAGCACCATTACGCAGTTGACTGACCATAAGGATTTTACCGTCGCTGGGCTTCAAGTGCTGCTCAACCACGCGAATCAAGACGTTGTAGACGCGGCTCAAGGGCTGCTCAGTGTTTTTGAAAGCTGGTACTCGTTCGACTATCTGGAGTCACGTCGAGTTCGATATCAGGAATCATTGGATTATCATTACAACCTCGAATTTGATACCCGCAAAGACGTCGTGATGGATGATATCTATAACCCATGGGAAAAGGGCTATGGAAACAACGACGTGAAAGGCCCAGTGGGCTCTCACGGAACGCATGTTGCTGGAATCATTGCCGCTGAACGCCGTAATGGCCTTGGTATTGACGGGTTGTCAGATGCAGCACAAATCATGGCCGTTCGTATGGTACCAAATGGTGATGAGCGGGACAAAGATATCGCGAATGCTGTGCGTTATGCGGTAGATAATGGTGCAAAGATCATCAACATGAGCTTCGGTAAGAGCTATTCTCCACGTAAGTTTATCGTCGATCATGCTTTCCGTTACGCAGCGCGTAAAGGGGTGCTAATTGTGCATTCGGCGGGTAACAGCCGTAATGACAACGACATCAAACCAAGCTTCCCGAACCGTTATGCAAAACATTCTTGGTCTAAACCTATCTCGACTTGGATGGACGTAGGAGCGTCTGCCAAGCATGCTGATAATGCGCTTGTGGCGAGTTTCAGTAACTTTGGTCAAGAGTCCGTCGATGTATTTGCACCGGGTTACCGAATTCTTTCATCAACACCAAATAATACCTACTCTGCATACAGTGGCACGAGTATGGCTGCTCCAGTGGTTTCAGGTGTGGCGGCGATGGTATGGTCTCGATACCCAGATCTATCAGCGGTTGAGATGAAAGAGCTACTAATGAGTCAATCGCGTAACTATCCTGAGTTGTTGGTCAATAAGCCTTCGACTCCGGAAGACTTGGTACCTTTTAGTACCTTGTCTATTTCAGGCGGTATTGTTGACGCAGAAGCGATTTTCGCTGAGTTAGAAAGCCGTTAATCCGATCATGCTATGAGCGGGGGGGGGGGGCGAGAAGTCTCGCTCCCTCATTTAATAACAATTCTGTCTACTTTGCTCATCCTGCCCATTGAATCAAACACCAATTCATTAAGGCTCAAATCGAATCCTCTGTCTCCATGCCTTCCTCTATCAATGTGACTTTCATGTTTTGGTACAATATATAGTGCTAATTGAATGTGGATTTGCACAACATAGTGTGTTTCAATCACGCGGGGACCACTTCTCTAAATGGGGACAGGCATCGTACTTCGCGGGTGCCTAATGTACCTAATGAGTGCCTAATGAGGACAGGCATGAAAAACTGTGTTGTTCAGGGTCAAGTCACCGGAACCAGAAAAAATAAGGTAACGAAATGAAGCAAAGTATTGTTCATATTTCACTAGTGGTAAGAGACTATGATGAAGCCATTGATTTCTACGTTAACAAACTGCAATTTGAACTAATTGAAGATACCTATCAACCGGAACAGGATAAACGTTGGGTTGTCGTAGCCCCACCCAATTCCAATGGAGTATCGTTGTTATTGGCGAGAGCATCGAAGCCTGAGCAATTAGACTTTATAGGAAATCAAACAGGTGGGCGTGTCTTCTTATTCTTAAATACTGACGACTTCTGGCGCGATTATGAACGTATGAAATCAATCGGTATTCAGTTTGTTCGTAGCCCGCAACATGAGGACTACGGGACAGTCGCAGTTTTTGAAGACTTGTACGGTAACCTTTGGGATCTTCTTCAGTTAAATCCGGATCACCCCGTTGCTAAAAAATAGCTGTAAAATATAGGGACAAGAAATAGGGACAGACACCATATAAACGCATAAGGGGCCTAACGATAGGTGCATTGACTGAAGCAAGCCATCTGTAGCGTTTGACAATGACAAAGGATAAGAGTCTTAGATTGATAGGCATATTCATTCCCAGCGTTCGCTGAGAACGAGATTAAAAATGGCATGTTATGTGAGCTGATACCCGTGTATACGCTGCCTGTTCATTATCGGGATGACCGTGGGGAAACACTCTTTCCCTCCCACCAATAAAGCGCGTTTATGTTCTAACTGGGTGCATGCCGTTAACCAAGAGGATGGGCTGATTTTCACTGTTTGGAGCAGTGGTGGTATGGATTGAGGGACGCTTTTTTTGTTCGGCCTCACCTGTCTTCCGGTCCAATCGACCAGCTCAAGGTAGTCGACCAACCGAAAAGGTAGGCCGTCGAGGTTAGTCTGGTCAGCGTGACCAATAAAAGGATAAAGGCAAGGAGCGCTTGGTTGTGGCTGACTTAAGGCTTCAAGCCGCACTTTAATGGAAGTATAGTCACACGCTTGTAACGTATCGCTTAGGCCAGCACGGATAGGATTTAAGTCCGTGTAT
>NZ_JABEYA020000004.1:0-139170 GCF_013074385.2 Vibrio ostreicida
CAACGTGAAACGCAGTGATAATAAGGTGTGGCAGCCAGGCAGATTTGTTGGTTGCGTGCTCGTGTCATGATGGTGCCTAGGGATGGAATGAGAATGTCACGACTGTAACGGTTTCTTTTCTAGAAAGCGGAATAAAGATAAGTAGTTACGAGGCAGAGTTGATTTTTCTGCTGGGCGTCATACTTTGCTTACAAGTGCCTGTCCTTGTTTAAAAACGCTTGTTTAAAAACGCTTGTTTAAAAACGCCAGATCACCTCATGCAAGCTGTTCAGCTAAATCCACTTGAAAATTAGTGGCGACAAAATGGCGACAACTGTCAATTGACCTCGGTTCTAGTCGGTTATTGTCAGTATGTCGCCATTGTTCAACTTATTTAGTTTCTATATAAATCAGTTGTTTAAGCAACATCGGTGTCATCTGCGATGAAACCACCCGTTTGGTGGGCCCAAAGTTGCGCATAGATACCTTTGTTCTGTATCAGCTCCTGATGGGTACCTTGCTCAACGATTTGCCCCTTATCTAACACAATCAATCGGTCCATTGCTGCGATCGTGGATAAGCGGTGGGCAATGGCGATCACGGTTTTACCTTCCATTAACTCATTGAGACTTCCCTGAATCGCGGCCTCGACCTCTGAATCGAGTGCTGATGTGGCTTCATCAAGAATGAGCAAAGGGGCATCTTTGAGTAAAACACGAGAGATAGCAATACGTTGCCTTTGCCCTCCTGAGAGCTTAACACCGCGTTCGCCAACTTGGGCATCGTAACCTTGGTTGCCAAACGGGTCGTTGAGGGCTTCGATGAATTCGTGTGCATGAGCTTGTTTTGTTGCGCGCAGCAGTTGTTGTTCTGAAGCCTCTGGGTTGCCATAAAGAATGTTGTCACGAATGGAGCGATGTAGTAGCGATGTATCTTGGGTCACCATTCCTATATTGCTGCGCAATGAATCTTGTGTGACGTCTGAAATTACCTGACCATCTATTTTTATCGCCCCATCTTCTACATCATGAAAGCGCAATAATAGGTTGACCAGGGTCGATTTTCCGGCACCAGAACGTCCTACAAGTCCCACTTTTTCTCCGGGCTTAATATTGAGATTGAGGTGACTGAGAACACCTTTATTTTTTTCGCCGTAGTGGAAGCTAACGTTATCGAACTCTATTCCCCCTTTGTCGACAGACAAAGGTTTGGCATTGGGCTTATCTTCGATGTCGATTGGTTTGGAGAGCGTTTTCATTCCATCGACGACGGTCCCCATATTCTCAAAGAGTGCGCCAACTTCCCACATTATCCACATGGACATACCATTGATACGCAGTGCTAAGGCGATCGCGATGGCAATGGCTCCGACACTGATAGAATTGTCCATCCAAAGATAAATTGAGAATGCACTGATGGAAAACACCAGTAAATAGTTGGTAATTTCAACGGCAACATCGAAGCCAGTGACTAGACGCATTTGACGATAGACGGTGTTGAGGAAACCGCGCATACCATTTTCTGCGTAGGTCGTTTCGCGCTTGCTATGAGAAAAGAGTTTTACCGTCGCAATATTGGTGTAACTGTCGACGATACGGCCTGTCATCGTCGAACGCTCATCGGCTTGCTTTGAGGCGATTTGTTTGAGCTTTGGGACGAAATACAATTGAATGCCAATGTAAATCATCAGCCATGCCAGCATTGGAATGACTAAACGCCAATCTGCTTGGGCCAGCAAAACCACGATCGCAGTAAAGTAGACCAAGACGTAAACAAAGACATCCATTGTCTTCATTACGGTTTCTCTCACTGCCAAAGAGGTTTGCATTACCTTAGTTGCAATACGCCCGGCAAAATCATCTTGATAAAAGTTGAGGCTTTGTTTGAGCAAATAGCGGTGTGCTAACCAACGAATGGACATCGGGTAGTTTCCGAGCAATGTTTGATGAATGAGCAGAGAGTAGGTAACCACTAATATAGGCATGACTATCAGCAGTAATCCACCGTATAACATCAACTGTGACTGATTTTCTTGCCAAAAAGTCTCTGGGTTGCTGTTCGATAGCCAGTCAACCAGATTGCCCATCGCACCAAAGAGCGAGACTTCTACAATGGCGACTATCGTCGCCATAATTGACATAATGATCAGTGGTACTTCAAAGCCTTTAGTGTAGTGGCGACAGAATGCAACTACACCATCAGGCGGCTGTGATGGGTCATCACTTGGAAAAGGTTTTGTGAATCCTTCAAATTTTTTAAACATAATGGGTCCTAATATCCAACGCTAAACAACGAAATGGATAGCAATAGCGTTCATAGATAATGTTATCGTTTACTGTGCTAAATGTAACGAAATATCAATATATTATGATGTGACGAAAAGTATATTATTCAACCAGATCGATGATAAAGTCATAGTGACAATAAAAATCACTGTATAAAGGTGTATTTTCAGTAATAATGGTTACTTTATCCGGTTGAGATAATGTAAATTCAGGCAAATTTGTTTTAACATTATGTCTACAATTCAGGCTAAATAAGTGTGAAATATGAGTCTGTTGCTATGTCAAATCCACAAGTACAGTTAGACAATCCCGTTTTATTGCCTCAGAACGCGAATTGTGTAGTGATGGTGCCACCTAAAGAGTTTGCTTTTAATGCTGAAACCGCTCAGGACAATGAGTTTCAGAATCAGGTCAATGAGACAAGGGCTCATATTCGACAACAAGCGATGCAAGAGTTTGATGCGATGGCACAGCAGTTGCGTCAGGCAGGTGTGCAGGTGGTTGAATTTGATTACCCAGTAGGGAAGATCGAAACCCCTGATGCCGTTTTCCCAAACAACTGGTTCAGTACAACATCAGATGGGGCTCTTTATACTTTCCCTATGGCGTGTGAGAACCGCCAGCAGGAAGTACGCCCTCAGGCCTTGCGTGAAGCGTTAGAAAAAGCCGGACGAGCGGTTGAGTCACAACCATCATTGACGGGCTACCTGGCTGAAGACGCTTATCTTGAAAGCACGGGAGTGATGGTGATTGACCATGTGAACCGTACTATTTATGCGGCCTTATCTCAACGTTGTGATCGAGAAGTATTGGAAGATTATGCCGAGCGCATCGGCTATCCAAGAGTTGTCTCTTTTCAGACAGCGCTACCTTCAGGCAAGCCGATTTATCATACCAATGTCATGATGGCGATTGGGGAAAAGTTCTGTGTTATTTGTGATCAAGTGATCCCTGAATTTGAACGCCGGTTTGTCCTCAAATCACTGGCAAAAAGTAAGCAGGTTATTTCAATCAGTCTCGACCAAATGAATCAGTTTTGCGGCAATATATTAGAGTTGGAGAACCGGGACGGTGAGAAAGTCATCGCTATGTCTCAGTCCGCTTATGATGCATTTTCACCCTTACAACTCTCGCAGTTATCTGGTCACGGGCAGTTGTTCCCCTTCAATGTCAAAACCATTGAATCGATTGGCGGTGGAAGTGTTCGCTGTATGTTGGGTGAGGTTTTCTTAGCTCGTCGTTAAATCGAGTTTGAACAATCGCCTGTTCAACGACAGGCGGTGCAAATGATACCGTTTGCTTTACAAGTGGCTAGGTTAGCTCTTATTCTGCGAGGACGGCGGAATGAATGAGACAGTGGCCTAATGTTGAAAAACAGTGAACTTCCTTCAATGAAGGCGCTACGTGCATTGATTGCGGTGGCACATCACCAAAGCTTCTCAAAAGCCGCGGTAGAACTTTGTGTGACTCAGGGGGCCGTCAGCAAGCAGATTGCCCTCCTCGAAAAAACGGTTGGTCAGCCACTGTTTTCAAGGCAGCTCAATGGCATGGAACTTACCCCTGCGGGTCGACAATACTTACCTAAAGTGGTTGAAGCGCTAGAGGTTATTCAACACGCGACCGCCAGCCTTATTCAAAGCGATACTGACCGAGAACTCTTAAACATTGATGTGACTCCCTCATTGGCCAGTTTGTGGTTACTGCCTAATATTGAAGACTTTTGTCGGCGGCATACTCATCTTCAGGTCAAAGTCCGTACTCGTGAGGATACGCCTTCAAGGCTGGCTGGAGACGGTGATCTTGTTGTACGTTGCTTACCTCTATCTGACCACTATGAGCACAGCGAGTTACTCTGCCATGAAAGACTGTTATTGATCGGTGAGGGTGTATTTAATTCTCATGACCTCGACGTTGGGTCGCTGTTAACACAATATCGATTAATCCCTCATACCACCAGACCACAGTTGTGGGAATGGTTCAAACAGGAACATCAATGTACTGGGGCAATGCACTATTACAGCGTGGGTTATGAGCATTTTTACTTGTCACTTGAGGCGGTGAAGCGTGATAAGGGGTTGGCCTTGGTTCCAGACTTTATGGCGCGAGAAGCCTTGCACAGCAACGAGATCAGTAATCCACTTGGGTTGAGTATATTAAGTGGTTACGGTTATTATCTGAGCGTCCCTAATTACAGGCTTGTGGCCAACAAGGTCCAGTGGTTTAAGACATGGCTTAAGCAAGCGTTGTTAGAAAGCTCATTGTGTCGAGAATTTAACGGCTTGCTCTGAATGGGGCAAGCCGTTGCTGTCATTGTGCTATTTAATTAGCCCGGCCTCTTTATAATATTTGAGCGCACCGGGGTGAAGGGGAGCGGAAAGGCCATCATTGACCATCTCTTCTTTCTTCAGGTTAGCGAAAGCGGGATGTAATCGTCTGAAATCATCAAAGTTGTCAAAAACGGCTTTGACAATATGATAAATGACTTCATCGGGCACCTTGGTTGATGACACAAATGTCGCGCCAACACCGAATGTTTGGGTATCCACTGTATTCCCTTTGTACATTCCACCGGGTACCGTTGCGGTGCGATAGTAACTTGCATCGGACAAGAGCTTATCGACCTCAGGGCTGGCAACGGTGATGATGTTACTGTCACATGATGTGGTGGCTTCTTGAATGGCACCACTTGGGTGGCCGACCACATACACCATGGCATCAATTTTGTTGTCACAAAGCGCCTTAGATTGTTCGGCCGCTTTCAGTTCTGAAGCGAGTTTAAAATCGCTTTTTTGCCAACCATAGCGTTCCATCAGTACTTCCATGGTGCCGCGTTGTCCAGAACCTGGGTTGCCTATATTTACACGTTTACCCTTAAGATCTTCAAATCGTTTGATACCAGAATCCGCGCGTGCAACCACGGTAAAAGGTTCAGGGTGGACGGAGAAGACGGCTCTGAGTTCTTTAAATGGCCCAGCCTTTTCAAATTTACTGGTACCATTATAGCCGTGATACTGCCAATCAGATTGTGCGATGCCAAGATCAAGCTCCCCAGCACGTATGGTATTGATGTTGTAAATTGATCCGCCCGTTGATTCAACGGAGCAGCGTATACCATGTTCTTTTTTTGCCTTATTGACTAAACGACAAATCGCACCGCCCGTTGGATAATAGACGCCAGTGACGCCGCCTGTACCAATAGTAACAAACTTATCTTGTGCCAACGCCGAAAATGTGGTCCCTAAAAGTGCGGCTGTGCATGCCGCTGTCATTACGCTTTTTAGTAATGTCATAACAATTCCTTTTCATTCACTGTCACTGATCCCCGTCAGTTTTACTTGGAGGGCCTGAATCAGTCGCGTTTAGTGCCCTGCGAAAACTATAAGCGTCATCATGAAAAACGTTGAATAATTTATTAATTTTTATGAGGTTTCTCACCTGATCTGCGTTAGTTCGCGCTGGAATTTCCATAGGGGTCATATGATTGTTCTCAAAGCCAACACGCACATCCAGACCGAGTAAGAGAGCAGAGAGCAGGCAATCTTGCTCTTTGCTGCCGAATGCACAAATGGCGACGCGAACATTGTGCTGTTCAAAGGCATCGATGTTGAGCCGCTTTAAGTCCCAAGGACTGGCTTGATGTCTGTTTTTATAGCGCCCTAACACGACGAGAGCATGTTGGTTTTGGCATGGGAGTACCCCTAAAGATCGCAGCAAAAAAAATCGGTCAATATCGGATTGATCATAGAGGATGATTTGGCTCACAATCGCCTGCTCGACGGTCCAAGCAAAGAAATCCTTGGCCACTTGATAGCAGGATTCATCTGCGACTAACTCTCGCAGTGCAAAGGAAGCGGCTTCGGGTTGGATCGCTCTAATCAGGTCCATTTGCTGCTCTGGGGTATACCTTCCGACGGCTTCCGTGGTCAATTGAACAAGGAGAGTATCGCCTACCGCCTGTTTTACTTTGTTATAGAGGCGTCGGTTGGTTTCAATATCTAAACTATGATGTCCGTCTTTATCTCGTGCATGAAGGTGGACCATTGCCGCCCCAGCGTCCCTACACGCAATTACTTCAGACACCATCTCTGACTCAGTCATGGGCAAGTTAGGGTGGTCTGTTTTTGTTTTGAAGGCCCCGTTGGGAGCGACGATAATGGCCCGGTGATTGGATGTTAACCCCATGACTTTGATACCTCTAATAAAGTGGTTTTTAGCTTGCTGACCAACTCTTCAAGGTGATGGTTTTCGATAATAAAAGGGGGAGCCAACAAGATGTGATGGCCGTTTTGTCCGTCAATAGTCCCCGGCATCGGATAACACATTAGGCCATTTTCCATTGCCTGATGTTTAATCGCCAAGTGCGCTTTTGTCTCGATGTTGAGTGGGCTTTTATCGGTTTTGTCCTTGACGAGTTCAAGGCCTAAAAACAAACCTTTACCACGGATGTCTCCAGTAAAGGGGAAATCGCCCAGCTCGCTGAGTAGTAAATTTTTGAGCTGGCGGCCCTGCGTGTTGACGGCGTTTAGCAAGTGATCCTGTGTAATGGCTTCCAATGTGGCGAGGGCCGCCGCACAAGCCATTGGGTGCGCCATAAATGTGTGGCCATGCTGGAAAAATCCGCTACCGTTGGCGATGGTGTCATAGATTCGATCACTACTGAGGGTGGCGCCAATGGGTTGATACCCCGCCCCTAGCCCCTTTGCTATACAGACCAAATCGGGGTCTATGTGCTCTTGTTCGAACGCAAACATGGTTCCACTTCGACCTACGCCACACATGACTTCATCGAGAATCAGCAATACATCATAGCGATCACAGATTTCCCTAATACGTTTAAAGTAGCCTTGTGTTGCAGGCACGGCGCCAGCGGTCGCTCCGACAATAGGCTCTGCAACAAATGCCATCACATTTTCCGCGCCGAGCTGCAATATTTTTCGCTCTAACTGATTAGCACAACGCAGAGAATAGTCTTGCTCTGACTCTTGTTCTCCTTGATAGCGATAAGCATAACAAGGTTCAATGTGGTGGCTGGTGGTCAGCAATGGTAAGAAGGGAGCACGACGCCATTCATTCCCGCCGACGGCGAGCGCGCCGAGTGTATTGCCGTGGTAGCTCTGCTGACGGCCAATAAACAGCGTTTTGTTTGATTGACCCCTTTCAACAAAATACTGACGAGCCATTTTCAAGGCAGATTCAATGGCTTCAGAGCCACCGCTGACAAAATAAGCATGGTTAAACTGGGCTGGCATTAGAGCACAGAGTTGGGAGGCGAGTTGTTCGCACGCTTGGTTGGTAAAGAAGCCAGTGTGGGCAAAAGGGATTTGCTCCATTTGGTTGGTAATGGCTTGTTTGACTAAAGGGTGGCTATGGCCAAGGTTTGATACCGCCGCGCCTCCGCAAGCATCCAAGTAAGCTTTGCCCGTGCTGTCGTAAAGATACACGCCTTTACCATGGCTGATCACAGGCAGATGACGATGGCAGTGTCGATGAAATACATAGGACATAAAGGAGACTCTTTGATGACTGTCCCTTTATCGTGGTTGATGAGAAGGCAAGCTTCAAGTGATTAAAAGTTGACCGCAATGAGTTTTTGGAATACCCCTCGATGTGATAGACCAATGGACGCGTAAGCGAACATTGGCCTTTATTTTATCAACGGCGGTTGTTGTTCCACTTCTCCAAACCTAATACCAAAGCAAAAGCACAAACCATCAGTGCCAGCGCTAAACCGAGTTGAGCGGGTTGTGAGGTGATGGTTTCAAAGTCAAAAGGTGACAAGTTTTTCTCTAGCAATGGGACTTGTTCGCCACTTGAGTTGGTGCGCCAGCTCAGTGTTTCTTTCCATGGCCAGATTTTTGGGAGAGTACCAATCATGAGTCCGGTGAGAAAAACCAACGTCAAGTCTCTAAATCGGTTGAGCAGGAAATTGAGCAGGTGTGAGAAACTAAGTAGGCCGATGACACATCCACTCACAAATAGCGCCAGTACAGGGGTATTGAAGGATTTGACGGCGGCTAATATAGGGCCATACATCCCGAGCATGAGCAAAATGAAGCTACCAGAAATACCGGGCAAAATCATGGCACAAATCGCAATCGAACCTGCGAGTAACACGTTGAAGTGGGTAGGTTCAAGCTGCAGAGGGTGAATCATGGTAATGCTGAACGCCACTCCGACCCCAAGAATCAGAAAAGCCAGCCGGCTGGCACTTTTGGTTTCGATCTGTTTAAGCATGTGAAAGACCGACACCAGTATCAGTCCAAAAAAGAACGACCACAGCGGTATGGGGTGGGTAAGCAGCAGCCAGGATATCAATTTCGCCAGAGTCGCAATGCTCGTCAAGACCCCACTGAATAGAGCAACTAAGAACAAGCCATTAATGTGGCGGAATGCGGCGGATAGCCCCTCACGTTTTGCTAAGCTCAGCAAGCGCGGATTAATACGACGGATGCTTTCAAGCAGAGTATCGTAAATCCCAGTAATGAAGGCAATGGTACCACCGGAAACGCCGGGCACGACGTCAGCAGCGCCCATGGCTAAACCTTTAAGGAAAGTAGATAGGCAATTCATTTGGTTCAATGGTTTAGGTTTGGTTTTGGGATTATATAGGATAACGATCAGAAAAGTACTCAAAAATAGAATTGACAGAATAATTTATAAGATACTTGTTTGATATCGATTTGCACTTTTTTGCAAAATGCGATTATCATTTTGCATATTTATTATAATAAATTGGCCAAAAATTGGACCAATATTCCGATTTTTGGGGGTGTGAAAGTTGGCACGTATTATGCTTTATTAAGAGTGACCCTTATTAAGCCGAGGGTCACCTAGCCAACTGACGTTGTTAGTGAATGAATTTTGTTCACACTATATATAGGCCAATCGCACTCTATTGCGGTTGGTTTTTTTTTGCCTGATAGACCAATAGGTTCTGCGACTCTTCCAGACAATTTCCAAGCTTTTACTCGACAAACTGGACCAATTTTATTAATAATGTCGCCTTCTTTTTGAAACTTTACCCTTAGATATAGGGTCGAGGTGTTGAAGTGGAGTGGGGCTTTCTCACTGTAAAGAGGATATTTTTACAACACAAAATTCAAGCAAAGCCTGGAATTGTTACAACACCTTAGTAGCAATCTGGCACAGAGCATAGGCTCTGAACTCGTTAGGGAAGATGAGTGATAAACTATTAAGAGGTTATATGAATCAGATAATTTCAGTTGGACCACTAGAATCTTTCCTTATTGCTATTGGCGTTTTATTTTTGGGCCACTTTGTCAACGCCAAACTACCTATCCTGAAAAAATTTAATATTCCTGAGCCGATCGTTGGTGGTTTACTCGTTGCCGTTCTTATCACTCTCGTTCATTTTAATGGCGTGAGTTTGGAATTTTCATTGCCTTTGCAAAACACCTTTATGCTGATGTTTTTTAGTACCGTTGGTTTAGCGGCCAACTATACACAGCTTATGAAAGGTGGGGCGAAAGTGTTCATCTTTCTCGCAGTGGCATCGTTCTACATTATCATACAGAACGGTGTGGGGGTTTCATTGGCAACCGCTCTGGGGCTAGATCCTCTGATGGGGCTGATCGCGGGTTCAATTACTCTGTCTGGTGGGCATGGAACCGGAGCGGCTTGGTCGCAGACTTTTACTGAGACGTATGGCCTATCTAATACCTTAGAAATTGCGATGGCATCTGCTACATTCGGCTTAATTGTTGGCGGTATTATTGGTAGCCCAGTCGCACAGAAGTTAATTAACAAGAACAAGTTGGAATCGGCTTACGGCACTGGGACACAGACTCATGAAAAATTTCCAGAGCTAGTGACTTACAACGAGCATGAAGAAGATAAAGTGACCGCGAAAAAAGTCATCGAAATTCTTTTTGTGCTGCTGATTTGTGTCACAGGGGCGAAGTATCTGGAGCAATGGGTCAGTGGTTTAGGCATTAGCTGGCTAATGATACCTGATTTTGTTTATGCTTTGTTCATCGGTGTGTTTATCACCAATATACTTGAGGTGGCTAAAGTACACAAAGTGGATGTTGAGACGGTCGACATTCTCGGTACTGTATCGCTATCCTTGTTTCTTGCGATGGCACTCATGAGTTTAAAACTGTGGAATATCTTTGACTTGGCAATTCCGTTCTTGGTCATTCTCTCCGTTCAATCTGTGATTCTGGGTATTTTTACTTATGTTGTGACCTTCAAAGTCATGGGGTCGAATTACGATGCCGCCGTCATTGCTGGGGGGCACTGTGGATTTGGTTTGGGGGCAACGCCAACCGCGGTGATGAATATGGGATCGTTGGTCAATAAGTATGGACCATCGCCTCAAGCCTTTATGGTGGTGCCTATTGTCGGCGCATTTTTCATCGATATTGTTAACCTAGTGATCCTTCAAGGGTATATTTCTTTCATCGGCTAGGTGGTGATGGTCTTGTTTGATGGAAGCAGGCCTAATCACAGGCCTGCTTTTTTATCAGTGATCCAAATACAGGTAATTTTGCCAGCTCTTCATACGAATCAGTACTTTACGCATAATCGATACATGGGTAAATGTCTCTGAATAAACGGCGACTTCAACGGCTGTCCCCATAGGTAAGTGAAAATCAGACAAATCATCACGTACCTTAAGTGTTACGAAAACACGGCCACTTGTGCGCAGAGCGTCGGTTCCCAGCAGTGCACCACTGGCTTGAAACTGACTCTCACCAATCGCAGGTAGAACATCGACAACTTCTCCTTTAAATACCTTACCCGGCAGGGCTTTGAACATAAACTCGGCTTCAAAGCCCGGTTTAAGGCGTTGGAGTGAGTTCTGACGGAAAGCGGCAGTGTAGAGCGTGGCTTCAGTATGAACAAAAGTCATCACTGGGGCCAAAGGTAAAGGGACGGCCATCACTCCGGGGCGCAGAGCAAGCTGGGTGACAAAACCGTCGGTGGGTGCGGTGACAACCGTTTGTTCGAGATCGAATTCAGCTTGGCGACGTTGAGCAAGCAGTCTCGCCACGGTGGTATTTTCACCGCCGATTTCAGAGTTTAAGTTAATTTCCGCTTGTTCAACTTTGGCTTGTGCGACCTTTACACCTGCTTCCGCTGCTTTAAAAGCTTGTTGGCGGGTATCCAATTGCTGTTCTGTGAATGCCCCTTTGTTATACCCTGCCTGATAGCGTGCAAATTCCCTTTTTGCCTTATCACGGTCTGCGATTGCTTGAGTTTGTGCGGCTTGCGCTTCCTGTAATTCGGATTCTAACCCCAAAGCCCCTTGACTGGCCTCTTTAATCTGAGCTTCAATTTTATCCACTTCGGCTTGAAAGGGAGTCGGGTCAATCTTAAATAGAACCGCTCCTTTTTTCAGTGGTTTATTGGGTTCAACAGGGACTTCAATGACACGGCCACGTACTCCAGAAACAATCGGCGTACTTGAATACACTTGGTTACCCAGTTGGGTAAAAGGGTGATTGTAATTCATGAGAAGAATCAAGGTCCCGACCAGTAAGATACCGCCTAGTGCAGCGGTGGGCACGGTCCATTTGTTAAGAGGGATCTTAAAGAGTTTGAAAAGGGCAATACATAGAGCCGCGTAGGTCAGAATCAATAGTAAATCCATTATTGTTCCTCCCCATTTGATTCATTCTTTGCAGTGTTAACGTCTGCTTGTTGTTTTTTTATATTATTGATGTCTTGTTGAAGCGTCTCGACTTGATCGATTAGGGCATAAACCCTGTGATGAATATCGTGTTGTTCCTGCTCAATTTTTTGGAAACCCCACCCTCTCTCTTGGCGCCATAATGTGGCCCAGATCCATAGAAAAGGCCAAATAGCATGCAGAGTAAACAAGCTGACCCAGCCTGCATAGTGAATCGCATCTTGATGCGGGTGACCGCGTTGTTTGGCAATTTCATAGGGAATATCGTGGATAACTATGATTCCGTAAAAAATGACCAAGGCGACGAAAATCAATAGGCCGAGAGCGAAGTAATCTAAAAACATGCCGATGTTCCTGTTATCGTTAGTATGCAATACATTAAGTATAGGAATAGTCGAGCAATATTATAGCGGTGTTTACTTCGGTGAAGACGTGAATAAAAAAGACATCTTTGGACTTTGAACCGTTCCTGACACATAAATAGCGAATGAATGGACAAAGGGTATCAATTTAAGCGTGATAATATGGTGCTTTTACTTACTCAGTGCAGACCTGATTGCGGCCATTGGCTTTGGCGCGATACAGCGCTTTATCAGCGCGGTAGAAGGTTCGCTGAGTATTTTCCCCATCCCGGTGCAGCGTGATCCCAATACTGACGGTTAGCCCACGTTCACCCAGTATTTTTTGCCAACCAAACTTGAAAATACGTTCTCGATAGTTCTCTGCGTGCATCGTGGCTTGATCAAGGTTGGTGTTTTCAAGGATGACCAAAAATTCTTCGCCCCCAAAACGTACGACTGACGCCCCTCTAAATTTAAAGTAGCTTGACAGTTCGTGGGAGACATTCACAATCGCTTTATCGCCGACGAGATGACTGAGTTCGTCATTAATTGATTTAAAGTGGTCTATATCAATCACCATGATGGAAAAAGGCACGTCATGCAGAAGAAGATCTTTCAATTTCATGTCCAACCAACGTCGATTACGGAGATTGGTCAGTGGGTCGGTAAACACATCCTGCTGTAATTTGGCGACCGTGTGTTTCTGACTTTCGGTGGTTTCTTTGAGTTCACGATTTTCGAGTTCAGACAAGATCAGTTTGAGTTGTAACTCAAAACGGGACAGTCGCCTTAGCTGCGCAGCACCCAGCTCAACGATAGGGATCTGTTTCATCAAATCATTTTCGATGCGAAAAGCGCGTTTTTGACACTCTAGGGCCTGTTTAAATTCACCTTGTTCCTCATAAAGGTTTCCAAGGGCATTGTTCAACTGGAGATTAAGAACAGGGGATGCGTAACGTATGATTCTCTTTTGTGTGCTCTCTAATACCCAATTGGCTAGGTGAGGCTTATTTAATTCGGTAAGGCTTTGTGCGAGCTCTAATCGAATCATGATCGATAGCCACATTGACTCTAAAGTGCCGGGGTTGTATCGGACTTTTCCAAGGCAGCCTATGGCTTGTTGGTTTTGGTCTAAGCGACGGTAAACCTTAGCTTGATAGAGCAGTATTTGCCCTGCGAGTATTTTGTCACTGACCAGAATGGCTAACTCTGAACATTCTTTCAACAAGTCCTTAGCGGCTGAGCTGCGATTAAGTTCTATGTAGCAGGCAAGCATACATAGTTTATAGCGAAGACGAAGAGCGCGGCTAAAGATAGCATGATCGATACTGTCAATTTTCTGATAATAGCGCAAAGCGCGACTGTGATCGCCGTACGCATCACATAAATTTCCCATACCAAGTACTGCCAATACGTAAGCGTCAATCTGGCTGTGTTCAACAGCGATAATCGATGAGGATATAAATTCTTGTAACGCGCCTGAATAGTCACCGGATTGGTAAAGTCGATCAGCAAGGTGTTTTTTAACGTCCAGCAGCAATTCGGCATCGGCGGGTAGCGTAAGATGTTCGAGAGCCCCTTTGAGTTCAACAATGCTCGCTTGTGGTTGCTGGAGTAGGCTTCGATATTCAGCACTCACAATGAGACTTTGTGCCTTTTCTTCTGGCGTGGTCGCTATATGCTGGCGGATGTGGTTCCAAAAAATGATCGCCTCTTCCCCAGTGACTGAAGATACATCTAAACCGGACTCGGCTATCTTATTAAGTAAGGTTTCCATTATGTAATTCCAATGGTTGAGTCTCTTCTAGCTGATCGAGAGTGAACGGGAACGTCAGAATATCCTGAAAAATAACTTTCGGTAGGCACTTATTTAGCCCTTTTCTATGCCAAGGGTAGATTTCAATCATTTTGGCCAGTACATGAAAAATTTCCAGCGCGGCTTCGTCCCGTTCAGCGAGTAACAGCCCAAACCGATCACTGCTGAGTCTGGATAACAAATCGTGATGATGGCACAGGGAATGGGCGAGTTCTGCACAGACTTCAAGATAGTCAGAATCCGGATGTTGAATAACAATAACCGAACGATTTGAATGTTTTAGCTCGGTCTTAAATTGGACTAATTGTTCCCACCAGTAAATCTCTGACACCATTTGACTGAGTTGTTTATCTGGGTCGTATTCATGTTGGCCACGAATTCGGTTAATTAACTTTCTTGCGCGCTGCTCGAGTTGACGCTTTGATGCTCGAGCTCTGTCATTGCTCACTCTGGCGGTCTGTTCACGGAGAATGTCAATGGAATACTTACGGTACTTCTGAAACGCCCGCAGTGCCGTTTTGTGATCGTTTTGTACCTCAGCGACTCGGGATTGTTGGAAACAAATTTGCGACAACAGTTCACCGTTATCGAAAGCGTTGGCGGAACGCTCAGCCTGAACCAGCAAACTCGCGGCTTTCTCGGGCCGTTTTCGCAATAATTCAAGTCTCGCCTGACTAATAAATGAGTGCGCTTTCATCCAAACTAAGTTATGTTTTTCAGCGAGATCCTGCGCTTTTTTTGTCGCAACTTCCGCATCTTCAATTCGCTCAAGCCCAAGCAGAGCTAACCCTCGAAAGTCCCACACTTCAGCTTGCAGTGTCTTGTCATCATGATCTTTTAAGGCTTCCAAAGCCCCATCAAGTGAGGTGAGCATTTCAACATAATTATTGAGCAGGTAGAGATCCCATGCGAGCAAAATTCTAGCTTTGCCTTCCAACCAACTGATTCTGGTATTGTTGGCGACCGTGACCGCCAGTTCGTGCGTGGTACGAGCTAGCTGGTACTCGTGGGTCATACGCCAGACGTTGCCCAAGCCAATCAAAGATTCAATTTGAATCTCTATTTCGTCGATCAGAGCTGATTGTTCAAGGGCATTAATCCAAAACTGCTGGGCAGAGTAATATTTTGCCTGCCCCCAAAAATGAAGAGCATGAATGTGCAGAATTTCGGGAAGGAAATCGTCGGTATCCATTGCATTGAGCCTACTATAGGCTTCTTTAATGTGCTTTAACCCACGTTTATGGTCTTTCAGGAGCAATGAGCAACGGGACATGATGATCAGGCACTGAACTGAGCCTTCTAAGTATAAGGTTTGGTCGGTGCGAATCACACATTGCTCAGCCATCGCGAGTGTTTTTTGCGGTTCACTCTCAACTCGTGCCCTTAAATGCTCAATCTCTGTTTCCAGTAGGTGTTGGCTTTTATCCAATGAGTCAGTCCCTAAACAGCTAGGTTCACAAATAATACGAAAGTATTATAAAAATAGCGGCTGATTCAATTCTAGTAAAAGCTTTTTTGCGCCATTTGCTTGGTGGCGCGCTTCACATCAATTGTTATGACAATAGCTCGCGAAGTGTTAAGGGTGAAACCGTGAGTCCTAACTTCTGCGCTGCTGTTATGCCGCTCTTTCCCTGATAGCATAAATTATGCCATGCTCGAAATATATCCAGCATTGGCATTAGCCCCCCTGGGCGAAGTTTACGTCTGGGCTCATTGATAAAGCTTTCAAAAAGTGTTTGAAACCTTTGCTGATAAAATCGGGTCTGATTAAGGCTGGCTCTATTAAGCCACTCTTTTGGTTGATTATTCGCCCCTGCCAGATAGCAAATCCCTTTTGAGGATTGGCCAAAAGACGAGATGGCCCAACGGTCTCGCCACCAGCCCATATGGACAATATCAATCTTTCCAACAATTTGATGTGTACTCCAGTTCTCATCTTCTTCGACATACATAAGGTCGACATTTTGACGCTTTATCCTTGGCAAACATACACTGAGTGCCGCCGAGCGCAGAACGGGATCCTGAGGCAGATAAATAGAAACCTGACGTTCACTGTGGCATAAATCCAGTACGTGAAGAAAGTGGGCGTATGATGTGTAGGGAGGACGGATCAACGCGCCTTTTGATGGATAATGGAAGGTCGTCAAATTACCCATGGGATCTTCAACATTACCTCGCGCTAGAATGGTTTGGTATTGTTGATCAATTCGCTCTCGCAGAATGGCGGAGGGCTCTGGGACTGGCATACTGGCTTCGGAGCAATGATCGCGTGAAACAAAACGAGCCGGAGACTGATAAGGGTCGTGGTCAAGGCTACCTTGAGGTTCTTCATTGTTGGCATAATTGACGTGTTGGCAGAGGATATAGCCAGAATGAGCTTCTCCGGTGGCGATCCAAAAAACGCCATTATTACTCTTGGGCTGCAAAGATGAAAAACACGACGCCAGTTCATATTTTTCAGCATGATTAACCCAGCGCGCGTCAAACATGGCCAATTTTCTGCGGCACCGACTGGCGATATGATCGAGGTGGTCGTAAAACGTTTTTGGGTTTATTTCTAGCTTACGACATATTTCTCGTACCGAGTAACCAGTAAAGAGAAGGCCTAAGAGGTTTTCCTGAAAAGACAGTTTCTTGTTATCACCTGACCATTTATCAACAAAAGTGGATTGGCATAATTTGCAGCGATAACGCTGACGGTCGCCGCTGTAACCAAAAGCGTGATAGAGGTGTTTGTGGGTGTGAACGGAGATACCCGCATTGTCACAGTCTTGATTGCGACAAGTGGGTAAGCCATCACTATGGAGTTGCCTTAAACGATGCAGTTCGTTTAAGACTTCATGATTATTAAGTAAGGGGGGGAAAGCACCACACTCCCGACAAACCATCGAAGGTCGCTTAGGATTAGCATGTTGCACCACGTATCGATGTGCATCGCTCAATCCAAAGTTGTCACACGCCAATGTTTTACAAAAGTTGAGTTGTAAGCCTTCAGCTTCCTCGGGTAATCTACCGGTCGTCACTTCCACCCCCTCGGGACTATTGGGGCTACCAACGTTGTTTTCGCTGGCAGCAAACCTTAGGTGATCAGATGTTGATGGCGGTTTCTAAAGCCACTTTCATCATGTCATTGAACGACTCTTGGCGTTCTTCTGAACTCAATTTTTCACCGCGAGTGATGTGATCTGATACCGTTAAGATGGTCAGCGCTTTTGCACCAAGATCAGCCGCAACACCGTAGATTCCTGCGGCTTCCATATCTACGCCGAGAATGCCCAGTTTCTCCATTTTTTCAAAAATGTCCGTTTCAGGGGAATAGAAAAGGTCAGCAGAAAATACGTTACCTACTTTAACTGGTACGTTTTGAGCTCGGGACTGATTGACGGCTTCCTCAAGTAAACCAAAATCAGCGATAGCGGCAAAATCGTGGTCATTAAAGCGGATACGGTTGACTTTAGAATCAGTCGAAGCGCCCATGGCGATGACCACATCCATTAGCTTAACATCTTCTCGAACTGCGCCACAGCTGCCAACGCGAATAATATTTTTGACCCCATATTCTGAAATCAGCTCGTGAGCGTAAATGCAGCTTGAGGGGATGCCCATACCATGACCCATAACAGACAAACGCTGGCCTTTGTACGTCCCCGTATAGCCGAACATGTTACGAACGTCACACACTTGTCGAACGTCCTGTAGAAAATTCTCTGCGATGTACTTGGCGCGAAGGGGATCGCCTGGCATGAGAATGGTCTCAGCGAAATCACCGGCTTGGGCGTTAATATGTGGGGTTGCCATAGTTGTTACTCCGATTTTATTAGCGATCTTTTCTAATGATTACTAATTTTGTTGACTCTCAGAAATTGATTGAGGAGATACTAGCTAGATATGACCATAACCCTTGAGATCTGAGTCACAAAAGTGTTCGTTTTTAACCCTATCAATAACATTGATAACGTTTTTTGTTGAAATGGTTAGAGCAATCGATTTGGCAAATCGATTGCTTGAATGTCGAAGAAAAATAACCACGGTGACCTAGTCTGTTTTTAATTGTACAACTTATTTTATTGTATAACTTTAAGGATCTGTGCTAATACTTATACAAAAGTTATTTTTGTACACCTCAAACAGAGTGACAGGAGCATAAAATGAGCAATGTGATTAAAGTCGGTATCAGTTCTTGCGTGTTGGGTGAAAAGGTTCGGTTCGATTCTGGCCATAAGATCAGCAAGTTTGTGACCAAAGAATTAGCGCCTTACTTCGAATTTGTGCCTGTGTGCCCAGAAGTGGGGATGGGCATGCCTGTGCCAAGGCCGACGATTCGTTTAGTTACCGATGAAGAACGGATTTCATTGGTAGAGACCAAAGACCCGACCAAAGAATATACCGAGCAAATGATGGAATACTCACGAAACAAAATTACCGAGCTACAGCAAAGTGAACTTTGTGGTTACATTGTTTGTGCCAAATCGCCAACGTGTGGTATGGAGCGAGTTAAGGTGTACAGAAAAGGTGGGCCAGAAAACATTGGCGTAGGCTTGTATACGCAAGAATTGATGACGAAAATGCCTTGGCTACCTATCGAAGAAGATGGTCGATTGAATGATCCTGTTCTCAAGGAAAATTTTATTACTCGCATTTATACCTTGAAAGACTTTTACGATTCGATGGATGGGAACCCAACCGCAGGAAAAATCGTTGCTTTTCATTCACGATATAAATTGACGCTAATGGCGCATCACCCTCAGTCATATAAAGCATTGGGGCGTCTTGTGGCGAATATAAAAGATCGAGATATTAAAGATTTTTATGAGGAATATCGAGTCGGACTAATGCAGGCAGTGGCGCATCGTGCCAGTCGCAAGAACAACACCAACGTGCTTATGCATCTGCAAGGCTATTTTAAACGTGATTTGGCGAAACAACAGAAAGCAGAATTGTGTGGTGTGATCGATGAGTATCGCCAAGGGACATTACCTTTGCTTGCACCACTCACGTTGATAAAACATTATTTGGCGTCTTACCCGGATGACTACCTCGCGGAACAGGCGTTCTTGCAGCCTCATCCACAAGAGCTGAGATTGAGATACGGATTGTAAAATGAAGAAATACGCAATAAGAGAAATATCAGACCTGACTGGTGTCAAACCCGTCACTCTGAGGGCGTGGCAGCGCCGTTATAGCCTAATTGAGCCTGAACGTACTGAGAAAGGCCATCGACTTTACTCAGAACAGCATCTTCAGAGGATCAATGACATACAAAGTTGGTTAAATAAAGGGGTGTCCATTGGCAAAGTGAAATCTCTGCTTGAAGGAGGAGAAAGTGTTCAGGAGACCATGGTGGCCTCCCCGCTTTATTTGGAGGATGTAGAGTCGGTGTTGGATGCGTTGGCCAATCTCAACAAAGGCAGAGCGGAGACATTGATTCACTCGGTGATGAAAGAATACCCTCTAAACGTTGTTGAAACACAGTTCATCCAACCGATACTCAATGCATTGTCTCTGGTCCGACAAAATTTACGGTCCATACAGTTGGGGCTGTTCAATACCCTAATGTTTAACAAGCTGAATTCGATTATCGAAGCAGAGAATAAAGCGGCGCGAGAGGGCAAGTGCTTGTTTATTAGTTTTGAAGGTCAGGCTGATTTAGGGGCTCGCTTAGCTGCCCTTAGATTAGTCGAAGAGGGCCAGAATATGACGTTGATTGATGGTGTTGATGATCTGTCTGGGCTAGTGACTCACCCACGGGTACGGGAGTTTTCAATGATAAGTGTCTATAGCGACCATTCTATCAGCGATCATCAACTGGGGTTCATAAGGCAACTCCACGACACTTTCTCCGGTAAAATCATTTTGTCTGATATTTTGAGACGGTTACAGGGATAAACCATGCATCTAGTTTGGCTAAGACGTGATTTAAGAACGCTGGACAACTCGGCACTGATTAATGCGATAAATGCCGGCCAACCTGTGGTGTGCGTCTTTGTCGCAACTCCTCAGTCATGGCAGGAACATGGCTTGGCACCGATTCAGGCGGATCTCATCTATCGGAGGTTACAAGTACTCCAGAAAGAGCTGGAAGCACTGCACATTCCTTTTTTGTATAACGAAGTGGATTCCTTTCGAGAAAGCAGCGATTGGGTTGCTGAATTGGCAGTCAATTTAAACGCAAAAAAGGTTTGGTTGAATAAAGAGTATGAGTGGAATGAGCAAGTTCGAGACCAGTCACTGAGCGAACAATTAGCGAAATCGGGTGTTGAATATACAGCGATAGACGATAAGTGTGTACTCGCACCTGGCACTGTACTTAATCAGCAAGGGCATTACTTTAAGGTGTTTACGCCGTTTAAAAGAGCGTATTTGGCCAAATTGGATCATGCAGGTTTTGAGGTCAGAAAACCGACTTTGGTGTCACCTAGCCAGCCATTAGATTATCTCGGCTGTATGACGGTTTCAGAGCAAATACCTTTTCATTACCCGCGTCAATCTAGTGCTCATTATGTTATTGATACCGCCTCGATCATTCAGAAGTTGCGGGATTTTGAACACCATCGTGTGGATCAGTATGACCATCACAGAGATTTTCCAGCAATGGCGGGGACCAGCCAGCTTTCGCCTTATCTTGCCATTGGCGCCTTGTCAGTCAGGCAGTGCTTAGCGCGTCTTAAGCAAGGGCAAACTTCGCCGTTCAGCCAAGGACGTGAAGTTTGGCAAAGTGAATTGGTTTGGCGTGAATTTTATCAGCATTTGATTCACTTTGAAGCCAAATTGAGTAAAGGACGTGCTTTTCTGGAGTGGGGAGAACGTCTGATATGGGATAACGATCCTGCAAAAATACAAGCATGGAAACGCGGTCAAACGGGCTATCCGATTGTTGATGCGGCAATGCGACAGCTTAACCAGACAGGATGGATGCACAACCGATTGAGAATGATCGTGGCCAGTTTTCTGACGAAAGATCTTCACGTTGACTGGAAAGTTGGCGAGCGCTATTTTATGAGTAAACTGGTTGATGGGGATTACGCGGCGAACAATGGAGGCTGGCAGTGGTGCGCGTCAACTGGATGTGATGGCCAACCATATTTTCGTATTTTCAATCCGACGACTCAGGGTGAGAGGTTTGATCCCGACGGGCGTTTTGTCCGGAAATGGGTCCCCGAACTGACCCCAGTCCCCGACAAATTTATACATCAGCCTTGGAAGTGGAGTGGTGTTAAAAGCTTGTCATATCTGGCACCGATTGTTGATCACAAGACAGAAAGAGAAGTAACCTTAAGCCATTACAAACAAGCAAAGGGAACGTGAGATGCTGCGATACATGCTGGCTCTTTGTGGGGGTTTTAGCGCGTCACTACTGGCGGCGACATATGAATTGCCACCAGAGGGCAGCAGTCTGGTGGGACGGACACAATATCACCAAGTACAAAGTGGTGACACCATCGCCGATATTGCAAAGCAGTATGATGTAGGTTTTCTGACTCTAATGGCCGCTAACAAAGGTATTGACCCATTTCTGCCGGCAAAAGATTATGTCTTGACGATCCCGACACGCATTATACTCCCGGACGTTCCACGTGATGGTATCGTGATTAATCTTGCTGAGTTAAGATTATATTACTTTCAGCCAACCAAGAATCAGGTTGATATTTTCCCTGTGGGGATTGGGCGAGTTGGGCGGGATACGCCAGAAATGGTAACGTCTATTAGTCAAAAACGCGTCAACCCAACGTGGACGCCCCCCAAGTCGATTCGTAAAGAGTACCGTGAAAAAGGCATTACCCTTCCTGCTGTTGTTCCATCTGGCCCAGATAACCCACTCGGAGACTACGCGATGCGTTTGGCCTATGGTATTGGCGAGTACCTTATTCATGGGACCAATAAAGAGTTTGGTATTGGTTTGCGAGTGAGTGCGGGATGCATTCGTATGGATCCTGAGGATATCGATTGGCTATTTCCTAGAGTGAAACGTGGAGAAAAAGTCCGCGTCATCAACCAACCCGTAAAAGTGGCGTTGGAACCTGATCGCAGTGTTTTTCTTGAAGCGCACGAGCCGCTGACAAGAAGCGATGGCAGTCAAATTGATTTAGAAATCCCGCAAGCATTGAAATGGTGGTTAGACGAGTTTAACTTTTCAGATTCTAAAGCCCGTGCCGCCATTTTAGCAGAGAATGGTGTGCCGATAGAGGTGGTGTCTCCAGATTTGACGGTATCTAGTGCCGTCGATTGAATAGGGGGGCTCACTTTTGAGAATGGAAAGGGGGAGGTTGGCATCTGCTTAACTGGACACAGAGATAAACTTTTGTGAATAGACAAATAAGACGTCCACTTTATCTTTCTTGTAATCAATGCCTTATTCATTGTTGATCGTATTATAAATATTCATAGAGGTTTATTGGGCATATCGGGTCGTTTTTGGAAAAATAGAGTCTGTTCCCTGTCGTCTCACTATCGATAAGAGAGACACCTAAGCGTTGGCAGGAACACTCTTAATCAGATATTTTTTTGAAATCACTAGAGGTAAGTATGTCCGTAACATTTTTAGGCCAAACCGTTGCATTATCCGGAGTCTTTGCACAGCAAGGTAAGCTACTTCCATCGTTTGAATTATGCGATAAAGATCTGTCCGATTTTGGTCTGGATAGATTTGAAAGCAAAAAGGTTATCATTAATATTTTTCCAAGTATTGATACGCCCGTATGCGCGAACAGTTGCCGCGCCTTCAACACGCTTGCTGAAAAAATGGAGAACACCGCTGTCCTTTGCGTTTCTGCTGATTTGCCGTTTGCGTTAGCGCGTTTTGTTGACACGGACGGTCTTGAAAATATCACGGTTGCTTCTTTCTTCCGTCATTCAAATTTTGCCAACGATATGGGTGTGCTGATCAAAGAAGGCGCTTTGCGCGGATTGGCCTCCCGTGCGGTACTTGTTGTGAATGAATTCGGGAAAGTTATACACGCACAATTGGTCTCGGAAATTACTGAAGAACCTGATTACGACAGCGTTTTAAACGTTGTTCAAGGTGAAAACTAATGGAGGAGTGTTTGTATTGATGGGGCTCTTGGCATCAACGTGGTCACTGGCCAGCTTTGATGTCACTCAGAAAACCGCAGGATGAGATCCGTGTCCAAGCAAAAGCTTATCTGGTTAACCTTACGCAGTCGATCGTATTGGCCCGATTTAGTGACACAAACATAAAGGCAAAAGTGGCGGCATGAGATTAAGCCGCCAATATATCGCCAATTATCGTTTGGTTATTAGTTAACTCATTGATTATAAATGGCTATTTAAATTCGTTAATCTTACTTAGTATAAGACTGAGCAATGTTGTCGATACGATCGTTGGCGCGATCGGCTTCTTCCTGCGCGGACATCGCGTCAGATTGAAGGGCTTTTACATCTTTACTCAGTTGGCTGACCTGATTACTCAGCTCATCAAGTTTTGCAGAGGTGGCTCCATTGGTTCCGGACGCACAACCGGCTAGAAAAAGTACAGAAGATGCCGCTGCTGCGATCAACATTTTGTTCATGGATGAACTCCTTGGCTGTTAGGTATCAAATAAAGGGTGTCTACTATATTTTGCTTATATAGTGACGATTAATAAAGCGTAGACATTAGACATGATTCTAGACTGCAAAATGCATAAAAAAGTCAAAACTAGCCAAGAGTTTAGACAAAATTTCAATTAGTAGAGTTATCTCTCATTGGAAAAGGGATTGAGAGTTGATGCCTGAAAGCAACTTAAGACCAAATCATGCAAGGTGAGATAATTTTATGTGATCGCTATCCTGTACTGAGCTTTCACGGTATCATGTCGCGTTTTTGAAATTTTTTGCGTTTGAGCCATTCTTTAAGCACGGCTTACTCGCACATATTAACTTGGAGAGTACTTTGCACTTTAAAGATTTAGGCTTGGATAACCGCTTACTGAAAAACCTCAACCACCTTGCTTTCAAGAAGGCGACAGAGATACAGCAACAAGCCATTCCGGTGTCGATTGCTGGTAAAGATCTGTTGGCTTCATCGAAAACTGGTTCAGGAAAAACATTGGCGTTTGTGCTTCCTATGCTCCACAAGTCGTTAAAGAACAAGTCCTTTTCTGCCAGAGACCCTCGTGGCGTCATTCTAGCCCCAACTCGTGAATTGGCGAAGCAGGTTTATGGGGAGCTGCGTACCATGCTCGGTGGCCTATCCTATGATGCGACTTTGATTGTCGGTGGTGAAAACTTCAATGATCAGGTTAACGCTTTGCGCCGTTATCCTAAGTTTATTGTCGCAACCCCAGGACGATTAGCCGATCATCTTGAACACCGTTCTTTGTATCTTGAAGGTCTGGAAACCTTGATTCTGGATGAGGCTGACCGTATGTTGGATCTCGGGTTTGCGCCCGAGCTTCGTCGGATCAATGCGGCAGCCAAACACCGACGTCGCCAGACATTGATGTTTTCGGCCACGCTTGATCATGCTGAAGTGAATGGTATTGCCGCTGAAATGCTGGATGCGCCAAAACGGATTGCGATCGGTGTTTCAAATGAAGAGCACAAAGACATTACCCAGCGTTTCTATCTTTGTGATCACCTCGACCACAAGGAAGCCATTTTACAACGCATCCTTGAGGAAGCTGAGTATAAGCAGTTGATTATCTTTACCGCCACCCGAGTGGATACTGAGCGTCTGACCGATAAGCTGAATGCTCAAAAACTCAAGGCCATTGCGCTAAGTGGTAACCTTAATCAGACACAGCGTAATACCATCATGAGTCAGTTTGAGCGTGCCGTGTTTAAAATTCTGGTGACAACCGATGTCGCGTCTCGTGGTCTGGACATTGCTACGGTGACCCATGTGATTAACTTTGATATGCCGAAGCATACGGAAGAGTATGTTCATCGCGTTGGACGAACCGGTCGAGCTGGGAATAAAGGGGATGCAATCTCCTTGGTTGGCCCTAAAGATTGGGATAGCTTCAAACGCGTAGAAGCCTACTTGCACCAAGACCTCAACTTTTCTGAACTGGAAGGTCTTAAAGGTAAGTTTAAAGGCCTAAAACCAGCCAAAGCTGACTATCGCGGCGGTAACAAAGCCACTAAGAAAACCAAACCAAACGCGAAAAAGGCGGCGAAAAAGCCAGCGAAGAGAGATAAAAGCTTTTATCAACATGTTGCAGTGGGTGATACCGTCTTCATACCTAAAAAGAAAGTCGCCCCAAAAGTCGACGACGAGTAATCGAGTAAGCCACCTTATCTGGTGGCTTTTTTATTTCGTCTGCGTTCTGTTTGGTCTATCCAGCGGAATTGATATTAAACGAGTAGCCTATATTGTCTTTACAGAGGAACGTTTTGTCTGAGCACAGGTTTCTGGGTCTTCCCAGACTATAAACTGAGACCGGATAATTAAGTTGTCCTCATTTTTTTCTGCGTTGTTTTTCTTTGTCTAGAGTGAAGGTGGGTCTGATGACCCTTCGCTGTGCCGGCCGTTAGGCACGTTTACTGGAACTCAAAGAGAACAACAATAATGAAACTGAATATCCCCCCAGGTGCAGTCGCTAGAGTCCTAATCAGTGCCAGTGTTTTGTTCATTGGCCAAACCTTAGCCTCCAATGTACCCGTTCCACAGGTCATTGAACGTCACCATGAGCACAATGATGAGCGGGTTCATGGTATTGAAAATTTACCATTAGACTATCAGCCAACCCAGCTAACCGTCACATTCCCGCATACGGAAGAGCAACCTTCTGCTTTAAGCCGTCAGTGTGATCTTGAAGCCTTGTCTACGTCAGACAGCAAACGTCTTATTAGTGAGCTAATTTCTCAGGGTGCTGGATGTATTAATGGACTGTTTTCGGCGCAAAGTAGCATTCAGGAAGTGGCTTTTTCCTCAAACAACATGCGTGACGTGGCCAATTACACCGCGCAGCAGGCAAAACACTATCAAGGAAACGGCAATGATGGCTTAGAGGCCTTGTATCTTTATCTAAGAGCAGGTTTTTATGCGGCATTTTACAACGACAATATAACGTTGGCTGCTTGGGTAAAACCTGCAGTTCAAGCCTCTATCGATGAGTTTGTTGCCAGCCCGCATTTTTACAACAATAGTGATGCACACGGTAAAGTTCTGACGGAAGTCATGATCACAATGGACAGTGCCGGACTACAGCATGCTTACCTTGAAGAAGTCACCCAATGGCTAAAGCGTTGGGATGCGAATTATGCACAGAGCTGGTACATGCGAAGTGCGGTAAATAGTGTTTTTACGATACTTTACGGCGGGAGTTGGAATGAACAATATGTTGATATCATTGGTCAGCAGTCTGAGTTAGTCAAAGCGTTATCGCGCTTTGTAAGGAGTGGAGATTCTATTGGGCGTGACGATGAGTTCATGACCGCTAACGCTGGCCGTGAGCTGGGGCGCTTAACCCAATATAAAAATGTGGCGATTAGTGGCCGTGTCAAGACCGCGCTGGGGCAGCTCTTTGAACAATATGAAATGTATGGATTTGGTGATGCGGTCTGGTTAGGGGCGGCTTATACCGCTTCCTATTATTCCGACTGTGCAGAATATCGTATTTGTAATTTTGGACAACAACTCAAACCCTTGGTTTTGGCCCAAAGCTATTCTTGTAGCCCGAGTGTACGCATCTTGTCGCAGGCGATGACGACAGCACAGCATCAGGCGGCGTGCGATAAAATGGGGTATGAAGACGGTGATTTTCATCAGCGCCTAGAAACCGGTAATCAACCGGTTGCCGACGACCACAATACCCAGCTTCAGGTGAATATCTTTGACAGCAGTGATGCGTACAGTAAATATGCTGGTCCCATTTTTGGTATTGATACCAATAATGGGGGAATGTACCTCGAAGGTGACCCGTCCAAGCCTGACAATGTCCCTAATTTTATTGCTTATGAGGCTGACTATGCCAACCCTGATCATTATGTGTGGAACCTAGAGCATGAATATGTCCACTATTTGGATGGTCGATTTGATATGTACGGTGATTTTAATCATCCGACTGAAAAGGTAGTTTGGTGGAGTGAAGGGATTGCCGAGTATATCGCCCAACAGGATAACAATCAGGAGGCGATCGACACCATAATTGATGGCTCGACCTACACACTCGATGAGGTATTTGAAACCACCTATGAGGGTTTTGATGTTGACCGAATCTATCGCTGGGGTTATTTGGCTGTCCGTTTTATGTTTGAGCGACATAAGGCAGAGATAAACCAAATGCTGACGATGACCCGTAAAGGAAATTGGGCCCAATACAAAGTGAGAGTCGATAGCTGGTCACTCGCGTATCAAGACGAATTTGAGCAATGGCAACAGCAACTGGTCGATGATGCAAACCAGACGCCGCCTACGGCAGTCATCAAGTTCAATAACCCAGGCAAAACGGGTGAATCCATATTCTTTAGCAGTGAAGGCAGTTCGGACCAAGATGGTCAGATCTCCGCTTACTACTGGGAGTTTGGTGATGGAGTGAGCAGTACGGAGGCGAACACCGCACACCTCTTCCGAATGATTGTGCTGTGCGGGATACCATCAATGGGGGCCGCTTGGAACCGGGCACCGCGCAGTGTCTTGCGGCGCAATCTCCTATCTGGCTCAGTGTCGCAGGGGTAAATCAGCCGAGCACGATCGCTTTGACGTCGGCCAATGGGACGGGTGATCTTAAGGTTGAGTACAGTAATTCGGGTTGGCCAAATGAGTTAGGGACTAATGTGGATGGCTGGTCTGATAACCCGGGAAACGCAGAATGCATTCGCTTGTCCCAGCAAACGGGTTATTGGGGTTATATTAAAATCTCTGGTGACTTTAATCATGCGGCGATCGTGGTTGATTTTGATGAGCCGAGCTGCCGAGAACCATGATGACTTACGCGTCTTTAGTGGGGGGCTGAAGGTCAGGGTTCGACTCGATGATGAAGTCGATTGGAGGTGAAGGTTTTTCGTGTGCGTCACTGAAGCTTCGGCCACGCTCAATACAAGAGTGAATGAGTTACTAGTGGATTGGACTAATGAGCGCTTGACCTGAAAGATGAGAGATAAACCCCTAGCAAGATCACATAATTTCATTAACTTACGTGAATTCTTCTTTGTCACATACCTATAACAAATGTGCAACCTATTTATTATAGCTTCGAGTCAACAAACAAAGACAAGGAAAGTAGAATGAATGTTATGCAGTGGAAAATCTTATTGGTGTCATTAGCTGCGGCGCCTGTTCTCGCGGATACCGATGTGTACTTGACCAACAATTCCGACCAAATGCTGACCATTCAGGTCAGCCATGAAGGTTCAGATCTACTCAAATATGGCGATGAGTGGCAACAACATACCCAGACACTTGGGCCATGGGAAACAAAACAGGTTGTGAGCTTCAATCGTTGGGAAGGCGTAGAGTCAGGCGAAACATATCGTTTTAATACCGTGGTCTCCAATGCTATGGGTGAGAGTGTGGTGTTGAATCAGGTGATGGAAGGACACTGGTATAATTCGACTATCGATTTTGGCGTATCTTCATCCGATGTCGAGCTGTCACTCAAAGATGATCGCAAAGTACATCGATATACCACCTCGTCATTTGGTGAGCGTCCGGCAGAGCTAGCGTTTAAATCTGACAATACAGCACGCTATGATGATGTGTACTACACGATCACACCACAGAAAATAGACGAGGTTGTCGAACCGGATGACAACATACTGAAAGTGATGACCTACAACATTTGGGCTTTGCCAGCGATTGCTTCCCACATCAATGATCGCTACGACGTTATTCCAGAATATGTGAAAGGTTATGATGTGTTGGCATTGCAGGAAGTGTTTGCGAGTGGTCGTGATCGGTTCCTGAGAGAATTAGCCCAAGAATACCCTTATCAAACTAAAATGCTTAATAAAGACGGGTTCAATATTTATGATGGTGGCGTGATGATTGTTAGCCGTTATCCGATCGTCAATCAAGCCCAGTACGTGTTCCCCGATTGCAGCGGAACCGACTGCTTTGCTGACAAGGGCGTGAACTATGCGGAGGTGATCAAAGGAGGGAAAGCCTATCATGTCTTCGCCACCCATACTGCATCATATGATACCGACACGGCTCGTACCAACAGACAACGTCAGTTTAAACAAATTCGGGCATTGGCGACATCCCTAACCATTCCTGATCACGAGACGGTTGTTTATAGTGGCGATTTTAATGTCAATAAACGCAAATTTCCCGGAGATTATCAACAGATGTTGGCGAACCTGAGCGCGATTGAACCCCAGTATACCGGTTATACGGAATCGACATTTGATCCTCGTATCAACGATTTTGCAGGGGATCCGGTGTCTGGTGGAGAAAATGTGGAGTACCTCGACTATGTGATGGTCAGCAATGAATATGCTGTAAAATCGGACAACAATAATCGAGTCGATGTCCCACGTAGTACTGATGAAAAGCTATGGAAGCACTTCAATCTCTCGGATCATTTTCCCGTGGCTGCGGTGATTAAATAATGCGATTAGGGGTTATTATTTTGATGCTTGCCATTACAGCAAGCATCCCCTTTTGGCTGTGGCCACAGCCACGTTTGGCTAGCGTTGAGCCGCATCAGCGATATCAACAACAGCCTATCGTCATGGAAACGCCAGCAAAGGTAAGCGTGGTTGACTCCGATGCCATCGCCCCAAATCATGATGAGAATAACGAAGAAATGGCGGCTTTTCTGGTCAGCAGCAAAGGGCGAGATTTGATTCAAGCGATAGAAGCTCTGTGGATAGCGTGTCGCCGTCAGAGTAACTGCGAGCAGGTTTTAGTGGGTCTGCGGACGAAAGTGTCTGAAGCCCGTTACACCCTTATCGCGCAGTACCCTCAGCTTAAAGCTCAGTGGCAAGAGGTATTGGGGGATCTGTCGTTAAATGAGCATACTCCATTGAATGATAAGGTCGCTCAGGTAAAACGTCAGGCGAATGAGATATGGGGTGAACTGGCAGAGGTTATCTTTTCGGACCAGTTTGCTTTGTATGAATTCAGTATTGAGTCTCAGTCTTTACAAAAAAGTGAGTCAGAAGATTATCTGCAGGATTATCAGGACTTACTTAACCAGTGGCAAGGCAGTGCAACGTCCCTTGCGCTTAACCATAGTGAAGCCCTTTACGAAAAAGGGGTCAGTTTGATACCAAAACAGTACACTGATCATCAGCACCGCCAGATAAAACAACAGTTGGCTCAACGATACCTGACCGAGGAACAAACGCGGTCCATTACGGAAAGAGAGCAGCAAGTCGAACGTCAACACGCAAAAGTCAGCGATTATCAAACCCAATTGTCCGCTCTGAATGCGTTTTTGGATCAACAAAGAGCCACGATGGGCGCCTCTATGCCTGAGAGTGAGTGGCAAGCGTATCGGCAACAGCAAGTCAGCAACTTTAGAATTCACTTCTATACTGACGACTGAGATGAGCAGCATGGTTAATTAACCAATTGTTACATAAGAGTTTTATGTAAACGTTTACAGTTGAATTCGATTGGAAATTATCGGAACCAGCCTCAAAGTTACCTGTTAACCCGTTTTAATTAATCTATTGATCATTGATATAACGCGGCCTTAATTAATCAGGTCATTACGTTGTTGAGTATGAAATATTCTAAACCTCTTGGTATTGCCAAGACTCTAGCCAGTTCATTGTTGTTGGCAGGGACGAGCTTTAATGCTTTTTCCGCCTCGGAGTGCGAGTTTGACGCTCTCACTCAATCTTCTGATTGGCTACCAAAAATTACACAAGCAGAGTCGTCTTGTTATCACTCGTGGTTTAATGCACCGAAAACAGCGGCACTGACCCTGTATAGTGAAGCATCGATACAACAAGTCCAAATGGAGCTGTCCAAACAGGTACGTGGGTATCAGGGCCGTGCGGAACACGCTAAATTGATTGCGAACCTCAGTGAGTTTGTTAAGGCGGCCTATTTTTCCCGTTACGCGACCCAATCCGATTACGGTTACTATTCTGAACGATTAAGCCGAGCTTTGGCTGGCAGTTCGGTGAGTTTTCTAAATCTGCCTTATGTTGAGAGTACTGATGCCGATCAAGTTCAGGCGATGTCGGCAATGACATTGATGCTAGATAGTGTCAAACAGTTACCCGTGGCTATCGGGCCTATGTTAGATCTGCTTGAATCTTTTGATCGCAATAACAGTGAGAATCTTCAGTATGTCGATGGCTTGAATAACTTATTTCGGGCGATGAGTGGACATATTGTCAGAGAAGAATTTTACGCAGAGTTTATTGCTCACCCAGAATACCTTCAGCGGCTTGAAAACTTTGTCAATGATAATCGCTGGGCACTCGGAAGCGACGCGGAGTTTCTGATTTACAACGCTGTTCGTGAATCCGGAAGGTTATTGGTCAGCCGTGATGACAGCTTGCGCCAAAGAGTGCTGTCTTTTATGGAACGAGTATTGGAGCGCAATGCTATTGGCAGCGAGGGTGAGATATTATGGGTAGCCGCGGCTGAAATGATCCTCCATTATGCGCCAGAACGTGGCGCTGACTTGGGGCTTAAGCAAAGTAAACTTGTGCTTGAACAACGGTTATTACCCAATCGTTATCTATGTCAGGGACCTGCGATCATTCGTTCTCAAAATTTATCGCAGCGTCAATCTCAACAGGCGTGTGAGGTATTAGCTAATACAGAAACTGAGTTTCATGAGGTGGTGAACTCAGGTGGTACATCGGTTAAGGATGATTTTAATCACAAAGTCGAAGTGGTGGTCTGGCAGGATAATCAGGATTATGTGTCCTACTCCAACTTCCTATTTGGCAACAGTACGGATAACGGTGGTCAATATCTTGAAGGGGACCCAAGTAAAGTCGGGAATATTGCACGTTTTATCGCCTATCGCTTTGAGTCGGGGGAAGCGCTCTCCATTCTCAATCTAGAACACGAATATGTGCATTACCTTGATGGCCGTTTTAACCTGTATGGTGGCTTTAATGAAACATTAAGCCGTGGAAACATCGTGTGGTGGTTGGAAGGTTTTGCAGAATACATGCATTATCGCTCTGGCTATGTCGCGGCGGTCAACTTGAGTTGTAAAACACCGCTGACATTGGCGGAGGTTTTCGCGACCACCTATGAACATGATCTGGATCGCATCTATCGCTGGGGATATCTTGGCGTAAGGTTTATGTTTGAAGAGCATCCGCAAGAAATGGACCGTTTACTTCAGCTGGCCAGAAGCGGAGATTATGAGCGTTGGAGTGATGAAGTGTCACGCTTGGGAATCGAACTCAAGAGCAGTTTTGAGTTGTGGCTTGCGACGCTTCCGTGTGTGCAAACAGACAACGATGATAGCCATGGTGGTAACGGTGATGGGGGTAAAGAGCCTGACAATTCGCAGGACATCCGCCAATTTGGACTGAATGATTCGCAACCGTTTAGTGCGAATCAGTATGACGAATCACTTTTCTACATCGATGTTGGCAATGATGTGACCCAGTTGACGGTTAAGATCCAAGGAGATGGGGATGCAGATTTGTACGCTAGCCATCAGAAAGTCGCACATTATTATGATTATCAGGTGTCCAATTTTCAGCGAGGGAGCGATGAAGAGATCGTATTTTCTCCTCAAGAGAACGGTCTCATAGCACCGGGACGTTATTACTTTAGTCTGTCCGCCCGTGAAGCATTTTCTAATGTTATCGTGACAAGCTCGGCACAAACCCGATCCCCCTCAAAAGGGCAAGATGATCTCACCCCTATTTTGATGGATATTGACCAAGCCCTAACACTGGACGTGAACGCGACTCGATATGTAGGACTTTATATTAAGGAGCCGACGACGGTTAGGTTTTGGATGTCTGCGAAAGGAAGCCGTGGCAGTGACATCGACCTCTTTGTTGGAACGCAGAGCTGGGCGACTGAGGATGATTTTGATGTGTCATCTCAGCGCTCGGGGAGTGATGAGTACTTTGAATTGCCCGTGGATGAAGCGGGGTATCTTTACGTCACGCTGAAGGCTAACCAGCAAGGCGGTCAAGTGGAATTATATGCCATTGACTGATTGACAATATGCTGTATCCCGTAGCGAGTCGAAAGGCTCGCTTTTTTATTAAAGGTGCACTCTAATCAGTGAGATTTTTGCTCCGATTACCTTACTTTTACACCGATATTCTCTGGCGGTGTTTTTGATGCTTGTGTGACCAACGCTAAGGTGACGGCCAAATTGGCGGCTAAATTGAAGGTTTGATAACATCCAGAGACTGTGATTACGCGTGATTGAAGTGCGATATTTACTGGAAAAACACATTGTACAAAAAAAAAGCGTGCCCTTAAGGCTCGCTTTTTTTTATATCTGCATTAAATGGTCCCATTTATGTATATAAATGCATATGAATTGTTCGCTCATAATAGAGTGGCTGAAAATTCATACACTTTATGATTCAGTGCCTTAGGGCTAAATTTGGTTGATAATCGGGTAGAAAGCCTTAAAAATAAAGAGATATCGCGCAAAAACACCGACCCTCAGTAAGATTCAGTCGGGATTCATTTCAAACACAGTCGAACCATCTGCCCTAAGATACTAATTTAGCTAATAATATTGTCACTTGCATAATGACCGGATTATTAATTTTATAATTTCAATAAAAATAAGATTAAATTTCGCCCTATTTGCTTAAAAAGTGATCTTTAGCGGAAAAGTGAAACAAAAAGCAAACGTTTTACTTCCACTTGTTGATATAGCTGTTAAGTTTTTTCTGGTAGGGCAAAAGCTCTACAACTGATAAAAAATAAAATAAGGATCATTTTATGAGACCAAATCTAACTATCAGCATGATGCTAGCAACGGCAGTGGTTGGCTTTCCGTCGCTTGCAAAGCCTTCAAACACAGCAAACACACCCTCTCAAGCTGAGAAAGTCGCTCAGCAGAAACAAGCACTTGCGATGCAAATCAGTGCTCGCTATGCCAATTTAGAATCGTCACTTAAATCACAAATCAGTGAAGAGCATTTGGCAACACCTCTCGAGGACTTGCAATCGGCTCAGCCCTATTCCACCTTTAGCCAGAAGATGCAAAAGGCGGATAAAAGCTACCGAGATATGAAAGGAATCAGTGAGTTCACCGATTCTGTTATGGAATTGCGTATCGCCGATGCCTCAATGGTCCAAGAATGGAAAGATGGGGAAAGCCCACTGTTTGCTTTTGAGCCTTCCGGCGATGATGCAAACTGGCAGTATGTGGAGGCATACGACGTGTATGGGCAGGTGCATCAGTTGGATGTCTATGACATGCCGGATGTGCCTGTGTTTGTGGTTGATAGTAATGGCGCAGAGGAACTTCGAGCGGGTCTATTGGCAATGGAAGCGGAAATGCAACGTCTTGGTCAAGGAACGGAATTGATCACACAAGATTTTGCTCGTAAGGCTGAGAAACGCAAAATGAGTCGGATGACAATGACTCAAGATGTTGAACCATTAAAGACAACGCAATTAACCAAAATTCGCTTGAATGATGATAAAGAACCTTGGATTTCTGGCAAGGCGGAAGTGTACGCCATTATTACTGGGGTCGATCCAAGCCGTGTTGCGCCGCAAATTGATCTGGTTGAAATGCCTTACCTTGATTATTCCAAGCAAGATTATTATCCACAGCAAACCATGATCTTATGGCCTCGTTACCGTTGGGGAGCCGTTGATATGGTATTGATGGAGCGTGATGACGGCACCAACTATAAGGAGCTTGCTCAGAAACTTGTAAAAGCGGCTGAGGAAATTTTGAAAATGATCCCTGATCCTGAGGTTCAAGGCTACGCGATTATTGCTCAAATCACGGGAAAAATCCTTGATGTGATCCCAAGCCATTGGATGACCAATGATGATGATTTTGTCGATGTATATTATACACTTATGCAGAGCACACCTTACGTTAGCCGACCAGGGGCAGGGGGTAATGCGACGGCAACGTTCACGCCAGTGACCATTTCGCCGACGGAATAATACCATCAGAATTGACGCTGCGCATATACCTTGTATATGCGCTTTTTTATTTCACTAAACCCATCCTTATGCTGTGTTCTATGGTGTGGTGCGCTGATGATTGAGCGATGTGGTGAACCATGTCATACAAGGTGAATTTACCAAAGTCTGGTTTTGCCATACCCAATACAGCATGGCGAACGGCTTCTAGTCGTTTGAATGCCCATACTATGAGACGTGCGCCAGCATAGATATCGCTTAACTAAGTGGCAAAGATGAATCTATTGTGAAAGATTTCAGCATTTTCCTCGGGCCAGCTCAAAAAACAATATCCTTTGTATTGGCTGTTGCATACCCGATTAGATTTTTTGGCAAACTTGCTTGAAGTTGAAAGCATTGATCTTAGTCAATGATTGTTCATCGATAGCTCGTAGTTTCCAGCGTATAGAAAGGGTGGCCATGTCTGTGCTACGTTGGTTTGAATTTTGCGGCGATCTGCTTCAGTAACTCCCCATTAATTTGGGGTAATCCGTCGGAAAAATAGATCTGTTGCCCTGACGTCATTCTCAGTAACACATTGGTTTGCTCTCCCATTTGATTGGCGCAGTTCACCGCATGCATTTCGCTGACGGCATGGTCGATTTCTTGTTCGAGTTTCTGTTGTTGCTCCTTGGTCAGCCGGACTCGAGCCTGACAGACTTGAGACAACCTGGGATCGGCCATCGATATTTTTTCAAACCGAGACTTAAACAGCTTATCGAGCGCGCTGCCGTCCTCCATAATGAAACGTTTGCCTGAGTGGTACATCACTTTGTTGCCATGCATTTCCCAGTATCCAAGGATCTCACCAATACTAAGATAGAATCTCAGACTGTGTTCATTCAGCTGATAGTGTTCGGCGATGTCATCCGGCGTTTGATTACGTGAGGTGATGAGATAAATAAAATCAAGTAGATAGGGGTGCTCGGCGAACAACGCATTCTGTTCGTCGGAGAGAAATTGTTCATTATCACGTTGGATCTGAATCGCGATTTGGGTCAGTTCAATCAAATCGCTGTTCAACTGGTGGGCATACATCAGCACTTTATCCAAACCTAAAGCAGGATTATGGAGATGGCGCTTTACCGTGGATAAAGGCACGCCCGCTCTTTCTGATATTTGACTGTAACATAGGCCTTCGCTTTTGATTTTTAAACGAAGCGCTGCGAGTAAAAAATCCGCTCCAATGTGCATAGAGTTTGGTCCTGATGGTTGGCTTGGCTTGCATCCGACGGACAACATTCCGTCGGCGATAAGTGAAATAAAGTCGCGCTAACCTAGTCAATTATAGGTAATTTCCTCGATCTCTGATTGAAACGGGACTTAACGCTCGGTTAAGCCGCTAACGTGGCCAATATGAATGTACTGAGACTTAATCCTTGTGGTCGGCTTAGTGTTTTGTGTTTAGACGTGTGCGCCACCACCAAAGTAGGGGGGTGACGGCGATGATGGCAGGGGCAAAAGCCACGAGCCGAGAAAAATCCAAGCTTAAGTCCTGTTGGGCCTCAACCAGTATGCCAGCGATGCCCCCGCCGACCCCGATAGCGAAATGTTGCAGTGCTCCCTGCAGGCTGATCAGCTTTTGTCTTGCTTGTGCAGGTAAACCGGTGATCAGCTCAGTGCTTAAAATGAGCGATCGGACCGAGCTTGAGATCACAAACCCGACAAAGGCCGTTGCAGCAGTAAAGTTATTGTTTGTCGTAAAGCCGACCCATACCGAGGCACCCATGACAATCGACAACAAGACCAGCAGCCTGCCAATCGCGTCAGCGTTAAGTTTGGCGCGGGCGTAGCCTTGTATCATCATAAAAGCACCACAACCGCCGAAGGTATAACAAAGGCTTAAGCCTTGATCAGACAACTTAAGGTTGAGTATTAACAAGACAGGGAACTGCGTTGACACAACAAAGGTGCCGAGAACGGCGGAAAATATCAGTAAAGCTGCAAAATATACGAGTTTTAAGCCTCTCTTAGGGCGATTGAGGAGTTCAGAGTGCTCATGCTGTGGCGGGGATTGGAGAGGCACGGTTGAGCTGAAAAAATAGCCGGTAAGGACCAGAAAACCGCCTCCAAGCAATTGTAAACCCAAACGCCAGCTTTCAGTCGACGCGAAAACCAGCAGTGTGGGCACGCCAACGGCGAGCGCTAATGGAAAGGCGCTCATAAGCAAAGCGGCGTTGCGTTTTTTATGTTTTTCGCTGCTCAGAAGTAGCAGATAGTTGATATTGATGACTGCCAGAGCGCCAGCGAAAAAGCCCGTCATTACCCGAAGGCCGAGTAAGACATGGAAGTGTGTGACGAAGGCGCTCAGCAATGTCATGAGTGTGAGCCCAGCCAGCAACACCCTTAATAGTTGAGTTTCCCGCCCTAGGTTGCTGGAACCTTGAAAGAGCAAACATGAAGCAGCCGCCGAGATCGCATACGAGCTGGTCAGTAATGCGGTTTGCGAAGGCAGGGCCCCTAAATTTAGAGTAATCGCGGAGCTAAAAGGCACAATGACCAAAGCTTCGAGCGCGATGAGGAAATGGAGAGCAAAGCTCGCATAAACCCATTTGTGAGGGGGTGAGCGAAGAAAACCCAGTAAAGAGAGCATAAATTAGTCCGTGATAGAAACGTGAAGTATTGATTGTATAAATTTATATTTGGCAATAAAGTGGCTAATTTTGATTTAATAAGCTCATAAAATGGGATAATAATTATGGAGTCTAAAGATCAGCAGTGGCTGCTTAGCTTTCACCGAGTGTATGAACTTCATAGTTTCAAGCAGGCTGCTGAGCAATTGGGTCTGCCTGCATCGAACGTCAGTCGACATGTTGCACTGCTTGAAGAACGCCTCAATGTTCGTTTACTGGAAAGAACCACTCGCCGTATGTCCCCCACACCAGCAGGGGAACACTTGTATCACTCAACGGTTCACTTATTATGCTCGCTAAATGAGGTGCTAGAAGAGGTACGTTTGGATGCGCAGTCAGTCACTGGACACCTTCGGGTATTAATGCCCGATATTCCTTTTTTGGGCGATGCCGCAGTACAATTTTGCACCGATCACCCTACGGTATCATTAAGTTGCGAAACCAGTTTAAGCCCAAAAGAGGCTCTTTGTGATGGGTTTGACCTTATCCTCGCTTTTGGACGTGGAAGGCTCATTGATAAGAGCTGGGTGGCGAGGGAAGTGGCTCGATGGCAAAGTGTGGTGGTGGGTTCACCTGATTTGATAGACAAAGTCGGCGCCCCCTATGCACTTGAGGATTTGAAGCAGACTCCTTGCATCAGTAGCCTGACGGCGCTGCAAGGGATGCCTTGGGTTTTTAAAGGCCACGATGCTCAACCGATCAAACAGGCTGTGCGTTCAACCTTTAAAGTTAACAGTGGTTATATGGCCAAAAGTGCGGCGATTAACCACCTTGGGTTTGCGATTCTTCCCAAAGAAAGTTGTGAGCATGAGCTTCAACAAGGGCGATTAATTGAGCTGGAGTTGCAATCTCAGCCAGAGGATCTGGTGCTGTATGCGTTTTATACAGGAAGAAAGCATCAGGCGAAGAAAGTGACGGTTTTTATCGATTATTTACAAAAAGTTAAAACACAATCTGAGTAAGCGGGCAGTCAATCTCGTATTGAGATAAGAACAGAGAAGAACAACGAGAACAAAGAACAACGAGGACAGGCAGGGTAATTACTTGGCAGGGTAATTAGATTGGCCGGTAACAAGATTCAACCCAATGCTCTCATCAGGTTGAATCTATCCGTTTAGGTGTTAGAGCGGCGTGATATCATCAATGGCGGGTTGTGTGGCGCGGTATGCATAATAAGCCAAGGTCGTGGCAAGGAGCAATACGACGACAGAGGCCACAGCTTGAACCAAAGACTCAGGACGACCATCATAGAAATTACTCGCCAAATCAATTGCAACCGCGACGATAATCAACCTAATTGCTGTGACAAGTGAAGCCGCCACGCCGGTAAGGTCGGGAAATACTTGCATCGATTTTGAGAAAAACAATCCGATAGAGAGCCCTGCACCCACTGAAAACAGGCACATGATTCCCGTCAACCAGAGTGGTGAAGACAAGGCGGTTTCAGGGACCAGAAAAAACAAGGCAGTCGCCATGAAGACAACCCCTAGCCCGATATTCTTCAGCTTGTCCATCCCAATCATGTCGATCAATCGTCCGTTGTTTAGGCTAACCACAACAAAGGTGCCGAGTGTCGCTATCTGATAGTATGGAAAGTGCTCTTTCTCTACGTGCAATTGCTCAACATACAGTAGAGACATACTCGAAACATAGACCATGTAAGCAGCTAGGATGAGGCTCGTGACCAGTGTGTTGTACCAAAATGTTGCAGAACACATTACGGTCGTGTACTCAGACATCACTCTTTTGCCTGCGAACCTTTTTCTGCGAGCTGGCGGCAGCGATTCAGGCAGAAAGATCCCGCACGTGAATGCAGACATTGCTACAAGAGCGGCAATAAAAATAAAGTTAGCCTGATAGCCCATTTTTATATTGATCCACCCGCCAATAAGCGGTGCAAAAGCCATCAAGCTGACCACTAAGGTGTTGAGATCGGCAACGAGTTTGGCAGCGGCTTCTTCTTCAAACAAGTCAAATACCATGGCTGCACCGATGATCATACAAGCGGAGCTCCCAAAGCCTTGTACTAACCGAAACGCCAGCAGCTGTTCAATCGTACCCGCTAGGGTGCACCCTAAGCTTGATATCAGAAACAGGGTGAAACCAAACATTAATACCGGTTTGCGGCCAAAATGATCCGACATTGGTCCATATAATAAGGAACCGATACAAATGCCGATGAAATTAAAGCTAAGTATGCGCTGCACCATGACCGCATTAGTGTCCATATCATTTAAGATATCTGGGAAGGTGGGGAGATAGATATCCGTCTCGACTGCTGCTGCAACGAAAACAAATATCATCAGAAAGCGAAACCACTTTCCATGATGAGAAATGGGAAACATCGTTAATCCATATTTTATAATTATATAGTCGAGGCTTAACCGTTTTAATCATTATAACGGCGTATCCAAGAGAATAGGTTGGGGTTGTCTACGAGGAACATTGCGGGTAGAGAGGCGTCACACGCAATCAGATGACATTCCTGTCACTTAGTTGTGAATAAGTGCGGTGTAAATGTAACACTTTTTCATCGTTTGACAAGTATATTGAGCAACAATGGGCATATTTAATGTTCAGAGCAATGCCCATGCAGACAATAATGTCAGTCAACATGAGCACAAAGGGAGCGTCTTTGATGTTGCCAAAAAGCGTGGTGTCACCTGAGAGCGTCTGTGAAGAGACTACTCTACTCTGAATTTATTCACCAGCTCCTGCAGGCTGTCAGACACTTGGGCAAGGCCCATGGCCGCATTATCAATTTCCTCTGACGCTTCTTTCAGGTTGGAGGAGGCCCCTTTCACTCTAGACACACTGTCGTTAATCCCGTTAGAGCTGGCTTTTTGTTCCTCCGTCGCGGCTGAGACTGTTGCATTTATGGTTGATAATTCTTCAACACTGACACTGAGATCCTTGAGGTTGTTGCTCACCTCGTTGACTAAATTGATGCCCTCCTGAGCAGAGACGTTGCTGCTTTGCATTGAATTGACCGTAGAATCCGTTACGTTCGTTAACTTTAAAATGTTGTTTTGAATGTCCACTGTACTGTTCTGAGTTTTCGTGGCCAGTTGTCTGACTTCATCAGCCACTACAGCAAATCCTCGTCCGGTTTCACCTGCTCGTGCAGCCTCAATCGCCGCATTGAGTGCCAGCAAGTTGGTCTGCTCTGCGATTCCGGTAATAATCTTAAGAATATGATTGATACTCTCGACTTCATGTTGCAGCTCACCGAGCTTGTCCGCCGCCATTTTTACCTCAGCCCCCATTTTTTCTACATGCTCGGCGGCTTGGGCGGCTTGATCCGCATTCTTTACCGCGACTTCACGGCATCGGTAGGTATATTCGGATGCAGAGGCACTGCTTTCTGAGACCTCTTGTAATGCTTGGTTGAATTGACTCATTGACTCTGTGACATCGGTAACTTGCTGGGCTTGATCTTCTGCAGATTTGTATGAGCCTTCGGTGATCTTACTGAGCTTTTTGGTCGAATACGTGATCATATCAGTACTGGCTTTGACCGAATCAATAATAATTCTGATTTTTTCAATAAACGTGTTGAAATTTTTGGCCACGGAATCAAATTCAGAAATACTCGACCTTTGGAGGCTCGTATTCAAGTTGGCGTCGCCTGAATTCAGTGCAATAAATTGGCGCTCTAGGGCTGCCAATGGTTTAAGTAAATAACTGATAATAAGAACAGAAATCAGCCCAAAGAGACACACCATAATGAGCGTTGTGATACCTCCTGAGTAAACAATATAATCACCCAGTCTTTCTTTAGGCGCAAAAGCTTCCGCTTCATCAATCTCTGAGAGGATCGCCCACCTTTGTCCCGCGAGTTCTACTGGACCATAGGCAGAGAGAACGGGGATACCGCGATAATCTTCAAAAATATCAAAGCCATTGGTACCGCTTAATGCGCTCTGTACGCCAGACGTATTGACGGGCTGCAAGGCAATACTGGTGTCTTTTAGCTCAATGTCCTTTGCCTCGGAGAGGCCATTGTTGCTTAACGCTTCTAAATACCCAGCTTTATCTTCAATAAAAAACCGGCTTTCATTGCGTAACGTTTTATCTGAGCCCACCAAGTAAATCTCACCGGATTCACCAAAGCCATGTTCTTTCCAGAGGCCGTTCTGCGTCATCAATTTGTTCAGTTCATCAATTGGCATCTGAAAAATCAAAACACCGTGCAACTGTCCTTGGCGAAAGATTGGCGTAGACATAAAGCTAGCAGGAGCATTATAGGAAGGTAAGTAAGGGGCAAAATCCGTCAAAGAAACCTCGCCTTTTTGAAGCGACAGCGCGTTTTTGAACGCGATCCCTATCCCCGTGTTTGCGTAGGGGCCTTGAGTCAGGCTAGTCGCAAAGTCCAGCTCTTTAAAGACACTGTAGACAATGTAACCATTCTTAGGTTCTACCAGAAATATATCATAGTAACCAAAGGTTTGAAGGAAGGATCGAAACGTATCATGGTAGCGCTGATGATCTTGATCGTACTGAGTGCCGTTATTGAGGCTCGCAAGCTTATCTTTGTTACCCAAAGGGTTAGGGTTGCTGGCGATAAAGTCATACTGCATTTTGAATGAGATAGCAGGCAGAGAGGATAACATTTGCGATGTGTCGGCGGTATCCTGATTCGACTGGCTATATTGCTTCGCAAATTGCTGCGTATAGTAATTCTCGACTTTATTTTGATAACCTTCTGCCACAGGCTGCTGCGTTTCATAATTTAAAAAAGAGCGGTTAAAGTCACTCATTGCTTCTTTTGTTGCGACATTGTTTGCCAGAGCGGTAATCTGATTCTCAATCACCGAAAAATAGTTTTCTACCTCTGCACGCACCAATTCTTTGGATGTGGTCAGCCTCTCGCGTGACTGCTGTAACAGCACGGTTCTCATTTCTTCAGTCGACAGGTATGTATTGATGCTGGTACTGGCAACGAGCGAAAGAACTATTGACGCTAAAATAGCGATGATAATCCTGAACTTTAATGACATGCTGATCCTCCATTTGCTTCGGTGAGAGCAATATTGTTATGTCCCTTTAAAACAATGAAATAGTAGAACTATATGCATGCGTTTGCTTTTTTGTCAGGTACAAATAGTCAGAATTAGTGACCTAGATACGGTATAAATGAAAAATGACGTCTATTGATGGATGGGTCAACAACAATGAAAGGCCCAACCTTGATCCGATGAGGAGGTTAACCATCAGTGCACGTCGGATGTTCTCTAGGAAAAAATCCTACGCTCACTGAGGCTATGATGCTTTTTTGAAAAAGGTTTTGGAGTTTCTAACCGCAAAGAAACATCACATCTTGTTTGGGATTATTGGCATAACTGACCTCAGGAAGGGACTCAGAAATAGGTTTTTCTCGATGGCAAAACGTCAGTTTATCAATGGACTGACTGATGTCGATAAAACCACCCACACCAAAGAATTTATCGCCTAATTCAGCCACATGAATATTTCTGTTTTGGTCAATGTCACCCGCTCCGAGAATCGCGTGGTCAATATCACCAGACCATATTTTTGTAAAAATCTGATTTTGAGAAAGGTGTTTTTTCCCATTGTAGCAATATCCAAACCCTTCGCCATCGTAGAGGATATCTCCAAGCATCCCAGATTCAATGTAAGTGGAAAAGGGCCGTCGGTTAGGTGTGTTGCGAATGATATTAACAGCGGGAACAGGCAGGCCAATACCGACAATCACTTTTTCATCTAAGGTAATACGTTCAGAGAGTTGTTCAGCAAGCCTCGAGGCGACTTCACAACGTCGAGAAAGATTATCTGGATTGAGGTGATAACGATGTGGCAAAAACGTGACCTTGTGTAAAGCAGAAGGTGCAATAAACACCTCGTCAAAGAGTGATGCGTCACAAACCAATTGAGGTTGCTGAACAATGCGATCGGGGATCTGAATAGCAATTTTTGCTCCTCTGGCTTTTGCCGCTTTTAGACAAACGTCTAAATCGAGGTCGATCGGGTCATTTTCCAACACAATCATCCCATTTTTTGTTCTGCCACTGCCTCTCATCAGTAGTAAATCACTATTGGGTATGGTGTACCCTATCTTGTTTTCAACTCGCCGACTGACTGTCAGTTTAGGGCAGTGATCTCTGTTGGCCAATGTCCCTTTATGTACAGGGTCAATAAACGTGCCGATACCGATGTGACTCGTGACGGTTCTCTCTTCGGTACTTAAGAGTAAGCTGGCGATTCCCTGTGGGATATTATGGACTTCAATTTGATTCTGTTTTAGTGGGGCATTGATATGGTCTACAGTCCCAAAAAAGCCGCCAATCACCCAATCGACATGATGGCCGCACAGTAGTGTATTGAAGCCAGCGTGCCACCCGTTGCCTGGCAAAGAGGATCCGATGAAGCCATATCTCTCACTATATCGACCATTCCAACTGGCTTGAGCTAACAAGTTAATGAGATATTCGGGAGAAATCGCACTGCCAAAGGCGAGGATATCGACAACATCCACGCCTTTCAGTAGGTGGCGAAAACGCATGACATCATTCTCACGCATAAGTTCTTCGCTCCTGCTTGTTGGTTAGAGATTGGACAATGACCTCAGCGTCCCGCACCGTGAGAGAGGTGGCCTCGGTAAAATAGCGGCTACCGTTGGTTAATGGGCCGAGACAAAAGATCGAGCGATGATCTTTCACTTGGCAGGTATGGTCGACATCGACACCAAAAATTGAGTGTCGGGGTAAACGGCTTTTTTCGACAAAATCGAGACGACTGGATTGGTTAAATCCTAAGACCTCGTGGCTTTTTGATGATTGAGGGTCATAGGCCCCCTTTTCAATGGTTAGCTGTTTGTCGTTGATCAGGGTGGCGAGCTTTTTGGCATTTTTTAATGGAAACATCGCTCGTGTTTCGATAAACGATGAACGCTTTTCGAAAAACCGACGCTTATCCTGATGAGAAAGCTGTTGATAAACCTGTAAGTAATTGGAGGTACCGTTATAAAGCTTCCTTTGCCATTCAGGAAGGGTCGACTCACAATACTGAATTTCATCCGTTAGGCTAAAGTTAGGATCATAAACAATGCCTTTTTCAGTTTCATTGTTTAAACAGTGATGGAAGCGATTCAATACCCCTTCATACGTAATTTCGCTATCCTGTAATCCATCAAATATAGAATCGCCATCACTTTTAAATTGGCTTCTAACTCTTGGGAATCGGCCTGAAAGTGAACGGCAATTTAATTTGAAGTTTGGATTAGTTTTATGTGCGAATAAAATAATATCAATAGAGCTTAACCCAGAGCCATACAAGGTGATAGGTTGACTTGAATCACAGTTTTTTATTTTTTCAAATAAAGATTCATTTAATAAGTCACTGCCAAATCCGATACTGATCACAGAGGCATCAACACAATATTCTCGATCATTGGAAATGACATTGCCATTACTGTTAATATAGTCAGCACGTGGTAAATTTTCACAATTAACACCTTGTTGATATAAGGTGTCTAAAATCCTTTCTTTGACAGATTGTAAATACTTACCATATAAATCACGTGGGATGTAATCATCATCTTCATAGTGTTTGTTCTTATTGTCCAACCACTGATTAATGGGCAGGACATCATTAAACTGAGTTAATGAGTCCAGTCGGGTATTCATAATAAAAATGTCTGGTGCGGCTTTGTAAGCATAACCGACTTGTTCATGGTCTTCTGAAAACAGGTATATGGTTTGAATGGTATGATCATGCTGAGTTATCTGGTTTAGTGTGGCAATACAACCTGCTCCACCACCAACAATTCCAAGTGTATTCATGAAATAATCCTTACCCGCTACAGACCGGCTGAGAAGTAGCGTTCTGATTGGCTAGCAGCAACCGTTAATATGGTCTTTCCTTCATTTTCCTTTTTCTTGGCCAGTTCGATGGCGCAAGTTAACGAAGCCCCGGAGGAAATACCGATTAAGAGCCCTTCATTTTTAATAATATCGCGCGTTGTTGTGAAGGCGCGCTCTTCATCGACCACGTAGATTTTATCAATCACTTCTGTGTCGACTGTGTTGGCAATAATGCCAGGGCCGATGCCCAGAATACCGTGGTTTGAATTGACCGACTCAAGAGGCGTTATGCCACTTAAAACAGCAGCCTGACTGGGTTCTATTGCGATGACTTGTGTGTTGGGATTGTGTTGCTTTAATGTGTTGCCTATTCCGTTACAATGTCCGCCCGTACCAATACCTGCGATGAAGATATCGGGCGTGCCAGAGAAGAAATCAATAATTTCTCTGCCCGTTTGCTGATGAGCTTGCGGGTTGGCTGGGTTGTTGCCTTGATCAACGAGGAAATGGCCAGTTTGCTGAGCGATTTGTTGTGCTTTTTTGACCGCACCCGCGTAATTTAACTCTCTTTCCGTGAGAACGATTTGTGCTCCGAGCATTGTCAGTAGTTTTTTACGCTCTTCAGAAACATATTCAGGCATGACGATAATGAGTTTAATCCCCATTGAGGCACAAATACCCGCCAATGAAATGCCAGTATTGCCTGTTGTGGCTTCCACCAATATGGTATTTTTCGTTATGTCACCTGATTTTATTGCTGACTCCAGCATTGATTTAGCCGCTCGGTCTTTTATTGAGCCCCAAGGGTTTAAAAACTCCATTTTGACATAAATATCACAAAATAAATCATTTGAGGTATTTTCTAGTTTAATTATCGGCGTGTTTCCAACGGTGTCTTTTAATATCATTATCAATTCTCACTGACTGTTAGTTTTATAAAACAGACTGTAGTTTATTCTATTTATTATGTTAGAATTGGCGGTGGTAGGCCAATTATTAGACGTTTTAGCTCAGTTGAAAAAAATAAATATTACACATTTTTCTCCTCAATGCTCTGTCAGGGTGCATCAACTCAATAATCACCCTGATATATTTGATGGGCATGCTTATGATTGTTACGAACTCATTATGTTAGTTGGAGGGAAAGGTAATCGATGCATTGGTGATGTAATTTCTATTAGTGTCAATAAAGAATTGATTCTTATCCCACCGTTTGTTTCTCATGTATGGGATACTAATTCGACCGCGGAATATGCCATCGTGGTATTGTTTAGTTCGGATTTTATGGATTCAAATATCCCAGAGCAGGCCGAATTGATGACTTGGTTGTCAACTCTTCGACAGGGCGTTTCGTTATCGCTCGCGGATCCCCAACATGATCAGATATACATTGAACCGCTCACCAAAATAAAAAAGAGTTTGCCGTTTGAGCGGGTACTGATTTTATTATCTGTCATCCACCAGTTTTTTTGTGACTGCCAGCTTGATGCCGATGATCGGATCGTGCAGCCCCAAGCAAAACTCGCTCATTTAACTGAATTTTTGCAAGGAGAGGAGAATAAATCTCTGACGTCATGTGCTGAAGCCTTAAACATGAGTGACTCGACCCTCAAGCGATGGTTAAAAAACGACTTTGATACGACCTTTACCGAGCTGTATTGTCAGTTGCGACTTAAGGAAGCGCAAAAATTGTTGGTACGCACTGGTATTCCGGTCAACGTTGTCGCCGAGCAAAGTGGTTTTAATAGCGTCAGGGCGTTTAACGAAGCGTTTAAGAAACATCTTCAGGTCACGCCAGTGGTTTATCGCAGTCAATATAAGTGGAGAACGGTAAGAAGGTAGTGAAACCGCGATGAGCGTGCGGCGAAACGGAAAGACTCATTCCCAGCCTTTCCCATCAATCAGCACGGCGATGGTGATTAATTTGTGTCGATCGTTTGGACTATTTGAGAGCATATCTAGGATTTTATTTGCCGTGATATTCGGGGATTGAATAGGGGCTACTTGGATGTTTTGCAGAGATCAGTGTTTGCCTCTGGCCAGCTTGGCTTAATGGCTTATCCGGCCCCGCAGAGATTTGGTTTGAGATTTGATGCCTTTGGCCTTTAAACGTCGCTCTTTGGAGCCTTTTGTCGGCTTAGTCGGGCGACGTTTTTTCTGGATCACATTGGCCGAACGGATAAGCGCCGCCAGACGGTTGAGTGCATCCTCTTTATTTTTTTCCTGAGTGCGGAACTGCTGCGCTTTTATCGTGATGATCCCATCTTTAGAGATACGTGAGTCACTCAGTGCCAATAGACGCTGTTTGTAGATGGGCGGGAGCGTCGAATGCGTGATGTCAAACTGCAAGTGAATCGCAGAGGAAACTTTGTTGACGTTTTGCCCGCCAGCGCCCTGTGCGCGTATCGCGGTAAGCTGAATTTCCCAATCTTGAAGTGCGATGGTGTTTGAAATCTGAAGCATGAATAAGCTGGATATAGAGACTCATGCGTGAAGTGTAAAGCCAATAGCGTTTAAATACTACGGGCTTGAAGCAAATCAAGCCCGTCAACGGATATTTAACTTAAGTGGATGACACGAGCCGCTGGGTGAGGATGCGCTGACGAACCGTGTCATATACCCAGTTGAAGCTAATGGCGTAGAAAACGAAGAACAGCACCACACCGATATCCATAAGCAGTAGGACCCAGAAGCCAAGTTGCAATACCCACATTAGAACAGGAAAAGAAATGATCATCATACCCAGTTCAAAACCAAGTCCATGTAGGATCCGCACTTTTAGGGTCCGCTTGCTGCGGTCTTCGCCGAATATTTTGTCGTACCCTACGTTGTAGAGATAGTTCCAACCCATGGCGATCAAGGAGAGGCTCAGTGCCAGCCCCGCCATTTTGCTGGCTTCTTTTCCGGTGATAAATGTGGCCAATACGGCCATTAGGATCAGGGCAAACAGTTCAAACAGCACCATGTGCAGAAGGCGTTCCTTGTGTGTCATAGTCTTTCTCACTTATGTACGAATGATTTGCCATTAATAATATCGTTAATTATGATTGAATAAAGATAGTAACTATCAGTAATGGTGATATGTATAACATTGAACAGTTAAGAATGTTTGTTGAAGCGGTGGAGCAAGGCTCGTTCTCGGCCAGTGCACGTAAGCTGGGAAAGGTTCAGTCGGCGGTCAGTCAGGGGATCAGTAACCTTGAGATTGATTTGAATCTCCAATTATTTGATCGTTCGACCAGAAAACCCACTCTCACTGGTCAAGGGCGTCAGCTTTTTAAACAGGCTAAAGCGATTGTCTTACAAGTAGAAGAACTTAATGCGTCGGTTGAATCGATTGCCAATGGGGATGAAGAAATGATTCGGTTGGCGATCGACGATGCGTTAATGGTCAAAAGCCTGCCAGTGATACTCCACCAGTTCGCCACTGAATTTCCCGCCACCGAGATTGAGCTTATTTCAACCGCCAGCATGGATGTGATTGAGTGCTTAATCGCGGATCAGGCGGATATTGGCATCATGTTTACCGAGATGAATTTTCATCAGGATATTCACCCTTGTTTTATTGGCCACCTGCCCTTTAAGGCGGTGTGTCACCCTGAGCATCCTCTTGCCGCTTTGGCGGGTGTGTCTCTGACGGATGCGATCAAATACCGCCAGTTTTTATTGCGCGGGAGTCAGGGAGGGACACTACCACAGTTTCCTGTGTTGGCGTCTAAGGTGTGGTGGACAAACAGCTTTGCCTCGATTAAACACACTCTCTGCCATGGTAATCTGGGTTGGGCCTATTTGCCGGTTCATCTGGTGGAAACGGCGATACAAGATGGCCAGCTCGTCCAACTGAACGTTGCCATCGACCACAAGACATGGAGTCCGCCAGTGGATGTTGTTACCTTGAAACGTTCAGGTAAAGGCCCTGCGATACTTTGGCTTGAAGACAACCTGAAGCGATTATTGGACTGAAAAACAGGCTAAACCGTGTGTCAGTAACTCGGTTTTACCTGCCTATTTTGTGTAATAATATTATGTGGCACTCTTTCCTTGCGGAGAGGTTCGCTCGCGCGCCACATTGTCTGACTTGTTTTGATCGCCATCCCTTGTTGCCCCCTGATTATGGTTCAAGTCTTGGCTAATAGTGCTGCACCAAAGCTGATTAATCCCGAGCCACACACTTGATTCTATGTCTAAATTTCTGGAATACGCCCGGCACTGTGCTTTGTCCATAGTGCCTCAGTATCATTTCTCTGCTTTCCTTATGTACGTGCCTGAATACTCAGGCACGTATTTTTCTTGTGTGTTCTCCGGTAATGCCAGATCTATAAGATGATGAGTCTTTGTGCTTAGTCGGTGATAGTGACGTCGATGCTCCCCAAATAAGTACCGATGAGCTGGACTTTATCGCCCGCTTGTAGGTAGTTCTTGTTCGTAAAGCTTTCTTCGATGTATTGCTCCAAAATGTAATCTATCGGACCAGAATCTAAGAATGAAAAGGTGGCCAGCCACTTGATGGATTTTAATACTCTGTAGCTCCAACCTGGGGTGTTATACACGACACCTGCAGGGGTACCTGTCACGAGATTCTGATGTGGCTCAATCCCTTGTCGATTGAACAGTGGAATATTCTGGCCTTGATATTGCCAGATAGGCTCATCTCCCTTGTCTAAAATCATACCAATCAGAGCATTGGGTTGACGAATCATTTCAGATGCAGACGTTTGTTGGCGCAGTCCACCATTCACATAGGTGGCCAGAGAGATATTTTCCAAGAATGATTTCCAGTCTTTTGGTACAACGATGTACGGTCCAGTTGGAAAGCGCGCTTCACCACTTTTCGCGTCACTGAAACCAAGCCCTGACGTGACGTTATCCACGTCGATCTTTCGCAAAAGCTCTGCTCTATCGGTAAAGTCACCACATACAAACATACCAGCATACCCATCACTTTGTTCAGGGTTGCTTATTGGGTTCACCCACCTCATGCACAGTTCTACTTCGTAATCTAGAAGTACATCAGATTGGTAGCGTATTTCGGTATAGTTTGGTGTTGGTTTGGAAAGTTTTGGGAACAAGAAGACTTCGTCAATATCCGCCTCTTCACCATGCTCTAAGTAGTTGGTTCCCGCAGCGATATGTTGAGAGCCTTCACCGCCCGCCGCGAGTAATTTTTTATGGTCAATGGATTGTACAGGGAGGCCATCATTGACTTGAGATAAGGTATCGTAACCGTAACGCTCGATAAAGCTTAGGGGTTCACTGGGATAATAGTCATAATGGCGACTTAGATTGATCGCTTTGACTTTTTTCCCCGTATTTTCAGTCACTAAAAATGTGTGGGTTTGACCGGATGGGTTAAGGACTTGTGCAAGAGTCAGGGCCATATCCGTCGGCGCGATTTCTGTCGAGTTAGCGTAATTAAAAGGGAAAAACGCGATTAGTGCGGTGAAACTGATGACTTTTGGTGATATTTTCATTTTAACTCTCCGTTTCTTTGATGTGATCAGAGTACGCTTGTCAATGTCACAGTTACGTCACCAATCTGCACGTCGAATCAACCGGCCTTGAAAAGGACATCATATGAGAATACTTGTCGCGGAAGACAACCACGCAACCGCCGCTAATTTAGGCGACTATCTAGAGCTCTTTGGTCACGATGTTGACTTTGCGTACAACGGACAAGCAGCGATTCACTTGTTGGATGCATCACGTTTCGATTTAATTATTTTGGACATCATGATGCCCGTAATGAACGGGCTAACGGCTTGTCATGCCATTCGGACGGGTATGCATGCCGATATACCGATTATCTTTTTGACAGCGAGAGATACGCTAGAGGACAAATTAGCGGGTTTTAAAGCGGGTGCGGATGACTATTTAGTGAAGCCGTTTGAGTTAGAAGAGTTACACGCTAGAGTTCAGGCATTAGAGGCAAGAAATCAACGCCGTTTAAGTCCACAGCTTCGATATGGTGCTTTGGTATATGATGTTGGAACGGATACTGTCACGGTGAATGATGAAACGCTTTTGTTAGACCCAACCCAAAAACGTATCGTTCGCTTACTCATAAAAAAAGCGCCCAAGCTAGTCGACAATCAAGATATAGCGTATGAAATTTGGAATGGCGAGGAACCCGAAGAAACGAGCGCACTGCGCACGCAAATATACCGTCTGAGAAAAGCCTTGCCAGAAGGGATGCTTATTACAGAACGTGGGAAGGGATATCGACTGAATGTTCATTAATGTGAAAAATTCATTGAGGCAATGGTATTTTCGTCACCTTAGGCATCAAGTATTTACTGTGATTTCGGCGCTAATGTTATTGGTGGTCATCGCCATCGGTGTGATTGCTTGGGCGGCGACTGAGATTTCAGCAGACAGCTTTATTAATCAACGTGTAAAATTGCTGCAGCAGCATTTTCTACAAACATCGATAGCCGCCGGAGAATGGGTGAAACAGGAAGAAAACTTCGTCGTCATTTACGAATTTGAAGACGATAAGAAGCCGGCCTTTCTTAAAGGGATCTCAACCCTAGGTATCGAAGAGTTTGAATTCAGTGATGCCCACACGGTGACATTTATTTCACCGTTCCAACAAAAATGGATGCACTTTGTCTATTTTCCTGAACAGGACCCTCAAAGGGTCGATTATGGTGAGGGCGTAATGGCGTATGTCGGTTACATGATGATCGTGGTGTTTATTTTGGGGTTAGCCGCTGCCCATTTGCTGTCACGTCACTTTAGCGGTCCAATTGACCGCTTGGTGCATCAAATTCAATATCCGTCTGAACATGCCAATGACAGTGCGATTTCGTCACGTCAAGATGAAATTGGTGCATTGTATCGAACTTATCATCAGTCCTATTCTAGGATTCAATCGTTTTTGAAACGAGAGCAGCAGTTTACTCGTTTTGCCAGCCATGAATTACGTACACCCGTCAATGTGATTTTAGGCGCGACCGATCTGCTAACAATCTCTGAAACGAATGAGAAAAAACGGCAAATAATCAATCGAATTCAAGTCGCCAACAAAGAAATGGATAATTTGATCAATACCTTTTTGTTGCTTGGTCGAGAAGAGGTGGGTAGTCAGCCCAAAAAGTCGTTACAGGCGGTGATCGACGAAACGATTGAACAGCATAATTATTTACTCTTTGGTCGAAGTATTCACCTAGAAAAAGGGTTACACGCGGAGATTGAAGTAGAAAGTTATTTTGCTAAGGTTATTGTCGCGAATTTGATTCGTAACGCAATGAGTTATACCGATGGCTATGTTTCTATCCAATTGAAAGGACGACGACTCACGATTGAGAATGATGTTCGAGAACATGGTGAGCAAGGGTTTGGCCATGGTGATGAAATCATTTCAGCGGTGTGTAAGAGTGCCAACTGGCGTTATCATTTATCGGTGACATCGAACAAAGCGATGGTGGTGGTGTATTTTTAAACAAGTTGAACGGTGAGTTGTGACTTTGTTGTGACATAAACCTGCGTAGAGTCATGGCTATCTAAGCACATAAGGATAGTATAATGACCCACTCAAACTTGTTACTTTGCCCAATGTTATCTAGGCCGTCGTTGAGTTCTTTAAATGGGACTAAGGGGACTGTTTCATTATCAATGAAGCGGTGCAGTCAGTGGTTGACGGTTGGATGTCTGTTGGCGACCCCGTTAGCCTACGCTGAGCAACAAAATACAACCGGTTTTCATGGTAGTGTCAGTCTTTTTACTGGTGTCGATGGCACGAACTCGGTGATGGATACTGAGTCTCAAGCAAACATTACCGACTACTCGGCCTCACAAGATCGACAAAGTGAAGCGGTCGTGATTCCTTTTTGGGATCTGAACTATCGTTTTGACGGCTCAAGTGAGGTGTATTTTAAAACCGATATTGTCGGGATGGCGAGCGACTTTTATGCGCAAGCTGGGTATCGGCATTATTGGTCTGATGGTTCAAATCTAGCGATCGGTGTTGTACCTGGATTTTTAGAGAAAGAAGTGTGGAAAAACCCTTATCAACTCTACTCAGATAGGGAAACCACCAATGCGGCAGTTCAAGGCCTCGTCTTGAGTTATGACCGAGTATTAGGTTCAGATTGGTCTATCGAGCTTGCTCGTGGGAAATATGAGGTGGACCAAGAAGAGAGCCTTGCGCAGCTCGACCGAAACTCGAACCTGAGTTACGCCGAACTCAACTACAGGGCTAATTTGAATGCGTCTTGGGGAGTTGAGTGGTTGATCAGTTACCTTGATGTTGACGCGTCAGGCTCGGCACTAAAGAGCCAGCGAGTGAGTACCGAAGCGGAACTTCAACTCAGGAGTGGTCGACACATTGCTCTGCTAGCGGGTAGCGCGGGATTGCAAAAGTTTGATGACACTCATCCCATTTGGGAGCGTACCCGAGAAGACACGACGTTTGGTGTGTCAGCGACATATTTATATGCTGCGCCATTTGATTGGCAGAATACCCTTTTCATTGCCAGAGGTGGCTGGGACATCACCGACGCCAACATCGACTTTTATGACCATGATGAATACTTAGTGACATTGGGCATACAATATCGATTCTGACAAGCCGGCATGTTGAAGACAGGCAGAGGGCACTGATTTTTTTCAGGCTCATTGACCTCTTGTGTCGGGCGATCATTTTTAAATCAACTCGCCACTCGTGCGTTAACACGACCATATTCATGACGCGCTTAGAAAAGGGGATACGTCGAACTTCAATGGGCTCAGTCCAATTTGGATTGATGACCAATGCGTCTTCTAACGCCATGCCAGTACACGGGCCAGCCATCTTTAGCGCGATAGTTGTTGACAAGAGAGGCGATGATGACGAGCAGGAGGCTTCCCACTAAAACAGGCGTCAGCAAGAAACTCAGTCCAACCATAGATTTACCGGCAAGAATAATCATAATCGGATTAGCGCCAGCGGGTGGATGAACAGCACGCAGAGACTGCATTGCCATGATGGCCACGCCGACAGCCAAAGACATAACGATGTAGGAGTCACCAAAGCCGTAGAGAGCTGCCAAACCAATCGATGCGGTAATGAAGTGACCACCGATCACGTTTCTTGGTTGAGCAAGAGGTGAGGTTGGTGCGGCAAACAAAATCACGCATGTGGCGCCAAATGGCGCCATTAACCAGGGTACGCCTGAGTAATGACCAAGAAGGCACAAACACAACACCCCAAGCGTTCCCCCAATGAAGCCTTTTGACAGTTGAAGCAGTGATGGTCGTGGTGGAAGTGAGCCGCCACCTTTTAGTTTGTTCATAACCTTTCCTCAAAATGAATGATTTCAGTAATATTTATGCTACATTGGGCCTAGTACAGATCTGTACCTGTTAAAAAATGATACAAGTCTGTACACATTATGCAACCGTTTTTTTGAAAATTTGGAACTGTATTTATGGGCACGAAAGAACACATATTAGAGACCGCGGAATCCTTGTTTAATACGAGAGGGTATGCGGCTGTTGGGGTCGACCTAATTCGCGATACGGCGGGCGTATCGAAAACTTCGATGTATCGTCACTTCGGCTCGAAAAACAAACTGATAGTGGCGGTTCTTGCCCGAAGACATTGGCGTTTTGAAGATGAATTAGGCCGTTGCACGACACCGGACATGAACATGGAAGAAAAGTTGGACGCGTTCATTGACTGGCACGTCGAGTGGTTCAGTGCTGAGGATTTTCATGGCTGTATGTTCATGCATGCTATGTCGGAGTTCAAAGACTCTGATGATACTATTGCTCATTCAGCTTCTCTGCATAAAAAATGGCTTAACGGGCGGATAAAATTAATTATTTCGGAACATCCTGATGTTGATGAACACCAAGCAGAAGCCAAATCAGAAGCCATTATGGCGTTGTTAGAAGGTATGATTATTCGAGCTGAATTTGGTGATATCACACCGCACAGATCCCTTTATCGTTCGGCGATTCACACGTTATCCAAAACCTCTTTCTAAGGGAGAGCCATCATGAGGTCTTTGATGAGTGGAACACATCATATCGGGTGACGTTACTTGGCTTTTCAGGTTGAGAGTCCATCCATATGATGACGGATGTAAAGATTCGAACTCTACTTTTTTAGGGTTGATGACGCCCAATGTATGGCGACCTACGTTTCATAAGATGAATTGAAATTTTTCGTTAATATTGATAATTTCAATGACTTAAATTAATTGGTTTCATGTTTATTCTGCAAATATTGAACGAAAAGTGAGGTAAATCGGTTGGAAAGAGTAAACTATGCGTTTTTGCCTGAGGTTCACGGTCCCTATGTTCATGCGACGAAACATAAGGGAGTTTTATATGTTTCCGGCCTAACCGCCCTAAACACCCGTTCCCAGTCATTGGCACTCGATGGACAAATTGAAGAAGTGCTCAGGCAGCTTACGTTGATCTTGGAAGAGGAAAATAAAACCGTAACCGATATCATTAAAGCAACGATTTTCTTACGAGATATAAGCCAGCTTTCATTGATGAGAGAGCATCTGAGCGCCTTCTATAATGGCGTTTTTCCTGCCTGCTCTTTGGTCGAAGTATCAAGGCTTATTGATGATGAATTAAACGTTGAAATGGAAGTCCTCATATCAATGGACTAAACATCTGCCCACTGACTTCAGTGTTTTCGTGCTCTGGTTAGCGATGTTGCAAGGTTGACCAAGTATTTCAGACAGTTGGTATCATGCAGAAATTTCGGCCATCAAGAAGAGATATCGCGCCATCCCGTACGCCTCCTATTGAGAGGCGTTTTGTGTTGCAAAATAGGGTAACATCGCTGTTCGGTGAGGTAGGGTGATAGGATCGTCTCTTCCGACGTTTTGTGACATCGACCAAGGGGGGTACTCAGGTTTTTTTTCTTTAAGTGATTCATCAAAAAAAGACGGGGTATTTTTTATACTGACTCACACATCCAGATCGAGAGGGCAATTTTTTGTTGTAATTGTCTGTGGAAAGGGGCATTTAGTCGTCCAGTTAATTCGATGTCAAGGATCAAAAATGTCGCTTTCTTATGAGGATACTCAAAGGCTTAGAGAGTTTTACAAACTGTGCCTCGACAGCCAACATCAGATGTTGGGTTACCCTGTTGCTACCGATTATGATTATCAGGATTTATGGTCTTTCTTTAAGTTTTCTATCAATAATGTTGGTGACTGGGCGCAAGCGTCCAACTATCCGATGAACACATTTGAATTCGAGCAAGACGTTGTCGATTACTTTTGCCGGCTTTTTCATACCACCACCGAACAGGCATGGGGTTATGTCACCAATGGAGGGACAGAAGGCAATATGTACGGCTGTTATCTCGCCCGTGAGCGATTTTCAGATGGCGTGGTGTACTTCTCCAAAGATACCCACTACTCAGTGATGAAAATTGTACGTTTTCTCAATGTAGAGCACTGTATCATTGATTCTCAGCCCAATGGTGAAATGGATTATGATGCGCTTGAGAGTGCACTCCGAGAGAATCCGCACAAGCCCCCTATTATTTTTGCTAACCTTGGGACGACGATGCTGGGGGCAATCGATGATTTGACTCAGATTCAGGCGCGGTTGCACAGTGTAGGGTTTGCTCGTGAGCAGTATTACCTCCATGCGGATGCCGCTTTTCACGGTATGGTGGTGCCCTATGTCGACAACCCGCCCCCGTTTTCGTTTGAAGATGGTATTGATTCTATTTCTGTGTCTGGACACAAAATGCTGGGTTCACCGATCCCCTGTGGGATTGTTTTGGCGTTGAAAGCACATACAGACAGGATCAGCCATCAGATCGAATACATTGATGCTCCAGACAAAACGCTATCAGGCTCACGCAACGGCATCACACCTTTGTTTTTATGGGCGTATATCCGAGGGTCAACAAAAGCGGAAAAGCAGCAGCGGATCAGGGATTGTTTAGTGTTGGCGCAAGAAACGGTGGAGATTCTGCAGGCGCACGGCGTAGAGGCGTGGCGAAATCCCAATTCTCCCATTGTCGTTTTTCCTAAACCCTGCGAAGTGGTGTGGAGAAAGCACCATCTTGCTGTGGCCAATGGTGTCTCTCACCTTGTGATTGCGGGGCAAACTTTGGCGTGTCGCCAGCGTTTGAATCAGGTTATCGACGATCTTATTTCTGAACAAACGTACCTCGCAATATAGTGCTATACCTGCGGCTCTGCTGGTGAGTTCTCAGTGGTCGTTCAGTCAATATGGATGGGTTGCTATTATCGCCGATACGAAAAGAATATGATCGGTTTGAGGATTACAACAGGGTGGGCCGCTCTTTGCTCGAGAGAAGCCCAGCTTTTATTCCCAAGAATAGGCGGTTGTTTTATTTGGCTTACGTTTTTTTTCGATGTTTGTTGCACATAGAAAATCTTCTCGAAAATCAGGGTTGTGCTGCATTTCCTGAGGAACAAGTAGTCGGATTTGGGTGCCCGCGACGACCACGGTTTTATGCCCCATCACGGCGATGTTACCTCGATGCAAACGTACCCCTTTCATTGTCTGAACCGCCTTTGGTGATGCACTGAGCACAATCGGATAACCAAACAGGGTTAAGGCTTGATCGAAGACAGTGACGGTTTCCTTAAAAGTGATCTGCAAGTACAAGGTGTCAGATTGAATAATACTCTCGAGTTCACGGACTTTGCTTTCTACCGAGCTAGAGAACACCCATTGCCCCAGTATTGTTTCCCATTTTCCGCCTAAACATAGGCACTTTTTATAGATGAATTGGTTTTTTTTACCACTGCTTAAGGTGCAGATATCAATTGAACTTTGTTGTTCAATAGGTAAGGTCAATTTAAAGATCGCTTCATTTGAGTAATATTGATACTTGTTGGACACCTCTTCCACATGCAGGTCTATTTCACCAAGAGCCAATTCACGGCTGTAATCGTCAATAATGATTTTGCAGTGACTACGGCCAGTGGAAGCAAGGAAGAAATCGCGCTCCCTTTTGAGTATGTTAAAGGTTCTCATTATCGCCGCTTGTTTGAGTTAAAATTTGTTTCATTAATGCCTGTTGCTCGCGTTCTATTTTTTGTTGGCTTTTGTCAGTCGCATTTTCCATGGGTTTGACCTCACTGGTGCGTAGTTGGTCAATTCGATTGAGCAAAGCGCCGACCTGTCCACCCGGACGGATGCCAAGCTCTGCGCGCCGAGCGACTTCTCGGTCCGTGTCTGTCTGTTTGACTTTAAGCACGTTTTGCTCAACGTCTTTTTCTCGTTGATCTAAGGTTTGATCAAGGTTGTTTTGCACTTCTTGGTAGGCGTTAATGTAGAGAACCTTAAACTCTTCGGCGAGGTTTCTTTCCGACAGGGATCTCAGGTAGCTGTTTTTACGATTAAAGATGTACTTTTCTACGCGGGTTTGTGGCTCTTTTTTGATCAGGATCCGGTGGCGAGCCTCGAGGATTTCATTATTGAGCGGTAAATCTTTGAGCATGGACAAGAGTGCCAACGCAGGCGGCCACTCTTTACCCGCGACTAAGCGCTCGCGCAGATGATGCACAATACGCTCGACGTCCTCAAGGGATAATTCGGCTGCGAATGCGGCAAATTCATCATCGGGCTCTGAACCGTACATATGCGTGAACTGTGTGGAGAAGTTCTCCTGCATTTTGCCAAAAAAAGCCATGATATGTTTGCGCTGTTCTACCGAATAGGGCCGCAGGACATCTTTGAGATTGCGGTTGAATTCATCGCCTTGCAGTGTGGAAGCGGCCGCCATCGGTTTTGGAGCAGCAGGGGGCTGATTGGTCGACACTGGCGCGACAGCGTTTGGTGCTGGCTGTGTCGGTGGGTTTTGATTTGTCTGATTTTTCTCCCTCCAAGAAGAGGTCAGTTGGTTTATATCTTTCATCGTTTACCTAATCATCAAAATCAAAGTTGAATTTTGCCATCTTATTTTTGAAGGCCTGATTGGGCGACATTTTGCTCGCCGTTTTGTGGGTGCTCAACCCTTTGTTATTGCCGTAGCTTTTTTCACTGTGTAAGTGGGCATGCAAGCGGCTATTGAGATCATCTTGGCTGAGTAAGGGTTGGCCTATCGCCTGAACTTTTTCAACAAACTTGGCCCAAATACTGGTTTGCCCCGCGAATCCGGTGCGAAACATGATCACTTCCGCCCATGGTTCAATGATATTGGCCGACAGCTCGACAACGTTGATCATTTTTCCGGTGGCCGCCTTGAGCGGTTTAACCTGAGTCTTGTGAAACTGTGGCACTCTGTCAATCGGCTCAGATTGCGTGGCGTAAACCGGTATAGCGTGTTGCGTCCCGACGTTGAGTTTACACTTGATGTTACCTTGCTTTCTGGTTTGAGTTTTATTGAGAGAGATCAGAGTCTGTTCAATGGCGAGCTTACCAAGAATATGCTCAATGGTTGATTCAGAGCCGTTAGTCATATCTCGAAGCTCACCCATGGTTGTAATGACGGCACCGCTCCGGTCGGCCAACTCTGCAAGCGCAAGCAAGACGAGTTTTTCTTCCATAGTGACACACGAATGAGACCAAGCTCGTTCAATAAACTTTGAGGACATATTCTGAATCCAGACAATTACAGGTCAATAAACAAATTATACGATTTGACAGGGCGAACACCAACATTTGATCGTCGTGTTTGCCCTGATTTCACGCTTCTTGATCGAGCGTTGCCGCGATTTGCTCTCCCATTGCGAACAGTTTGTCTAAAATTCGCTCGCCGTCAGCGCGCAACCCATTATGTTCATACTCATTCGTGATCCACGCTTTGGCGTGAGGAATCACTGCCAGCGTTTCGCGGCTGATGTCCATTTCTACAAACATATCGTCGGCATAGACGGCGCAGCTAACGGGAACCGTGTTGTTTTCTAGCTGATTGCGGTTGTAAAGTGGAGTCCAGTCTTGTTTGGTTGCCAGTAGTTCGGCGGCTTTTTGCAGCGGTTTCAGCGCCAAGTATTGGTCAAACATCCATGGAAAAACCATTTCACCAGTAAAGTAAAAATCCTGCCCCGGTTGGTAATTAAAGGCCTGATATGACTGACGCACCCGATGGGCACTCCAATTCGAAGCAAAGTCCTGACAATATATAGACTCGTGGAGAATGGCGTATATAGGATGGGTCTGGAAATTTTGTTCGGCCAGCATGGATTGTAAAAATTCATAGCGTAATTGGGGCTGACCATCGACATCAATCAGAGCGTTTTCGAGTAGGTAGTAAGTCGGCAAAAAAGTATCACTGACCCCAAAGTTAATTCCAATTTGTTGAAATTGCTCGACAGTAAAGCGCTGATCGTTGGGCAAGCGGACATCGTGTTCGAGTAAATGATTGGCGATGCGCTGACACAGCGGCTGTGCGCGTGGAAATTGGCCAAAAAAAGCCTGATTTTTTTCCAGTGTGCGTTGAAATGTCGCTTGATAGACATCGTCGGGGTGACGGGACAATGAAGGCACTCCGCCTGTGATGTAACTGCGCGTTAAGCTCTGCGGAAAAAGCGATAAATAAGTCAAAGAGCAAAAGCCGCCAAAACTCTGCCCCAGTATTGCCCATTGGTCGATTGAAAGTTGTTGGCGTATCTGTTCGGCGTCGCGCACGATATTGTCGGCGCGAAAATGGCTCAGATAATCGGCCTGCTGTTGGGGGGATAGGTGGGCTAGGGTCTGGTGGCTAATCACAGTGCTGTTCCCCGTTCCTCGCTGGTCAAGTAACAGCACGCGGTAGGTTTGTAACGCCCGTTTTATCCAGCCAGAGTGGCCATTTTGGCGCGGGGCAGGGAATCCTGGCCCTCCCTGAAAATAGACTAGCCAAGGCTTCTGGGACGGTTCATCTGTGACTAATGAGAGCTCTCGAGCAAAGACATCGATGTGGCCTTTGGTTGTATCGGAGTAGTCGAGAGGCACGGAAAATAGGTGGGGGACAAAGCGCATCCCTGCGTCAATAAATGCGTGAGCGTTCATTCTCGTTTCCTTTTGTGAAGTCGGGCTACTTTACTCCGGTTACAAGCGATAACCAAGTTTAATGATGGGTGAATCAAGTCTTCACTGAGGTGAGTCTCAGTCAACCATGCGTGACTGTGGTGGCGACGCCTTCAAGGTCAAGACCGCGGATAGGGTTAGCTTTCATCATTGGGGGCCTTAAGCGGAATAATAAGGGTAAAGCATGTCCCTGAATTCAGCGTGCTGGTGACGCGAATGTCACCTCCTAACAGCCCTGTTACTATGTTGTAGACGATATTGAGGCCCAATCCAGATCCCCCTTGGCCAAGTCGCGTGGTAAAAAACGGGTCAAACAACTTAGGCAGATGCTCCTCGGCGATCCCGTGGCCATTATCTGAGACTGAAATTGACGCGGAGTCGGGTTCTATGAATGCGCATTCTATGGTTATCTTGCGTTGCTGTTGGTCGGCAAAGGCGTGGATAACCGCATTTGATAGCAAATTCATGAGTACCTGTGTGAGAGGTCCAGGGTAGCTATCCATCATGATCGTGGTACTCAAGGTTTCCTCAAGTTGGATTTGATTGTGAGATAAACTTGGAGCCATGGTGACTCTGAGTTCATGCAGTATTTCAGGAAGATCGAAGGTGCGTCGTTGATAGCTGGATTGATCGACCGCCACTTGCTTAAAGCTCGAAATCAGCTCGGCTGCTCGATGTAGATTACGCGTCATACTTTCTGCTGACTCATTGCTCTGGTCGAGGTAACGATCGAGCACGGAACGCCGCAAACCGCTTTCTAATGAGAGTGCGAAGGATTGATTAAGATCTTTTAGCGTGGTGGAGACCATCAGAGCATTTCCTATTGGGGTATTGAGTTCATGAGCCACCCCCGCGACTAAGGAACCCAATCCGGCGAGTTTCTCTGATTGGATCAACTCGTCTTGGGTCGTCTTTAATACTTCCAGTGCCTGTTGCAGTTCTTGGGTTCGTTCTGCTACTCGTTTTTCCAGTTCTTGGTTCTGTTGATTTATGGTATTGAGGTATTCTCTGCGATCTGTTTCTGCTTTGGCGGCGTTGGTGAACCAATAGGTCCATTTTTCTGGGATGGCTGGGATCGTTACCTCTTTATTGTTGGGTAGCTCTTCGACAAACTTAGCCAGTTGCAATGCGGGTTGGCTGAAATTCCAATGCTGATACAGCACCACAAACACCAATAAGATAGAAAAGACGCCCCCCATCAACAGATACGGCAGTATGGCTTGAATTATATGGTGGCGAATGTTTGAGTTTGGTAGCTCAATGACAAGGTTCCATGGGGTGTGTTTCAATGAATAACTCGCCCAATAGCCTTGAGGGGTTTTCAGGAATACTCCTTCATTGGCTTGTTGAATGAGTTCGAGTTTGGTGATGGTGGCGACGTCTTGGTGTAAAACGGTGTCAGTTTTGTGTTTCAGCCCGCCGTTGCTGTCGCCAACCACCAGACCGCCGGAATCAATCAGTAACATTTGGCTAATATTGTCGGCTTTTTTGTTCAAAATACTGTCGAGAACTTTCAAGGTAATATCGGTGCCAACAGCTCCAACAAAAGTGTCTTTTTCGTATATCGGTGCCAACAGCGACACCATCATTCCTTTCCCCCCCGCATCCATGTAGGGGGTTGTCCAAACATTTTGACGGTCGGTATTATTTTCACTGCCGACAAGTTGCAATGGGTAGGTTCCCCCTGCCTCAAAGATAATCTCGATCGCATCATCCATGGTTGTGCTGTTTGTTGCCGCGAGAATATCCGCCTGCGAGAGCCAAGGATACAAAAGAGTCAGGTGCTTGTCCGCCGAATAGTAATAACTCCACTGGAACTCGGGATATCGCTGGTGTGTGACGCTGACGGCGGGCATCATAGTCAGTAAGGTCAGGACCTCTGTGCTGATGTCCTTGGGCTTAGATTGCAAAAAAATTTGGCCGATTTTTGTTTTTAGCTCGTCTGGGAGGTTTTCCCATGGTGCCCAAGCCGGAGATTTGGCCGCACTGCCATTGATAAACTCCAATGTCGCTTTGTCTTGAGCAAGAATGGGGGTTTCTATTGCTGATGTGATCGCTGAACGCATTTTTTCGATATGATGCAGAGAAACAGACACGGTTTGGTTCAGAGACAGTAGGGTTTGCCGTGCTTGGTGCAGTTCTTCCTTAATCAAATGCGATTCAATTTGTTCGCTCAAATAAAAGGCATTGCCAAGGGTAAGCACTATGATCAGTAGCAAGCCACCATAGATCATCAGTTTGTAACGACGGATAAGAGCGGTAGCACTGCTGTCTTTGTCTATTTGTTGGTTCCCCATTGGTGGGGCAACATGGTTTTTCTTGCCGCTGACCATATTAATATCGTCCTGTTATTGGCTGCAATGTTCTTGTTCTAACATGATGAGTAAATCACTCATCGTCATTGCTTTGGCAAACCACCAACCTTGCCCTTCCTCGCAATGATACTCTTGAAGCTTCTCTTTTTGGCTCAGTGTTTCAATGCCTTCGGCAGTCACCTCCATCCCTAGATTCTGCCCGAGTTCCACAATCATTTTGACGATACTGTCGCTGTGCTCTATGCCTGCAACAAAACTTCGGTCAATCTTGAGTCTTGTTGCCGGAAGTTTATTCAACACATTGAGCGACGAGAAACCCGTCCCAAAATCGTCGATGGCCACTTTACAGCCCAATTGTCGTACTTGCTCCAGAATCTGGCACATGAAGGTGAGATTGTGAGCGGCCATGGTTTCGGTGATCTCAATTTCTATGTGCGTTGCGGGAATACTGAACTCCGCCAATGTGCGTTTGAGCAAAGCGATAAAGTCAGATTCTTCCAGCTGTATTGGGGAGACGTTGATTGCCATGGATAGGTGTTGATAGCCTTGATCCCGCAGTTGTGAAAACTCCTGACAGGCTTTAGCCAGCACGAAATCACCGATTTTTAGGATCAAGCCCGAGCGTTCCGCTAAAGAGATAAACTGGTCTGGTGGTATCATATTCCCTTGTTTGTTTTCCCATCGAAGCAGCGCTTCTACTCCGGTAATACGCCCATCCGCTAGGTTGTATTTTGGTTGATACATTAAAAACAGTTGCTGACTGTCGACGGCCTCTTTTAAGTCATTAAGTAACTGAATTCTGTCGCGCGCAGACTGCCCCATACGTTCAGAAAAAAGAACGGCGCCGCCGCGATGATGAAGTTTGGCTTGTTTTAAGGCGACCTGTGCGTCTTTATAATAGCGTGTCAGCTTGCCGGTACCCTCATTGAGCGCGACCAGACCGATGCTGGCCATCACCTTAAACGTTTGTTTCTCTAAAATCAGTGGGCTTTTAAAAATCGCCATTAAGGAGTCAGCGTTCAGTTCACTGGTTAAGCCAACCAAAGCAAAGACGTCGCTGCCGACGCGGGCAAGAAAGTGGCGAGGAAATCCTTCAGCCAGACGCTGGCTAACGGCCTCAAGGAGGCTATCACCAAATGCGTGACCAAAACTGTCGTTGATGGCGGAGAAATCATCGATATCAATCAGCGCCAGAGTTCGTGTCTCAGAGGGGGGCGCGCGACGGCTTAGCAACTTAAACAGGCTGTTCAAATTGGGTATTTTTAGGACGGGGTCGACAAAGGCTTGTTCTTCCAGCCGACTATAAAGCAAGACGTTGTCAAAACCGACCGACAGATTAGCGCAAAACACCTCTAGTAAATGTTTGTCTACGCTTTCCAGTGGACGTTCAACTTCAACATAGGCGGCAAGACCGCGTCCCTGTTCGGTCGCAAAGTAAAGGGTGAGACCGTGTTCTAGCGAGCTACGTTTTTCGGTCAGACAGCGTATTAGGGAATCTTGTATATTGGGTAAGTTGAGACGATCTAAAGGGGTTTGAACTAAACGACTATATTTGCCAGCGGCGGCGATAATGTGAGCTGATGACACATCGGCCTCGGCGTTTTCTTGAACGCAAATCAAGCCTTCTGGGTCTATTTGTATGATGGCACTGATTTGTTTGACGGCACCTTCAGCGAATAATCTCATCCCATGAGTATTGGCAAGTTCGGTGCTTGCCCGAACGACTTTCTCTAACCCTTGACGCATTTCATGCTGATTGCGTATTTGTTGGTAGGCGCGAATCGCACTGGTTAATATAGTGAAGAGTTTGACTCGGGTCAGCTCAGACTTGGTACGATAATCGTTGATATCAAATCGACTGATGGTCTCCATTTCTGGTGCATAGCCGGGTTGCCCTGTGCGTAAAATAATCCGGAGTGCGTCAAGGTGGAGCGTATTTCGGATGGTTTTGACCAAAGTTAGTCCAGCGTCATCGGACTCCATAACGACATCTAACAGTGCGACATGTATGCAAGGCTCCGTGCGCAGTAAGTCTTCGGCCTGAGAAGCAGAGTAAGCGTGTATTAGGGCCAAATGCCGCTGTTCAATGATCAAGTCTTTCAATGCAAGGTTGGTCGCGTGATGGACTTCTTCATCGTCATCAACGACCAGTACTGTCCATTTAGGCTGACCTGGCTCTGTTGGGTTGAGCTCATCGGTGTCTTCTATAATGGTCAGGACATCATCGGATTGACTGTGGCTATCTTTCATTTTTGCTCCCGACTTTCAGCGCTCATCTCACGGTTATGCCTCTAAGCGTGTTTGAACGCCGACTTCCACCGCAAAGTATAGAGTGGCTTCGGCACAAGTGCGAACCGGCCATCATTGCAGTCGGCTTGTCTACACAGCCATCGGGCGTGCGGTTGCTTCACTCAAAAAAGCCAGTGTATTGACACTGGCTCCATGGGTGACGTGTTGGTTGTTCGTCGTAGGAGGTTTAAGGTGTGACGACACCGAACCACATATCGAACTTATCAAATACTGCCATTAAGGACTTCAATTGAGCGCGATTGCTGACCTTCACAGCACCAGATTGGATTTCATCACTGAGTGAGGTTTGCTTGGTAACCATTTTTTCGAACGCTTGTCGTGATAAAGCGATCGTTAGGTCTGGTTGGTCAAATTGTTGATCGCGATAAGATTTGAGGACGGAATTGCTCAGTAGCATCGAATATTGGCCATCGTTTTCTACGCTGATATTGACTCGCATCTCAAGACCCTTAGCGGCTTCTGGTTTGACTAAAACCCCAAGATATTTCATAAATTGATCAAAGGGCATGTGCTTGGCAATCGCGGCGGTATTTGGTGTGGCAACGGGTTTGATTCCGTCACGCAGCTCTTTGGCTCCGCCAAGGTAATAATTACGCCAAGGGCCAGATTCAGCTTGATAACCGAGCTGCTCCATGGCGTCAGCTTCGAGGTAGCGTGCATGGGTATTTTTCGGGTTGGCAAAGGTAACGTGATTCAGTAGGGTGACAGCCCAGCGATACTCTCCCTTGTCGATGGCGGTTTGAGCTAACTTAATGACGTTTTGTTCCCCACCCATGGCGTCGACGTACTTGGTGCCTTGTTGTGCTGGGGTCAAAGGGTTGAGGTTGGCAGGGTTGCCATCCCACCATGCGCCAAAGTAATAATCGTAGGTCGCTCTGGCATTATGGGAGACCGTGCCATAGTAGCCGCGGTTGTACCACTCTTTTCCTAGAGAGTCAGGTAGCGTGATTGAGGCGGAAATTTCGTTGGGAGTGTACCCTTTATTGGCGAGACGCAAAGTCTGATCATGAACGAATTTATACATATCACGTGTTTTTGCCAACTGTTGTTGAATCTTTTCTTTGCCAAAGGTCGGCCAGTGATGGGAAGCGATCATGGTATCGGCCTTATCTCCATACTGATGCAACACCTGATCGATATATTCTGCCCATGAAGAGGCATCTCGGGTTTTGGCACCACGGAGTGTCGATATGTTGTGAATGGTATGAGTCATCACCTCTGCACCCATCATGGTTTTGAACTGCGGGAAATAAAACATAAACTCGGATGGAGCCTCCGATTCCTGTGCCATGACGACTTCAAGTTCAACCCCATCCACCTTCATCTTTTGTCCCGTGATAGTGGCAATATGCGTGGGTTTGACGATTCCCGGCGCACCCGATGAAGTGGTTTTACCGAGCCCGCCATCGACCTGTCCTTGACTGCTGGCTTCGAGTAAATTCCCGTACATATAGGAAGCGCGGCGAGACATGGTATTCCCCGCCATCAGGTTTTCGGCGATTGAATGGTCAAAGAAACCTTCTGGGGCTAAGATATCAACCTTTCCGGCTTCAATGTCAGATTGGCTGGTGACACCCAAGACGCCCCCAAAGTGGTCGACATGTGAATGCGTAAAGATGACGCCTGTGACTGGCAGATCCTCGACATGCTCACGCAGTAATTGAAGTCCCGCGGCGGCGGTTTCTGGGGAAATTAAAGGGTCAATGACCACCCATCCTTTGTCACCTCGAATAAACGACATGACAGAAAGGTCAAAACCACGGACTTGGTAAATACCGTCTTTAATTTTAAAGAGGCCATCGATATTGTTGAGTTTCGCCTGACGTAACAGTGAAGGGTTAATGGTATCTACAGCCTGATTCTGGTCGATAAAATCGTATTGACTGAAGTCCCAAATTACCTTTCCCTGCTGGTCTTTGATGGTTTTTTCAGGCCAGGTGGCGATGAAACCATGAGACGCATCGTCAAAGTCACCGCGATTGGCAAAATCAAGATACTGTTTGAGTTGAGCATTTTTCTCTAAGGTAAAATCGGAGGCTGATTTCGGCTGATTGTTGGTCGACTGAGCGACGGAGATGGTCGGAGTGAGCATGGCGACAATAGCCAAGGATAGGATTGATTGTTGTAATTTCATCACTTATCTCTCTGTTTAGGGCGGCGAGGGAATTCGTCGGTCAGCAGAGAATAGAAAATTATTATTAAGCAATATATAGTCTAAAAGTTAAATGTAGATTAAGCATTGGTTAATATATAAATGATAAAAACCACATTATTCCCTGTTGATACGATACCGATTGGTTGATTCTAGGACCGCAGACTTAAGCCACTGATGGCCACTGTCCGATTGCTGAGAGTGATGCCAAGTCATGTACACGGGCAACCGGGACAACTCAAAAGGCATCGGCAGGATCTGTACGTTTTGTCCTAGCATTGCGGCATGCCATTCACTGGTGACGCAAATCCAATCTGTTTGGGCTGCCATCATGATGGCATTGCATATCGAATCCGTTCGATAGGCAATATCACGACTTGGCTGGGGTTCCACTGCTAAAGAGTCAACGATATCCTGATTGAGCCGTTTGGTGCCCCAGAGGAGGTGTCGTTCGTTGAAAAACTGTTGTGGGTTAATCTCACCGTGAATACGAGGGTGGTCTTTGCGGCATACCATCACTAATGGCACGTCGAATAAGCTCTGATTGTGATAGCCATGTTCATCGAGAGGGACGGTCGTAATGATTAAATCGGCCCGTCTCATTCTGAGATCCGTCTGGCGGTGGCTTTCGTCACTGTGCTCTTTATCGGCATTGAGGCGAACATTTGGGGCATAGCGGTCACGGTAGGTGACCAATGGCGGGACGATCATGAGATCGAGATCTTTATGGCTCGATAAGTGAAAGGTACGGCGACTGCTGTCGGGTTCAAAGAGCTGGCGGGAGCGACTGCCATTCAGCAGCAGTTGAAGTGGCGCCTGAATTTCAGCGTACAGCTCGATGGCGACGGTGGTGGGGGTAATGCCCCGTCCTTGACGAATAAACAGAGGATCTTGATATTGATCCCTCAAGCGATTCAAAGACTGACTAATGGCAGGGGCTGAAATGCCAAGTGCGTTGGCCGCTTGATTAACACTGCGCGTTTTCATGACCATATCAAAGGTTTTGAGTAAGTTTAAATCCATTGAAATTGCTGCTTGTTTTCACTATGTTAGGTGTCAATGTAGCACTGCCAATCTTGTGCATCCATTGTTAATTAATGATGCGATCTGTTGAGCTCTCATAGTGACATTCTATTTGAGCCATGTGTGAAAAATTAAGCGTTAAGGCCTAGGTCAATGAACAACACTTTTGATTCTCCCTTTGCAGGCAAGCCTATTTGTGAGCAAATTACCAACCCAAACATTGTTGTTGGGAGACACAGTTATTACTCAGGGTATTACCATCGGCATGATTTCGAACATTGTGTTCGCTACCTTAATCCAGATCGAGATGATGTCGACAAGCTGATCATCGGCAGTTTCTGCTCTATTGGTTCTGGAGCCGTATTTATGATGGCAGGCAATCAGGGACATCGTTCCGATTGGGTGAGTACGTTCCCTTTTCATTATCAGGACACGCCCGATTTTTCTGGAGCGCAAGATGGGTTTGTACGAGCAGGGAATACCGAGATTGGCAACGATGTGTGGATAGGTTCGGAGGCAATGATCATGGCGGGGGTCAGCATTGGAGATGGTGCGATAGTGGCGAGCCGTGCTGTGGTGACCAAAGATGTCGCCCCTTATCAAGTGGTCGGCTCTAACCCGGCCCGACATATTAAGTATCGGTTCACAGAACCTGAAATAGAACAACTCCAAACGATGCAATGGTGGCGGTGGAGTGATCAACAATTAGCAGGTGCAATGGATCTGATGTGTACCGGTCATATTTCTGCACTTTATCGCTACTGGCAGAAACACATCTTGGCCTAAACGTTGGATTGAAGCACGTGACGGTGCCCTTTTCTTCAGCAGGTAGGAACAGTGGGTAAAGACGAAAAAGACAACACTAAGGATTAGATAGTTTATCTATTTAGTCTAATCTTTAAGTATTAGCTCCTTTGATTGGGAGCTAGAAAACACAGAAAGCGAATAATCCACTGCCATTCACTTTTTGTTTTGCCACGCGTTGCTGATGCGTGGCTTTTTCTTGGTGCTGATTTTCTTGATAAGTAAGTTTGCCAATCTAGGCGATAAAACATGAAAATTGCTGAGAAGAACAGATCACTTCCCTTGAAATGATGATGACTCAGATCATCATCAGATGAACTTGCTGCGCCGATACTGGGCGCTATTATGTGGTTTTCTCTCTCCTAACGGGCTAAAAATAGGCACCGTTCGACGGTTTTGTCCTCTTTCTGCTGTTCTTTTACAGGCACTTGACGGGTGAATATGACTCACATGCTGAATATTGTTTGTCCCATCGATATCAATGTGCCAAGGATAATATTTCCATAAAAGTAGGGAATAATCTTTTGTGTCGAGCTAGGCATAGAATCACACTGACTGCGCAATAAAATCATGTACTTATAGTATGTTAGCTAGCTCAGGAGTCATTATGGGACCTTTAGTCGTTACGCAAAGCTACACATCTAAGCAGACGGCAGTGACGTTTTCTCACTCAGTCAAACCACAAGCGTTGACCTTTGCCAACGTCATTCTACCGTGTCTTACTGATGTTGATGTTGATGTTTGGGTGGGGCTTAGCCTATGTCATGGGGAGTGAGTCTCAACTACCCAAAGAAGCAATTTCGATCTCTTCCAAAGCAAGTCCATATGATTTGGGTCGCCTCTTTGCCAGAAGAGGCGCAACTGAATCCTGTCAGAGATTGGGCTCAGAAAAATCCAAGTGCAACCATCAATTTGTGGGTCGACTCAAAACATTTTGATGCCCATAGCCATTATATAAAAGCGCATCGAGTGGCTCGGTGTGAGGTTTCTGGGCTGGGTAAAAAGACGTTGCTGCGCACGCTGACTCATCACTTGAATGTGTCTTTGCAGCAGAAGAATTTGGCGGGTATTGTGCGCTCAATTCGGGCACTCAATAAAGCACTCGGAACCAGTTGCCGTGAATTTCGTCAAGCTGTATTGCGAGAGGATGAACAAATCTCCGTCAACAATGTTCATCAGGTCCTGAATGCGCTAACTCAGGTTATTGGCAATAATAGATCAAACGTAACCTCTGGTGCGAAGCCACTGCGTCATGGGTTACCGGTTTGGGACCCTTATTCATCAGGAGGGGTGATCAGCGACCTAAAGCGTCTGAGTATTTTACGAGATAGCCTTAAACTCTTGCGCAATGTTCAAGTCAGAGATTTATCTGATACGCGAGACATTAGGCTGAAAAACCCGCGTGCTTATCAATATGAGATGCTGCGCGGTGCAAGCGCGTATCCTCACGCATCCGGTATCGTTAAGTATGACATACTCTATCAGTACGGCGGTATCTATATTGACGTGGATTTAACGTGTCAGCGGCGTTTGGATTTTGGTTGTATTCAGAGTCATCCAGAGCTGATGTTGGTCGGGATCGTTGCGGCTAAAAAAGCACAAGCGGCGCATTCCACACCTTGTTTCTTTAACGCGTTGCTGGCCTGCCATCGCGGCAGTCATATGGTTAAGGAAGTGATTGATGATATTGGCCATGAATACGAGACCCTCAAAGGCAGTGACCTGTCCGGTACACACGTTGATGAACTTACCCATAGAGCCATGATTGGTGTTACAGATCCTGACCAACGTTCTCGGCCTGTTGTGAATGCATTCAACCAAACAAACCACAAGCACACGGCAACATTTCAACGATTATGGGATAAAGCTCGGCAGATCAATCCCGATGTCTGGCAAGCGGTTAACTCTCATCTGGCGTTTCCGGATGGCTGGGTTGAGTTTTCAATGCCAGAACAGGCAAAGCGTGTGACTGAAGTAATGGCAGACCCGATCCGTTAACTTGGCCACCTCATTGACACAAAAAACAGAGATCTTCACAACTTTTCCAACGCGACATGTCATCTCTCGTTGGTCTTTAGTGTGTTAAAAATTATCATAAGCAATTGAAATGTAAACTATTTGTAATTTTCACAATGATTCCGGATTATCCATTAGATTCGTGTATCTGTCGGCACTAAGATAGCGGCCAAATATCACCCAACCGATTGCGAACGATTGCCCGTAGGAGTTGAAATGCCCGGCTTAATGATTGAACAGATCCAACCTTCCGTTATGGAAGACACCTTCAACAATATCGGAGAAGGCTTCCAAGAAATTCTTGATAACCTCGACCGAATCAATGCGAGCGGTCAGACCATTGCCGTTCAAGATACCCTTGCTTTGCAGCAGTCGGTATTTCACTACAGCATGTATCAGGAAACGGTGACCAAAATTGCGTCAAAATCTGCAAACGCCATTAATGAAGTGATGAAGGCTCAGTAATGAAAAAGCTGTGGTGTTTATTGTTGGTGATACTGGTTGGATGTGATGAGCAAGGCTCAGTCCAGATCGCTAACTTCGAATCTCCCGATGTGGCCAATAAAGTCATTGTTTTATTAGCGCAACATCAGTTAGCGGCAACCTTGTCTACGGAGAAAGAAAGCTATCGAATTTATGTCGATAAACCCGCTGAGGCTGAAGCACGCCAATTACTAACCCAATTTAACTTCTATTTTCAGCGTGAAGACCTCAATGACTTGTTAGAGTCCAAATTTGCCAGTTTGAGTAAATTGGAAATGGTTAAAAGTAACCTACTTGAAAGCCGAGAAATCTATAACAAGCTGAGTGTGATCCCCAATGTATTGAGAGCCAGTGTGGTTGTTACGGGTGAGAAAAATAAACGTATCTCTGTTTTGATCATGAGTTTGAAAGAAATCGACCTCAACAAAAAGAGCAATATTGAGCGCTTCTTAAAAGGGTTAGTGGCTGAGCAGGATACCTTGACCGTCAGCTATTTTGTGCAGATGGCAGGTAATGAAAGCGTATAAAAAGCGGCATCAAAAGCTGCTTCATTATTGTTTGACCAAACGGACGCTTTCTGAACAGTCGTTCTCGGTTCTGACGTCGTTGACAGAGACAGAAAGCCAGCAATGGTTATCTTCCAGCCTCGGGCAAGTCAGAACGGCCGTCACGACTTTAGGACTAATGGCTCAGTATCAGAGGCATCGTCTCAACAAGGAAGGGGCTGCCTTGCTTAAGATCAGGCAATCGCTGACACAACATTTATATCTTTGGTCAGATACGGCTGGGCTAACTCAGATTCCTTCTGGGGTGAGTGCCGCGCAACTTGGGCTCATCATGCTTGCTCAATACGATACACGTATGGCGGTGATTTGGGCGACTCGTTTAGGCGCTGAGCTCCCCTCGGAGCGACTCAGTTTTCAAAGTAAACATCGATTAAGAGATGTGATCAGGCAGGTACTGACTCCATTAAACCTGAAGTCGGACTTAGATGCACGCAACCAGACAGGACTGAAAAAAAATGAAAAATCAGGCGATTAAATTTGGCAAAGCAGGCGAAGAATTTTTTACCTTGCTTGATGGGAAATTGGTTGAACAAGAGCTGGCGAACCTACGCAAATCAAAGAAAGTCACAATAACTCAATTAAAATCCATATTTGATCTTGGCGTCGAGTTCTATAATCAATTCCAGTTTAAGGAAGCCGAAATTGTCTTTTCTGCTTATACCTCGCTGAATCCATATGACCACCGAGGCCCTGGTTGTTTAGCGGCTATATATTTGGAAAAGGGCCAATTCAAACAAGCCTTAGATGTCTTAAGTGTGCTAAAGACTTACCCAACAAATGAGTTGGATGAAACCATTATTAATATCTCTCTATGTCATTACAAGCTGAATGAACATATACAGGCGGCTGCGACCTTGTTAATTGTTAAAGTGGAAAATCTCAATGATTTTTACACTCAGCGTTATGAATATTTGCAGCAGCAGTTGGCACCATATTTATCTTGATTTCCCTTTATAGTTAGGACGCCAAAAGAATGATTAGCAGCAACATCAACCATGTGTCTCCTGTGAGTGTTCAGGGGTTGTCTAGCGCGGATCCACAAGAAACGCAGGCTCAGCTTGCTTCTATTGATCTGGCCCAGTCACAACTCAAGACGATCGACACCACATTAGCGACTCCAACCACACAGCCTGTCAATGCAGAAACCTTGGCCATCATTGCCAACCAACAAAAACAAGTTGTGTTGACCATGGTCAGTGGCAATTCGGAACAAGCCATTGCAGTCGCACTGGCCCAAAGTATCGAATCCTACGGTAAACAGCTTGAGATCATACAGGGCTGGACTAATGGTGGCTTGGCAATGTTCGAAAGTGCAATGGCAGTGATGTTTGATGGTATCAAAGAGAGTGGTGAGGTTTCTGGCTACGCCATAGAGGATCTGTTCCAACTTGCCATTATGGATTTTATGTCTCATGGCTATGGTTCAGACATGGATGAAGCGATGAGGCACTTTCTCGAAAGTACAGGCTCTGGCTCTCATGGCTACCATGAAAACTGGGATGGGGAAAAGTTTGCCAGTGAATGTCAGGGCATTTTCAATTACATGATGGATAATGCGCCAGAAGACAGTTTATGCCATGACGTTTTGACCTATATGAATGAGAAGTGTGGCGGTGTCACTGAGCTGCAAAAACAATACCGGAACAGCTTCAATAATACGGGTGGGTTTGTTTGTGATTCTGGATACCCGAGCAGTGCGGGTCTCTCTCCGATGTTACGTATGGCCTTGATGGCTGGCTACCTCACTGCGAACCCTAAAGTAGAGCAATCGACGATAGAAATGTTTTTGACTGCTCCTATCGGTACTCTTGATACGTTTATTCAAACCAACACCGGTTACTCTTCTGCGATTGATTTTGTTTTCGATAATGACGGTTATCAGGATGATCCTACCCATGATGGGTGGCGGAAAGTGTCGCAAAATAATCATCAAGTCATTGATTGGGAGGGGCAAGGTTTAGGTTCGGAATATTTCGAGAACATGTACAAAGACTTCCCGCCAAGGGAGCTGACTGACGAAGATGTGGAAAAGATCAACCGCATTGGCGATCAGGTCAAAATGCTTCAGCAAACGCTCAAATACTGGCTGTCCATTTGTCGTGATGAACAAATGGCGATTGCGCGCAATATATAGGTAATATGATGAATATTAATAACCTCAATGCCCTTTCTATACCAAGTCCTTCTCCAGATAATGCGTCACTTAAGCAAGATGTGCAGGTGCAACTGGCAACGATTGATAAAGCGCAATCACAGCTGGATCAAGGTGATGCCGCGATTGCGACGCTGGATAAGCAGCCTGCCAGTGCAGACATGCTGGCGATGATCGCGGCTCAGCAAAAGCAAGTCGTTGTGACCATGGTCAGTGGTAATCCCGAACAGGCGATTGCCCTAGCGCTGGCGCAGAGTATAGAAGCGTATGGCAAGCAGCTAGAAACGATTCAACGTTGGACCAATGGGGGCAAAGATGCCTTCGAAGCCGCGATTTGGGAAATGTATACGGCAATGAATGGCGAAGATCTTGACGGTATTGATTACGAAAATATGTACCAGTTGGTTCTGTTGGATGTATTGATTAATGCCGATGAATATGGTCTGGGAGGTGATGATGATTTCCTTGAGGATGTTGGTCGTTTGCTTGAGAAGATAGGCAGTGGCAGTCACACCAATTGGGATTTTTCCCCAGAGGAAATTGGTGACATTGTGGAGAGCACTTGGTCGACCATTTACGGCAAAATTCAGTCAGGTGATATCCCTGAGAGCAGCTTGGCCTATCAGGCGATGTCCGATATTTGTGGTGGAAATATTACGCCTGCCCCACCCCAAGAGTTTCAGGATCAGTTTACCAGCGCTACTTACAACAACCCCCAAGCCGGAGGTTGGATTACAGACGATCTTGACACCCTGAGCCCAATGACCCGTATGGTTATTCTCAGTAATTTAATGGGAAGTTACCCACTATCTCAAGAACAAGTGGACGTGATTCTTACAGGAACAAAATCCGAAGTTGATCAAGCCGTTAAGGCGATTACAGGGACGGATAAAGGCGCTCTGGAGTTTTTATTTGACGATTGTGGTGCTTGGCAGAACTCTTCTGATCCCAACGAGAGTTTACCCAGTGGCGTGAGTCAAGCGTTGGATTATGACGGAACAATCAGTGTTTCGTATCTGGAGTCTTTATACACCAATTTTCCTCCGCGTGAGCTGACCGATGAAGAAATCGAAGAAATCAACCGCATTGGCGATCAGGTCAAGATGCTCCAGCAAACGCTCAAATACTGGTTGTCTATTTGTCGTGATGAGCAAATGGCGATTGCACGCAATATTTGATGGCCTGATCGTGGCGAAGACAGCACAGCATAAAAGCATAAAAGGGTATGACATTGCCGGGGACATACCGCTCGTGATTCGAGAGTTAAAGCACGCTTGATGGAGGCTTATTCCCGGTCCATTACATGAAGGGAAAACACATGAGTACATTCATGAATACCGTCTCAGCACCGACCTATGTCAGTGCTGTAGAGGAAGACAGCAAGCAATCTGTTTCTACAGAAAGCTCTGCTGTGGAATCGGCGTCGCCGAACCAACCACTTCCGGGTAGTTCTGTTTCACTCAGCGCTTTATGGCGTTTGGTTGAAGAACAGATGAAGGAAGTGGCGAATGCGGTTTCAGGTACGGGTAAAGAAAACTCAGAAGCAAAGAAATCACTGATTGAAGTGCAGAAAGAGTCTCAGATTAGCCAGTTGAAAGAGCGTGAAAGCCAAATCGAAGAGCAGAAAAAAGCTGAGAAGAAAAAAGGCTTTTGGGGCAAGTTGGGTATGGCACTTGGCTTTATCGCGGCGATTGTGATTGCACCATTTAACCCCGTTATGTCGGCGATCATGATCGGTACTATGGTGGCTGCCATTGTTGTTCCTATGGTTGCGGACGAAATAATGAAAGCGGTGGGCGTGCCTGAGGAAACCCGCGAAAAAGTTAAAATGGGGCTGGAAATCGGCATTGGCCTTGTTGGGATGCTACTCAGTTTTAATCCAGCCCAATTGGTGAAAAATGTCGCGAAAACGGCGGCAAATGCGGCGGCGAAAGCGGCGAGCATGGTTGATCGTGCGGTTGATGCCATGATGAGTCTGCGCAGTGTATTAGCCAATATGAATCCGGCGAAACTAGCGGGATTATTGGGTAAATCAGCGGCGAACAGCGCGTCTAAAGCGACTAAGCTACTCGATACCGCGGTAGATGCGCTAAAGGCGTTTAAAACCACTTTGGTTAACGCAACCAAGCAAGCATTGCAAAAAGCGGCGGATACCGTGACCAAAGTGATGAATCAGGCGCTGGAAGCAATCAATCAGCTTAAAGCGAGCTTTATCAAAGCGCTAGATACGGCTTCTGATGCGATTAAGTCAGCGGGTACGGCTTTAAAAGAGCAGTTAGCCAGTTTGACCAAAGCCGTCGACAAGGTGTCATCTGTGATGGATGACTTTGCCAATAGCCTGAAAAATATCAATCCTGCCAATATGTTAAATAAGCTGTCTGATATTGCAGATAAAGCGTCTGACATGCTTAAAGCCATTAAGGCGATGCGACCGAGTCAGCTTGTCAATAAAGCCAAGCAAATGCTTGACGATGTGGTTGAATCCCTCAAAGACTTGATGACCAACAGCGAGAAAGCCTCGCTGCGTGCGACTCGAGTTAATCAAGTGGTGGAGGTGAGCTCGAATGCTTCTTCTATTGTGAGTACAGGCTATGGGGTTAAATCGGCTGATATTTCGAAAGATTTGGAGATTGCACAGGCCAAGCAGGAAGAATTAGAAACCCGAATTCAGCAAATCCTGACCATGCTTTCTCAGGCAATGCGCGCTGTGACCCATGCGTTTGAGTCTCTGTATAAAACCAACAGTGATTATCGTGAATTTAACGACAAGATGGTTTCTATCCACATGTAATCCGGAGAAATAACATGACTACAGTAACAATGAACACACAGCCTTCGGATTTGACCACGGTTGAAGGTAAAAACACGTCTAGCCCTGTTGTTGTCAATGATAAAGAGTGGAATAGCTATTCCAGTTCACTCGATAAAGCTGACTCAGGCACGGTTTCGATGAGCGATCTTTTGGCGCTGTTGGCTGAGATCATTGAATCGTCTCAGCGATTACGTGCTCAGGTAATGCAAAACCGTATTGGTGAAGCGGTAGCAACCAGTGATTTAGCGGTAAAGATTGCAGGCGACAAATGCGGTGATGCACAACGTAAATTTGGTATTACTTTAGCGGCTTCAGTCGCCACTATGGCCTTATCTACGGCTGCAACTGTGCGTATGGGTCAAACCAAAACGCTGCAAGATAAGCATGTCACCGATATGACGGGCGGTAAATCAACGTCAGTCAAGTCACTGGATTCTAAGTCTGTTAATGATTTCAGCGCTCGTTTACAAGAAGGCCGAACGGGTAAGTACCGTGCGGTGTCTCAAATGGGTGAGATGGGCAACAGCATGGTGGGTAATGTCAACGAGATGCAGCACGCCGCGGAAGTTAGAACTCAGGAAGAGACTCAAGCGACCAAAGAGCTTAAAGAGAAGTTTGATGCGCAGCTTGATCAGTATATCCAAGATTTAACGCAGGAAGCCGTTAAGTTGAATGAAATACTCGATGCTGTCGCCAAAGCAAGCTTGGTGACTAACCGATAAGGAGTCTGAGCGGGTTCGCCCGCTCTTTTTAGCTTATGCGAAGTGTATCGTTTTCAATGCCTCAGAGGATGGAGCGTGTCTCAGATGTCACGCCGGCCAAACAAACTCGGGAAGAAAGTCAAACAAAACGGGTTCGTGATGTTAAACAAGCGGAAAAGCGAACCAAAAAAAATCCGCGTTTGTTTCGTATAAGACGAAAACCAATGACACCTCAGCATCAGCGTCAGTTTGCGAAAATGCTCAACAGTTACCAGCTCAAAGCACTGAGAGACTGGCACGGATTTAGCGAGTCGTTGCCGGAAAAAGCCTCACTCAATGAGGCTCAGTTGTTTATCTTGCAGGCTGCGAACCATTGCCAACATCTTTATCCCGCTTCTTTGCGCAAAAAAATGAAGCAGTATCTGGAATCATTGGGTGAGTTGGCTGAGGGCATGGAAGCCGATAGTGAAGCACTCCAACAGTTGGTCGCTTATGAACATTATCTGGAAGGGCTACTTTCCATGTTGGTTCTGTGCCGCAAGTACGACGCTCGTGAACGCAGATATCAGCGCAACACACAACATCTGAATCACTCAACTAGAGAACACAGCGATGACCAATCAAACCCGAATAGCCCATTGTGATATCCAGGAGAGGGCGCTTGATCCGTATCAGATGATCATCAATAAATCACAGCGTATGAGTTGGAACCCGATCTCTGATGCCGATATCTACCTAGATAAGCGCGCTGTGATCGAGTGGTTCGAACGTCTGCGTGATTACTCAGAGCAGACGGTAAAGGCGATCGTTGTTGATGGGATTCTAGATAATGAGTTTCATAATATTACGTTTATTCTGCGTCTGGTTCAGGATGCAGATTTTCGTACCATGACATCAAAAAATACCTATCAGATGTTGTACGACTTTGTGTGTGAAACCCCTCAAGGGATTAGAGACTGGGTTGACGAAAAGGATTACTTAATGAGCCGCGACGTTTTGGCGCTACTTTCTCGAAATCGGTGAATATCATGAATCAAGACACCTTCTCTCTTATTCCTCGCCGTCACCTCAGTCGTGAAGTGGTGGCTCAGATTAACCTAGTCGCAGGACATTTGTTTGATAATCAAGCGATACATCTTGATTTTAGTCACTTGGTCCTTGCCCCTGACTTTGATGATGAGTTAGTCGAAATAAGCCTGACTCACTTGGGCGTTGAAACAAAAGGGTATCTCAGGCTGAAAGAGGTTGAGCGTTTACTCGGTTTGCCAGTGAAGCATCTCGACAAGGAGTACCTTTCCTACTTGATCGCTCAGAATTTGGCCGAGTATGGGGTGCAGTACGTGAGTTTTGTCACCAGAGAAAATGTTGAGAGCTTACCAGCGTTGATGGCGTGTGTTTTTGTTTGCCAGCGCATCAAAACGACCCTCTATCTTAATGTTGAGTCTTTGGATGTTGATGCAGAATATCTTGAGGCTAAAGCGCAATCTTTGTCGGGAAACCTCAAGCTGTCAGTGAGTTGGAGTCCCTTTGAAACCTATTTGAGTAGTGATGAGTTGACGGCGTTGTCCAGTGACGATGTTGTTTTAGTGTATCCCAAATAAATGCAGCCAGAATTAAATCAAATAGAGCAGTTCTTGCTCGATCTTGAGCAAAGTGAGCAGGCGGTATTCAGTCGATACCAAGATTATGTTATTTATCCAATTGTCCCATTTTTTCAGTTAGTTCATGTGTCCAACATCGAGCAGGTCATGGAACAGCTGAGCCAGTTTGCATCGGTATCGAGTGGTTACTTGATACGGGTGGATGGGTATTTAACACTTGCCTGCGCTGAGTTTAGCATCCGCGAAGATGATCTTCGGCGGTTGACTCTTCAATTGTTAGAAAGAATGAGGTTCTAATATGTCACCCCCAATTTCACCCGTCAGCAGTGTTTCTGCTCCGACGTCTTTAGGTAGGCCGGAAAATGGCCCCAATAGTTTGAGCTCGGAAGCGTCGCAGCTTACGCCCGTTAGCGTGGAGAATACGCCTGCCACCGTTGATGGCCGCCCTGAAGAGCTGATAGCGGCTGTTTCTGCTTTTGCGTCCGATGATGTCGATAGACGGGAGGACGAATCTGAGCACAATCCGGCGGGTAAAGGCACGAAAGAAAAAACCAAAAACAAAAAGGTTGAGCGCAAGTCTAATCGCTATCACGATAAGACCAAAGCTAAAGTCCACCTTGGTGCTTGTGTCACAGGGGGGATTGCCATGGGCGTGCTTGCGGGTCCTATTGGCCTCGTGTTTGCGGCTGTCTATATTAATGCAATGTGTATGACAATGTATGGAGGCAGTGAGTTTTTTACCGGAGATAAAAAAGAGGATAAAAAGCCGGATCAGGAACCGCCTCAAGCTGAGACGCCGCCTCACTCAGGACCTAGCCCAGAGCATTTGGGACCGGCGCCCACCCCAGATGCTGAGTCAGAGTCAACAACAGATGGTGACAGTGATGAAGGCAAAAAATATTACAATAAAGTCAATAGTGACAACTTGACGTTTGCGCCAGTGACAAACATTGGCGACAACTACACCATAAATGGCAATGTTTATCTCTATCCGGGTGCAGAACACCCCCCGACAGCTGAGGCCGGTGACGTGTCGACAGACGCAGCAGAGCCAGCGCCTCAACAAGGGGAGCAATCTCCGACGAGTGAGGCATCTAATGACATACACGTGACCAATGTGGTCAATGTTTCTCCACAAAGTGTGGAGGAGCATGATGGTATGAGTTCGGAAGTGTTGGAGACGCTGAATCATCCATCCGATGATAGCCAATTGTTTCACGTGACGTTTAGTGATGGAATGCGCGCTTATTTACGCACCGATCCCGATCTTGTGTCTGCAGTGGTCACTCCGTCGGCTTCAGATAGTGAAGTGCCTTCGACGCCAACCGGCATGTTGGGTTGGGTCTGGGACGAAACCAGTCAACGCTGGGAAGAGACGGTGAAACAGACACCGGTGCAAACGACGGAAGGCCCGATTAAACTGAGCAATTATCGCAACACCCCTGAGTCGAGCGTGGACGCTGGTCGGGCGAGTTCTCAAGCCTCATCGGCCTCAGCCGACGTTCATCAAGCCGCAGAGACGACCCCACCACCGCCAAAGGGTCGTACAAACGACCCGCAACGCGTTGATGCTCGAGGCGAGCAGGGGTCGAGGGCTGGAATGGACAGTCAAGATGGCCCTTCGACGCCAACCGGTATGTTGGGTTGGGTCTGGGAAGAAACCAGTCAACGCTGGGTAGAGACGGTGAAACAGACACCGGTGCAAACGACGGAAGGCCCGATTAAACTGAGCAATTATCGCAACCCCCCTAAGTCGAGCGTGGACGCTGGTCGGGCGAGTTCTCAAGCCTCATCGGCCTCAGCCGACGTTCATCAAGCCGCAGAGACGACCCCACCACCGCCAAAGGGTCGTACAAACGACCCGCAACGCGTTGATGCTCAAGGCGAGCAGGGGTCGAGGGCTGGAATGGACAGTCAAGATGGCCCTTCGACGCCAACCGGCATGTTGGGCGGGGTCCGGGACAAAACCAGTCAACGCTCGGTAGAGACGGTGAAACAGACACCGGTGCAAACGACGGAAGTCCCGATTAAACCGAGCAATTATCGCAACACCCCTAAGTCGAGCGTGGACGTTGGTCGGGCGAGTTCTCAAGCCTCATCGGCTTCAGCCGACGTTCATCAAGCCGCAGAGACGACCCCACCATCGCCAAAGGGTCGTACAAAGGACCCGCAACGCGTTGATGCTCGAGGCGAGCAGGGGGCGAGGGCTGGAATGGACAGTCAAGATGGCCCTTCGACGCCAACCGGTATGTTGGGTTGGGGCTGGGAAAAAACCAGTCAACGCTGGGTAGAGACGGTGAAACAGACACCGGTGCAAACGACGGAAGGCCCGATTAAACTGAGCAATTATCGCAACCCCCCTAAGTCGAGCGTGGACGTTGGTCGGGCGAGTTCTCAAGCCTCATCGGCTTCAGCCGACGTTCATCAAGCCGCAGAGACGACCCCACCACCGCCAAAGGGTCGTACAAAGGACCCGCAACGCGTTGATGCTCGAGGCGAGCAGGGGTCGAGGGCTGGAATGGACAGTCAAGATGGCCCTTCGACGCCAACCGGCATGTTGGGCGGGGTCCGGGACAAAACCAGTCAACGCTGGGTAGAGACGGTGAAACAGACACCGGTGCAAACGACGGAAGTCCCGATTAAACCGAGCAATTATCGCAACCCCCCTAAGTCGAGCGTGGACGTTGGTCAGGCGAGTTCTCAAGCCTCATCGGCTTCAGCCGACGTTCATCAAGCCGCAGAGACGACCCCACCACCGCCAAAGGGTCGTACAAACGACCCGCAACGCGTTATTTTCAGTGCAGACCAAGAAAGAGCAGTACGGGATAATGCTCGACTTGTCCAAGCGGCTGAAACAGACACACTATCTATGAACGATTCAACGGCTGAGACGGTTCAACAGACACAGATTGCCGTCGATGCAAAAAAGGCAATCAGTGGTTGGGTCGCTGAAAAGGGGCTGGATGGCACAGTGCGCTGGGTTAATCTCAATCGGTCGACGCCTGTTATCTTGAGTGTTGGTTCTTCTATCAGTGGTGCCGCTCGTAATTACACAAAAGGTGTTTTTGCCAACCTTAAGGATCTCGACAAGAGCCGATTAGGTCATTTGGCGGCGATGCAGGGTTCGTTGTCCAAATCGCAGTATACTGGATTTAATGTCTTCAATGGCCAAGCCTCATGGCCAGTGAACAGACAAAATCTCTCTTATGTTGCTTCATGAATAAATCTGCCAAAAGCGGAGGTTTGGTAACAAAAGACTAAGTTCAGATTTAGTCTTTTTTTTTCTTTTGAGCTCAGGGAACCTCATTGGGTAAAGTACGCCCAGCAGAAGAATGAGGTGTCCCTTGTACATTGAAATTGAACCAGAAGAGCGCGCGATTCCACAGATCATAGTTAAACGTGATCGCAGTTCTAATGTGATTAAAAAATCAGAACTGCGTTGCTTTCATGAAACTCAGGCTTTGCTGATGGCGATGGAGGAGCGAGTGGCTGAGTACCAAGGTATTCTTGAACAGCAAGTCGTGCAAATGATTGAAGATAAAGAGCAATCCCTAAACGACCATGTTGAACGAGCTTACAATGACGTTGTCGACAGTTGGATGAGCCAGCAAAATCAGTGGTTTGAACACGCCCAATCAGAACTTAATGAACTCCTCAATACGCAACAAAGCAATCTCAACGGGCTCAAACAAGAGCTGAAAGAGACAATCGCGACGGCCGTGACATCGCGCTTAACCAAACTTAATCAGAGTGAACATCTTATCAGCCACTTGGTCGAAGTTTTGCATGCCGAAATGGACGATGAGGCCAAGGTACTCAAGGTTGAAAAAACCCATCAGGCAGACGGAATCACACTGACGATTGAAAATGAAGACAGCATTGTTAGCATTGATACGGCTACCCTAATCGCTGAGCTTCGTGCCAGTTTGGAGCAAGTATGAAAGCGCGCCTGAAACGCTATTCTTTGTTGTTTAATCCGGGCAGTGTGATCATTGCACTTTTACTGCCAACCATTATTTTGGTGACCTTGCCCGGCGGTGTGATCGATGCCTTCATTTTAGTCAGTTTTATTAGCTCAGCGCTGCTGTTGGTGATCATGCTGGAAAATGATGAACCATTAAAAGTCACATTTCTTCCGACGGTAGTCCTTTTACTGACAACGTTTCGCTTATTGCTGTCGATTGCCACCACACGAAATATTATTGCTAACGAAGATGTTGGGGATGTCATCGAAACGGTCGGTGAGTTTGTCATGGGCGGCAACTTAATTTCCGGCCTGCTGATTTTCGTCATCATTACCATTGTTCAGTTTTTGGTGGTGACCAAAGGGGGAGAACGGGTCGCTGAAGTGGGCGCTCGATTTTCTCTTGATGCGCTGCCTGGCCGACAAATGACGATAGATGGTGATTTAAAAAGTGGTCTTATTAGTGGTGAACAAGCCCAGAAACTGAGGGCGGATCTCAGTACCGAAAACAAACTGTTTGGTTCTCTGGATGGTGCCATGAAGTTTGTTAAAGGGGATTCGATAGCCGGCATTTTGATAAGCTTAGTTAACTTGTTTGGTGGGATCTATGTCGGCATTAATCAATTTGATTTGTCGCTTTCAGAGAGTGTCAGTCGTTTTTCTGTTCTCACTATCGGTGATGGTCTGGTCTCCCAGATCCCGAGTTTACTTCTCTCCATGGCTTGCGGTGTCTATTTGACCCGAATTAAAGGGTCTGAAGAAAAATCAAGCCCGTTTATTGGCCAATTAATGGACCAAATAGGTGGGTTCTGGAAAAGCCTATTGATCATTGGTTTAGTGATTTTTGCGATTGGTCTTTCCAACAGCAATCTGTTGTATGTTTGTGCTCCGCTCGCATTTGCGTGTGCTTTACTGGCCTTTGTGTTGTGGCGTAAGCAAGGGCAACCAGCGGTTGCAATAGGATTTGAATTGACCGGCAGCGGATTATATGAATCTCTCAAGTTTGTGATTCGAGAAGAAAGCCATCAAGGTGTCATTCAACGAAAGCTCACGGATATCGAGCAGGTATTGTGGGGGCAAACGCTAGGTGCACCAGCGATTGAGATTGACGCTCAGCTTGGTCGTGATCTTGAGGTCTATGTCTCAGATATTTGTGTCTTCCGTTTTAACCACAGCGATGCGCCGCCGGTGATTGAAGTGATGGGAGATGACGTCTTTGTGCGTCATCAGGATGTTGTTCAGAATGTTGCTATGGTCACGGACTATTTTCTTCGTAAGCGTTTAGTGGAGAAATACAACCTCCAGTACACCAGTAATATTATTGATGGTCTGGCCGCGCAAAGTGAAGTGATGAAAAACGAAATTGATTCCGCGATTGGTCTCAACCGAGTTCACGATGTCTTGAAGGAAATGATTCGTTCGCCTGAATTCTATTTGGATCGGATCAGCTTTTTTGAAGCCCTGATTTATTGGTCACGGGTTGAGAGTGAACCGAAAAACTGGTTGATACGGATCCGCAGTCAGGCCCGTTATGAAATAACCGCTCGCCTGCTCAACAACGAAGATAAGCTTCATGTCGCTCTGCTTGATCCGCCCCTCACTGAGATGATTGAGTCTTTTGTTATGGGGGAAGTGGAAGATGTTGATCGGTTGATTGAAATACAACAAGGGTTGCGTCAAGAAGTCATGCGCCTAACCACACAATATGGTCGAAAACCCATTCTAGTGGTGAATGATAATGAAATTAACCCAGTGAAAGCCTTCTTCCAACAAGTTATATCAACCGTTTCAATATGCAGTCACAGTGATATTGCAGATGCGTCTTATGTGGCGACATCAGAGCCCCTTCAGGTTACTCATTAAGGGGCATTAAATGGAATCTACTGAACCTAAAAAGTATCCGCCAACTGAAAAGAAGTTGCGTGATCTAAAAAAGAAGGGGCAATTTCCCAAAACCGAGTTGGCCGAACCCACGTTGGAGCTAGTGGTGTTTGCTCTGGTGTTTATCGGTGTTATCTACTTATTGTTTGAGAACGCTGGCGACTGGATGGAAGAGATGTTGTATTCCGATATCAGCGTCGGCTTTCATCTGATGCTCGCTTTGGTTTCGACGGTGGTCGGCTCGTTGGTGCTGGTTAAGATGCTCATGGCTGTGATTGACTGGGTGTTGATCAATAAAACCGTCATCAACACCGAATCATTGGGTTTCAAAATTGAAAAAATTCATCCGGTTACCGGTTTTAAGAACATATTTGGTGTTGAGGCGATGTCTCGCTCATTACGCAAAGTGTTGGAGTTGTTGTTTCTCCTCTTTTTGCTCAAATACGTCTTTGATATTGCGGGTGATGAACTGAGTACATTGAAAGAAATCAATAACCGAAGTTACTTTCTGTACAACCTTGTTTTCTGCATGCTTTTGGTTTCATTGATATTTTTCATTTACGGCGTGTGTGTGGGTTGCGTGGATTTCTTGGTCGAACGTTATCACTTTGAGCGAAAAAATCGCATGACGTTTACCGAAATGAAAAACGAAATGAAAGAAACGGAAGGCTCACCTGAAATCAAATCTGAGCGTAAAAGAAAAATGCGTGAGGTGATGGAAGCCCCGATCACCAAGGGCAGAACGCCGACTTTTGCTTTGGCTAACCCAACTCATATTTTGGTGCCCGTCTGCTATGACAGAGCAATTGATAAAGCGCCTGTCGTGCTGCAGATTTGTACTGATTTACTGGCACAGGAAGAGAAGAAACGCTTAAAAGCGATGAATGTGCCGATTATTGAACATAAACCGCTGGCCCAAGCCTTCTATCGTAAGATGAAAAATGGCGAGGACTTTATTCCCAAAGAGTTCTATCGCGACGTGGCCATGATCCTTTCTGCCCTTAAAAAGCATCAAAAGAATGAAAAAAAATAATCACTTAAGCGCTGCAATCGCCATGATGACACTGATCAGTGGGTGCAGTAATCAAATTAAAGATGACAATTTGATTCTCGACTATGACTGGAAACCAGATGTCTACAATCTGGTGATCGCCAACGTTGCGGATGCGGACAATCTGCGTTTTTGGGTTCGCCAAGCACCAGAGTACGCCGAAGGTTCTCCACATCACAAGGCTTGTGTTGAAGTGGCACAACCCACAGAGCCAAATCGGTTTTATATTGCCAACCTTAATACGTATGGCCTGACCGCTGTAAAAAGCTGTGAAGGCGATTACCTCGCGGTGAGTAACCTTGTCGAACCTGAAAAAAGTCAGGCATTTGATGGTGATCAGTGGCGCACGATTTATGGTATCTCCAAAAGTAAGCTGGGTGAGTCGAACCTGCTACTTAAGTTTGAAAACCTGTTCTTGGTCAACGAGTACCGCTTGACCAGTGAAGGTCGCAGTACTTTGATCGCAATGATTGCCGAGTTACAAAAGTGGCCGTTGGAAAGTGTCATCGTTTATGGTGTTGCCGATTCATCAGGGGCTTATTCGAAGAACCGCACATTGGCCGATCAGCGTGCGAAAGTGGTACGAGAATTTTTAATTGAAGAAGGACTGAGAAACGTGCCCGTTACTGTGAGGGGCAGCGTTGAAAATGGACTACCGACAGCGCAACAGCGCGTCAACCAGAGACGTTTTATGATAGAGGTGAAGCTTAAAAGCCATGAAAAATAGAAAACTCTCTTTGTTACTCAATGAATTCGTCCAGTTGAATCAGGGAGGAAACCTTAAGCTTGAAGCCAACGATGCCCTAGTCTGCCAATTTGGAGCGCGTCAAATCAAGATTGAAGACGGTGCGCGGCTTGGTTTAGACGGTCAGATGGTGCTCGTCACTGAGTTAACTTCATCAAGTTTATCTGCGGAACAGGCACTCAAGCTTAACGCCGATTTTCGCCTTACCGCAGACGGCTATATTGCGCGTATTGCGGATCAAGGGTATGACTACTTGCGCACGATCACCTTACCGGAACATCCGCAGGAGTTACTTCGACTGTTGAATGAGTTTGTTGCTCAAGCCACCCTATTGGACAATGAGATAGTGCATCATGTGGCTGATTGAATTTGTAGATGGTCATCTTAGGGGGGTGACTCTGCCATTGCAGCCGTCCCTTTCCCTTACTGGCAATCGAGACGTTGCAAGTGATAACCAACTTTCGGTGCCAGAGTACTTCCCTAGTGGTACCGAGCTGGGTTTTGACATCGAAGACAAGAAGCTGGTGGTTAAAGGTTTCCGCCGAGGAAATAAGCGTAAAACACTGGCTGCAAACCGAGTCTATCGTTTCAAAGGGTTGAGTTTTTTCCTCTATCAAGAAGGCGAGAGAAACCCGAGACTTCGCCGTTTTCGTTTCAGGCAATATCAGCCAATGATCGCCATTACCTTGTTGCTGAATATAGCGTTGGCAGCGGCAGCATTGGTGATTTTCCACAATCAGCAGCAAAGCTTGATGGCTGGATACTTAAATACGCTGGGCTCTGGCTTCATCAAGGACGGAAAAATCCATGTGTTTAATCAGGCCGCTTTGGGATCACTACCAACATACTGGCAAGAGAACCTTAAATTGGTTGAATCAGACCAATACTTGAGAGCGACTCAACTGGATGTAGAACTGATCTCGTCTCAGACGGGGAAACGGCTTGAGGGTAAAGTGGTGTCGAAACCCGGCAGAGATCAAATTCAGGTCGACACTTTTGAACTGGACAATCAGATTATGCGTTTGTTTGGCGCATACGGACTGAATTTCACTAAGGAAGGCGACGACTGGTTAGTGTCAGATCGCGCCAGAGCGACTCAGTTACTTAAAACAGCAGGTTTAGACTCGGTCATTGATCAGTTGAAATCACGGCACGACCAAGCGCAAGCCATTACTAGCAACGAATTCCCGTACTCCATTTTTTACTCTACCACATCCGGTGGTTATATTTACGACCAACAAGGACGTTACTGGGAAGGCAGTTCTGTCCCTCGTCTAGGGGTCATTCAATCGATAACGCGTGACAAAGTAGTATTCAAAAATGCTCAGCAGACCCGTGTTTACCTTATTCAACCTTAAATAGGAAAAAAAGTATGTCAGACATTAATCTTGGATTGTCACGCCCGGTCAATACACTGGACTCGGGTACGGAAGCGGCGAAAACCATTGTTGAAAATAGCCCCATCATTCAGCGAGCGATCGATGCGACGGAAACATCGACCTCATCAAAATATCTCTTTACCCCCGGTTTCTCAGACCCATTAGACTTAATTGATCAACTGCTGTCGAAATACATTGAAGATCAAACCGCCAAAGCGGATAAAATGGCAGAAGAGATAGAAGTAAAGTCGAGCGCGATCGCTGAGATCAACCGCTTATGGGGGCTGACTATGTCCGAGACGCTTCCATACACGGACCCAAATAATAACGACAAGACGACACTAAGTTCTACACAATTAGAGGAAATAGACAGACTCATAAGAGAAGATTTGGGTGAACCTGATGGCATTAAAATGATCACAGGTTCGAACCTTGAAGACTCAGAAAAACTGCAGGTCTCATACGGAACGTTACAAGAATACAATGCCACAATGACGGCTTATTGTGACACGGTTCAGGTCGATCTCGATACCATGCAGCAAGAATTTAAAAACACCATGACCGAAATCTCATCGGCTCAGGAAGAAATCCGCGATGTGCGCCGTGCCATTGTTGCTATTACCCAGGGGTAACCGATGAAAATTGCCGTTGATGTTGTCATTGGCCACACGACCATGACGTTAAATGAATTAAACCAGTTGCACAAAGGTCAGGTCAAACCTATTGCCGATTTTATTCAATCTGAGGTGATGCTGAAAAGTGGTAATGAATTAATTGCAACGGGAACGCTGATCAAAGTTGATGAACAGTACTGTGTGTCAATTGACAAAATTAACGTCTCCGAAGATTAACCATATGATTAATCATGATTAAAGCAGCTCAATGAGCTGCTTTTTTTGAATTTTTTATATTTATACATTTTTTATTTTTTTTTACTTGACGAGTTCACGGCTTTTTCACGACTTTTTTATCCTTTTTTTTTCAAACTAGTACATTCTCTCTCGGCGATGTCATGTCCAACTAGTACGCAATTCTTAATCAATATTGAATTTGCTCAAACTAGTGTGATGTGGTGCTGTAGAGGTATCCATAACAACGGCTTGTATTACCGCAGTCTGTTTGGGTTTTGTAACACTGAGCAATAACAATAAGTGGAAGTAGGGTTCAATGATGGAAAGAAATTACGTACTGGGAAATCAGGTGATTTTTGACATTCTAAAACGCGAGATAGTCGCAACCGACCAAATGGTCAACCTAGGTGGACGGGAGGCGGCGATACTTAAACTGCTGTGTGAACGTAGCAATAAGGTTATCAGCAAAGATGAGATTCATGAGCAGGTTTGGGGAAAAGTATTGGTGAGTGAAACTTCGCTAACCAAGGCGATTTCGAACCTTCGCAAATCGCTAGCTTTGTTTATCGATCTGGCTTGCGAGATAAAAACAGTGCCCAAAGAAGGCTACATGCTGATTATTGATGATGATGCCGTGGCGGAATTTTCGGCTGAAGAAATGCCGACACTGGCAATCAAGAGCATTACTAGCAGTACGAAACCGGTGAATCATTCACCTTATTTTAACCCTTCTGCTCCTCAAATTTTGCTCGATAATGCGTCGGCGGCGGCCCCAGTTAAAGGAACGTTTTGGTTTACGATGGTTTTCTCCGCTTCACTGCTGGCCTCAGCCCTGACGACCGGAATTTTACTGATAATGAGATGAAAGTCATACATTAGAGAACGGCAAAAGGTTCACTGTTGCTGTTCTCTTGTGTGATTGTGTTTTTTCGGACGTGATATGCTGGGAGAAAGTGGTTAAAAATCATCCCTGTTCAAGTAATGTCAATCTGTATGGATTCCTTGGCGCTGACTTTTTCCAATATTATCACTTTTAACAACTACGTTTATTTGTGGTTGCAAGCGTAGATTGGACCTGTTCGGTTAAAACTAACAGGGAAGCTTATGAATGCAACATTAACGTCTGTTTCTTACCTAGCGAATCCTCAAGGATCGGGTCCAGCACAGTCAGGGCTAACTTTCACTCCCGTGACACGTGAAGAGATTGACGCAAAACATTTTGTTGACTTAACGAGTGTCGATGACAATCGCGGTCTCAAAATGATGGCGTCGCTTAAGGGAGGCAAATTAGTTCTTGTTTCAGGAAAGAACAAAGGCTTGCTGCGAGAGATTTGGCATCATCGTTCTTCCTCTAAGCCTAACTATTACCAAGCGGAAGTTGACACGCCGGATACTCAGTTTACTCGATTGTGGATTGGCCGTGATCTTAAGCTTCATGCCCGTTATAAAGACACAAAAACAGGCAATGAGCACCACTGCATTTTAAAGCTCAATGGCCAATTTACTGAGAATATGTCAGCAGACTTCAATGTGCGTGTAGACAAAACACCCGTTCAAGGTGGCGACAATGTTTGCGTAGATGAGGCGTCCGATGAGGCGGCGTCTACGATAACCTTAAAAGACCAAATTCCAGCCAAAGTGTTTCTGTTGGACTCAAGGCACCTTGTCATTGGGGAAGAGAAAAAAGTGAGGCTTAATCTTCGATTGTCGAGCGACGATGTTATTGAGAGTATTAAACCTTGCGGCCCATACCTTCAAGTGGCGATTGAGCGCACAAATAAGACGCAGCGGATTGTGTATCTTGATGCGCAACACCTCTCCGTATCGGAAGCTACCGATTGCGTATCTCCGAGAGTGTCCGAGATCCCGCCAGCATCTTTTGCTCATTATAACATCAATAACAGTAGCCATTTTTCTAACGCAAATCCTTTTGTCGGCTACAAAGCGAAGCATATTGGCCACCAATACGTACCGCTCTCCGGTTGGATAGATGGAATCAAGCACCGCCTATCTCGGGGTAACGAAAAATGGAGTAAAGGACGAAAAGCCGCCGCGATGAAATCATACGCAAAGGCCGCCGATCCTGGGCTGCAAACCACCGCTCATTGGATAAAAGATAAGATTGCTCATCGTAAACCTTCGCCAGTGATCACGTCGGTCGCGCAGCGAATCGGCGACGAACTCAGGCTCCAAGAGCAACTAAAATCCAAATGGGAACAGGGAGTGCTGCGTCAATGGGTGAATAACCCTGCCAGAGTTCACGCTAAAGTTGATCAGGAAATGCGGGTTGCAATGGCGGTGTATGCTGGCTCAAGTCCCCGCTCAGAATCCAGTCCTGAGCCCGTCGAACAGGGCTTGAAAAAGCAACTGGCGAGTTGCACCGTCATTTTGAACCATCTTGTTCCGGGTTTTACTCGAGGTGATGGGCCGTATGATGAGCGTTTAAAGAAACAACTCGATTCACTGCAACAACGGATGGACGATTTAACTGAGCATCCTTTGTTCGATAAGCTGAATGAATTTTCGGATCTTGCTGTCATCAAGAGTTCGCTGCGCACGTTAGCGAGTGCGAGCGCAACCCCTTTTACTTTCAAGGACCTCGATTTGTATGTGCCTTATATCGAGCGTACGTTAACCAATGCTCGTCTCTATCTTGCCATTTGTGATGAGGGACAGTTTAAATTTGGTCAAACACTTTCAAATGATACATTGGCTAAAAAGGTGTCTACCGAAAATCACGCTGACTTGCAGCAAGCGATTACACAAGGGCTTGCGTCTAGGAAAGCGTTGCGACAAGCACAAAAACCTGGGGTCAGATTGGGTGAGTCTTTGCGTAATCGCCACAATGGGCTTGGAAACGTGGTCAATAAATGGATGGGGTGGCACCATCCTGCACAGCAGATTAATGCACAAATTACACAACGAGTTAGTGCGTTGCCTCAAGGGGATTCATTGACCTTGAGTGCTCATGACGGTGTGAGTGGCTTTGCAGGAATCGCCCATTTCGGTTTGCCTTTTGCGGGCGGTTATTTTGCGGGCATTGTGGCGAATTATGAAAAGCACTACGACTGTAAATTGGTCTCCTTGGGGGACAATAAAACTCAGGTTCAATTGGTTCGCAAAGGTGAAAAAGGGGCAAGTGCTTTAGTCGGTACGGGGGGAGGGTTGGAAGACCTGACTAAATTGGTCAAATATCGCCATGGTTCGCTAGTGACGATTATGCCTTTTGAAGCCACTCTTGCCTTAACGGCAATGCAAGACAGCGAGCAGAGCTTTGCCTTTGACGTCAGTAATGATGATCTGCAAAAAACCTTGGGTTACTTATTCCGAACGGAAGATTGGCCGAGTGAGCTTGAAGCGAAGCTCGATAAAACCCAGTTTAGTAGTCGCGAGACAAAAAAAACGCAGCTCAGTGGTTCGGCGAATAGTCAGCTTAGGCTCCAGCTTGGGATAGACGCCTCACCCAATTTTTCGATGGTCATGCCGAGAACCTATGCAAAGGCTGGCGTTGAAATTGCCGTCACTCGAGAAGAAACGAGGGAGTTTAACGTGGGTGAACAAACCAGCGCCACTCAACGTCTCGACTACATCACCAGTGTTGATCTGGAAGCCAGCAGTGGGGCCAGTGTGATGTTGTTTCCTCTTTCATCTACCCATGCTTTCCCGACGGCAATTGACGAAAAGACATTTGTCTCTGTCAAACCTTTTGGGGACAGATTGGCGGCGAGCCATACAGCAAAACATCACACAACAGAAACGGTCGAAAAGCGGATCGCGGAATCAAAGTCAGTCAGCCTTGATATGGATCCGGAACCATTAGATCGGCTTGATACGGTCATCACGGACTTCAGACAATGCCTAGAAAGTCACCCAGAATGGAGCTTGGATATGAAAAGCCGAGCGTCAGCTCAGCTCATGGCGTTGGTCAATGCAAGGACAAATGGCTTTCACGAAGTGACTAAGGCCATCGCGGCGGAAAATATCCCGCATTTAAAAGTTGAATACCAGCAGCAGATTCATTGGCGTTCTCGTTGGGCGGACAATATGCGACGCACGGTTCATCTTACGCCCAAACATTCACAGTCGTTGGGTCAGTTAATGCAAGGCAACCCTTCTGCTCGAAAGATGTTGAAGGCTTTACGGGCCTCCAGCCAAAGTCAAAGCCAGAGGTTAAACATGAATAAAGCATCCGCTGTGATGGCGGAGGCAAAGTATCAGCTGCCTATGGAGCGTTTGATTGATGTCTCGACAACGGTGGTGAATCAGCTTAAGGAGGCTGAAAACCACAAGCAGGCGTCGGCCCTGCTAAACCGTTTGAATGAACAGCTGTCTAGAAAGGGCGATACAGCTCGTAGCCAGTATCGTTTGATGAAGATCGAATGTACGCGAGCATCTTCATTATGTCGTCATCCAGCCGGTATACTACCCATGGTCCAAGTCAAAAAGCTTAGTCAGGTGACGTTAAATGAGTCTCTGGGTGAAATCAGTTTCCGTTATCCAGATGGGGAAAAGCCTGAGATGGTCAATCGCCTTGATGGGACCTTATACAGCGTGCCGCGCTAAGCATATAGGCAGGCAGAAGTGGCAAAATCTGAGCTTTTGTGAGAGTGGTTGACTACGACATTTATCAGGAATTTTCACTGGTGACGCTATGGCGGGTTAGTGATAATGCGCTGAACACAATTTGAACAGCGAGAGATGACAAATGTCCAATTTAAGTACAGGTTATATATCAGGTGTTTTTGGTGGTCTAGTTGATAATGCCGATGACGCAGTATCCGATTTTATTACCCAGCATACCGGCAGTACTGATGACGAGGGTACCTTCACCCAAAATGACGATGGCACCTTGATCCTCAGCGCATCAGAGTCGCTCCAGCTTCAACAATTGATGGCAGATCAGAGTATTGCTGCGCAGACTGCGACATCAACATTGAAATCAGTTAAAGATTCTATTTCAGCGTCGGCTCGAAATATCTAATAAAGTCAGGGTCGTCGTTCGACCCTGCTATTTCAAGTGGTTAGCGATTAGAACTTATGATTCAGTTACTCAGCCCGGACAACGCATTTTCTGGTGCAAACCTGATTGTTTTGTTGACGTTGGCGTTATTGTCAACGGTATTTTTTATCTGTTTTTCCGGTTTTGTTAAATACAATATCGTACTTAACATTATAAAAAATGCGGTTGGAACCCAACAAATACCACCCACGATTGTGGTCAACTTACTCGCTGCCTTAATGGCGTTAAATAGCTTATGGCCTGACATTAAACCCGGTATTGACCGTGTAAAACCCTATTTTTCAGAGCAGCAGCAAGAATCGACGAACTTACCTTTGGACCTCACGCTCGAAGAAGAGAAACCACAAGATATTACCATGTACTATTTGGCGAGTAATGTCTTTGACTTTTTCCCAGAGTTACTGGAACGCGCAGAGCGTAAGACTGATCAGCTCACTAACATGATCGATATTCCGCTGAATTTCGATGAAGACAATGACACGTTCAAGTTTTTTCTCGGCAATCTGATTCTGGATTTATATCAGGGGTTTGAGCTTGGCCTTAAGCTATATATGGTGTTTGTCAGTATCGATTTCTTGATTGCGGTGATCTTAAGTGGCGTTGGGATGACCATGTTGTCACCGACGGTCATTTCTACACCGGTGAAACTGGCGGTTTTTTACTTCTCGGATAGCTGGACTTTGCTGTTTAGAGCGCTTGGCTAGTATGGGTGAATTACTTTTTCCAAACTGGATGTTGTTTGCGGGTTTTTTCCTCTTTCTTAAAATTTATAACCCCACAAGGCTTTATCTGGACAATATCACCTGCTTGGCCATCGCGGCGGCCATGGCCATTTTTGTCGATGTCAGCGAACTGCAGCAGGTCCCCACGTTTGGCTGGGTGCTGGCGGTACTGATTTTTGCAATGTTTTCGTCAGTTCCTTACTGGCTGAGCGGAACGGTGGGTAGTGTGATTCAGCAATTATTGTTGCTCAATGAACAATCGGTACAGGATAAGCGCTTTACGGATGAATCAGAGGCACTGGCTAAACTCAGTAGCCTGACATTCCTAATTTATGCACTGGAAAGTGGCACGCTGTTTCGCCCTATTATTGATGTCATCACGCAGGGTAATGAGCCCAATGTGGATCTGGATTTTGAGGCTCTGTTTTTCCTTATTACTGACAGTCTCAAGATGATGGTGATTGTCGCCGGTAAGTACATCATTATCATGCTCGCGATCACAGTGTGTTGTGGGTATGTCGATCTGTTTTTTAAAAAGGCGTCTTTGTCGCTGTTCGTTACGCCGAATATTAAAGCGATTGTGGTGATTGTTTTACTTAATCTCTGGTTATTACATGACCAGTTTTACGTGTTTAAGCAAATGATGCAAAAGGTAGGTTATGACTAAAGTTGAAATGCCAAATCCCGTTTCTATCGCTGGGCTTTCAGAGATTCAATCTGATTTTGAGTCTGTCGCCCAAGAGATGACTCAGGCGCAAAAAATCCAAGGTGATGAGGCGTCAAAAAGTGAAGGGACGGTTATGACCGAACAAGATTTCGTCGATATGGTCATTGAACAAAGTTTAATTAATGAATCTGTACGTCGGATGAAAGCGGATCAACAACGTTTAGAAGAGATTATTAATGAAGTATAAAATTGCGCTACTGTGTCTTGTCTTTTTGTCGACCTTTGTTCAGGCAGAAGTGTTTATCAAACAGCAGGACATTAACCTGCAAGGAGCACTCAAAGCCATTGCCAAAGAGATGCAAGTCAAATTGGTTGATGACATTGATAATAAAACCGAACGTCAGCTGATCACTCAGACTTTATCGGGCAGTGGGCCTGAGTTGTTGGCTCAGTTGTCAGAAGTGTATGACTTTGATTGGTATGTTTACGGGGGGACTCTAACAGTCCAATCGGGTCAGGCTTACATCAATTACGCGTACAAACCGCGAAATATTGCGCCTAAAACGCTATTAAGAGAACTGAAACAAACCTTTAATGTCAGCGCGACAACCAAAGTGAAATTGGTTGAACGCGGCAACTCCATTTTGTTCTCTGGTACGCGAAAGTTTGTCAATGATGCGGTTGGTTATGCGACCATGGTTGACAAAAACCAATTTCTTGAAAACGGCAATGATCTTGAGTTGGCAAGGATCAACTTCCATTACATTTCGGTCGTTGACCGACAGATCAATACCTTCGATGGTAATGTGCTCTTTCCAGGAGCCACTTCTTTAATTTCATCGGCGATCATTAATATTGGGCAGTTCCAGAATGTCAGCGATGGTGAAATCGTCCAGCGTGCTTACAAAGTGAAACTAAGTAATGGGGATAAACAGGAGCTGGATGAGAAAGAAAAAACCTCGAAAGTCCAACCTTTACCGGGTTCTAACGCACTGCTGATCCGAGGTACGCCAGCGGAAGTGAAACTGGCCAAACGTATCGCGGCTCTTATTGATATTAAGCGCCAGCAGCTGCTATTTTCTCTTAAAGTTTACGATATTGCGGTGTCCCGTGGTGAAAATCTGGGCATAGACAGCTCTTGGTTAAATGGCAGCCGTGGGATTTACGATATTGTGGTGCCTCCATTTACTGAAACCAAAAATTTTCTGCAAAACTTTCAGGCCTTGTCATCGAATGGCGTCGCACGCGGTGTTTATGAGACCAACCTGCTCGTACTTGAGAACCAACAGGGCCACTTTGGTAAAAAAGACACGGCAACGATTACCCTGATTTCGGAAAAACAGGTTCAAACTCAGGAAATTGAAGCTGACAACAGCCTCTATGTGACTGGGCGATTGCTGCCTTCTGGTAATGTTCAGGCCAAAGTCGAATACATTGAAGAGTCTTTGGACGATGATGAAAGTGAAACAAGTTCTTCTCAGCCTCCAAGAGTCAGCTCTCAGTCGCTGGAGTCAGAAGTGTATATTCAGCCTCAACAAACCATTATTTTGGGTGGCTTTGACAATACGGTGACTCAGTCGACAGTGACTGGGGTGCCTGTACTTTCAAGCATTCCGTTGCTGGGTGAGTTGTTCAAGAACACCAATGAAACTAAGCGAAAGTACAAACGCTACGTGTCGATCTCTTTCAAGGTTATTGAGTAATGTTGAACCATTTCTTTAAGGTGAAAGAGTCTTATCAGGATACGGTGATCTGCCACGTCTCTATGAATACTTTTGTTGGCCAAGAGTGTTTCGTTGAGACGGTAACCGGGGAACGTATTCGCGGTGAAGTGGTGAAAGTCGCCGGCCCTAGGGTTGAAATAAAATTGCTTCAACCGGGCGCAGTGCAGCGCGGGGGTAAGGTTGAAATTACGCCGCGTCGTTTTTGTTTTCCGCTCAATGAGCAGGCGTTGGTTGGTAAAGTGATTAACTGCTATGGACAGTCTATCTATGGCGATGACTATCTAAATAAACCGGGAAACTTTACGGATTTGCCGATTGCGGTAGAACCCATTCCGCTTAATATTCGTGCACCTATTGAATCGGTCTTTCCCACCAAGTTAAAAATTATTGATGGTCTGTTTACGATCGGAGAAGGCCAGCGTGTCGGTTTATTTGCCCCCGCGGGAGCGGGGAAAACAACCACTGTGTCAATTATGGCCAACAACATGGACGCAGACGTTGTGATTTTTGCCATGATTGGTGAGCGGGCACGTGAGGTGGTCGAGTTTCTTGAAGGAGAGATTGGCCCAGAAGTGATTCAGAAATCAATCACCATTGTCTCTACCTCGGAAGCGAACCCTTTGGAAAAAGTACGCTCAGGGTTGGTCGCGGTCTCGATTGCACGCCACTATATGGAGCAGGGCAAAAAAGTGGTGTTGTATTTTGACTCGCTGACCCGTTTTGCCCGCGCGCAGGCGATGTTGGATAACACGCCAATCAAAGGCGGCATTCCTATTGGTGTCTCTCTCGCTTTGTCCCGTTTAGTCGAAAGTTGTGGTAACTCAATTCACGGGTCTGTTACGGGGATTTTCACCGTCTTGATTGAGAAAGAAATTGATGATGATCCTATCGCGCATGAAGTCAAATCTCTGATTGATGGCCACCTAGTGTATTCCACCACCATCGCATCAACGGGACGTTACCCAGCGATCGATGTATTGAAAAGTAAGAGCCGCTTGCAGAACAAAGTTCAAAGTCATGATTACGTCCGTTTGTCTGAGCGAATAAAAGATATGGTTTACCGTTATTTCAATGTCGAGTTATTAATTCGAGTCGGAGAATACGAGAAAGGTAATGATCTTGAAACCGATGAGGCGATCGATCGTTATCCTCACATCATGTCGTTCCTGAAACAAGGGTTCGATGGAGTTGAATATGAACAAACCCTCGAAGCGATGGAAGGAATTTGGACAGCTTATTGACATTGTTGATATTCGTATTGGAAAGCAGCAGAGAAAGTTAGTCAAACTAAGGAAAGAACATCAAGAGTTGCTCAAGCTCATTGACGATAAATGGCGTCAGATTGAGGAACAACAGCAACAGTTAAAAGGTTTTAACGTTGTCCACGAACCTAACGCGTTGAGTCGACTATTTATGCGCAGAGAAAGTACAAAATCGATGATCGAGTCACTGTTTTTTGATGCCTCTGTTAGTCGTCAGGACGCGCAGGAACTGGCGTTGGAAATCACAGAGGTCGAATCAGAAAAGCGAAGATTGGAAAAGCGTAAAGATGCGCTCGGTGAACTTCGTGAGCAAATGAGGTATGAAAAGTCATGATCAATCTATTTGAGAGTATGGTGAGCGGAAAGCTGCCCCTTTCTGACAATGAGTTTGAACATATCCTTAATCAGGATGGGGGCGCTGAGTCTCACCCCGACTCTATTTTGACTTCTGGTGACAAAGAGCAGCAACCCCCATTGAACGTACCTGATACCCAATTTAAGGTGGAAAGTGGGACTTGTTTTACGCCTCACCCTCAGGGTCAACCTGTGGTATCCAACCAGAGTATTGCAGCTTTCACTAGGGTTCAACCCAAGACTCATGTTGAAGACATGCCCGTTGGAAAAACCGCTCTTCATGTTCGCTCTGCGAGTGATGTTGGATTGACGGCAAGCTATGGTCAGACAAGATTAACCAAAGCGAGGTTGCAGAACGTCAACCTACCGATAAACAGTCAGGCAGGGCAAACACATCAAGGACTCTCCCTTTCTGTAGTGAAAGAGTTTGGCCGTATTGCCAGTCGCCCTTCACACACGGAGATCTCACCACGGAGCAAAACGGGAGAGATAGGCTCTTGGATGACAGCGCACCAGCGCGGTTCGGACATGCACCGCAGCCAAGGAATCAGTGCTGAGAGCGCGCGAGTGAGTTATTTGGGGCCCAAGGTGGCTAACCGAAAACTGATGGTGTCCACCTCAGTGATCCACAAAGGTCATGATACTCGTTATTCTGAACAAAGTCGGGGACCATTGGCGTTACATTCACTCTCGTTCAAAAATGGTGTGGTTTCGCCTAGCGTTGTCGGTCAGCCGTTGCTCGCGGTGGATGCGTTAGGACGACTGGAAAATGGCCGAGAGAACGTCGAGAGAAAATCGGCTGCTCACAGTTCAGACAGCAGTGTGATGGTTCAGGCAGTACCTTCTGCGATGGCTCTTCAAAAACTGGTCCCTGTGGCGGGCATGACCCTCTCTCACTACGAACTTGCACCAGAGATGTTCTGGCAGTATCCGCAGGTGAATAGCTACCGAGTTCTGTTTCGAAATAAATATTATCTGTTTGAGTTTGATGAACACAAAGTGACCAGTTTTTTGGAGGAGAACTATGACCGTTCTTGATGTGACTGCCGCCTGTCTGGATATTGTAAAAGACGCGATCATTATTTTTTCTTTGAGTTTTGTGATTACGGGTGTCGTGGTGGGCTTGCTGCAAACGGTATTTAGTGTTCAGGACCCCGGCTTACCGATGGCGGCAAAGCTGGTTGTTTTTATTGTATTGCTAACTCAGGTAGGGGGCAATATTTATGACCAGTTTCATCTACTGTTCCGGCAGTTGTAATTGTTGTTTGATTTATGTGCAGGAGATGCACCTTCCCAGGAGTTTACATTGAAAAAGTTGCGAGAAATAGTATTCAAAACCTTGGTGGATAATCTGGGTGTGCCAGCCAATCTACTGTCAAGAATTGAGGGTGATGAGCCGATTGGAATAGAATTGGTTGATGGCGAAGAAATTTTTATCTCTTTGCATGAAAAAACCATTCAAGCGTTTGTTGAGATCCCGTTGCGAGATCGACGGGTGTTGGCGATCAAGGCCCCTAAGTTGGTCGAATTGATGATGTCTGATGAACAGGTGTTTATGAACATCACAAAAGACAAATTAATTTTGGTCTCAGAGTGGGAACTGAGCACCACGAGCGTCGAAAGGCAACTAGCGGATAAGCTGATGTTGTTTAACAAGGCTGTTCATTGCGTTAAAGCTTAGATGTCATCACTTTTAACGCTCCCAATCAAGGGCGGTCTAATACGGCCTTTGATTGGTTCGTTTATCGAGTCTCTTGTTCAGGCATTTAGTAACGTTTCATGGCTAAGATTTGACCTCCATTTATGAAGGTTGCCGCCACAATATAGTCATCGCTTCGGTGTTTGACTTCCACTGTATTCCGGTTCGAAAGATAGCGTTCGGCACTATAAAAACTGCTGATAATGGGCAATGTGGGCAAACGTTCGTTGTCAAGAAAATTGGAGGTATGTTCGGTAAAAGCGATATTGTATAGATCTGGGCTATACGATTGATAATCACCTTTACTATGCACCTCGAAATACTGCTTGCCTTGACCTTCCTGAGCTTCTTCCACTACAGAGGTCATCTCAAATTCGCCGTTATTGAAATAAATTTGAACCTTGCTGTGGCCATGATAGTTGCTTGCATTACTTTCAACGTGATATTCCACCCCATAAGCCACACCAGGATCATCACTGAAGCCGTAAATGACCAGAAGCAAGATATTTAGGGACGCGACAAGAAACAAACTAGCGGATAGCATCACTGACCTCTTTAATCATAAGTTTGGCGATTTGGTCATTCTCTATTGTTTTATCTAACAGTATTAGTTTATTCAATATTTCACCGTCTTTAGCAACAATAGCAAATGAAAGATTCTTATTTAACAGCATGACCGCAACTCTTTTGGGTTTGACGGTAAGTTTGTCGATCAACGCGCTCATGGCTTCACCAGCTTGGTCCGCAACCTGCTGCCTATCAGAGTAGATTTCGATGACGCCTTTGGTGTAGCTGACTTCCGGGTATTGTGTGGCTCTTTGCTTATTTAAAACCAGATGATAAATCTTATATGAGACATTGACAGTGAACGCGAGCAGGGCAAAGAGAATAACCAGCTTTAGCGCACAGTGAAAATCCCTAGTGCAGTTAAGCAATTGATACAGGGGAGAGCGCTGAGGCGCGTCCGTGTTCTCGCTGGTGGTAGACAGCATCTGGGTTACGTTTTTTCTCATTGCGCTATTAGGTAAAGCATCACCGTTGACCTCGCTGACGATGGATGCATCCAACACATAGCCCACTTTAGCCACCGTTTTTAGCCATTTTTGTTCTTTGCCATTATCACCCAATAGGGTTCTGATGTTGCGTATAGATTGTGTGAGAGAACTGTCTGACACAATCTTTCCCGGCCACCCCTTTTCCAAAAGGCTTTCTTTTGAAACTACTTGACCTGCATGTGCGCATAACTCGTGGAGAGTCAGTAAGTCATGAGTACCCATTCGTAGTTGTTGGTTAGTTTTTGAGTCGAGGATGAACAAAGAGTTCTCAACCAAAACGAATTGCCTAACTTTAAACGACCTCGTCATTTTTTTTTCGCTTCATTTATAGAATTAGAGATTCAACATGCCAAGTATCGAATGACCCGTTGTAGACGTTGTTTTTGCCATTGCTTAGATTGCGTCGTGCATCAAAGTGATGATTATCAATAGATTATACCTGCAACTTTTCATTTGTTAACCTAATAAATATTAGTCTATAAAAAACAAGTATTTTCACTACCTAGGTTCGATAGGGAGGAACGATGGCAAATAGGGTATTTCTTATCGTTGATTATCTTTTGAGGACCGATAAAACCAAGGACAACGGTCTTTGGCAACCCTAGCCGATGGCTTTCGATTCACTCATCGTCGCCAGATGGCCCCAAAATAAAGGTCAAAAGTGCATCCAGTTGAGTAATTTTTTCGTCTATTGAGTACGTGATTACAAAAGATCACGCAATAGGACATAGAGAAGGCACCCAATGAAATACACATTACCAATTTTGGCAACAGCGATGACATTGACATCTTTGAGTCTCCACGCCTCAACCCCCCCTCACGTCTATGGTGATAAGGTCTTTCGGGCCGCACCTGGCACAACCATTGATGGCGCTGAAGTCATCGTCAATCACTACAGCTTTTACAAGCCATTGTATCGATTCGGACATGGTTTAGGCTTTGCTTGGGCTGGGGCCAAAGGGTTTGATAGACAAATTGGTAGCCTGATATTGAACGATAAAGTCGGCAGCGATTACCACCTCTACCCCAATCCTAAATACTCAGATCCGGACGTCGCAGGCACTGGGCCCTATACCGACAATCGATTGGAGATTTTTATTGAGAATATTCGTTTCTATATGACAGGTGAGGACTTGACTCTCTATGACGCTGAGCTTTTAGAGCAGGAGCCAAAAGCTTTCCAAAAAGCGGTAATGTATAACTGTGACAGCCAATTGTCAGATTCCTCTACGGCGGTAATACGGCATACGGAAGGCGAAAGCTGGAGTAAAGGCAAAACCAATGGAATTTCCGCAGATATCGGTGTTAAAAGTTCTTTCTCGGTTAACGTTAAGGTGCCGCTGACGGCCGAATATACGGCGACGTCTGAGTTTTCTGCCTCATTTGGCACGGACAACTCTTGGTCTTCATCCAATGGCGGCGATGAACAAATTGCTCATGAGCAGCGATACACGACCACCATCCCGCCAAGAAGTAAAAAAACGTTAAATCTCACCTACGTGAAATCTAAGTCACGTATTCCTTACAAGAATAAAATCGTGATGTCTTATGATATTAAGCTGAAAGGTTTTCTCAGAGAACGCGATTATTTCACTGACCAGTTACCTGAGTATTTACACACAAATTTGCCGTATTACCCGCTTTATAATGATTGGAAGGGCAATGCTTATAGACCCACGGATATAGGACGATATGATGAGCTTAGTTATCGCTTTGGCAGCGGTGTATTGGATGCCCAGCAGGATATTAAAAGCCAGTACGTCAACTTCTTTGCGGGTAATCAATATGCTGGGCCTTGGGATTGGAATAAATACATTACCTCCATGGTTCAGTCAACGAATCAAACCTGCAGGGATGATAGCTGTGTGAGTGACATGGATGTTTGGCAACATTGGAGAAACCAACCCTTGGCCGAAGTCTTGCGCCGGTATGTGGTTGAGGAAGAGGGGGCATTTGAAATCGAAGCCACAGGGCTGTTTCATGTTACGTCGAGCCAAGCAGAGCCGATGACCGCTGAAGAGTTTGCTGTCCAATGCCGTGTCGCCCGTGATGGCAAAGCAAGAAGCAACATAGAATACATGAACCTAGAGCTTTAGCATTTATTCCATCCCCAACCTAACGATGAAGCGATAGAGCCATACCGGGTGGTATGGCTTTTGGGGAAACGTGACTACGTCTTGCATGTCTCTGCTGAGGCGCGGTTGGGTTGAGTCTTATTTGCGTGCAGTGAGACTAAAGTGAGATTGATTTCACCATGCCGGACTCTGCATGGCCTGCAATATTGCAGGCCAACTCGACATTATTGTCACCGTGAAAGTGCCAAACTAGTTGCTTTGCCTTGCCCGGCGCAACGGTAACCGTGCTGCCAGAGTCGTGGGCATGGGCGCCCTTTTGTTTCATCATATTTCTATGTTCGATCTGTTCTTGCGCCGATCCGATAGAAAATTCATGTTCTATGTTCCCTTGATTGAGCACAACAAATTGAACAATATCGTTCGGGTTGATATCGATGTCTTGTTTAAATTTTATGCTCATGTCGTCATCGAGCATGACATAAACGACTTTGTCTGGCTTTGCGCCTTTAGCTGGCATACCTACTGCGGACATCCCGTCCATATTCATCTTCATTTCGGATGTTCCCATCTTACTATGATCCATCCCTTGCATATTCATTTTAGAATGATCCATCGCCTTGTCAGTTTGTGCATATAGGTAGGGGCTGAATAGCGCCAGTGCGCATGTCATGATTGTGTTTTTCATTGCGGTTTCCTTGTTGAGTGAGATGTCCCGAGACTCATTGAGGACGGGGTTACTTGTGGGGAACGAGAGACTTCTGTTTGTTTCCAAAGTTTGAAAATGGCTGGAATGACCAATAATGTCAGCATCAGCGCCGATGCCATTCCACCGATCATCGGTGCGGCAATACGTTGCATCACTGCTGATCCAGTTCCTTCACCATACATGATCGGTACTAGCCCAATGATCACGGTGAGTACTGTCATCATGATGGGGCGGACCCTGAGTCCAGCGCCTTCACGGATGGCAAGCGTCAAGTCATCCAAGGTAAGGTGAAGCCTTTTCTCTTGCGCCTCGAGTTTTTTGTAATGCCAAGCCTGATTGAGATAAACCAGCATGATGACGCCAATTTCAACGGCAACGCCAGCAAGGGCAATAAACCCGACTCCAACGGCAATAGAGAAGTTATAGTTCAGGTAGTGCATCAGCCATAAACCGCCAACCATAGCCAATGGCAGGGTCATCATGATGATCAAGACTTCACCAAGTCGGCGAAAGCTCAGGTAGAGCATCAGTATGATGATGGTGAGGGTGATAGGGACGACGACACTGAGTCTTTGTTTGGCACGTTCCATATACTCGTATTGCCCTGACCATGTCAAAGAGTAGCCCGCAGGTAGTGAGATTTGGTCAGCGACCACCTGTCGAGCCTCAGAGACGTAAGAGCCTAGATCGCGTTCATCAATATCAACGAATACCCATCCATTAGGACGCGCATTTTCTGTTTTGATCATTGGAGGGCCGTCTTCGTAACGGATATCAGCGACATCAGCAAGCGCAATTCGAGCTCCGTTAGGCGTCACCAGAGGTAAATTTTGCAGTTTGACCACAGAATCACGGTAGCTTTGTGGGTAGCGTACATTGATGGGGTAACGTTCCAGTCCTTCGACGGTTTCCCCGACATTCACTCCCCCAATCGCCGTTGAAATCACCCTTTGTACGTCTTTAATGTTGAGACCATAACGAGCCGCAGCGCGACGCTCAATATCAATTGTGACATAACGGCCGCCAGCAACACGCTCAGCATAGACAGAAGCCGTCCCTGAGACATTATTTAAAATAGGTTCAAGTTGAGCCCCTATTTGCTCAATGACCTTGAGATCAGGGCCTGCTATTTTAATGCCTATTGGTGTTTTAATCCCAGTGGCTAGCATATCGATGCGTGTTTTGATCGGCATTACCCATGCATTAGTTAATCCGGGAAATTGCACTAACTTATCAAATTCTTTGCGCAGTGATTCCGGTGTCATGCCTTCTCGCCACACATCACGAGGTTTAAGTTGAATCACGGTTTCGATCATTGTTAGAGGGGCGGGGTCGGTCGCGCTTTCTGCACGTCCAATTTTACCCCAGACGGATTCTACTTCTGGGACACTTTTGATCAGTTTATTGGTCTGTTGAAGTAATTCACGCGCCTTGCCTATTGAAATACCGGGATAAGTGGTCGGCATGTACATTAGGTCGCCCTCATCGAGAGGTGGAATAAACTCACTGCCGAGTTTACTGGCCGGGTAGTAGGCTGATGCCATCAGTACCAGAGCCAGTACTATTATGCGTTTAGGGTGCTTAAGGCTGAGTGTGAGTAGCGGTTTGTAAAGAGCAACCAGCCCTTTGTTTACTGGGTTCTTATTTTCTGGCAGGACGTTTCCACGAATAAAATAGCCCATTAATACTGGCACCAGAGTAATCGCCAAGCCAGCTGAAGCCGCCATTGCATAGGTTTTAGTAAACGCCAGCGGTGAGAACATCTTGCCTTCTTGGCCTTCGAGAGCGAAAACCGGAACAAAACTGAGGGTGATAATAAGCAGTGAGAAAAATAACGGAGCGCCAACTTCCTCAGCAGCTTTGCCTATAACCTGCCAGCGATTGTTCTCTGTTAGGGGAGTTCGTTCTATATGCTTATGAACATTCTCGATCATCACAATTGCCCCATCAACCATCGCGCCGATCGCGATCGCGATACCTCCGAGTGACATAATGTTGGCATTGATCCCTTGCCAGCGCATCACCACAAACGCTGTCAGGATACCGATAGGAAGGCTTAATACGATCACCAGTGATGAACGAACGTGGAACAAGAACAACGCACAAACAATCGCGACGACGATAAATTCTTCTGCCAACTTCTTCCATAGGTTCTCAACGGCAGAGTCAATCAGAGTTGAACGGTCATAAGTGGTGACGATTTCAACCCCGTTGGGGAGGCTGCGTTGCAGATCCGCCAGCTTGGCTTTGGTTTGAGCGATCACTTGGCTCGCATTTTCACCAAAACGCATCACTATGACTCCTCCGACGGCTTCTCCTTCGCCGTTGAGTTCAGATATTCCGCGGCGCATTTGTGGGCCCAAGTTAATATCAGCGATATCCCCCAGTAGCAGTGGCGTCCCCTGTTCGGTGACTTTTAGTGGCAATGAGCGAATGTCTTCAATGCTGGTCAGGTAGCCGGTAGTGCGAACCATATGTTCCGCTTCGGCAACCTCGATAACTGAAGCGCCAGTCTCCTGATTACCGTTTTGGATAGCACGATTGACCTGTTGCAGGGTGAGGTTGTAAGCGCGTAGTTTTGCGGGATCAATTTGCACCTGATATTGTTTGACCATCCCACCAACGGTAGCGACTTCAGAGACACCATCGACGGTTTGCAGCTCATATTTAAGGAACCAGTCCTGTAGGCTGCGTAGTTGAGCCAGATCGTGTTGCCCCGTTTTGTCCTGAAGGACGTAACTGAATACCCAACCGACTCCTGTGGCGTCGGGCCCTAACGTCGGTTTAGCGCTTGAAGGAAGATTGGGGGCGACTTGGCTTAAGTATTCAAGCACACGGGAACGAGCCCAATACATATCGGTGTCATCATTAAAAATGATGTACACGTAAGAGTCACCAAAGAACGAATATCCTCTGACCGTTTCTGCTCCCGGCACGGCCAGCATGGCGGTAGTCAACGGGAAGGTGACCTGATCCTCAACCACTTGTGGGGCCTGACCTGGATAACTGGTTTTTATGATGACTTGCACATCAGACAGATCAGGAATGGCATCTACGGGTGTTTCTTTTACACTGTAAAGCCCCCCCACAACAAGCGCTAATGTGGCAATAACAACCAAGAGTCGATTGTTGATTGACCAGCGAATAATGGCATTAATCATAACGAGTCACCATTCTTGGCTATGTCTTTAAGTAAGTAATCCGTGCCTTGTTTTTCCACTAAAAAACGCACAGTTATGCCTTGCGTGAATGGCGACAAGTCGACGTTGTCGTCGACCGAGAAATTCATTTCACCGCTATTCCAGCCCCAGTCGGGAACGGGCTGGTGTCGGATCGTGATCATGCCAAAATCTGCCATGATCACCGAGATATCACCGTCTAACCACAGGGTGTTGGCGATGGCCTTCTCGTCGATTTTGTAGTCGACGATTTGGTATTGGCCTGAGTCGGTTGGCTGGATTTCAAATTGGATGTTTTGGCCTTTGCTGAGTGAGGCAATGTTCACGTTGTGTGCAAGATTGAAGTTCATCACCATACCTGGCCAATCCCACTCAGGAATAGGCTGATGGTTGATGGTGATCATGCTCTGGTCGGCCATGACTTCTGTAATTTCACCGGTGCCCCACACGGTTGTAACGTGAGGCTGGAGCCCGTTAATACGAGAAAGATCGGCAGACTGGCTGGATTCAGAATCAAGCATAAAGTGTGCGGAAGTAACAACGCTGTCGGCCTCGGTTAGGCCTTGCAACACTTCAATTTTGTCCGCCGCTTCACGCCCTGTCTCTATGCGTGCAGAACGGTATTTGCCTTGTCCTTTTGACAGGACGACGCGGGTCATCCCGCCCGAGCGGATCACGGCGGACCTTGGAATGGTCAGCACCGAATCCTGACTGACGGGCTCTAGGGCTATGTTTGCAAACATATTGGGTTTGAGCTTTCCATCTGGGTTGGGGAATTTGAGGCGGACTCTGAGCGTACGAGTTTTTGGATCGAGAATCGGGTAGATATAGTCAACCGTCCCTTGCCACTGTTCTCCGGGAAGTGAATCCAAGGTCATAGAGGCATTACTGCCAGCCTGTATCCATTGTGATTGACGTTCAAAGACTTCGGCGTCGACCCAAACATGATCAAGGGGCCCTGCGCTGATTGCGGTTTGTGCTGGTGACAGATAACCGCCTTCTCTGATACCTAAACTCGCGATCACCCCACTGGCAGGCGCCTTGATATCAATGGTTTGTGAGGCTTTGCCCGTAGTGGTAATGGTTTTTATTTGTTCTCTGTCTACCCCGAGTGCGACCAGACGCTCGGTGGCGCCTTTGACCAAGCTTGCGCGGCCAGTTTGATAAGCATTGATCAGCTCTTCTTGTGCTTTGACCAGTTCTGGAGAGTAAAGCGTAAATAACACGTCCCCTTCGCCAATGGTTTCTCCAGCGGCGTTGATATTGAGTTTTTCGACCCAACCTGCAACGCGCACATTGGTTTGCCACAATTGGCTTTCGTCAAATGCGACGTAGCCTACGGTTTCAATGCGGGGTGATAAGGGTTCACGGGTAACCTGTTGTCGCTTCACACCAAGATTATTTTCGACCGATGGATCAATCTTGATGGTACCGGGAGGTTCGCTTGATGTAGACATGTCCTCGGCGTAAATAGGAATAAGGTCCATCCCCATCGGGGACTTGCCCGGTTTATCACGCTGATAATTAGGATCCATCGGCGCGACCCAATATAGAGGTTGGTCAGCGTCTCCAGCGATCGTTTCACCCGTGTTGGATGCTGAACCTGAAAGGTAAGGGTAGGTGGTATAGCCTAGTGCACCACCGACCAGTAGAGCGATAGAAGCTAAGGTGAATGTTTTCATATCAAGGTCCTTATTGTTGTTGGCGGCGAGATAACCGTGGTGACGTGACTTGATAGTCAAAACCGCCCAGCAATGAGGCCAAATTGCTATTCACAATGTTTAAATCGGTTATAAGACGTTGCTGCTCTAACTGCAAAGCAAGTTTGTCGGCGGAAGCGTCAATCACATCGTTGAATTGCGAGGTATTGTTTTGATAGCCTCTTTCAACAGCGCGGATCCTTGCGTTCGCTTGTGGTACTAGGCTTGAGGTATAACGGTCTAGGCGCTCCGTGATCTTGGCTCTATCAACGAGCAAGGTATTGACCTTGCCATTCATTTGCGCGAGTAGTGCTTCTTTCTGAGATCTTGCGGCACCCACTTGATATTGCGCTGCTGAAAGGTTTCGGTCCTGCCTATTACCAGTAAACAGAGGGATATCCATGGTGAGATACGCGCTGACTAGATCTGAGGCGGGCTCTCCGCTCATACTTTTGGCTTGACGAGTGGCGTACATGACTTCGACACCGAATTGAGGTTTATAAGTTTGTTTGACAATCTCGGTTTGAGTTTCAGAACTCGTAATCGTTTGGTTGGCCACTTGTATCATCGGGTGTTGGTTGAGTAACGTGTAGTACTGATCTGTTGCCGTATTTTGGGCCAGTTTTTGGTTGAGCGTATTCCAGTCAAGTTGATTGGACGCTTTCACAGTGCTGGTGTTTGCTAACCAGTCAGTGCCAAGCCATTCGGAAAGGCGGGCCAATATTCGACGTTGAATTTGATGATTCGCTTGAATCTTTTCACTCAGCTTACTAACTTGTAGCTGAGCATTGAGCAGATCTTGAGCTTCACTTTTTCCAATCGAATAATTGGTCTGAATAAAGCTTTCCATTTCTTCGAGTAACTGACGGTTTTCGGAAAGGATAATATGAGCTTGTTGTTGATAGCCCAATTCAAGCCATAACTGAGTCATACTATTGATGATATCCAGTTCACGATTGGCAATTTTCCGCTCCATGGCATCAGCCTGCTGAGCGTATTTTTTCTGCGTGAGTTGTAAGGTTGAACCTCGAGAAAACTGTTGTGCCAGCCCCATGGATATATTGGTCATAGGGTCATCGTCAAACTCAAAACTGTCGACGGGCACGCCACCAAAGCCGATTTTGAGTTTGGGGTCTAGCAGGGTGCTACTGGCAACCCCCATCTCGCGCATAGCTTGAGATTGAGCGTAGAATTGTTGGCGATTACCGTCATTGTTGAGTGCAGTGATGATCCACTGAGACAGTATGGACGGCTTTGAGTGCTCGGTTTGAGATGGGGCTGAATTTGCGACCGCAGGGCCGAACCACACAGAAGCGCAGATGGAAAGCGCAAACATTTTGGGTATCATTTTCACTGTAATTATCCGTTTCTAGGTGCCGCTAAGCACAAAAATACTTCTCCCTAGCCAATGGGCGGGGGAGTTAAAAAGTAGGGAACGGATTACGCGATAGGAGGGCGGTAGAGAGAACTTGAACGACTGAAGGCGAAGCTTTTTTTGTCGGAACGTTTCAATATGATTTGTGTCGACCTTGGCGTTGGGAAGATCGTCGGGGGGATCAGCGCAAACACATTGGCACAGACCGAGTCACAACTGCGATGGTCCCCATCACTCATCTGACAATCATTAGTGACAAGAGTAAGAGCCATCGTTGTTTTGTCTGCATTGGTCCCACAATGGTGCTGCTGAGACGCGCTGCCACTGATCATATTGAACGTCATCATTGTTTGGCTAGAGGCAACACTGGCGGTCAGCATGACACTGATGCTGATCAAAAGAATCCAGTATTTGCGAAGCGAAACAAAGCTCATACGATACCTAAAAAGACGAAACTATCATGATCATAGAGCTTACCCTAAGGGTAAGGTCAAGCCCATTGGGCTAAATTATGCGGGGTTTTCCACATCAAAAATAGCTTGTTTGAGTGATTCGGGCAATTGGGCTTTGACGTTATTCTTAAAATCGAACATGACACAAGTCGCTTTACCCAGCGTACTGACCTTACCCAACTTTTTACTCACGATTTGATACTCCATAGTGAATCTATCCTCCTGCAGTTCTGAAATTCTTGAACCAATGAATAAGGTGTCAGGATAAGTAATGGGCAATTTGTAACGGCATTGGGTCTCGCTAAGAACCGGGCCCACTTGACTGGTGGTTAAGTTAACGGTTAGCTCGATGCGTTCGAAATATTCCAGTCTCGCGGCTTCAAAATAGCGAAAATACACGGCATTATTGACATGTTGCAGTGCGTCCATTTCTGCCCATGCAACCGAGACTTCAGTAATGACTGGGAAATGGTCTAATCGTGACGTCATAACCCCTCCTTGGTAGAGTTTAAAGAGCGTTTATTCTAATCACGACTCGCATTTATGTGTGAAAACTTCATCAAAGTGTGATCTTAAATTATTAAGTTTACGCGCCGCTTTACTTATTTAGTGCCCAGAGGTAGCTTCTAAAAAGGCTCACTGACGCAGGTTTTGTTATGACAGTACCCAAAGGTTTTATATTGGCTCAGGTGGAAAAGCGCACAGACTGGACCTCGGATTTGTTCAGTTTGTGTATTTCAGGCGCCCCCCTTGATTTTAAGGCAGGGCAATTCACCAAGCTGGCTCTGTATAATGAAGAAGGAAAACTCATTAGCCGAGCGTACTCTATTGTCAATGCTCCTCAAACGGACAATAAACACGTCGATTTTCTAATTGTGTCGAACCCAAAGGGGCAATTAACGCCCAAATTACACCAGTTGTGTCAGGGGGACTCAGTGTTGGTCGGTGATACTGCTCACGGTGATTTAATACAGAGTTCGGTGCCACAATCGACCAAAGACTTGTGGCTACTTTCAACAGGGACGGGTATTGGCCCTTTCTTGTCCTTACTTGATGCCCTTGATGACCATACTCGCTATGAGAAAATAATCCTTGTTCATGGTGTGCGTCATCAAAAAGACTTGGTGTATCGTGGTTTGATTGATGAGTTAGTTGAGCGGTATCAAGGGGGGCTCGACTATGTGCCAATCATATCCAGACAGCAACCCGCCAATCTGTTGCATGGACGTATTCCTCAGTTGTTGATTGAGAATAAAATTCAACATCAAGTACAGACACAACTGACTCCGGAAAAGAGTTTTGTGATGTTGTGTGGCAACCCAGACATGATCAAAGAAACCACCATGACTCTGCAAGGATTTGGCTTAGAAAAGTTTCGCCGAGCGACGGGCGGCAATATTATTTTTGAACGTTATTGGTAGGGCAATCTTGAGGTTCGCGTCAAATCAGAGACAGTAAAGGCCCATTTCGGGCCTTTACTGTCTTGGTTCGAACTTAGAAAATCAGATGAGCGACACCTGCGATTACAGGCAGGGTAATCAGCGTGCGTATGATGAAAATAGCAAACAGCTCAAAGATGTTGACGGGGATGCGGCTACCGAGTAACAGCGCCCCGACTTCGGACATATAAATTAACTGAGTTACGGACATCGCGGCAATCACAAAGCGAGTCATTTCGTTGTCAATCGATGACGCCAAAATCGCAGGGATGAACATGTCAGCGAACCCGACGACAATGGTCTCAGACGCGGCGGCGGCTTCGGGTACACCTAAAAGTTCTAAGAATGGGATAAATGGCAGACCAAGGAAAGTGAATACCTGAGTATATTCTGCAATCAATAGGGCAATGGTCCCAAGCCCCATTACTACGGGAAGCACACCAAATACCATATCAATGGCGTTGCGAAGGCCTTCAGCAAAGACACTCTTTACCGATTTCACTTGGCTGGCTTTTTCAAGTGCCAACGCCATACCCCATGACATGCTGGTATAACCTTGTGGGATGGCATCTGCATCTTTGTCTGGTTCAGTGCCGTCAATATACTGATCTTTTTTCCGGCTGAGTGGGGGTAGGCGAGGAACAATAATTGCCGCGATAATACCCGCTAAGCAAATCGCCCCATAGAAGGGCAAGAACAAGTGTTCAAGTTCGACTTGAGCGAGTACAACAAGGCTAAAAGTAATGGATACTGCAGAGAAGGTGGTCCCGACAACGGCGGCTTCACGTTGGGTGTAGAACTTCTTTTCGTATTGTTTACTGGTTAGGAGAATGCCGACTGAACCATCCCCTAGCCAAGATGCCATACAATCGATAGCGCTACGTCCTGGTAAATTGAATACTGGACGCATTACGATACTTAGCAAGGTCCCAAATAGTTCCAACAGACCAAAATTGAGGAGTAACGGTAACAGCAAGCCCGCAAAAATAAATACAGAAAACAGGGTGGGCAGCAAGCCCTCTAAGACCAGCCCGCCTGTGTTTTCTTCCCAGATGGCTTGCGGACCGACTTCAAAGTAAGTCATCGCTACAGCGAAGCCACCGAGAACGCGGACTGTTAACCAGAGTGGACTTGGGTTACACAGACTGTTTAAAAATGAGTTGTTGGCGATAAAGGCGGGTGTCTTAACGCGACACAACAGTGATGTCACTGACATAAACACTATGATAGCGGTGATAATATCAACCAGATAGTCACCAAGTAGTGCTTGTATTGACTTGGCCAATATGGCCACTGGAATCGTGATTTCATCGTTGAACGTGACTGGCGCCATGAATAGGAACAAACCCATTAGGGAAGGGATCAAAAACACCCAGAAGTTGCCCTTTGAGTTGGTTTGTTTAATAGATTGAGCATTATTCTGCATTACAATTCTCGTGTTACAACTAGTCAATATGATAAGCCAATCCGCTTGACATATATATTCACTAAACATCCGTATTTAATCAGTCGCACAAGGTTACTGACTTTTGAGTATTTACGCAATACTATTCAATAAATTTCGCTAAATATTCATGATTAAATACTTAGAATAGATTTACGATTAGTTTTTTGTTTTGAAGATGTTAATTAGATTGAAACAATGTTGCAACCGTTAACTTTGTGTGGGATTAATTTTTGATGTGAGAATTGGCCGCTAAACCCTTATGCCGAGCCGCAGAGTGTCGTCAGTAAAACGTAAAAAACACCGAGTATATCGGTGTTTTTTACGTTTGTAGACTTGGGTTTAGTGTGTATTAACCTGACCCAGTTTTAACCATGTATCGACAACGGTATCTGGATTGAGCGAGACAGAACTGATGCCTTGATCCATGAGCCATTGCGCGAGATCGTCGTGGTCGGATGGACCTTGTCCGCATATACCCACGTATTTTCCAGCTTGGGTTGCAGCATCAATCGCCATTTTTAACATGGCTTTTACCGCAGGATTACGTTCGTCGAATAGATGTGCGACATCGCCAGAGTCACGATCCAACCCCAAAGTGAGCTGTGTCATGTCATTGGAACCGATAGAGAACCCATCAAAATACTTGAGAAACTCTTCAGCGAGCACTGCGTTGGATGGCAACTCACACATCATAATGACTTTGAGCCCTTGATCGCCTCGACGAAGGTCAAACTTGGCCAACAGATCAATGACTGAAGCGGCTTCGCTTGGTGTGCGCACGAATGGAATCATGATCTCAACATTTTTTAAGCCCATGTCATTTCTCACCCGTTTGATGGCTTGAGTTTCCAGCTCAAAGCAATCTTCAAACATGGGTGAAATATAGCGTGATGCGCCGCGAAACCCGAGCATCGGGTTCTCTTCATGTGGTTCGAAACCACGACCACCAACAAGATTACTGTATTCGTTAGATTTGAAATCCGACATGCGTACTATCACGCGTTTTGGCCAGAATGCCGCGGCGATAGTGGCAATGCCTTCCGTCAATTTACTTACGTAGAAATCGATAGGATCTTTGTAACCTCGGATACGTTGAGTGATTTCGGCTTTGAGTTGGTCATCTTGTGCATCGAAGTTTAATAAGGCTTTAGGGTGAATACCGATCATTTTATTGATGATGAATTCCAAACGGGCGAGCCCGACGCCTTCGTTTGGAATTTGTGCAAAGTCAAAAGCACGATCTGGGTTTCCGACGTTCATCATCACTTTGGTCGGGAGTAATGGGAGTTCATCAACCGCTGAGCGCTTGATTTCAAAGTCCAGTTCTCCTTGATAGACGTAGCCTGTTTCACCTTCAGCACAGGAGATGGTGACGGTTTCTTCACTGGTCAGGTTGGATGTCGCATTGCCACAGCCGACAATCGCTGGGATACCGAGCTCGCGAGCAATAATCGCAGCATGGCAAGTTCTACCCCCACGATTTGTCACGATCGCTGATGCTTTCTTCATCACAGGTTCCCAGTCAGGGTCGGTCATATCGGTGACGAGCACGTCCCCTTCCTGAACCAAAGACATTTGATCAAGCGAATCTACTAAGCGAACAGGCCCACTGCCAATTCGTTGTCCAATCGCTCTTCCCTCTACGAGGACTTCTGCTTTGCTATTGAGCTCGTAACGCTCTATGACGCTTTGATCGCTCTGAGAGCAGACGGTTTCTGGTCGTGCTTGAACAATATAAAGTTTGCCATCGATTCCGTCTTTGGCCCACTCAATATCCATTGGACGTTGATAGTGCTTCTCAATAATCATGGCCTGTTTGGCCAGTTCTTTGATCTCTTGATCATTGAGAGAATAGAGTTCACGTTCTTGCGTGTTGGTATCAACGATGTCGACTTGCTTGCCAATCTCCTGATTGGTCGAATAAATCATTTTGATAAGTTTTGAACCGAAGGTCTTTTTGACAATGGGGTGATGACCGGCTTCAAGCATCGGTTTATGGACGTAGAATTCATCAGGATTAACCGCGCCCTGAACGACCATTTCCCCTAGCCCCCAAGCTGAGGTAATAAAGACCACCTGATCGAAGCCAGATTCTGTGTCCAGTGTGAACATGACCCCAGATGATGCTTTGTCAGAACGAACCATACGCTGAATGCCCGCAGAGAGGGCGATCCCTCTATGGTCAAAGCCCTGATGCACACGATAAGAAATGGCTCGGTCATTAAATAAGGATGCGTAGACGTGTTTGGTTGCTTCAAGGACGGCTTCAATACCTTTTACATTGAGGAAGGTTTCTTGCTGACCCGCAAATGAGGCATCCGGCAAATCTTCGGCTGTTGCCGAAGATCGAACCGCAACGGAGAGCGCCTCGTTGTTGTCAATCAATTGTTGGTAGTTTTCACGAATATCCTGCTCTAGGTCGGCAGGGAACGGGGCATCCAGTACCCATTGGCGTATGGTTGCGCCTGTTTTCTGGAGGGCGGTTACGTCATCCACGTCGAGCTTATCAAGCAGTTGGTGAATACGTTCATCTAGGCCTTCATAATCTAAGAATTGGTTAAATGCATAAGACGTCGTGGCAAAGCCATTTGGAACCGACACGCCAGCATTCGAAAGATTGGAAACCATTTCTCCCAGTGACGCATTTTTACCGCCGACTTTGTCGACATCGTCCATGGATAGGCCATTGAACCAAAGGGTATTCTTTTGCATGTATTTCTCCAGAAACATTGCAGCTTTGTAGGGTAAGGCAAACGATTACTTTTTTTTGCTTAAAAATCACGAGAATTTTTAAAAGCTGTGGGGGATGTAATAGTCAGCCGGGCTTCATTGTCGATATTATGGTAACCATCCTACTCAAAATATTTTTAAAGCTTAAATAAAATATGCAAATTGATAGTCAAAGTCGTGATGTATTCTATGTTTCTGATGGAACAGCCATAACATGTGAAACCTTAGGACATGTCGTTCTGGGGCAATTTCCGGTTCAGGCAAACGAGAAAACTTTCCCTTTTGTAGAGAGTGACGACAAGCTTGCCGATCTCCTTAAAGAAATCGACGCTTCGTATCAAGACAAAGGAATCAAACCTTTGCTGTTCTTTTCGATTGTGATTCCAGAGATAAAAAATAAACTCATCGAGGAGGCGACCGCCCATTGTTATGATGTTTTGGAGCATATTGTTCAGCAGGTGAAATCGGATATCCAAATGGAGCCGCAACCCAAGCTTCAGCGCTCCCGAAGTGTTGGCAAAGACTCCGATACGTATTTTGACCGTATTGCGGCCATCGAATACACGCTAGCTCATGACGATGGTATCACTCTTAAAGGGATGGAACAGGCCGACATTATCCTGCTCGGGGTTTCGCGCAGCGGTAAAACGCCGACCAGCCTATATATGGCAATGCAATTTGGTTTGAGGGTGGTCAATTATCCGTTTATCGAACAAGATATCCTTCGCTTGAGATTGTTGCCAGAATTCGAAGTGCATCGCCACAAATTGTTTGGTTTAACGATTGATCCAGAGCGCCTTACCGAAATTCGCCAAAACCGTTTAGCTGGCAGTGAATACGCCAGTACGGAGCAATGTATCAATGAGCTTGAAAGTGTTGAAGCGCTGTTTCGCCGAGAGGCCATTCCGTATATCAATACCTCCTCACTTTCAGTAGAAGAAATATCCACTAGAATTTTGGAAAAAGCAGGCTTGAGGCGCCGATTATCGTAGCGGCGCATCGATTGGTGAACGTTTCATTGCGATTGAAATTTGGGTAAAGCTTTGTTTAGCAATTGCTGAAGTGCTTCAGCCTCTTCAAATTTCTTAGACACGAGCATGTAAAACTTGTGCTTGTGCATGTTGGGTATGGGTTGGGCTGCGATTTCTCCCGTTACGTAATCGATACCCCACAGGCGTTTGATACCTTCCACAATTTCGTTCCATACGACCACAATCTCACAGCGCTTCTCTCGGATCTCTTTCACCAACTCGAACATATTGTGCGTATATTGATCAATGTTTTTTAACTGAAAATCGGCGTAATTATACCCATGAATGCCACACACTTTATACTGACTGAGATCTGTGACGTTACTGATGTTGACGCCATCCGGAAAGCGTTGTTTGGAATACATAAAGTAAGGGGTGACTTGGTAATACCAAGCGGTGTAAAGGTAATGTTTGGCTCGTTCTTCAGAATAAGAGGCACTCACTGCCAGTTGGAAGTCGCCATCTTTGGTTCCTTTCAAACATCGCGTCCAAGACGTCATGGTGATGTTGAATGTGATGTTGTGAGCGCTCAGCACCTGATTGAGAACATCCACATCAAACCCTTTGACTTCTTCCCCATCGACATAGGTGTAGGGAGGCCAGTCGATGGAGTCACCACAGATATTTAAATGTCGTGTGCTCAGTTCTTGTGAAGCGGCATAACCTACACTACTGAAAGGCAGTGCCAGCAACCACCATAGTACGTTTACGTTCATTTCAGGTGTTTCACTTGTGTCCGTTAAACACTAGTATAGACACCCTGTAAAAGTTTGGCGTTAGTTTCCTGCTTTAGGACCAGTTAACAGCCTTTGGCCAAACACATTGACCAGAGCACCGAGAACAATCAGTGATCCACCCGCATAGGTCCAGTAAGATGGAACTTCATTGAACCACCAAATTCCAAGCAATGCTGAAAATACGATTTGCACATAGGAATAAGCGGAGGCTTTCCCCGCCGCTTGGGTCTTCATGGCTTTGGTCAGGCCATACTGGCCGATTTGGGTGAAGATACCGACAAGGATCAGTACGAACGTTAGCATCAGATTGGGCCAGACAAAGTCATCGCCAATTAAGGCTATGGATATGGGTAAAGCAATGAGAGGAAAGTAAAAAATAATGACTGAGCTGTCTTCAGTTTGGCTAAGCTTACGAACAATGACGTAGGCGACAGAGCTACCCAATGCCCCCAACAGCGCCATCCCCACGCTAAACAGAGGAAGGTGGTCTGCCGATCCTATATGGAGGCTTGGTTGAACCATCGCCACCAAACCGGCGAGACACAGCAGGATACAGATAACGGTTGAGGACTGAACTCGTTCCCTCAAAAATACCACGCCAAGTAAGGCAGTAAAAACAGGATGGACATATTGTAAGATGGTGGCTTCTGCCAAAGGCAAGGTTGTTACCGAATAATAGACACACATTAAGGCAAGCGTTCCGACCGTACCTCGGAGTATTAGTAAAGGTTTGTTGCTTCCCCACAAACTTATGCGTTTTCTCTTGACGTCTAGATAGCTAATTAAGAGTGAAACCAGTGCTCGCGCTGCAACAATTTCTAACACCGGAATACCATAAGTGCTCACGTATTTGACACAGGCGGACATCAGGGCAAAGCCCAGCGCGGAAAGCAGCATAAAACCAACCCCAGCAGGGATGGTTGGAAATGTGTTATTCATGGTGTTATCGGAGAGTTTACAATCGGATAGGGCACTCTATCATATTTCAGGGTTTGGGGTGTGACACAAAGTTCAATACGCCTGCTGCAAAGACAACAGGGGCATGAAAGCCCCTGTTGTTAACACTTACACCGATTTAGACAGTATTAGTGAGCGAGACTATTTTGGTGCTCACTAATTAGCATATCCATCGCCAGTTCCGCTTTTTCTTGTGTCAGGGTAAAAGAGTCCTCACGGTCAAACCGTTCAACCACTTCGTAATAACACTTCAGTTTTGGTTCTGTCCCGGATGGTCGAACAATGACACGTGCCCCTCCAGATAAATGATAGATAAGAACATCACTGGTCGGTAAATCAATGGGTATTGTTTTGCCGTCCATTAAGGTCTTGGTGGATGTGTTGAGATCATCAATGGCTTCAATTTCTCGCCCAGCGATTTGAGACGGTTGCGCTGCTCTTAATTTGTCACCAATAGGTGGGGCTGATGGGTCAAGAGCCATGCTGTGCTGGACATTGACATACAGACCATGTTGTCTGTAGATGCACTCCAGCTGATCCCATACGGATTTCCCTTGCGCTTTCTGCTCAGCCACTAACTGCGCAAAAGCGACGATTGCCGATAACCCGTCCTTGTCCCACACTTTATTTCCTATGGTGTAGCCAAGGGCTTCTTCATACGCGAACAGAAATACGTTGCCGTCCGATTGTTTGTCCATCGCGACATTCGTCAGCCACTTAAATCCGGTCAGGGTTTGGTAATATTCTGCGCCGTGTGCCTGAGCTATCTTTTGTAACAGGGTCGATGAAACAATCGTATTGCCGATCAGTGACTTTGAAGGCTGGGTTTGACTCAGAAGGTAGTGACCAAACAGCACACCGACTTGATCGCCAGTCAGCATTTTGTACTCACCACTGTTTGTTTTGGCGGCGACCGCAAATCGGTCTGCGTCTGGGTCATTGGCACAAGCGATATCGGCATTATTGGCTTTCGCTAAGGCGACGACCCTGTCCATCGCGCCGGCTTCTTCGGGGTTCGGAAACGCGACCGTGGGGAAAGCGCCGTCAGGCTCACGCTGTTCTGCAACACTGTAAACTTGACAAAAGCCCGCGTCGTTCAGCAACGCTTCTGCCATATTAGCGCCTACCCCGTGCATGGCGGTATAAGCAATACTGACAGACTCTGGTTGTTGATGATTAGTTAACAAGGGGTTGGTGTTCATGGCTTGACGATAAGCCTGATAGTAGTCACTGTCCAACCATACTAACTTTTGTTGTTTTTCAGCCTCTTGCAAGTCGATTAATGATATCGACTGATTGGCGGCAAGATCAATCTGGTCAGCGATGCCGGCATCATGAGGTGGGATGATCTGAGCACCGTTTTCCCAGTAAACTTTAAAACCGTTGTATTCGGGTGGATTATGGCTCGCGGTTACAACCACTGCGGCAGCAGCATTAAAGTGGCGTACGCCAAAGGCCACAATCGGAGTCGCAGCGACGTCCCAAGTTAAGTAGACCTTGATGCCCATCGCCGTCAGCACTGAGGCGGTATCGTGAGCAAATTGTTGAGAATCTGGGCGGCCATCATAGCCAATGACGACGCCACGGTTTTTTGCATCTTTAACCTGTTGGATGAGATAGCGACCTAAGCCCGTTGCCGTTTGTTGAATCACGAGTCGATTCATACGATTGGGCCCCCCCCCCACTTTTCCTCTTAAACCTGCCGTGCCGAACGCTAATCGTTGGCTGAATCTGTCGGCTAGTTCCTGCGATTTCTCTTGGTCTAGGAGGTGTTGAAGCTCTGCACGAGTGTGTGGGTCTGGATCGTTTTCCAACCAATGCGTCACTTGTTCGATCATAGCGAGTTTACCTTTTGATATCGTTTTCCCAAGTGTATGACATTCGGGGAAATAATGAAGAGTATTAAGCGATACTGATTATCATTACCGAGTACGCAATCGCTAAAATTGAATAGTGCGATCAATATCGAATTTAATCGGGTGTTCAGGGCGACATTTCCGCTTACACTTTCTTGCAAAAATTGTAAACGGCAGTTAGTTTTGTTTACACAAATATAACAATTTACATCATGTTAGCGGTATTTAGCTTTTCTTTTTTAGCCCATTAAAGACGTTTTTTGCATCACGGATGCGAGCGGGCATCTTGGTTAAATCATCAGAGATACAACCTCAGACAGAGGAGAGGTCTTTTGAGAAGATTACAGGCTTTACTAGTAAACTTGCTGTTGATTGGTTTTATTCCTTCAGCAATCGCACAACAAAACACCTTCAACATGACCAAAGGGGTGACGAATATTAGCGAACAGGTCTATGACTTGCATATGCTGATCTTCTACATCTGTTGCGTCATTGCCGTCATTGTTTTTGGTGCCATGTTCTACTCCATGTACCACCACCGAAAATCCAAAGGTGCCGTGGCGGCAAACTTTCATGAAAGTACCAAAGTCGAGGTCATATGGACGGTGATTCCAATTGTTATTCTCGTATTGATGGCGATCCCTGCGACACGCACTTTAGTGGCAATGGAAGATACGTCTCAGTCTGATTTGACGATTAAGATTACCGGTTCGCAATGGAAGTGGCACTACAGCTACTTCGGTGAAGATGTCGAATTCTTCAGTTTGCTTGCGACCAGTCAGAAAGCCATTGACGGTATTGAAGCCAAAGGTGCTCAGTATCTCCTCGAAGTCGATAACCCGTTAGTGTTACCCATCAATAGAAAGGTTCGTTTTCTGATGACATCCGATGATGTTATCCATTCATGGTGGGTACCAGATTTCGCGGTGAAGAAAGACACAATTCCGGGGTTCATCAATGAAGCTTGGACACGTATTGATAAGCCCGGCGTCTATCGAGGCCAGTGCGCTGAACTTTGTGGGCGTGCTCATGGGTTTATGCCTGTGGTGGTCCAAGCACTTGAAGAAGACGAATACGAACAGTGGTTGTTGGCCAAAAAACAAGAGATCAAACAAGCCAAACAAGACGCGGCGGCATCACTGACGGCGACCTTGTCCAAACAAGAACTGATGGCTCAGGGTGAGAGTGTTTATGTGGATAGATGTTCTGTTTGCCATCAGGTCAGCGGGGCGGGTATTCCAGGGGCTTTCCCTGCGATTACAGGCAGTAAAGTCGCTACCGGAGCAGTCAGCGATCATATTGATATTGTGGTCAATGGGCGTTCGGGTACGGCGATGCAAGCTTTTGCAAATCAGCTGACGGACAGAGAAATTGCTGCGGTGGTCACGTACCAGCGTAATGGGTTAGGTAACAGTGTTGGTGATGTGGTTCAGGCAGCCGATGTGAATGCCTTCAAAGCATCCGAGGAGGGGCAATGAAAACGTCCAAACCAGAGTCAATCGTATCTCAAACAGTAAAATCTGCGCCCGCCGCAGACGGTGAACTAGGCAGAGCAAACAGCACCGCAATCGCCCTTGATGAGCACGAGCACCATGATGCGCCGCAGGGTATTACTCGCTGGCTATATTCGACTAATCATAAGGACATTGGGACGCTTTACCTTTGGTTCAGTTTTATTATGTTCTTGACTGGCGGTGCGATGGCCATGATCATCCGCGCCGAGCTGTTTCAGCCGGGCCTTCAACTGGTCGAACCGCAGTTCTTCAATCAGATGACCACTGTTCATGGTTTGATCATGGTGTTTGGTGCTGTGATGCCAGCGTTCACTGGGTTGGCGAACTGGATGATTCCGATGATGATTGGTGCACCTGACATGGCGCTACCGAGAATGAATAATCTCAGTTTTTGGATCCTCCCTTTCGCCTTCTTGATTTTACTCGCTTCGCTGTTTACAGAAGGTGGAGGGCCTGATTTTGGCTGGACCTTCTATGCGCCGTTATCGACCACGTATGGTCCGGATAGCACCGCGTTGTTCGTGTTTTCTGTGCATATTATGGGGATCAGTTCGATTATGGGAGCCATCAATGTGATTGTGACCATCGTCAATATGCGAGCTCCAGGCATGACGTGGTTTAAGATGCCCATGTTTGTTTGGACTTGGTTGATCACGGCCTTTTTATTGATTGCGGTAATGCCCGTGCTGGCCGGGGCTGTCACTATGGTACTGACCGACAAGTATTTTGGTACGTCCTTTTTCGATGCTGCGGGAGGTGGGGACCCCGTTATGTTCCAGCACATCTTTTGGTTCTTCGGCCATCCCGAAGTTTACATTATGATTTTGCCTTCTTTCGGTATCGTGTCGGCGATTATTCCCGCCTTTAGTGGAAAAAAACTATTTGGCTACCACTCAATGGTGTACGCGACTTGCAGTATCGCTTTGCTTTCTTTTCTGGTCTGGGCCCACCATATGTTTACAACGGGGATGCCCGTTTTCGCCGAACTCTTCTTTATGTATTGTACTATGCTGATCGCGGTGCCCACTGGCGTCAAAGTGTTTAACTGGGTCGCGACGATGTGGCGCGGCGCGATGACATTTGAAACACCGATGCTGTTTGCGATTGCTTTTATCATTTTGTTTACGATTGGCGGCTTATCCGGTCTGATGCTGGCCATTGTTCCCGCTGACTTCCAATATCATGACACCTATTTTGTTGTGGCGCATTTTCATTACGTGTTGGTGTCGGGGGCGGTGTTTTCAATAATGGCGGCGGCGTATTACTGGCTGCCGAAGTGGACAGGGCATATGTATGACCATCGGCTGAGTCTATGGCATTTCTGGAGTTCGGTGATATCAGTCAATGTGTTGTTCTTCCCGATGCACTTTTTGGGTTTAGCGGGAATGCCAAGGCGGATTCCAGATTACGCTATTCAGTTTGCCGATATTAATCAGATTGTCTCTATTGGTGGCTTTGCATTTGGTTTGTCTCAATTGATTTTTCTTTGGTTGGTGATCAAGTGTATTCGCGGCGGCGAGCAAGCAGAAGCGAAATCTTGGGAACGCGCGGAAGGGCTCGAATGGACCGTCCCAAGTCCGGCCCCGCACCATACCTTCTCTACGCCACCAAAAGTGGATTGAGGAGCTGATCATGAACAAGCAGGCCCAGTCAAACAATCAGTTAACTCTTAAGCTTCTGGCGGCTGTGGTTGCAATGTTTGGGTTTGGTTTCGCCCTTGTGCCCATTTACGATGTGATGTGTGAAACATTAGGCATCAATGGAAAAACCAACACCGAATCGGCAATACAACCTCAAGGCATGGTTCCGGACACATCACGAGTCATTCGTGTTGAGTTTATGGCCCATTTAAATCAGGGAATGCCATGGCTGTTTGAGCCTAAGCAACGCTATTTGGAAGTTCATCCTGGTGAAGTGATACAAACGGCTTACTTGGCAACCAACCAATCAAAGATAGCAACGATTGGTCAGGCTGTGCCTTCGGTATCACCGGGGCAAGGGGCTTCTTATTTTAATAAAATCGAGTGCTTTTGTTTTAATCATCAGCCATTGGAAAGCTTAGCCAGCGCAGAGATGCCTCTGATTTTTTATATCGAACCTGACATTCCTGATTCGATTCATACATTAACCCTTTCCTATACCTTATATGACATTACACAAAAAACGGCCGATTCTGTCGAAGTGGCGAGTGTTAACGCCATTGGCGATATGATCCAGCAAGGAGCAATGCCATGAGTTCAAAACATCAGTCTTACTATGTACCAGCGCAAAGCAGTTGGCCCATTGTTGGCGCAGTGTCTCTCTTTCTGATTGCGGTTGGTGCAGGATTGACGGTGCAGAATATGTCTGAGGGTGGTGATGGCAGCGTTTTTGGTAAGCTCATCTTACTCACGGGTTTCATTTTCTTGCTCTACATGTTCGCAGGTTGGTTTAGTAATGTGATCAGCGAATCTTTAGCGGGCAAATATTCAGAGCAAATTTCGCGTTCATTTAGGCAGGGAATGAGTTGGTTTATCTTTTCAGAGCTGATGTTTTTTGGTGCCTTTTTTGGTGCTTTGTTTTACGCAAGAATGGTCGCAGTTCCTTGGCTTGGTGGGGCAAGTAACAATGCTATGACCCATGAAGTGTTATGGCCGGCATTCGATGCCCTTTGGCCTTTAACTACGACACCCGACGGCACGACAACGCAAGCGATGAGTTGGAAAGGGATACCTTTAGTTAACACGATTATCCTACTGGCCTCTTCCATCACTCTGCATATGGCGCATATTAGCCTTGAAAAAAATAAGCGTATGGCTCTGATTGTGTGGCTTGAACTCACCATAGTGTTGGCTTGTTTCTTTCTTTATTATCAGGGTGTTGAATATATACATGCCTATCAGGATCTTGATTTAACCCTTCAATCTGGTGTGTATGGCAACACCTTTTTCTTATTGACGGGCTTTCACGGCATGCATGTCTTACTTGGTACCACCATATTGATCGTTCTACTCGCCCGTATTGCCAAAGATCATTTTACCCCTAAAGACCATTTTGCGTTTCAGGCTGGGAGTTGGTACTGGCATTTTGTTGATGTTGTGTGGTTGTGCTTATTTGTCTTTGTTTATGTTCTTTGAAACGACATGGTATTAGTAGGGCCTGATATTCGGCTCTAACCAACCTGATAACAGAGCCGCGATGAGTAAGACGACAGCTAATGCAGAGAAGAGGACTCGACGGCCAAGATAAAAGCTCATTGGCTTGGTTTCTGTCGTTTGGTCATTTCTGTCTGCTTCAGGCCCTTTAACCATTGTAAACATGGCCCGGAAGAGGTTAACGATAATGAACAGTAGTAACATGACCAGCAATGATTTGAATATGAGTACCATAAAGGCTTCCTTGTTTGGATTAGTGAAATCGTATTCTTTCTGGGTTGTTGTGTTAGTAACTGTGACCGCCTTTTCTATTTTGGTCAAATTGGGCTTGTGGCAGTTATCAAGAGCGGAGCTCAAACAGCAGATGGAAACCATATTGGATTCTCGGAAAAACATGGCTGAAATTGAGCTTAGTGTTTTTGAAGTGTCAAATAATGACTATTTGACCGGAACCAGAGTGTCTGCGGATTTGATTCCTCTCGAAGGAAAATATGTATTACTCGATAATCAGACTTATCAGGGAAAGGTGGGTTACCTCGCTTATCAACTGATGCTTTTTGCACCTGAACGGGCCATCTTGGTTGAACTTGGATTTGTCGCAGCAATGCGTCAGCGGGCTCTATTACCGCAGGTTGAATGGTTGGCACGCCCCCTATCTTTGAGTGGGAGACTATACCAACGTTCGGAGAACCCGCTAAGCCATGCATTACATATAGAGTCACAAATCCCTCATCGAATTCAAAATCTTAATATAAAGCAGCTTGAACAATATTGGCAGCACCCAATTGCGCCTTATGTATTGCAACCTCAATCTTTGGATTGGCCCTATCAACAGCCGTGGGTGCCTGTCCCTTTGAGTTCAGAAAAACATTTTGGGTATGCTGTTCAATGGTTCGCTATGGCGACCGCGCTGCTATTGCTGAGCTTGTGGATGCTTGTACGAGCCATAAAACGAGGAAAATCGAATGGTTAACCCTGTAATCAGAGGCCGGCTTATTTTGGTTGGTTTGGTCGTGATGTTTGCGCTACCTGCGCTTATTGCAAAAACCTTTTTGGTCAATCATTGGTACTCCTCTGGGGTGACGAATAAAGGTCAACTGATTGAGCCCAAACAGAGCTTTTCTGCTTTGGGTCTCGATAACCCGCTAAATCGCCAGCAATGGCAATTAGGCTACTTGCTTCCGCAGCAGTGTGACCAATTCTGTCAGAAGCAGGTGTATCTACTTGGCCAAAGTCATTTGGCTCTGGGGAAGTACCAAAGTCGTGTGGCGCCTGTCCTTCTCGTCTCTGGCTTAAGTGACCGCTCGGTTATTGCGCAAAGTGGGTTTGATGCTATAGAAGTGAATGAGGCTTTTCATCAGGTTATTGCTGATTTTGAATACGTCATCGTTGATCCTTTGGGCCAATTGGTGATGCGCTACCCCAAAATGGACTCAAAGCAAGATTTGATAAGCCAGAGTAAAGATGTTCTGGCGGATCTTCGCAAGCTATTGAAACTCTCCAGAGTGGGTTAATACTAGGCAAGGAACCGATTATGGGATTGATCAACTTAGTGCGTTTTAGCCTCATTTTAACCCTCATGGTCATTATGTTGGGCGCTTATACTCGGTTAGCCGACGCGGGTTTGGGGTGCCCCGATTGGCCGGGCTGCTACGGACATCTTACCGTGCCCACTGATCAGCATGAGATAGCACTGGCCAATACGCTTTACCCTTCGTTAACGATCGAATCGAACAAAGCTTGGTTGGAAATGGTGCATCGTTACTTTGCCGGTACATTGGGGCTGGTGGTGTTTTTAATTTCGGTCTTAACAATCAAAACTAGGATGTTGCCGCCTAGTTTGCCGATCTTTATTTCGCTGGTGGTGGTTTTTCAGGCGCTGTTGGGTATGTGGACGGTGACCATGAAGTTGATGCCTGTGGTTGTCATGGGCCACCTATTGGGAGGGTTCACGCTCCTGAGCCTGTTGGCCATTCTTTACTGGCGGCTGTGTGACAAAACATATCATCATCGCCATTTTGTGTCATCAAAGCGCTTAAGGAATCTTGCACTATTTTGCTTAGGTTTGATTGTGGTTCAGATAGGGCTTGGGGGGTGGACTTCGTCGAATTACGCCGCCCTAATGTGTACCAGTTTACCAATTTGTGAGGGCGATTGGGTTAATTACCTAAACTTTGAGCATGCTTTTCAATTGATCCAGCCCGAACAAGATAGTTATGAGTTTGGAACGCTAGACTATGACGCAAGAATGACCATTCATATTACTCACAGGTTTGGTGCTTTACTGGTGACTGTATTTAGTAGCGCCTTACTGTATATGATTTTTTCTCGTGGTGATACCCGATTAAAAAGGGCGGCAATGTACATGCTATTAATGCTACTGCTGCAAATTAGCTTGGGCCTAGGCAATGTTTTATTAAGCCTACCGCTGGTGGTTGCGGTGGGACACAATATTGCTGCCGCCATGCTTTTGTTGTCCGTTCTTCATGTGAATTATCTATTGGTTAGGCAGCGCCAAAATACGGTCTCTACGACCCATATTTTTAGTCAGGAGGGCTCACTATGAGTGACATTATTGGACATTTTTCTCAGCAAGAACGCTCCTTATGGCGTACTTATCTCACGTTGACGAAGCCCAAGGTTGTTGCATTAATGCTATTGACTGCCTTGGTTGGCATGTGCTTAGCGGTGCCAGGAGCGTTACCCATAAAACAAGCGGTGCTTGGTATGGTCGGTATTGCTCTGATGGCGGGTTCAGCGGCGGCATTTAACCACTTAATTGACCGACGTATTGATGCGGTGATGGCTCGGACTTATAAACGACCTTTACCCTCGGGTGAGTTGAGTGTCAGAGGGGTGTTTGTATTCGCTGTTAGCATTGGTGTCGTGGGCTTTGGAATTTTGTACCTTTGGGTCAACGCCTTGACCGCAGGACTGACATTAGCCAGTTTACTTGGGTATGCGGTTATCTATACCTTGTATCTTAAGCGGGCGACCCCACAAAATATTGTTATTGCGGGCATCGCCGGCGCAATGCCGCCATTATTGGGTTGGACCGCTGTTACAGGAGAGTTGCATGCTAACGCGTGGTTGTTGGTTATGATCATCTTCATCTGGACTCCTCCCCATTTTTGGGCGCTGGCTATCCACCGTAAAGATGATTATGCCAAAGCCAATATCCCTATGTTGCCGGTCACCCATGGAGAGGAATACACAAAAACCTCAATATTGCTCTACACGGTATTATTGTTCTTGGTTTGTTTGTTCCCAGTATTGGTAGGTATGGCTGGGTTATTCTATCTGACGGCAGTCTCTATTCTCTGTTCATTGTTTGTCTATCATGCTTGGAAACTGAAATTTTTCCAGCAAGAAAGACAAGCATTCAAAACGTTTGTGTTTTCTATTTGGCATCTGATGCTCTTGTTCAGCGCGTTACTGGTCGAGCACTATCTCATCGGATAGAGTCTATTTTTTGGTGTTTAAGCGCGCGGGTTTCCAATCTTCTAAACAGGAAGGAAAGGGTCGAGCAAAAGAGCAAGTATGCGGCTCCAATCACTATCCATACTTCAAAAATTAAACCGGATGAATTCGCGATTTCACTTCCAACAAAGGTGAGTTCCTGAATTGAGATAAGGGAGACGATAGCAGTATCTTTGACCAAGGAGATCGCTTGACCTGCAATGGCTGGCGTGATGCTGGCTAGGACTTGTGGGGCGATAATGTCACGGTACTTAACCCACTTGGATAAGCCAAGTGAGTGCACCGCTTCGTATTGCCCCTTTGGTATGTTTGCTATACCGGAGCGGACAATTTCCGCTATGTAGGCGGCGGAAAGTAAGCCGACACACAGTACGCCGGAAAGCAGGTTCTCCCTAAGAAAACTGGGGCCAAAAAGAAAGTGTGCTATCGTGTTACTTTCATTGGAGTTGTGTCTAAGGATAGCGTCAAGGCCCAATAAAGGGATCAGCTGATTCGAGATAAAGAAATAGAAAATGAAGACAAAGACAAGTGGCGGTATATTCCTTATTAGTTGGACATAGAGGGTGGCTGTTGCTCGAAAAATCGAACATTGTGATTGACGGGCGATGCCAAGTAGAGTGCCAAACACTACAGCGATCGCTAGCCCCCATAGACTGAGCCTTAAGGTTGAAAACACACCTTGAAAGATATAAGGCATTGACCCATCGGCTCTTCGGTTGAGAAGTAACGCGAACACCTCATTCCATTGCCACTGGTATTGAACCCCAATAGAAGCACGTTGGTAAAGCCACACGAGCACTAAAGCGCCTAATGCCAGTAGTATGATGTCGAGTGAGTTGAGGGACCAGCGTTTTACACTGGCCGTAGGCCTCGGTAAGGTTGTTTCTCTATCCACCTAAAGTTCCGTTTGATGTCCAATGAGTAAAGCATTGCCTGAATGAGGCTCCGCCGCTAGGCGCTTAATTGCCGGAAGCAATGCTTTTCTGCCAGTCTAAGGTTGAAAACCAATATTCGTAGCGCGACGCTAACCAGCCATCTTCAGTTCTTGCCTCAATCCATTGGTTGAAAAAGGCTTGTTTGTCACTCTCGCCTAATCTGACGGCAAAGGCTTCATTTCCTCTGGACAGACGTTCGGTGAAAGGAATGAAAAGTTTGTCAATGTGTTTCAGTGCTTCGTGTTCGGGTTTCGGGCTAGAGGCAATGACAGCATGGGCGTTGCCATTTAAGACTTCTTGGAAAGCTTGAGCTTCATCATCAAATTGAAGTATTTTTGCTTTTGGGAAGGTTTCACGTGCGATCTGGACTGTAAACGCCCCTCGGCGAGCTGCGATCTTAATTCGACGTGAATTAAAATCATTGAGTTCAGAATATTTGGCTGCTAACTGCTTGCTGGCCGCCAACTGAACGCCAGAATGAGAGTAAGGTGTCGAAAATAGCACGCTTTTTGACCGTTCTGGCGTGATACTCATCCCACCAATAATGACATCAAATTTCTTTGCGAGCAGAGCAGGAATGATGCCGTCCCAAGCGGTTGGAATGAACTCAATTTTCCAACCAGAGTCGGCAGCCAGTCGTTGAGCTACATCAATTTCAAAGCCAATGAGTTCACCCTGCTTGTCACGCATTGCCCATGGGACAAATGTCGACATACCAACGCGCAGTGTGCCACGCTCGTTTATCTTATCGAGGTTTGGCGTGTCTTTGGCAAAAGACGAAGACATGGCGATCATTAAACCAAACGTGAGTGTGATGGCTTTCAGTAACAAACTCAGCACTTGTCTGTTTCTTTTCGTTTTTATCATTGGATTTCCTTATTGTTTTCTTTGTCCCATTATTGTTCTCGCCAGCTTGCGCCTAACTTGTGTTCTATCAATGCTGCAATGCCAGATAATGATACAGTGAGCAGCAAATAAATCGCTGCGACGGTAAACCATATCTCAAACGGCATCGCCGTTTCTGAAACAATATTTCTTCCTTGGGTTGTTAAATCAAAGATCGCCATGACACTGACGATTGACGAATTTTTAACTAGGGATACCACCTCATTGGTCAATGACGGCAGCGTTCTTTGGATGAGTTGAGGAAAGATGATGTCGCAATAGGTTGACAGAGGACTTAGGCCCAAAGACCTTGCTGCTTCCCGCTGCCCTTTTTCGATGCTATTTAGGCCACCACGTACAATTTCAGCGGTGTAAGCGCCTTGAAATAAAGATAATGCCAAAACCGCGGTCGCGAATCTATCCAGCCCAATGACAGGTCCAAACACAAAATACAGCAAATAAATCTGGACAAGGAGCGGTGTGTTTCGAATTAACTCTACATAACCGTTGGCTAATAGCCGACCTACCACAGAATGTGACCGTTTTAACAAGGCGGTCGATACGCCGATAATCAGAGTAAATATCAAGCTTAGGAAAGACAATTGAAGGGTTACCCATAATCCTTCACTCAATTCAGCAGGCCACCACTGTTTATCTTCATAGAAAGCAATGTAGTCGACAACCCGATGCCATTGCCATCGATAGTCCATGGCTTTGGCACCGGAATCTAGCAACCACCATAGGGCGATAACGACAAAGGCTATTTGAGTCAGAGCAGAGATAACGCGTTTCATTAGTGACTGATTATCTTGTCGAGGAACTGCTTGGTTCGGGCATGTTGAGGTTGAGAGAATAGCTGCTCAGGTGGGCCAACCTCGATAATTTCACCTTGATCCATAAAGATCACCCGATCGGCGACTTGCCGTGCAAAGCCCATTTCATGCGTGACGCACATCATGGTAATGCCGTCGTTAGCGAGATCGGTCATCACGTCAAGTACTTCATGGATTGTTTCAGGGTCCAACGCTGAGGTGGGTTCATCAAACAATAAGATTTCGGGCTTCATACATAAAGAGCGGGCAATAGCGACACGTTGCTGTTGGCCACCAGAGAGTTGAATCGGGTATTTATTTGCTTGTTCGCTGATCTTCACTTTGCGCAAAAAGTGCATGGCGACGTCGATGGCTTCTTTTTTGCCCAGTTTTAACGTGCGCATTGGCGCGAGTATGAGATTGTCGAGAACAGAAAGATGCGGAAACAAGTTAAAATGCTGAAAAACCATACCAATTTTTCCCGCGGGGACTTTGGAAATGGGCAGACCCAGTACACTAATCTGGCCTTGGCAAACGCCTTCCAATCCATTGATAGTGCGAATCAAAGTTGATTTTCCTGAGCCTGAGGGGCCGCAAATGACCACCTTCTCACCTTTATTGACCGAGAGACTGATCTCTTTCAATACCTGAAAATGACCATACCACTTGTTAATCTTTGTAAAATTAATGGCTTTCATGCCCTGAATGCAACTGAGTTTATATGTTTTGGCCACCATAGCACATTAGAGAGAAATTGCACCTGATTGGGTTCGGTGTGTGTCCTAAACCTGATCTGAGTAGCGCCTTTTGGCGCGTGTAAAATTTTTATTACATTTAATTATAATTGTAAAAAATGCAGAAATATTGCCTTTTGTTTAAAAAAGTGGTTGCAAGCAGGGTTTTTGATAGATAAGTTACAGGGAAGCCCAAAAATTAAAACAGAGCATTTTTGTACCACCAGCCTTTGGTGCTGTGCTCAAGCTAAGAAAATAGGAAGACGTAAGCAATGTTTCAAACCGATGATGTAAGAATAAGTAAAGTAAAAGAATTGTTGCCGCCAGTGGCTGTTTTAGAGAAGTTTCCGGCGACTGAAACCGCGTCTTCAACCACGTTCCGTTCTCGTGAAGCGATTTCTAATATATTGAAGGGTAAAGATGATCGACTATTAGTGATTGTTGGTCCCTGTTCTATTCATGATCCCGAAGCGGCGATCGAATACGGTCAGCGCTTAAAAGTACTGCGCGATGAATTAGGCGATCACCTTGAAGTAGTGATGCGGGTTTACTTTGAAAAACCGCGGACAACCGTCGGTTGGAAAGGCCTCATTAACGACCCTTATATGAATGACACGTTTAAGATCAATGACGGTTTGCGTATTGGGCGTAAATTGCTGCTGGATCTCACGGATATGGGCCTGCCAACCGCGAGTGAATTTCTTGATATGATCACGCCGCAATACGTGGCTGATCTTATTAGTTGGGGCGCGATCGGGGCTCGTACCACTGAATCTCAGGTTCACCGTGAACTTGCGTCGGGGATTTCTTGCCCTGTTGGTTTTAAAAATGGGACCGACGGCAATATTAAGATAGCCTCTGACGCGATACGCAGTGCGAGTGCATCGCATCACTTTCTTTCTGTGACTAAATATGGTCATTCAGCGATTATTGAAACGGCGGGTAACCCCGATTGTCACATTATTCTTCGTGGTGGCAAAGAGCCTAATTATAGTGCCGAACATGTCAGTGCGATTAAGTCACAACTAGAATCATCAGGTCTGCCACAGAAGGTGATGATTGATTTCAGCCATGCCAATAGTTCAAAGCAATTCAAGCGCCAAATGCTAGTGTCAGATGATGTTTCTGCACAGATTGCTTCGGGTGAAGACGCAATTTTTGGTGTCATGGTCGAGTCTCATTTGGTTGAAGGCCGTCAGGATTTGGTGGACGGTGAAGTGGCGACATACGGCCAGTCAATTACAGACGCGTGTATCGGTTGGCAGGACACTGAAAAAGTACTGCGTCAATTGGCCGATGCAGTGGAAGCTCGCCGGAACAAATAACAGCCAGCATCTTAATGTCAAAAAGCTCCTGATTTAGGAGCTTTTTTGTTTTAGTATTCCACCGAATACTTTTCATCCTATTCGGGAAAAAACCAACAATGCGGCAAGGTCACCGATCAATGTATGGGCTGTGTTGTTTGGTGACCGTAGCAAAATATAATTTATCGGTGGATGCTCCGTGAGCCGGTATGAACGAAACATAAAACGAGAGCAGGGAACACGTGTTCGTCTTGGAGAAAAATTGATGATATCGAAAGTGACAACAGCGCCTCAAGGCCCTGAATTTTCTCAGTTAGTGCAAGGTTATTGGCGTTTGGCTGAATGGGGGATGACGGCGCAGCAAAGACTGTCTTTTATCAAACAACATGTTGAATTGGGGATCACGACCGTTGATCATGCCGACATATATGGTAATTATGCTTGTGAAACCTTGTTTGGTGAAGCGATTCAATTACAACCGTCTATTCGTCAGCAGCTACAGATCGTGACTAAGTGTGACATCAAATTGTGTAGCGATCGCTTCCCGCAGCGAACAGTGAATCATTATGACACGAGCGCTTCGCATCTCTGTGAATCCGTGAATAACTCTCTGGCTCGCTTAAATGTCGATCATATTGACGTGCTACTGATTCATCGGCCAGATGCTTTGATGGAAGCGGATGAGGTCGCGGATACGTTCGAGCAGTTACACAACGCTGGTAAAGTGAAACATTTTGGCGTCTCTAACTTTACGGCAAGTCAGTTTGATTTGTTGCAGTCGCGATTAGATAAACCTCTGGTGACCAATCAGGTTGAAATAAACCCTCTCAACTTTGGCGTCGTCGATGATGGGACGCTTGACCACTTACAAATGAAGCAAGTTAAACCCATGGCATGGTCTTGTCTGGGGGGAGGACATTTGTTTACTGGGCACGATCAACAAGTGGTACGGGTACGCAAAGAATTAGAAAAGTTATCTTTCGAACTTGGCGCGCAGAGCATTGATCAAGTGATCTATGCGTGGATAAACCGTTTGCCTTCTCATCCTCTTCCTATTATCGGTTCTGGGAAAATTGAGAGGGTTAAAGCGGCGATCTCCTCGTTAGATATTGAGCTAACACGTGAGCAGTGGTATCGAGTTTGGGTAGCGTCTAAAGGACACGGAGTCGCTTAACAATAGGAATATTGCCAGTGTTCGTTGGTCAATAACCAAGATGAGGTAGGGATAGAATAAGTGGTTACCGCACTCGAACGGTGCATGGATGCTTGCCTGTGTTTTTTGACTTATCTATTCACCTCTTCACGTATAACGAGGTCATTTCTCGCTGAGGTACATCGACAAGGGTGTACCTTTTCACCTCGCCAGTCTTTCGTCTTGTCCATATAGAGTGATGCCACAGATTAGATGGCTGACATCACTTGGCATGAGTAGAGGCCAAGGCCAACTTTGGACAGAATAATCCCATCACATCAGTCACCCATTATTTTTGATGCACTATCTATAATTAATCATTCAAGCTGAATCTGATGATTCAACGGACTCAATGGCGGACAACGTGCTGTTGCAACAGTGCGTCGAGTATCGATGGTGGTTTAACCTAAAGTGTGAGTGATCAGCCTTGAGGTTTTTGGTGCGATTCTTAAATGTGAGATTTTGGATTTTAAAAATAAATAAACTATTTATTTTCAAATGCTTGCAGGTTTTTTTTGATAGGGAGTTCCGATATTATAGCGCAGTTCGGCCTTCGTCGTCGGTGAAAAGAAAATCAGTGCTGGTATCAAAGATAGAATTTGATATTTTTGTCGGCAATGCACCAAAATATAATGAATAAGTGTCTTAATTGCTGTTGACGGGTTGAGTCAAATTAAGGGGAAAGTATGAATGTTCAAGTAGCACGCCAAGAGCGAATCGTTGAAGAATTGACTGGCGAGGTTATTGCTGTCCAGCCTGATGGAAAGGCAAGACAAGTCGCAAAAGGCGATACTATTCAACCGAACGAAATCTTGATCACAGCACAAAATGCTTCCGTTGTGTTAGGTGATAGTGCTGCATCTCGGTTTATTGGTCAAAACGCGCTTGCATTGGACATTCAGACTGACGAAAGTGATGACCGTTTTCAGGTCACTGAAGTCGAAGGGAATATCGGTTTTGATCTCTCACTCTTAGGTGAAGGTGCGTTGAACGAGGATGATATTACTGCGATTCAGGATGCCATACTAGGTGGCGCTGACCCGACTCAAATTTTGGAAGCAACCGCTGCTGGAGCGGGTGGAGCTAACTCGGCCAATGGCGGCTTTGTAACGATTGATTATAACGGGACTGAAGTCCTTGCCAGTACTTTCTTTGAAACGGCCTCCCAACCCAATGCGCTGAATCCTGAAAATGACAATGAAGTCGATGAGTTCGTGTATGCCAATGGAGGTGAACGCGTCTCAGGGGGACTCGTTGAAGGGAGCTTATCCGCGGGCACGTATCCGCAGTCTCAAACTGGAACAATCCTTGTTTCCGCTGGTAACCTTGCGCTTGACCCAACCAGTTTCGTGCCCGATTCTACCTCGCTGGCAAGTCTTTTGGCAGAGCTCAATTCAGAGGTCAGTTCTTCAGGAAAACCCGTGAGCTTTACCTATGATGCGACGGACAATGCGATTATAGGGGTTAACGATCAAGGCGAAGTCCTTCGAATAGTCATAGACGCCACTCAGGTGGGTAAAGATGTTTCCCTTGATCTGACAACGACTATAAGCCAGCCAATTGATCATCTTAATTCAATTGGTGCCGGACAAGTGGCGATCAATGGTGATCAGATTTCAGTGAGCTTTGAAATCACGGGTATGGACTCAGGCGGAAACGCTCTTCAATCACCAATTGATGCTCAGGTGTCGATTACAGATGGCCTTAACCCAACTCCCCAAGACAGTGATGTTGCTATTATCGAGTCAAACTCGGCGGTTGTGGAAGGCGATCTGGTTGAAATCGGAAGTGATGCACTTTTATCGGTAATTTTTGACAGTCAAGCACTGCAGCAATTTGATGGCTTGTTAAGTGACAATCAGACCACAAGCGCCACATTATCCGATGATGGTTCAACCATCACACTAACCATAGATGGTTCAGGTGAGCCGGTGTTGACGGTCAGTGTTGATACGCAAGGTCATTACCATTATCAGCAATTTAAGCCACTAGAACACAGCCAATCAGACACTATCTCACTGTCGTTACCAACTCGTATTGTCGACTTTGATCAGGATACGGTTACCAACACCATCAATATTTCCATAAGCGATGGGATGAACCCAGTCATTACTCACGTCGATCGGCTGACCAGCATCGATGAATCTGGGCTTTCCCAGGGTTCACTGGCGGGCAGCACGGCGATCTCTGGAAGTGGTCGCATCACAGTGGACGTTGGCAGTGACATGCTTGACCATTTTGAGTTGGCGCCTGATGAGTTCAATACTGATGGGTCTTTGACTTCGCAAGGTCAAGAAATTACGTTGGAGCTTACCTCTGAGGTTAATGGCGTACGGACCTATGCTGGTGTGATTGACTTGAATGGGACACGAGTGCCTGTTTTTGAAGTCAAGATTGATTCACCAACTCAAGGCAAATATGAATTTACCTTGTTGGAATCTTTAGACCATTTGGGCACCCATGAAGCGTCTTTAGTGGTTGAATTGCCCGTCTATGCGGTTGATGCTGACGGTGACCGTTCTGAATTAGTGGGTGGCGGCGGTGTGATAGAAGCCGCCAAAATTATTATCGATGTCAAAGACGACGGCCCCACTATCAGCGCGGCCCAAGCGTTGCACGTAGAAGAGAACGATTTGTCTAGCGGCTCCAGCCCAGAGAGCCGCGCCCTAAGCCAAGACGGCACCTTCACCACGGTGGAAGGCGCAGATCGGGTGG
>NZ_JABEYA020000004.1:139266-237999 GCF_013074385.2 Vibrio ostreicida
GAGTCAGTGGCGGCCGATGGCGTCGCGACGTACACCGCGTCCAGCGACGACGGTGAGGTGTTTGTGTTGACCCTGCGCCCCGACGGCAGCTACACCTTTGCCTTGAGCGCGCCGATTGACCATGCTCCCAACCGCGACAGTCAACGCCTTGATTTTAGCGTGGTGGCCAGTGATCAAGACGGTGACACCAGCCGCATCACGCTGCCCGTCACGATTGGTGACGACGGCCCCACCATTCTCTCTATCGCACCATCGAGCACTTTTGTTGTTGATGAAGATGACACCGCGGTAGGCTCCGATCACTCCGGCGTGGTCGCGGTCGCTTCCGGCAGCTTTGAAAGCGCACAAGGTGCTGATGGTGTGGTGGCTTATGAATTAGTCAATATCTCTGACACTCAAGTGGGCCTAACCTCCAATGGTCAGACAATCATTATCTCGGAAGTCAATGGCGTTGCAGGGGCGACGACCTATCAGGGGAGGGCAGGAGGAGAATTGGTGTTTACTTTAGTCCTTTCTGATAAAGGTGAGTATACCTATACCCAAATCCAAGCCCTCGACCACGCGCTAAATAGTGATACGTTAACGATTCCGTTTGACGTCGTCGCGATTGATAGTGATAACGACGCCTCTCCAGCCTTTCGGTTGCCGATTGAAGTTATTGATGATCAGCCAACACTGAGCGGCACGTCCGGTGAAACCTCAGTGGATGAAGACGACCTCGCAGGCATAGGTTCAGACCGTTCAGAAGACACCTTCATCAGTGGAGACTTTGTTATTACCGAAGGGGCCGACGGAGTTGCTGAATATCGACTGACTGACGTAAACGACATACTCGATGGCCTGTCTGCAAATGGAGAATCTTTAGAGTGGGCAGGGGTGCAAACGAATGGTGCGTTACTGACTTACACAGCGATGACCGAGGGTGGCCATGAAGCCGTGTTCAAGATCACGTTCGATTCCCATGAAAATCGTTATCACTTTGAATTACTGAAGCCTTTAGATCACCCTGACGGTGCGAAAGATAACAGTGTCCAGATTGACTTCACGATTAAAGCCACTGATTACGACGGTGATGAATCAGACGTCATTACGTTGCCAATCACGGTTGTTGATGATGTCCCTCTGCTGACTGATCGCGCCATAACACGAGTAGAAGGCTCTGGTTTCAAGAAAGTTAATATGTTTGATACCGCCACCGACAAAGGCGCGGATGGCGCAGTGATAACCGAAATCTCAGGGACCACCAATGGAACGTCGGTGATTAAATTTGGCGGTGAAGGTGGCCAATATCTTGATAGTGTTTCGATCCAGTCAGGGAGTCAGACGATAACGGTTTATGAGGAATATGATGCAGGTAACGGTCATCGTGATAGTCGGGAGCTGGGTGAACTAAAAGTCCATTCAAATGGAGCGATACGTTTTAAAGCGGTTGATAATCTTGAACATGATGGTGACCAGTTTGAATTCAGCGTTGATGTCACAGCAACGGACAGTGATAAAGACACCTCAATGGCCAAGGTCGATTTGACCATAACCGATAAAAAAGCCACGGCAATCAGCCTCAAGGTGACGACATTCGAGGATGCTGGGCGAGATCCTTCGATAGATTATTCTCCTGACAACCCGAATGTGGTGAATGTGGTTAATGCGCACGACAACCAGAGTGGGATTGCTGATCTTGATCACCCCGCGCAGGTCTTGTTGCAAGTCAATCTGCATGATGCGGATAACAATGAGTCCATTGGCGGAATGACCATTAAAGCGGGCGAACATCACGGCACATTCTATTACTTTGACGGGCGTCAATATGTCGAGTTAGAGCCAAACAACCGAGGAAAAATATACTTTGATGGTGCGTTGATCGAACAGTCATCGATCATCGATGCCAATGGTGATCAGATCTCAACCATCAGTAACCTGTATTTTGTCCCCGATAGAAACTACGCGACGAACCAATCAGGTATCCAAGTTAACTACCAATTGGAAGTGGATAATAATGGTGTGCTCGACCACAAGATCAATTCGAGTTTTAATATTGAAGTTGAAAGTGTGGCAGATATTGCTAGTTGGGATGATGCTCATAGTACATATGAGTATGATTTGACTGAGGATGGCAGTAACCAGACGTTACAGCTTAGGGCCATGACACAAGACAACAGTAGCCCTGAAACACTCGTGTATCAGTTGACAGTGACACAAGGTTCAGGGGAATTTGACCTCCTTGATGCGGAAGGCAATGTCATCGCTCAGGCAGGGCCGGGTGTGTATCTTATAAGAGCGGAAGAGATCAATAGTGTTCAGCTGGATCCTAGGGATAATTTCTCTGGCTCAATCAAACTGGATGCCAGCGTCTACAGCTACGAAATGAACAACGCGCTCAGTGGTAAACAATCGGTAGTTTCCGAGACTCAGGCGTTGGTTTTTAATGTCACCCCGAGTGCCGATGACAGCCACTTTTCAGTCAATCGAATTGCCATTTTTGAAGATAATGCGGCGAGCCAAAACACCTTAGACCCAGAGACTGACCATCAGGTATTTAGTCTGGATAAAGTGATTACGCTTAATTCGACGCAAGACATAGACACGCCAGACGATACCTCGGAAACGTTATATATTCGTTTGTCAGATTTTACGGGCGAAAACGGGCAGGCTCTAACAGGCTTTGAAGTGCGCTGGGTGAGCACGGGTAACCCGCTTCCTGTGATCACCGATGATAACGGTCATCGTTATTATGAAATCGCCCAATCCGACTTGAATAAAGTTGAGATTCAACCGCCACTTCACTCAAATGAAAACTTTACGTTTGAAGCGACTGGTGTGGTCAAAGATAGCGCGATACTGGGGGATGGCTCTCAGGTGACGGACGTACGCGAAATGGGACCGAGCAAAACCGTTAATGTGTCGGTAAAAGGAGTCGCAGACAGCCCTTACATTCATGATGTCCCTGAAGTGCCTGACACGGGCGCGGAGATGGACACTTGGTACCGTCACACTGACGATAATGGTCATGCTGGTGTGCAGGCTATCATCAATGAAAACTCAAGCATTGAGCTGAGTTTTGCCGTTCTTTCTGGTGAAATAAAAGACGGCATTAACGATGATTCTGAATCCCTCACGGTCTTGCTCTCGGATATTCCCGAAGGTGTTGACGTTTACGACAGCAATGGGGGTGTGATTGATTTAGTGTACGTAGGCAGTGATGCTAATGGGCCCATTTATCAGGCGAACATTACTCAGGCGCAATATCGTTCAGGGATTACCCTAGAACCCTCTAAATATTCAACGGAAGACATTCGTATCTCAACCAAAATCATCGTGACAGAAAGTGATGGCCATGTCAGGGAGGTGGACGGTAGTCTCTTTATCAAAGTGTTGCCAGTCATTGATGGAGGGGGTGAGGACAATGCATATCACCGCACGGCTTCAGGCAATGAAGACAGTTTTATACTGGTTCCTTGGAGCTTGCCAAAGGCAGAGCATCCCGATAGCGCCGAGGACACCAATGGCCGTGATCATGAGTTTGTCTCTGCCATTACGATTTCAGGTTTCCCCGAAGATGTTGAGATTTTAATTGATGGTGTCGCTATTGCTGATTATACCGGTGGTAATGCGGTTTACAGTACGTCGACGAACACCTTATCCATTACAGGCCTAGATGAGAACACCAATCCGCCAGAGATTCGTGTGAAACCACCTGAAGACGCCAGCGTGGATATGAATTTAAACAGCCAATTAGTGTTACAAGAACAGGATGCGGACGGCAACGATGGCAGTGTCTATTCAAAAGAAGTCTCGGGGACGTTAACGCTTGTGGTGAAACCCATTGTTGAAAGTGACGGTACACTGCACGTCAAAGCCAATGGTGCCGCGGTCGCCTCGATTGATAATGCGGATGATGGCCGTATCGACTTTACCATTAACGACCCCAAGGGTGATGCGAATGTGATTGTTTTTGACGATTTGGATCCAAGCTCAGAGGAAGTGGTAACAAAGGTTGTGGTCCGTTTTATTGGTCTATCAGACGATGAACTGGATCAGCTTTTCGTTTCAGGAGCGCTTAATAATGGTGATGGCTCTTGGACCGTAACCGAGACCGAACAATTCAGTATTGTCGCTCCTGCAGGTTTAAAATATATCGATGAAAGTGGTCAGCAAAGCAGTACGTTAACCGTGGAATTTGTTGCTCAGGTTTATGACAAGGGTGATGAATTGGAGGGGGGCCCTGTTAGCCAGAAGTCGACACGTGTTGATTTGTCATTCCCAAGCGATCTGGCGGACCAACAGAGTAAAGCGGCAGTGATAGAGCAGGTATTGACACCAGAAGCGGTGATCACTGGCGTTGAAGATAATCATGTTGAGTTGAGTCAGCAGATAAACGGCGTGCTTAAGGTAAGTCTCGATGAGAATCATATCAGCAGCGCCGATCATGTTGTTGATCAGCTGACTCTGGTGATTGATCCGAACGATATTCCCTCTGAGGTGAGCGGACTCAAAGTGATTGGAGCGCAATATGATTTTGCCAATAACCTTTACTTGTTTGAGGCGACGGTAAACTCAGATGGAAGTCTTTCCATTCCTCATGGACTGAAGTTAGAACTTCCAGAAGATTACGCAGGTGATTTTCATTTGCCGGTCACTGTCGTCACGACCGATCAAAGATCTGGCGATGAGAATCGCGTTGAAGTGATGATTCCTGTCGCGGTAACACCCGTCGTTGATGTGGCACCAGATACAGGCGAACAAGGTCAGCCTCTTGATAGCAATGTCCAACCAGATGTGTCATTAAGCGCAACGACTGTTGAAAAAGGAACAGGCAAACCGCTGGATACACAAGGACTCGAAGATCAATTGATCAAGTTGGCGTTTGATATTGATTTGGCGGATGTTCGGAATCAGAGCGAGCAAGGTCAGGAAATACTCACTAAAGTTGAAATTTCGCTGTCCGATCCGAGTGAAGGGTATTTTGCTGATATTAACGGTGACCCCATTCAACCAGACAGCAGTGTGTTGGTGTTTGATTCCACCGATCCTGCGGCGATTCAGGCCGCCTTGGAGAGTGTGTATTTTGTTGCTAAGGAGAACTACCCTAGCGACAGCATTGGTAATGCCATCTCGTTTGTGGTTAAGGGCACCGTGGTTGATCAAACCGTGTTTGATAATACCGGTACCGACCAAGTGTCTAACACTGGCAGTGAGCGAACATTTAGCCACAATGTGGACGTCGACATCATACCAGTCTTGGATCCTGTCTCTATGCCGACAGAAACAGACAACATCGTGGTCGTGGGTGACGAGGACACCGCGATTTCGCTGACGTCTGCTGGGCATGGTTTGTCGATTGCGCTCAATGATACCGATGGCTCGGAGCAGTTCATTTCTGCACAACTGACTGGAGTGCCAGAAGATTTTGTCGTCACCAGTACCTCACTTGATTTTGTCGTCAAGAATAATGGCGGTGGTGATTGGGTCATTCAGTTGACAAATCCAAGTGTGAACTCGATAGATTTGTCGGCGATTGCAATTCGGCCTGCGGAACATTTTAGTGGTCGTGTGGATATCGGTATTACCGTATTCACGCAAGAGCAGATCCTGCAACAGCCAACCGCGCACCATGGTCAGTTCATTCTTGATGTCACACCGGTGGGCGATGTCGTTGATATTAATCCTAGTGATACGGCATCAGGCCTTGAAGGGGAGAATATTGATCTTGTAATAGAAGCGAGTGTTGTCGATAAAACGAGCCTTGTATCAGGCGATTCCGAGCAAGACCAACCAGAAACCTTGCTGATTACGGTAGACAAAGTGCCTGACGGTGCGATGATTTTCTATCCGGATGGTGCCACTTTGGCCACTAATATGGGCAATGGTAAATGGCAACTCAGAGTGGATGCTCAGGAATTGGATAAGATCGTCTTTAATTCCGGCGACCACAACAAAGGGACTTGGAATGAAAACAGCCTGACGATTACCGTGCAGTCAGTGGACAAAGATGCGGAGGGTAATGAATATTTGGGGCCAACGACGAATCAGAGCTTTGATGTGGCGATTGACGTCGAGGCAGTCAATGACCGTCCTGAATTTCATCATCTTGCTGATCTGCAAACGGCAGAAGGGACGAATGCGGTGATAAAAGGCTTCACGGTATCGGATGTCGATTCAAGCTTGGATGATCCAGAGGCAATATATACCCTGACCCTCACGGTCGACAGCGGCCAGATTTGGCAAAATACACTTATCGCTGCCAACCACTCGTTGAATGTTTCAGTGGACGGCTTGAGTCAATCGATCACTATCTCGGGCAAGGTCACTGATATCAACGCTGCTATTGCTCAGGACTTAGTCACCTTTAGGCCAGAAGAAAACAGCAATGATTTGATCGATACCGATGGTGTCAAAGTCACGGTTCATATTGATGACAAAGGCAATGTTGGTGTGACCGATGCGGCGAATCTGGACACAGCGAATACGAATGAATCATCGTTTGTTATTCATGTCTCAGAAGTCAACGACAAACCGGAAGCTGGCCATCTGGATTTGGGACAGCTTGAAGAAGAAGGCAGTCTGCAAATTACGGCGGCTCAGTTAATTGGGGCAAGCAAAGATATTGATGGAGATCAACTGACGATCACCGCCATCTCTGTTCCAGAAGAACAGGGTACGTTGACGCTCAACCTAGACGGGGTTTCTTGGACGTTTAAAGCGGCGGATGACTTCAATGGTGATGTGGCAATGAGCTACACAATTGAAGACCAAGGCACCACCAATGGTGAGAATGATTTCCTTGAGGATTCTGGTACGGTTTCCCTGAAAGTGGTCGGGGTTAATGACAAGCCAGATATTGACGTGGATGCCATCACATCTGAGATCAGTGAGTCGTCTGGACAACGCATCAGTGGCATTACGGTCAGTGATGTGGACTATGTTAATGCGTTAGCAAATGATTCGATGACAGTGATGTTGAGTGTCGACTTTGGCCAGCTTAATGTGATGTTGCCACAAGACTCATTAATCACTGCCTATCCGTCTTCAGGCGAGATCATTACATTAGTTGGTCCGCTCGGCGAACTGAATGCCTTACTCGACTCACCGTCGGCAGGGACTGGGGTCACCTTTGATGCTACACATGCAACATCAGATAACGTTATGTTAACCATAACAGCAACAGACTCAGGTAACCCTTCGGGTATGGTGATGTCTGAAACAACACAAAAATCCATTGCGATTACGCCTATCGCGAATACGCCAAGCCTTTCCTTGGCGCCGGATCATCACTTCGTGAAAAACATTAATGCTAGCCTAAGCGCGAGCAACAATGGTATTGCTCTCATGGGGGTGATCGCAGCCTTGACCGACATTAATGAAGTGTTGACGTTAGAGCTAACTGGCTTGCCAGCGGGTGCCTTGGTGAACACGTCTTCGGGAACTCTATCGCCTATCGATGGCAAGGTTGTTGTGCCTAGTGATGATATTGATAGCGTCTCTATCGTAGGCGCTCCAGAAGGTGCCCATACCATTCAAATGATCGCGGTATCCACCGAGACAGACAGCACATCCGCAAGTTCAGAACCGATTGATATTCGTCTGAATATTGCCAATGATCATAGTGATATTGATGTTGCTGCGTCGACGGAAGATCAGTGGTTGCTAGGCAGCGATCAAGGGGTTGAGCTTACTACAGGCGAGGGAGATGACCGGATTGAAGGGGGGAAAAGCGATGATACCCTGATGGGTGGCGCCGGCGACGATACTTTGATTGGAGGTCAGGGCAACGACATTTTGCAAGGGGGATTAGGGTCCGATATTTTAACGGGTGGAACGGGAGAAGATACGTTTGTCTGGCATGAAATCGAGGTGGGAGCAAAAGATACCATTACCGATTTTAGCATCGATGAAGGCGATAAAATTGACTTGCGTGAGGTACTCCCTGAGCTGAAAGACGCTAACGTCGACATGGAAACCCTGCTATCTCATCTTGACGCTAAACTGGTTGATGGCAATGATATCGAACTCAATATACATCCGAGTGGCGATGGAAATGGAGAGCAAACGATAGTGGTTGAAGATCTTGGCCAGCAGCTCGACTTCCATAGTATGGATTCTTCACAGATTATATCGACCCTGCTGGATCAGCATATTATCGTGCACGATCAATAATCGAGTGGGCTTATCAGTGACTACCCCGCCTTAGGAGGGGTGGTCACTTAATAGGCTGATATACCGAACTCTCTGAGTTTGCTCGGCAGGACTTCGTCGAGTTTTTCAATATCCTCCGCCTCAATTTCGATTAAGTCGAAGTTGTGGTCGTGATACACAGATTTCAGTGCTCGTTTCTCTTGTTCAGTGAAGTCTCCGTTGTCCTTTCCCCAGTAGTGTAGATAGACTTTGCCACTGGGAAGGTAAAAATCACTCAAGATGTTCTCTTCGATTGGCAGTTGCCGAGTATAAGCATGGGCAATATTGTTCATGTACAGCCAGTTATCGATTTTCAGTTCACCGACGGAACGTACATAATGGCCATCCAGTGTTCGATGCTTGGCTTCAAACTTCTGGCGAAAATTCGAAATAGAACGATCCGTTGCGTGAGAGTGAGCCTCTTGGCCAGTAAATTCCTTTACTGACTGTTTGAGGTGTTTGTTTCGGACAACAGAATCATGCCAGACAACAAAATGTTTGCCACTTTGCTTATCCAGTCGTTGAGAGCCTCCTGCTTTCAACCCATGGTAGCTGACTTTCCAACCCGAATGGGCTTTTTCTATCCAGCCTAATTCTTGAAACAATTGGTTGATTTTTTTTGCGTTCAGTTTGAAGCGTTCGCCGAGTTGGGTTGCGCTAAGTGGTAACGCACCGAGCGCACCAGCCTCAATATGAAGCTGTTCCGGCCAGACAATGAATTGCCCATATTGGTGATGCTGGGCATATTCGCCGCCACAACGTTCCCCTAGATCGGTTAAGATCCATGCCTCTTCCATGCGTTTGATATAGCCTGCCCGTTTTAAATCTTGAAAGAGTTGTTTAGCCTCCAGACCACGTAAGCGAGCCAACGCCGTTGTTGACAGTTTATCGGTCATCTTACTTCCTTTGATTGGCTTGTTTACCCCTAGTGATGATGACGCGACTCATGACATGCTGTCAATCATGCGCCATCACTCCAAAAGTCATCAGTTAGCAATGTGAGTGAAATATAGCCATGGAACAAGGGGCGATAAGGACTTGCTTTTGATCAATGGTTTGATGGAGTTTGTGATTGTCAGTATTACATATCATGACCCACTGCTGCTGGTTTTCACTGGGTAGGGAGAAACGAGCGGGGGCATTGGTTTGATTGATGCAATAAAAGAGCGAATCGCCTTGTTTGCCAATCCCTAATTGCAGAGCGACGGAACTCAGCCGATTCCAGTCATCATGTTCCATAAATGTACCGTCGACACGATGCCACGAAATTCGATTATCGTTTCGGCTGTCGCCACTGAATGCTTTTATAAATGGAACCATATAGGTTTGGCGAGCGTTTACCATATCCGCCAACCACGTTTTGAAGGCCACTTTTTGCGAGGACATTTGCCAACTCAACCAGCTCAATTCATTGTCCTGACAGTAAGCATTATTGTTACCCTTCTGACTATGTGAGAGGACATCTGCGGTTAAAATGTGTGGTATTCCGAACGCAAACAGTAGGCTTGCGATAAAATTTCTCTTTTGTTTTTCGCGCTTTTCGATAATGGTAGTGTGTTCAGTCTCACCTTCAACACCATAGTTATCTGAGCGATTGTCACCATGCCCGTCTCTGTTTTGCTCACCGTTAGCCTGATTATGTTTTTGTCGGTACGACACTAAATCCTGTAAGGTGAACCCATCATGATAAGTCACATAATTGACCGTCAGTTTAAACGGCCAATTGGCCGCACTGTAAAGATCACGAGACCCCATTATTCGTGTGGCAAACTCTTTTAGATACCCATGATCTCCGCGCCAGAAGCTACGAGTGACGTCTCTAAGTCTGTCATTACATTCATTCCAACCCCATGGGAAATTACCGACTTGATACCCATCTGGGCCGATGTCCCATGGTTCAGCGATCAGTTTCACTGTCTTGAGTATTGGGTCCTGAGCGGCCACTTTGAAAAAAGCGGCGTTGGGGTTGAAGTGACTGCCTTCGCGACCTAAGGTGGCAGCCAAGTCAAAACGAAAACCATCGATATGATACTCTTCCACCCAGTACCTGAGGCTATCCATCACCAGATTTAAGCTGGGCTGATGGGTTAAATCCAGTGTGTTGCCGCAGCCAGTATAGTTGGCATAGTGTTGTTCTTGCTTAAAGTAGTAGTGCTCGTCAAGTGCTTTGAAGTTAAAAATAGGCCCTTGTTCACCGCCTTCGGCGGTGTGGTTAAATACGACATCAAGAATGACCTCAATACCATTGCGATGCAGTTCACGAATGGCGGTTTTAAGTTCAGTCACTGCGTCTGATTCTGCGTATCTGGGATCTGGAGCCATAAAGACATAAGGGTTGTAACCCCAGTAATTGACCATATCCATACTCAGAAGATGAGGTTCGTGCATGCAAGCCGCGACGGGCAAAAGTTGTAACGTATTGATATGTTGTTCACGATAAAATGCCAGCATTGGCTCACTGGCCAAACCTAAATAGCGCCCTTTGAGATCACTTTCCACATCTGGGTTCAGCATAGAGACGCCTTTGACATGGGTTTCGAACAGGATCATTTCTTCACGCGGCCGATTGGGTTTTTCAACCTCTTGCCAATCGAAGTAGGTGTCTATGACGACGGATTTTGCTAATTCAAAACTCTGCTCTGGGCTAAAGGGGGGAGTGTAGATCAGCGACGTGTCTAATGACTTTGCGTAGGGGTCCGAGATCAAATAGGGTGTTTGGTTATCTTCAATTAAGTAGGCGTATTTTTGTCCTGCTTTAACCCCTTCAATGTGCGTGTGTCTGATGTCGCCGTATTCGCTCTCCATAGGAAAAGTGTCATATCCCCCCTCTTGATCAAACAGCACAAGTTGGATGTTTTTATTCGCAGGAGAATGGATCGAGAAGCAACAACCTTGGTGATTAAGGTTTGCGCCAAGCGGATAGGGGCATGAGGGTAGCATCGTCATTAATATTCTGCATGTGATTGAATGGCCTACACCTAAGTAAATATCTTTGCATCAAGAAGATCAAGCGCCTTTGAGTGAAATTAAAGTGTAATTTTTTTTCATAAATCGCTTAAGGTTGACCATGAAATTTGATCTTAGCGGTTTTTTTTACCCCCTTTTAGAATTATATTTCGCGCCCTCCGCCCAATATGTGTGACGTCATCTTCATTTATCGAATGCCACCAATTTTCTCATCCTTTCTCATCCCCCCAGAATAAGTGTTGGGTGGAGGACGTCAGCCTTTCCCCTTATCGGTAATCTTGTCATCAAATGAAACTGGCGATATCCAATGATTGCCTCGAGTTCAGCCTTTCTCACTTTTTGAAGACGTCGTTTACTGCCTTCTCATTCGACCCAAAGAGCGAGACACAATAAGAATAACCCCCTCAATGGAGTGAATGATGAAAAAAATGAGCGCAATTGCAGTTGCGGTGGCTGCGACAATGGCAGCGGGTTCGGTTTATGCCGTCGATTTTAATGGGTACTTTCGTGCGGGCACTGGAATCAGTGATAACACTGGCGGTGATGTCTCAGTCAATAAAAATGGCATTGGGCGTTTGGGTAATGAAAATGACAATTACTATGAGTTTGGCTTTTCTGAAGAGTTGGAAGCGGGTGAACAGACTTGGGCTGTCGAATCTATGCTGGCGAAAGGGGATGATAAAGGGTCATCTGGCTGGGAAGCCGGGGACATAAACGTTGCTCAGTTCGCCGTAAAAGCAAAAGGGTTGATTGCTTCAGATAAGGAAGCGACGATGTGGGCGGGTAAAACCTATTACCAAAGAAGAGATATTCATATCACGGACTTCTATTACCTGAACACGTCAGGGACAGGTGGGGGTATTGAAAACCTTTCTATTGGCAATCAAAAGCTTTCTGTCGCCTTGGTTCAGGACGGTGAGGTGACATCCAACAATGTAAAACAATCTGCGGGTTACATATTAGATACGCGTTTAGCCAATATTGGTCTCTGGTCTGATGCGTCTCTAGAGTTGGCCTTAGCCTACAATTTCGCAACAGAAACCGCCGATGGGACAGAAACCGCCGATGACGGCATGCTTGTTTCAGCTATTGTGCATCAGAACATGTCGCAAGGCTTCAACCAAACCGTATTGCAATTCGGGACCAATGGGTACGGTGTACAAGCCGCCAATTTTTGGGGGGCGGGTACTTATTATGCACGGGGCAATGAAACTTATAATGATGCGTCAGGCTTTCGATTGATTAACTGGGGGGTGATTAACCTTGGTGAACATTGGGAAATGGGGCATCAGCTCGCCTACTTAGGGGGTTCTGATATTGGAGGAACAGACTCGGACAGTAATTTCACGAATAACACGTTTGACATCGATCAGTTCTCCGTCGTGGTACGCCCAATGTACAAATGGAATGATACCATGCGAACCACCTTTGAGGTCGGAGTCAACCAAGGTGAGAAAATCAATGCCTCTGGCACGGCAACAGAAGATTTCGGCAACACCAAGCTAACCGTTGCACAAGGCTGGGCAATGGGTGACAGTTTTTGGGCACGTCCCGAATTAAGAGTTTATGGTTCGTACATTACCGATACAGAGAATGACAGTGCCTTTGGTACAGGGGAAGATTCAGAGTATGTAGTGGGTGTTCAAGTTGAGGCTTGGTGGTAAGTCATTCCAGCCTATTTCTGTCAGCTGAAAAGGGTCGGCTGACAGAAAAATAGTGGTTGTGAGTATCGAGCAAACGTTGTGAATATCTAGAAAACCATAGTTAAGGAAAGCAATATGTACTTTCGAACCCTTGTTTTGAGCGGTTGTGCCGTTTTGGTGGGTTGTCAGTCCGCCGAGCCAATTGAACAGGTTCAGACCACCCAGACAAAGCAGGTTAATTCGATTGCGGCATTGCAATCGATTAAAATGACGTTGCCCAGTCGAGTCAAGGTGGATGTTACACCTCAATCGCAGTCATTGAAATTGGATGGGATCAATGGCCCGGTCGCCGTGTTCGAGCTGCCAACCAATCGCGGAGAATTTTCACTGACCATTACCAGCTTTATCAAAGAAACGGCTTTTGTCCCTCGTGCCGTTGTGTTCGATAGAGAAGGTCGTGAGATAGAGCGTTATGGTGCGGAAATGTTCCAGTATAAAAAGCCTCGTTTTCACTTGGGGAATCGTTTAATGGCGGAGATAGATTTTTTCCCTCCGGTGGACTTAGATATGGCTTACCTCGTTATTTATGCGGATAAGGAGCAATTGAATGAGTCAACGTTTGTTATCCATCCAGCACGATTGGATGCTCAAGGTCGAGGCAATTATTTACCAGAGATGAAAGATATCGCTTTGCGCAACTCACCGTATGGCCAAATTGAAGTGGCCATGGATAGGAGCGCCCTTTTCAATCAGACGAACTCTGCCGATTCCAGTGCCGCTATACTCAAACCGGAGGACGCCAATATTCGTCAAGCACCACAGCTCCAAACTCAGCATTACTATCACACAGCGATAAAAGCGGCTGTAGAGTCCAATGACCTGAACAAAGCCATCGGTCTTTTGGATGAAGCCAAAACGCTTGGTGTCTCAGGGGCACAAGAGGTGTTTATCAAGGCGGTGAACTCAAACCATTAATTCTTTATTTACAAAAGCCACCGCTGGCCATCATCGTGAGCGGTGGCCTTTGGTATAAACGGCCGCTGAGCCTTGAGATCCTCGGTGGTGTTGATGATAAACAGACGGTCTTGATCTAATGAGTGGGCGTGTGCAGAACCCCATTCGCGGCCGACGAATAGCAACCCCAGTTTCATTCCTTTCTGTTGCCACTTTGCTCTGTTGTTCAGAGGTGGGTAACTTTGTGGTTATATCATTGGTTATCTGCCTGCGCGCAACAATCACTTTGAATAGAGTGTGACTTTCCAGTGAAGTACAGGCACTGATGTCCACTTTTTTATGGCGCGTTCTCATCGGCGATAACCGTAAAAACGCCTTTTCCCCTTTTCTTCGTTATTCACCCATACGGTGTTAGTTTTGATATCCAGAGCCAATGCGTTGGCGTCTTCTCACACCACGCCCTAACCCTTCATGGAATGATCCCTTTAGCCTTGTTGCATATTTAGGTGTTGATATGACTCATGCTCGAAAAGCTTTTTCCCTTAAAGAGTGTCATTTGTGCCTGAAAATCAGAGAATATCGCGGCCTTTTGTTGTTTAAATGTTGCTCTTTTTTGGGTTTTGTTAATATTACTACCACAATCTATTAATAAACTTGTATATTAGGTGGGCATCTAGCTCAAGTTACAATCTTGGCTGTTGCCATTGCTGTCGTTGAATAAGTCATTATCTAAAGGGACAAGAGAGATGAGAAATTTGGGTTTTAAGAAGTTATTGCTCATGTCGATTATCGCGCTGGTGGTGGTATCAGTGTCGGTGTCTAGCTACATAGCTTACGTCAAGCAAGAACAGACCTTGGTGGATTTAATTACTGTCTCAAATCAGAGCTATGTAAAAGGTCAGGCGCAAAAAATTTCTGGTCAGTTAGCGGAAAAAGTGGGTGGATTAGAAAAATTGGGCCAGTACTACTCTGATAAAGAAATCACAGGTTCGCGAGATGACTTTGTCGCTTTTACTCACATGGTGGCCAATGCGGCAAACCTCAACAGTTCAGTTTTGGCGTTTTCAAATGGTGATGCTTACTGGAACCAGACGGCCAAAACTTGGCCCAATCATAAATTTGATGGTGATGTCACAACCAGAGGGTGGTACAAACTCGCAAGGCAAAACGCGACGACGGTCATTACCGAGCCTTATGCTGGAAGTGAAGAAGGGGATTATTGGGTTTCCATCGTACGTAAAACACTGAGTGGGATGATTTCTGTTGACATGAAATTGGACTTTCTTAATGAGATTGTCAAAAGCACCAATGATATACCTGGTACTGTTGCGGTCATTTTAAACAACGATACCACCATTCTTGCTTCCTCGATGACGGACGTGAAAGCAGGCCATAAAACGTCTCAGTACCCGTGGCTAAATCGGGTGGGACAGGAAGCGATTGGTCAACATGATATTGTCTATGATGGCCAAGAGAATAACGTTGATAAACTGTTTTTCTCTCACGAAATCAATGTCGCTGGGAAAAAGTGGTACTTTGTATTGGGTATTGAGAAAGACATTGCGTTTGCTAACCTTACTTCGGCCAAGCAAGCCGCTATTGTAACGGCGGTCGTTGCAACTTTGGTCAGTATTATGATCGCCTTAGTGGTGATTCAGGTTTTGTATCGGCCCATTCTAGCGCTTAAAGAAACCATTGCAGGATTGAGTGAAGGCAATGGGGATTTGACACAGCGTATCACGGTGACCACCAATGATGATCTTGGACAAATATCGGAAGGCGTCAATAAGTTCATTGCTAGCCTTCAATCTATGATGTTGGAGATCAGCGAATCCGCCAATCAATTGAATGGCAGCGTGGCACGAATGAAAGAGCAGAGTGAGCGTAATTCGTCGATTTTACAGCACCATGTTCAGGAGACCGAACAAGTGGTAACCGCGATAGAAGAAATGAACTCTACTGCGGATGCCATGGCGACGGATGCGGCGAATACCGCTCAGTTGACACAGAAAGCCAACGATGCGGGCTCGGCATCAAAGCAGACCGTCACACAGGCACAGAATAATGTGCAGGATTTGGTCAATGATGTGAGCCAAGCGTCAGATTACGTCAATAAGATGGCCGCTGAGACCGATGGGATTAATACCATTCTCGGTGTGATTGGCGACATTGCAGAGCAGACCAATCTGTTAGCCCTCAATGCCGCGATTGAGGCCGCGCGGGCTGGTGAACAAGGTCGCGGTTTTGCCGTTGTCGCTGATGAAGTCCGTAATCTTGCTAGTCGAACCAAAGACAGTACCGAAGAAATTGAATCAGCCTTGGCAAGTTTGCTAAGAGGAAGCCAGTCGGTGGTAGATTCTATGGATTCAACCAAAGTCAAATGTGGTCAGACAGCCGATGGGGCCGGAGAAGTGGCGCAAAGCCTTGACGTAATGACGGATTTTGTGACCGATATCAATGATCTGAGTACCCAAATAGCCACTGCGGCTGATGAACAAAGTAGTGTGACACAGGAACTGAGCCGTAATATGAGCGCAATAAACGATATTGTTGGTGAACTGGATACTAACGGCCAGCAAGCACTGCAAGATGCACAAAGCATTGCGGATATTAATACCAATCTGACCACGATAGTGAATCGATTTAAGCTCTCCTAGCAAGAGGGTCGGAATACGATGCAAGTATGCACACGAGGTCGTCGTGTGCATTGACGACTGCGGTAAAAGATTAGGGTATGTAAGGGGCGTTGTTGATCAAATCAGCTTGAAGATCAACGACGCCATATATGACCAGCCATTCGCTTCTGACGGGCATACTTAGCCCTATGACTTTGTATATAGCGTTGACATGCGCCATGATTTCACCCACATGAGCGTTGTAGCCCCTCAAGCTCAGTGTACCGTTTGTTAGTCCTTTGTATCGCGGGATTTGCAAAAGGTTCAACTCACTTAGGCAACAACGCCACCCTAAAGTATAAAATTATCAAATACGGCAGTGACCTGTGTAAATAAATGGATGTTAATTAGTGCGTGAAATTCACTGCCGAGTGTAAATAATGAAGCATGTAAACTCAGTTATAGTAGACTCGCCTAAACAATGGTTTAGGACGTAAATATGATACTGACAGCGTTGATTGATAATACTCGATTAGATGAGAGAACAGATCTTAAGGTTGAAAGAGGCTTATCCTTTCATATAAAAACGATGGGGCAACAAATTCTTTTTGATGCGGGTAGCAGCAGTGCTTTTTGTGATAATGCCATTCTATTAAATATTAAAATAGAAGAGGTAGATGCCGCAATTATTTCGCACCGTCATCATGATCACTGTAATGGCGTCACTCATTTCCTTGATCGAAATTGTAAGGCACCGGTCTATTTCCGTGAATGTACGGAAACTGATTATAGGTTCAAGGCGTTTGGTTTCAAAAGTAACGTAGGCCTTGACAAAACACTATTAAAAAAATCGGGTGATCGCTTCATCTTCATTAATAAAATGACTGAGATACGACCCAATGTTTTTATTATTACAAGCTTGAGCCGTAAGTATGAACAGCCCAAAGGTAATAAATATCTCTTTACTGATTCAGGTGATGGCTGTAAACCCGACACCTTTGATCATGAATTACTTTTAGTCATCAAAGAAGAGGATGGTCTTATCATATTTACTGGTTGTGCTCATAGCGGAGTGCTCAATATGATTGAAACGGCGACTGAACAGTTCCCAAACACTAGAATTAAGGCTGTCGTCGGTGGGTTTCATTTGGTCGGATTACCTTTATTTAATAGCATTGGTGGAACAAAGAAAGACATTGAGTCAATGGGTGAAACCATGCTCACTTATCCCATCGATAAGTTCTATACTGGGCATTGTACAGGTATGAAAGCCTATCAAATATTAAAAGGCGTACTCGGTGATTCTCTTGAACACTTTCCAACAGGGCGCAGTGTGGTCATTTGATGATAAACAGGCTTACCGTGTTGAACCTAGCGATAAGGCTTAAATTTCCTTACCAAGCTTACTGGGTAACACTATCGAATGGCACAAGATTCTCAACCATTAGTGTTCAGAAACACCTTGAGCTACACGATCAATGACGTGCTTTGTTGTTAATCAAGATAGATCATCAATGATCCGTTCAGGTAAGGCCATGATAAGGTTTCCCCATCTCACTCAAAGCTTGTTGAGTCTCTAGCCAACCTAGTTTCAGAAAATACTGGCCCTTCTGAGGGGATTAGCCTGCCTTTCGACAGGCCTTTTTCCTTTCTTGTCATCTTGGTTTCGCAGGGAATGATATTCTGCCTATCCGATAAGGGGCTCAGCGAATATGGTCTGTGCCCTCGTTCGTTTTGTTTGAAATGGCGCATTTTTTGATGTTCTACCTTCCCGCATTACTGGGTGTCCATCACTGGCGTTAAATGGGTGCACTTGCTCAAGCGGGCCATTTGAAGTACCGCTCCGCCCAAAGCGATGGCGGCAAGTAGGAAACCATATTGTGTTAGGCCATAGTGACTGAGAAAAGCGATCACAACATAGCTAAGGCTTTGGACCATGGTAGCAAACATCTGTAACCCACCCTCAACTCGGCCTCTTTGTTCAATTTTTATGGTGTGATGCAGCCAGTTTGTTCGAGCGATTCTATTCATAGCGTTAAAGGTGCCAAAAAACAGTATAAAAATCATTAAGTAGGCGGGGGTGGCACAAAAGCTCATTCCCAAGAGCATGGCACAGGACAAGCCCATGGAATACAACATGGTGACTTGGAGGGGCAACAGTTTGAGTACTCGTGAAACCAACACGCCAGTAAAGAGCGAACCGATCCCGAAGGCGATATAATAGCCGGAAAACCAGCTTCCAGATATGCCCATTTCTGAGAACCAGATAGGGACGAGTTTGCTTAAAAAAGTGGCAACAGGGTAGCTGATTGCGGATAACATGACGAAGGCGTAAAACTGGGGGGTCTGGCCAAAAATGTGTTTGCTTTCTTTGATTTGAGCAATAGAAGAGCCTTGCTTGGGGGGCCGAAGCTGTTGTCTGTACGGCGTCAACAGGTAGCTTAATGTTGATAGGCCTGAAGCGAGAGTGGCAAAGGCGGAAAACTCTAGCATTCCCCATGTTTGCAACAGGACCACCCCGAGTGCCCCAGCACCTAATGTCGTCACTTGCATAATAATTTCTTGTTTACCTGAGATATCTGCATACTCGTGAGGGTCATAGTTTTCTTGGGTGAAGGCGTTGTTTGTCTGCCAGCCCAGATTACTTGATATCCAGAAAATCAACTGGGCTGAGCTCAGTAGCCATAAGGAATCAGCACCAAACAAAGTCGTGATTAAAACCAAACCAGCCGTGATGGCTTGAAGTCCCTGAACCAAGACTAAGATGGACTTTCGTGAACGCCTATCGATTAACACTGAAAAGACTGGGGTAAGGAGAAAAGACATCAATGTACAAGATAAGGCGAGTAGAGCGACAAAGGCGCCTCTTCCTGGTGTGGTTAACATGATCCAAGGTAATGCCATCATAAACAGTCCTGATGACATGCCATCAAAGAACCGACCACTTAGGTAGGGAATCGTTCTACTTTTTAACCTTGCCAACATGTTTCTTGTCCTTATCTGTGCATACGAATGTCCGACACTCTAAAACCTAAACTTAACTTGAGGTAAAGCGTTTTTTTGAGGTATTCTAGAATGGCGATCAACGGCGTTGTTTTCTCAAACAGGCGTATCTCGATAGTAATCATTCAATTAAGGAAACGAGCTTATGGAAATGTCCGTCGGGCAAGTGGCTAAACGGGCGGGAATCAAGGTGTCTGCTTTGCATTTCTATGAGCAGAAAGGCTTAATTTTCAGCTGGCGAAATCAGGGGAATCAGCGTCGTTATCATCGTAGTGTTATTCGGCGTATCGCGGTGATTAGAGCGGCTCAAGAAGTGGGGTTAACGCTTGACGACATTGCCCAGAGCTTGTCTGAGTTGCCTCAGCATCAGGCGCCAAATCGTGAGCAGTGGCAACGCATGGCGGTTGGCTGGCAAGACAGGCTTGAGCATCGAATGCGTCAGCTCAGTGCGCTTAAAGATAATTTGGGCGGATGCATAGGTTGCGGTTGTTTATCCTTGGACTCATGCGTTCTGTATAATCCAAAGGATATCCGAGCAGAGACATTTAAAGGCAAAACCATGCTGACCCACCCAGAAGAATGGTCAACCCAAGGACAAGGCGAAGGTAAGCAGTAAAGGTAAGGTAAAGAGACTGAAAAAATTACCAAATAACACCATTGACGCTACGTTTTGGGGCTCGATATGGAAACGTTCAGCGAAAAGGTAGTTCATCACCGCCGGAGGTAGCATGGTAAATAACACCATCATTTGCAGTTGGTTGGCTGGCAAAGGAACCCACAGATAAATAAGGCCGAATGCAACGGCACCTGTCAGCAGTGACTGAACGGTGCAGGCTATGCCTATTTTTAAACCGCTTGTGCGCATGTGACACATCTGGGCACCGAGTGAAAGCAACATCACCGGTACGGCGGCTTGTCCGAGTAAAGCGGTTGCCCGATACAAGGGTTGCCAGATCTCAACATTGATGAGATTAAGAGTGAGAGCGGCGGCGGCGGCCAGAAAAATCGGCATACGAAGAACGTGTTTGAGAAGATTCCCAGAGCTAAGCAGCGCCAAGCCCAAACTGACGTGAATACAGGCAGAAATCACAAAAAGCAAAACAGCGGGCGCGAGGGCGCTGTCACCAAACGTATAGGTAAACAGTGGGATAGCAAGGTTGCCGCTGTTGCGAAACATATGAGGTGGGCCCCACGCTTTAAAGCGCAAACCCAATAGTCTGCATGTCGGCCACATCAAAATACCAGGCAGCAATATGGCAATCAGAGCAGCGCTGAGTAAAGGCAATTGCTGTGTGTCCAGCGGCATAGTGACCAGTGATGAAAATACCAAAGCAGGCGTGAATGCGTCCATATTGATCCGATTGATCGGACGAAAATCAGGGTTTAGCCATTGACCAACCAAAAAACCGACTAGGACTAACGCAAAAACAGGGAACAGAATTCCAGCAATCTGATCAAACATAATTCTCTCAATGACGGGTTCTTATCTTCAATCTATCCTATTTATCTGTGGAAAAATAGCCTATTTTCGGGCGACGGTGGCGGACCCAAGACAAACTTGTTATGGCATTGGGTTTTCATGTATTGTGACGAATACTTGCTTTGACGTTGATCTCTGTGTGTCGGCCACCGTAAGTGTAAAGATGAGGCAAACCTGCATCGAATTTCTCAGGTGGGTAGACTATCTTAAAGGCGATTATGAAAGATAAAACGTTTAGTAAGGCCCAGTTATTGGCGCTAGATACGCGGAAACGAGCGCATCTCGTCAACAGCTTGTCGGGGTTTAAAAGTGCCAATCTCATCGGAACAAAAAGTCGGTCGGGACAGGTCAATCTAGCCATTGTCAGTTCTGTCATCCATTTGGGTTCCAATCCACCTCTACTGGGTTTTATTTCTCGTCCTCCTCAGAGCGAACGCCATACGCTAGAAAATATCAACGAAACGGGTTGTTTTACGATCAACTCTGTTCATTCAGAGATCGTGAGTGCGGCCCATCAAACGTCTGCGAGATACGCGCGAGATCAAAGCGAATTTGATGAAACGGGATTAACCCCCTATTTCTGTGAGCCCTTTTTTGCGCCGTTCGTACTCGAAAGCCCGATAAAAATCGGACTGAAGTTGCGAGAGCAAACACAACTTTCATGTAACGGAACGTCCCTGATTATCGGTGAAATTGAGACTCTACTGCTGCCCGACCATGTGGTCCAGCCTGATGGTTATATTGATATGGAGGCCATGGATTTGGTGACTATTTCAGGGTTGGATAGCTATCATGTGACACAAAGATTGTATCGACTGAGCTACGCCAAAACGTCGTCTGAGCTTCATCCGCTGACTCGCGAAGGAGACCCTTCCTCATGGGCAGCAATCAAAGCAGAAATTGACTAACGTGATGTTCAGAAAGCGTACACGATTCCCTATGTAGTGAAGTAGAGTGTCACCGCGCGAGCCCATCATTGGATAGCATAATTTAGGTCAATAAATGACTTTTATATTACTATATCCTATGTATAATCATGCGCTTTTATAACTTATCTATCAGTTATTGGAGTCGTCATGTTTAAAAGCTCTAGCATTAGTGTGATGGTCCTGATCGCACTTGCAGGTTGTCAGAGCACAGAAAAATCTGTCAGCAAAGATCAATACAACCTCAACAAACCGTCGGGCATTGAAGTCAATGAAATGACCTTTAGCGTAGACTTTGCTCAGCCAGAGACCTTAATCACATCCATCGATTACGTGTCAGTGCAAGAATCCAAAGGTCAGGCTCAATACTTGGCATTGAAAGAAAAATGGTCAAAAGATCAGATTGAAGCTCGGAACAAACAATTAGGCTCTATGTACCAAAATGGCACCTTTATTGTTCGTGTTTACGGTGAGACGATTAACTCTGTTAGCCGTGACTTTTATCAGGTTGACTTAATTCAGCAAGGCGACGTTATTCAAACCGGCGTTTTTGACGCGGTTGGAGATGTGCCAAGTATGGATTACCCGTCGCGACTGTGGCGAAACGATTCAAAACTGGCGACTTACGGTCTAGATACCAGCCAACCATTTAATATTCGAGTGATGTTTGGCGATCAGATTGCGAACTATCAGTACTCGCCAGAGCTTAAAGGCTAAACGCAGCCTTTTGCCACTCAATCATCAACGATATGGGAGAGTGGTTGCTCTCTCCAAACATCATGGATTGATGTTTAAACACATCCATTTTGTGCAAAAGATCTTATTTTTCAAATTAAAAGCATTTGTTGGATTCTTACCATCCTTTCATTCGCACGGTGACAAACTGCTAATCTCCTCACTGAACGGGTTAAACTGGGGTAATTTTTCGATCGGGTTGAGCGGTTAACTGTGATCTAGATTCGCTTTTTCTTACTCATCCCTCTTTTCTACGCCTTTACAATGAATTTTGTAGGATGAGGAAAATAATGGCATTGAAAAGATAACGTTAGCTTGTTGCGATGTGATGAGTCTAAGACGCCACCTCGCTGTCTTAAACTTAAGTCTCAATCAGGTACAATAATGAACATCAAGCTAACAAAACTGAGTCCTTTGATCGTTATTTTCGGCTTTCTTACTGGTTGTCATGATGCGTTAAAATTCAACGTGGCGGGCGAGCAAATTGAAAACGCCATACAGTGGGGGAATCGTTCAGGTCATCGTGCAAGAGAAACGCATTCACTACTTAATCAGGCGTTAACGATGAGCGAGGGTCGTGCCATGGCGTCGGTTACTCGGCCTCAACACGCTGTGATTTATTATCGCAGAGACGATGGGGACTACCGTGGTTGGGGGCTCCACTTGTGGAATAATCGTCCCTGTCATGCGGCTGCGGCGGAGGCTCTGCAAGGCGTTGACTGGGAGAGCCCTTATCATTGGCAAGAACTCGACCCTTTATATGGTGCGAAATTTGTGGTTCCCTTGGACTCATCTCAGGGGAGCTGTCTGAATTTTATTGTCCATAAGGGAGACGACAAAGCGCTCGGCGCTGATGATTTGAGAGTCGAGTTCGACAAGGGCGATACAGTTTACACTCGCCATGGCAGTGCTGAGTTTACGTATTCAGAGCCAAGTTTAAAGCTCGCAGGCGCAGCCGCGCATTGGTTAAGCCATAACGATGTTGCTTGGTTTGAGCATGACGATGCCGCCAGTTATCAATTTTGGAGCCGTAAAGAGGGTCATGGAGAATTCAGTGATGGGGAACCCTTTCACCGTTACGATCTAATCTTGGCCGGTAGAATGACTCATTCAAACTTTCCCCACCTTAATGGTCGAGCCAAATTTTTTCTCAATGTTGACGCTGATGTAGCGAAAAACTTGTTAAAGGGCCAGTTGATTGCGGTGGCTTTAGATATCAATGGACAGCCTATTTTGGCGACGCGAATTCAGATACCGGGGGTGGTGGACGATCTTTATACGGCAGGAGAAAATGATGCTGATGAGGCGAGACTGGGCAGTTGGGTAGAAGGAGAACAATCCCACTTTGCGATTTGGTCGCCGACTGCGCAAGCGGTTGAGCTGTATCTATACGATCAAGATAAAACACGACTGACCCGCTCACCTATTGTTATGACACAAGATAATGCGACTGGGATTTGGCATCATCAAGCTTCGTCTGGGTTAACCAATGTGTTTTACCGCTACCGGATTAAAGCCTTTCATCCGCAAACGGATCAGGTTGAATGGATGATGACAACCGATCCTTATTCTCTGTCTTTAAGTACCTCAAGCTTATACTCACAACTGGTGGATCTTGACGATCCGCAAAGCAAACCTTTGGGGTGGGACGAGCATCAGATACCCACGTTGGCCAAACCTGAAGACCATATTATCTACGAATTACACGTTCGCGATTTTAGCCTGAGTGATAGCCAAGGGCGGCCAGAAAATAACGGTAAGTATTTGGCATTTCTCGAACAAGAGCGAGACAGCGTTCAGCACCTATTGGAATTGAAAGCGGCAGGATTGACCACGATCCATTTATTGCCGACTTACGATCTCGCCTCAATCGATGAAGAACAAGGAAAGCGCGTCAATTTGAGTGACAGTGTGGGCAAACTCTGCCGGATCAATCCGGATGCAGCGCTGTGTTCAGGTGGTGTATCTCAGGAGGCGACTCTCGTGTCTTTATTGGCGCAAGCCGACCCCGCGAGCGGTGATGCTCAGTCAATCATGGCTGACATCCGGCCATTAGACAGCTTTAACTGGGGTTATGACCCGTTTCATTACACGGTACCTGAAGGCAGTTACGCGACCTTCAGTGATGGGGTTTCAAGAATTAGAGAGTATCGCCAAATGGTACAACAGCTTCATAACATGGGCTTTCGCGTGGTCCAAGATGTGGTGTACAACCATACCTTTGCTTCAGGGTTGGAGGCTAAATCGGTGCTCGATAAAGCCGTGCCAGGCTACTACCATCGCCTAAACCCTTTGACTGGAGACATAGAGAATTCAACGTGTTGCGATAACACGGCGTCCGAACACCGTATGTTTGAAAAACTGATGGTTGATAGTGTGGTCACTTGGGCAAGGGATTACAAAGTCGATGGTTTTCGTTTTGACTTGATGGGGCATGTGATGAAATCCAGCATGCTTGAAGCTTACAAAAAGACCAAGCAGGTTGATGAAGATACTTGGTTTTATGGGGAAGGGTGGAATTTTGGGGAGGTGGCAAATGGTCAGCGAGGTGAGCATGCCACTCAGTGGGCAATGGCAGGTACTGGCATAGGGACTTACAACGATCGTCTGCGTGATGGTGTACGTGGTGGTGGTCCATTCGACAGTGGCGAGGCGCTATTGAAAAATCCGGGTTTTGCCAATGCAGGAACCCGGTTTAGCGACGCTCTCAAGTCGAAAATGGACCTGATTCGCTATGGGATGGCTGGCAATTTGCAAAACTACCTTCTTACCACCTATATGGGCGAGCGAGTTTATGGGAGAGATTACGTTTATGGGGGACAGGGAGCGGCTTACGCCCTAGATCCACAGGAATCGATCAATTATGTTTCCAAGCATGATAATCAGACGCTTTGGGACTTCAATCAGTATAAAGCAACAGCGAGCGTGACACCCAAACAACGAGCAAGAATGCAAGTTATTGGCCTTTCAACCATATTACTGGGTCAAGGCGTTCCTTTCATCCATATGGGGTCTGAACTCCTGCGTTCCAAGTCAATGGAGCGTGACAGTTATGATAGCGGCGACTGGTATAACAAGGTTGATTTTTCCAAGCAAGGCAACAACTGGAATGTGGGCCTACCTCGTGCGGATAAAGATCGAGCGAATTGGCCAGCGATCCAATCCATTATCAGTAACCCCAACACTCAAGTGAGCGCTCAACATATTGAGTGGACAGACAGTATGGTTAAAGATTTGATAACGATCCGCTCACACTCGCCCTTGTTGCGCTTGGGCAGTGAAGATCACATCCTCAAACGGGTCCGTTTTCATAACACTGGCCAAACAGCGCAACCAGGTCTGATCGTGATGTCTGTCGATGATGGTGTGAGTTCCGGTCAAGACCTTGACCCTCAGTTTGATGCGGTCTTGGTTGCGATCAATGCCCACCTTGAGGCACAGACAATCACTATCCCGAACGCGGAGCATTTTACTTTGCATCCGGTACATGGGAGCTCTTCAGACGCAGGCCTGAAGCAAGCCAAATTTGAACGTGGTGCATTCCGTATTCCCCCCCTTACCGCAGCCGTTTTTGTGCAGCAACAACATCGCACTCAGGGGCAGGGAATGCTGTCTGACTAAATGGCGTGAGCGGCAACCGTTGCAGAGGAGCGCGTGCTGATAGGGGCGTGCTCCACAGGCGAGAAAGACGCCGCGCCCGCGCTTCATTGCGAATATCGTACTGATTTATAATGCTTAATTCTAATAGAGTTGGATTGCTTTTCTAAAAATTATCCAGAGAATTCGACGGTGCCTGACTGGAAAGAGGATTGACTTTTTTATAGAATCCGACTAATTGTTAATATGCAAACTAACTCTTATTGATATAATAAATAGCAACGTCAGGAGCTGCCCATGGTAGACCAAATAAATTTTTATGAGCCCGATGAAGCGTATGGATTTCTTTCAAATTTCTGTCACGCACCCATCGATGTTGATGGCCATATTTGGCCAACGAGTGAACACTACTATCAAGCTCAAAAGTTCTCAGATCCTCTTATAAAAAAAGAGATCCAACACTGTTCAACGCCCGATTTGGCTTTTTCGTTGAGCCGAAAACATCAAGATAAAGTTCGTTCTCAATGGGAGGACGAGCGTCTTAACGTGATGAAGTTTATCGTCACTGAAAAGTTTACGCAAAACTCTCAACTCGCTTTCCAACTGATTGAAACAGGAGAATCCTTACTGATAGAGCACTCTCTATATGATGGTTTTTGGGGGGATGGAGAAAATGGGAGGGGAGAAAATCAACTCGGTAAGATATTGATGGATTTACGAACGCAGCTTCGCAACAGTGAGCCGTACAATCTGGTGCAGTTTGTTGATAGTGCGAAACTGCCCACCAAGTGGGGTACGTTTCATATGTATGGGTTCTTTGAGGAAAAGACAGGCAAAGAACACCTCGCTTTGGTCTACGGAGATTTGAGTTCGGTCAAGGACCCGCTGATACGTTTGCACTCAGAGTGTTTGACAGGGGATGCGTTGTTTAGTCAACGGTGTGACTGTGGTTTTCAGCTTGACCGCGCGTTAAAAAATATTGCTGAAGAAGGGACCGGAGTCTTACTGTATCTTCGCCAAGAAGGCCGGGGTATTGGTCTTCTCAACAAGATACGAGCGTATCATTTGCAAGATGATGGAGCAGACACGGTTGAGGCTAACGAGCGTTTGGGCTTTGCTGCCGATTTGAGGGATTATCGTTTTTGCAAAGGGATGCTCTGTTATTTGGGGGTAAAATCGGTGCGTTTAATGACCAATAACCCATTTAAAGTTCAGGCTCTAGAACGAGCAAATATTCATGTTGCGGAGCGAGTCGCACTTCAGGAAGGTTGCAACCCCGATAATTTGGACTATTTAAAAACCAAAGTGGCTAAATTAGGCCACCTTCTTGATGAAGAATTCATCAAGTAACCCATAGGGAAAACCTTCACTGTGGCGACAGAATCGCGACAGTGAAGGTATGACCGTTTCAATCTACATAAATGGGTAGGTGTTATTGACAACCTACCCGTATTGCCTAAATATACTTGGCGATGATAGTGTCCAGTTTACCTTGAGTTTTTAATTCTTTTAATCGTTGATTAATAAAAGCTTGGACCGACTTATCCATTTCAGGTGAAAATGCCAAGTGAATAGGGTAATCCGGAATCAGTTTACTCAAAGAATGTTTATTGAATTGGCTGTCATCTTGCTCGAGTTTTGATAGGTTATAGGAAATCCGTGATTCCATTTCAACAAACGCCAGTTCGCCTGGATTTCGGTTCAGGACGCGAAATGCAGATTGGTAGGTCTTGACGCGCATTTCCGTCATGTCACCGTTGGCAAAATAAGGTTTCAATTCCGGATAATCAAACCCCATCAACAAGACAATGACTTTACCATTCAGATCTGAGATGTCAGAAAAATTGACTGGATTTTTGCTACTCGAAAGAAGCGAGTGCCTTACGGTATAAATGGGTACATCAGATAAATTTTCTGATTGAACCTTTCCCCATTTCGGGCTGCCGTAAGTCACCCAGTTTTCAGCATCTCCACGCTCAAGAATGGAAATCATTCGGTTGAATGGGTAAGTATGGTAGTTAACGTCGTAATCACTGTCTTTGAAGACTTCAGCGACAATATCGCTGACGATACCTGAGTGCGAGCTCCCTTTCGTTTCAATTTGAAACGGTTTGGCTTGCTCAGAGATAACATAATAGTTGACGTCAACAGAATCGGCGAAACACGTAAGGGAAGTGAACGCACTAAGCAGGGTAATTTGTTGTTTCCAATTCATTTTGGCTCCACATTTACTAATCTTTTAATCGGGCTATATTTATAGTAGTAGGCATTTAATTAGAGTCTAGTTTCATATGAGAAGTGCGGACAAAGACAAACCATACCTCAGTATTAACAAACAGTTGGTGACCGCTGTCGTAATACTCAGTGTTATCCTCGCACTAGCAGGAACAATCTACAACTTGTATCAAAACTTTAAGCAAGATTTGACCAATCTTGATGTTGTTTTGAACAACATCAAACACAGTCAGCTCCCCAGCCTTACTGCAAGTCTGTGGGTTGAAGACAGAGGGTTACTCAACGCGCAAGTTGAAGGCTTGATGACCTTACCCGGTGTCGACTTTGTCTCCATCAAAGATCAAGATACGGCCATCATAGAAAGAGGCCAAAGATTGGCGAGTGATCATATCACGCAAGTTTGGCCAATGGAGTACGCGGTAGGAGACAAAACGTATTTGTTGGGCCACTTGACGGTCCAATCTGATCTCACGCCCGTATACAGTGATCTGTGGCAAACGTTTCTCCATCTTCTGCTAGCAGAAAATGTACGTACGGTTGTGTTCGTGACGACGATGCTATTTCTGGTCTGGCATTTGCTCATCAAACCCGTTGTTTTGATGGCTGAAATGGTGACGGATTTTGAAGATAAAGATAAATTAGGCAGAATCACACTGCCTCGACGTTGGTTTCAAGACGAAATTTCCTGTTTGGCGGACAAATTTAATCAATCAAATGAACATATTGAACAACATTATTTTGATTTGTCAGATGCGAAAGATCAGGCTGAAATGGCCAACAGAAGAAAAAGTGAATTTCTTGCCAATATGAGCCATGAAATTCGCACTCCAATGAATGGGATTATTGGGGTCTCTTCACTTATGGAAGATCTTGACCTCAATGAAACCCAGATGAATCACTTGCGGATGATCCAGCAGTCGTCTGAAGATATGTTGGTGATCATCAATGATATATTGGATATCTCAAAAATTGAAGCGGGCCGTGTAGAACTGGAAATGATTCCATTTGATTTTCAAAGTTTAGTCTCTGAACTTGAGCAATTATATCAAATAACAGCAAACAGAAAACAATTAAAGATGCTGGTGGAATGTGACGAAATGGTTCCTAATCAGTTGGTTGGCGATCCGATTCATCTTAAGCAAATCTTCAATAACTTACTCAGTAATGCGTTTAAGTTCACGCATTTTGGTGCGGTAAAATTGCAGATAACTTATGAACCTCAAGTGCTTACCGTTGAAGTCTCTGACACGGGCATCGGTATTCGTGAAGAGAGCGTTTCAATGATTTTTGAAAAATTTCATCAGGTCGATGGCAGTACCACCCGAGAATACGGAGGGACGGGTCTTGGCCTCGCGATTACTAAGAATTTGGTGGAGTTAATGGGCGGCCATATTAGCGTTTCCAGCCAAGAAGGCATGGGCAGTCGTTTCCGCTTCTCAATACCGTGTCAACCTGCCAATGTACCCAAAGAGCCGACGGTCACTTGGCAGCCGATGGTTGTTCAGCCGATGGTCGTCGATGCGCCGCTGACTCACTCGAGTGACGGCACTCAGATTCTGGTTGTCGAAGATAATCAGGTTAACCAAACCGTGATGATACAATTGCTGAAAAAGCTCAAGTTACAGTGTGATGTGGCAGAAAATGGTAAGGTCGCATTAGAGTTATTCAGTCAGCATCATTACGATGTGATTCTCATGGATTGCCATATGCCCGTTATGGATGGGTTTATTGCCACTCAGAGAATTCGGAAACTGTCCGATTGGGGCCAACGCGTACCGATTATCGCAGTGACGGCGAATGTGTTAGAAGAAGACAAGCAGCGCTGCTTTGCCGCGGGAATGACGGACTTCATCGCGAAGCCTCTCAAATCCAATGCCTTGAAAAACATGCTGGGTCGCTATATTGATTTGGCCGTCGAGCAAGCCCAGTCATCATGAGCCTTGGTTGTCCGTCATCAGATCCATCGTACTTTGCGCAGGCCAGCCGATAATGTGAGGTTGTGAACAGTTTGGCATTGCTTGGCTGACCAACCTTCTGGTTCACAAGGCGCTTTCGCCTCCTTATTAGTGAAAACTGATAGGCAAGTAGAAATCCAACTCAAATTGCTCATCTTCATTGAGGAAATGGTTCTTGTGGTAGTGAGCGTACGCTGGTGTTGAGCCTAGCTTAAAGCCTGATTCGGGCAGCCACTGCTCCAGTATCTTGCTAATGTGAGGCAACAGATCACCATAGGTACCATTTAAACGAAACAGAGCATGAAGCCCTCCGGGTATGACCAACTGATTCACCACCCCTCTGACTTTAATTGGCGTCTCGATTTCAATACACGCGACATAGCGGCATTGCGTCAGCTCGACTAGGGCGGGATTAGAGTGATGCAACCCGAATTGAATCGATGGATTTCTTTGCTCACTTTTGGCCCAGTTTGTCAGCACTCGCCACACATTTTTTACCGTTCTGCTATAGCCGACATGGCGCATATACGCCACTAGGCGATCGGGCGCATTAATGATCTTAGGGGTGGGTAGAGGTTTGAGTGCGACTCTTCGATAGCCCGCGGCGATTTCAGGATCTTTTAAGTACGGTTTGGCCGTATTTTGTTGTTCATGCTTTCTCCATTGCCCAGGAGAAACGGCAAAAGTGGCTTTGAATGCCTGGCTGAAGGATGAAACTGAGCTAAAACCGCTTTTATTCGCAACCTCTAATACGGACGACTGTGGGTCAAACATTAATTGATTGGCCGCGTATTCCATTCGTGTTCGCCGAATATACTGATGAATCGATTCCCCCACAACCTGCTTGAATATTCGATGAAAGTGCTGCTCCGAATAAGCGGCAATATCCGCAAGGGACTTGGCCTCCATGGGTTTCGCGATATCTTTGTGAATATAGTAAAGGACGTCATTAATACGGATGTTGTGCTGTTGGCTCATTCAAAAATTAGCATAAATGGACATGATGAACAGCATAAATGGACATGTTGATTTGTGCAATCAGTTATACACTTGCTTGGTGCCCGAAAAGACGGCATGTTAATTTTCTTATTCAGGAACCCTTATGGAAATCGCTCGCGCATTACAGCAAGTCCCCTCTTCTTACATCCGTGAAATTCTTGCTGCGGCCTCGGATGAAAATGTTATTTCACTGGCCGGTGGGTTGCCTGATAAAAGTACCTTCCCGATCGAGTTGATGAAACAGACCTTAACCGATCTTGCGTCCATGCCTGAGGTCTTTCAATACGGTGCAACAGCGGGTTATCAGCCACTCATCGATTTCCTTCATGAGTACTTTTCTCTGCCTTCATCTCACGGTGCGATGGTCTGTACTGGTTCACAGCAGGGGCTGGATTTAATTGCACGAGCTTACGTGAATCCGGGTGACCAAGTGGTGATGGAAGCCCCGAGTTACCTTGGTGCAATGCAGGTATTTGGACTCGCTGGAGCTGATATTATCACGGTGGAGCAAAACCAAGCTGGGCCTGATTTGGATTCGCTTGAGGCGTGTTTTGCTCAACAATCGCCCAAGATGTTTTATGCGGTGCCTGATTTCCATAATCCGACAGGGGTGTGTTGGACTCTGGAGACGCGTAAAAAAGTTGGTGAACTTTGTCAGCGATATAATGTGGTGCTCATCGAGGATGCGCCGTATCGTGAGTTGCGTTTTTCGGGTGAGGCCCTGCCACTTGTCTCTGATTTTTGTTCAATGCACTCGATTGTATTACGTTCGTTTTCTAAAATCGCGTCTCCTGGCTTGCGAATTGGTATTGTCAGTGGTCAACATCGTGATTTAGAACCCTTGATAAAAATTAAACAAGGTGCGGATTTGCACTCCAGTATCCCAATGCAAGCCTTGCTTTTGGGCTTACTCAAACACCCAGAGTTTGAACAGCATATTGCAACGGTTAGGGCTTTATACCAGACTCGTTTCGAGGTGATGTTAACTCAACTTAACCAACAATTACCGGTGGGGTGTGAGGCTAAGCCTGTTGAAGGCGGAATGTTCATTTGGTTGACTCTACCGCCATGCGATACTTTTGCTGTCGCCAAATTATTGCTCAAGCAAGGGGTGGCTGTGGTTCCAAGCCCGGTATTTTATCCTGATGCCAATCAGGCCAGAGCCGCATTAAGGCTCAACTTCACCAATGCCACCCCACAAGAGTTAAAAATTGCCATTGAACGCCTAGTGGCTGGGCTTAACCATTCTATTGAACAACCTGAATTGGCGAACATGTAATTGGCTCCCCCCACCTCTATTGCAAGGCATCGCAATAGGGGTGTTTTTTCTCCTCTAAGCCTTTCCCACCGACAATGGTCATCGTGCGCACTTCTATGTCCGACTTACTCGCGGCGAGGGTGATTGGCGGACGCGAATTGAGAAACTCGTTGCCTAATTCACGGTCCAAGATCGGGGCCAACCGAGATTACTCCTCTACTTCTATTGATAGCTGTGTTAGCATTTAGGTGATGTACCTCACAAATCATCATTGAAATGTGAGATAAATACATGCTATTTGCTGACAAATAGCCTTAACAGAAGTGAATTTTTGCATGTCTAATATGACTCAGGCAGTGAGCCGAACGACCCCTTGTTCTGCTGACTATTCTGACGGTCCATCTACCCTGTCAACATCGGGTGTCATTCATAAACTACAACTTAATAACCCGGTTTTTTGGCTTAGCGGCAGTTTTCTGATGGGCTTTGTCTTATTGGCAATGTTCAATACGCCAATGTTAACCGAACTCGTCCAAGACGGTTTTTCTTTTTCCGTAAAGTACTTCGGCGCCTATTGGCAAGTATTGTTACTGGTCAATTTTGTGATTGGACTTTATTTGGCGATCTCGCGTACCGGGTGTGTAAGGTTAGGTGGGTTATCATCGCCGGATGTGACTGGTTTTAAATGGCTTTCCATCGTTCTTTGTACCTTGCTTGCAGGCGGTGGGGTTTTTTGGGCCGCGGCTGAGCCCATTGCTCACTTTGTATCAGCGCCACCTTTTTTTGGTCAAAGCTCGCCCAAGACGGCGGCGATCAATGCGTTATCACAATCTTTTATGCATTGGGGTTTTTTAGCGTGGGCGATCTTAGGCTGCCTGTCGTCTATCGTTTTAATGCATCTTCATTATGACAAAGGTTTACCACTCAAACCACGAACGTTGGTTTATCCGGTGTTTGGGGATAAGGCGATTAATGGTTGGCTTGGTGATGTGGTTGATGCTTGTTGTGTGATCGCCGTGGCGGCGGGGACCATTGGCCCAATTGGCTTTCTTGGTTTACAAATCAGTTATGCATTGAATACCCTTTTTGATATCCCCGATACTTTGATGACACAGGCTTCTGTGGTGGTGTTTGCGATGTTGGCTTACACCCTTTCTGCGTTGAGTGGTGTGAGTCGCGGAATACAAATTATCAGCCGCTATAACATTATACTGTCTGTATTTTTGATAGGTTTTATTCTGGTCTGTGGCCCGACAAACTTTATCGTTGATGGATACCTTCAGGGTGTTGGGCGGTTGGTGGACAATTTTGTTCCAATGGCTTTGTTTCGTGGTGATACAGGTTGGTTGAGTTGGTGGACGGTGTTTTTCTGGGGATGGTTTATTGGCTATGGACCGATGATGGCCATTTTTATTGCCCGCATTTCCAGAGGGCGCACCATCAGACAACTTATTTTGTCGATCAGCATCGCCGCTCCCTTAATTACCTGCTTTTGGTTCAGTGTGGTTGGTGGAAGTGGTCTGGCGTTTGAATTGAATCATCCGGGCTCAATTTCTGAGGCTTTTGAAGGGTTCAACCTTCCGGCCGTATTGCTTGCGATCACCAGCCAACTGCCTTTCCCTACGGTGATTGCAGTGTTGTTTTTAATCTTGACCACGACTTTCATCGTGACCACGGGTGACTCGATGACCTATACCATCAGTACCGTGATGACAGGGGAAAAAGAGCCGAACGCAATCATTCGTGTTTTCTGGGGGGTTATGATGAGCGTCGTGGCGATTGCGTTGATTGCTCTTGGCGAGGGTGGTGTGTCGTCGTTACAATCTTTTATTGTGATCACGGCTGTGCCGGTGTCTTTTGTGTTGTTGCCTAGCTTATGGCAAGGGCCGAAAGTGGCGCACCAAATGGCCATCGATCAAGGCATCACCAAACCAGACTCATTATAGACAATACCGGGCTGGGATCATTTTCGGCCCGGATCTCTTCAGCGTTCTTTCCCCAATCCCACCAATTACCTGATGACACTGGACGGATTCAGTGTTTCAGATGCCACCTTTTATCTCTCGCGGTCATTCACCTTGACCATCCTTTCTCCTAGATAACGGATTTGCAAATTACAAATAAAATCGCAATATGCAACCATTATATGCATATAGTGGCTATTTGTGTGGTGTTGTTTGCAACAGAGGTCTAAATATGGCGTTTTATAGATTGGCACGTTATTTGTAAAGGTAATGTTAATATCGACATTTTAGCTTGGGGCCATTCCGCGTAAGGCTATTGAATTGTCTGAATATTATGCCATAGGTGAATGCAAGGCGCTGCGTGATAATGTGGACTACACTCTTATGGTACCCCAATGGCCCAAACAGTGGCGACAAAAGAACAGCAATTGGCATAACACCCGAAGCGACAGAGGCTAGCCATGGAAATGATAGAACTTATCTACGTCAGTAAAGCGACCAACAGGTTTAATCAAGAGCAACTGGAAGCACTTTTATCGACGGCCCGTAAGAATAACACATCTTCAGACATTACAGGTTTGCTGCTTTACGATGGTTATGGGACCTTTATCCAAGTGCTTGAAGGGCCAGAAGATCAGGTTGAAGCGTTATTTAATAAAATAAAAAAAGATTCACGCCATGGCAATGTCAATCGAATAGGCTTTCATCGCATCAGTGGTCGAAGCTTTTCCGAATGGAAAATGGGTTTTAAAGTTTTAGACCAACATTCGGGCTCGTCAGTGACGGGTTATAGCGATTTTTTAGCCCACAGGGAAGACCCAGATTACTTGGTCAACAATCAAAGTTTTGCATTACGAATGGTCAAACACTTTGCCCAAAGCACGGAGAGAGGTTAGTTCATGTTATCTAAAATAACGATTGCTCAGAAAGTTTACTTGCTCGGCCTGATGCAGTTGCTTGCCATGCTGATTATGGGTGGGTTTGCTCTGCAACAAATGAACAAAATAGGGATAGAATTGGTCGATATTGCTGAAGAAGATATTCCTTTGACACGCATGATGACAGTACTTGCCGAGCATCAACTTGAACAGGCGATCTTGTTCGAACGGGCTTTGGTCAAAGCGATTCGGGTTGAACAAGGGCTGGAATTGATGAGTAACTTCAATGCTGCAAAAGACAAAGTTCATAATTTAACCGTTAAAACCAACAAAGAAATTGTTGAGGTTGAAGAATTTATTCAACAGGCTATCCCAAAATTGCACTCTCAAGCGGCAGTGGATGAATTTAAAGGGCTACTCAGTAGTCTCAAACGGGTTGAAAAATCCTACTTAACGTTGGTTTCTGAAGTAGACGAAGTGATGGCGTTTGGTAGCGCGGGTAAGATTAACGAGATGTTGGACTTATCGAAAAAAGTGGAAGCCCATGAGGATGAGATAGACCATGCGCTGATCGCTATATTGGATGAGGTTCAAGCCTTCACGCTGGCAAGTGCACTTCAAGCAGAAGCAGATGAAAAATTCGCAATTAAGTGGATGACAGTGATTGCGGGGGTCTCCATCGCGTTGGGGGTTATCATGCCGATACTGATCAGCCGTGCCATTCGTACACCTCTGCTCGTGCTGATTGACAGGCTCAAACAAGTCGCGGACGGAGACGGAGATTTGACGGTTAGGTTAGATGCGTCATCGCGTGATGAGACTGGGACCGTCGCGGGGGCATTTAATAAATTTCTTGGTGTTCTCATGGCAACCATTACCAAAATCAATTCTCAGGCTGAAGAACTGGGCGAGTCCTCTGAGGTTGCAGTGGCCGCGATGCAACGGACGTTACACAATGTTGAAAAACAGCGCTGCGATATAGAGCAAGTCGCCACGGCCATCAATCAGATGAACGCCACCACTCAAGAGGTCGCCAACAGTACGGCGAATGCGTCATCCGTTACCGACGAAGTGAAAAAGCGGGTGATGGAAGGCCAGCATGAGGCGGAAGAAACTCAGCAAGTCATTCAGGAGCTCGCCAACGAAGTGACGACGTCATCCGGTGTTATTGAAAACCTCGTCTCTGAAACCAACAACATTGGACAAGTGTTGGAATCAATTCAAGGTATCGCTGAGCAAACCAACCTATTGGCCCTCAACGCGGCGATTGAAGCAGCACGGGCTGGTGAAACTGGGCGTGGTTTTGCCGTGGTTGCGGATGAGGTACGTTCACTGGCTCAACGCACTCAGGAAGCAACGGTGGATATTCAGCAACTGGTCGATCGATTACAGTCTGAGGCACGTAATGCGGTCACCAGTATGAAGAAGGGGACAGACACCGCTAAGCTCTGTTTATCCAAGAGTTCAGAGTCTGCCAACACCTTCTTACTCGCGGCTGAATCGGTGAGCCAGATCGCTGGCCTCAATCTACAAATTGCGGCGGCTGCGGAGCAGCAATCAACCGTGGCACAGGATCTAGATAACAATCTGACCAATATTAAAACGTTGGCCGAAGAAACGGCCCAAGAAACCAAAAACACGGCTCAAGCCAGTGAAACCATCGCCATGAATGTGATTGACTTGCACAAAAACCTGAATAAGTTTCAGGTCTAATGCTCGTGCCCTTGCCTTCAGGCGTTTTTGTATTTATGTAACAGCGGTAGTGGGATATGGCAGTAATCATCTGGATAGAGAGTCAGCCGGTCTTGATGGACACTATCGCTTGGGACATAGCGGGATAAGGGCAGCACCTCAACTTGAATCTTACAGTTATTCGGCTGGCGTCCAATATACGCTTGTGCGTGCTCAAGATGCTTAGGGTTTAGGCTATAAACGCCAGAACGATACTTCTCACCAATGTCGTCACCTTGTTTGTTGATGCTGTAGGGATCAATAATTTCAAAAAAATAATCCATAAGCTGGTCAACAGAAACGGCTTGAGGATCAAAACGTGTGAGGACACATTCCGCATAACCATCATAGTGATCTAGCCGATAATAGCAGCGGCCATTCGCTCTTCCTGCCTGTGTTGACAACACGCCTGGGAGGTGCCTGATAAACTCCTGAACGCCCCACAAACAACCGCCAGCAAAATACATTTCTTCCATTTTAATGCCTCTACCTATGTGCAGGCCTCAATTAAAGCAAAATAGGGCTTAAAGTGCTACGAACATTGGTGGTGAAACTGCTGTGATTCAAGCTTAAAACAGCACCAGCCGGATGAGCATTGACACGCAGGCCAGTGCCGTCACGCTCGCAAGCCATAGTAAAATAAACCAGCTCAACTGCTTCATCAATGGTAGCCCTCACCGTGCTTCAATTTACCTCTGAACACCCAATAAGAGTAGGCACTATAGGCAATGATCATGGGTAATAAAAACACGGTCCCAGCCAGCAAAAAAGCGAGGCTGGAATCGGGGGCGGCGACTTGTCTGTAAGTGAGTGAGAACGGCACCAGATAGGGGAATGTACTGACCGCAAATCCAATGGCGGACACAACAAACAAACCGATAGCGAACCCATACGCTCTGAGGGCCTTATGAGCTAAGAGCGATGAAAAAAGCTGCCAAATACAGTACCCTGCTATGATCGGAATCATAATAAAGACCAACGCATTGGGTAGACTAAACCAGCGTTCAAAGATCACTGAACTGCTCAGAGGTAGCCACAGGCTAACAACAGCAATGCATGAAACCATTGCTATCCCCCAGCGCTTGGCAATGGTGTAATAACGGTTAACCAGATCTTCTGGGAGTTTGATGATTAACCAGCAGGCCCCCAACAGAACGTAAGCACAAATAAGAGCCAGAGCACAAAAAACACTCAATGGGCTTAGCCAGTCAAACCAGCCGCCAGCGTATGCTCGTCCTTCAACCTCAATCCCCTGAAGCAAAGCCCCAAGCATAATGCCTTGCATTGCGGTCGCCATCAAAGAGCCGAGAAAGAAGGCGCCGTCCCACAAAAATTTGCCCCGCTTGGTACGGAATCGATACTCAAAAGAAACGCCTCTTAAAATCAACCCCAATAACATGAGAATCAATGGGCCATAAAGGGCTGGCATGACCACCGAATAGGCGAGAGGAAACACGGCAAACAAGCCGCCTCCGCCGAGAACCAGCCAAGTTTCGTTGCCATCCCAAACCGGAGCAATGCTGTTCATCATTAGATCACGTTCATTTTCACTGAGTGCGCTGGGATACAAAATACCAATCCCTAAGTCAAAGCCATCCAGCACAACGTAAATCAAGACGGCGAGTCCAATGATGCCATACCAAATTAATGCGTAATCCATGGTGTCGCCCCTTAACTTAAGTGATTGGAATGAGAGACCGGTGGGCTGTCTGTCCCGTCAGGTAATCGACTATTCAGCGTTTGCTCATAACGGGTTGGCGATTTGCGCATCAAACGCAGTAAATAGAAAAAGCCAGCGCCAAACACGACAAAGTACACCAAAACAAATGCTGTCAAAGAGACGCTGATTGCTGCTGCGTCTATGGGGGAGGCGGATTCGGCCGTGGTTAACAATCCGTAAATCGTGTAAGGCTGGCGGCCCACTTCAGTGGTGATCCAGCCGGCAAGAACCGCAATAAAACCAGCGGGCCCGAAGGCAATACACAAGCGGTGGAACCAAGGTGTGTGATAGAGCGCCTGTTTTTTTCTCAACCAAAGGCTCCACATTCCAATGAATAACATCCCGAATCCAATACCCACCATGATCCTAAAACTCCAAAAAACAATCGTGACAGGCGGGTGTTTGTCAGCAGGAAACGCATCGAGCCCTTTGACTTCTCCGTCCCAGCTATGGGTTAAGATCAGGCTGCCAAGATGGGGAATGGCCACTTCAAAATCCACCCGTTGCTCCTCATCATTGGGCAAACCGAATAAAATCAAGGGTGCCCCCTTGTGAGATTGGTAATGGCCTTCCATGGCGGCAATCTTAGCGGGCTGGTGCTCAAGGGTGTTGAGGCCATGAAAGTCCCCTGCCAATATCTGGATTGGGGTAACAATGGCCGCCATCCACATGGCCATAGAGAACATCGTCCTTGCCAGAGGATTCCGAGGAGCACTGAGCAGATGGTAAGCGCCGACGGCCGCGACAACAAAGGCCGTTGTAAGATAAGCAGCCAGTAACATATGAACGAGCCGATACGGAAACGAAGGGTTAAAGACAATCTCAAACCAACTTTCGGGGATAAACTGCCCAGCGTCATTGATAGAAAAGCCCGCCGGGGTCTGCATCCAACTGTTCACAGACAAGATCCAAAATGCCGAAAGAAAGGTGCCGAACGCAACAACGCACGTCGCCGCAAAATGCAATTTTTTCCCAACGCGCTCCATCCCGAATAACATAACGCCAAGAAACCCAGCCTCGAGAAAAAAGGCGGTAAACACCTCGTATCCCATGAGAGGGCCAAGTACCGGTCCAGTCTTGTCTGCGAAGACGCTCCAATTGGTTCCGAATTGGTAACTTAGTACGATGCCACTGACGACGCCCATCCCAAAACTGATGGCAAAGATCTTGATCCAGTACTTGTAAAGTTGAAGAAATTTCTCATCATTTGTTTTCAACCACAAACCTTCCAGAACCGCCAAATAACTGGCTAACCCGATGGTAAAAGCGGGGAAAATAATGTGGAAGGAGACTGTAAAAGCAAACTGAAATCTCGCTAAATCGACCGCTAACGTTTCCATAGCACACTCTTATTGATGACCGTAACTTTCATACGGTTCGGAATGCTTGGTTGTTCAAAAAATCATCGCTTTCGAACTGTGCCAAACCTGCTCAATGATCGTAGTAAAAGTTACACCACTTTGCTTACAAACACGGACGAAAATATTATGAGCATTAAAAAGCGTATTGAGGGCATGGCGCCCGCCTTTGAGCCCGGCGGAAAATATCAAAAATTTTACCCGCTCTATGAAGCGGCGGCGACTATCTTTTATACGCCAGGAATGGTGAATCGTGGTAAAACGCATGTTCGTGATAGCATTGACCTCAAACGCATCATGATCATGGTTTGGCTCGCGACCTTTCCCGCGATGTTTTGGGGGATGTTTAATGTGGGCAATCAAGCCGTGATGGCGCTGATGAGCCTCCACTCCTCTCAGGAGTTAGTGTCGGTCGTGGCGGGCAGTTGGCGACTGTCTCTGGCTTTTGGCGACGTATCAGGGCTGTTGAGCGCTGGTTGGGCGAGTAAAATGCTGCTCGGTGCAACCTATTTTTTGCCTGTCTATGCCACGGTATTTATTGTCGGTGGATTTTGGGAAGTTCTGTTTGCCGTGGTAAGAAAACACGAGGTTAACGAAGGTTTTTTTGTCAGCTCAGTATTGTTTTCTTTGATACTTCCACCGACCATACCGCTTTGGCAAGCAGCATTAGGGATCACGTTCGGCATTGTCGTGGCCAAGGAAATTTTCGGGGGGACTGGCCGTAATTTTCTTAACCCTGCTTTGGCGGGTCGGGCCTTTTTATACTTCGCTTATCCGGGCAATATGTCCGGTGGTGCCGCATGGATTGCCGCAGATGGTTACTCAGGGGCGACCCCTTTGAGCCAATGGTATGAGGGGGGAAATAGCGCCTTGATCAACAACATGACCAACGAGGTGTTGACTTGGACTGATGCGTTTGTCGGCAATATCCCCGGTTCAATGGGAGAAGTGTCGAGCTTGCTGATCATGGTGTCCGGTGCTTTGCTGATTGCCATGCGAATTGCATCATGGCGCATTGTGGCAGGTGTCTTAGTCGGCTTGGTGTTGACATCCACCTTGCTCAACGTGATTGGTTCGACCACTAATCCCATGTTTTCCATGCCGTTCTACTGGCACTTTGTGTTGGGAGGCGTTGCTTTTGGTACCTTCTTTATGGCAACAGACCCTGTGTCTGCGGCCTTTACGCACCGAGGTAAGTGGGCATATGGGATTCTTATCGGCGTCATGACCATTGGTATCCGTGTCCTCAATCCGGCGTATCCCGAGGGGATCATGTTGGCTATCCTCTTTGCCAATTTATTCGCCCCATTGTTCGACTTTATGGTTAAGGAAGCGAACATGAAGCGCAGGTCAAAACGCTATGTCCGGTAGAAATGGTCACCCAAAAGATCGCAGAGAAAAACGGTGTGTCGTCTGTGAAAGACCGTTCACTTGGCGGCGAAAGTGGCGGCAATGTTGGGAAGACGTGAAATTCTGTTCTCAGCGCTGTCGACAACAGAAGTTACCAAGGTAAGTCGCGGCCGTCATAGGAAAGAAAACGACCGCTGTCCTTTGGCTGCGCGTGTTCAATCAGGCTAAGGAGATCTCGGGCGACGTTGTCAGGTTTAAACAATTTACCTGCAGGGACATTGCTTTGAAACGGTCGTGATAATGGCGTGTCTGTCGTACCTGGGTGAAGCGAGAGCACACAAGCTTTGGGCATGGTGCGCGCCCATTCAATACTCAGTGTTTTTAAGAGCATGTTAAGCGCCGCCTTAGAGGCGCGGTAACTGTACCACCCCCCTAACTGATTGTCAGAAATGCTGCCAACGCGGGCGGAAACGGTTGCAAACTTAGGATGGGTGCTGGCTTTTAAAGCGGCCTGACAATGTTTCGCGATCAACAGGGAGGGTAACGTATTGGTCGACATATTTTTCCAGAAAAAGTCAGCACTGAATGATCGTAGATCTTTTTCTGGTCCGGATTGGGCCGTATGCAGCAGGCCGATAGCATTGATGACACAGTCTAAATGGTCAAACGTCGCCATCAGCGACTCGATTTGAGGTTCGTTGGTTACGTCGACCTGATGCCATGTCATATTGGTGGGTGACGTCGTCGGTTTACAAGAGCGGTAAGTGGCGTGGAGTTCTATATCAGGATGCCTTTTGGCCAGTATTTGACACATCGCGAATCCAATACCGCCATTGCCACCAAAAATTAAAATTTTCATTATTTTCTCACCAATATCATGACTAAAATTAATACATATATAAATATTATGTATTGTTTTACGAACGTGTCGCTGAATGCGTTTATTGCTTACTCATTTTTATTAATAAGTATTTTTCCTGATTGATCTAATGTTTTAGTGCCTGTTTTTTGTGACTTATTTCACGATAATAATAAAGATTAGTGCTGTTTCTTATATAAATCACAGAGCTATTAAAAATATCTTAATCTATAAGCTAGCTTTATATTAGCTATATTTCTTAAGCAGGGGTGTGGAGAGCATGCCAGTGGTTCAACCTAAAACGATCGCTTATGGTGTGCTGTGTATTTTCGTCACAGCGTTTGTCTTTATGACGATAATATCTGAGGAACGCGAGACCACAATAACCAAAGTGAGGGTTGGGGTCACATTAACGCCGTTAGCTGCGCCTTTTTTGATTGCAGAGCGGTTGGGGTTGTTTGAACAATTTGGCCTCGATATCACTCTCTATCCTTGTGCCAGTGGTATTTCATGTACCCAGTTGATGTTAAATCGTGATGTTGAGTATGCGACGGCCTCTGAGTCTGTGGTGATGTTTCAAAGTTTTGAGCGAAACGACTTGGCGTTGCTGGTGAGTTTTGTTGAGTCGAATAATGATGTGAAATTACTGACGCTCAGCCCTTCTGGTGTAGAAGGCGTTAGGGGGTTGGAGGGCAAAAGGGTTGGTGTGGTCAAAGGCAGTGCCAGCGAATTTTATTTTGACTCTGTACTGATCATTAATGGGCTAAAACGGTTAAACGTCGACAAAGTGTATCTCCAACCCCATGAGCTGCTTCCTGCTTTACTCTCATACCGTGTGGATGCTATTTCTGCTTGGGAGCCTTTGGGCTACAAAGCCGATATGCTTTCTGCTGCCCCAGTTCACAACTTGGGAACGCCTGGCATTTACCAACAGTCATTTAACTTGTTGTCGACGTTATCTCATTTAGAGTTTGCCGGTGATGAAGCGAGGCGATTGCTTCAGGCACTCGATGCGGCGGTGGAGTGGATCAATACCCATCCGGAACAAGCTCTGAGAATCATCACCCATCGGCTTAATATACCACTCAATCAAGTTCAGTGGTCTTGGCAAGACTATGTCTTTCGTCTGTCTTTGGGCAACTCTTTGTTATCGAATTTGCAGCTCCAAGCCCGTTGGGCGCATGAGAGCGGATTGGTCACCAGTGATCCACCGGACTTTCGGGACGTTTTCTTTCCTTTGCCGTATCAACAAATTGTCGCGTTGCGGGAGTAGGTGATGTTGAACTCTCTGTCCAAAAAACTGTTTGTGCTATCAACGACCACGTTGGTGTTGACGTTATTCATTATTATCTCCTTCTCTAAAGTGGCCTTTGAGCAGAAACACACTAAGTCAGACTTGGATCAGGTGATTGACTTGCAACTTTGCGTGGATTTTCTGCGTAGCCAGCTTTGGGTATTCATTCAATTCGGTGACGAACCGAGTTTAGTTCAAGTTGAACGGGCACAAGCTGAACTGGACACAAAGCTTACCGCGTATAAAAAAAATACCCCGCAGCTCGCTAATATTCAACGGATGAACCTTGGTCTGAATGCGTTGCTCAACAAAGAAAAACAAGTGTACTTTTTATCTATAAACGGGCTCGAAGATCCTGTCTGGCCTCACGATATCAGCGCTAGAGGATTGCTGCACTCCAGATACAATATGATTGTCCAGAACATGACGGAAGAGCTTGCGTATGTGCACCAGTCCGTGTTGAATCGCAACGCCACAAGTTTGCATCAGGTTATGATCTTTGCGGGCACATGGTTAGTGATCTGCTCAGTGTTAGTCAGTGTGACAGCTTGGCTTATCTCATTCCGTTTCAAGTCGGGTGCGCAGGCAATGAAAAATGCCATTATGAGTGTTGCCAAAGGAAAGTTGGACTCCAAAGTCCAAGCTGTAAAAATGGATTCGGAATTCAGCGACATCGCGCGATTCTTTAACCAAATGACGGTTTCACTGCGCGAGTCCACGGTCACTAAGCGGGAACTTGAAGAAGAAGTCTTGCGTCAGACTCAACAGTTGGAACATAAGCAGAAGCAGTTGATTTTTCTATCAGAGCACGAGCCACTGACGAATTTATACAATCGCCGTGCTTTTGACAAAGCCTTAGAAAACTCAATTGTTAAAGCGAAGCGGACTCAGTGTAAGTTAGCCCTGTTTTTTATTGATTTGGATGATTTTAAGTCGATCAATGATTCTTTCGGCCATGATGCGGGTGATGCGATTTTGATTGAAGTTTCCCGACGAATCAGCGCGGTCACGCGAGAATCAGATTTTGTTGGTCGCTTTGGAGGGGATGAATTTGTCATCTGTCTCGATCTTCTGCACAACTTTGACATTGTATCGAAAAAAGCAGAGCAGCTGTTGGATACGATTAATACGCCGATTGTGTTCAACGGGAACACACTTAAGGTCGGAGCCAGTATCGGTGTCAGTTACTTTCCTGACCAAACTCAAAACAAAGACGCGCTGTTAAGCATGGCCGATGAAGCCATGTACCGAGCAAAAAAAATGAGTGGTTCGGCGTGCTTTGATGGGAAAACCGCTGTTTGCAAAAAAGGCGCCAATTCGGTTCGCCTGACGACGATTAATGATTGAGCGAGTTTAAGCGGTCTTTTGACCGTTTTCGTCTCTGACCCTCTGTAGTTTCACCCTGATAGGTCACCTGAACGCTGGTTGTGCTGCGGTCAACGGTGATGTCTGATCGAGCATATTATTGTTCATGGCCGACATTTATTAGGGTGCCTATTTCATATTCCTACCTGAGCTTACTCTGTGACTTCAATCATAAAATCTATATGAATTATTGTTGTCATGGATATATAGTATTCTTTTGATGTCAAAGTGATACTCGCTCGTACAATTGAAGATTAACCCGTTGTGTGACGAAGATGATAATGAAAATAACAGGCTGTTGTTCAAATAAGGGATGTGTATGAAATCTAAGCCGTTAGCTTGGCTGCTTCCTATTCTTATTCTGATAGGCGCGTATGGAGCCTATGCAGCTATTGCTGCAAGTGGCGCTGAAAATGCGCAATCCAAACCCGAAAAGAAACCGTTTAAAGTCACCGTGTCCGCCTTCAAGTCCAGTGATCACAAAGTACTCATCACGAGTCACGGTGAATTATTACCCGCTGAAACGACTCAGCTTTCTGCCCAAGTCTCGGGTGAGGTGACCGGATGGCACCCCAATTTTGTTGCTGGGGGTGTCGTTAACCGAGGAGAAACCCTATTCTCGATTGAAAATGACAACTATCAGGCAGCGGTTTTGCAAGCTGAAGCCCAGCTCGCTAGTGCTCAGTCAGCTTTGATTGAGGAAAAGGCGAGGGCTGAAGTGGCCAAACGTCAGGCAAAAAAGCTGCCTGCCAAACAGGTAACGGAGCTGTATTTGCGCCAACCTCAGGTGCTAAGTGCAAAGGCTCAAGTGAAATCTGCGCAGGCCGCGCTAAAGCGGGCGCAGCGAGATCTCGATAACTGTAAAGTGGTGGCGCCCTATGACGCATTGGTTGTCTCTAGGGATATTGGGGTTGGCCAGTATATTGCCGCTGGTGCGCACATTGCGACGTTGAACAACATCGAGGCAGGCGAAATACACATTCCTATCGCGGGTTTCGACCGCGTCTTTTTACCACAAGACTATGCAGGGACGCCCGCGACCATTCTCCAGAGAGGGCTCGTTGAGACGAAACGTGAGGGTGTGATTAAGCGTGATTTGGGGATCATTGATAGTTCAACTCGAATGATCAATATGGTGGTCGGTGTGGAGGACCCTTATGCGCTGGACTCTAAAAAAACACCGTTAAAGTTTGGTTCCTATGTCGAAGTGCAATTTGTCGGAAGAGAGCTGAAACACATCTATCGTTTACCGCAGGAACTGGTCAATAACCGTCGCGTCTGGGTTGTCAATGACAAGAGTGAGCTTGAGCCACGAATCGTCAACGTGTTGAGGGCTGAGCAAGAGTTTATGCTGATCAATGAGGGCTTAACCGACGACGACAAGATTGTTTTGACCGTACCTGAATATCCACAAACAGGGATGCGCGTAGACGTTGCCATCATTGAGAACGCATTAGGCGAGTAGGATCACAACATGGATGAATCAAAACAAAAAGGGCTGATTGCGTATTTTGCTCACAATCCGGTTGCCGCCAACTTAATCATGGTCTTCGTTCTGATTGTCGGAACGGTCAGTTTCTTCTTTATTCAAAGACAAATGTTTCCCAATATTGAAGTGAACTACATTAATGTCAGTGCTCAATACCCGGGAGCGTCACCGCAAGAGATTGAAGAGAGTATTCTCATCAAGCTTGAAGAGTCACTCAAGGACGTAACAGGCATCAAAAAGGCGATATCCACGGCGTCCCGAGGCAGCGGTGCGATTGAAATTGAAGTCGACGTCGATAGAGACATCGAAGATGTGCTGGACAAGGTCAAACAAAAAGTCGATTCGGTCTCTAATTTCCCCGCCGCCATGGAGCCTATACAAGTCTATCAGTTTGAGTTTCGACAGGATGTGATAGAGATGGCTCTGGTCGGGGAACGATCTCTTCTAGAGCTTAAGCCCATCGCCAAACAGATTGAAGATGAGTTACTTCAGCTCAGTAATGTGGCTTTGGTTGATCTGAGCGCACCAGAGTATGAGATTGCCATTGAAGTGGAACCGAGAGTATTACGTAAATATAACCTGACGCTCAATGATGTTACTTTGGCCATTCAACGGTATTCCGCCAATTACTCTGCCGGTGAGGTGCGCACCGACGCAGGAATGATTTCGGTTAGAATTGAGAACCAATATTACAGTGGGGAAGAATTTCGCGATATACCCGTAAAAATAGGGGCGAATGGAGGCAAGGTTTTACTTCAGGATATTGCGACGATCAAAGATGGGTTTACCGAAGAGGACCGTTATTTTAAGTATTCGGGGGAAAATGCGATTTATTTGTCGGTGAAGGCAACCAAAGACCAAAATATGGTGTCGGTAGCGCAAGACGTTAAAGCTTACATCGAGCAAAAGAATGCAACACTGCCTTCAGATCTCAAGATAAAAACCTTAGTTGATATGACTTACTACCTCAATGCGCGACTCGATATGATGCTAAAGAACTTGCTTCAGGGCGCTTTGCTGGTTGCGTTAATGCTGAGTTTGTTTTTGCGAGTTAAGCTCGCCATGTGGGTCATGATAGGACTCCCCGTTTGCTTTCTGGGCGCGGTGATGCTTATGCCTGCGCTTGGTGTCAGCATCAATATTGTTTCCCTTTTTGCGTTCATTATGGTGTTGGGGATCGTCGTCGATGATGCCATTGTCATTGGCGAAAGTGCGTACTCTGAGATTGAAAAGCACGGCGGAGGGGTTGATAACGTTGTTCGGGGGGTGAAACGCGTTGCGACGCCTGCCACCTTTGGTGTGTTGACCACCATTGCTGTATTTGCCCCTTTCCTCATGTCAAAAGGGATTGAGCGGGCGTTCTTTTTCGGCATCGCTGCGATTGTGATTTTATGCCTGATCTTCAGCCTGATTGAATCTAAACTGATCCTGCCGTCACATTTGGCTCACTCAAATTTCACACCAATCAAAGAAGGGAGTTGGAGAGACAGGTTTAACCGTCGCTTCTTCCGCTTGGTTAACGGACCATATAAACAGGTAGTGGCGTTCTGCACTGTGTGGCGCTGGAGTGTCTTTGCTGGGTTTGTGGCCTTATTAGTGATAAGCATTGCGTTGGTGATGGCAAATTATGTTCGTATTATACCGTCGCCTAAAGTGCCCCATGACTTTCCGAGCATCAAATTGGTCATGAACGATAATGTCTCGAGTGAGCAAACCATTGAGGCCCTTAAACTGATTGAAAGTACGGTATTGACTATTGACCTTGAGATAGAGCAGGAGACTGGGCAAAAGATGGTCAGGGATATACTGACGTTTAATCAGGGGCGTAAGGAAGGTCGATTGGTGATCCCGTTGGTGGATGAAGAGTTAAGGCCCTTCAATACCTTCGAACTGGCGAGGCGCTGGCGTGAACGAATACCCAATATCCCCGGACTCAAAAAGCTGACGGTCTCAGATAACGTCAATGATAACGAGAAAGGTGATGAGTTTGGCTTTTTACTGTACGGCTCAGATATTGATACCTTAAATGCCGCTGGACGAGAATTGCTCGTTGAACTAAGACAGCAACGCGGTTTGTTCGATATATCATCTTCGATTGATGCTGGTAGCCAAGAAGTGCTGCTATCCCTATCCCCAGTGGCTTACGACTTGGGTTTAAATTTGTCCGACATTGCTTTGCAGGTAGGCGGCAGTTTTTATGGGGGCGAAGCTCAGCGAGTGCTGCGTGATGGCGAAGAAATTAAGGTTATGGTGCGTTACCCTCAGCTGACCAGAGAAGCGTACTCTTCACTTCGTTATGCGGTGATTACCACGCCCGAAGGGAAAAAAGTCATGTTGGGGGATGTCGTGAGCATTAACCAAAAGCCAGGCGTCAATAGCATTCGTCGCGAGGGAGGCTTTCGGAGTGTTTACGTCTATGGTTCGATTGATGAAGAGCAAGTTGAGCCCAATCAAGTCGTTGAACAGGTTCGTCAGGAGATTATCCCAGATATATTGTCTCACTATTTGGGTGTCAAAAGCGAGCTCGGAGGAAGTATTGAGGAGCAACAAGCGCAGCAAGATGAGCAAAAAATCTTCTTCATTGCTGGGATGATTATTGTCTATATGCTGCTGGCTGTTCCATTGAAAAGTTATACTCAGCCTTTGATTATTATGTCCGTGATCCCGTTCAGTTTGACCGGGGCGATTTGGGGGCACTACTGGTTTGGCATTGATCTGAGCATGATGTCGACGTTTGGTTTGATTGCCGCCGCTGGTGTGGTTGTGAATGATTCTCTGGTCATGACAGATTACGTGAATCATGTCAGGGCAAAAGGCGTTGACATCAAACAGGCCGTGATTGAGGCTGGCTGTGCGAGGTTTAGAGCCATCATCCTGACGTCAATCACAACCTTTGTGGGCGTTTTGCCGATTATGTTTGAAACGAGCTTACAGGCTAGGTTTGTGATCCCGATGGCGGTTGCACTGGGTTTTGCTGTGTTGTTTGCAACGTTACTGACGTTAATTTTAGTCCCGTGTTTGTACTTGATGCTGGATGACATAAAAGGTGTCTTTTCTTGGTTGGGTCAACGGGTTAAGCGCAAAAAAGTTAAGCCAGTGGCCGAGTAAAGGTCGAGAAGAAAGGGCATGTTGTGCCTTTTCTTTCTTCAAGACTGGCCTCTGTTATTGACCTCATAGGTTGGCCTAACGGATGATGGCTTTATTTTATCGCTCTGGTACGAGAAGGCGCAGAAATGGGATAAAGAAAACCCGCACAGAGGGCATATTGTGCGGGTAAATGAGGGCAATAATTTAGATTTTTTTTAGTTTGGAGGTCGCTGGTTAAATATCCATATCCAAACTGTTACATTTTCTTCGCCGAGTTAAGCAGAAGTTTGCATCAGTGTAACCAACGCTAATTAAACTAACACTAATGTTACTTTTGGTTAAATTATAATTTTGGAATCATAAATTCCATTTATGAAATAGCTATGATTGTAGAAATAGACCTCTTGACGACATACAACAGGGGTAAGTTGAACATGGCTGCTATGGGGTGACTTGCCAACGTATTTTTTGACCATTGCTGAGCAACGCCAGCATCGAGTAGCTATCCATACTGACGCCAGCTTGCTGAGTGGTGCTGTTGGTGAAATTAGCAATGATTTTGCTGCCATCACTGAACACGCTTTGCTGAATGAGCCCATTCTCATCAAGCCATACTAGGTCAATGAGTTGCTGGTCCCAAAGTTGTTGGTGAACGGGTGAAAAACCTTGTTGATAATGCGCCAGAGCCTGAATTCTTGGGCTGTTGACTGAACTCGCTTCATCACGGCTTAAATGCACCATCGCTGGGGTGTTATACAGCATTGATGTCAGATCACGCTGAGTTTTTACATTGCTGAACTTAAGGCTGTCGCTGTGCCAATGGTGGCTGTTAATCACTTCATCATGGAACACCGCTTGATACATTGGAACCCGATATCTAGGGTCAAACAACAAGGTTCTATACGGTTCATTTACCTGCGCGGATGTAAAGAAAAAATCCGGCTTGTGGTCGGGGTACCAGCGCCCGAGAAAGTAGGGTGAGCTGGTGTCTTGCTTCATTTCTGCGTCAGTCCAGCCAAAACCAACGGTTTCTAATCCATGAGCGAAGGCAATCCCACTGGTGGTGAGGCTGTTGCCATCTTCTGAACCCAATACGAGATGATGCTGCTTCGCAATCCAAGCCATGCGTTGATTAAACGCATTCAGCATCGCTTGCTGATCGCTGTTATCGCGGTAATCTTCACGGGCCATAGCGGTTGCATCGACATCAAGGAACAGGCTATTGAAATGCCCGTAGTGCACGATATCAAGAATACGTTGTTTAACGTAATTGATCTGGCAATTTGGATTGAGGTAAAACCCTTTGCCCCGAAATCCTTTTTTCTTGTGGCCATCGGCCATTTCGATGGCGCACTCATTTCGCATGGGATCCGGCAGTTGAGCGGTCAACCAGCTATCGTTGATGCCTTGAGGGATCGCGGTATTGTAAGAGTCGTAAGTCGCGACTAAGAATCCAGCGTCTTTGGCTTTATCGACCACTTCGGGTTGGTAGAATGCGGGCATCCAATTGTCTAGCCCGAGCCACAGCTTGTTCAGCCCAGCTGAAGTCAGGTTGTCTACCATGTCTAAAGTCAGCGCCTGCCCCCAGCGTTGTGAGGCAACAAGATAGTCTGATGCGTGAGCCTTGAGCCATTGTTTTTGTTGTTGAGCTGATTTGTATTGCGCTGCGATGGTGTTGTTGTTCAACGTTGGTCTAGGGGTAGGGTAGCGAAGTTGGAGAGAGGCATTGATCGAGTTGACCAAACGCTGTTTTTCGTAAAACGTGATTGGGCCAGAGGCCGAGCCTAATGACTTGAGTACGGATTGAGAGATCGACAAACCTGATTGCTTGAGATACCAGTGCTTGAGTCCTGACCAATCGATAACGTCTAAGGTGCTGATGAGACCCCGTCCGAACACATACACTTGGCTGGCGCCGATCAGTTTCTCAATCTGAGGATTGGCTTTATGTTGTTGACTGAGAGGCTTAGATTGTTGGTTATCGATCCGCCATTGCCGATAGTGTTTGGCTCCGTCAATCCAGTGGTCACCCAAAGTTATGCGGACGGTAAAAGGTTGTGCTTGATTGAGGGGGGTAAACTGGTGCTGTGCTGACATACCAATGTGTGGCTGAGCACGAGTAAAACCAAGGGTATTATTGGTTGCCGTGATTAACTGATAATTGATATAGCGGTGGCCCTGTTGAATGGTCCAGAATGGCATTTTTAAGTCTTGGGTCGTGTTTGCACCATGGTGGTTGTCCACCAGATAGCGTGCCCAGAGTGTGTTGTTAGTGGGAATACGCATACCTTCGCTAAAAGGTAAGAATAAGGTGTCGGTTTGTTGGTTGGCGAGATGAAACCACTCGAGCACCATTGGGTGAGCGCGCCGGATAGCCGGTTGTTGTGGAGCAAGGAAGCTGATTAATAACGCGTTTTCATCTAGGGTTGCTGTCGCTTTGATGCCACTGGGGCGTAATTGCCACGTCGCGTTGTTTGCATCATTGACGATCGGATGGTAGGCGGTTTGCTTCTGCTGGTTGACGTTGAAATAAGGGGCGTTAACCAACAGGCGGTTCCATTCGATATTGAGCGTGTTTGGATCAAGTACAATACGATGCTGGGCGTTGCTGAGAACAATCGGGTTGGCGTGGCTAGATACGGCCATCAATAGCGCCAAGGCTATGGCCAAACCAAGGAAAATACGCTGGTAGGCTTGGTGAGGTCGACAATGGAATCGGGGATAAATCATAATAAACTCGTTCAGTAGATCAAGCGTCTATTAGAGCGGTAACCGATGGCCCAATTGTCACCTTATTGTCTCAATCCGTTGACGGTTCTGATGGGATAAATGGGATGGCCACACGGTGGATATATTCTATTCTTATCCCTTGTTGGTACTCATAGATGGTGACAGCCGCGCTTAAGTATTTAGCTTTAGAGGGAACTTGCTTGGGAGGGGGTGCGTTGAAGGTCAAAATTGGGAAACGGCCCCCCAACATTTGATAGTCTTTATCGAACCATTGCCACGAAGCTAAAGCTCCAGAGCATGTGTCTGAATTTTTGGGAGGGGTAATGTGAATACGTTGCGCCTCTTGGTCTAGGGTTAGCCAACTTTGGTTGCTTTGTATGGCAACGATGATTGGGTACATCTCATCGCCAAGTCTCAGTGAATAGATACCCGATTCAGGTCGGCTGAGTAAATCGTTGGTCTCGAGCTCTTGATAGTCAGACAGCTTTAAGAGTTTACCGCTAAGTAAAACGATGTCTGTCGGTGATCGTAACTCCAGTGGCATCAATTTGCTTGAGTGCTGCGCTGAGATTTTTATTTGATAGCCCTGTGATGATAAGCCAACGCGTTTTATTAAACTGATGCTGAGGTTTAGGGGTTGGTGACGTCTGTGTTGCCCTAACTGCTGACCACATTGAGACTGTCGCAGAATTTCTTGCTTGACCGGTAACCAATATCGGCTGTCGAGTGCGTGTTGGCGCAGCGCAATGTGTAACTCTTGCCATGCCAGTTGAGGTTGTTGATTCAATAAGGCCTGATAGGTCCGTGCCAAAGGGGTGTCGGTAAACCAAGCGCTATGAGTGGCAACGCTGATGCTCATGGCGATCATAAAGGTCGACACGGTTAAATACATACCTTGCCCTTATTAAGTCGATAGCCAACACCACGATGGGTTTCAATGTTTAGCTTAGGTAGCTTCTGGCGTAAGCGCAGAATATGGTTGTCTATGGTTCTGGTGCTGGGGAAGGCTTGATAGCCCCAAACTTTATTGAGTAATTCGTCTCGATGGAACACTCGGCCCTGATTTTGAATCAATAATACGAGCAATTGAAACTCTTTAGGTTTTAACGTGATAGAGTGGTTGCCGATCAAGGCTTCTCGCTTGGCGAGATCGATTTCAAGATCAGCGTAGCTGAGTTTACAGGCCCCGATAGGACGCAGCTGACTGACCACTCGAGCAAGCAGTTCATCGTTAGAGAAAGGTTTGGTCACGTAGTCCTTTGCTCCTGCCATCAGCCCTTCGATTTTTTGCTGAGTGTCGGTTTTTGCCGTTAGTATGATCACTGGTAAGCCTTTAAGGAGTAGCCAGTGTGGCAGGTGATGGAGACTGTCTCCGTCTGATAAGCTTCGGTCCAAAATCACAAGATCGGCTTTAAACCAGTGTTTTTCAACGTGCCCTGCCTCTTTGACCCACAGGCAACGGTAATGGTTCATTTCAAACCAGCGAGTGAGCCCCTCGCCCAGTAACGGATCATCTTCAATCAGCAGTAGTGTTTTCATAGTGGCAGTTCCAACAGGCAGCGAGTAGGGTGGCGACGCACGTGGAGCTTTCCTCCCATCAGAGTCATTAAATGGGCAACAATGCTTAAACCGACGCCCATATTTTCATTGCGTGAGGGCGGGTGAATTCGTTTGAACCATCGATGAGCGATGTTAGGGAATTGCCCGTGGTCTTTAATCTCAATGCGCAGTACCTCAGAGAGTGTCGCGGTTATCTCAATCGGGCTACGGCCGTGTTGTTTGGCGTTTTTGATCAGATTATCAAGGCAGATGGATAGCCAATAGAATGGCAATGTCAGTTGTTTGTCTTGGTTCAGTGTGTATTCGAGGCCGTGTTTTTCGCACACATGACTCAGCCAATTTTTGACTGATGCCGTTTGTTTGAGTAATGCGTCTTCACCATGGGCACTTAAATAGACCTGGCTGTTTTCAGTGAGCTGAAATAAACGCTGGTGATCAGACATCAATCGCCACACGGCGTCTTGAGTGACGACCGGCAGTTGATCAAACTGTTCGCGGAACATTTCAACAGTTAAGCCGAGGCTGGTGATGGGTGTGCGCAGCTCGTGAGTTAGCAATTGCAGAACAAACTGTTTTTCTTTGTTTTGTAGGCGTTTTAGATAAGCGGTCCTTAATGCCATACAAACAATGGCTATGGATAAGAGGGTGATCACTATCATCATCGCGGGAGAGCGAGGTTTGGTATCGCTGACGCAGAGGTTGCTGTAATCTAACACACAGCGGTCGCCTCTCAGGGTTATTCCCAAGTTGTCAGCAATGGGCCGCCATATTTGCTTGGATAATGCTTTCCACCCTTGTTCGCTGCTTAACCACAACGTTTCTTTTTCCAACCAAGCTTGATAACCATTCAGCAAAGCGTCACGTCCCTGACCTGATAAACCAGATAGAGATTGGTGTAAAGGGTGCTGGGCATTGTGTAGGGTTAAGTAACGTGTTAATGCCGGGGTTACGGGTAATTCTGGGTGATGGATGAGGTACCGATCAGCAAAACTGCCGCCGGCGGGGTGCAGGAGAGGATGGCGGGCAAACCAGTCAAGCGGTATGGTTTTTCCCTGACAAAGCCGAGTTTCGAATTCCACGGCATAGTGTAAGTCGGGGCTGAGGTCTGCTGGGGCCGAGCAAGCACTTACCACGAGAGATAAGGATTCAATCTCTTGCCAGCTCACTTTATCAAAATTAGGGTATTGCGCGTCATCTTTAAGCAGAATACTGGGGAACTGGCTGAGTTGTGCTTGGCTGACGGTCAATGGAACGGCCTGCCAACTTTGCTGATAAAACGTCTGCCATCTTTGTTCTAGGTCCTGTGCACCCTGCGCGGCAGGGAGGTAAAACATCCAGTACAATAGGCATCCATAACGGTACATCGGCTAAGTGGTCTCTTTACACGTATCATCTTTGATGATTTTAGCGGCTTTTGATTCAGCTGTGTAACCCCATTGTCAACATTATTCGATTTGAGACCTTGCTGATCGTGGTTCTATGGCTGGGATGCTGGTGTTGCAGTTGGCGCAAGCGTGGGATGAGAGTGGGTGATTTGTTTGTCGTGAGCTCCGATAATATTTTGATACTCGCCTGATTCGATGAGTTGGTTTATTCCGCTGTGGAGGACGGTGTTAAGGTGTTTACTGCGTTCAGAATTTTCTCTGGAAAACATCAAAAACATCGCCCTTTCTATGATCGGTTTAGGGTGAACCTCGATCTGATTCAGTTGTGTGGCAGACAGCAGAGTGCCCAACATATAAGAGCCTCGCTCGACACTGGCAGGGTAAGCGTCAATTCTTTCTTTACCGAGTTTGATAAAATTAGATTGATCCGTGTTCGCGATGTCGAGCGTGACTCCGTGAGTTTTGAGTAAGCGCGTGACTTCATAGTCCTGTGTTGCACCAATATGAAACTGATTGAGATCGCCGATATTTCGCCAATTAAACTGGCTGTTTTGATGATAAAAAAACACGATTTTTTGAATGAAAAGAGGAGATGAAAAAATAAACAACTCTTCGCGCTCACTATTTTTGAACCAAGGGAAGGTTCCATCGTAACGGCCAGTTTGGCCATAGCGGTAGGCTCGACTCCAAGGGTGATAGTCGATGGAGACACTGTAACCCTGCGTCGCAAAGGCTTCTCTGACCAAAATTTCGGCAACTTTCAGCTCGGGATCTCGTTGGCTGCTCGTATAGGGCTCCCAGTCTCCAACAACAAAGCGAACGCTTTTATCGTCAGATTGCGCAATACTTAATGGTGAGATAATCAACAGGCAAACCAACACAAAAAGCTTAATCATCGTTCTTCCTTGGCATTTCCCCATTTTAAATCTAGATGACTATTCGTCATTTAAATAGTGCCGCGGTTAAATAATCACTATTGATGGCATTTTTGTCACTATATCGATGAGTCGATTTACCATCCAGTCAAGGGGGCTTGGAATAACAATTAGGTTTTTTGCTGTGATTCTGTTGTGGTGATGTCCTTGGTTTTTCTTTGCAAGTTTTTATAACTTGGCACAAACTCCACCAGAGCCGCTTCAATTTCTCGTGGCTTGAGGGGTTTTGCTAGGAAACTGTTCATTCCTATCTCCAAGCACCTTTGTTTATCTTCTTTGATAATGTTCGCTGACACCGCAATGATAGGGACAATCGCAGCCCAGCCTTCCAGTTGACGAATTTTTTGAGTGGCCTCATAACCATCCATCACCGGCATGTGGCAATCCATCAGAATGACATCGACTTCATTTTTCTGACAATACTCAAGTGCTTCCAGCCCATCGCTGGCCATCACGACGTCTAATCCAAGCAGGTTTAACATCACGTCAATGACCTGCTGATTGACGTCATTATCTTCGACAACTAATGCGCGAAGCCCAGTATTGTATTTTGGTCTCAGATTGATCATTTGAGTGCCCGATGTGTCTGGGAAGGAGACTAAATTGGGTTGGATGGGCGCGAGGTCTGAAGCTGAAGTGGCTGCAACAGACACTTGCACGGGGATGGAGAAATAAAATCGGCTACCCATACTGACTTCACTAATAACGTTAATTTTTCCGCCCATGGACTCGACGATTTTCTGACTAAGAGCCAGCCCTAAACCTGTTCCACCGTATTGTCGGGTTGTGCTACTGTCGGCCTGATTGAATTTATCAAAAATGACATCGAGTTTTTTCTTATCAATACCGATACCTGTGTCTTTGATTTCGAAATACAGTTCATCACCGTTTACGGTTTGCATGGCTCTGACGTTGAGCGCAACATAACCACGTTCGGTAAATTTAATTGCATTATCAATCAGGTTATTGAGGACTTGTTTGAGGCGTATGGCGTCTGCTTCAACCTCGACCGGTACCGATGGATCAATATGGCAATCAAACAAGAGCCCTTGTTGCTTAGCGCGGACTCCGTATTCTCCCGCTTGCTTGGCAATAAAGGCTTTAAGAGCCAGTGGGGTCGGGTCTAACTCAAAACTTCCGGCTTCTATTCTGGCGAAATCTAGAATGTCATCAATGATGTCGAGCAAGGTGTGTGAAGAGGCAAGTAAGATATTGATGTAGTTGACTTGTACTTCGCTGGGCCGTGTTTCTTTGAACAATTCAGCCACCCCAACAACACCATTCATGGGTGTACGTATCTCATGGCTCATATTGGCAAGAAATTCACTTTTCTTTCTATTGGCTATTTCAGCATTCTCTTTGGCCCTCACTAATTCATGATAATTGGTCTGTAACTGTTCCACGCAATGGTTGTATTTATTCGTTAGAGCACTGATTTCATCATGAAATAAACGTTTGGGCTGTGGAATTTTACTCGGGGTGGGGCCGTTATCAAAATTCGCCATCGCGCTGGAGAGTGTGGCAATCGGGCGCAGAATAAGTTGAAGAGTAACCAGCAGTAAACTGATGACGATGAAGAATGTTTGAGCAAAAGTTAACATGAGTGACAGTATAAACTGGTGCCACAGCTGCTCATATAAGGGGGTTAACTCGGTTTCTACCTTCAGCTGACCTAGAGTGTAGCTCTTGTTCCCAGCCTGATAGGTGAGATCCCATATGTTGATGACCTTACGGCCTAAAATATCAACCCCTAGATTTACAATGGTCTTTTCACTATCAATGATGGTGAGTTGGTCGACGGAATTCAGCTGATATATCCCATAGGCATGGGCAAGCAATTGCTTTGTATCCTCTTCCCACATGCTATTTTGGAGGTTGGCCAAGTAATTCTCCTCGATTTTGAGCATCTGTTTATCGAGGTTGTTGGTTTCTCGAGTGAAATCAAGGTAGAAACTGATGCCTGCACTGACAAAAGCCAGCGTAATACTGATCGCAAGGGTCACGATGACGAGCTGTTTGTCGATGCCTAAATGACGTTTAGTTTTCATAATTGTTATGCTACTGGTTACTTATTTAGAGCGTAGTAGAAAGTTCATGTTTTAGAAACTCTCGATTCTTGTCATATCGCAATCGCCAATTTAAACCGTATATTGTGCACAAAAAATCAATGGGTTGGTCTTGAAACCGTCCTATTTCTGTTGAGATGGTACATACTTAGACCAACATCCTCTATGAAAAGGAGTTTTGGTGAGGCGTTGGATAGTATGGTTTATCGTTTACAGCCCCGCGTTGATATGGGCTGGGCTGGCTCTAAACGAGTCAACTTGGTGGGTGGAAAGTATTGCAGCCTACCCCAGTGTATTTTTATTCATTTACGCCTTTTTTGCGTTTATGCTCGTTCTTATGCAGCGATGGGCGCCAAGTGCTATCTCTATTGTATTAGGGGGGGCTTTCATGTTGATGACACCCAAGGCGCATCAGCAGCTGGTGGCTGATTGCGATAATTCGGTGTCTGTGATTCAGTTTAATCTGTTTTATGACAATGCGGATGTTGCACCGTTTATTAATTACTTGATCTCCCAACCTGCAGATCTCATTGTCTTGCAGGAAGTCTTGCCAGAGATTAGTAAAAAGTTGCATGGGTTGAGTAATATTTACCCTTACATTTATAACGGTCAGGAAGACGTCGGCTATCCCTCAAGCCAAATGATTTTGAGCGTCTCACCGTTGAAAAATATGTCGGTTTTTGTGACACCGGATGAACAGCATATTATTCGGGGGACTTGGTCTCCGAATAAACAAGCCGCCGTTACCTTGATCGTAGCCCACCCACCTTCTCCTAGAACGGAAGTGTTATGGTATAGACGCAATGCCGTGATCAGAACGGTCGAATCCTTAATTGATTTGTACCCTAGTGATGAGGTATTGGTGGTCGGCGATTTTAACCTGTCTTCGGTCAGTTTGCGTTTTGCTAAAGTGTTGCCGACCTTTCAGAAAGCACCGGTGGCAAGTTGGCCCGATTGGGCTCAGGCGTTTGATACCCCGCCTTTCTCGATGATTGCGGTCGATCACCTCTGGTTACAGTCAGTGGGGGGCGGCCGAAAAATATGTCAAAGAAGCAGCGCATCGATACCTTCCGGTTCTGACCATTGGCTAGTGAAAACAACAATAGGCTATTAAATAAAGTGGCCAAGGGTGGGGGTAGTGGCAAAAAAAAACGCCCATCCAGTGGGCGAAAATGAAGTAAGTCATGGTTGTGTTCAAGTTCTAGCGAAGGAAGTCAGCACCTGACACAGTACTGATACTAGTACACCGGTGCGTATGTTCTAGTACTCGTTGCCGTCTTTGTCGGACGAACGCTCTATTTTCTATGCAATTATTGCAACGATTGAGGATTTAAGTAGGGTGTGTTGGCAACAGTATTGTCTTTTAAGAATGAGGGATCATAGGTTTACTGACCCAGTCCCGCGAGCGATACCAGACACACTCATATTGCACGGTATGGAGGTCATTAGAAAAATGGCGCCGACGGTCACGCCACTTTCTCGGTTGTCTTTGAAACTCAATTCTTTTACTTACCCGTGTTTAGTCTGCCAGACCGCCTTGAGTGAGAGTGGCGGGATCAAGCAGGCGTTCGAGAGTTGCTCGGTCAAGTTCCGTCGACTCCTCTGCCACGTCAATGATTGCTCGCCCTTCCCGATAAGCTTGTTTGGCCACCTCGGCGGCTTTAAGGTAACCAATCACTGGATTGAGCGCCGTCACGAGAATGGGGTTTTTGGCCAATGCCACTTGCACATTGTCTTCACGGACTGTGAAAGTGGCAATGGCTTTGTCGGCCAGCGCTATCGAGCTGTTGGCAAGCAGTGAAATACTCTCAAGTAGGTTGTGAGCAATCACGGGCAACATCACATTGAGTTGGAAGTTGCCTGACTGACCACCTAAAGTAATGGTCGTATCATTGCCGATGACTTGGGCCGCCGCCATCGCTGCGGCTTCGGGAATGACAGGGTTAACCTTTCCGGGCATAATCGATGACCCGGGTTGCAGGGCTTGCAACTCAATCTCGCCCAAGCCTGCGAGTGGCCCAGAGTTCATCCACCTTAGATCATTGGCGATCTTCATGATCGTGACAGCGGTGGTTTTTAACTGCCCAGAAAGCGCTACGATGGCATCTTGACTGCCGAGGTTATAGAAGAAGTTGCTGCTGGACGTAAATGTGCTGTGCGTCGCTTGTGATAAGTTGTCAGCAAAAGCCTTTGCAAAACGTGGGTCCGCATTGATGCCTGTGCCTACTGCGGTTCCGCCCTGAGCGAGTGCTTTGACATTCTTCATGCTCTGTTGCAGAGCTTCTTTCGCTTGTTCCAGTTGGTATTGCCAACCACCCAGTTCCTGATCAAAGGTCACGGGCATGGCATCCATTAGGTGGGTACGGCCGGTTTTTACGCTCGCTCCGACTTCCTGACGTTTGGTTTGCAAGCTGGCGATAAAATGATTCAGTGCTGGGATCAGCTGTTGTTCGACGTTGAGAGCAGCACTGATCTGAATCGCTGTTGGGACCACATCATTACTACTTTGTCCCATATTAACGTGATCGTTTGGACTAACATCCCCACCAAGAAGGCGGCTGGCTAGAGTCGCAATGACTTCATTGGCATTCATATTGGAGCTGGTCCCAGAACCTGTCTGAAAGACGTCAATGGGGAAGTGCTCTCTATGCTGACCATCGATGATAGATTGCGCTGCATCAGCAATGGCATTCGCAATATCACCTTCTATCAGACCAAGTTGAGCATGGGTAATTGCGGCGGTCTGCTTTATGTAGGCAAGCGCTTGAATGAAAGCCTGTGGCATGGTGTGACGACTGAACTGAAAATTATCGACAGCACGCTGAGTTTGCGCTTGGTATAAGGCATCGGTCGGCACCTTGACCTCACCCATGCTGTCTTTTTCGATACGGTATTGACCGTCTTTGGAGTCTGGCAATTGAGAAGTTAGCGTCATTGGAAATGTCCTTTATCATTAGTCGAGCGGTGTTCGTAACCGCTGCAATTGATGTTGTAGTTCAATAAATTTGATATCACCGTTTTCCCATTGGTCGTAGTAGCGCTTGAGGCTGAACAAAGGGGTGTGCACGGCGTCAAGGCAAACTCGTCTGAAGGTGCGACTCCTTAGGGCGTCTTGAATGGCATCGAGTAGGTGAAAATAGACCTGACGTAAATAAAATTCGCACAGTAGGGGGTTCTCATTCTCCTCACCGCGTTCATAAACGGATGACAACGTGAGCGCCCAGTGGATGTAATCGTGGATCACATCGGGTTCAAATCCACAGGGTGTATGCTGTTCAAGAAATCGATCCTGAGCTTTGAAATAGCCATTGTAGAGTGCTTGCTGGTTGTCCATTATTACCTCCAACCTTATTGTAATGATAATTATTATCGTTTTAAGGTCGAGAATCAAGCTTGTTTAGCCAATGGCTATCATAGGGTGCGCTAGCGCACAGTCGTTATTGGGAAAGACCAACGATGGTGGGGAGGAGTGACCCTCGATACGAATGCGAATAGAGGGTCAACGAGGGCGAGTTAGCGTTTTAATTTAAGTGCTTTGTCGATGTCTTGGGCGCTATGGCGTTCAGCGACTTGTTCCCACTCTTCTCCCCACGTACGGTTTACAATGCGTCCACGTTGGACTGCCGAACGGGCCTCGACGGCAAGTGCCCAGCGTTTTAGGTGCTGATAGCTGTCTACATCCAGAAATTCTTTGGCGTCGTAAATGTTTCCTAAAACCAGATTTCCGTACCAAGGCCATATTGCGATGTCAGCAATGCTGTATTCATCCCCAGCAAAAAACGCGTTATTGGCTAACTGCTTATCTAAGACGTCGAGTTGACGTTTGGTTTCCATAGCAAAACGATTGATAGGGTACTCAAACTTTTCAGGTGCGTAAGCATAAAAGTGACCAAAGCCGCCCCCCAGGTAGGGTGCTGATCCTTGCAGCCAGAAAAGCCAGTTCATGGCTTGCGTTTTTGCCGCGAACGCTTTGGGCAAGAAATGGCCAAACTTCTCAGCGAGGTACAATAAAATATTACCTGATTCAAACACATGGGTTGGCGTATTGTCCGAATGGTCGACTAAGGCTGGGATTTTTGAATTAGGGTTCACAGCAACAAACCCTGATCCAAACTGGTCTCCATCACCAATTTTAATCAGGTGAGCGTCATAGTCGGCTTGAGTGATACCTAGAGCGAGTAACTCCTCAAGCATAATGGTCACTTTTTGACCATTTGGCGTGCCCATGGAATAAAGCTGGATTGGGTGTGATCCGACCGGCAATACTTGCTCGTGACGTGCGCCAGAGTCGGGGCGATTGATGCTCGCCCATTGACCGCCATTTTCGTCATCCATTGTCCAAACTTTCGGTGGTATGTATTGATGCGTCATTGTCATTCCTTATCCAAAATGAAGTTAAGTACCTAGATGATATGGAGGGGGAGACTTGAGATAAAAACCCCCTATGATCAGATTATTAGAACCTTTGGTTATTGCAAATGGACAATGTTTATAAGGCTTGGCGAATGGGGGAGCGTAGGTCGCTAAATACGGGTTATAAACCCGTATGGTGTTGTTTGAGGTGATCGAGGACTGTATGCAGGGATGGAACAATTTGGTGGCCAAGTGCTTTTATTTGGCGACAGGGTTGGACCAAATCGGGGATCTGGAATGTGGTCATCTTAGCAGAAACGGCACTGCGAACCCCGTTATTTGAATCTTCGAGCGCGAGGCAGTTGACAGGGTTGATGTTTAACCGTTTTGCGGCAAGGAGGTAAATTTCAGGGTCTGGTTTTCCCTTGGTGACTTCACAACCACAGGTTAATTCATCAATATATTGGTCAAGCCCGGCGAGCCTTAGTTTTATCTGCGCGGTGGCGCGGTGTGTGGACGTCGCGACAGCAATAGGCAGCTGCTGCTGTTTTAACCAAGTCAGTAACTCGATAGCCCCTTGCTTTATGGGAATAGCTTGATGCTCAACAATGGCATCATAGTGTTTTTTCCAGTCAGCATGGAGTGCGTCTAGATCCTCGCCGTACACGGTTCTTAGTACCTCATCGATGCCCGCCGCATTGCGGCCAATCATAGACAGATAGGTTTGCTCAAAAAAGGGGAGGTTGAGATGAGTACAGGATTGTCTGAAAACTTGCATGCACACTCGCTCGGTGTCGAGCAAGAGGCCATCCATATCAAAGATAGCGGCGTGTATTTTCATAGAGCAACTCAAGTGATAACAGTATGGTGAGTATTTTTGCACATTTGTGACGTCGAGTAAAAGTCGCTATAAGATACCCTCAACGATAGGTCTGATCATCACCAGACCCTACAGATTAATCCGCTGTTTTTGTTAGAGCATCCACATTCTTGCGGTGCGTGCTGGAATACTCACGGTATGGTAGCGACTGCGGATGGTGGTAGACAGGCCGGTTAAGGTATCAGTATAAGGGACGTACCAGTTCAGTTCATAGTGATCTGTGTCGAGTGTCAATGAACGGGGTTCACCACATTTATTAATGGCAACCACCCCTTGCTTGCCGCGTTTAAACATCAGAGTACATTGATCGCTGTGAATCATGGTCATGGTGTGTCCTTGCATCCTATTGTGGAATCTAAGCATCTTAACCATGGTCGGGTTTTTCCAGACATCAGCCCAGCGCCCATTGTCCTGATCCTCATCATCAGGGAGCTCATCACTATAAATAAGCGGTGTACCCCCTTCTTTGCCGAGAATATAAGCATAAGCGAGATGTTCATCGATGGGGTCCATGATCTGATAACGAAATCCGTTGTTAGTGGGAATATCATGGGTAATGGTGAAGGTGATGGCACGTGCGTCTTCAAGTGCTTGCCCATAAGCTTTAGGGTCATGCAGTTGGTTTAAGCGACCGCCAAAAGAGAATGCGCTGCGGATAGAAGCAAACAGAGGAAAATCGTAAGCAGAGTGGTCGGTATTGTTTAAATAGGGCGCCAAAAAGGTGTCATATTCTGGGTTTCCAGCCCCGCCACCTGTGATAACTTCACCAAAAACCCGCATGCCTGAAAGGATGTTTGGTGTAAAGATTTGGTCTATCTGATACTGACTCATATGTTTGACCGCATCAACACGAAACCCCTTCACACCCATGGTTTTTAATGCACTCAGATAGGCTCTCTGTTGCGTGATGACCCATTGGTTTTCATCGAGATCAGGTAAGCCGGTATCACCATGATCACCACATAGCCGCCAATACTGAACGTGACCGGGATCTTGCCAGTTGGTAATGCAGCCAGAAGGGTGAAAGTCAGCAGAAGAAAACAAATCTTGGCTTGTGTCACCAAACAACGTTTGGTTTGCGTAGTAAGACGCGTTAGTCACATAGTCTGCAAGGACAAGGCTGCCTGGGTAATTGAGGTCACTGCGTTGCGTCGCTTCGTTAGCCATATGGTTAAGCACGACATCGGCATAGACATCGACACCATGCAAAGAGAGGGCAGAAATCATGGCGTCAAGATCCTGCTTGTTGCCAAGTGGAGAATCAATCACCCTGTAGTCTTGAGGCTGATAACGAGCCCACCATTTCGCTCCGCTTGACTTCATTGCGGGTGAAATCAGGACGCTTTTATAGCCCGAGGCCGCAATGTTGTGCGCCTGAGCGGTGATTTGCGAATACTTCCAGTTGAAGGCATGCAATATCGCCTCTGCATGGCTGTATTGAGGTAGGGTAACCGCGGCGATGACCGCGAAGACGGTCGTTATTTTTCTCATAGCACTTTCTCGTTAATGACAATCTTAACTAGATTATTGAGTGCGAATTTAATTAGTAGTAGCAGACTTAAAAGTCGCTACTGCAGTCACGTTATGTAGGGGGAGGAGTTAACAAAAATGCAACATGTTTGTGACTTTGTGACTTTGTGATGGTCGGGTTGATGTATGGTCTTTGTGCCTGATTTTTGAACATTCTGGTCTCAAATTAAGGGACCTTGAGAATATAGAAAGGGGCTAGGAATGAACAGGGGTGGACGTGTCATCGCTTTGCCTTTGTATTCTGATATTATCAATCGCCGACCGACAGCGATGAGCTTCGGTCGTATATCAGATCAACGATTATCGGTAGGCAGAGTGATCAGTAAAAAATGAACAGCTCTCTGGTGTCAAATAACTTAAAGAATTCGAAACGTTTCATCGCCAACTCTCCTCACTTAACGCATTGGGGTAAGGGGTTTTAATATGCACCCTGACTCTTAATTGGTTGTGCCTCTTAAATCTAGTTCAAGCTCACGATTTTTTCCATATTACCCAAGCTTTTCGTCATTAGTGTTCACGTTATCCATCTCCCCCACGCCGTGGCGGGGGAGAGTTTAGATCAACCGTCAGAGGTTTAAATCGAAGCGATCAGCGTCCATGATCTTGCACCAGACACTCACAAAATCGTTGATCAGCTTATCTTTACTGTCGTTCTGAGCGTAGACTTCTGCATAGGCCCTCAAGATTGAATTGGAACCAAAGACAAGGTCGACTCGTGTTGCGCTCCATTTCTCCTTTCCGTTGCTTCGTTCAATGATTGAATACGTGTTGCGGCCTGTGGGTTTCCATAAATAACGCATGTCGGTCAAATGAACAAAGAAATCATTCGTTAATACGCCGACTTGGTCAGTAAAGACGCCGTGGTGCGTTTGTGAATGATTGGTGCCCAAGACGCGCATACCGCCAATCAGTACGGTCATTTCTGGTGCGGTTAAGCCAAGTAACTGGGCCTGATTTAACATCAATTCTTCAGGACTGACGGCGTAGTGCTGTTTTTGCCAGTTACGAAAGGCGTCAGCGACAGGTTCTAGAACATCAAACGAAGCCACATCGGTTTGCTCGGCGTTCGCGTCCCCTCTTCCCGGTGAAAAGGGGACGGTGATGACTTTGCCTGCGGCTTTCGCTGCTTTTTCCACTCCGACATTGCCCGCGAGGACAATCGTATCAGCGAGGCTTATCCCGCAATCAGCAGCTATCGGTTCGAGGATCGCAAGCACCTTAGCGAGCCTGTCAGGTTCGTTACCCTGCCATTGATGCTGTGGTGCAAGGCGGATACGAGCACCGTTGGCACCGCCTCGTTTATCGGAATGGCGGTAGGTGCGTGCGCTATCCCATGCTGTTGAGACGAGTTCACTGACACTGAGTCCAGTATTGGCGATTTTTGCTTTGACCATGTTGATATCATAATCACGACGCCCCGTTGGAACTGGGTCCTGCCAGTTCAAATCTTCAGCTGGGACATCTGGGCCGAAGTAGCGTGATTTAGGGCCCATATCCCGGTGAGTCAGCTTAAACCATGCACGGGCAAACGTGTCTGAGAAGTAAGCTGGGTCGTTATAGAATCGTTCAGATATCTTACGGTACTCTGGGTCGAGCTTTAATGCCATATCGGCATCTGTCATCATAGGGTTATGACGAAGGCTAGGATCCTCTACATCAACGGGCTTATCTTCTGGTTTAATGTTGTCAGGTTCCCATTGCCAAGCGCCCGCCGGACTTTTCTGCAGTGACCAGTCATAGCTCAATAACAGATGAAAAAAGCCGTTGTCCCATTGTGTTGGGTGGGTTGTCCACGCGCCTTCAATGCCACTAGTGACGGTATCGCGACCCACACCACGAACGGTGTGATTGTTCCAGCCTAGGCCCTGTTCATCAAGGTCAGCGCGTTCAGGCTCAACGCCGATATTTGACGCGTCCCCATTCCCATGGGCTTTACCCACGGTATGTCCACCTGCGGTCAACGCAACAGTTTCTTCGTCGTTCATACCCATACGTTCAAATGTCACCCGCATGTCTTGGGCTGTTTTGAGTGGATCTGGGTTACCATCAACGCCTTCTGGATTGACATAAATTAACCCCATCATGACCGCCGCAAGGGGGTTCTCAAGATCGCGATCACCGGAGTAGCGGCTGTTTTTAGCGTCACTTTCTGCTAACCATTCTTGCTCAGCACCCCAATAAATATCCTTCTCTGGGTGCCAGATATCTTCACGACCAAAGGCAAAACCAAATGTTTTCAGGCCCATTGACTCATAAGCCATGTTACCCGCGAGGATCATGAGGTCCGCCCAACTTATTTGGTTGCCATATTTTTGTTTGATAGGCCAGAGTAAGCGTCGGGCTTTGTCCAAATTGGCATTATCTGGCCAAGAATTTAGGGGAGCAAATCGTTGGTTGCCGGTGTCGGCACCACCGCGACCATCACCGGTTCGGTAGGAGCCAGCCGAGTGCCAGGCCATGCGAATCATCAAACCACCATAATGCCCCCAGTCTGCGGGCCACCAATCCTGACTGGTGGTCATCAGTGTTATCATATCTTGTTTGAGAGCGGCGACATCGAGTTTCTTGAGTGCTTCTCGGTAGTTAAAATCGTCGCCCATCGGGTTCGATTTTTGATCATGTTGATGGAGAATATCGAGATTAAGGGCATTGGGCCACCAAGCGACATTGGACTGTTGTGATGACGTCGCACCGCCGTGCATCACAGGGCATTGACCGCCGGTGTTACTGTGTTTGTGTTCCATGATTTGCTCCTTGAGTGTCACTTTATTTAAGGTTGCCACTGAAATGCTTTGCCAGATGGCATCCCGTCAACCTGATTTTTTAATGTGAGTCAAAGACTTCTATTGTATCGAGTTCTGAGACCCTGTTAGGGACAGGCTATCTTTCTTGCATTGAGAATAGTCTCCGAAGGCGTATCAATAAAATGGGTTGTCGCTATTTTATTGATAGAGCCTGACTATCGTTGCTCGAAGAGAGCGGAGGAACGAAAAGAAGGATAAAGGAATAGAAGGTGAGCTACCCATGATAAGGTAGCTCAGTTGGAGGCTTAACCGTACTGGGCTTCAAGACGGTTGGCTTGTGCAAAACTTGGATGGCTTGCCAATTGAGAAGAATAGCGGTCAATATTGGGGTAGCGTTGACGTAACCCAAATTGAGTCAGAATATCGATGATGAAAGACATCATGATATCGGCCCCAGTCAGTTTGTCAGCGACGAGGTAGCGCTTGCCTTCAAGGCGTAAGTTGACGTAACTCATCACTTTGTCCAGTTCCAACTCGGCGTAGTCGGGCAAAAAGTTCATCGCAGCCCCATCTTTGGCCACAAACACTTTCAATAGAAGGGGGAGGGCGGCAGAGCTTTCGGCAAAATGCATCCACTGTAGATAATCTAGGTGCTCATCAGTGTCTTTGGCAGGCGCTAGGGTGTCGGCGGCGTACTTGTCGATCAGATACTCAGTCATGGCGCCAGACTCAGTAATGACTCGGCCTTGTTCTTCAATGACCGGCGACTTTCCAAGTGGGTGAATTGCCTTGAGCTCAGGCGGTGCAAGGAATGTTACGTTGTCGCGACGATATGAAACAATCGAATAGTCAACGCCTAACTCTTCGAGCAGCCAAATAATACGTTTTGAGCGAGATTGGTTGAGATGATGAAGTTTAATCATTGTTGACCTGCATAGGTTGATTGGTTTTTACGACTAACTTGCCAAAGTTTTGGCCTTCTAGTAAGCCCATAAAGGCGCTAGGGGCCGCCTCCAGACCTTCCACGAGATGTTCACGGTAGTGAATCTTTCCCTCTGCTAACCAATGACCCATATCGTTGGCAAATTCGTTATAACGATGGGCGTAGTCATCGAATATAATAAAGCCTTGCATCTTGATTCGCTTGACTAATAATTGGCCCATCAACAGAGACATGCGGTCAGGGCCTTGTGGCAGTTCTGTCGCATTGTATTGGGAAATCAGACCGCAAAGTGGAATACGCGCCCCTGTATTGAGCAAAGGCATTACCGAGTCAAAGACGTGTCCTCCGACGTTTTCAAAATAAATATCGATTCCCTGATCGCAGGCTGCCATAAGTTGTGCAGAGAAGTCTTTTGCTTTGTGATCAATACATTCATCAAAGCCGAGATGATCTTTGGCGTATCGGCACTTCTCTTCACCACCAGCGATACCAATCACACGGCACCCTTTGAGTTTGCCTATCTGGCCGACCATCGAGCCTACAGCGCCAGTCGCCGCGGCGACGACAAGCGTATCCCCTTGTGTTGGTCGACCAATATCCAGCAGGCCCATATAGGCAGTGAACCCGGGCATGCCCATCACGCCGAGTGCGTAAGAAGGGTCGGTAGGCTGTTGGCCCATGTTGATCAGTTCTTCGCCGTTGGAAATGCAATAGTCCTGCCAGCCAGTGTACGCTAGAACCCAATCACCTACTTGATAATTGGGATGTCGTGATTCCTCAACCTGACAGACTGTACCGCCAACCATCACCTCATTGATGGCGACAGGTTCTGCGTAAGATTTTGCGTCACTCATGCGCCCGCGCATGTAAGGGTCAAGGGATAAGTAGACACTTCTAAGTAAGACTTCCCCCTGATTTGGAACGGGTTTTTGGCTGGTTTCGAGACGGAAGTTTTCAGCATTAGGTGCTCCATTAGGGCGCGATGCTAGCACAATACGTCGATTTATATGGGTCATTGTGTCTCCTATTATTAGACCGGTCGTCTATATTAAAGGTAAGCCAAGCTCCCGTACTAACGTGAGCCGGGAACAATATTTTTACGGGTTTAAAATTACGTGAGTTGTTTCAAGACAGCGATGAAGATGAGACTGATCTTGCGCGAGTTTATTTAACAGGCTCGCCCCAAGCCATTGCTGATAAAGCTGGGCCGCGGTTGCTTCCGCCTGAGTAACACCAACGGAGCCGTCCGTTATTCCAGTGGCAATACATCGTGCAATGGCTTGAATAATTTGTTCGGCACCACTGGCTAGTGCCAACCGCATGGGTTCCGACAAATCAGAAACTTCGGCACTGAGCTTAACCACCATACAACGATTGGCGTTGCAAACGCCGCTATCGATTTCCAGCCAACGACCAAAATACCCCATTAGGCGTTGGTAGCCATTCCCTTCATCCGTCGCAAGTATCCCATGGATACGAGCAAGGTAAGTCTTAATGTAATCGTCGATCAGGGCTTCACCAAACCGCTCTTTGGACTTGAAGTAATGATAAAACGATCCCTTGGGGACATCGGCTGCTTTTAGGAGCTCGGACAAACCAACGGCGGTAAAACCTTTAGTGACCACGAGCTGGTAACCAACTTCGAGTATATGTTGGCGTGTATCTTGGATTTTGGTATTCATGGCCAAGACTATAAATCAAATTAGACCAGTCGTCTAGTGCTTGTTTCGCAACGACGACTTGTTATTTCCTGATGGCCTCCAAGGCAAATCTGTAAAAAATCGCACATTATTGGTGACAAATATTATTATTAAAAGTGATTGATCCTAAAAATGGGGTCGATTGTGAGTCGTGCTTTCCTTGAAAGAGAGCAAGATGGGTGGAAGGTTGGTGATCACATGGAGTCAGGATGAAAGGATTACGAATTGTTACACTGTTTGCTTTGATGCTTGGGTGGGAAGCTCGTGCGTCTGAACCTCTCCAGTTGGTGACGCTAGAATATCCACCCTATATTGAGGTGGAAGGGGGGCAAGTCAGTGGCGTGGCGACTGAAGTCGTGGCGTATATTTTCTATCACCTTGATGTGCCTGTCGAAATTACTGTGTTGCCTTGGGCTCGGGCGCTTAATATGGTGAAGCGCGGGCGAGCCGATGCCATTTTCACCGCGTTTAAAAACCCAGAACGGGAAACGTTTGCTGACTACAGCCAGAATGTTCTATTTTTGCAAAATATTAGCCTGATGTCCCTTGCTGAGAGAAATTACGACCCTGAAGAAGTGCTCGCGGGCGATGCCTCTTCAATCACGCTGTGCGTGGTTAACGGGGTCAGCTATGGCAAACGGATGGACAAAAAGATAGCAACGGGTGAGTTCAAGTTAGTCTTTCAGAAAAACAGCATGGCAGAGTGTGCACATTTGGTTCGGACCAAACGCGCTGATCTTTGGGTCAATAACGAATTTGGTGCGAGGAGCGTTTTAGTGACCGAGGGCCTAGAACAAGACATCAAGGTATTGACGCCCGCCATTGAAGCGACGCCCAGCTACATTGCCTTTTCTAAAGCTCGCCAGCACCAAGCCCTCGTTGCGAAGTTTGATAGCGTGTTGAGTGAAATGAAGCGGGACGGCCGTTATGAGTCGATGATTTATGACTATTTTGCACGAATGAGGGAAAGTCACAAAAATCAAGACATACCATTCGAAAGTCAGTAGATTTGATGCCTAGCTTGTTGCCAGTTGTTTTGCTGTCGGACACATTTGCATGTGGACAAAGTGACGATCATGGCCCGTTTTCTCAAATCCAAATCGCGTGTACAACCCTTCAACTTGGTTCCCCTGTAAATAGCTTAGCCTGATCGGTTTGTTTTTATCTCTGGCGATCGCGAAGCAGTGGTTGAGTATTTGGCTACCGATGCCGCGACCTTGGCAGTGTGGAAGTAAAAAAAACGGCCAAAATAAAAATAATCCCCTTTGTCCTGAAGTAAAAAACTGCCACTGGCTGTGCCGTCAATCTCAATGACATTGGGTTGGCCTTGCTGCCATTCATTGAGATGCCACTGCTTTTGCTGATTGTCATCCCACCCAAACACCGCCTCAATGGCGGATTTTTCTGCGTACTTTTTTAATTCAAACAGAAAGTTGAAGTCGTTGGGGCGGGCGGGGCGTATGTCGAACTGGGTCATGATGGAATCAGTTCATACGTGATCATGAATAGTGTATCGGTGTCAGGGTAGATATCGCGAATGAGCTGTTTGAGTTTGGGTAACTCAATATATTCTTGCTCCGCGTGAAATTGATTAATATCATCAAAATGAAGCGGTTCGACGGCGAGAATGTTGATATCGCATACTTTTTTTCTGGTTTCTAGGACAAGTACTTCAACCTGGCTGCCGGGTACATAATGAGACTCAGATTCATCGCGAATAGTAATGGTCTTTTTTCCTGATGCAATCAGCGGCGTTAGGAATTCAAAAAACGTGATGGTCGTCGGTATTGTCATGTCAGTGTTAGTCAGTCTGAACGTGGTTGAGACAGAGTGTAAACTAGAAGTCTGTATGAAACCACTTTATACGCTTATCTGCAAACGACATTATTACTGGCCTAGTCGCCAAACCAACCTAATGTTGAACATCATGGCCCTTGTTTTGAAAACGGTGTAATTGATTGGATTTGCCTAAGTTGGTTGATCGGCGATCCGAAACCGCATCGAGAACACCAGTGTGCCGAGATCTGTATTCTGGGAGGCCTCACCCTGTTTAAATGTGAGTAGCAAGGCCGATAAGGCGGCGAGAGGGTCCTTATCGGCTTGGCCTGAGAAACGTGGGCTGAGTTGTGTGGGTTGTCCTCATTTGTCTTGTCAAGACATGGCGCTGGTTCCTCACTGCTCCGTAAGTGACGAGGCAGAACACGCCACTTACGGAGCCAGTTTGAAAATCGATAGGGTTACTGTTGAAAATCACGATTCATAGGGACTGTTTTCTTTGGCTCAAACCCTTGGATTTCTCGACGTTCAATCATGTGGCCTAAACGGCTTTCAATCATACATAGGTTTTTGAAGTTATCTTTTGAAACGAATGAAATCGCTTCACCCTGTGCATCGGCCCGGCCAGTGCGGCCAATACGATGGACGTATTCATCGGCTGGAAAGGGCAAATCATAATTAATGACTCGGGTTAGGTCCTCGATATCAATGCCTCGGGCACCGACTCCAGTGGCAATGAGGTACTTTATACGGCCCGCCTTAAAGTCGGCGAGTAACTGGGTACGGACGGCCTGACTGCGGCCACTATGGAAGGCTTGAGCATCAATGCCGCGTTTTTCCAACTGCTGTACCAATTTGGCCGCACCGTGTTTGGTTTCGATAAAGATCAGCGCTTGCTCCCAGTTATTTTCCTTAATCAGATGACTAAGCAGGGCGGATTTTTTGTCCTTATCGACGGTAATTAACCATTGTTCAATGCTCTTTTTTGAGGCTTGGTTGGCCGCAATCGTGATTTCATAGGGATGATGGACGGCCGTTTTTGCTAAATCACGCACTTTGTTCGATAAGGTTGCAGAAAAGAGCAGATGCTGAATGTCAGTGGGCAATCGGTCGAGTATTTTGTTGATGTCTTCAATAAAGCCCATATCGAGCATGCGATCCGCTTCATCAAGCACCAGTACTTCAATCTCTTCAAAATAGATGGCGTGTTGCCCGTAGAGATCCAGCAGTCGCCCTGGCGTCGCCACGACAATATCCGCCCCTTGAATCAAGGCTTGTTTTTGTGCTTTGTCATCGACTCCGCCATAGAGAGCAAGCGAGGTCAGAGGCAGGTGTTGCCCATAATCACGGATTTTAGTTTCTACCTGTATCGCCAATTCTCGTGTTGGGGTCAAAATCAATCCACGGATCCGCTTTTTGCGCTGGGTTTGCCCTTGACTGAGTTTTTCTAATATCGGCAACACGAAGCTGGCTGTTTTTCCTGTTCCTGTCTGGGCTGCGGCAATCAGGTCCTGACCTTGCAAAATGGCAGGAATCGCTTGAGTTTGAATATGAGTGGGTTTGTCATAGCCAAGTTGGGTTATTGCGTCAGTGAGCGGTTGGCTTAAGCCGAGTTTCGAGAAAGGCATTATTAGGCTCTAAATTTTGGGTAGTGGAACGGGATTTCCCGCTTATCTACCATTAAGTCTAACATGATTGGCGTGGGTCGGGGCAAACTCATGGTTCAATTTTGTCAGGCGCGATGGTATTGGCCGCAAGAGCGGTGATTTCAATGGTGATATGGGTTGTGACGGAATTGGCGATAAAACAATGCTGATGGGCGAGGTCGTGCATTTTTGTGATCTGATGATGGTCAGGTTGGCGATCACCAGAGAAAATAATGTCAGGCCTTAAGGTGACGTTAGTCACACTTGTCCGGCCCTTGCTATCTTGCGCAAGCTGCCCTTGCGCTTTGTCTTCATAGCGGTCAATCACATAACGACGTTTCGCGGCGATGCCAAGAAATGTGAGCATATGACAGCTTGAAATGGCGGCAATAAAGGCTTCTTCAGGGTCAACGTTGTCGGCGATGGCGTAGGGCAGGGGGACGATGTGTGGTGACGCTGACGCTGGGACCGTGATACCGCCATCAAACTCCCAAATATGCCCACGGCTGTAGTGATTATCACTGAACACTTCTTGTGGGAGGCGAAGCCAACGAATCGTGGCGGTGTAGTCTGACATGGAAAGATCCTCTCTGTCGTTTAGTGTAGAGTCTTGGCGCTAAGGGCGAGCAGTAACGAGTCTGTATGAGTGGATAATAAGGCCCCACTCATGGGCTATCCGAAATCTCTGATAGTGACTATTTTCCACTGTTTCCAATCACTTGTTAGGCTGTATTTCCAGACTCACCCTATACTCTGACACGGTGGGGCAACAATCAAAAGGAAACAGGTCGATGAAACATGCTTACCCGCTCATTGTGCTGGCAAGTTTAGCCATGATTGCCGAGGCAAAACCTTCAAACTATGCGGATATGGTGCTCACCAATGCCACTATATACGGTAACCCAGCCGCTGACTCAATTGCCGTCGCGAAGGGGCGTATTATTTATGTGGGTATGGCCGCAGATGTAAAAAATTACTCAAATTCCATGACCGACGTTATTGACCTTGAAGGGGCGTATGTTGCGCCGGGCTTTATCGACAATCACAACCATGTTTTCGAAGCGGCATCGCAAGTGGGTGGCCAATGCGAGCTGAGTATGGATGAGGGAGTGGAAGGTCAGGTCGCTTACCTTAAAGCCTGCAAAAAAGAAGCCCGTCAAGGTGATTGGGTGATGGGATATGGGTTTTCAATCGAAGCCGTTTTGGCCGAAGAGAACAAAACCACGCCGCTGGAGGTGATTGATTCGGTATTCCCGGATCAACCAGTGATTATTATGGAGCAAACATCCCATTCAATGTGGGTGAACTCAGTGGCCTTAAAACAAGCAGGGATCAGTAAAACCTCTTCAGAGCCACAGGGTGGAAAGATACTCAAAGACCCCTATACCGGAGAGCTCAATGGTCTCTTGATGGATAACGCTGGTGATCTTGTTATGGAGATGGCTTGGAACAGCCTTGAAGAACAATTTGACCAAAGTTATGAAGGCTTGATGGCAGGCTTAGAGGAAGCAAGAGCGCATGGAATTACCACGATTGGTGATGGACGATTGTATTGGAAGAGAGGCTGGTATGACGTTTGGAAAGAAGCGGAAAAGCGGGGGGATTTAACAGCACGAGTTTCACTCAGACCATGGATCTACCCCACAGATGCGATGGCGCCTCAATTGTCCTTCCTCAAAGAGATATTTTCCACGGATACTTCGCGCTTATTGTTGGTGGATCAGGTGAAAATGTACAGTGATGGCATCTTAGTCAACGGAACAGCGAAAACGCTCGCGCCTTACTTGGAGACTTACCTCCCTGATGAACCTTATGGTATTAACTATATCCCACCGAAGGCGATGGAAAGCTGGCTGACCGCTCTGGATAGCATCGGTTATGGTGCCCATATTCATGCGATTGGTGATGGTGCGATTCGCGAATCACTTGATGCCATAGAAGCGATGAGAGAGCGGAGCGGAAATAAAGATTACACCTTAACACACGTCGAATTGGTCAATTCCGATGACCTCAAACGTTTCGTGAAATTGAATGTCAGTGCTGACTTTCAGGTAGGTTCGGACTACGTTGCTTATCATGATCACCAATGGGCGCAAGCGTTTTTGGGCGCGAAACGCACCCGTGCCTTGATGAACTTACGAAAGATGTTTAATACCGGGGCGAATGTTTCTTTGAGCAGTGATTGGAACGTGCATAACATTAATCCGCTGGTCGGGATCGCCAATAGTCTCATTATGGGCAAAACGGGATTACCGAGTGTTGAGTCCGCCATTGATGCTTATACCATTAACGCTGCTGTGAGTCTGGGGATGGATGAGGAAACCGGATCAATAGAGGTCGGGAAATCGGCGGATTTTGCGATCTTGTCTCAAGATATCACTCAGCTAACACCGGAAGCGATCAAAACGACCACACTCTGGATGACTATCCTCAAAGGGAAAGTCGTTTTTGATGTGGACAAGATTTAGCGGGCCTAGGCGAGCAGGGGTGGCAAGGTAGCAGCAATGAAAATAAAGTTTATGGTAGAAGTGGCCTTCAAACAGGTTTTCATCTTATTGGTTTTAGTGCCGATGTTGTATTGGTTGACGCTGGATGCGATGCAAGAGATGGATAAGAGTAATCAGTCGTCAATTCTCGCTGTGGTGGGTCTATTGATGGCCGCGGCGATTGTCGGGGTGTTTGAAGCGACTTACCAAAAAACCGATATTGACCGATGGAGCCATCGCTATTTGGCCCATATCACCAAGTTGATGTTATTGGTTGGTGTCTCTCAATTAATGATGTTGGCGGTGGTGACCATAGGCACAACAGACAGCATTCGTGACGACCCACTGCTGTGGGCATTGGTGCCTATTTATCTGGCGTTGTATGTGTACGACTGGTGGGATGCGTTACTGCTTTGTGATTAGTCAAGGCAGAAACTGGTGGTGTTGTTTCAGGGAAAGAAGGGTTTTTCTGCCAACCTCTGAAAGGGGGAAGCCTGCGCGCCAGCACAGCTCTACTCTGCGAGGGATATGGCTTTGCTCAAACTGGGTGTTAAGGTGTATTAATGCCCCACGATTTAATGCGTGTTCGATATTCGCAAGGGGCAAAAAGGCGAAACCGGCGCCTCTTTCAAGTAAGGTTATCAGCATGGTGAGATCGTCAATGATGGCATAATCAGGGCTATACCCTTCTCCTTGCTCTTCGCTTGGTTTGCCCCAAATGAGTTCCCTGTACTGACAAAGCGTATCGATCAGAATCGGCTGATGTGAAGCGAGTAAGAGCGACGGACTGCACACGATCCCTTCTCGATAATACCCCAGTTTGGCATACTCAATGTTGGTTTGATGGAGAGCGCCTGATTCATTTTGAATGATGAGGTCTGTGACTCCATTGACTAAATCATGACGGAGCTCCCTTTGCTCCCCGCGATAGATTTCGATACCGCTATGGTGAAATTGAAGGATATTCGATATTGGGGCCATTATTGCGCTTTCAGGAATGTAGTGCTCGATGCCAATCCGTAGAGCAATGGGCTCTCCTTGACTTAAAGCAGAGGCTTTATTGGTCAGCTTATCCAGTTGAGCTAAAGTATGGATGAGAGATGGCAGCAGTTGTTGTCCCTGCTTGCTAAGTTGGCTTTTATTACCGGTTCGGTCGAACAGTTTGACGCCGAGATCGACTTCAAGATCCGATATCCATTGACTCACCTGCGATTGTTTCTTACCCAAACTTCGCGCAGCCGCCGAAATAGACCCTTTTTCAATTGCAAGAAGTAGGGCTTTGAGGTGAAGCACATGCATTGTGTTGACTCTTGAGAGTGCGAGATACTGTCATTCTAATTCATCAATAACCGCATGCAAAAGGGTTTGTGAGTGTCCACCGAGCTGCGTTTACTGACCCCACTCGCCTGTGATACCCCTAATTCTCTTAGTGCGGCCACTAAGGTTTAGGTTGATACTGTTTGGTAATTGCTTGCTGTGTGCCATCGGCGATCAGTAAATCGAGCTGGTATTGAAGACGGTCAATGATCGGGTCTCTGACCGATGGGTTGCACGCCAATCCCATTTTTATCGCAAAGATATCCATCACTTTTTCGATGGGCTGGCCTGTTTCTACCATAGCCAGATATCGAGATTCAGCCATGGCCACCAAATCAACACGATTAGCTTTGAGTTTGAGCACGGACTTATCCGCATCGGAGGCCCTGTCTAAACGACTAAAACCGTTATTTTTGAGATAGACGCTTGCCACATCCTCGTTTTGAACCCCGATTCGAAGGTGCTTTGCTTCATTCAGTGATGACAATTGATAGGAGCGACTTTTCAACTTAACTAACACCGACATGTTGAGCGATAGAGGTTCGACCCATTTAAAAGATTGGCTTCGTTCAGGGGTATGGGAGGTGGTGAATACGCAAGTGTTTTTTTCGGTTAAGGCTTTGTGATAGGCTCTTGCCCATGGGTAGACTTTCATTTCAAACGCGACGCCGGCTCTCAGCATAATTCTCTCGACCTGCTCTGTGGCAATACCCTTAAGTATGCCCTCCTCGGTGTAGCTAAGCGGGGCATACTCTTCGGTATTAATGATCAATCGTTCTGCCATTGAAGAAGTGCAAAATGCGATTAAGAGCGCGTAACACAACAATTTCATTCATGTCCCCAACATACCCCACCAACTCATGTTATAGGCAGAACGGCCTGAATTCTCAAGTTTTATAATGATTGGGGACAAGGTCTTAATGGTACGATGCCTGTCTTAGCCTGCGAGACGTAAAAACAGGGCGGGGCTTGACGGCAAAAGAGGTCAGCAGAAAAGGTACGCTAAAACTTAAGGTTCAGCCCAGCAAAGAACACATCGGATTCGAAATTGTCGGCTAAGACAAATTTACGGTATTCGAGATTGAAGCCGACCGTGCTGAAGGCAACAACCTCAGCCCCAAGTCCATAATAGGGGTTAAAGCCCTTGTGAGACTCGGTTCTCTCTGCCTGACCTGTTGGGGTAAAGGTTTTCTCAACGTTTGAATAGTTGGCCCCACCCAGCGCATAGATATTGAAAAATGGAATAGGAGAAAGACTGGCTTTGAGACCGAGGTAACCTGTGGAGTACTTCACTTGCTGTTTGGTTTGGCCAAAGGCGGTGGAAATAATATCGTTAGTCATACCATCCACGGCAGCATAACCAAGCTCGGTAGCGAAATTAGGATGAAATTGGTAAGAATAATCAATTTTTCCCGCGAAGCCTGAGTCATCCCAATCATTTGGCCCTTCAGTGCCACCGTAGCCAATCCCAACACCAACTTGATGGTTTGCGGCGTAAGCGCTAGAAGAAATAAGGAATAGCAAGGGTAAGAAACGCATTTTCATAGTGTGCTCTGTTCAATAGTGAATAAGTGATCAATGTGCATGTATAACGGAAATCACCGTCATATGCATGAGTATTTTTGTCTATTTTTTGTCAGTGTGTTGCGCTCAAAAAGCGTCTTCCAAGCCGACAATGCTGATGTTGGATAGCGTCAGTAAGAAGGGGATGGATCTAGAAAAATGTATTAACTTTTTCTTAAGTTTTTTGTATTTATTGATATGGAGAATAAATTCGTGTTTATTTATTCAGTGAATGAGAGTGTCAGTCACATAACAATGATAACAAAGGACGTGAAATGAATGACCTACTGAATAAGCGTGTGTTAGTCGCGTTGTTTACTTGTATTCCCCTAGCGGCTTTGGCCGCAGAGAGAAATAATACCACCGCGCCACTGAATTGTTCTGAGAACACGTTGACCGTTGAAATATTAACAGACAACTATGGTAATGAAACCAGCTGGATATTGACCAACGGCAGTCAGCAAGCCGTTTCTTCTGGAATGGGTTACGCGAGCAACACCCGTTATATGAACAATGTGTGTGCCTCATCCGGCCGCTACGTCTTTGAAATTAATGACGCCTACGGTGATGGGCTCTGTTGTGATATGGGCAAGGGGGCTTATCAAGTCAGTAACAATGGTAAAGTATTGCTACAGGGAAGCACATTTGGTTACGTCTCGCGCCACGAATTCACTTTGAGCGGAGATGATCCGACGACGCCAAGTGGGTATTACCTACCTGCGCAAGGGCAACAAGGTTACGCTCTAAAAACGGCCTTATATAACATTATTAAAGACCATGATTCTCAAGGGTACTCTGCGTTGTGGAATCTGACCAAGTCCGCCGACATTGACCGTTACTACGAAAAAGACGGCACCATTTTGGACATCTACTCAGAGCGTATCAGTGGCCAAGAGGCGTTTAACTACACAAAAGTGTTAGACCAATGTGGCCAATATCGTCGTGAGGGAGAGTGTTATAATCGTGAACATTCCTTTCCCAAGAGCTGGTTTGGTGGAAAAATAGAGCCAATGAACTCAGATGGCCATCATATTTTTGCCACTGATGGGTATGTGAATGGCATGCGCGGTAATTGGCCGTATGGTGAAGTGGGTTCGACGACTTATGTGTCTTCAAATGGCTCGAAAGTGGGTCAAGCTGCGATTGGCCTAGGGTATTCTGGGAAAGTATTTGAGCCGATTGATGCTTATAAGGGCGATCTTGCTCGAGCTTATTTCTATATGGCGACCCGCTATGAAAATGGTATCGCTCACTGGGAAGCCAACTCTAGCAATGCCAATGCCGTTCTCAATGGCAATAATACGTCGGTATTTGAGCCTTGGGTACTGGCGATGCTCAAGCGTTGGCATGCCAATGATCCGGTCGACCAAAAGGAGCGGGATCGAAATAACGCTGTGTATCAGTTCCAGAAAAACCGTAATCCCTATATTGACCATCCGGAGTTTGTCAATAGGATTTGGGGCAACTGACATCAGTAAAGATCGGGTCAAGGTTATGAAGGGGTGGATACCACCCCAACTTACTTATTTTTTGTATTTTCCCTCAATAGACGCTTGGCGGTACGCATCCAGTTTTCCTTCTGCTTCCAGCTTGGCTAATCCACGATTAAAGGCATCGGTCAACTCTTGAGCACGTGGTGACTTTTTGGAAATAATCACGAAGTACTCGCGGGTTGTTAAGGTTTTTGGGTTGGGTTCCAATTTATCGGTGAGTTTTAAATTTGTGATGGTTTCCATGCCGACGTCCATATCTTCAAGGACGATATCCAGTCTACCCGCACTGAGCTTTTTGTAGTTGTTTTCCGCACTGGCAATACGCTGTATAGTTAACTTTCCGGAATTCTCTAATTGCTCTATTCCATAGGCGTATCCAGTCACGCCACCAATTTTAAACTGTGCCAGATCTTCTTCGCTACTCCAGGTGACTGGTCGCGCTTTTTGTTGAAACAATGCGGTGCTGAGTGTAATGACGGTGTTGGTGTAATGGAAAAACTGTTGTCGCTCGGGGTTTTTACTCCAGATAAGTGAGCCATCAAACTTACCCACTTTGGAATCTTCAAATCCGCGTTTCCACGGCATATACGTAAATTCGACCTGATAGCCTTCAGCTTCAAAGGCTTCTCTGACTATCTGGGTAATAAAACCGCCATTTTTGAGCGATTTTGATTGGTAGGGAGCCCATTCGCCATTGGCGAGTTTAACGGTGTTGGCCTGAGCGAAAGCGGCAAATACAAACGAAGCGGTAAAGCATAGCAAAGTGTGGATGAGTCTACGCATTATGTGTTCCTTTTACAGGCTGATGGATTCAGTAAAAGAATAGTCGTTGATAAAAAATATCACCACCCGTTATGACTTCTGAACGTCAGACACTCGGTGTACTCGGTGGCAAGACCAACTAAAAATCGACAGGTGCCTCGAAGACCAGTATGTGTTTACTGTAAGGGTGCTCAAACTCGAGTCGCTCGGCGTGTAAGTGCAACCTTTGGCCCCGTATGCCGTAAAGTCCATCACCCAGGATCGCGGTATTTAGCCCCAAGTGGTGGGCGCAGTGAACGCGTAGCTGGTGAGTACGTCCCGTTTTGGGATAGAGATACAACATGGATTGCCCTTGAACAGTGTCTATTTTCTCCCAATACGTCAGTGCGGGTTTCCCATGTTGGTCACACACCAGTTGACGCGGTCGATCGTCGGGGTCCCCGCGCATAGGCAGGTGAATATGACCACTGGCTTGCGTAATTTCGCCATCGAGTAAAGCCACATATCTTTTTTGGACCGAACGTGAAATAAACTGCTGCTGTAGGTGCTTGTTGGCGCTTCGGGTCAAGGCAAATATCAGCAAGCCGGATGTCGCCATATCAAGCCGATGCACAACAAATGGGCCTTCCGCTTCTGGGTAACGTTGTTGTAATCGAGTATAGGCAGAGTCTTTAATGGTCTTACCCGGAACGGAAAGGAGCCCAGCGGGCTTATTGACGACAACGATGGCGTGATCTTCAAAGACAATGTCCAGTTCTTTATCTAAGGCCCAACCTGATTCAAGAGGATTTTCATCCACAGCCATGCCTTTTAACATATGGCCAAGAATGGGTTGGCATTTACTATGACAAGAGGGATAAAACTGACCATGTTGGCGGATTTCTGATCTGGGTGAGCATCCCCACCAAAACTCGGCGAGCGCCAGCGGCTGAAAACCGTGTTTAAAAGCAAAATGGAGTAATTTTGGGGCCGCGCATTCACCGGCACCTGCTGGAGGAACTGGCGAGGTGGTGGATTTAAAAATAGCATTGAGAGACTGTTGTTCGCCAAGAATATTAAGGAATCGATACTGCTCAAACAGCTTGTGTTGCAATGTATTGGATAACGCTTTGCGTTGCCGCTTTAAACGTTCAATGTCGCCGCTAAGTTGGTCAAACTCTGTTTGTAATACACTCATTTTTGAGTCCCAATCCGACTTGAGGCTTTTTAGGGCATTTTTTTCTGCGACACTCTGTTGAGCGAGTTCGTCAAGTCGTGATTTGAGCGCAGCCTCGCTGAGTGTCAGTTTGGCTTGTTGACGTTGTGCTTTTCTTGAGGCACGCGCCAGAATGATGGCTTGACGTTGGACTTGCTCTTCGCTTTGGTACTGGTTTTTGTTGTGGTTGATCGCTTCCAACAACTCAGCAACTCTAGGGTTGGATTGATGCTGAGTGAGCATGCGGTTAACCGCATTAATATCGGCCAAATCCTGATGAAAAAAACTCTCCTCGGCCAGCATGTCAAACACCGGAGGCACAAAGTGTGGGAGTCGATTTTGGTCGGCAATTTTTCCCGAGAAGGCAGAAAAATAACCCACCTGCCCTTCAGGTGAACGGGCGACCAGTACCCCAAACATCTTGCCAATACCCTTTGAGTTCTTCTCTAGGCCAAAATCATGCTGCCAATCGTTTTGTGTGGTCAAATGCTGCTGCAGCTCTCTAGCGGCCAGTTCGCTTAATGGATGGGGCTGATAGAAAAACGGAAACGTAAAGCGGTCAGGGAGAGTGAATCCATCAATAGGCGCATTAAAAAGAGTAAACATAGGTTGAGGCTGATGCATGAGACTTGCCATAGAGACTAACACAGAGGCGGCGATTGTACCTATTTGCTAAACGATTGCCAGCCGAACTAGGCCGTTACAGGGGGCTTGAAGAGGCATTTGTGTTCTCAAATGCCCTATCTGGGTGGATTCAGAGGCTGAATAAGTGTTTGGCGTGGAATGCTAGGTGGTCATCAATGAAGCTAGAAATAAAGTAGTAGCTGTGGTCATACCCAGTTTGCATTCGAAATTCAACAGGTGAGCCGGTGTCTTTAGCGGCAGCAATCAGCGTATCAGGCTTTAACTGTTCATTTAAAAAACTATCGGCATTGCCTTGGTCGATCAAGATAGGCAGCGGTGATGGTGCTTGTTTTAGCAATTCGCAGCTGTCGTATTCTTTCCACGTTTCAAAATCACTGCCCAGATAGGCTGTGAAGGCTTTTTGTCCCCAAGGGCACTGCATTGGATTGCAAATCGGGCTGAATGCCGATATCGATTTATACGCAGACACATTTTTGAGACCGATCGTCATTGCCCCATGTCCGCCCATACTATGACCCGAAATCGATTTAATCTCTGACACTGGGAAATTTGCTTCGATGAGTGCGGGCAGCTCGTGAGTAATATAATCGTACATATGGTAATGACCAGACCATGGCGCTTGGGTCGCGTTGAGATAAAATCCGGCGCCTTGGCCGAGATCATAGCCCTCATCATCGGGGATATGATCACCTCTTGGGCTGGTATCGGGAACAATGATCGCGATGCCCAACTGAGCTGCTTTGTTCAATGCCCCGGCTTTTTGCATAAAATTTTCGTCGGTGCACGTTAACCCTGATAGCCAGTAGAGCGCAGGCACTGGCTGTTCACGGGTCGCGTTTGGCGGGAGAAAAAGGGCAAAACGCATAGTGCAGTTGAGTGTGGAAGAGTCGTGAGTGTATTGCTTATGCCAACCCCCCGCGACCTTGTTTTGGCTGATATTCGATAACGTCATTGTGATTCTCTTAGGTAAAATCGCCACACTATGACTTTGTGGCGATGTTCTAACGGCAAAAGGGAGGCGTTACTTATCCATATGGATAACAGTGCGGATACTCTTACCTTGGTGCATAAGGTCAAAGGCGTGGTTGAGCTCGTCGAGCCCCATCGTGTGGGTAATAAATTCCTGTAGACCAAATTCACCCGCTAAGTAACGTTCAACAATATCCGGCAGCTCGGAGCGACCTTTGACCCCGCCGAATGCGCTGCCACGCCAGACGCGACCAGTGACCAACTGAAATGGGCGAGTAGCGATTTCTTGACCAGCGCCAGCGACACCAATGATGACGGATTCCCCCCAGCCTTTGTGGCAGCATTCCAGCGCTTGACGCATTACGTTGACGTTACCAATACATTCGAAAGAGTAATCAACGCCGCCCTCAGTCATCTCGACGATGACATCTTGAATGGGTTTGTCGATCGTACTTGGGTTAATTAAGTCGGTTGCACCAAGTTGAGTGGCCAACTCAAATTTGCTGTCGTTGATATCAATGCCTATGATGCGGCTCGCCCCCGCCATACGGGCCCCGATAATCGCTGACAGACCAATCCCGCCAAGCCCAAAGATAGCCACTGTGTCGCCTTTTTTGACTTTTGCCGTATTGAGGACTGCCCCCATACCTGTTGTCACACCACACCCAAGCAGGCAAACTTCTTCAAGTGGGGCATCTTTATTGACTTTGGCCAGAGAAATGTCCGGTAGCACCGTATATTCAGAAAACGTAGAACATCCCATGTAGTGGAAAATAGGCTGACCATCTTTATAAAAGCGCGTCGTTCCATCCGGCATCAAACCTTTACCCTGAGTTTCTCTCACGGCCTGACACAGGTTGGTTTTGCCAGAGGTACAGAATTTACATTCACCACATTCGGCGGTATAGAGAGGAATGACATGATCCCCGACGTCGACGCTGGTAACGCCTTCACCAACCATCTCGACAATGCCGCCGCCCTCATGGCCAAGAATGGCAGGAAAGAGGCCCTCTGGATCATCTCCAGAGAGGGTGAAGGCATCAGTATGGCAGACCCCAGTGGCGACAATACGGACCAACACTTCGCCTTTTTTGGGAAGCTGAACATCGACCTGCTCCATTTTTAGAGGTTCGCCTGCAGCCCAAGCCACAGCGGCTTTGGATTGGATGAACTCTTGACCGGGTTTGATATCTAGCGCCATTGCAATTTCCTTTATTCTCATCTTCAGATTGACGTCGTAAGCGTAGACGAGGATTGTTCGTCGCGCGGAGTCGTTAAGTATCAGGCCATTTTACGCCTCTCGGCGTGTATGATAATCCCCAAAAATAGAAAATCATTTTTACATATATGTAATAATGTTAGACTCACCCCATGGCGATAAGCGGGGGATAAGTATGGCCAATTGGGATGGGGTAAGTGAATTTGTCGCAGTGGTTGAAACCCATTCTTTTACTGCCGCGGCGAGAAAGCTTAATACTTCGGTGGCCCAAATCAGTCGCCGCGTATCGGCTTTAGAAGAACGAATGGCGGTCAAGTTGCTCAATCGCACCACGCGTAAAGTATCCGTCACGGAAGTGGGGCAGGTTTATTACCAGCAGTGTAAGCATTTAGTTGAAGGCTTGGCGTTGGCGGAATTAGCGGTAACTGACATGCAATCTTCGCCAAGGGGACGGCTGAAAATCACGGCGCCAGTTACCTATGGGGAAACCCACTTAGCGCCTTTACTCCACCAATTTCTCGAGCGTTACCCGCAGGTTGATTTAGAGTTGAACCTCACCAACCAGAAGATAGATATTATTGATATGGGTATCGATGTGGCCATTCGTCTCGGTCGACTCGACGATTCCAGTTTAGTGGCGAAACGGTTATCAGAAAGACAGCTTTATGTGTGCGGAAGCCCTGACTATCTCGCGCGCTATGGCGAACCTCATACTCTGTCAGAGTTAGCTCATCATCAGTGTTTAGTTGGCTCTGTTGATTACTGGCGTTTTGATGAGAACCATCGTGAAATCTCTTTGAGAGTGAACGGACGAATTCATTGCAATTCAGGCTCTGCCTTGCTTGATGCGGCGAAACGAGGCCTTGGCTTGGTCCAGCTTCCAGATTATTACGTTAAGCAAGGCTTGAATTCTGGGCAACTGGTGGAAGTATTGTGCGATTACAGAGCCAGAAGAGAGGGTATTTGGGCACTGTATCCCCAGAATCGCCATTTATCGCCTAAAGTCCGATTGTTGATCGAATTTTTGGCAGAGCACCTAGGATGAATTTGAATCACATTCCGTGTCTTGAATCGACTGTTCAAAGATCTCAGTGATCTCTTCCACTTGTTCTGGAGCGGTTTCTGACACCGCATTGAGCCATTCTTCCGCTGATTCGGATAAATCATAGTCTTCTCTATCGGCGGGTCTTAGATTTGTACTGTTTTCAACCAAATTGGCGACCAACTCCTGACTGAATTCGACCAATTTGTCGGGATCATTCTCGACCAGAGTCTCGACCACTTTGGCTGGCGCACAGTCCATGGATTCGGATATAACGGCGAGAATTGACATGGCATTTTCAGGTTCCTTGTCCACCAGCCATTCGACCAGTTCTTCTATTTGATTATCGTCTGATTCTGCAAGCCGTCGGGCAATATCGATGGAAAGATCCGAGTTAGTCAATGTCAGTGCGCGGAAAAGCACAACAGTATCAATATTGTCAAGTTGTGCAGCTCGCTCTGCAATGGACACCGCCCACTGTGGTTGTTTTGTTGCCAACTGACGAATGAACTTTATCGCGTTGGCAGGCTGAGAAGTCGCCAGCGCTTCCACTTGGCCGAGCACTTCTTCGACATACGGAGAGTTTTCTTGATATTCGGTACGTGGATCCAGCTCGCCGTTTATGGTTGCTGGTGTGTGCATAACAAAGTTTTCCTGCTCTTCGACTGACAAAGCGTCTCTGACGGACATCCTGTAAATGGTAAAGACGACTAAACTCAAGCTCGTCAACATGAGGAAAATAAACACAGCGCTATTGTCATAATGTTCCATGAGGACTGACGCGGTGTAAGGGCCGGCGATCGAACCGATGGCGTAGAGGCACAGCAAGCCAGAAAGGACGGGGACAAGTTGACCTTTGACCGAGCGGTCAAAGGTTTCTGAAATACTTAAAGGGTAAAGACAAGCAATTAATCCGAGGGCGATCGCAACCAAAACCAATGGCATGGCGGCCATGGCCCACTCAATCGACACAGGCAATAAAAAGCTGACAACAGCGATGAAAAAACTGGTACCCAGAATGATTTTACGCCGTTCAAACCTATCGGATAAATAGCCTACCGGCCATTGAAGCAGAATGCCGCCCGTGGTGGCCGCGCCCATGAACAGAGAAAGCTGTAAACCGGTCATTCCTATGCCGGCTGCGTAAACAGGCATCATATTAGCGACGGTAGAGTAGAGGATCCCACATACCAGACAAGTGGCAAAACCCAGCGGGGATAAGCCATAGAGTGAACTCAACGAGATCGAGTCCGTGTGTTCGATCTGAGGTTCAAACTGTGACAAAAAGACGACGGGCGTCACAGAGATACTGAACAAAACCCCACACAATATAAAAAGCAATGTTTCGCCAGGTGGTGCCAGAACGAGGCCAAACTGGCCAAGAGTAATGGCGCTCAGAATCACAATCTGGTTTATGGCTAAAATTTTTCCGCGGTTGGACTCGCTTGACACACTGCTGTACCAAGTATCTAGCGTGGTGGTGGCACACGCGATGCAGAACCCCATAATGGTGCGCATCAGTGTCCAAAGCCAAACCTCAGAACTGAGCCCCATGATCAGAATGGCACTGGCGGCCAGACTGCCGCACATGGCAAACGTCCTGACCAGACCAATATTGCGCAGAATGCGTTTACCAGCAATGGCACCAACAAGAAACCCGACCGAATACATCGATAGGATAAACCCGATCAATTGGACGCTGACGTTCGCTTGGGCGAGGGATACGGGTAACAGAATACCGCTAAGGCCATGACTTATCATCAGCAGAAACGAGCTGATAAATAGAAGTGTGAGGGGTCTGAGCGTCGCTGCTACTGTCATACTAATTGATTTAAAAGCAAAAAAGGGGCATTGACAAGAAAAATGCTGATCACTTGTGATGTCTGTTAACCGATCGGCTTGGATGTCACCTTGTTGTGCGAGTGTGTCCCTGAGTGAGGGAGTGTGATTTTGGATGCTCCAGAGCTATGGAAACTAACCAAATTAATGTATGGGTTGTATTTCTTTTATCATCCAATGATTTTAGAGTTGAACATTGACATTGGTTTTTCTCACGACTGACAAAAGGGTAGTGCGGGTTGTTTATGTTATGTTCCGATTTTCCCAATCAACAGAAAAGGTAAAGATGAAACACTCACTGACGATTTTTTGTATTGTTGCTTTTTCGCTACCATCCGGCACGGTGTTGGCAAAAGAAAAAGCCGATCCACTCAAGAGCCAGACCGTGATCATTGGTGATAAGGATGATTGGGTACAGCTTAAATCTGGAGAAGTACTTAAAGGCGAGTTAAATGGCACGGTCAAGAAGGAATCTAACTCCTATGATCAAGAAATTGAGTTTGATAGTGATGATTTGGGCGATCAAGAAATTGAGCTAGAGGATATTTCTCTGCTTGAGACCGCAGGCTTTTTCACCATCAGAACCGCAAACGGCGATATTCATGACGGTTACCTATCGATTCGGGACAACCAACTTTATATGACAAAAAATGGTCTGGAAACGTCATTTCCTATCCATGATGTGGTATCGATTTATCGGGGAACAGAAAAAGACTCAGATTATTGGACTACAGAACTGTTTGTTGGTCTGGATATCAGTAAAGGCAACACTGAGGAATTTTCTCTACTAGGAGAAATCGAAGGGGAACGAAATACGGTGGACTCTCGCAGTAAGCTGTATGCTCGTCATGAGGTCTCCGAGTCCAACAGTGAAAAAACCGCTGAGAAAACTCAGGTAAGTGGGTCATACGATATTTATCTAAATAACCGACTTTTTTTCAGGCCAGTCAATTTGATGGTATTAAGTGATGAATTCCAGAATCTGGATTATCAAGTCAATGCGGCAATGCAGATCGGTTATTTCTTTATCGCTAACGCGGATGCTGAGTGGGATGTGTCGGTGGGTCCGGGTTTACAGTACAACAACTATACCACGGTGGAGCAAGGGGAAGAAACGCATACTAGCAGTACCACCTTGGCGCTTGAATCGAATTTTGAATATGAACTGACTAAAGATATTGATTTCAGCCATACCTATACTCTCAACTGGGCCAGTGATAATGCTGGTGGTATGCGCCACGAAAATGATCTTGGTTTCGATATTGATTTAGTCACGGATTTAGATTTGAGTATCAAAGCGATTTGGGAGCATGTGTCACAAACCAAAGCCGCCTCAAATGGGATTACCCCCGAGAAAGACGACTATAAACTGCACTTTGGCTTGAGTTACGAGATTTAGTGGCCCATGACATTAGGTGAGCCTTTGTAGTTTAGAGGCTCTCAAGCGCATCTTGCTTTTTTAATACCTTGTGTCCGTCTTCCGCAACGCCTTGCTTCCAGTAGCTGCTGATGTAGATATGGTGACGCTCGACGTCTTTTTCATTTCGAAAGTACTGGCGTAGCTGACGCATCGAATCAAATTCACATGCACACCATACTGATACTTCTCCCGCACGCCATGTTTGCTCACGTACAACATCAGGTAAGGACTGATGCATATCCAACCAAACCACTTTGACGTCTTCAGGCGGATCCAATGGCTGAATATCGGCAAGATCAGTGACCTGAATGACGATGTAACCTTGTGCATCTTTTGGTAAGTGTCGAATATGAGCACTCAATGCAGGCATGGCCGTCATGTCAGCGACCATAAAAAACCAATCAGCTTGAGTATTCAGAGTTGAAATCGCGCCGGGACCTGACAGGGCGATCTGGTCACCAACCTTAGCATTCATGGCCCAACGTGCGGCAAAACCACATTGCCGATCGTGCGTTAGGTGGCGGACAAAGTCGACTTCGATAGCACGGGACTCATGATCGAACCGACGGATTGTGTAAGTTCGCATCGTTGGCCGCGGTTGACCTTCAATCGATTCTTGTAACGGATGACCTTGTTGATCAAACAGAAGCTTGATGTAGCCCCCTTCGCAATCATGAGGAAATTCTGCTAATCCGTCCCCACTCAGCGTAATACGCTGCATGTTGGGCGTAATGGTTTGTGTGGATTGAACCGTGACTGTCTTGGGTGATGGTTTATTCATAGCTCTACTCGATAATTATTCTCTTTCGCATTTAGAATAACAGCAGTTAATCGCCCAAGATAGTCTCTTTGATCATCTTTACATTGGTGCTGGTTTACAGCATAGGGAGGGTTGAGGCAATCAGGAGTGCGGCCATCACAAGGTTGAAGCTTCGGGTTCGGACGTCGCTGGTTAGCCAGCGTTGTAATTCGCGGCCCACAAGGATCCAAGCACTCCCTGAGGGAAAATTGACCAAAAGAAAGATGGTTGCGATAAGGACAAGATCGCCCCAGCCGCCTTGGCTGTATAGTGTTACTGCGCTTATCGCCATCGACCAGCCTTTTGGATTGACCCACTGAAAGCTGGCAGCGCCAAGAAACGTCATTGGTTTAAAGTCTGGGCATTCGTTGGCTTTACCACTACAAGCAATTTTGATCGCGAGATAAAACAAATAAGCGAGGCTGGCGGCTTTGAGAAATTGATGTGCGCTTGGGTAGGTTTGAAAAATTCCGTTTAATCCAGCACCGACGAGTAAAAGCATAAATGCAAAACCAAATGCGACCCCAGACATATGGGGTAAAGTGCGTTTATAGCCGACATTTGCCCCCGATGTCATTAACATCAGGTTGTTGGGCCCGGGAGTAAAGGTCGAGACAAAGGCAAATAAAACGAGGGTAGTGAGGTGTTCAAATTCCATGGTGGGCTTCCTATATACTGGTTTGTCGGTTGGCCTGATGACCTTTATTGAGGGTTGAGTCGCTAATCAAGAGAGTCTATGGTAAGTGGGAAATGACGCAATTTTGTGGTTTTATTCGAACAAACCACCATTTATTAACAATTAGGCGGTGCTATGGATAAGTTTGACGAAAGAATATTGCTTGAGCTCAAAAGTGACGGGAAAATGGCCAATGTGGAACTTGCAGAGAGGATCGGTTTATCCGCGTCGGCGACATTACGGCGGGTACAAGAACTTGAACGGCGGGGAATGATTAAAGGCTACCGAGCCGTTCTGGATCGCACCCAGATGGGGGTAGGTTTTATCGCTTATGTGTCGGTTGGGTTGGTGAGTCATCGTCGGCAAGCCCAGCTCGAATTTGAACAGCACGTTAGGTTTGTTGATCAAGTGGTTGAATGCCACAATATCACTGGCGCAAACGAGTATCTGTTGCGGGTCGAGACTAAAGATCTAACCAGTTATAAACAATTTCATGCTGATGTGTTAGGTGAGTGTGCTCAGGTTAATGCGATTACCACTATGGTGGTGATGGACTCCCCTAAAGATCAAAGATAATTAAAGATACACAGGATTTTTGGATGTTGGATAGAATGGTTGCCTATATTCAGCCATCTACCCTCCAAAATGGGTGTTTGACGAATTTCCAATGAGCAGTCCTTCCCTTGTAAATAAACATAAATTAACTATAAATTCGTCCAAATTTTTTATTATTACAATAATTTCATCTATACAGAGTTAATATTATTTTTTTATCCCTCACAAGAGATCAAATCCGTGGCCCAGTTCTTAAATAACGTGTCTATTCGTACTCAGGTTCTCACCCCTGTCATATTGGCAGCGATTTTATTATTGCTCTCTTTTTGGGTGACCAATGGCAATTTGTCCAATGTGCAGAAAAACTCAGTAGTTAATACCGAATCTTTGGTTTTCTATAAAGATACCTTATCCAAAATTGACGATGAGGTGTACCCATTGCGTATGATCGGTATTGAGGCTATCTATAACCCGTCGCAACATCAAAACTATCAGGATCAAGTCGCAGAGAGGACGGCCCAAGTTGATAAGTATCTCACCATTATGATGGAGCGAAAAACGTTTGCCGATGAGATCGAGAAACTGCGTGACACGTTAGCGCGCTATTTGGCACTGTCAGATCAACTTGTCAGCGTCGCTAAGCAGCGTGAAAGTGGCACTATTGGCGAGCGACAGTACCAGACTTTCATTATTCAGTTCCGTGATACTGGCGACGAAATGACACAATTACTCAACGAAATGTCAAAAAAAATTGTTCACTTTTCAGAGATAGTGATTGCAGAGAATCAGACCAACTATCAAGAAGTGCAACGCCTGGCAATCATCAAGGTATTATCCTTGTTGGTCGCTTCTCTATTTGCGGCATGGTGGTTGTCGGGCATTATTGTGAAGCCGATATTGACGCTGCGTACTGTTATGAGCGATGTCGCGCAGGGCGATCTTAATGTGTCTTTGGACATTAAGGGGCGTAACGAAGTGTCGCAATTGAGTCAGGATGTCAACAAAACTGTCAACCAGTTGCATTCGACAGTCAAAGCGCTCACCCAGATAAGTGAAGAAGTGTCTCTCGCTTCCACACAATTGACTTCTGTCATGGACCAAACCGACAACAATGCGCAGTTAGAGTTGGCGGAGATTGAACATGTCGCGACCGCGATGGAGCAATTGACGAGTGCTTCTAACCATCTAAGTGGTAATGCTCAATTAGCGGATGCCACTGCTCGGCAAGCTGACCAATTGGCTCAGTCAGGGCTTAACGTGTTTCAACAAAGTCGCCAAGCGAATCAGCAGATGAGTGAGTCGATCAGCAGTGCCGCAGAAGTGATACTCATACTGAAAAAAGAGTCAGAGAACATTAATATTGTGGTGGAGGTGATAAGGAATGTTTCAGAGCAAACCAATTTATTGGCATTGAATGCCGCGATTGAAGCCGCGAGAGCCGGTGAACTTGGGCGAGGGTTTGCGGTGGTTGCAGATGAAGTTCGCATGTTGGCTAGACGTACTCAGGAATCGACCACTAAGATTCAAACCATCATGGAAGATGTCCAGCACCAATCTAATTTGGCAAACGAACGCATGCAGATAAGCCTTGATCTGTTAGCCAGTAGCAATAATCACTCACACCAAGTCAGTGAGGCATTGATGGGGATTACGGAATCGGTGTCCGATATCAATGATACCAACCTTCAAGTCGCAACCGCGACTGAGCAGCAGTCTCAGGTAACTCAGAATATTAACGATAACATCGCGACGATGTCGGCGCTGGTTCACGAAAATGTAGAAGCCATTAGCCAAAGTGCGAGTGCCAGTACGACGTTGTCAAAACTGGTGGAAAAGCAGAAAATCAAACTGGATTTCTTTAAACTTTAAACTTGTTGTCTATGCGCTTGATTTGCTTTCGAGTGAAAAAACGCCAACCTTGAATTATAATTATTAGATAAATAATTAATTATTTTTATATAAAATATTTATTGTTTAATGAGTTGAATTTTAAATATTGGATGGGCATGCGCAGGTCAAGGTGACGAGCCTTCAATACTCAGAAAAAATATCATTTTTTCTTGACCGAGAAAAACATCGCTCTAGTATTGGCGGTTAATTTTGGCGGGGCGGTAAATGAAGATGAAATATATATGGGTACTATTGTGGTCGCTATTTCTATCCGCTTGTGGGGGCGACGATGGTGATGGCGGTGGAGAAGCGGCTAAGCCGTCTAGCTCGTCCGCAACATTAATTTATCGTTCGTCAAATCAGGGACGCGCCCTCATCAATGTGAATGGACTCAGAGAAACTCGATTAACGGTTGAGAACACCAGTTCGGATCGGTTGGACATCACGGCAGAAACGTCAGGTTTGGCGGTTGGGTTTTCGGTGAGTAACAATCAATGTCAGGGAGCGGAACTCGCCACGTCGGATACATGCCAAATTACAGTCCAATATCTAAGAGATGAAAACTCTCAGGGCAGTATCACCGTCAGTGGTGTTGCTCAGAGTGATGGTCGTCGAACGGTTCTGGACTTGCCGGTCTTTGGTATTAAAGATCCCTTCGATGCGATTACCGATCAATACATCGGTCACATTAATACCAGCGATTTTTGTAACGCTATTGGCCTTTCTCTAATGGGTTGCGATTTATATAAGTTGGGTGAAGTGACGTCACCAGCTTCAGGTGCTTGGCACTCAGGGGCGAGCGCCTACACCTTTGCGTTTAACGGGCCATTGGTACAGACTTACTATCCTGATCCATTTCTTTTTATGACGCCTTTGGTTACGCGGCGTTCCTGTGCTGCTGGAGAGTTTTATTATGTCGCCCAGTATGGCTCTACGACCTCAGGGGCAATTAATCCCAGCAACTCTCAAGATAATGTCTTTATCAAATATCATCCACTGATGTCGGACGGCGAAACCAATGGAGTGACTGGGCACACGGTCAACTTTTCTGGTCGGCTAAATCTCACCACCAGTGAGAATAGCCAGTTCATGGACCACATTGTTCAGTCAGCGCATGACAGTATTTGGTCTGGGCCGAGTAACGTGCCAGAGTTGCAGCAATTGCTCAATACCAATACTAACGCTTACGTTACCTCATCTTTTCAAAATACCAGTAGTGGCCAGACGGTATACGCCGTCAATAGCCTCCTCAATAGGGACTATCTGCGAGCTTTGCTTGTGTATTTGCAAAGCAACCCCAGCCCACATGAAATTGATAACTCTGTGGATGCCCCTGACCTGCAAGAGCCTGTTTTTCAGGACAGTGTGCGTCAGTACCGCCAAACGGTCGCTCAGCATTGCCTGACAGGGTTCAATTGAATCCTGTCAATGGCGCTTTTGGGTGACGCTCAGTTGTCGGTGTCTTTTTTGGTCAGAATGTTTTAGTATGCTCCCTTGGTTCATTGAGAGGTTCATCTGTATTTGTTCCTAAAAGTGTTCCAAGATGTATATCTACGTTTTTCTATTATTTAACCCACTGTTATATAAAGAAAATTTTTAAAATCAAGTGTTGCTTAGTGTGCAACACCACTGTGAAGGACAGTTCAATGCCTACTATTACTCTTCCTGACGGCAGTCAACGTCAATTTGATAACCCAGTTTCGACGCTTGAAGTGGCTCAATCTATTGGTCCGGGCCTTGCGAAAGCGACCCTTGCAGGTCGTGTTGACGGTAACCGTGTGGATGCCTGTGATCCTATCGAGCAGGACGCAAGTCTTGAAATCATCACCGCTAAAGACGATGTTGACGGTCTGGAAATTGTGCGTCACTCATGTGCTCACTTGCTGGGACATGCGATCAAGCAGCTCTTTCCCGAAGCAAAAATGGCGATTGGTCCAACCATCGATAGTGGTTTTTATTACGATATCGATCTGGAGCACTCTCTGACGCAAGACGATCTTGATAAGATCGAAAAGCGCATGAAAGAGTTGGCTAAGACCAAATATCAGGTGATCAAGAAAAAGGTCAGCTGGCAGGAAGCACGCGATGTATTTGCCGCGCGTGGAGAAACCTATAAGATTGAAATTCTGGATGAGAATGTGTCGCGCGACGACCGTCCAGGCTTATATCATCATGAAGAATATATCGATATGTGTCGTGGCCCTCACGTCCCACATATGGGTTTTTGTCAGAATTTTACCTTGTTGAATGTGGCCGGTGCTTATTGGCGTGGTAACAGTGACAACAAGATGCTGCAACGTATTTACGGTACGGCTTTTCATGACAAAAAGGCGCTCAAAGCGCACCTGACACGTTTAGAAGAAGCGGCGAAGCGTGACCATCGTAAGATAGGGAAACAGCTCGACTTGTTCCACATGCAACAAGAAGCGCCGGGTATGGTATTCTGGCACCACAATGGCTGGTCTATTTTCCGTGATCTTGAGGTGTTTATTCGTGAAAAACTGACGGAGTATCAATATCAAGAAGTGAAAGGTCCTCTGATCATGGACCGTGTATTGTGGGAACGTTCAGGACACTGGGACAAATACTCAGACGCCATGTTCACCACCGCATCTGAAAACCGTGACTATGCGCTCAAGCCAATGAACTGCCCAGGGCATGTTCAAATCTTTAATCAAGGCTTAAAGTCTTATCGTGATTTACCATTGCGTATGGCGGAATTTGGCTCATGTCATCGTAACGAGCCTTCTGGCGCACTTCATGGTATAATGCGCGTTCGTGGATTTACCCAAGATGATGCACACGTTTTCTGTACGGAAAGTCAAATCCAAGAAGAAGTCACCAACTGTATCAAAATGGTGTACGACACGTATCAAACCTTTGGTTTCGATAATATTGTTGTTAAACTGTCGACTCGACCTGAAAAGCGTGTTGGTTCGGATGAAATCTGGGATCAGTCAGAAGAGGCATTACAGCAATCTCTCGAAGCCATGGACATCCAGTACGAACTTCAAGAAGGCGAAGGCGCGTTTTACGGCCCTAAGATTGAATTTACCTTACACGACTGCTTAGATCGCGCTTGGCAATGCGGTACGGTTCAGTTGGACTTCAATTTACCTGGTCGTCTCGGTGCGACTTACGTTGATGAAAATAATGAACGCCAAGTGCCGGTGATGATTCACCGAGCAATTTTGGGGTCACTAGAAAGATTTATCGGTATTCTGATTGAAGAATACTTTGGGTTCTTCCCGACTTGGCTGTCACCGGAACAAGCAGTAATCATGAATATTACTGATAAACAGTCCGATTACGCACAGGAAGTTGCCCAAAAACTACAAAAATGTGGAATTAGAGCCAAAGCGGACTTGAGAAATGAGAAGATTGGCTTTAAAATCCGCGAACATACTTTGAAGCGTGTACCGTATATGCTTGTTTGTGGCGACCAAGAGATGGAAGCTGGAGAAATAGCAGTACGTACCCGTAAAGGTAAAGATCTCGGCAAATTTAAATTGGATGACTTTATTTCATATATCCAAGACGAGATCGCTACCCGTAAGCTCAATCTGGAGGAATAAGCTATTAAAGGCGGAAGACGCGGCCAACAGCCGGTAAAACAAAACCCGCACCGTTTGAACGGTGAAATTCGTGGCGTACGTGAAGTTCGTTTAACTGGTGCTGACGGTGAATCAGTTGGTGTTGTATCGATTCAGGAAGCAGTCACTGCTGCTGAAGACGCAGGTATGGATCTTGTCGAGATCAGCCCTAACGCGGAGCCACCAGTCTGTCGTGTGATGGACTACGGTAAATTCCTCTTTGAGAAGAGCAAGTCTGCTAAAGAGCAGAAGAAGAAGCAAAAACAGGTTCAGATTAAGGAAATAAAATTCCGTCCTGGAACTGATATTGGAGACTATCAGGTAAAACTACGCAACCTGACGCGTTTCCTTGAAGAAGGCAACAAAGTGAAGGTTACAATTCGCTTCCGTGGCCGAGAGATGGCACACCAAGACATCGGTGTTGACGTTCTTCATCGTCTGAAAGAAGACACTGTTGAATTAGCAGTAGTGGAATCTTTCCCTAAGAAGATTGAAGGTCGTCAGATGATCATGGTGCTAGCCCCTAAAAAGAAGTAATTAACGGCTAACAAGCAATCAAACCCTGCCGTTGAAAGGTGGTAGGGCTTGGTTCGCCCTAATTACATGTTTATTAAACTACTACAATGCGGAGTTATTCATCATGCCTAAGATGAAAACCAACAAAGGTGCTGCTAAGCGTTTCAAGAAAACTGCTGGTGGTATTAAGTTCAAGCACGCTACAAAACGTCACATCTTGACTAAGCGTACTACTAAGAACAAGCGTCAACTACGTCCAAACGCAATCCTTCCTAAATGTGAAGTGGCTGCTGTTGTTCGTATGTTGCCATACGCTTAATTCTTTTTAGTTTATTTATCGTTTAGTTTAGGAGAAGCATAATGCCTCGCGTAAAACGTGGTGTACAAGCTCGTGCACGTCATAAGAAAGTTCTAAAACAAGCTAAAGGTTACTACGGAGCACGTTCACGTGTTTACCGTGTAGCTTTCCAAGCAGTCACCAAAGCTGGTCAATACGCTTACCGTGACCGTCGCAACAAGAAACGTCAATTCCGTCAACTATGGATTGCACGTATCAATGCGGCATCTCGCCAGAATGGTCTATCTTACAGCCGTTTAATCAACGGTCTTAAGAAAGCATCTATCGAGATCGACCGTAAGATCCTTGCGGACATCGCGGTATTCGACAAATCTGCATTTGCAGTGCTTGTTGAAAAAGCGAAAGCTGCTCTTTAATTAGCAGTTTAGGATAAAGAAAAGGAGAGCTTAGGCTCTAATGCCGATCAGTTAAGGCATTAATCGGCAGATCAATTGAACGATCCTCCCAATATGTAAAAATCCGATAGACCCTGTTTATCGGATTTTTTTATGCACGTTTCTCAAGCTCTCGACAT
>NZ_JABEYA020000005.1 GCF_013074385.2 Vibrio ostreicida
TCACCATTCTTCTTATTAGTGATAGAATGTTTTTCATGGTTCTTTTCCAAAAATAATATTCTGTACAGTTAGTGTGGAAAGGTACAATATTAAACAGGCAGGGCTAAGAATAATTAATAATTAATAATTAATAATCAATAATTTATGATTATTCATTTATTTTTAATGTAGGGGTGTGAATAAAATGCCTGCTATCTACAGCCTGTTACCGCAGGGCAGGTCATACTCAGCAGGAAATCAGTGATTATCGAGCCTAAGACGCTAGCGAGTGTTGATGGGAGCTAGAAAATCCCTTTCCTTAGCGTATTTATTGGTGAAGATCATAACCTATGAACAGTTCCCGAATGGAGAGTTCAGTTTTTATGATTCAGTTTACTCCTATTTTTCCATACAAGTTCGTTACTCCCTTTTTCTACTTAACTGCCTAAACGGTTAGGTTGTGATAGTTTATTTCTACTCTTTATTATATCGGGCCAACTTTTTAATGATATTCCCACATGATTCTCCTGATTTAATTTTTCCGAAGAGACGTTTTGGATTATTAAAAAACCAGGGGGTGGCTCAATGTTATGTTACCGAAAATCAAGGTGCCTTTGCCTAGAATAAAGGAACATCAATGGTTTTTTAAACAAAGGGAAGCCAAAAAATAGCGATGCTTGCGAGCGTGAGGAAGAGGGGAGTGAGCTAACATTCGATGTGTCGAGAGGGCGTCACGTGGGGTGAGGCTATCGCCAAAGATTGGTCGGAGGTGAGGAATTGCCAAGTAACGCTTTATCATTCGACAATGACGCGTATAATCCCCCGACATTTTACACGACACCCAAACCAAAGAGTCCCGTATGTCAAAATTATTCTTCAAAGGCCGCATCGAAACAAGGAAAAACCACGTAAAGTCAGGCTACAACGTAAATCGTGACGTAAAAGCTGGGACTGCTGAAGCGCCAATTTCAGTCACAGTCATGTCTGAGAGCCGCAAAGCGGATATCGAGCGCATCGCTGAAGAGAACGCAATCATCGTCAATATTGTCGTGAACGCTGATCAAGAAGAGAACACCGTTGAGTTAGACACACTCCTTAACAAGCCAACAACAACGGTATTTGAGAAAACACCGAATAGAAATGACCCTTGTCGTTGCGGCAGCGGCAAGAAATACAAGAAATGCTGCGCCTAGATTCGAATGCCGCCCTAATCCGGCGGCCAACTTGGCATTAATATTTCTCTAATCAAACTCTATAATTTCTAGTCACCTTCATAATAACAACGACTTACTGGTTGAAAAGCGTGAGCGACCGACAAACGAGGGAATGTCTTCCGCCCCCTATACTTTGGGAAGGTAATGAAATGATGTTTAAACAAGCAGAATAAAAGGAATAAAAGTGCCTGTCCCTATAAAGGACCATTACATCTTGGTCACTACGTCGGCGCTTTGAAACAGCGTGTCGTTTTGCAGAATGTTCACGATCAAACCGTTCTTGTCGCTGATATGCAGGGCTTAACAGATAACGCTCATAATCCAGCAAAGGTCGACCAACATTCTTAATGTCGTCGCTGATTATCTTGCGGTAGGGATAGACCCCAGCAAAACAACGATTTGTCTGCAATCTCAGTGACAAGCGCTAGCGGAATTAACCATGTATTATAGTAATTTGGTGACAATAGCCCGATTGGAGCGAAACCCTACGGTCAAAAGCGAGATCAAGAATAAAGGCTTTGAGCGTTCTATTCCTGCTGGTTTCTTAACATAACCTATCGATTATGCCGACTGAATCTCTTGGATAACTTCATTGGGTAGTTGGCGATAAGCCAAGACAATAGAGCGTGTTATTGGCCTGTCTAAAGCAATGGAAATATATTCTAAATTTTCATCTCGCTGGTGGGTGTATGACTCAGGTATTACTGCGACTCCTAACCCAAGTTTCACCAAGCCTTGAAGTTGTAGATCGTGGATAGCTTTACCCTTGTAAATAATCGATATTCCCTGTTCATTGATCAGCCGTTCAAATTCCTTTCGATGAGTACAATAAGGCCGCTCTATAAATTTTAGGCCTTCTAGCGAACTGAGACTAACTTCTTTGTTTTTTGCCAATGGATGATGTCGAGATGTCACCAGTTTGTAGCCTTCATAACGAAGTTTTTTAAACTTAAATTGCGAGGGTAATCGTTGTTCATCAATGATGGCAAGTTGCGCTTGCTCAATAGAGTCTGCAATGGATAAGTGAATATCTAATGGCACCTTTTTTATCGATTCAATAAGGCCAAGATAACATTCAATATTGATGTCTGGTTGAATGTAGAGGTTCAATTCGATCGCGTTATCGGGTGTGAAAGCTGCTTCTAGTTGTTGGTTTTGCAGTAACAAGTCGGACGCGAGCTTGTACAGTTTGTGCCCATTTTCTGTTGGTTTGATCCCTTGTTTACTGCGCTCAAAAAGAGTCACTCCTAAACGGGTTTCTAATGATTTGATGGCGTGAGTAATCGATGGTTGTGAGATGTAGCATCGAGATGCTGCTGCGGTAATCGCCCCTTCTTCATAGGCGGCAATAAAGTAAGAGAGTGGTTTGATTTCTATCATATAATATAACTATGGATAACAAATATAATCAATATTATATCTATGGTAGAAAAGTTGCTACTTTTGTATCGCTCAATGATAAGACATTCATCTAAGAAGCCATCTTGTATGGCTATGGAGAAAGGGAACCAAAGTATGTTAGAACGTCATAGTGATATTGTCATCCATAACTTATTAAACCGATTTGAAAAAGGAGATTTAACATTACTGGAACTGATAGCGGACGATATCAGTCTGCAAATAGACCACTATAAAGATGATACCGATGCAAGTTGGCAGCGATGTGACAATAAAGAGGGGTTTATTGCGATCTTGAATCGCCTAGGCACGGATGTTTTTCCTAAGGGCACGACAATCACAGGACTAAAATCAGAGGCTTTAGGGGATGGATGGTATGTGACCACATTCGACCAAACATTTTGGTATGGTTTGGCTGAACAATCAGTGGAGAGCCGAACGTATATCGTCTCTCACGAGCTCGATGGGAAAATAGATTATTTCCGTGAGAATGTCGGCACACTGCAATATCGAGCTGAACCTGTGTATTCATAAACGTTCAAATCGCTAAGCTAGCTAAGCTGATGGTTGGCTTCATATCGTGGTTGTTATCGACCATAAAAGCATAAAAGTGCCTGTCACCTTAAGGATTCCTTAAGCATTTACGGGCAGGCACTATGCCCAGTTTAACATCGGTGACATTTTGATTAGAGTCCAATGAGATTAGCCTGCGCTGATATCGATCTCAGTTAATCATCCTAGGGCTAGGCGCATCACAAATACCTTCACTTACAATCTTAATGGTTGCTTTTCGCCGCGTCATCTATCACAGCTTCCGCATAATTCTCCATCGTTTGTTTGTCCATGAATGTAATTTGTAGCTATGCTGAACTTGTAATTAAGTTCAATTAAATCAATAATTTAATTGTTAATCTATCAATTCAACTGACCATAAAACAAGGCCTAAAACTATGAAAATGACAACAACGCTGTTGGCTGCACTTCTTCTCGCTTCAACGGGTGCGATTGCGAATACTACGGCATTGACAGATCAAGAAAATCAAATTATCGAGAAAGCCGCGATATTAGATATGCGCGGTTGTGCGGTGGCATCACTTGAAGAACTGCGTAATCCAGAAAGAAGAGCGGCGCTCAATGGTTTATTCCAAAGCATGAATATGGAACTTCAAAGTATAGGTTATGAATCTGCGGGTTCTGAGTTACCAAGCTCCGAGCAAATGGCCTCCGCGATTTTGGCGATGTGCAAAGCGAAGTATTAATCTGCTTGTTTTTAATTATTCTAACAAAGGGTGAGTTTATACTCACTCTTTTTATGATCGATAGTAATATAAGAAATAATGACCTATTCATACCATAAAATAGGCCAAGGAAACTAAAATAGCAATTCAGTATCACTATGAGTTTCAATTATATTAAACGTGGCATAAGCTTCAGTGAGAGAGAGATCTATTCCATATTCACCGGAGACTTCCTGAATGAGCTGAAAAAAAGCCTCATCTTTCTCTATGTTATTTATTCTAGTTAGTTTTTCGTATTTGTTTTTCAAAATTTCGATTAAAAATTGGTGGGGGGCGACCGTTAATATATCACTATTATATTCTTCTAATTCTTGAGCTAAATCTCCAAGCTGTACCGCCCGTAGAGTCAGCAACTGTTCGATAGCAATATCCTTGTAGCCCAGATTCTTATAGAACACCACCCACTGATCATCGGTGTAACGTGTCGGTATCTCGTTTAAAATAGTCTTGCCACTTTCCGATAATGTATTGAATTGATTTTTGTGAAAAGAATAGAGTGCATGGTTTAATTCTTGGTATGAAAACGTCAGTTCGTCCGATGAATGAGGCATTGTACTTGCAACGAGTGAAGGGGCTTGTTGAGTCAATAAACTTTTCCTTTCTTTCTGCAATGAGGGTGGCGCTTTTATAAGCTGATTATAACGTTCTGGCGTTTTTTGGTTATCAAGACGCGTTTCTGTTTGTTGTGTCGGCAAAAAACTGTACATTCCGATACCGACGACAGAAACAAGTGCCGCTGCACGCTTTAACATAGTACCTCCCACAATGATCCCACGTTAGAGGGCCTCATAGAAAGGCCCCAATTTTACTGTTAGTAAACGAGCACTTTAAACTCTTTTACACTAGACCAGCCCGTCACCCTTTGGCTAGACCAACTAGTAGGTGAACGGCGTTTGATCGTTTGAATTCCCGTAGGTAGCCCCTTGGCATAGGAATGCCATTTCGAGCCAGAGTTTACTCTCGCCAATCGGATTTGAAATGTCCAGTAAGGGCTAATCTCATTCGCAAAACGTGAATCAAAGTTGGGCATCGTCGCAGCGAGGAGTTGACCAAAACCACTTTCAGCCTCAGCTCCTGGGTGCTGGCGAGTGTATATCACTCCACCATCGACTTTTGATTCCATTTGTATTTGGTTATTGTAAAGATAACTGGCCATACTCGGGCTTTTTACCAGTACTTGATGAAAATCAGGGGTAGCAAAAACATTAGAAGCAAACATTGATAATGCAAATAATGTAAAATAAATTTTGACTTGAGACATGGGTCGTCCTTTAAATTAATTAGTTTAAGTGAAAATTAGATAGAAGAGTATTTCTATACTAGGGTTTAATGTCCGAAGAGATATAAACATATATGAAGGCGTTATTTGAAACATCAATAAATGTTTACTTTCCGTTGCATGTAAAAACCTACTTTTAATCAAATAATCGTGATTATTTTTGGGATTATTTAAATTTAGTCTACGGGGCTTAATGAGTGTGTTGCTCTGAATAAATTATAGATAACACGCTACTCATTTATTTGAATAAATATCTCGAAAATATAATTATTTAATTTATTGTGGTGAAATGTTAGTCATTTGTTGAGGTTGTTCTATTGACGAGGAATGAGGGTAATAGCTTCCGATTGCTAAGGACACCCACTTGAGGTAGCGATGAGAAAAATAACCAAGGTCAGATTCATCGTCTTGCTTTTTAGCCAAACCGAGAAGGGGGGCATTGGACAGGGCGAACGCATGAACGTTATTTGCTCAATTAGAGTGTAAATATTGATCAATGGGTGAGTGGTATTTGAACACCGTAATCTCTTTTGTCGAACCGTTGAAAAGAAAGCTAATCTATTAGCTCAAATATTAAACACACGTGCGGTCGCCCTGGGGCATTGGATTTCCCAAATAGCGCCAAACGGCGTAGAACGTTGAGCGCGAATTTACTGACTTGCGGACAGCCGTCGTCGATGTATCCGCGTCTTATCAACAATAAAGCCACTTGCATGATGCAAGTGGCTTTTCGTTTTTGTGCTATTTAATGATGACGCACTCTAGGTTATCAATGACCTGAGGAATGTTGTGTAAGTAGAATCGATTGCTGGTGAGGTATTGGTACCAGTCATCTTCACCTTTGCAGAAGGGTAGGGTGTAGATATCACCGAGTTGTGGTGGCATGTACCAGCCGAACAAGTAAGTGAGCGCTTCACCCTCAAGGTTGACGTTGGTGATGGTTTCATGGGCTGCTTGATTGAGCTCATCCATGTTGTTGAACTGGCGCTTTTTCATGATTTTCTCGATGCTGCCTGTTCCTAGCCCCAGTGCGTTAAAGGCGTACGCGTCGGAATCAGTCAGCATGGCTGCGTACTGAGCTAAACCACCGCCGAGTGAGGTGCCTGTAGTGATGAGTTCTTTGTCTGGGTAGGCTGCTTTGATGGCTTCTGCTAGGGCTTCCGCTTGTTTGAAATCGTCTGGCAGCAGGCCACTAATTTGATTATACGCAGAGGCACTGTTGAGCACACCGCGTGCGGTTCTTCCACTCGTAATGGAAAAACGGGTATCGGTACCCGCAAAGGCTAAAATGACACGGTTATCTTGCTCATCGAGTGGCATCAGTACCGTTGCCATCAATCCTGTCTTTTTATCGATGTATTTCAACTGTGTTTTATTTTTGCTGTCGACGTCGACATAAGGTGGAAACGACACATTCTGGGCTTGCTGAGCGTTGTTCAGCCCTTGAATGACTCGCGCTTCATCTGTATTGATGCGTCTGTAGCCATCTTCGGTTTGATGAACATTGGCCATGGAGACAAACGCACCTTGAGCCAGTCTTTCATAAGGCAAGAATTGCTCAGACGTTACTTTGTTTACGACCAGTTCTGGCTCTTCGGCAAGGGGCTGGAAATCGGGTTCCACATAAGTGGAACTTGCCATTGCGCTAGGCGCCATAAGGGCTGAAAACATCAGTAAACAAAAAGATAGGCGAGCGCTGTTTTTTGGAGTAGTGGGTTGGCTTATATACATAGTGATCTCATTGTCCGGAAAGGAAGTTGAATTCTATATTTCCTAACGATTATCACTACCGGAATTCGCAAACGATTGGGTGAATTGGTTGAACCAGTTTATGGTATTTTTATTGATAATTTTTTGATAGGTGACTCTGGCCGTAAAAAGGAAAAGTGCCTGTCCATTTATACACTTGCATTTATCCAAAACAGATCTTTAACCCCTATAAAGCGCAAATGCATAGGTAAGCCGTCATATATGAGCTATCCTGCAAAGGTAGGATGGATGTTTGTTGTGAGCTGAAAGGTTGCTGGAGGAATTTTTGTAATGAGGATCGCGCTATCATACTTAGGCCCATTGTTACTGATTCTTTGGAGCCCTTTAACATTGGCAGCAACCTTAAAGATATCTCAGGATCTATGGCCCCCCTACATCATGAATTCTGTGCAAGGCAGCGGGATTGCCCATGATATTGTCGCCGATGCGTTGGTCTCCGCCGGTTACGACCTTGAATACTCAGTAAAGCCTTGGACAAGGGTTCTTAAAGAAACCAAATCAGGCCAAAATGACGTTATTATTTCCCTTTGGAAAACAGAAGAAAGGGCCAAGTTTCTCTTATACACTCAGCCTTACACACACAATAATGTCATCTTTATCTCTCGCAGTGAGACGCAATTTGAGTATGAATCACTCGATAGTTTAAAGGGGCTGAGAGTCGCGTTAATTAATGATTATGCGTACGCCAAAAATTTACGCCAATATCAAGAAATGATTCCAGTCCACACACTAGACTTACCGAACAGCCTAAGATATTTACTCGCAAATAAAGCCGATGTTGTGGTGGCCGATGAAGCGGTGGGTCGATGGACTGCCCATGGAATGAAAATATCGAAAGGCACTCTTCATTTTAGTAAAACCTATTTTGACTCGACACCGCTGCATGCCGCAGTGAGAAGAGATCACCCTGAAGCTGAAAAGGTGGTGTCGATTCTCAACAACTACTTTAAAAATCACGCCGAAGGAAAGTTAGAAGCGTTGCATATGCTGTATGGTCTAAAATAATGATCCTTAGCTAAGCCTCGACAAGATTAACGAGGGCACACACTTTATTCGTTCAGCAGAAAAAAGTGCCCGTTCCCATAAGCCCCTGACGAGCCTTTGAGGAAATGCAAGCAACGTTTTGCTCATCGTGGTTTAAGTGACTTAAAGTTGGCTGGCTCAAAGTCAATGAGCATCGAGTCGGGTTAAAAGGCTTTGCGTGCGAGAATAGCAAGAGAATCTCCATCTTCGAATTCACGAAAAACCTTGGCCTCAACAACGTTAAACGCCCGTCCCATTGCTTCTTTCATCTGGGCTAAATTTCTTGGATGAAACGAGAGACCATGGGTTTCCTCGGGGGCTTGAATGTGTTTCCAGATCAGATGGAAAACGAAACCACCAGGTAAAAGCACTTCTGCTTGACGGAGGAAAGACTGGCGCAATTCGGCGTCATTCAAATGATGCATGACTTTATTGGAATAGACGGCATTGTACTGAGTTTCTGTCTCGATGTTTACAGCATCGAGCGTTAAGGTAAGCACATCGGGTAGCCGTTTATTGAGAATATTCACGAACGCGGGGGAGGCGTCGGAACCTGTCACTTGAAAGTTCTGAGCGAGAATGCACAGATCATTACCGGGGCCTGAGCCTAACTCTAAAATAGAAGCATCAGGAGAAAGAACCTGAGTGAGCATGTGCAGTTGTTCGGCGGCATTATATCCATCGCATTTTGCCGTATAAGCGTTCGCATTGTTAACGTCGTGATAATAATTCATGTAAGCTCCGTTATTTAACATTTTGCTCATTAAGGGGTTTTTCCTATTTTATGCATCACTAGCTGACTCTTTTAAATACATAGGCGAAGGGTGATTTTGTGTAAGGGATAGCACGGCCAAAGGATAAGATACGTTCACGTGTCATGATTTCCGGCTTTTTGGGCTTCATATAATCCTGAAGATCGACATCGCTGACCCTATACCTTCCGTTGTCTTGAAGTACGACGGCAATCAACGTAAATCGTGGGTCTAACGCTGCTAAAGCCGCATCTCCGTGACTCGCGTTCACGAGCAAGAGGCCTCCTATTTTGAGAAGTGCTCCGCACGGTTCTGATATAAAACCGGCATAAAGAGAGATGAGTAAGTCGAACTCGGATTCTGTTAGCGCCAGTGAGTGATAGTCACCATGAATAAACTGAGCGTTTGTATTTGAATTACCTCTATGGTCCACAATGATCTGATCCACATTGAATTCATCGGCAAAAAATGTTGCTGCACGTTTATCAAGGTCCACATATGTGACATCGTTAAAAACAAAGGATGGCGAAATGTCGACATAGCTGCCGGGATAGAGTACTTTTCGAGGCGTAATAAACGCACCGACTGCCTTAAACAGCGCCCAGCGATCCCCTTTGTGTTTGTCCTGTTTTTCCCATAAGGCTAAAGTCTTCGTCATCCTATTTTCCTTTCATCATGCGGGTCAAAATATGACAGCCAGACCCTCTGTCCATTGCGAATGGAGCGTCGCTTGAATGTGGTTAATATATACCAAGAGTCTGCGTTGTTTGAGTGCGCAGATTGGGATAGTATCGGCTGATATTAAGATTTTGCAAAAGAGCGGTCGCGTTTTCTATGCTGACAAAAACACCATTACCAACCTGCTATGTCATCCATGAACAAGGCGTAAACAGTGAAAAATCAACGGTGTCAGTCAATCCAGATTATGGTGTGCTCTTTACGACAAAAGGCTCATTGACAATGGAGCAAAGCTACACCACTCAATCTGTTGCCGGCAGTATTACGATTGTCCCTTACGGAGTGCCATATCGTTCTGTCGTGGGGCGTGATTTAGACTATTGGCTGCTTGGTTTCTGTTCTGAAAGCTATAATTTGAACGAAACGCAAGCGATCATGCGTCCCTTCGCAGAGGTTCGTTCAGGAGGCTTGCCTGTGGTTCACTTAGATCTTCAAGCTCAAGAATGCATCACCTCTTGGTTTGAAGCGTTAAAACAAGAGTGCAATATAGAAACGCCAATCAGTCATGATGTTCGACGGAGCCTGATTGTCTTGATCTTAGCTGAAGTGGTTCGAGCGACGACGGTAATCGACCGTAAGATCACAAAATCCCCATTAGTCGGAAAAGCGTTAGACTATATACAGACATACAGTCTTACCCCTATTTCTTTAAGTGATGTGGCATCGGCGCTGGGTCGTACATCGGCCCATGTCGCATCCGTTGTTAAGTCAGAAACCGGTTTTACGGTAGGTATGTGGATCACATCAGCGCGTCTGGCTAAAGCAGCCCAGCTTCTGCAGGAAACAAATATGCCTGTTGAACAGATTACTCCGCATCTTGGTTGGCAAGATACGACCCACTTCATCAGACAGTTCAAAACCTTCTATGGCACCACGCCTTCAAAATGGCGCAGTAAGCTCAGAGACAAAAGTGACCATTAAAGCATGCACTGTCTCGTTGATTTAAATAGAGCGAGGCTCGTTCCTTGATTCTTTGTCGGGCGACCCGCTAATCATTGCTCGCAAGCGCGTTGTGATTTTCGCTAACCAAAAATGGCGATGGTTAATGCAGACGCAAGCAGACCCAATATCGATATGCCTACTCTATTTGTTAGGGTCTCATGATACTTATACCACCCAATAAACACGGAAAACACCGTCGACAATCGTCTTAATGACGACACAAAAGCAATATTCCCCATCGACGCCGCTTGATAAAATGTCAGTAACGTTAGAAGGTGGGCCAAAGCTGGAATAATGAAAAAAGAAAAATTCTTTGTGAGTAGCGATGAGCGCATTTTGATGAGAAAAGGCGAGTAAAACACACACATAATCAAAACAATGTGAGCGGTCCAGACCACAGAGCCAACCTGCTGCGCTCCATGCTTATGAATAATGGAGCTTGATGCCCAAAGTATAGCGACCCCAAGCATACTGAGCATGGCTTTGTTATGAATGATGTTTTTTAAGCGCATACCCTCACCATAGAAAACAGAAGCAATCGAGACAATGATGGCGACAGACCCAATGTATGAAGGGACTTGGTTGTACAATATAAAGGTGAGAACAATCTGAAATACGGGGACCAAACACAAAAGCGGGGTGACTTTCGTGAGAGGGCCATTTCGCAAAGCCTTTAGATAGCAAACCATGGCGATGGCATCGATGCTCGCAGACAGGGCGATCATGGTGAATAATTCAATGTCATAACGGACACGGTCGCCAGTGATAATAATCACGAGACAGATTGGTGACAGCATCAGCAACATTATTGCCGTGGACTGGATCGTTGATAATTTGGATGGCGAATGCTTTAACGACACATCTTTTAACGTTAAAAACAGAGCAGATAAAATAGACAATACGACCCACACAACAGAACCCAACACGTGAATAAATAGAGCCACTATTTTCTCTCAAAAGAGCGGCGTATAAATTAACACTTGTTAATGCGTTTTTTTATTCGGGATAAACTAACAGGGCTGATTCCCATGTAGTTTGCAATGTCTAGGCTCTTTAAATGCTGAATCCAGTGCGGAAAGTTAATGACCAGATATTCATACCGCTCTTCATGAGAGCTGAGTAGAAAGAACGCTTCTTTCTGCTCTTTATAGAGTAACTGCTGTTCTAGAAGTTGTACTTTTGCTGTAATCCATTGCTGTGAGGACAGCAAGCTGATAGGCAGTTTAATGCATTTGACTTGAGTAACCGATTCTAACTGATAGCGAGAGTCCTGATTTTGTATCCAACTCGGAAAAATCAGGCAAAGACTGTTTGGGAAATAAAATTCCTTACAACGTTCAACACCTGATTCGGAATAGTGACACGCTTTCAAAATGCCAGACATCAAATAATACGCATAATGTTGTGCTTTGCCTTGATGCTGTAATACTGCGGACTTTTCGAGCAAGGCAATCGAAGCCGTATTGAAATAGTGGTCGGCGTCTTCGACACCCAACCGCTGAAAGAAAGAGTAGGCGGTGTTTAAATCAGGGTCACTGCTCTGTAAGGTTTTGTCCATCTTAGTGTTTTTTAGTCTTGGCTAATGTGATATCTCAGTCGAAAGTATAATGATAACAGCGAGTCGTGACTATCTGTTCGTTCAACGACGATAAGAAAGTGTTCAAAGGTGTCAAGGAAAGTGGTGAGAACGCTAAGCGTCAGCCTGTTTATCTCCGCTGAGGGGAGGGTGTCGCTCCCAACTATTTGTTTTGATGCAATAACGCCTCTCGCTTGAGCCACTTTGTAAATACAGCGATGCGAGAGCGTCTGATGGAATTGGCTTGATAAACGGCAGAGTATTCAACGCCAGAAGATAAGCTAATATCAAAGGGTTTCACGAGTAAACCTCTTTCAATAAAATCCCCAGCTAGGCTATCCGTACCGGGACAGACACCATGCCCAGCAATGACCGCGTTTAACCCCATATCAAACGTTTCCACTTCCATCCACTGAATGATGTTCCCTTCAAGCTGTACATTGGCGGCTTTAAACCATGCTTCCCACGAGAAGTGATGAGTACGAATTCCCCGTATTAGCCAGCAATGAATCAGCTGAGAAGGATGGGTCAGTTTCATGCTTTTGGCTAGCTCAGGAGAGCACACAGGAAAAACTGGCTCATCAAACAAGAACTCGGATACCAAAGAACCATCACTGCCTTCAGCAGAAAGCTCGCCTATTCCGATATCGACTTCCTTGGTAAGGGCTTCTCTGGGATTCATATTAGCGCTGATACGTATCAGGGTTTCTGGGTGTTCTTTTGAGAATTTCCACAATCTGGGCATTAACCATCTGGAGGCAAAAGAGGGGGTAGTGGCAACCGACAAAACCCCTTCTACTGGCTCATCTTGAGTCGAATTTAGCCCTTCGACAATGAGTTCAAATGCCTGAGATACTTTTTTATGGAGCTTCTTTCCCTCGGTGGTCAGCAGCATGGATCGTCCCTGACGGGCAAAAAGCTTGCAACCCAGCGCATTTTCAAGTTGCCTGAGTTTTTGGCTGACAGCCGCTTGAGTTACAAACAACTCTTGTCCTGCTTTGCTGTAGCTTCCTAGTCGCGCCGCTGCTTCAAAGTAACGCAGGCAGCTGAGGTGCTGAAGTCTTTTATCCATAAGCTCCACTTATGTAATGTGTAAAGTATCGTCGTTAGTGTTCTCACAATCAGTTATCCATAATGTTCGGATAAGCTCTTTAAAATCTTATAGTAAGAGTCTTATTAAGTCTAATTCTGAAGTGGGTTGAGTTAGGGAATTCTATAAAAGCATAAGTAAGTATTATTAGAAGGTCACAGTATGCAGCAAGCAAGTTCTAGTATGTTTCAGAAAACGCACATTAAGCAAATACCTTTTATCGTTTGGTGCGTGGTGGTTGGGTCCTTGATTGTCCGAACCAGCTATTTTATGGCATGGCCTTTTTTGGTGGTGACCTTATATCGCGACTACGGTGCGACGGCGACGGAGGTCGGCACAATGTTGGCGATGTCTGCGCTTGTTGGGGTACTCGCTGGATTTTACTCAGGCCATCTGTCTGATCTTGTTGGGCGAAAGCGCATCATCGTAGCAGGTTGTGTCATGTCTTCTTTGGCCTACTTTGGTATTTCTCAGGCGTATCACATCAATCACTTCTACTTTTTGATTGTCGTTTGTGGGCTGATGCGCCCAATGATTGAAGAACCAAGTAAAGCTCTGATTAGCGACAGTATTGACGACCCGACACGGCGAGAGTTGGCAATGAACTTACGCTATTTTGCGATCAATCTGGGTGGCGCAATTGGGCCACTGCTTGGTATTCAGTTTGCCGTGTCCAGCCCTGACTTCCTATTTCTGATCACGTCAGGTGCGTACCTAGGCTATGCCATCGCCCTGTTGGTCGCTTTTCAATACTATCCAGACAATAACATCCGTGAGAGTAAGGAATCTCAACCCCTTATCATCGTTTTACGAGCAATAAAAAACGACACGCGCTTCATTAAGATGATGGTGGCCAATATATTAATGATGTTTGTTTATGCGCACTACAGCTCAACTCTTCCTCAGATTGTGACTCGCTCAGGCCATGCAGAGACAGAAATGATCATCGCCAGTATGGTATTAATCAACACACTCACCGTGATCTTGTTCCAGTTTCCATTGTTGAAATTACTGCAACGATTCTCTTTGACCGCGAGAGCAAAATTAGGCGTCGCCCTGATGGGCGTTTCTCAAATTATCTTTGCCGCAAGTCCTGTTGATTCTATGTATGGCTTGTTTACCGCTTGTTTTATATTAAGTCTTGGAGAAGTGATTGCTTTCCCAACCATCAATGTTCAAATAGACAATCTGGCCCCACCCAAACTCAGGGGCGCCTATTTCGGCGTCGCCTCCGTACAAACGCTTGGCTATGTGCTCGCCCCGCTTATCGGCGGTCTGATCATAGACTCATCGGAAGCGGTGTGGTTGTACGCTCTCTGTTTGGTTCTCTGTGGACTCACCCTCTACTTTTATGCCAGCTTTGCAAATCAGGGCTCGGCTAAATCCCGTATCGCACACCGTTGAGGAGCTGTCTAAACTGGGGCGCCCAAATTAGCAGCCTGTGTCAGGTACGGTAGTTGACCTGTCAGGAGGCCGTTCTTGGGGGAGAAGTCGAAAGGGACCTTCTAGACAAATTCACCGGATATTCATTATGTTATCAGCGCGCTACGCATGTTTACACCGCGCTGTATTTGAATTGTGTACTAAACTCTACTGGGTAATCTCTATTTGGGTGAATAGGATGGCAATCAAGCCAAAATTTTGGCGAGGGATTTTGTTACTCGCAGTAATGACAACGTCAGCACAGGCGGATGAAGTGACGTTAAGTGCCGATCTGTGGTGCCCCTATACTTGCGATCCCACTTCAGAAAAAAAAGGGATCTTAGTTGAAGTCGTTGAGAACATTCTTCAGACATCTGGCCACACCGTTGATTACGAATTGGTAAACTGGGCGAGAGCGGTGAAAAGTGTTCGAGGAGGAAAACACGATGGATTGATTGGGGCTTATATCAGTGATGCGCCAGATTTTGTTTTTCATGATAGCCCTATTCAAACGTCTAAAATGTGTTTTTTTGTCAAACAAGATGATCCATGGGAATACAAAGGGACGGAAACCTTAGCCGAGCGAAAAATATCCGTCATTAATGCGTATTCTTATGGCGAAACTTTTGATGAATATATACAAAAAAATCATCACCAAGGTGACCGGACCATCGTTCAGCTGTCAGGCATGGACGTCACAGAGAAACGGATTGAGCAAATACAAACCAACCAAACCGATACCGTTTTAGAAGACTGGAGAGTCTTTCCTTACAACGTCAGTACGTTCAGAGCCAAGCACAAAGCCAAAGATTTGGGCAAGTTTAAAAACGTCGGCTGTTTAGCTGGTGAAGGGCTTTATATTGCGTTATCGCCCAAAAGGGATACTTCAAAATATTATGCAGATTTAATCAATCAAGGTCTCAAACAGTTGGAAGCATCAGGTAAACTGACTGAGATTATTGGTCGATATGAGTAGATGCCCCGTTGCTGTCGCTCACAGGGCATGTCGATTTCTTCGAATGATTAAAAGCAATGTTGATTCACTCAATGACCCAACGTTTGGTCATGACAACATTACTTGTTGATCATCTTTGCTAAATCAGCAAAGGGGTTATACGTTGCCCCTTGGTGATCGTCTTCCCCAGGCTTTATTTCACTGCCATAACGCTCATGCTCTAGGTATTTACTGTGTTCATGGTCGTGGCAATAAAGGCACAATAACTCCCAATTACTGCCATCTTCGGGGTTGTTGGTGTGGTCATGATCTTTATGATGCACAGTCAACTCACGTAGGTTTGAGTATACAAATTCTCGAGCGCAATTGCCGCATACCCAAGGGTAGAGCTTGAGCGCTTTCTCTCGATACCCAGCTTCTTTGCGCGCATAGGCGGCACTAGTGCCGTATAGGTCTAACGACATATTTGATTTCCACGAATGATCATTACAGCCCAGATGCTAACACAATCACAAATGGAAAAAAGTGATCGAGATTAAACCGGATATAGTGTGGACTAAGAACGAATAAACGGGCGCCTTTGTTGATGAAAGTGCCGGATTGACGATGAAACCATCGTAACATTAACGCTTTGATAAGCAGTTATCGAGACCTAACTCTCGTTGCATTCGCTGACTTAAACCACTGGCAACAAGTCGATATGACTCAGAAATGTAGTACTTTAGATCGTCGTCTAACTCGCCAGAGGTGTGTATTTGTTGAATCCATTTCATGCCGCGGTTCGCAAAGTAAGGTGCGGGTTGATAGCCATCACAATCACTGAGAAACTCGAAGTTCAAAGGGGACGTTTTAAAGGTGAATGCGGGTTGGGAATCGCGACTCCAGCCACCAATAGCAAATACTTTTCCGCCGACCTTCCAAACTTGTGAGTTGCCCCATTGAACGACATGGCTTGTACCTGCGAAAGTGCCGCAAAGCTGGTTGAATTGATCGTAGTTCATGCCGGTTTGCCTCTTTTTACGCCATCATGGTGATCCGGTGATGCAATAAGAACAGAGCCCAACACTGAGCGTAAAGCATCAGCGTTGAGATTCGATGTTACGCACTGTATTCTTTTCGTGATAAAAGCAGAGCTTTAATATGGGTTGAAAATGTATGCGGTTTGGCTTGTGGTAGCATATGATTTTCACCGGAAATATCAGTGAGCTGCGCATGTGGTATTAACTGCGCCGCTCTCGTCGTAACGAGTTTAAATACATCGCGTGTATCTTGACCATAACCCAATATTACAGGGACCTTTATGCTTGAGAGCCCGACGGTGTCGATTGCCGGCTTTTCCTGCTGGTGAAGCTGGTGGGCGAGTGTGTGACTTTGAGCCAATTGCCGTTCCTTTACGGCGTTGCTCTGAGAGTGAAAGTATCCCTTTTGGTTGCCTGACCCGTCTATCAAAGACTCAACGGCGAGATCCAATTGTTGATTAGAAAAGTGCTCAAAAACCGGCTCAAACATCGCGTTTGCGTCCTGTTGCCAAGCACTGAGAGCAGGTTCTTGCAAGCACCCAGGATAGCCAGGTTCATAAAGAAACACGCTTGATATGGGTAAGTCTTGTTGCGCGAGGGCATTTAACACGACATCGGCACCGTAAGACCACGCGACGATGTGAACGGATTTTTGCTGAGTCAACTCACCGAGTAATTCGGTCAGTTCTTCCGCATGGGTGTTTAAACCAAAACTCCCCGTTTCAGTTTGTCCGAAGTGTCGCAACGTCACGGCAATGACATCAAAATCAGACGCGAGATCCTCGATATGGTCATCCCACATCGTGCCATCGGTGAGCGCGCCATGGACCAAAACGAGGTAATCACCATGGCCTTGTTGTGTATAGTTCATTGTAATGTCCTTAATAAAAGGTTAATGCTGCCTTAAGGGGCTGGCAACACTAATCATTCGTCTCAAATAACGGCTCATCCACGTCCAAGCCACTGATACGTTGAGGGGCCAAACATGGTTTCCTCACTTAGAAATGTCACCAATTATGGGTTTTGATGCATAATAGTGCGTTGTTCAAAGCTTGACAATACTTGATTCGACGCCGTGATCGTTGACCTGATAGCCGAGTTGCTGAATGTGATCGCGGAGGCGATCGGCTTGCGGATAGTCCCCTTGATGTTTAAGCTGTAACCGACGATCAACCAGCGCTTGAATGTCTTGTGGAATGGTGGAACATTCGGCCTTGCCAAGGTCTAGGCCAAACACGGTGTCGAACATCAGTAATGTGGCTTTTTTATCGGCTGTGGCCAAGTCACTATCGATGACATCGCTGACCAATGCGAGCGCGCGAGGCATATTGAGGTCGTGATTGATGAAACCAATAAACGCAGACCGATACACGGGGTCGACTTGACCTCCCTCCGGCCAGCTTGACACTTTTCGCCGTAGTCTCTGCAAGGCTTTTTGTGCTCCAGCGAGCGCTTCCCAAGTGAAATTGAGGTGGCTGCGATAGTGGCTGGTTAAGATCAGATAGCGATAAGACAGTGGCTCATACCCTTGGTCAATCAAGCTGTCCAGTCTTAAGGAAACCCCAGATTTGGCGATCTTTTCACGATTGAGTTGGAGGAAATAACCATGCATCCAGAACTGAGCTTGTATATGGCCATTCTTGGCCTGACATTGAGCGATTTCGTTGGTGTGGTGTATCGGGATATGATCTTCGCCACCAACATGAATATCAAATTGGCCACCGAGGTATTTTTCAGCCATGGCTGAACATTCAATGTGCCACCCCGGAAAGCCAACACCCCACGGGCTTGGCCACTCCATTTGTCTGGGCGTTTTGCCACTGAACTTCCATAAGGCGAAGTCGGTGTGATGGTGTTTGTCCCCTATATCGACACGAATTCCTGCTTTGAGCCCCTGTGGATCTAATCGTGCCAATTGACCGTACTCAGGCAGCTTTTGGGTATTAAAGTAGAGGCCATCACGAGTCTGGTAGGTGAAGCCTTTGTCTTCAAGTGATTGAATAAAAGAAATTTGTTCTTGGATATGATCGGTCGCCCTGCAGGTGACGGAAGGTAAGCTCATGTTTAGGCGTTGCAAGTCGACAAAAAATGCCGCTTCAAAATAGGCAGCGATCGCCCACGCGGATTTTTTCTGTTTGCGCGCGCCTTTTTCCATTTTGTCTTCGCCCGTGTCTCCATCAGAAACAAGGTGACCGACATCGGTAATGTTCATCACATGAGTGACATCGTAGCCGTTAAGAACCAGAACGCGCTTGAGCAGATCAACGAACAGATAAGTTCTGAGATTACCAGCATGCGCATAGTCATAAACCGTAGGACCACACGCGTATAACCCCACTTTATTGGCTTCGAGGCTAGAAAAGGGCGCTAAAGCGCGCCCCATGGTGTTGAAGAGCATTAGTGTTGGTGTGGTCATTAATTCATCCTTAAAAACAAAAAGGCCGCAGATATAAAATCAGCGGCCTAATAAAGTGGGGGGGATTGGCTATCTAATAGCTAGGCGAAGGCCGCCGTAAATCAGAACGGTGACAACAACAAAGTGGGTGAGTAATACTAGCGATAGATATCATCGTTTTATCCTAAAGGACCTATTTGTAAAAAGCAACACAGCAATAATACAAGTACGAAGACAAGGACAAGCACTTTAAGACCGATAGTCGACATACTCGGTGGTGCGACGATGTTATCTACACACAATGAATGCCTAACTTGAATGCTTTTTACTCATATTCGAATACTGTCGTGGGTGTCGTTGAGGGAAAGAGATGAAAAATTCGTATCGCAACGCTTTTATGATGCGTTTGCCCTTAGTGCAAAGTTAGTAGAAACTAGAAATTAAAGGAATTAAAGGAGCCTGTCCTTGTTTCATTATTGTTTATTTTGTGTCAGGCGGATTCTTGTTGCTACTTAGAGTGCTCTTTGGCCTTGCCACACGCGAATAACTTTAGTACTGTTCATTTATACAGTTAGCATGGCAGGAATGTAATGGAACAATTAGACAGTCATCAACATTATCTAGAGGCTTCTTTCGAATCACTGCTGTTGCAGGGTACTCAATTGAGTGGCATTGAATTCGAAGATTGCCATTTTTCCGATTGTAATTTCTCACAGTCGACCTTTTATGGTTGTCGATTCACGAACTGTACCTTTGAGCGCTGCAATTTGAGTGTGGTTAATTTGTCGAACTCAAAGCTGTTCGATGTTCGCTTTAAAGATAGCAAACTGGTCGGGGTTGATTGGACTAAAGCTGCATGGCCCGTTTATCACTCAGACTTCGAGCTCACTTTTACTCGGTGTATTTTAAATGACGGCTCCTTTTTCGGTCTTACGTTAAACGAGCTCGTGTTTGATGAATGTAAATTACACGATGTCGATTTTCGTGAAGGGGATTACAGTGGTTCTTCGATGACATACTGTGATTTCAAACACAGTCTATTTATGCGTACTAACTTATCTGGTGTCGACTTTAGTGACTCAACGTCGTACGCCATTGATGTACTCGAAAACAAGGTAAAAAGGGCCAAGTTTTCAAGAGATGAAGCATTGTATCTTTTAGAAAGTTTGGGCATTGAGCTGGTCGATTGATCGTCAAACCAGCATCTTTTTCGCGCTCACCTGTGGTGGATTCTCTGAGTGGTATCCGGCTAAGTCGCAAAGTATACAACGGGCGCTTAGCCTGTTTTTTATTGCCTCCACTCTGATTATCTAGGCGTTAAGTTTAGATACGAGTGTATAAGAATAGTCAGTACCCTAGGTTGCCCCCGCCACAACACGAGATTGGTACTGTAAATCCTGTCCATAAATTCCAGCCGATATGGAATGCCGTTTATAAATTATCGATAAATTATAATCAAATAACCGTAATATACCGTATTGTTGACTGAGTTAATGGGTCAGGTGTTTGTTTCACGCGTTATTTCAAGGTGCTTTTATGAAGGGATACACTGGTAAGCGCAGTTTGTTTCCTCCTTGCAGGTCTATGGACAATCAATTTTTACCATACAATTATAACATTGGGCCAACCGCCACTGTTAGATTAGTCCTTGCTCTACCCCTGTTATGGATGGCGTATGTTTGGGTTTCTTTTAACGGGTATAACCCTTTTATTGAAGGCTTTTTCTACGATGCCTTGTCTCCTCAAAGCAGCTCTGTTCAGCAGAGCCTATGGCTGGATACGTTATTTCTGGTGTTGGTGATTATCGGGACCCCAGCGTTTTTTATCCTTGGGGTACTTTATACGTTTATTAAACAATACTGGCGTTGGTTTAGCCTGTATATACTGCTTGGCCTGTTGGTGGTCATTGAATATTTTATTCTTCCGCACGCTGTCTCGATATGAGCGTTGGCTAGACTGAACAAGACAAAACGCTTTTGCAAGACAGGCACTTTTCAATGTTCAGGGTGCCTGTGCTTTTAATGGGCATGGCTTTTTTTGCTGGATTTCCAACAACTCAATTCGATACGAAGGTCTGCTTTGAAGTGGCGTAAGTTCACTGAATCTGATGATATTTTGAGAAATTAAACGATAAACATTGGGCTTTCTGCCTTCAACCTCTTACGAAACCTAAAAAAAGAGGAAAAAGTGTGGTGGTTTAAGGATGAAAAAACCAAATTCATAAGAAGTCATATAAAACCTGTATTTGATGTGATTCATTAGTGCTTAATATTGGGGTAACTTTAACCTGACCTCTGATCGATATGATGAATACCACTTCAATTTACACACCTGATTTTGCTGCTACGGAGAACCAGATGCCAGCATCTGGTACGTCTCACCGTGACACACCGATTCAAAACCACAATCTTAGCCAAGCAGAAAATTACCTCAATAAGGCGGAGACTGGTATCGCGGCCTACAACCCCCAGTCAGTCGATACAGATACGCTTATGATGATTGCCAATCATCAAAAACAGGTCGTGCTGACGATGGTGGGTAGCAATCCAGAGACCGCCATCGCATTAGCATTGGCGCAAAGCATAGAAGCTTATTCAGCGCAATTGGCCAATATTCAAGCATGGACAGAAGGCGGGACGGCGGTCATCAATGCATCGACTCAAGAAATATTTGAAAGCCTTTTAGCACGAGGGGCGGATGGCTTTTCTCATTGTGAACTGGAAGATTTGTTTCAGTTAGTCCTTATCGACATGATGTGTAATCCAGACAACTATCCCGGTATGGATGAGCTTTTAGCTGATCCAGAATTCATGATGCACATGGGACGAATTCTTGAATTTACTGGCAGCGGAAGCCATAAGTATGCGGGTGGGATTGGTGGTGATCCGACCCAGCTCAAAGCGTCATATCAATATATATACACGGCGTTTGCAGAAAAAGGCCTCCCAGGCGAAGGAACATTTGCTTATAAGGCGCTTGCAGTTATTGAAGCGAATGGCGGGCTCAGTGAACTTCAAGCGGGGATGAATTATGACCCTTACGTTACGGATGGAGAAGGGTGGGCGGTAAGCTCTGATTATTATAACCCCATGCCTAGCGTTGAGGCCACGCATTTATCCCCAGCCAACCTGCTGGTAGTGTTAAATTTCGCGGCCAGTTCAGGTGAGATTTCAGCTGAAGACTGGAACACAATTCTGCAAGGAGATTTGCAGGTAATCGACGATATAATAGACCCTAACGATCAGTACGATAACATCTATGAATACTTGGTTGCAGTGGATCCAGACAACTGGGGTTTTCAAAGCGACGGCTCGTTCAATTATATTCCTAGCGTAGGCATAGATTCGGATTATTTGAATGAAATATTCAGTGACTTTCCAGAAAGGGAATTGACAGACGAAGAAATCGAAGAGATTAACCGAATCGGCGATCAGGTCAAAATGCTACAACAGACGTTAAAATATTGGCTTGATGTCTGTCGTGATGAGCAACTTGCTATCGCAAGGAATATTTAGCCGTTTTGTCGGCGCGTAGTTTTCCGCATTAACGCGGGTTGATCTCACATCGACCGGCCTAATCAACGAGGCGATGCCTCATATCTCTGGGGCAGAGTCCACTGACGTGTCGGTCCAACGTCTGGTTTACAGGGCGTTGGGTGAACACCCGCAACATGCCTTCAAAACGAGTAAACAAGTAACGATAAAACAAGAACGATAAAACAAGAACGATAAAACAAGAACGATAAAACAAGAACGATAAAACAAGGACAGGCACGTCATAAAACAAGGACAGGCACGTCGAAAGGGGCAATAAAACTCGATGGTTCTTCTTAATTTGGTGGTCTATCGATGAACGTTTAGTTAAGCGTTAAACGTCTCTGATTGAACGTCAACAAGGCTTGAATCAAACGCCATATGGTTCGCGTGTTTCTATCACATTCGTGGGGGGGCGTATTAGTCTGTTGATTCGCTCAGTTTAAGTGCCTGTCCCCGTAATCCCCCGTAATCCGCGTTCGTAATCCGTTCGTAATCCTAATCTCCCAATCTAATCTTTTTATTTATAAGACACACCTCACTGACCTTGCTGAAACCCGCCATCACTGTAATTTATTGAAATATAACTATATTTATGTTTATTCCGTTTTCCTCATAAAAGGTTCAGCTGTTTTTAGACTGTTTCCGCACTATTCGTTACGTTTCTATGTTCAGAATCCTTCGCACTCTCAATAATCCCTGTCATGACAGTCAAGCCATGTTTTTGGTACCACGTGGTTTGGCGGTGGAAAATAACAGCGTAGAGTGGGGAATCCATGCGTAGACAGGTCAAAAACGGGAACATCAATAAACGGGCTATTTCAGTGATGGTAGTGTTATCTCTGCTTCTTGCAGGGTGTGGAGGCTCAACCGATGGTGATACGCCAGAAGGAGGTTCGACAGGTAATGGACCCAGTGGGCCCGATCCACAGCGTGATCTTCCTGCGTTAAAATCGCTCAATGTTCCGAGTGTCGATTTTCAGATTATTCAACCCTCTGATTTTGATTTGGTTGCCGCTAACCAATCAGCGTTAGATACGATGGCGTATAAAAGCCAGCAAGATGAAAAGTTAATGTTCGAGGTGGTCTTTGAGACGTGTGAGCAATGTGATGCGCCGATCATGCCAAGCGTTACTCGTGTCTTTGATATTAACAAAAAGTACACCATGTTCAATATGAACAATTCGACGGTCGCTTGGCATGGGAAAGTGTATCATGGCAATTACCCAGTCATCATGAATAAATTCACTGGCCAGCTTTATCCGATCGTTGTTGACGGCCAGCCCTCTGAGTTTGACGATGAATTGCAAAACGAAAGCCCGTTTCTCAGCCAACAGAAGCAGGGTGACTTGATACCAAATGGTATGTTGTACAGTTTCGACATTACAGATAGCCAGCATTGGCACATGCATGGGATTTACAAGGCTGAGATCAAGGATAATGCGTTTGTGTTTGAAACGTTAAAAAGTGACGTATATCCGGACGAGCGAGATATACAGATAGACGGACAGGGTAACATTCTTACCTATTATCAAGATCCACCAGAGTACCAACTAGAGCATCCTCATCATTACGCCTACATTTCGAGAACGGGTGAATTTTTAGAGTTGGACTATGAAGACACCTATCAACGTTATGACGCACTGAGGGTGATCGACCGTAAACTTGCGGGCATTGATAACGCACAACCGAGCTACTTTTCTTTTGTTGAGCCAGTAGGAAGCCAGCTGGTGTCCACTGCCAGCCAATACCAAATTGAAGATGCGGAAAGCAGCCATGTTTCAACGAGCAAGCGCAGCCCGCAAATTGATGGCTACGATATGAATATTGCCTGTATCGTCAACCGGTTGGATGAAGACAGTTACGATTATGTTGGACAAAGTGCCCTAATCTCCGCTGATCGCCCTTACAGTTCATTTGATGCATTGAGAGCCGCGCAACACACGCTTTTTTGCGTTGATTATATTGAATCTTGGCAGACGCCAGGCGTCACGGTAAAGGTATCGGCTTTTGATACTGATACGGAGCAATTCTATGAATTTGATACCGGTATCGAGCTTTACGGTGAATTTGCGTCACATTCCCCAGATGGGGGATTAACGGCCAATGATGGCGTTGTCGTGCAATCTGACCAAACGGTGATGCTGTATATGAATCGCATTAACAGCAATGAGGTTGTCGAGTTCTATATAAACCCGATCGCGCATACTGTGAAACAAAAGGTTAACGATGGGTTCATCTCACCTATTGGTTTTGCCTCCTTGAGTGATTTAGGCTTGAACAAGCCAAACTGATTAAGATTGACTTCTCAGGCTTCGCACAAATAAAACAGGGCAGGCATTTACAATTAAAATGTTGCCTGTCCTTGTTTTATGCTTGTTTATTTTACTTGTTTACCTTGGGCACCCAAAAGCGAGAGATCGCTGAAATTGGATGTTCTAGGCTGTTTAATCGCCCGTTAAAAAGCAGAGTTAGTGCCAACAGCAGTGTCACGCCCAAAATAATTTGGCTGCGCCTCGATATCACGGCTCGGCTTGGATTTGAGCATCACTACTGACTTTCTTTTAAGCCACCGTTTGATAATATGAAATCCGACGAGACCAGTAAGAGCTTGATATTGTATGGAAACGATCAATGACAGCGCCCAATTAATCGACTGCCAGCCAGCAGACTATCCTCAATTAATCGATTGGATTGATTCCGATGAACTGAACTATCTGTGGGGAGGCCCAAAGTTCGACTATCCATTGACCATCGAACAACTTCAACAACATTATGGCCAACACGCTGCGCGTCCCTTTTTGTTTTTCATCGATAAGCAACTGGCTGGTTTTATTGAACTGTACCGGTTCTGTAAGGTGGAACATCGTATATGTCGAGTGCTCATTTGCCCCGCGCATCGGGGTAAAGGCTACGCTGCCATCATGATGAAGCTCGCAATCAAAAAAGCGCAAGAGCAGTACCAAGCCCAGCGGTTATCGCTCCGTGTTTTTGCTCATAACCAAGCGGCTATTTCCTGCTATCAAACACTGGGCTTCAATACCGACGAAGTGGTCAAGGATGCTGGCAACGGTAATGGTTGGGTTCTGGTTTATATGTCTTTGTGCTTAGAGTGAACGTATGGAGCACTAATGGCTATGCCGTCAACGAATCCGATCAAAGAGCGTTGCTTTTCGTAATGTGTCCGGCAGTAATGCGTGTATTATTTTGACGTTATATCGAACAATTCACGTCTTTCTTCATCACGAAGCGTCAACACTTGATAACCACCGTCTGTCACTAAAATCGTATGTTCAGATTGAGCGGACAATGCCTTGTCTCTCGTGACCACGGTCCAGCCATCTTTTTTTGTTTTGACCTTTGCAGAGCCTTGATTGAGCATTGGTTCGATAGTGAAAGTCATGCCTTGCTTTAGGGTTAGGCCAGAATCTTTCAAGCCATAATGCAATACTTGAGGTGCTTCATGCATCTCTCTGCCGATACCGTGGCCACAATACTCCCTTACAATACTGTATCCGTGTGATTCGGCGTACTGCTGAATGGCGTAGCCAATATCACCGAGCCGTGCACCCGGTTTGACTTGCTTAATGCCTTCCCACATGGCGTCATATGTCACCTTTACAAGCCGCTTAGCGATAGGAGAAGCATCAGGCATAACGTACATTTTGCTTGAGTCAGCAATAAAGCCGTTCTTTTCTAATGTGATATCTAGGTTGATGATGTCTGACGTTTTCAAAAATTGAGTTTTTTTGGGCACCCCATGGCAAACCACCTCATTGATCGAGGAATTTAAGACAAACTCGTAACCATATTGCCCTTTGCTGGCAGGTCGAGCGCAGAGTTCGTTGACAATATATGCCTCAACAAAGTCGTTGATCTCCATGGTAGACAGGCCGGGTTTCACATACGAATCTAAGGCGGAAAATACGTTCGCTAATAGCCTTCCGGACGCTTTCATTCGTTCTATTTCTTGCCCATTTTTTATGGTTACTGGGTTAGCCATGCGTTGCTCCTTGGTCCTGTTTGACACTTTTGGCTGAGACTGACGCTGATGCAATTAGCTCTGAGACTAATTGGTTGAAGTTAAGAGTTGGGTGCAATTCTGCCATCATGCCGACCTTTATCCAAAATTCGGCTTGTGAGTTGATAGAGCGATGCATGACGCCGCTCGCTTTACGAAGCTCTTCGTGGAGGCTCTCTGAAATTTTCACGATACCCATGACTTAACCCCTATACAAATCGTATATGAAATGGGTATCATTTCAAGCGGTAAACTCCAAGGACAGGCGCGGTGATCTAGGATGCGTATAGGGTGGCTGTCCTTGTTTTCTTTGCTTTTTTTCTTTTTTCGTGCCTATTTTCGAGGGGCAATGACATATCGAACATAACAAGTCATCATAGTTATACCGCCTAAATTATGGGAGAAACATAAAGCCAGAGTTGAAGTTCAAGAGAACAGGTAATCCACCGCGACAAGGTTATAAAACAAAAACACACCCATACTTACGCCGATCGCAAGTAGCACATTGCCAGTTTTCCAAATCAACAGACCTGTGATCACTGCGCCTATCAAGTAAGGGTTCTCAAGGTTTGGCCAAAATGTTTGTTCAGGAGCAAAGACAATTGGCCCCCAAATCGCCGTCAGCACAGCTGGGCTTGAGTAGCGCAATAGGCGTCTAGCGGTTTGATTGAGTCGGAGTGGTACTGCAGGCTCTAGGAACAGATAGCGGCTAACAAAAACAATGGCTGTCATGAGTAATATCGTTGACCAAATCATCTCTATTTTCCTTCCATGATTGGCTTTCTACCGTTATTACCTTCTTGAAACGATTCGCTGAACACACCCGCTAACATCCCAGCAATAGCGGCGATCATAAAGCCACCCTCAATATTGTTCACCGACATTGCAACCGAAGTGACCAGTGACACGACAACACACACCATGGCTGGTAAGGTCCGGATTAATGGGAAAACCAAAGCAATAAAGGTTGCGGCGACCGCGAAATCTAGCCCAATCTCGTTAAGTGAAGGAATTTGGCTTCCCGCGATGATGCCAACAAAACTCGCGATATTCCAAACAAGGTAAAAGCCACCACCCACACCCGCAGCGTACCAACGATTAAACGCTTGTTGAGATTGCCCACTGCATACTGCAAACAGTTCGTCCGTAAGCCAAAACCCAAGCAATAGACGCCAACGAGCTGGAAGGTGCCTGATTTTGTCACGCATCGATACGCTATATAAAAAGTGCCTAGAGGTGATGAACAAGGTAGTCAGTAGCATGGTCCCAAGGCCAATTCCCGCTTTGAACATGCCTGCAGCGACAAGTTGCGCTGAACCTGCAAACAAAATAGCGGACATCGCTTGCGCCTGAAGTTGATTCAATCCGGCTTCCATCGCATATGAGCCCGCTAAAATACCCCAAGGTATAACCGCAATACTCAAGGGCATTCCCGCTAAAACGCCCCGCCATAACTGAGTGCGCCGTTCCATCTTTACATTACTCATATTATTCTGTTCTCTCTTCACATTGGTTCTTCAATGTAAAAATATCCGAGCCAGTTCTATTGTACGAACTTGCTCGATTTCATGGCCTCATTCACCCCACTAACTTAGCGCATTTTGATGTATTGCCCCGGCGTGTATCCATTGGCCTTTTTGAAGTGTCGATGAAAATGGCTTTGATCGTGAAAGCCACACTCTTGAGCAGTATCTGAAATGGTATGGCCTTGTTTTAATAACTGACGAGAAAGCCTTAGCCGAGATTGGATCTGATACGCATGGGGCGGAAGGCCAAACTCTTTTTGAAACGAACGCACTAAATGAAACGGGCTTAAAGCCGCCAGTTTAGACAGCTCCTCTAAGGACACATCAGCTTGTGGAAAGTCATCTAAGAACTCTTTCACCAGAACAAGCTGACGTTGAGTTTTCCCATCTAACTGGTGTTTAAGACGCGATTTACCATATCGGCTAATCAGCTTAACCAACATCCCATACATCAAGGTTTCTCGCAATAGGCGATTATCGGACTCTTCAATCGTATTAAATACCAACCTCAGCTGGCTAGCGAGTTCAGGGTCTTCAACAACGGCTTTTGGGAAATAGGGTGCACCGTAGTTCGGTAGGTTAAGCTCTTGAGTGATCTTGGCGAGTTGCTCTGGAAGTGGGTACATCGCACGATACGCCCATCCCCCCTCAGTGGCAGAATGACCGCTATGAACGTCGTCGGCATTCACCAGAATAATGGCATCTTGGGGGGCGATATGATGGCCGCCCGTACGATAGAAACGCTGAGCGCCTTGCTCAATAACACCCAAGGTATAACCCTCATGGCTGTGACGTGAAAAGTTTTGATTTTCATATTCGGCATTCAGGATTTCAAGGCCACCGAGCTCTTCGGTAATCTTATACTCGGCCTTTTCTTTAGAGTGTTTCTTGTTCTCCATGGTCATTCTCAAGCCTGTTAATTATCGAGCGACTTATCAGTCTACTCTATAGGCTCTTTCAGCTTTTGTACAAAATTGCTCATTTGAGCATTATTTGGAAACGTTTTCTAACTGGGAGCAAAGCAGAATGCGCTGACATACTCACTTGAGATCATCCGCGTGTATCGTACCTGTCCTTGTTTTTCTTGTTCTACTTTTTTACTTGAGTTGCAAAAAAGTAACGGCTTACATCCTATCAGATTGTATCAATAAGGCCGCCCACGACTGGGCGGCTATCTTGGCTAAAAAGTAAGACTTGCCCTTATTGATTCGTCGCTTGTGAGCGAATTTTGTCTCTCATCTCGTTGCATTTATTTTGAGATAGTTCATTGACGGCCCAAGAGATATTCTAATGCTTTATCAGCATCAACCAATCCTAATCCCGTATTGAATGAACCTAAGTCAGAAGGACGTGTATTTATTTTGAGTGCTTGGGCTACCTTGTTGGGTCCATGTGTTGCTTGTTGAGGATGGTTTTCTAGATAAGCTTGCCATAATAATGCACTTATAGCGGCTAATTGTGGGGCAGCAAAAGAACTTCCTGACTCAAAATTACCAGTGGACCAAGTGTATACCGCGTCAGCGGGTATGCTTAGACTTCTTGATATTGCCAAAGTGTTATGGCCAGGAATAGTCGCACTTAATGCGATTTGATGAGCAAAAGTGTCTAGATTGATGGCCAGCAATAGGTTATCCGTATTGGTGTTAATCGTTGGCAAAAATTCTTTAATTAATGCTAAATCATAAGAAAATAAATTTCCGGTAGCCTCTAAGTCAAGACTTTGCCTTAATGGTGTCACATTCTCATCTAAATCAGTCCCTGTATTACCAAGAGATTTGGTGACGATTGTCCGGCTGAGTATATTGCTTAATTGTTGTGAAAATTGTGGGTCTAACTGGTTATCAACAGCAGAAAATGCGCGGCTCATATTGATGACGTGAATGTCCGTTCTACTTTCAAGGTAAGTCATGGCTTGGTGGTAGGTATTGGATTCCGCGCTTATGGGGATAATTGTGGCCTGAGGCGCAATGGCGAGAATAATATCAATAACCGAATTGCCATGATTAAGTTGTACAGGATCGCCGAAATTCTGTATTGCTTCTATATTTGCACTGGGATAGTGTTCAATCTGTTTCTCAAGTAACAAAGGATCAAATAAATCAAATACCGCTATGTTTACATTTGAACCTTTATATTTATTTTTAAGTTCATGATTGTTCAAGTCAAAACTCGGATGTACGCTGAGTACGATCTGATTGATATTGTATCTAATACTGTTTATAGTAAATTTGGCTTGATCGAATTCAAGTTGAACGCTTTTCTGGTACTGTTCTGATTGAAATGATAATAACAATGTTGCTAAATCTAAAAAGTCGGTTATCTTTTGCCCCCATCGATGCATGTTAAGGTCATTAATAACATAATTGGCATTTATACTGCTGTAGTCAATATTATTATAGTCTTGCAATAATGCCGATACTTCCTCTTCCCATGTCCAAGACGTAATGCGCTTCAATGTGTTTAATGCTGCTTGACTTTCAGGTTTGTTATTTGACGGTGGATGTTCATTTGCCGATAAGGGGAATGTGTAAAATAATAAGATTGCTATTAATAGCTTAATCATGATATTTGTTTTATTGTTATTTGATTTATAGGTCATGCACTTTATCCTTGTGAGTTTACTATGTCAGTTATGTTATATGATTACATTTAACTGTCAAAATAAAATAAGAAAATAAAAACCAAAAGAAAACCCCGCCAAAAGGCAGAAAAGCCCATTGGCACAGCCGAACGTGCCAGAAACACTCGGCAGGCAAAGTGTTCCATAAAGGAGCAAAAGAATCTTGGCTTCTGGTCACTAACATCCCCATCCATGTACTTAACGGCATTAAAATAACCCGTTTGTACGCCAAAAGAATGCAAATTGAAGAGTCATTCCGAGATCTAAAAAGTCCAGCCTACGGGTTGGCGCTCCGCCATAACCGAACACGTTGCACCAAACGTATTGATATCTTGTTGCTTATGGCATTGATGGCCGAAATCATCATGTGGTGGAATGGCTTAATCGCCATGCAAGCTAAATGGCATTATGACTTCCAAGCCAACACCATCAAGTATCGTCGGGTGCTCTCCATTCCTAGGCTTGGTAAGGCAGTACGTTGCCATCGGAGATACCGAATACAAAAGTCCCAATATCATTGGGCAATGGCGGAATATCAGCGCCTAACGCATACCTGTGGGTTGGGGGATTTATGAGGGGATCCGCCAGCGCCGCGTTAAGCGGAACCTAACCAACTGTTTTAGTTCCGTTTAAACGCCTTGTTAGCACTGACGCTGCGCATTCTCTTTGTTTAAATCTTTGACACCTGGAGCATTCGCTAAAAGCTTATTACCCAAGACATCGGATAACCCGATGAATAGGGTTGCACTACTATCCCAGCATACAATTTCAAACAGGGAGTTTTTAAGCTGTTTTTCTGGCTCACCTTGCCAGAACCCTTGGTTACCATCAGCAAACGGCTCGTCAGTGATAAATGGCTCCGTATTTTTCGGAAAGGCAGAAATTACCGACCAGACAAATTGATAATCATATTCCTGAAGCTTCGAAGATAGAGCTTCGCCTCGCACCCATGATGGATCATCTAGTTCTGGCCACGCCCCCTCAATATCGGAAATATGCCAATCGTAATCTTCAAGATCGATTTCAAGCCAACGAGCCACATCATTCATACTCGTATAGAAGCGAACCTTTGACGTATTTTCCTGTATGTAGTTCATAGCTCGATCTGAGTGCTAACGCCCACGTAAACGGCGGAGCAACGCGGAGTCCGGCGACCGATAGGGAGCGTATTTAACGTTTTTGTTATGTGTTTTATTTAATAGCATATTGTTTATATTTACTACAAACTCTTTTGCTTGTTCTAAAGTTTCGGGGTATGGCACTGTATCTTTGTCTTTAGGGCCAATTCTTATTTTTTGAAACCTAAAACCATTATCAAACAAGAATTTAACCTTTTGCCATTGTTTCTTATCTGTTTTCTTCGGGGTTTTAATGTGACGCCCCAAATTATAAGAAGTTCCTCCACAATTAGGGCATACCAACTCTACTGGAACACCATCTGTTAGAACAAATTCGCGCTTGAAGGACTTAAAGCAATCAAAACATGCAAATGCCATATTGTATGGTGTGTAATCTTTCATTTAGCTTCCCGACGCATAACGCCGCCATAACACGTGCTGACGACCAACTTTCCAAACCAATTATACTCCAAACCAAAAACGCCGAATGTTATAAGCATCGTGTTGATGGTTTTGTTATGCGCGCTCTATCAGTTCCCCACTATTTTACTGGACCTTTATCAAACAGCTTAAGGCCATCATTAATATCAAACCAAGGAGCTTTTGAAGCAACAAAGATATGAAAGTTAGGTTTATGCGTTGGTGTGCTATCCAGAATACCTAAACGAATATTATGTTTACCACCGGTGATTTTTCTAGAAAATAAGCTTGAACCGCAACACTTACAAAATGCTAATTCTGTTTCTTCACTTTTAGAGTAAATGGAAACAAACTCCTCACCTTTTGTAAAAACAAATTTTGACGATGAAATTCCACCAACTGATGAGTAATCCGAGCCAGTAAATTTACGACACTCAGAGCAATGACAATTTCCCATATAATCAAAATCATCTGGGACTTCAATTCCAATTTTTCCACATAGACATGAGCCAGTTAACATTTCCATTTTTCCTCCTAAGCGCATAACGCCACCATAAGCGGTGAGTAACAGTTGGCTAAAATGTGTAGCGAAGCGGAACCGAGCCAACTGTCACGAATCCGGCTTAATGGCCTTGTTAAGTGTTTGACTCAGAAACTTTTTGCTTTAAAAACTCTATAAACAAGCCATCCTCAACATTGAAAAAATCAAACCCAACAGACTCAAAACCATCCACCGATTTTTCAACAACCTTACCGAGATTGTTGTTCAAAAAGCTAAACTCCCTTTGCAGGTTATAAATTAGCTGATTGAATCGTAGATCTTCATCTTCTTTCCATAAGGTGTGAATCAAACCAAGTAATTCATCTAATCTTTCGGGATCACGCAACTTCTCGCTCCTAAGACACTTAACATTCTTAATAACAGGCAGTCTCGTTTTCTGTCTGCCTGACTTACCATCAACCTATCATAAGCCACTTAAAATTAAAGTAAATATATCAAACTATACATTCTGTCATCATATAAAAACGAGCGTGCGTGTTATCACTTTTTAACAGTGCGTATTATCTAAGATATGATCATCACAAATCCCCTAATGAACAATGACTTATTAAATCCTCTATCGACAAAGCGAGACTAAGCACTCAACAAAACAAGCCACTTCTTCGTACTCAAACCACACTCAAAGCTAATAAACTGTACGGATACACAGCGAGGGAGTGGAGAAGGCAAGCCAATTGCCTATTGACAGGCGGAAGGCTCATATGTATTAAGCGCCACTTGCGAACATCTCAAATTAATACCATAATTAGGTACTATTTGGTATTAGAGGTTTGCAATGGCTAAAAATACTAGCATCACTCTCGGCGAACACTTTGATGGTTTTATTAGCAGCCAAATCCAAAGTGGACGCTATAGCTCAGCAAGTGAAGTGATTCGTTCCGCTCTACGTTTACTTGAAACACAAGAAACGAAAATGAACACTTTACGACAACTGCTCGTTGAAGGTGAAGAAAGCGGCATGGCTGATTATGACCTTGATTCGTTTATCAGTGAACTCGATAGCGAAGAAAGAAATGAAACCATTCCAACTAACCAATAGGGCAAAATCCGATTTAAAAGATATGGCCTTGTTTACTTCTCGCAAGTGGGGCAGAGAGCAACGAAATCTTTACCTTGAACAATTTGATGAATCATTTTGGCTACTCGCTGAAAATCCTGATATCGGTAAAGCTTGTGATGAAATCAGAGAAAACTACCGAAAGTTTCCACAAGGGAGTCATGTTATTTTTTACCAACAAACTGGTAGCCAAAATATCCAGATCATCAGAATCTTGCATAAAACCATGGATGTGAATCCCATCTTTGGCGTATAACGCCGCAAACACCGGTGGTAATACCAGAGCGAAGCGACGGTTTTACCATGATCTTCACCCGATAAAATGGACACCCTATTTTCTTTAACCCGTCATGACTTCATATTCATGCGGGCTGCGATATCCAAGACTTGAGTGCAGTCTATTACGGTTATAAAAATGCTGGATATAACCGACAAGCTTATCTCTAAGCGGCTTCTCACTTTTAAAGCTATTTTTCCTAATTATGTCGCCTTTAAGCGTATGGAAGAACGACTCCACCTCTGCACTATCAGTACAATGACCTGGACGATTCATGCTTGGGACAATTCCATTTTTTAGAATAACAAGGACAGGCACCGTGATTTACGATGTGTAAACGGCGGCTGTCCTTGTTTTCGCGATTACATCGCAGCTGCAAAGATGGCTGAGATCTCTTTGTGAGTGGCCTGCTTGGGGTTAGTGAGGCCACAGGCATCGTTGAGTGCGTGTTCGGCCAACAGGGGGATATCCTCCATTTTGGCCCCTAATTCACTGATTCCATTGGGGATACCGATATCGCTAGCGAGCTGCATAATGGCGTCAATCGCCGCGTTCGCGCCTTGGGTGGCGTTCATTCCCTGTACATCGACTTGCATGGCTTTGGCTACATCGCGTAGGCGTTCTGGGCACACTTCGGCATTGTAGCGCTGCACATGAGGGAGCAAAATGGCATTACATACGCCATGGGGGAGGTCATAGAATCCACCTAATTGATGCGCCATTGCGTGGACATAACCTAAAGACGCATTGTTGAACGCCATCCCAGCCATGAATTGGGCATAGGCCATTTGCTTGCGAGCATGAATATCATCGCCTTCATCGACGGCGGTACGCAGATGGGCTTGGATCAGTTCGATGGCTTTGATAGCAACGGCGTCAGTGATGGGGGTGGATGCAACCGAAACATACGCCTCAATGGCATGGGTGAGTGCGTCCATGCCAGTGGCGGCGGTCAACGATTTTGGTTTTGCCAACATCAGTAGGGGGTCATTGACCGACATTAATGGGGTGGTGTGCTTGTCAACGATCGCCATTTTTATGTGACGCGCCTCGTCGGTGATTATGCAAAAACGGGTCATTTCCGAGGCGGTGCCCGCGGTGGTGTTAATCGCGATCAGCGGTAGCATGGGTTTGGCTGACCGGTCTACCCCTTCATAGTCACGGATGTGGCCGCCATTGGTTGCCACTAAAGCAATGGCTTTGGCGCAGTCATGGGGGGAGCCACCTCCAAGAGAAATCACGCAATCACACTGATGGTACTGGAGCACTTCCAGTCCGTGAGTCACGTTTTCTATGGTTGGGTTTGGCTGGGTGCCATCAAACACCGCGCTGTCAACTTGAAGGGCCGAGAGCGTATTCTGAACTTGTGTTACCAGCCCCATCTGGTTGAGGACAGCGTCAGTCACAATGAGGCTTTTTTTAAAGCCTTGAGCGTGTACGGCTTGTAATGCTTCTTCTAAACAGCCTGCGCCCATCAGGTTGGTTGTGGGAATAAAAAATGCACTTGTCATGGTTTGCTCCGAGTCGAAGAGGGATGCGTAATGGCGATACCATCGCATTGCTTGAACGGCAAAAAATTGATCTGAAGCAAGTGCGAGCTTGATGATAAATCGAACAAAGTTGCTCTTGTGATGGCGGTCATAGATTGGGGAAATGGCAGTGATGAGAGGCAGCGTAAAGCCCGTCCCTGATAGGGGTAATACAAGGTGCGGGCAAAGGTCGGCGATGGCTGCCCGAATTACGCGAGATTGACCAGCTTTTTAACCAATTTGTCGATACCGGCGGCGGCTTCGGTTAACGATCCGGCCAACATGTAGGCGGGGGTAGACAAGACTCGGTGTTCCTGATCAAAAACATACTCATCCACCGCACAATCAATGTGTTCACCCCCGAGTGCCGTGAAGCCTTGTGCTGTAGCGAGGTCGTTGCCTATGGTGCCTTGAACGCCGTTAGGATACACCAGAGGAATCAACGCAGGCGCAATGCACAGATAACCCGCGGGTTTTCTCGCTGCGGCAAAAGCGCGACATGCGGTGGCGACCTCGGCGTTGATTTGGCATTCAGCGCCAGCAAGGGCAAAGTTGGAGAGGTTTTTGGCTGCGCCAAATCCACCTGGCAAAAGCAGCGCGTCATAGTCGTTGGTATTCAGGTGAGCGAGGTCCTCGATATTACCGCGTGCGATCCGCGCCGATTCGGTCAGCACGTTGCGGGTTTCGGCCATGTCTTCACCGGTGAGGTGGTTTATGACGTGATGTTGTTCAATGTTGGGGGCGAAGCAGTGCCAGCTCGCGCCCTGTTTCTCAATGGCATGAAGGGCTAAAACCGCTTCATGAATTTAGGCGCCATCAAACACACCCGAGCCGCTGAGTATGACTGCAATTTTTTTCATGGTTCACTTCCTGATTACTATGACGACTCCAGCATAATCGAAATGAGACTCAAAAGAGTCAGGGCTAGAGACAATTTGCGCATTTTGTGCGCTGGTGATCGTTTTACACGTTGGCTTGGTTTGCCGTGAGGGAATCGGCGATTGGCAGGTTATCCCAATATGGCGTGTCTGGGCCCAGTTTTTGGGCCACAAATTCAATGAAGGCGCGTACTTTTAGTGGTAGGTGTTTGCGTTGGGCAAATACGGCGTAAACGGCATGTTGAGGTAATTGATAAGCCTGCATTATTGGGCGGAGTGTGCCCGCGCGTAAGTCTTTAGCGGCAATAAAGGTCGGCAGCTGGCCAATCCCCAAACCTTCGAGCAGAGCTCGGCGGATCGCCTCGCTATTGTTAACCACCAATTTGCCATTGGGAATCACGCGAAACGTTTCTTTTGCTCGGTTGAAGACCCACTCGCTACCACCACGATAATAGCGATAGCGCAGACAGTTATGCTGAATAAGATCGCTGGGCTTGTCTGGTTCAGGATAACGGGCGAGGTAATCTGGTGAGGCGCACAGTACGCTGCGGCAGGTCGTTAGCCTTTTCGCCACCAAATTCGATTCGGGCAAATGGCCAATGCGGATACCAAGATCAAAACGGCCATCGACCAAGTCCACCATTTGGTCATCCAGTGACAGGTCTATCTCAAGGTCGGGGTAGAGTGACAAAAACTCCGCGACCAGTGGGGCGAGATGAAGCACACCAAACGACATTGGGGCGGTGATGTTGAGTTTCCCGCTAGGCTTACCTTGCAATTCGGACACCGCATCAATCCCTTGCTGGGCAAGCGCCAGTGCGTGTGCGACGTGTTCATAGTAGCGTTGACCCGCTTCGGTCAGGCTCAGTTTGCGGGTGGTTCGGTTGAGTAAGCGCATCCCAAGACTGTCTTCTAGTTGGCTGATGCGTTTGCTGACAGCAGATTTGGTGATGTGAAGTTTATCGGCTGCGGCGGAGAAGCTGCCGCTTTCGACAACGGCGACAAAGATAGGAATGGTTGTAAATGAAGGCATAAAGTTGAGCCTAGGTAAACAATGAGTTTCTTATTTTCTAGATTATCATCTTTAAAAAAACAATCTACAATTGGGGCGAATTGAAAGGAGAGAACCATGAAGTACGACTGGATTTTATTTGATGCTGACGACACCCTTTTCCATTTCGACGCTTTTAAAGGGATGCAGCGAATGTTCTCTCATAAAGGGGTAGATTTTGGTGAGGCCGAATACGCCCGCTACCAAGAGGTCAATAAGCCACTGTGGGTAGAGTACCAAAACGGCACTATTACTGCGGCAGAGTTGAAACAGCGCCGTTTTGAAGGATGGGCGCAGCAACTGGGGACCACGACCGACGAACTCAATCGTGCTTTCTTGAGTGCCATGGCGGAGATCTGTACCTTGTTACCGGGTGCTCAGGCCCTGATTGAAGGGCTGTACGGAAAAGCCAAGCTGGGTATTATTACTAACGGTTTTAAGGAATTACAGGCGATTCGTCTGCAACGCACTGGGATGGATTCTTACTTTGAACACGTGATCATTTCCGAGCAGGTTGGCGTTGCTAAACCGGATGCAGGCATTTTTTCTTATGCACTGGAGAAAATGGGCTATCCGGACAAAAGTAAGGTGCTGATGGTCGGTGATAATCCGTATTCTGACATTCTGGGCGGGTTGAATTTTGGGTTTGATACCTGTTGGTTAAATGAGAACCAGCATCGTCCCATTGCGGAGATCACGCCCAACTATACGGTCAGCTCGCTCACTGAGCTTAAAATCTTGCTGTTGGCGTAGATGGCGCATTGCGTCGTCACTGGAGACGGTCTTGAGGCGCATGCAATGAGACATAGTGTCGCAGGGAGCGGGTCGCGCTTGTAGCGAAGGCTTCATCGACAATGGTCAACGTTTGGATGCGATCGATCCGAAACTGACGATAGTCTTGTCTGAGTTCGCACCACGCGATCAATGTCCATACTTTGCCCCAAAACATCTGACCGAGTGGTTGCAGGCGACGCTGCGTTGTCGTGTGATTGTTAGCGATGTAAACCACCTCGACCTTATATTTTTGATCGGTTGCGTGCCTGAGCATTTGGCTGTGGATGGACGTGTCGGATTGAAGATGGCTATCAGGCACTAAGAGTGGCAGGTTTTCTACCTGTTGTTTCCGTGCATCAGGCAACACCGAGTGAATTTTCGCAGAGGCCGAACGCGACGCTTCAGCCAGTTCTTGATCGGACCAGCCTCGAACCATTCTCATCCCCAGTTCCAATGCCATCATTTCCTTTTCAGTGAACATCAATGGTGGCAGGTGCGCGCCAGATTGCAACAGATAGCCGACCCCCGCTTCGCCGCAGATGGGCACACCCGCGGCGATCAGTGATTGAATATCTCGATAAAGGGTGCGTTGACTGACGTGCATTGCCTCGGCAAGATCGCGCGCCGTGACGGCATAGCGCCGAGCTCGCAGTAATGTTAAAAGGGCAAACAGCCGTTGTGATTTGTTCATGTTTATTCCTAAATACCAAGGGCAATAAATGCATTTTAACCTTGGGTTCGGTTCTGACCTAACCCCTTATTAACCATCAACCCATAGTGGAAGAGAACATCAATGGCGTTATAGGCGGCGAGGGCAAGACTGACTAAGCGTCGTGTCAGCTCCTGTCAGTCGTGTAAGAAAAGCGGCGATATTGGACTTCAAGGCTTGCGTAGCGGTGCGGCTGATCAAACAACAGGGCCAACACAATCGGCCATAAGTCTATGGCCGTTCACCACTTTGAAGGCGGCGCTCAATATCTTTGACGACATCTGGCAGCTCGGCAATGGTATCAATGAGGTAATGTGGGGCGCAGGTCAGCAGCTTTTCGGTCGCGCGTGCTCTGGCGATATCGAGTGTTTCTTGATCGGCGGCCTCAAATTCAGCCAGCGTGAGGCCGGCTTCGTTTCCAGAAAGCAGCAGACCGACGGTCCACATACCTGCGTTGTGGCCTTCCTCAATACCGGGAATGGCGTCGTCAACTTTGATGCAACTATTGACGTCAGTAACGCCCAGTTCAATCACGTTTTGTAGGGCCATAAATGGCGCTGGGCGCCCGCCGTGCATGAGATCATCGGTGGCCACTATACAATCAGGTTTGTAGCCGTAGTCAGCGGCGACGGGGATCAGAATGTCCATGACCTCACGCGGGTATCCCGAGCAAGAACCGATTTTTATCCCCTGCTTCCTGAGAGCGTCAACGACCTCAATCGCATTCAAAATCGGTTGAGCGTGGTCAGCGACTTTGTCTTTTTGCAGTGGCATAAAAGTGGCGTAAAGGTGATCGACTTCGTTATCGGTTATCGTATGACCAAACTGTGCCTGCCATGCCTTGTCTACGTCAGGCAGTTTTCCGACTGCTTTGATGTGGTCCCATTTTCCAAGCCCCATCGGCTGGCGTGCCTGCTCAATGGTAATCTCGAAGTTAAAGCCTTGCTTGAAGGCTTCAACAAAGATACTGGTTGGCGCAAAAGAGCCGAAATCAACGATGGTCCCAGCCCAGTCAAAAATCACTGCCTGTACAGAGGCGCGCGTGTCAGTCATGTTGTGTGTCCTTGTCAGCTATTAGGGGGTGAATTCTATTTTTTTGGATATAATGGTCGTGTTTACAAGCGCTGGCAATGGCTGCGTCAATAATCTTTAGTGCATCGCTCAATTGTGGACGGGTGATGATCAGCGGTGGACTCAGTTGAATTACGTTACCCTGTGACAATTTGAAGCTTACTCCCTGTTTTAAGCACTCATAGAGCACGGCCTCTGCTTCATCGAAAGCACGCTCACCGCTGATGCGGTCGGTGACCAATTCGATCGCCCATAACAGACCAATCCCACGTACATCGCCGATTAATGGATAGCGAGCTTTCATATCGAGCAGTGTTTTGCGTACGAACTCACTGTCTCTTTTCACCTTATCAAGCAGGCCCTGACGTTCTATGACGTCAATGGTGGCGAGCGCAGCAGCGCAGCCAATCGGACTCTTTTCGTGAGTGAAGTGCCCAAGGGAAACTTCCCCAGCGGTGTTGTATTTGTCTTGAGTGATCATTGCCGCCATTGGTACTAAGCCGCCACCTAAGCCCTTTCCGATGCAAAGGATATCCGGTTCAATCCCATAGGCCTGATAGGTAAACCATTCGCCGCTGCGTCCCATGCCGTTAGGAATGTCGTCGATGATCAACATCACCTGATGTTTGTCGCAGATTTCCCGTATACGTTTCCAATAGGCTTTGCTGGGAACCTGAACATCAGTGTTTCGTACGCTTTCGGCAATAAAAGCACCAATACCGCCTTCTTTTTCGATGACGTATTCGAGATAGTCAGCATAGTGGACATCGCCACCATCTGGAGACGGTAGCGCACCTCGATAGGAGACCGGAGGTGGGATGCGCTCAACCCCAGCCATCAATGGCCCCATTCCATGACGAAAGCACGCTTCACCGCCGACGGAAATGGCGTCGAGGGATGCGCCGTGAAAGGCATCCCAAAGCGACACGACTTTGTAGTGACCCGTGACGTGGCGAGCCAGTTTGAGCGCCATGCTGATGGCCGACGTTCCGCCAGGCGCAAACAGCACGCGGTTCAATTGACCACCGCAGATCTGGGTCAGTTTTTCGGCACACGTAATCGCGGTCTGATGCGTAAAACGACGCGGCGCAAAGGGCAATTCGGCGATTTGTTCGGTAACCCGTTTGATCACCTCAGGGTGGCCATGGCCGAGCTGATGGACGCTGTTTCCGTGAAAGTCCATGTAGTGTTTCCCCGCGGTATCTTCTAGGTAGATACCTTGCGCGCCAGTCAGTGCGTTAAGACACGGCGTCGACATTGCTTGATGCAAAAAAATCTCGGCGTCACGCTGCAGGAGCTGTTGAGTCACTGGGTCGTCGTGGGAGGCATGCCACGCCTGACGCGCAGGTGTCGTGTTGATGTCCCCTTCGCTACGCAAAGAGTGATGATGGGAACTCATACCGATACCTGTGGGCTGTGCCAGTACATTGCTTGTTTGACCGCCTCGATCAGACGCTCAATGTCGTCTGGGTGGACATCACCAATATTACCAATCCGAAAACAGTCCGCTTCGGACACCTTACCTGGATAAATCACAAACCCTTGCGCTTTGAGGCGTTGATAAAAGTCTTTGAAGCGATAGTCGGCACTGTCAGGAGAATGAAATGACGTAATAATGGGTGAGTGCAGATCTTGGCTGAGCAGTGGGCGGAAGCCAAGGGCGCGTAACCCACTTACCAGCTTGGTCTGGTTGGTGTGATAACGTTGATAACGGGCCTCAATGCCGCCTTCTTGTTCTAGCTCCTGTAGAGCTTGGTAAAACGCATGGACGGCGTGCGTCGGGGAGGTGAAACGCCATTTACCATGATGGGTCTGCATGCATTGCCACTGGTCATAAAGATCTAACGTTAACGAGCGTGCTTGGCCACGGCATTGCTCCAATTGGCTGGTTTTGGCGATCACAAAACCAAAACCCGGTACGCCCTGTATGCATTTATTGGCCGAGCTGATCATAAAGTCGACGCCCATTTCAGCGAGGTCGAACCCGATACCGCCAAAACTGGACATGGCATCGAGTATCACGGTTTTTTTATGTCGCTTGGCGATGTGGATGATGGCGTCGATTGGGTTGAGCATCCCCGTGGTGGTCTCACAGTGGACCAGGGCAACATGGGTGATCGCCGGATCGGAGGCCAAGGCGGTGTTGATTGCGTTCAAGTCTGGCGGTGATGTTTCACCACAGGAAACCACATGACAGGGGATAGAAAGGGCTTGGGCGATCTGTTGAATACGTGTGCCGTACGCTCCGTTGTTTATTACCAGCAATTTTCCCTGTGCGCTGATGGCGCTGCCGATGGTGGCTTCGACCGAAGCAGTGCCGCTGCCTTGCATCAGGACGCAGCTATAGCCGTTGGCGTCGGTGGCCAGTGAAACCAGTTTATGGCGGATCACCTCAACAATATCAATATTGTAGTCATCATCCCATGTACACCAGTCTTTGAGCATGGCGTTGCGTACGCTTTGGGTGGTCGAGAGGGGGCCCGGAGTCAGGAGTAAATAGTCATTGTTCATCACAGTTCTCACAATTTGGTGTATACCAGATTTATTTTTACTCTATCAGGGAAGAAATTGCACCGTAAACCCGAGGGGCGACAAATTCATAAAACTTTAATATCCAAACGGTGAGAGATGTCTGGTTTGGTGCCAGTGTGGATGAAGGAAATTCCATATAAACAATAACTCATTGATATTTTCTGTCACAAGTTCGGCGGTGATACTGAGTAAGATTGATTGACACACCTAGGAAAAGACATAAAAAAACACCCTGAAAGCCACGGTTGAAATCGTGACTGGAATAATGCGCGTTCCTTGAGTGTTGAAGACAAAGTGAGAGCCTAGCGAGTGACGCGGTACGCACATCGAGATGCCATAGAAAAAGTGCGCGATGTTCGTCTAAATGGTCGATATACATTTTTATAAACGGAGTTTCCCATATTAGGACACGGTGCTTGTTAAAGAATCAAATTGTCATTACTCAATCATTAAACCGTCATAAAGCCACTCTAGTGTGTAGATTGAAATTGGTACAGACCAGTTGGCCATTTTGGTTCCAATAACGACTAAGTTGGTCGCAAATAGAGCAAAAAAGGAGAGGATGATGAACAACTCTGTTAAGAAAGGAATACTGACCGCGCTTGTCTCTTTGCTGGCGACTTCCCCGCAGGCCGCGCAGCAAGTGACCGTATACACTGCTTTTGAAACCGATATTCTGGCTAAATATAAGGCAGCATTCGAAAAAGACAACCGCGATATTTCGATTAAGTGGGTCCGTGATTCGACTGGGATCATGACTGCGAAACTGCTCGCTGAGAAAGGGAATCCTCGTGCCGATGTGGTGTGGGGGCTAGCAGGTTCTTCCATGGCATTGCTGAAGGAACAGGGATTATTGAAACCTTATACCCCGCGTGGCTCAGAAAACCTCAACGCGGATTTGAACGACCCTCAGCCCCGTCAGGCATGGTTCGGCAATGATGCGTTTTTTAATGCGGTTTGTTTCAATGAAGTGGTGGCGAAACAGCTTGATTTGCCAAAGCCGACGTCATGGCAAGACCTTATTAAACCTATCTACAAGGGGCATATCGCCATGCCAAATCCAGCGTCATCGGGTACAGGTTATATGCAGGTGTCGGCTTGGTTGCAAAATATGGGGGAAGAGCAGGGTTGGAGCTACATGCAAAAGCTGGATAAAAATATGGCTCACTACACCCACTCTGGCTCAAAACCTTGTGTACAGGCGGGCATGGGGGAGGTGGCCATCGGCATCTCCATGGCAAGCCGTGGTGCCAAACTCAAAACTCAGGGCGCGCCACTGGCGGTGATCACGCCAAAAGGCATCGGTTGGGAAGCGGAAGCCGTCGGTTTGGTGACAGAATCTTCCGTGGCTAAGCGTGTAGTGGACTGGTCTGTGTCCAAAGCGGCCAATGAGCTCTATGTCGAGATGTATCCGGTTGTTGGACACAAACAGGTCAAAGCGACCGTGTCCCACTTCCCCAATGTTGAAGCCAATATGGCCAAGATGGATTTCGCTCAAATGGGCAGCAAGCGTGCCGCGATTCTAGCGAAATGGTCTAAAAAGTTTGACGCTAAGTCTGAGCCTCAATCTTGAATCATGTCAGCAACGGCAAATATTGGATCGGGCATCTGGGTGCGTGAGTGCCCTGTTTTGTTGCCCGATGTCTTGAGCGGGGCAGCGAATCTAGTCTGTGTCGGCCTTTGGGCTACCGATCGGCGGCCCTGTTATCACGGTGAAGATCATTGATCTACGGCCTATTCTAAGTGGAGCACACTATGTCAACCAACCCCCCTTATCTACAAATCCAGAATGTTGTTAAACAATTTGGTCAGTTTACGGCGCTAAAACAAATTTCACTGAATATTGAACACGGTGAGTTTGTGTGTTTTCTCGGGCCTTCTGGTTGTGGTAAAACGACGTTGCTCAGAGCGATTGCTGGGTTTGATCTACCCACTTCAGGGGCGATTTATCAAAACAATGTTGAAACGACGTTATTGCCGCCGGAAAAGCGTGATTTCGGTATTGTGTTTCAATCCTATGCGTTATTTCCCAATTTGACCGTGGAAGAGAATATTGCCATTGGGTTGAAAAATCAGGGAGAATCAAACCGAGCTGCACTGGAAAGCGTCGAGCGTTGGCTGGCAATGATTGGTTTACCTGACTCAGCCCACAAATACCCTAATCAGTTGTCAGGTGGACAGCAGCAACGGGTGGCACTCGCTCGGGCACTGGCATTGTCTCCTGGGCTGTTATTGCTTGATGAACCCCTATCAGCATTGGATGCCCGTGTCCGTGTTCATTTACGTGATGAGATTGGCAAGCTGCAACGTCAGTTGGGGATCACCACGGTGATGGTGACTCACGATCAAGAAGAAGCCCTGTCGATGGCTGACCGGATTGTGGTGATGAATCATGGCGTGATTGAACAGGTTGGCACGCCAGAAGCTATTTATCAACGCCCCGCGACGCGATTCGTTGCGCAGTTTGTCGGCAATATGAACTTTATTAAGGCATCGGTTGTGAGTGATCATGAATTGCGCATTGCTGAGTCTTTTATTAAGGCTCCGGCCCTCGATAATCGTGAACTGATTCGAGGTGACCATATTGAACTGGCCATTCGCCCAGAAAATATCCGCTTTACTCAATCGAGCAATAATGCGCTGCCAGTGAGGATTGTCTCCTGTGAGTTTCTTGGTGCTTTTTGTCGTTATGAGTGCGAGTGGCTCCACGATCGTCATGCCGATTCGGTGCTGGTGGATGTGTCTGGAGAGCAAGCCCAGTCGTTGTCCTTGAGTGTCGGTGATATTGCGTCGATCACGTTTGTCGGGCGTGGCGCGCGCGCCTATTCGGCGCTGACACCTGCTGGTGAACAGTTTCTTGCGGCGTCTTAAGGGAATGAAGAGTAAAACAATGAATGAGTCTTCGATCCAGTTGCTTCCTCTTGATTCCACCCGCCTTACCCAAGGTTTCAGTCGGGATAATCTGGTCTTGTTTGGCGCTTTGGCGGCGGTGTTTGGCGTGTTGGTGGCGTTTGTTGTTATGCCGTTGTGGAGCATGTTTGGGAAAAGTGTACAAAACAATACGGGCGATTTTGTTGGGTTGGCAAACTTTGCCCATTACTTTTCTCAAGCGAGTTTGTGGCAGTCGCTTGGCAATACCCTTATCCTCGGCCTTTTGGTGACAGGTGCAGTCGGCGTGTTGGCGTTTGGGTATGCCTATGCTTTAACGCGTTCGTGTATGCCTTTTAAAGGATGGTTTCATGTGCTAGGCGCTGCGCCAATTCTGGCGCCATCTTTGCTGCCAGCGATTAGCCTTATCTTTTTGTTTGGCAATCAGGGCATTGCAAAGTTTATCCTTGGTGGTCAATCGGTATATGGCTTGACCGGTATGACACTCGGGCTCATTTTTTGGACCTTCCCTCATGCATTGATGATCTTAAACACGGCGCTTCGTACCTCGGACGCGCGTTTGTATGAAGCAGCACGTGCGTTGAAAACATCGCCGATGAAGACGTTTTTTGTGGTGACGCTACCGGCTGCGAAATATGGATTGATCAGCGCGCTCATTGTTGTGTTTACTTTGGTCGTGTGTGACTTTGGTGTGCCCAAAGTCATTGGTGGCAATTACAACGTCTTGGCCACGGACATTTTTAAACAGGTGGTGGGCCAGCAAAACTTTTCGATGGGGGCGGTCACCAGCTTGTTGTTGCTTTTGCCCGCATTATTGGCGTTTACCACCGATCACTGGGTGCAAAAAAAGCAAAAAAGCTTGTTTGATACCCGCTCTGTGCCTTATCAGCCAGAGCCACACCGGATTCGAGATGGCCTGTGTCTGGTGTACTGCAGTGCTATTTCACTGTTGGTGCTCGCGGTACTGGGCATGGCCGTGTATGGCTCTTTGGTCACGTTTTGGCCTTGGAATAAGGCGCTGACACTCAACAACTATGATTTTTCTCAAATGAGTACCTATGGTTGGCTGCCCTATTTTAACTCATTGTCTTTGGCCAGTTGGACAGCGCTGTTTGGTACTTTGATCCTCTTTATCGGCGCTTACTGTATTGAGAAAGGACGGGGTTTTGTGTTGATCCGGCAGGGGATGCAAATGTTGAGTGTGGTACCCATGGCCGTTCCAGGTATGGTGCTCGGACTTGGGTATATTTTTTATTTCAATGACGCGGATAACCCGCTCAACTTTCTCTATGGTTCAATGGCTTTATTGGTGATGAACACCTTGGTCCACTATTATACCGTGGGTCATATGACGGCGCTGACCGCACTGAAACAGATACCAGCGGAGATGGAGGCGATTGCGGCTTCAATCAAGCTGCCTCAGTATCGCTTGTTGGTTAAAGTAACGCTGCCTGTCTGCGCGCCAGCGACGATTGATATCGCAAGTTACTTGTTTATTAATGCATTAACAACGACTTCTGCGGTAGTATTCCTCTATTCAACTGAGACCATTCCAGCTTCTGTGTCTGTCCTTAACATGGACGATGCTGGGCAAACTGGAGCTGCGGCCGCAATGGCGGTGATGATCATGCTGACCGCTGCGGTCGCTAAGTTGGTGCAGATGGTCATCGGGCATTGGCTAGAACAACGGACGCAGTCGTGGCGTCACAGGTAAGGAAAATCCGTGCAGTACGTAAGAATAAAAGATTCGATTGTCGAGCAGATAGAGTCAGGGCTACTCTCGCCAAGACAAAAGCTCCCAGCAGAGCGTAAATTGGCGGAGTCGTTTGATACGACTCGTGTGACGTTACGTGAGGCACTGTCGTTGCTCGAAGCGGAAGGGCGTATCTATCGGGAAGACCGCCGTGGTTGGTTTATCTCACCGGCTCCGCTCCGGTATGATCCGTCACAGACACTCAATTTTACCAATATGGCGCAATCACAGCAACGTACGCCCAAAACGGTGCTGATTTCTGCCAAAAGCATTTTGGCCGACAAGCAAGCATCCCGAATGCTTGAACTGCCGCCATTTTCCGATGTATTTCGGGTCGATAGGGTGCGTTATCTTGAGGATCGCCCAGTGATGTATGTGACGCACTATATTCGACCAGAGCGATTGCCCAATTTGCTCGACTTTGATTTATCGTGCTCTCTGACTGATATCTATCGTGAGCAGTTTGGAATGGTCTATCAACAGATCCGCTACCGGATCAGTACCAGTACTTTGCTCGGTGATACGGCTCAGGCACTGCGGGCGACGTCGGGCACGCCAGCGATGGTGGTTGAGCGGATCAATTACAATCAGCACGGTGAGCTGATTGATTGTGATCTGGAGTACTGGCGTCACGATGCGATCAGAATTGAGTCGTTGGCTCAGCTCCACCGTTAAGGTTTTTCTTCGTTTATTGTCCGCAATATTCTTTATACAAGGCCCGTTTGGCGCCGTCGTTTTTTGAGGTAGTTCATGTCTCTATGGGCAATGATTTTGGTTGTGGTATCGGCCTTGCTCCACGCCGGTTGGAATGTATTGAGCAAGCGCACTCAAGCATCAGGACCTGCATTTTTCTTGTCAAGCAGTGCGGCGGCGGCAGCATTACTCACTCCCTACGTAGTCTGGTATTTGAGTCAGGTTGGGGTCGCGGCGATCCCGATGCTATTTTGGGTTCTGTTGATATTAAGTGGTATCGCCCAGATGATCTATTTGGTCGGCCTGAGTATGGCCTATCAAAGTTCAGATATTGGCATGGTGTACCCGATTGCGCGGGCATTACCTGTTTTGATGGTAGGGGCGGGCACTGTCGTTTTGGGGTACGAGCTGTCTTCCAGCAGTTGGTCGGGTTTTGTTTTGATGACCGTCGGCTGTTTATTTGTTCCACTGACCTCGTTTAAGCAGTTCAGAGTGACTGAATACCTGAATATTGGCGTGCTATGGGCATTCATTGCGGCATTGGGTACAACAGGATACGCCCTTCTTGATAAAGAGGCCCTGATCGTTCTTGGTCAAACTTTTTCTTGGCTTGTCTCCGACACAAAATCCGCCATTTTTTATCTTGGCCTTCAGTTTTGGGCGATCGCTTTGTCGATCGGCGCCTATTCGCTCGTGGCTGGAAGGAGAGGGGATTTTCGACAAGCATGGGCGTTCAAAAAAACATCGTCTGTCGCGGGGATCATGATGGCCAGCACCTATGGTTTAGTGTTAACCGCCATGACCATGACCGACAATGTCAGCTTGGTGGTCGCCTTACGCCAGATCAGTATCATTTTCGGATTGATCTTTGGCATGATTTGGCTAGCGGAATCCGCTTACGTGACCCGGATTGTCGGTGCAGTGTTGATTGTTATCGGTTTGGTCCTGACAACCTTCTAAAGGTACTGAGCACGTCGGTGACCCGTGTGAATGAATAGGCGTTAACCTTGAGATAAATAGAGCGGTCAACAAGGCTGATCAGATTTTTCATAAACGCGTTTAAGATCAGAGCAAAGCGCAAATTCACGACATCAATAGGAAAGAACCACTAATCTTCATCGATTAGCGGTCTGTGGATTAGGGGCCGCGGATACCGTATAGACTCGGCCAACCCTCGCTACCCCTATGGGCTTTTAGACTGTTTTTTCGCTGGTTTCTGCCGTTAAGGTGGCTTCATCATCAGCGTCAGCGGCGTCCAGCATTTTCTTGATAACCAGTGAGCTTCCCAGCGCAATGATCACCATAACGGCGGCCAATATGGTCAGCAGTTGAAAGTAACCGCCATAGACCTGTTGGACAATCTCTTGCGTGATTGCCTGACCTTTTTCCAATGCAATATGGGTGGAAACGACGGCACCGACGATACCACTTAGTGCTATTGCAACTGAGAACAAGGACACCGAAAAGCCTTCGATTTTTTTGGGCGTGACCGAGAGGATAAAGGCGACCACCATACTGCCGACGATCACTTCAGCGAATGCCTGAAAGAAGTGAATCGCGAGAAACACTTCTGGGCGTATCACTACCGCTTCACCGACATTCTTGACCGCAATGGTCAAAATACCAAAGCCAATCGCAGTAAAGATAAACGCGCCGGCGATTTTGGTTGCCGTTGACAATTGAATTCCCTTTTTCTCCAAAGAGGAAAACGTCATCGCGATCACTGGACCTGCAACAATGCACCACAGTGGGTTCATCGCCATGGCGGCTTCGGGCGCAATCGGGATCAAATGGAACAAGTCGCCGCGCATGGTGTTGATGGTCACCATGGTCATGGATGTCATCATCTGACCGTAATAGACAAAGAAACAGGTGGTCAGCACAGTCACAATGAGAATTGCCCCCATTCTTAGAGCATCGGCCTTTTTGGACTTAAGCATCAGGGTAATAAAATAGATTATGGCGGTGGCACCGATGGCATAAACAATATTTTGGCCGATGTCCATGTTGGAGAACATGAAAAACACCAGCCCAACCATGGCGGCCGACAGACCAACAAAAGCGGCCCATTTCTGGACGGTGACGGGCTGTTTATCTATCTCGGCCCCGACGTGTTTTAGCGGTTTGTGAAAGATCACCAAAAGGGCAAACGCCAGCAATGCCATGATCACGGACAGTAAGAAGCTACCGTTAAAACCGATCACGAGCACAAACATTGGAAAGAGGTACTGACCCAGCAGAGCGCCGACATTGTTGACAGAATAGTTGACTGGGTAACCGTTTTCAAAGTCTTCACTTGTGGCAAAAGTCCGTTTATAGAGGCTAGGGTAAGAGGGCGACATTAAGCCGCGGGCGTAACTCGCGAGAGCGATACCGACCAAACTCAATGGCACATTTGATGCTGAAGCGCCCATCACCAACAAAATGTAGCCTGTGGCGAAGGTTGCGTAGGCAATCGTTAATGATCGATAAGCGCCAAGGAATTTGTCGGCGATAAAGCCACCAGCGATCGCGAATAACGGACCTATCGATGAAAATGCACCCACGACCATCATGGTGTCGGCTTCGCTGTATCCGAGGTCTTCGAGAAAAAATCGTGTCAGTACGACCATCACACCATAGAAGGATAAACCAAACATTGCTTGGCAGAACATCATTGATTTATTGAGTTTATTCCACATTCATAACCTCTGTGTATGGTTAAATTTTAGAACTATAAACTAAAATTATCTATAAAATTAGCATTTAATAAAACGTGATTATCCCATAAAATGGCGATGATGCACGCCTTTTTAGAGTTATAAACCTAAGTTTTGTCGATGTCTTTGATCTCAAGGGGCTTTTGTCACTGAGCTGCGGTAATCAAGGTGGGTGTGTTTTTCATGTAGCTAAATCGGTGATTGTGTTAGCCTATGTGCGTACATCGCTTTCATCGATAAGGAATCATTCAGTGAAGATCTTCAGCAATTTCGACAGTGGCAATATTGACGTTGTCCGTGCCGACGACAAAGACGCCATCCAACTCTCTATTCCCAATGATAACCAATCCGAGTTTTATCAGTGGTTTCATTTTCGCCTTGAGACCGAGGCTCAACAATCCCACACTATCGATATCGTGAATCTGGCAGGTTCGGCCTACCCTGACGGTTGGAAGGGCTATGATGTGGTCGCGTCTTACGATCGGGAAGAGTGGTTTCGAGTTCCGGCTGAATTTGATGGCGATACGCTGCGCTTTAGCCTGATCCCTGAACGGGGTTCGGTGTATTTTGCCTACTTTGCTCCTTATAGCTATGATCGTCATCAAGACTTGTTACATATGGTGCAAAGTGCACATCATTGTCGGTTGGAGACTCTCGGTCATACACTGGATGGCAACGATATGAGCGTGCTGACATTTGGTGAGCCTGATGAAACCAAGAAGACCGTGTGGATTATTGCGCGCCAGCACCCAGGCGAAACCATGGCTGAATGGTTTATCGAAGGTATGATTCAGCGCCTGATTAATGAAGATGACACTGCTGCACGCGCGTTACTCGACAAAGCAGTGGTGCATGTGGTGCCGAATATGAACCCTGACGGCAGTATTCGTGGTCATTTACGTTGCAATGCGCAGGGGGTCAATCTGAACCGAGAGTGGCAGTCACCTAGTATGGAACGCAGTCCCGAAGTGTATTTGGTCCAGCAAAAAATGCGCGAAACAGGCGTGGATATGTTTCTTGATATTCATGGGGATGAAGCCATTCCTTACAATTTTATTGCGGGTTCAGAAGGTGTACCCAGTTACGACGATCGCCTAGCGTCACTTGAGTCGAAGTTTAAGCAGGCGTTACATGCGGTCACTCCCGAGTTTCAAGACGAGATTGGCTATGATAAAGACAAGCCGGGTGAAGCTAACCTGACGGTCGGGTCAAATTGGGTCGCTGAGGAATTCAAGTGCTTGTCTTACACGGTCGAGATGCCCTTTAAGGACAATAATCAATACCCGGACCCGCTTTATGGTTGGTCGCCCGAAAGAAGTATTAAGTTTGGTGAGGATATGCTGTCCGCGACTTTGTTGATGTGTGACCATATCTAAGCTGAGCCGAGCTGGCGTTTTGCGGGAAATGATAAGCGCAGTGTGATACTGCGCTTTTTTTATTTCAGCACTCGGCCTTGCCCCCAGCACCAAAAGGCGATTTATTCACAAGGCGGGGCCATATGAATAACGGCCAGCCCCCCTAAGGACGTCTCACGGTATTTCTTGTTCATGTCTTTACCCGTCTGATACATGGTGGCGATCACTTTGTCGAGTGAGATGAGACACTTGCTGGTTCGCTTGAGTGCCATTCTAGAGGCATTAATGGCTTTCATTGCCCCCATCGCGTTACGTTCAATGCATGGCACTTGCACTAGACCGCCAATTGGGTCGCAGGTCATCCCCAGTGAGTGTTCCATCGCGATCTCGGCGGCAATGCAGATTTGTTCATTACTGCCTCCTCTTAGGGCGGTTAATCCCGCTGCTGCCATGGAGGACGAGACGCCAACTTCCCCTTGACAACCAACTTCTGCCCCGGATATCGAAGCATTGGTTTTATACAAAATGCCGATAGCGCCAGCCACGGCGAGGAAGTCTTTGATTTGCTTTCGGTCGAGCGCTTTGATAAAACGATGGTAATACATGAGTACCGCGGGGATAACACCCGCAGCGCCATTGGTCGGTGATGTCACAACCTGCCCACCGGCTGCGTTTTCTTCACTAACTGCAAAAGCGAACAAGTTTATCCAGTCGAGGATTTCCATTGGGTCGTTCTCAATCGCTTCGTTTGCTTCGAGCTTTTTGAGTAAGTTAGGCGCACGGCGCGTGACATTAAGTCCCCCTTCGAGGATACCTTCGGTTTCGAAGCCCCTTTGCATGCACAAAGACATCACGCTCCAGATTTGTTCTGCTTTGCGTTCTATCTCTTGGTTGTCAAAGAAGCACACCTCGTTTTGTAGGATCATACCGCCAAGACTTAAACCACTTTCCTCGGCCATGGTCAGCATCGCTTCGGCGGAAGTAAATGCAAATGGCACTTGGACCGACTGCTCACCACTGCCATTTTCGAGCTCTTGCGCGGTGGCGATAAAACCACCCCCGACCGAATAATAGGTTTCAAACATCAAGGTGGCGCCTGAAGCATCAAACGCGCTGATGGTCATGCCATTTTCATGTAGGGGTAAACTGTCATTATGGAAGAGGATGTCACGATCGTATTGAAATGAAATGTCATGGGTGCCTGAAAGTGGCAGAGATTGCTGGTCCAAGGTGGTCTGCAACGCTTGTTTGGCGCTGGTCATTTTAATGGTATCGGGTTTATTGCCCATTAAACCTAGGATCATGGCACGGTCGGTATGGTGGCCTTTTCCCGTTAAGGACAGGGAGCCATACAAGTCAACTTGAATACGTTGTACCTGAGTCAGTGTGTCGGTCAACAACTGGGTGAAGTGGTGGCCGGCGATCATCGGGCCGTTGGTGTGTGAACTGGAGGGACCGACTCCGACTTTGAAAATATCGAAAATTGACAGCATAGATCTACTTCCTATTACCATGGCCTGTTTATCAGGCTCTCATTAAATATAGTTAACAAACGATTAACCGTGCTAACGCTATCTTTAACTTCTCGGTTTGTACAGTTCTTGTGTCCCTTGAATGGCATAATTGAGATATGGGTAAGGTCCTATCACCACTTATCGTCCGTCGCGATATCGAAGGCGGGTTAGGTTTTTGAGACTTAGCGCGGGTGGGGGGTGATAAAAACCTTTCCTGAAGTTGGTTAAAAAATCGAAGCTGTCTAGAATTAAGGTACTCATGGCAGCGTCGAGTCAGTTGCGACGTGCAAGATCACAGAACCTTCAGCCGCCTTTTTCGGTTGTAGAAATAAGGATTGTTAGATGTCGGAACAGAAATATCGTTTGGTGACACGGAGTGACTTTGACGGCCTCGTGTGTGCCGTACTTCTTAAACAATTGGAACTGATAGATGATATCAAGTTTGTTCACCCTAAGGACATGCAAGATGGCATCGTCGATATTACCCCTCAGGATATTGTGACTAACCTTCCCTATGTGGCTCATGCCCATTTGGTTTTTGACCATCACTTGTCGGAGGTGATGCGTAATCCAGGACAAAGAGCCAATCATATTATTGATCCCGACGCCCCCTCTGCGGCGCGCGTGGTCTGGGAGCACTATGGTGGAGGGAAGGTATTTCCTGACCACTGGTTGGGAATGATGGAAGCAGTGGATAAAGGGGACTCGGCACAGTTTACACGCGATGAGGTTTTGGATTCTACCGGCTGGAACTTGCTCAACTTCCTTATGGATGCGAGAACCGGTTTGGGCCGTTTCAGAGAGTTTCGTATTTCAAATTACAATTTGATGATGGATCTTATCGATTATTGTAAGACGCATTCGATTGACGATATTTTGCGTCACCCCGATGTCAAAGAGCGAATTGAATTGTACAAGGAACATGAAGAATTGTTTAAAGCGCAGATCCAACGTTGCGCAACGGTTCACAGCAATTTGGTGCTGCTTGATTTAACGAGTGAAGATGTTATTTATGCGGGCAACCGATTTATGATTTATGCCTTGTTTCCACAATGCAATATCTCGATTCATAAAATGTGGGGCTTTCAGAAACAAAACACGGTTTTTGCGACGGGTAAATCCATTTTTGATCGCGGTTCGAAAACGAATGTGGGCGAGTTGATGCTCAAGTATGGTGGCGGTGGGCACAAAGCGGCAGGGACGTGTCAGATCGACAACGAGAAAGCGGTTGAGGTGCAGCAGGCGTTGATTGACGCGATCGTGGCTGATGGATAAATGCCCAAACAGGTTAGGCAGACACTAAAAAAGCCCGCATGGGCTTTTTTTAGTGTCTGAGATGGGCTCGGTAGACATGAGGCCCTATAACGGCATCACACGGTTGCGTCCAAGCTCTTTGGCTTCATATAGGAGTTTGTCGGCTCGGTCGATGACGGAGCTTGGGTGCTCGCCTGCTTCCAACTCAGCGACACCAAATGACGCAGTAATATTGCCGATTTGCTTGCCAGTTCGGCGATCTTTTATCGACAGTTTTTCTATGGAACGACGCAGGCCATCGGCAAATTGACGTGCAATGCGCAGCGTCTTATGGGGCATGATCAGGGCAAACTCTTCTCCGCCGTATCGGTAGGCATGAATGCCATCACGACTGCTGGTCTGAAGACGTTTGGCGATGCCTTTAATCACCGCATCGCCAAACAAGTGGCCATAGGTGTCATTGAAGTTTTTGAAGTGATCGATGTCGGCCAGAATCAGGCACATCTTTTGCTCTGCTTGGCACAATGTTGCTAGATCTTTATCAAAAGCACGGCGGTTGTACAAACTGGTCAGGCTATCAAATAGGGCATCTTGCTGAACTTCGACAAGTTGAGATTTCAATCGCTGAATTTCTTCCGTCGCAGTTTCAAGCTGGTTGTTTAAAAACGTGGTCGAGTGTCTGATTTCTTTCGATTCGGCGATCAGTTGCCGAACTACTTTCATGACGTCGTCAATAGACATCGCTTCATCGTCCACTTTTTCTAAATGTTCGAAACTTTTATCGATCACTTCAGAAAAATGGGAAGTATCTGCCAATGTATCCGTCATTGATGAGGAGACTTGTCCAACGAGCAATTCGATATTGACCCTAAGATCTTTCATATCGGTTTCCGCGCGGCTGGCAATATAACTGTTGTACAGTTTTTCACCTGCCGCGGGCGGACACAGGCCATAATTATCGATGATGTTGTCCATCGCCAGATTCATCTCTGGAAGGGCATTATCAACATAAGTATACCAAAGCGCGTAGTTGGCTGGCGTCGCCGCTACGTGGTTTTGCATCATCAAAGGGACAGCTTTTTTTAGATTCGCGGTCGATTTTTTAAAATCGTCGTCTGTCATGTGATTATAAGAATTCTTTGTTACCCAACACTTAAATTAAGGTTAGCGGATCTCGCTCCCAGATGCTTGGGTAAATCCTAATAAATTTTGATTATTTTAATAGTTTTATCAACTTAAAGACGCAATTCCCACTTATGAGATCTAAAAAACGGTGGCTAATCAATTAGACACCGACTTCAAGACCTTCATCAGCGTGGTTAGATTCGAGTTTTTCTGCGCCTCGAAGCATGGCTTTGATCAAATCTGCAGCGTGGAATTTCTCTAAAGCCTCGTGTGCGCCGACCTGTTGTGCTCTATCAACGCAAATTTCACTTGAGAGTGAGGTGTGCAAAATAATATACGCATGTCTTAACTGCTGGTCGCTTTGGGTTTCAAAAGCCAACTCATAGCCATCCAAACCGGGCATCTCAATATCACTGACTAACAGTTGAATGGGCTCGCCACGCTCGGCTTCTTGCTTCATGACCTCGAGAGCTTCTAGCCCGTTATTACGGATTTGATAACCGATATTGATGCTATCTAATGCATCTGACAACTGTTTCCGAGCAATGGAAGAATCGTCTACCAACAAGATGTTGAGTGCTTTGAGTCTTTCACGTTCAATATCGGTGAGCATCGGGATATTGGTCGACTCGTACTGCGGATAAATTTTGGATAGTAACAATTCGACGTCTAACATTTGTATAATTTGATCGTCAAAGCGTGTGATCCCCGTGACAAACACGTTTCTGCCCGCGGATTCAGGTGCAGGCTCGATCGAGCGCCAGTTGCATTCAATGATTTTTTCAATGGAGCGCACCATAAAGGCGACGATGGTTCTTAGGCAATCAGTAACAATCAAATAACAATTATTGTATTCCTCCGGTTGAATTGGCCTAAAGCCAATCGCCGCAGGCATATTGATCACGGGAATGGTTTTATTACGGATCGTCACCGTCCCAATCACATGATGATGGGAATAGGGGATCTGAGTGGTCGGTTGGAAAGGAACAATCTCACGAACCTTCAATGTACCGATCGCAAACGGTTGTGCGTTAGGTGTTAATGTAAACATTAGCATCCCTTGCGATTGATTTGCCTTACTGATTGTTTTCGCCATGACGTTGCTTTCTCAAAAATGAAACTTTATTAGGAATGTGATCTTAACGTATTTACAGATCTATTCAAATAGGATATATCAATTTCTGCTAACTGGTTGTATTACAGTCAGGTTATTTTCTATCTGGGATGAAGATCTCATCACCTTCGGGTAAAATGGCGGTATTTACTCCCTAAAATCTACTAAGAGCATTTTATATGGCGAATACAGCAGCCGCATTGCACATCCTAGTCAAGCATAAAGAACAAGCCGAAGACATCATCAAACAACTGAAGAAAGGGGCCAAATTTCAGACCTTGGCCAAGAAGTACTCGACTTGCCCATCAGGGAAAAAAGGCGGCGACTTGGGTGAGTTCAGAAAAGGACAAATGGTGCCCCAGTTTGACAAAGTGTGCTTCAACGGCGAAACCCTTGTCCCACATTTGGTCAAAACCAAGTTCGGCTGGCATGTGGTTAAAGTCCTCTATCGCACCTAGCCTTTGGTTTGTTAGCGTCAACGTTTTCCGAGCAGCGACGCTCAGATTGGGGGGACTCCTCGTCTGAGCTTGCTCGTAAACTGACCCATATGATGCCCTGACGGCGCTACCTCGTTATTGATGCGATAAAATATCTACATTGTTTTGCCACTTTGACCGTTGATGGATATGGCCTAATGATTGCCAGCGCAATACTTGGGGATCATTGGTGATAAATAATTCGTAGCGACCATCAAGCTTGGACAGCCCCAGTACTTCGAGTAGAGAGGCGTTTATCTGAACGAGGACATCGGGGTTCTTTGTGTCGTTGGTGAAACCAACCACCGAAACCCGAACAGACTCCCCTGGTGGGACGGGGTTTTCTATCAACACCGAATCGCCAATTTTATAGTAGCGCCCCTTTTCATGCTGGCGGTTGATTTTGACGCTGAGTTTATCCAGTGACGATGAACTGGAATAGACCGCAGTCGCCCTGAACATGGCCAAAATTTCTTGGCGTACCAAACTGTCTTGTTGCTCGGCCCATGTTCGGATTGACTCAATCCACAGTTGATTATTGCTTAAATCACTTGAATGCTGATCGACGGTAGCGATAAGAGCATGCGCCTTGCCCTCTAAACGCGTTTGTAGCTCTGTGGTGGCAGCAATGTCTTCAATGTGGTTAGCCCAGTTAGGCCCCAGATGCTGATCTAGGACTTTTTCATACTTTAAGCTTTGCTTGGTTAGAACGGAGACTTGTTGAGACAATGACTGGAACTTGTGATAGGCGATGCCTGCGGTAAACACCACGCCCAAGATGGCAACTCCCGATGCCAAGGTGCCCATCCACTTAGATAAAAGGTCCGTTAGATTACTCTCTGGCACAGCGACTCCCTTTATAACCGTCTCGATTGACCCATGCTAGCACCATATTAAATTTGATGCACATTTAATGAGTGTAAGAAGTTGGCAATTCGCCCACTTCATCCCCCACCTAATTAGCCACAGAATATAGGCAACTCATATGATAAGAGAAATGACTCAAACCGATTTGGAGCAGTTTTCGCCAACCTTCGCTGACGCTATCCAAGTGAGCAGAAAACGGGAAAAGAAAACGAAGAAAACGAGGACAGGCGCTTTTATTCTTTTTATTGGTTAAGGTTAATAAGATACCTGTCTTGTTTCTGAGTTTCGGTTAATCAGTTTCAGCGGACTTCTAGAGAACAAGATGGCCTGACATGGAAAAACCCTTCTGATGGTTTATTATATGAGCCTATACACTTATTGTGATCAGCTCTACCACTTATCAGGAGGCCAGTTGTCATGACTATAATCAGCAAGGTGTTTTTTATCAGTGCTATCGTTGTCACGGGGCTTAACGCCAGTTTCAGTTGGGCGGAACAACCTTGTTCGCTGAGAATTCCAGTGAACCAGTATTTGGTCGATGGTGAAGTCCTTGGCGTCAAACCCGGTGACACAATTTGTCTTGAATCTGGTGAGCGAGGGCCAATGAGAATCCAGCATTTACATGGCAGTGATTCATTGCCTATTACCGTCACCAACGTTGATGGCCCAGTCACCACAACGCCCTACGAATACAGCATAGCCCTAGAAGATGCCTCGTTTGTCATACTAAAAAGCTCCGAAACGAAACAAACTGACCCATACCAAATAAAACTGGGAGGGACGCTGAGTGTGGGGCAATTGAGTCATCATGTGACCATAGAAGGTGTTGAAATCTACCGAGCGCGATTTGCCGGTATGCTGATAAAAACCGATCCGACTTGCGACCCCAGAACGTGGCGAAGCAATTTTCTCATGTCAGGCCTGAGGGTTCGTGGTAACTATATTCATGATACTGAAGAAGGTGAGGGGATGTATATCGGTTATACAGGTAAGAGCCGAACGCTCATGTGTGACGGGGTCGAAACGACGGTGTATCCGCATCAACTGGACGATGTCCTAATAGAAAATAACCGTGTCGAACTTATCGCTGCTGATGGCATTCAGCTCAATTCGGTCAAACAGGAAGGGCACATTAAAGGGAACCGCATTTATCAAACGGGTTTAAGCCCGTTCGCACCAGTCTGGCAGAACACTGGGATACAGGTTGGAGGTGACAATGTCACTATTTCCGACAACTTGATTGTTCGAGCCGGTGGAAATGGCATGATGCTGGATGGCGATAATCTATCTGTTATTGGCAATATGGTGATTATGGCGGGTGAAAACGCGATCTTTTCTCGTAACCCAGCTCAGCAGGATAGCCAAAACTCAGGAGGGCTGGCGCATCAATATCGTCAAAATGTACTGATTCAAAGTGGTGACTATGCTATTAAAAACTATGCGATTCTTACTTCGACACCACACATGATCACGCAAAACACCATTGAGCATAATGGAGAACGAGATGCAGCCAATCGCTTAAAGATCTTTTCTTATCTCAATGATACCGTATCTCGGCAAGAAGAAAATAACCTCATTGTTGACTCGACGCAATAGACTTGTGCTCTATACTGGCTCAACCCCATGACGTTTAAAGGGACGACAGAGTCCCTTAATTCGTCAGGTTCTCAGACCCTTCCAGATTGCGCTCCATTTATGCTTTGCGAGCCGAAAAAAGCGCAACACAGCCGACAACGTCAATGTTCACATCACAAAATTCGTGCTGGAGCGCAGTTTCTAAACCGTTAAGATCATCCTGACTGTTACTGAAAATACCTTTTTTATTGTAAAACGCCATCAGCTTTGTTGCGAAGGCATTTCGCGCAGTCCCCTGACCGAGTATCGTACTGCCAAATAGCACTCCTCCGGGGTTCATTACGGCTTTTAAATGAGTGAAAAGTTGACTTTTTTCAGGGATGCTACCGGGTAAACAGTGCAGTAAATAATTGACGCTGACAGAATCGAAACCTTGTTCAATAGACAAAGGTTCCAACGCATTTTGACAGTAAATTTCTGGGTCCAAATGCTCAATGGCTTTGGAAGTTGAACCGAGACTGTTTCTATTCAAATCCAGTAGGGCGATGCGTTCAGTGTTGCTGGTCAGGTACTTTTTAAGGTAGTAGCCAGTACCTACACCAACATCGAGGTGATGAGTGGACGCCAAAGCGGAAAACAGGTGGCCAATGCGTTTGGTTGGGCACTTCCAGAGGAAATGATTTGAGAAGCCCAATACCCAGAGGTCATAAATGGAAAGAATCTTCTTTGAGTAAACAGCCTGACCTGCGATCACCGCATCGTTGTTCATGTTGTTATCCTTAATATTTCATTCGTATCGTGCGCTATTAAATTGATGATGGCATCAAAATACACCGATTGGACAAGCCGTATTGTAGCATCTCACTTAGTGGTGGATATAATGAATTATAAAATGAGATAACCGTTCTTTGCCCAGCGGCGAAATCGGCGATCGGGTGGAAATATAACCAAGAGGAACGACTCGAAAAGCAAAATCGACGTATTGATCTCTCTCCTCTGAAGGTCAGGTACTATCCAAGGATATTAAGCATCATCTTTCACGGTTGTTAGATCAGTTGGGTGATAAGGACTTTGCTTTGGCTTGGTGACAGCGACAGCAAGGTGTTTCTATGACTGTAAATAGTATTCGGAGGCCCAACACGATAGCCTGAGCAAATGAGCCTGCTGTTAGCCTGACTGAGATCGGGTGTGTTTAACTTTACCTTGGAACTGCTTGATGCTGTTTTTGTTGTTGGTTCTACGGTTGGCTTTTTTATCTCGTGGCGCGCGTTTACTCTCGCCTGACGACGGTTTGTCAGTGACAGGGAAGTCATCAAGTTCCTGAAGTGGCAGCGCACGTTGTGTGAGCTCTCGAATGGCGGAGAGTGTCTCTACTTCGCTGTGACATACGAGCGAGATGGCTGAACCGGATTGACCCGCTCTTGCGGTGCGGCCAACACGATGTATGTAGACTTCGGCATGCGAGGGCAGTTCAAAGTTAATCACGAGCGGTAATTGTTCGATGTGTATCCCTCGGGCTAACAGATCAGTAGCAATAAGCACTTTGGTTTCACCCTGTTTAAACCGTTCTAACGTTTTTTGACGTTCGGCTTGTGGTTTGTTTCCGTGTAGAGCACTGGAAGATATCCCTGCTTTGTTCAGTTTTTTTGTTAACCCATCAGCATTCTCTTTTGCGCCAATAAATACCAATACTTGTGGCCACTGATGTTGATCAATAAGCGCGATCAGCGCTTTGGTTTTACTGCCTTTGTTGACCAAATAAAGTTGTTCTTGGACGTGCTGGCTAGTGCTATTTTCTTGATGAGCTGCGACTTGTGTCGGTGAGTTCATCAACTGTGTGGCTTTGTGTTTCAGTTCATCAGAAAAGGTTGCAGAAAACATCGCAGTGTGACGCTGGCCAGACGTCAGTTTGGTAATACGTTGCACGTCGGGCCAAAAGCCCATGTCGAGCAATCGGTCGGCTTCATCCAAAATGAGATAGTCTACACTTTTTAGGTCTAACGCCCCGTCGTTGACAAGATCCAACAGGCGCCCCGTCGTGGCGACGAGAATATGAGGATTTTGTGCGAGTATTTCTTGTTGCTGGTGTTTCTCAACACCTCCGCAAATACTCGCTGCGTGTAGGTTTAATGATTGACTAACCTGATTGATGGCGTCAGTCACTTGAGTTGCTAATTCACGAGTCGGCACCAAAATTAACCCTTTCAATGGGGTCGTGCTCGCATGCATGTGTTCAAGCATGGGTAGGCTGTAAGCCAAAGTTTTGCCACTGCCCGTGTTCGCCAATCCGAGTAAGTCTTTTTTGGCCAACATAACAGGGATGGCAAGCGATTGGATTTCTGTCGGGTTTTGAATGTCATTGGGCAGAGCGTTAATAAGTGCAGCGCTTAATGAAAGTGAAGAAAAGGGCATGGATTTGGTACCTTAAGGCGTTGATTGATGAAGCATAGGGCCGGCTGATGTCTGTTGGCTCTGCGTGATGCAGCACACAAAAGGACAGGCACCTTATCACCCCTTATCGAAGTTGCAAAGGCAATCTGGTGTGGGCATGACCGCACACTGCATAAATTTTAGACATTAATCCACGTTATTTTTTATGACGAGGCGTCGTGAGGTGGCTTTTCGTAAAGTACACCCCATGTTATTTACGCTGGTGCTGATGGTAAGCATCATAATCGCAATGGATAATTTGAATGAGCGCGTAAGCATGGACACATTGCCGAGACTCGCCAGAAATATTCTCAAACGAGTTCGATGTGGGGCTCACTATGGAACCAATCTCAAAATAAAAAGGACGATGAATATCGTCCTTTTCGCGTTGATACGTTCAGTTAGCTTTTATTGCCTTATTTATCGCCCGTACTGTTCAACAATAAAATCTTCAAAATCGTCACACATTTGGTTGTTCGATACATTATTGTTTGCCAACTCGGTCGGACCATCAACAATCGATATCTTTGCATTCAAATCCGCGACTTGAGTTCGTTGTCTAGAAGCCAGTTGTTTGATTTTCCTTTCTTCAATCGCCCATGCTTGCTCTGGTGATAAGTTACACTCGTCGGCAAGATATTTAGCGTTGAAGCCTTCTCCTGTCAGATTTTCTATTGTCTCGTTGTGGTTGATACTATTGCCTTTATGCCAATAGTGTTTTGCCAACAAAGGGCCAATTTCTGGGTTATCGGTTAAATAACCAAACTTGTCGGTGAAATACGCTCGCGTTTGATACACCGCCATATGCGCCAATAGGTAGCCTTGGTATGCGCAGGATGCTTCATCCGATAGTAAATGTGGGATCGCCATCAGCGGGCGAGGGCTGCAAGCCAAGCCAAGAATCGTCTTTTCATTGCTGCGAGCAAGTGCCGTGATTTTCTCAGGTGTCAGGTCCTCATCAGCCAGTTCGTAAAGTGCTCGCTCAAAGTACGGAACCACAAGAATACTGCGCTCTTGATAAGCTCGGAATGGTTGCTTGTTGTCGATGATGGCTTTAATCAATTCGTCTGGCACTGATTGGCCTTCGGAATTACATGCGTACTGTTTTAGCCAATCGGCGTCATTCAATAAGCTGTCGCAGAACATAGACTGGGTTTCAGCATAAGCCATCGAAGTTGGCGCAAACTCTTGTGAGAAACAGGGCGCGTTCATTTTTACATTAGCGAAATGCGCGGCGTGACCCCCTTCGTGAAACAGCGTGTTGATTCCATCATAACCACTGCCTATCTGATCAGGCTTAGCGTTACTGGTGAAGTTCACTTGCGCAGCAACCCACGCGCCTTGATCGTAAAAAGCAGGGATCGGCCCATGGCAGAAGCCATTAGGGTACTTGCCCTTGCGATCAAGTAAATCCAATTTCAACGTCGCTTGAGAATACTCGATGTTCAGGCGACCAAAAGATTCTACCCAACGCCTTAATGATTTTGAGAAGGGAACATAAGGGTCCAAGTCATTCATAACGTCACCAGCAAAAGAGTAGGTAAAGTTATGGGCTTCGAGCGCGCTTTGGCCTTTCTGCTTTGCTAAGTTCACCAAGCTTTTTTGATGGCTATCACGGGTACGAGCTTCGAAGTCATCCAGAATTGTAAACAGTTGCTCTGTGGTCATCTGTTCGGTTTTAACGACGGAATAATCAAAAAAGGTTTTGAAGCCAAGTGATTGCGCAAATTGGTTACGCTTTTTGATTAACTCGATGAAGCCATTGATTAGCAACCACTGTTCTAAATCGAGCAGTGTTTGGTGTGCAGAAAGCCTGACCTTTTCATTACCGTTACTCCTAATTGTTGAGCCTAGAACGGGTAACGAGCCCTCGGTATCTTCACCTGTTTCATTGACGTAAGTCATGACGTGATTTTGTTTTTTTTCGAACAGTTCTGCTTCGAATTTGATGAGCTCGGCCTTCAGTTTCTGAGATTGTTGAGATTCGATTGCGTGAGATTTAAAGGTCGCAAGCCAGCCCTTCAGCCCCGTTAACGTGTTCTCCTTTTCTTGAAGGTTTTGAATCTCATCAATGGCAGAAATGTGCTTTTCTATAGCGGTAATTTGTTCGGCAGCACTGAGAAATTCTGTCCATTGCGTTTGGGCTAATGTTGATCCATCATGGTCGTCACTTATTCCCATGTAAGTTGCCCAAAAGAAGTCTTCTTTTGTTTTATGCGTGGCAAGATACTGTTGATTTAATTGGTTGAGGTAGTTCGTTGCAGTCATGACGTTCCTTGAAAATAACCGTTTAATTTCAATATTATGACATATTTACAAAATGTATTTTGTGACATTTATTATAAAGGAATGTAAATCACAACCTCTCGGTTACATTGATGCGTATGAGTGATGATAAAAGTAAACAGGGACTTTAATATTAATATTGTATTCCTAATATTTAATATTGGGACAGGCACTTTGATAGTCCCTTTAATATTCCTGTCCCTGTTATCCGAATCTTAGCTTCTTATGATCATTTGCTCGCGTTTTGGACCGACCGACACCATAGCGATTGGAACGCCCATGAGCTCTTCGATGCGGGTGACGTAGTCTTGCGCGGCCTTGGGTAGGCTATCAAATGTGCGACAGTCAGTGATATCTTCAACCCAACCTGTCATCGATTCATAGACAGGTTTCAGCTCTGTCGTTTGTGGCCAAATTGGGTTTTCACTGTGATCGCCTGTGTAAGCGGTACAAATCTTAAGTTCCGTTAAACCAGACAAGCAATCAATCTTAGTCAGCGCAACTTCCGTGGCGGCTTGCAGTTCGACTCCGTTACGAGTCGCTACGGCATCAAAGTAACCCATATCACGCGGCCGTCCAGTGGTTGCTCCGTATTCATTCGCGTTTTCTCGGAAGCCATCTTGCTCTTCCATTGCTGTAACCAGTGTACCAGTGCCAACAGAGGAACTGAACGCTTTGGCGACCGCAATAATACGTTCAGGTCGCAGTGCAGGTAAACCACTACCGATGCCGGCATACGCCGCGGTTACATTAGAAGATGTAGTCCAAGGGTATTCTCCGTAGACAAGGTCGCGGCCAGCGCCTAATTGAGCTTCAAAAAGTAGTTGAGCATCTTGTGCTTGCAGTGATTTTAGTGGCTCAGTGACATTGCAAATAAACGGACGCCAAGATTGGGTGACCTCAAGCAACCACCGAGTCATGTCAGAAGCACTTTGCGAAAAATCACACTGAGGGTACAGAGCTTTCAGTTGAGGCATTTTCCAATCAAGCAAAAACTGAATGCGTTGTTCTAAGATTTCTGGCTGCTTTAGCCAACCAACAAGAATGCCTTTTTTCATCACACGATCTCCGTACGCTGGGGAAATACCTTGTCGTGTTGACCCGTAAGCGGCAGCGCCAAGGCGCTCTTCTTCTAACGTATCTTCAAGTGCGTGCAAGGGTAGACACAATGTAGCGCGGTCTGAAATCGCCAATTTAACTTGGATATCGGCGGCTTGGATTTGCGCTATTTCTTCACTTAACGCCGCTGGGCTGATCACCATGCCGGGGCCAAGAACCGCGACACAATCGGGATTAAAAACCCCGCTCGGTAGTTGATGCAGTTTAAAGGTACCGAAGTCATTAACAACCGTGTGACCGGCATTGTTTCCGCCTTGGAAGCGAATGCTAGCAGCAGCGTCGCTTGCTAAAAAATCGACGATACGGCCTTTGCCTTCATCACCCCAGTTTGCGCCCACAACAATAATAGATGGCATAACGTTTCTCCTGACTGATTGAGAGATAATGTTAGTTTCGTCAAACAAATAAGAGAAATTAATTATTTTTATTACCTTGATAAGAATTTCATATAAAATATGGGACAGAGGAGAGGTATGATGCTTGATATCAATTTGTTGAAAACATTTGTCACGTTAGCGGAATACCAGCATTTCGGTAGGGCGGCTAATGCACTTCATATGACTCAACCCAACGTGAGTCTGCATTTGAAGCAGCTAGAGAAAATTACACGTATAAAGTTGATAGAGAGAAGTCCTTTTCAACTGACGCAGGCGGGTGAAAGGCTATTAGAAACGAGTCAAAAAACGTTATTGGAATTACAAATATGCCAAGCCGATCTTAATGCCATTAATGACCTAAAAGTTGGGACGTTAACGATTGCAGTGAGTGACATCATTTCTCGGATATTATTGATCCGTCCTTTCCTGAAATTTAAAGATCAATACCCAGGTATTGATCTTACTCTGTTGAACACGACGTCATCTCAGGCATCAGAGCTAGTCAAGACAGCCCAAGCGGACCTTGGCTTTGTCATCGCGAAAGAACAATCTCATGAGTCACTGCATTTTACTCAGTTGCACTCGCTTTCATGGTGTGCGCTTGGTCACGGGTTTGAAACTCAAGCGACCAATGATTGTAGAGGAAATGATACCAAGGAAGCAGAAGAAGGGACTGACCTTACGTTGATTTTACTTGGCCATGATACAAGGACGCGAGACTTTATTGAGGAAGGTTTACCAAGCCTTAATCTGCCTCATTACAGAGTGATGGAAGTCGGCAGCGTAGACGCGCAAATTGATTGGGCGGAAGCGGGCTTTGGAGTGGCGATCATTCCAGAATTTGCTATCTCGACAAAGCACCATCTGAATTCCAAAGTGACGCCTCTAGCGGATTTTTGTTGTACTAGTCTTGGCTATATTGTGAGGCAAAACCAAGTCTTGTCTAAAGCGACCAAGCAATTATTGGGTTGGGTGAATGATGAAATGACATTATTGCAGCAACGAGATCACGCAAAGGGATAAATAATTTTTCAGTGAAAGCCATAATAAACCTTAATTAGGCGGTATTTTCCGGTTATTAAACTGACTGAGTTCACGAATTTTTAAAAAATTACAGTTAGTTAATGGCATGTATTCACGCTAGGCCAATATTCGGATACTCTCTTTTTCTGGCCCAACGAAAGTGCTCAGCCCTTTCTCAACATAATAAGGAGGAATCTATGTCTTTGTGGTGTTCAATTAACCCACGCTTGTTTGGTATCGAAATCCGCTCAAGAGTTTTTAATATCGCGCTGCGGTAATCTCGACTTGAGCGGACATTCTTGATCCGGTGCTACGCACCAAAACAAAACCACATCTCAAGTTCGAAGAATTATTGTCAGCTATGACAACGGTGCCTTGCACCTATAATTCTTGAGAAGAACATAATGACAACGTATTTAACCGCCCAATCTATTAGCCTATCTTATACGGGTAGCGAACTCTTTGATTGCCTTAATTTTTCTATTCATCGTGGAGATAAAATCGGTCTTATTGGTTACAACGGATGCGGCAAAAGCTCGTTACTGAAATTGCTCGATGGTCAGATAGAAGCTAACCAAGGACAAGTGGCAAGCGCCAAGCACTGCTTAGTCCGTTATGTTGAGCAACATATCCCGCCATCTTTGGCAGGATTGAGCGTCCTTGACGCGTTGGCTCAATCATTGGGGGAGCATCATCAATGGCAGGCGCAATCGCTGCTCGACGAATTGGGTTTTGTTAGCCATGACTGGAACATGCCGTCGAGCATTGCAGTGGCGGACAACAGATGAAATTACTTCTGGCTAGAGCAATCATTTATCAACCTGATCTGCTGTTGCTTGATGAACCGAGTAACCATCTTGACTTGCCATCGCTCCTTTGGCTGGAACGTTTTTTATCCAACTGGAGCGGCTCGTTTGTGTTGGTTTCTCATGATGAAACCTTGCTTGATTCCGCCACCAACACAACGTGGATCTTACGCGATCAATCTTTACATCACTATGCGTTGCCTTGCTCTCAGGCAAGGAAAGCGCTGGCCGAAAAAGATGAGCAAGATAAACAGCGTTGCAGTAGCGAGCAAAAGGAAATTATTCGAATTGAAAAAAGCGCTAAGCGATTGGCTCAGTGGGGTAAAGTCTATGATAACGAAGGCTTCGCCCGTAAAGCCAAATCTATGATGGTGAGAAAAGATCGATTGATTGAACAGCAAACCAGTGTAAGCGGAGGTACGCCATGGTCCCTGCAGTTAACTGGCGAAGCATTGCCCGCTAATCGCCTTTTAGAGATAGCCTCAATGAACATTGCGCCACGCGAGCATGAGTCGAGCCTGTTTGAGATGGGCGAAATGCGTATTAAAAGCGGTGATAAAATTGCGGTGATTGGCAGCAATGGGTGTGGAAAATCTACCTTGCTTAACCGTATTCATCAAGCGTATTTATCGCAAGAAACTGAATTACATCCGGCGATGACGTTTCACCCGCGGGTTAAGATCGGTTACTACGATCAGTCTCTTGCTCAACTCAACGATGGCGATACCCTGAGTGACGCACTACTGAGGTTTTCAGCTCTGAGCAGTGAGGAATGCAAACGTGCGTTGATCAGTGCTGGGTTTGAATACGCAAGACACAGCCAAACCGTGGCTTCATTGAGTGGCGGCGAGCGTGCGCGTCTCCTTTTCATTGGCCTTTCTTTAGCGCGTTATCACCTCCTGTTTCTTGATGAGCCGACAAACCATCTGGATATGGAGGGCAAGCAGGCGTTAATTGAAGCGCTCAATCATTTTGTTGGTGCAGTCGTATTAGTTAGCCATGATCGCCGTTTAATTGAACAGAGCTGTCATCGATTCTGGTTAATTAATGAAGGTCAGTTGACAGAATTGTTGTCAGTGGAGGAAACCTATCAACGTTTCAGTTCCGATCCACAAGTGTGTTTTCAGGCAAACCAAAACTCGACTCGTGCTGTTGGGAATACGGTGGCTTTTAGACCTGTCGATGATGAGGAGTGTTTGGAGCGTTTGATTGAGTTAGAAACCTTACTTGAGGAGGACAAAAAACGTAAACTTAAACACCAAAAGTTGAATCTGCAAGCGGTCTGGAAGGAGGAAATCGACCAGATAACTCAGCAGCTATTCTGCCTCTAGCTCACCCTTAGCCGACCAACAAGTTAGAGTCGATCTTTGGCTTGTTGGACACGTTCCAATGACGTTCAGTGATGCTGGTTTAAGACCGCGAGTCTAGATCACGTTACTGAACTTCGCCAACCGGACACATATTCACCTCAATCGTAAGCTCACTCATGTGTGTGAATGATGTGATGATTTTCCTTTTCTTGCTGTTATTAACCACCATTTTGACAACTTTGCCGGAATTTGTAGAGTATTAATTCTAAATGAGCGCGGTGCTCAGAGGCGATAAATCATGAAATTACCTGATTTCGGGCGGTGTATTCCATAGGCATAAATAAGCACTTTGTGACTGTTTTTTTACCTTCTAAATTAAGTCTGCCTGCAAACGGACAATGGCCTTGTGTCATTGAAGGCAGGCAGGGCATTTTGAATTTTGGACGTAAGGATAAGGTCATGTTATCAACAACAAATCGTAGTTTTAGGGCGCAGCGCACCGCGGGCAAAAGCCTGTTGGGGCTGACGATGCTTTGCTCGGGTCTCCTGTTAAACCCAATTTCTCAGGCGATGGCGAATGAGTTCAGCACAGAGGCCGTCGCTCAATCTGAGAGTGAATACTGGAGTACGTATCAAGTCGAAATAAAGAACACAGGCGAGGATGTCACTGACATGGATCAGGCGGTGATTGAGTTTGTATTACCCGTCGCAGTCAACGATATTGGCTGGCAATCAACCGATTTGTCTTACCCTTCGTGGAGTCTCTCTCACCGGCAACAGGCCGACGGTGTTCTCCATACGGTGACTTTAACTTTCCCAAATGGAGATTGGGTCGATAGCCAATTGGCTTCACAAGAAGTTGCCAACCTTAATATTTCCTTTGGTGGCATGCTCGCAGACCTCGAGGCGTTTGAGCAATCGGTGGTCGTGACCACCGATGGTGCCGCGCCTCCACCGTCGTTTACGTTGAATATCGTATCACCTGCGCAGGACGCTAAGGTCTATACTGGTTCCGCGGTTGACATTATCACCACAACAAAAGGTGAAGGCGCAAAAAAAATTGAGTTTTGGATCAATGATACCAAGTTAGCGGAACAGACGGCTACCGAGGGGCAATCGGATTACCAACAAGTCTGGTCACCGAGTGAAATCGGCGCAACGACGATTGTCGTGATGGCTTTTGATCAAGACGGCAACAAACTGGATCAGCAGTCGGTTACTGTCGAGGTTTCCTCGCAATCCAGCGCACCGAATCCACCGGTGATTGATTTTATTACTCCCCAAGCAGGCTCTTCTCATCAGCAGGGGACCGCCGTGGTGGTTTCTGCCAATGTGTCGGATGCAGATAATGATCTTGAGTCTGTAACCTTTTTCGCTAATCAGCAGCAAGTGTGTCGTCTTGACGCGACCCAGACGGACCATTTTTCGTGTGACTGGACGCCGTCTTCGGCTGGTAGCGTCACCTTACGAGCGGAAGCGACGGATGCCCAGCAGCACGTCACTCACAACCAACTGCAAGTGACGGTTACCCAAGCAGGTGAAAGTTGCGGTGACATCCCTGCCTATCAAGATGGGCAAAGTTACAGTGTCGGTGATCAAGTGACCAACATTGGCAATATTTATTCCTGTAAAGTGGCTGGATGGTGCGGCGACCCAGTATGGGCACCAGGAGTCGGGCATCCAAATTACCCAGACGCGTGGCGAGACGCTTGGGATGAAGTCAGTCCGTGCGATCCAAACCCCTTACCTGAAGTTGAACTGCTGTCACCTCAAGATGGAGAGAAACTGGCACCTCAACAACCCTTTAGCGTTCAAGTGGCGGCAAGCGATGATGGTCAGGTTGCCAGAGTCGACGTCCAACTCAATGGCGAAGTTGTGGCAAGCTCGACTGCGCCAGCAGAAAATGACCACTACCTCATAACGGTGCCTGCGCAGTCTGAAGGTCAGTATACCCTAGCGGCTGTGGCGCACGATGACCAAGGTGCCAGCGCCACCACATCCCCTGTCTCCATTGCAGTGACGGATAAAGACTTGGTGGTCGCCTTGACCTCTCCGGTGGACGGGTCCAGCTTCTATGAAGGGCGTGCAATTGCGCTCAAAGCGAACGCCGAAAGTTTCGAAGGCGATGTCGAATCGGTCCAATTTTACGCCAATGGTACTCAGCTATTTAGTGATACTCAGGCTCCTTATGAGTATGAATGGTTAGGCGCTCAAGTCGGAACGTACACCGTGACCGCGAAAGCCACTAACTCGGCTCATCAGGAACAAACCTCTGCGGCGTCACAAGTGACCGTGAAAGCCAGCACTGGAGGCGGTGGTTTGGCGGCCAACTCAGACCGTTCAATCAGTTATCTGACCTCATGGGGGCTTAATGACTATGAGGCGCTATTTAACTCACAAGGCGACGGTTATCTATTGTCGTTTGGTCAATGGGATGCCAATGGCCATATTACGGTTTCAGATGGTATGTTAACGCCAACCTACAACGCGGACTGGATGGCCCCTCAATATTTGGCTTGGTCAACGCTGAAATTTGATAACAACAATGCGTCTATGTTGGTTGCCTTCGGGGGACAAAACTATGAAAGCATGTGGGCACATCTGACTTCACCTCAGAGCCGAGAAGCGATTGCCGATGGTTTGGTTGATTTAATGAATACACCTTATCCGGTGTACAAAAAGAATCTAAAACCTGAAGAGATCGTCGGAGAATGTTTGGCGACGGACTGGCAAGGTGATTGTGATTACAGCAAGTATCAATTGGCCGGTTACGTCCAGATTGATGGTGTTGATTTTGACTTTGAAAAAGCCGCCCGTATTACTGATGAGGAAAACCAAAATCTCGCGGCCCTTATCAAGTTAGTCCGTGAAAAAGTGGCGGACCGCAAAGTGATGTCTTTAACCACCTATCATGTTGGTGCTGATCCGGTAGAGTGTCAGAATGAGACGGTATTTGAGAACTGTTCTTACATTGAACCATCAGGGCGTTCTTCACATCACGGCGAAGTCATCGGCTTACTGCAATCCGTTAAACAGGATATCGATTTTTTCAACGTGATGACCTACGATGCGGGTGAAAACTTCCTGTATGACGTCGCAATGGCGAATTACGCCGGATACATCGGTGATAAATCTAAAGTCGTGCTTGGCAACACCATTAATAGTCAGTGGGGGCCAGATGGCAATTTCGCCGAGAGCCGTGAAAATAATCTTGCGAGAGCACAATGGCAAAAAGAGCAGGGTTATGGCGGGTTCTTTATCTGGGCGCTAGGCTCCAACAACCAAGGTTTGAGCATGTCTGAACAAGTGTCTTACTTCAACGATATGATCAATGTCAGCCAATAAGTGTTAGGTTGACGTTACCGATAACAAACGGAAGGCAGTAATGCCTTCCGTTTGTCTGACTTACAAATAAGCGCTCAGCTTTTTGACCAAGGTGTGGATATCCGCTTCAGTAATATCTTTGTGAGTGACAAAACGCACCGGATTGCCTGGAGAAACCAAGATGCCATCCTCGCTTAGGCGGCGGGTAATATCGTTGATGGCAATGCTTGCGTCTAATTTTGCAAATACGATATTCGTTTGGACGTGGTCTGGATTCACGTTAAATCCGTTGAGGTCGCTCAGTGCCACCGCCAAACGTTTTGCGTTGGCATGGTCGGTTTTGAGTTGCTCAACTTGTTCGGTCAGAGCGAGCTTACCTGCGGCGGCCAAAATGCCAGCCTGACGCATACCGCCTCCGAGCATTTTCCGTAAACGACGAGCCTTGTTGATGTAAGCTTGGCTGCCGAGGAGCAATGAACCGATCGGCGCAGAAAGCCCTTTCGATAGGCAGATGGTCATTGAATCAAAGTGCTGGGCGATCGCCTGAATGTCAACATCCAATGCGACGGCAGCATTGTATGCGCGGGCACCGTCAAGATGCAGTGCCAGCCCATGTTGGTCGACAAATTGACGCGCCTTGGCAAGGTAAGATAAGGGGAGTACTTTACCATTGATGGTATTTTCAAGACTGAGCAGTTTAGTGCGGGCAAAGTGACTGTCATCTGGCTTGATGGCTGCGGCCAATTTATCAAAGTCGAGCGTACCATCGGGGTTGTTTTCGATCGGTTGAGGTTGAATCGATCCCAGAACGGCTGCGCCACCGGCTTCGTATTTGTAGTTATGAGCTTGTTGGCCACACAAGTATTCGTCCCCGCGTTCACAATGTGCCATCAACCCCAAAAGGTTGGCTTGGGTACCGGATGTGGTGAATAGGGCAGCCTCAAAACCATGCCGTGTCGCTGCCCATTGTTCTAAGTCATTGACCGTAGGGTCGTCACCATAGACGTCATCGCCGACCAACGCGTTGGCCATGGCATCTCGCATGGCTTGAGTGGGTCGAGTGACGGTGTCAGAACGAAAATCCATATTGATTTCTCCTATAAAAATTGGCACAGCCTAGCTTTACTTAGGCAGGCAATGGTTTTGGCATCGGTGATCTCACCATCAATGATTTTTTGTTCTACGTCATTGATGGATAGGGACATCACCTCGATCACTTCATCGTCATCGCAAGTCTGGAGTGTTGTTCTAGACAGGCCTTTGGCCACAAACAAGGTTTGGATCTCATCACAAATGCCAGCCATTGGTGTGATTTTACCCAGTGAGGTGAGCGTTTCGGCGTGGTAACCGGTTTCCTCGGCGAGTTCTCGTAAGGCGCACAGTTCAGCCGGTTCGCCCTGCTCAATCGTGCCTGCAGGCAGTTCAATCAGCCATTTTTTCAGCGAAGGGCGATATTGATTAATCAGAATGATATGGCCATCTTGATCTATGGGCAAAATGACCGCAGCGCCAGGATGGGAGAGTGTTGTGTGCGTAATGTTTTTTCCGTTAGGCAGTGTTACCTTCTCTTCTTGAAGAGAAATACCTTTCCAAGCGTGCAAAATATTCAAAGGTTTATTCATAGTATTATTATATTTACCCGTGTTTCTACGACTTAAAGTCAGGTTACAGACTCTATAAGGCGAATGAAAGATCAGACGTGAAAATGCACGTACCGAAACGCCTTCGCAGTGATTGATGTCTCATATTTGAAAACATTGTTTTCATTGAGTGACTTAGCAGTATTTTATGCTATTAATGTGGGTCAAAATTACAAATTCAACTTGTAACAAAATGATAGCAAATGTATAAATTTATATATGTTTGTGTTTTGGCCAACGTTGTAGGAGCGCAGTATGATAAGCCCCAATCAAGTCTCCCATTCCCAAAAAGCGCTACTCTCTGAACGTATCAATAAGCTAGCCGAGGCCCTCTCAGACGGGGTGTACGAAAGAGAAAGTACCATTAAGCTATGCCTTCTTGCAGCGTTGTGCGGTGAAAGCGTTTTTCTGCTTGGCCCTCCTGGTATCGCGAAAAGCCTCATCGCTAAACGTTTAATCCAAGCCTTTGATAACGCGTCCTATTTTGAATACCTAATGACTCGATTTTCAACCCCTGAAGAAGTGTTCGGACCACTTAGCATTCAGGAATTAAAAGATAACGGACGGTATGTCCGTCTGACTGAAGGCTATCTGCCGACCGCTCAGGTGGTCTTCTTAGATGAAATCTGGAAAGCCGGCCCGGCGATCCTGAATACCTTGCTGACGGTCGTTAATGAAAAAACGTTCAAAAACGGCAGTGACATTGAACCTGTACCCATGCGTCTTCTGGTGACGGCCTCCAATGAGCTACCCGATGAAGACAGCGGGTTAGACGCTCTCTACGATCGCATGTTGGTGCGCGTTTTCGTCAACCGTATCCAGAATAAAAATAATTTCAAATCAATGCTGACAGTCGGGACTAATCAGGAAGCGGTGATCCCCGAAGGTTTAGCTATCACCGCACAAGAGTATCATCTCTGGCAATCTCAACTGGACCAACTAGACATTAGCGATGATGTGTTCGAAAAACTCTACACGCTCAAACAGAATTTGGAGCAGGCGTCGTTAGACACGGACTTTTACGTGTCTGACCGACGGTGGAAAAAAGCAGTCAAGCTTCTCAAGGCAAGCGCCTACTTTAATGGCCGTGATGAAATTAACCCGTTGGACTTGTTATTGCTTCAGGATTGTTTGTGGAATGGACCAGAATCTCTCGATTTGGTTCGTGAAGTAGTGAAAACGTTCGCACTTAATCATGCCTTTGATCAGGAGGAAGTCGAACAACAAATACGCTTGTGTAAAGAAGAAATGATCGAGGTACAAGAAGAAATCGAAACCGAATTTGGTATTGAATTGTCAACAGAATCGACCACGGGCCTGCGCAAGAAAACGGTTTATCGTTTTGACGTCACAGGGGCAAAAAGCCATAAAGTCGGTAACACAACGGATCTGGTCAAGCTGGTTCTACTGCAAAGCAATATGTCGGTTTCAGAGTCAGAAAAAGGCGATAGCCGCTGGGTATATGTGCCGAGAAATGAGCTTGAACAGGTCATAAAAGAAGGGCATGGGGACGCCTACGGCTATGTCAATCAAAATACCCATTTGTGTCGATTGAGATTTGATCTAGATGCGAACAATAAGCTGGTCATGAAAGACATTGCCAATCGAGCCGTCTTGGTTGCGGTCGTGACCGCTAAGGGCTTGGACGACAGCCTCTATCAAAGTTGGCTCGCAAAATCTGAGCAAGCATTCACTCAGCTCAATGAGGCAGATCACCACTTACTCAAAGTGCGCAGCCAATTTCACGGCGCCTTACCTCATGGATTCATTGACCCACAGTTACCCAGAGCCATGGAAGCGAGTTTACAACAGTTACAACATCGTCTGGAATCCAGTAAAACAGAGTGTGAACGGACCTTGCTGCGATTTAGAAATCTGAATCAATACTTTGCCTAAGGAAATGCCATGTTAGGAGCAGACGGCCTCAACCTCGCTTTAATGATTGCCGATTCAGGCATCATTGATTCTGCGGTGAATGATCTTTTGGCGCGCTCACAGGTGATGGCGATTACAGAGAACAGAGGCGTCAAATCCAAGGTTAAAAATCACCTGCTTAAATGGCGAGGTCAGGTGAAAAAACGCCTGACAAAGGTCTGTGAAACCGAGCGCTTCCAGCAGGAATTAGCGCTCTATCAAGAGGTCATTTACTGGGATGAGGCGACCTTTTTTACCTCCCTACCTGACTTGATTAAACAACTCGAATGGCATTCTGCGTTTTATCTTCAGGCGCGTAGATTGATCGAAAAAAACAAAGGCATCAATAACCCGATGTTCCCTCATTATTTTTGTGATCAGTGGTACAAAAGTTTGTCGGATGCGATTCGTCAGGCGCAGGTCAGCGAACTTGAGGTGAGCAAAGAAAAAGTCCTTAACGACCTCTATCAGCGAATGGAAACCATGAAAAACATGGATAAGCTGAGTGAACAGGGCGATGAGAAAAGCACTGGACGTTTGTGGGATATGGCCGCAGCCAAACTCAGCAAAAGCGATCTGTCTGTGATGAAACGCCACGCTGAATTTCTGCAGAAGAACGCCAATTTACAGGCGATCGCAGAAAATTTGGGGAGGATGGCCAGTCAGGTAGAAGATCCCGAGTTAAACAAGGCGCCGGCGGAAGAACTACGAGTGGTCGAAGCGATCTCGGATGAAGCGACCGATGATATTGTCGGCATTTATCAAAGTGATGACCTCAACAAGCTATTGCCTAACGAAACCTTATTTCTCGCTTACCCTGAATTGGAAGTCGTGTTCTACAAGCACCTCTTGGATAAACGTTTAATGAATTACCGAATGCAGGGTAAATCTCGAACGCTACGTAAAATTAAAGCGCAACAACCTGAGCATCAGAGTGCGGATGTCGATAAAGGCCCGTTTATCGTGTGCGTTGACGCGTCGGGTTCCATGAGTGGTTTTCCTGAACAGTGTGCTAAGGCCATGGCCTATGCTCTAATGCAAATCGCGCTCGCGGAAGATCGAGAATGTTTTGTGATTCTATTTTCGACTGAGCAAATTACCTATCAGTTGACTAAGCAAGACGGTCTTAGGGAAGCCAGTGACTTTCTCACCTACTCGTTTCACGGCGGGACCGATCTTGAGCCGGTGTTGCTCAAATCGATTGAACTGATGCAGGGAGAGCGTTACAAGAACGCCGATATGGTCGTGATTTCTGACTTTATTGCACCGAAACAGTCCCAACAAATGCAAGATAAGGTCGCGCAGCTCAAACAGCAAAAAAACCGCTTTCACGCATTAAGTTTATCCAAATATGGTAATCCACAACTCATGTCGATGTTCAGCCACTGTTGGGCGTACCATCCGGGACTCATCGGTCGAATGGTCAAACGATGGTAACAGGGCAACCAAGCTCTGGTCGGCAAAATCGTCCAGTTAAGCGATAGGCTGCTGAGTCAAGCATTGGCGACACAAGCACGCTTTCTGTGACGAGGTGGCCTCACGGACATCGAGAGAATAACACCAACAGGTCGATTTCCCTTCTTGGATATCGCACTGAGCTGATTGACCACATGATGGGCACGAGTGCGTGCTGGTGCGTCTGTCCAATGCATCCATCACATTGGCTCTTTGTGAGTCAGACAACGCCGACCAACGGACGATTTCATCGACGGTTCTATAGCAACCACTGCAGATCCCACCGTTATTTTTACATGCTGCAATACAAGGCGTTTTCAACATTATCTTCCAAGTTATTCATTTGAAGCGGAACTATACCTAAGTAAAAGGCAAACAACAAAGTCTTCATTTACTTGATAATGATTCGTATTAGTGTTTAATATAATGAATAACTCTTATCAAAAAGTAGTGTGTTAATGATGGCTTTGCTCGCGGCAGCGTTATTTATGGTGGGACTCGGAGTTAAGATAGGCGTTTCCTACTTAAACATTGGTTTATGGATCATGATCATGCTGTTGGTCAGCGGTTTTTTGGCCAACATCGGATTGCACGTGGTGGTCTCCTTGTTTGTGCTATCTCCCTTTCTGATCAAAATGAATAAAGCGCCTCTTGCTGGGCAACTCTATGGCTTATGTGTGATTGTTCCCGCTTTGATGCTGTGGATAGATACTATCTGAATTTAGGCGGCTGATAGAGTAAAGAAGCGTCATTGCGAACAAAAATATTACTGGCCACCAAGCTACCGATACACACCAGACAAAGTGCCAACCACCCCAATGGAGAAGGCTGTTCGTTGAGAAATGTCATGGCGAGTAAGGTGGCGATCAAAGGGGTTGTTGCGCCAAAGGCCGCGGTCCGCTCTGCGCCCAGTACTGATATAGCGTGAAGGTAGGTCACCGCTGAAATTAATCCCGCTCCGACCCCTTGTAAGGTAATGTGGCCGAGCAGAGCCTGCCATGGCCAGTCAAGCACACTGATGGTAGACAGATGGCTGTCAAGTACACCAGTCCCTATCAGGCTCAAAAGCGACAAGGTTGATAGCAAGGACATCAAGCCTGCAGCAACCAGAGGATTGAGATTGGAAACCCGAGCACAAATGGTATATATCGCCCACATCATGCTGCCAAGCAGAAACAGCAGGTAACCTGTCATCAGATATTCTTGTGCGGAGGCCATGCCTTGATAAATAAACGTTGCGATACCACTGACGACCAAAGCCAAACCGATCATCCGATGAGAACTCAGTGGCTGGTTAAAAAACACCACTGCGATCGCCGACACAAATAAGGGTAGGGTGCCGGGGATCAAGGCGCTGCCATCAGAGACTGGGGCAAAGTGCATGCCTGTACCCGCGACAAGAATATAGGGTAAACCACTGCCGACAAACATGCCGACCAAATAGCGCCTAGGAACTCGGAAGATGGGTTTCAATGAGCGAATAACCAGCGGCAACAACACGAAACAAGGGACCAAAAATCGAGTCAGAGCAATGTCGGCGGTAGTGAGATCAGAGTGAGCGCCGCTGCGCAGTGACAGAAAAAAACCAGACCAGAGTAACAAGGTGGCAAACATTGCCAAATAACCAGAAACCATAACGCAGCCAGAATAAAGAAAGTAAGGTTGCCATTATGCGCTGATTTTGAGGCTGTTTTTCGTCAAAGTGAGCTAATAATAATCTAGATATTAGTGGAAAAAAGCAATATATTAATATAATTAGCCATTTTAAGGCGCACCCATGGATAGAATCGATCACCATATTCTGAGGTTACTGCAGCAGGATGCTCGGCAGTCGACCGCTGAAATTGCTGACATTGTCGGCTTGTCCCCATCGCCCTGTGCGAGAAGAATTAAGCGCCTCGAACAGCAAGGCATCATTTCAGGGTATCGTGCCAGCCTCAATAAGCAGACAATCGGCATCGGAATGAGCGTGTTTGTCGAAGTCAGCTTAAGTAATCATCAAGCACAATCGATCGATGATTTTGAACTCGCCATCGAAGAGATGGAAGAAGTGGTCAGTGCTCATGTTGTTTCAGGGGCGTATGATTATTTGCTTGAGGTTGTTAGCCAAGATTTATCGGGCTATGAGTCATTTACTCGCGCTCTGCAGCGTCTCGATACGGTCAAGGATATCCACACACACTTAGCGATCCGTCAGGTCAAGGAAGCTCGTCAACTGCCCGTGTTTATCTAAACTGACAGTCCTTGTCAGAAGGGCGTAACGTGAAAATAGCCTCGGTGGCCGAATTTCGGGTTTGCCTTGGTGGGCATTACTCAGGTTTAGTAATGCTCCCCAACTCGAGTACAGGGGCTACATCAATATCTTCAGCGTTCATCATTGAAGAAATACGTTGTACTGAAGAGAGAAGTAAGGACTGTTCCCATTCTTCAAGACGCTGAAACTTATTAATAAAGTTCTGTTGTAGTGGCATGGGCGCATGTTGTAACACCTCTTGTCCTTTCTCGGTCAAATGGGCATGCACTTTCCGTTTGTCTTGGACGCTGCGCACACGCTGGATCAGCGCTTGTCGCTCAAGTCTGTCCAAAATAGTGGTGGCGGTCGCCTGACTCATATTCGTGTGGTTAGAAAGTTCACGTATGGTGACTTCACCAAGCTCTCTTATCGAGCGCATCAGAATCAACTGAGGGCCGGTCAATCCCGATTCCTTACTCAAGCGTTTTGAGTGAAGATCGATAGCGCGGATGATTTGTCTAATCGAGACGAGAACTTCTTCGTGCTTTTCCAATGTTAATCCTTATTGAGTCAAAATGAGCGATGTGTTTTCAGGCGAAAATACATGAAAATTCTCGCGAAATGAAGACCCAAGGCCTATAAATATCATAGTTAATTTTCAATGTGAGTGACCCAGTAATCAGTTATGTAGAATCGCACCAAATTATTTAATCTAAATGTGATGTAGTGAAATGTTTAGAAGTCAAAATAATTCGCCGCTCCTTCGCATTGATGATTGAGTAAATAGTGGTCGCTCAGAGATTGAATTGACCAAAAAACAAGCAAATAGCCATGATTAACTGGATTCTTCTCAGGCTAAGCGTACAATGATGAAGTTTTATTACGTCTAGACGTGGTCACAATTTGCTTCTATCACTAAAGATTTTTCACCATGATGAAGGATGGGTTAGGGAAGATGATTCATCAAGAGAGGAAAGATGACGAAAGGTATTGATAAGTACAGTATCGACAGTACCGATTACACGATTGGTCAAGATAATGTACAAAAGTGGGGGTTTGACGTTCACAACCCCGTGTTTGGTGTGAGTGCTGGCTTCATTGGTTTGTTTTTGCTTGCCGCACTTGTGTTTGATGCAGAATCGGCAAAGTCGGTTTTGGATGGCCTCAAATGGCAAATTATCGGCAACTTTGACTGGTTGTTTATTTGGTCAGGCAATATTTTCGTTATATTCTGTCTGGCGTTAATTGTTACCCCTTTGGGTAAAATCCGCCTTGGTGGAGAAGATGCAACCGCAGATTACTCATTTATCTCCTGGCTTTCTATGCTGTTTGCCGCTGGAATGGGCATCGGTTTGATGTTTTGGAGTGTCGCGGAACCTGTTGCCTACTTTACGGGTTGGTATAAAACGCCACTTGGCGTTGAAGCTTACACACCGGAAGCCGCCAAACTCGCGATGGGTGCCACCATGTTCCATTGGGGCCTGCACCCTTGGGCGATTTACGGCGTTGTTGCCTTGTCTTTAGCCTTCTTTGCCTACAACAAAGGTCTGCCTTTATCGATCCGCTCTATCTTCTATCCCATATTAGGGGATAGGGCATGGGGCTGGGCGGGGCATATTGTGGATATCCTCGCGGTGTTGGCGACGTTATTTGGTCTGGCAACGTCATTAGGTTTGGGTGCGCAGCAAGCGGCCAGTGGTATTCACCACGTGTTTGGGATCGAGGCAGGCATGGGGTTACAGGTCGCGGTGATCACCGTGGTGACTCTCCTTGCTGTTGTGTCGGTCGTCCGTGGTATCGACGGAGGCGTTAAGGTCATCAGTAACATTAATATGATCGTTGCGTTCCTCCTTCTGATATTAGTAGCCTTAATTGGTTACGCGGTGGTGTTTGGCAATATAGGCACCACGCTAATGGCGTATGTCGAAAACATCATTCCGCTGAGTAACCCTCATGGCCGTCAAGATGAGGCATGGTTTCAGGGCTGGACCGTTTTCTACTGGGCGTGGTGGATCTCTTGGTCTCCATTTGTTGGTATGTTTATCGCACGCGTGTCTAAAGGCCGTACCGTTCGTGAATTTATGACAGCGGTATTGTTGGTGCCGACGGTCGTCACTCTGTTATGGATGTCGGTCTTTGGCGGGCTTGCCATTGATCAGGTGGTTAACAATGTTGGGGAGCTGGGTGCAAATGGTCTCACCGATGTTTCACTGGCTATGTTCCAAATGTTTGATGTACTGCCGTTTGGTAATGCGCTATCCATCATTGCTGTCATTTTGGTGCTGGTGTTCTTCATTACCTCGTCAGATTCAGGCTCCTTGGTGATCGACAGCATTACCTCCGGCGGCAAAGTGGATGCACCAGTCTTGCAACGGATATTCTGGGCCTTTATGGAAGGAGCAATTGCGGTCGCATTGCTTTGGATTGGCGGTAAAGAGGCGGTCGAGGCGCTTCAGGCTGGAGCGATTTCCACCGCCCTACCGTTTACTATCGTCCTATTGCTGATGTGTGTCAGCTTGCTGATGGGCATGCGCACAGAAAAATACCAGAAGTAACCGTGATGGTAACAAAAGGGACGATTTATCGTCCCTTTTTTGATCCCAGTGACCAAGAGAAATGATCAGGTCCAGATCTGGCTAATGGTGGTTGTCTGGCTATAGTGGTGTGCGATCTGCGCCTGAAGCAATTCGGCAGTCGCCACTGCGTCGGTTAGCGCATGATGGGGTGTGTAGGGCGGTAGCCCATAGCGAGTTCGACTGGCGCCAAGGCGAACTGACTCGGGCTTACGGCCCAAAACACGGTTGAGAATACCGCCATGAAGTCGATGCTGGACGTGGGTTTCAAGTTGCATGGTATCGACAACTGGGAACTCGATGCCTTCATTGATTCGGTCTCGCAGCGCCCAGTCAAAGAACTCACGTTCAATTCGATTAAAATGGACCACCATGATTTTTCCGGCCATTTCTGACAGTATCTGGTCGTAAACGTCGATGAGATCTGGGGCATGGAGAATATCTGAGTGAGTAATACCATGGATGATCACGGACTCTTCTTCAAGCTGCTGACGTGGACGAACGGTCCAATGCTGCGCCTGATTGATAAAAATACGTTGGAGGTTAAATGGCACCGTTCCTATGGTAATGATATCGTCCTGCTCCGCATCAAGGCCTGTGGTTTCAAAATCCATCGCCAAAAACATCACCTCTTCTAACGGTGTTTCTTTGGTGACCACACCTGCTTGATAGTAACGTTGCAAAGCACTGTCTTGAGCGCTTTGCAGTTTACTCGCGAATTTGGCTGGCCAGTCAATGGTCGGTGTACGCATCAATGTCTTAATCATGAGTGATCTACTTAAAATTATTACTGGCCTGATAGCGATACTTCAGAAAATTCTGTGCATTACTGAGGATCTGGAATGCGTCTTTGAGGTTACGTCGTTCAAAGTCAGAAAGGTTTTCAGGCTCAATATTGTTGTCAGGGTCAATTTCATTTTCGACATCGAAAACCTGATGGCGAATCCGAACCATAGAAATAAATTCGAGAGCATCCTTGAGATCACGGGCTTTACCTTTGGGCAGTATCCCCGCTTCATGGATGTCATCGAGCCGTTCAAACGAATTGGTGGATCGGGAGCCGACGGCCAGCGCGTGGACACGAATCAAATCGGCCAGTGGTGCCGTCCCACGGCGTTTTAGGTTGATAGAGTTTTTATGCTGGCCATCTTTTTCCATTACAAAATCTTTAAAGAAGCCTAGCGGTGGTGTTCGGTTCATGGCATTTCTGGCCAAACACGCGAGAAAGCGATTATTCTTACGTGAGCGCCTGACAATAAACCCGTTCAGTTGTTCGGCCCATTTAAGCCGGCCATAGACCCCGACTAAATCAAAGAATATCGAGGCATTAAGCAGGGCTTTGGGGTTGGGATCATCTATCCAATCGGCAAAACAGGTTTCCCACTCACTGCGTGTCATACGCCATTCGGGGTTAGTCGCCATGATGTCGCCAGTGCAATAGCTATAACCGCATTCATTGAGCCCATCGCAGATCTTTTTCGCCAGTGCCGAAAAATAATCATCGTGTTGTTCTTTATCAAACGCGTTGTCGAGAATGATCGCATTGTCTTGATCGGTGACGAGTATCTGCTCATCACGGCCCATGGAGCCGAGCGCGAGAAAACAATAAGGAATAGGAGGCGGCCCCAATTCTTCTTCGGCCAGTTCAATAATGCGTTGTTTAAAGCTCTTGCCGATCACCGACATTGCACTGCCGACCATATGTGAGTTGGCATCTTCGTTAACCATACGAACAAAGCTGTCTTTGACTTGTTCAGATAAGACCGCCAACTCTTCAATCGATTGTTGTTGAAAAATACTACTGACCAGCAGCAACGAATTTTGTGATTCGTAACGAACGATGTCCGTTGCTTCAATAATACCGATCGGTTTTTTGTCTTTTAGGACGGGAAGATGATGAACGTTGTAACGCAGCATCGTCAGCATTGCCTCATACACATAGGCATTGTGATCGAGAGAGATGACCTCTGTCGTCATTACTGTGGAGACCTCGTCGTTGGCATCCAAGCCTTCGGCCAGCACACGGGTGCACAAATCCCGATCGGTAATGATACCAACTAGTGTCGAATTGTCTTCCTCGTTGTCTTCGAGAATATCAGGGTCAATCAAGAGTAAAGACGACACATTTTCTTCGGCCATTTTGATTGCCGCGTTTTGAATGGTCTCCGTTTTTTCTAGGAAAGGCGCTTCTCCTGTGAGCAGAGTACGTACCTTAGACGTGGTCAGATCATTTTGCTCATTGGTGCTGGAGACCGCCTGCCGAAGCCGTGCGTTGTCTTGTACTTCCACAAAATCAGCAAAGCTTTCATGGTTATCGTAAAGCTCCTGAAAGACGGCCTCAGGAATACAATAGAGCAGGGTGTCTTTGGTTGCTTTGGCGGGAAAACGCACCTTGTTGTTGGTCAGCAAGCCCATTTGACCAAATAAAGCCCCGACATCGAGCCTGTTGTATAGCTCACCTTTACGCCGATACACTTCGATGACGCCGCTGCGAACGACATACAGATCGTGAATTTCATCGCCAAAATGGATGACTGGCGTGTCCTCACGAAAATAGGAAATTTCAACATGCTTGGTGACAAAGTTAAGCACATCATCCTCCAACTCATCAAAAGGGGGGTGTTGGGAGAGGAAATTTTTTATTTCGAGCAGTTCTGCTTCCATGAAGACATCCGAGGTAACCTTATCGTCACACAATATTACATCATCTGCCGAAGCAGTTCATGGTGGCCAATTGAAAAGATTAAAAAAACCGTTGGCTAAGGCGCCTTTTACTTAGTCAGGTCTTCGATAATGGGGCATTGGCTGTTTTCATCGCCAGGGCATGCCGATACCCATTGTTTAAGTTGGCCTTCCATTTCCCTCAGTTCACAGATTTTAACTTGGATTTCCTTGAGTTTTTCCTCGGCTCTGGCTTTGACTTCTCGGCTGGTTCGACGTGGATCATTTGCCAACTCAACGAACTCTTTGCATTCAGCTAAAGCAAAGCCGGCGTTCTTTGCTCGTGAGACTAACTTCAGCTCGGCGACATGGTGATGGTTGTATTCCCGATACCCTGAATCACTGCGCGCGGGTGAAGAAATGATTCCTTTTTTCTCATAAAACCGGATCGATTTACTGGAAAGCCCCGTAAGTTTTGCAACTGAACCAATATTCATGATTGACCTTTATTCCTTAGATAAAAAATACTTCAATGCCAGACCTTGTTTTACTCTGTTTTGTATCAGGATGCTACTCAGTTATCCAATAGTGTTAGCGTGTCGGGAAATGGCACCATCCCAGCGTGATATTTGCTTTGGGTCAACAAAAAATCGTGATGATAGTGATAATATTTAAAATAAAGTTGAATAATTAAAAAAATGTTGAATAATGTAACCCGTTCAATTGGAAGCAAACTGCTTCGAAAACTTGCTCTAAAACAGGAGGCATACTTTATGTCTAACTCATTTGTGTTGGTGATAAACTCCGGCAGTTCTTCGCTCAAATTTGCCGTTATCGATTCTGTCACTGGGACAGCCGCTCTCAGCGGACTAGGGGAATGTTTTGGCCTTCCTCAAGCCACACTCAGTTGGAAACATAATGGTGAGAAGACCGAACAGGCCATCACCGCCGAAGAGCACCATCATCAGCACGCCATTGACCGTATCGTAGGCTTGATTGAAGAATTGGGTTACCGTGATGCTTTAGTCGCTGTGGGTCATCGCATCGTTCATGGCGGCGAAAAATTTACCGAGACCGTGCGTATTAATGATGAGGTGTTGGCAGAAATTGAACGTCTGTCTGATCTGGCGCCTTTGCACAACCCCGCCGGTGCCAAGGGCATCAAAGCGGCCATGCAGGCGTTTTCCAGCTTGCCTCAGTTCGCTGTGTTTGATACCGCTTTTCATCAGACCATGCCTGCGAAAGCCTTTACTGGGTCCATCTCTCACCAGTTATATAAAGACTACGGTATTCGCCGTTATGGGTTTCACGGTACCAGTCATTATTTTGTCAGTCGTGAAGCGGCCAAACTGTTGGGTAAACCCGTCGAATCGGCCAGTTTTATCTCAGTTCATTTAGGCAATGGCGCCTCAGTCTGTGCTATTAATAAAGGGCAATCGGTCGATACGTCAATGGGCTTTACACCATTGGCTGGGTTGATGATGGGCACTCGTTCTGGTGATTTGGACCCAGGCATTATTGAATTCTTGATGAAAAAAGGTTGGAGTCAGGAGCAGGTGTTTGAGACGTTAAATAAGAAATCTGGTTTTCTTGGTGTCTCGGGCCTGACATCGGACGCTCGTGGCATTCTTGAGGCGATGGAAAACGGCCACCAAGGGGCCAAACTCGCGTTCGAAGTCTTTACCTACCGAGTGGCCAAATACATTGGTTCGTACCTAATTCCGCTTGATAATCTAGACGCAATCATCTTCACGGGGGGCATCGGAGAAAATGCCTCGGACATTCGCCGTGAAATCCTCAACAGCCTAAAATTACTCGGTTTTGTTGAAGACCAACCCGCCAATCAGGCGGCTCGTTTTGGTGCGAGCGGTATCATTGCGTACTCCTCGTTGCTGGATGCGGCTGCCATGGTGATCCCAACCAATGAGGAATTTGTTATTGCTCAGCAGTCGGTCGCACGGCTCGGCTAATTCTTTTTAATCTTGTGAGGAGCCGATTCTTAAAGCAGAATCGGTTTTGTTGTTTTCGGATAATTAGGTTTACTCGACGTCATGTAATACTTTAACAGCAACTCTAGCGTGCTCTTGGCCGCTATTTTTTCAAACAACGATTCTATGAATGTTGTTTTTATTGTGGACCACGAAATCTCATCATAATAAAACATTCATCGCCAATAAAACGAGAAAATTATTGAATAGTGATCGTGATATGCCTTATTGCGAGTCAAGCGAAAATGTTACTAAATGAATGTTAGATAACATAATTTGAACGGAATAGTGCCAATGTCTCATATAAATACAGTTTCATTTGTGTCGGTTTTCTATGTCACGTTTTATACCCTCTTTGGCACTAAACGGATGAGAAAGTTGAATAATACACAACATGGTCGTGTACCATTAAATCGCCATTTACTAAAGCGATTGAGAAAAAAATGGACTGAGTCAAGAGAAGCTAGCCGAGCAGTGCAGGGAGCGCAGGCTCTCGGTGTCGATTGGCTCAATTAAGCGCGCGGAAGCAGGAAAGAACGTTTTATACAGAACCGTTTCAAGCTTAGCTTATTTTTTTAACGTATCGGTAGCGGCGCTTATTGATGAAGTGCCTAGCTCACTTTGGGAGTATTCAACTCAGCAGTATCCTGAAATTACGCCATGTTTAGGACGAACTTATGAGTTAAGTCAACTTCAGCTTCTGCATCAACTATCGGCAAAAAGTCGACAAAGTGCTTGTATATATGGTGCTTCAGGGGTTGGAAAAACAAATTTAATTTCTCACTTTCTACGTGCGACGAATGAAGGCAGAAAGTACAGTTTATATGTCTGTGCGATGAAGGAAAGACCATTCTTAGCGCATTTGATACGAGTGGTGTTGAACCTTTCAGAAAAACTGGATGATGACAGGATACGGTTAACGCTGAATAAAATCGTTCAATCACCGCCGGTTTACTTTCATTTACTAAAGCTCATGGGGTTACCGTTAAGCAGAGCTGAAACGGCCGCATTAGAGGGGCTAACGAGTAAAAGGCGCAATGATACTGACGTATTGGCATTAATGGTGCTCATTCAAAGCCTCAAGGAAAGAAATACCGCAATACTCGTGATTGATGGGCTACAGAACCTCGACTCTAGAGAGATTGCGATAGTACAGCGACTAATACAGCACACACAGAGCCTTCCTATTTTTATCCTTCTGGCCGCGACGTACCCGTTGCTTTCGTCACCATTAGCGTGTGTGTTACAGAGCGCCTACCTCATTCCATTGAAATCGCTTGATGACTCGGCAATGACTGCCGTCGCGGATTCTATCCCTTTTAGTTGCCCAATAAATGGCAACCCTAACTCTCATAAAGCCAACGCAATTTCTCGTTCTCAAGGAAACCCTAGAATACTAAAGGCTTTGTTAATGTCACCACATCCCGTACCCCCGGAATTAGTTCAGATGGTCCAAAAACGGATCACAACGCTCAATAGCTTAGAGACCAAACTGCTGTACTTTCTTGTCTCTATTGGTCAAAAGATCGATATAGATGAGATAGACCAATACCTAGATAGCTGCAGGCTTACTGGTATTCATCAACTGAATACGTTGGTGTCTGCTGGCTTTCTTGTTCCACTGGCTGACGCCTACCAATTCCAATACAAAGTAATATGGGAGGCATTACGGGTTCACGTACGTCAAGAGCGTGCTAATGAGGTCAAGAGTTTACATCAGGCGTCTTAAGTGATCCGAAAGTGATCCGTTATTTACCCCCTGATTTCGTTAATTTTTCCATAGAGACGCAGTGCGATTGGTTTATCGGATGTTGTAGCAGAATAAACTCGCACTCCTTTTTCTTTAACTCATATGGTGACGGAGAAATAACGATGAATCGAATGAAGGAAAAGACAGGGAAGCGCCAACTCTTTAAGAATTTATGGGTAGGTGACAGCACATTTATACAATTAACGCATCAACGACTTGCCTCTATGGCAAAAAGCCAAATACCTGTACTCATTCTTGGTCAGACTGGTACAGGAAAAAGAGTGGCGGCTCACGCACTCCACGAAGGCAGTGACAAAAGCAGCGCACCGTTTGTTTGCTTTCGCAGCCAGTGGCTGAATGATGATAGTTTTGCTCAAAAGTTAGAGGAAGAGATAAAAGCAGCGCAAGGGGGAAGTGTCTATATTGCCGATATCGACACCCTGACAAGCGATAATGCCAAAGCATTAAAAGCGATTTGGCCACGCTTTGACGGCTTAAATGCAAACGTGCGACTAATCGCAAGTACAACTCGCTTGCCCTTTTTAGAAGATGGGCTAGGTGAGGGAGAGTGTGATAATCAAAACAACTTGTTCCTAAGGTGGTTACACTACCATTGCTTAAATATACGGTTACCGACACTTGCTGAAAGAGAATCGGATATAGAGGCACTGGTGCAATGGTATCAACAATCGGATCCCCAAATTGCTCAGTTATCTTTTCAAGACTGTGCATGGGAAGTGTTAAGGCGTTACGCTTGGCCCGCTAACGTAAAACAACTCAAAAGGTGTCTCGACAAATTAGCCATGCAAGCGGAGTCTACCATCATCAATCGCGAGGTCTTATTAAACTGTTTTCCAACCATGGTGAGTACGAAGTCCAAAAGTGAAAGCACGGCGGATATAACGAATATAAACGCAAGGAGGCAGAAGCCGTATTTAAAAATAGATAACCAAATCAGTTCCACTAATGGGTCATCACTTCTAGCCGAACGCTCAATGATGTTCAATCAGGAGACCAACGAAAATCGGTTGGGTGGGAGCCCCAAAAGCCACCCTAGTTTAAATAAAGCCATCAGCTATCTTTATAACAACTTCAAACTCCCCCTCACCATGGAAGAGCTGGCTGGGCAAGCTTGTATCAGCCCATCTCACCTATCGTATTTATTTAAGATCTATTTGGGTATGTCTTTTAAGCAAGTCTTACTTCGGCTACGTATTGTCAAGGCAATGGAAATACTGTCAGAAAACCCTAATCGTCATGTGACTCAAGTGTGTGATGATGTTGGATTTTCGGACTTAAGCTTCTTTGTTCGCAAATTTAAAGCAACGGTCGGAATTAGCCCCGGCGTCTATAGAGACCAGTTTTCCCACACTGAAACAAGCCGGGAGTTGCTCGCTTTGGTTGATGACCTCGCACACCCTTTATTGCTATCTCAGACCTCAAACGTCAAGTAGTCCATAGAAAATTAGATATACCAATGGTGGGAAGATTGGTACCAACTTGAAACGATATGCTACCAATTTTTTTGTATCTGATTTTATTAATATATCTTCATCGTTTGGAGTTAATAGGCGTACCGATTTCAAACTAAATAACGATAGCAACAAAAATATTCAATTTAGACCAACCAAAGCGAGGCAAAAATATGGCATTTCCAACAGCGGTCAATGACCAAATTACCGATTCCGTTACTCAAGCAAACGTCAAAGTACTCGGCGATGCACCTGCAATGTCAATGGGGAATTTGTTTCAAGCGACATCACAAGCATTGGGTAATGCGGCGCACAATGCCACATTGGCTCAACAACAGTCCGCTATTACGGCTCAGGCTGCCACTACGATGGGTGTGACGACATTGTATTCCATTGATACGGCAAGTACGTCAGTCGGGACCAAATCAATACTGACACCAGCATCGACGAAAGTCGCGGGTTTAGGTTAAACAAATCCCACAAGTTAGTCACTCTTTGTAATCAAAATAGAAAGGAAAAATAAATGGCATTTCCAACCGCAGTCAATGACCAAGTTACCGATTCCGTCACACAGGCCAACGTCAAAGTACTTGGCGACGCACCCGCAATGTCGATGGGGAACCTTTTTCAAGCCACTTCTCAAGCATTAGCAAACGCAGCACACAATGCCACTATGGCCCAGCAACAGGCTGCGATCACCGCGCAAGCGGCAACGACCATGGGAGTGACGACACTCTACTCAATTGACACTGCAAGCACCGCCTTTGGAACGAAAGAAATATTTGGCAGTTAATGATAGTCGAATGAGGTATCACGATGGCATTTCCGACAGCAGTAAATAGTCAAATTACAGATTCAGTTACACAAGCGAATGTAGAAGTGCTGGGGACTGCACCTGCTATGGCAATGAGTAACTTATTTCAAGCAACCTCACAAGCTCTAGCGAATGCAGCACACAATGCAACTACAGCACAGCAACAAGCAAACATAACAGCGCAAGCTGTAACAACGGCAGGGGTAAACCTTCTGTATGCAGTCGACACTGCGTCCACTGCTGTGGCGACGAAAAAGGTCGTTGGTTAGCACTTGACGAAGTGACTTACCAAAGCTTTGACATCGCGGCAAGCAGACAAACCCGCGGCACATTAGCCGCATTAAATTAAATGTTAAAAAAGGAAGATATTATGGCATTTCCAACAGCAGTAAACAGTCAAATTACAGACTCAATTTCACAAGTAAACACCAAGGTTTTGGGCGATGCACCAGCGGTTGCGACAGGCAATTTTATGATTGCAACCAGCCAGGCTTTGTCTAATGCCGCTCACAATGCGACAAGCAGTCAGCAAAATAATGGGGTTACGGCACAAGCTGCGCTGGTGACGGGTGTTAACACCATGTTTGCAATGGACGTTGCATCAGCCGCGGTCGGTACAAACAAGATCTACCAATAGGTTAGTGACTTTGGCGATATTAGAGGTCCCCTTTAATATCGCCTTTCTGAAACCATGGGAGAAGGGTCAGTGATCGCTCAATATGAAGAAAGTATCGCCGTCGCACCTTCATTGTCTATGGCGGTGACCGATGTCGTTATGGCAAATACTATCGGACTTATCATGGAAAATGCGGCGAATAACGAATCGCATTCACAATCGATCCAAAATGCATGTGTAAACCAGTGTTGCGTACTGATGCTGAATGCCACCGCGTCTGGGATTGTGCATGGATTAAAAGCGCCTTAAAAACATCAGGAGAAAAATATGAGTTCAGTTAACGATCAAGTAACAGATTCAGTCAGTCAAATTCATACATTACTTACAGGCGGCGCGCCATCTCAAGCGATGGGAATGCTTGATGTGGCTGGAACAGAAACTCTCGGCATGACCATGTTTAATGCTGTGACTGCGCAGCAGAACTCGCAAACTTCGGCAGGGGCGGCACTTAACGCGAGCTGTGCAAAAATACTGAAAACAGAAATTGCGCCACCACCGCCATCTAAATCGAAGGAAGATCTGAAATTGGAGCTACAAAAGCTGGAAATCGAGGAAGAAAAACTCGTCTCCAGTTTAGCGTGCCAAACCATCGTAGAACTGAGAAAAACCAATAAATTGATTACTCAGACTTCTATAGCAGAAGCGTTTAAGTTGGCCTGTCGTGATGTCGAAAAAGACATTAAAGATGAACAAAAACCTCTATTTGTTCTCGCAAAGAAAAACTTGCAAACGAAGATCAATAAGATTGTCTAGCGCTCGTAGGATGGCTTTTATGCACTTTAGTAAAGGCATCTAGCGCGACAATAATGTTCAACATAGGAGAATCACAATGGAAGACAAGCAAGGTGTGAATACTCAAATTGTAGACACCGTCAACCAAGTCCAAGAGGCGACGTTAACGGGCAATGTGATAAAAGCGTCGGGGACAGGCAAAGCGCTTCAGTCCATATCACAATCCTCAGCCATCGCGGTACAGGATGCCACGGACAATCTAAGAAACATCAACACCATGGCCACGACAGCAATGGGGGTGGCACTATCGCAAATGCTGGCAACGGGTCAAACAAAGCCCTACTCCGATATTTTGGAACAAGTGAATACCTTAGTTCAGCAGAGCACAACAAACTTTACCAATGTCGGTGAAGGTGCAAGCAAAGTTCTGCAAGAATTTTCCAACGGCCTTTAGTGACATGTGAGCAAATAGGAGTGGGACATGGCGATCCAAATTGAAGATACCTTAATGCAATCGACAACGCAGCTAACAACCAAAAATCAACTGCTATTGAACTTAATCCCTAATGCGTCACCATGGATTAATTGGAACATAACGAACCAAAGCAGCATTGTATCGTTTAACTCTGAGGATGAGCTGATAGAGCAACTGGGGGTTGGATTAGCGGGCACGTCGGTGATCGATCTTCCTCATGCGAATTTAACCGTAGACATTAGAAAATTGATAGAGCTGAGCAGTGAAGATACGTTGTCACTTATATCAAACATCGACACACATAATGCAGTTGGCAGATCGATCTCAAATATAATTAAGCAATACCACCTATTGACCAATGATGAGTTGAACATGGTCAATCAGTTTTTCAATCAGAATCATCTTACTATACCTTTAGGTTGGGGGACTGGGCTGGGTGAAACCATTCAGTGCTATCAATCGTTGGACTATAGTGAGCTGGCGTTAAAAAACAAAAGTAGCCTCAAAACCGATGCGACTCAATGGGCGCTTTTGCGAGCACAAACGCTGGCGGAGTTTGGGTGTTATTACTGTCTATATTTACATATTCGTAAGCATCTTAGTGGAAAACCAACAGACGTAGATGGTTATGTAAACCAGTTAGTGGACGTTGTGTTAGAAACTCTCGACTGCCCGCTTGTGAGCAATGAGTTAGACCCGTCAGGGTTAAAAAACACCATTATTGCATGGAACAAATCGGGAAATAATTTGGGTTTCAGTAGTTTGGCTTCCGGGTTGCTCTGCATCGGCATGAACATTGACTTCAAACACGTTAACCAACTAAAAGAACAAGCCAAAGGCTATCTACAGCAACTACAAAATCAGTTGTGTGAGCACCTCCCAAGCGAGAGTTATATTAATCAAGCTGGGCAGTGCCGTCATTATTTTTATACGTTGCCAGACCGAGAAATTGTCGTCAACGTCAACGAAATAGGCTGTGTCAGTCTCTACAGTGACTTGCCTATTGGCAACCTGACTGCGGCTCAAGAACTATCGACGTTAAGGGGCTGTTGATGAACTCCAATACCTTGAACCAAACGAACGCGCGTGTGTCGATAAACAATGACAATAGCAATGCTTTCGATGAGCAAACTGAGAGCTCGTCCGTCTACGACAGGCAAGATGCGATGCAAAGGTTAGCTGAAATGTCATTGCCAATAGGTACTAAAGCAATCATGTTGAACGTAGACTCGGTCATTGCCGACGCGATGAAAACCATCAATAGTTCTCTCAAACAGTCGTCAAACCACATCGAAAAGCAAAGAATAAAATTGATGAAACAGCATCCATCGCTAACGCAAGCGTATGACCCACAGGGGGATACGCCCAGCCAAACCGAGCAGTCCAGCTCATTGGAGGCAACAGGGGCAGCAAATAATCCCACGGCCCCGCTAGAAACGTTAAACCACATCGCTCGGCAAACATTGGTGAACTTCAACCAAAACTACGAGAGCCAAATGACCGGTAACCATAGAGAAAAACAGCAACACGTTGTTGAAACGCAATCTTCTGTTACACAGGCTGTTCTTGATATGCAGAAGAAAATGATGATCAAACATCAAAGCTATCAAAAACAACGACTCGGAATCGATGAGCCTTCGAACAATGTATTGAAAAACAAGCCTGAAAAGACCCAAGATCAAAAACAAAACGTTGCCGTTACATCGGCCACTCAAACGTTATCAATCGAATAGGTGAGACGATGATCCCTTTAGAATCGATTAACATCGAGTTAAGCGCTGACCTCAACGTTAAACAAGCGGCGGCCAACACACAGATGAAGGCGCTGGTGGAACGACTATGTGACGCTCCAAAGTACCACACGCTCACGAAAACAGACCGTTTAACATTAGCCAAAGAGGGATATGCGCCTGATCTCACCAATAACCTCGTCGTCACCACTCAACGAGGTCAAAACGTTGCTAGTTGTGAAAGTGACCGTCTAGTGGTTGGCTTTACCTATGCTGCGTTTGATCCTGCTTTATACGGGAATACGGACATATATAATGCCCTTGAACGGGTTTCAAACGGTTGCTGCTGCTACTGCGAAAGCTTTTTAATGCCAGTAGGGGCAGGGGAAGTCGGCCATTTTAGACCGGTATCCTTGTTGGATGTTGAAATCAGCTCAGAGAGCAACAGCCATACCTGTTCGCCATACTACCTGCAAGCGTATGAGCAATCGAATCTTGTGTATACCTGCCAAGCGTGCAGTACCGATCATAAAGCGGGTCGATTTCCCGTGATGGGAGAGCGAAATGCGGTGGATGTCAACCAAGAGCAACCCATGTTGGTTAACCCTTATCAGGAAAACCCGCGAGATTATATTCGTTTTAATCCGCAAAATTGTCTTGCGTACCCCTTTGATGAAGCATGCACGTTTTATCAAGCCACTCAGAAAAAATCGTCGGTAGAAGTTGAGGCTCTTATTTGGCAAGACCCCAGTTACATTCCAAATCAATTTACGTCAAGCGGTGAACTACTCACCGATGGCCAAACCCAGCAACAATATGAAGATTGGCGAGCCCACCAACAACTCGGTCATCACCCAACGAGGGGAGAACTGACGATTGATGTTATTGGGTTGAACCGTAACGCCCTCGTGCTCGCAAGGTTAGTAATGGCAACATCATTAATGTCTAGCGACGAGGTGAGCAACAAAGACACTTCGCCTAAGAGTGGAGGCGCGACTCCAGAATCGATAGATACTCAATGCGATACGATATCTTACCGAAGTATGGCGATTGATGTTTTGCAAACGTTAAAACAGGCCAGTGACACTTCACCAAATAGCCCGCTGAAAAAGAATGCCAACTTAACCCCCACGTCTCTGGCGATGCATAAGGGTGAATTTAGGCCATCACGCGTACCGAAAACCATGGCCGTCTGGCTACGATCCTGCCTGAGCTATTTGGTTCTCGAATCGGAACTAAAACAGACCAATAAACGCCGTTTAGTGTGTCTTTCTGCTGAAGATAAAGTGTACGGTGGAACCGATACCGAAAAGTGCGTGTTTCTACCCATAGACTGGGAGATGGACATACACAACGTGATCAAAGTCAAGTCGCATCGCAACCTATGGGAAGCGAGCTTCCTAGAGCTTGCTCAATCGCATCCACATGAACTTATAAGCCTATTTGCCAACAATGATGTGTGGGTGGAAGGCGATTATACACCATTGGCGTAACTCGATTTACCTCATCCGTGGCTAACAAAGCATTGTAACGTTGGCTACTTAGGAAAGGACTTGCAACACAAGGCAAGAAAACAATGAAATTAACCAAGGAGAACCACATGAGTTTAGAAAACCAACCCGATAACACATTACAACTGGATGTGCAGAAAGAAGTGACTCTGCATGAGCAAGCCGCAAGCATTTCCGTTGCGTACACAGATGAGAGTGTGGCACTGCAAATATTTGGTACCACCAATGTCGCGCAGGTAGTGCTGGAGGCTGAGGAAAAAGCCTTGAACGCAGTCGTCGCAACCCAGTAATTCATCAGAGTTAACCGAAGAGCCATCAACGCTTAGCGTATTGATAAGTCGGCTCATTACTACCCCTCTTCATACCGAAACCAGCCAACCATTTGTGAAGAGGGTTTTTTATTTTGGACTATTTGATACACCTAAAATACCAAACACAGAAGAGTTTTTACCAAGAGCACCAAGGCAAATAGGCATACAGTAAATATAGAACAAGCAAAAGTGCAGTCAGGGAAGGCGAAGGCAATGAAAACACACCAATATTTAAAACGGATAAACCCGCCACTGTTTGGCGTGAATCACCATAAGTGGGTGACGCAACGCGCAGCAATCAATACGGCTTCGCCATGCGTTAAAGTAGCGACCAAGCCTTTGCCCGTTTGCCTGCGCCAAGGTATGGAGCGTATATCGGGCGAGAATCTGCAACGGGTGCGCGTGCACTACAACTCACACAAGCCAGCGCAAGTTCAGGCGCACGCTTACGCACAAGGGGAAGACATCTACCTCGCCCCAGGGCAAGAAAGCCACCTGCCACACGAGTTAGGCCACGTAGTCCAACAAAAAATGGGCATGGTGGAGCCAACCATGGAAGTTAATGGTGTAGCAGTAAACGACGACCCAAGGTTAGAACAACATGCCACCGAGCTAGGGGAAATGGCGGTAAGGGTGGGGGGAGTGCTGTCTGCTTAACTAAGCATCCATTTAAAACCTATATAGGGAGAATCAAAAATGAAGGGTTTGATTTTATACTCTGGGCATCCTGCCCTACGCCCTTCGGGCCAGCTTCGCTGTTCAAAATTGTTCCAGACAATTTTGTGGGATACAGGATAACCCCTAAGCCAAAGGGGAATTTAACACTCGCTTGGATGACTTGGGCAAACCACTTTAGCAAACTTCGGCAGCTTTATGAGCAAGGTACTCCCATTAAGGGTATCGCACAGTATGTTAAACGTTGGCTAAGTTGGGCAAGCGGGGGCGTAACTTTGAACATGCCAGCCAGTCTACAGCAAGGCTTTAACAGCGCGCTTGGACGTGAGGTTAAAGGGTTGTTGGGGTGGTATGGAGAGGATGAGTTTACTGCTGGGTAAGGTGGTGATTTGGAATGTATGGGAGTGACTCATTAACACCCAGTAAGATGTTAAAGAGTCATAAATAATAATGAGATAGTCTTGGTAAAGTCCTTGATGGCTTTTCAATCATGTTATGGGCAATGAATAAATATTATAACTCGTGACAAAATCCAATTTAAAGGGTTCAAAAAATATTTACTGGGACAGACACCTGAAGGAACTACAAAGGGCTTTGGAAATATCAGTACGCCACTGGATGCGATTGATAGTTTGTAATATTGAAAGGGAGTGGCTCAATAACAGTTAAACAGGCAGTTAAAGAGCCATAAATACGGAAAATTAATAAAGAGATAGTTTTAATAAAATCCACCACGATCCCGCAAACTCCACTGCGTGGAGTTTGTGGGATGTTATAGGCAACTGAAGACATCCTATAACAAGCGACAAAGCCAATTAAAATAAGGTTTGATATATGTTCGAACAAATAAACAAACGTCAAAAAAGTAGATGTAGACTGGATCCATATTCATTATCTAAGACTAAACAACCAGATAAAAATGGACACTTACATATTCAAGGAAATTCAAATGCGGAAAATACTATTCAGAGGAATATACTAGGGAATCCAAACTTAGGTACATGGGCACGACAAACCAAAAATATACAAAGCAAGAAAGCGGAAAACGTGGTAGCTTTTTTGAATTTAGCGAATCAAGACAATGACGTAGATTTTTCACTTGATGAAATAAATGATTTTTACGAAGAAAAAATTAAGAGTCGAGCTCATAATGAAATAAAGGATGCCCAATCAATATATGATGAACTGAGATCTTTTATTGCATCTAAACGGGATGACCTAGGGGCGCACGGCGCACTAAATCATGCTGGTACAGGTGCTAATTTTATCATAAATCGTGTAAACAATAGCCATAGAAACAATATGACAGCTTCATATCTCAAAATTAATGAGTATCTAGAGTGGGATACAATCTTAAATAGAAACTCAGATGTAATATACAAGAAGTATCTTGGTATGGCAAAAGACGCACTGGTAAACTTAGATTCTGGGGATGTCAATAGACCGTATGTAAATGCAGCTGGAATACAAAAAAACGCGGAAAGTACAGCTCACCTTAACACCCCTGCAAATGTAGAATTCGAAGAAGGGAACATGGCGAATGGGGAACTTAGCGTAGAAATCAGGACGGGTGCTGTTAGGGCGCTTGAGAACGGTAACTATGGGGTCAAAATAGCGGCTAGCATTAGGGGGAGCGGAGAAATGGGAAGCTGGAGTGTTTCTAAAACCGGCGGTGTACAGGCTTCAACTGTGGACATAGAGGAGGTTGAAAGACAACCTGAAGCTCATACCGGTGGCTTGGCTCCTGAATTCGTGATAGACAAGGACGGTACTATAATTTCAGAACCAGACCAAAATAGGTTGAGTTGGGTAACCAAGTTTTAGAGAGCCCCATAACGAGAGCTAAAGCCCATTGAAACGGGCTTTAGCTCTATTGTTATAGGCAATGGAAAATAGCCTATAACAATGAAAAAAAACGATTAAAAGGTATGAGATAAGAATCAGTCGGACAGACACATTAAGAAACGCATTAAGAAACGTCTTTCGATAACTAACCAACCCAATCAATTACATTTAAAAAGTAGGGAACTCTTGAAACAGAAAATTGGGCTTTTCTAGGCTAATGGGGTGAACTAAAGTCAGCGTATCACAAGAAGGATCACGCATGACAACCGCACGTAGCCAACAAAGGAGGTTAGAAACCACACCCTATTATCATTGCGTATCTCGCTGTGTGAGGCGCTCATTTCTGTGTGGTTTTGATGCCACCACCCAAACCAACTACGAACACCGAAGAGGGTGGGTAGAATCGCGTATTAATGCGGTAGCCAAGGTGTTTTGCATCGATGTGTGCGCCTATGCAGTGATGAGTAATCATTACCATATTGTCCTGCATGTGAACCGTGGCAAAGCTCAAGCACTAACACAACAGCAAGTCATTGAACGATGGACATCCTTTCATTTGGCTCCCGTTATGGTTCAAAGAAAAATGCGCGGTGATAAACTGACCAAACCAGCATTGCGTGTGTATCAGGGCATCGTCGAAACTTGGCGAGAGCGATTGTATTGCGTTAGTTGGTTTATGCGCCTAATCAATCAGTTTGTTGCAAGTAACATTAGAGGGACAGACACTCTAAGAAACGTCTTTCGATAACTAACAAACCAATCGATTACATCTAAAAAGTAGGGAACTCTTGAAACAAGAAAGTGGGCTTTTCTAGGCTAAAAAATTTAATGGGACAGACACCCTAAGAAACGTCTTTCGATAACTAATAAACCAATCAATTACATCTAAAAAGTAGGGAACTCTTGAAACAGGAAAGTGAGCTTTTCTAGGCTAGTGACTTGAACTAAAGTCAGTGCGTCACCAATGGGAGAACGCATGACAACCGCACGTAGTCAACAAATTAGCTTAGAAGCGACACCCTATTATCATTGTGTATAGTCTATCTTGAGAGCCTAGGGCTAGCAGACGCAAATTTCTTTATGGCTAACTTCTTTAGCTAGGGCGTCTAACCATATTAAGCGTCATACATATCGATTAAAGCATATTTAAATAATTGATAGATAAGAGAACTTTTACCAAACACAGCATGGATTATTCCAAGTGACACTGAATTTCTCCCACTAGTTTTAGTTAGCGTGCTGAATACACGCGAAATAATTCAACCATGAGGGAAGGGCAGAGCATGGAAAAGATGATTCAGGCGGCTAGGGAAGCCAGCGAAAATATACCCGCTATCAAGAAAGCTGAGATCGCTTACGTGGGCCGATACTACAGCTATGCGAATACAACAAATTACCTATAAAATGTTTATCGAAATCCGAAGCAACGGCACTTTCTAATGCAGGGTTTAAGATTGTCGTTATATTTCAAAAGTGTCAAAAATCCAGTGCTTGTTTTAGTTGTTTAGAGGGCGAAATCGCTGGGAAGTAGGCACTACACAGAGCAACCCAAGTGGAGCAACCCTTGAGGAGCGCAATCTATTTTGCTGTCGATTTTAATGCCACAGAGGACGATGCGAAAGGGGGGATAAAGGACGGAACACCAACGTAAACTGGGAGCTGGGGGCAAATGCCTAGTAGGGGGCTATGGCTCGGGTTTGGTGTGCAATAATCTGTTTAAAGCGGGCTTATGCACCCATCGCTGGGTCTCTGAGAAAATGGATTTTGCCGGTACCCGAGAAGCCGATAAAGAAAGGGCACTATGAAATACGCACACTGCCCACCTACATGACGGAATATTTGTACTCGGTGAAGTCCAACAAGGACGGCTCGTTGGAGATGGACTATGCCAAATTAGGCCGAAACACGAATATTGGCGAATTTGATGTGCGCTCAGTTCTGGAAGCGTAAAAGGGAAAGAGCACGGTGAAGGCGAGCATCTTTAGCGAGGGGCAAATTGCTTTCGAACTGCCCGCTATACTGAACCCTCAACACTGTATACCAAAATTTTAAAGGGGAGCGATGAATACTGGCACTACTGAAATTGCCACACATGTGAGTCCAGCTACTTTAATCAACCCTTTTACTGGAATGACACAGATTTCTAAACACTACGGTGAAAAAACAGCCAGTAAAAAGATACTGGCTCATTAGGGCAATACTAATTTGCTTTCCACTGAATATAGCCAGCTAACTCAACGCCATACGTTTTGAATTTCTGTTTTGCGTTTGGATAATAACTACCGTGTACAATACTAGGTACGATCTTTGCTTTTGCACTCGCATAGTCTTGCCAGCGAATATTGCTGCCTGATGTTATGGAAAAGTCATTAGCTGGCTCGATACCACTACTATATAGCTGCGGCGAAAGTATATCGATATCTTCGTTCGCAAAAAAAGAACTCATTAATGAATCGCGATCGCTGTCGTCATAAGGGGCAGAATGGCTTACAGTGACTAATACTTTGTAACCGAGCTTTTTAGCGAGATTAAATGACATTGAAAATTGCTCATTTAGGCCTGCGTCTGCTATTTCGATATCATATGCGATACCGTGGTAACCCTTAATTTTTTCTTCTTTTATTGCAGTATTTATTTCATCCAGTACTTGCCCAGTGAATTTTCCTTCTACTCCTCCTCCACCGAATGCTAAGTACTTTTCACCAATAAGGTTATCTTTGACATTGTTGCTGTTACCCCATTCGATGACCTTTTGTGGTCCCCAACCATAAAGGGCGATGCTCAATGTCGCGTTGGTTGGTGAAGGGCTTGTATATGGGTACCAGAATCCCATCATCTCAGCACTCGGCGAAAGTTGATAGCTGCTTGATGAAGTAAGTGGAATATTGAGTTCTTGCCCTCTTTGCAAATCGGTTGGGGAGGCATTGGGGTTGGCTTTCATAAACTGTGATACTGTAATTGGCATTGCGCTGTTTATGTTTTCAGTTATTGATGAAAAAGTATCACCCTTATTAACGGTATAGATAAGTTTATTGCTCATGTTTTTTCTCCTTTAGAAACCTATCTTTATCGTAAGTGCCACAGGGTAACTAGGATTGGTAGTTATACGTGTTTAGTTGGTATTTGTTAGGTTTTTATGAGCATTTCTTAGTATGTCAATAGAGTGAGGTTGTTTTTTTGGTAAATGCAGGTGCAAAACTGTATGTCTAGTTGGGCTTTTCATAATTTAAGAAAGAGACATTTAGGAAGAGGGTTAATTGAAATTTCATCATTGAACTTGTTTTAGTATTTGTACTAACTGTATGAGGACTTTTACCAAGAGTAACTTCGTTAATATAAGTATGCTGAGTGAAAAATTATAGAACATCAGAGAGACTGTGATGATCAATGGTGATGTCATTTCATATAAAAACAACAAGGTAGATTCGCCTATGAATATTGGTTTAGGCTTCAAAGAAGCCACTAACGCTTCCTTGCTGTCTGCTTATGCCCAATGGTGCGAAACCCTAATTCAAACAAGGCTGCAACTCTATTTTGGTCAAGAATGCAGGTATGCGTGCGTTCGCGATATTTCTCCGCCACAGGTAGCGAATCAAGAGGGTACACTGGCGAAGTTTGTTGCAAATCATCAGCTTGATTTTGACGACCAACTCTTATTGGCACTGGCACTGATGCCCACGGTAAAGCCACAAGTGCTTGACGTTCTGCTGATGAGAAACGACAACATAGACCGCCCTTATACTGAATTTGGTGGGGCGGAGCATAATGGATTGATCGTTGCCAATGGTGAAACCTTGGCGTTCTTATTAGGTGGTGATTGCGTTGAAAAACGATTGAATATACAGCTTATGATGTATTCGCTGCTTTCAGGTGACATGAGCAGGCTGAGACCCAGTGAAAAAGAAGTTATTAAGCTGTTTCAAATGCCAGAGCAAGCGGTATCTAACCCACTAAAAATACCTCTGGTTCTTGCTACAAAGGACCTAGTAGAACTCACTGTTGGGGGCAACTACGTTGAGCAACAAGGCGCTGGCTTCCCTGCCCATCTGGTTAAATCGCCGCAATCGTTAGAATCGCTCGTGTTGCCAGATTCAGTACTGCGTCAGCTCAACGATATTCAAGCGTGGTCACAACATGGTGAAACACTGCGTCATGAATGGGGAATGGCCGACAGAATTCGCCCCGGTTACCGAGCCCTTTTTTATGGCCCTTCTGGCACCGGAAAAACCATGACCGCTGGCGTGTTAGGCCAACTACTTGGGAAAGACGTCTACAAGGTTGATTTGTCACAAGTGCACTCCAAATACATCGGCGAGACAGAGAAAAACTTAGAACGTGTATTTACGTTAGCCGAACAAAACGGTTGGGTGCTGTTTTTCGATGAAGCGGATGCCGTGTTTGGCAAGCGAACTCAAACCAGTAACTCGAATGATCAATTTGCCAACCAAAATGTCTCGTACCTGTTGCAACGCATCGAGTGTTTTACGGGGTTGGTTATCTTGGCATCCAACTACAAAGACAATGTGGATGAAGCCTTTTTTCGTCGTTTTGAGTCCGTCATAGAATTTCCTAAGCCAGAGTCCCAGCAACGGTTAGCGATATGGCAAAAAGGGTTTTCACCAAAAGCGAAATTGGCCCCGGATGTTGACTTAAAAGAGGTGGCATTAAAATACCCGTTATCCGGCGCGTCTATCATGAATGTGATTCGTTATGTCTCGTTAAAGGCGATTTCAGAATCGCGTTCAAGCATCACTTTGAGTGACCTACACGAAGGCATAGATAAAGAAACCAAAAGCAGCACCCAGCCACGCTGGTAACTGTATCGAATACCCCCTTCATCAAGGGTTCGTTTCAATAGAGCACAACCGTCATTCACGGTTGTGCTTTTTGTTGTATTCGATAAGTGTGGTGAACACTGAATATCATCACTCCCCCATAGAAATCTGAAAAATGAACGCGATTAACCCTTTGAAAAACAGCAATAACAGATTGAATACGAAGTTCTACCAATTCAGCCGTAACTATTACCAAGGGATAAAGACAAAGTACCAAGTTGGTATAACCTCTGCTGCATATAGTTTAGTTAGCAAGCTAAGAGATACAACTTGTTATTCACTCGCAATAGTGCGGGTAAACAACGACAGAGGTGAGGAATATGGATAAAACTACGAAATTGACGGACCTCAAAGTGGGTGACTTTAAATCAGAGGCGATCTCTAAAGCAGTTGCGGATGCTGCTGTTGCTGCGACCAGTGCGATAGCACAAGCGACCGCCACAGCCAATGCGAGTTTAAAACTTAAAACTGAAAGCGCGTCGGCCAATGCCAAGGGTTTTAAAGCCGATAGGGTGGTGACCGAAGGTTATTTAGAAGCCAACTACGCACAAGCGCACGATTATCATTTTTGTTTAAGGGAAATTAATTTTGATAAGGACGACGATGATCTATCGGCATTCAGTGTTCAAGAATTGACTTCGATATTAGATCCCAATGGGTGTGATTTGGCTATGATGCCTTTGATTATCTTCCCTAAGCCTATGCCTGGCTCTGACAAAATAAACGCAGGCGAAGGGAAGAGCGAAGATGTCGCAAAAAAAGTTGTGACTAGACTGAAAAACCTTGGATTACCAATAGATGTCACAATTTGGTTTGATAATAACAACCTCACAGATTGTGTGACTGATGGCGCCAAATGTATAGAATACCTTACTAACGCAGGTTATTCCGTCGGCTATTACGGTGGCAGTGACTGCGGTTGCCCACAAGGCAATGGCAACGTTCAAAATGGTGCCATAGTGTTAGATAATGTCCAGTGCGGCCCTAAAACGGAAGCGGGTGGAGGCATTCAAATGTTCACCATTGGTGATAATGGTGGCCCGTGTAAAATCCGTTGGATCAATCAGCAATAGTGTTATCACCACGCTAATCAACGTTAACCTTTTGCAGGTTCAAGTATTGTCTCGCTCACTTGCGGCCTGCTTTTTTGATTAACGCCACTTTCTTTACCCCATATTTTCCCTCATCCTAACTTTTACCAAACCAAACCAAGTACCTGCCAATTGCCCCCCCAATTTTCACCAATTCAACCGATGACTGATTTAGGTAAAGTAGCGTTAGCAAATGAGTTCACTACTGTAACGAATGCTTGTGAAGCACGTGGCGGCACAATCATTCGCCGCAGGGTGATGAAAAGAATAGGGTAGAAGGTGACAGGTATGTCAGAACATACGACGACTAATGACAATGCGTTAAATAATCCAGAACCATCAACGAGGGACACCGATGCCACTTCGTTGGTTGATAAAAATCGCCAAACTGACGCAATAGTGCCTCTTAGCGAGCAAGATGAGCGATGCCAACAAAGCAGCGGTTCAATGGCGCATAAATTGGGAGAGGATGAACGTGTGCAAGTGGCTCAATGCGCCACTAAACCAACCGAAGAAATCATAGATTGCGCTCACCAAGAGTTACACCAAGAGCAAAATGTCGCGCAACTAACGTTAAATGCCCCCATTACCGACTATATTTATGCCGTTGGCGTACTCAAGCCAGAGTTTCCAAACCAAGGCTTACAAGAAGCCTTTTATAACGCGGCGCAAACCCTGAATGCGAGTGAGTACGATTATTACGGGGTGCTTGACCATACTGACAGCACAGGCACTCGGCCCTATTTTTACATTGCAGAACAAGTCCGCTGGGTATTGTCCATTCACGATGTAGACACTTATGTACTGTTACCACGCTCGAAAGCTGAGTTAGTGAGTTTCATCAAAGCACTAAAGTCGCCAGACAATAGCTTGCTTTCCGTCCTCTCGACGGTGGTTGGTGTGGTTGACAATTCTAGCGTGAGCGACGGCACGAACCAAAACTCAGCACTCACGCACGTGGTGTGTAATCATTTGTTTTGCCAAACATTAGAGCAACTGCATGATTCACTAAAAAAGGAGACTGGAGTCACCACTGGGGTTATTCAACATGTACTCAAAGGGCTTGAATATCAACCTAACGATGGGCGCAGTGATTTTAGTCGTGCAAAAAACTATTTAGCCTATCGCTACCCGAGATTGTATTTGACGACACATACATTAAGTAAAGAGCTGAGCTCGAATGAAGCGGGTTACTTTCTTGATGATGTGAGTGCGACTTATACAGATTTAGCCTCACCTCATACTATTGTCGATCTTGTTTTTACTTATAAAAATAAAGGCCGAAACTACAACGCACAACCTGAGGTGCATTACCACTGTAGTGTCGATGTGACACATCAGTTTCCTTTTGTTAATGCGTCACTACAAAAGTTTATGCCACTGACGGTAATGGCGAGCTAACCATAATAAATGCCGGTGACAACGAGGACAAATAATGAGTATAAAACTAATCAATGCGAGCACAGGGAATGCCTATGTTTATGCGCTTGGGGATATCAGGCCCTATTTAGCGACTCGTGACTTGCAAAAAGAGTTTGAGGCGGCCACTAAAGCATTAGGTTGTGCTGATGATGATTATTACCGAGTGTTTAGCTACCAAGTCGCTAGAGGCAATACTGAAGACTTAACATTTAGGCCATACGCCTATATTGCTGAAAAGGCGGATTGGGTGTTTACCATTAATGAGATTGATACCTATATGATCGTACCTAAATATGTTAACGAGTTAGATGCGCTCATCGCCGCGCTAAATAAGCATACCGATGCAAGTTCAGTGGCTCTGGTCGGAGCCATGGGAGTCCAAACGACAGACAACGACTTACGCTTGCCGAGTGTGGTTTGTAACCATGTGCTCACTCAGCCAGTCGGTGACAAAACCCCGATAACAATCAAGCCCAACGATGGTCTATCAGCCTCGCGGCGGGCATTAAACTATTTGGTGTTTAACTTTAACGACCTGCTCAAAGACAAGCCCAACATCGAAGGCCAATTGATTGAAATTAATTATCAAACCTATTTCAAAGCGCAAGATAGAGTGTTGATTGAGATGATATTAACCTACCGAAATCAATCATTAGAAGAGTCTTATTCATGTGGTATCGATGTGACCGACGAATACCCGTTTATTGACTTCCCACTAAGAAGTTATGTGCCAAAAGCAGCCTAAGGAGAGAGGGATATGACCATACAGCCTCAGCCAACATCCAGTCGCCCTAATCACTCTAAGACAGTGCAGCGCGCCCTAGAAACGCTAGATGAATCAAAAAGTGCCGATATTAATCAAACGTATGCCGCAACTCGTGAGTATGTGTATGTGGTTGGGGATATTAATGCTCATTTCCCTAATTTAAGTGTAGAGAAGGAGTATTATCAAGCTTGTGTGTTAAGCGGTGTGGATGCCTCGCGTTTAAAAGAAGTTAATGATGATGTTGCTTTGGCACGTCTCAATCAAGAGCCGACACTGAATGAAATTTTGTACCAAGGGTTAAGCCAGAGTCAAAACTCGTATGTCGCGCGAGAGATGAATTGGCTGTTTTGTAATGTAGACAATAATGAACTCTACACCTTAATCACCGATTCGGATGACAGTTTATTGCAGTTTGTTGCCGCGTTAGGGCTTAAAGATGAACAAGTCATTCTGCAGGGCGAAGTTCAGCAAGATGGGCGGGTGTTGGTGAGTAACTTAATTCCGGTCAACTCAACCCCTGTTAATAAAAGCCAGATTGCGAATGCAGAAAATCAGCACAAGAAAGAGTTAGTGGATGAAATTCGTTCATTAAATGCAAACGATGGCATGCGGAATGATGAAAGAGCATTAAACTACACGCTATACAATAATCAATCCGTGTATAAAGAGTCATTTCAACTATGCTACAAGGCTAATTCTGGTGGCCCTAACCCGAATGGTTATCAGTTGGTTAACGTGGAGATTGATACTTCCTGGAATGGCGATCGCTTAGTGTCGAAACTCATCTTTAACTATCAAGGCATCAACACTGGGGCGAAGCAAAGTTGGTATACCACCGTTGATGTGACGGGTGAGTACCCATTTTTACTCACAGAGTGGAAACGTTTCTTACCTCGTTATTAAAGGGGACTACGTGAAGTGTTTTTAGGTGATTTCGAACAACGAATATATTTTATTTGATACTCTATTGTTGGTGATCATTCCATATTCTAACGTGGAACCTGTTCGTTTTTTCTTGATCTTTAAAGGTGAATTTAACGTTATCGAATGCCGTCTCATACATGGCAGTTTGGACAAACTGATAGCCACATACGTCTCCCATTAACGTTAAGAGTACAGCGTCGCTTATTGAAGGGCGTAATCCACTGAGCAGAAAGGTCACTAGAGTGGACAATTAGCTGGCGGTAAAAGTCATCAGCCATATTAATACATTCCCAACTAACGAAGAATTTTTATTGCACAGCAGTCAGTAAAACTTCTGTAATAGATTCAAAGAAAATCAGATACTGAAAAGCAAGCCCAAGTGGCTCGCTTTTTTTGTTGCTATAGAAATAGATCAACTAAATAAGTTCAATCCGATTAAGATTTAAGAGCGAGTAAAGCTCCAAAGGTAAGTAAGCCTGCGCCACATGCTTGATTCAGTCTTTTTTTCATTTTCTTTAAGCGCACTTGAAGTGTTTTAGAGGTGAATAGAATGGCCACTAAGCTAAACCAAAGTCCGTGTAACATGATCATATAGAGTCCGTATATCAAAACGGATTGGCTATTACTTGAATCGGGCGAGATAACTTGGCTGAAAATACTTAAGAAAAAAAGCATGGTTTTTGGGTTTAACACATTACATAAGAATCCCTGTGCAAGATAGTGTGAACCGTTGATAGCCGTTGGAATATCTTCTGTGAATTCAAGTTCGGTACTGGCGGAAAAAATGCCTTTTAATCCTAAATAGATTAAGTAAGCAGAGCCAATGTATCGAACGAGGCCAAATAGCCATTCATTCTGTGATATTAGGTAACTGATTCCCAACATTGAGTAACCAATATGAACACTAATGGCAATACTCACTCCTATCGCTGTCCAAATCCCCGCAACTCTACCTTGATTGAGGCTATTTTTTAGCACTAAAACGAAATCTGCGCCGGGGCTTATCACGATTAAGATACCTAAGACCGCAAGACTCATACTCTCCATGTGTACTCCAAATATAAATGTTATTGAGTATTGAATCTTGATTGTATGCATTTTAATGAGGAACTATAATCGATTCAATCTCAACTATTATGTGAGAAAAAATCACCAATGAGGCATCTCAAAGCATTCCACATATTCCATGTGGCCGCGTCATCATCGAGCTACAGTGAAGCGGCAAAGAAGTTAAACATCACCCAAGGAGCGGTGAGCAAACAGATCAAAATATTGGAAACCTACCTCTCTCAATCTCTCTTTTGTAAACAGGGGCGTAACGTAGTCTTAACGGAACAAGGGGAGCTTCTAAAGAGTCATACAGAGCAGGCTTTTCAGGCGTTGGGTTCTGGTGTGACTAAACTGAACCAGATGAAAACCCAATGCATTGATGTGTCGTGCGAGCCCACGTTAACAATGCGCTGGTTGATGCCTAGGTTGTCAGAGTTTTATATGAGTTCTGGGGCTGATGTTCGACTATCAACAGCGGGAGGCCCAGTAACATTAGGGACAACTGGGCTTTCTTTGGCGATACGTCGTGATGATTTTGAATTGCCTCCTGGTTGCAAGCAGACAGCGTTAGTCGATGAGTGGATTGGCCCAGTATTTTCACCAGAATATTGGCAACAACTGAACAATGATTTAGCGAAAGTTAAGCTGCTTCATAGCCAGACAAGGCCCAAAGCGTGGGAGCACTGGCTGACTCACTATGAAGGCTCACCGTTTGCAGACAATACGCATCAGTCGTTTGCTCATTTCTATTTTTGTATTCAAGCTGCTGTTGATGGGTTAGGTGGCGCAATAGGCTCGTACCCGCTTGTCGCCGATGACTTGAAAAGAGGCAACTTGATTGCACCATTCGGGTTTGTTTTATCTGGCCACCGCTACATTTTACTGAGCGAAGAAAAACCGCCAGTCGAATTGGAACAAAAGTTTATCCATTGGTTGCAAAGTCGCTTGTCACAATGTGAACCGACTGGCGATGAGAAAGTCGGGCTAAGCAGTAGGCTCTGATAGGATTTTATAATTGAGTTTACGTCACAACAAAGTCGATGGGTCGACAATCACTTTCGGCGGAAAAAAGTATAATGGGGCAGACACCTTAACAAATTCCGTCAGCCTAGCTGACGGATGGTGAGCCAGTTAAGCTAATAAGGGTGAGAACGACGAAGAAACGTATGGCACCGAAAGTGTCGCCCTTAATTTTCTATAAACTGAAATTGTTGTACTGGTATAAAATACATCCTCAGCTCCTGATAAATTGTCGCAGTTACGTGCTCGCTATGTGGCCGATAATACCTACATATAAAATCACACGTATCAAGAGTGATATTTCCTTAGGGCGAACGCATGAATGTTATTCGCTCAATTAGAATGCAAATATTGAGTAATGGGTGAGTGGTATTTGAACGCCGTAATCTCTTTTTTCGAACCGTTGAAAAGAAAGCTAATCTATTAGCTCAAATATTAAACACACGTGCGGTCACCGTGGGTATTTCCTCTGTTAAGAGACATAAAGTTCAATATGTAAGTAAATAAACTTCGCAGCAAATCACGTTTATTGCAACCAATTTCACAACACAGGTTAAACAGTGAGACTATACGCGGCAGATTTCTTATTCATCATTTGGACTACAACTCAATAACGGTCAAGGTTTACGTTTCATGCAAGAGTTTTTAATTATACTTAAAGTCGGTCTGTTTTTTTATGCCGCCGTTACTTATTGCTCATACCTGAGTAAAAAAAGCCTTTTAAAAGAGCAAAGAGCAAAGTTACTTAGCAACAGGCGCGATACAGACCTCTCTCAAGAAGAGCGTTCCGCTATCTCTGAACTTTTTGAATTTGAAGCCACCTCTTCAGAGGTGTATTGCATCGATGAACAGTTTGAAGTTCATGCTGCTCCCTCCGAAGATAACCAAGGCCAAGAGAAGTACTTCTTAGCAGTGGCTGATTATGTCATCATGATGGGCGACAAAGCGGTAGACTATCTCGATGAAGGAAGGATATGTGCAGAAGTGGTCTTGTACCATGACATACTGATTGTCATTGGCCTCAACGGTTATCATATTGTCGATGAGGTAAACAACACCCATGCAGACGCGCCGAATCAAGAGTTAAGTGAAGAGCACTCACAACACCTAGCAGATTCAGATCAAGCAGTTTTAGGGCAACAGTCGACCTCAGAAAGCCAACATAAATTTGACGAGGGTAGTCTTACAAACGGGGAAATAAGGCCTGAGACGTCGACGCAAACAACAGAAAACCATGCGCCCATAGAACACCCTCAAACGTCAGATCTCGTCCCTACGGTATTGAAGTCTGAACGTCCCGTGACGCTCACAGAAGCACACTATCTCCATCTTTCGTCCCCTTTTTACAACATGCTTGTGCCAACTCTGTTAGTCGTAGCCATTGGTATCTTCTTACATGTCTCTAATCTTGGCTTGTCCCTTGAACCAGAATGGCTTTCTGCGGTGATTCTCGCTACCGTGTGTAGCGCGACGCTACTCTTGCTCAAAAGGGAAAGGCCCAAAGCCGACCCTGCGACTCTGGTCGTGAAACAATACTTTGGTAAAATTAAAGCGATAGAAACGAGAGCGAATAAAACATGGATCGTGTTCATCACCCCAGATGGTGAAGCCAGTGTAGCTTGGATACCAAACGAATGGGAACACACAGTGAATTTGGACTGTGATGTTCAATTTGAGATTGAACAGAGTCAATCTGCCGTTATGCGCATCGGTTTGAACGCAGTCTCATATCAAGAGACCGTTAAGAAAAAACCACAATATATCGCAGCAGCGATGGGGCTTTTATTCGGTGTCTTTTTCATGGCGGGCAATACCCATTTCGATTGGCGAGAGGCTAGCGTTGCGATAGTAAATAACCATTCTTCCTATCAGATTAACAGAGCAGCTGACTGGCCAACAAGCCGGCTTAAAATTGGTGATCACTTATCCATCACTCAACCTCGCCTATGTTTAGATAGCCGCGATAAACACAACAGGTTGGTTTACTGTAAAGAGTTCGAATATCCTTTAGCAAGCGAAGGTTTTAAAGTAACCCCCAATGCCGCGTCAATAGAAGCGTATATACATTTTATTACCAAAGCGCCTGACTTTTGGCCCGATATGCCGGAGGAAATATACAACTCCATGGTATCAATTGCCAAAATTAAGCTTGAATTGGGATTCGGTCGAATCCACGGATATGATCGTGTTCGCCGTCAGGGTGAAATGATGATGTTTACTACTGAAAGCTTACAAAAAATCGCCAAGCACATTGCGCTGTATTGCCCAATAGACGCTCAATCGACAGAAAGTAATACAGCTAAAAATCCATCAGTAAACAGACCTCAATTAACCACGACCTGTACTGATTTTAAACAACAATTTGGGATACTATGGAACGAAGCAACGAGCAGCAGTTGTGACGCATCATTGTGTTGGGATGAGGCACTACAAGGGATTGTACTTGATGACGATACCGCCATAATAAACAGCGACAGTGCCTATCTTTCAAGCTTGCGCCGTCTGAAAAATGAGATATGGCAAACCACCAAAGCATCATTGACACCTCCAAGCCCTGAACAAGCGTCTATTACTCTTAATTGGTCTGGAGAAAAGAATGAGGACATGCGCAAGATTGTCAAACTGCGCTCTAAGTTAGACCAAATCAATGAAAAAATGCGCATCAAGCGACTCAAAGAACTGCTGCTATTACAAACCGCAGCCGCACAGCAAAATATCGAAGGGACAATTTTAAACGTGAGTAATAACGGCGGCCACCTCACGCTGACAGTCGTAGAAAAGATCAGCAAAAAGCAAGCACTAAACACCATCATCAACCTTGCTTTGATCGCGTTTTTTGGCTTACTGGTTGCGCTATTGTTCGTTGCGTATCTTCTGAGTGGCCAGCCTCGCAAAGACAAACAGGCTAAATCAGAAGGTGCATGGATTAGGTAGTTACGTCTATTGTTTCATCTAACGGATATGTCATGCCCTTTCCTTACCGAAAGGGCTTATTCATTTATTGCCTAGGAATTTAAAAGTAAGGCCTAAATTAGGAAACCTTGCGATAGGCACGATTTACGATCGGCAAAAGCCGTTTATTTGAATTGAATGTAAAACATGAAGATTATTAGATGTCCACTGGCGTTTATATGAGAGGTCGGTAGTCACTTTTATTCATCAATTCCTTCTATGCACCATGTTCCTAGGATCTTCCAAGCCACTTTAAGTCCTTTCTATTAGAGTTATATGGCTGTAAACGTTGGCACAGTAACCCATAAGGAATAGAGATGAATATCGGAAAAATGATCGATGCATCATGTGATACAACGTCATATATAGACGCTATGATCAAGGAGGAAATTACGCATGTTGGACGTTATTATAATAACGGAAACTCGGAGACACTGAAGACCAAGTGTCTGACCAAAGTGGAGGCAAACGCGCTTTCCTCGGCAGAACTCCAATTAGTGGTCGTGTTCCAAAAAGGACAAAAACGCATTGACGATTTTGATGCTGAGAAAGGCGAGAAATCGGCACGTCAAGCCTTAAAATGTGCAGAAGAAGTAGGGCAACCTCTCGGTTCCGCCATCTATTTTTCGGTTGATTATGATGCGTGTCTCGACGATGTAAAAGGCGGAATCACAGCGTATTTTGAAAGTGTGAATAGGCTATTGAAAGGCAAATATAAAGTGGGGGTCTATGGTTCTGGGCTTGTGTGTAAAACCTTGTATGACGCTAATCTATGTCACTATAGATGGTTATCGATGTCGGAAGGCTATTGCGGAACGCAAAACTCAGATAAAGAGGGTGATTACGATATTAAACAATTGACGTTAAAAGCAGCCAAAGATATTTATCAAGTCAGCATTGATCGTATTGGCACGTTAAAATTTGACTACGACGCTTTACATGGTGTGGGCTCTTTTCAGGTAGCGCCAGAGGCGAGTAATGAAGAGACCGTTGAGTACCTAGTCAATACCTCTTCTGGAACCTTAAACCTGCGCGAATTACCTTCTATGTCGTCCAAAGTGATTAGTCGTCTTCAGCGAGGTGAGCAACTGACTCCCCCGGATGGTTGGGTATACGTTAAAACAAAGGACGGCCAATACGGTTATGTTTCGAATCAGTTTATTAAATGCGTAACACTAGACAAAGACTAAACGTAATTTCATTGATAATTTAAAGAGTCAAATTCACCACCTGACACCACGCATTTGAACAATGGTGTGATTCCTTTTCCTCACAAAAAATAAATCGACATGGCTAAAATGGCCGAGCAGACAGATCAATTGGATACATGGCTGAGTGTCAATTCGTGATTTAAACGTTCAGTACGGTATTTTCTTGGTGATTTTTTTGATTTTTTTCAAATAAAAGCTTTACCTCAAGTTAACTTTAGGTATTAGCATCAAAGGGTCGCAAACAATCAAAATATCGCTAAGGAGAAAACAATGATTCAATTGGAGCACATTAATTTGGTCGTGAAAAATATCCCGTCAATGCTGTCCTTTTATGAGGCTGCATTCCCACATTGGACGGTACGAGATCAAGGCCAAGGCGAATGGTACGGCAAGGCTCGTCACTGGATCCATTTTGGCGATGACTATCAATACATTGCGTTTAGTGATCATGGCGAAGGGGAAAACAGACAGTTATCAGGTCATCAACCTGGCCTCGCGCATTTTGCTTACGTCACCAACAATATAACGGCGATCATAGACAGACTCACCCAAGCAGGTTTTGAGATTGCGAAACCGGGCAGCGAAGAACCTTATCGAAAAAATGTCTACTTCGTTGACCCCGCAGGCTTTGAAATCGAGTTTGTTGAATATCTAAGTGACGATCCAAAACGACGTAACCTTTCCGTTTAACCGACTAGTAAATCCCGTTCGTGTGTTTGGGCGGGATTTTGCTTGTTTGTCCGGTCCGCTCTCCGTTATAATCCGCGCGTTTAGTGTTGATAGCTCTGGATTTACGCTCCAGTTCGCTTAGAGGAAAAAAGATGACAGATTACGTAGTATGCGCACTGTACAAGTTTGTGCGCCTAGATAACCATACTGAACTTCGTGAGCCACTTAAGGCTTTAATGGAAGCTCATCACATTCGCGGGACCTTGCTGCTTGCCAATGAAGGTATTAATGGTACGGTTGCCTCGACACGAGAAGGGATTGACACCTTACTCGCTTGGTTCAAAAATGACGCCCGCCTTGCTGATCTCGTTTACAAAGAATCGTACGATAGCCAACAGCCGTTTAACCGTACTAAGGTCAAACTCAAAAAAGAGATTGTCACGCTGGGCGTCGAGGGCATCGACCCTCGACACGTGGTTGGGACCTACGTCAAACCTAACGAGTGGAATGACTTGATCTCGGACCCTGAGGTGTTTGTTGTCGATACTCGTAACGATTATGAAATCGAGATTGGTACCTTCAAACATGCGGTCAACCCTAAAACGGACACCTTCCGTGACTTTCCTCAGTACGTTGAGCAAAATATGGACCCAGCAAAACATAAGAAGGTGGCCATGTTCTGTACGGGCGGCATACGCTGCGAGAAATCAACAGCGTATATGAAAGAACAAGGGTTCGACGAGGTCTACCATCTTGAAGGCGGGATTCTTAAATACCTTGAAGAAGTGCCTCAGGAAGAGAGTTTGTGGGAAGGGGACTGTTACGTTTTTGATGGCCGTGTCGCCGTTAATCATCAACTCGAAAACAGTGGCTATGAAATGTGTAATGCGTGTCGATTGCCCATCACCGAGCAAGATATGCACTCCCCCAAGTTTGAAAAAGGGGTCAGTTGCCCTAAGTGTGTCGACAAACATACTGACGAACAAAAAGCACGCTTTCGTGAGCGTGAAAAACAAGTTCAGCTTGCCAATCAACGTGGGGAAACCCATGTTGGTGGAGCGGCGGATGACGTCATCTCTCAGCGACGTCAAGAAAAACTGGCGCGCAAAGAGCAGCAAAGACAGTCAAAATAAACGTCGTTTAAGCGAATAAAATGCATCCCCCGAGCCGCAACGCCGGGGGATTTTTTATGTCGCTAGCCTAGATATGCTCGACCATAGCGCGAGGGGCTTGAGTTAACGGCCCTTCGTGGGTGTCAAATGTTGAGTAGCGGGCATAGGTTAACGATGTCAGTTGAGGGGTATTGTAGTCGTTGTGGGGAGAAAGCACGATCGCCTCGACTTCTATCATCTTGGGAGGCCTTTGGTCGCTCTTCGGCTCATACTTGGCTAGTTGCGGGTCTCCAATGGGGCTGATCAACACCAGTTTAGTGACCAAATGGGGGGCGTTGTTGGCAATATTTAAAGCGATTGAGGCACCTTGTTGATGCCCGATCAAGGTCGCCTTATCGACAGCATTCTCGACCATCCATAACGTGATGTCATTGGCGATGACAGTATCATCCAACTCTTGGTTTCCGCGACTTTTTTCATGACTAGGCAAGTCAAACACGACACAGCGCCCGTCGCGACATAGGTCGGCGAGCACTGGAGACCAAAAGGAGCCGTCATGGTCAAGACCATGCAAACACATTCTAACCTCACCGTGACCATGATCCTCATACTCATAAATGACGCCATTGATCCGCTGGCGGCGCTCAGGGCTCACACCGTAGTGCGCGTGCGACAAGCCGAGAGAATCCTCAAAAATTTGATAGTGGCTAATTTGATTATTTTTGATGGTGAACCGAATCACGAAGTGACCATCAACGATGGCTGACGTGGTTACAATGCGGTGACGAAAATGGCCAATTGCCAGCACATCCTCCCCCTCACTGATTAAAGGCTCTAGGTGAAATTCCAAGGGTTCAAAGCCATGAAGGAAATGCTCTAACCAGCGCCGAATTGCCGATTTTCCCTGAATAATACCAACGGTACTTAGTATCGGATCGCCGTCGACGTGCCAGACGGCATCCTCAGTTACGTAACGCAGGGCTTCTTCGTAATCCTGTTGAGCGAAGGCTGAAAGATAGGCGTTGACGACATCTTTTGTGTTTATTGTGTTCATTAAGATCGTGTCCTCTGTGTCGTTAATCAAAACAGACAGACACTGTACAAGTCTCCTATACAGGTTAGAATGGAAAGGGCTGGAAGTTGGTTTTCCAAAACTGGAATAGGCATGAATATCGAACATCTGTATTTTTTTACTGCCGTGGTACAACAAGGCAGTTTAACCAAAGCCGCGACCAAATTAGGCGTTAGCCCACAAACGGTTGGCCGTAAGATTGCACAATTAGAATCACAAATAGGCTGTCAGCTGTTTGTTCGGCATCCGACCGGCTATCAACCGACGGTGGATGGGTTATCATTGCACAAGCAAGCACAAGAGATCGAAGAGGTTCTGGCGGCCTTCAAAGCGAACTTTAGCACCCAAAATACCTCGTTTTCTGGTGTGGTGCGCGTCGCGTTGCCTGAGATGATTGCGTTACAATGTGTGATCCCCCAGATCCAGCCTTTTCTGCAACGCTACCCAGATCTAGAGTTACAGATGGTGACGGGTATTCACACGGTTGGCATCGCCAAAGGTGATGCCGACATTGCATTGCGTTTAAAGCGACCGAATAAAGGCGCGTTAACCGTGCGTAAGATAGGATTAATGTCTTCTGGGTTGTTTGTTTCACACTCACTCCGCGACCAGCCATTGGATAGCGTGCCCTTGATTGGTTGGGATAGACACACTCAATTGCCCGCGGTTCAATGGCTGAAAAAGATCACAGACCGTGAGCCCATCTTGCGATTCAATACACTGGCTGCTCAGCAGGCGGCGATTCGTAGTGGCTTAGGGGCTGGTATACTTCCCCATTTTTTAAGTGAGGGGCTTAGTGAAATGAGTGCTTATCCCATCCCACTAGAACCGCTGTGGCTGGTGACGCATGCTAATATGACAACCCCGAGGGTCCGAGCCGTGTATGATGAGATTGCTGCCATTATTGGGGCGAATCAAGCCCAATTGGTACCCAATCAACCGGACTCTAGCCCTTGAAAACGGGTGATTGCGAACCATCACCAGCCTTCAGCCATTAATAGCAACCCGAGTCCAAGAACGATGACCATCCGTTATCAATGTGGTGTGGGTTCCAGCTCGATGCAAAAACCGCCATTATGTTGATTCTATGCATGTTTTTACGGTCAATTGAGTTACTATCCTCTTTTTCAATTTAATGATTATGCTTATGACAAAACGCATCCAACCTTTGTGGTTAGCTCGCAACAAGAAAGAGTTTTCCGATCAAAATCAGGCGAGAAAAGCCTTAACTCAGGCCTTGCTTGTGTGTTTACTGGCGTCTGTCGCTAACCTATTTGGGCTTGTTTACACCACCCATTGGTGGCCGCTGAATTTTGCTCAACACGATGTCCTAATGTACGCGAATATAGCGCTTTATTTAGTTTTCCCCGTGTTTGGGGTGCTGATCTTCAAGCAACGTCAATGGGCGGCTAGTCTGATGCTGGTTCTAACGCTGGTTCAGGCCGCCATCGAGTACGGCCTTTATGATTCAATGCCCGCCATTACTGGGTTTGCCTTGCTGTGGTTTGTTGCCAAAGCCAATCGAGCATTGACGTACCTTCACATTCAGGCTGTATCCGATTGAGCGGCCGAATCGTTGCACAGATACGCTGAAAAAGGGCACAATACGGCGGATCGGTTCAACGTCAAAATGAAGGGGATTAAACCTTGCGAGACGCGCGGCAATCGGGAGAGGGTTTTCCACAGGGTGTCCACCAAACCCACGATAAAAAATCGACTTGACGAATCAACAGTCCATTAATTTATTGATTTAATGGATTTCTGAGTTCTTATCCACAAATTATGTGAATATTAGATCGATGCCGATAGTGCGATTCGTCGTGATTTTTATCACGATTTTAGAAAGGTTTTTTGGGTAAGCGACCAAAGTCATCGACCACCTTGACTTGTTTAGGTGGCGCATTGCCCCAATCCCAAAACACGACATTACGCATCTCCGGTGTCGCTGAGCGGGCAAAGCTCGGGACGATAATCGCCCGCACCCCAGCGGATAAGAGCGCCTTTGTCAATAACCAGCTCTCTGGTGTGTCATTGCGGCTGACACTGTCCATCCAAGCACAACTCAATGTTGAGGGCTTAATGCCACAGTTTAGCAACACCATTTCATCGGTGAGGTCGAGGACATTTTGGCAATCGACCTCGTATTGGCAAATGGTCAAAGGTTGAGCCTTAAACCGAAAGCCTTGTTGGGCCTCAACCCAAGCACCTGCCTGACTGCAAGCCGTGTAAAGGGCCGCGGTACCCACAGGGTTAAAACGCCCACCATAACGTTTGGCGCCTTCGCCACTTTCTGGTGAAAATGACCATCTCGGATCATGACCACGAAATACGGCGCCTTGAAAGTGAATAAAATGCTGGCTGAACTTATCTTTACGCATAACCACCTTCGGACACGTGGTTCAAATAAAGGCGTACGGCGTCCATTCTATCTTGTTTTACCAGTTGCTCGGCGGTCAAACCACCGAATTCGGGTAAGCTTTCGCTGCGATACCAAGCATAAGCGTAAATCGGGTCACCCGTCCAAGGCAAAATACGGTTGATGACCTCAGTGCAGTTACGCAATACTTGCTGAGTTTTCATGGAGGTATAACGGTCACTGCGGCTTAAGGTTGAGAAGGGCACGCCGGATACCGAGGCAATCTCTTTAATGTTGGTATGGAAAAATGACGCCATCTTACCGGGTTCAACGATTCCCTGCGCATTGATCACGTTGTCCAAAATAGAAGTCCTCATCGCTCCCTCCTTAAATGTCATGCTAATTGACCAATATAAGTACAAAATAACTGACACGTTTGATTTAAGCAAGTTTTCATCGCAGAGCGCAAGCAAACGTTGCATTATCTTCAACAGAACGTATTGGCTGAGTTCGTCGGACTTATTCCGCGGTTGCTGAGGATCGCGAGCACACATTTCAGACACAGAAGGGAACATAAGGCCTGTTTAAGAACAGGCCATAACAGGGGCAGGTTACTGAAGGGAAGAATAAGGGGCTTTCTCCAGCATTTCTGCTAAGTAGAATTTCGACAATCGTCCTTCGACCACTGAAATCATGGCCTCGGCGATTTCTCGGTTACCGCCAAAACAACGATTTATCATGGTGGCGATATCTTGCTTAGGGATCTGTTGGTTAAGTTGTTGACCTATCCATAGGTATTCTGGTGCATTTTCATCCAACAATGTGCTCATTCCCAACTGGAATTTAGTCATATTTTCACTTCCTTGCGAAATTTTATGCATATTGGAATGTTTAGAAGAATAAAAAACTGATTGTCTTCACAGGTTAAAGAAAACTGTCATAAAAGAATAATAAATTGAGAAGCCGATCGGAAAATCGATGGTTTTCTAGAGGCTATTCAATCGAAAAAAATAGTGTGGAATGGGGGGGGGTTAGGCCCGAGTGTCGCCTCTTGAACTGAAGGCGAGATCCCAAACGCCACAATGAATTATCATAATTTACGCGCTAAGTTCCGGTGCAGAGCGCTAGGGTTTGTATCGCGTGCTCGACGGAGTTAGAGAGTGTGATCGAATTCTTGTCCTTGCCAAGCGCAGCGCAATGACGGGCAAGATAGAAAAGGTTAACAACCACTACAAATATGTTACGGAAAAATAAGGTATTAATGAAATGAACCAAACCATCAGAACTACATTTGACAGTCAGACTGATCGAGAAGAACTGTCAGTACGTCTACCTGTCGATAATAGTCTAAACGAAATTACGATTCGAAATATAGTCGAAAAGTTCAACAGATATGGTGTAGCTTTAGTCGAGCATTACCAAACGCATACTCCCGAGGGTTTATTACTCAAACTTGGACGCTTTTTTGGCAACCCAGTTGGGCACGACCGTTCGGATTCGAATGGGATTACCGTTATCTCAAACTTGAACGGTTTTGAAGGTTATCTGGGGGCAAGCTATACGGAACATCCCCTTCACACTTGCGGAGTTTATTCTGACGAGCCTCCAATTGTTCTTCTTCTTCAGTGCATCAAGCCATCGAGTCAAGGTGGTGATTCGATCTTGGTGTCTTCGAAGAAGATTCATGACTTCCTTTCTAAAGAAGATCCTCACGGTCTTGGCTTACTTAAGTTCTCGGGTGCTCTAACGATGAAAAGAGGGGATGCTAAAGCTTCGAGGGCTGTTTTTGATGATAAATATCTTGGCAATGGATCTTACATGTTCTCATTTCGATGTGACGATGTAGTTGAATATGAGGTTAGCCCCTCGACTCTAATCACGACACTTGCAAAGATAAAGAACTTTATAGACCTGCCAGAGAATCAAGTACGCCTCAGACTGAAAGAAAATCAAATCCTAATTGCGGATAACTCAGCGGTCATGCATGCTCGAACAAAATTTCCTCAGGACGAAGACCGGAAGTTGCTGCGTTTGACACTCGATGGAAAACCAAGCCACAGTGAATATCCATTGGAACTAGGATTTTAAGCAAAATTTAATTCATGTTCTTATACTCCACATTTACCATATGAGATTGAAAAATTGAGTATTGAGTTCTTGTACGCTGGTCTAGCCGGTTTGGCGTTTGTGACATCTCTCATTACGGCGGTTGTCGGGATGGGAGGAGGAGTTCTCTTGCTAGCGGTATTGCCGAGCTTTATTCCTCCATATGCCCTAATCCCCGTTCACGGGGCTGTCCAATTATCTAGTAATGTCAGTCGATTCATCTTTGATATTAGAAGTACATGCTTCACTGCCCTGGGGCAATTTTTTATTGGTTCGATGATTGGGGCATACTTTGGTGCTCAATTGTTCAATGACATCGACTTTTCCATCATTCCTCTGCTTGTTAGTGCGTTTATCCTTTTCGTCCTATGGTTTCCCATTGAAAAGGTTATGTCAAAGATTCCGGGTAAGTACTTCTCCCTCGGTATCGTTCAAACATCATTGGCTTTATATGTTGGGGCTACAGGTCCGTTAAGTACCTCTATCCTAATCAGAGACGGATACGAACCAAGGGTAGTTATTGTTACAAATGCGGCCATCAATACGCTTATCAATGTTTTCAAAATAGCTGTTTTTATCTATTTAGGATTTGTGTTTCATGACTTTGTGTTTCACGTGATAATCATGTCTATTTTTGCCATTATTGGCTCATATGTAGGGACTAAGTTGAGAATAGGGATTGATATTATTTTCGCTAGGAAAGTTCTGATCGGAATAATTACAATAATATGTTTGAATAATATTTTGATTTATTTTTTAGAGTAACGCCTTGAAGTTTCATCCTCAAGTTTGCAGTGTGACATCTTCTGCACTGGGTGGATTTTCGGCCCGAGTGTCGCCTCTTGAAGCAAAGGCGAGATCGCAAACGCCACAATGAATTATCATAATTTATACACTAGGTTCCAGCGCAGAGCACTAGGGTTAGTTAAGGCAAGAACTCAGGTCAGTAAGGTAATTAGTATGGATTCCTCGGCTGAGGTGATCAGACAGGCGAAAAAATCAGATTACGCGTTGGTCTGTGATTTGTGCCGGAACAATTTCTTGGCAACGCCAACCCCTCGTCAGTTTCATCACCGGAGGAAAGACAAACATACTTTTCTTTATGTGGTTGAATCAGAGAATGACCTGTCGGGTATGATCTTAGCTAAGGCGGTCGAAACAGGCAATAAACACCGTTGGTCACAAAAGAAACTGTTTGTTTATATTGAGATTTTGTGTTCGATAGAAGACAAACAACGACAAAGGAAAAAAAAGCTGATGTGTACTTTGAGTCACTGGGCAAAAAAACGCAGTGCATTTTGCCAGTTATTGATGGCACAAGTACACGGCCCCAAGTTTTAGCCAAACAAACTAAGTTAATGAACCCAAAAAGGAACAGCTCCGGTTCCTTTTGGGGCCCACAAGTTATGCTTAGTAAGCCACACCAATCCGCTGCTGAGGATAGTGGCCGCTTTCAAGTTCATCGATCATTGCGATGACATAATCCGTCACTGAAATTCGGCTGTTCCCTTGCTCATCAGTTAACAGCGCCTCAGACCCAATCCGGTAAGGTCCTTGTGTTTCTCCAGAGAAGATCTCTGCTGCTGGGCTGATAAATGTCCAATTCAATGGGCTGTCGGATTCACGAAAGCACGTTAAGGCTTGGCGCAGAATCTGTTGATTGAGCAGGTAGTGGCGTTTACCCAACAACACCCCAAAGCGTCGATTGATATTATTGCCTCTGATCAATACGCTGAGATGGTTGATGAGAGAGTGGATATTGCGTTGAGATATACCGACAGCCCAGATGAAAACCTTATCGCGCGCCGTCTAATGGCGATTGATACCGCCATTTGTGCCTCCCCAGAATATTGGTGAGCGCCGCGACTCAAGGCCATGGCATCATTCGTTTGCCATGCGATCTCGCCAACCCGTTAATACACTCAGGTGCATTGGTGCCAATTCTTAATCAGTACCACTACTCAAATTATGCGCTGTGGGCGCTTTACCTTTCGCGCAGCTATCAGCAACCGCTGGTGCGATGCTTTATCGATTTTTTGTTAGAGCATTGGAAGAAGGACATCAAACAAGTGACGCGACAATAAATAAAAAGGGAAGCATGGGTTCTCATCGATGCATTAAAGGTTGCTAAATACTCTGGTGCCAAATTTCATTATTTGGCCTCAACAAGGTCGACAAGCCTAACGAAAGTTTCATGGGTGATAGCGTTCATCACTCATTTGTACTTATAACGTTAGGTTGGTGACCATATCGGTAACCGCCAAGTTTTCATGGAGGGCATTGTGCTGTTGATGCAACGAGAAACTGCAATGCTTTTGATGACATGGTCGGCATCATTTCAGTGACGTCGTAGGTCGCTAGACTTTCACGATAAAACGGGTCTAAAGCGAGAATTTCGTTTAATTTATTTCGACTGCTAACGGTCGCAATAATAATCCCACCCGTTCTTGGTTCTTTACGCCCAGATAACTGGAAATGACCCGCTAGATATTGCTTCTTTAAGAATTCAACATGTTCCGGAATAAACTTATCAACAAGTTCGAGAGATTTAGTGTAGGTAAGAGAGACGATAAACAAAGCGATTCCTTCCTTGGTCAATACGGTGTTGGTGGTTCACGCATGAAACCCATGCTAAATGATGAGCGAGGTGGCATTCCAAAGCTCGCTCACTATACCGTAGACACTTAATCGAAATCAAATTGGTGCAAGAAAGCAGTCAAACGACCTAAACCAGCAAACACACGCCTTCTTACAAAAATCATCAAGATTGTACTGGGACATTCTCGACATAACGATGAATCATGTTGAACTCTATTTCTCTAGGGCGTCACCGATCTTCCCCTCGACTAAGCAGATTGCAGTTCAACTTGGGCTCGTTGACGTAAAAACATGATGATAAATGCGCTAATGCTGATAAAAGACAATATCCAGCTTGCTAGAACCATGGTTTGGTGTGTGGCGGGCACGAACGATAAACCAAACGTAAAGCCAAATGCGCCAACCATTTGCAGTGCTCCATAAAGCGCACCCACTTGTCCCTTATGGTTTGGAAACATGTACAGGGCAGAGACGCCCGCGATCGCAATTAAAAATGCGCATCCGAAGGCCATCGCTGCAAAGCCAACTAACATTAATAAATAGCTGTTTAAGAACAAACTTACCGTAGTCAAAATACAACCCAAAACCTGAACCAAACAGCCAACGACTAGCGTCATGTTTTCGCTGATTCGTTGCCTCAAATACTGGCTCCAAAATAACCGTGATACCACGCTACTGACAATCAAAGCCATTGACCCTATGGCATAATCCGCAGCGCTTAAATCAAATTGATTCTGAGCAACAAACGATCCCGTAACTTGGAACAGTAACAGGCAACTGGTGCCGCTAAACATCATCGATAGATAGCACAAAAATGTTGGGTTCGATGATATAAACACATAATCTTTTATTATCTGTTTCGGTTTAATCGCATTGGGGTTTTTGTGACTGATGGTTTCACGCTTGATAAAAGTGATCACGAATAGCGTCGCGATGGCAAGGCCTGCCATAAAGACAAAATTGCCTTTCCAGCTAAAATGGTGAGTGAGATAGCCCCCTAAAATGAGCGTTAGACCAGGTAAGCTCATAAATAAAATCCCATACCAAGCCAGTATCCCAATAAGCTGGGTTTTGTCGAACGTGTCTTGCAATATTGTTCGGCACAGCAAATAAAGACCTCCGACACCTAACCCTTGTATGACTCGACCCAGTAACAGAGTCTCTATGCTGTTTGAAATCAGGCACGCCATGGAACCGATGACAAACACCCCAGAGGCGACTAAGGCAACGGGCTTTCTTCCATAGCGTTCGGATAAAGGTCCGCAGATAAGTTGGCTAGAGGCTAGAGCAATAAAAAAGAGGCTTAAGGACTGTTGAACGAATGCCTCAGAAGTGTGTAACTGAGCCTGAATTTCGGGAAAGCTTGGCGTATACATGCTCGCGGCAAAAAAATAGCTAGATGCCATCAAAAGGCTGATCAAGATAGTGGTTAATTTGGACACTCGTCTACCTATAAGGTTAAGAACAGAGCACCATACTAGATCGTTCTTCTGATTAAGGTTTTGGCTAAAGCGACAAGGGCTTTACAAATCGCGCCAACCTTCCTTGTTTCGTGATTTTTTTTGATGTTCTTTAAAGGCAGTTGAGAAGGAGGATAGGCTTGAATACTTTAGATCAAAAGCAACGTCGGTTGCGCTCAGGCCTTGATTCAGCAATTTTTCAGCACGTTCCATAATGACTTTACTGCGGACCTCTTTGAAAGACGCGTTGAAATGTGTGAGAAAAAGCCGATTTAAGGTACGAACGGAAGCGCCTGTCTGTTGAGACAAGTCTGAAATAGACATTTTAATGTTCGGTTGGTCGGAGAGTGCTTCGATGACCAACAGCAGCCGCCTGTCCATATAGCCCTTTGCAACTAACGGATTGTTTGCTGGCCGGCATTGGAGACATTGATCAACAAGAACCTGCACGTAATGGTCAACAAGCTTTTTGTCCGGACCGCCTTGCTCCCAGAGGCTAAATAGTTGAGTGACGATGGGTAACACTTCAAGTGTGCATATAGTGTCTTTATTAGGGGTAGACATTAGGGGCAAACGCAATAAGGAAACACACGATTGCTTAAGAAAATCAGCCCGATGGGGCACTGATGGGGGAATATAAATCAAAGTACCGGGCATAGACAGTAAGCTATTCTGGTCAGTGGCGACAATTTGGCAACCTTGGTGGATATAAACTAAGTGTGCAAAATCATGAGTGTGAACACTACCCGAGTAGTAGGATTCATAGCGTCTAAGCGTGACTTGATGGTCTTCCAAATTCATTCTCTCATTCGTGGTAAACGTTCAGTCTCGTTTCTATTTTAACTGCCATTGTACGATACATCCGTTGTCATGAGTTTAGCTATATCTGAGAACCCTCATTATTTATGCATAAGTAAGTGGGATAAAGCATTCATGTAGAATTTAGACATAAAAAGCGAGAGACATCTGTTAACAATGCTCGTTCTCCAAGCAGCCATAATGAACGCACAGAATGTCGAGCCACAATCGTCAGTACTCGATGGTCATAAGCAAAGGGGCTTTGTCCAAAAATCGCCCCTGACATGGTTTGCTCTTTCACACTTCACCGAATGGAGTCGGGTGACGACTCCCCCCAGTGTCGCAAGGTTAGGGCAAATCAAACACCAAAGCTTTGGCGTTAGAGGCACCCATATTTGTAAACGTCACGTTAAGCAGATTGTCGACTTTAGCGCCATCACCAGATTCCAAGAGCGTTTGGTTCAATTGCAGCGACTGCGAAATTTGATGAACATAGACTCGACGCCCTTCTGTGATCGCCAGTTGCAGTGACTCCCCCGCAGGCACAATCAATTGATGCATCTTAACGTCCTGTTTTATTTGCAAGGTACCGTGGGCACCATCAGGAGTAATAATGGTTGTGAGACCAGTTTGTTGGCCGAAGTCTTTCTGTTGATAGTTTGGCGAGCCACCGACCATCTCAGGCTGGATCCAGATTTGCAAAAAGCGCAAAGGTTCATGGTCAGACCGATTGTATTCACTATGGCGGATGCCTTTTCCCGCTGACATCAGCTGAAATTCGCCAGCTGGCAAGGTTTTGATGTTACCTTCACTGTCTTGGTGTTCAATGGTTCCTTGAAGCACTAAGCTAATGATTTCCATATCCTGATGGCCATGGGTATCGAAACCTGCGCCAGGCTTAACCCTATCATCATTGAGTACGCGCAGTACGGAAAAACCCATCTGCTGCGAATCATAATAGTGGCCGAACGAAAAGGTATGTTGGCTATCCAGCCAGCCCAAATGGGCGGTCCCTCGTTGATGCGATTTGCGAACCGTGATCATAGCGATCTCCTCCGTTGAGCACTGACTAAGCAAGTTTCTTGGCGATAACGCGGTCGATCGCGATGTTTCCTGAGCCTGACAACAGCAGGGAAACACTCGCGGCCAGAAGCGCCAAGCCAAATTCGTAGCCATTATTTGCCATAAATAAACCGTTATTAATGTGGACACTGACGATGGCGACGATCATAGTCAGAGCCAAAACAAAAGACGCCGGACGGGTCAGTAGCCCCAATAGAATCAGAAGGCCGCCAAAAAATTCAGCGCTACCGGCTAAGAGGGCCATCAAATAACCTGGCCCTAAACCTATCGACGCCATCCATTGGCCAGTGCCGTCAAGTCCGTAGCCACCAAACCAACCAAATAGCTTCTGAGCGCCATGAGCCATAAAGATAATACCGAGCGGAATACGCAGGGCCAGCGTGCTGTAATGCGCTTGGGATTCGAGCAATGTTTTAACTCGTGTTTTCATAACGGTGTTCCTGTAAAGTAGGCGGGGCTAGTTACCCGCGCTTGTCAGTGGATTTATCAGCAGTGTAGGGCGGATACTGGTGAGATAAAATCGCAAGGATTTGACGTTTATGTTCAAATAAATTGAATAAGATATCGGGGTGACGTCAATTGAGTTTACGCCATTGATGCACGGGCCTTGAGTTAATGAGAAAGCCGCAGGTAAAACGGGCAATCAGAACAAGGGGTCTGCTGGTCGCCGAGGCCATTAATGTTGACGGAGAAACGTCGCCGCTATGCAAAATACTCTGACTATTCGAACTTATACCCGTCAGCGCCGGGGCCATGCTCATTGTCACCCTCAGTTAGTCTTGCCCATTGCTGGGACGATTTTGATTGAACTGGAAGGTTACCAAGGGAAAGTCTCTGTCGGTGAATGTGTCGTGATTCCAGCTCAAGCCTTCCATCACTTTCGCGCGAATGAAGCGGCGCGCTTTATTGTCGCTGATTTGGATCCACTGCCGGACAATTTACTCACAATTGATTCGCTTGTGTTTCCGATTTCAGCCCCACTTCAGTCCTACCTTTCTTTTGTTGAATCGCAGCTTGAGCATCGGGTTGCGCCGGAGATTGAAAAGCCCCTCGTCGCCTTATTTATGCAATTATTGGCCGAGCAGCAGTCAGGCCAGAGATATGATCATCGCATTCGCGCAGTATTGAGGTCTATTGACGATGATTTAGCGCGATCGTTTTCCATTGACAGTTTGGCCACCGTTGCGTGTTTAAGTCCCACTCAATTTAAAAAACGGTTTAAACAATCCACAGGGGAAACGGTCCTCCAATACGTAACTCGGCAACGTATGGAGAAAGCAAAAGCCCTGTTAACTCATACTGACATTCCAGTTCAATTGATCGCGGATCAGGTCGGCTACAGTGACTTGTCGGCGTTCAGTCGGCGTTTCTCCGTTTGGTTTGGTCTTTCACCAAGACAAATGCGGGGTTAGTTAAAGCCACACTTCAATCAGTCTTTCCAATCAACTTTAACGTCTTTTTAGCAAAGTTATTGTGGTGGTTCTCATTTATTCTTTGCGCATGATAACCAGAACGGAAAGACCGACAATGACGACTAAAAATCTAAAGATAAACACAGAACGTTTTGGCGTAAGTGTCATTTTATTTGCCTCTTTATTATGGGGGACCACTGGAACAGCCGCCGCCTTGATTCCTCAAGTCAGCCCTTTAGCGATTGGCGCTTTTTCTATGGGGGTTGGCGGGATTATGCTCGCAGTTTTTGCCTGTCAAACCATGATTAAAGACTGGCGTATCCTCACGAAAAACAGGCTTGTTGTATTGGGAGGGGCGATGGCACTCGCGGTATATCCATTAGCCTTTTATACGTCGATGCGTATTGCTGGAATCGCGATTGGCACCATGATTTCTATAGCAACAGCGCCATTTTTCGTTGCCCTACTAGAGCGCCTTTTTAACAAAAATAATACGATTGACCGTCGTTGGGTTTTCAGTGTTATCTTGGGCACAATAGGCATGACTATACTCACGTTAGGTAAAGGTGACATTGAGCCCGAAGCCGAGGTCAACCAATACCTTGGGGTGTTACTCGGTGTGGTTGCTGGCTTCAGTTATGCCATTTATGCTTGGGCCGCAAAAGCACTTATTGATCAAGGTGTTGATTCAAAATCGGCAATGGGAAGTATATTTGGATTGGGTGCTTTGCTGTTGTTGCCATCATTATGGATCACGGGCGATCATTTGTTTGAGTCCATACGCACGACTTCAATTGCCTTGTATCTGGCATTAATTCCTATGTTTATTGGCTATGTTTGCTTTGGCTATGGACTGAAGAGCGTCTCTGCAAGCAAGGCCAGTCTTTTGACCTTGTTTGAACCTGCGGTGGCGGCCGTATTTGCGCTGGCGGTAGTCAATGAGCGTATTGGTGCCTCAGGTTGGTTGGGCGTTGGGCTGATTATGCTGTGCTTATTCCTTCAGTCCTATCAGCCCAAACCATCGCCGAGTTAGCCACGCAGGGCCAATGACACTTTGGATGTCGGTTGACGGCCAAGTGCGTCACTGATTTCCCAACCAGCTCTGGCGACACTGGTGAGATCAACCCCAGTATCAATGCCCAACCCTTGGCACAGATAGAGCACATCTTCGGTAGCAACGTTTCCGGCAGCGCCAGTCGCATAAGGGCAACCACCAAGCCCCGCAACGCTGCTGTCGATGACGCTTATACCTTGCAATAACGCTTGATAAATATTGGCCAGCGCCTGACCCCACGTATCATGAAAGTGTACCGCGAGGGAATCGACTGGCACCTTTTCCGCAACGCTCGCAAGCATTTTGGACACGCGTGAAGGTGTGCCAGTACCTATTGTGTCGCCAAGCGAGATTTGATGGCAACCGAGGTCAAGTAAGGCTCTGGCTACGTCAGCGACCTGCTCGGGCTCGGTCGGGCCATCGTAAGGACAATCGATGATGCACGACAAGTACCCACGTACCGGTATGTCATGCTGACGAGCTTGGTCAATCACTGGCGCAAATCTCGCCAAACTGTCTTCGATTGAGCAGTTTATGTTTTTTTGACAAAAACCTTGTGACGAGGAGGTAAATACGGCGACCTCGTTGGCATTAGCGGCAAGTGCTTGCTCAAACCCTTTGAGGTTAGGCGTTAATGCCGCGTAACTGACGTTAGGTTTGCGCGTGATTTGGCGCATAACCTGAAGCGAGTCAGCCATTTGTGGCACCCATTTAGGGGATACAAATGCACCAGATTCAATGGATGTCAGCCCAGCTTCAGACAGTTGGTTGATGAGGGTGACTTTAGACTCAGTGGAGATCGCCCGTTCGTTTTGCAGGCCGTCACGCGGCCCGACTTCCACAATCTGGACCGATTCAGGTAGGGATGCCTTAGTCTTCATTGCTCCCCTCCACGATGCCAGTTAGGAGGCCGTTTGTTGAAAAAAGCCTCTAGCCCTTCTTGACCCTGAGGCGAGACTCTGACCTCGGCAATGAGTTCGCTTGTGTACTGTCTTAAGTTATGGTCTATCTCGGCCGCATGGCAGCGGTGAATCATTCCCTTAGTACGTGTCATTGCCGCCGGGCTATTGGCCAGAAATTGAGCGATCGTGTCGTTAGCGGTGTGTGTTGCCTGACCATCCTCAACAAGATGATGGATAAGGCCGAGGTCGCGTGCGGTGTCACCATTGAATGTTTCGGCAGTCAGCATATAACGGCGCGCTTGACGAGCGCCGATTGTACGTTGGACATAAGGGCCAATAGTCGCTGGGACCAACCCGAGTTTGACTTCACTCAAGCAAAAACGGGCACTTGGTTCTGCAATCACAATGTCACAGCAACAAATCAAGCCAAGCGCGCCACCAAAAGCACAGCCATGCACCAACGCTAAGGTAGGGTGGGGGAAGTGGTCAAGACAATGCATCAAGTGGGCAAGCCTACTGGCATCGGCTTGGTTGACTCGCTCTGATTTAGACGCCATCGACTGCATCCACGCCAAGTCGGCCCCAGTCGAGAAGTGTTTACCTGCACCGCGCAAAACGAGGCATCGCACTTGTGTATCTTGACTTAAGCGTTCAATGGTTCCGATCAGGGATTCGATAACCTCTGCGTTAAAGGCGTTGTGCTTGTTGGGGCGATCGATGACCAAGGTTGCAACACCTTGGGCATCGAGATCGACAGTGACATACTCAGTATCGGTTTGTTCAATCATTGTCGCCCCTTACATTCTGAAGATGCCAAATTGGCTGTCAGGGATCGGCGCGCGCTCGGCCGCTCCAAGGGCTTGGGCCAAGATATGTCGCGTGTGTTTCGGGTCAATGATCCCATCATCCCAAAGCCGTGCGCTGGCGTAGTAGGGATGACCCTGCTCTTCATATTGTGCCACGATCGTTTTTTTGAATTCACCTTCCTGATATTCAGACCAAGGTTCGCCTTTGCGCTTCAATACTTCGCGTTTGACCTGAGTTAAAACGCCAGCCGCTTGTTCGCCTCCCATCACAGAAATACGCGCGTTTGGCCACATCCACATCAACGTCGGATCATAGGCACGGCCACACATTCCATAATTGCCAGCCCCATAGGAGCCACCGATGATGATGGTAAATTTCGGCACATCCGCACAAGCCACGGCCATCACCAGTTTGGCGCCGTGTTTAGCAATGCCGCCTTCTTCCACTTTCTTGCCCACCATAAAGCCAGTAATGTTTTGCAAAAATAGCAGTGGAATTTTGCGCTTGGCGCACAGTTCGATAAAATGGGCACCTTTTTGCGCCGATTCTGCGAACAAGATACCGTTGTTGGCAACGATACCAATGAGCTTACCTTCTATGCGAGCAAAGCCACACACTAAAGTCGTGCCAAAAAGCGCTTTGAATTCGTCAAAGTCTGAATCGTCGACCACTCTGGCGATCACTTCTCGGACATCGAATGACAGGCGAAGATCCGAATTGACGATACCGTAGAGTTCATCAGCCGGCAGCCGTGGTTCAAGCACGGCTTCTTTCATCACCTCGACAGGAGCTTGATTGCAGCTCGACAACGCTTGTCTGGCCATGTGCATTGCTTGCTGTTCGTTTTCCGCGTAGTAATCGGCAACGCCTGATTTTCGGCAGTGAACATCTGCGCCGCCCAGCGCTTCTTCTGACACGATTTCCCCTGTGGCCGCTTTAACCAGAGGTGGGCCTGCCAGAAAGATAGTCCCTTGATTTTTGACGATCACGGATACATCCGCCATCGCAGGAATGTAGGCACCACCTGCGGTACAAGGTCCAAGAACCACCGCGACTTGAGGGATACCTTTGGCCGACATACGTGCCTGATTGAAGAATATTCGCCCGAAATGGTCCTTATCAGGAAAGACTTCCGCCTGATGGGGGAGGTTGGCGCCCCCAGAATCAACCAAATAGATGCACGGGAGCTGACAGCGCTCTGCTATCTCTTGTGCACGGAGGTGTTTTTTGACCGTGAGTGGATAGTACGTCCCGCCCTTAACTGAAGGATCATTGGCCAACACCATGCAAGGTACGCCTTTGACATGGCCAATACCCGCCACGACGCCCGCACAAGGAATCGATTCTTGATAGACCTCCCAAGCGGCAAATTGACCTACTTCGAGAAACTCTGACCCAGGATCAAGTAACAAGTTTATCCGTTCCCGTACTGGCAATTTGCCTTTTTTACGTTGCCTTTCGACCGCTTTTTCTCCTCCACCTTGCTTAATCGCTTCAACATCGGCGTGGAGCTTGTCGACCAATTCTGACATTGCCTGTTGATTCTTGATAAACAAGGGAGAATCCGTCTTAATTTTTGTTTTTATAATTGCCATAACGTCCTCGTTAGCGTGATTCTTCAAACAGTTCACGCCCGATAAGCATCCTGCGAATTTCTGAGGTGCCAGCGCCTATCTCATACAACTTGGCGTCTCTGAGCAGACGGCCCGCTGGGAACTCATTAATGTAACCGTTGCCGCCAAGTAATTGGATGGCATCCAGTGCCAATTGGGTCGCAAGCTCCGCGCTATATAAAATCACGCCAGCGGCGTCTTTACGTGTCGTTTCACCGCGGTCACAGGCCCCAGCCACGGTATAGACATAAGCGCGCGCTGCATTGGCACGGGTGTACATGTCGGCCACTTTTGCCTGCACTAATTGGAACTCACCAATGGACTGACCAAACTGTTTACGATCATGAACATAAGGCACAACCAGATCGAGACAGGCTTGCATAATGCCCAACGGGCCCGCAGCAAGAACCACGCGTTCGTAATCTAAGCCACTCATCAACACTTTTACGCCCTGATTAAGTTCACCTAAGATGTTTTGTTTCGGCACCTTGCACTGATTAAAGACGAGTTCACAGGTGTTGGAGCCCCTCATCCCCAATTTATCTAGCTTCTGTGCAGTACTGAATCCGGGGAAATCACGTTCTATGATAAAAGCGGTGATACCCCTTGAGCCACCTTGAGGGTCCGTTTTCGCATACACCACCAATACATCAGCGTCAGGTCCATTGGTGATCCACATTTTGGTCCCATTAAGCAGGTAGTGATCGCCAATGTCTTCTGCTTTGAGTTGCATGCTGACAACATCTGAGCCCGCGTTCGGTTCACTCATGGCTAACGCGCCAATGTGCGAGCCATCAATCAATTTCGGCAGGTATTTCTCCCGCTGCTCAGGATTACCGTTGCGGAAAATCTGGTTAACACACAGATTTGAATGTGCGCCATAACTCAGCCCGACAGAGGCAGAAGCCCGGCTGATTTCTTCCATCGCGATAACATGAGCCAAATAACCCATGTTTGCGCCGCCGTACTGTTCATCAATGGTCACACCAAGCAGGCCCATATCCCCCATAAGCGACCACAAATGGTTGGGGAATTGATTGTCCTCATCGACTTTAGCGGCGATCGGAGCAATGTGCTCACGGGCAAAAGCATTTACGTGTTCCCGCAACATGTTAACGGACTCATCAAGCCCAAAATTGAGGGGGGTGTACTGAGATATCATAACGCCTCCGGTTCAGCAGAGTTTGCTGGTTAGGACGCCCAGTAGATTAACGACGCTTAACTCGCTTTTGAGCGGTTAAGCGCCTCTTCACATCGTTGACGTGCGGTACTCAAATCGTCGAGAACAATGGTAATATCCTCCAACTGACGACTGAGCACCGCTTCTTTTTCATCAATGATCTTAAGCATTTTAATCAACTGGGTATCGATTTGATTTGTATCGTAAAGCTCTAGCAAATCACGAATCTCGGCTAATGAAAATCCGAGCCTTTTCCCTCTTAAAATCAACTTCAGACGAACCCTGTCTCTACGCTGATAAATCCGCATACTTCCTTTGCGCTCAGGTTCAAGTAGGCCCATGTCCTCGTAAAAGCGAATGCTTCTTGTAGTGATATCAAACTCTTTCGCGAGCTCGCTGATTTTGAATGTTTCCACCAGATGAAACTCCCCATCGGTAATGATGATAAGACAATGACACTTTCCACTTACGACGGTAAAAAAGATTTTACAGGTTGTGAATGTGTTTCTTTACGTTAACGTAAATGTTAGTGCTATGCTTACGTAAACGTCAAGAAATATCATACAAAAAACAAATGGCTTGATAAGTGACCGCAAGAGTCCACTTTTTCTGTGTGGTACTAAATCAATCATGCCGTGACCCAACTGCTTTGAGGATAAGGCAATGCAAGAGAAAGAAATTTGGATCGTCGCTGCCAAGAGAACGCCAATGGGGCGCTTTCAGGGCATGCTCTCCGATTACTCGTCACCCAAACTCGGCGCCATCGCGATCAAAGCGGCGCTGGATGAACGAGCGTTATCTCCCCAATGGGTGGATGAGGTCTACATGGGTTGTGTGTTACCTGCAGGCTGTGGACAAGCACCCGCGAGACAGGCCGCTCTGGGTGCCGACCTTCCTCAAAGCACAGGGTGCACCACCATAAACAAGGTCTGCGGATCAGGGATGAAAGCGGTCATGCTGGCGCATGATCTCATTCGTGCTGGCAGCGCCACCTGTATTGTTGCAGGCGGCATGGAAAGTATGACCAATGCGCCCTATTTGCTTAAAGATTCACGATCAGGGATGCGTATGGGGCACAAATCGACCTACGACCATATGTTCTTAGATGGCCTACAAGATGCCTACGAAGGCGAGTTGATGGGGGTTTATGGTCAGCATACCGCTGACAAACTCGGTTTTACTCGTGAACAAATGGATGAATGGGCAACCTTGTCAGTATCGCGCGCCAATCAAGCCCAACAACAGGGGCGATTTGCCCAAGAAATTGCCCCGATTTTGCCGACGTCGGAACAATGTTTGGATTATGACGAGCAGCCGCGATCAATCAAACCGGAAAAGATACCACGACTAAAACCCGCATTCGCTCAGGACGGCACCATCACCGCTGCGAATTCGAGTGCAATTTCAGATGGTGCTGCTGCCTTGGTGATCATGGATGCTGAGTCAGCTAAAAAGCGGGGAGTCGAGCCATTGGCGGTGATTAAAGGGCATACCACTCATGCGCGGACGCCCGCTGAATTTACCCTCGCACCGATTTATGCCATCGAAGATCTCTTATCTAAGTTGGCGTGGTCTGCCGAGGAGGTCGACGGGTGGGAAATCAATGAGGCGTTTGCTGTCGTCACACAAATTGTGGTCCAGCAGTTGAGTCTGGATAGCGAAAAAGTCAATCCCAATGGCGGCGCGTGCGCACTCGGCCACCCGATAGGCGCGAGCGGGGCAAGGATTTTGGTCACACTCCTACATAGCCTGCGTCAACATCAGGCGCAGCAACAGAACAAGCGAGTGATGCGAGGTGTTGCTTCACTCTGTATTGGTGGCGGCGAAGCCACTGCAATTGGTATTGAAATACCCGTTTAGAAAGAAAAGGATATCATCATGATACAGTCAGTTCCCTTATACATTGGCGGTGAATTCTGCCAGTCACAAACCGAACAATGGGTCGAGGTGACGAACCCAGCGACCAGTGAAGTGATTGCCCGAGTTCCCTGCGCAACAGAGCAGGAAATGGAACAGGCAATCAGCAACGCTCAAGCGGTGTTTCACACTTGGAAAAATGTCGCGGTTTCTGATCGAGCACGCGTGATGCTTCGCTATCAACACTTGTTAAAAGAACATCACGATGACCTCGCGGTGTTACTTTCTCAAGAAACCGGAAAAATCCTCATCGACGCTAAGGGCGATATTTGGCGTGGCATCGAAGTGGTTGAACAAGCAGCCAATATTGCCAGCAATATGATGGGTGAGACGGTCGAAAACGTCGCCACAGAGATTGATACTTATTCGATGATTCAGCCTCTTGGTGTGTGTTGTGGTATTACACCGTTTAACTTTCCAGCAATGATTCCGCTATGGATGTTCCCACTCGCAATTGCCGCAGGGAATACCTTTATTTTGAAACCTTCAGAACAAGTGCCTTTGACGGCGATGAGGTTAGCAGAGTTGTTTGAGCAAGCGGGCGCGCCGAAAGGCGTTTTGCAAGTGGTCCATGGTCAGAAAGAACAAGTCGACAGGCTGCTTGTCGATCCGACCATTCGCGCGGTATCTTTTGTCGGCTCGGTTCCAGTCGCCCAGTATATATACAAAACAGGCACCGACCATAACAAACGGGTACAAGCCTTCGCTGGGGCCAAAAACCATATGGTAGTGATGCCTGATGCCAATAAAGCACAGGTGATCAACAGCTTGGTCGGCTCCTCAGTCGGAGCAGCAGGTCAACGCTGTATGGCGATTTCGGTGGCCGTTTTTGTCGGCAGTTCGAAAGAATGGATGCATGATCTAAAAGTGGAAATGGCCAAAATGAAGCCCGGTGGGTTCGACGACAGCAACGCTGCCTATGGTCCGTTGATCAGCGATACCGCTAAAAACCGTGTGATCGACTTAATAGAGCAAGGTAAAGCACAGGGCGCAATCTGTGAGCTCGACGGTACTCAGTGTCAGGTCCCGGGGATGCCACAAGGTCATTGGCTCGGCCCAACCTTGTTCAGCGGTGTGACGACGGATATGTCTGTATACCAGCAAGAGATATTTGGTCCGGTGTTGTTGTGCGTTGAAGTTGAAACTCTTGAACAAGCCATCGAACTGATCAATGACAACCCATACGGTAATGGGACCTCTATCTTTACCGCCAATGGCGCAGCGGCTCGCAAGTATCAACATGAAATCGAAGTCGGTCAAGTTGGCATCAATGTGCCCATTCCGGTTCCATTGCCTTTCTTCTCGTTTACGGGGTGGCGCGGCAGTTTTTATGGTGATTTACATGCTTATGGTAAGCAAGCGGTTCGTTTTTATACTGAAACCAAAACCGTTACTGCTCGGTGGTTTAATGATGATATTCCAACAGGACCTAACCTCACTATTCAGTTACGATAATCGGAGGCAAAATGGATTTTGAACTTAACGAAGAGCAACGCGCTTTTGCAGAGACAGCCCGCCAGTTCGCGAGCGACGTATTGGCGCCTATGGCTGCCGAATGGGATGAGAAACACATTTTTCCGAAGGACGTATTAAAAGCCGCAGGCGATCTTGGTTTTCTTAGCCTTTATACGCCAGAGCAACAAGGCGGGCTTGGCCTAAGCCGTCTTGATTCGTCGATCATTTTTGAACAATTGGCGATGGGCTGCACCTCGACCACCGCCTTTATGACCATTCACAATATGGTCACATGGATGATCGCCAGCTTTGCCACGCAACAAGCCAAAGATCAGTTCTGCCCACCGTTAGTCTCCGGTGAATGGCTCGGTTCATACTGCCTTACAGAACCCAATGCTGGGTCCGATGCAGGGTCACTGACCACGACCGCTGTCAAACAAGGTGAGCATTACGTTCTCAACGGTGGCAAGGCGTTTATATCTGGTGCTGGCGAAACCGATGTTCTGGTGGTGATGGCACGGACAGGTGATCACGGCGCCAAAGGGGTCTCTGCGTTTATCGTGCCCGCGGATGCTGAAGGTGTCAGCTACGGTCGCAAAGAGCCTAAAATGGGCTGGAATAGCCAACCGACCCGAGCCGTCACCCTCGATCAGGTTAAGGTGCCCAGTGCCTATCTGTTAGGCGAAGAAGGGCAGGGTTTCACCTTTGCGATGAAAGGGCTCGACGGCGGACGCATTAATATTGCGACCTGTTCAGTCGGTACGGCTCAACAAGCACTCAATCAGGCATTGCAATATGTTCAGGAACGCAAGCAATTTGGAAAAGAACTGGCCCAGTTTCAAGGTTTGCAGTTCCGACTCGCGGACATGGTGACTGAATTGGTTGCGGCCAGACAAATGGTACGTTTGGCGGCGAGCAAGCTTGACAATCAGGACCCAGAGGCGACCGCTTATTGTGCAATGGCGAAACGATTTGCGACGGATGCGGGCTTTGAGATCTGCGATCAAGCCCTTCAGTTATATGGGGGCTATGGCTACATCAAAGAATATCCGATGGAACGCCATTTTAGAGATGTCCGTGTTCATCAAATTCTTGAAGGGACCAATGAAATTATGCGCCTGATCATTGCTCGACGTGTACTGAGCGAAGGTTCGCAATTACTTTAATCATAAGGAGGCTCAATCATGAGTCATTCACAAGCAAGTGGCATCGAACACGAAATTCGTCATCATGTTGCGTTGATAACGATTAACAATCCTCCCGCAAATACTTGGACGGCGCAAAGTCTTAGCCAGCTGAAAACGTTAATCCTTGAACTGAATGCCAACAAAGAGGTGTATGCCTTAGTGTTAACGGGGCACGGCAACAAATTCTTCTCAGCAGGCGCAGATTTAAAGCTGTTCGCCGACGGAGATAAAACGGTCGCGGTCGATATGGCACGTTTATTTGGTGAGGCGTTTGAAACGCTCTCTGCTTTCAGAGGCGTGTCGATTGCTGCGATCAACGGGTATGCGATGGGAGGAGGCCTCGAAGTCGCATTAGCCTGTGACATTCGCATTACTGAAGAACAATCGGTGTTGGCGCTGCCTGAAGCAAAAGTTGGCTTGTTGCCTTGTGCCGGAGGCACCCAGAATCTGACCGCGTTAGTTGGCGAAGGCTGGGCGAAGCGCATCATTCTTTGTGGGGAACAAGTCAGGGCAGAAAAAGCCCTCACCATCGGGTTGGTGGAAGAAGTCGTTAACCAAGGCCACGCCCTTGACGCCGCAATGAGTTTGGCGGAAAAGGTCGCAGAGCAGTCTCCTTCTTCTGTTACCGCCTGTAAAACCTTGATTCAGAATACACGCAACCACTCTATTCACCACGGTTTGATCAAAGAAAGAGAACTTTTCATCGGCTTGTTTGACACGGATGATCAGGCAGAAGGGGTCAATGCCTTTCTCGAAAAACGCCAGCCGCAATGGAAAAATAGCTAGGAGTCGTTATGACAGAAACCGTTGTTTTTGAAGAATTCCCTTGCCGAGATGGTCAATGCCACATCGCAGTAGCAACGCTCGATAACGTCGCTTCCCTCAATGCACTGACATTCGATATGCTGTCTCTGCTTAAAGATAAGCTAGAGCATTGGCAAAACGATGAGCGCATTGCTTGTATCCTGCTAGAAGGGCGTGGTGACAAAGCGTTCTGCGCCGGAGGGGATGTGCGTACCATGCATCAGGTGATGAGCTCCCAGTCCCAAAAAGACATCGAGCAATTCTGCACCACGTTCTTTAAACTTGAGTACGAATGCGACTATCTGATCCACACTTACCGTAAACCCATCATCGCGTGGGGAGAAGGGATTATCATGGGCGGTGGGATGGGCTTGTATATGGGCGCAAGCCACAAGGTTGTGACACCCTCTTCACGATTGGCGATGCCAGAGGTCAATATCGGTTTATACCCTGACGTAGGGGCGACGTGGTTCCTCAATCGTCTTAAGCAAGGTGTTGGTCTCTTTTTAGGCATGACTGGCGCGATGGTTAATGCCTCGGACGCCATTGGTATTGGGCTCTCCGATTATATGGTCATGCCAGAAGCGAGGTCGAACGTCATCGCTCAACTTCAGGCGCAAGACTGGGCCAACATTGATGATACCGACAACGTTGTCACGGAATTGCTGGTCGAATTGGGTGAGCAGGTTAATGGTCATCGTCCTGATGCGCAAATGTTGCCTTTGATGGACGAGATTCAGGCAGCATGCAGTGCCCCATCCGTGTCTGAAGTCAGTCAGAATATACTCGCCATGCAGGGCCAAAGTAAATGGCTCGATATTGCCAAACACAATCATGCGAGTGGAAGCCCTCTTTCCAGCCACTTATGCTTTCGGCAAATTCGCCAATATCACCATTTGTCATTGGCGGAGTGTTTTCGACTTGAGCTGAATTTGTCCGTAGGTTGTGGTTTGTTGGGGGAGTTTTGTGAGGGGGTGCGGGCACGCCTGATTGATAAAGATGGCGAGCCAAATTGGACATTTAACCATGTCGATGGGGTAGACGATAAGGTGGTCGATACCCTGTTTCGCTCGCTTTGGCCTCAGCATGAGCACCCATTGGCCAAACTCGGCCAATATTGATGGATCAATTAACCTTCTGTATTAGAAAAGGAATCTCATTATGACGACCATTGCGTTTATAGGTTTAGGGAATATGGGCGGCCCTATGGCCGAAAACTTGCTCTCGGCTGACAACTCGATCCGTGTGTTTGATTTGGCACCCGAAGCCAGTCAAAAATTAGCGGCGGCGGGGGCGTATGTCGCCGCCTCAATAGAAGATGCGGTTAAAGGGGCACAAGCGGTTGTGACCATGTTGCCAGCCAGTCAGCATGTTAAGGCCGTGTATTTGGGAGAAGGTAATCAAGGACAAGGGTTACTTGAATGGGTTGACGATGGAACATTTTTGATTGATTCATCAACCATCGATCCTGAGTCGGCGAGAATGGTGGCTCAAAGTGCAGCAGAGAAAGGGCTTGATTTTGTTGATGCGCCCGTTTCCGGCGGCGTTGCTGGCGCTCAGGCAGGTACGCTGACCTTTATTGTCGGTGGATCGGATGCTGCTTTTCGCAAAGCGCAAGATATTCTTGAGCCTATGGCGAAAAATATTTTCCACGCGGGCAAAGCCGGTGACGGACAGATGGGCAAGATCTGCAACAATTTGATGCTAGGTATTATCATGTCAGGGACGTGTGAAGCGCTTAATCTGGGTATTGATAATGGCCTCGACCCTGAGGTGCTGTCCAATATTATGTTGCAAAGTTCAGGAAGAAACTGGGCGTTGGAGTTATACAACCCATGTCCGGGCGTCATGGCGTCATCGCCAGCAAGCAATGAATATCGGCCCGGATTCATGAGTAAACTGATGCAAAAAGACCTTGGGTTGGTGCTAGATACCGCAACTAAGAGTGGTTCCAGCGTTCCAATGGGCGCTTTAGCAAGAAACCTGTATGCTTTTCACAACGCAAAGGGAAATCAGGAGCTAGACTTCTCAAGTTTGTTCGAGTTTTATCAATCTAACAAGTAGTGGGGTGTGCAATGGATTTGAAAAACAGTGTGATCGCGATTACTGGGGCGGGTCAAGGTTTGGGTCAGATGATGGCAATTACCATGGCACAGGCGGGGGCGGAACTGGCTCTCCTCGACGTCAATGAAGAAGGGCTGATTGAAACCAAAGAACAGTGCAATATGCTCGGGGTCAAAGCGCTGACCTACAAGGTCAATGTGACTCAAGAACAAGAAGTTGAGCAGACCTTTAGTGACGTTGTCACTGACTTTGGCCAGCTTGATGGGCTGATCAATAATGCGGGTATTTTACGTGATGGCTTATTGATTAAGGTTAAAGACGGAGAGATGACCAAAATGTCGCTTGCGCAATTTAGCGCCGTCATAGATGTGAATCTCACCGGGACTTTTTTATGTGGACGTGAAGCTGCAGCTCAGATGATCAACACTCAACGCAAAGGGGTGATCATTAACATCTCAAGTGTCGCGAGAGCTGGCAACATTGGTCAAACCAACTATGCCGCCTCTAAAGCGGCCGTGGCAACACTCGCAGCGACATGGGGTAAGGAGCTGGCTCGTTATGGGATTCGTTCTGCGGCGATTGCGCCAGGTGTGATTGAAACTTCAATGACTTCGGCGATGAAACCAGAAGCCCGTCAACGCCTTGAAACGATGGTCCCCGTTGGTCGAATGGGTGACGCGAAAGACATTGCTCAGACAGCCAAGTTTATCTTCGAAAACGATTACATCAATGCACGGGTGTTCGAGATTGATGGCGGCCTCTTTATGTAACTTGACGAAAAAGAAGTCACAGGCACGCGTGATGCGTGCCTGTCAATAGCAATTACTGAATTTCCAACAATTCCACATCGAAAATTAGGGTGGCAGCCGGCGGGATAGGGCCACTTCCACGCTGACCGTACGCAAGAGTACTTGGAATAAATAAACGAAATTTGTCGCCTTCACTCATGTAGGTTAACCCTTCCTGCCAACCTTTGATCACTTGATTCAGTTTAAATGAAATCGGCTCACCGCGATCGACAGAACTATCAAAGACAGTGCCGTCAATCAGTGTTCCGTGGTAATGGACCTTCACCTTGTTGGTCACACTCGGTTTGATCGTGCCATGGCCTTTATGAAGCACTAGGTATTGAAGGCCACTTTCAGTAGTGACAACCTGCTCTTGCTTAGCATTATCGAGAAGAAAGGCTTGTCCGGCAGCGAAGTTTTCTTCACCTGCTTTTCCGGTCATTAATGTTCGGTAGATAAAAAAACCAGCCAGCACGAGGACAACGATAGGAATAATAATTTTCGACATGATTTTGTTCCGTTCAATTAGGGTTGTTGAATTAGGTAGCTAATGGTGTTGGCGATGCCTTGAATATCCTGATGGCCCGATAACAGTACCTGATATTTACCCTTAACAATAAAAGTAGGTACAGCGTTAATTTGTGCCTGTTCAGTGACGTCTTGGGGAAGCGCCATTACCTCGACAAGCTGCGCCTTTTGCGTCGCGGAAAGCTGGTATGGGCTGCGTAACTGACGAGCATCAAACGCGGTATCAATCGCCTTTTTGATGTCGTCTTCTGTTGGCGAACCAGGCATCTGAACCGCGTTAAACAATTCAGACATCATCGCGTGATCGGGCTTTTTGCCGAGTTGCATCTGCGCTGCATAATAGATAATTGCGCCGATCTGAGCACTTTGGTTGAAGGTCACGTGAAGTTTACCAATATCTTGCTTGGTTAAAGATTCAAGTTCGGGAAGCCAGCTTTCCATGTTTTTGCAGTGGCCACAGTTGAGTGAAAACACTTCTGTGACGGTGGGCAAGGTCTCAAAAGAAACGCCTGCAGGTAAGGCTTGGTAGTGTTTCCCCAGCTGAGGAAGATCACCATCAGTACAACTGGCCAAGAGGAGGATCATGCCTAACCCAAACCAGACGCGGATTGCTTTCATAGTTTTTACTCTTTATCACCGCTGACACAAAAGGGCGGCCAGCGAAAAAACGTCGACAGATCTTACTCTTTCACGGCGCGTAACTAAATAGCAAACCACCAAAAAACAACGTAATCTTTCTTGAGTTGGATAAAACAGGTTTGTGAACTGAAATGGTCAATTATCATTAAAGTATTGGTAAAATTGCCGATACAAGGGAAGTATCAAAACAGAAATGAGCGATGGAATGATGAAATATCTCGCCCTACCAATCTTGTTGCTCCTCACAGGGTGCGGCAATCTGGTCAAAGAAGTGCGCTACCTCTCCGATGATATGTTAGAAACGGCGCCGAAGACAGATTATGAAGTTCGCTATCCTCAGTGGCGGGATGCTCCCAAGTTTGCGACCTCTGACGTCGAAGGACCACTTGGACAAGCGCGCACAACCAGTTACGGTGATTTGCAATCTTTCTTGACCAAAAATGGGGTGGATTACGAAGTGTTGCCCGGTAATCACATCATGGTCAAGCTAACAGACACGATCAAATTCACCACTGGGTCCTCTCGGGTCCAGCCTAACTCAGCCTATTGGCTCGATATGATGGGGCGCTATTTATCGACTCAGCCGGCGATTGATGTGGTGATCGACGGGCACGCCGACAACACGGGTGCAACCATGTTCAATGACGGCCTATCGATGCGCCGAGCGGCAGCGGTCAAACAGCAGTTAGTGCGAAACAATGTGGCAATGAATGCCATTTATACTCGAGGTTATGGCGAATCTGTTCCCGCTTGTAACAACAATACCCGTGCTGGTAAAGCCTGTAACCGACGAGTCGAGGTCCTTTTTATCGTTTCAAACAATTGAGTTAGACGAACATATTTGAACATGCCATAAGCCAAGACTAGACTTACAAAGTCGTTTCGCGCCGCATCCGGTACCATTTGTCTTTACTAGCATGGACTTATTATGTCGCATCCGTTTATCAGTGCACTAAGTGCGTTGTTTGTTTTTCTCTTGTTGCCATGCCACTCGTTTGCCCAAGAGCCCATCAACATAGTGGTGGGCGGGGATTATCCACCTTATCATTCTGAATCCTTGCCCGGCTATGGTCTCAATACACAAATTGTGACTGCCGCCTTTAAAGCAAAAAATGTCGATGTGAGTTATCGTCATCTTGATTCGTGGCAACAAGCGTTTGATGATGCGAAACAGGGCAACGCTGACGCAACGGCCTTGTGGGAGTTTAACCCAGCGTATCTCAGAGATTTCTATGTGAGTGATACTGTGTATAAAATTAATGCGCATTTTTATCACAAGAAAACGTTAAAGTTCAACTGGGATAACGTCGCTGATCTTCAAGGGCTGACCATCAGTGCACTCTTTGGCGGCTTTTATGGCGATGATTTCGAAGAGGCGGAACGCAAAGGTGAAATTACAGTGATCAGAACCCATGACGAAAAAGAGAATGTCATGAAACTGCTTGACGACCAAGTCGATATCGCGCCTTTATATATTGCCTATGTCAACTATGTGCTCAAATCAGAAGGGCTTGAGTCTGAGCTTGGTAATTTGACCTATCACCCTAAACCCTTGTTCATTAATTCATTACATTTATTGTTGCCTAGAGCGCGCGACGACAGTCTGGAAACCATGGAAACCTTTAACCAAGGATTAAAACTGATCAAGGCCGATGGCACGCTGCAAGCGATTCTAAACGCCCATTTAAACTATCGTTAACCCTTAAGTTAAACGCATTATAATGCCCTGTTACCCAACGCGGTGAAATTCCGCCGACTACTTTCGTTTTCTTTCCTTATTCATTCAAACGAAACCTGAAGCGGCGTTCTCACTTATTGTCGTCAAAGTCGAACCTTCTCGATATTAGGCCAAGTCTCAGCGTCTAAACTCCCCGAGCATAATTGAATACACCGCATAAAAACCCAGCAACAATAAACAATAGCGTCATTAACTCTTCCAGACTGGGGTCAATAACGTCATGTAGAACATCAATTCAGCACAGATCAACACAACAAAAAAGTACCGTTTTCGCACCCCATCGTTAAGAAAATTGATTTAATTAACAAAATAGAGAACATAAAATTAACAAAATGTGCTCGAACGCTCATTAATGGTGTGGCGACGTTTCTTATTAAAGGCAGGTGTGCAAAATACACTGCGCAACCAAGACTAAAAAATTATGCATAACAATGTAAACAAGGACTCTTACTATGACTAATAGAAAACCAACCTTACTTGGCGAATGTATCGCTGAGTTTATAGGGACTGGCCTTTTGATTTTCTTTGGCGTCGGCTGTGTGGCCGCTCTGGTACTCACCGGAGCGGAGTTTGGTCAATGGGAAATCAGTATCGTTTGGGGATTCGGGGTAGCGATTGCCATCTATTGTACAGCAGGGGTGTCGGGTGCGCATATCAACCCAGCCGTAACGATTGCGTTGGCGGCCTTTCACGGATTTGACAAAGCGAAAGTGCTTCCGTATATCGCGGCCCAGATGTTAGGGGCTTTTTGTTCTGCGGCGCTTGTCTACAGTCTCTATAGCAATTTATTTGTCGACTATGAAATTGCGCATAATTTTGTCCGCAGCAGTCAGGAAGGCTTGCAAACCGCGGGTATTTTTTCCACTTACCCACATGCGTCACTGAGCTTTTTGGGGGCTCTAGCCGTCGAGTTTGTGATTACAGCGGTATTAATGTTCGCCATTTTAGCCTTAGGTGACGAAAACAATGGCGCACCGCGTGGCGCGATGAACCCTTTGTTAATCGGTGTCCTCATTGCTGTTATTGGTGGTTCGTTAGGCCCATTAACTGGGTTTGCGATGAATCCAGCACGTGATTTTGGTCCTAAGCTATTTGCTTACCTTGCTGGATGGGATTTCGCGTTGAGCGGCGCTAAGGATATACCTTACTTCATTGTCCCGATTCTAGGTCCGATTGCTGGCGCATGCTTTGGCGCTTGGGCTTACCCCAAATGCATTGCTCAATACCTCCCGAATACAGGGACTGGTTGCACGATACCAAATCAATGTGATGAAACAGAAGAACAACAACAAGCGCCTGTTTAATTGAAAAAAACAAGCCTAGAAATAACGATAAAATTCAAAAATAAGGAAAGATCATGACTGAGCAAAAATATATGGTCGCGCTCGATCAAGGCACAACCAGTTCACGAGCCGTTATTCTTGACCACGATGCCAATATTGTCAGTGTCTCTCAGCGTGAATTTACTCAAATTTACCCACAAGCCGGCTGGGTCGAGCATGACCCAATGGAAATCTACGCGACACAAAGTTCGGTGTTGGTCGAAGTCTTGGGTAAATCGGGAATTCGTAGCGATGAGATTGCGGGTATCGGTATCACCAACCAACGTGAGACGACGATTGTCTGGAACAAAGAAACGGGTAAGCCAGTGTATAATGCGATTGTCTGGCAATGCCGTCGCACCGCTTCGATCTGTGAAACACTAAAAAAACGCGGCTTAGAGAGCTACGTTAAAGATAATACCGGCTTGGTTCTGGACCCTTACTTTTCTGGAACGAAAGTTAAGTGGATTCTCGATAACGTTGACGGTGCACGCGAAGAGGCCGAGGCAGGGAAACTCTTATTTGGCACGGTCGATACTTGGTTAGTCTGGAAGATGACCCAAGGACGTGTCCACGTGACCGACTATACTAACGCATCCCGAACCATGCTGTTTAATATTAACTCATTGGAGTGGGACGAGAAACTGCTCAAAGAAATGGACATTCCCTTGTCTATGATGCCAGAGGTCAGAAAGTCTTCAGAAATTTACGGAGAGACCAATATTGGTGGTAAGGGTGGAACGCGTATCCCAATCGCTGGGATTGCAGGTGATCAACAAGCCGCCTTGTTCGGTCAAATGTGTGTCCATTCTGGCCAAGCCAAAAACACCTACGGAACCGGGTGCTTTCTGTTAATGAACACAGGACAAGAAAAGGTCACCTCTAAAAATGGTTTGCTGACCACGCTAGCCTGTGGACCGTCTGGCGAGCCAGCGTACGCATTAGAGGGGGCAGTGTTTATGGGCGGCGCTTCCATTCAGTGGTTGCGCGATGAAATGAAACTGCTGGCTGATGCAAAAGATTCCGAGTACTTTGCAACTAAAGTGGACACCTCTAATGGCGTTTATGTTGTGCCTGCATTTACAGGTTTAGGGGCTCCTTATTGGGATGCCTATGCTCGAGGTACCATCGTTGGTTTGACTCGCGGAGTGAATTCTAACCACATTATCCGTGCGACACTTGAAGGGATTGCATACCAAACCAGAGATGTACTTGACGCAATGCAGGCAGATTCAGGCATCAAATTAGCGGCATTACGTGTCGACGGTGGGGCAGTCGCCAACAACTTCCTGATGCAGTTCCAATCTGATGTTCTCGATACTCAGGTACTCCGGCCGCAAGTGACGGAAGTCACAGCGCTTGGGGCTGCCTATCTAGCTGGTCTAGCGGTGGGCTTCTGGGGCAACCTCGATGAATTGGCGGACAAAGCCAACATCGATAAAACTTTTGTCCCTCATCATGATGAAGAGAAGCGCGATCGTCGCTACAAAGGTTGGAAGCGTGCAGTCAAATGTGCGCAAGTTTGGTCGGAGATGCACGACCAAGACTAAATGAAAAAGCCCCAGATTTTAATCTGGGGCTTTTTTTGGCAATCTTCACGCGGTTTGGTCAACACTCTTTTTCTTATCATTTTCCATTTTGACGAGAAAGTAAACGTTAACACAAGCAATAAAGCCATTGGTGACAACCACTGGCCAAGCATCAATCATTAGGCCATACACCGTGAAAAGTAAGCAGCCAATGAAGTTAATCACTCGTAATTTAACAATATCTTTCATGGTTAATGAAATGGCGACCATGATCGAGGCGGCATAGCCCAATATTTCAATAACATCCATAATTTGACTCTCTAACGTTGTTCCGCCGGCGCCCCTCTCAAGGCATCTTAGCGTGAGCTCAAGGCCTAAATCCCGTCTCTGTAGCGTCTCACCTATTAACTAAAGTGTAAATATAACAGAGATAAATAGGTGGTATAAGACTCACTTGTGAATTAAGAGAAGTGAAACGATTACGCAAACGTTAATGACGCTTTTATTGCAACAAGGGAGGTGGATTACCCCGATAAAAAGAAACCCGCACTATTTAGGGCGGGCTTCATAAAAATCACAGGGGTAAGACTATTTTTTCTTACCCTGACTAACCTGCTTATCTTCTTCTGTTAACTCACGAATACGGCGACTAATATCACGGCGTTCTTTGGATATTTCTGCACTTTTAATGATGTGGTCGTCGACGCGGTCTTCGTAATCGGCTTTCATGTTCTTAATAATGACAACGATTTCATCAGGTGACATATCAGGCTTAATGTAATCGATCAAGTTATCGAGCAGATCGACGCGTTTACGGTTATCACGGACTTTTTTCTCGTTATCAAGAAGCTCCCGTTTGAGCTTATTTTTACGCCGCGCCTGAGCGACTATTTCAAAAACACCATTCATCGGTTATTTCCCTAAAGTTGTGTACCTTAACTGCCTTCGATTAAAGCACAACATATCGGCTGATGACAGTGTTTAGATCAATCAAGACAATATGTTGACCAATATATCACCGATCTCGCCAACCGCTTATTGAGCTATGGCCACTGTTCAGGCTATTATTTCCAAAATCGACCACAACAGCATCCAGATTATGCGTCTTTCGCAAATTGTTATTCCAACGCCCAAAGTCGTAGAGCCCGAGCCTGAAGACGGAAAAATCATCAAAGCCTACAAAGAAGAAATGGCGCGACAACAGCTCACCGAACTAGAATTAAATCGCACAAGAATCAGAATGATAGATGAGAATGGCCAAATAAAGAAAGTCCCTCTCTTTTCTGAACATTAATTGACAAGGTCACAAAGAGGAAGCAAACATGAATATAGAACTCAATCCTGTTGAAGCCCGTGTCATCGGCTGCCTGATCGAAAAGGAAGTCACAACGCCAGATTATTACCCCCTGACCTTAAACAGCTTAACCAGCGCCTGCAATCAAAAAAGTAACCGTGAACCGGTAATGGCATGCACTGATTCAGAGATTCAAAACGCCGTTGATGCTTTAGTCAGTCGACGTTTGGTGAGCGATGAAAGCGGTTTTAATAGCCGTTCCAGTAAATTCCAGCATCGCTTTTGTAACACCGAATTTGGTGATCTTAAACTTTCTGCCCAACAGAAAGGCATTGTCTGCAGTTTGCTTCTTCGTGGTGCACAAACGCCCGGAGAACTGCGCACGCGTACGAACCGACTCGCGGATTTTTCTGACGTGAAAGAAGTTGAAGCGGTACTTGAATCGATGGCATCTCGAGCGCAGGGGGCTCTAGTGGTTAAATTGCCCAGAGAAGCGGGTAAACGAGAATCTCGCTATATGCACTTATTCAGTGGCGAGGTGGATATCACTGCTGATATCAGTTCGACTACCGTCACAGCTGATCAGACTCGGGTAAACCAGCTGGAGAATGAAGTCGCTGCACTTAAATTGGAAATTACTCATTTAAAGCAACAGATTGAAGAATTAAGTTCACAGTGATTGAAACGGAACTTGGTGACCCGCGCTCACTCTGGTACGTCTACTTTATACGGACACGATCCAACGCGCTTTATTGCGGGATCACCACAGATGTAGAGCGCCGTTATCAACAACACTGCAATGGCACAGGCGCCAAAGCGCTCAGAGGCAAGGGGCCGCTATCTTTGGTATGGTTCGATAGAATTGGACCGTGCCGAGGAAGGGCGTCCAAAATTGAATTTCAGCTTAAACAACTTAGTAAAAAACAAAAAGAAAGGCTAGTGACAGGTCATATTTTGCTGGCAGATGTGGTAAAAGCATAACTTCTCAACTAATTTTCCTTCCTTTAATTGATTTTGTATTAACCTTGATATGAGAGACTATCGGGTTGATATAAATATGAAAAAATTGATTAAATTATCAATAATAAACTTAAGCCTAGTGGGATTTTCAGTGGGTGCTGCTGGTTTCGTGGCGGATGGCCGAGGTAATGGGATGGGCAATACCGGCGTCACAACGGCAGGTTATGTCTTAGCCCCGTTTTATAACCCTGCCCTTAGTGCCGTCTATACCGATTCAGATACCATCGGATTGTTGCTGCCTGGCTTGGGAGCCAGAGTACGTGATACTGATGACACCTTGGGCACGATTGACGCGCTTCAGGATAGCATTGATCAGTACGAAGCCAATACCTCGTCGTCTGACGCAGAAACGGCTGTCAATAACGCACTTGACCAATTATCTAACGATAAACCCCTTGGGGTTGATGCAGGCATTACGGCATCAGTTGCCTTCCCACTTGACGCATTTTCGGCCAGCGTGTTTCTCCACGGTTACGCCGATATCGTTGCTCAAACCAATATATCGACTTCATCAGACACTCAAACCCGCTATGAAAACTCTAGCGTTGACCTGATTGCATTTGGTTTTACTGAATTTGGACTGACCATCGCCAAACGCATGTCATTGGCTGGTCAAGATATCGCTCTAGGTGTCTCACCAAAATTTCAAACCATGAGAACCTATAAACAAGCCTTGACGGTTAAAGACTTCGACCTCAGTGATTATGATAAGAGTGAGACCAAAGATAATGCCTTTAACTTCGATTTGGGCGCCGTGTGGTTGTATCACCAATTCCGAGCAGGTATCGCGATAAAGGACCTTTTCTCTCAAGAGTTGGAAACCTTAAATGTTGGCGGCATCAGTACCTACAAACTTGACACCCAGATAACGGTCTCTACAGCGTATGTCCTAGACTATGTCTCTGCTACGGTTGATTGGGATCTCACCAAACAGGAGCGATTTTCTGATCGAGATGATGACACGCAGTTCCTGCGTTTTGGCGTAGAGGGTAATGCGATGGGCTGGGCTCAGATACGAGCTGGATATGAAATTGATCTTGAAAATACATTGGATAACTCGATTACCGCAGGCATTGGAATCAGTCCTGGTGGTTTAGTTAGCGTTGATTTTGCGGGCAGTTATGCTGACAATCACCAATTTGGGCTCTCGGGCAATTTGTCTTTTATGTTCTAATTTATAATGCCATACTGATATTGTTAGTTTTATAACTTAATGTTTTTTTTCAATTTAATCTATTAAATTGATAGTACGCGACACTATTACGGTATTCTTTTATGTTAGAATTATTACTCTATTTCGTGCGAAAAAGGTCACAAGGACAAGCAATGTTTACAGCACGTATGTTCGCTTTATCACTCATAGTTTCACCAATGAGCTATGCACACAATACACAAGCCCTGAATGGATACTGGCAGTATGACGAGTATCTTGATTCTAACCCTATGCAAAAAATGCTCACCGACGCACTCTCGGAAACCGTGCGTAAACAGCCAGTTCCGATTGCAATCAATCAACAAGATCCCGTGTCTATCGCTGTCGTCTATCCCGGTCAACAAGTCTCGGACTATTGGGTGCGAAATATTCGCGCATTTGAAGCTCGTTTGGACAAGTTAGGTATTCGCTATAAAATTAATCAAGTCTTTACTCGGCCAAATTTGGATATTCGTCAGCAAAGCCTTTCCTTACTCAACGCGATTAAAAATGAAGCAGATTACATCATTTTTACTTTAGACACGACCAGACACCGAAAATTTATTGAACACGTGTTAAGCTCAACTGAAACCAAGTTGATTCTACAAAATATTACGACGCCAGTAAGGGCTTGGAATACTCAGCAGCCTTTTATGTACGTTGGTTTCGATCATATCAAAGGGACACGCTTGCTGGAAAACTACTTTAAACGAACATTACCGAACAAAAGCCGTTATTCTGTACTGTATTTTTCCGAAGGCTACGTGAGTGATGCCAGAGGCGATACGTTTATTGAAGAAATGAGCCATCACGACTCTTATCAACTTTCTTCGTCTTATTATACGAACGCCAGCCGTGATTCTGGGTTTAGAACCGCACTCAAAGCGTTAGAGAAAGATCCCAATATTGATTTTATCTATGCCTGCTCGACAGATGTCGCTCTTGGCGCAGTCGATGCGTTGAAAGAGAAGAATCGACTCGATATTATTATCAATGGCTGGGGAGGGGGAAGTGCGGAATTGAAAGCGATAGCGAATGGCGAATTGGATGTCACAGCAATGAGAATGAATGATGATACGGGGATCGCAATGGCCGAAGGGATTAAATGGGATTTGGAAGGTAAGAATGTCCCTCACGTTTACTCTGGTGACTTTGAATTAGTCACTAAAGAGGACAGCCCAGCCAAGGTGAATGAATTCAAAAAACGAGCATTTAGGTATTCGGATCAATAATGGCATTGTTAGCGCAGAGCGGTAGAAAAAATAGGCTTGCCACTTTACTTACTCGTTCTATTTTCCTCACTATTGGCGTGCTGTCTATGGTGATGGTTTTTCAGAACTATCAGGTAAATCGTCAGGTGGTTTCTCATGAAGTCGCCCGCTCTAAGCTACAAACGCAAAGCCTTGTCCAACAAATATTCGATTTCCGGATGAAAACGTTAGAGATTCAACAGGACAGTTACAGCCGTAATGAATCTTTGATTGAAGCTGTAATGAATCAGGACATTATTGGCTTGGATCGCTTTTTTAATGGCACGGATCAAGCGACCCCTGAATTAGCCCCCGATTTTCGCTTTATTACGTTAGACTCAGAGATGATTTGGGATGACTCTAACTATCAGTTTTACGGGATCTCTCCAGAACATCTTGCCCATCTCAGTGAGGATATGCGCGCTGGGAGTAGCTGGTATTTGTCTCAAACGCCTTCTTTGCTGGGTACACGTTACCTGATGGCTCGCCGAGCCCCAATCATTCAGATGGAAACAGGCGAGGTGATCGCTTTCTTGCACATCGCAGTGGTACTCAATAATAACTTTGCTTTGATTAACGCGATTCTGAAAGGAAGTAATGCAGACCATGTACTGCTTTCCGTTGGTTCAGAGGTGATTGCGTCGAGTACAAAAAATAAAGATTTCCGACACATCGAGTGGTTAGAACAATCGTCTAACTCTTTGACTGCCAATCAATTTATGGTCTCGAAAACCGATCTTACTATCAGTAATGTCTCGACCTTTTTAAGTCTCTATACCTTACAAGACAATGAGCCCGTGATGACGTTGGTTAAAAGTCATTACGTTTGGGTTGGTGTGGCCGCATGCCTATTGGTGATCATTGCGGTTTATAGCCGCCTATGGCTGGGACAGCGTGTGTCGAGTGAATTGAATAATTTAATGAAATATACCGAGCGTTCTGTCGAAGAAGATCAAGTGGGTCATTTCTGCGGTTCACAAATAGAAGAGTTCAATCAAATTGGCCACTCCTTTGAACTGGCTTTTCTGCGTTTGAGCGATCAGGAAAAGCAATTTGCTGATTTGTTTAATTTTTCTCTTTCTCCCATCACACTGTGGAATGTTGATGGTCATTTGGTCCGCTCAAACCCGGCCGCTGAGAGCAGTTTTCGCCGAGAGCCTGAGCACGAACAAAACGATTATCAGTTATTGGTTGAAAAGCTCAAGCCCCATATCCTGATGTGTGCCAGAGGCACCACTCTCACAGGCATTAATATAACCATACGTTCAAAAACCTATCGGTGGAATTTGTCACCGATCTTTATCGATAGTGGCATCAACAATATTATGGCTCAGGGGCAGGATGTCACCAGTTTTATAGAAGCAGAAATACAAAGTTACACCGCGCGTAAAGAAGCGGAAGAGTCAGCGCGTGTCAGAGCTGATTTTCTCGCAAAAATGAGTCACGAACTCAGAACACCTCTCAACGGGATTCTCGGAGTATCCCAGCTGTTAAAAAGAAAACTCACCCATGCAGACAATAAAGAACACGTAGAAGTGTTGTGCAATAGTGGCGAACATCTTTTGGCGGTACTCAACGATATTCTCGATTTTTCTAAAATTGAGCAGGGCAAATTTCACATCCAAGCCGCTGATTTCAGATTGATTGAGTTGGTCACAGCGGTAGAAAAAATTTATAGCCCACTTTGTCGTGAAAAAGGCATCGAACTTGATGTGCTCAGCAATGTTAATAGCATCACGTTTGCGCACAGTGATCAAGTCAGGCTAAATCAGATTTTATTTAACTTGGTGAGCAATGCGGTTAAATTTACCCATCACGGAAAAGTCACTGTCTCACTGATGTGTGGTACACAAGACGACGTATCTGTCCTGAATATCAAGGTTAAGGATTCAGGAATCGGCATAGACCAAGAACGGTTAGTGCATATTTTTGAACCCTTTGTTCAGGCTGAATCAACAACGACTCGTGAATACGGTGGCAGCGGGCTAGGTTTGGCCATTGTTCATAGCTTGGTCGAGATGTTGCAAGGACAGATCGAAATTGAAAGTGCCATTGGTGAAGGTACCACCTTTACACTTGTTATCCCGATTGAATTGACCGAATCGGAAGAAAAAATTGAAACCAGTGCTCTAGAGGTAGACCCTGCAAGTATGTTTGATACCACACTGAACGTTCTCTTGGTTGAGGACAATAAAACCAATGCCTTTATCGCCAAGGCATTTTGTGAAAAATATGGAATGGCCGTTACTTGGGTTGAAGATGGATTGAATGCGATAGAGCTGTTAAAAGCCTCGAACAATATTGACCTGATCCTAATGGATAATCAGTTGCCTAACCTAGGGGGCATAGAAACCACCAAGATCATACGTGAAGATCTCAAACTGAAAACGCCCATTTTTGCCTGTACGGCCGATGGCATGCAAGATACCAAACGGGCATTTTTAAGTGTTGGTGCTGACTACGTCATTGTTAAACCGATAAAAGAGCTTGCTTTAAATCAGGCCTTTCTGCACTTTAAGCACGAATTTTTAACGTAACTCTGGCGTATAAACACGCTTGGGGACAAAAAATGGAGGCTCTTGGCCTCCATGTGGGTCGCGCTTTGGCACCATTAGGCACAACGTGATTCAAGAGACGACGACCCAAGATTCAGATAATCCTCGATGCGCTGATAGGCGTGGCGGTCACAAAGCAAGTGCAATTTCGTCCGTCGCTTAAGTAAGTCCTCTGCTGTACGGCCAAATTCATGTTCAACCAAGTAATCAATCTCTTTTTGATAGACACCACAGCAAAACTTGATACCCAAATCTTGCTCGCTGTTAACCCCTTCAAGTAGACGGGTTACCCGGCTACCGTACGCAGCGATCCAACGTTGTTGTGTGTCGGTATCGATAAACGGGACCTGCTGAGACAAATGCGCGCTCAAGGCTTGCCTATCAAATTGTTCTCCACCAGGAAGAGGCGCTTCTCGTGTCCACGGCTTACCCAATTCCAAATACGAAGAGAGGTGCTCCATAGCGGACTCGGCCAACTTTCGGTAAGTGGTGAGCTTTCCACCAAAGACCGATAGGAGAGGGCCTGCGCCATCCTGATGATCCAGTGCCAGCGTATAATCTCTGGTAATCGCCTGAGGAGAATCGGATTCGTCATCGCAAAGTGGGCGAACGCCGCTGAAATCAGCGATGACGTCTTTGAGAGTAAGCTGATGGCGGAAGTGTTTGTTTGCAATATCGATCAGATACTGTTTTTCATCCTCATCAATCGAGACTTGACGTGGATCACCTTTGTATTCGACGTCGGTGGTCCCTATCATCGAAAACTTACCCAGATAAGGGAGCACAAAGACAATCCGGTTGTCTTCATTTTGCAGTATGTAAGCTTGAGGCTCGTCGTGGACTTTCGGCACGATGATATGCGATCCTTTAATTAACCGAATTCCATAAGGAGAGGGGAGCTGAATATTGTCAGTGACAAACTCTTTGACCCATGGTCCCGTAGCATTCACTAGCGCTTTTGCTTTACGAAACAACGTTTTTTGCGAGCGTTGATCAAACAACTCTACATGCCAAATACCTTCGACGCGTTTGGCCGAAGTAACCTGACAATAGTTACTGACCTCTGAACCAAGATCCTGAGCCTGCATAACATTGAGGATCACCAATCTTGCATCATCGACCCAACAGTCTGAGTACTCGAAACCAACCTTGAGCTCAGGAAGTGTGACCTTGTCATTATCTAGACGGATTTTTTTACTGCTTGGTAAAGACGTACGTTTCCCCAAGTGATCATAGAGAAATAGGCCGGCTCGGATCATCCACGCTGGGCGAAGAAAAGGTCGATGTGGGAGCCTAAATCGCATTGGAAAAGCAATATGCGGCGCTTTTGCGAGCAGTATTTCACGCTCGGCCAATGATTCACCTACGAGGCGGAACTCATAATGCTCGAGGTATCTAAGCCCACCATGAATTAATTTTGAACTCGCGGATGACGTGGCGCCCGCAAAGTCTTTCGCCTCATACAGACCAACGTTTAAACCTCGTCCTGCGGCGTCTGCCGCAATGCCCGCACCATTAATACCACCACCAACGACGATGACATCGAGCAAGGCTTGTTCATTTTTTTCTTTTAAGTAACTAATGGTCATTCATATGTTCCCTAATGTTCGTACGAGCATTTTGAGTACTAATATAAACCTAATTATGAGTATTGTGTGAACTTTTTTGTAGATAACTATGATCTCGATCGTTCAATTGAATGTAATTCGAAGGTATTAAAGTGAGAAATCGCGCATATAGACACGCAATGCCCTGATGAGTAGGGCATTGCGTGCATTTGAGAATGATTAAAAGTAGGGAGGAAGGTTAGCGGGCGAGCTTTTGGTGTGCACGAGAAAAATGTCCAGCACAAAATGCACCGACAATCGACAATTCGCCCGCCAAACACAATGCCGCGGCGACTTCTGCTAGCGCTCTTGCGTTTCCAGAGCCGGACAAACCTAAAATGTCTAGGCAGGACTTTTGACTGGGCAAATGAGTCCCACCACCCACGGTCCCAAGCATCAGGTTAGGCAAGGTAACACAAGCGTAGAGGCCACCTTGTCGACTCATTTCCATACGGGTAATACCAACAGCCGATTCAGCAACGCACGCTGCGTCTTGCCCACATGAAATGTATAGAGCAGCCAAGGCATTTGCATAATGCGCATTAACACCAATTGAACCACTGAGCGATGCACCTGTCGTCGTCATTTGACCAAATTTAACCATTTCTTCCGGTGTGGTATGAAGGTATTTCTCTATCAGAGCGCGGCTAAGATTGACTTCTGCAGTAACTTTTTTGCCTCTAACATGACGCAGTGTATGGCTATTGGGCTTTTTATCGCCAGATAAATTACCATCAAGATACGCATGGAGTGGGTCGATAGGGGAATGCTCTAACACCCATTGAAACACCGCATTGGTTGCTATCGTGACCATATTCTGTCCCGACGCATCACCAGTATGGAATTCAAAAATCAGATAGGCACGACTGCCTTCAATGTTGACATTGATATCGTGTAATTTTCCGTGTGACGTCGTCGACTCTGCCAACTGTTTAAACTGATCGTACTGTGTGACCACCCAAGCAACAAATTGACCGACATCGATGAGCCCTTCAAATTCAAAAACGGGCGTTCTTGTGACGCCTTCATTGAGTAACATCGCACTGGCGCCGCCCGCTGCAGTAATAAGCTGCGAGCCACGATGGTAAGACGCAACCAGTGCGGCTTCTGTCGTGGCCAGCGGGACTAAAAAGTCGTCATGAGCGTGTAAACCGTTGACCCGCAGTGGTCCAGCAATACCCACTGGGACTTTGACCGTACCAACAAAATGCTCAATATTTTTGTGGTAATGATGTGCCTGTTCGATGGTAAAGGGGTCAAGCAAGGCTTCTTGCTCAGTTAATTTCTTAAGCTTATCCCAACGTTTGGCGATGTTTTTCTCAGACAGATTTGGACTGGGTGTTAAACGCAAGCTCGCTCTTTCAAAATTAGGGGCGAGCTTTTGTTCTAATTGATCAGAGTGTCGCCCTCGGGTGAATAGTGGGCGTTTGTCGCGTTCAGACAAATTGAGTTTGGGCATAGTGAAAGCACAAAATGAAATTATTGTAGAATTCTAACCACTCTACACGAGATAACAACAGGTGTTTACCTTTGAGGCTCTCCGAGTCGGTTAGACGTGGACATCAAGCAGCGTACCGATCATCTCTTGATCGCGTTGCAACATGTTAGTACCAACACGGCTGTATTGCTCCGCTTGAGTCAGTTTGACTAAGGGCTCAACGAGTGAGGAATCGGGCTCCTTAAACTCAACTTTGTTGAATTCATAGGTGTCGTCTTTTTGGATTGGCGCGATATTCTCTTGAGTAGGGGCCGGGCTTTCTTGGACAGGCTTTCTGTCTTCAAGCTGGTTTATTTCGCGCGCAGCGTCTTCAGCCAACCGAGTTGACTGTTCTATCACTTGGTATCCGGACTGTACTGATGACACCGACATAGACCCCCCCCTATAACTTCAGTCTAATCGGTGTTTGCATTTTGAGCAAGTTATGCTATGAAAACAAACTTGCGATGAGTCTCTTTTCCTCTTCTGAAATCGAAACGGCAGGCGTTACGTCCAACGTTTCGTCTATTTTCGTTTTAAGATTGCGCAATTGTGGCAGCGTCAACTTTTGGATCTGGCTTATTAGAAGCTCAAATTGTGTCTGGCTTACATTCGGTTGCATTCGAATCAACTCCCATCTCGGTCCGAAAAACAACAAACCTCTCCCATTCTTTGCTGTCTTCGATATCGTTAATAAAACAGCATTTTATTATCCTCTGGTCATTTTGTGTCCGAACACTGTCAGGTAATGTAAGAGAATCGTGAATCTAGGACCGATCGACACGCGCTGAAAATTTACTCGCTAGTGAGTGTAACTCCGGCATCATTCGATAAATTAGATACAACTGTTGGAGGACCATCTTGACTGAGTTTTCATCTTCATCACGCCAATCAGTTAGGCGTGTTTCGAGATCCAGAGCGGGGTTTATTCCTCTGCTATCGGGTTGATTTTGATGGTTTAGTTGATGAAATAGGGCACCCAAATGGCCATGAATTACGCTGTGAGCTTCGAGCACCAATTGATGAGTCGCTGGGTCATTAATGCGTTTTCTATGGGCACCTAATGCGGAGATATAACTGAGAAGTGCGTGGTTTAAAGTCAGAAAACGAAAGCTTTCGTCCACCGCTGATCGGTAACGACCTGGCTCGGCGAGCATCGCGCTGATCGCATTGGCTAAATTCGCGTTCTGATTGTGGGCATGTCGACGTGCAATGCGATAGGATAAACTGTCTTTCTTGCCAATCCGATATTGACCGATAATCTGGCCTAGGTACTGTTGGCTTGCATCAATGGTTTCGGCCATCACATTGTGTAGCCGCTTTGCTTGCCAATCCGGAAAAATCCACGCAACCGCGGCAACAGCGAGGCTACAACCAATAATCGTATCCGCCAATCTTGGTAAGATGACCGCGTAGCCATCGCCCAGTTGGTGGAAACAAAATAACACCAGTACCGTAATAAAACCCGTCGCATACCCGTAATTGGCCAAACGCAAGGCAAAAAACGCAACACCACTGACAACAATAATCGCTAGTTGGCTTTCTTGAGAAGGGAATAACGTAAGCAGAGGCGTCCCAATCAATAGGCCAGCAATGGTTCCCATGACTCTGGCCACTAATTTCTGTCGCGTCGCACTGTAGTTGGGCTGACAGACAAAGAGCGTGGTGAGTAAGATCCAATAACCAAATTCAATCTCAAATAACTGAATAATGGCATAACCTACAGTCAGCGCGATAGACATCCTGACCGCATGGCGAAATAACATCGAGTCTTTATTGAAATGACTTGTCAGTCTGGACCACATCGCTTGCAAGGTGCGCGCTTCTGTATTGTCAAGAATGCCATCCTCAATACGGTGGGCATCTGGGTTACTGATGTTACTGAGTTGTTTTTCAACCGTACTGAGATTGTTGAACAAGTAATTCAGTTGATTGAGCAAAGATTTGTGTTGCTGGCCATTGTCATTGTCAATTCGACTCAGAGAGAGCCTCAATTCTTCCAACGCCATTTGCGAATCTTGATTGTACTGATACACCCTGCCCAAACGTATCGTTTGTGCAACCTCTCTGCATGCTTTCGCTTGTGTTTCAAGCAAGTATTTAAAACGAAATAAGACATCAGAATGGCCGAAATGTTGCGCCAGTTCCTGATAGCGATAGTGACTAGAGCTGACACGTTCATGGATGTCTTGAGCGAGAAAGTAACCATTTAAATATCGGTCACTGGCGCTGTCTATTTGACCTCGCCTTGAACGGCTGACCAAGGTTCCCTTGCACAGGTTAAGAGCGGTGACGGTTTTGGCGTTAAGCATTGCCTCTTGGATACGGTGAGGCTGGGGCTGCAAATTGGTGGTTGGATGAAACAGTTCACTTTTCGATTCGAGGTAATCCGCCAGCGCCGAAAAAACGGACGCCAAACTTTGTTGAACTGGCTGAGTTGGCCACATCGCCGACCAAAGATTAGAGGCCACAAAGTACCAAGTTGCTCCCGAGAGCAGCAGCATCGGTTGTTGCCATAATGTGGTGCTCTCTGGCGCGCCGAGCATCGTATAGATTGCAATCAGCAGTGAGCCAAACGCAATGCTGGCGTATCGAGGACCGACGGCCCCAAGCATGATAAAACCAAACGTCGAGACAAATAACCCACAAGCAAACGCCAATGGGGCATCAAAAAGGAATTCGATAGAGAAGGACGCGGTAGCGAAACAGATCAGTGTCCCAATAAATGCTTTGAGGCGTCCGGTGAAATTATCATCACTCTCAGCCAGTGCTGCCGCAATGACGCCCAGAATCAATGGAATAATGTATACGTCCATCGGATAATACCAGCTTGGAATGACAATCCCTAGCAAGGTCACTAAGATAAGTACGCTGTAATTGACGGTTTTATTGACCCAATAAAGGCGGAGCTGACTGATCAATGACACGTTATCGATTCTTAATTGTTATGGATAGTTATCATTGTAACTAGGCAGAGGTAAGCTTTCGAGTGGATTTTTCACTAAACTTGAGCGAGCGTCGAGGAAAGGCAAACACTTAACATACCCGTGTACCAAGACAACATAACGGTTAACATTGGAATCATTAAGACTTTAGTCACCCCGACATCGATCAGACAAGATGTTGACACGATATTTTCATTCTTCAATCGTGTTGAGTTATCATATCAACAACCGAACTTGAAGGACGTAGCCGCAATGCAGCTGATCGCCAATAAGACTGCACAGTATTTTATCCACAATGAATATCATCAGGTTTCTTTGGAAGCCGACTACCTGATTTTATGCTCAAAAAACAGCCAAGAACGTATTCCCTTTAATATTTGGAATGGCAAAGTAACGCTAACAAGAGGGCTGTTGTGGGGAGGATTGCAGTTTTTTGCTCACCCTGAAGGTAACCAGCAACAAGCTTGGTTAATTCAAGGACTGCCTTGGGAGCATTGCCGTGACTTTGCCAGATCAGCGGTCGCCGCCTATCAAAGATGGCATCAGCATCAATGCGCTCAATTGCATCAATTTATTCCCAAATGGGAAATGGATGTTCAGGGGTTTCAACGACAACCTTGTTTCCTCACTCATTCAAAAGTCAACACCTGGCTCGATAAACTCCATCGTAATTTTGCCGAGATGGAAATGACATTAGACGATGCGGTACTGCGTCTACCGGAAAAAATGTCGGTCATCTTACCGTGGATAACGCAAACCGATGAAACGATGCGTGAGAGAAATCAAGCGTGGATGAAAACCGAACTTGAAAACTGGACGGTGCTTTTTTCACAAATTGAATCCTCGCCGTTAAATCTCTCTCAACAACAAGCGGTGTTGCTCAATGATGATAATAACCTCGTACTCGCCGGTGCGGGCTCTGGAAAAACCAGTGTCTTGACCGCTCGCGTTGCTTATCTGCTCCAAAGCCACCTAGCGCAGGCGCCAGAAATCCTAATGCTCGCATTCGGTCGCGATGCCGCCGATGAAATGAAACAACGGCTTGAACAAAAAATTGGTTTTAGCGCAGAGCATGTTTCCGTCAATACATTTCACCAATTGGGTCTGCTCATTCTCAATCAAGTTGAGAATGAGCCCGTGACGATATCACCCATAGCGTTGAATGAGGATCTCAAGCTTGCTTGGTGCATTGACTGGTTAAAAAAACATTGGATGACACCGACCGCCTTTAAGCGTTGGCAAAAGCATCTGCAAAAATGGCCGATTGCCTACCTTGCGGGCGACGATGAACTTGGAAGCCATGTCGAAAACGCGAAGCTTATCGCTTGGCTTAATCGTCAACTAAACCAATTGGCGGCGTTAGGGTGCACCAAAAAAGACATCCAGCAGAAATTGGTCGATCATCAAGATTACACTCGTCTAAACAGCGAATTGTCTTTAGTTTGGCCATGCTATCAAGCTTGGCAAGAAATGTTAAAAAACCAAGGCCATATCGACTTCAATGTCATGATCACAAGAGCAACGCAATACGTAGCTAAAGGGAAATTTAACCCGCCTTGGAAATACATCATGATCGATGAATACCAAGACATTTCCCCGCAGCGTTTGGCTTTGGTGGATGCACTTTGCCAGCAAACCCATGATCCAGGCTGTGTTCTTTTTGCAGTCGGTGATGACTGGCAATCTATCTATGAATTTGCTGGCGCTGATGTCGACTTAACCACCGGCTTTAGCGATCGCTTTCCTTATTCGACACTCCATCATTTGGACACCACTTATCGTTTCAATAGTCAGATTGGCGATGTCGCTAATCGGTTCATTCAAACCAACCCAAACCAGATTGAAAAGCGGTTATCCAGTGCCAAACAACAAAAAACGAAGGCGGTGGCCCTCGCACCAAGTCAGTCTGTTGAAAAAATACTCGACGAACTAAACAGCAAAGCAAAAGCGGTCCAACATGTCTTATTGTTGGCAAGAAACCATTATCATAAACCCGAACTGTTTGATGAATGGAAAAAACAATTTTCGATGTTGTCACTGGCGTTTATGACCTGCCACGCGAGTAAGGGTAAAGAGGCGGATTTTGTTGTTATTCTCTCGGTAGATGAAGGTCAATTTCCCGCACGAGTAAAAGCGGTTCACATTGATGGTGCCCTGTCGAAGTCGAACGACGCTTTCCCCTATGCCGAAGAAAGGCGACTTTTTTATGTGTCTCTTACCCGAGCAAAGAAAAAAGTTTGGGTCACCTACACTGGCGCCGGATCCAGTTTCGTCAAAGAATTGAGAGAGCAGGGTTATCCAGTGATCGTCAGTAAATAGGGGAACATTATGAGTATTTTATCGCATTCACCACGACCAACAATGGTAAAATCACCGATAAGATCATTGACTCGCTTCTCAAGCAAAAACTGGCCGCATACATCCAGACGTTGCCCATTGACAGTCACTCTGTCTGATAGGGTGAAGTGTGTCGGGATAAAGAAACCTTGCTGCTCACAAAAACTCAAATCTCGTGCTATCAGAGTCTGGAAACCGTGATTGTTTCCATCCATGACGACGATGGCCCTCAGGTGGTTCACGTTCCGTTTAGCGAAGCTTTTAATCCTTATTTAGCTTGGCTCGAAGGGAATGCACGCCACTGAATCACCAGTAAGGTCAACGCGGTGATGGCGCCTAAGGTGTCCATCAACATGTCTTTTTGTGCATCCCAGATATCACCTTGGGAACCGAGAAATGCCAAACCTTGCTCTCCTCCCGCCAGTACTGCATACCACCACTCAATGATCTCATAGCCCGCGGCCAAAGACATGATTGAAAACAAACCAAATGCCAGCGAAAAACCACGACTGAGTTGTTTTTTACTGCGTAAGTATTCCGCAATCGGGTAGGCGTACAAACCAATTGAAAAGTGAGCAACGCGATCAAAATTATTACGCTCCGAGTTAATCAATTGATTAAACCAGTCAAATGGGACATGAGCGAAGGTGTACTTAGCACCAATCGTATGTAAGCCCAACCAAATAAACATTAATACGTAGGCGGTATTGGAAAATCGATAACGGAGTGATGCCACCCAAATGAAAACAAAAATCGCAACAGCGGGAATAATTTCGGCTATCCATACCGCATGCGACGATGGCGAAATGGCAGAAAAAACAAACACAGCCAAATAGATCAATGTTAAGCCATATAGCGTGAGTGACGAGGTTCTCGATGAATCCATAAGGCGCTCCCTGAGTAACAATCAATCACATCATGGCATCAAATAAAACAACGTTCAATTAAAAATGTGCCTTTCTTGGTCACAGAGAAATTAACCATTCGTGTTGAAACACCTGAATATCGCACAGTTAGTGGCCAAATCGTGAGAGCCAGAACAAGTATATTTGATTTTATCTAGAGGTACGCCTTAAAATCTGGGTTTGTTATTACATAAACAATAAAGTAAAGCCATGAAACTGGAAACTGTCGATTATCTTGCTGAAGACGCTGCCCAGCAGTTTGTTGCCTCTCTGCGAGAAACTGGATTTGGTGTGTTAAAAAACCACCCGATTCCAAAACAACTTGTCGAGTCTATCTATGAAAACTGGCATCAGTTTTTTTTGACCGAACGTAAGAACGAATTTACGTATAACGTCGATACTCAGGATGGATACTTTCCGCCGAGCGTGTCCGAAGTGGCTAAAGGCCACAACGTAAAAGACATTAAAGAATACTTTCACGTTTACCCATGGGGACAAATACCTGAAGAGTTGAAACAGCAAATTCTTGATTACTACAATCAAGCCAACGCATTCGCTCAAGAGCTGTTAGGGTGGGTCGAAGACTACGCCCCCAAAGACGTACAGGATAAGTTTTCAGTGGCTTTGTCTGAAATGATTAACGCCAGTGATAAGACCTTACTTCGTATTTTGCATTACCCTCCAATGACAGGCGAAGAAGAGCCCGGTGCTATTCGAGCAGCGGCGCATGAAGATATTAATCTTCTCACAGTATTACCTGCAGCCAACGAGCCAGGACTGCAAGTGAAGAGTAAAGAAGGCGAATGGATTGATGTGCCTTGTGACTTTGGTAACCTGATTATAAATATTGGCGATATGCTTCAGGAAGCGTCAGGCGGGTATTTTCCGTCGACCACCCATAGAGTGATCAATCCAACCGGTGCTCGTCAGGAACAATCGCGCATCTCTCTGCCGTTGTTTTTGCACCCGAAACCTGATGTCATTCTTTCTGAACGTCACACCGCAAAAAGTTATCTACAAGAGCGCTTACGGGAATTAGGCGTCCTTTAAAAGCAGTGAGCAACAACACAAGAGTCAGCCATCGCTGGCTCTTTTTTTGGGCGATGATCAGTAAATATGAGATATTCACTCGACAAACGGCCTGTTTTGGATTTTGATTAATAATAAACCCCTATTAGAGTGCCTATGAACGAGCATCAGGAAGTGGCAGCCCAGTTTCAGCAGTATATGGAAAACCCTTTGCTGTGGCCCATAATGGAAGTCCTCAGAAAGCAACCTTCAGGCTGGAAAGTACATACACTTTCCGCCCACCTTAATGAGCTTGAGCTCTTACCTGTGCTAGACGACGCACCCGATAAAGATCTCTTTAAGCGTAATTTCCTAATCATGAATGCCCTGTATCAACTTCAAGAAACCCTTTATCCGGACAATTGGTTGCAAGTACAGGCGATGGATATTGCTTTATTGCCACAGTCCCAAGTGTTTGGCCATGAGATCGATGTGGCCGACCCTCTGAGAGACTATTACCTAGACTGGCATAACTACGAAGCTGAAGAAGGTGAAGTTAAGCGCCTACTCAACGAGTTCTGGACTCGTTATCGGGAGTTTGTCGGGAGTACAAACGGCAATGATATGGACCGAGCGAAAGCCTTGTCTCTGTTTGAGTTACCCCATGATGCCAGTCCGACGGAAATCCGAAAAACTTGGAGAAAACTGGCTTTAAAATGGCACCCCGATAGGGAAAATGGTAACAGTGATCGTTTTCGGATACTGTGCGAGGCGTGGCACGTACTGCGTCATTAGACTTAGACAACTTTAGTAAAGCGCCCAAATGGGCGCTTTTTAACGCTTAGGCATTGGCTTTAAATTGGGCCTTCCTCAATCGATTCAATGCGGCCATGACATCCACCGTTCTTGGTTTTGCAAGATCACCTTGCTTAGGCATCTGCTCGGCCCAGTCACCGTCAAGAATGGCTTGGATATCTTGCGCTGGTTTGCTAGCCCAACCCGGTATCTGCGCCAATTGAAACCAAAGCCAGCCAATCGCATTAATTTCTGAGCTGGATTCCAACTGTTCAAGTGCACTGAGATCCGTAAACTCTTTACCAAATCGTAAGCTGTCCAGTCCCTTCGCTGACACTCTAAACTTCCCCTCCGACAAAAGAGCAAGCAATACCGCTCTGTTCAACGCCCTTGGTCGAAAAGTCGCGAGCGTGTTTTCACATTCATTGTTCCGTTGCGTAGGATGGCGTTTGATCACTTGCTGGGCTTTTTCTGTGACATCTACAGCCTGATAGTCATGCATTTGGATAACAGTATCAGCCACATCAAGATAGTCACCAGAGCCGCCCATCACAATCAGCGTCGAAATATTCAGATCATCACGCAATTGCCCAATGCGATCGACCAAAGGGGTAATCGGTTCATCACCCTTGGCAACCAATGCCTGCATCCGCTCGTCTCTGATCATAAAGTTGGTAGCGGAAGTGTCCTCATCGATCAAGATACTCTGCGCACCCGCTTCAATCGATTCTTGTAACCAAGCCGCTTGTGACGTTGACCCTGACGCGTCTTGCGTCGAGAAATTTCGAGTATCTCTGCCCATAGGGAGGTGATTAATGTAGTTGGACAGATCAAGGCTATGAACACATCGGCCGTCTTCAGCGCGGATCTTAATCGCATTAGGATTCGTGACCACTTTTTCACGACCATCACCAGGAATGTGATTGTAGATTGAGCGTTCAATCGCGTTGAGCAGGGTTGACTTACCATGAAACCCCCCGCCGACAATCAGAGTAATCCCACTGCGGATGCCTAAACCTTGCAATTCACCCTGATTCGGGGTGCTGATCGACACTTGCAGTGACGGAGGCGCCTGCATAGCAATCGCGTCCTTCATTGGTAGATCGCTGTTGCCCGCTAGCCTTGGTAACACAGAGCCATTCCCCACAAAGGCCACCAAACCCAGCGTATCAAGCTGACGACGAATAGCGTCTTGATCTTCAATGGTTTCGCAGTGATGGATTAAAGCCGGTTTATCAAGTTCACGCTCGATCGTCGCACGGCGAATAAACTTAGGGAGATGAAAAGTCAGCATATTAATGGCTTTCTTACCCAGCACTGAACGACCTTCAGCAGGCAGGTTAACCCGAAACCTGAGTTCAATTCCTTCTTGAGTAAACACCACCGCGGTGCTGTCCATCACCGTTTGTCCGGTTAAAGCGATGCTAATGTTGTTGTCTTGTTTCGCAAGTTCTGAAAAACGACGGGCAATGAAGTCACGGGCGGCCATCTGATAAGAAGGGGAGGTGTCTTTTAACCAAGCTAAATCCGTGACAGACCATGGGCGAACAGCACGTACTCTTGATGCCGATGCAAAAGGGTCTGACTGAACGTAATCAATGAAAAAGGTGTAATCACTGAAGTCATATTGACCTTTGATTTGCTGATAAGCACGATAATTTTGCTTTTCGATTTTCTTTAGTGTGGCGGTTAATAGATCCATAGACATTCACAAGCGAGATAAACTGAGGCCGAGATTATAAGAACCCATGGCCAGTGAGTAAAGAAATTAACTACTGATAGGACAGGTTTGCCGTTCCAGATGAGTATTGGCTGATGAGTCCAACTTCAAATTCATCACAAGGCATAGGTTTACCGTAAAAATAGCCTTGTCCATATTCACAGCCTTGACTGATGATAAAGTTTTCCTGAGTTTTAGTCTCTATGCCTTCCACCGTCACTTTTAAGTTTAACTTTTTGGCAACGCTGATAATTGAACGGACGATTTCTTTATCTTCTTCGCTTTCGTCGAGCTGGTGAACGAAGCTTTTATCGACTTTTATCGCATCAAATGGGTATTTCTTAAGATAATTGAAAGACGCATAGCCCGTACCAAAATCATCAAGTGACAGCGTCACACCTAAATCGTGCAAAGAGTTCAGTGTATTTCGAGCAGCGACTTCATCAGCAATCAAACCGCTTTCTGTGATCTCCAATTCAAGAAATCTGGCTGGAAGTTGGTAGGCAATAAGCAGATCTTTGATTTGTTGCGATAGATTCGGATTCGCTAGCTGAATAGCTGAAGTGTTGACCGCTATCTTAAAATCATCGGTGTATTCCATCCATTGGGCGGCTTTGGTGATGGCTGAACGCAACACGAAGCTGCCGACTTCAAATATTAACCCATTTTGTTCCGCCATATGGATTAACGCTTCATTGGAAATATCGCCCAAAATTGGGTGGCGCCACCTTAAGAGTGCTTCAGCACCGATCCATTTGTGGGTGGTAGGAGAGACTTTCGGCTGGAAATACAGCAACAAGTCATCATTTCTGACCGCTTGCAACAAATAGCTTTCTAACTGATTGAAGTTATTTTGGCTCTCCGATATCGCCTGCGAGTAAAAACTGTATTTATGACCAGAATCTTTACAAGACTGCATCGCTTCAGCGGCATATTTTAACAATTTAGTCTGACATTCAGTATCATCCGTTGTGCTGATCCCCATGTACGCATTGAGGTGCAACTTATCACCTTCAACCTCAAATTGAGACTGGCTGATTTCCACTAGTTGTTGGCACAAAATATTGAGATCATGATCAAGACAATGTGATTCAATCAACAACACTAAATCGGTTGATGTCGGCCTCGCAATCTTAAGTTCATAGTGGCTCAAGTCACCTAATCTGCGATGATACTGAATCAATACCTCTTCCCAACAGGCGTACCCATACTTGGATTGAATACGGCAACCATTGGTAAAACCAATGTGAACCGCAGCGGCTTTGAATGTCTCATTGCCACTCACATCAGTAATATAATCTTGTGCTTGTTGTTCAAGTGCTACGCGATTCAAAAAACCGGTACCAAGATCATGCGATCTTTGGTAATGGATGGTCTGTTCCGCTGCTTTACGTTTGTTAATTTCAGTATTCAAGCAGTAGTTGAGGTTGACCAGATCTTGAGTGCGTGTTCTCACTCTGGATTTAAGTTCAACGTTGTAATGCTTCAACTTTTCGTTCTGATAGAGGGATTCGAGTTGAGCTTCAATCGTCGCCCTGAAACTTTCAATCAATTTTTGGTAGACGGGGGAATAGCTGTTTTCTTTATCATCGAGAACACAGATGGTTCCAAAGACATCGCCATTTGGCCAATTCAACGGAATGCCACAGTAAGACACCATGCCATGCTTGAGATCTGGGTTATTTTGCCACTGAGTCTCCAGCTGCGCATTACTGACCACTAAAGGACGTTGTTCACCAATAACAGCTTCACAATATAAGCCTTGCCCTAGAGACTCGGCATCGCCAACGTGGTAGGGGTGATTGCTTTGGTTGGCCGCAAAGACATGAATATGTTGCGGGTAAACACGCATGATCAGCGCGGCCGGGACAGAGATAATTTCAGCCAATAAATCGACAATGTTCTGCCAGCCATTCGAGATATCTTCTGGAATGACCAAATTCATAGTATCAATTTTTGACATACGTTTTTGTCCCTATTTCCTTAGTCATTGTTACGTCAACACTTTCCTGGGCCGAGACTGTTCAGCACGATCACTAGCCACTGAACGCTGTGTTTCAAAAACGAGTGTTTATTAGGAAATGCTAAGGGCTAAAGCGCAATTTGTCTCTCAAATAGAAGGGTGACTTGCCGCGGTTCTTATTTATAAGACAAACAACAAGCAACGCGGTGCCATTGATCCCCATCGCGATTCAGTACGTATAAAACAACGCTTGAACGGCCGTTGTAGCCTCTTTTCCACTGGAGTGGTCACCAAGAGCGTGAATGATCTCAGTGTTGAACAGATGGCAATCAATGGGTTAGAGATAATTGATTAATTCATTGGCAACGAAATCAGCGATCCAAGGCTGTGCCACCGCCTTAGGATGAAGGCCGTCGTCCATCATCCATCCAGTGCGAGTGATCACGCCTTCGAGGAAGAAAGGGATAAGAGGAACATTAAGCTGATGAGACAATTGAGGATAAATGGCAGAGAAGGCTTGAGTATATCGTTTGCCGTAATTGGGCAAAACGTGTATTTGCATCAGCAAGGGTTCAGCGTCAGCTTGCTTGACCAATTGGATAAGTTGAGTCAGGTTGGATTGAATGTGGTTCGGGGGAAACCCTCTCAGACCATCATTGGCTCCGAGTTCGATAAGCACTATGTCAGGCGTATGCTCAGATAATAACGCGGGTAAGCGGGCAATGCCGTTACCTGTGGTATCACCGGAAATACTGCCGTTCACCACGGTCACTGATTTTCCTTTTTGTTCCATGACACCCGCTAACAAAGTGGGCCATGCTTTTTCGAGAGGCATCTGATATCCTGCACTCAAACTGTCACCAATAATCAACAGCTTAGCAGCATTGACTGGCAGGGAAGTCATGAGGCTCATCAAGACAAAGGAAAATATTCGAATCATGCACGCATCCATTATAAAAGCAGAATCTCTATCTAAACTAGTCTCTACTAATCAGGAGCATTTAACAATCCTGAACAATGTAAATCTTGATATTAAAGAAGGGGAAACGGTAGCGATAGTGGGTACCTCCGGTGCTGGCAAGTCGACACTGATGACCCTGCTGGCTGGGTTAGACACGCCGAGTTCAGGTTCGATTGAACTTTTGGGTAGCCGTCTTGATACCTTGTCAGATGAGGCACGTGCAGTGATTCGAAGCGAATCAATCGGGTTTGTGTTTCAGAGTTTCTTATTGATTCCTAGCCTTAGTGCTATTGAGAACGTGACCCTTCCTTGCCTTCTCAAAGGTGACGACGAAAATGTTGAACGGGCCAAGATGTTGCTCACCTCCGTGGGTTTGGAGCAACGCATGCATCATACACCAGCACAATTATCAGGGGGCGAGCAGCAACGTGTTGCGCTGGCTCGCGCCTTTATGATCCAACCCAAAATTCTGTTTGCTGATGAGCCGACAGGCAACCTAGACCAACAAACCGCTTCGAAAGTCATTGAGTTGCTGTTTGACCTAAATAGACAGCATGGCACGACGTTAGTTTTGGTCACGCATGACCATAATTTGGCGCAGCTCTGTGATCGACGTGTTCACATTCAATCTGGACATTTAGAGGAAGCATAATGACGAGAGTATACTCAAAAGCATTGAACCGACGTTTGTTTTCTTGGAGCCTTAGTGAAATTCGTCATGGTCAGTTATGGCCCGTAACCATTGCTCTGACCCTGATCATTGCGTGTGTATTCGCTCTGACCGCTCTCGCAGAGCGAATGGAACAAGTGGTAGTCAAGCAAGGAAAAGAGGCCCTGACGGCCGATACTGTATTTGTCACAGCCAACCCGATCCCCGAAGCGCTCTATCTTGCGGCCAAACGTGATAACCTTGTGACCTCGACCCAAACACGCTTCGCGACGATGGCGTTTAGTGATAACGCCATGAAACTTATTAGGGTCAAATCCGTCGATAGTCGTTACCCTTTGAGGGGAGAAATGGTGTTATCCGATGGGACAAACCCATTCTATACCGTGAAGCCCGGAGAACTTTGGCTGGACGAACGTCTCTTTGCTCAACTTGACGTCTCTATCGGTGACAACATCACGGTCGGTGATGCCGATTTTACGATCACAGGACGAATCGTAGAAGAACCTGGACTCAGCTTTAATCCATTCCAACAAATGCCCTCGGCCTTTATACACAGTAGTGATCTGGCACGCACTGGCGCGGTTCAGCAAGGCAGCCGCGTTCGCTATCGGCTATTCATTAACGGGAGCGAATCGGCTATTGAGGCCATCAAACAAGGTATAGAACTGACACCCAGCGATCGTTGGAGAGATCAAAACAGCGCCAGCCGCACCAATGAAGTGTTTCAACGAACGGAACAGTACTTATCTTTGACTGTCGCGATCGTGGTGATAATGGCCGCGACCACACTGGTGCTGACGTGTCAGCACTATGTGGCGACCAGACGAAAAACAATTTCGATGCTCAAAAGCCTAGGGGCAAGCAAATTTTGGATTGGTCGCTGGCTGGCCATTCAAGTATTAATTTTGATGACGAGTGCATCGGTCATCGGCATCGTGATAGGCATTGGCCTTGAATCGCTATTGCGGATTCCTTTGGTTGATCTGCTGCCCGATCCGTTACCCAGTTATGGCATAAAACCTGCGCTCTTATCCATTACATGCAGCCTCCTCATTGCTGTACCAGCGTTAGGCATCCCGTTAATCAGCCTGCTTAATGTTAACGCGGCTGCGGTGATGCAAACTCAAGTGGCCACGCCAAAAAACCGTTTAACAGGATGGTTAATTCTCGTGCCCATTATTCCCATGCTTTGGGTTTATCGGGACAACACGCTGGTCTGGATCGTATTGGCGGGTATGGTGGCCTTGTTTGTGATTCTGGCTTTGGTGAGCTTGGGGATGACCCGCTTGCTTGGCCGTCTACCCCTTTCCACTTCGTTTAAGCTGGCCTTGAGCAGGATCAATCGTTCGTCTCTCAGTACGGGGATCCAATTTGGCGCTTTAGCCTTGTCACTCATGTTGCTAGCGGTGATGTGGTTAGTCAGAACCGACTTACTTTCCGATTGGCAACAAACCATTCCGGATAATGCACCCAATGCGTTCGCACTCAATATTGCGCCATATGAAAAAGACGCGTATCTCAACGCGCTGGATGAACACCGTATTGAGCGTTCACAAGATTATCCCATCATACGCGGCCGTTTATCACACATTAATGGTGACGATGCCAAAAATAGAGCACGTGGTGGAGAGGGCAGCGACGTATTGAGCAGAGAGATAAACTTTACATTCAGTGATCACAGTCCTGCACACAACCGTATCCTTGTTGGCCAATGGAGTGACAGTAACGGCGTATCGGTTGAAGCGGATGTCGCCAATGATCTTGGGCTCAAGCTCGGTGATGTTCTGACCTTTGTGATTAATAGCCAGAGTGTAACCGCCCAAGTCAACAGTATTCGCGACGTTGAGTGGCGCGATATGAAGCCAAATTTCTACTTTATCTTTACCCCGGATGTTATGAAAAATATCCCCGCGACTTATTTGGTCAGTTTTAGGGTCGAAGACCAACACGATGAGGTGCTCAACACACTGTCAAGAAACCACCCAACGGTCAGCTTGCTTGATATTCGTAGTATGGGGGCCAAAATTCAGCAATTGTTGAGCCAGATAGTTTGGTCAATATCGGTGTTGGCGTTGCTCGGCGTGCTCTCGGGACTTTTGTTGATCTTTACATTGTTGCGTTTGAGCCTTGGCCAGAGGCAAACCGAGATCCAATTATATCGAACCTTGGGAGCAAGCAAAAAACGGGTGACGAGAACCATTTGGGCAGAATATGGCTTAATGGCATTGGTCGCTGGTTTGCTCGCCACATTTGGGGCCGAGATGGTAGTAGGTGGCATCATGATGTTTGGATTTGATCTAGCTCCCAATCTGCATTTTTCGCTGTGGTTTACATTGCCCTTGGTGACGTTTTGCACACTTTTTCTGGTTGTTAACAGTGTGATAAAACGGCTGCTAGTCCCCATAAATAAAGCACTTAGCTAACGCTAAAGGGTCTGACTGACACAGTTATCCACAAAATCGGTGGATAAAGTTTGGGATAACTTAGCCTGTAGATAAGTGGTACAATACGCCAAGGCCAGTAATGATAATGTGTACAGGATTTTTGTTATTCACAGTAATAATTTCCAATTTTAATTAAGAACTGAGTCAAGCGTTTTTTTTACTTTTTTTACTTGAAAATATTTAAATTATCCCTTGCAAAATTTGTGTTTTTTTTAATGCGATAAACTCGATAAAATACTCTGAGAATGAATAAATTAGCCACATTAATGCACTTAAAGAAAAACATCGTTGCTACACCTTACGTTGCCGTTGTGGGTGGCGGTATCGCTGGGGCGACTGCCGCTCTGCATTTAGCGGAACTGGGTATTAAGGTCGTGTTGATCGAAAAGGACGCCACTCTGGTCAGTGGCCCGCCGATATGCCACCTACACGCGGGCGGTAATCTATACCGAGAGATCTCGACGTCACAATGTATCGAGTTGCTTAAGCAGTCGATCGAGACGGTGCGCTTATACCCTCATACGTTAAATCGTCGTCCTACCGTGATCGCGGTCCCCCACACGGATGGGGGCGAACCGGACGCGCTCTATGGACGCCTGAAAACAATTCAACAATGTTATACGACGCTGGTTGAACAAGACGCAGCAAATGAAGTTCTAGGCGATCCTGATGAATATTACAGAACGTATCAGCGCAATGAACTGGAAACTCTGGCTCAACGTATTCAACCTCAATGTCCTCAAAATATTGACGACTGGATGATTCCATTTGCCAAGTCTACCGACCTTGATTCGCTTAAATTTCCGATTATCGCAGTACAAGAGCATGGCTGGAGTGTCTTTAGGCTTGCCGCTTCGGTAACCTTGGCGCTGGAGTCCATGCCTCGTTGTCAGATCTTGACCCAAACTCAAGTCACGGGATTGGAGGCGACCACTGATGGCTGGGCTATTGAATGTCGCGGTGAACAAGGAGACGGTTTTGTTATCGATGTTGACTACTTGGTGAATGCCTGTGGTTACCAAACAGGCCGAATCGATGATCTCGCCCAGACACATAAACAACGCTTAGTCGAGTTCAAAGCCGCCTACGTCACTCGTTGGGCAGAGTGTAACGAGCAATGGCCAGAGGTAATATTTCATGGACCACGTGGCACACCATCTGGTATGGCACAACTCACACCTTACCCAGGTGGCATATTTCAGTTGCATGGAATGACAAAAGACATCACCTTATTTGACGGTGGATTAGTTTCCACAGGACCGACGTCATCTCAACCCACCTTGCCAGCAGAATTGGACCGTAAGCTCGAACAAGGCTGGGAGCCAGACGTGGTGGCAACCCGTACCAGACGAGCAATCGAACACATTGCTCAGTTTATTCCGGACTACCATACCGCCCTTGAATCAGGCACACCATTATTTGGTGCACAACAGATCCCAGGTAACGATGATACCTTGCGCGCTGCTGATGTAACGTTCGAATCGCATCATTATGCACGAATTGAAGTGGTGAAAGGGTCATCGGCCTTAGAGGCTGCGACTAAGCTCGTTCGTGAGTGGGCTTTGTATGATTACCGAGGCTTGTCCATCGAAGCTCTTCACCCGATCAGTATGTCGCTATCGCCAGAAGCGATTGAGCAAAAAGCACAGCAACTAGCCGAAAAGCGTTTGTACCCCAAAGAGCTGGCACGCTTTTACGGCCAATAACCACTCTGAATCCAATGGCAGCGTTTGACGCAGCGATGCGTCACGCTAATAACCAAAGAACCGGGCCCACTGGCACCAGACGTCCTGAAGCCCAAGTAGATCGCCTCGAACAAAACGGACCAATTGACCAGGTCTTGCCTGAGCAAGGCGAGGCAGATCAATACGGGCCACACAGCCAATTTTTGGGTATCCACCTATGGTTTGACGATCATTGAGTAGTATAATCGGTTGACCATTTGGTGGCACCTGAATTGCCCCCAAAGCAATGCCTTCACTTAGGTATTCGTGCGGGGGCGGCGGAACCGTCCCCTTATCAAGTCGATAGCCCATACGATTGGCCAACTGGCTAACTCGAAAAGTTTGTTGATATAAAGCATTGACCACATCTTTTGCAAAATCGTTCACTTGATATCCTTCGATCACTCTTAATTCAAGCGGTAAGTCGTAATCTGGTTTATAACGGAAGGTCATTTGACGTCGCTTTTCGGCCACAGCATGAGAACCAAACGCGAGCCGATCACCCGCCTGTAGTGGCCGCCCTCCATCCAATCCCCCCAATTGATCTCGGGTGACAGTGGCGCAACTTCCCAATTGCGGCTCGACGATAAAGCCCCCTTTGACCGAGAGATAACTTCTCAGTCCATTTTTTGGCAAAGAAAAGCTTAACGTCTGTCCCGCCTGAGCGGAAAAGGTTGACCAATTGTCCAATAACTCTCCATCTAACTGTGCATTGAGGTTTCCACCTGTGATCGCCATTTCACAGTGCGCGTGAATCAAAAACGCCGCTTGGCCAAGCGTAATCTCCAAACATGCGCAGTTAGTCAGGTTACCGAGGAGATGGTTTGCCCAGCTGTAGGCATAGTCATCGACAGGGCCACCTTCAGAAAGACCAAAATGCGCCAAGCCAAACCGACCAAAATCTTGAATGAGGGTTTGCTGACCGGGTTTGACCACCGAAATATAATGCTGAGCCATTATTGCCACCCCCGGCTCACTTGGCCACCCAATGACAAGTACTCATCTTCGTTGATGGATCTAAACCGAACTTTGCTGCCAATCGTAAAAGGCAAAATAGGCCATTGATCGGGGTGGTATAGATCCATCGGACAATTCCCAATAATATTCCACCCCCCCGGAGACTCATTTGGGTAAATGGCCGTGTTGGCATTTGCAATACCAACGCTACCTTTTGGCACACTCACACGTGGAGAGGGCCGTCTTGGACGTGATAACACTTCAGCAACCGAAGTCAAAAACGCAAAGCCTGGTGCAAACCCAATCGCACCCACGGTGTACTCTTGGTTTGCATGATGTTCTATGACCTGACTCAAGGCTAACCCTTGTTCAAGATAGTAAAGTAAATCTGGCCCTACATCCTGATGATAATAGACAGGCAGCTCAATGAGCGCGGTTTCACTGTCTTCAGGCATCGCTTTAATGGCTTCGGTGACGAGCTTTTCAAGATAAGGAACAAATTCAAAAATGGAAATCCGGTGAGGTAAATAATCAACAAGAATCGAATCAAAAGAGGGAGTAACATTCATAACCATTGCGCCAAATTGGTTACTCAAGTAACGGCTTATTTCTCCAATGAGCAAAGAAAGTTGTGGGCTGGGTTGCGCTTCAAAGTGAATCAGTATTGAGCACTCGGCAACAGGGTCAACGGACGTTGGTATATTCACTCACTCGACTCCTAACGGGGGATCACACTGCTAATCTTCTCAATCATCGCAATGGCTTGTGGGTTATCGCCATGAACACAAATCGTGTCGGCTTCTATAGGAATCAAACAACCATCGATAGTGCGGACTTTGCCATAGTCGACGATTTGTTTAATCTGATCCAAAATATCTTCCTCTCGGTACAGCACAGCACCAGGCATTGAACGTGGTGTCAGCAAACCATTTGATTGATACGTTCTATCAGCAAAGGCTTCAAAAAGCACCGGCAGCTCGTACTTATCAGCAATATCCAAGTGGCGATCACTGTCGCTTAAGGCCAACATCATGATAGGAACATCAAAGCAGGCCACAGCATCAGCGACGGCGTCGAATACGCGAACCTCTCGTATCATATCGTTGTACAAAGCTCCGTGAGGCTTAACATAGTTGAGTTGAGTATTTTGACTCTCACACATAGATTTTAAGGCACCTATCTGATAGATCACCATGTTGGTGATTTCTTCAGAGGACATCGGAAGAGAGCGTCGACCAAACCCTTGCAAATCTGGGTAGCTGGGATGAGCACCAATTTGTACATCATGCTCTAACGCCAGTTTAATGGTTGTTGCCATCACTTGTGGGTCTGAAGCGTGGAAACCACAAGCGATATTCGCCATATCAATCCACGGCATAACCAAATCATCGTGACCCATTTTCCAACGTCCAAAGCTTTCACCCATATCGCAATTTAACGTGATCGAACGTTTTGTCATTAACGCCTCCAATTTTCAATCAATCTTCAACATCGTATAGAACCGAATCTCGAACAGTGATCTATTTCATTGTTTTGACAATATAGGGCGTCAGTTTTGGCTGAATTTGATGTTGGATGGCTCAGAAAGTACGAGGGTCGAAGGGCTTAACACTAAGAGACATCTGTCATGACTTGGTCATATTGGCGCGTCACAGTGATTACGACACAAAATAAGGGACGGGGAAAGGGTGGTATGAACGTACTGGTTACAGGCGGTCTTGGCTATATTGGCAGTCACACATGTATTCAGTTAATCCATTCGGGAATGACACCGACGATTGTCGATAACCTATCAAACAGTAAGCGGTCTGTTTTGAACCGAATCACACATCTGACTGGACAAACACCGAATTTCATTGAGGCGGATGTTCGTGATACAGAGGCTATCAGTACAGTCTTGACCACATATGGTGTTGAAGCTGTTGTGCATTTTGCCGGTTCAAAATCGGTAGAGGAATCGGTAGAAAATCCGCTCAAATATTATGACAACAACGTCAACGGCACGCTGGCTTTGGTTGAAGCGATGCGATCGACGGGCGTAAACATCCTCATTTTTTCGTCATCAGCGACTGTGTACGGTGAACCAACCTCTGTGCCAGTGCGAGAAGAGTTTCCCACTGGTGGTTTGAATCCGTATGGCCGCAGCAAGCGTATGGTCGAAGAGTGCCTGACGGATGTTCAAATCGCCAATCCAGACTGGAGTATCAGCCTACTGAGATACTTTAATCCTATCGGTTCTCATCCTTCAGGCCTGCTAGGCGAGGACCCACAAGGCGTGCCTAACAATTTAATGCCCTATATATCGCAGGTTGCCGTTGGGCGTAGAAAATGTTTGCTGGTGTTTGGCAACGATTACCCGACCAAAGACGGGACAGGAGTTCGTGACTATATCCATGTGATGGACTTGTCCGATGGCCACGTTGCCGCCCTCATCCATGTCGGGCCAAAAGCGGGCGTCCATATTTATAATCTAGGCACTGGCCACGGCCATAGTGTATTCGATATGGTCAAGGCCTTTGAGTATGCCAGTGGGCAAACGCTACCCTACCAGATTGTTGAAAGGCGGCGGGGTGATATTGCTGAATACTGGGCGGACCCAAGTAAAGCCCGAGCTGAGCTCGATTGGAAAGCTTGTCGTTCGTTGCAAGAGATGGCCCTTGATACATGGCGCTGGCAATCGCTCAACCCAAAGGGGTACCCTGAGAATGATTAGGTGGATAACACTAAAGTCTCGTCGACATTAACGTTCATCAAAAAAATCTTTGTTACGAATGTATTTGGTCATCAAGTGGTAGGAAAATGGACGCATCAACCATGAACCAATCGAACGCCCAAAACGCATGAGCGGCGGTGTATTTTCATAGATCCGACCATTATATAACCAAAGCATTTTTCCTACATGCCAATAAAAAAAGGGGAGTGGGGGCAGAAACGTCACGATATCCAAGTCACAACAGATCCGGTAGGTCTTGTGGCTAAGCTGATAGCGGGTTTTGAATCTATAGTTGCCAATTGAAGGTTGCCCAAACGTGACAACCCGTTTAATCGATTTGGGGAAACGTTGTTCAAATGCATCAGCGAGTACGCAACCAATCGCTCCACCAGAGGAATGGCCCGTAAAAGTGATTCGCTTACCTTGCTCGATAAGTGGGGTCAGGATCGCACAAAGACGTTGATATACGTTGGTACCCAAATGATCTTGTTTGTGCACGGGCATACTCTCTTGAAGGATAAGATAATAATAACCCGCATGAATTGAGTAATTAAGATCAAGTGCGCGGCACTGTCTTTGCCATAGAGCAAGGTTGAGCAACCAATCCCAAATATTGTGCGACCCCTTTATCACAACAATCACTTCCTCATTGTCATGCGACCACAGCACCCGCATGAGTGGTTTCCCAAAACGATTGGCAATGACACGCTGGCCATTAGGGGCGAAGCCATAGCGAGTTTGTTTTAGAACTCTGGAGTACGCAAGGTTACACAAGACAGCGTAACGTTCGTATTGGTAGCGTTTAAGTTTTTTCACTCTGTACCCACATCATCTTGCTCTATCACAAGTATGGATGAACAAGGTTAAGGTACCATGACACCTAACGAAGCGATAAACTAGCTGAGTTGAATCACAGAATACAATTGGACATATTTCCGAACTAATTTTTTGTCGGTTGAGCGTCTCAGCGGATGGGTAAATTTGACGAAATAAGGGCACAGACCAAACTGCTGTTCTAATGTCTCTGCAAGTTGCTCATCGCTTTCCCGCAAATCAATCCCTTGTGATTTATATTGGCCGAGTTCATCCGGTAAATGGCCCGCCCACCAATGGAGAAGTTCACGACTTTGCAGGTTCCTCGACATCCAGTGATCGCTAATCAACAGCAATAAATCATTGGGCTGGATCGCATAAGCGTATTCTTGTTGCCAATGTGTGACGGCTCTAAACAGCTTTTGGCGGCAATTACTGCCCGCACTGACTAGATCAGATGAAAGAACCCAAACCGTTCCAATCTCAGAACTTATTCGGTAATGATGTGGATGCTCAGCGTTTGGCATACAATCGAGCGCGACATGCTCACAATGATGACCGAATTCGATCAGGGTTCTGGACAGGCGTCGTGAAAAAGCAAGACTTAAGTGGTGTTCACTCATACCTTTATTGTGGATAGTCGGATAGTGCTTTTCGCACAACTTCATGCAGTCTGCTTGAAATTCATGCACGCTTTGTATTAGTACATCAAGTAGCAAGACTTTTCTCCGAAAGAATATTTACACTAATAAGATTAGCATGATTTCGAGAGACTAAACCTACAAAATCTTGAGATTGTTTAGGGGTTTATGCACAAGATTGAAGTTGTGTCACAACTAAAACACACGAGGTCAATCCCCTTGTTGCACTCTGTCAAAGTTCAGCTAGAAATAACGTCAAACGCATCCAATAATACGGTCGAATAGGGTATTCTCTGAATCGCTGTAAATTTGGCTTAAAGAATGGTGCGCCAATTGTCTGGTTAGGAGCGCGTCGCACATCCCTATAAGTTCCTTCAAAAAATTTGAATGACTTAATCAAATCCAAACACTTTTATTAATGTAAAGAACCGTAAATACTCTGTTTAACAACGGGAGTAACCGATAGTCTCTTTGAAAACGAGAGGCATTAGCAATTGGAATCAGACTATGGCATCAGAAGTTAAAAACTATAACGCGGTGGCTCGGGTATTTCACTGGGTATCAGCGCTAGTGGTTATCGCAATGTTTGCAGCCGGTCTTTGGATGGTTGACCTTACCTACTATAGTGAATGGTACCGCACGGCACCGCACTGGCATAAATCCGTGGGTTTATTGCTGGCGGGGCTCACTGTGCTTCGTGTGATCTGGAAAGTGACCACATCAGCGCCGCACATTGAAGGTCATACACTTGAAAAAATCGGGGCTCGGCTTGTGCACTTGGCCATGTATTTGGTTTTGTTTGTACTGTTTGCCTCCGGTTACCTTATTTCTACTGAAGATGGTCGTGGAATCGACGTTTTCAACTGGTTCAGTGTCCCTGGACTGGGTGCTTTATTTGATGACCAAGCGGATCTCTCTGGAGACATTCACTTTTATGCTGCTTGGAGCCTCATTGTGATGGCAGGGGTGCACGCACTGGCTGCCATAAAACATCATGTGATTAACAAAGACAACACGCTACGCAAAATGATAGGAGCTTCGAAATGAAAAAAACGTTATTTGCTACCGGACTAGCAATGGCAATGGCCTTGCCAATGGCGGCAAGCGCGGCGGATTATGTAATTGATACCAAGGGAGCGCATGCTTCGGTTAACTTTAAAATCAGCCACCTTGGTTACAGTTTTATCAAAGGTCGATTCAATACCTTTGAGGGTAATTTCTCTTATGATCCTGCCAATGTGACGGCCTCGACGATTGCCGTCAACATTGATACCACCAGCCTAGATTCAAATCATGCCGAGCGTGATAAGCATATTCGTGGTTCAGACTTTATCAATACATCAAAATTTTCCACCGCGACATTTAATAGCACCAGTGTGGTTGATAAAGGTAACGGGCAATTGGAAGTGAATGGCAACTTAAATCTGCATGGCGTTACCAAGCCGATTACTATCGCCGCTGAATTCATTGGTGCCGGTGCTGATCCATGGGGTGGTGAGCGCGCTGGTTTCTATGGTACAACGCGCCTTGAGCTTGCCGATTTTGCTATCCCCGTCATGGGATCATCAAGTTACGTTGACATGGAGTTACATGTCGAAGGGATTAAGAAGTAAAACAAACCGTTTCAACCAACGCCTCGATATTAGTCGAGGCGTTTTTTATGCGGACACGGCCAAAACCTTCTCTACATATCGACGCCTCAGTCCTTGCAAAACATGCTGTCGTGTTAATACACCAACCAACTGACCCTTATCAACCACAGGAAGAACATGAGGTTTACTGACCCTGATACTTTTGGCACGTTCTTCAAGCGTCAGAGTACTCAAGGTTGTCGCTATTCCCGAACGAGCAACAGGGTACAGCTGTTCCTTATCAATACACATAAATTCAACGACCTCCATCAGACTGTCCGTTGGACTGATCGTTATGATATCTCGAGACATGACATCTAAAACCCGACGATTGGGATTTGGAACATAATCGTCACACCACAAATCCACCATGACATCGTGAACAGAAAAGAAGCCCATTAGCTGTCCTTGCGCATCGCATACAGGAGCACTAATGAGGAGGTTATCGATCAGGATATCCATCGCGTTAGGTATCGGCATCTCACAAGTCAGTGTAATAGGGTTGAGCGTCATGATATCAGAGACCATCATCGTTTCAGTCATGTCAATTTCCTCCGTCATTGCTTTATCGCAGTGCGATGAGGCCAAATTGATCGATATTGCCGCCTTGATAGGTCGGCGATAAAGACACCAGTTGACAAAGCCAACAAGTCCCGCGCCCCCCACGATATTACCTAAGGTAACCGGAATAAGATTCGCGATTAAAAAGCGCTCAAAAGTCACATCACTGAATTGAAGAGGCGAAGTCGCAATCGCATCCCAAAAGCTTTGCGGGGCAAAGTGTTGAATAATGATTCCCAGAGGGATCATGAACATATTGGCCACGCAGTGTTCAAAGCCACTAGAGACAAACAGGGCAACAGGCAGCATTGTCATTAATGCCTTTGTCAGCACATCGGGTGTGCTGAAAGTCATCCATATGGCGAGACAGACCAGTAGATTACATAATATGCCCAAAGCAAAGGCTTCAGTAAAAGAATGCTGCAATTTGTACTGCGCTATCTTGAGGGCATTTAATCCCCATTGCCCGTTGTCCATTTGGTATAGACTTGCCCCCATAACCAATATCACCAATGCCATTGCACCGAGATAGTTACCAATGTAAACCTTTCCCCAAACAGACAGCATATTTGACAGCGTAATCTGTTTATTCGCCCAAGCAATGCTCGACAGGACCGAACTGGTAAACAATTCTCCCCCACAAATCACAATGAGAATAAGACCAATACTAAACACGAGCCCGCCGGCTAAGCGAGTTAACCCCCAGTTCATTGATCCATTGCCGGTGGTGACCGTGATGTAAAAAACAAAAGCCAAGCCAATAAACACCCCAGCCATCATGGCAAGAACGACGGTAACTCGGGTACTTTTTGTTGTCTTAGCAAGGGCGTATTTTTCTGCCTCTACCATCATCTCGGCGGGTGAAAAGGATGAAGTCATGATCGTGCGAGTCTCCTATACACTGTTGTTGAACGAACGGGACCGAAAGCTCAGAAATGGACTACTCTCCAAACATCCTATGATAAAGATTGCAATAAGCGAGTACAAAACTAAAGTGCATTAAATTGCGTATTGTGAGAGTCCAAATCAATATCAAAGGCGGGGAGAGTAGCCCGCTCAGTGTGTTGACGTCAGCGATCGTACTATTTCATGACATAATTAATTTTAGATCACATATTTTTTATTTTGTTGCAATTATATTACTTTTTTATGTGATATTTATCTTAACAATGCGCCGCTTTTCGTTTTACTATTTCGCTTTGTAATTTTTGGCCTTTTAGAGGCACATCAAGCGAGGCTCTATGAGCACACTGTATGCGATTGCACTAACAACCGGCATTCTTTCAGGACTTTGGGGATGGGTCGCCATTTCTCTAGGATTGTTGTCTTGGGCCGGCTTTTTGGGCTGTACCAGCTATTTTGCCGCCCCAATCAGTGGTGCAAAAGGATTAGCAATAAGCTTAATCACCAATATGGCAGGTGTATTTTGGGCAATGGTGATCATCCATGTGTCACAATTCTTATCGGCTGAAGTCTTAGGCTATGCCGCGACAGCGGTTGTCGCGTTTTTGATGTGTGTACAAGCACAACAGCGCTGGCTGAGTTACATCCCTGGGACATTCATTGGCTGCTGTGCCACGTTTGCCGCTCAGGGGCAATGGCAACTTGTCGCCCCTTCGCTGGTCATTGGTGGTGTCTTTGGCTACCTGATGAAAACCAGTGGCCTCTGGTTACACAAGCAATCATCAACCCCATCAAGCGACTCATTACCCAAGGGGTCAGCGCAATCAACCAACCCTGAATAATTAGGTATTGGCGTTCGCCATGGTCACAACTCGCTTCAGTGTCCATCTGAGCAATAAAGGAATGCACTCACTTCCCTGATCTTCACAATGAGAGACAATCGCGAGCGCTAAATCGGGCTTGGCGAACTTTTTCAGTACACGAGTGACGACTTTTTTCGCAGGAATAGGGTGGTCTGCAGGGATCTTCACCATTTGTTTAAAAAAAGATTCAAAACCATGATTGTATAGATAATGCTCGATATCTTGGTCAGGTAACTCAGTCAAACGATGGCGCTCATGCTCATTTTCGAGCTGCGCTCGTACCGCCGCAGCGTATTTTTTTCCAGCAGAATCGCCGTCGGTAACGACATGCCAATCAATCCCAAATGCTTTGGCAGCTTTGAGCAAAGAGCGCAGGCCCGACTGCGCAAATTCAATAATCTGAACCCCCTCGGCTGCCAAGTTGTAACCACACTGGTTGGCGAGCTCGTTAAATAACCATACTTCGGTTTCGCCCTCCACCAATAACCAGCAACGAGCAAATAACGCCCCAGTACGATGGAAGCGAATATGGAATCCAATGCGTCTCAACTCATCTTTGCTGAAGCCTTTCGATGGTAAGTATGTGCTGATCGTTCGATCTGATTGACGAACGAGACGACGAACACTTCTCAAAGGGACTTGGCCGAGTAAATCGCCGCTGTTGGTCGTCAGGATTTTCTGCATCGGCAACAGCTGAAGTAAACTCCAAGCTCTGGCTAAGTGGGTGGGGTGAAGTCGACCTTCGGGATCTTCTAAAATGAGGAGTGGTCGAGCGCAACGGCGCAGTTTGTTTGGGCCTTTGGCTTGCAAATAGGCATTCAGCAATCCCATAAAAAGCAAACGTGTTTGTTTACTGTTGGTCTCTTCGACGATTTGAGAAATGCTTTTTTTGGTTGGCTTACCACTAAAAAAAATTCCGTCTCTTTGCTTACGTGGGTTTTTCCGTGAACTCGACTTAAATGAAAAATAGTGATCGACCAACACACTCATGGATTTTAGGCTGCTTTTCATCTCCCCTTTATTGACATGACCAGGAATGGACATGAGCCGCCGACAAGTGTTATCAATGCGTTTTTCTATCAAGCTATTGTTATCAACCCGAGTCGTTGGCGGCCGTTGAAAACGTCGTGAGTCTTTGAGACGTATCACAGGATGAAGCGTCATTAATTCCTGAGCTAATTTTTCAGAATGGTGCAAGCGTAAAGGGTTGCCGGATTTATCAAGAAACGTATATCGGGTTTCAATATCGTAGCCATCTCGGCTTGCACTCAACTGGTAAATAATCTTGTTGTCGCCTTGATCATTCTGAATCCAAATCGGCTTTATTTTGCGATAACGTCCGGAATCAATCTCCTTCTTATCATTTGATATCAAGCTGATTACGATTTGAAGATGTTGCGTTTGTGGATGTGAACTCGAATAATCGACGTGAAAGTCTGTCATTTCGAACTGATAAGGCACGCCTTCTGGAGGTAGGGCGACCGAAAGAGCATCAAGAAGAGACGATTTGCCCCACGTATTTTCTCCAATTAGGGTAGTGAGTTCATCGAATGCAATGGAGAGTCGTTTTATCCCACGAAAACCGGAAATCTCGATCCGCTCTAGCAGCATATAGTGATCCTATTTGAACTTACGCCATTTAATTGTAATAGATTTGCCCTGAGTAAGCAGACGCTTAACTCACAAACTGAATCTTTTTCAGCGAGTAAATCCTGCTAATTTTGGGAGATCCTCATCATACTACTGAGTGTATAGACAATAAAGTTGCAGTATAAAAGTGTGAAAATTAATGAATTTGACATCAAGGATGGGTTAGGATGTAAGGGAAAAGAGAGAAAAATATGACGAATAAAAACAATAAAGCCGCCAAAATCAGGCTAGCACACATTAATGATACGCATTCCCACTTTGAACCAACGTCGCTTCAACTGACCCTTAATGTCGATGGACAAGCCCTAGAGCCCTACGTAAGCGCAGGGGGTTTTGCTCGGATCGCAAGTCGAAAAAAACAGCTTGAAGACAAGATCACAGACGACCGTACTATGCTCTTTCTGCACGCCGGAGATTGCTTTCAAGGCACACTTTATTTTTCTATATTTAAAGGTGAAGCCAACGCCACAATGCTCAATGCGTTAAAGATTGACGCGATGGCGCTCGGTAATCACGAGCTCGACATGGGCAACTTACCCGTAGCCAAATTTGCTCGACAGATTGAATTTCCCTTACTCGCTGGCAACTGGGACCTTTCACAAGAACACAATGACAAAAGTTACACCTTGAAAGATCAACAACATGTCTACGGATTTGAACCAAGCACACGATCGGCCAAATGGATCGTAAAGCAGGCTCAAGGTGAGGCGATAGCGATCTTCTCATTGGCCTTGGATAAAATGTCGGATATCAGTAATCCTGATGCAGATACCCCGTTTATTAATGCGAAAGAAACAGCAAAAAATACGGTTGAATTGATCCGTCGTCAAGGCATCAACAAAATTATACTACTTAGCCATATGGGCTATGACGCTGATCTCACTATGGCAGAACACGTGGAGGGCATTGGCCTGATTGTCGGCGGACACAGTCATCGTTTACAAGGTGACTTCAGCGCTCTTGGCCTCAAAAAGGACGATGAATATGGGGTTAAGATAAATCATACTTATGTGGTTCAGGCAGGGTATCACGCCTTGAGTATGGGCCACTGCGATGTCGATTTTAACGCCGACGGACACATAACCCGCTTTGAAGGAAAAAATGAGTTGCTGCTCGGTCGCCGGGTTTTCCTTGATGCGAGTATGAGCCAAGCCACGGAGACCGTTCCTTACAGGACTGCAAGGGCATATATTGATCATCACCCGAATGTGTTGGTATGTAAAAAGGACCCTTTCGTACAAAAATTGTTGACCGATAGGTACGTCAATAAAGTTCGAGAATTACAACGCCATGTCATTGCCCATGCCAACCGTCAGCTGAGGCATGTGCGTATTCCTGATGATCTCGGTGCCAGTGAACTTGCACCTCTGGTGGCCGAATCCTTTGCCTATTGCATGAATAAACAAGGCCATGCTGTCGACTTCGCAATCCACAACGCGGGAGGAGTTCGTAATTCCCTTAACCGTGGTGATGTTTCTGTTGCTGATGTCGCAGGGAAGTTGCTCCCTTTTGCGGTTCCCGTCGGCGTCTATCTGCTGAAAGGGAAAGATATTGCCGCAGTATTGGAAGGGGCAATCAATAACGCCACCAATAACGGCCTTGTCGGCACAGGGGATGGCTCTTATCCCTATACCTTTAACCTCAACTTTGAATATTTTCCTGATGCCCCAATGGGGAAGCGAATACAAGACTTAGAAATCTATTCTGAACTCAGTGGTTGGAGCCCAGTGGACGACGAGCGCGAGTATTGTGGCACCTCGTCAGCCTATACCATGAAAGGCAAAGAGGGCTACGACGCCATCGTCAACATGCAAGGCGAAGGGGTGATTACAGAGACCTCCATGGCCGATTGTTTTATTGAATGCATGAGTGATGATCCAGCCTGGCTCAACCGCCCTAACAACCCAATGCAGATATGGTGGCACAAAGGTTGCTAATTGATAAGTGGGTTAGTTAGATAAATAGTGCTCAGGAGGTTTCCATGTGGCGCAGAGATTTAGTCGATATTGTTATTGTTGTAAGCTGGGTAGGCGTTTGGTCCGCATTGGTTTACTTTGTCCCGATTGGGGGCATATAACTCGCTAGTGAGCCCACTGCGACTTTGAAAGGAGCCTAAATAGGCTCCTTTTTGTATTGGGCAAGACTCAATTATGCGTACAGTCATTGAATGGGTGAAGGCAGCCAATCATAACGAAATGAATACTTTTACTAATTGAAAATTCATAACCAGAGCAAGTTTTTGCATTTTCCCATGTGAAATAAATGTGACAAGAAGCAAACTAAAAGACTAACAAACTGCTCACTATGTGTTCCTTGTGAGTGTTTATTCACAATTTAGCGGTTTTAGTGCATTATTCTTCCGCCCCTTTGTTAATTAATTGTTATATTACAAAAACTAATCCGAAGGGTAAAGAATTGTCATTTCTGGTAACGCAAGAAGTTGCTTATTATTCCCTCAAGCAAACAAATGAAATGATTTATAGAGAGGCACTTATGGCACAAACAATGCAAATCGGGACCGTTGACGCTCCAATCTCTATGGACAAAAAAACCTACTCGGTTACTTTCAAAGGATTGATTGCACACTTGTTCGATATTCTTTTTACTGACAATGCACCCCGTGCGTTTTATGCCGGAAACATGTCGGGCCACATGCAAAAAGATATTGGCCTAACTCGCTAAACACAAAATGAATATTTAAGACGCCAGCAACAATGCTGGCGTCTTTGTTTTTGACATCAATGAAAGAGAACTCTGAGTCAGTCGGTCAGTATCAGTATCTGAACTTGGGGATCGATCGATGAATTCACTATTAGCTTTGTCCATTGCTTCAACACTATCGACTGGACAAATTTGGTCTCATGAAGGCCAACCTGCACAAGTTGTTGAGCTATTTACCTCTGAAGGCTGTTCCAGTTGCCCGCCCGCAGACCGCTTTTTGTCGGAACTTGAGCATCACCCACATTTATGGAAACACGTGATCCCTATCGCCTACCACGTCGACTACTGGGACTATCTTGGCTGGCACGATGACTTTGCAAAAGCAGAATTTTCCCAATTGCAAAGACTGTATCGTGCCTACGATGTCGTAGATAGCGTGTATACACCCGGTTTTGTGGTCGATGGAAAGGAATGGCGAGGCTTTTTTAACTGGGTCAACCGCACACTGCCTAAGCAACACTCACCCGAAGCGACTCGTCTTATTCTCAGTCGTAAAGGTAACCAGTTCTCACTCAATTTTGATCGCGCTGCTCAGCTTGATGCCACCATCATCTTTTTGGTTAATAACAAAACCACTTTAGTCAAAGCTGGCGAGAATAAAAATAAAGCATTGGAGCATGATTTTATTGCGGTCGAACGCCAACAACGTCGTTCATCAGAGGGTGTTTGGCAATTTGATTTAAGACACCCCTTGAGTGACGTTGATGCGGTGGTCGCTTGGGTAACAGCCCCAGGTAGCTTTGAACGCATCCAGACCGTTGCTGGACAAATAGAGTAATGAATATAAATACGTGACATTGTCACGTACTGTTCTTTTCTTGATGGCTATTCTATAGTTAAGGACGAAGAACCAATAGGTACTTATCATGGGAAAAATAAGGCGCTTAACACTGGCGCTGTGGCTATTCAGTTGGACGGCAGTGGCTAAGCCGATTGTTTTTGTTACCGACGTCTGGCCGCCATATGTACTGGATGCAAATGCGGGTAAAGGAAAAGGATTCTTTGTCGATTTGGTGACAGAGATGTGCAGCAATGGCCCGTACACCGTAGAAATCAATTATGTTCCCTGGCTAAGAGCAGAAACCATGGTAAAGCATGGATCAGCTTTTGCCGCGTTCCCCTATGCCACTACTAAAACACGGCGTACTTTTGCTGATTTTTCGCTTCCTTTGACTCAATCTGCCAATCCGCCCAGAGTGTTCTTTTTTGAACCTCTTGCGCCTACCGAGCCCCCCAGCAACATCAGTGAGTTGATGACGTTTAGAGTTGGTACGTATCTTGGTTATTACATCAAGGAGAAGTTTGATGAGCAAGAGGCAGAGTACGTGCTCGCGCAAACAGAAGAACAGGCGTTTCGCCTGTTACAAAAAGGCAGAATGGATTATTTACCCGCCGACCCTGAATCGGGTTGGAAGTGGATTAACACGTTATTTCCTGATGCCAAAGATAAGTTCGACGTATTGCCTGAGCCCTTTCCTGGCACATCTCTTCACCTAATGGTATCCCGAAAATACCCAGATTCAGACACCATCTTGGCCCAGTGTGAACAAGGATTTAAGGCCATGTTCAACTCAGGCCGTTACCACCAATTGCTAAAACAAAAAGGCAAATCGGACTACGCCATTCCTCACAGCGAATCGCCTGTCGATTAAGCATGGGGCAGGGGGCAGGGGGCAGGGGGCAGGAGTAAAACAACAAGAGCACCAAACGCACCCTTGTCTTTATTCCGTTACTTTTTGCGGCAAAACTCACAGCGAAGCCAAATAGACTGGCCATCAACTTTACCAGAGAAGAGAGCAGGATCATCTTGCGCCAAGCCAATTCCCCGAACCACTGTGCCTTGTTTGACGACCATCGATGAGCCTTTCACCGGTAGATCCTTGATAATAGTGACATCATCGCCTTTCTCAAGTTCTACCCCGTTACTGTCAAGATGTTTATCATCGTCTGACATTCCGATCAACGCCCAGTTTTTGGTGTCTTCTTCCATGTACATCATGTCGAGTAAATCTTGTGCCCAGCTTTCACTGTTCAAACGCGTAAGCTGCCTCCAGGCCGTCACCTGAACCGCAGGTAAAGGGCTCCACATACTATCGTTGAGACAGCGCCAATGATTAATATCTTGCGGTTTTTCGATTTCACTCAGACACTGCTCACACACCATGATGGCGTGATCAACAGTGACATGGCTGTGCGGTGGCACAGCAAAGGCGGTTAATGGAGCGTCGGCACTGCACAACTCACATTGGGATTGGCAGCGTTCTAATAGGGTCGCTTCTGAAGACATAACAGACTCAAATATCGTAGTAGTAATGTAAGCTCGCCATTATCCACTTTATCCATCAAAAATAAAGGGATATTAAGGCCCTCCGATGGCAAGCTCTTTCTGTTCAACTTCATGATTAAACCGTCGTCGCAGCGACTTTACTGATTTAAGTCCAAACGGTATATTGAGCGCGACTCATTCGCTCAACTTTGCAGGTTAACGTTTGGAACTACTGGCCATAAATTTATTAGGTAAACCGCTGCGACTAGAAGCCTCTCTCGCAGGCTGGCAACAACTATTTTGGGATAACCAATTGGTATCCCAATTGGATGCCGACGGAGCCAATAAGAAGCACTTTACTCACGAGTTCACTTTGATCAGTGAAGCACGCCCCTTATCTTGCCGGCTTGAAATAACCCTTGAGTGGCAGCCATTTCTTATGGAATATCAAGCGACGGTCAACGAGCAATTGGTCTTATCAGGCCAGAGAGAGACCAAGGACATAGAGCAACAATCGCCCTACAATCCGCCAAAAGCGGAAAAAAAACTCAGCGTGATCGGGTTATTCAGTCTCGCAATGAAAGGGTTTAAGAGCGCTAAGCTGATCAAAGTCGCATTGGCTTCAGCAAGTCTTGCCGCGTATTCATGGTTGTTTTCGTTTCAGTTTGCTTTGGCACTGATAGCCTGCTTGGTCTTTCATGAATACGGTCATGTGAGAGCAATGAAATACTTTGGCATGAAGACCAAAGGCATTTATCTGGTGCCGTTTCTCGGTGGACTGGCGCTCAGTGATGAAAAAATCAATACACGCTGGCAGGACGTCGTCATCTCAATCATGGGGCCGATGTTTGGTCTGGTCTTGTCGGTCTTGCTTCTGATCGCGTACTGGGCGACGGGGGATATGTTTTTTGCTGGTTTATCCGTGTTCAATGCTTTCCTCAACCTCTTTAACTTACTGCCAGTGTTGCCTTTAGATGGGGGGCATGTATTAAAGAGCATCAGCTTTTCGATGAACAGCGTCGCGGGCATGGTGGTTTGCACACTCGCAGCCATTGGGGGCGTGGTACTCAGCTACTCGTTAGGTCTAACTTTGTTCGGCTTCTTGCTGATCATGGGGAGTCTGGAGATTGCACTGGAATGGCGCGGACGACATCATAGCCACCTATTACCGTTGGCTCGCTACGGTCAGGTAGTTTCTGCTATTTGGTATGCCTCATTGGTGTCAGCATTGATCGGCATTATCGTTTACTTTGCACAAACAGGTGACCAACTGCTGAGATTACCATTGATAATACTGGGTGCTTAGATTTTGGGGAGACATGCTCCCCAAATGGGCATCAGCAATCCGGTTTACTTACAGGGTAGTGGGGTAAGATCTGTATCTTAGCGGAAAGATCCTGAATTCGACTGTCGTGAGACGGGTGAGTCGAGAGTAATTCGGGTGGTTGCTGCCCGCCAGCGACCTTAGCCATATTTTTCCATAACTGGAGGCTTTGTTGGGGATCAAAACCCGCTTTGGCCATGATCTCTAGCCCAAGAATATCGGCTTCAGATTCTTGAGTACGCCCATAAGGAAGTAACACCCCGTATTGAACACCCAAACCAAGAGCGGCCAGCGCCGTCTGTTGATATTGAGCGTAACCAGATGACCCAATCGCCACCCCGGTCAGTTTTATCCCAGCGTCGGCAAGTTGAGATTGAGACAACCTTTCATTACCGTGCTCGGCTAAGACGTGAGCAATTTCATGACCAATAACGGCCGCCAATTGATCCGAGTTGTTCGCCACTTTCAGTAAGCCGGTGTAGACACCGATTTTACCTCCCGGCAAAGCAAACGCATTCACCTGATCACTGTCAAATACGACCACTTCCCACTCACTAAACTCTAATTGGGCAGGCAACTGTTCAATCAAGGCTTTCGATACACACTGAACATAAGCGTTGATCTTGCTGTCTTTACTAATCGGTTGCTGTTGCTTCATCTGGCCAAACGATTGAGCGCCCAGCGCGCTCATGTCGTTATCCGAAAAGAGAAGGAGTTGGTGACGCCCAGTCGGGGAAGCACCACACCCCGCAATGGCAATGGCCGTGGCGAAGACACTGCACTTCAACCAAGTTTTCATCAAAGACTCCGAATCGTGATTGATTTTTTCTCATCATACCATTGGGTTACACTAGTGGGTACATAACAGTAATGAGAAAGACTATGACTATCTGGAAACGCCCGATCGACCTCAAAAGACTCAACGCCAGTTCCGAAAATACCCTCATCGAGCATCTTAATATTGTTTATAGCCAAGTTGGCGATGATTTTATTGAAGCGACGATGCCTGTTTGTGCTTTTACTCATCAACCCCTTGGTATGTTGCACGGCGGCGCATCGGTTGTTTTGGCTGAAACCTTGGGTTCGGTGGCCGCCAATTTTTGCGTCACGGAAGACGCGTATTGTGTCGGGTTAGACATCAATGCCAACCACATACGCACAATGCGAGAAGGCTTAGTCGTAGGGCGTGCTGAACCTGTCCACCTTGGAGTTTCAACTCAGGTATGGCAAATAAACCTTGCCGATCAACGTGGCCGCTTGGTGTGTAGTAGCCGTTTGACGATCGCGGTAAAGAAAGTCCGCAATGAAAAACAATCCTTGAAAGGGGGGAAAATAAATGGTCATTAATTTTACTGGTGGAAAAGTGATTGTTACGCCTTACGAAATTGTAATCAAACTTGTTTCTAAACATAAGGTAACCCTAGAAGCTCAGGTGGATGCCGTACAACTCATTGGTGGTGGTGCCAATGTGATTGCAGCCAACGGCAGTGAAACAAAGTGGTCGTTAAAATTGGACAACACAGAGCAATTACAAGATATCGCGAACGAAATAGGGCTTGAAATCCAATAATCAAACATTGGGCTTGCTTATGGATTATTAAATAAGGAAACTTAAAGCAATCTAAGATGGATGAGATTTCCCCTTTATGAGTAGCCCCAGACTGCGCGTTCAATTCGAAGCCTTGTTTGAGCATTACAACGGAAAAGATTGTGGCGTTCAATTAGAAGACATTACCGATATTCTTTTTTGCACGCGTCGCAATGCACGGATCGTCCTAAATAAGATGGAACAAGAGGGTTGGATCGAATGGCATCCCTCTCCGGGCAGAGCCAAACTTTCACAGTTGGTCTTCAAACGAAGCCGCACCGATGTCAGTGAAAACTTAGCTCGTCGGTACCTTGAAGAAGGGAAAATTGCTCAGGCGTTAAACGTTCTTGATCAAGACTCCGCCAAGTTGGCTCAGGTGGTCGAGCGCTACCTTGGAGTTCAACAACACGCTGGGCAGCAGGTGGTTCGTCTTCCTTATTATCGTCCGCTCTCCATGTTAAACCCGACTAAACCTCTGCGTCGCTCAGAGCAACACATTGTTAGGCAGGTATTTAGTGGCTTAACACGGTTGGATGACAATGAAAACCTGTGCCCCGATTTGGCTCATACATGGGAAAAATTGTCGCCAACGCGTTGGCGCTTTTACCTAAGACCGAATGTTAGATTTCATAACGGTGATGTGCTCACCACAGACATTGTCGTCGATTCCTTGTTAGCTCTCAAAAGCACAAACCTATATCGGCATCTTGATCAAGTGAGTAGCCCTAGCCGTTGTGTCATTGACGTGACCTTAACCAGAGCAGACCATTACTTGCCACTTTTGCTCTCAGAATCAGAGGCGAAAGTCCTGCTGCCGGAAAAATCTCGTTCGGATGACTATGATCTAAATCCAGTGGGCACAGGGCCATACCGAGTCATCGAAAATGACGATAAACGCTTAATTTTATCCGCCTTTGATGGTTACTTTGGTTTTCGTCCTTTAATGGATCGTGTAGAGGTGTGGGTCATTGACGATGTACACTCTTCGATGGTGTTCCCAAGCTTATCCAGCCCACTGAAACCCCCAGTGACCGTACTAAGCGATGATGTAGACCTTGATCCTGGGTGCACCTACCTTCTGCTCAATCGTCGCAATGGATTAGCCAAGTCTGATGAATGGGCCAATTACTTTAGTTGTAGGCTCAGCTCGCTCAACCTTTACCAGCAACTCCCCCAAGATAAAATCGTTGATCTTGGAGTGCTGCCTGCCCATGGCTTAAAACCTGGCTGGTATCATCATCGACGTCAGGGACAATATGCGTCACCCCCTTCCTATCGGAAAGTCACGATTGCGTATCATGCTCAGCACCCGATGTTTCCGACCCTTGTTCATTGCATTGTCGAGCTCCTTAAACAGGATAATATTGATGTTGAACTGATGAAATACGATATTTCGCTACCCGATATCGAACAAGTGGATATCTGGATTAAGCCAATGGGCATCGCCAATCATAGAGACGATGCCTTGGTCGCTTGGTTACTGAACTACAGTGATATCAACTTGGTCAGCAAAGCGGAAGATTTCAGAGAATGGACAAACATCGTTGAAACGTGGCAAGCACAGGAAAAATCTACTTTTCCTGCTAAAACCCTAGGTATCGCCTTGGTTGATGCGATGCAAATTATTCCCATGTTTCACTGTTGGTTAGGCGTCAGCAAAGATCAGTGTGGCTCGCTGCAAAATGCCAAATCAAATGCGTTGGGCTGGTTTGACTTCAGTCAGGTATGGGTTAAACCCGAGCATTTTGATGACGTGAGTGACTGTTGAGATGGCAAAACCGAATAAGAAACAGCCCTCCCAAACCATTGATATTAAATGTGTAAAGTGTCATCACGCACTTTTAAAATACCGTAAAGGTGGCAAGGGGGCGTTGGTTAAGTGCTTTAAAGAGCGCATCGTTGACGATTATACGGATGGTGATTGTCGTTGCCCAGGCTGTGGCGCAGAATTTGCCCGAGAAACCTTAATACGAGGGACGCCCGCTTACAAAATCATTGGCGGTAAAGTGGCGGTGAAATGATCAAACTTTCGAGATGTCTTCTCACGAAATTTCCTCTTAATTGACGAAGGTGACTGTTAAAAATAACGATAACAAGGCTTTTTTATACTTTAGAGCACAAAATTGTTAAAAATCTCGTCAAACGCTATCAATGAATTGGAAAGCTGTTAGAATTACGCCGAATAAAATCACTCGATCAATTTTGCAAACAATAGGAATTCTACAATGGAACTAGGTCTTATCATCGCTTTCATCGTCACATCAGCGGTCATGGTTAAGAAAGAGATGACAAGCTCAAAATAGTACAGTTTCATTCATACCATTTTTGTATTCTTTTTTGAATGAACGTGAAAGCTCCTTAATAGGAGCTTTTTGTTTATACCGGGTGAGAAAACAACAAAGCCAGCACACGCTGACTTTGTGAATCAGTCTTCTAATACGGCCAAATGTTTAGAAGGTGTAATGAGCGGTGACGGCCCAATTGCGACCCGCTTGTGTATCATCATCATTCAATGCGCCTTCGCCGCGGACATCATTCCATTTCCAATACTTTTTATCAGTTAGGTTAAACAGACCCGCTCTCAGCGTCAGGTCGTCCATCGGGCGATAGTAGGCCGTCAAATCAATCACAGTAGCACTGGGTGTGCCGACTTCATCAGCAGTTCTGATACTGCCATCTGGGTCAACGTTAATGTCGGACAGTTTCTTCTCTGCGTAATACTTCATGGCCAAACTGGTTCCCCACATTTTGCTCGGCGCATCATAGTCAAAAGACAACACGGCGTTCCAAGGTTGGATAGAGTTGAGAGGTTTGTTCTCGCCATCTTCACCTTGAGTGTAACTGGCGGCGATATTACTCGACAACCCTTTCGGCAAGTCAAACAACTCACTCACCGCCAATTGGTTTGAAAATTCAATGCCTTTGATGGTCGCTTTGCCAATGTTTTGGTGCTGGAACTCAGAGGCGCCTGCGCCAATATCGACAACATCAATAAAGTTTTTGTAATCACTATAGAAGATGGCTATCTCGGAGTGAGAAACATCGGTGTTATGACGATAACCCGTTTCATAGGTAATGCTTTCCTCTGATTCCAAATCTGGGTTTGGAACATTCGTGTAGCCGTGCCCCGGCATCGAATAGTACAACTCTTCAAACGTTGGCGCTCGATGACCCTGGCTGATCTGGGCAAAGACTTTGGAGGTGTCATTGAATGAATACACGGTGCCAAGGCGAGCCGTCAACGCTGAGCTAGAATTTGTCTGATACGTTTGCCCGCTTGGGATCCCAGTCGTAGAGGCATCGGGCTTAGTTTCAAACTTGTCCCAGCGCACCCCTGGGGTCACAATAAGGTCGTCTTCCATAAAGGAGATTTGATCTTGTACAAACAAGCCAATACGAGTCTCTGTCGCGTTAGGTTGATAAAAGTAGGTCGAGGCCTGATCATTGTTGCTACGATCGATAATATTGTTATCATTACGAATATCCTTTCTCGCAAGTGCTAGGCCATAGGTAAAAAAGTGTTCCGAGTTATCCAGTGACAAGTATTTATCAATCTGGACATCACTTTGAATGCCTTTGTCTTCGTATGAATAGTCTTTAATTTCATTGACAACACTCCCGCGGGAAGTCCCAACACGATCAGTGATGTTATTTTGCTCATGCGACAACCAGCTTATTTGAGTGCTGACTTTGTCGGCCAGAGCGGTTTCTCCTTTCCAAATATGCTTGAGGCTCAGGCGAGTGCGATCCGTCGTATCATTGTTGGTGTACGAGGAGAAAGAAGCATGCTCGATATTACCGGACGCCTTTTGAGCAATGGATTCACCGGTAAATTCAATGCGATTCGCGCTATCAATTTGATACTGAAGTTTGACAAGAAGGTTGTCTGCTTTCGCATTCACATCTTTTGGCGAGTAGTCTTGGTAATTTCCTTGTGCAAAGTTATCGATTAACTCGGCATCATTGCGGGTATAGGCGACCATCGTCTCTAAGTCACCGCTACGATTTGCCAACACAACGTTCTCGGTAAATGCGTCATTGCGAGAGTCAAAACCGAATTTGATTTGCCCTCCAAACCCATCACCCTCTGTTAGAAAGTCACTCGGGTCCTTGGTTTGAAAGGCGACGATGCCACCAATACCATCTGAACCATATAAGCTAGACGCCGACCCTTTTACCACTTCCACCGCTTTGATCATATCAGTGTCGAGGGCAATACGACCAGAAGAGATAAAAGAAAATGACTGGTCATAAAGATAGGGCTGTGAAACACCATCAACCAATATGTTGACACGGTTTCCTTCCATACCACGAATATTAATATGCTGGATACCCATCCGGCCATCAGAAACAACATCTACACCCGGGGTATACTGCAAGACATCATCAACATTCGACGATAACGTTTTCTCAATTTGCTTGTCGGTGACGACGGAGACAGACCCAGCGACATCTTCAAGTTGTTGTTCCGTTCTCGTTGCCGATACCACGACTTCTTCAAATAGTGCATACTCTTGAGCATGAGCGTTTGAAGTAAGAGCCAGCACGACTGACGCTGATAGTAGCGATTTTTTATACATTGTTGAGGTCCATAATAGTGCAGATGTTTACGTGGGCTGTACTCTAAATGATCCAAATGATAATTACTATCGTTCTCATTGGTATTTATCAACGAAAAATGCGGTTAGGACGGTTAATTTTTAAATAAATACTTAAATTACAATTAGATAAGATGTTATTCTCTAATTGTAAAAGTTCACTTAAATCTCTGTTAATGTGATATAAATCACTTAAAATTAAATATTAGTTGATAGGAGTAACAATATTGCAGAGCCCAATCACATTAGAAGCCATGCATATCCTTGATGCCATCGACCGCAGAGGTAGCTTTGCCGCTGCAGCCAATGAATTGGATAGAGCGCCATCATCATTGAGCTACCAAATTCAAAAGATGGAGCACGATCTCGATATTGTAATTTTTGATCGTTCAGGGCATAAAGCCAGTTTCACCGCAGCGGGGAAACTCATTCTGGAACGGGGCCGAGCGATTCTCGCTGCCACTGAGAAGCTGGTCAACGACGCAAACGTCCTGGCCAATGGCTGGGAATTGGATATGACCATCGCCTTTGATGGGATTATACCCGTCGACAATTTTTTCCCTATGGTCGACGCACTGAGCCTTGTCAGTTCAACGCAAGTGCGACTTCAAGAAGAAATACTCGCGGGGTGCTGGGAATCCTTGGATGCTGAGCGCTGTGACTTGCTAGTGTGTCCAAAACCGGACAGCATTTCTCTTGACGTAAAATCGGAGGTGATTGGCCAAATTAGTATGATATGGGTCGCGGCACCAACCCATTTTGTACACCAGAGAAAAGGGGTATTTGACGAAAATGCAAGGGCAAAGTATCGCGTGATTGCCATTGCGGACACCGCACGTGAACAACCGGCTCTCAGTGTCAACGTTCTCCACAAACAACCACGCCTTACCGTATCTAACGTCGCGACTAAAATAGAAGCACTCACTGCCGGTTTGGGGATTGGAACATTAACGCATTCGGTGGCTAAACCGTTAATAGAGCAAGGAAAACTGAAAGAAATCAGTGGTTGCGAAGCTTTTCATGTTGAATTGATATTGGCCTGGAAGCGACATCAAATGGGAGAAGCCAAGTCATGGTGTATTAAGTACCTAAAAAACAACTGGACGCTTAAAGGGTAATACGAATACCCCGCTAGCGATTAAGCAGCAAGACCATGTCGGCAATGCTCTCTTCAAACTGGACATCCAGCGTAAAACCAAGTTTTTGCGCCAAGTTGAGCATGCCCCGATTAGTGGGCATGGTGATACCAGAGATTTGCAACGTGCCTTTTTGCTGGCAGTAATCAATAATACATTGCATTAATTGTTTGCCTAATCCGTTCCCTTTATGATCAGAGCGGATAAGAATAGCAAACTCAGCATCGGTATTATCGGGATTGATCAGAGCGCGTGATACACCAATGATTTCAGGATCCGACGCCCTATTTTTTACGGCAACAAACGCCATTTCTCGGTCGTAATCAATCTGGGTGAAATTAGCAAGTGCTTCATGATTAAACTCGCCCACATCACTAAAAAAGCGTTGATATAAATCGTCTTTCGACACGCGATTAATAAAGCTAGCGTGTTTTGGCTCATCCTCAGGAAGTATTGGTCTGATCAGGATCGCTTCACCATTCGATAACTGGCTAGGCTTTTCACATTCAACAGGGTATGGGCGGATAGCTAACCGTGTTTGAGTTTCTCCACTGTAGTTTCTCAAGGTGAGATCCGCATCTATAATCGTCAAAGTTTCGCCGTTAGCTAGCACTGGATGGATATCCAGTTGATATACTTGAGGGCAGTCAACGATCACTTGCGATATCCGGACCAAAAATTCAGACAAACTTTGGATATTGAGCGAACTGGGCTGTTTAAGCCGCCGTATCTTGCCACTCTTAATCGCCTGAATAACGAGATATCTCGCCAACGTCATATTGAGCGGGGGCAGGGCTGAAACCGCATCCTTGGCTTCGTCCCACTCAGACTCACCTTGACCCAATAGAATGACGGGGCCAAAAGTATCATCCGTTTTGACCTTAATTCGTATTTCCTCACCGCCACCTAGTTTGGCCATGCCTTGTACGAGCAAGCCATGCAGGTGAGCAGATGGATAAGACAACTGTGCCCGATCGAGAATCGCTTGGGACGCAGCCGCCACGTCATGGCGGCTGTATAAATTGAGCATAACCCCCTGAACTTCTGATTTGTGCACAATATCAGGGGAACGCAGTTTAACGGCAACCGGATAACCAATTTGTTCCGCCACGTGAACGGCTTCACAGGCATCGGAAGCAATCCAGGTCGGCAACACATGAAAATGAAATAATTTGAGGAAGTGACCAAGTTGATGCGTATCAAGGCTCACCACACTCTGGTCCTGAAGTTTGTCTTGTATCCACTTTCTGGCTTGTGTCAGTTCGCGAATATGGACTGGCTCCGCAGTCGTTGGCGTTTCCATTAGCTGCTTTTGATTTCGACGGTACTCGACCAAGTGCATAAAAGCGGTCACGGCACTTTCAGGAGTTCGATAAGTGGGAATGCCCGCTTGAGTAAAGATGCGCCTTGCCGGCCTTGCCGTCAGTTCGCCAGACCAATTAGTCAAAAGGTTAAAACGTTGATGACGAGGATGTGCTTTTATCGCCTCAACGATCGCTTGCGCCGTTTGCTCTGAATGCGCAATCGCTGACGGGCTATACATGATAAGAATGGCATCGGCACAATCACTGTCCAATAGAATCATTAATGCATCAATATAACGTTGACGACCAGCGTCACCGACTAAATCGATAGGGTTATGCTGGCTCCAACTTGAAGGCAATACCTCATTCAAACGCTGGACGACATCGTCAGGCAAAACGGCCAACTTACCGCCCCGCGCCAGCAACGTATCCACCGCCATAATCGCAGGACCGCCGCCATTGGTCATAATGGCCAAACGTTCACCTCTCAAAGGTACAGCGTGGGTAAGAGTCTCGACCGCAGCAAACAACTCATGAGAATTGGCAACCCTTAACATGCCAGCACGGGTGATCGCGGAATCATAAATGATGTCCAATGTACTGTCGCCGCCCGTATGAGCGCGAGCGGCCCGTTGGCCTTCGGCGGTTTTCCCTCCTTTGAGAACCAATATGCGTCGATTTCGTGAGGCGGCGCGTGCCGCCGACATAAAACGCCGCGCATCCTTGATGGTATCAACATAAAGTAGGATGGCTTCGGTATGAGTATCCGCTCTCAAAAAATCGAGTAAGTCGGAAAAGTCGACATCTGACGCATTCCCTAATGAGATAAACGCGGAAAACCCAATGTTCTTGTCGTTGGCCCAATCTAAGATCGTGGTACACATTGCCGCTGATTGAGAGATAAAAGCAATATTACCGCGCTGGGCGGTCACGGGGGAAAATGAGCCATTAAAATTGATCCATGGTAGGATCAGACCAAGGCTATTGGAGCCCAGCATTCGCATCTTTGCTGCTTGAGCGATTTGGAGGCAAGTCTGCTCTATAGTTAGGCCATCGTTCGTGTCAAAATACATCTCTGATGACAACACAATGACGGCGGTCACACCCTTTTCAGCCAGTTGTGTGACTACCTCAATATTGCGGGTAGCGTTGGTGCACAAAATCGCCACATCCGGCGTTAAGGGCAACGAGGCTATGTCTGGATACGCTAACACACCACATACTGACGCATAGTTTGGTGACACCGGCATGATCGCCCCATCAAACCCACCTTGCAAAAGATTCGTCATCACAATATTTCCCGCTCGCATTGGCTTATTTGATGCCCCAATCACGGCAACAGATCTGGGCCTAAGTAGAGGAATAAGGTTGTTCATAAACACGCTCCGATAAAGCAGGGTGGGTTGCCTAATCTTACTCAAGACAGCCGACAAAAGTTGAGTTAATTGGTGTAGTTTTATTCAGATCACCCGACGTGCCTCTCAGTTTGTGCCATGTGTCACAGTGTATTGATATATAATTAAAATGTTGGCTTGATTCTGGGCCTATCTAACGGCATGATTTACAGTAATTCCTAAAAACGGCATTGAAGAATTCATGAAAAAAATCGCAATAGTTGGCTTATCAGTGGTGCTTTCCGCGTGTGTATCGAGTGACTACGTTACAGACGTATCGTCGGAAAGCTATCGTGAAAATTACAAAACAGCGGCAATTGAGCAGCCGATTGTTTCTGAGCAGGGTATGACCAATAGTGTCATGGAAGAGGCGGTGAAAACCGTGAGACCGATGACTGACCAACACATGGCCAACACCGGTATGCAAACCTCCCATAAAGCCAAGCCCGCGATCGCTATTATTCCGCCAACGGCAAAACAAAAGGCGATGAATCCCCGTTATGGTTACACGATTCAGGTTGTTGCAGTAGGCAGCCAGACAAAAGTAGACCAGTTTGCTCGTAAGTTACCCCGAGACAACCAGCCGGTTTGGGAAAATTACAAAGTCGTCAATGGCACCAAATGGTATACCATTCTTTATGGCGATTACCCAACGCGTATGGATGCGAAAAAAGCCATTTCTGAACTCCCAGGTGAACTTCAAGCAATGAAGCCTTTTGTGAAGAGCATTGATACCGTTAAGAACTCTCAGTATCCGACGCTAAACAAACTGAACTAAATCAGTGAAAGGGGCTGCGGCCCCTTTTTTAATGACGATTAAATCGGCATTAGCGTCGATAATAGTAATAATTCGATGATTCCTAGTGCCTTTTTCATTATGATAATCCCTTCGAACGCTTGGCTATTCACGGAACGATCTTTTGATGGTTAAAACAAAAATTTTATTACTTTGCGGTGGGGGTTCTGCGGAACATGAGATCTCCCTTATTTCAGCAAACTATGTTCAATCTCAACTTGAATTAACACCAGAGTTTGAGGTTGTTCGCGTAGAAATGAAACCAAATGGATGGTTCGATAAAGACGATTTAGTCTATCTGGATACCAATGCGGGTACGCTAAACTCAGAGATGAGTACAACAAAAATCGATTTTGTCATCCCATGCATCCACGGTTTCCCGGGTGAAACAGGCGACATACAGTCAATGCTCGAATTGGCCAACATTCCATATCTTGGTTGTGGCCCGGAAGCAAGTAACAATAGTTTCAACAAAATCACATCCAAACTTTGGTATGACACTTTAGGTATCCCGAACACGCCTTATATTTTTCTCTCAGAAAACAATAAACAGGCTTATAACAAGGCAGAGTCTGCCTTTAAGGAGTGGGGCAGTGTATTTGTCAAAGCCGCGCGCCAAGGTTCTTCTGTCGGTTGTTACAAAGTCGAAAGCCTAGAGCAACTACAGCAAGCGATTAATGATGCATTTGGCTATTCTGATCAAGTCTTGATTGAACAAGCGATAACCCCAAGAGAACTTGAGGTAGCGGCGTATGAATATCAGGGCCAATTGCACCTGACTCCGCCGGGCGAAATTAAAGCACCTAAAAACTCTTTTTATTCGTATAAAGAAAAGTACAGCTCAGACAGTCATTCAAAAACGGATGTTGAAGCCACCGATTTAACCCAAGAGCAGCGGGATACCATCCAACACGCCTGTGAAAAAGTCTTCACGCAAATGCAACTGCGCCACTTATCTCGGATTGACTTTTTCCTAACACCAGAGGGCAAGGTATACCTTAATGAAGTGAATACGTTCCCAGGAATGACTCCGATTTCGATGTTCCCCAAAATGGTAGAGCAAAGCGGTGTTCAAATTCGCGACTTCCTTGCTGACTGTGTCAAACGAGCACGCTAACTCCAAGGCTTAAAACGTTTAAACACCATTTTCTCAGCATCAGCGATGTTCTTGTTCCCAAGATACTGATAGGGCATCGCTGGGCTGAGCCAACGACCAAAGTGTTGAATATCTTTCGTCTTTGCCCCTCGGCGAGACATGTCTTTGACAGCACCCACCCGTAAAGACTGGCCAGAAAACGCCACATTGAGCCTTAATTTCTCACTGGCAGCACGCAGTATTCTATAGATAGAAGAATCATCAAGCGCCTCCATGGCAATATTCCCGTGCTTATCGATCGCGCTAAACAAAAATGGATGGTCGACTGGTTTGCTTTTTAGCCAACGTTCAACCTGAGATTGTGCCGTCGACGACAGTCGGTAAAGATGGTCACCAAGCGCAACATGAAGCTGGGCATCAATAACTTGAAGATGGTTAGGGGTTAGGCGCTTAAGCTCTGAGCGTTTCAGCATACATTCGAACATAATGTGATAAATAGCAAGATCGCGAATTACCTTGGGACAAAGTGACTGTTCCAGTTTATCTGTCAATGAAATCAGGTGATGACGTTCGAAGGGAATGGTCGACTTTGCATCGCCAGCTTTATCGATTCTAAATTGGCCCAGAGCCTGCTGTACGGCAGCGTGTTGAGTAATATCATCAAGCCCAAATATACGATGCACCAACGATATTGTGACATTGTAACGCCTAAGGGTGGCGTATTTCCTGTCTTGAGATTCTTGTTCGAGAAACATGCGAACGGTTGAAGCCTGAGCGGGCAGAGGGCTTAACGATTTATGTCGACAAAAGTGTGTGAACAGATTCCAGTCTTTTGTCATCGCCAATAAGGAGTTTTTAGCATACTGTTCAACCGTCAATTTATTGAGATCACCAATGGTAATAGGGCGACCAAATTGAGGTATCAGTACGTCTTTAAGACTTAAATCTGTGATTGGTCTAATATTTTTTCGCATTCAAACGCACTATAACAGAACTATACTTACCTAGAATACTTGATTAAGCACAATATACAATTATTATTAAAATATCCTATTACTAAGTGACTTTGATTATGGCTGCTGCGACTTACCGAGGTTTCACCCTCAAAACTGCTGGAAGCTCGACAGATCTTTGGCAAGTTCAGATAAAGAATCACCTATTATCTGGCAGTATGCCTGCGGTAAAAAAAAGCATTGATTGGTTTTGCGACACGGCAACCATCATAGACCCGAAAGAATTTGGCTCCTTAAACAATAAAAAGCAGGAAGAGGGTAAACCTGCCCAAGAAAACTTTCATGGTTTTACGCTTAAAAATGATACGGGAGAACCAAACAGCTGGTATTGTTTTTTTAATGGTAAATTGATTAAGGGTGGAAAGCTTGCGATCCAAAAGCATATAGAGGCATACTTACTCTCTAGACAACAAGCTGCACAGAAGAAGTAACAACTCATGAGTCTCGTTTATTCAACAGATATTGGCCGAATCAAACCACAAGAAGAAAAAACCGAGCGGCCTCAAGGCGACGGTATCGTTCGCATCCAGCGACAAACTAAAGGACGTAAAGGCAAAGGGGTTTCCATTGTCTCTGGGCTCGATCTTGATGACGCACCACTCAAGCTACTCGCGGCAGAACTCAAGAAAGTATGTGGTTGCGGCGGCGCCGTTAAAGACGGCACAATCGAAATTCAAGGTGATGCTCGCGACAAAATCAAGGCACACCTTGAAAAGAAAGGCCATATCGTCAAATTATCAGGCGGCTAACTCTGTTTTCCCCCTCTGATTTCTAGGCCAAACCTCTCATGTTTGGCCTCAATTATATTCGTAACATCAAAATCCATTAAGCCGCTCACATCGGGCGATACTCGATATAAATAAACGGTTTGCTAATAATCATTGCGATTAATCTTTGATTGAAGAGAATGATTATTATGTATTTTATGGTAAATACAGTTATGTTCAACAGATTAATATTCTGGAGGATAAGGGGAGTCCTCTAAAGATAAGCCCTTATTAATACGCACACACAATTTAACATAATACATATAATACGCACCGAGCTAGTGACTCTGATGGGCTGCCAATCCACATCGCCAAGCCGCCGCAAGCAATTGATAAACCTTGAAAACCTAGCCCGTTATACTTTTTTGCGATATTCGCCCACATCATTTTTATGTTCGGGTTTTCATTGCGGTCAGCGTGACACCCAAGTAAAGCCAGCTCTGGGTCTAGTCCTGCGCCTTTAGCTAAAAAAATTGCTTCTTCATCAGTTACATAGCGAATACCTTTTCTTATTTTGCTAATTACATTCGGCAAAACGTTCAAGTCATGTGCTACTTGCTTGTCTTGTATGTAATTTTTGGTGTTTTTATAGCTATCTAACAGTTCGTTTGCATACATTTTCTTACCTCCGTTTTTCTTATTGTAACTTAAAAAATTCGATTTACAGTATCTTGTAAATACTACTTTTAGTATTTACGATTACTACAAATCGAATTTGACTGCCTTGGGCGTTGGACCTTGACGCTTTCGCCCTTGGTGGTCATCCCTCAACTAGTCAAAGGCGCTTGATAATATGCTTCGCTTGGTGCACGACCTCAAAACCAACACGTATGAGCACGTTGATTTTCAACCTGTTGAAACGTCTAACCGTCCTCGACTGACTGAGCACTTCGATAACCAGTTAGTTAGGTCTCTTGATTTCGTTGACCACACCGATTCAAACAATAAATATCAATCGTTGCGCCGTCATGCCTTAACGCAAGCTATTCATTCTTGGGATGTTTCCGATAATGTGCGCCCTGTTTTCTCAAACCCTTGTTATGACCTTGCGCCCTTATTTCGCCGTAATGGTGACTTTGGCCGTCATATGAAGCGTTCATATTTGGACATAGCCAAGAAGCAAAACGAGCGTCAAGCCTTTATTGAAGTGCAAGCCGCCAACGCTAGGCTTACTCAACATACCTATAGTGCGGCAATGAGTGATGAGGATGTTTGTCAACTCGCGAAAGCAAAATCACGCTCGTTCGCTAAGCAAATTCTCTCTATTGAGGGTGAATCTCATCAGTTTGCTAAAGCCTGTGAGCTGCTCGAATCCCTCGGGCTTTCTTTCCGTGATGAGTTGATCGCTCAAAAGTCCTCATCAGGTGAATTGTATTCACTGGTCAATCGCGTTTGTGATGAAATTTTTCTTCGTAGACAGTTACGCAAAAAATGTGCGTTAACAGTCGAACAGGTCTCAAGAGACTTGGCACTTGTTCAAGAGAGAAAGCAAGTCTATTGCTCTGATTTCTCAGTCTATCGCCAACGTGATCGCATCGCATCAAATGAGCAAGTGCTTGAAAATACCGTTGCTTTTGATGAGGACGATTTAGAAAACTGGTTCACTATCGCTGAACTGTCCAAAAAATCCGTTTCAAACACTGAGCTTCGCCGTGGCGAAATGTTCACCCGCTTACGTGGCTTTGAAGAAATCGCCCAAGAGTCTGGTCATGACGCTGTTTTTTATACCACTACAGCCCCTAGCCGCTTTCATGCTGTCTCTAACGGTGAGGTGAATCCTAAATGGTTACAGGCTGGCAAGCCTACCGCAAAGCAAGCGCACTTACATTTAATGGATGTGTGGCAGGATCTTGGAAAGCTGCTCGATAAAAAGGACATCAAACTATATGGAATACGCATTGCGGAGCCACATCAAGACGGTACGCCTCATCATCACTTTTTGCTGTTCATGCGTCCAGAGCATCGTGAAACCGTCACCCATGAATTTAATCGTCTTGCTATGAGTGATTCACCAAGTGAGCGCGGCGCTAAGAAATATCGATTCAAAGCAAAGACTATTGATTGGCAAAAAGGGTCCGCCATTGGTTATGTCGCTAAGTACCTGAGCAAAAACATTGATGGTCAGCATATCGATTGTGATAAAGGCTCTCGATTAAGCGGTATTGAGGCGGCTGAGCGTGTTGTCACTTGGGCGCGAGTGAATCAAATCAAACAATTTCAATTCATAGGCGGTCCGTCGGTTACGGTGTGGCGTGAGATGCGTCGGTTGAGAGACGAATTTAAAGAGGATAGCACCGTGTTATCAGACATTAGTGAAACTGAGCATTACATGCTTGAGAAGATACGCAAAGCCGCTGACATCGGCGATTGGAAGGATTTTTGTCAGGCGATGGGAGGCGTTTTCGTTAAGCGCAAAGACCAGCCTGTCCGTGTTCAATACAACGCGCCGGACGCCATCGAAAAGCTATTAACGTCCGGTGAATTCTCCCCCACTCGCTTTGGTGATGCGGCTCAAGGTCGCGTGTCTGGCCTTCTGTTTAAGAATGTGTTTTTGGCTACTCGTTTTCGTAACTGGAAAACGCAAAATAAACAGCAGTTCTTAGCTGCTCAGAAAACCATTATGAAAGGGACGGCTGATTTCTTTGATGCGCTCGAAGCGCAAGCCGAATATACGCGAATGGCTGAACAGCGTTATGCACAATATGAGGAATACGTTGCTTATATCGAAGAGTTGCAAGCTCTTGTGCTCTTAGGCGATATCGAGGGCGCGTGTTTGGTGGGCGCAGCCCCGCCAGACATGCGCCATTGATGTCGCCCTTGGACTTGTGTCAATAACTCCCGCTTTTCACTTTTTTAAACGTCAATAAAGGTAATAACTATGAAACTCGAAGGATTAATTTTAGACGAATCGGACATCATTCAAGAATCCAAAACGGGGCGCGGCGGTGAGCTGTTGCTATTGGGGAAAATTAACCTCATCACCACACACCCCACCGACACGATTGAGGTCAAAATCAGTGCGGAACTGTGGAATTCAGGCAAAGCAGGCCAGACGCTCAAACAGTGCGTTGGCCAGCGTATGACCTTCGACATTCAATACAAAGAATTCAGTTTTGGTAATGATGAGGGGAAGCACGTTGCGTTAACTGGCTTTCACCTCTTTGCTCTACCACAACTCAGTAAATAGGCGAAATTATGACAGTTGAGCAATTCGAAGCGTTTTATCTTTTGATTTTTTGCATTGGTTTAATGCTCTGCTTTTTGCTTGGCTGCATATATGGAGGTCAACGTTAATGCCAACGGTAGAATTTGTAATCGGGTCATTACTGACCGCGTCCGTTTTGGGGTACGCAGGAGCCAAGAGCATTTTAATGTTCAAGCAAGCTTCTGAAACCTCTATTTCTAACTAACCATCCTAAAAAGGAAATCAACATGAAAAAACTGTTAATTGGCTTAAAAAATCGTGCACCTGTTGTTGCTTTAGGTGTTGTCTCTCTTACTTCCGGTGTTGCTCATGCGGCTCTGGGTGTCGAGGCTCAAGCGGCGGCTGACGCTCTAACGGGTGCGGCTACCGATTATATTGCAATGGCTTGGGGGATCGTCCCTATCGTTGTGGTTGGCTTTATTGGTATCAAGCTATTCAGGAAATCAGCAAACAAAGCCACTTAATATCACCAGTGTGGGCGGTTCGCTGCCCCACTTTCCCTTCTTTTCTTGGATACCGCGATGAACAAACCACAAAGCGCCATGATTGCCTTGCTACTCTCAGCCGTTTCGTTTAATGCGGTCTCTGCGTTAGTCAAATTGACGGGCTGGGTTAACACCGTCAATCGAGTGACCTGTGTTTCTGTGGGGGATGTGATTGAACCGAATGACTTGCAAGGTTGTACTCTCATTTCAACGGTGTTCGGTAATGAAGTCAACAAAGGCCCCATTCTTAGTGTGACGGTCGCTTCCTCGTATCTGTCGGTGACGACGTCCCAATCAGGAGGTAACGACCTGTTTTATTATTCGGATATTGCCTCTTGCCCGGATGGCGAAGTCCCCGACCCCGCAACCGGACAGTGCGGTCCTGCGTGTCCTGACGGTCAGCAACCCGACCCCGTGACGGGCGAATGTGTCGAGGTGGCCTACTGCGACCTTTCTTCTACTTGGGATGAGATATTCAGTGCTGAAATGGCGTGCGCCGAATCAAGTGGCATATTTAGGTTTAGTTGCTCTGATTTCTTGGACACGCTCGATATGTCTTGCACTCAACCGCGCGAATGTGTCATAGGGATGCCTACCTATCCCGAGTGTTTAGGGGATATCGACCCAACCGACCCTATAACCCCGCCCGATGGCGGTTTCAATCCTGGTACGCCACCGACGTCTAACCCTTCGACTCCGTCCTTTGAAAAGCCTGAACCGGATCATGTTACCCCAACCGATAGCACCGATACCGCAGTTTTGGAGGGCATTCAAAATCTTAATAGGGACAACAATAATGCCTTTAATGCCCTCAATACCGACGTCAACAAAGGTTTTTCTGATGTGAACAACGCGCTCAATCAATCTAATGCTTATCAGGCTGCGACTGGCGTTCTTATCAGTGAGCAAATGAATCAAGATTACGCCTTGCATCAGGCGAATAAAGCGGCGCAATTACAAACAACAGGGGCGGTCATGTCAGGCACGGACGCCACGGTATCCGCGATTAGTGGTCAAACAGGTGCGTTAGGCTCAAAGCTTGATGATATAGCTAGCTTACTTGGTGATTCTGGTGAAGCCCCTTGCGATCCTTTAGCTGACCCAAGAGGTTGTGAGGGTGACCACGGTTTGAAGGGGGACTTTATCGAGACCATATCATCCCAATTAGGTACTCAGTTTTCTAGTGATTTAAACGATTCTGAGGGCGTTTTGATGTCAACCATCCAAGGCACGATTGATAGCCCGTTAACGGTTGATATGGAGGTGGTTGGCGGTGATGCAAAAACCATGTTAATGGAGTCGTTAGGGTTTAATTCTGGTTGCCAGCCTTTGACTCTTGGCAGTCATGAAGGATCAACAATTGAATTGTCATGCAGTTTAAGCGAGCAAATCAAAGTGATTCTCTCTTTTCTCATTGGGGCTTACACCATCATGACGCTATTCGATATTCTTCTCAATGGCATAACCCCTGCGGGTATTAAGCCAAGCGCAACGAGGCACGCATAATGATTGCACTATTACCCATTTTAGGCACGATTGGCAACGCAATGCGCTTGCCAGCTTTAGCGGCGTTTCTTGGTGGTCTTTCGGCTAAAATATTTGGTTTCTTCTTTCTTCGGTACACAAAGCAAATCGCAATCAATTTGACCATTGTTACCATGATTGTTGGGTTAGCTACGGCGGTGAGTTATTCAATATATGCCTTACTCACCGCTATTCATTTCGTTGCCCCTTCAGTCATTTCTCAAGCTTGGGGCTTCTTCGTTCCTGATATCGCGGTCCCTTGTGTCAGTACCATTCTTTCCGCTCGTATTATGTGTTGGGTCTGGGAGTGGCAAGTCTATATCGTAACGAAGGTGGCTGGCTAATGGCTCAAGTATTTTTTGTTACGGGCAAGCTTGGCGGCGGTAAATCGCTTGTCTCGGTGAGTAAAATTCGTGAGGCTTTGCAGCGTGGCGTTCCTGTCGCAACGAACCTTAATATTAACCTTAAAGAGATGATAGGACGCGATAAAAAGAACACCCGTCTTTATCGCCTGCCAGACAAGCCAGTTGTTGAGGATTTGCAAGTCATCGGTAGTGCCAATAAATCCTATGATACGAGTAAAGACGGTTTGATTGTTCTAGACGAATGTGGCACGTGGTTTAACTCTAGAACATGGAACGATAAGAACCGACAGAAATTAATTGATCACCTTTTGCATATTCGAAAGCTTGGTTGGGATGTGATTTTTATTGTTCAAGATATTGCGATTGTAGACAAGCAAGCTCGCCTTGCACTGGCCGAGCATACTGTTTTTTGTCGCCGCATGGATAGAATGCAAATCCCTGTTGTTTCCTTTCTTGTTTGGATGTTCACGCTCGGCCAGTGTCGCTTGCCCTTGCCGAAACTTCATATAGGCATCGTGAAATACGGGGATAACGCTCAATCGCTTACCGTAGACAAATGGATGCTTTGGGGTACGGACCTTTATTCTAGTTACGATACTAAGCAAATGTTTAGCCCTAACTACCCTCACGGCGTTTATTCCGTATTGCCTCCTTATTATGTGCATGGACGGTATACTGTCCCCTACACGGCGAGAAACATTATGCGTATTACAAAAATATACTTTCGTAAATACTCACGCTTCACCATGTTATTTTTGGGTGTCGCTGTGGCTTCCTTCATTTCGTATTTAACACGTCCTACCGTTGATCCCATTGTTGAGGTCACTCAACAGGTCGAGCAAAACGTGCCTAGCGTTGATTTGTCGGGCTATCGCATTGTGAGCTATATGAACGCTCCCAATCAGCCACTTTATTTTGAGTTGGATAAATCTGGGGTTCGTATTTCAAGTATCGAGCTTGCATCTTTGGGGTATTCATTTGAATCTAATTCAAGGTGTCAATTGACTTTGATGAAAAATGACATTTACGAGCGTATTCACTGTTAATTCTCTGGCGTATATTAATTTCATTAAATCAAGGTTTATAAAATGCGCAATTTTGTTATAGGTATCCTTTTTGCTTTTCATTTCTTATGTCTCTTACTGCTGACGGCATCCTGTTTTGCTTCTGAATCTTCTACGTTTGAGACGTCCAACACGCCCATTGCTGAGTTTGTTTCTTGGGGAGCGCGTGAGATAGGTCAACCGATTGTGCTCGGTCAGGGAGTGACGGGAACCGTCAGCTTTACCGCTCCAAACCTCAAGCCAGATGAACATGCATCGTTTTTTAACAACGTCTTATCCGCTCATGGGTATTGGGTTCAATTCGAAGATGGTTTCTATGTTGTTAAGCCGAAAGAGGATCAAATCAAATTGATTGAGCCGTCATTGGTTAAACTGTATAGGCTTAACCATGTGCGAAACTCTAAGCTTGTTGATGTGATTAATTCTACGCTTCAAGCAACGAGAACTCAGTCGGTTAAAGATAGCCCCATTAACAATTTTACTGTTGAGGTCTTACCGACAACCAACGGCTTATTGGTAACTGGAACGAAAGAACAGCTAAGTAAAATTGATATTTTAATACAGGCGATTGACAGTCCTCAAAAACAAGTCTTTATCGAAGCAATAATAACAGAAGTGACTTTTAGTGATGCTCAAGAAATTGGCGTGAATATGCAATTGGCACTTGATAAGGCGGGCTTTGTAACGAATACAACCGTGGTTGATGTATTAACAGATAGTGCCGCTATGTTTTCAGGCGGAAATTTTAACGCCTTAGTTAAAGCGGTCATGAATAATGAAGATTCAGAGCTATTATCTCGCCCTAACATATTAATAATGGATAGGGAGCGCGGTTATATAACAGTGGGTCAAAACGTGCCTTTCCTTACTTCATCAGAGGTTACGGACGGTGGTAATACGGTGCAACGTATTGAGCGTCATGATGTGGGTATTTTATTGGAGGTGACACCTCACGTTATCGGTGACGAAATAATCTTATCGATAGGTCAAGAATCTTCATCAGTGACTAACTCTACCCTAGCGTCCGATATCATCATCAATAAACGTACGCTTCAATCAGTCGTCAAGGTGCAAAATAAGCAAACCATTGTTCTTGGTGGTTTAATGTCTAAATCTGAGCATATGAGCGAAACTGGTATCCCCGTTCTTATGGATATACCGCTCCTCGGGTCTTTGTTTAGGTCAGAAAAAACGGAAAAGATACAAAAGGAATTAAAAATAGTTATGAGAACAACAATTTTTTAAACGCTTCACCTGTAAATTGTGACCAGTGCAAGCGGTTTTTTGCTTGCTCTGGGCGTAATTTGAACAAGCGAAGCGCGTTAGCTTGTGAAAAAAAAGAAACGAGCAAATTTTAGTCTTTCGTCTGTAAATACTTGTATATCTAAAGGTTACTCCTAATTTGTAGCTGAACAACACCCTGCTAAGGTGTGAGCAACGCAATACCGATGCCGCCGCATACCCCTTAAACACCAAACAGAGACTCACAGAGCACGCTTAGTTCAATCTCATCACATCCAGACAAGTCTGAGCGCATTGCTTTTACAATTTTACTAAAGGATAGATACGATTCTTTATTGTCCAATGAATCGTGTTTTTGAAAGAAAGAATTCACTGTTGTTACAACTGCTTTACTACCTAGCAAAATTACTCGTGTTTTGGATTGATTTAATTGCTTTAGCTGCTCAACACTACGCTGCTCCGAATGCGTTGCTGAACTTGCGATTTCAGCAACAACATTTAAAAAATCCAGATAGGCTGAACTCCGTATTTCAACATGTTTTTTTTTCTTTTCCGTGCGACTTCCCAGCCAAAACTGAACTAGCGCACTAGAAAGTACACCACCAATTCCGATCAGAGCCACAACCACTTTAATATCCATGTCTCTCCTTATAGGTATCACGACCACAGAACGCGCGCCCACCTATTATCATTTTAAATCCCAATACATTACCAAATAAGATGCATAAAACACATATACACTTTAAGTATAACTTTTTAATAACAGTAAGCAACTCACTAAGGCCCTTTCAGAGCCTTAGTTATTGTTATCGTTTCATTGCACTAATAAAACGCGCCAGTTTTAACAGCTGAGTAGACGTTTTAATCTCCAACTCTGAGTTAATCTCCAGTAGTCCGATTCCGGCTAATATTTGCTGAGGAGTGATCAGCTGTCCAGTGGGTAACTCCATTCTGCTTCTGTTCATACTAAAACCGATCCAATCTTTACTGTAAGAGAGTTCTAGCCGTTTATACATCCTCATAAGCCGTTTACACTCTTTTGGAATGGTCGCTCCCTTATCCCAATGTTTGACGGTAGTCACAGTTTTGAAACACAATTTTGCTGTGTCTTCGACCGATAACCCGCATTCAAATTCACGAAAACAGTAATTCTTGGTCATTTCGTGGTACTTCATTGTTGGAACCCCTAAACATAGGAGTATCCACAATTAGTTGATATGAAACATGTTTTAACATAAGGGTGCATAATACGCACTTTGGTTTGATTCTTTCCTTTAGTCTGTCACCAGTGACTGCAATAAAATGAGCGTGTCTATCGATTATCTTTGTTCACGAAGGTCATAGAGAAATTCTGGTAACCCATT
>NZ_JABEYA020000006.1 GCF_013074385.2 Vibrio ostreicida
ATGTCGAGAGCTTGAGAAACGTGCATAAAAAAATCCGATAAACAGGGTCTATCGGATTTTTACATATTGGGAGGATCGTTCAATTGATCTGCCGATTAATGCCTTAACTGATCGGCATTAGCGCTGAGGCGCCCTTTTTTTGCGTTGAATCGATTAGAAATGCAATTGGATCACGGAAACGACAATCGCGCCTGGGCGCCTTACGCCTTCAATTTCAATCTTAATTTCACGCTCAATTTCCAAGCCTTTTCGGACAGGAGTGACCTTGGACAGCGTACTAACGGCACGGATACGGCTTCCAGATTTAACGGGATAAGGGAAACGAACTTGATTGAGACCAATATTGACCACCATTTTAGCGGTGGGAAAAAGCGTATGATCTGGGCCAATGCTATCGGTCAATTTTGGCAACAGTGCTAAGGTCAAAAATCCATGCGCAACCGTTGTTTTGAACGGCGAGTCTTGCTGTGCGCGTTCCGGATCGGTATGGATCCACTGCATGTCTTCGGTGACCTGACCAAACTGGTCAATTCGGTCTTGTGATATGGCTAACCAGCGACCCGTATGAATGACTTCACCCAGTTGACATTGCAATTCATAATAGAGGCTCTGAGCTTCCGGCATCACGTCAATATCGGCTGACGGTGTTTGCTGAGGCGTTGCCGGTATTTGGCGTTCGTCATGGATTGCAGGGTTTTGCAGATCTCTAACACGCGTAAACAAATGGTGGGCGTGTGCCTTGTGCAAAACTTCATCCCAATATTCACGCACAGCGGGTGCCATCCACTGCATGAATTCAGAATGTTGTTTATCACCACGATGTTTAAACAGGTCTGCTACTTTCATAAAACCTCAGCAAATCAAGAGTCGGTTACTCAATGACGTAATTTTGAACCAGTTCACAATTACCTGCAATCACTTTATAGCTTACACTTGTTTGCTCAATGGCAATTTATTTATTAAATTCAACATCTTATTAATAAAACATTATTTTATTGCAAAATAGCCTGTTGATTAATCAACCAATAGTGTCTTGGCGTTTTTGTGCGTTACCGCATCAAAATCCCGTGAAACCAAATGGTTAGTCTAGCCTAATGAGCCCTTTCCGCTATAAATAAAGCTTTACAAACTTCATGCCAACATTTAGTATTCCCCCGCTGTGGAGAGATGGCTGAGTGGTCGAAAGCACCGGTCTTGAAAACCGGCAACCGTTAATAGCGGTTCTAGGGTTCAAATCCCTATCTCTCCGCCACTTTTTAAATGAAATAAGCCGTTGATTATCAACGGCTTATTTCATATCTGAAGGGTAATAAGTTAAACCGCAAGGATTGACTGAGACAATGGACTTATTCAAAACCGCCAGCCATGACGTCGACACCCGTATTTACCTACTCAAGAACTGTCGTGATCGTGGGTTTCCTTCGACCTAAGAATGTCATGACTAACCAAAAATCGTCGAATTGCGTCACTTCGTAATCTAAGCGTAAAGCCGTTTATTGACAGTATCACAGCTCAGGCTCACCCAGCAGACTTCAATGCTGCCGCAAACGAGCTTATCAATGAACTCCGAAGCCATTTAAGTCGCGTTTAGGACACTCAGAATGTAAAAATTTAGGTGATCCCTTTGGATTGACTCAATTTGGCGTTAATCTAGAGATTCTTGAACCCAATGCACAATCAGCACTGAGACATTGGCATACCAAATCCGATGAATTTCTATATATTCTGGAAGGTGAACTGTCCTTAGTGACAAATAGTGATGAACAAGTCATGTCTGCGGGCATGTGTGTTGGTTTTCCCGCGGGAATAGAGAACGGCCACCATCTAATTAATCGCAGTGATAACCAAGCTAAGTTCATCGTCATTGGCAGCAGGGTCGGGGGCGATAAAGCTCATTATCCAGACGATGATTTTCAGTGGGTCATCGAAGAGTCTGGTGACTGGATTGCGTCTCGAAAAGATGGTTCAGCGTATTGACACAAACAATTTCATTAGATAGACGCGTGACGTGTGCCGCTTTTGGTTTTAAATTGGAACTGTTCATGCAGACTGCTAACAGTTGGACTTTTTCGGTTTGGTTGAGTTTCATAGTTGCGACTTAACAAGGCGTTAAGCCTTTTCGTTAAATTAGGGGATGGATAAGAATGAGGTTAAGGAAAGCAGAGGCTAATGAGTTAGATGTTATCTATTCAATGGGGGTCGATACTTGGAGTGGCGGCCTTTCTCTGCAGGCGTATTTAACCAGTTGTCGGAACAGTGAAAAATATGCCGCTGGTATTTGGTACGTGTTAGTTGACAAGGATCAAGTCGTATCGTCTCTTATTGTTTATAGCCGCATGTTTGATCTGAGAGAAGGCTGTTTTGGTCTTGGCTCTGTGGCCACACCCCTAGAACTAAGGCGCAAAGGTTATGCGTCTAAGTTGGTTAATCGAATTAAAGCAGAGTTATTCAGTAAGCACGCTTGCAAGGCTTTATACTTGTATAGTGACATCGATCAAGAGTTTTACCGTAAACTTGGTTTTGTTAGTATTCAGGATTCTGACTGCATGATCTACTCAAAGGACCAAGCGCTTTTTGATGGTTCACTGCCAGCATACTTTTAGACTCACTCACTCACTTGTTATGTTTAAGAATTCCAAGGTACTTTGCCTGATATCCAGCGCGTTTTTATTTCTAATAGGGACAGGCATTTTTACTGTTATTCATTGCTCATAAATCACTCACGTTGTTGTTTCCACGACCAGAAAATAGCACTTGTAGCATCGTTCAAGACTGCAAATCCCTTGATAGACATTTACCGATATTTCATAGAAGAAAGGAATCTGTGTTGTATTTACAGTGATGGTGGTCTTTGCTTTTGTCGGGGCAGAGCAAAATCTCTATAAGTTTCAATACTATAACACCATGAGCATATGATACAATTATATAAAACCGTGTTTACTCCTGATAATGACAAGAGTAAATGGAATATGACTAAAGTTAAGGTTAGAGAAATATGAAGCTTTTTTGTCTTGTGTTGAGCTGGATATGCGGTAGTGCGTTGTTGCTTTTTGGTGTTGTGGGATTATTTATACCTTCATCTTTAATCATACCATTACCTTTTATAGTGATAATTGCGATGTCGTTTCTTCTGCTCCCTCCTGTAAGAAAGCTCGTCTATTCTAAGACAAAAAAGAAATTATCAATTAAAGAAAGAACAAGTTATATGATTGCTCTTTTTGTCGCCTTCTTTATTTTGGTGTTAATCACAGATATAGAAAGTGACCTTCCACCAGAGGCTAAAACAGAAACGTTGAATAAAGAAGCATTGATTGAGTACTATATCGCTAATAAGGACAACATAATCCAATCATTAGAGAAAGCAATTGACGCGAATGACGCACCATTAGTATCGGAGTTCAGTAAATATTCCGTCGCTAATGATGATGAACTCAACGCTCTTTTGAAACGTGCTGAAACGGTATTGAAAGGTAAAGTGGAAAAAGAAAGCGCTGTTGTTACGGAACGCAGAACAAGAATTGAACGGCAGTTCAGTACTTGGGACGGCTCACATAGAGGCCTTGAGCGGCTCATAAAAGGGGCGATGAAGGACCCTGACAGCTATGAGCACGATGAGACGGTTTACTGGGATAAGGGAGATTCTCTGATAGTCAAAATCGTTTATCGTGGAAAAAATAGCGTCGGGAGTATTGTAACAAGCTTTGTAAAGGCAGAAATTAGCTTAGATGGCAAAATATTAAAGATATTGGAGCAATCATAATTTATTATTGTTGTGCGAGACTGTCCTACATTCTGTGTAACTGTCTAAGCTTAAGCCTTAAGGGCTAAGGATAGACAACATGGATAAGAAAGCACTTGAAGCTTTTGCTCGTGAAGCTGCTAAGTCAATCAAGACTGAATCTGATCTCGATGATTTTCGCAAAATATTAACCAAGGTGACTGTTGAAACTGCACTCAATGCTGAATTGGGTGACCACCTTGGTTACGAAAAACACGCCAATAAACCAAGCTCTAACACTCGTAATGGCTATTCTGCCAAGACTATGAACGGATGATGGGCGTTGTTGATCACATCAGTTTGAAGATCAACGACGCCAGATAGGACGAGTTGTTAGTTTCTAACGGGCATACCTAGTCCTATGACTTTGTTTATAGCGTTGACAGTCGCCATGATTTCGCCCACTTGAGTGTGGTAACACCTAAAGCTCAGTTTACCGCTGGTGAGTCCTTTGTATCGGGACATGGCTGTCTCAGATATTGAGCGATAGTGATAACCAGACTCGGCTTTCCATTCCCTCATGGTCCCATTTCTCAGCGCAGCGACTGCTTCGTTTCTCCTGACAGTTGACTGGGATAATGTTCTTTTCTGTTCTAGCTCTGTCTCGGCAAGAGAGATACGCTCTTGCAATGCGATACCACGAAATTTGAGTGGTAGCATGACGTACACTGCCGTGGGTTTGTTTGACCTAGGTTTTTATGTTCATTTGATCAACATTCCAGTAGGAAGAATACAGTTCTTGTCTTTTTCGATCGTAAATGATTGATAACTATGAAAATGAAAAACAAACGAAGAAACATGTATCTATTATCGAGACTTAGTGTATAGTGTTACCAGCTCAAACAGTGAGCTATTATTAATCTATTTAGTTCAAGACCTTCTCAGTTTTTTTTCGATTTCACTCGTCATATTTATCCTGCGATACCTTTTTCTTCATTCCTTATTTAGTAGCTTACTGATTAACTTAATCAATTTATTTATCGAGATATATATGTCAAATAAAACAACTGGCCTAGTCAAATGGTTCAACGAATCAAAAGGTTTTGGGTTCATTACACCAGACAATGGTGGCGCTGATCTGTTTGTTCATTTCAGATCCATCGCTAGCGATGGCTTCAGAACCTTATCGGAAGGTCAAAAAGTCTCCTTTGAGGCTGAACAAGGTGACAAGGGTCCTCAAGCGGCCAATGTGACTGTATTATAAGCGCTTATCGCGCGATTTCGCCGACGATCAGTGCGGCGAGATCCCTTTATTCTCCCCCTACTAAGGAGTGAAATGAGTCGAAGAAACCATAGAAAAATATATTGGTATTACGTCTTGCGAGAGCAGAAAATACCCCAAGGACAAAAACTCGTTGTTCAGAATTAAATACCACCTTCATCATAGCGAGACCTCTTGGTCTGCCACTATTCATCAGCTTAATAGCGATGTACTCAAGCGTCACATTTTACCCAGAGTGAATACCCATTTCTTTGATTTGGATTTTTCTTACTGTGAGTCCAGCAGTACGGGTGAGATCAAAGATTCGCAAGGTTTGATTTTGGGGTATTTTTACATCCAATCAGAGAAGGAGAGTCATCTTGAAAAAGAAGCCTAATCGCGGTGAGTCGAAACCGATTGACGTCAAGAGTGATCACAAAGATGAACGGCCCGATAACATTCATCAAATAAGAAAAAAGATTGAAGACATTCTTATAGAGCGTGAGCAAAAAAAACAATTAGATTGGTAATATTGAGAGGGCGACATGAAAAAACCTGTAAGAAGAGTAGGCAAAAAAATGCGTAAAAGTGACTTTGAAGCACGATTTGCTCATATGGTTGGAGAATACAATAAAGCAAAAGAAGTGCTTGATGGTCTAACCGAAGGGACGCCTGAATATACCAAACAGAAAAAAATGTGCGACAGCCTATTTGCCAGCGCTGAACGCTTTATCAATGCAAACCAATAACCACGTTTAAAGGTATCGATTGTGTTGTTTTCAACATCATTCTGCTCACTGCTGAGCCCCCATCTGCATAGGGGACACTCAGTAAGAGTTGCCAACCATAAGCTCCCTGCGTGCAGCAGGGACTGGCGGGTGAGTATGGCAGCATGAATGTTCAAATAGCGCTTTAATTTCACTTCCTTGGTCTTCCCGTTTCCCTTTTTGTCCGGAGAGTGTTTCATTGAGGCTGAAAGATTTATCTCTATGTGAATCATTTATAATGTGTTAACCCTTGTCCCCCTCCACTTCAATATAATGAAAAACACCTCCCACTGTTTTCCTTCTAACGCATCAATAGTCAAAGTGACATGGATATGAAAATAGCCATTTTCAAAGTAAAGGGCCTCAATTTTAACTAATGATGGGCAAGTGACTTCATCTGAAATAGGCCTCCTTGTCTATGAATCATGACGCCAATATACGAACTCAACACGTAAAAGAGCATGACTATTGCAAAGTGCTATGCCAGTAAAATCTGAGAAGGTATTGGTGAAGTGAAAGGGTTTGTTTATTTTTCTCAGGGTCGTCTAACAAGTATCCTCGCTTAAGTCGGTGTAAGTCCGGCTAAGCGCTTGATTGTATTCTATGCAATCTCATATAATACGGGTTGAATAGGAGATCAATATGAAAACTATGTTTGTTTTAGGGGCTTTGTTGTCAGCCAATGCTTTCGCAGATTTTATTCATCCGATGGATTTTAAAGGCAGTGAAAGTGAGAAAAAGGAAGTACTTAATTATATTAAAGAACGAGTGAAACACGATTATTGTGACTCTGGTTTGGATATGTGCCAAGAGACAACGCTTCGTATGATGGAGCAGCAAAATTTAAATGCGTTTAAAACCGCGTCGAAAGCGACAGATAGACAAATCATGGACAAGGTGATCAGCGATTATTGTCAATCCGGCGTTGATATGTGCAGCTATGATACAATTTCAATAATGTATAGTGAGAACTATAAAGCGAGTAAACAAGAAACCCAGTGGTAATGAAGAATTCGTAGTACATGAACTCAACTAGGGGTTAAAGAAACAGTGGCATCCTTGCCCAAATGTAGACTGGTTACGTGTCCAGCATAAGTTACCCTGCGTACCATGGTTCAGAAGTGTTTGCTTGATTCATTAGCTCAATCACACGCTTTAGCTATACAAAATCACACAAAACAGCAAAAAGAGCAGGGTTTAGGTGCATAACGCAGTGTCCTAAACTCAGCTTTACAGGCGAAAGGCCGACGAAATTGACGAGCCACCCGCATTGTAAATGGTTTTATGGCCGTCAATGAGGTAGCGACTGCCATCAGCTCGGATGATTTCAAACACTTCCCAGCGAGAGGCACCGCTTTCCGCAGGTTGGGGCACATATCCGCCTGGACAGCTAAAGGCTTTAGTTTCAAAGAGGGCTTCATTAACACGGAATACGTTGTAGTAGTTGCCATTGGCTTGGATGGCCCGGCCCCATATTCCATCAATGGTTTGGTAATTGTCGTTTGAATCTAAAAGCCATTCCCAGTCACTGCCGTCTGGTAAACCGCAATATACATAGGTTGATGCATGGGCAAACGAGCTCAAGCCAGACAATAAGGCGGCCAAAGTAATCAGAGTTGTTTTTATCATTGTGGTTACTCACTGTTTAAAACTAGGGGTAAATGGGCGGTTTGAGCTTTCTCAACCGCACTCTCAGGTTATAATGAACGCAAGAAATGGTCCTGATAACGCATTGAATTATGGTAAGATTTATGGCCTTCCTTGAGATAACTCGACCCATCTTCACGGGTTATTTGGAAGACTTCCCAAAAAGATGTGCTGCGATCGGCAGGTTGGACGACGTAGCCCGCTGGGCATTCCCACGTGCGCTGATTAAAGACAGACTCGCTGACGTTAAACACATTGAAGTAACTTGAATCGTTGAGGGTCACTCTTTTCCACTCACCTTCGATGGAAATATAGTTGTCATCGGTATCTAGCAACCATTCCCAGTCACTGCCATCGGGGACACCACAGTAAACATAAGTACTGGAGGCGAAAGCGGACGACGTCAAGCCAAGACACGTGACGATACCGAGTATGTTGATGAGGTTCATTGGGGCGCGATTCCACGTTGTTTGTTAAGGATTTTAACTAGGTGCCAACAAATAACACAATGTGAATAATAAGTGAATAACTTTATGATTTATAAATGATTATTGATGATTTTGTGAAAAATAAGCCTGACTTTATCAGGCTTATTTTTGTTCGATGTGTGTCTTTTTAACACCGCCGTTGTTTGAGCCATTAACGACGTTTATCCGATGAAAACGCGAATACGATGGCCATCGGGATCGAGGGCAACAAAGTTCAATCCATAGCAATGCGCTTCGGGATATTGGGCAAACACAACACCTTGAGCGTCCCACACTCGATAGACTTCTTCAAATCTGGCTTGGTCAGCAACTGCAACAGACAGCTCAGTGCCGCCACCGGTAACATCGCTAGCCGGGGTTAATTGGGCCGTTTGTTTCAGCGTGATTTTGATATTATCAGCTAAGTTTATGGCGACGAACGTTGGGGACAATGGGGTTGGCTTGCAGTTAAACAGATCGGCATAAAACGTTTGGCTCGCGTGAATGTCAGTGACGTAAAGGACAATAGAATCAAGGGTAAACATGTCGTGTCTCGTTAAGTGTTGTCAATGTCAGGAGTGTAAATGATGTGGTTGTCAAAATGTGTCAGTAGAGAATGCACATGGCATCCTCCCTAGGCCGTCTCCCGTCACATTTGGCCAGTTCAGTTTGGTTTAAGCGTGGTCTTTACGGCACAATGGCGGCGACTGAGCTTAGGTATCGCTTGAACCTTAAGTTAGCGTTAAGCTGGATTTTGCCTTATCACGAGGAATGCGAGTATGTATAAAGTGGGTATTGTGTTATTTGATGATTTCACTGATGTGGATTTCTTCTTGTTGTATGATTTGCTTGGCAGAACATCAGACAGCTGGACGGTCAAAATACTGGGAACCAAGTCAGAACATCGTTCACATCTTGGTATGATGGTTAAAACGGATGGGGATCTTTGTGAAGTGAGTGAGCAAGATGCGGTCCTTATCACCAGTGGTTATCTTGGTGTTCCAGCCGCAATGCAAGACGAGCATTTTATGTCTGCACTCCGCCTCGATCCGACCAAGCAGCTCATCGGCTCAATTTGCGCAGGTTCGTTTATTCTGCATCAGCTGGGACTGCTCACAGGCAAACCATTAACTACGAATCCACATGCTAAGGCAGCGTTGCAAGCCTTAGGAGGTGATGTTCAAGACGTCCCTTTGGTGGTAAATGGTAACATTGCAACCGCAGGAGGGTGCCTGTCCTTACTGTATTTGGTCGGTTGGTTAGCCGAACGATGGTTTGATTCAACCAAACGGCAACAAATACAAGACCCCCTGATTCCCGCGGGTCAGTTAGCGTTATTTGAATCGCTGATTTCGACGACGATTTCATCGGCGGAGGAAAAAAACTCTGATCCCACGCCAACGATACATGAAGCTCAGCCCTTGGCCTGCTAGCCTTGTTTGAGTCTGACCTCAGGGTCGCCTTGGTCGTCAGTGTCCAAGGGAGCTATTGAGGCGAACTTAGAAGGTGATCAAAAAACACTCAATATGCAACTAGGTTGTTTTGTTCTTGTCTGTATACTGGTCATACCTCATTATTATTACGAGATTGACGATGAGGAGCAATGAATGAAACCCCGATATTACATAGGATGTGTATAGATGCTGGCTAAAAAATGCTTATTCGCTAACCTGGTGGTGGCGGCGCTGATGCCGTCACTCGTCCAGTCATCAGACGATGTGCGACTACTTGATAAATCATTTGCAACCACTCACAATAGCTATTCCGGTAGTCTCAAAGGCCATGGTAACAGTGGCTCCATTATTCAGCAGCTAGATAATGGGGTTTATGGCCTTGAGTTTGATATTTACCCCAAATACGATATGGGGGGCATTGGGCACGATGGAGTCGGAGACGAAGTCTATCTCCAATACAATGCTAACCCCTCTTCGTTTGATCTTCGGATCTGGTTTAGCCTGATTAACGACTGGTCGAATTTACATTCATCACACCCTCCTTTGTTTATTTCTGTTGATTTTAAACAGCAAAGCCGCTGGACTGAGTCCGAGTTATCTGACTTTCTTGATGGGGTGAAAGGCGTGTTTGGTGACAAGCTGGTGACCCCAAATCATGTTCCTGCCGTTTCAGAGATGACCATGGCGGACGCGAAAGGCAAACTCTTTGTTATTTCAAACCATGATAAGTTTTATGATGATGCCGACCGTGACTTAGCCAATAAAAGCAACGATATTCAATTTTTGTATGGCGGCGATCTGGATTTTGCTAACTTTACAGGCAGTGACAGATCGGCAATATCGAAGGTAAAACGCAATAAATCCCAGCGTTTTTCGCGGGTGTATAAGTGGGATCAATATGGCCACCGATTCTACAACGACAATATTCAGGTAACGTTTCCCGCTACCGACTACCCCTTCTATAGTCAGTATCAGAAAGTGCTTAAGCGCGAGCACCAAAATGTCTGGCGTGATCAAGATTTCGCGACCTTCACCATCAAGCACCGCAACAACTATGACCAAGGGCGTGAGCCAGCGGTGTCCATCAACTCTCAAGCGGGTGGTCATCGTGTCGTCGAAGTCCATCGTTCACAAAATAATGATGGTTTATGGTACCGATTGGGCACGCTGGATAAGCGTGATTACGGCATCGACTGGCAGGGGCATGGGCAATACTCGTCGGGGATCAGGCCGAATGTCTCTGTCAACGATAACGGCATGATTGTGGCGGTACATAAGTCGCAAAACAATAACGCTATTTGGTTTGTAGTGGGTGAAATCGTCAATAACAACATCCAATGGCAAAGTGCTCGGAAATCGCCTTTTCAAGGGTATTACCCAGACGTGGCGTTAACTGATGATAATCAAATTGTTGTGGTGTTCAGTGATACCGATTACGACAATATACATTATGCAGTTGGGTCTTTGGCGAGCGATAAGACGATCGACTTTCCTGATGGGCCTCATATCGTTGTGAACGACAAAGGGAGGTCATTGAGCCGCCCCCAAGTGGATGTCAATGACACCCACCAACTTATTGTCAGTTGGGAACAAAGCCAGTCAGGAGCAAGAGAGGGCTGGACTCGTATCGGTTATTTGGACGTTAATAGATTGGATATTGAATTCAATACTGAGTCTTCCGTTCACCGTGCCAGTCCGATAAACCGCGTTCGACTGGCCAACACCTACCCGTTTATCTACGACACGGCTCATTTTCCTTCCGTTGCTCTTTCAAAAAACGGCAATACCGTCACCACACATCGCTCGCCGAGTGGTGATGATTTGTGGTACCGAATAGGGAAACGAGGGCGCTCGACGCAAATTCAGGACGTCAGTGTTAATTACACCAAAGGACGGGAAGCGAAAATCGACATGAACGACGAGGGTTATACCGTTGAAGTACATCAATCTCAAAATAACAGCGGTCTTTGGCTATCGGTAGGGAAACTTCAGGAGTAGAAACGCGCCGCAGCCCACCTCATGATAGGGGGCAGCGGGGCCCCTCAAAGTCTAACGTATGGATTATTATAGGTTTGGACATTGATCTGATTGCCGCCAATATTTGACTATGTATATTGACTGAGTTGATGTATAAAGATAACGTAATCAATATGTTATATTAATTCGTTGTGGAGGTTAAATGTACACAGGAAGTTGTTTGTGTGGCTCGATTCAATTCACCCTGAACGGGAGTATTTCAGATCCGATCTATTGTCATTGCTCACGTTGCCGTAAAGCCAGCGGCAGTGCCTTTGCGACGAATGGGTTTATCAATACCGCGGATTTAACCCTAAGCGATGCTGAGGGGACTCTCAAGTTCTATGAAAGTAGCGCAGGTAAGCGTAAGTATTTCTGTGCGACTTGCGGTGCGCCCATTTATAGTGCTAGTGCGGCGAAACCCGACAAACTGAGAATTCGTTTGGGGGTGATAGACAGCGATATTGCAGAGCGTCCAATATCGCATAACTTCATTACCTCACGAGGAAATTGGGAAGAGATCGATATCCAACTGCCAATGTACGAAGAGCATGAGCCGTCTAGACGTTGATCTTACCTCGAATTGAATGGACAACCGGAGAGCAGTGCCATCACAGCGTGACCATTATTCGGTTAACCTAAGAGCGCGGTGTATGGTGTCTGTCGCTAACAGGGAGGACGCAACTTGGACGTTAGAACGTTGGCGGAAAATGACTGGCAACAATATAAAGACCTAAGATTACTCAGTTTAGGGCAATCACCTCAGTCATTTGCCAGCAGTGTGGAAGATGAGATTACCCACAGTGATGAACATTGGAGAGCACGGGTGAGGCCTTCGCAAAGCGCGTTTATTTTAGGTGCTTTTGATGGGGTGTCTCTGGTGGCTATCGCTGGTTTTTCCCAAGGAGAGAAGGCTAAGATTTGTCATAAGGCCAAACTGTGGGGGATATATGTCAAATCGGATTATCGTGGTCAAGGCATTGCAGCCGATCTACTCAATGCATCGTTCTATCGTGCCTTTGAGAGGCCGGATATTGCTCAACTCCAGCTATCGGTTGTGGTGGATAATACTCATGCTATTGCCCTGTATGAGAGGGCTGGCTTTACCTCATACGCGATTGAAGCCGATGCCATTCGTGCCGAGGGGCAGTCATATGATGAAATGCATATGGTCAAGAAGATCAGAGACTAAACGGGCTTTGCCTATAAAGAAAGCCCTAGCGAATACTAGGGCCATAGCGTTATTGGTTAGAAAGTGAAGCCCACATGGCCACGTATACCGAATACAAACGCACTATCATCTTGCGAATTAGACGGCAGTGAACTTATGTATTGGATATTTGGTGTCACGGAGACAGGGCCAAACTTCATACTGTAGTAGATCTCGGAGTTGAAGGTATCATCGAACTGATCGACCACTGGCTTGGCCCAACCCAGTGCAATGCCAAGCGTGCCTGGGCCGAGTCCTGAGTACCCAGTCCCAGCCGCGACAGTAGCTTGGTAAAGGGAAGCTGAGCCTTCTGCAACTCCAGCACGGAAGAACGGCATCCAATTGTCAATCATGTAAATAGTCGACCAATTGGCACCGTAGTTCTCACTAGACGCTATACCTGAACCATCACTGTGCCAGACAATAAGGTGCGAGTTTTGTACATAAAACGCGTTCTTTGAGGAAACCCAACCGATTTCTAACGATTTGAAATATTGGTTATCACTCACGAAGTTGTCCAACCCGTCAAACGGTTCTGTTGAATCGGCCTTCGCATCAGAGAAGCTGAAGTAAGCGTAATAATTATCTGACATCATGTGACGTAAAGACACACCGAGTGTTGATTCATCGGGAATGGCAATGGCGCCCGCTCCGGTACTAAAGTGCAAGTTAGAAAACCCAGAGTAGGGGTTACCCAGCGCATATGTATCGATGTAGTCGGTACTGTCGAGAAAGCCGACCATCAGCTCGGTATCTTGGGCATTGAATTCTTGCTTCCAGTATAAGTTGGTTAGCCTTAATCCAATGTCACTAAACGCTGGCTGTATCAAACCAAAGCCACCGAGGTTACCCATCACAAACCCAGAAGGAGAATCGTCCGTGTAGGCGTGTTTTTGGTCGACTCGAATTTGAAGCTGGCCTGAGTCTTGATCGGTTTCATCGGTGTACGCTTGCCAGTTGAAGGTAGCGCGAGCGATGCCCGCGGCGGCATTACTATCCCTAGTGGTCATGACCTCGCTGGAGCTTAAGCCATAGACGTAATAGTCCCCAGAGAAGGAAATGGACTCATTCGCTTGAGCTTGGCTTACCCCCGTTAGCGCGCTGGCCGTCAATAAAAGTGTGGTAAATGGAAAGACTGTTTTATTCATATCAATAGCTTCCTAATTGTTTGCTACTGAGTTGGACAACTTAACACAACTCCACTGCATTTATGCTTTAAGAGGCCTACGTCTCGATTGTGCGCGTCGACCTAAGGGTAATTAGAAAGCAGCTGGAGCATTCTTACTCATAATTAATGGATAATTAATGTTCTAATTACACAGTTATGTCATAGTTTTGTGCGGAGATTGGGCGATCAGAGCCCAGCGCCTTCTCAAACTGAAAAGGCGAAAATGGAAAAAGGTGAGGAGTGGACAGCAAGCCCGATGTGGAAAAACGTGGAGGGAAGCGAGTTGTTTGTTACTCTGCGATTAAGGGTTCGGCCTTCGGTAATACCATGGGAAAGTTCATGTAAGGATGGGGTTGGATCAGGCAAGGGTAACCGTAGACCTTTTCAATCATCGCAGGGGTTAAAGCTTGCCAAGGCTCGGCGTCACAGACCAGACGGCCATGATGCAAAATAACCAAGCGATCTGAGTACTGCGCGGCGAGATTGAGATCATGCATGACGATCACCACCGCGGTGTTGTTCTCATCGGCTAAGCGGCGAGCCATCTTTAAGGTATTGTGCTGATGGGCCAGATCCAGTGCGGAGGTGGGCTCGTCGAGCATCAAAATCTTGTCCTGTCCAGAATGAGCAAGTTGGACCAAAACCCGGGCCAAATGCAGGCGTTGTTTTTCCCCTCCAGACAACGCAGGATAGACTCGCTCAGCAAGGTGGTCGACCCCGGTCATTTTCATGTATTGCTGCGCGAGCTGTTGGGTTTCTTTTTTCCGAATACCGAGGGGAATGGCCCCAAGTTCCACCACTTCTTGAGCAAGAAACGGGAAGTTGAGCGTGCTGTGTTGGGGCAGCATCGCCACATGTTTGGCTAGATCACTGGCAGTCCACAGCTGCTTGGGTTGGCCAAAATATGACACATGGTGCTCGGAGGGGATTTCACCACACAACAGTTTGAGCAACGTGCTTTTACCCGCCCCGTTGGGGCCAAGCAGTGCAGTGACTTCACCCGCTCGTATGTCGATATCAAGCTTGTCCAGTACCGTCTGGTTTGCAAAGCGCATTGAGAGGTTTCTTCCTGAAAGGACGACCTTTTTCATTACAGGATTTTTCCTTTTTGATTAAACAAGACATAGATAAAGAACGGCGCGCCTATGATTGCGGTGACGATCCCAACGGGCAGCTCGGCAGGGGCGATGACCACCCGTGACAGCATATCGGCGAAGGTGAGCAATAATGCGCCCATCAGTGCGGACATCGGAAGAAGTACGCGATGATCAGGCCCAGCGAGCATCCGTCCAAGGTGAGGGATCACTAAACCAATAAAACCAATCAGCCCAGAGACGCTGACAGTGACGCCGACCCCGGCAGCGGTTAATAAGATCAGTTGACGTTTGAGTTTGTGTACTGGGATGCCAAGGTGTTTGGCCTCGGATTCACCCAGCAGCAGGGCATTGAGAGGCATTGCCTGACGAATAAACAGGCCCAGCAAGATAACCAATGTGACGGCACACAGAGCGATACTAGACCAGCTGGCTCCCGCCAGTGATCCCATTTGCCATAAGGTCAGATCGCGCAGCATTTGATCATCGGCGATGAAGTTCATTAGCCCAATTCCTGCGAACGCGAGCGCGCTTATCGCGACGCCAGCCAACAGCATAATGGTGACGGACGTGCCCAATTTACTGGTGCCGAGTCGATACACCATCACGGTGGCCAGTGCGCCGCCAAAAAAAGCAAAGATCGGGATGGCGGCCAGATTCATCAGTTGTGGGTATTGTTGGCTAACATCGGCAAATGACACAATCGCTAAGGCCGCACCTAATGAAGCCCCAGCAGAGACTCCAATGACACTCGGTTCCGCGAGAGGGTTGCGAAACAGCCCCTGCATGACCGTTCCACAGAGCGCGAGTATTGCGCCGACCAGCATACACAGCAAAGTCCGAGGTAGGCGAATATCTTGGATGACCAAATTGATATGCGGCGCAAGTTGGTTAGATTGCACGATCAGGCTGTAGATGCTGTCGGTGATACTGATGTTCATCGGGCCAACAGTGATAGAAAATAGGGCCGTCAACAGGAGGGCTGCGATAAACACACCCATAGTGGCACTGAAAGGAATACGACGTAATACCATGGCTGAGTTACTCAGAAGGGTGGATGATTTGGCTTAAACGCTGGGCTTCGGCGAGGCTTTTTAAGCCCAACCCACCGATCAGTGCACGGCCATCGATCTGAATGATTTGTTTAGACTGTCCTGCCGGTGTGGCGGCCAACAGGGGCATTTTCGCCAAGATCGCATCCGGTCCACCCAACGTTTTATAACTGCGGCCACTGACCAGAATGATGTCGGGCTGCATCTCGAGCATGGACTCGGTTGATAGGGGTTTATAAGACTCTATTTTAGTTGCTGCTGGGTTGGTCCCACCGGCAAGTTCAATGATCGCGTTGGGTGTGGTATTGGCGCCGGCGACATTGGCGGGGCGCCCTTCATTGATGAGTAGGAACAGGATCTTTTGGCTGACTGGTTGTTTGATGGCGATTTGTTCAAGCTGTGCGATGCGCTGGCTGACTTCGGCTTTGAGCGCTGCGGCATTGTCATTACTGTCGGTGAGTGCGGCGATTTCATCAATGCGGTTTAATAGCCCTTCAGCGGTGGGTGACGTATCGACAATATTGACCGCCACACCGGATTGTTTGAGTTGGTTCAAAGTGGTGATCGGGCCCATTTCATCCGAGCCGATCAACTGAGTTGGGTTGAGGGTCAGCAGGCCTTCGGCAGACAGCTGTTTATGATAGCCGACAGGTGGCAGTTTAAGACCAGGTGGCAGTGTGCTGGTGATATCTACCGCAATGAGTTTGTCTTGTTGACCCAATGCGACGATCAATTCGGTGACAGCACTTCCGGCACTGATGATGCGTTCGCTGGCCATGGCGTTGCCCATCAGGGCAAAACACGACAAGGTGGTGAAGGTGTAGGTAATGATTCTATTCAGCATAATGGACTCTATGAAGTGGGCTCTTGGGTAAGTAACTGTGTCGCTGCAATGCCGTTTTCCTGCAAGAAAGTCAGCAGTTTGACCAGAGATTGAACGTCGGCGGTTTTTTCCGCTCCAATCACTAAAGGTTGTTGTTGTGAGCGATGTGCCTCCAGCAGCGCGAGGGTAAAATTATCCCAGTCAATGTATTCTCTGCCGTTTATCGCCCAGTAAGGCTCGTGGTCAAGAAGATTGACGGTAATCGATTTTGTCTCGACTGGGCTGGTGCTGGCCGCATCAACCGTCGGTAAATCGACTTCCAACGAATCGAGCTTGACGGCGGCGGTTAACATCAGAAAGACCATGACGATAAAAATGATGTCAAGCAGAGGCGTCAGATCTGGGGTGAGACCTTGCTGTGATGGGCGACGGGAGACAGTGATCATGAGTTCGTCCCTAGCGAGGACTCCGCCGTGTCGTGATGCGTCGTTACGTCTGAGTCAGCGGAGACATTCGAGGGTTGCAAACGAATACCTTCTAGCCACAGATTGACAAAATTGAGGGTATGTTCGAGTTTGGCCATCACTTTGTCGGCCCATAGCCCGAGCAACTGGGCGGCTGCAATCGCCGGCAGGGCAATCATAAGGCCCGCGGCGGTTGTTCGCATGGCTAAGCCTAGACCGTCGGCCAAATCATTGGGCGTCACGCTGCCGGAAGAGGCGGCGATACCTTTAAACATATCAATCAAACCGAGTACGGTACCGAGTAGGCCGATAAGCGGGCTAAGTACACCGATTAACGTCAGTACACGTAAGCCAGAATTCAATTGGTGACGTTTTTCTTCCAGCCACATACCTGCGGTGTCTTCGCGCAGTGTTTTGGCAAAAGAGTGGTGCATCAATAATACCGCAACACCTTTATAAAGTAGGGGGCGGCGCAAAGACCAGCGCTGAGCAAGCTGCTCAATCTGGTGGTGATCATTGGAATCGATCTTAGCCAGCTCTGCGCGAATCGCGCGTCGACCGACGCCCAGACTAATGAAGACCTGCATGAGCCGCTCGGCGATGATCATAACCGTCAATAGAGAGCAAAGGAGTAACGGCCAAGTCATTAAGCCAAACTGTTGCTGTAAGTTTTGTAAGTGTTCCATGGTCAATCCAAATTAAAACGAACGGGTATTTTGACGCGATGGGCCACGACCAGACCATTCGCGCGATAAGGGGAAAATTGCCACTGTTTAATCGCTTTCAACGCGGATTTATCCAGCGTGGCGGCACCAGAGGAAGAAACAAGAACCTGTTTCACTTGATTGCCGTCTTTGTCGATCCATACCTCATATACTGCGACGCCTTCAATGCCGCGTTTACGCGCCATACGTGGATATATTGGTTTGGTTGCTTTCGACATTAAGGTGGGTTTGGTGATCAACACAGGTTTGGCGCTGGCGCCCTGACTTGACGCGACTGGCTGTTGATCGGGTTGGTTTTGATCCACTTCTTTTTTAGGTTTCACCTGTGTGGTCGCTTCCGGTTTGGTCATAGGTTTAGTGACGGTGACAGGCGGCTGTTTGGCAGGTGTTGCTTGCTTCATATCGGCCTTAACAGGGAGAGGTTTCGCTGTTTTGACAGTGGATGATGGTTTAGTCACTGACTTCGAAGTAGAGGGGAGGTCTTTAACGGTCTGTTCAGTGCGTGGCTTGGCAGCAGGTTGACTGCTCGCAGCGCTGGGCGCAGATCGGAAATTGATTGAGACCGAGGTTGACTGATTGCCTGCGGGCATGGCATGAAGGGTTGTCTCGGGTGTGAACAAGACAATCGTTGCATGAAGACTGACTGACGCGACGCCCGCCATTGCATACCTTTTAAAACCCACGTTCACCTCGCGTCACAATCATTTTTACCTTATGGAGTAAGATTATCACTTACAATCGAAATAAGATCAATTATCAATTGCATTATCATTTGCATCATTTTATGATCCTCCCGATTAAAGGGCAACACACCGTCAGCATTGGCCGATAAAGGATTGCTTGAAAATATTTTTAGAGTATTAGTCATGTTTTTTATCAATGATTTGATGCCGATATCGTCCTATTAACACAAACGTGAATGGGCGGCCCGATGTTCATCTCATGGTGTCGGCGAGTGGAGTGGCAATCAACAACGTAAGTCAGTGTGGTCTCGGGCCTTGCCGTGAAGTTTGCCCGCTGGTGGTGAAACTTGATCTGGATTGCAGCGCTTAGAACAGAGATCACCTACCTTTACTGACACAGTGTGATCAATTCAGTCGTGGACTTAAGCGGCCACAAGGGGATCGAGTGTTCAGGACACAGGGGTCTTAATATTAGCGGCGTCAGACGACGCGATGAAATGGAACGAATATGCAAGCATTGAAACAGCAGGTGGCTCAGCTGATTGAGCAAGAACCGACTCTTTTAGCGGCGGCGATCGCCGAGCGCCTCGCGATTTCCGAATTTGAAGCGGTGGCGGCGTTGCCCGACCCGATGGTCGCTTTGGCTCCGGGTGAGCAAGCGCAGTCGATTTTAGAAAATCTGGTTGATTTCGGTCCAGTAACGACCATCGTCCATTCTTTTGGATCCATATTTGAAGTCAAAGCCCCCTTTCCAAAGGGTAAACTTGCACGTGGATACTACAACCTGATGGGCAAAGAAGGCGAAATGCATGGCCATCTGAATTTGGAACGGGTCAAGAATATCGCTTTAGTCAGCAAGCCATTTATGGGACGTGAAAGTCACTATTTCGGCTTTTTCTGTGAACAGGGCAATAACATCTTCAAGATTTATTTGGGACGCAATGAAAAGCGAGAATTGTTGTCTGACCAAGTAGAGAGTTTTCAGCAGTGGCAACGCGAGCTGCGTGCCTAAATTTGCGCTCTGGTGACCTAAGGTGGGCCAGCGCAACCACATTATGTTTAATGAGAAGTAATACGATTACTTCAGGAGTTCAAAATGGAACAACAAGTGAAGCAAGAGCGACTCCAAGGTCGCCTTGGGCCAGAAATACAAGAATTTCGTCAGGAGCGCCGTACACTTCAACTCGCGACCGTGGGTGAAGATGGGCAGCCGAACGTAAGCTATGCGCCGTTCGTGCAAAATCAACAAGGTTACTTTGTATTGATTTCTGAAATTGCTCGTCACGCACGTAATTTGCAAGTCAACCCGAATACCTCGATCATGATGATTGAAGATGAGACCGGAGCCAAAGAGCTGTACGCTCGCAAACGTTTAACATTCGATGCGGTGGCCAACGTGGTGGCGCGTGATTCTGAGCAATGGCAGCAAGTGATTGGCCAGATGAAAGACCGATTCGGTGAGATCATTGATGGGCTCAGCCAGTTACAAGACTTTGTCTTATTCAACCTTAAACCCGACAATGGACTGTTTGTGAAAGGCTTTGGTCAGGCTTATCAAGTTTCCGGTGATGACTTAGTTGACTTTGTTCATCTGGAAAAAGGCCACCAGAAAGTGTCGAACGCGTAAGGTCGATCACGGCTAACCAATAAAAGACAGCCGCTGAGCTTAGAGCTGGGAAGAAGAGTGATTTGGCTCCGCGCCCTTTTTCAAAACCAGAGAATGCCCTTCACTTCTTCACGAAGGGCGTTTATCGCGACAGAAATCGAGATTATTTCTCTCTCACATACGTGGTTTGAACCAAATTCTCTAATACCCGTTCATTTTGGGTCATTTTGAAATTCAATGGTTGCTTTAGTTCACCAAACAAAGGGGCGCCGCCGCCAAGTACAATCGGGAAGCGAGTGATCACCATTTCATCAATCAGGTCTTCTTTGAGACAATGTTGAATTGTGACGCCACCGTCGATGTAGAGATCATTCAATCCCTTAGCATTCAACTCGGCGAAAATGTCTTTCAAGTCACCTTTGGCCAAAAATACTTTTTCTTCATAGCCTTGTGGTACTTTCGTCATGGTGTTGCTCAACACGAATACGGGTTTTGTGTAAGGCCAATCGCCGTCAAAACTCAGTACTGTGTCTAGGGTCTTGCGCCCCATCACTAAACCGTCAATTCGCGCCATCAACGCGCGAAAACCAGTATCGATATTGTCAGGGTTGGGCACCGAGTGCAGCCAGTCTAGTTTGCCTTGTTTATCGGCAATGTAACCGTCGAGGCTGGTTGCAATAAATACGATGTTTGCCATAATGCTTGCTCGCTTCTGCACATAAATTGCAGTCAATGATAGAGAAAATACAATGATTGTAGAAGATGTACTTCCTGAAAATTACGCAGAAATACTTAATGTTTGGGAAAATTCAGTTCGAGCCACTCATGACTTCATAACTGAAGAAGACATTGGTTTTTTTAAACCCATCATCCTTGAGCAGGCTTTCCCTACGGTCACATTGAGATGTGTTAAAAATCAAAGTGGTTCGATTCTAGGTTTTGTGGGTGTCCATGATTCAAAGGTTGAAATGCTGTTTGTCTTAAATGAAGCGAGAGGGAAAGGTGTTGGTAAAATGCTACTGCAATACGCCATTAAGCAGCTAGGGGCGACCAAAGTAGACGTCAATGAACAAAATCCACAAGCGGTTGGTTTTTACGAGCATATGGATTTTAACGTCGTTTCACGTTCACCCCTTGATGATATGGGAAAACCTTTTCCGGTTCTGCATATGACGCTTTAAAGATCGCAGTGTCGTCACCAAGTTTGTTAGAAGAAACGCCCAAAGCGAATAACTTTGGGTGTTTCTGTATGGGGTGAGAAAGAATACATTGTTACAACAGGAACCGGCACGTTTTATACACATTGGCCACTCTCATCGCCTGCGTCTTGTTTTTAGCTGTTCACTGCGTTGACCAGTAACTCAGTGGGGCATTAGATTAACCATATGGAGTGCAGATGAAAGCCGCAATTTCAATGCTATTGATATTACTCGTTTTAGGGTGTTCTGACGACGTGACGACTCGGTATGCGACTTATGCCGACGCGCAAAAAGAGCGTTTGTTTGAAAAAGGCTGGCTGCCTGATATTTTGCCTCGTTCAACGGAGAGCATTGAAGTCACTAACAATCTGGACATTAATCGTTCGGAAGGACGCTTCATTATAGAAGGATCTGAAATCAATGAATTTCTGGAAAAAGTTGAGAAAACAGGCAAGGCAAATCAGTTTAGTTTCACAAACGAAAGTGGGAAGTGGGTGTTTACTCTCAATGAGGCTGGTTTGATTTTATATCAGTTTACACCCATAGATTGATAGGTTAAACCAAAAACATTGAAGCGGATTGCCAACACGTGGTATTTTCGTCTGCGCGTTGGGTTTGTGGCGCAGTGGTTTAGTATCGTGGTCGCATTGCCCGCCCTTCAATGTGGCAGTAAACGTAATGGCATTATGAATATATTCTCAATGACGGCATTAACGATTCAGCTGATATTAATCTGCTCGTCGAAATATTATGCTTATCGAACTCATACTGAGATAAGCAAATTGAACGCCTTGCCTGACGCGGCTTTGTTAGACGCTCTCGCTAAGTTTCAGCATTACAATGAGGTCGGTGATTATCTAGGCTATGCAGCGGCAGCAATTTGGGCCGTCGCCTTTGTGACCATTTATACCCATAGAGCTTCGAAAACTAAACTTGCACAGCTGTGCCTCATCTTACCTATCTTCTCTCAATTCTTACTGAGTTTTGTGTGATCTTTCTGTTCCTCAAGTGTTTTGAATATTAAGAAGAGTGCGCATTTTTCGTATCAACGTGTTTGTCTCTCTTAAGCCTCGCCATCAACGCCCGATTCACGGTAAAGACGACGACAAGCGCGACCATCACTGTGGAATAGGTGGCAACGCTCGGCGGGGATGCCGACGTGCCAAGTATCACCGGGCTCGACCATCAAGGTATCTGGCTGGCGATAAATCATATCAGCATCGGCGGCCTCAATATGCAGGTAGATCTGGGTTTCATAGCCGAGTTTTTCAACGATATGGATCTTACCTTCGATGGATGCAGCGCCCTCGGAGGCGGGCAGCAAATGTTCAGGGCGGATCCCCAGCGACATCCGTTCGCCACGTTCGACGGTCGACCCATCCACTGGGATCCAAAACGTTGTGCCGCTGGCCAATTGCACCATTACACGTTCATCTTCAACGGCTTCAATAAAGACGCTCATAAAGTTCATTTTGGGTGATCCGATAAAGCCCGCCACAAAACGATTTTCAGGGTAATGGTAGAGTTCAAGAGGTTGGCCAACTTGAGCCACCGATCCGCCATCGAGCACAACGATTTTATCGGCCATCGTCATGGCTTCGACCTGATCGTGAGTGACGTAAATCATGGTACAGCCCAATTTACGCTGAAGTTTGGTCATTTCTGCGCGCATTTGAACACGCAGGGCGGCATCGAGATTAGACAGGGGTTCATCAAGTAGAAACACATTGGGCTGTGAGACCAGAGTACGACCGATGGCCACTCGTTGGCGTTGACCGCCAGAGAGCGCTTTCGGCTGGCGGTCAAGCAGGTGGCTCAATTGAAGTATATCCGCAGCGTGTTCCACACGCTGGTTGATTTCTTCTTTGTTCGCTTTGGCCAGTTTGAGGCCAAATGACATGTTATCGAAGAGGTTGAGATGAGGGTAAAGAGCGTAAGACTGAAACACCATTCCGACACCGCGTTTCGACGGCTCAACATCATTCATGCGTTGATCGCCAATGTAAAGTTCGCCGGAGGTAATGTCCTCAAGACCGGCAATACAGCGTAACAGCGTTGATTTTCCGCAACCAGAGGGGCCGACGAATACGACAAATTCGCCTTCCTGAATATCCAGATTGACGTTTTTTGAAATCAAAACGTCCCCGTAAGCTTTACATATATTTTTTAACGTGACACTCGCCATCTCGCTTGTCCTCGATCGATATTTTGCTGCAACTGCGCGTCATTATATGGATTTTCTTGTCGGCAGTCAGCGTAGGCCTTCGTTAAGGTGATTCGATGGATAAGAAAAGCGGGTGAATGAGGCATTCATGTCACCCGTCAAAGCCAACAACCGGCTTGCTGCCCCCGAATAAAGTCTTCTTATGTTGGTTTTACGTCGCCGTGAGTGCCGTAAACCGAACAATAAGCGCTTCAAAACAGCGAGCCTTACGGCGTGTAAACCGGCGCGACGTCATGGCACATCGACATTAGCGCGCGGAAAGGGGTCTTACCATCCCTACTTGGATAGTGCCAGTGTCGCTTTTTAATCGTGTTCCAGCCTCCTCCCGAGCGATTTTTTTGCGGGGGGAGTAGGGAGGGAGTAGGGAGGTATACCCTCTCGATTTAGGGGGTGGCGAATATCAAAGAAATAGTCACTGTGTGGGTGAAATAGCTCACATTTGAAGGTATTTTTGTGAATTTAATCGCTTTTTACGCCTGATGACGATCACGAAAATACGTCATAATACACAGGGCGTAGGGAATAGGATGATGAGCTAATTGACAGTTTGGCTAAAAATGTAGGGTGAAAATCGGTGAAACCTAAGCTTGGGTTGCCCTACTATCCCATTATAATAAGGACGTAAACATGAAAAATGCCTTAAGCACAGCTGCCTTAAGCACGTTGGTGGCGCTTGGCTCATTCAGCGCACAAGCGGCGATTGAAGAAGGCCAGCTGACCCTTTGGATTAACGGTGATAAAGGGTATAACGGATTGGCGGAAGTCGGAAAGCAATTTGAACAAGACACAGGCATCAAAGTGACGGTGGCCCACCCCGACTCCCTTCAGGATAAATTTCCTCAGACCGCTGCCGCGGGCGATGGCCCCGATATCGTGTTTTGGGCCCATGACCGTTTTGGTGGCTACGCCGAAGCGGGCTTACTCTCAGAGGTTACGCCTTCTGAGGCGTTTAAAAAAGGGGTAGTTGACTTCGCATGGGAAGCGGTCAAGCACAAAGGGAAGATCATTGGTTACCCAGTGGCGATAGAATCGCTGTCTCTGATTTATAACAAAGATCTAGTCGTGACCCCACCAACAAGTTGGAAAGAGGTCGAAGCACTGAACGCAACGCTCAAGAAAGAGGGCAAGTCGGCCATCATGTGGAACCTCAAAGAGCCTTATTTCACCTGGCCACTTATGGCCGCAGATGGTGGGTATGCGTTTAAATATGGTACACAAGGTTATGATGTTAAAGATGCTGGTATCGCTAATGATGGTGTAAAAAGTGCCATGAATTTCGTTAAATCACTGGTCGACAAAGGTGTGATCGCATCGGATATGGACTATTCGGTGTCTGAATCCTCATTTAATCAGGGCAAAACTGCGATGACGATTAACGGACCTTGGGCGTGGGGCAACATTGAAAAGTCAGGCATTAACTATGGTGTCACCACCTTACCGCGTTTTAATGGCCAATCCTCCAAGCCATTTGTGGGTGTGTTGACTGCGGGCATCAGTACCGCATCGCTAAATAAGGATCTGGCGGTTGAGTTTATCGAAAACTACCTGCTGACAAATGAAGGTTTGCGCACCATCAACAATGACAAACCTTTAGGGGCAGTGGCGTTGAATTCGTTCCAGCGTGAATTAGAAGCGGATGCCCGTATTGCGGCGACAATGAACAACGCAAAGAATGGTGAAATTATGCCGAACATCCCACAAATGAATGCTTTTTGGAACAATGCCAAAAATGCGATCATCAATATTGTGGAAGGGCGTCAGTCGGTCGATGCGGCGCTCGCGGATGCCGAAAAACAAATGACCAAATAACGTTTGACCTTTTTTAAGGAGAAGCTCACTTCTCCTTCATTTCTTGTGTATTATCGCTAGCAGGTTCTTTTATGCAGTCAGTTCAAGGTACCGATGTTATGGCATCCCCCACAACGAGCTTGCCTTCCAGTAAAAATGTATTGATTAAATGGGCGCTTCTTGGCTCCGTCGGTATTATCAATGGTTACGCCACCATTGTCATGTATTCCAGAGGCGAATTTGCCTTCGCTCTGTTAACCCTGATCCTCACCGCTTTAGCACTGTCTATTTTTGGCAGCAAAAAAGCGTACGCACATCGTTATATCTATCCGGGTATTGCCGGCATGATATTATTCATCCTCTTCCCGCTGGCTTATACCATCGGCCTTGCGTTCACCAACTACAGTGCGAAAAATCAACTCTCTTTTGAGCGAGCCCAGTCTGTTTTGCTTGATCGGACCTTTCAAAGTGGGCGCAGTTACCCATTCTCCTTATACAAGACCGGCCAAGGTCATCGTATCGTGATTAACCATGGCGATCAGCAATTGGCAACGGATGTGCTTGATCTTGCGAACTTAAGCCAAGGGGCGATCATGCTTACCGCCGTGGACAGTATCACAGGGGAAAAAGAAAAAATTCGCGCGGTCATCAAAAACAAAGCGGCCATCGCCAATGTTGAACTGCGCTTACCCACAGGTGAGCAGATCCGCATGAGTGGTTTGCGTAAATTTGCTGCGGTAGTGCCACTGTACACCCTGCAAGAGGATGGCGAGACGCTGTACAATAATGACACGGGTGAGCGACTGCGCCCAAATCGCACGCTGGGTTTTTATCAACCCATCAGTGACACAGGCGAATTTGTCGGCTCGACCGTGTCTCCTGGTTTCATTGTTGCGATTGGCACGGGTAACTTTGAACGCGTTTGGAAAGACGACGGTATTAAAGAGCCATTCATTAGTATTTTCATTTGGACCATCCTATTTTCAGCGTTGAGTGTTGGCTTCAGTGTGCTGATCGGCTTGGTGCTGGCGAGTGTCGTCCAGTGGGAAGCACTGAAAGGTCGTGCGCTTTATCGGGTGTTATTGATCCTCCCTTACGCGGTGCCTGCCTTTATCTCTATTCTCATTTTTAAAGGGTTATTTAACCAAAGTTTTGGTGAAGTCAATATGGTTCTTGAGCACTTGTTTGGCCTCAGCCCTGCTTGGTTCTCCGACCCATTTTTGGCCAAGCTGATGATCATTATTGTCAATACATGGTTGGGCTTTCCTTACATGATGATCTTATGTATGGGACTGCTGAAGTCGATTCCAGAGGATCTCTACGAAGCCTCGGCGATTGACGGAGCGAATTTTGTCGATAACTTTCGCCACATCACGCTGCCACTGATGATCAAACCGTTGACACCCTTGCTGATCGCTGCATTCGCTTTTAACTTCAATAACTTTGTGTTGATTCAACTCCTCACCAAAGGTGGGCCGAACATGATTGGTACGTCCGAGCCCGCCGGTTATACCGACTTACTGGTTAACTACACCTTTAGGATCGCCTTCGAAGGAACCGGAGGACAAGACTTTGGTTTGGCCAGTGCTGTCGCCACCCTGATTTTCCTATTGGTTGGGGCATTGGCTTTATTGAATCTTCGCATGACGAAAATCGCTCAAGATTAAGGAGAAAGACAATGGCTATGGTTCAAGGCAAGTCATTAAAATACCGTGTTTGGGCAACCCACATTGCTTTGTGGGTGTTTCTCGCCCTGATCATCTTTCCACTATTGATGATTATTGCTATTTCGTTTCGCCAAGGAAACTTTGCGACGGGCAGCCTCATCCCCGATCAGCCTTCACTGGAACATTGGAAGCTTGCCCTTGGCTTATCGGTCACGCATGCCGATGGCTCGGTCACGCCGCCGCCTTTCCCAGTACTAACTTGGTTATGGAACTCAGTCAAAGTCGCGGGGATCAGCTCGATTTTGATCGTCGCCTTGTCGACCACATCGGCTTACGCGTTCGCAAGGATGAAATTTAAAGGCAAAAATACCCTCCTTAAAGCCATGATGGTATTTCAGATGTTTCCTGCGGTTTTGGCGTTGGTCGCCATTTATGCCTTGTTTGATAAGTTGGGTCAGTATCTGCCGTTCTTGGGCCTCAATACCCATGGGGGGTTGATCTTCTCTTACCTTGGGGGCATCGCTTTACATGTGTGGACCATCAAGGGCTACTTTGAAAGCATCGATAATTCGTTAGAAGAAGCGGCCGCCCTGGATGGCGCCACACCATGGCAGGCGTTTAGGTTGATCTTACTGCCCTTGTCTGTCCCGATCCTTGCCGTGGTCTTTATATTGTCGTTTATTATGGTCGTCGGTGAGGTGCCTGTCGCTTCGTTGCTACTCTCAGACGTCGAGGGTTACACACTGGCTGTAGGGATGCAGCAATACCTGTATGCGCAGAATTATTTGTGGGGCGACTTTGCTGCGGCCGCGGTGTTATCCGCGTTACCTATTACGTTGGTGTTCCTCTTAGCACAGCGCTGGCTTGTTGGGGGGCTGACCGCCGGAGGGGTAAAAGGGTAGGTGCTGTTTATGGGGCGTGGGCTCGCTCGATGAGCGGCCACGCCTTGGTGAGGGCGAACGATTTGTTGCCCTGTCTCAGTCTCACTCGGGGTTAGAATTCTCGATTCGAGGGGGCACAGCCGAGATATTGCAGTAAGACATAGATGCTTTCCTGTGAAAGCGCCACGCGCCTAAAGAGATCCGCGAAGGTATCATCACCACCAAAGCAAGTTTGGATATAGCGGTTAATGTCGTTATCCGCATAACCCTCTACGTACATCGTTCTTACCCATTGGTACTCGACCGCTTTGGGGTTGGTTAATGTACTTTCACTCAGTGTTGTCTCGCATACGCTCACGCTGATTTCCTTGTTCGACTTAATCGATTGCGGATTTAACCAAATTAAGATGAAAGAAAAATGACAACGGGTATTTTTTGCAAGGCAGTGATCTACTATTAACCCCACCGTGGTTTAATCAAGTCAGAACATCGTCGGGCAGACGCGACTCACTTTTAATGGCGATTTTCCTCAAAAATGCCAGCCGCGCCAGAAGCGAAAAATAAGATCTATTTCAGATACTTGACGTGCGCTTCCATTTCTTCGCCAATTTGCTTTCGCATATTCATCAGGCGTATTGCCGACTCTTTGAGATGAATATCCTCTTCTGTTTCTGGGACCCATTCAGGGACTGGTGAAGGCTGGCCTTTGTCATCCACCGCGACCATGATCACGATGCAGTGGGTTGTTAAACGGTTTTGCAGTTGCTTAGGATCACTCGCCTGTACATCAATGGCGATGTGCATCGAGGTTTTGCCCGTATAAATCACCTTGGCACAAACTTCGACTAAGTTACCGACATGAATCGGTGCGACAAAACGAATGCCTCCGGCATAAGCGGTGATACAGTATTGCCCACTCCAAGCGGCGGCATTGGCATACGCGGCTAAATCGATCCATTTCATCACCGCTCCGCCATGGACCTTACCACCAAAATTAACGTCTCCGGGCTCTGCTAAAAAGCGCAAGGTTAAATCACGTTGACCATTACTCATCTGCCAATCCTTTATTCTTATGTGTTTGTTAGGTTATTAACAAACCCTTCAATAAACTGCAATCAATAATTCCAGCTTAGTAGAAAAACCCTCACCATAAGGGGAATTTGCCGAATAAATGCTCTTACGTTAAGTCTCTACCCATACGCCTTTGTTCACCGATAATACAAAAACATAATATAAAAGTGCCTGTCCCTTTATGCTTTAAGCTTTATGTGTCCCTTTAAGCTTTGAAGGGGAATTTCGGTCTTTTTCCTAGAGTAGTGACGGCATTTGAAACTCTTTGGCCCGAGTCGCATCATGAAGTTGGCTTCTCGTTAGCCGCATCGGGGTTACAGGAATACCGTAAAAATCAACTTTATCACCAATAATTTCACCACCCAAGCTTTGAATAAGCTGGACCGTTATATCGCGTGCATCTATTTGTATTTGCTCAGTTTCTTGTAGTATCTCAGCGAGAGAATGGCGCGCTAATGCTTTTCCAATGCCAAGAGATCGGAACTTGTCATCTACGACAAAGCGCCCCCAGTGCCAAGATTCGTTTTCTTGCCAACATGCTACGGCACCTAAAACATACTCTCCAGATCTTGCAATCCACCACTTTTGAGGAACGTCGACAGCAATAGGGACCAGATGTTGTGGAATATTTTGTTCACCTGCAAATGTATCTCTCAAGAGGTTTTCTATTTCAACGCTGTAAATAGGCTTTAGTTTTTCGATCTGTATCTTCGCTTTATTTATTGATGCATTTTTGCGAAATGCGCTTAACCTTAGCGCTCTAAGACCATCAATAACATTATGAATATCATCTGGACTGAGCAAACCAATGAACTGGGATAATTCAGAATCAGCTGCCGCGTCCGCTTCTTTTAGTCTTTCCACACCTTCGATGCTCAGTGACAAGAGTTTCTGGCGCTTATCATTTTTTGTTGTTATCGCCTTGATGTATTTATTTTCAACTAACAGGCTAATTGTCCTACTAAGAGATGCTTTTTCAACGCTTAATTGACGGCATAACTCAGAAAAAGGCGTTGTCCCATTTTTTCGCAGGTAGGTAAGAATATGAGCTTGTGTTAGTGACAGACCTGAATTCAAACAATTTTTATCGAGTAGGCCCAATTCACGCACTAGATAACGTAATTCACTTCGGATTTTTCTTACTGATGACATGCTATGCTCAATGCTTATTTATGTTGATAGTATCAACAAGTTCTCACAAGGGACGGTAGGGTGTCAATGTTTGTTGATGCAATCAACAAATTTTCTTTGGTAATTTTGTTTGCGATGCTAAGGGCCAGTAGAATTGAGGAGTCAGGTAAATCGCCCTATATAACAATGATGGTATAGAAAGCTTTAACGGCCACTGAAGATCGAGTGTCATATGACCCGAAACAGGTAACAATGATTCGCAACGCTTGGCATTTGTATTGGACGTTGCGTGTTTAAGGTGGCTTGGTAAGGCGAGTTATTCTTCTATATTCTCTGAGTTTTTCATCGACCGCTGTTTCCTAACTCCGTATTTTGGGCCTGTTGGAATTGTTTGTTAAGCATTTGGCCCTAGGTGCTCTGAGATAAGCTGCCACTGCTTGTCACTACGAACAATAGTGGATGTCCCTCTGCCACCACCAGATTCGATCTTTCCATCAATCACCCCGGACCAATCAAAGTTGAAAGAAAAAACGGCTACCGAATCCGATTCAATAGCACAATAAATATGGCTAATTTTATAAGTTTCATCTTTGATGAGTGCAAAGGTCTTTCTAAACGCAGCTTCAACTTGCTCTTTACCTTTGTGCGTCCCCTCAGAAAAAGTGACAACACAATCATCATGGACAAGTGGGGACAATTCATTCCAATCTTGACTGGCCAACGCTAACTCATAGGCCTTAATAAATTCATTCATGTATTCACTCTTTTTCTGATGTCTAATAATGTTCTACGTTTTGGACAACGTAAAATACAACGTAATTAGGCCGCCGTACACACTGAGAAAACGTTGAAGTAAATTTGCGGGTGATGGCAGTCTTCGTTAAGCCGTTTCTTGGAACCAAACTGAAAGATAGGCATTTACCCGATCAAGTTCTTTTAGGGCGACATTGTCAGCGTCTATACCCACTTTTGCGGATTCCAAAGTATGCCACTACAAGAAAAGCGGATTCTAACTCAGGTGATGGTAAAACTAACTCCATAACGTTGATCTCTTTGCGGTATAATGCTGTGTCGTGAACAACGTTAGTGAATATAAACCATTGTACTATAAGAAGTTAAGATTAATATAACCCAAAATATAGCATTTCTATAGTATGAGTTTTTGGGAAAGTTTAAGTTATGTATAAGCGGACCAAAAAAAGGAAAAGACGCGCTTAATGGGGTGCGGCCATCACCGAATCTAAGATACGCATAGTTTGATCAAAATAGGGATTGTAAGTCAGCCGAGCATAGACTTTATTTGGCTCGGTGTAGCCCCATGATGAATACCAAACCTCCTTGCCTTGTTGACACTGAACTTCGTTTTCTGGCCCCTGACCGTTAGAACAAATCCGATTGCTGCCATGGATACCATAGTTGGGATTGCGAGGAGAGAAGAGCAGCCCCATATGCGAACCGTTGGTAATACGTTGTTGAGGTAAGGTCATCGAGAAGCGTGTCGAACGAGATTCGTTCAGATCGCGTTCGCCCTGCCACACCAATTGGCTGTGTGGGTTGAGCATTTTTTCAGAAAACGTCTCGATTGCGTATTGTGTATCAATGACGCGGTCTGCCTCGCTCATCAACATAAACACCGGTTTATTATAGTGAGCGGTGTTCAAGGTTTGCCTGACCTTAACGGAGGTTTGATAATACACCGCGCCCGCGTTCATGGGCAGTGAGTTATAGCGTAAAGGGTTGTCCTCTGGATCCTGATCGGCCCAAGTAACAAAATAGCTGGCCAGTTCAGCAAACCTGACTTTACCTGAACCGGGTTCAAACGCGGGTGAAAACAGAAGAATGCCGTTGATCTCTTGATCAGCCCATGCGGCGGCCGTGACCAAATTGGCGCCGGTTGAGTACCCGCCGACCCAGATCGAATCGGTGTCATGTTTGAGCAAATTAATATGGTGATCCACCACCTTCTGCCAATCGCTTAACTGGGCTAACTGAAGATCGCCGACCTTGCTTGCATGACCGGGCAGCAGTAAAGTACGCACCAGATAACCCTGATCAGCGAGATGGGTGGCGACATCAAAAAAGGAGTAGGGCGTATCGCCCAGTCCATGGACCAAAAGCACCCCCTGACCATTGGGAGTACTAGGTTGGTATTCCCGAGGCAGCACATCGGTCAGTTCCTGTTCTGGGTTGTGGGTCAGGAAAAGACGATGTTGCTTTAACCACGCCCGTGTGGCACCAACGTATTCAGAAAATGATCCTTGTTGGTAATCGGGCAAAGCCTCCGCTTTGTCATAGGCCGGATCGTCTGACGGGGCCGAGCACCCCAACAAGGCGGCGGAAGCTAGGGTGATTAAAATACACAGGGGAGGGCGAAATTTAGCCATGCTGTCTGGGTTGTGATGACACATCCTCATATTCGCCTTCGAGCACCGATCCTGTTGAAGAGGAGGTGGGATTGCTCTTGTGCTTAATAGATGTCGATATTTTCTTACCTGCGATGAGCGCGAGAACGGCCAATGGGATGGCGATAACCAAACTGAGTATCAGGGTGAAGAAAGCAAGAAACAGGGCAACAACGCCCGCAATTATTCTTTTCATAAGTAATACCTCTGTTGTATGTACTCAGACTATAACAAAACAAATGAATGAAACATGAATGAATAAAAAAAGCCACGTGTATAACCCACGCGGCAATCGTGTAACCTAATTATTATAGTTTGTTGTGGAGCCTTAAGCCTGCACAGGCCAGCGGTTTGTTGTTAACCGCATTATAATATTGGAAAGGTTTTGTAGCGGACACCCATCATCTGTTCCATACAATGGACCACCTGACAGCTGTAACCAAACTCATTGTCGTACCAGATGTAAAGCACGCAGCGATTGTCTTGAGCGATCGTAGCGGCACCGTCGACGACACCGGCAAAGCGTGAACCGACCAAATCAGTCGAGACCACTTCGGTTGATTCGGTGTAGTCAATCTGAGCCGAGAGTTCCGATTTCAGCGCCACCTCACGGAGGTAGGCATTGAGCGTTTCTTTGTCTGTACCGTGTTCAAGGTTGAGGTTTGCTACGGCCATTGACACATTCGGAGTCGGAACTCGAATGGCGTTACCCGTCAGTTTACCTGCCAGCTCGGGTAACGCTTTTGCTACCGCTTTGGCGGCGCCAGTCGAAGTGAGAACCATATTCAGAGACGCGCTGCGGCCGCGGCGTTCACCAGAATGAAAATTATCGATAAGGTTTTGGTCATTGGTGAATGAGTGAACCGTTTCAATGTGGCCTGAAATCACACCGTATTTATCATTGACGGCCTTCAGGACTGGGGTGATGGCATTGGTGGTGCAGCTGGCCGCAGAAATAATGGTGTCTTCTGGCTGGATGACATCGTCATTGACGCCAAATACCACGTTTTTAATGTCGCCTTTACCGGGTGCAGTGAGCAGCACTTTTTGAGCACCGTTACAGGCGATATGTTGGCTAAGCCCTTCAGTATCACGCCACACGCCAGTATTGTCGACGATGAGGGCGTTGTTGATGCCAAAATTTTTATAATCAACGTCTTGCGCGCTATTGGCGTAGATAAACTGAATATAGTTACCATTGGCGATAATGGCTTTTCGCTCTTCATCCACAATAATGCTGCCATTGAACTGGCCGTGAACCGAGTCACGGCGCAATAAGCTGGCACGCTTTTCAAGGTCGCCTTTCTTGCCACCACGCACCACCACTGCACGTAGACGTAGTGGGTAGCCAGGGCCACTTTTTTCAACAAGGATCCGAGTCAGCAGGCGACCGATACGGCCAAACCCGTAAAGGACAACATCACGTGGCTCTGTCACGGTTTCGCCATTCATCGCAGGCATCAGCGATGTGTGCAAGAAGTCTTTGACGCCATGCTCATCGTCACGGTCTTGCCAGAATTGATGAGCTAATTGACCGACGTCAATACGGCAGGGCGATAGGGCCATCTCTGACAAAGCTTTAATTAACGGAAACGTTTGCTGTGCAGAGAGCGAAGTACCTGTGTAGCGGCGGGCAAGACGATGCATCTTGATGATATCGATGGTGGCCGCGTTGACCAGAGTTTTACCGAACAGAAGGATTTCAACGCCTTTCTCACGATAAAGTTGACCAAGTAGGGGCGAAATGGTTTCCGCAATCGTTTGGCTGGTTTGCCAGTCTAGGAGGTGTTTCTCTGGACTCATGGTTTGTTTGGACCTTTCACGTTTTGGGACTGACTCTGCCCAGCCTGTAGGGGGGCGGTGCAGAGATGTGGGTAAAGTGTTTTATTTTTATCATTTTTATGCGGCAGGATTGTAAAGGTTAAGGGCTTATTCTGCTAGTAAAAATAATGGCACAGTAACCCGTTGATAGCAGCATCAAAAGCAGAAAATACAGGGCCTTAAGGTTATTGACTTTTTATTTTCAACCTACTTATTTTTCGAAGAAAATAACTCAATCATCATAAATAATGATATAAGAATATTTTTTGCAATTTTATTGTGATTTAAATCAAATTAATTGTTGTTTTTGTGAGGTGTAAATTTGAAGTAGATCAACCAAAGTCAAAGAGGCCAGTTCAAGGGTGAAATTGGGTGATAATGGTGGGGAAATTCGGTGAGCCGATCGTCTAAAAATCTAATATTGGCTCACAAAATATTTAATTCGAAGAGAAAATTATATTATTGGACGCCGGGCAGGGGTAAGTCGTCAACACGCCTCTAAGAGATCCGTTTTTGGGACCTCTTAGACCGGCGCAAGATCGTGTTAGGCGTCGGGGGCGAGTTCTTCGAGGGGTAACCAGTTAACGCTGACGCCAGCTTGTAAAAACATGTCTTGGCTAATCTTGATCTTATCACCCCAGCGAGAAAGGAAATCGTCCGTTTGCTCTGGGCAGTTTACTGCGGCAATACCCGTTTGGATAATTTTTGCAGCACAGTTGGGGCAGGGAAAGTGCGTAACCCAAATTTCGCAGCCGTCCAGATCTCGCTTGGCAAAAAGAATGGCATTTTCTTCCGCATGTAACGTTTTGAGGTACTTCATCTCTCTTTCGTCGGTCATTGCGCTGTCAGAAATCCCGTGTGGGTAACCGTTAAAACCGACAGAGACGATGCGGTTTTGCTGGGTAATCACGGCCCCGACTTGAGTCGACGGGTCTTTGCTCCAAGAGCCGACCAGTTCTGCCATTTGAAAGAAGCGTTGTGCCCATTTAGAAATCATGTGTTCATTCCTTTAAAGAGACATCCTCACAGGGAAAGTGGAGGAATAACGTCGATTATATCTCAATTCTCTGGCGGTTAGTCCAGCAAAAATCTGGGTATCCTTGCTTTAGAGTGGGGTTTCGCCCGATTTTGGCGTATTTGGTTCATTTTTTAGCGAATGGAGGCCAATGTTAGACTCTTAAATTGCCCTTTGGCGTGTAAGAGATCTCTTACAATGATGTAAGCTTATAGAGGTCAGCCTTGGTCGAATAAAGCCAATTATTAATTTAACCCATTGATAATATTTTGTTATTTTTTTCGGAGTGATAAAAAAGTGATTTGGTCTTGTCTGGCAAGGATTGTTTATGTTCGGTGCTGGCTTAATCTTAAAGGTGTCAGCAGGGAGCAGACACGGAACAGGAAAGGCCCAAGGATAGGTCATCTTCAGGACGAAGATTCGATTACTTAGGATGAGTAGTCGGCAAGGAAAGCAAGGACATTAGCCGGACGCTAGGAACTAGGATGGTTACCTATGGAAAGTTAATGAACACTTAAGGGACTGAGTCTATCTGTCAGGATGACAGTATAGGGACACCGCTTACGGATAAAGCGACGTGCGTTAGATAGGATGCTAACAGGCAGGATTGCCAAGGACACCGCTAGGAAGGCGATGATAAGGAAAGTGCTGAAGGAATCAGCTTACGATCAGGGAATAGATGCAGGGAGCACGGAATAGTAGCCGGATTGCTGCGAGTAAGAATAAACCCCACTGAGTGAAAGCTTAGTGGGGTTTTCTTATTGTGGGTCGCGCAAACAGCACAATGAGCCACAGCGTGTGGCCCCAATCCAATATCGGTTAGTGTTTTGGCAGTAGCCAGGCACCAATAGACACCGCCTGCACGCTCGATACCCGCCCACGCCATAAACAGCCGGCGGTCGGCATAGATTGCCCATACCCATCAATAAACACGGCATCCTTCATATGAAAGTAATGAGACTCGTGAGTTGACATCTTGTCGACGAGAAATGAGCAGTTAAAGCTCAGGTTTTCAGTGCTGTCGCTTAAGTGTTCGTTGACCAACTGAAAGTAATGCTGTTCGGAAATGAGCTCACCGGTGAGAATTCGGTCACCGATGAAGACAGTGACTCCAATCGAGGAATTATCTTTGTTTGTGTAGCTGACCATGCTTTTAAAAAGGGACTCATTGTGCTCTATTGTTATCATTTTATTATCTCTAGCCAAATAGACGCCGACAGTGTAAACCCGTGATGAATGGGTTGCTCATGAATACATGTGAAAAATTATTTTTGCTGATTCAATGATTCAGGGGGACTTTGATTGATAGAGACGAGTAACCACGGTGTTTGAGTCAGAAGAATGTCATGAAATTTCACGAAAACCCTGATGAATAATCCTGTCACTAGTGAGTATGATGTCATTAATGGTATGGGTAAGGTTGTCATCTGTTTGGGGCGATGTTATCCGGATCTATCAAGGGTTTGTCCTCTGAGCAAGTTCATGAGTATTAGACCAACCTTCAATAGACGAAACTCATGGCAGCGTGAGCGCAGACCCAAGCCGAGACCGCCAGAGTCTCAGCTGCGACGAAACGATATCTCTTCTGCTTGGTCCAAATAAAGGGTAGTTTTGGCGGGTTGGGTTTGCGCAATCACGCGCCCATGCCGGATGGAATAACGGACAGGGACCTGACGACGGACCGCGTCAAAGCCATTTTCGGCGGGTAGAATCACCAGACTTCCCGGTTTGTGGAGTTCAATACCATAGTTAGGGACAAGGTTCATCGCCCGCGCAGAATGGTGGCTGATCAAGTCCAATGAATGATTGATTTGATCGTAGCCCATCAACTGGCATACGTGCAGCCCCATATGGAGCACTTGTAACATGTTTGCGGTGCCAAGCGGATACCAAGGGTCAAAGACATCATCGTGGCCAAAACACACGTTAATCCCGACCGCGAGCATTTCTTTGACTCGGGTTACGCCACGTCGTTTCGGGTAATCGTCAAAACGGCCTTGCAAATGAATGTTGACCAAAGGATTGGCCACAAAATGAATCCCAGAGAGGCGTAATAAGCGAAACAAACGCGACTGTTCATCATCAATTTCATCGCAGTGGACATCAATCAGGCAACCTTTCTTTGCGGCAAGCTCAAAGACAAAGTGCAGCGACTCAACGCCGTACTCGCGGGTAAATTCAAAGTGAGGGATTGCGCCGACCACATCTGCGCCGAGTGTCATGGCTTGTTCAAGCAACGCTTTGCCATTGGGGTAGGAGAGGATCCCCTCCTGAGGGAAAGCCACGATCTGAATATCGACCCAGTCTTTCATTTCTTGACGGACTTCAATCATCGCCCGTAAGGCGATCAGAGACGGGTCGGAGACATCCACATGGGTTCTGACGTGTTGGACACCATTGGCTATTTGCCATTTTAGCGTCTGGATCGCCCGTGATTTCACATCAGCGATGGACAGCGTTTGTTTACGCTCGGCCCAACGTTCGATCCCCTCAAACAGGGTCCCAGATACATTCCAGCTCGGCTCACCGGCGGTTTGAGTCGTATCAAGATGAATGTGCGGTTCACAAAACGGGGCCACTGCAAGGCCACCCTCGGCATCGATGACATCGCCGTCAAACGAGAGGGGGCTGGCATTGTCGCTGATCTGCTGAAAATGACCGTCTTCAATCAACAGTTGTTTGACGTCATCGTGATCCGCTAACCTGACGTTTTTGATCAATAATCGGTTCATCCCTGTTCCCTGCTGGTGACGAGGTTATGGTTTGGACACACTGCTTGAACGAACACAGAGGAACTACCTCAATCTAATGATGATAGTATCAAATAGAGTGTAATCTAAAGTGACAGCAAAAAAGCAGGATGACTTAAAAGAAAAAAAGCCAATCTCAATAATCAAGATTGGCTTACATATTTGTGAACAATTCTGGTTCACTAACAACGTCAGTTGGCTAGGTGACCCTCGGCTTAATAAGGGTCACAGGAAGTATTGCAGTATATGTGCCAGATTTTATAGCGCCAAATTGCTCAAAAAATGACCCAAACGGTTAAAATTCGCTCCAGTGATTGCAAAGTGAAATTGCATTTTGCAATTTGTCTTGTTATTGATAATGATTTTGTCATTATTGAGACTGATACCAGCGTTGCCCATAAGCTTGGCTGTAATCTGGCTGCGCGGTCACGTGACAATCTTGCGCAGTTTGTAAAGGGCCGACAAGGGTCCGGTATGGCAGGACACCAGCCCAGACTGGGTGATCCAAATCTGAGTCGTCATCTCTTACGCCAAATTGGCTCACTTTCACGGACGATTCGCTTAATGGGATCCTGAGCAACAAAGTGGCCGCCAGCTCGCGCTCGCTGCTCAAGCGGATATGCTCTGTTCTGCCCGGCGCAATGTGTTCGATAAAATGATTGAGCAGGCGATCCTTTTCTGATGGGTCTTGCACGATATCAAACTGGCCAAACACCATAGCTGAACGATAATGCGCGCTGTGATGAAAGGCGGATCTGGCTAACACCCAGCCATCAAAGAGTGTAAATGTCAGGCAAGTTGGCTGACCTTGTTTTAGCTGGCGTAATAAACGGCTGTTATTCGCGCCATGGATATACACAGAGTCGTCGACGCGCCATGCCAGCATCGGGATGATCACTGGGCCATGGCTTTCATGGATGGCCACATGTGCGATCAGCGATTCATCGATGATATTTTTCAGCGTTTTTTGTTCAAAAATGGCTTTGTGTTGTCCTTTATTTATTTGGGTACGCTGGGTATTAGATAGCATGTTTTCATTCCATATAGGGCCTATTGATGGTGCCAATCTAACCGTTCGCTGGTATCTTATAGAGAGCCAGTTTTAACAAATTAATAGATCCAGTTATGACCTTGATTGATACCGGTGACCTGACGCTTTCTGGGGAGAATGCCACATTACAGCAGCGGCTTTTTAACGCCATTCGCGCCAAGATCGTCGAAAAATACTGGCCTGTGAGTGCGAAATTGCCCTCTACACGCAAACTGGCCATGGAATTGAACTTAAGCCGTAATACCGTGATCACCACCTACGAGCAACTGGTGGCGGAAGGGTATATTGAGAGCAAACAAGGCTCAGGCTTTTACGTTGCTCTGGAACTGCCAGACGCCTTTGTCCAAGCTAGGGTCAACCCTCCTCAGGTTGAGATTGCCCCAGCGCTCGATCTGAACAATTCGCCTTTTGCGCCGGGCGTGCCTGATCTGAACCAATTTCCGATGAAGCACTGGCAGAGAATGTTACAAAGACACCTGTCGCGATCTGTGTTAATGGGCAATCAACCTATTCAAGGCAGTATGCCGTTGCGACAAGCGTTGTCGGATTACTTGTCGTCGAGTCGATCGGTGTCCTGTTGCCCACAAAGAATCATCATTACCTCTGGGGCCCAGCAAGCCATGACCCTAGCTCTGCTCGCCACGCTCAAGGCTGACGATAGAATCTTGATGGAGTACCCCGGCTACACGCAAGTGATGAAAATTATCGAGCTGTTTCGTTTCCAATTTGAACCGTTACCCGTACACCAAGGCAGTGGCATCCACCTCACCGACGTGAATCAAAGTCAGGCCAAAGCCTTGTATTTGACGCCAAGCAATCAGTATCCGATGGGTACCACCATTACCACCGAACATAGACTGAAACTCATCGAGTGGGCCGCGGCGCAGCAAAGCTGGATCATTGAAGATGATTACGACAGTGAATTCCAGTTTGCCCATCGTCCGTATACCAGTCTGCAGGGACTGGCTGGGCAGATAGGATTGGATCACCACGTGATCTACGTGGGCTCGCTGAGTAAAGTGATGTTCAATAGCTTAAGATTGGGTTACATGGTGGTGCCAGAGCATCTGATGGGTCGCTGCCTTGAGATCAAAGAGGCAATCAGTGGTGATCCTCCCGCTCACACACAAGCGGCGTTAGCCGACTTTATTGCAGAAGGCCACTTAATTCGCCATGTGCGAAAAATGCGACGTGTGTATAAACGCAAATACCACATTTTGTGTCAGGCGGTTGAGCAGGCTTTTGGTGATCGGCTGACCATCATTAGCCAAGCTGCTGGCCTCCATGTGACGCTCAAATGGCAAGGGGGCATCCGTGAGCAAGATTGGGTGGATAGAGCGATAGCGGAGGGAATTGTGATGCGACCGCTGGGTTATTACCAACACAAGCATCCAGAACCGCGAAGTTGGCAGGCGGTTGTGCTTGGTTTTGGTCACGTGGCCGAACAACAGATTGAATCTCGTATAGAAGTGCTTGCCCGCTTATTTGAATCGTGATTGTATGTCAGTGACGATGACCGTCAACCGATAGGGGTTGACGCCAATGACTTGATGAAAGGAACGCCTATGTGCCGCTGGTTAGCTTATCAGGGAGACCCGATTTATTTGGATGAGTTGGTGTATGAACCTGAACATTCCCTTGTGCATCAAAGTTTGGATGCACGCAAAGCGGTGACGCGCGTCAACGCCGATGGCTTCGGTTTAGGCTGGTATAATGATCGCCAAACACCGGGTCAGTTTCATGAAGTGCTGCCGGCATGGGGAGACGATAACTTACGCTCGCTGGCGCATCATATTCGCTCCCATCGCTTTATGGCCCATGTGCGATCGTCAACGGGAACGCAGGTCGCCCGTTCGAACTGCCATCCTTTTATCATTGATCACTGGATGTTTCTCCATAACGGCCAAATTGGTGGCTTTGAACAGATCAAATTCGCCCTGCAACAGCAATTGCCAGAAGCGTTATTTCTTAAACGTATGGGGACGACTGACAGCGAACTGATCTTCTTGATGATGCTCAATAATGGCTTGCAACAAGACCCAGTTAAGGCGATCGCCAAGACGCTGACAGAACTCTGCCAGCGAATGATCCAAGCGGGCATCGTCGAGCCTCTTAAGGCATCAATCTGCATCTCTGATGGCCATCGATTTTGGGTGGTGCGATACAGCTCGGATAATGATGCTCCAACGGTGTTTATTCGACAACACGGCAGCAACATCACTCTGGCATCTGAGCCGTTAGAAAAGAGCCGAGATTGGAAGAAAGTCGCGGCACAAACCATTTTGGCCATTGATGGCGCGACCGTCACGTCCCACTCTCTTTAGCCTGCTTGGGGATCAACGCGGGTAGGGCGTTTTTTCCAGCGTAACGAGAGCAAAGTAAACACGGTCAACGCATACAGCGTCGACTCGCCTAAACAGACCAATACGGCGGCGCAAATGAACAACGATAGGCCCGCTAACCCACGGCTGATGCCTGTCAGCAGTTTACAGGCTGCGAGCATCGCCAACAGATAAACGAACACAAAAATCCCGTTGGCCAGCTTGAGGAAAAACTCCAGATTCAGCCCTGTCAGGTCACCCACCAAGGAAGACGCCAGCACCACCAGAGCGACGGCCAGCGTCGCGTTGGCGGGGACTCCCCTAGAGGACACGCGGGCTAGGGCGCCGTGCGGTTGATATTGGCGCGCTTGAGCCCAAACCATTCTTGACAGACTTTGCACATAGAGGTTGACGCTGGCAAAGCAGGCGGCAAATCCTAATGCATTGATCACAGGGGAAAACGCCACCCCAAACAGCATATTCGATAGCCACGGGATCGCGGTAGCGTCGAATTCAGGGCTGCCAAAGGCATCAAATTTAAGGATCACAACCGAGCAGGCCCAGTATGCTGCTCCCGCAACAAAACAGCCGATGATAATCGCAAGAGGAAAATCCCGCTGTGGGTTTTTAAACTCTTCCCCCATATGGGCAAAGGCCTCAATGCCGACGAAGCACCAAAACATGATCGCCAGTGCTGCGCCCACGACCCCAACATCGTCGAAAGACAGCGTAGGCATCGTCAAGTCACTGACCCCGATATCACCGTACCACCAAAACGCGGCCACCAAGGCAAACAGGCTAAGGGCAATCAGCGTTTGCAATCGTCCTGACGAGCGCGTACCGTTGAGGTTGACCGCAACAAGCAGGCCGAGCGTCAGCAATTGAGCCAACAGTGGTGAATGGAGCCCCGATGGCAACAAGGGCTGCAAAAAGCTCGCCGCCAGCGTAATGGCTGCGGGCACCCCAACGGGGATCACGCTGACAAACAGCCACGCAACACTGGTTTCCATGCGCGGATTAAACGCCTGACGAACAAAGTAAGCGGTGCCCCCAGCATTTGGGTAGCGCTTGCCCAACTGAGAAAACGTTAGCGCAATAGGGCAGATGGCGACAAACAGAATTAACCACGCCCAAAGTGACAAGTGGCCTGCAACGCCTGCAGCGATGGCGGGCACCATAAACAGCCCTGTCCCCATTAAGGTCGTTGAAAGTTGCCCAATGCCGGACAACAACGTGATTTCTTGTTTTAGCTGACTCATTTCGCTTACAACCTGTAACTTTTTGTTATTGTCGGACAGCATACTGAAACATTTCTTCCGAGGCAGTAAGCAGATCGTCACTATTGCCCGTCAATGTGACGGAATTCAATGATTGTTTTTGTCATTACGTGCCCTTTCTTCCGCAGGGATTTTGTGTCACATTACATAAAATCAACAGGATAAGTTGAGGTATGACAGGAAGTAATATGGATAAGTTTGACCAACAGATACTCAGCATTTTAAAACAGCACGCTCGGGCTTCGATCAGCGATATTGCTCGGCAAGTGAATTTGTCACGCTCGGCGGTCACCGCAAGGATCCAAAGGTTAGAAACGGATAAAGTCATCTTAGGGTATCATGCTAATGTGCCGCACGAAGAAGGGGAGGTAATCCAAGCCTATATCGCCCTTAAGTTTGATACCTCGGCGACCACACAATATTGCGAATCCTACGCCAGCCAAATTTATCAGATTGACGGGGTCAAGTGGTGCCATGCGATCAGTGGAGAAACCGATATGATGTTGTTTGTGGAAGCCCAGAGTATGACTCAACTCAATGCGATCCGCGATCAACTTCAATTATTGCCAGATCTTCGTCATCTAATGACTCATACTGTACTGAGCGAATTTTTTAATACCCGTTATGCCTATTCATGATATCAACCTCAATCTACTGCGTTCGCTTCAAGTATTGCTTGAAGAATGTCACGTCAGTCGGGCGGCGCAGCGACTGAACCTTACTCAGTCGGCGGTCAGCCGTCAGCTCGCTCAATTGCGTCAATTGTGTGAGGATCCCTTGCTGGTTCGTGAGGGCAACACACTGGTTCCCACGCCAAGAGCGTTAGCGATGCAGACGACACTCAACCGTTTGCTGGGAGAGTTTACTCAGTTGCTCAGGGATAAGCCGTTTGATCCGCAGACATGGCAGCAGGAATTTGTCCTCTCCTCAAGTGATTATGTCGCGCAGTACATTGTGCCCGATGTCGTGGCGGTAATGATCGAACAAGCGCCTAACGTCAACCTAGCCTATCGCTTGTGGCAGCCTGCCTTTATGCAAGGGCTGGGTGAAAGTGGTATCCACCTCGCCTCGACCATGCAAGCGGACCAACCCGCCCACCTCTCCAGTGTCGAAATTGGTCAGGATACCTCGGTGTGCCTAATGCGTCAGGGGCACCCCTTAGGCACTCAAACCGCCATCAGTGTCGATGATCTCGTCGCCTATCCGCATCTCAAAGTCACCGGTGGGGGCGACAAAGACTCTGGCACGGATACCGCATTAAAAGCGCAAGGGTATTCGCGCCGCATCGCGCTAAAAGTGCCGTTCTTCTCCGCGGCGGTCAAGGCGCTCGTGTCCAGTGACTATTTGATGGTGGTGCCGCAACACATCGCGCGGAACTTGTCCGACGATCACCCCCTTCTCTATCGCCCACTTCCTTTTGATACACAAGCCCATCGATACTGGTTAATCTGGCATCCCAAGTACGATCAGGACAAAGCTCATCAATGGATGCGACAGAAAGTCTTGAACGCCATGCAAACCTCGACCTATTCCATTGGTATGATTTAAAATCATAACCTCTATAATTAACTTTGATTTCAATTCATTTTTTAATTGCGTTAGCGTAGTGGTATTCAATGATTACTCAGGATAAACAATGACACTCACCATCTGGTTCTCTCTATTGACCATCTGTATTCTTGGGGCGATGTCGCCCGGACCGAGCCTTGCTATGGTCGCCAAGCACAGCTTAGCCGGCGGTCGTATTAATGGGTTGGCGGCCGCTTGGGCCCATGCGATTGGGATTGGCATATACGCCTTTATTACCTTGATTGGCCTTGCGGTGGTACTGCAACAGTCGCCACTATTGTTTCGTTCCATGAGTTATGCTGGAGCGGCGTACTTAGCGTATCTGGGGTTCAATGCCCTGCGTTCAAAAGGCGGTGTCGCGGCGAAACTTGAGGCTGGCGAAGACACCTCGGCATGGCAATCCGCAAGAGAAGGTTTTCTGATCTCAATACTCAGTCCGAAAATCGCCCTCTTTTTTATCGCCTTATTCAGCCAGTTTGTCGCGGTGGGTGATAGCCTGACGGCTAAAGCACTGATCGTCATGACGCCACTGCTGATTGATGGCCTCTGGTACACGCTGATCACCTTCCTACTTTCTAGCCCGCGTCTGCTCGATCGTATTCGCGCACAAGCACAACTGATTGACAGACTGTCCGGTGCCGTGTTGATATTGTTGGCCGTACGCGTCGTGATGACCGTCTGAGGTAGCCAACCCCGAGACACACGACGATAAGGAGCCATGGCTCCTTTTGTCATAATAGGAGACGGAATAATGATGAGACTTGCCGTTGTCGGGACCAATTGGATCACCGACCAGTTTATTGATGCCGCCCAGAGAACCCAACAGTATGTGTTGGCTGGCGTTTATTCCCGCTCAATCGAGAAAGCGCAAGAGTTTGCACAAAAATACGCCTCACCAATCTTGTTTGATGATTTGGCCGAATTGGCGACGTCATCCGAGATTGACGTGGTGTACATTGCCAGCCCCAATTCATTGCATGCGCCTCAGGCGATTACCTTGCTTGAAGCGGGTAAACATGTCATCTGCGAAAAACCGCTGGCGGCCAATGAGCGCTTAGCCAAACAGATGTACCAAACCGCCGTTGACCATGGTGTGATCTTATTTGAAGCATTTATGTCTCCGTATACCCCTAACTTCCAGCGTCTCAAGCAAGAAATTGCCACCCTAGGGCCAATAAGGAAAGCCTTGATCAGCTATTGTCAATTCTCTTCTCGTTACCCCAGATACTTGGCCGGAGAGTTACCCAACACCTTTAACCCAGCGTTTGCCAATGGTTCGATCATGGATATTGGCTACTACTGCTTAGGCTCAGCGGTGGAATTATTTGGTGAGCCGTTGTCAGTCAATGCCCACGCCCAGATGTTGCCAAGCGGAGTCGACGGCAGTGGCAGCGTCATTTTAGGCTACGAAGGCTTTGAAGTGGTGTTGCAGCACTCTAAAACCAGCGATTCCTTTTTACCCAGTGAAATTCAAGGGGAACAAGGGGCCCTGCAAATGGAGATGATTGCTACGGGTAAAGGCCTGAGCAAACACACCAAACAAGATGGGCGTATTGACCTCAGTGTTGAACAAGACCCGAACCCAATGGTTTACGAAGCTCTGGAATTTGCCCGTCAGTTTGAACATCAAGAAATCAATCAGGCAGCCATGCAGCGTTCATTGGTGGTGGCAAAATTACTGACCGAGATCCGCCGTCAGACCGGAGTGACTTTTGCGAGTGATTGAGCCTTTGTCACTGACTCGTTTTTTGCCCTCTTCTGAATAAGCGACGGTGGCCTGAGTGATGACAAGGGCCACCTAGCCGAGTCAGAAACCTAGCCAACCCGCATTTTTATGTGTTTTGGCAGGGTAAAGGGCGGTATCGTGACAACCGTGTCTTCGTGTCAGTGCGGGCGAGTCCGCGTTACTGAGCAAGGCGTTATGTACTTTTTAGGATAAACAAAGTGGTCGCTATGGCAGAGAAACAACCGTTACACCAAGGACATGTACACAAAGAGCAACCGTTCGATCGTGCTCTACAAATCGTTGAGCCTGAGGAGGTCAATCGACGCATTGCCGCAGGGGAGACTTTGGTTGTCAATATTGTCACCGCATGGTGCCCAGACTGCACGCAAAGACAGCAACCGCATATTGAAGGTTTCGCCCAACAACTGAACGCGCATAATATTGCCGTGTTTCAGGTCAATGTGCAGCAGACCAAAAATGCGTTTATCAGTACCGCCCATGAGGCACTGACCGAGTTATTCGGCGGGCGAGGTTACCCGCGCACCGTCTTGATCCAACAGGGCGTGGTCACGGACAAAGATAATGTTGAAATTATCACTCAAGAGGGCTTATCAGCGTTGTCTGCCACCTTTATTCAGTCGATACAAGCCGCAGCCCCTTAAAAAATCGGGCCTTGTGCCCGGTTTTTCATAGCCGCGTCAAATTTGGGTAGAAATCTTCTTTTTCCCAAACGCCATTCACGATAAGTTGTCTTTTTATTCAATTACTTATTGGGCAATACGATGACAGAATTTGATAGGATGGTGCAAGGTCAGGTATTTGGTGATGCCGATGGCACGATCAAAATGGCCAGAGACAAAGCGATGCAAACGGTCCACCAATTGAACGCGACCTTATGTGAGCACGAGCGCAGCGAGCTATTTCGACGCTTCCTGCACAGTTTTGGTTCAGGCAGCAAAATACTGCCGCCTTTTTATTGCGAGTTTGGCCAAACGTTGTCGATTGGCCACAACACCCTGATCAATATGAACGCCACGCTATTGGACGGCGGAAAAATTACCATTGGTGATCATGTTCTGATCGGCCCTAATTGCCAGTTCTATACGGCGGGCCATTCGCTGGACTATCGTCAGCGTCGTCAGTGGGAGACAACCTGCTTACCGATTTGCATTGAAGACGATGTCTGGATTGGCGGCAGTGTGGTCATTAATCAAGGCGTGACCATCGGAGCGAGAAGTGTGATCGCGGCGAATTCTGTGGTGATAAGAGATGTGCCGCCTGACTGCCTTTACGGCGGGACGCCAGCAACCTTAATCCGACATTTGACAGACAAAGACACTTAACGATAGGTTAACCGTTTATATCGAGAGCATAAAAGATGATGAAACAACATAGATTTACTTTGTGCGGTGTACTCGCTATTTTGCTGTGGAGCAGCATGACCGGACTGGCCCGTACGGTGACTGAATTTCTTGGTCCCATTGGTGGGGCGGCGTCCATCTATACCGTGGCATCGCTCTTTTTGGTCGTGATCATGGGGCGGCCGAAACTGTCGAGCTACTCATGGCGCTACGTTGTGATCGGCGGTGGTTTGTTTGTCGCCTACGAGATTTGTCTCGTCTTGGCCTTGGCACTGGCCAACTCACGGGCGCAGGCGGTCGAAATGTTGGTGATCAACTACCTGTGGCCAGCGCTGACGGTCCTGATGGCGGTCAGCCTCAGTCCGAAGAAAACTCATATTCTGGTCTATCCGGCGATTGCACTGGCGTTCTTTGGGGTCACTTGGTGTATTACCGGTGATCAGGAATTCTCCTTTGCTCAGATTGCGGCCAACGTGGCCACTAACCCGCTCACCTATACGATGGCGTTTGTCGGTGCATTCTTGTGGGCCTTATACTGCAACCTGACCAAACGCATTGCCAATGGGCAAAATCCGATCATCTTATTTTTCATTATGACGGCAGTCACTCTTTGGATTCATTACGCCTTGAGTGATGAAGGTGCGCTAACCATCAACCTAGAATCTGGGGGATTGTTGTTGCTCACTGGCATCGTGATGGGTAGTGGGTATGCCCTGTGGAACTACGCCATCATCGGCGGCAACATGGTTTTGCTGGCGACGCTTTCCTACTTTACTCCAGTGTTGGCCACCGTGATCTCTTCACTGATCCTCGGTTTGGTCCTCACCGAAACCTTTTTACAAGGTGTGGTGTTAGTGACGTTAGGATCGCTGTTGTGCTGGTGGGTCACTCGGGAAAAAAAATCTGAGGCCACTCGCTCGCAGGCGTATCAAAACTGAGTCAATCACCAATGGATATCGATGGGCGTACCGGGTTTGACTAAACGCAGCAATTCATCCATTTCCTGATTGGTGATGGCGATACACCCGTTTGTCCAGTCAAAACTTTGTACAAACGCGGCGGGGCGCCATTCACCATTTTTCAGCCCATGGATTTTGATGTTACCGCCTGGGTTGACGTGCAACCGTGCGGCATAGGCGATATCGGCAGCGTTGGGATAACTGATGTGGATGGAGCGGTAGAACTCCGAGTCGTCGAGGATAAAATCAAGATAGTAGCGCCCTTCTGGCGTGCGTTGATCGCCTTGCTGAACCTTATGCCCTTTGGGTTGTTGACCTAACGCGATACGAAATTGCCTGACGATTTGGTGATCGTCGATCAGATACATACGCCGTGTCGATTTATCGACCTGAATTAAGTCGATGTCGGCCAGCGCGGTGGTGGCGAAAAGTAGGGTCGATAGCGTGATCATAATCCGTGGTATCATGGCTCGCTCACTGCGCGCTGAATGGACGGCTCAGCGTAACCGGTAGCGGCGAGGCTACCTTGTGCTTTTGTGTCTCTATTGCGTGGAGATGGAAAAAATATCCTGCTCCGTAAACCCAACATTCTTGAGTGCCGCAACCGCCTCATCACGATCAGTTGCGTCCACCTCGAACGACGTCATCTGTGATCCATCGAAATAGAGGATCACATAATGAGAACTGGGAACTGGCTCTTCGATGGCCGACATCATTCCTCCAGCTATTCATCTTCACCAATGAATAAGGACCTCATAATGCCTTGCTCATGGCCACCCGATTACAGGGTGGCGAGTGTCCCTGCTTGCTGACGATCTGAGCGCGGCATTTTGTCCACTTCACTCATCAGTTTAAGCAGAGTTGATGGGTTCCATCCAGTTTCTGTCTGAGAAAAACCTGACTTTTGCATCTTCTCAAGTTCTGCTTCTATTTCAGCGCGTCGTTGCGGGCAACACTGAGTGGCTTCTTGCAGCCAGAGGCCAGCGTAGTGCTGCGCTTTGAAATAGTCCTTATTTTTAAGCGCTTGTTGCAATGCCGCGCTGGCTGAGTTGAGCTCGATCACAGGTGCATCATCGGCTGGGGCCGCCGACGAGCGACTCCGCAGCAGTAAAACACAGGTCACCAGCCAAAGTATGGCAAACAGCGCCGTCAGATAAGGCCACAGGCCACTGTCTTGCACCGTGATGGTTTCGACTTCGGCGGGTAGGGCTGCGGGGCTGACTGGAACCGGCGTATTGACACTGTCACCGGGCGCGACCTCAAGCGAAAGACCAGCCACTTGCGCGGTGCGTTGTTGCCTATTTTGGCTATCCCACCAATTAAGGCGAATCTCTGGCAGCGCCATCTCACCGGTTTTCTGAGGGATCAAGACTTGCTTGAGGGTCATGCGAGTCACGCCATTATCCAACTCAGTGAACTGAGGCTTCTCATCGTAGACGCGGATCGATTTCGGATAATCGATTTTGATGTTGGGAAAACGATCCGAGGTGAGGCCAGCAATGTCCAAGACCACGTGACGAGTGATTGAATCGCCAACATTGGCTTGGGAAGGAAGGCTAGGGTCGATGGTTTCGCCTCCCGCGGCGGTCCAGCTTTGCTCAAGGGACAGCTGAGACGTGGGCAACCACACGCCAGTATACCCCTCAGGTTTTGCTTCTACGTCAAAAACGAAGGATTTCGCGGGAGTATCGACGGACACCAGTTTCGTTGTGCCCGTGCGATCATTGCCTAAAATCATCGATCCCTTAAAAGCGGAGCCAGTAAGGGTATAGCGACCGGCTTTCTCGGCGGTGATGCGATAAGTCTGCTCCAACACCGTGACCTCAACGCCCCCAAGGACACTCTGATATTGATTGGGTTCACCGATTTGAGCGATGCTCATTCCCTCCACTTTGGGCGGAACGACCTGAGGGTTTTGCAACCGTCTTGGATCTGCCTTGATGATCAGCCGCGTACGCAAGGACGCGCTTTCATTGGGGTACAGCGACGTTTTGTCTATGGTACTGCGCAGTTCAACCAGATCTGAGATGTTAGGTTCGTTTTTATCCATGGTGACCTGAATCGCAATGGGCTTCGAGCTTGCACCGTTGACCGTGAACGCGGGGATCCGAGCCACGCCCAGCGTTTGGGCCGTCAGAGTGAGGTTCCATTCACTGCGCGTGCTGCGCTTGCCATTGACAATGTTGATCGAAGAGCCAAAACTGGGTCGACTGACATAAAAGTCCTGATCGAGGATACTGAAATCGATATCGTCTGAAGAGACTTTCTCATCGACCACTACTCTGAGCTGGAACACTTCATTTTTGACCACTTTGTTTTTGCTGACGGTCGCCCACACAGTGGTGGCGGACGCGATTGGGCTGAACAAGGACAAAGTCAGCGCCATTAAGCTAATAATAAATGTCATCACGTGTCGGTTCATCATTACCAGTTCTTACCTGTGTCTTTCGGTGGTTGTTTCTGTTGGGCCTGCAACATCATTTGGGCACGAAGCAGCCGGCTTGGATCACGAGCATTTTCCACTTGTTCGAGTTTGCGCAATTCCGGTTCGACCTCTTCGAGGTTCTGAGAATCGGCTTGGGCAGAGGACGGTGGTGACTCGTCTTGTGGTTTGGCCCCGTCTGACTCGTCAGGCTGGGGCGACGGCTCTGGCTCGCTGGGGGAAGCCGGTTTGTTGGATGGGTCGGGCTTTTGCGCCGGTTCCTGCGATTGCTCTGACTCTGACTCGGATTCCGAAGGCGTTGCCTGATTATCGGATTGAGCATCATCTTGCTCAGATTGAGACGATTGGGGTTGCGCTTCGCTCTGGCTGTCGTCAGACTTTTGTTGCTGTTGCTGTTGCTGTTGCTGTTGCTGTTGCTGTTGCTGTTGCTGTTGCTGTTGCTGTTGCTGTTGCTGTTGCTGTTGCTGTTGCTGTTGCTGTTGCTGTTGCTGTTGCTGTTGCTGCTGTTTTACGATCTCAAGGTTGTCTTTGGCATCCTGATGATCGGGATCGAGTTTTAGCACCGCTTCGTAAAGGTTGATCGCTTGGTCAAACGCTTTATTTTGCGCATAAGCATTGGCCAAATTGTACTGGCCATCGAGTGATGTCTCCCCCTTGAGCGATTCAATCGCCGCTGGGAAATTGCCGGCCTGATAGTGAGCGATACCTTGCCAGACTTTGTCGCTAAACATCTCGGCGGCTTGCTGATACTCGCCCGCGTCATAGAGCTTTTTGGCCTGCTGATCCGCGTTAAGAAAGGGAGACGCCATCACTGGCTCGGGCTGCATTAGCGGTAGGGTGGCCAACATGAGAGTCAACAGAAAACCACGGCGGAATGTCAGCAATGCTACCATCCCAAGCAGTGGGACCAAAAAGATCCCGATGTTGACTCTATTCGCTAATTGTTGGGATGCGGCGCTTCGAGTGGTGCTTTCAACCTCGGCGGTGCGCCTAACGAGGGCATCGACGTCATCGCTATTGAGCTGAATGGCTGTAAAAAAGCCGTCATGGCTGCGCGACAAACGGCGCATATTACTAAAGTTAGATTTGGCGACGACGGTTTGGCCGCTGCCCGTTTTGAGCAGCGAGCCGTCACTGAGATGTATCGGCGCGCCAGCGCGAGTTCCCACACCAAGAATAGACAGCCGCCAGCGACTGCCGCTCAGCAACTCTTCAATGCCCTGAGTTTCATCATCATCGAGATCATCGGTAAACAGCAAGATCTCTCCCGTCGACAAGCCGGTGTTTTTCATCATCTCGATAGCCAGTGCGACACCTTTGACGGCATCTGCACCGGGGTAGGGCATTAACTCTGGGGTCAGGTTTGGCAACAAATTTAAAATGGTGGCGGTGTCGGAGGTCATTGGGCTGACGGTATAGGCATCGCCCGCGTAGGCGACCAAACCCGTCGTGCCTTCGGTCATCTGGTCAAGTAAATCACTGGCTTTGTACTTGGCTTGAGTCAGACGATTGGGCTTGATGTCGGTCGCATACATTGACATCGACATGTCCATCACCACGACCCGTCCGCTGTTATTGGTAAAACTCGGCAGTTCGGTATGCGTGGAAAAGCTTGGCCCCGCAATGGCGATGATCGCCACCAGTCCGCTGACGCCAACCACGCCTGATAAGACCTCGCGAGAGGTCTTGTCACGAATGCCCATCGCCTTAGCCAAATGCGGCGCAATTAATGTCCGGCTACGATGGCGAGTATTAAACCACAACAAAAAAAGGCACAGCGGTATCACGGCAAAAAAACTCTCAGGGTAGAGGAAGCTGAAATCAAACATGATTCCTCCTAACAATTAAAAGCATAAAAATACTGATGAGGGCGATGGCCAGCGGCACGCCAAACCAGTCTTGCTGGGGGCGCCACGTCTGGGTGGCCTGACTGACTGGCTCAAGCTGGTTAATGGTGTCATAGATGGTCGCCAACTCCTGACTGTTGCGGGCACGGAAATATTGCCCTCCCGTCATCTTGGCGATGGCGATCAAGGTTTTTTCGTCGAGGTCTTCCGCCGTATTAACCTTACGTGACATAAAAAACTCTTTGACCATCATCTCGCCGGCACCGACACCGACCGTGTAAATGATGGCGTTGTACTTTTTGGCAATCTTCGCGGCTTCGAGCGGGTCGAGTACTCCCGCGGTATTGGTGCCGTCACTGAGCAGAATCATCACCCGCTGAGGCGCATCACTGTCGATAAACGTCTTAGTGGCGAGGCCAATCCCTTCACCAATCGCGGTACGAGTGCCGACTAAACGTAACACCACCTGCTTAAGCTGTGCTTCTACCGTTTTTCGGTCGAGCGTCAGCGGCGTTTGCAAATAGGCGTGATCGGCAAACAGCACCAGTCCGAGTCGATCACCACGGCGTTGAGAGATAAAATCCGATAACACCTGCTTGACCGCGCTGAGCCTGTCGATATAGTCACCGTTGAATTGCATGTCTTCTCTTCTCATTGAATCCGACAAGTCAACCACCAGCATGAGATCACGGTGTTTGGGTTGGACCGTCACCGGATCACCATACCAGACTGGGCGGGCAAACGCCGCGATGAGGCTGACCCACATCAGCGCCGCTAAGCTTTTAGCCAGCAAGTTTTTAGGTGCCGTACCCACCGTAGATTGAGGGAGGGACGGTAAATACACCGGTGATGATTGCTTGGCAGCGGGTAACACGAAATACATCAGTATCGGTAGGGGAAGAAGCCAAAACGCCCACCACCATACAAATTCGATATTAGCCAACTCTGGCTCTCCTTCTTTTTGGCGGAAGCGCTTCATTGACCCATTTTGAGCAGTGACCGACCAATTCAGAGGAATTGCTGACCGGTTGCTTTGAGTACAAAGCCTCTTCCCACAGTTCATAGTTATCAAGGAACAAAGGGGATTTGACCTGAGTATCAAGAAAGGCATACCAGTCTTTACCGGTCAACTGGGCCACTTCTTCTCTCGGGTAATAACAAAGGGTTACTTGGCGCACCAGTTCAATCGCTTCTGCTGGCTGATTACCCGCCTCAATCAGCTTGAGGGCGGTTTTCTTGGGGGCCAGACGCTTCTTGTTCCAGCGATAGAGCCAAACCACCAGCAACACACTAAACACAATTGCGCCCGCGGTCGCCCACCATCCCCAAGCGAGGGGAAACCACGACGGGACTGCCGGCAAATGCATCGGATTCAGTGACAAAAATAACGCTTTGTTCTCATTGATCATTGATTACGTCCAGATAATTGTTGTAATAGTGATTCCTCGGTTGAGAGACAGCTAAAACTCAAACCATGACTGTTCGATAAGTCTTTGAGCTGTTGTTGCTTAAGCTCAAACAACGACCTCATTTGGTCGCGATTTTTACGAGATGAAAAGTCCATCCACAGTGTTTGACGTCGGTCAGAGACTTGTTCAACGCCGCGATAATGAGTGATCCCAGCTTCCAGCGGATCTGATAGATGGATCAGCCTGACCCGATTATGGACCCCAAGCCGAGTTAACTGCGGGGTATCCTGATCAGTAAGGCGCAGAAAATCACTGATGATCACCACTTCGCTGCCTTTCGGGCACAGCCGATTGAGGGCTTGCAACCCGACTGACATATCAGAAGCCGACGATTGGACCGACGTTGCCAGCCCTGACTGGTGCTGTTTCACCAAATGTTGCATCAGTGCCAACGGACCATGATTACGGCTCGTGGGTTTAAGCTCGGTTAACCCAAGCCCGTTATCAATGATCGCGCCGACTCGATCGCCCTGCGCGACCGATAGCCAAGCCACTAAGCTGGCCATATGTGACGCCAACACCGACTTAAACATCAGCTGTGAGCCAAACATCATACTGGCGCTCAGATCAACATAGACCACGATGGGCTTTTCGCGTTCTTCGCTGAACAGCTTAGTATGAGGTTTGCCCGTACGCGCGGTGACACGCCAATCAATACTGCGGACATCATCACCAGGCTGATACTGACGCACTTCGGCAAAATCCATACCCCGACCAAGTTGACGGCTTTGATGCTGGCCTAACATTTGGGACCACAGACTCTTGGCTGGTGGCAACCATTTGACCGCCTGCTGTTTGTAGTACAGCAGCTCATCTAGATTGAGGCTGACGCCATCCGCATGGGGGGACAGTTGTTTCTCCATCGACAAACCTACGCGCTGCCGACCAGAGACAACAGACGATTCACCACCTGATTGGCGCTGATGCCCTCTGCCTGAGCCTGATAACTGAGCAAAATGCGGTGTCTAAGCACGGGGAAAGCCATCGCTTGCACGTCTTCCGGAGAAACGTAGTCGCGGCCCGATAACCACGCGTGAGCGCGTGAGCAGCGGTCCAGAGCGATAGTGGCCCGCGGGCTGACACCCAGTTCAATCCAATTGGCGAGTGTGCTGTCGTATTGAGCCGGTTGCCTCGTAGCCATCACCAGACGAATAACATAACTCTCGACGCCTTCGGCCATATGGATATTGAGCACCTCCTGACGCGCCGAGAAAATCGCTTGCTGCGACAGCCGCGGCGGTGGGGTTTTATCCTCGCCTTTGGCTTCGCCACGGTTAAGACGAAGAATGTCGAGTTCGCTTTCTGCATCGGGGTAATCCACATTGAGGTGCAGCAAAAAACGGTCGAGCTGCGCCTCAGGCAAGGGGTAAGTGCCTTCTTGTTCAATTGGGTTTTGCGTTGCCATCACCAGAAACAACTCTGGTAAAGGGTAAGTGTTGCGCCCAGCGGTAATTTGTTTTTCAGCCATCGCCTCAAGCATGGCTGCCTGAACCTTGGCGGGGGCACGGTTGATTTCATCGGCGAGCAAGAGAGAGTTAAAAATCGGCCCAGCCTGAAAAGTGAATTCCCCAGTTTCAGGGCGGAAAATATCCGTACCGGTTAAATCTGCGGGCAGCAGATCTGGGGTAAACTGAATACGATGAAAATCCCCTTCAATGCAATCGGCCAAAGATTTAACCGCCCGTGTTTTGGCCAGCCCCGGAGGCCCCTCGACTAAGATATGTCCATCAGCGAGCAGCGCGACCAACAACTGTTTAACCAGTGCCTGTTGACCAACAATCTGGCTGTCTAGGTAGCCTTGTAATTGATGAAATGATTGGGCGTTCATGGGTGTCTATCTCCTGACTTTTTCACTGAATGAATGGTTGGCGAAAAAGTTCATTCATTTACGGCGGCTGATTGCCTAAATAATGCGCAATGCAGCACTGTAATATAAGTACTATAATTCAGATGCTTACAATATGTGGATTAGGGTGCAAGATGCAAGTGTTGAATATCGAAAAATTGGTTTGCAATTGTGTATGCAAATGATGAATTATTCAGTAAAGAAATATAACCTACGTCCGATATAATGAGTTGAGTTGAGGCTGAACGGAGCTTGGTAAGAATTTTCGCCGTTGCTCTCACCATAATTTAACAATCCAAACAATGATTTAGCGCTAAAAAGGCCACTTTAATGATAAAACGAAACGCAATGAGTATTAAGCAAAAGGTTGTTGCGGGTATTACTTTTGCTGTCCTTGCTTCGACCATAATTGTCGGGGTGATGGCACAGAGACAAGCACGAGAGCTGCTTGAACATCGCCTTGTTGGTATTGAATTACCCTCCATGTTGGAGCAGATCAAAAGTCAAATAGACTTTGATGTGATTCAACTGCTGCGCGCGGCGGCGCAGGTCGCCAACAGCGAATTCATTAAGGAAGCGATCAGCAACCCTGACATGGACCCGGCCTTAGAAACCAAATTGATCAAAGAATTGAACAATGTTCGCCAGCAATATGGTCTCAATGATGCCTCCGTTGCTAACCGAAATACCGCGCATTACTGGAACCAAAACGGCTTCTTACGCCAATTGAACCCGCAGCAAGACGGTTGGTTCTTTGGGTTTACCCAATCGGGCAAAGAAACCATGGTCAGCATGTTTCAGGAATCCAGTGGTGAAGTGAAAATGTTCGCCAATTTCCAGTTCCTCAACGGGTCTAGTATGTCGGGCATGTCTAAGTCGATGAACGATATGGTCCGTCTACTGAATGGCTTCCAGATAGAAGACACGGGTTTTGTCTTTTTGGCTGACGCTTCAGGGCAGGTACAAATCCACCGTCAGCAAAGTAAAGCGAGCTCGACATTGTCTCAGCTTTACGGCAGTGAAGCCTCATCACTGTTAAACAAATCAGGCTTCAACTTGATAGAAACCCAGTCCGATGGCAAGCAAGTGTTTGTCTCAAGCCTGTATATTCCTTCCATGGATTGGTTTGTGATTGGCGTCGCGCCCGTTCAAGAAGTGTTCGCTGATTTGGACCGCGTTGCCACGCAAATGATGATCACCACCGTTGTGGTCGCGGGCTTGTTTATCCTTATGGGACTCTTTTTAGCCAACAGCATTACCCGACCAATCAAATCACTGGCGGCGCGCTTTACCGACTTAGGGCGTGGTGACGGCGATTTATCGCAACGCATTGAAGTCACTAGTGGCGACGAAATTGGCCAATTGTCAGAAGGGTTCAACGGATTTATCGAGAAAATTCATCAATCGATGAAAGAAGTGGCCTCGACCAGTGGTGCATTGCAGAGCGCCTCCGACAGCGTGTCGCACAAAGCCAACACCACGCGCGATAACAGCCACATCCAACGTGATCAAACCCTGCAAGTGGTGGCGGCGATCAACCAGATGGGCGCCACCATCAGTGAAATTGCTTCCAATGCGGCCACCGCTGCTGAGACCGCCAACCAAGCCTCTAGCAACAGCGAAGAAGGTCAAAGCGTGGTCAACAAAGCCAAAGACGCGATCAGCCGCTTAGCGACCGACATCGAAAACACCAGCCAAGTGGTGGGGCAACTGGCGTCGACCACACAGGAAATTGGTTCCATCCTCGATGTGATCCGCGATATCTCAGAGCAAACCAACCTGCTTGCACTTAACGCTGCGATTGAAGCGGCGCGGGCTGGAGAGCAAGGGCGTGGCTTTGCTGTGGTGGCGGATGAAGTGCGTAAGCTCGCCAGCCGCACCGCCGACTCGACCGAAGAAATCCAGAAAATGATCAACCAACTGCAAAGTGATGCCAAAGACGCCGTGACCGCCATGGAAGCGGGAAAAACCATGACGTCTGAAGGGGTGTCATCGTCGGATGAAGCCGTGGACGTCTTGGTCAGTATCTCGGACCGCATTCATGACATCTCGGACCGCAACACTCAGGTCGCGACTGCGACGGAAGAGCAGTCCACCGTGGTGCACACCATCAACCAAAACATTGAAGAAATCAACGCCGTCAATGAAGTGACCACCAGCACGGCGGAAGAACTGGCGTCAGCGAGTTCAGATCTGAAAGCCTTGTCTGAGCGCCTTGATCGCATGGTGGGGAGCTTCAAGCTGTAAGCGAGAGACTAGAATACGTGGGGTCAAGTGGTGACACTGAGCCCCGTTTGTGATGATACGTTTTGAAGGGACGGTAACTACCCATGAGTGATTTTGAAAAAGATCTTGAGCAGATGACGCAGGACGCCAGTGAGACACCGGAAGTGGCATTGCCTTCACTCGAAGAGCAAAAAGCCATTGCGGCAGAGCTTAAACGACTCGACGCAGCGGGTGAATTGACGCCAGAAGTGATGGAGCAGTACTTTGGTAAATTTTACAGCGACAGCGACCAGCCAGTGCATTAACGGCCACCTGAGCTTTTCCTGCTGAGCCTGTCTGGGTGAACACACTGCCCAATAAAAAGCCGCCCTTGGCGGCTTTTTTGTCGGTATTGATCCCAAGGTAACGCCCTTGGGGGTTATTCTTTACGTAGGCTGGCTTTATACACGGTCGGGACTAAATCAACGTGTGTGTCGACGGCGCCATTAAGCCTATAGAAATTGACCGTTTCCAATGACTTGTTCATGCTATAAACGCGATAAACCCAATATTGATCCCCGTATGCTTGAGACATCTTCACTTCATTTCGAGAGATAAAGAAAGCCGTCCCTTTCGACTTGTTGGTCGTTTTTACCTCGATGTATTTTTCCTTACCCTCTTTATCGAAAGAGAGAATGTCATAGCCCGCATCTGAATCTTTTAAGGCAATATGCTCTATTTTTTCGGCTAAGTCCTGCCTATTCTCACTCAGTAAATATTGCTTCTCAAAACCCAAGACCAGCCTTTCACCCGCGAGCCCTAGGTTTCTATTGTTTTCATCAATCTCTGCCCAATTAGGCTGGTTTTGTTGACTTTTTCTTTTAGTGCTGGTCGCAGGGGGGGGCTTTTTAGCCTTCGGTTTTGGTGTCTCAAGTAACACGGAAGCTGAGGTATTAATCAACGCCTCATGACTTGCCCGCCAAACATATAACGCATTCAGTTGTGGGGACGGCTCAGCTTGAAAATCAATCACATCATAGGTTACTTCTACTGGGATTTCTTTACTGTCTGTCAGGTAGCTGTAGTCTTTGCAACGCAGGCGACCAACGTAAATAAACGCTTGAGTGCGGCCTTTAATTTTTTCATGGACACGGGCAAATAAGAGCACGGGTTTATGCTGGATAATCATCTGCATATGCGGAGTTGTAGGAGTGTTGAGGTTTTGTGATTCCCACGTAAACATCCGCCCGTGGAGAGCAAAAGAGTCTTGGTATTGATACGCGCTTTGCTTGTTTTCTTTGTTGAGGGTCACGAACAGAACCACACAGTTACTAAAACGCGTGATTCCGGTGATATCTCTTGCTTGTTTTGGAGGGGCGACATGGCCAAGTGCCATGGCATCAAGTTTTGAATAGTGGTGTCCAACAACAAAACTTGAGTACTCAAATGTTTCGTTTTTCCGCTTAATCTCTGCCATTAATACTGCCTAGCTTTGTTATCGTTTCAAACGCAAATACACGTTATCGCTTTTTCTTGGGCGCTAAAGGGGGGAGGGTGAATCTTAGATTCATATTCATTTTATGTTAATAACTGGAAAGATATCACCAAAAATAATTTTAAAAAACACTTCATATTCAATTTTAAGTGATCTTAATCATCCTTGAGCAAGATCGTACTTCGAGGCTGGCGTGAGGCGCGGGTTCAGTAGGTTAGGGGATTATTTTAGAAGGGTAGTAACGTCTTAGGGCACTCAATTAAGTTCGGTTGAGTTGTTAACACCGCTCTATTTCACTCATTTTGGGGAGGGCATGGCGCTCTTTGAAAGTGAAATGTGCAATACTAAGAAAGAACTTGCTCCTAACTGTGACTTTATGGGAAGTGTTGATAAAACAATGGAATATACTAGGAATAGGTGGGCAGAAAAGCGCCGGTCCCCATTCACCTTGCTTTTTAAAATAATTCAGCGTCTAAGCGAAGTTTATTATCAAGCTCTTCCCTAGAATCAAAAACATCAGTTTTTGGGTAGGGTTTTTTCTCCGCTTTCCCAGACCAAGTTAAATGAACGATAAAATAACGGTCTTTAGAAGACAGCAATACATCATCGCAATCGTCGCGTTTTGCTAACAACTCGAAATTAAGTTTATTTAAAACATGCCCGCAACCGATTTCACGATCAAGTTCTGCACCTACCGCAGTACGATAACTATTAGGATAATTTGCAATATCGTTCCAAGGCTCGATATACATAGCTTCCCCTAGAAAATAACGCTCTGTTAAGTGGCGACCAACAAACCACAAACACCCAACTTAACCAGAGTTCACATTGCTGGACGTTGGCAGTCCGTCTTGATCAGTGTGTTATACACAGACCAATAGTGGATTGCTGAGGCCATAAAATTTTTTTCGAACAATACCTACTGTGACTTTACCATCCGTTAATTGGGGAAGATCTGTTACGCTCAATTGGGGGGCTCTTCAGAGACGAGCGTACTCGCACAACCGTACATAACAATATTAAGCGCTTGGGTATCATAGAATATTTCAACTGTGGTCCCTGTCGCTTATTGTCTCAACGTTGAGGTAGCTAAGCCAGCACTTAAAAGCAAACTACCACTCAGTTTATTGAATATTTTTTGGCCTTTTTCTGATGAGATATACCCTCTAATTTTGCCGCCAAAGAAAGCATAGAAACTCACGCTACAAAATGAAGTAAAAATGAAGGTTATCGATAAGATCCACATCTGCGTCCAAACATTCGATGATTCTGGATTGATAAATAATGGGAAGAATGCCATAAAAAAGATCAACCCTTTAGGGTTTAAGGCGGTCACTAGTAGCGAGTCTCGATAAACTTTCCATGATCTACCTGCTGGCTCAAATTGTATTTCTTTCGTCACCACTGGACTTAGCCACGCTTTAACACCTAAATAAATAAGATATCCCGCTCCAAGCCATTTCATTACATTAAAGGCCAATGAAGAGGTGGCTAAAATTGCCCCGACGCCCAAAAGGGAGAAAGTGAGCGCAATAACATCACCTGAAATGACGCCCAAAATCATGGGAAGAACCGATTTACGACCATAAGACAAACTTTGTCCTATGACCAGAAAGACAGTTGGCCCCGGAGACAAGACCAATGCCAGTGACGCTAATACAAAAGATATCCATACCTCAATACTCATTGTTTCCACCTTAAACTTAACGTTGCACTAAGGTGTGAGCAACGCTACCAAACGTAAACCTCGAACAGTTGACTGGGTCTGAATTCGCATTTAGCAAGCAAAAAGCAACTGACGAGCACTAAAAAGTAACAATATTGACTAAAACGCACTTCCAGAAACGCTGCAATGACATTGCTGATATATTAAATGCACGGCCACGCCATCGGCTTGGGTATAGAATACCCACGGAGTCTGTTCCTGCGTATCTGTATACGTTTATGACTAGTTAAGAACTCGTTCTGTGTTACCTTGCTCTTTATGATAGTAGGTAACTTCTTCAATCTTTTGCTTTGATTCTTCTTCGCTCAACACTTCTTGTTCAACTAACCATTTAAATTTATTGATTTCACTGGCTAGCTCATTCTCCATATTAATATCTGCATACCACGCTAAAAGTTGCTCTTTACGGCGACTCATTAAGGCATCGACTATTGTATCATGTTGTTTGTCCTGAATGATGAAGAGGTTGACGTCTTCAGTTTTATACACTGAGTACGTAATTTTTGATAACATAGCCCAAATTAAACAAGCACTACCTATGAAGAACCACATTGGATCAAAATACAGTGCTTGATGTGTAAAACTGCCATAGGCACTTTGAAAAATACCAATCCCAATCCAAAGAACGCCTACATTCCTTAGCCATTCATTTTGCTCAATGCGTTCAGAACGTTTTTTAGACAAGTCACCGTAATAAAGATCGACATCACTTTTACCTGAGGCTCCTTCACAAGCGTAATTCAACCTGTCTTGTCCGAAACTAAACGTCACTTTATTTTTGCCTTTTTTTTGTACAATTTCCATTTCAATACCTTACATCTTAGCTGTTGTTTAATTAGACCAACGGCTATACCACCAAGTCAATATTAATCAGGGGAATGGATGGTTAACCCCAATCAAACGTTGTGTTAAGGTGTTGAGCACGCAATACCGATGCTTCCGCCATCACCTTAACCACTTAAAACCCACGCATAGTCACAATTTCACGCGTGCTGAGTCACTCTTGAACAATGGGTTATGTTACCTAGTCAGTACACCCATCATCCGATTTTTTCTTTTCCAAAGGTAGGCCCCTATGAAGTAAATCACCATATTACCTACGGCAAGTATTATATTTTCAACTGAATACAAATGCCCAACCAAAAAAGAGCCAAGTGCTGAATTAATTAATGACAATATAGCTACATTTCTATATTCATGGATTTCAGACACCTTTGCACAAAAATATCCGGCATAACAGGAAACGAGACTTATTAGAAAGAAGCCAGAAAGGTATAAAGGTGACATAAGATCCATACCCGTCAACGTTTCGAGCACTTGTGTTTCATTTAAACCATTGTTCATTAGCTGAAGTGTATACAAAAATATACATGCCATGAATAGGACGGCGGAGCCTATGATGTCGATTAAGAATGCGAGAGTAATTGCTTTAACGGCATGCCCTTTTTTATTCGTTATTTTTTTCAGTTCGAGTTCCATATTAGTATCTTTAGTTAATATCATAAGACAGAGGTATGCATGGTAACATAAAGCTCCATTGAGTGAATGGGATGTAGTGGCATAGTGCATTTTGTTGGGGTAATTAAGCGTTTAACTTACTCAACTTACTGGCAACGTACTGAACTTACTGGCGAATTTACTGAGGCGAATTTACTGGGGCGAATTTACTGGGACAGGCACCGTTCTGAGTAGGGTGTGTCCTCGTTATTTTATGTAGTCTAAGGGGGCGAAAGCCCGCCTGTTTGGTGCTTATTCTGGACTAAAAGCCTCCCCATTAATGCCATAGGCCCGAAGGAATATTCCTTGGGTCTCTCGGCAGCTTTCTAAGCCCCGCCTCACTTTTCAGGTACATCTTTTTAAAGTGCTCGCGTCTGGCTCCCCAAGCTGGCATTTTGCTTAGCAAAGAGACGGCGCTTTGCATCTCTTGTGACTCAAACGCGTATCCTTTAGCCAATAGCTCTTCAAGGATCGGGTACAAGTCTCGATACGCGTGGTCTGCGGCACTTTTGTTAGAAATCTGATCTTTCATTTTGAGGAGCAAGGTCGCTAAGGGACCGCCTTGGCTCAACTCTTTTATCATGCTAGTTGCGCTCATTTATAACCTTTACGATGAATAAATTAAGGAGTAACTGGATAGAAAACATAGTCCAGTAATCAGGTGGTAGCGTTTGGTCTCGATAGATGTAGGCTGGGTATACAGCTTCGAGCACTGTTATGGCAATGAACAAGAACGAGTAATATTTAATGAACGTAGGACTAAAAATCGACGCATCACGCCACTTTGCAAATAGTGCTACTATTGCGATGTAGGCCGTTAACGTAGAGACAAAAGTGATAGCCTGCTCTACTTCATAGCCATAGGTGTTCGAAGCGTTTAGAAAAGCTGAGCCTAGCATCAAGATAGAGAGCGGCACTACGAACTTAAGCTTATTAATCACTGTGACTCCAAATGTATGATTATTTCAAGCGCATCATACTCACAGTTGCAAGGAGTTTTATATTTTTGAGCAATATTATCGAGCCCAGTCACATCGTAAGCGTAAGATTTTATTATGTTATTTCTATCATTAAAGTAAATTCAGGACACACACCGTAATCCCACACCGTCATCCTGAAGGGGGGAGTGGCATAGTTAATTGGGCTTTCTGTGTTTGCGATAACCCGAAGTTTCACTCAGTTGTACTGGTCTATCCTGTCCCTGACCACGTTCTGCGCCCTAGACTCGGTGTTCACTTTGTCGTGCTTTAATCAGCAAACCACTTAGCGCAATTAACGGAATATTGGTGGAATTTACTGGGACAAATTTACTGGCACAAATTTACTGGGACAGGCACCGTTCTGAGTAGGGTGTGTCCTCGTTATTTTATGTAGTCTAAGGGGGCGAAAGCCCGCCTGTTTGGTGCTTATTCTGGACTAAAAGCCTCCCCATTGATGCCATAGGCCCGAAGGAATATTCCTTGGGTCTCTCGGCAGCTTTCTAAGCCCCGCCTCACTTTTCAGGTACATCTTTTTAAAGTGCTCGCGTCTGGCTCCCCAAGCTGGCATTTTGCTTAGCAAAGAGACGGCGCTTTGTAGAACTTGAGTTGTAGAACTTGGACAGAACTTGGGACAGTCACCTAAGTCAGTCCTATGGACAGAACTTGGGACAGTCACCTAAGTCAGTCCTATTAAGTGGCTAAAACACGGACCGTAAGTGGTTATAATAACGCCAAAAAATAGGCGTAGGGCAGAGAGTCCCTTTAATGGACATTACGAAGAAAAGTGCCTGTCCCTGTAAGCGCTTTCCTGTCCCTGTAAGCGCTGTAAGCGTAGTGAGCGTTTCCTGTAAGCGTTTTAAGTGTCTACAAGATATTGATGGTGAGCATAACCCCTGCGTGTACGGCAAAGTTCCTTAATTCAATACCCAGTCTTATGGGAGAAGATCACTTAGGGGGCATCTCTATTTTTCGATATTCACTTGGTGTCATCCCCGTCATTCTTGAAAACTCGCGGTTAAAGTTGGACTTGGTCTGAAAACCGGAGTTCATGAATATTTGGGTAATGGTATCTTGTGACGTCATCAAAACGTATTTAGCGTGATCGATACGATACTCATTGATGATTTTAGAAATGTTCTGCTGGTGGACCTGATTGACCGCGATTGAAATCTGTTTTGCGGGCACACCTAACCTGCGTGCAAGTTTGGAAAGCGTCAGCTCTGGGTCGAGGTAAAGTGAGTCTTGGCGAATCTTAGCATCTAATAGAGAAGTGATTTCTTGAGCACGCTCCTTGGTCATGCTCGGGCAGCGGGTTGGCTCCTCACTATGACAGTGTCGTTGTTTTGATAGTGATTCCGCTGAAACAGGCGTATTGATCCCAGCCACGACTACCGCTATCGATAACACGGGCAACAGAGTTAAATGTGCCGCAGTGAGGATGTAAAGAGACCATTCCCCTTGGTTGAACGCAAAATCTAAAGACATGAAAGTATCCACAAACGCGGAAAAGATCAGCATCCACCCAGCGATACTCTCTGCTTTCTTTACCCCTTCCCAATTTCCTAATGAGACATTAATCAGCGCCTTTTCTTTGGACGATAAGCGGATCAGTGCCACTCCATATCCAACGTAAATTAAGGTAAGGACTTCATCGAGCGGCAGTGCCAAGTAAGATTGAGTGATAGAGATAAAAGCCACCAGCAATGGCGCAATGAGATGTTGAATGGGCAAGAAGCCTTTATCACGACTTGCAAGGGCAAACGTATACCACGCAGCAATCGGAATTATCGAAGCAAGAATAGGCTGTGCCATGCTGAAGACGCCTAACTCAAATGTCCAGCGCAAACCGATCATTGCTGTTGTCGTCGCACATAGACCTAAAAACAGGCTAGCAACTCTCGCTTGTTGACCCACTCGGATGAAAAGGGTGATCGCCAGTAATCCGAGTAACATAGAGACAACGAACGGAACGGGAATGGTAAGCATAGTGGGTCCTAGATGAATAAAAGGGTACTTTATTGAGTATCATTAATGGTAACCCAATGAAATATAATTAAAACTCAAACATAGACCAATACCCGTTTTGAGACGACCTAAAACCCGTTTGAGGACGCTTAACCCCCGATTTGAGAGCAAAATGTGGCCGTCAATCGATAAAGGAGGTGACATTTATGCTGTTCTATTTTCTCGCTTGGAAAAGAAGCTTAGATTTTTCGGGCCATTCGTCCCGTAAAGAATTTTGGGTGTTTATATTGGGTCATGCACTGGTGACTATCGGATGTATTACCGCAGATATCATGATGGATATGGTCATTTGGTTTGGCATAATTTATGACGTTGTCAGTGTCATACCTATGCTTTCCGCAATCGTACGTCGACTGCACGATATTGGCAAATCAGGTTATTGGGGCTGGGTCTTTTTCATTCCGCTATTCGGGCCGTTTCTGCTGATCTATTGGTTAGTGCAACCGACCAATACTCAAATAAATGGGGAGACCTTTGTATGAAAAGAGTCATCATTCTCAATATGCTCTTATCTGTTTTTATCTCACAGTTCAGTTACGCCTTAACCGCACCACCTTCAGGTGCGTTGGGTGTTCTAACGGTAGACAATATGAGGCAAGGACAGCTCTTTAGGCTGAACGGGCGGGTCGGAGAAGCAAACTATACATTTACTCATCAAGACAAGAAAACATGTAGTGTGAAAGTGCCTGTTGCTGTAGGCAGCCTTTCTGAAGCAAACTTGGGTATCACAAAAACGAAAGGTCTTACTATCGTCGTGTTGAGCCAGCGACTCAATAAGGCGCTTATACAAGGAAAACGGGTAATGAGTATCGACTGGCATTTCGCAAGACAAGCGGAGGCCGATAATGTCGACGGTCTGATTGTCAGTGGCATTAGCCCTAATGAGAGTTTCGTCCTAAATTCTAGGAGACGGTGGATTTCTTGGTTTTTGGGGAAAAGCCAAAGTGCAGTTTGCCGCTGACGAAGGGGGCTAAGTTGTCAATCCATGGTCTTGTGATCTTGATTGGAATCGGCCCCTTTTCAAATTGCTGTGGTCAGGAAAAATCACTGTAGTTATGAGAAGCGGGTTCATTCAGTAACCCACGCACAGTAAAAATACCACGCGTGCCGAATCACTCTTGAACGATTACTTGCAGCAGAAAAACGCCGATATGAACAGTTTGGGGCACTTGGCGGAGTCAACAATGTGCGAATATCTGATTCTATTATCGAAAATGGTAGAGTAACTGAATTAAGCTTGGTCAATATTATGAGTGAACTTTCAATAAATGCGGGGCAAGGAGGTCGAATTGAAGCTGTAGTATTTATAGGTGAATATTTTGATAAAGCCTATCAATGGTTGACAAACCCGAATGGACCTTATAGAAGCCCTGACAGGCAACCTTATGATGCTACAGATTTTAATTGTATGCAGTTTGCATTGGATCTACTTGATGCGCTTGATATAGAAACGCATTGGGCGGGGCTTATTGTAAAACCTGATGAAGAAATGGAAGAACTTCAAGAAGATTACAAAGACCTTAGATATTCACCAGGCAGCAGAACCTTGGAAATAGAAAATGACTAAACCCCTTAAAATAATTTTAGGACTTGTAAGCATCATTCTATTAGTTATCGCGACAGCGATAATAAATTTTCATCTTAAGACTCAATCTGCAGCGTATGTTGATGAACTCGGTGAAACTAGACTGAAAGGCTATCCAACAGCAAGGTTTCTAGGAGGTAAAGCTTTCGGATGGTTTATAGTGCAAGAGCCAACACAAGATGCAGTAATTATAACTGTTCTATCAGAGAGTGGTAACGTTCAAGGGCGCTATGAGCTGATGGTTCCAGAATCCAAACGTGATGATTTCACGACAACAGATATCGTGTTTTTCAATAATGAAGTTTTTACTCTCTCAGATGGTAGTACGCTCAATGGCATACTGTTAGCAGAATAGTAATGAATGAGTACACATGATGGCTTCTGGACAGCGGTTTAGGCAGGTTGGTAGCGCAGCTCATTTGGCACTGCATGCCATTGCCTAAATTGTTGAACAAAAATAGGCACAACGAGAGCGCATCATTGCCCTGCTGAGCATTAGAGATTTCTCGAGAAGAGCCGTATACAACGGTGAACTGCTCTTTCGCAAGGATTCAGGCCTGAGTTTTGTGAGAGAGCTGGGTGTTGATAGATTCCGTGAGATTCACTAACGTTAATGATTAGTCGTAGATGAACCGTTAATAAAATGGACGATAGCTTTGAAAAACGCCGCTACCGTCAAACATTGGGATAAGGGAGCAACCATTCCAAAAGAATGTAAACGGCTTATGAGGATGTATAAACGGCTAGAACTCTCTTACAGTAAAGATTGGATTGGTTTAGTATGAACAGAAGCAGAATGGAGTTACCCACTGGACAGCTGATCACTCCTCAGCAAATCTTAGCCGGAATCGGACTACTGGAGATTAAAACGTCTACTCAGCTGTTAAAACTGGCGCGCTGCATAAGTGGTATAAAAAGATAAATGTTATTAAGGCTCTTGTGTGAGCCTTATCAACTAGAATTGAACACTAACAAAGCAAATAAGTTAATGGCCATCCGTTTGTAGATAGCCATCATAGTCACCTAAGAAAGCAAGATGCAAAAGGCGGTCATAAAAAACAACCAGTTTAAACACATAAAAATGTCAGAAGAACACTTCTTTTCTCTTCTTCGATGTCTTACAAGAGGATAAACCATACAGAAGTATGAGAATAGAGCACCCGCCCCCATACTATTCATAGCAATGTAGTTTTTGCTCTTAAAGCTTTCTGGCTCTTTCGCCAAGTTGTCTACTAATTGATTGATATGTTTTTTATCTCCTAAGGAATAGACGACAAAATGATAAAAATAAACTCCCCCCACGCGAAAAATAACAAACCCAATAATGGTTTTATGTCCAACATTTATCCCCCTAGAAACTCGATCTAACACTGAAATCATTGAAAATGGGCTTATTTATATACTCTTCAATATCATCAGGTATTTCTTTCTCAATATTGCTTTCAATTTTTTCAAAAAATAGGATCTGCACCATAGATGCCCACTCCATAAACAACAATCTATCCTTATGTGTGAATCGTAGAGAACTGCGTTTCAGGGGGAAGGGCAAGGTCACTTTCTATCTGAACCGGATCATAGAAACGAGCAGACTGAAATCTCACCAAACGATGTTGTCCTTCTAGGACCTTGTTGACGTACTCATCTCGTTTCTTTCGCTTGCTCCACTTGTGAGTGCTATCGTCTAATTCAATCACAGCCATAACCTTAGTTTGACAATCTGTGATCACAAAGTCCATTCTCTTGGCCCACGCCCGAGAATTTTTTTCCAATCGACGGGCTGAACCAGCGCCATCAAAGAAACCTGACAATGAATATCATAGTCAGATGGGATCGCCTGTTTCAAAGCAAGGTGAAAGTTCCGTTCATTTTTCGTCGTCAGATGGGAAGAGCGTTTGTGCTGTGGAAACGACTCTTGCTCAGCAGTGCAGGGGATCACGTCAAAATTATCTTGCATCTTACGCGCAGAATAGGGGTGTTTTTTTAATGGCGTTCGCCGAGAGGTACTCCTTAACTTTTCGATTTTCTAGGTCGCCCTAAAATGAAAGAAATATAACCAAGACAGGCAATGATCATAAGTAAAACTGAGAAGCTCATTTCATACTCCATTATGTGCATAAATCCATCACTATAGTACAATCGGGGGGGGGGAATGCTGACGCGCTGCGCTTGTCGGATTTGATGGAGGCAATGTTAAGCCGCTTTTGCCCCATTTCTTGTTAGATCAAATGCTCTACACATTTTAGGGGCGTGCGTTTTACCTACAAAATCTAATATCAAGTTCATGGATAATTTACTTACCATCTTTACTTTCTTTTCTGTATATATACAGTTTATTAAGTTTGAATATGGAAAGTGGCATGTTTTATTGAGTGCTTGGTCTCGCTTTACCGATGGTTGTTTTTGTAAGTCATTGTTTCTTAAAGGCTTGTGCTTTTCCCATCTTGGATAACACGCATTGTTAAAAAGAGATAACATGCCAGCGTGTTTTTATGTGAGGATAGAGTACAAATCTCGATGTATTTTTTCTAATTTTTAGTGGGTTATGATAAATTAATCGAAAGTCGGGCAGGGAGAAAAACGAGACTGCCTGTTATTAATAATGTTAGCTTTTTGGTACCAAACTATCAGAATTTACGATTCAAATTGTAATGTATAATACTGTATGTAATGTCAGTGTTTTACTCACATATAATGGAACTGTTTTTATGATGCTTGTTAATTATTTAAATGCAAACTTCATCACCTTGGAAGAACTGTCGAGCGTAACCAATATAGATCAAAAAGAAATTAGGTATTATCAAACCGAGAGGCTGATGCCATTGGCATCGTACAACTTAAATGTTGCACTCGATTGTAGTTCATTTACTGGTACTCATAATGAAAAGTACGTTTTGGAGTACTATGCAAGAGGGTATATTTCTTGGCTAAGCATAGTCCACACACTAAAATGTAAAGGTCGTGTATTTGAGGAGTTCTCTAATCGTTATAGCAAGGCAATTTCTGTTTTGAAAGGCGCTACATGCGAGGTTGAAAACTCGGGATTGAATGAAACAATCATGGAAGACTGGGAACACTTTTTACAAGGTACTTACGGGCTTTGTACTAAAACAGGGCTTCCAGAAGATATTGCAGCTAAGGGGTTCGCTGTTGATCAAATTAAAGCCCTACTAGAACGCGAAGTACTTAATAGTAATGAGATAAAGCGCCTTGAATACTTTGTTAATCTACTTGATAGCGCTAGTTCTTCTTTTGCTCCGCATGAAAGGTTAGATAGTTCACGACATCGTCTAGTTAATGAAGTACGACGAAAATATAAGCTTCAAAGCTAACAAACAATTTAAGAGGGATTCCCCACGCTTGGCACTTTTAGTTTGGGTCAAGTTTAGTGTTTACGGTGTCCAAATTGAGTGTTGTGGTTGCGTGGCTCACCCCTTAATTGGGCGTTATAACTAACCAAAGGTTTTAGTCGTGGAGGTACTTTGGATACTAGAGTAGCTATGTGCATAGGTATCGTATTGTCTTTGCTTTACGACGTATTCCAAATTTATATGTCTTGGGATAATAAATTGCTACTACTCGTTGGGGGGGGAAGCCTATGCGCGGCTCTTTACGGGCTTCAACAAAACCTTTCTAGTGAAGAAGAGTTTCAGCTAGAATGGTTAAAGTTTTATACAATACCTATGGCAATTCTAGTATTAGGACAAGCTTCATTACTCGACGACTTGTATGTTAGAGGTTTTGCTATGGCTGGAATTATTTCCGAAAAAGTAATGCCAGGTGAGACTCTTGACTACTTATTATCGCTTGAGGCCTTGTTGTTTTCCTATGCATTACCTTTTGTCACAATCATTATGTACTGGTTAGCACTACTTTTTTGTAGGCTGGTTAATTTGTTAGAGCAAGCAATTGAAAAAGTACTTGAGTTATAACAAAGCAATTAAGTCGGATTCTTGTTCGCGTGCCTACTCGCTATCGCTCAAACATAGCACGCGATCATTCACCGCTTATTGCGGCGTTATATCTAATTTACATCACACATCCAGACTGTATGTATATACATACTTCTGTGCTGGTATATTATTCTCCGGTTTTTTAGTGATAGAGTTATAAAATGACCAAGTACCTAGAAGCTGGCATCAGAGAGCTAGTCGAGGAATTTCAATCAAATGGCAAACTTTGCCCTTCAGTACAAACAATCACTGATCGTCGGGCTGGCTATGTCGGTAGTACTATATTAGCTGGTGATAGCCCTAAAATTGAAAGCGAATACTTAGATGTAATTAATAGTATTCCGGTTAAAATTTACAAGCCTACAGATGAAGTGAACTTACCTATAGCGGTCTACTTTCATGGAGGCTGTTTCATCAGTGGTGGCTTTGAGACACATGATGCTCAGCTAAGACAAATTGCTCTTCTATCCAACTCGATAGTTATTTGCATCCAATACAGGCTGGCGCCTGAACATGCTTATCCAGCAGCACACGATGATGTCTACCAAGCTGTACTTGGCATTAAGGCGCAAGCGCATAAGTATGGTGGTGATTCAGAGCGTTTAGTCTTTATTGGTGATAGCGCTGGAGGGCAGTTGGCTTTAGCGACGACGCTTAGGCTAAAAAAGTTAGAACAGTGGCTGCCTCGTCAGCAAATTCTTATTTACCCAATGCTGGATCCAACAGGTAATTCGCAAAGTTACAGAGAAAATGGTTCAGACTATATTATAACGGCAAATATGCTTCTTTCTGGTTTCGAGTTATACGCGAACTGTAGCTCTAAAGACATTACCGAACCAGAGCTTAATCTTTTAAGCGGTGACTTCAGCGGTTTGCCTATTACAACTATTATTACCGCAGAGTTTGACCCACTACGCGATGAGGGTGAGGAATTATACAAGTTGATGCGTTCACAAGGCGTTGACGCTTACTGCGAACGTTATTTGGGTGTAATTCATGGTTTCTTTCAGTTGTCTGGTGTGTGTAATTCGGCAAAACGTTGTATCGCTGCAATTTCAAACCAAATAAAAAATTAGATATAACAAAGCGTTTAAGCCGGATCCCCAACGCATGGCGTTTTCGGCTTACTTCAATTTAAGTGTTTATGTCACAATGGTTTAGGTAGGGTGGTTAGCGTTGCTCACCACTTAACGCGGCGTTAGTTTTATAAAGGATAATTATGTCATTGATAGAGTCGGCCTTAACTTCATTTGTTGTAAGCGGTATTTGGTTAGCCATTGTTGGCTTTTTATGTAAGTCACTTATAGCCAACTTGCTTGGAAGAGAGTTAGAGGCTTACAAAGGAAAAATTGCTGCTCAAAACATTGAACACCAAGTAGTACTATCAAGGTTACATGAAAAAAGAGCTGATGGGATATTGTCGATTTATCTAGCTTTAATCGAGTATGTTGACGTTTCAAAACGCTTTATTCATCAAGCAGAGCATATTGAAGAAAATGAACGTGAGATATTAGTGGAGGACATGAGTAGATCTGCGACTCATTTTAGGGATGTGTACGTGAAAAATCATTTATATTTAAATGAAAGTCTATGCCAAAGAATCCAGGCAACGTTCAAAGAAGTTCAAATCCCAGCTCATCGCTTTATCTTTGCTTTCTCAAGTTTTATGCATAGTGAAATTGCACCTGAACATGAGTACGATGAGGCTTGGAAGACCGCATTTACAACATTCGCAGACACTATTCCACCTCTATTATCTGAACTGGAAACAGAGTTTCGGTCGATTCTCGGTGTAAAATAAAACTAACAAGGCGCTTAACAGTGACCCTAAACGCGCGGCATTTTTGCTTTGCAAAAGTATATGCCACGGTTTTGGGCACGTTAGCTTAGCGTTAGCACTCAGATCGAGCTATGAACTACATACAGGAAAATACATCAAAGGTTCGCTTCTATACGAGTATGAATGATGTGGCTCGTTGGCTTGAAATCGATCTTGAAGATTACGATTGGCATATTTCCGATATTGAGGGGGCGTGGCCAGAACTAGATGATCCATCATGGGTGCGAGGCGAAGCTCTATCTTCGAAGCTTCAGGAATATGATTATCAATTTGTCTGGTCGGTAATTTCTGCCTTTCCGAAAAATACGGAGCCATTTACCACTGACGAGCCGTTTGCTGATGGTAACCAAGGGTTCTGGCAAGGTGAGCCAGAAAAACAGCTTAAAAACTCCCTGTTTGAAATTGTATGCTGGGATAGTAGTGCAACCCTATTCATCGGGTTATCCGATGTCTTGGGTAATAAGCTTGTAGCGAATGCTCCAGGTGTCAAAGATTTAAACAAAGAGAATGCGCAGCGTCAGTGCTAACAAGCGCTTCCAGTCTGACGCCAAAACCTCCGCGTTTTTGTGTTACTCGCTTCGCTCAAACATGACACACGTCTACTCACAACTTATTGCGGCGTTATGTTTTAAGGAGGAAACTTGGAAATTGGTGTAACTATAAGCTTGGCTCAAATCCCGATCGTGAGAGGCGACTTATGTGGAAATATTGAAAGTCACATTAAGATGATCGAGGAATCATCTTCTTACAAAGCTGATGTTGTCGTTTTTCCGGAATTATCATTGACGGGCTATGAGTTAGATTTGGTTTCTGAGCTAGCGTTTTCGCCTGAGCCGTTGAGTTTTAAAGAACTCTCTCAAGCGTCAGTTGAAAATGAGATTATAGTTATTGCAGGTTGTCCGCTAAAAGCTAACAATTCCTCAAAGCCAACAATAGGTGCGGTAGTTTGTTTTCCCGATGGCTCAGTCCAATTTTATTCAAAGCAATATCTGCATGAAGGCGAAGATAAGCATTGTTCTTTTGGGGCGACGGATTACTTCTTTACTGTGAATGGGCATCAAATAGCGTTGGCTATTTGTGCCGACTTTATAACACCGGAACATTCTCTGCGGGCTAAAAAGCTCGGTGCAGATGCTTATGTTGTAAGTGCTCTAATTTCTGGTAATGGCTTTACCCCTGATTCTAAAATCCTATCCGAAATTGCTTTAGAGCAACGAGTTCCAGTACTTCTAAGCAACCATATCTCAGAAACAGGTGGCTGGAAAACTTGTGGTAAAAGCTCAGTTTGGGATTCATTTGGGAAGCTCATTATTAGCTCTAGCGAAAAAGAAAGTGGTTTGGTTTTGTGTACTATTGCTGGCAATGAGATCGAGGCTACTAAAACATACAAAGCGTTTAAGACGGATTCCCAACGCTTGGTATTTTCAGTTTGATTCAGCTTTAGTGTTTACGGCACAATAGTTTAGGTCGGGTGGTAGCGTTGCTCACCACTTAACGCGGCGTTAGGCAACCATTAGATAGGAGATAGCATGAAAAAACATATAGGAAGTTGTAGTTGCGGTGATATTGAATTTTACTTTGAAAACGATCCGATAAATTCAATTTTTTGCTATTGCAAAGAGTGTCAGGCGCTTACTGGGTCAGATAAGTGGTTTGGAGTTTGGGTGCCAAGAGATGATAAATTCAGGACACACACCGTAATCCCACACCGTCATCCTGAAGGGGGGAGTGGCATAGTTAATTGGGCTTTCCACGATAAATTCAGGACACACACGGATAAATTAATGTAACTTGTTGCTTAAAAAACCTTGCCAGATCCCAATTAAACCAATATGGTGATTATTCAATCACATTGAGAATAAACAATGACTTTCATCCACACTAATCTCTGGCTCCTACTCGATATTGCCCGTAGTCGGTAGGTTTTAGTGTGCCTGGCTGCGAGAATCGTAGCCAACAACCCGCCACTTTTCTCGTTGCCCAAACCCAAAAATAGGAAACGAGAATTCATGGATACCTCCCCAACGTCTGTGGTTACTGAGCGCAAATTTGGACTTTCATCCTTTCAAATTGGTGTCGTATTAGCCCTGCTTGGAACTGTACTTTTTTCAATCAAACCCATTATGGTTAAGCTTGCTTATCAGTATGGTGGAAACGTGGAATCCATCATGTCGCTCCGAGCCATTACGTCTCTTCCATTTTATTTGGTCATTCTGCTTCTGCTATGCCAGAAAACAGAAAACCGGCAGCTGGTAAAAACTCATGGTTTAAAGGCCATCGCTATAGGAGTATTGGGTTACTACGGGGCCAGCTATCTCGATATCGTGGCATTAGAGTTTATTTCAGCGCAGCTTGAACGTTTACTGTTGTTTTTGTTTCCAACTTTTGTTGTTTTGCTCACTTGGGTTGCCTTTGGAAAACGACCCACTTTGATGACAGCCCTAGCAACATTGATGGGGTACTTAGGAATCTCAGTGGTCTTTGTGCAAGATATGCAGTCGTTTGGTGACGCGGTTTGGTTTGGCGCGGGGTTGGCTGTTGCATCTGCTTTCGTTTTTGCGGTCTATTTAGTCTTAAGTAAAGGGCTGATTACACAAATGGGCAGCAAGTTGTTTAACAGCTTAGGAATGATGTCTGCAGGTGTAGCCATTTTAGTTCATGCGCTTGCCGTTGACTTAGATCCAACCAACTGGAGCTGGCAATTGATTGCAATTGGAACCTTCATGGGGTTCTTCTGTACTGTCTTGCCTTCGTACATTGTTGCGGCTGCCATGGCGAGGTTAACACCAACCGAACTCAGCCTCTCAAACAACATTGGACCATTGGTGACGGCTATTTTAGCCGTAGTGATTCTGGGCGAATTGTTTACTATTTGGCATGCCATTGGTATGGCATTGGTGACCGGTTCAATTGTGCTTGTTAACCGTAACAAACAGGCCGAATAGATGTACTTCACCCGAAGATGTATCACCTTACATCTTTGGGTGAATCCATGACGACCATGGTCGAAATAGAATTAACCCATGGCGCTTCGCCCAAGACATCGGCATGAATGCGTTTATAGGCAATCAAATCTTTCGTTTCTACGATAAATTCCGTAAATTCAGTCGTAAATTCGTAAATTCGTAAATTCGTAAATTCAGGACATAAATTCAGGACACACACCGTGACATAAATTCAGGACACACACCGTCATCCCACACCGTCATCCTGAAGGGGGGAGTGGCATAGTTAATTGGGCTTTCTGTGTTTGCGATAACCCGAAGTTTCACTCAATTTTACTATCCTGTCCCTGACCACGTTCTGCGCCCTAGACTCGGTGTTCACTTTGTCGTGCTTTAATCAGCAAACCACTTAGCGCAATTAACGGAATATTGGTGGTCACGGGATTAAAAGCTTCAATCAAAAGCTGAGGTTGAAGAAACATCACCGCCAACAATAACAAAGCCAACCCTGAAATATTCAGGATATTCATGAGCGTATATTTATAGAATAGGAAAAATAACACGCCAAAAACAACTTCACCAACGCCGGCAGCCCGAGTGATTAGAATGGAGACCTCATCGGAAAAACCGAGGCTAGACGTGATTAAGTGCTCTAGTGGGGCAATGTGGACAAGCTTGGGGAATATACCGTGGTACAACCACGCAAAGCTTATCACGTATCTGCAGATTTGAATGGAAGACAAAACCTATCCTTGTGTATCTCGCTAAGTGAGTCAGAAACCCCGCCTCTCATCTCGCTAAAACGCCACGCCTTGAAGGCAAAACGTGGCGCAGGCATTAACGGCGGCGTGATCGCTCTTTGTGCGCTGATGCGGCTTTTGCTTGTGAGGCCAAAATGGAATCCACCGTCAGTACCATAGGCTCTTTCGGCTTGAGGCCGTGAGGGAAGGTCCGTGCACGGGGAGACAAATCAAACTCTTCACTCGAGGCGCGGGGCATACGCTTAAAGCGGTATAGGTAAAAGTTCTCGAGTTTTTCCCTCGCCCAATCGGTTTTCTTGAGATACTTAACGCTACTCGCGACCGATGGGTTGGTATGAAAGCAGTTAAAACGCATGGCTGTATCGAGAATGTCCCAGCCATAGAAGTCGACCAGCTCTTGGAGCAGGGTATCTAACTTAAGGCCGTGCAAAGGATTATTTTGTTGTAATTCAATTCTTTCTTCATCCGTCATCATAACGAGTTCCCAAATATCTAACGAACCGAGGTCGTGGCTGGTGTGGTTTCCGCTCTCAACAAAACGGTGTTTGTCTTGTCAAGATAGAAAGGCAGCGGATTCTAGCAGAGTTCGCCCTCTTTCCCTAATCTGAATGGTTCGACTTTCCCCGTGAGGTGGGCGTTGTGACTCTTCATTGATCATCATCGCTTTTCAGAAGGGTGTCAAACGTCCCATCTTCTTTAAGGGCCAAAATGGCGGCGTTGAGTTTGTCGATCAGCACTGTGTTGTCGCCCTTTCTCTTTTTACTGATCGGCGTATAGATATTAAACGTTTTATAGGGTGGGTAAACGGTTTTAAGTTTACCCGTTAAGTCTGGATGTTGATCCATCAAAAAATGGAATTGATGCTCCGCCATCAGCACTAATTCGACCCGTCCGACGGCTAATTTTCTTAAACTTTGCAAATCATCGGTGGTTTCATCGATATCAAAACCTTGCTCTTGAAGGATCTCTAAGTGGGCACCGCCGCGCATGCCTCCAATGGAATAAGGCTTGAGCTCGTTGAGTTCGTTATACGTGATGTTGTTGTCATACTTCTGGATAAAGATTTCATTGACGGAATAGATGGGGTCTGGGTAATAGAAAAACTGGGTTCTCTCTTGAGTGAAATAAGCGCCTAATAAACCATCGTATCTGCCGTCTTTGGCCCACTCCAGTGCTCTTACCCAAGGAGTCACGAATTCGATGTGCAAATCATACCCTGCTTTTTTAAATACGGCGCGAGATAACTCGGCAAAGAAGCCGTAGTTGGGTAAGTGCTCAGCGTATAAAGGTGGCCAGTCAGTGGTCGTTAAGGTGATTTTTTCTGCATAAGCGTTAAAACCCACCAGAGCCAGCATAACAGTGAGTGGTATTTTCATTGGTTTAACCTGTACAAAGTCAGCCCCTATAACCGTTCACTATAACTCTAGATCAGTTTTAACGTATTGTGAACGAGGCACGTGAACCGCACTTTTTGCGTGATGATGGCCACAAATATGGCACGTCTCATGCCTGAGACGCCGTGTTTTTGCCTAGCGAAACCGTCACTCTTTCCGCACCAACCTGCATTTTTACGCACTTGACCGACAAAATCACACCAATCGGTGGCGGTTCTGCCGTCAGTTTGTCACGGTGCCAGTATTAACGAAGGCTGTTACCCTCTCAGGATTGGTTAAACGGGCCCATAAAAGAAACAAGCCTCTTGATGTTATTCGCAATGTTTAGAGAGAATATGCGAGTGAAAGCAGATTGTTACGATCGATTTAATGAGCGCTCCCCTGTTCGTGACCGAGATATTATATATAATCAGTTTTCAAGCATAAAAAAGCACTTAGTTATGCAATTAGTCAATATTTCACTTGGATTAATAAATTATTTCATATGAATGCCATTCGTAAAGTTTATCAGTACGCAGAACCCAATTTAACGCTGGTTGGATGGATGGGGTTTGCCGGGTTCCCGATCTATTACTTAGTGTGGGCGTTTCTGTTCCCCCAACCCTATGAAAACGGGCCACTGCGCTTCTTTTGTGCGCTATTATTTTTGGTTTTTATTTGTCGTAACCATCTGCCAACGGCATGGCGCAAGTACTTTCCCATCTATTATCAAGTGGCGGTCACGCTTGGCCTACCGTGTTTCTTCTTCTATATGTTGTTGATGAACCAATGGTCCACCATTTGGGTCATGTCGTTTATGTCGGCGATCTTCCTGCATATATTATTGGTTCGGGTGACTTGGGTGATGTTCGCTCAAACCTTTGTTGGCATTAGCTTAGCGATCCTTTTTGCTTGGCTGATGCAGGGGTTTCATTTATCGACCACAATCAACTGGACCCATGTGCCGATATTCTTATTCAATTACCTGTTTGTGTATTTATTCTACTTTCGTAATCAAGCTGAGCATGACGCCAAAGTCTCATTGGCGAAGTCCTTTGGTGCGGGGATTGCCCATGAGATGCGAAACCCGCTGAGTGGCGTGCTGGCCTCGATTGATCTGATGCAGTCTTTGTTGCCCACGCCGAACGATGAGCCAGACAACACTCACTATCAACTGAGCGCTGAAGACGTCACACAACTGCGAGCCGTGAGCGATGAAGCAATGAATATTATCCATTCAGGTAACGAGACGATCGACCTTCTCCTGACCTCGATTGATGAAAACCGAGTCTCACGTTCAACCTTCAAAAAACAGTCGGCACACACCGTGGTTGGGGACGCCATCAACAGCTTCAATTATCAGCGTGCGGCCGATAAACAAGCGCTTTCTTTGGACGTACAATCGGATTTCGATTTCTTGGGCAGCGACACCTTATTGAAGTACGTAATGTACAATTTATTGAAAAACGCATTCCATCACCAAAGCCCAGAAGACTTTCATATTCACGTCACCCTTTGCAGTGATGAGAACGCCAATTACATTGTGGTGACCGACAATGGCGCCGGCATATCGAGCACGGCAATTCGCCGTATTTTTCAAGACTTTTATACCACCGGTCAATCGGGAAGTTATGGCTTAGGGCTACCCTTTTGTCAGAAAGTCATGACCTCGTTTGGCGGGGACATTAAATGCGAATCTCAGTTGGATGAGTGGTCACAGTTTACCATGACGTTCCCCTTGATGGCGTCAGACACGGTCAGGCAAATCAAAAGTGAGCTGATCAAGCTTAAAACGATCTTGATGGTCAGTGAGCAAAAGATCCTCACCACCAAGATCACCGAAATAGCGCGCCTGATGGGGTTTGAGCTGACGGTGCTAGATAGGGCCTCGGCACTCAAGAGAAAGGAATACCAGTTTGAATTTGACTTGATATTCGTCGATTTGGAGAGCTTAGAGACAAGAGGGAGTTACTTCTTTAAAGTGGCCTCCTTGTTTTCGTTTACCGAAGCGCGCATTGTCTATTTATTTGAACGTTGTGCCATTGAACGCACACGCCATGCGGCATACGAGCCAGTATGGGTAGAGACACAAGTGTGGTTATTGAATACCAAAGCAACGATCGAACGTTTATTGTTTGATTGCAGTGAGGTGATGCCCCCGCCACCTATCGAGCCGATCAAGGCCGTCACCCAACGGACGATCATGGTCGTCGATGATAATCAATCCTTGCGCCGCTTTACAGCGATGCTCCTCGAAAAACAGCAGGGCTTTCACGTGATTCAAAAGGAAGATGGCCAGCAAGCATTAGACGCCTTAGAGCACCACAAGGTTGACTTGATCCTGATGGACATCGAAATGCCAGTGATGGATGGCGTTGAAGCGTCCCGTCGTATTCGACGGTCCAACAAAGCGTACTCGGGCATACCGATCATCGCGCACACTGGCGACAGCTCGCCGATCACACTCGATAAAATGGGGTCTTCCGGCATGTCTGACTTTATTGTTAAGCCGGCAGACAAGAATCGATTATTGGATAAAATCGCCCAGTGGATCTAGGCCAGCACTCTGGGTTGACGATCATCGGCAAGCCAAGATTGGCCTGAATGTGAGGGTCAATACCGTGAGTCGGCGTTGTATTCATAATATTTATGGCTAGGGGTGGGGGATTCACCCCAGAACTGAATACGCCAGTGTTGAGACTCGCACGCCGCGTCAGGGCGGCCATCAATATTGGAACCGAATCGATGTTTTGTCACTTTGACTGCCAATTTAGTGAAAATACCTATCAAATAAGTGCATATGACTAGAGAATAACCACAGGGTTTTTCGTTACAATTTACACTAACATTTTCTGTTTAAATTCAGTGCTATGACTACCATTACTTCAAAAAAACGCCGAGTCGTGCAAGCGGGTTACGCCCCGATTGTTGAAGATGTACCGGTTTCTCGTTCCTCGTGTGCGGTTGAGCACTCCGAAAAGGAACCCAAGTTGGCTTACTCAATTGAGTTTGCCTGTTCTGAATCGGTGTTTAAACAGGGCGTGGAGCCGTACCTTGATATTCGCCTCAAATCCACGCTTGAAGAGTCGGCCATTAAGCAATGGTCTTCCCGTTCAGTCAAACATTCGACGCACTACACCTGCTCGGTTGAACAACAACAAAGCAAACAGCTATTGGTCAGCGCGTATCCCAACAGCTTGATTCCTTTTGGGCTCGACAATGTCCAGCCGCATCCAAAAGATGACGTCACCATCGAAGAAGCCTTTATTCCCATTCGCCCAGCGATTCAGGTCGGTGAACAGCTAGGCCTGCCGACGCAGGGTTTTGTGTACCACTTTCTTGATGGTCAAATGCTGAGTGAATACCAGTTTGGTGGTGGCCGTGATTATCATTTCCTGCGCACCGAAAGCGTGCCAGGGGCCATGAACCCAACCCCAGATAACTCCCGCGCTACCGAATTCATTCTGGCCTTATGGAAACGGGGCGGTGAAGTCGTGCAAGACCAGTACCTGTTTTTTAGCCGCAAAGAAATGGACGATAACGCCATGGCGCTGGTGGATGGGGCTTTCCTTGAAGAGCACGGCGTTAAGCTCGATATGGCGGAGTTGGTGCCATTGAGCGAAGGCAACCCGAGCCGTAAAAATCACACCGTTGTTGAGGGTGATACCCTCGCTGACATTGCCGAGACGAACAGTCTCACCCTTGAAGAATTAACCGATTTCAACCCTTTTTGGCGCAACCAAGATGCCTTGCTGCAAGCGGGCGATAAACTCTACCTTGAGCCGGTCAGCGTGTATAACCATGGTGTGGATGTCAGTTATCCGACCAACACATCGATGATATTCGAGAAAGTGCTGTCCTTGGGTGAGATCAGCACCAAACCCGCTTTTCCTGTGGTGAAAGTGGCCGAATCCGAGATCGCCGGTTTTGCGGCGATAGCGCCAGTGCGATATGCCGTTGACGCAGTGATACCGGAAAGCCTCCTCAAGCCTGTGCTTGAAGGCATGCACCCCATCGATGACGACAGCCGATTTCCCGGTGGGATATTCAAGTCTGAAGAGGTTCCCTACACCCTGCGCCAGTTGCGAGACGGCTGGCTCTATACCCTCCATCAAGACCCAGACAATGATCAATGGCAACTGCATGAGTATCAGGTACAGGGGGGTGAATTTTATCGCTTCAAAGGCGACGACGCCGCGGTGCGACGTGAGGCGAAGCCCGAGCCGGTCCAATCGTATGTGATGACCCGCACCGATTGCCCCTATTACGTGGGGTACGCTAGCCAGCGTTGGACTCAACGTGTGGTCGATTATTACCTGCACACCGAACAGGCTCGACAAGATTGGCTCAGAGAAATCAACGTCGGGGTCCATCGTACCCATATTGACGAGATAGAAACTCTGGTGGCCGATATCGGTGATGATAAAGACTTGAACGTCTTTAATTGGAGCTCTGCTATCACGGATTTGGACGAAGACGATGAGTTTAGCTTGATGTCTCGCCTGATCTCACGCAACAAGAAAAGCTATCAGTATCAGGTGCCAAGCCATGCGCCGCACGCCATGGTGGTACTCGATGACCCAATGGCCGACCTGAACGATTTGTATCTACGTTTAGCGCGCTCGGTTTTGCCGACCGTGTTGGATGAGGAAACCCTACGCAAAAGCGTGGTGGCGCAAGCCGTCCGCGCTTTGGTCAGAATCTCGCTGCCGCCGGAGAGCGTCAAGGCCATCGAGCCAAAAGACTGGGTTGACGTTGACCAAGACATCGATACGTGTTTGGAATATCAGTATCTTCTACCTCGGAAGGATGAACTTCATACCCCTACAGGAGCGCATTTTCGGGCTAAAGCAAAACCCATCTTTGATGAGTACCCCAAGGCGATGGCACGCCTTGAGGCTAGGGGTATCGATCCGAGCATGCTGGAAAAACGCTTCGATGAATATATTGAGCGGCGCAAGGCTCACCAACAGGTGAAATGGCCGGAGTTAGATGCGTTCTACAAGCAACACCTTGAGACTCAGGCTAACGCTAATATAGCCGTTCAGCGAGATTTACCGATATTGGTGTCCGCGCTCAAAACCTTAGGCAACGATCCGCGTCATTTGGGGCTAGATATTGGCGAGCACGACCATCAATATACGCTCAGTACTTTGATGAACTGTATTCTGCATGTGTTTGATCTCGGCGCCTCAGCCTGCTCAAACGATGAGGAGGATGAGGGTGAGGGCGAGAGCAAGGGGAAAAACCTCAATAAAAGAATTGAAGAGCTGTTAACCAACCCAGATAACCTCGCCGGCGTGGCCTCAAACTATTTCTCAAGTAAGGTTTACGCCAAAGTTGAGGATTTGGTCGCCTCGATTGATCTGGGCGAGTTGGGCCAAAATAACGCCATTCCGCTGGGTGGCTTTCTGGCGGCCTTTAATGATGTGGTGGGCTTTAATGACCCCAACTCGGCACTGTTTACCGCAACCAAAACGCTGCTGGTGCCCGTGGAAGAGATCGTCAATAATGCCAAAGCGGCGGTCGCCGTTAAGGGCGATAAAGCAATTGATGCCATGCAGTTAATGCGTTTCAAATTGGTCAATCGCTTGGCAAACGTGCCAGGGCTCACGGCGCGCCGCAATATGGCAATGTCACTATGGGGTCAAGTACAGGCGAGTGGTGGTAAGCTGTCGCTTGAGGATGAGTTTCCAGAGCGCGAGAAAGGAACCAGTCAAAAATATCACAAGCTACTTAAAAGCGCGTTTGAAGCGCAAAAAGCCCTGAAGGCTGAAACCAAAGGGTCCAAAGAGTATCAGCGCAAGAATGATGTCCTCAAAAATCTGAATAAAAAGGTGGCCCATTTTGTTGGGAATACCCCAAAATTATTTAGGGGCTATCAAGATAGCCAGATGAACAAGCATGTTTTTTCAGATAAAGTGAACGATCTATCAAAAAAATGGGACGTTGTGGGCGGGATGGATATTGTGGTGTCAACCTTAAGTGTCATCAATGTTCTCGTTCAGATTTCCGCCCTGCAAAAAGCGGTGGCGGACGCACCCTACCCAGATACCCGCCGCATTAAAATGACCGTCAGCTACAGTGCCGTGTGGATGGTCAATATCATCGGTGCCCAGGTGCGTGGTATGGCGTTTAGGAAGCTTCCGACAACCAGTAGATTCCTTGCCCATTCTTTAGATGATATTAAAGTCAAGCCAGGAAAAGAATTTACTAAGTCCAATACACTCCATGCCGAAAAATTTATTGCCCGCTCGATACTTGCTGGGGCCGCGGGGGTCATTGCTGCTGGTCTGGAAGGCTGGCAGATAATTGAAGATTATAATGCGTCCAATGATCGTCTCGAAAAAGCGTTGATTATTCTTAAAGGAGGCGCCTTAGTCGGTCAAGGGAGCAATTGGGGCTTTGTGGCGTTTCAGGCCCTACGATCTCGTTACCTTGGGTTGGCCATTGGCAGGTCGATGGCCGGATGGGCGATGTCTTTCAATATATGGGGCGCGGCCTTGTATTTGGTGGTAACCTTTCTAATTTCGTTGACTCAGAAAACCCCGCTGGAAACTTGGCTATTAAACTGTGTTTGGGGCAAAGAGCCGGATCCCGATTTAAGCGCTGAAGAGGAGTTTTTCAAGTTGTATCGGCTGATCAACCAGCCTTCCGTACAAAGCCAGTTGTTAAAACGTAAGATGATGCCGCTAAGTTCATTCTCGGCGACATCAACCGAGGTCTTCATTGACCAGTCGATCACGATTACGCTGCCCAATACTTATGAGTACGATAAAATTGCTATGACCTGTTTTATCGATTCACGCGGGCGAGAGCGCGAGGTCCTCAGTGCTCAAGATTGGGCTCGGGGTGTATGGTCGAAAGACAGTGAAGAATCGACCACGTATTATTTCAAACTGACACTGCCCCGAACGCTGCGCCATATTGTGACTTATCATGAACGCTCAGAGCCGCCTCAGATCAACCTGATTGTGCTTAAAGATCTCGATAGCCCGTACCAAGACGATCCGGAGCAATTTAGCAGCACCATTTACCAGTCTAAGCTTCAGGCGGGTTTTAATCAAAACAAAGCTATGGTAATACTGGATGCCATCCCATTGAATCATAAACCGATTATGTTAGAGGTCCCCAAGTATGAAAAAACCGACAGTCCCGCTACCTGAGCTCACGCCAGAGTATCAACAGCGCGCCAGACAAGAAGTCGAGGACGCAAAGGTCCTCTATCAATTTACGTTGATCAAAGAGCCATTTTTTGATTACGGCGCAGCGATTCCCACGTGGATTGGAGCGGGGTTATTATTTTGGTTTGCCTCCTTGGGAGGCTGGATTGAGATGTCTATTGTGATTGTGCTTGTTGGGTTCAGCGGTTGGTACCTCTTTTACACTATGAACCCTAAGGTTGAACAGGTGGTCACGCTCACGGAAAAAGGCATTATTGTCAGTCAGTTGGAGATGGTACCGGAGATGTGCTACACCGTGGTGCGCTACTCGGCTTATTTTACCATTGGGGTGTCCTTAGTGGCCTTGCTGGTGATAGGGCCGATGGCTTTTGCGGGGGCAGGCGCCGGTGCCTTGATGGCGTTTAAGATGACGGGGGTGGTGAAGCGGCCTAAGGTAGAGATTCAGCCTCTTGTTGAAGGAATTGTCTATAAAGAGGAGAAAGGTAGGGTGCAATTTAAGCATGGCTTACATTGCTGTTATTTGTATATTGATCTTGAACCCTATGGTTTAGACGATGAGACCTTCAACAAAGTGCAAGAGCTTCACGATGTATGCTACCACGCCGACTCGGATACTCAGCGTCAGTTTATCAAAGCGGTTCATCAGGTGATAAAAACTCGGGAAGTTGAGCCGCTATGGTTGACCGCACGCAATCAAAAACGTAAGCAAAAGGGTCAAGACAGTGAATCGGCATAGTGTAGAGGCCCCTTAAGAGTATGACCGACACATTAACACCGCTACCTGAGCTCACACCAGAGTATCAACAGCGCGCCAGACAAGAAGTCGAGGACGCAAAGGTCCTCTATCAATTTACGTTGATCAAAGAGCCATTTTTTAATTACGGCGCAGCGATTCCCGCGTGGATTGGAGCGGGGTTATTATTTTGGTTTGCCTCCTTGGGAGGCTGGATTGAGATGTCTATTGTGATTGTGCTTGTTGGGTTCAGCGGTTGGTTCCTCTTTTTTACCATGAACCCCAAGGTTGAGCAGGTGGTCACGCTCACGGAAAAAGGCATAATTGTCAGTAACTTGGAGATGGTACCGGAGATGTGCTACACCGTGGTGCGCTACTCGGCTTATTTTACCATTGGGGTGTCCTTGGTGGCCCTGCTGGTGATAGGGCCGATGGCTTTTGCGGGGGCAGGCGCCGGTGCCTTGATGGCGTTTAAGATGACGGGGGTGGTGAAGCGGCCTAAGGTAGAGATTCACCCTTTTATTGAGGGAATGCTCTATTTGGAAGACAAAGGCGAGTTACGTTTTAAACACGGTTTAACTTCTTATTTTTTATTTATGCATCTTAGACCTTACGGTTTAGATGATGACGCCTACAATGAAATGCAAGTCCTCCATGATGTTGTTTACCACGCTGATAGTGATACCCAACGTGATTTTATGAAAGCAGTCAATCAGGTGGTCAAAACCGAAGAGATTGAGACGGTGTACCCGTGATATGTTAGAGGCCCCTTAAGAGTATGACCGACACATTAACGCCGCTACCTGAGCTCACGCCAGAGTATAATAAGTAAGAAACATCCTATTGAATCGTAGTATTTTTATATGAAGAGTCCTCCGTTATGACAGACACGTTAGCAGAATTGCCCGAGTTAACCCAAGAGTATCAACAGCAAGCCGAGCAAGCGGTCAAGGACGCCAAGGTCCTTGATGAGTTTGAACTGGTCAAGGCGCCCTTACCCAGCAAGTTTATGCCCATCCTTTGGTTAGTGGCCAGCGCCCTTGGTGTGTGGTTCGGCATGTCATTGCCCTCGTTTGGGTTGTTTGGTGTACTGGTTTTAATCGGCGCTACGGGGGCGTACCTATATCAGGCCAGAAACGTCAAGATCCGTCAGACCGCCACACTGACGGAAAAAGGCATGATTGTGACCAATGTAGAACAGGTGCCGGAGCGCTGCTATACCGCGCTGCGCTACTTTGGCTATTTTGTTATTGCGATGTCTTTGGTGGGTTTGAGTGTCATTGGACCATTGTCTCTGGTGGGTGCAGGCGTGGGAGCGGGGGTATTATTGGTCACGTATAAGATGGCTGGGGTGGTTAAGGCGCCGAAAATAAAAGTCACCCCGCTGAAGCAAAACGTGGAGTATTGCGAGATTGAAAAGAAGGAGACGTTTAAAAATGGGGTCTCGAGTTATTTTTTGCTGCCGTATGACTATACCACTGAGCGAGCGTATGACAGCGCATTTTCTCTTCACATCTATTTTTACACTGCTGCCTTTGATGCCCCTGCGGAGCATCACCAGACGTTCATCAAAGCAGTGAATCAAATGGTGACATTTAAAGAGTACGGGCCCGTCGATTAATGGCGACATAAATGATCGGCTATTGGTCATGACGATAGTGAGACAGTCAGTGGGAGCGGGGATGATCCCAGATGGGTTCATCCTCGTTAAATTAGACAATGAGGATATGAAGCCTCCGTCATAATGAAAGACATCCTCTTGCCAGAATGGCATGTGTCGAGATAGACGCGCTGAGTTTTACCGTATATTTCATAATACTTCACGTATGTTCTGCGAGCGCTGAGCCACGGTTCATTCCTTTACTTTCGGGTCGGTGGATCATTACTTTTGTTAGGATATTCATTGTCTCAGACGGGGGCTTTTTTCAGGAGATTTCGTCAATACTCCCGTGATGAACGCCATGGCAAACCCTTAGGTCAGGGGTCGATGCTTGAACTCACCATTGATAAAGGAAAGAGAGCATTGACCTTGTCATCTGCGGGTAAAATTGAAGCGGAAGATCACGCCAGCTTGGCGCCGTTAAAAGACGTCATCACCGCACTTCTCGTTGATTTTACATTACAGTCAGCGCTATGACGGATTCCTGCGAGCGGTGACACAAGGCCAAAAACTCAGGTATGGCAACGGTTTTTTACTCACAACTTGTTTAAAACAATAATGCGCCGCTGGGCGCATTATTGTTGCCGAAAGGACTGGGGGAACTAGGGTTAAGGCTCTGGGACGAATCCATACGCCTGAACCAATGCCTTTCCCGCGTCTGTTTTGAAAAAGCTCATCACTTTCTCAACGCCCGGCTTGCCGATGGATTGCTTGTTGATCACCAAATTCAGGGGTCTGACGTATTGGTACTGGCTATTAAACTGGCCATCAACCAGCGGGTTCACCCCGTCGACCGCCAAAACCTTCACTGAGCTGCCGATGTCACCGTTTGGAATCGCGCCTAAAGACCCAAACGCTAAACCGTTGGGAAAACGTTGGCCAATGGATTTTACAATGGTCGCTTCGTCTTCAAAATAGGTGATGGCGGCGAGCTTCTTGTCTTTGAGGCCCAATTGACTGATGAAGACATCATAGGTGCCATGATGAGCGCCTTTGCCGATCCTTCGGATGTCGGCGCTGTCCCCGCCTAGTGCCTGCCATGAGTTGATCTCTCCACTAAAGACCTTCGTTAATGAGGCCAGTGTCACATCACTGACTGGGTTGGCTTGAGCGGCGACAAACACCAGTGCGTCGGACCCGAGCTTGACGACGTCTATTTTATCTTTCAGCGGTGCTTCTTTGTCTTTTAAAGCACGGGAAGCCATCCCTATGTCGACTTGATTAGCATGGGCGCTCTTGATGCCTTTCGACGAGCCTCCCGGCCGGATATTCAATGACTCCCCGCTAAAGTGCGCTCGTATCTGGTCTTGCACTTGTGGGCCAAGATCGGTGTTGATGGCTTTAATGGTGTTAAGTGTTTTGTCTGCCAAGCCTACTTTTCCGTCACGGAGGACGTAGTTTAGGTGGTCAAATATGGGTTTTATTGTGGTTGAACCGGCGATTGATAGGTTTTCTGCATTGACACTCAAGCTAAAACAACCGAGTAACACAGACAAAAAATAATGCACTTTCATAATGATCCTACAAGGGGCTTTTTTGAAAAGTATAGTGCTCATATTGGGAACCTCAAATGTCAGTTGCCTTGTTGTCATACAAAAAGAGGTGTGATCGGCATCAATCCGCGTTGTAGGGCAAAACTCATGGGGCGATGGGTCTGTTATCTTGGTGTTTTTTTGTTATACTGAATGCATATTCATGGTCAAGGAGAACACAAGATGATTGTAATCAAGAACTCACACGGCAGTAAAAGCGGCGCAAAGAGCATAGGGTAACGGACAGTTTCAGCAACGAATCCTCCTACCTTTCTCAGTACTGATTGAGTCACCCAACGTCCCTTTTACCCGGTGTGTTATAACAACCGGGGTCTAAATCTATTTTATTTGCCCCTACTACTCCATTTTTTGACGCCACGAGCGTTTTTCATCGGCCGAGTTTCGTTTCGATGATAGGAAACGATTGTGACGTCTAGGGTCATCAAATAATGCCTACACAAACGCCATTTTCTCAACCACTTTCCCTACAACAACTGGGATGGCAACCTGTATTTCAACAACAACTGACGCTCGATGATTACGAGCATTCCATGATCACTCGGGTGATTGCGCATCACCGCAGTGGCTATACGCTAGCCAGCGAAGAGGGGGAAATAAGTCTACCTATCCATCACAGCCAACCAGCGATGACGGTCGGTGATTGGGTCCTGTTAAATCCCGAGCGGCAATTTGACCGTTTGCTTGAAAGGCAGTCTTTGTTCAGCCGGAAAGCGGCGGGCAGCAAAGTGTCTGAGCAGCTGATTGCGGCCAATATTAATACGGCGTTTATTGTGGTGTCCTTAAACCATGATTTTAACCTGAGCCGGATTGAACGCTATCTTGCTTTAGCCAATGAAGCTGGCGTTGATCCTGTCATTGTCCTAAGCAAAAAAGACTTATGCGATGACGTATCCGTGAAGATACAGCAAGTGCAACAGCTCGATCCTATGCTCAGGGTGGAAGCGGTTAACAGTTTGGATACCGCGTCTGCCCATGCGTTGATCGATTGGTGTAAGCTTGGCCAAACCGTGGCGTTTATCGGCTCCTCTGGGGTCGGCAAGTCGACATTGGTTAATGCGCTGCTTGGTCAGATCGAGCAGGAGACTGGGGACATCCGCGAAGACGACAGCAAAGGTCGCCACACGACGACTTCCCGTTCATTGCATCGTATCGAAAACGGTGGTTTATTGCTTGATACGCCGGGGATGCGTGAACTGCAGTTGGCCGATTGCGCCCATGGGGTGAGTGAAACCTTCGCTGATATTGAAGCCTTGGCACTGCGTTGTCGCTTTTCCGATTGCCAACATCAATCGGAGCCGGGCTGTCAAATTCTTGCGGCGCTCGAACGGGGTGAGTTGACGCAGCGGCGCCTTGATAACTACCACAAGTTACTCAGGGAGCAGGCGCACAATAGCCGGACGCTGGCAGAGCAACGCGCTTACTTTAAGCAGTGGCACAAAAATAATGTTCGTGAGCAAGCCAAGTGCCGCCTATTGCAAGATGGGGGCTCATGAGCAATCGCATTGAGAGCCAATGAGCCAGCACAGCCGCGAATGCAGCGTTGTGAATGAAATGAGGCGGATGATAGGTTCATCCGCCTTTTTTATGGTGTCCCAGCCGTTCAAATGGCGGGCGGTTGTGTGCCAATGGCTAAGGGTCAGTCGGTGAGTCGCCGCGTTGATCAACCACTTTAATCACTTTTTGGCTGAGTTTAGATTTGATCAGGTCATCGACACGGACTTGCTCGACTTTGAGCACCAAGCGACCTTTGTATTTATCAATCAGCAGCACGCGTTCGAGTTGTTCGATCTGTGTGTGTAACTCCTCGCAATGATGGCCTGAAACCAAACGGAAGTGGACCACTTCTTTGTGGGTGTGCTCCTCAAAATATTGCACGATTTGCCAGTCCAGTGCGTGCTCAAGTATCGGGTAAAAAGTCTCAAGCGCGATGTTGTTATCCGCCAGCGATAACCATTGCGAGTTTCTTCCTTTGACCTCCAATAGCGTGTAGTGCTGATGACCGAGTTCAAGCATCGAACGCTTACCAATATCGCCCATGGCATAACGCACCACAGGGAATCGTTTTCTGGGTTTGATGGTCACCACCACCTGACCATACCCATGCGGGTCCGGATCGATAATTTCGACGTCGGCAATGTCATCAACGACAATGAACTGGTTTTGGGCCAACACCTCGCTGTTGTGAAACGCCCAAGGCCCCGTTTCAGCCGAGCCGTAAACGGAGTAAATCACGGGATCATGAAAGGCCGCTTTGATGGCGTTAGCTTGCGCGGGAAACAGAGGGTTGGTCGCATAAAGGACGGCCGATTTTGGGCGTGACAAGCCGTTTTTTAAACAATACGTAGCGTAGTCGGCCAAAATAATCGGCGGACCGGCGATCAGGTCGGGGCTGAAATGGGTGATCAATTGATCCATTTGTTGATGCGTGCAATTTGAGCCAATCGGTAAGCTGGTCATTTGAGCATAGGTGGCGAGTTGATTGAACAGCTCCAATGAGCGGTACATCTGGGTGCCTGTAAACACATTGGCCATGATCCGGTTGTCGGCAAACGGCCCCAACGATGGGATCGACAAAGCGCTAGCCATTAGCCGACGTTGGGTTTCGGTCTCTTGATTGTCCCACGGAAAAAACAGGCTTTCTGATTCTGAGCTGGTTGAGCCTCCGGTGGGAGACCAATACACCGACCGCCAGAAATCATCGGTGGGCTTAAAGCGCGATCGTAACTGGCGAATGGCTCGATCGTAATCACTTTTGTTTAAGATCGGATACGCACATTGGGGGGTGAGCGTTTTGCCAATCAAAGCGCGGTAAAACAGATTGTCTTTTAACGGATGGAATAACAAATGGGTCACCTTCTTGCGAATTCATATCCATGGATTTTTTTCAAAAAAGAGCCTGAGATAAACAGACAGGCGAGGGTATAACAGAGTAAAAAGTAAATGGGGCTTTGTCCCAATTCTCGGCAGATGGCCATACTGATAATCGACAAGAAAAAGAAGCCATAAGACACGGCGACCGCTGAGTTGACCTGATCAAACAGCCGCAATAGATAAAATAGGGACTGACGGATAAAATCAAAAAATACCAGTATTAAAAGGCAATAGACTTCCTGAGTGGCGATGTGATGCGCGTCGCCACTGAGATTAAATACCGATGACAAGATTGAACGGGCACATAACGTCAGCACGAGGGCGACCACGGCGAAATAGCTGAACGCTTTTTTGATGATGTAATGCACAACCACTTGTGCGGCTTTTTTCGACTGTCGGACCGAGCGATATTTAGGGAGGGTTATCATGACCCCATTGGAGAAGCCGGTGATCCAAAACGACGCAAACAAAAATAGTTGCAATGTGACCTGAATCGCCACCACGTAGTGGTCGGCATAACTGAGAGTAAACAAGATGATAAATGCGCTCACCACCGCGTCGGAGGCATAAACGGCCGAGATTTTACTGCCTTCGACAATAAATCTCACCACCTCGCTAGGCTGGCAGTGGTTTAGATGGGGAAGAAAAGCGCCAGTCACCACCTTGTGTTTGACAGAGAAATACCCAAGGTGGATGAGATTATAAATAAACCCGACCACACACCCCAGAGCAAAACTCACAATTGAAAGATGAAAAAAGGAATGAAACAGTAAGGTAAAAGAAACACAAATTACAAAGGTAACCACATTGGTGAGTTTGATGATCTTAGTGTGGGATTGAGCGAGGAGCAGATAGCGTAAGCTGGTCGAAAAGATAAACGGCATCAGGCCGATGGCATAAACAAGGATGAAATCAGCACACAGTTGGCCATGGTTTGCTTGAGCAATCACCATGAATACGGCCATTGCGATCAGCACGACCACGCACAGAACCACACTGACGGTAAAGAACTTGGCGACATGCTGTTGGTAACTGAGGGGGTCTTTGGCCTTAGAAATCTCCATTCCAATCAGGCTGAGGATGCCAAAGACACCCATGGTGATGATGGTAATGATCGACATGGAGTAAGCGAGCACAATCACGGCATCGGTAGACAGACGGGTGGCAAAGGCGGTGGCAAAAACGCCGCGACCATAAGCAAAGACATTAACAAAAAAGATAGCCATGGCTATCTTTTTTGTGTCGACCGCAATCTTATTTAAAGCATGCTGCAACGGCACATCCCCCTCTGGACAGGGCAATAATATGCTCGGTCGAGAAGCGAAAATAACCAGTGCCGTGATAAGCGCCGTTCAGGCTCAAGATCATGCCAACCCCACGGCAAGTTTGAGTGCGGCCATTGAAAAACAAGTCGATTTGTTTTTGTTTTAAATAAGGTTGAGCGATATACACAGGGCTGAGTTCCGACACCACCTGTTGGATGGCATTAAGGTCACAATCGAGGCCCACATACATACCTTCGCCTTTGCCACTTTGACACTTTTTTAACACCCAGCGATCTTTGTGGGTGATGATGTCGTCAGCGACCGTATTAACCAGGTGGGTCGGGATGATGTGGCGAGTTAAGCATCGCACTTCTTGCTCAGTCAGGTAGCGTGACATGATGTGTGGATTGGACAACAACACTAACAGCCGTTTATCGTGGGCAATCATGATCGTGCGAAGGTCATTGACGTAATTTACCGACGAGATCAGGTGCTGCATGATACGGTCATCGATCGCACTGAGTTCGGACTGGTGCAACTCCAGTATGATTTGTTCACAAACGACGCCCTTGGCAGACACTCCTTCGGCGGTGAGGGCTAAATCGTTTGGTGTAATATCAATGACGTCGACACCATGGTCGAGCAGGCGATCTTTGAGAAGGTTGAGATCATAACCCACCTCTTGGTCGCGCAGCAGCATGATGGGCTTCATCAGATCAAACCGAGACAGGTAGCCCGTGATGATCTGCTCCAATTCGTGCTCCAATTCAAGCGTTTCACCGTAATCTTCGGCCAACTGCTGATGCAAATAGTACGCGGAAACAAACCCATTGAGAGTGAATCGGGCGTTAATCTCACAGATTTTGATGGTGTTGGTTTGCGAAATAAGGAAATCAGGGCGAATAGAAAACAGCCGGTAAGGGCGGTGCGATTCCCATTGAATCCATTGCTTATGTGTGTCGCTTAACGGCAATATGGCTTGAATGCGCTCATCGTCAAGGTAATGGGTGACGAGGCTTTCAATGGCTTTGACTAACACCTGATGCGTGGTTTTTATTTGTTCGCTGATCTGCCGATCGACCATCAAGGGAAAGGGGCTAAAGTGGTTACCTAGGCGCGTCAAATCCATTTTCTGAGACAAACTGTCAATAAAGTCGCGTTGGATTTTAGCGTATTGGCCGACCTCATCATATTGAGGCATTAGTTGTTTCATGTCATGTCCTCAAACGGGTTATACAGTGAAATGTTCACCGTCGATAAAGAATCGTATTCTGAGCAAATGTCGGTCTTTATCGTTGATTTTGGTTCGAGCGTGTAAGTAACGCCGATTGTCCATAATAAGGATCTGGTTGTCCTTGAGTTCAAACCAGCGGTTCAGAAGCGGTGATTGACACAGATGATCAAATTCTTCAATCGCCTGTTTTAGTGATGGGCTTAAGCTCGCTTCAATGATCAGTTCTTTTCGATACCTAACGTTTAAGTTTTCGTCGATAACATGGGCTTTGATGGCCTCGACGCCGCGATCAAACTCAGGCGGCACTTTAATCTGAATGGCTTCAGTTTGCAGGGTTCTCAGCGAGGTGTCACTGAGGTGCTGGATAAGGGTAGAGGCGTCGACGAACAGATTTTTTCCGCCACTTAACTTATCCGATCGAATGCATTGCAGAGCAAAGAAGTTGGGAACGCGTTGCTCGTAGGAACAGTCGGTATGCAAGACAAATTCCTCCAATTTGTGTGAGCGTGCGAGCTTTTCTCGGCCTTTTAAGCCCCCTTGTTTATGTGCCATACTGCGTCTTCATCGGTGCTGTGTGTGTGCGGTTTGCCTAATTCAGACACAATGGTTTCCAACAGCGTCGAATGGCGATTCTCAAATTTCAAATCAATGATAAGAACCCCAAACTTGTTCAAGATAAACTTGTATAAATCAATGTCGATATCCGCATTGGGTTGTTCGATCACGTGAAAGCAAGCATGGGGCAATTTTAAAGGATGATAACGTTCGTTTATCGTGACGTCTGAGTTAATCATAGAGTTCAGCGTTCTCTCATTATAATGTTGAAATGAATGTCACCGCGATGGCTTTGCGAATACCCAGGTGGACGATAACGGCTTGGGGCAGAGTGGGGCGTTTATTCGCCTCGTTGCCGCTGTGTTGACGTGGCTATTTTGGGTCTATTCTGCCTCCAGAGCGGCGCATATTCGTGCGTTTTTACCAGACGAGTATCGCAAGGCTATTGAGTGATCTATTATGTAAGCCATTGATTTAAAGGCGTTTAAAACGAGCGAAGGATAACCAGCACGCTTGTCCGTCGACAAGCATAGAACCACAGGCATGTGCACATATGTGACATCAGTAGACCATGTTTATATAAATGCAAAATATTTCACGTTATTTCATCGTTATATGTGACATTTTGCAATCTGTATGCGTTGTTGCCTGTCTCCGTTAAAGCGGGTAGATGGCCGGGTTGCTCACCGCGTTATTTGGCGAACAGTGGGCGTTCCGGTTGGGTGAGTGTGTTGTCGTCGCCCTGTGAAAAGATGGGGGCGTGGACCAATGGCCCGTCACTGATGGCGGGCCATGTCTTACTTGAGTTAGGTCGTTTTTCTCCGAGCCTGAACGAGGGGGGTTAGAAGGTGTACTTCACACCGACGGTGGCGGTCGAGTTGTGGTTGTCGAGACTCGCAGCATTTGGAACGTAGCCAACGCCGGAGTTGGTGACGATCGTCGTGTCCGCTCGGGCTTCTTCGTATTTGGTGTAAGCGTACTCAGCGTAAAGTTTGATTTGCGGCGTGACGTGATAGCCATAGTTGAGCGTCAACGCAATCATATCAGACAACTCGTTACTGTCTTCATAATAGGTGTTGCCGCGCATGTAGTGATGGTCTACGTCGCTGGCATCAACAAATGGGCTCCATTTGACCAAGAAGCCAAACTCAGATTGGTTGAGCTGGTAACTGCCCGCCATGCCCAAATACAGTGCGCCAAATTCCTGCTTGTAATCAATCCCGACAGCGTTCGGGAAAGTGCCGACGTTGGCGCCATTGTTGTACGAGTAGCTGCCGCCAATGCCGTCCCATTTGAACGTTGTATACTGATAACCTCCCACAGCGCCCAATTGATACTGGTCACGCTTAAGGAACCAATAAGTCGCACTTAAATCCAATTCATACGCGTGGCGCAGTTTGGTGTCTGGGCTGATTGATATATGGCTAGGGTCAGACTGATTGGCGACGAGCCAGTCACGGTCTTCCATATGCGCATCACCGTCATCGGTGATCGCCGACCAGAATCCGCCTTTGAGCGTCCACTTTTCATTGAGATCAAGTGCCGCAGCCAATTTAATTATCGGAACATTATCGATTTTCCAATCCAATTGGCTGACTTTTTTTCCCGTTGTGTCGAACACATTCTCTGTTGATGCGCCATTTAAAAACCCCAGTGATCCTTCAAGGGCTAAATTGTTTTGGTGACCTTCTGCCATCGCTTGTGGGGCTATAGCTAAAGGAATAAGCATGAATAATGCTTGCTTCATAAAATCGTTCTCCGGTGTATTTTCGCGCCATTGTAGTGACTTTATTGTCATCAATAAAGCGTGAAAACTATGATGTAAATCACGTCGGGAAAATATCCGGTCTTGACCTGAGTTTATGTCTTTGTTTGAACGGGTTTTTGAGCCGCAGCGTCAAAGTGCATACTGCCAGAACGTGCAGGATGGAAAACCGTGCGTACGCTTGCCAAGCACACACTCGTTATCCCATCGCCACGGTATTGTCTGCAATGGCATTGAAGTGGCGCCACTGCCTCCACGGCTGTGATGATTTATTCTTGTTTATTGTGAGCAAATTGGCACTCGCCTGTTGCTGGATTCGTCAGCCTTATTCAGGTTTATTCCGTCGCTTTGCCCATAGGTAGGCGCCATAGTGCAAAGCTTGGCATTGATTCATCGCGTGACGACCAGCAGCGTTGAGTCAACTTATGTACCTTTAGGAGACGATCAATAATGGACAGCGGATTTAATGCGCGACTGAAGTTTTTTCAAAATCTTGAAACGGCCCCGACCAACCAGACCAACCGCAGCACGTTAGCCGTGAAGAAAGTGTCTAACAAATTAAGTCCAGCGGTGAAGACGCCGCCCGTCAATTCGGCTGGACCCAAGCGGGCACCGCGGCCCGCTGTTAATTTGGCTGGGCCAAAGATGGCACCACCGCCACCGCCCCCACCGCCGATTGGGCCGCACTCGTCAGCTTCGATGGCATCAAAGACACAGACGCCAGCAAAGCCTAAGACCATGAGTTTGGACGATGCGCTAAAACAAGCGGTCAATAACAGAAAGCAACCCGCTCGATCCACGTTTGACCAGACAGAAAAAACCCATAGTTTTGAGTCCGACTGTTTAAGTTTGGCCAAGGAAACCGGGTTTACCTTTGCCGCGATCCAGTACATGACCACCAAGGCACCCGACAAAACGGGGTTCGATTTTAGTCAGTTTAAAGCAGAGTCGGCGGCGTATCGCAATGAGATCCTCAACACATCGGTGTTCGAATTGTTTGTGACGCCATTGGCGCAAGAGGCAGACGAAGGTAAGCTCGATGCGGTGATAAACCATGTAAAGCAGCAGATTGAACAGGGCTCGATTGATATGAGTCAGGCGTTTAAAGACGTCAAACAAGCCCTTGGTCTAACGGACCAACAAGCGGCGAGCAAGATCAAGCTCTATTATGACGCATCCAATGAAAGCGCTTTGAAGACACTGCTTAAAGCCAACACCAAGCAAGGTGAAAAGTCGAGCTTAACGGTGCAGAATCTCAGCTGCGAATTATTGAACGAACCGGATTCTTACCTGTCGATTTTACAAGGTCAGGGCGTTGGGATGATGACCCCTTTTATTGAAGCAAAAAGCCTCATCGAACGGTTGAACGAACTATTGCCTCAGTTGACGGCAGAGCAACGGGCTGTAATACAGCAGCGAATCACGGTTGAGTGATCCGGATCTAAGCCAGAATACTCTTCTTCTGGCTTAGTCCTTCACGGCTCATGTTATCGATGCCGTGGCGTCAGACCCAACCTTGACGCCATTTCTCGGTGTGTTTGAGCTCATGCCAATCGATGGCGTACGCGTTTTTCGATAGAATGGCCTCCAATTGGCAGGAGAGCACCGTACCGTCTTCATTGAACTCAACGTCAGTGACCAGAAAGTGTTTTTCTTTATTGACGGGGTTAACGGCCGTCCATTTACTGTGGTGTAATTTAGCTGGGTTGATCGGGTTCATACTGTCTCCATAAGCAGGTGATTGATGATGGCCGCACTGTGCTTGCGCATTATTGTATGGCGCCCGCGTGTTCAACCACGAGCGCCCCTTGTTGAGTTAAGGCTTGGATCACGGAATCAGCATTGTCAGGGAAAACCGCTCGCGTTGACGCCAAGTTGACGATGACCTGAAAACCAGCCGCTAGCAATTGTTCCACCGTCTTTTTGACACAAAAATCGAGCGCCAACCCGCCGACAATAACGGTTTCTATTTGTCGGGATGTTAGGAACTCGATTCCGCCGGTTGATTGACTATCGGCGCGGTCATGATACAAGGCCCCGTACGGGTGTGCATCGGGGTCGATACCCTTGTTGATCTGGAAGTCATATTCACGCACGCCGGGTAAGCCGGGCAGCAGCGCAACCCCGCGGGTGCCGACCACACAGTGAGGGTTCCATTTGATGTCGACTTCAGGTAAGCCGACCGCCTCTAGCATGTTGTCGGGCGTGTCCGCTTCCCAAGCGGCTCCGGGGGGATGCATATCACGAGACACCAGATTAACACAGGCCTTAGTGTGATTGAGTAACAGCTCAGTAACAATGTCAAGCGCCCCCGAGACAGGCAGTTCCGCGGGGCATAATTCACTGAAACCTTGTTGAGGGTCGACATCAATAGACGCGGTTTTGCTGTGGTCAACCGTAAGGTGAAGTTGGTGCATGTCGGGCTCCTTAGCGCAGGCAGGTTTGGAAATAGGTCACGCTCTGTTCGTTTAACTGATAAACCTGAGCGGGTTTGCCGCCTTTGCCTTTATTGGTCGAGGCGAGTTTGTTGGCGCCAACAATGACACCAGTATCAATCAAGCGACGTTTGACCGTCATCCGATTTACCTCGACGCCAAATTGGCCGTATGCGGCGATAATATCGGAAACAAGAAACTCTCTTTCCAGCGCAAACAAGGCCACTGAGGTGTATTCGACCGCAGCGCGCAGTTTGTGCCAAGCGAGGGCGATCAACTCGGCATGGTCAAAAGCGAGCTCAACGTGATGATGTAAAATGTCGTCAAGCGCGAACCAGCGCAGTTGCTCACGGCACAGGCCGCAATTGTCTATCTGCTCGACGTTGGCCTGATTAAGCAGCGCATAATGCGCAATGGTGACACTCCAGCCATCCGGATCACGTTTGGGGTTGCCATCCACCATCGGTTGGCTAATGTAGTGTGGGTAGGTATGCATTTTTTGACGACAAATACGTCGGCGGGCGGCATCAAAATCTTGATCGGCCTGTTGCCCACCTTGGGCCGTGAGATCGTGCTCGAAGACAAATCCCCCCGGAATCGACCAAAGCCCATGTTGAGGCCTGTCGGGGTTGTCGCGCCGAATTAGGAGGACTTCCAGCCCATTGTCGCCCAGTCTAAGACAAATCATGTCTATGGTGACTATCATCGAGGTTTCCCTAAGTTTGTAACCGATGGTTACATTACCACTGAAACGATAGAGGTCAATAGTAAAGTTAGGTAATGAATAAAACCCTATTTAATATCAATGTATTATAATGTTTTTTTGTGATGCGGTTAGGGTTGGTATCGGGTTTTATTGATGAGAAATCAATTACCAAAATCAGTTAGTAACATAATTTGACAAACCAATGTGGCTAAATTAAAGTGCGGTTTGGTCATCAATTTTAATCAAGGGCAGGAAGGCTGATGAGCGCCACGCTTTTTAATGAACGCATCATCCAAAGTGCGTTGGATCTGGATGTTTACAAGATCAATATGATGCACGCCGCCTACACGTTCTACCCGCACACCCAAGTGAGGTATGAATTGATCGTGCGCTCAGATGAAGATTTGTCCGATCTCAAACAGGATGTGGAGCACGAAATCGCACAACTAGAGGCGTGTCGTTTCACCCAAGACGACATCCATTACCTTGCTCAACACGCCGCCTATTTAGACCACGGCTTTTTAGCGTATCTGGCTGACTTTCGTTTTCGTCCGGCACAACAAGTGACGGTTGAGGTGGTGGGCAAGCGAGGTGAAGCTCAACTGCGCGTGTCGATTGCGGGAATTTGGCACCAAACCATTTTGTATGAGACGCTGGTGATGAGCATTATTTCTGAAGTGCGCAGCCGTCGCCGTTGGTCTGAGATCCCATACCACCAGTTTTGTGAGGTGTTGGCCAGTAAAGTTGCGTCACTCAAAGATCAGATCCGTCGTCGTGGAATCCGCCACTTTCAATTTTCAGAAATGGGCAGTCGCCGCCGTTTCAGTGCCAAGGTGCAGCAGGATGTGGTGGACTATTTCCGACAACATGCGCCAGAGCTGATGACCGGGACGAGTAACTATCATTGGGCTAAACACTTCAACCTAACCCCCATTGGTACTGTGGCCCATGAGTGGTTTATGGCCCACCAGCAATTGGTTGAACCAGCCGAATCACAGCACGTGGCTTTGGACCGTTGGCAGCAAGCATTTGGTGGTCGGTTGGGGATTGCCCTGACCGATACCATTGGCATTGACGCCTTCTTAAAAGATTTTACTCTTGAACGTGCGGCGGCGTATGCTGGTGTGCGCCATGATTCCGGAGACCCATTCGAATGGGGCGATAAGATGATTGAGCATTATCAGGCGTTGGGTATTGAGCCAACCTCGAAGATGTTGATTTTCACTGATGGTTTGAATTTTGACCGCGCCTTGGCGATCAGTGAATACTTTGCAGGCAGAGCGACAATCAGCTTTGGTATTGGCACTTTTCTCGCTAATGATATGGGGCGGTGGGCAAACCCATCTGGCGACTACAGCCCGCTGTCCATGGTGGTGAAAATGGTGGAGTGTAACGGCGCTGCGGTCGCCAAGATCAGCGATGAGCCTGAAAAGGCGATGTGCGAAGACCCGTTGTTCTTGCGCGAGCTCAAGCAGCACTTTGGTTTGAGGTTGGATCAAGCCAGTTAGCCGTGAGGGTAGGGACGCACCGCTTTGTGCACAGTTAAGCGCGATGTCCCTGACGTTATCGAAGATTTGTCTGGGTCCAGATGACATGCCTTTTAAGAAGGTCTATTTAGCATCTCAACAGCCAGCGAGGGTCATCCGCCGCCTAAGGTGTAGGAGGCCAAGTCAGATTCAAACCCTTGTCTATGATCGGCGCAGCCTCGTCATTTCACGACCACCCGACCCAAAAGGGGCGGTTCGCTGAACGAGTTGCGCGTTGCTCACCACTCACGTCTCGATCTCAGTTCACATTTTTTTATCCTCGACCGCCCTTGGCTGATAACTCGATCTCATATTACTCATCTGAGCGTATACTATTCAGCGTTTGCTAAGAAATAAGTTTGTATTGCTTAACTGTTACATCGGTGATGAGCGCAGAACAACCTAAGGTCGGTTGGTCTGGCCGGGATAGCATAAGTAAACAAAGGTAAGTCGTATGGATGATAAGTGGGTGTCGGATAAGAAATCCAAAAAGCGAGTGATGAGTTTGATTGTCTTTTTCATTATTTGCGCACTGATTATGATCTCTGAAAAGCAATCACCTTATTCAAATCGGTCGGTGCTTTACGGTAAGATGCCCGAAAAAACACCGACGGATGCTCGTGAAGAATATCAAGATAAAGAGCAACACACTGACCAAAACTGGTTCCAGTTTCATACCTCTGAGGAGGCGGGAGGATAATGAACATCCGATGTTTTGGCCGAATCGTTGCCACTCAAGCCCACCTTGGAATGTTGACTGAGTATTGACCGACACATGCCGCATATTGTATAAACACGCTGTCGACAAAGGACAAAAATTGGGCCGCTGTGTCGGTTTCTAATTCACTGGGTGAGGTGGCGTTTGGAGACGGCAAAGTGTGCTTCGTCGTTAATATGGGTTCCCCCCTTTTGGGTGATGACTTCTCGCTACTTAAGGTAGCGTTAAACGCACAGGTGACAGTATGAAAGCGTTAAGTTTACCGTTGTTCTTATTACTTTCGCTAAACGTGATGGCGAGCGAAAAATTTCCCCAGATGACTGAAAAAAATGGGTATGTTGAGCCTTTTCAAATGTTTGACAACGTCTACTACGTTGGAGACAAGTGGGTCTCGTCGTACGCTGTAGAGACAGCCAAGGGACTAGTGATTATTGATACCTTAGACTTCCCTTATTCCAAATGGGTACCGATTAACCTAAAAAAATTGGGGTTAGAAGATAAGGCGGTGACTCATATTTTTGTCACGCATGGGCACTCTGATCATGTTGGGGGCGCGGAATTTCTACAGTCTCACTATGGTGCGAAGGTTGCCATGACCCAAAAAGGTCATCAGCTGGCCATAGAGCAAGCGCAGAAAAGCCTTGGTAAACAGACCTTTGATCCACCAAAAGTCGATATCATGGTACAAGACGGAGCGGCGCTCAAGATTGGTGGCGAGACGTTTAAATTCTACCTAACGCCCGGTCACACCGAGGGTGATTTTTCATTAGACTTTATGGTTAGAGATAACGGAATACCACATCGTGCGTTTGTTGTCGGTGGGCACAGTGTGGAGGCTACAAACCCTATACTGGCGAATCAATTTTTCGAGAGCATGGAGAGAATTCGACAGATTGCGTCTCAAACGCCTGCCGTGACCGTCAATTTGTCCAATCATCCGCATAAAAACGATCTATTTGCTCATCGTGATAGACGAGATATGGATGGAACGACAAATCCCTTCATCAGTAAAGACCAATTTTTTATGTTTTTAAACCAGCAGGAAGCCCTAGCGAAAGACAAACTGAACCGCGCGGCTCTGCCGAGGCAATCTGACCATTGAATGTCGTTGATCCCGCTGGGGGTTGGCCGATAATGATAAACAATCTTGGTGATACCTCAGCAGTATCGAGCTCGGTGTGCTTTTAGCTAGACAGCACAATCAATAGGGAATAGAGCCTAAGTCTGGTAAAATCCAAATCCTCCAGTTATCACGTTGATAGCGCTGGATTCACCTAAGATTAGGAACGATTTTGACCAATAATGATATTTTACGCCGTGTGCGTTATATATGTGATTTAAAAGATAATACAATGATGGAGGTCTTCTCTTTAGGCGACTTGGACGTGACAGGCGAACAAGTCACGGGTTGGCTGAGAAAAGAAGACGACGACGCTTTCGTGGAACTTAGTGATACTGAATTGGCCATATTTCTAAACGGTTTTATCAATTTTAAACGTGGTAAACGCGAAGGTGACCAGCCTAAGCCGGAAGAGACAATAAATCATAATATTGTGTTCCAAAAGTTGCGTATTGCTTTGAACTTAAAAGCCGAAGATATTCTCGCTATTTTGCAACGTGCAGATTTTCTCTTAAGTAAGCATGAACTTAGTGCGTTTTTCCGCAAGCCCGACAACAAGCATTATAGAGAATGTAAAGACCAAGTTCTGCGAAACTTTTTATTAGGGCTTCAGATCCAATTACGCCCAAGTGATCACGAATCAGAATCACAATAAACGGTTTAAGAATGACTCGCAGCGTGTGGCATGTGTGCTAGGCGTTGCGTCTAATATTGTGGGGTTTACCTCAACGTTGGTATCGATTTATACACCTTAGTGAGGCGTTAATCAGTTGACGAGATAAAGCCACGGCGTGAATGCCCGCAACACTAGATAACCGTTAGATAACCGTGCCTGTCCTTGTTATTTTGTCCTGCCCTTGTTATTTTGTCCTTGTTATTTTTTCAGAAATAGTTTTCTTGCTCTGCTTTTACTTTTTTCTGTTCGGGTGCGTATTGGTTGCGTTAACACCTTTATTATTTGGGGTATACACATAACCAAACGCTTAAGACGGACTAACAAACGTTCGGTATTTTTAGTTCGGTTGTGTGTTTTAAGGTGTTTCAATTGAGTGAAGTGGTAGGTTTGTTAGCCACTTAGCTTAGCGTTATATTCCATGGGGAGAAATCATGATATCTACATTCATAAAGTTTTCAGCTCTTTGCGCAGTAATCGTGCTTGGTGGCTGTGTTAGTACTCAGGGGCTGATCGAAGATGACATTTATACTGCAAAAGATGCTAGCTTTTCTGTAACTACACCATTTAAGTCTGATGCTTATGCCAATCGATATATGGAGGTTCAGGAGCAGTATAGTGATAGAGAAAACCAAGTGGTCTTTACCTCAACAGCTGCTCCTATGGAGGTCTATAAGGTGTTTGTGTTTAAAGGGGTAGAAACAGAAGAAAACTTAGAAAAGATTGTTCGGGATGCTTACTATCAACAATTTGAATCTTTTTACGGCACGCCAGTAGAGCCAACAAGTGTTGAAAGTATAACAATTAGTGGTTTCAAAACTAAGCAACTCGCTTTTAAGCAAGAAATCCCAGCAACAAAATCAGTTTTGCAAGATAGACCTGAACTCACAATTACTCATTTAGCGTATTACGTTGAATCTGGAAATAGTGCAGCATACATTTTTGTTAACAAGCCTTCTGATGGAGACATTTTCATTGAAGGGTCAGATAGTAGGAACAGGGATTTTGTTCGTTCATTTAAACTGAATTGAATATAACACATATGAGCCTTCCGCTTGTCAATAGGTAATAACATCCTGTTGGCTGTTCGAACAACAAAGTCATCGACTTCGCTTTGTCATTTCGGTGTCATTACTGCCAACAACACAGGTGTGTAGGCGTTGACCTTCAGTAACGTCCGGTGATATCGGTATTACTATTTGATTTTGTTTGATAGTGCTTTAAGACCGATGGCTGTAGCCTTTGTAATACTGGTTTCTTTATAAAGGTAGTCATTGGTTCCAGAGTCTGTGACTTCAATGACCAAGTCTGATGTTGTTTGACGTAACGTAAGTGCGTTAGTATCGAAACCTTGTGGCTTTATCGCAATTTTATTATCACCTCGATAATTCCAGTTGAAAGTATGCCCTGATTTTGACTCTAGCGTAAGTTCTCTGCAAAGTAGCTTTGCTAAATCTTCGAATTCCATAGTTGAGCTCGGTTGTTTAATGATTGAATGGATAGGGTAGTCAACCGATTGCATTTGACAATTAATTTAAGCAGATTTGCAACGCTTGTCACTTTCGCTAGGAACCAGCTTCAGTGTTTGCAGCACAATTGTGTTTGTCGCTGGTGCCGCTGACCACTACCTAATTTAAACGTAATGGAGAATACATGAAAAAGTTCATCGCTGTGGCTTTCAGTTTTTTATTTATTGCCGTGGCTAATGCAGAACCTACTCTTGATTTCTCGGAGGTAGATACTCGAGAAAAAGCATTGGAACTCGTACAGCAAGGTGAACTATTTGAAGTTCTGCTCTTACCGACTGAATTAGGTGGTAAAAATGAACCTAGGAATATCGTGTTCGTACCTGAAGATATTCCAGCGGTACACGAACAGAATACAGAGAATGTGCTGAGTTTAGTCAAGGATAAGCTGATTAATCGCTTAGAGGTCCAACCCGTTTATAAAGGAAATAGCTTTGTTCCTTCACAAGTTAAAATGATGAGTAAGCACTCAGTTGAAAATCGTAGGTTTATTACGGTGATTAATATTTGGTAGTAACGGCAACGTTGGTAATGGCGCATCGCAATCCAGACGACTTGTCAAATAATGTCGCAAATAAGAATAACGCACCAAATAATGTCGGACACATGTAATAATGTCGAATAATGTCGGACACACCCGAATAATGTCGGACACACACCAGTAAAGAGAAAGTAAGTTAAATTATCACGTCACCCTGAAGTTCGTTTTGATGAACCGCCAAACTTGAGAAATTTGGTTGTCGACTTAGGCTAGAGGAAGGTATTTTTATTGAATATCGGTATGTTTATTTCAACGCCATTTCAGCCATCAAGATGCGGGGGTTAATTTCTGAAAGTTTTTGAGTGGCGCTTACTCAAAGGTGAGTAAATGAAGCTTTTTCTTATTAAGAGCTGTTTTGGCGATCATTGCCTTTGCTTGACTGCCTACCGCTGTGATGTGGAATTTCTCTAATTGAGTGCAAACCTTTAGCCAGTTGTTTATGTTTCCCCCGAGCCTATCTAGTATGGGCGGCAGGCTGGTATTCATCGATGCTTTATTCGGCCGAATTTGGCGGGCTGTCCAATCGATTAATTCAATATAATCCATCAATCGAAAAGGAATGCCGTCTCGTTTTAAGTGGCTTTCGTTACCTATAAAAGGATGAAGGCAATGGGCTGTAGACAGCTGTTTGTCTACGGCGGCGATTCGAGCTTTGATGGAAGTGAATTCTGAGTCTTCTGGTTTAGTGGCAATGCCTGCTCGAATAGGGTTTAGGTCTACGTACGCCATTGCAGCGGCAAGGGCTTTTTCATCAAGCAAAGCTTGGCTTTTAAATCGGCTTTCCCAGAAATGCCCAGTGCAGTTGTCTTCTTTGTTCGCTTTGCAAGCAATATCGTAGTTAAGCTCCTTCATATACCAGCTTAAATCCCACAAGCGTTCTCTCCAACGCTCAATGATCTCCATACATTTTTCGTGTTCCATTGGGTGAGAAAGTTGGCCGTGAAGCCAACGCTGAACAATAAGTGGTAACTTATGAGCCATTCCCCAGCGTTCAACGACTTGATGATGTGACAAGTCCAAGGCTCTCTCTCGATTGATATTGATGACTAAGTGGTAGTGATTACTCATGATGGCGTAAGCACAAATATCAATGCAGTAGAGCTCAGAAAGCGAATGCATTTTATTGACAATCCATTCTCTGCGATGCTCATAACTCACTTGGTTTTGGGGGTCTTCACCACATAAAAAGCTGCGCCTTACACAACGAGAAACGCAGTGATAATAGGATGTCGCCTCAATCGAGATAAGTTGCTTGCGCGCAGTCGTCATCAATGTGTCTCCTTATCGAACAATAAGAAGTTAGCAATCATTCAAACAAGTGGTTGTAATCAGTCCCTCGAAAAGGAGTAAATCATACTTATTTAGTCCTTTTGGTGTTACCTGTTAGTTGGTAGTGGTTTCTTGGTCTAAGGTACGAGTGCTGTGTGCGTTGTTTGCATTCGTTAGTCGCACTTTGGCAAGCGCGCGAATTTCGGTGTGTGTCCCGAATCTACGCCGTGTGTCCCGAATCTACGCCGAATCTACGCCTCCCGAATCTACGAATTTCGGTGTGTGTCCCGAATCTACGACACGAATCTACGCCTCCCGAATCTACGCCGAATCTACGAATTTCGGTGTGTGTCCCGAATCTACCGTCCCGAATCTACCGCGAATCTACCTCGTTTGACTTCGCATAAAAACTAAAAATAAGCCGATTTTTGATGAATTGTCGCTCTGCTAAAGGGACCTATTGGGAGGTAAAGTAGCCCTCTATCTAAATTATTACCGATGAGAGAGGACGACATGGACTTTGGACATGATCCGATAAAACGCTTATTTTTCAAATTGTATTGGCCAACATTGACAGGAATGCTCACCATGGCGGCTTACCAGCTCGCTGATGGCATTATTGTCGGTTACGGCGTTGGTAGCATGGCGCTAGCGGGCATCAGCATGAGCTTTCCACTTTTGTTCGTTGCAATCTCGCTGGCTATGTTAATTGGCATTGGCAGTAGTATGGTTGTCGCGATAAAGCTAGGAGAAAACCAACCCGCTGTAGCCAATCGAGTTTTCCACTATAGTTGTAGCTTTTCGGTATTGGTCTCTGTCGTATTAGCTTGTGTATTACTGGTGTTTATAGACACATGGGTTCGCTTACTCGGAGCCAGTGCAGATATCCAACCTTACCTAAAAGAATACATAATATACTGGGCGATCTTTTTGCCTACGCTGTTCCTACGATTTAGTTTCGGCTTCTTTATTAATAACGACAAATCCCCCCATGTTTCACGCAATGCAAATATTTTATCCAGTATTCTCAACGTCGTGCTCGATATGTTCTTCGTCTTAGTTTTAGAGTGGGGCATAAAAGGGGCTGCTATTGCAACGGGTATTTCTCAAACGATTGCAGTGATATACATGGGGTACCATTTCTATCTTGGTGAAAAACACCTTTCTTTTAAAAATTATGTGTTTCGGATACGTGATCGCGAACAAAAACGAATTATAGGATTAGGTTTTCCTATTTTTATCTCGGAAATCTCTGGTGCTCTGGCTTTTGCACTACTGAACAAAACAGTCATAGAACAAGGAGGAAGTGAGGCTGGCCCAGCTTTGGCGGTCATTAACTTCACGCTTTTCCTCGTGATGAAATTCCTTGTTGGTGCCGCTTTCTCTGTGCAACCCGTATTTGGTTTTAACCACGGGGCAAAAAAGCCGCAACGCATCGAAGTGCTGCTCAGTTTTTCACTGAAATTCGTTTTTGTGATAGGCGTGTTGGCTTACATCCTCATCTACCTGTTCGCTGGGCAAATTGTCACTCTGTTCAATGTTGCTCACCCTAAAGAGGTACAGTTAGCGACTCAAGCATTGTTATTATTCTATCCGGCCACCGCCTTTATGGGCGCAAACTTGATATTTGGAGCCTACTTTCAATCGGTAGAAAAATTGAAAATTGCCACTAGCTTAGCGCTTATACGGGGTATTGTGTTAGTGGCCTTTTTCTTAATGATATTACCAAAACTTTTAGGGATAATGGGGGTATGGTTAGCTATGCCCTTGGCTGAGTTAGTGGCATTTTTGATCGCACTCCCTTTCATTCTATCTAAGAGTAGTAAAGAAGAGTACGTGTAGTTCAAACTAATCACCCAGCGGCTTATTTGATGAGCTGCTGGCGGTCTTCGCTTGTTTTTTTCTCCACTGAGCTGGGGTCTGCCCTGTTACTTTTTTAAATTGTCGAATGAAGTGGGTGATATCTTTCCAATCCAACTCACTGGCGATTTCTTGAACCGATAGAGTACTGTGGGACAATCGGTAAGAGGCTTTCTTTATTCTAGCCTGACAGATCCACTCGCCAACCGTGAAACCGGTTTCCTTTTTAACGATGGTGGTGACATGGGAGGGAACGCGGTGCACCGCAGTGGCGACCTCTTTCAGCGAAATCGCACAATGACTATTTTGATTAATGAACCTTAATGCTTCTGAGGCTATTTTATTCATTGGGCTATGGTCGTTATCTACATTCATACCTCGGTATATATCACCGAACAATATCGAGAGATACGAGCGCAATAAGGGGGTTGATTCAACACCTGATTGATGACTTTCGTTGCTCAAAGCTTCTAGAATCTGAATCAGCAAAGCAAGTCGCCTTACATCAACGGGCACGGTAGGCATAGACCCATCGGTCACTCGCTGAAAAGGCTGCATCAATAGACTGTCTTCATTGATGCCTAAACAACCAATACAAAAAGACACCAAATACATATCAGCCTGCTCAGCTCTGACTGTTTTATGCGGTACTCCGGGAGGAATAATGATGATTGCCGGCGCAGCAATTCGTAGGTTTTCACCATAAACCATCTCGACAAAGCCTTTGGTCAGTAAGGCCAGCCGGTGTTCTGGATGATGGGCGGTGTGCCCATGCCCTTCAAATGACATGTCAACGAAGTTCTCGACGTTGACATTATGAATGTGCTCCATCAGCAATTCCTTCGGTCATGAATCATAATATTTACCTTAACGTTGACACTATTGTCTTGAGTGTCAATCAACGAGGATGAACGCCGACAAGCTATAACTCATGGTTATTCGAACATTGTATTTGAGAGTGGTTCGTTGATCTCGGTGAATGACGTCCTCTGATTCACTCCGCAGAATCGTAGTGAAAGACTGACGTTGCTCACCAGACAAGCGATTTTGTCACACTCTTTGTCATTCAGTAAATACGCCATTTAAAAAAATCTATCATCTTGAGGTGCCTGTCCTAAATTAAGCTAAGGTGCCCATCTTGAGGTGCCTGTCCCGAAAAGGTGTGTGTCCCGAAAAGGTGTGCGAAAAGGTGTGTTTAGAAAATGGCGTGATTCTCCTCGCAAACGTAAAAATTATTAATAAATCCGACACGTTAACTATTGATTTGGTGAGATTGACAACACCTTTTTCTATAAAATACCCCCGAAAGTTTATCTCACTATTGAGTTCTGTTTTGGCACGGGCTTGATGCATTGAGTAATTGGGTGGGCTAGGTCATGAAGAGACTTAATCCGTAAGCGAATATTGCCCGTTGAACGTGATTTTAACCTATGTTGTGGAATTAATAATGAGATTAAATTGTCGGTTTATTTTAACCAGTCAGCTCAAGCCTGAGCACCTATCCTATATTGTGTTACCAGAAAAATTACTGTGGCAGATGCGGGGTTATAAAAGCGCGAGAGAGATTCACGATTTGTTACCGGCTGTTTTGCAGTGGCCTCTTGAACCTTATGCTAAGAAAGATGTCACCACGTATCTTGAGCACTTAAAACGGGAACTCAAAAAAGGCCAGTCTGTCGCATTATCTATGTTACCTCACTCTTCACCGGTGTCGGAAGCACAATTCAGCAGCGAACCGCTTTTAGCACGAAAAGTCGCAGAGCTTGAAGATGCGCCACCAACGTACCGAAAAGCAAATTACGCACCGATTACGGATAACACGAGACTAGCGCCCAATATTACCTATGTGCCTGTCGAGCCGATGCCGGAGCATAAAATCGTGGTTGAATTCGCTGGGCAATGGGGCAATACACCGGCTTATTTAGCGTTAAGTAAGACGAACAGTCAAAGCAACGACAAAGCCAGTCCAAGGCGTGATAGGGCTACCTCACACCGAAACCTTGCTCTTTTTAAGGGGTTAGAGACTGAAAACAGAAGTCTGTATATGAATATTCCTTGCTCGGGTTTACCACCTATCCAGTTCAAATTGGCGATGATATTGAACCAGTAGAAAAAGACACTGAAATGGGCGAGTGGGATAATGTATTAATTCCTGTTTTGCCCATTGTTAAAAAAAGCAATGGTATGGCGCTGCGTAATAAGGGTTACGTCTACATCATCTGGAACAATCAAATATGGCGAGAGTTGGCCATTCAATCCAATGGTTATTTTCGCGATGTAAACCTCTATTATTATCGAAACAAAGCATACACCTTCCGCCACCTAAATATTGACCTGAGTACTCTGTTTCCAGACAATCATTACGGATCGGAGCCATTTGAAATCAAACAAAATGGGAGAGTTGTGTGCCGCAGTGAATTGTCTGAAAATGAAACTGAGCGTGTGTTTGGTTTAATTGAAGAAGAGGTTGAATTGGTCCTTCCGAATGCAGACCTAGAGCCGATGACATGCCACTGCCGCACATTTGGGTCCCCTACAAACTTAAAGGTGAAGTGCAAGAGTCGCTGTTTCTGCACTATAGCGAACAAGCTTTAAACTGTGACCAAATGACAGCCCTTGAAGCCGACCCTGCTGCTTGCGCCATGCCGCTCAATGAATTGAGTCAATACAGCGAGAGCCAAGCCTTTTCTGAATCAGGGGACAACGTTTTATGTCTTACACATTCGGCGCAAGACGCAACAGGCGGCGGATTACTTAACGCGCAGCAAGACACCAATATTGCCGGTGTCAACCTGTCTAATGTGGCTGGGCTGGCGATTGAGTATCGCAAAGAATGGACAGTGGATGAACCCGATGACTTCTTTGAACTGAAAAACGCAGAGCTTCAGTGGTCTTCAAGAGCCTATTTTCGCTCTGCCGCGACCAATGAACAAGGCAATTTGATGCTAAGGTTTCCTGCGCCTCCTCCTGAGGTCAAACAGGTGGATATTTTACGTGGCGCTCACTGTGATCAAGGGCGCGGCGTGCAGCATTACGTGTTGGTTGAAAGCAATGTGTCAGTTTCTGAACTGATAGGATAACAATAATGAAAAAATGGTTTATCGGTTTGATGTTGGCCGCCCAATTGGTTGGGTGTGGCACCGAGTCTGACCAAGAAAACACGCCGCCTCGTCAATATACCAAACAAGAATTATACCCAGACCGCCACTATGTGACGGAAAACAATTGGTATGAAATGGTAGAGAGTGAAAGAATTCACTTTATCGATGGTAAGGATCGCAGCCAAATTCAACCTTTTCCCAAATATTATATTTATCGCGCCAAAGAGTGGCCGAGAGAAGATCTTAATGATGCCCGCTCTTATGATTTGCCGCGCGTTCAATTTTACTGGGCCAATATGGGCGATAAGCACGACCCTCTGTACACCTCTTATGAAGGCCAAACCAAAATCTGGAGCATGAAAACCGATGGCACCGATTTACGCTTAGTGCTAGATAATATGACCAGTGATGGCTACGGGAAAATGGTGCGCTCGCCAGATAACCGCTACCTTGCCTATGGCAATGGTCGAGAAAAGCGGGTGTACGATTTAAAAACCGGTGAGACTTATTCATTGGCCCACGGTTATGGTATTCCGCGTTTTGTTTGGACCGAAGACAGCAAAACACTGTATTTTACTGATACAAGAAGCCTTATTTATCAATGGGATATTGAAAATAAGGAGGTGGTGCCGTCCGATCTTAAAATGACGGACACGAACGTGTTTTATGAAGGTAATCTTTATTCTGTTAAAGCGGCAGGGGTGGTTATGTACCGAGGTACTTCCAATGAAATTGAGAGGAAAGCCACATGGTTTAAAGGACTTGATGTGGAAGATGCAATCTCTCTCGATCGTTCCATTAGCCCAACAGGTAAATATGCTTGGGCGGCCAATCGAAAACATCATTTTAAAGCTGATATAGAAAAAGGAACGGCACAAATAATGAAATCGAGCATGATGCCTTATATTTTAGGCCTCAATGGCCGTTTTGGTGGCAGTAAACATATGACTACTTTTACCGTAAGAGACTATCAAACAGACAAAGCCTGGCGATGGCGGCCATTGGGGATGAACCGAACCATAGAGCATAATAGCCTATATAATGCCTTTGCCAATAATGGCCTCTGGTTTAAGGAGGCGCAATAATGATAAACACCGAAAAACGCCGCCCCATTCCTGATAGGATAACAATAATGAAAAAATGGTTTATCGGTTTGATGTTGGCCGCCCAATTGGTTGGGTGTGGCACCGAGTCTGACCAAGAAAACACGCCGCCTCGTCAATATACCAAACAAGAATTATACCCAGACCGCCACTATGTGACAGAAAGCAATTGGTATGAAATGGTAGAGAGTGAAAAAATTCACTTTATCGATGGTAAGGATCGCAGCCAAATTCAACCCTTTCCCAAATATTATATTTATCGCGCCAAAGAGTGGCCGAGAGAAGATCTCAATGATGCCCGCTCTTATGATTTGCCCCGGGTTCAATTTTACTGGGCCAATATGGGCGATAAGCACGACCCTCTGTACACCTCTTATGAAGGGCAAACCAAAATCTGGAGCATGAAAACCGATGGCACTGACTTGCGCTTAGTGCTGGATAATATGACTACTGGCGGCTATGGGAAAATGGTGCGCTCGCCAGATAATCGCTACCTTGCTTACGGTAACGGGGACGAAAAGCGGGTGTACGATTTAAAAACCGGTGAGACTTATTCATTGGCCGATTATTATGGCATTCCGCGTTTTGTTTGGACCGAAGACAGTAAAACACTGTATTTTACCGATACCAGAAGCCTTATCTATCAATGGGATATTGAAACCAAACAAGTGGTGCCGTCGGATCTTCCAATGACGGATACCAATGTGTTTTATCAAGGTAACCTATACTCAGTAAAACATTTTGGAGTAATAAAGTATGCAGGGCTTTCGAACCAAAAGATGAAGCAAGTCTCTTGGGGTAAAGAGCTTAGTATCGCTGATGCACGATCGTTGGATAGATCTATCAGCCCAACAGGTAAATATGCCTGGGCGGCCAGTCGAAAATATCATTTTAAAGTTGATATGGAAAAAGAAACGGCGCAAAGAATGAAATCGAGCATGATGCCTTATATTTTGGGTCTCAATGGCCGCTTTGGTGGCAGCAAACATATGACCACCTTTACCGTAAGAGACTATGAAAAAGATAAAGCATGGGAATGGCGGCCATTGGGGATGAACCGAACCATAAAGCATAATAGCCTATATAATGCCTTTGCCAATAATGGCCTCTGGTTTAAGGAGGCGCAATAATGGCTAAGCAATATACCGATGAGTACTTTTTATTTGGCACTCACTTTAAACAGTATAAAAATGATGACGATCAGATGGTTTTTGATGATTGGCATCAATCGGCCGATCTTACCGCCGAAGAAACGCTTAGCGAAAAAATTCGCCCCATCCCTTATGCGCCAGTAATGGTTAATGCATTAACGGCAGCGGATAATCGCCAGCTTTGGGCCACCGACCATCTTGGTAAACTGATGAACTTAGGCCTTGGCCAGCCAAGTAGTGATAGCCTAGTCCCTGATCCGGAGAACCCGCAAACGGCCGATACCCCAGATCTGATTCTATTGCACCATGGCTCGCGGGTAACCCGCCTAAACAGTCAACATTATGAACTTAGCTTTCCGCCCGTTAAGCTACTGGCGCATTTAATCAGTAATACCGCCATTTCAGTCACGCAGTTAGGTGGCGCGTTGAAATCCTTGGCAAAAGAAGTATTGCCGAAGTATCAAGGTATTAATTTTACCCCAACGCAAATCTTGCCGAGCCAGCTTGCGCCCGCCTATCAAGCCAGCATAGGCAGCACGCTAAAGGATGATCAGCTGGCGTACAATAATTGGCGAGAAGAGAAGATGGCCAGTCCAGAGAAGCCGATTAAGGGCTTTGTGGTGCCCAGTTATCATACGCTTGCCGTGGTATTTAGTGACCCACTGTATAACGGCGCCGAGGTCTCGCTGATTCGGCCAATCGAGCAGTTTGATGCCGATAACCCAGAGGCGGCCACCGAAGACGTGGTGGCAAGCGCATGGGTGACTAAAGTAGAGAGACAAGGCAATCAAGACTATTTGCCTTGCGCGTTATTTAATCTTGACCCTGAAGAGATAGACACTGGGTTTTATTTGCTGCGCATTAAGTTTTGGCGAAATGAGTATGAGCGAGCAAATCAAGGCGCTAAGCTTCCAGATAGCGTCACCAAAAGTAACCTCAGCCATGATTTTTGCAAAAGAGAAGTCGATGATGATAGACCTCAAGATGTTTACTCCTATGAGCTGCATGAACGCTTGGTTTTTCGCGCCAATGGTGGGCTTGGTAAAATTGCCCATGTGTGCGGCGATATGCTGTCTCTTGAAGAATTGATCATCCATCAATTTCCCAATCAACTGCCAGAATACCAAGACTACGTCAGTGAAGGTCAGTTTTATCAAGCCGACGCGGTGGCAGGCATTGGCGCGTTTTCTCTTTCAACCCAAGCGATCAAAACCTATGACGCGCTGGCAAACGATGTGAGCTTAATGGATGGCCTCGCGTTCATTAACGCACCGGCTGAAATTGCCGCCACCATAGGCAGTGCGTTTAAAGATAACATCGATCAAGCCTTTATCCCTGAGATTGCGATTGCTGGAATCGCCTTTAGAGAAGCGGTATCGGCCAATCGCGAGGCTTTTAGCACTTGGAACCAAGCCCAGCGTATCGTACGGCAAAATTTAACATTTGAACGAACGCTGGCGCTGATTTTTAAAAAATATGTGGCCGATGGTGACTACCTAAGTCGTGAGTTAGAGGCGATTAAAAGGCTCTACAACAATAGACAATACACGCGAGTTGTTGGGCGGTTGTCTCAATCATGGGGATCGCTGACCTCCACAGGATTGCCGGCTCTGGCCACCGCGACCGAGATGATGAATTTTTACAATTCTTATCAAACGTTTTCCGAGATGAAAGACAGCGCCGACAGTGCGTTTAAACAGCTAGAGGATTTGTCACAAAGTTACTTAGAGCAAGTGACCTTTGTGCACAAATCGAACGCAAAAGAAAAATGGAAGAATAAAGCACAATCTTTGCAGGATCGGCTGGGGGAGACGGCGCGTATTCGTGTCGATAAGCAAGGCATTGCGTTGAATCTCAATTTCCAATTCAACTCGGCTGAGGTCAGCAATGAACTGAAACCCCTTCATAATGATTTTGCCCATCTTTGTGAGACGTTGTGCCGCTTGTTAGAAGACAACCTAAGCTATCAGGTGGTGATTGAGGGGCATGCAGGGCCAATAGGCAGTGAGAAAAACAATCGCGAGCTTTCCAAACGGCGAGCGGAGTTTGTCACCGAGGCCATTTTAAGTTTTACCCAAGACACCCAAGCACTTAAAAAACGCATTCATTATCTCTACTTTGGCAGTGCGCGCCGTTACTATGACGATGAAAGCCAATATCAAGACCATGACGACCGCTCCGACAGCGCAGACATCGCCATTGACCGCAGAGTCGAAGTGCGTTTGGTGGTCCCTGATTTTGCCGTGTCTTTGCCGCCCAGCCGAACCGGTTCGCTCAAACTAGAAAGCATGCATCAGCTATGGCAAGGCTACCTAATGGACGCAGAAAAACAGAAAGGTGAAATGCTGCAATCGGCGATTGGCGGGCTGTGTGGTATTGCCATGTTTACCCCTCTTGCGCCTGCGGCGAGTGCCTATTTTATCGGCTCAGCCAGTTTGGATGTGCTAGACACCGCTTTTACCTTGCTCGATGAAATGTATAACCTTAGAGTGTATAACTCGTTTAAAGAGATGTTTGAGAAAAAAAGTGAACTTCAGACACTGGACAAAATTAACCGCCAGATCATGCGGGAATATCGCAACATCAATACAAGTATTGAAGCCCAAGAACTCAATGCAGAGCAGTTGGCTGATCACTTAGGGAATCAAGACTTGCCCAAGGAATTGCTGAAACGTTTTCTTCTTAGGGCGTATGCCATTAATAATTTGATTGAGTTGTTGACGCGCATCCGTTTAAAAGAGACTTTCAGCCCCTTTGCAACACGTGAGAGTGTTGTCAAAGCCTACCAGCTTGACCATTTTATCGAAACCTATGTGATGAGTGACAACTGGGAAATTCCCGAGTATAGCTACAATAGCCTTGCGCAAAACTGGCTCAATCGCTTCTCTGTCCCATTAAGTCGTCGCGGGCTCTATTCTGCCGATAGAAAGAGCATCAGTGGGTCATTCCACACAGGATTTCCCGTCCAAACCGCGGTTTACCTCGACAAAGGGGAAAAAGCCCTAGAGAGATTCAGTAAAGACTTTGATATGTCCAAACCCGATTTGACGGCACCTGATGTCGGGTTTAGCCGTCTATTGGTGTTTGATGACGTGTCTCAACCCAACCGTTGGCGGTCTCATGCCGATTGGCTTGTGCAGCAACACACGTTGAACAAGCCAAGCGCGGGAAAAATAGGGCCGTTTACGCGCGTTAAAATTCAGGTGCTGCTGAACGCAGCGGCATCCGAAGACAGCAAGACGCTCTTTCATTGTGAGCTTTCCTATGAGGTGTCTCGCTTGTTTTTTGATATTGAAGGTCCTTCATACAGTTTGCTGATGGGGCCAAAGCAACTGGATGATTTTACTCTGCAAGACAGCGAGCTTGAGTCGTATTTTGCCAGACAAGGCAGTGAGACATTGACGGGGTTTGAGTTTGAGCCGACCTATTGGTTTGGTGCATTAGAAATTCCGGGGCTGAAGCCGTTATATCAAACCAATCTTATCGAGGATATTCGCTCACTCGCCGATGAAAACGGAGCGTTTGATTTGTGGGTTGAAAGCAATGGCGCTCATCAGTTGGAATACTTGTTTAAGCTCAATGGCGAGATTAATCTCGCGCCAAGGCCGGATACGGAAGTAATGGCCTTGACTCGGGAAGTGCGCGATATGCACGCTCGCTTTGATTACGGTGTATTTGACGAGTCTGAGAGTAAAGCGCTATTTGATGGCCAGCATATGCAGAAGGTGCGCCTAAAAGGTTCCGATCTGTTGATTGAGGATTTCATTACCAGCACATCGGTTAATCAGAGAGAGAATACACCGGCGGTCGTTGGTGGAGACCTGATCCTTCTTCCTGCGTTAAAAGTCGGCTCTGAGCTGAAGTTTTTCAAACAAGGCACCCCAAGTTCAATGTCGTTTGAGCAAGGTGTCGCCTTTGATAATGGCAGTTTCGATTGGTCGAAAGAAACCCCCTCTTCGTTATACATTGCCGTGATATCTGACGAGTTTGAGAAAGATACCTATCAAACCATGCGTCTCGACCCGATGAGCGTCCCTGTAGAAATGCAGCTTGGTGGCCTTGATCAATGTGCGGGGCCAAGAATGGCCAGTCGAATGCATTACGTCGGTCAGGCTGAGATTGGGCTAGAGCGGCCTGTCGCCCACCCTTATGAAACGCCTAGCTATACGATGACATGGAAAAAGAAGGCGACCGAGGACGAGGCCATTCGACAGGCCTTAGACGCCGATCTCGTCAGTTTTGCCGGTCAGGCACTGGAGCAAATCAGTCAGGAGCGTGAGGAACTAAAAGACAGACTCATGGGCAGCAGCGAGAAATTTGTCCATGTGATGAAATTTGACCTTGTTTACGTCGCACCCAACGGTCGAAAACTTTATGGACTGCGACCTTTTGGTGACATAGTGTCAAAGGGGGGCTTGAAACGTTCAGAAATTACCGTGCTTAGTGTTAATCAGCGGGATATCGCGTCCGATTTTGAATTGGACATACAGCCTATCGCACTGCCTGCGTCAAAGTCACTCGTTGCTGGCATGCCATGGTCGAAAAACGTCCAAAGCGATCAGAGATACAATGAATCCGCTGCCCGTCACTGGAGTAGCCTTGATGATGAGCAAAAGCGCAGCGAGTGGTTAGAAAACTGGATCACCAAAGAAACGGTCACACTCGAAGCTCCCGTGGTAAAGCTTAAGGTCTAGTTCTCTGGGATAAGACGGTAGAAACACAGATTAAAAGGCAGCCTCTCTTGTCGAGATGCTGCTTTTTAAATTCAGAAGTGGCGCTTAGCGCTTTATTTTTCACGCGCCAGCGAACCAATGGCGACTTGAATCGATGCGAACTGTATTTTCGTTAGGCAGACTTCCGCTTTGGCAAACTCATGTTCTTGAATGAATTGTGTCACGGCCTCCAAAGAGAGCGGGGGACCGAGCGGCTCAAACGTATAGCCGCCACTGACTGATGTGATGGCATAAGGGCAGCCGTTGCTGTCCACCAAACGGTCATCCGCACCCCAAATCAGGGCCTCTAATTCGGCGGTTAACTGACGTTCACAAGCAAAAAACATGAGCTCGGTATCACCGTCTAACTTTAAAATGCATGGCCACTGAATCATCTTTTCCTCGTCAACGTATCGCTGGGTGACGTGTCTGTTCCTGTGAGGACAAACCATGAGCATCCCTGGTTGCCCATCGTCAACGACGTAAGGTGTGAACTTGGGAATGCTCATCACGGTATTTTTCTAAGACTTCATGTTATTTCTCTATGACTTCATGCGTTGCCTGAGGAATGTCCTGATCTTTTGGGTATTCTGGGAACAAAAACTCCAGTCTTTTTCGGTTCCGAATACCAGACGCATCAATAAACTCCCACGCATCATGGCCTTGAGCTTTAGAAGCAATGAAATAACTGTTTGACTTCATCGTGACCGCATCTGACGTTATCACCATTTGGGTGGGGATCAAAACGAGCGTATTGAGTGACGTTTCCATCTTTTCTTTGGGCATTTGGTAAGTAAATTCACTCACTGTTAGCCCTTTAGACTCTAACTGACGAAAAAGCGCTGCAGTCGCTTCAATGAGTTTCTCATCATCACCCACCTTATCGATCAGCTTTCTAGGCATATAGTCGATGACCGTCTTGAAATCTGAGTTCAGCATGGCTTCGATGATGGTGTCGGTGGCGGCGGTGATGTTGGCCGCTTCATGGTCGGATAGCGGCTCTGCAAAACTAAAACTGGGCAATATCGCCAGTATGGTGAGCAGTACTGTTCTCATTTTAAAAATTCCTCTTTATTTGACAGGCAACGTTGTGCTAAATGGCCGCTAACCATACCACAAAGGGCCAATAAATCATGATTTGCCCTTTTAAAACGGCCTATTCTGTGGCGGCTGTCCTTTTTGATCCATTTTTGATCGCTTTTTCAAACATTGGCGGTGGTTGACAAGGCGCCTAAGCGAGCCTTGTGACTCCTTATTCGCTGGATTGCGAGCCATTGGGTGAGGAGTACCCAGTCGTTGTTGCGACCACTTTAAACCCATGCTTTGAGACAATGGGCTTACTCATGTCTGACGCATCGATTGTAAGGTACTGAATCCCTCTCGCTTTCGCTTCTGAAATGCGTTTATTGAGCAGCAAACTGTAGTAGCCATTGCCGCGAAATGCTTTGATTGTACTTCCACCCCAAATGCTTGCAAATGGGCTATCTCCATTAAATGTTAACCACGCTGAGGTAACGGGTTGGCCGTTGACATACACGACATAAATTGAGACAGACTCTGGTGATTGCTCTTTGAGCTTCATCAGGTAGGCATACTGCCAATCCAAATCGCCACCCCAAACCTGTTCTTGGACTCTGATTGCATCACCAATGCCTTGACTGTCTGAGACTTCCTTAATGTGAGATTTATCAAAAGGCGTATTGGTCGATTTTGAAAGCGCCAATACCATAAATGACTCGGATTCTTCCTGTTCAAAACCACTGTCCAGTAACACTTTGCCGATATTACTCGGTGTATCGGTGCTGTATGTTTTCCATTCAAAGTTTAAGTTGCGCGCACTAAAGTACTCAATCTGTTCTTTTACTATTGATGTTGTGAGACTTTCGTCAAAGTCAAAGAACGAAATGTAACTACCGTGACGGTGTTCTGAGACGAACTTAGTCAGGTTGCTATCAGATTTGCTTACGCCGCTAAACGAGTGAATGCGTTTTCTTTCAAACTCATTATATTCTTGCATTACATCCGCTGTGTTCATCGTATCCTCGTAGGTTTAACGCCTTAATAAGGTGAAAAAAGAGACCCAGTCCCGCAATCGTCTCTAAACAAGATCAACACTACGTCATTTTTATTCAGAGTCAAAGTTACTGAGGTGTGAATGGGCACTTTATGAACGCCTAAGACAGGCGTTTTCTCATTCTGGAATGATCATCTTGAGGTGCCCATCTTGAGGTGCCTGTCCCGTTAACTCCGTTAACTGTTAACTTTGCTTACAATGAGTCAGCCAAGGCTCTTCTGTTTAAATCGTCTTTATGGAACCTGCCCACTAAAGGAATACAAACAATCAGCACTATTGATGGCGGAATTATTAACCAGATAAAGTTAGTTGACAATTCAGAAAAATATGAAACTGCAAAACCTGAAAGCGGTAAGCTAATAGCGTTTATGGAAGACATTACCGCTATAGTACCCCCCATGTTCTTCTTAGCAATGATTTCTCCACGACGAGATCGAATATAATTTCCAACAATTAAAACGAATCCAATAGACATAGAGTAAGACATGATGTACCAGTGAAAACCTGAAGATAGGAATGTAGTTAAAGAGAATACTACCATCATAAAACTAGCGAAAGAGTATGCTCCAATGCGCCCTATAGATTTGTTCATAACTGGTATTATTGAAAGAAAAGCTATCCCAAACAGACTTGGGATCACCATCACCATAGAAAAAAAGCCTTCGCCAAGTTTATAGTTCTCAACAATTAGTCCAGGTGCTGAAGCTTCAACAACACCTGAAATGAAGTTATTACTCATCGATACCAAGCAAAATAACATCAAGACTTTGTTGGATAATATCTCTGAAATAGACTCTTTGAAAAAATGGCTTACTTTTTTGTTTTTTTCATTATCATTTTTGAAGTCTAACCTTTCCATACACAAAAATGATAGCCCCAAAAGCACTATTGCGAACATGGATACATCAAAAAAACTAAATGAAGCTAGTTCCATTAAGGCAAATGAAAGCAGCGGTGATATGAATAAAGAAATTTGATCTAGTCTAAATATCCTCGCATGTTCTTCAGACAACTCATTACCGTCTAAGGTTTTTGAAGAGTATGTTTCAAATGACAAGATCGACTGTCCGTTGGAAATAGATATCAACGAGCCTAGTAAGCCTAATATTAGTGGACTCAATGAATATTCTACGTACAAGGAGCTTGATATTATAGCTATAGTTACACTTCTAACTCCCCTAGATATCTTTAGTACAACGCCTTCACCAAACTTATCAATAAAGTAGCCACTGAACGGAATGATAATTACCCTAGGTATCCACTCAATGGCGTAAGCTACGCCAGAGTAGAAAAAACTATTCGTTTGGTTGAAGACAATAATTGGGATTAAAAACATTATTACTTGATCAGCAAGTAAAGAAGAAATTAATCCCAACCGGTCTTTAAGGCTAATCGATTTCAACTGTTTGCACCTCTGCTTTTTTCCTCAATACGATCCTCACATCCTTACCTGTAATCGCGTCTTTATAAACATGAGTTCGGGGTGCGCAGTATTCTGATTTTTTAGTCATCAATTCCAAGGTCTATTTTTTGCCCCATCTCAACTTCAGTATCGAATGCGGTCAGTTTGTTTTTCATTCTAACTCCTATTCCCCCACCGCGACTAGAGCTATGGGAGGATAATTGAAATTATTTAGGCAACGATTTCAATGTCGTAGCCAGCTGCTGAAGCTGATTTTTTAGATCATCGAGTGATGACATATTTAAAGAATCAAACCCTTCCAACGCAGTTGCGCACTTGATCCCAGCAACAAAAGACATTAGGTCAGACATGTTGGAAGTTGCTTCGATTAATTTCGCAGAAGCAATACTACTAACATGGTTAAGTTCAGATTTCATTGTTATATTTTAACTAAATGGGGTCAGGTCTTGCCTCTTGCCTTATTGGGTTTTTAGGTTGGGTGGTTTAGTGTGGTGTTTTCAGGGAGAAAAAGTGAGCCGACCATTAAGGGTTGAATTTGCTGTTTCGCTATATCATGTAATATCGTGTGATTCACGGGTCAGTCGTATTGCGTCAAAACGCAAGACCTGACCCTGATAGTCATTTGGTCGCCGACTTGAAAGAGCAAGGTATTGATCTGCACCAGGGAGACTGGACACCAAGTTAAGCGACTTTCCATACTTGTAGTTATTCATTATTTTCTAATTTAGTAAAAGCGCTGGCAAGGTTTTGTCCCATTCTGCGCTACGTGTTGGAGTTTGAGTAGAGAATATTCGGTAGATTCGATATAGAAAAATTAATGGATGGAAAAAGGCAAGACCTGACCCCATTATATTCCTTGACCCCATTATATTCCTAAAACTTATTCGATTATCAGTTGACTTAATATGAAAATTGCTGCATTAGCGAAAGATGAAAGGCGACTTGCGAATCTATAAGTGCATGTTATTATTGGGTAAATTAAGTTGCATATTGGTGCCCAATGGAAATAACGAAACTCAGTGAGTACATGGCGTTTGTTGAGGAACTAGACAAAGATTTTTACCTGTCGCGAGGTCAGTCTCAAGATTACCAGTAAGAAACGAAGGGACAGGCACCCTAAGAAACGGGTCATACCTTGGTCGTGGATGGTGGGCTATCGTTGGCATAGATTGCCAATAAGCAACCACTGAAACTAGAAAAGGTGCCTGTCCCGTTAACTCTCGTTAACTCCTATAGTTAACTCCTGATGCCTTTATCGGTGTTTGGTACGGTGAAGTAAATATCGAGTGGACGGATATAGATGTCTAATTGTGACTTACCGGTATCAACGCCAACATTAATGTTTTGAAGTGTGTTTGTATTCATAATAAGCTAACTCTTGCTTGCAAATGCGGGCTCGAGACCCAGAAGACTATTCGAGTGTGGTGCTTGGAGTTCTATCTGACGTTCGTACTTGTTATCGGTCTCTCGATAGAGGAGCCATCATTTAATCGAACTATCAGATAGAAGAACTTTAGTTGCAGCTAAAGTCTGGGTCTCACCTTACCCGATTGGAGTGCTTATTATCCATACAAGGGTTTAAGGCAGATTCCCAACGCTTGGCATTTTCGGTTTGATTCAACTTTAGTGTTTACGGCACAATGGTTTAGGTAGGGTGGTGGCGTTGCTCACTACTTAATGCGGCGTTAGGCTCACTTTCAATATCAGTAAGCATTGGAGATTATTTGAAGTATGGAATTTCCGTCAGAGTTGTTTGGTAGTGTTTGGCATACAACCAGCTTAGAGCGTTATTCAAGGATAGTCGGTGATGGTTGTATTAAAGCTAATCCTGACATTCCTGATAGCGAGCGCTGGGGAACGAACTTAGGTGAACAGCACTTTCCATTTGTACGCTCACAAGGTGGCATAAGTGTTTTTGATTTTCGTGATTTTGACGCTGATGCAACAGATTGGGCTACGTTTGTTCCATGTCGAACAGAGTGGCAAAGTGCTGTTTGGATTGAGGTTGATATATCAAAGTTAGGTGACAGCTTTAAATCTGCTCAATCTATTCGTGAGTTGTGGCATGAAGTGAACTCTACGCGTAAGTTTATTACTCAAATAGAAGGCGCTGTTATAGGTTCAATACCAACATTGGCATTCAAGCAGGTATTGGTTTACGACACCCAAAAGTCATCTTTTAGCACGTTAGCCTAACAATAAATTTAAAGAAAAGGTGCCTGTCCCGTTAACTTTTCGCCGTTAACTTTTCAATATGGAAGTGAGCATGAGCAGAAAAGGAAACGGCCATGATAATACGGTCGCGGAAAGCTTCTTTTCACTATTGAAGAAGGATCGAGTAAAACGGAAAATCTACAAAACCCGTGATGAAGCGCGCTCTGAAATATTTGATTATATCGAGTGTTTCTACAATCCGAGAAGAAATCATGGTACTAATTGTGGGCTGTCACCTAATGACTATGAAAGACAGTACTTTCAGAAGCTTGAGAGTGTCTAGAGTTCTGGGGTCTTACCAATTCCCCTGTTCTTATATCATTAAAATATATACTATTAATTCAATTGATTAATTGTAATAGATACAATTTCGTCTAGATAAATTCGAAAAAATAATATTGTACATACCAATGGCAAGCTTGTTCCTTAACGTGATTCAATTAAACTGATTTCCGTAAACTTATGAAATTAATGAGTTTTAATTTCTTTTCTGTTTTTGTTAGATCAATATCACAAGTGTTAATTTGGATTATTGTTTTAAGAATCAAAGTGAATGTGACATATTGTAATTAACCAAGGACTATCTTTTTATAGATACGCCTTAATATCTTCTGTTTTTAGGTTTGATATTCCGTTAATAATTAGCGGTCAGTGTTTTCTATATGTTTTAAGTTTATTTAAAATGGGTTATAAACCCACTTCATTTTTAATGTTATGGAAGTATTTTAAATGTCCTTTCAAATTATATGCTCTCAAGGCCGTGTCGGAGATAGGTCTGATCGAATGCTAGAAGGTGCAAAACTGACAGCTGAGAAACTAGCTCAAAAGTATGAGACTACACCGAACTATATTGGCAAGAGATCGCCTGCTAAAAACGATGATTGGAGTGTAGCCCTACCTGAAGCAGGAAAAACGCTTGATCAATTGCAGAGTGAGCTGTCTCGATGTCTATCAAACAGTAACGTCCCTGTTATCTTTGCCTCAAATACCTGCTCTGCAAGCCTAGCAACGCTCCCTGTTGTTGCCTCTAGCTATCCAGATGTCAAAGTCTTGTGGATTGATGCACATAGCGACTTCAACACACCGGAGACAACAGAAAGTGGCTACCTTGGAGGCATGGTGCTAGCAGCAACCTGTGGGCTGTGGGATAGCGGCTACGGAATGGGCGTTAACGCCAATAACGTTGCTTTAATTGGTGTTCATGACATCGACGAAGAAGAGCTTAGCAATGTTAATTCCGCTGGAGTATTGCACATACCACCAGCCGAACTGACTCCAGATTCGGTTGTTAATTTCATTGGAGACTCCAAAGTTTGGATACACGTAGATTGGGATGTTATGGACCCGGGTCAGATCTCAGCTGACTTCAAAGTCGAAGGTGGGCTGAAGTTTGCTCAGTTATTAGAACTTTTCAAATCACTACCTAGTGCTCAAATTATGGGATTAGAACTTGCTGAGTTTTGCGCTGACAGTCATTTATCAACAGCTAACTCAGAAGGACTTGATCTAATCTCTCAAGCAGTGGATTCCCTATTCAAACAGAATAAGGACTCTTAATAATGAAAACCATCGAAAGCTATCTATATGAATGCCATAAAACTCTTCTCACGCATGCAGAGCTCCTACCAAAGTTGGATGAATTATCAGAGTGGAAAAAAGAAGCATGGGAAGAATTCAGCTCTAGAGTCAGTTCGCCAGAATTTCCCTGTTTGTTTAGTAAAAGAGCATGGAGCTCTAAATCCATCCATTTGCTGTTTTGTGATGCGGATGAACACAATGGTTACTATCAGTTTTTGCATGGCTTAATCGCTTACACAGACATGATAAATGCCACTCCAGTCAACAAGCGCATGTTTTCGCCATTAGTCGTTTTCTTTGCCCCTGACATCTCGCCTTCCTTGTCTGGGCATAAGCTAGGTTGGGACATTCTTAACTGGACTCACCAGCACGACATCAATGAGTGGCCAAGCCATGTGCCTAGAGAACCCGAATCATCAGAGTGGACTTATTGCTTTAATGGCGTCGAGTTGTTTATCAACATGAGCACGAATCAACATCATCAACTTAAAAATAGGAATCTAGGCTCGCATCTTAACTTCGTAGTTAACGCGAGAGAAATCTTTGACATTGTCGCCAATGGAGAAACCAAAGGTGGAAGACAGGCCAGAGAACGCATTCGAAGTCGCGTAAAAAATTACAATGATGGTCTTATGCCAACTGAACTTGGCTTTTATGGTGACGAAGAGAACCTAGAGTGGCGACAGTATCAGTTGCAAGAAACCAATGTTCCTAGACCGAGTCAGTGTCCGTTCAAATCAAACAAATAATGAGAGAGAAAGCTAATGACTTTGTACAACTCAATAACTGAAATCGTTGGAGGTACTCCTATCGTCAAACTTAACAACTTAGCTCCCAAAGGAGTTGAGGTATACGTAAAAGTGGAATCTTTCAACCCGGGAGGCTCTGTAAAAGACAGACTTGCGCTCTCAATCGTTTTGGATGCAGAGGCAAAGGGTCAGCTCAAGAAAGGTGACACGATCATTGAGTGCACCTCGGGCAACGTTGGGATCGCCTTTGCTATGGTAGCCGCATCAAGAGGCTACAAGTTTATTGCCGTGATGGGCGACGGGTACTCACTAGAGCGCAGAAAATTAATTCGAGCATACGGCGGAGAAGTCATTTTATTTCCGAGTGAACAAGGTAGTAGCGGTGGAAATCGAATCGCAGATCAACTTGCTGAAGAAAATGGTTGGTTTAGACCTCGTCAGTTCGATAACCCTGCCAACCCTGCCTATCACCGTGAGACTACGGCGAGCGAAATACTCAGTGATTTCGCTGGGAAACGGTTGGACTATTTTGTTACTGGATTTGGTACAAGCGGAACTCTTACAGGTATTGGACAGATGCTTAAGCTAGCTCGACCTCACGTAGAGATTGTCGTACCTGAGCCTAAAGGCGCTCGTATTCTGGCAAAAAATCAGTGGACGGTTCACCCAGTTCAGGGATGGACACCGGATTTTGTACCAAGTGTTCTTGATGAAAATGTGGTGGATAACCTCGTCGTAATCGATGGCAACAAAGGAATCACTACTGCACGAGATTTAGCCCGACATGAAGGGATTCTTGTTGGTATTTCCGCAGGGGCGACCGTAGCGACAGCGTTAGAGCTTGCTAAGACTGCCCCTGAAGGAAGCGTCATATTGGCTATGGCACCTGATACCGGAGAGAGATATTTATCAACAGAGCTATTTGGTGATCTTGGAAATGAAGGAACGGATAGCGGCATTACCACATGGAGTGAAACTCGAGCTACTGCTGGGTGTGACACGTAATCTCACTCAATACTAATTAAAGGAATGAGCGTATGGAAAAGCGAATATCGTTAAGTGTTTTGGCTCTGGTTATGTTCAGCGTGACCTATTCTGTGAATCTTCAGGCTCCGCTTTATAGCCTCTACGCCGAAAATAGTAATATGGGTACTGCGGCTTTAACCGTGGCCTTTGCAGCTTATGTATTGGGGCTTTTACCTACTTTGTTCTTATTGGGTGGTATATCAAACAAGGTAGGCCGAAAGCAGCCGATATTCATTGCCTTAGTTTTGAGCGTTGGTGCAACAGCGCTCCTAGTCGTGCAGCCAAACTGGAACTCCTTATTCATTGCAAGACTGTTATTAGGTGTCGCTACTGCGTTAACCACCACTTCCGTCTCTGCGTATATTTATGATCTTATCGACGAAGAAGAACTGAAGTTTGGCACTTTGCTTGTTGCTGCCTCCACATCAATTGGCTTTGGTAGTGGTGCGCTTGCAACCAGCACGAGTCTAAGTGTGACTGGAGTGACTGTGCTGCCCTACAGTTACCTAAGCCTATTTTTACTGGTTCCTATCCTGATGGTATTGCTTTCCCGACTACCTATCAATCAAATCATCAAGCCAGATCTTAAGATCATCACTTCACCTTGCTTTCCCCCCAATACATGGACCTATGGCTTGGGGATGATGATGGCATGGGCAACTACAGGCATGGTAATCGCTATCGTACCGGTTCTATTAAGTGAAATCGCATTTAGTGACTGGACGGGTATGATGGTTTTCCTTTCAATCTGTACCGGCTTTTTTATACAGCACATTGCTAAGCGTATACCTTCAAGTGTAAGCCTGATTTGTGGGTGCTTTTTGACACTAATAGGCTTTGGTCTCATAGCATTTGGATACCATCAGAAGTCAATTACGATAATTCTGATCGGGGCATCTTGCACAAGTCTCTCGAGCTACGGGCTCACATACATGGCTGCCCTATTTAAGTTCACAAGCAATCACAGCCTTGATAAGGCCCGTGCTACAGCAGGTATGTATATATATTCCTATATTGGTTTTTCTATACCTGTAATCACTTCAGGTCTAGTGGCGCAGCGCTTTGGGAATTGGATAGCGATGATGACTTTCCTATCACTTTTACTCGCTATTAGTTTCGTCATAGGGTTTGGCAAGCTGATAGAGATAAGAAACAAAAAACAAGCTCCCTTGATTAAAGCTAGGAACTAAAGAGGTTACATGTCAGATTCTCAGATTTCGCTCATCACAGGAGCTAACAAAGGCATTGGTTTTGAAATTGCTAAGCAGCTTGGTAATGCAGGCCACAAAGTACTTCTTGCTGGTAGAAATGTGCCAGCAACCAAACAAGCCGTCGCCGACTTGAAAGAGCAAGGTATTGATGCTTATTGCTTGCCAATGGATATCACTAACCATGAGTCAATTGAACAAGCAGCTAGTCATGTTGAAAGTATGTTTGGAAAGCTAGACATACTAATTAACAACGCCGCTATAAGAGTGGAAGAGTATGGCAAGCTTCCTTCTGAACAACCTCTCGCGCAATGGTGGGAAACTTTTAATACAAATTTGTTTGGCGCAGTGAGTGTAACATGCAGTTTCTTGCCTTTAATTAAGCGCTCAAAGGCCGGGAAAATTCTCAATGTATCGAGTCTTTTGGGCTCGATAACCCTACATAGTGATCGTACTTCATACACTTATTCTGACGAGTTCAAATCTTTACCAGCCTACAGTGCTTCAAAAAGCGCTTTAAATTCTTGGACAGCTCATCTTGCCTATGAGCTTCGAGAGACTTCGATCACTGTTAATAGTGTCCACCCAGGTTATACGAAAACTGATTTGAACGATGGCGATGGTGTTTTTACACCAGAGGAAGGCGCTATCACTGCGATTGAAATTGCGCTTGATACTGAGAATGCAATGAGTGGTCAGTTTGTTCATATGAAATCCGTTCTCCCGTGGTAGTAAAAGGAATAGTTAAATGAACGCAAAAAAGAAGGTCGCCTTAATATCTGATAGCGATAGTCTGTCAGTCGACTACGATATGCCTTTAATCACAGATGCATTTAAGAACACTGAAGTTCAAGCAGATGTGGTTTTTTGGGACGAGTCAAACCCTGACTGGTCTATGTATGACGCAGTCGTGTTACGTTCACCGTGGACTTACATGGAGAAAATACAGCCATTTATTGAGTTCTGCCAAAACATTGAAAAGAATTCAGTTCTGCTCAACCCTGTGTCGGTTATTGAATGGAATTCAAACAAGAGCTATTTGAAGCAACTAGAGGCACAAGGTATTCCAATCGTACCAACTGAAATCATTTACTCAGAAACTGAAATACACCATGCATTGGATAGAATTCAGAACTGCGATTGGGATGTTAAGGAGATAGTGATCAAACCCACTATTGGCGCATACTCGTTTGGTGTAGTTCGACTTTCTGTCGAAGACATCGACAAAATACGCAAACATGTAACCTACTTATTGGAACTCGATAAAGGTGTCATTATTCAACCATATCTTCATACTATAGAAGAGCACGGTGAAACGAATATGATTTATTTCAATAATACATACTCGCATGCCATAAAAAAGGAGGCTCTACTGTCGCAACATGGAGAGACTAAAACCCCTGATATGGAATATCGCAAAATAAAAGAAGCAAGTGATGAAGAGAAGGCGTTAGCGATTAGGATTTTGAACTTGGCTCAGAGCAGCTTAGGTCTTAGTGAACCACTTTTGTACGCAAGGTTAGACTTTATAGAGGATAAAAATGGTCAGCCTCTGTTACTAGAACTTGAGATAACAGAGCCATCATTAAGTCTACCGCTTACCCCTAAGTGTACCGATATGTTTGTCCAATCCATTATCAATAGAACGGCATCCTTGAAGTATGACTAAGATCATCAAAGCCCCTCGAATGAGGCAATGTAAATCAGATAAGGATCGGTTGACCGATCCTTCTGATGTGATCTGCACCAGAGAGACTGGACACCAATTTAAGCGACTTTCCATACTTGTAGTTATTCATTATTTTCTAATTTAGCAAAATCACTAACAAACTTTTGCCCCATTTCTTGTTAGATCAAATGCTCTACACATTTTAGGGGCGTGCGTTTTACCTACAAAATCTAATATCAAGTTCATGGATAATTTACTTACCATCTTTACTTTCTTGTCTGTATATATATACAGTTTATTAAGTTTGAATATGGAAAAGTGGCATGTTTTATTGAGTGCTTGGTCTTGCTTTGCCGATGGTTGGTTTTGTAAATTATTGTTTCTTAAAGGCTTGTGCTTTTCCCATCTTGGATAACACGCATTGTTAAAAAGAGATAACATGCCAGCGTGTTTTTATGTGAGGATAGAGTACAAATCTCGATGTATTTTTTTCTAATTTTTAGTGGGTTATGATAAATTAATCGAAAGTCGGGCAGGTAGAAAAACGAGACTGCCTGTTATTAATAATGTTATAACTACTGGAGCTAATGTGGTTGTTTTAGATGAAGAATATATGTCTTGGTTACTTTTTCAGAGTAGGGAAGACTATTTACTTTCTGTTGTTTGTGGGACTGTAGGCGTGTTTATGCTTGAAATTGAGCTGTCTCATGCCGAAATTTCTCAATATAAAGCTAGTGGCAAAAGTTATATTAACGAACTTGCAAACAGTATTCGATTTAGACCAGATTCTTTTACAGAAAGACAAATAGTAAACTTCAAAGATCAATACAATGTAGTTCCTGCGCTTACCAAATGGCGTGGTTCAGAGTAACGTAGTTATAACAAGGCATTTAAACTGAACAAAAACAGTGGGTTACGTTTCGCTTCGCTACACATTTTAACTCACTATTTTTGTCCGCTTAATGCGGCGTTAAGGTTCTTATGAGAAAGTTTCGAAATATTCCAAAGAAAGAAAACAATCAGTTGTCTGAGAAGTTTTCGTTTCTTCTTAAGTACAATGAAGATTGCACAGAAGAAGATTTCTCATGGGCTGCCATAACAATTTTTGATCATTGGCTTTATGAAACTGACTCATTCAGTATTATTGACGAAGCGACAAGCGAAAAAAAACTAGAGTGGGATAAACGTATAAAAACTTTCTTGTCCAAACTTTGCGATATAGAACAACCTATTCGGTATAAGTATGTCGGACGGAATACGAAGCAGCGTCTACAGTTCTCTCGTTATGTTGAGAGTCCAAAAGTAGGTGAGTATATCTCTAATTTGTTTGATGATGTGTATTGTCCAAACATAGTATTTTATGACTTAGGTGTTGACTTGTGGTTTCAAGATAATTGGACAATCCACTTTAAATACAAAAAACAAGAAGACTGCCACAAAATGTTTATTTTGGCGGCTGAAATGAACTTGTATGTACTTCCGGCTTATTGTGCCGACCATTTAAATAAGTACTCTGTATTGTCAAAGTATTTGAGTGAGCTAAACCTTAACAAGTTGCTCAAGCCGGACTCGTAATCGTTGGCTCGATTCCGCTTCGCTCCAAATTTTAGCCAACAATTACTTGCCTCTTAGTAAGGCGTTACTTTTCCATACTTCAATTAATCCGTTATATTCTAATTTAGTAATGTAGCTGACAAACTTATGTCCAGAGACGTGCTGAAGGGGCATGTAACGCAGAAATGCCCCGAAATGAGTTACGGGCCAAGGTATGAACATAGATTTTGCAAAATTAAAAAAATTAAAGCAAAAAAATTAAAGGGACTAAAAAATTAAAGAAATTAAAGGAAAGAAATTAAAGGGACAGACACTCTAAAAAGACGCTAAGAAACGTCTGATTTGCTTACGCGGCTAAACGAGTTAATGCGTTGCCTTTCAAACTCATTGTATTCTTGCATTACACCCGCTGTGTTCAGCGTCATCTGTAGGGTCATTTTTATACCGTTCTCGACCTTGATGATCACGCCATCACTCACCACTAAGATTGCCTCATCGAGCACGACCTCGCATTTCCTGTGCCAACTGAAGCCGTGCCTGTCCCCCAGTGGTCGCGCCTTGAATCGACGCTTACCACCAGTAGTAGTCTTGAAATTCGTTTGGATCATGAGGTAAGGATGATAACCCCTCTCGATCTTGCAGGTAGCGAGAGGAAAAACGACTGCGTCTTTGCCTCGGCGCAAGATTGACCACCTGATCCATCAGTGCGGAAAGTTTTGGATCAGATAAGGGCGTACTGGCCACCACCAACTCTTGAATTTTCGGATAGAGCTTTACATACTCTGCGTTTGCTAACCATCTCATTACCATTGGGTTATTTGTTCGCGTTCGGGCTAAGGATATCGCGGTGTCCCCTTCTTTATCTTTGAGCCCGGTGTCGGCTCCTGCCTTAATCAGCGCTCTCACGACATCCGATTTTGAACGATCACTGGCGTCCATAAGCGCGGTTCTTCCGTCAGCATCTTGTCGATCAATATCCACCTTGGCATTGAGAAATTCTCTGACTGCTTCGAGGTGACCACGGGCACTGGCGATAAAAATAGGCTCTCGACCATGGCGATCGGTAGCGCTTGTGTTGGCCCCGAGTTTAAGCAGTGTTTCAATCGCCGATGGCCACCCGTAGAGACTCGCCGCCACTAACGGGGTTTCTCCATCTTTGTTAAGCGTCTCGATATTAACCCCTGCTTGTACGAGTAGCTCAATAATCTCGGCAGCGCCTGCTCTTGCGGCTTCACCAATAGGGGTACTTCCACCGTTAGACAACGCTTTCACGTTTGCCCCTGCCTCGATCAACAATTTGGCAATGACGGCATGGCGCTGTAAACTGGCGGCCATCAGAGCCGTTCGACCATACTGATTGGTGACTTCAGTCTCTGCGCCTTCCGCTAACAATGTTTTTACTGTCTGGGCGCAGTCATTGTCAACCGCATAAATGAGCGCAGGTTTTTCTTGTTGAGTGCGGGTATGACGACAAATTTCTGGTTCGACTGGCAAGTTTTTGATATCAATGGATTGCCTGTATTGGCTAAAAAGCGCCACTATTTTGCGACTGTTGTTTATTTTTGCATAATCTAAAGCGGAATAGCCCGTCGAATCCCGTATATAGGTTTTCGCCTTTGCTTTCAGTAACGCGTCAACAACATCAATTTTTCCGCTGTAACTTGCCAGTATCAAGGCCGTACGCGCAGCGCTCTGATTGTCTTTGATATCAAGATCCACATTGGCTGCAATCAGCTTTTCTACAATCTCAATCCGCCCCTTTTGACTGGCATACATGAGGGCTGTCCAGCCTCGATGATCGTCCTGAATCGTTAAGTCAGCGTTCGCATCAATCAGTTGCTCTGCAATGGCGGCGTCCCTTTGTGTGCTGGCGTACAGCATGGCCGTCATGCCCGAATGATCTTGCACATTGAGATCGGCCTTAGCGGCAATCAGTTTCTCGGCCACATAAGCATTATTCTCGAGGGCGGCATACATCAGCGCCGTTACACCATCGTTATCCACTAAATTGAGTTGCGCTTTCGCCTTGATCAAATCTGTGATCAGTAAGGGGCTCTCTCCTCGGTGTTGAAGCATCGTGGTGGCGCTATGTCCTCGAGCCGCATGCATCAGAGGCGTGATGTTGTACAAATCTCGATTATCAGGGTTGTCGCCCAGTTTGATAAATTCTTTGGCTTTATCTAAACAACCAAATTTAACCGCAATCGGTAAACGAACGAGCGGATCGTTAAACAGTTTTTCCTTTTGGCAGTGGTAGGGCGCGGCGTGAACTTGGCTAATAGTAGTGGCGATTAAACATGCCAAGGCCTTCTTAAGCATGAACTTTCCTTTTTTGCGGTGGGGGGAGACATACTAAATCGAAATCATAAAAACTGTAAATAAAATCAACTAGATTCATTTAAAATCCATGTTGACTCTAAAGGTACGTTCAATCACCCCAACTCACAGGCGCCATCAATGGGGTTTTGAACGAGACCGCCAAAGATGCCCGGATTTCGTCAACACCTCACTCACCTTGAGCGGAGAGCATGAAACGTTGTGAATCTGACACCTTCAACGCCCGCCTTAGCGGATATGTGGCTTGAATCACCTTATGTTGGCGTCAGTTTGTGTAGGGTTCTGATTGCATAATAAAGGAGGTGCATAATGGCCAATAAACTGGGCATAGTGACATTACATGGTATGGGCAATCAACCCACGGATTATTACAAGCCCTTGATGTCAAGAATTGAACAGCGCTTAGGGCGAGGCCGCGGCGAGATGCTGGTGAAGCCGGTCTACTATCACCAAGCGATGCAAGCCAATCAAGAATCGCTGTGGCAGAGAATGTCGTCTGCCCATGATTTGGACGCGGTTAGGGTACGCCAATTTATGCTCCATTCGTTCAGTGATGCGGTCAATATTCAGGATTATCGTGAGCCTGACAGTATCGGCTTGCGCGTATCAAGGTGTGTGCATGAGCAAATCAATGCGGTGACCAAGGCACTGGACGATGACGGTGTATTTGTCGTGGTGGCGCAATCGCTTGGGAATCAGGTGATGTCGAATTACATCTGGGATATTCAACATGAGAGAGGGTTGTTTGCGCCCGGTGGAGAAAATGTAGAGGCGGCGATGGCCAACCTGAGCAAACTGAGGGTCTGGTTCAGCACGGGCAATAATATGCCCTTGTTTGTGTCTGGGCTTGAGCAAGACAAGATCCACGCGATCCAACGACCTAACCGCGATTTTGAATGGTGGAATTTCTTTGATGTCGATGATGCGCTAGGCTGGCCACTTAAGCCGCTTAATGAGCAATATCATGACCGCCTCAGTGTCCGAGATCTTGAGGTCAACACTGGGTTTACGCTGTTGTCACACAATCACTATTGGAAAGACGCAGATGTCTTGGACCCGTTGTGCGACACACTCATGCACATACTGAATGACGAATAAAAAACCGCCAACAAGGCGGCGGATTGACGCGTCTTATGATCGGAAACCCAGAAGGGGGTTTCCGGCCAAGATTTACAGGATATTCACCAGCGCACCGGAAATACCATTGATCGCAAAAATATTGTTTTTTTGCACATCATAGTGATGGCGGTTAACCGCGTCGCCGTAGTTTTTTGTAATACCGGGAAATTGGAAGCGGTGTATCGGGATCCCACACCAACGCTCTGATTGTTGGCCTATCCGGTCGCCGCTGCCGTAAAACAGCCGGTTTTGAACGGTATAAACGTTGGCATGCATTTTTTCAAAATGGGCGCTGTTTTTCTTCACCTGCGCGTATTGCTCCAAAATTTCTGATTTGGACAAATTGAGCATGGTGGACGGTTTGATGCGACTTCCCCAGCCGACCAGCACCTTTTCGGCAAAGTCACGCGTGATCCTGCCCGGTCCAAGGATGAGATGGTCCCCTTTCTTGTTGCCACTGGTGGTCGAACAGCCGACCAGCGTACCGTGGCGACCCGGCATCATGGTGGTGTAATACTTGGTGGATTTGTGCAGTCTGGGCATTCTCGCTTTAAACGCCATTGAACGCTCATCTTCGGCGAACAAGCACACCACTTGTTGGACATTCGGCCCGAGCGCCTTGTAGTTTTTAAACGCGTTCATGCCACCAGGAACCGGATCACAAGCAAAAATATTGACGGGAATATGACTGAGCGCGGGATCGTCTTGCATGCGATTGGCCAGCTCAAAACAGCTTACCCCGCCTCGGCTCCAGCCGATCATGTTGACCTGAGAAATCGGGTTACTTTTGCGTTCGGCCCTCATGTTGGCGCGCTGCATTGACATCGCATACTTCAGATCGCCAGCAAGGGCTTTGCATTCCATTTGGTACTTCTTGTAAGCCGAAGAGACCCCAAAATGCCAAAACGATTCTTTCTTCTGAGGTTTGATGTCCCTGAGCAAAGATTTGGCTCGGCTGAGGTAATCGCCATCGTCTTGCGGTACCCCTTTGAGCGAATTGAGGACGTGGTTCATGTTGCTGTCGATCCCACGCCCGCCCAATTTACCAAATTGTTTGCCGTAAACATCATCTTTGGCGTGTTTACGCCATTCGCTGTGGTTGCCGCTGCCGACCCCATCAACCTGAATGTAATCAATCATCTCTTGGCCAACGGCATTTTTTGCCAGTACCGCGATGAGTTCGCCAAAGGCGTAATTTTTGTTGACGTGATTTTCCGAGGTTGCCCCCGTACCACTAAAAAAAATGGTGACGATCGCCATAATCTCTCCCTCTGCTCCAAGGATGTTTGAATTTGATAAGCTGACTTAACTACCTTAGATGACAATCAAACCCATTATCAAGTGTTTTATCAATTTAATCTCATTACTGAACAGGGGGTTGTGGCGGTGAAGCGCAGAGCGATCGCCGCCTGTGGCAGAGTGCTGCAAAGGGAAGAGCCCAAGGGGAGAGTAAGCAGAGAAAGGCAAGAGCGGACCAGCCTCCGCTCTTGAAAAGGGTTAGCGAGGGGTGATATCGACTTGAATGCTGGCCCCATGGGTGTGTTCGTCAGCGGCGGCGAGGATAAAGAGGCCCCCGAGCGGCGGCGAGTCGATGCTCAGGTATTCATCGTTACCCTCATTGCGAGAGGAAAACGTATAGCGATCACGGCTTGGCCAGCCGGTGTCAACAAACACATCGGTGTTGCCTTGGCCATGCTGAGTGCGGATCTCCAGCCGGGCATTGGGCTGATCAATGGGAACAAAATAATAGTGGTCGCCATCGGTCATACACACTGGACGGGCAGGGGGCAGGACCGGGACCCGTTCCAATGACGGTGCCTGACATTGGTCTGCGATCGCGCGAGGTGGGTACTCGGGCCTTTGATGCGCGCTGTGGTGTCCATAAGCGAGTGACACCCCTTGATAACCGTGCTGGCCGATGGCGCTGACAAAATGGCGGCCTTGGTTGAGCGTGATGACCAGCACTTGCTGGGTGGCCTCGCCGATTGAGCGAGCCGTCGCATTGCGCTCAGTGGCCCAAGTCTCAGGGTGGTAGTACAAGGTCAGCGCACCTTGTCCGCCGCGGCTACTGAGGTACACCCGAGTATTGTCTTGGGCGACATCAAAGTACAAATAGTGTGCCTGACCGGACACGCATTGACCCTGATCGCGCGTCAATGCCGCTCCCGAGGCGAGGCCGTCGCCTTCAGTGCAGTCCTGGGTGAGATAGAGCGGCACGCCTTGGCCGTTTTTGGGGTGCAGTTGGAGGCCGTCAGGATCGGTGTCTTCGGGTTGAGGTAACCACGCTTGTAAGCAGTCGGCTTGTTTCACACACGGGTCAGTAAGGGCTTTCAGAAACTCAACCAGATCGGTTTTTGACTGACGGGATAAATTCAGTTTTTTCAACACCGGTGCACCGTCGGCGATTTCATCATCGATGATGACCGCTGCCAAGTCTGTGTTGTCACGTGTGTCTGGAAATAAGGAATAACAGTCTTGGCGGTCCTGAAACTGGGGTTGCTCGCACCAACCCTGATGATTGATGTATTGGTCGAGCAGAGCGTGATAATCGTCGTAGTGATCAATGACCTGCTCAAGGGTATCGTAATTGCCCGCATGGCCAAAGGGCCCAGTGACTTCAATATTGAGTAGGGTTCCAGAGCGAAAGCTGTAGATATCATCGCGTTCGCCGTTACGGTGCATACGGCCCAAATCTTGGGTTTCGATGCCCGCGCTGCCCGTACCGGGGCCGATTTGTGGAAACGCCAAGCGATGGTAATTGGACTCTTTGGTTTGGGCGAAATTATCGGTATTGTGGCAACCAATACATTGGGTGGGCAGAAAGTCAGGCTCGGTGCCGCCGTCAGACGGTGGCGGGGGCATATATAAGTACAGATACGCGCCGCGCTTTTGCGATTCTGTGAGCGCCGCCAAATCCCCTTTGACATAGCGATTCCAAGGGTTATCGGTAAAATTCATGGAGGCCTGATAAGCGGATAAGGCCCGAGTTATATTGGCAAACGTGATCAGCTCTTTTGCGTCATCGTGTTCACCATAGGCGGCGGTAAACAGTGGGCGCCATTGGTTATTCAACAGCTCCCCTTGGCCTTGGCCATAATCCCCAATTCGGGCGGCTAAATGGGCTCGAACCGCTTGGTTGGGTTGCCCCGTCATAAAGTCAAAACCGCGCATTTCAGCGTCAGTGACAGGGGGAAAGCGCGCTTGCGCGGCCAGCAGGGTGTCACCGGCTTTAGGATCAGGATCGCCGAACGCAACATCAGGTGTACTGATGCCTTGTTCCGGATCGAGCCAGTCAAGGAACTCGACTCGAGCATCGCGAAACAGGCTGCGTTTGTACAGGCCTGCATTAAAAATGGTCGGGCTATTGCGTGGGATGTAAAACTCACCAGTGAGGGTGCGCCGCCCGGGTCCGACGACGTCGTTATCCTCCGCCAGCGTCCCCACCGGTAACGACAAACCATCGCCGCCCCCTAAATACGGGTGGTGGCAACTGGCGCAAGCGACGTCTTTATTGCCGCTCAGCGCCTTGCTAAAAAACAGCCGTTTGCCCAGTTTGACTTCAGGGGAGTCAACGTCGGGAATATCGAGCCCAGCGTTGGGGTCACCCGTGAGATTGTGCTGGCGGATCAAGGTGCGCAGTTCGCCATCGAGATCGTCAGGAATCGGTATGGCCGCGGCATGCAGAGCGGCCCCCAAGGTAAGCAAGAATAGCATCAATCGACTCATCATGGACCTTCTATTGTCTGGAACTCAATGACAGCAAGCGATGGCAGTCCTTGTCTCGGTCAGTTGCTCGCGCCATCGAGTCAGTGGTTGGCTGTGGTGATGAAAAAAGGCTAAAACAAGGCCGGTTAACGCTGGGTTAAATGGGCGCTCAGGGAGGGGCTTTATTTTTTAAACTTGAATGCATATCAAACTTTTCAATGAGATTAATGTGCACTTAATATCTGCGAGTGGTCAAAAGCTCGTCATATAACGGCTTAAGTGGCTCAGGGGCGATGATTTAGTGTTAGACTGGCGCGTCACCAATGTGACGAGTGTTTAAAACGGGATATGAATAAGGAAACCGCGATGTGGATGGTGTATCGATTGGTCAAGCTGGCGGTGATCTGCGCAGTGTTCTTCACGGTCTACGATTGGATTGCCTTGGGGCAGATCACTTGGCCAGCGCGTTTTTTCGGCGGTTAAGTGGCGCCGTCAGCCCATGTTGATCACAGGAGAGGAGGCGGCACGCCTTGAATGAAGTAGAGACATTAAACAAACGCGCCACGGTGGTGATTATTGAAGACGAAGCCGCGATCGCCGACAACCTTGTCCACGTTCTGGAAATGGACGGTTATCAGCCAAAGTGGTTCTCCACCGCTGGCGAGGGGCTGGCGTTTTTGCAACACAATCACGCGGCCCTGTTGGTCTTAGATGTGGGCTTGCCTGATGGCAACGGATTCGAGTTGTGTAAGACGATTCGTGAATTTTCCGATCTGCCGATCATCTTTCTTACTGCACGAAATGATGAAATCGATCGCGTCGTTGGGCTGGAAATTGGCGCGGATGATTATGTCACAAAGCCGTTTAGCCCACGAGAAATGTTGGCGAGGGTTAAGCTGCGGATTAAATCACGCGTGGCGATGGATGCCCAGCAACCTGACGGCGTCGAGCCTTTGGCCGCGTCTCACCCCTTGGGACGAGATCAGGCTCACCAGACACCGCTTGGCGACGAACTAAAGCCGGAAAACTATGATTATCAGGTCGGGGCACACAAGCTCGGTCTGACCGCGGTCGAATACAAAATTTTAGACAAATTGATTCGCTCCTCGCCGCAGGTCCTTAGCCGTGAACAGCTGATGGTGGTGGCGGATATGACGCCACACGCCAGTTATGAACGCAATATTGATTCCCACATTAAAGCCATTCGCCACAAACTCAAACCCCTCGACATGTCAGAGCGAATTTGCACCAAGCGTGGGTTTGGTTATTACTATCAGTTAGCGAGGTGATGATGATCGGCTGGCCAAAAATCCCGCTGGGGCTACGACTGTTTTCACTCTATTTTGCCCTCGTTGTCCTGACGGCGTACACCGTGAGTACCACCATCATTGATGAGCTCAAGCCGACCGTTCGTCAGACCACCGAAGAAACGCTGGTGGACATGGCCAACTTGCTCGCGGTCTTGGCCGAAGAAGGGTGGGCCAACGGAGACCGTTCAAACCGTCGTCTTGCGGCACTGCTGAACGCTTATGGACAAAGAGAGCCAGCCGCTCGAATTTGGGAAATCGGCAAAAAGGTGATGAACCATCGAATTTACATCACCGACCAAAAAGGGATCGTGATCGCCGATTCTTGGCAGCAAGACATCGGTCAAGATTACTCCCAATGGAACGATGTTTACCGCACTTTACGTGGCCAATATGGTGCTCGCAGTACCACCGAGGACCCCAATGACCCACTCTCGACCGTGATGTACGTGGCCGCGCCGATTTATTATCAAGACGCGATCGTGGGCAGCGTCACGGTGGCCAAATCGAACCGCTCTGTCGAGCCCTTTATTGACCTGTCAAAACGCCATGTGTTGTTCTGGATGATCGCCATGAGTGGTTTAGTTCTGCTGGCGGGGGCCCTATTTGCATGGCGGATCCACTCTGCGCTGCATAAACTTGAGCAATATGCGGTTAAGCTGGGCGAAGGGGAGAAAGCCACCAAGCCCAAGTTTCGTGTTTTTTATGAATACGGCCACCTGAGCAACGCACTGGAAAAAATGCGCACCCAGCTCGATGGTAAGCAGTACGTTGAAGAGTATGTGGAAACCTTGACGCACGAGCTGAAAAGCCCGCTGTCAGGGATCAAAGGCGCCAGTGAAATTTTACAGATGACGTTGACGCCAAAAAAGGCCGCTCGTTTCGCCGCGAACATCGAACGAGAAAGTGAGCGGATGCAATCCTTGATCGACAAATTGCTGGTGTTGGCTCGGCTGGAAAAACAGCCCCAACTGGCCCATCAACAACCCATCGACTTAGAACAGATTCTGGCCGAGATTGTTGACGCATCGGATGCACGGCTGAGTGTCAAAAACATCACCTGCCGACTGCCTAAACCGCCTTACCCGAGCCTTGAAGGGGACGCGTTTCTCTTCAAACAGGCCCTGTTTAATTTGATGGACAACGCGCTCGATTTTGTCGAAGAAGGCGGTAAGATTACTTGGCAGCTCAGGCAAGTCAACGGCCTGTCAAAGCTGTCGATATTTAACACGGGGCCGCTTATCCCTAAGTATGCCATGGTGCGTCTTACTGAGCGATTTTACTCACTTGCTCGCGGCAACGGTGTCAAAAGTACGGGGCTGGGGCTCAATTTTGTTGAGCAGGTGGCCAAGCTGCACCACAGTGAGCTGCGGATTGAAAACGTCGACCAAGGGGTTCTCGGTCAAGGGGTGAAAGTCACCTTGCAATGGGCAACTCCATAAAAACTCCATATTCGCTCCATTCCTTCTCCAAATGACGGCGTTAGAGTAAGCGCATCATTTAAGGAGAATGAATCATGAAAAACGTCCTCAATAACCCGCTCGGCATCAAGTTTGGCTTGGTGCTGGTGTTGATCCTATTACTGCAAATTCCAGACGCGATGGTCAGCGGTTTGATTTCTGAGCGGTCTGTGCGACAGGACACTGTGCGTGATGAGATTGCCCAGAGCAGCAGCACAGAGCAGCGTATCGTTGGCCCACTGATGGTCATTGACTACACCCAAACACGCACCCGTGAGGGGCGCACCGATTCCGAGCCGCGTCAGGCGTTTATTTTGCCGCAAAGCTTGGAGGTTCGGGCCAATCTGGACAGCTTTGAAAAATATCGCGGGATCTACCGCGCCAGACTGTATAACGCCGACACGGCGTTGCAAGGGGCGTTTGATCTGAGTTTACTCAAAGCATGGAATCGCGGAGCGATCACCGACATTAACGTTGTGGTCGGGGTACGAGATAGCCGCGGATTGATCCGGATCGACACCATGACCTTGGCCGATCGTCAGGTTGACATCATACCGGGGACAGGGCTGATCCCCTTAGCTCAAGGCTTTCGCACTCGTCTGGATCGCAACGCCCTCGACCTCACACAGGCGCTGACGTTTGACTTGCGCTTCTTACTTCAAGGAATGAGTAAACTTCAAGTCACGCCCCTTGGCCAAAGCACGCAGGTTGAGCTGTCGTCGACATGGCCTCATCCGAGCTTTATTGGCGACGCCTTACCGATCTCCTCAGACGTGTCACCCGCGGGTTTTCGCGCTCAGTGGACGACCAACAACGTCTCGACCAATATTACCCCGCTGTTTCAAGATTGCATGTCGGACACGACCTTGTGCGATGAGTTTAATCAGCGCCAATTCGGGGTCGATTTGATTGATCCGGTCGACCACTACCTCAAATCCCACCGCGCCATCAACTACTCCCTCTTGGTGATGACTTTGGTGTTTGCGAGCTTTTTCTTACTTGAGGTGCTGCAGGCTCGGCAGGTTCATCCGATTCAATATGGGTTTGCCGGACTGGCGCTGGCCTTGTTTTATCTGCTGTTGATCTCGCTCAGTGAACACACAGGTTTTAATTGGGCTTATGTGATTTCCGCCTGCGCCTCAACCGGTCTATTAAGCGTCTACGTTGGCGGAGTGTTCCACCACGCTCGTCATGGGGCCGTGTTCGGGGTGAGCTTATTGTGTTTGTATGCGCTGTTGTTTGGTTTGATACAGGCCGAGAATTACGCCCTGTTGATGGGCAGTGTGTTGTGTTTTTCTGTGCTGACCTTGGTGATGATGCTGACCAAAAACGTCGATTGGTACGCGCAGGCGGATCCCCGCTCAGGGTCCGCTCACCCAGCGCCGCCGCGTTTAAGGAACGACGATGAATAGCCTCCAACCGCGGCCGGCGTGGTCGAAAAAGAAAGTGCGCCCGAGCCTACTGCAACAGATGTCTTGGTGGTGCCAACAACAACCGCAGCGACGCGCCAACGTCAACCGGTCACGCAGCCCGTCGCCTTGAGCAGAACTCACCGTTATGAGCTGAGCGTGTCGCCCAGCTCACGGCTAATATAGTCAATAAACACTCTCAGTCGCGCGGGCATGTATTTGGTTTGTGGATACTGCATGGCGATCGCGCCATGGTAATTGCTTTTGATGGTCCAGTCGGACAGAACCGGCACCACCTGTTGTTGCTCAATCGCATCGGCGATCACAAAATCATGAAAAATGCCAATACCAAGCGCATTTTTGACCCCAGTTAAGCGCATCTGAGAGTGGTTGACGGCATAACGGCCGGAGACAGTGACCGAATGATACGCATCGTCTTTAAAAAAATCCCAGACGTTATCGCGTTCGGTTTCCGCCAGAAACAGACAATCATGCGCCAGCAAGTCGGTAGGGTGAGACGGCATCCCGCGCTCTGCGAGATAATCGGGGCTGGCGCACAACATAAGATTGGTTTGGCCGATGTCTTTGAGCACCAAATTTTCATCCGGTTTATCCGTCAGCTTAAAGGCAATATCAATCCCATCTCTGAGCAAGTCAATCTCCCCGTCGGCGACCCGCAGTTGCAGCTGAATATCAGGATAGCGTTGCAAAAAAGGCACCACATAGGGTTGAAGCACCGAGTTGAGAAAAGCCTCAGGGGCGGCAATGGTCAGCGAACCGGTGGCTTGCTTATGATCCGTGGTGGATAGCTCCCATGCCTGCTGCGCAGCGTTGACCATCAAAATAGCCTGATCGTACACTTGTTGGCCCGTCGGCGTGATGACCAGTTTTCGAGTGGTGCGCTCAAACAATTTAACCGACAGCGCAGACTCCAAACGCGTGATCAACTTACTGAGCGCAGACGGCGTCACGTCGAGCTGTTTTGCGGCGGCGGTAAAACTGCCTTGTTCGGCGATAACAATAAAAGCCGCTAAATCAGGCAGTAAGGCGATAAGCTTAGAATTGACCAAAATGAATCCGTGATATCAAGTGAAATTATCAATAAAACCCGTTGTCAATCCTCTTCAAATCGATAAAGTGGTTAAATAGTAACCAACAACGGAGTGGCACAATGCAAGAATCAAGTACTTTGCTCGATCTGGATACCATGATACATGACATCCTGCTGGCCGCCTCTGTCATCGCCTTAATCACTTTGCTAAGCCTCATACACGAAAAATAGCAAGGCCCACGCCAGTCTCCTCTCTCTTCTCCACCAGCGTGCAGGCGAGTCAGACCTGACAAGCATAGCGGTCGGCTGACAACACGCTGAGTGTTATGGCTCATTCCTGTGATTTACATCATAAAAAGCCCGCATTTGTGCCTCAGATTCACGAATGTTTTTCCAGATAGCAGGATAATGAAAAGCGCCATCATCGATTACACTTAGCCCATTCTTATAAGCGGTCTGCCGATTGCGGCGGGCCTCAACAAGCAACGACGCTTGATTTAATCACTAGCAAGGAATTTGACATGTCTTCTGCATTCTACCAACAAATTCAGCAACAAATCGAAGACGTAAAGACCGAAGGTCTTTACAAATCTGAACGTATCATTACCTCTCAGCAGCAAGCGGCGGTCAAAATCTCCAGCGGCGAAGAAGTGTTGAACTTTTGTGCCAACAACTACCTTGGGCTGGCGAATCACCCTGAGCTTATCCATGCTGGCAAAGAGGGCATGGAGACGCATGGCTTCGGAATGGCGTCTGTTCGCTTTATCTGTGGAACTCAAGACATTCACAAGCACCTTGAGCAAAAGCTGTCGAGCTTCCTAGGTAAAGAAGATACGATTCTGTACACCTCGTGTTTTGACGCAAATGCAGGCCTGTTTGAAACCATCCTTGGCAAAGAAGACGCGATCATTTCTGATGCGCTAAACCACGCTTCGATCATTGATGGTGTGCGTCTGTGTAAAGCGATGCGTTTCCGTTATTCCAACAACAACATGCAAGAGCTAGAAGCACAGCTCATTGCGGCGAAAGAAGCCGGCGCTCGCCATATTCTGATCGTGACTGACGGCGTGTTCTCCATGGATGGTGTCGTGGCGAACTTGCCAGCGATTTGCGATCTTGCCGAGCAATACGGTGCCTTGACCATGGTCGACGACTCTCATGCCGTTGGCTTTATGGGCAAAACAGGCGCAGGCACCCACGAATACCACAATGTGGTTGACCGCATCGACATCATTACGGGCACCCTAGGCAAAGCCATGGGCGGCGCGTCAGGCGGTTACACCTCGGGCAAAAAAGAAGTGATTGACTGGTTGCGTCAGCGTTCACGCCCATACCTGTTCTCTAATTCTGTTGCGCCAGCTATCGTTAACGCATCGATTCGTGTTCTCGATCTGCTTGAAGAAAGCGGCGACTTGCGCGACCGTCTATGGGCAAACTCGGCGCATTTCCGTACTCGTATGGAAGCGGCGGGCTTCACCATGGGCGGCGCGGATCACGCGATCATTCCTATCATGCTGGGTGATGCCAAAGTGGCGGCTGAATTCGCCGAACGTGCGCTAGAAAAAGGCATCTACGTGGTGGGTTTCTCTTTCCCTGTGGTGCCTAAAGGCCAAGCGCGTATCCGTACTCAAATGTCGGCAGCGCATTCTCAACAGCAACTTGACCATGCGATTGATGCCTTTATCCAAGTGGGTAAAGACATGGCTATCATCGACTAAAAATGAGGTCTGCGGTGTCAATCGCCGACCTCAACGATACCCATAGAACAACACGATTTTTTGATTTTCGCCTTGCAGTTAGGTGAAATGAACTAGGTAACATTATGAAAATTAAAGCACTTTCTAAACTTAAGCCTGAAGAAGGCATTTGGATGACCGAGGTTGAAAAACCGAAAATGGGTCATAATGATCTTCTTATCCGTATTAAGAAAACCGCGATTTGTGGTACTGACGTCCACATTTACAACTGGGACGAATGGTCACAAAACACCATTCCGGTGCCCATGGTGGTCGGCCACGAATACGTTGGCGAAGTCGTGGGTATTGGTCAGGAAGTGCGTGGTTTTGACATTGGCGATCGTGTGTCTGGCGAAGGGCACATCACGTGTGGCCATTGTCGTAACTGTCGTGGCGGCCGTACTCACTTGTGTCGCAACACCACTGGCGTTGGCGTCAATCGCACGGGTGCCTTCTCTGAATTCCTCGTGATCCCCGCCTTCAACGCCTTTAAGATCCCGGCTGAAATCTCTGACGATCTCGCTTCTATCTTTGACCCGTTTGGCAACGCAGTGCATACCGCGCTTTCTTTCGACCTTGTTGGTGAAGATGTCCTGATCACGGGCGCGGGTCCAATCGGAATCATGGCGGCCGCCGTCGCTAAACACGTTGGAGCGCGTCACGTGGTGATCACTGACGTCAACGAATACCGCTTAGATCTTGCTAAAAAGATGGGCGTGACTCGCGCAGTCAACGTGATGGAAGAAAAACTTGAAGACGTGATGTCCGAACTTGGCATGACGGAAGGGTTTGATGTCGGCCTTGAGATGTCGGGTAACCCGTCGGCGTTTAATAGCATGTTGACCAACATGAACCACGGCGGAAAAATCTCGCTGTTGGGTATCCCACCTTCAGACATGGCGGTTGACTGGAATCAAGTGATCTTTAAAGGCTTGGTCATCAAAGGCATTTACGGACGTGAAATGTTCGAAACGTGGTACAAGATGGCCAGCTTGATCCAATCCGGCTTAGATCTGACCCCGATCATTACCCACCATTTCAAAGTGGATGACTTCCAAGCCGGCTTCGATATGATGCGCAGCGGCCAATCAGGTAAGGTTATCCTAGATTGGGAATAATCCAAAAAAGCGCCCCGAACGGGGTAAGCTGATCAGTGATGGGGGTCTGATGCGAATCAGGTCCCTTTTTTTATGCGTTACAGTTCAACACCTTAAAGGCGGGTTAATGTTATTTTAATGCAGAGCAGATTTACGTTCGATGTTTAAGATATTGATATAATGTGACTGTTCTTATCATCGTCCCCTTTTTCTAAACTTGGCCCGCCATTAAGGGAAGGAAACTCAGTGAAAACAGAGCGGAGATAACTCTGTTTGCTCCCCGCGACTTTATCAGCCTGCGAAAGCGGCACTTTTTTATGCATGACTGACGTATCCGGGCGAGCGATAACATTGCGTTTGGTCGAAAGATAGGGTCGGCACGGAGGCCGAGGCGTTTCTGTGCAGCTCCACCATCACAGGGCTAAAAAGCCCTATCGATAGGGCGCAACGCCTTTGCCTAAATGGGCTCGGGAAAGGTCAACGCCGTGAATGGGCAGGGCGGCTTAACTCTGCGTGAACAAGGAATACAACAAACTGGTGACTAAGGCAATAATGCACAGGCACGCCCCTTTATTGACCCATTTCACCTTGCTGACCAGCAAGCGATTGATGCGCTCAATCTGTACCGTCAGGCCAACAAAAGCATACCAGAGAAGGCTCACCAAAAAGGTAATCACGGGCAATAACACCAACACCATCATATCGGTCGCGGCCGTGAGGTTGACGGTAATCGCACTGCTGATAAACAAAATGGCCTTGATGTTCAAGATTTGCAGACAAAACCCGGAGCGGAACCCATAGTGGTGATCTTGACTGTGTTCGCCATTGAGTTGAGGCTGGCTGATAAAAAGCTTGTAAGCCACATACAGTAAGTACAGGCTACCGAGCAGATTAATCACCATATTGACGTTTGGGTCGAGAAATAAGGTTCTAAACCCCGTGACGGCCAAAGTGGCGATCAACAGATTGGCGCAAGCAATGCCAAGCACGCTCATTAAGACGCGACTTTTTGAATGCAAAATCGCATTGGTGACGGTATAGATGAATCCAGGCCCTGGGCTCATGATCCCTAAGCTGACCACAATCGAAAAACTGAAGATAAGTGCCATGTGTGTGTTATCCCTCCTTGATTTTGGCGGTGTTAATACCCTTTTTTTGGGCAAGATGTAAATAACGCTTGGCCAAAACGAGGTGATTTTCTCAAGATAATTGAAAGGCGAGCGACACACAACGCCGTGTATGCGCTTGCGCCTCGCTGTGGGCTGTTAAACGCGTAACCCAGCGCTCACAATATGTGTTGCTGTTGTGTCGACGCGATGCGCGTGGCATCAACACGAAATGTGAACCACCGAGCCAGACTGCCGCAACGAACGGGCAGGGCGACGGTGTTCACCGCGTTCACAGCATCACGGAATACCAAAAAACACGGCCCAAAATGGTGATTTGCTCTTCGGCCACTTCATGGGCTTTGAATTCTTTGGCTGGGTATTCGGCTTCATTGAAACTGTAGATACGCAAGCCGCCACCGGGCAATTTATACAACTTTTTGATAAACAGTTCCGCGCTGTGATTGATGGCGTACATTTTGCCGTCCACCAGCGTGGTGTCACCGCAGTTAATCCCCACGGTGGAACCATCGGGCAGCACCGGCTCCATGCTGTTGCCGCTGACTGAAACACACACCGCTTCACTTTGATCAACACCAAAGCGTTTCAACGTCGATTTGGCAAAGCGAAGTCGAAAGCCATTATCGTGCTCAGTTTCACAGGCAAAGCCATGGCCAGCCGAGAGCTTAATGTCCGATAAAAATGGGATCGCCACCTCTTGTTTAGACAGTGGGGTTTTGCTGTCCCAAGTTTGCATGTTGCCAAGAATTTCGGCATTGCCCTGAGCCTGAGGAGGGCTGCTTACACTTGGCTCTTCACCAAACAAGAGTTGTTTCGGCTCAACCTCCAAGGCTTGAGACAGGGTTTCGGCGTCATCAAGGCTGATACTACGAAGCCCAGATTCATAATTACTGATCCGCGAAGGGCCCCAACCACATTTTGTGGCCAAGGCGCGCTGGCTCAGTGCTTTGTGTTCTCGGATCTGCTTAAGGCGCAGTCCTACTTCATGTTTTTTACTCATAGCAGAAAATTAACACGCTCCGTGGGCGCTGTATGCACACTTTTTGTGTTTACAATAATACACGAATCGTGTACATTTACAATCATTGAATGACGCAATAAAACCCATTTTTTGATTGGCGACTCCGCCCCCAGATCATCATTGGGGCGAACAGACGCGGCCGTTGGAGGCCAGATCGTGATCGAGGCGACCAGAGTCAAGCTCTTTGCATTCTGGCCAAGCAAGGTTGATTTAATTGGTTGATATAAAGTGATTTATATTATTTGTGTTCATTTGTTTAGCGCCCGTTTTTCCCAAAGAAGGAGACATAATGTCCATCAAAGTTATGAGTTACGTATGGGATATTCCACAGTTCAAAGGGTCCGATAAGCTGGTCATGTTGTGTTTAGCAGACCATGCCGATGAACACGGACTGTGTTGGCCTTCGATTGAAACGATCGCCCGCAAAAGTGGTGTGTCGGCGACAACGGTGAAATCGACCTTGAAAAAGCTCGAAACGGGAGGCTGGGTGGCAAAGAAACATCAGTTTAAAAAGTCGGGCTCTGGGCGCTTGGTACGGGCCAGCAACCAATATCGTTTGCCTGTGTTGCTGTTAAAGAAAAAAGCCGATCAACAACAAACAGACCAACAGCCGATATTCGACGGTTCAAAAACAGAACAGTCGAAACCCCCTCAGGGGGTGGGTCAAATTTCGCCTCAGGGTAGGTCGAGATCGGACCATAAACCATCAATAGATCCCCCAATAGATCCCCCAATTCTACCTGCAGAGCTTGAATGGTCTAACAAGGTGGCTGACAAGGAGCGGGTTTACTGTGAGATCCCACTCAAAGGCAAGCAGACTCACCATGCGATGACCCAATCTCAGATCGAGCAACTCAGTCAGCTCTATCCTGCGGTGGATGTGGATCAGCAACTCAGAAACATGATTGGTTGGTGTCAGGCAAACCCTCAGCGCAAAAAAACAAAACAAGGGATCAATCGATTCATTCATGCTTGGTTGTGCAAAGAGCAAAACAAAGGCTGTGCGCCCAGCGCACGCGGAACCATGACGCCGGATTTTAACAATGGCGACACGGATTGGGCGCAATCCTTGTCCTTGGGAGGCGAGCAATGAAGTCCATTGCGGAGCTGACTCACACCTTGCAACCCGGCGTGAAGGGCGGTGAGGCGGGGGCATCCTCGTCGTCGCCGTCAAGGCCAGTGCCTCAGGCTGCGATTCATTTGGTCAACGATTTGTTTGCCGAATTACAGGGCATTTTTCCCGCCTGGCGCGTCGCGTTCCCCAATCAGACCACGGTCGATAAAGCCAAACGCACATGGACTCTGGCGCTGTTTGAATCGGGCGTCCATCACCGTAAGCAAATCGAGTTTGGTTTGCGTAAAGCCCGGCTGTCTGGGCTGCCGTACATCCCGAGTGTGGGCCAGTTTGTGCAATGGTGCCGACCCAGCGCGGAAGATCTCAATCAACCCACGGTCAGGCAGGCGTTTGCCATGCTCGGGGATTACCAAGCCAGCCAGCAGTTGGCGGACGACACACTGAGAGCCACAGTCCCTCTCGTCGTTCAGGCGGCGTTTAACCAGATCAACCATTGGGACTTGGGGCATTTGTCTGAGGGGCGCTTATTTCCGATCTTTGAAGACGAATATCAACGGCTACTGACCAAACTGGCCTGTGGCGAAGACATCTCGGCGCAATACCCGCGCGCCTTGCCGACACCGAGCCAACGAACCCTGACCTTTGAAGAAAAGGAACGTCATCGAGTCAACGGCTTGTCGATCATTCAGCAACTGAAACGTCAACACTTTGGGAGAAACCCTCATGACAAATAATCAAGCATTAGTGGCATTAATGACGTCGCGTCAACGACTGTGGTCCCCCGCGGAGCTTTGCGCAGGCTTAAATCTGGATGTGTGTGACCTGGTCCGAGTGATCAAAACGGCCCGTCAGTCTGGCGTCAATGTTTGCCATCAGAGCAATGCGCAGACCCACTATACAAGCAAATATTGGCTGGCCGAATCAGGCATCACTTTAGGTTAAACCAAAGACGGCAGCGTCTTAACGGCGTGTTGGTGTGAATAATCGAAGAGGAATCATCATGGGATTAGCGACGAATGTGGAAACTTGGCCGATGCCTGCGGCAATTGGTATGGCCACCGAAGGGATCAAGGCAAAACATTACGATGGAACCAGCGGTGGAGGCTTTGGCGCCGCCGATCATCAAATCGGGATCAAAATGGATGGGGCGAAAGTCTTGGTCGCGATTGAGCGTATGCAGCGCAAAGCGCCCCATTTAGCCGCTTGGAGCCTATTCGCCTATGCTTCGCCGTCTTGGAACGCGTCAAGCAACACCGCGTGCTTAATAGAAAGTGTGCTCAACGACTGGGTGGTCCAACATGCGGAGCAGGGCGTCATCGTCCAAAAACGCACCTATGCCAAAATCAAAGCCATGACCGCCATGATTGCCGCTGGGCTTGCGTTGCAGCATCGCACAGGGTGCCCAGACCAAGACGCAGCCACCGCTTCTGCCATGGTCTCTGGCACAAGCCGACAGTATTTGATTCAGGCTCTGGTGGCGGTGGACGTGCAAGATAAAGCCGACACCAGTGACGCGTTTCAGCGTCAACGCACACGCTATTATCAGAACCATTGGTCCAACTGGGCCAAACACGTATTGGCGATGCGTGCCTTACTGCTCGATTACGATCGTTCCGCGCGGGGCCTGTTTAGCCAAGAGTTGGAAAACCAGAGTCGAGCGTAACCCTCTTGGTCGACCCGGCTCCTCGCAGGCCAGCTTATCGATAACGCGCCTGCGGGGTGTCAGATCCTCACCCGTTTCCCCTCACACCCATCGCCCACCACGCCGCTGATGCCTTACTCAGCGGTGGTCACTGGCGGGTGAGCCATCAAAGCAAAATAATCAAAAAAACACTTGAAATAAAAAGCGGGGCAGGTTACTGTATGTATATCCATTATGGATAAGTGTACAATAATTATTAAGTCTGCTGAATGGACGAACAAAAACGAACAGACCAGCTCAACAGACATAAGCACCCCCTCATGCAACCGCCACGATGGCGGTTTTTTTATACCTAAAATTTGATCAAACCCAAAGAGGCCATGATGGAAACCTACCTATTTACCTTCTTTGCTTTTGCCGTTTCTTTACTTCGAACCCTCACTGTTGTGATGCTCGCTTGGTTAACCTTACGCCTGTTTGACAAGAGTTTGGGGATCACGTTTGCCAACTGGTGGAACCATGCCGATGACAATGCTAAAGCTGTGTATCTTGGCGCTCGTTGTATTGCCGTTTTCCTCGCCTTCAGTCTTTGCTTGGCCTAATCACTACGATTGGCAAATCAAAAAGGCGACACGTCACTACCTGCCTATGGTTCCGTGGCAACTGTATAAAGCCCAGCTTATTCAAGAATCGTGGTTAAACCCCAATGCCCTCAGCCCAGCTGGCGCAGCGGGTATTGCTCAGTTTATGCCCGGTACTTGGTTGGAGGTATCCCAGCAACTTGAATTGCAAGGCACGCCAACGGATGCGCGGCTCGCCATACCGGCGGGGGCGTATTACATGGCGAAGCTAAGACGCGTCTGGAAATGGCCAAGACCAGAGCAAGACCGACATAACTTGGCGCTTGCCTGTTACAACGCAGGCTGTGGTCACATCCTTAAAGCGCAACAGCTGTGTGGAAATCCGAGCTTGTATCCTCTAATTATGCAATGCCTGCCTCAGGTCACAGGCCATCATGCGGAGGAAACGCGGCACTACGTCCCACGTATCCGAGATCTCTACCGGCGGCTCATGTATGAATAGAATCCTAATGTCCATTGTCGCCGCAGCACTCACGGCGGGTGTGATTGGCTACCAACGTCTGACGATTGCGTCGTTAGACGCTGAGATCGCGCTTCACAAACATCGCGCAGAGAACGCGATACAGCGTCGCAATGCATTGGCGACAGAGTTGCAAGCATCCGAAGCGTCGAAACAAACCTTGTTGGCTGGCTTACAGCACAGCCAAACGGTGCTGGCTGACCGAGATGCCGCGTTGCAACAAGCACAACAAAAATTGGCGGAGTTGTCGAATACCCTAAGAGGACTGAGAAAAAATGATAATGAGTACAAATACTGGTCTCAAGCTCGTGTTCCTGATGGTGTTATCCGGCTGCTCCGCCACTCCCGAACCGGCGAAAGTGATCGTCAAAACGGTGGTTAAAACGGTCACCCTTCCCCGACATTTAGCGCGAGATTGCCTCGCACCGGCGATTCCGGCCATAGGCAGCACCAACGATCCGTTGGCTGAGTACATGGTCAGAATGGAAAACGCACTCAAAGATTGCAATACAGATAAAAAGAGTATTCGACAATGGCTGAATCGACCCCCAATGCAGTAGCCAACACCTCCGCGGCGATTGTTATTGCCAATGGTGTTTCGGAAAGCGGCTTTGCCAAATCCCTGCTGAGTGCGTCGTTCGATCAGGTGATCAATGGCCATTTTTATTGGCAATTGTCGGATTTATTGACCTTGATTTGTAGCGCGATTGTGATCACCAACTTTTTCCTGACCCGAATCGAAATTCACCAAGCCAAGCGAGAGCAACAAGCTCAGCACAAAGAGCAGGATAACGGCGAGCCGAGGTGAAACGCGATCCTATTTTCCCCGCAGAATAACGCATGGCGCTGTTAACGCGGGCATCAACTGGAAGAACTGAGATGAGTAACGGCATTAATTTTAATGATTACCACCATCAGGTGAAGCAATGGTTGGCTGAGGCTTTACCTGAGATCACCCTAATGGATGACTATCCGAGCACAGAAACCGTGATGACAACCCCTTGCGCTGTTTTTGCGGTAACGAGCTGGAAACGGGCGGCCCATCAGTCATTGATGGGCACAACCGAGCTGACCTTGGCTGGCGAGGTGCACGTGTTTGTCAGCACCAGCCAAACGCAGCACGCGCTGCGGGTGTGCCAAGCCGCGATGGCGATCGCGCTCGAGATCGACGAGTCTCGTTTTGGTCTGTCGATTGAGCCGGCCTTGTTGATCAAAGCCGAACCGGTCGCCGCAACGGCAGAACACAGCAGCCGAGTGACTTGGGCGGTCCGTTTTGAACAGACATTGAGTCTCGGCGAATCGGTGTCGCTACCGCCGTCGCTTGTACCGACTCAGGTGTGGGTGGGGTATGACCCAGAGATTGGCTCACCGAATCAAGATCGCTATCAAACGGTGGTGACCGATGACTGAGCTACTGTACATCGTCCGCGATCTGCAACGACGCATCGCCAATATGATCAAGCGCGGCAAAGTCCACAGTGTGGATGTGTCCCAGTCACCGCCGCGAGTGCGGGTCGAATACGATCAAGGTGCCGTGACGGGCTGGTTGCCATGGGTTTCAGGGCGAGCTTCAAGCCAGCATCGCTGTGACTGGGAACCGTTGGCGGTTGGCGAACAAGTGATGATCTTATCGGAATCGGGAGAGCTGACGGCCGGCGTGGTGATCCCCGCGATAGCGGACTCAGCCAGCCCAGTCCCGAGCAAGTCAACGGATGAACACGTCAGCCGTTACTCCGATGGCACCGAGATTCACTACCACCGCGGGGCACACAAACTGACCATCACGATGGGCAGTGGCGGGGATGCCGAGTTGAACTGCAACACCTTTTTTATCAATGGAGACATCGAACACAATGGCAAGCAGCACAGCACTGGCAACATCCAATCTGACCGCAACATCATAGATAAAACGCGTTCGATGGGGGCTGACCGGGCGATCTTTAATCGTCATGTTCATCGCTCTCCAGAGTCGGGGGCGTCGACCTCTCAACCGGACGAGAAGCAATAATATGAAAGGAATGAACCAAGACACAGGCAAGGCGCTGGACAACATGGCGCACTTAAAACAATCGGTGCGCGATATCTTGACCACGCCGGTCGGCTCAAGAGTGATGCGCAGAGCGTATGGCAGCGACTTGTTTGAACTGATTGACAACCCCAGTGCACCTGAGACGGTGGCCAACATCATCGCCGCCAGCGCGCAAGCCCTGCAAAAGTGGGAGCCGCGCATTAGCGTCAAAAAAATTTACGTGAATACGGCGACACCTGGCGCGATTGAGCTGTCCATCGAAGGCGTCTATAAACCCAACGGTCAAGCGATCACATTAGAGGGAATCGAAATTCAATGAGTATCCAAGATTTATCTCAATTGCCAGCACCTGACTTGCTTGAGTCACTCGACTACGAGACCATTTTTGCGCAAATGCGCGATAAATTGCTGGCGAACGATCCAACGTTTACAGCGATGACGGAGTCCGACCCGGTCTACAAACTGTTGGAAGTCGCCGCGTATTTTCGACTGCTCGATCGCCAGAGAGTGAACGAAGCCGCGCAGGCGGTGTTACTGGCCTATGCCCAAAACAACGACCTCGATCAAGTCGGAGTGCGCTTTAATGTCGCGCGTCAGCAAATTGCGCCCGCCAACGACACCACCTTTCCCCCGACGCCGGCAGTGATGGAGCCCGACGACGATTACCGTCGCCGTATTCAGCTGGCCCTTGAGGGGATGTCGGTGGCCGGTCCGGTCAACGCTTACAAATTTCATGCCCTCTCGGCGCACCCTTTGGTGGCCGATGTGACGGCAATCAGTAAGACACCGGGTCACGTGTTGGTGAGCGTATTATCGCGACAAGGCAATGGCCACGCCGAGCAACCTATTCTCGACGCCGTGACCGCGGCTTTGAGCGCAGAAGACACTCGTCCACTGACCGATGCACTGGCCGTGCAGTCGGCGACGATCATTAACTACGATATTGAAGCGACCCTGTATTTGGACTCTGGCCCAGAATATGAGCCGGTGTTAGCAGAAGCGCAAGCGCGCATTCAAGCGTACACCACCGAGCAGTTTCGTCTTGGACGCAACATTCGTAAAAGCGCCATTGATGCCGCCTTGCATGTGGCAGGCGTGCAGAACGTCGTGATCCATAAACCGCTCAACGATGTTGTGATCAGCAAAGAGCAGGCGGGTTACTGCGCCGCGATCTCGGTCAACTATGGGGGCGAAGATGAATAAAAACATCTTGCCACCCAACGCCAGTCGGGCCGAAGTGGCGATGGCCGATGCGATCACACCGACGTTGCCAGTGGCGATTCGGGATGTCTGGAACCCGTTGACCTGTCCAGAGGCATTTTTACCCTATCTGGCTCAAAGCTTTTCGGTTGACCGCTGGGACGCGAGCTGGACAGAGCAAGAAAAACGCGCCGCGATTGAAGCGGCGTTTTTTGTTCACCGACATAAAGGCACCATCGCCGCAATCCGACGAGTCGTTGAGCCGCTGGGCTATTTAATTAACGTGATGGAGTGGTGGCAAACGCAGCCACAAGGCGAGCCTCATACCTTTGCCTTAACCGTCGGTGTGCTGGACAGTGGCATTAGTGATGAGATGTATCGCCAAATGGTCGCGCTGATCGAAGACGCGAAACCCCTGCGAAGCCACCTCACTGGGCTGGCGATTCACGCGGAAAGCCGCGGCGTTCTATCGGTGAACGCGGGCATGTATTGTGGCGATTTAACCACTATTTACCCCTACGCACCAGCCGCGGTGAGCGTGTCTGGTCTTATGTACCATTCAGGACGTGAACACACCATAGACAGAGTGAACGTCTACCCGATATCAGGATAAAAGAAGGCACTATGAGCAAATTCTTTACGATTTTAACCCAGGTAGGTGAAGCCAAACTTGCCAATGCGACGGCGCTGGGGCAAACCATTCGGTTGGCTCAATTAGCGATCGGCGATGGCAATGGCGTGTTACCCACCCCAGACCAAAAGCAAACCGCGCTGATCAATGAATTGCGCCGCGAGCCCCTCAATGCGGTTGACACCGACCCCAATAACCCCAATTGGATTATCTGTGAACAGGTGATCCCAGAAAATGTCGGTGGTTGGACGATTCGTGAAATCGGCCTCTATGATGGCGATGGCGATTTGGTGGCGGTGGGTAACTTCCCAGAAACCTATAAACCGGTCTTGGCAGAAGGGTCAGGCCGTACTCAAACCGTGCGGGTCGTGCTGCAAGTCAGCGCTTCGTCCTCGGTGGAACTTAAGATTGATCCCGCGATTGTTCTCGCGACTCGTGAGTATGTCGATAAGCAGGACAATGACCACGCCGAAGACCTTAACCCTCACCCACAATATGTGTTGGTGGGTGTGGGCCAGTTTCTGCCTTATGATCCAGAACGTTGTTATTCGGTGGGCGAAATTTGTTACACCAAGGACCCCGTGACTCGTGAATTATCGTATTGGCAATGGTATTCAAACCGAGAGTCCTTAACGGGCAAAGACCCCATCAATATCGCGCATCGTCATCCTGGCTGGAAAGACACCACCAAACCGTTTTACTGGATACCTTATACCGGTGATCAGGTGGGTACGCCATTCTTCTGGCTTGATACCACGCCGCCGGAATGGGCGGTGATGGAAATCAATGTTGATTTGCCTGTTGCCGTGTATTGGCGCTTGGCCAGAACGTATCCGCACCTAGTGAACAACGGTGTGATTAATACCGGTGAAATTCGCGGTGAGTTTTTAAGGGTGCTCGATCAGGGACGTGGCGTGGATTCTGGAAGAACACTAGGTTCGTATCAAGCGGGAACGAAAATTACCGGTGAAGTGGGGGATCCAAGTACACCAAACGGCCATACGATCGCCAATATAAATGATGTGTTCGGCGATCCTTTGTATGAAGATCTCTCGGAATTTGATGCGAGAATAAATTATTCAAGAACCAATTTGCCGATTTATGAGCCTTGGCACGTTTGGTGGGTTACAACCCGACCACGTAACACTGCTCGACCCATGGCAATAGCCATTTAAAGGAGCCACTGTGAGTAACAAAGAAAAGTTCTATTATCCTCTTGATAAGCAAACCCACGAAGTACTGGCCGCTGTTCGGGCACAATATCGAGGCGGCATGTTTCATATTCCAAAAGACGCCCTCCAGTGTGAGCCGTTGGCGCCTAAAGCAGGGTTTGCGGTGGTGGCCGTATTGAATCAATCAGGCCAAGCCTTTGAGACACAATATGTTGAAGATCACCGCCAACTCACCATTTACGATCAGGCAGACAGCGCTCGTTCACAAGTTGTGTCTGAACTGGGTCCCATTGAATCTGGATTTACCTCGGAAAAACCGGAGACGGAATTTGATGAGTGGGTGAATGGGGCGTGGGTAACAAACGTTAAGAATCAATATATTACCCAGTATAACCAAGTGGATGACCGCCGTCGCGCGGCGTATCAGAATATGGTTGCGCCACTGACGGACGAAGCCTACATCAAACGTCATCTTATTCAGACCGCGGAGGCGATTGTGGACGCTGAGCAATTGGAAAAACAGGCGCTCGCCGCGCGGTTGAAAATTCAGGCTGAAAATCCTTGGCCGGCGCCGCTTACAGACACACGCCCGTAACGATACGGGCTTTTTTATCTCTAAACCTTGGCCTCGTCACGCCGATCGCGTTTGACGAGGCTTTTTATTACCCAAATAACAGGAATACGCTATGACGCAATTTCTTCACGGGGTGGAAGTTATCGAAATTGATGACGGTTCACGCCCTATTCAGACGGTGAAATCCGCGGTGATTGGCTTGGTGGGAACAGCACCGGATGCCGCTGGCGCCGTGGCTGCCCGCTTAAACCTAGGCAGCGCGATACTCAATGATGGTTTGACACTGAGCGCGAACACGGCCGGCAGTCAAGGCAATGCCATCAGCCTCAACATCGTCTCTCCAGAGACGGCAGACGCGTTACTGTCTGTGTCTGTCGATGGCAACAAAATCTCGGTAACACTGGCGACCGATGCGACGCAAGCTGCCGTAAGCACCGCCAGCGAAGTCAAAGCGGCGATTGAGGCCAACCCGGAAGCGTCGGCGTTGGTCTCGGTGGCTCTGATGGGCGATGGTCACGGCGAAGTGACTCCAATTGCGCGTCTTTACTTAGAAGGCGGTCAAAATGAACCCTTCCCATTGAACAAGCCAGTGGCGGTGGCGGGCAGTCGCAAACGCGCGAAAGGGCTCGGCAAAACCGGCACCTTACCTGCGGCGATCGACGATATCTTTGACCAAGCGGGTGCATTGGTGATTGTGGTGCGTGCAGAGCAAGGCGCCGATGACGCCGAGACTCAAGCCAACGTGATCATGGCAATGCAAGCCTTTCTCGATAGCCAAACAGAAACGGGTTACACACCGCGTATCTTGGTGGCGCCGGAGTTCAGCCAATTGGATGCGGTGGCCTCGGAATTGGAAGCCAAGGCCAAACGCCTACGTGCGGTCACTTATGTGGATTGTACGCGCGTCGCCAGTTATACCGATGCGATGAAACGGGCTCGCCGCTTTGGTGAACGTGTGGAAGTGGAATGGCCGTGGGTGCGAGTGTTTGACACCGAGCAAGCCATAGAAATCGACCGTCCGTCTTCGGCACGCCAAGCTGGCCTGCGAGCACGGATTGATGCGGAGAAAGGCTTCTGGTGGTCGAAATCCAACCAGCAAGTGTATGGCATTGTTGGCACGACTCAGCCGGTGGACTGGTCACTGGGTGATCCCAATACCACCGCCAATATGCTCAATGAAAACAAAGTCAGTACCCTGATTCGGGAAGGCGGTTTTCGTCACTGGGGCAACCGTACCTGTAGCGTCGATCCTAAGTGGACGTTTGAACAGACGCGCCGCACCGCGGATATCATTAACGACAGTGTCCAACGGGCACACCTGTGGGCCGTTGACCGCAATATCACCAAAACGTACGTTGAAGATGTGACGGAAGGGGTCAACGCCTATCTGCGTGAGCTGAAAGCGCTTGGCGCGATCTTAAACGGCGAATGTTGGGCAGACAAAGAACTCAACACGCCTGCAACGATTCAAAAGGGCATCGTCTACTTTGATTTTGACTTTTGTCCTCCTTATCCGGCTGAGCACATTATTTTCCGCAGCCGATTGAACAATGATTACTTGGAAGAGGTATTTAGCTAATGGCTGCAAACAATTTACTGAGCCGCTGGGCAATTTGGGTCGACACGGTGGGCAAAGCGGGCAACGCCAAAGAATACACGCCGCCGGTGCTTGAGGTTCAAACCTCAGATTTTCAGGCAGGCGATATGGACATGCCGATCCCCGTCGATGAAGGCATGGCCGCCATGGAAGCCAGCTTCTCTCTCTTTGGTGTTGATGTCAGCGTACTCCCGCTGTTTGGCCTGCGTCAGGCAGAACGAACCGCCTTAAAAGTGCGTTCTACCTACACGGATCTTAACGGGAACGCCGAGGACTTAACCGAAGAGCTGCGTGGCATGATCACCAAGATTGAACGCGATACCCAAGACACGGGATCTCAGCGCGACAAAGTCATGAAAGTCACAATGAAACTCGACTACTACAAGGTCAGTCGTGCGGAGGTGACCTTGATTGAAATCGACCCTGTCAACCATGTGCGTCAACTCGGCGGCCTCGATGCCCTTGAGCAAACGCGCAAGATGATCAAATAACCTCAATTTACCCTTCAACTCCAAGGCCGCGTGACGCGGCCTTTTTTATAGGAACATTATCATGGAATACCCAACAAACACGGCTCAAGTCACACTGAACTACCCAATTGAACTGGGTGGGAAAACCATTGAAGTCCTGACATTGCGCCGCCCTAAAGTGCGCGACCAGTTGATCGCCGATAAGCAAAATAAGAACGATGCCGACAAGGAAGTACACTTAATGTCGCTGCTGGCTAACGTCGAAACGGGCGTGATTCAGGAACTGGATATGGAAGATTACTCGGAGGTGCAAAAAGTGATCGTGGGTTTTCGCAAGAACGCCTCAGCGAACATGACATCCAACGTGGATTAATGATTCTGGCCAGCCATACCGGCTGGTCACTCTCTGAAATGTTGGGGTTGCCAATGACGACGTTCATTGAGTTTATTGAGCACCTACCAAAGAAGGAGGCATAGAATGGTCGATGAGAATCTAACATCGATGATGACGCTGAGCGGTATTCTTTCCGAGAACTTCACCAAAATGGGTGAGACGTTCAAAACGGCCATGACGGAGGCGAGTGAACAAGCTGAGCGGCTTCAAAGTCAGCACGTCATCCTCAGACAACAAATTGTGCGCACCGCATTAGCGGGTAACGACATCACCGAGTTGGTTGACCGTTATCAAGAATTGGGTCAATCGATCAACGCCGCGACCCGCGAATCTGAAACCTATGGGAATGCGTTAGAGCTGGGCGATAAAATCCGCAGTATCGGGGCGGCCAGCCGCGCCGCGGCGGCGGAGATTTGGAGAATGGGCAAAGCCTTCGCCAGCGCAATGCACAAGACCAATATCGAGACCGCCAAAATCGTGGGCTTGGCGAAGTCCTTCGACATGAGTACCTCAAGCTTTCAGGCGTGGTCTGGGGTTGCTCAGGAAGCAGGACTGGAAGGTAAGCACCTAGGTGGCATGGTTAAAAATCTCAGCGATAAAGTGATTGATTTCCAGAAGTTGGGCCAAAAATCCTCGTCTGCGAGCGCGTTTAAAACCTTGGGGATCAAGCAATCCATGCTCGACGGTATGGACGCCGCAGAACAATTTGAAGAGGTGATGAAACGCCTTGAGGGAATGGATGACCAACAACAAGCGGCCTCGCTGGCGAACAAACTATTGGGCAAGCAAGGCAGCCAGTTATCCAATGTCATTAATCAGAGTGGCAAAAGCGTTAAGCAGCTGCTAGACGAACAGCGAAAATTTAACCTTTTGACCGAAGAAGGCGCGAAGGGCGCCGCGGATTACAGCAGTGAGGCAGGTAGTCTTAAAACCGCGCTGACGTCTGCTTGGCAAGATATTGCAGGCGTCATCGGGGGCGAGTTGGTCGGTGAGATCAAAACACTCAGTGCCACCTTCACTCAATTCTATAGAGACAACAGACCACAAATTATTGGCTTTTTTAAAAGCGCCATCGAATTTGGGCGCGGCTTGAGCGCAGGCTTAGTGTCGATGGCCAGCTGCGTGAATACGGTCGTTCAAGCGTTGGGGGGCTGGGAAAATGTCGGCATTGCCATCGCCTCTCTCATGGCAGGCAAGTTGATTGCAGGATTGTTTAGTGCCGTTATTACCGTGTATCGGCTGGTGAGGGTGGTGGGTTTGGCTAATATGGCCATGATGGCCTTTAATGGCGTCATGATGGCGAATCCGATCGGCATGATCGCTGCGGGGATCAGCCTTTTGATCTTCATGGGTATTCAGCTGTACCAAAACTGGGATTCAGTGACGGCTTGGATTGGCAAAGCTTTTGCCCAGTTAGTCTCCATCTTTACAAGTGCCACAGACACGATCAGTCAATGTTGGGGAGAGTCGGTCGCCTATATCGGTGGTTGTTTGCAGTGGCTCACGACCGAATTTTCGGCCGTTCGCTCGTCGATTCTATCCATGCTGATCTGGCCATCTATCGAGATGTTCAGTCAATGTTGGGGAGAGTCGGTCGCCTACATCGGTGGTTGTTTGCAGTGGCTCAAGACCGAATTTTCGGCCGTTAGTTCGTCGATTCAATCCATGCTGAGCTGGCCATCTATCGAGGTGTTCAGTGAATGTTGGCGAGAGTCGGTTGCCTACATCGGTGGTTGTTTACAATGGCTCAAGACCGAATTTTCGGCCGTTAGTTCGTCGATTCAATCGCTGTTAAGTTTTGACCCGCTTGCGCAGATTGCTGAGCACTGGTCTCCGATCACCGAGTTCTTTGAACAACTGTGGGGCGGGATCACGGGCATCTTTGACAAGGGAATGGCCAAAATAACCTGGGTTTGGGACACCGTCAGTGATTGGACGTCGTTGATGGGCCTGTCGGGGGATGACGAGCACGACGCTTATCAAAAACGGGAGGCGAGCAAGCTACCCACCGCCCTATCAGGCCGAGGCAGGCTGGCGATTGAAAGCCGCTATGGTGCCACTCAGGGCAATACCGTCAACCAAAACGTCGGTGAAATAAAAGTGTATGCCGCACCGGGCCAGTCTCCAACAGATGTGGCTCGAGGCATTCAAGCACAACTAGGCGGGCGCCAATACAGCGCCCTGCATGATTTACCGGAGGTAGGATAATGGCTCAAGTGATGCTGACGTGGAGTGGGTTCTGTTTCAAAATCGATACCGCCGCCTACAACGAATTGGTCAGGAAGTGGCAGTGGCGCTGGAGCGCCCAGTCGCGGATTGGCCAGTCAGACCTTATCCAATATACGGGTAAGGTGGCGGTGAAAGTCTCATTAAAAGGTGAGATCGCCCCTGCAATTAACTCTGCGGGGGCGCAGCGCGTCACAGACTTGGCGAGGCTGGGGGATGAAGGACAACCTCGCATGTTGACCAGTGGCCTAGGCGATGTACTCGGATACTGGGTGATGACGGATCTCAGCGAAACCAATACCAAGTTTATTCAGCATGGCGTGCCACGCCGACAATCTTTTGCATTGGAGTTAACATTTTATGGTGACAATTTACCGAACCCGTGAAGGGGATATGGTCGATGAAATTTGCTGGCGGCACTATGGCCGAGAGAGTGCGGTGGTGGCGGTCTTAAAGGCCAACCCTGGTCTGGCGGACTGCGGGCCACTGTTGCCCAGTGGCATTGCTCTGCATTTGCCCCACTTACCCACGTCTGTGGTCAGGGAGCCTGCCAGTTTATGGGACTAGACTACCAACCGGGATTTTCACTGTCGATTGAGGGTGAAGATATCACGCCGATGATTCAACAGTACTTGACCAGTTTAACCTTAACGGACAACGCTGGCAGCGAATCAGACCGGCTTAATTTGACCTTAACCTTGCCCGCCACGATCGCAACCCCCAAGCGGGGGACGATCCTTCACTTGGGCTTGGGATTCAATGGCGAATTGTACAACAAAGGCGCTTATGTGGTGGATGAGGTCTCCTCAAGCGGGCCGCCAAAACAAGTGCAAATTGTCGCCAATGCCGCGCCGATGGATAACCGTAAACAACCGGGCAGTTTACAAACCCAAAAAACGCGAAGCTTTAACACGCTCACGTTGGGCGATCTGGTCAAAACGGTGGCGTCAAAGCATGGCTTGGTGCCGCGAATCAGCGCGAGTTTAGAGGCCACTCGGCTTGCCCATGTGGATCAGGTGAATGAAAGTGACATGAGCCTATTGACCCGCTTGGCGACCCGTTTTTCAGCGGTGAGCAAACCCGCCAATGGGTATTGGCTGTTTTTGAAGCAGGGAGAGGGCAAATCGGTCACCGGCAAAACATTGGCCAATATTACCCTTACACCTGAACAGGTCACCAGTTGGCAATGCCGTTTCAGTAGCCGTAATGCGGTGCGTCGCGTGGTGGCAACGTATCATGATGTTCAATCGGGCATGACCAAAACGGTGTCGAGCGGCAGCGGCGAGCCTGAATTGCGCATCGTGTTCAAACATCCGAACCAAGAGGAAGCCAGACAAGCAGTGGCAAGCAAAGCCAAAAGCGTTAACATGGCCAGCGCCACATTGGACCTGACGTTGCCAGCACGGGCCGCGTTGATGACGCTGGTGGCTGAGGGCCATGTGACCTTGGCCGGATTTGGCACCACCGAAGATGGCGAATGGCGGGTAAAATCGGTGGAATGGTCGCTCAGTCAGACGGGCTTATCGCTGCGCATCTCTGGTGATCGAGGCGGCGACCCTCTGTCAGACGAAGGCGACTAGAGCAAGCTTAGCACCGCTTGCTCGACCATCTTGGTTGCGTTGGGCGGTGCAAGACGGCTTTTATGACGCGCTCGTGCTGATCTGCGCGTATTGCCTGAGCAAGTCGGTCAGTGTGGTCACCCATTCCAACGCATTAGCAGGGGGATGCATTAATAAGACATCGACGTGTTGGCAGTGGCGCTCCAAAGGAATGGCCTGCTCAAGATGAAACGAAACCGCGTAAAAATGCCATAACAGCAAGCGCTGCATACGCTGGGTATTCTGTGCCTCGTGCTCCGAGTCGCTGAACAGCGCAGGCAGCTGGCTTAACGCGATCGCACTCATTCTGAGCATGGCATCAAATTGGGCTTCCTGCTGGCGTTCCGCGGAGGTGGTTTGCTCGGCGTCAAAGGTAAAAAGTTCCGTCATGGACGTCTCATCGATCAGGCGATGAATCATGCGCAAGCTCAGCGTTTCTAACTCTTCACGGGGAAGCGATTGCAGAGAGGAAAGGGTATAATCGCGTTGCATATTGGTCTCGGTTTACCACAAAGGCCGTTATTCTAGCTTGCTGGCCTGATAAAGCCAGTCCAATGCGTGAATGCTGAAACAAAATTCGCCCCATCGGAAACGATGGGGCGAAGTTTTGTGTTGTGTTTGCTTTTAGTCTAGCGTGACGTTGTTAGTCAACCGTATCTGTTCGAGTACGTTAGTTGACGCATTTCTAACGTTAGAAGTCACGGGCTAAATCGCCAATAAATTGTTAAAATTCGGCGTTTTGTCCTTTTAAAATGTGAGTGTTGTCACCCGTATCATATCAATTTTATGCATATTTCATTAAAAATCATTCTGTATGTGTATCGTTCGGGGTCAGTGGTTGAATTCACCGATTATTCAGAAGGTTAAACGATTGCGTCAAAATAGAGGATGAAAATCCAATGGTTTTCGTTATACTCCCCGCCCGGTAATGAGCCACAGGCTCTACCAATACAAGCCGTCACATGGAACAGTGAATGACCCCACGGACTGGACCAGCTATTTTTCAATGCTTGTAGAGGTGATCTTTAATGAACGTCCTGTTTGGATTAATCGGAGTCTTGGTGCTGCTGGGGTGTGCGCTGTTGTTGTCAGAAAATCGTCAAGCGATTAACTGGAAAACAGTATCACGAGCCTTGTTGCTTCAAGTCAGTTTCGCAGCCTTGGTGTTGTATTTCCCATGGGGACAAACGGGCCTGACGTGGTTGAGTAATGGCGTTGCCGGTTTACTTGGCTTTGCTGATGAAGGGATTGCCTTCCTCTTCGGGGATTTAGCCAGCACTGGGTTTATCTTTGCCGTTCGTGTTCTGCCGATTATTATTTTCTTTAGTGCCCTGATTTCAGCTCTGTATTACCTTGGTGTCATGCAAAAAGTGATCGCCGTGATTGGCGGCGGTATCCAACACTTTCTGGGGACCAGTAAAGCCGAGTCGTTAGTGGCGACAGGCAATATTTTTCTTTCTCAAGGTGAGTCTCCCCTTCTTGTTCGTCCTTTCCTTTCGCGTATGACTCGCTCTGAACTGTTTGCTGTGATGGCGGGGGGCATGGCGTCCGTTGCTGGCAGTGTGCTGGGAGGGTATGCTGCGCTGGGCATCGAGCTCAAGTATTTGATTGCGGCCAGCTTTATGGCGGCGCCTGGTAGCCTGATGATGGCCAAGTTGATCGTTCCAGAACGTGAAGTGCCGATCGATCAATCCGACATCGAAATGGATAAAGCGCAAGACAGCAATGTCATCGATGCGCTCGCCAGTGGTGCGATGAATGGTATGAAGGTTGCGGTTGCAGTCGGTACCATGTTGATCGCGTTTATCAGCGTGATTGCCATGGTCAACACGGGACTTGAATACCTAGGTGATGTGGCTGGGTTTAGCGGCCTGACGTTGCAATCGGTGTTCGGTTATCTTTTCTCGCCACTGGCGTGGGTGATTGGGGTTCCGCTCAATGAAACGCTGATGGTTGGCTCGTACATTGGCCAAAAAGTCGTGATGAATGAATTTGTCGCCTTCATCGATTTTGTCGAGCATAGAGCTTTGCTGTCAGAGCACTCTCAAATTATTGTTACGTTTGCTTTGTGCGGGTTTGCCAATATCGGTTCAATCGCTATTCAGCTTGGCTCCATCGGTGTGATTGCACCAGAGCGTCGCTCGGATGTGGCCAACTTAGGGATTAAGGCCGTGATTGCGGGCACGCTCGCCAATTTGATGAGCGCATGTTTGGCGGGCATTTTTGTGTTGCTATAAAAACCAGACACGGACGACGATTTTCTGTTGTGAAAAACCCAGATAGGTGACTATCTGGGTTTTTTTTACCTATTCTCTTAGAGGGTTACCTGACGAGAGCGTGGAGAATGACGAAACCTTCAATCAACATAATGCAAAGCTTGGGTTATCTGGGCCTGCTGCCGTTTATGGCCAGTGTGGTTTTGATACTAGTTGAGATGACCGTATTGGGGCTCACCGGCATGACGTTGTTTACGGCCTACAGCGTCGTGATCTTAAGTTTTTTGAGTGGGGTGTTGTGGGGAAATGGTATTGATCACAGCCGTCATACACTGTGCCGAAATGCACTGATCCTGAGTAACTTATTTACCCTACTGGCGTGGGCGGCGTTCTTGGTCTCCAAAAGCCAGCCAATGACCGCGTTGGTGCTACTGTCCTTGGGGTACTTGATGGTGTGGGTGGCAGAACTGGCGCTGCGCGAGAGCGAGCACGAGGACAAACCAGAAGGCTATCAACGCTTACGCGCTCAACTGACTTTTGGGGTCATTGTCCTTCACGGGGTGGTGCTCGTGATGGAAAAAGGCCCGCAGTTGATGACACTGGTCGAGCGGAGCGCTGCCCGTTAAACACCGCGAAAGGGGGGGTTATGCGCCGCTCACTCGCGGTACGGCGAGTCATACTGTGACCTTGTGTGTAAAATAAATGTATGATGTCGATAAAATCGTTGAATATTCTTTTATCACCTTGATTATCGTGTACATTTACAGAGTCGTTGGTGCAACCTAAAGGGTAGGGGATGAAACGTTTATTTTTACTGATAAGTCATCTGGCTTTTGGCGCCGCGGGGTTCGCGTTAGGCGTCTACGCTTTGCCTATTTTGATTCAGCCCGAGTCTCCGGCGATGATCCAAGTTGAAACGGTCACCAATCAAGCCCAATTCACTGCGACCTTCCAGCGTGACCGTCAAGACAGTGACTTTCTCCATTGGGGGGAAGGGTCGGTGTCGCTCAGCCCAGATCAGATCGCGTTTGTTGGCGAGCTAGCACCAGGCCCAGATTATCAGCTGTATTTGTCTCCGACCTTTATCGAAACCGAAGGGGCTTTTGCGCAAAATCGAGCCGACATGCTGCGTGTCGGCGCGGTCAAAACCTTCGATCGTTTTGTGGTGGATTTACCCTCAGGGACCGACCTTGAACGCTACACGACCGTGATCGTCTGGTGTGAGACCTTTGGCGAATTTATTACCTCCGCTCGTTTCAGATAACCGCGCGACCGACACCATCTGACATCACATTTGCTGTCATGGCTGTCAGTCCCCCTATTTTTTGTCATGTATACTATCAATAATCAAGATCTCACCGTTACTCAATCCAGTGACGCAAAGGTGGCATCATGCGTGACGACTGGCATTCGCCACCTGATTTTATCGTTAATCAAACAGGAGCTCTGAATGGAAAAAGCACACGCTGTGGTCGATTTCTTCTTAACCAACAAACTCATTCTGAGTGCGCTGATCATCGTGTTTATCGTTTGGGTGCGCCGGATGGTGTTGTCCAAAATTCGCGGTGACGTTGCGTTTGTTTCCGAAGAGCAGCGCAGCTGGATGTCTCGGACCAAAAACGGCGCGTTTGCGGTCACGATTGTGTTGTTGTTTATGCTCTGGAAAGCGGAGATCAGTGAGTTTGCTTTATCAGTGACTGCCATCGCCATTGCCATCGTGGTGGCGTCAAAAGAAATCATTTTATGTTTTACAGGGTCGATTCAACGGGCCAGCTCACGCTCGTTTCGCATTGGTGACTGGATAGAAGTGGGGAAATTGTGCGGTGAAGTTATTGAACACAACATGATGGCGACCACGATTCAGGAAATCGACTTGCATCATGGTCAGTATCATTACACGGGTAAAACGGCGACGTTGCCCAACAGCATGTTTTTTACCTATCCGGTCAAAAACCTGAATTTTATGAAACGCTACGTTTACCATAACTTTTCTATCACGGTGGCCGAGTTTGTTAACTTGTATCCTTTGGTGCCACTGATGATCGAAAAAATAGAAGCGCATTGCCACTATTTCAGTGATGTGGCCACACGCTACAACACCATGATTGAAAAACACGCAGGGGTCGATTTACCCGGAGCAGAGCCTCATATTCACATCAGCACGGGCTCGACAGGTGAGCAGATCGTGCATTTTATGCTGTTCTGCCCCACCGACAAGGCGACCCATCTTGAGCAAGAGATCAGAAAAGACTTCATGGAGTTGTATGAAGTGCGTTTTCCGGCCAAGGAGAGTTAGGCGGGCGTGATGCGTCTGTCTGAGTGAATGAATGTTGACGGCGGGGTTGCCCGCCGATCGATAACAGGAAAAGAGCGATGAAAACACCGTCCGTCCCTCAGCCTTGTATCCGGCATTGTTGTCTCGATGAAAACGATGTTTGTCTCGGTTGTTGGCGTACGCTCACAGAAATTCTTGAATGGAATACCTACTCTGACGAGACCAAGCAAGCCGTACTGTCGGAGTGTCGGCTCCGACAGCAGGCGCGTGGCGCTGCTCGTCATCCATGATGGGGGAATTAGGTCGGTTGTCTGCGCAACGATGGGTAGCGTTTTTTCATTCTCAACGCAACGTTAACCAGCGCGATTAACACGGGGACTTCAATCAAAGGACCGATGACGCCAACGAACGCTTGATCGGAATTGAGGCCAAATACGGCGATGGACACCGCAATCGCCAGCTCAAAGTTATTGCCCGTCGCCGTAAAGGCAATCGATGCATTTTTATCGTACTCAATCCCCAATTTTTTACCCAAGTAAAAACTGACGAAAAACATCACCACGAAATAAATACCCAATGGTATGGCCACGCGAACCACGTCCAGCGGCAGTTGGACGATCATCTCGCCTTTGAGACTGAACATCACCACGATGGTTGCGAGCAAAGCGATGAGCGTGATGGGAGAAATGCGCGGAATAAACACACGGTTATACCACTCCTCACCTTTGGCCGCCACTAGCCAGCGGCGGGTCAGATACCCGGCCAGAAAAGGAATGCCCAAGTAAATCAAGACGCTTTCGGCGATGTCGAGCATCGACAGATCGACCTGAAAGCCTTGATAGCCAAACATCGGCGGCAGAACGGTAATAAACAGCCAAGCCATCACGCTGTAGGTGACAATCTGAAACGCACTGTTTAAGGCGACCAACGCTGCTCCGTATTCACGATTGCCGCCACCAAGGTCATTCCAAACCAACACCATCGCAATACAGCGTGCAAGGCCAATTAAGATCAAGCCGACCATATAGCCGGGGTGCTCGGCAAGGAACGTGAGTGCCAGCGCAAACATTAACATCGGCCCAACGACCCAGTTCATCACCAGCGACAGCCCCACTGCTTTTTTATCATGACGAACCTGACCAAGTAAGGCATAGTCGACCTTGGCCAAAGGGGGATACATCATCAGCACAAGGCCAATGGCAAGGGGAATGTTGGTGTTGCCGACACTCATCGATTGATGCCACTGGGCCACGTTAGGAAAGCTGACGCCAATCGCGACCCCCAGAGCCATTGCGGCGATTATCCACAGGGTAAGGTAGCGATCAAGAAAGCGCATTGCGTTGACCGAATTGTCTGATTGTGATGTCATGGCGGGACCTATATTTCGTTTATCGTCGAATCGCGATTTATTGATCGTGACCTGTTGTTTAACAAGGTGGCACACGTTTGTGTCAGTTCAGTGAAGCAACTGGGTATAGAGGGTGTTAAATGCCGCCAATGTGGTGCGATTGACGGAGTAACAGACCTTAGGCGGATTGGGCGTGGCGACAATAAAATTCGCCTGTTTGAGAATACGCAGGTGTTCAGAGACGGTCGATTGTGCCAACCCGAGTTCAGAGACGAGATCACTATTGAGGCATCCACCTAAACTGTCGAGCTTGACCAGTAGGGCTAGGATCCTGATCCGCGCGGGGTGGGCGAGCGCTTTGGCTTGACTGGCCAAGGTTTGTTCCTGTTGAAGCTCCGCTTGGGTGGCGGTCAATGCTTGTTGGTTGGCAAGGTTGCAGGCCTCTGACATTACGGGGTCACTTGTAGTTAATCGTTAAATTACGATTAATATACGCTGAGTGCGTCCGCGTTGCAACCCAAACCCCGTGAGGGGAGCGTGGGTGGACGCGACCCATCCCTTGTTGACCAGAGTCTGAGCGCCTCGCCGTGGCCGAGATGCCTAGCGAGCTAGCGGGTTTAGTCATTCACCAGAGCGGTTTGGTCTGCTGATCTGGTGTCGAGGCGATTGGCGGCTTTCCTATAGGCAGAGGAGAAGCGCTGTTCGCAGCTGATGCATCCCCGGATGACGCCGATTGCTCGGGCCAAATCACTGGGCTTGAATGGGGTACACGGCATCACATAGCGGCCCGGGCTTACCAGACCGGATTTGACGTTGGTGTCACGGGTGAGGAAGAGAAACTTTTGATTCTCAAGCAGGTGAGCGTCGGTCTGCTGCCATGGGCTTGACTCAAAATAATGATAGAAATCTGGGCCAAACAGAATCAAATCGACCGTGACGCCGGCGTTTTCGGCGCATTCTAGCACGGTGATCGCCCGTTCAAGGCTAGAAACACAGTTGGTTTTGCAGCGGTAGTTGGAGAGATTGATATCGGCAAAGGTGGCGATGTTTTGGTCGTTGGTGACAAACAAGATCCGCGTGCCATTGATGTAGCTTGGGGTCGGGTCATCGGGCGCGCTGGTGGCTTCGGTGAAGGGCAATTCAATGTAGAAACGACTGCCTACTTTAGGGCGGCTGTCGACGGTGATGTTGCCACCCATCAGTGCCAACAAAGAGCGGCTAATGGAAAGGCCAAGGCCGGTGTCACTCAGAAGATCGCGTTGACGGGTGTCTTGCTGGTTGAATAATGTCATCCATTGCTCAACCTGCTGCTCGCTCATGCCGACGCCATTGTCTTCGACGATGATTTCGATGCACGGGGTGATGTCGTGTGTGTTCAAGGAGGCAGACACCCAAATTTTGCCTTTGACTTGCTCGCTACTGTCAGTAAATTTGACGGCATTGTCGACCAAATTGAGCAACACCTGACTGAGGCGGACGCTGTCGCTCATGATCATCTTGGGCAGCGTGGCATCATAGGTTAAGTACAGTTCAACGCCCTTATCTTGGGCATCAAGGCAGACCACATCTAAAGTGCGCTCAATTAACTTTTGGAGTTCGACGGGTGAGCTATCCAAAGATATCTGACCCGCTTCTATCTTGGCAAAGTCGAGAATATCATTAATGATATGGCGCAGCGCAGTGGCCGAATCCTTCATGGTCGCCAACACATTGGTTTGCTGATCATTGAGTGGCGTCTCGTTGAGCAAGTTGATCATGCCCATCACCCCATTGAGTGGGGCGCGGATCTCCTCGCTCATATTGGCTAAAAAGAGCGATTTGGCTTTGCAATCGGCCTGAGCAATATCGCTTTTTTGACTGATGCTCGCTTGTGCGGTTTTCTCTTTGGTGATGTCAATGTTGACCCCGCGCATACCGATTGGCGCGTTGCCGTCTTGAGCGAATAGCACTTCGGCCGCGGCTTTTATCCAGCGCAACGTGCCATCGGGCAATTGGATACGAAACTCGGCGTGAAACCGCGACAAGGTTTCTCTGGCCTGAGTCAGGGCCTGCTCGGCTGCGACGACATCGTCGGCAATGACACGCTGTTGCCACATGGCATAATTGTTTTCACCATGGTCTGGGTCGACGCCATACATGTCAAACATGCGCTCATCCCACACCAGATCGTTGGTGGTAAAATCCCAACTCCAAATCCCAATTTCGCCCGCTTGAGTGGCAAGATTGAGGCTTCTCACCACCTCTTCTAACTCACTTTGGCTGCGTTTCAGCTCTTTTTGCACCCCGCGTTGATTGCTGATGTCTCTCAGTGTTAATACAATATGCTTCTGATTCTTATACAGAATGTAGCGAACTGCTCCTGACATGGTCAAGACCGTATCGCTGCGATTAACCTTGATGACATCGTCCAATACCACTTCTTGATAGCTATCAATGCCAGACACCGTGTTTTCGACCAGAGCCTCGGAGGTCTCCGATAACAGTGAGCGCAGGGCCAAACCGCGCAACCCAGTTTTTTCGTGTTGAAACAGGACGACGGCGGCGTCATTAATGTCGGCCACCATCATGTCGGGATTGAGTAAGATCAACGGATCGACCGCTTGCTCGAACATCACCCCCATTTGCAATTCTTGCTCGTTGATTTTGTGGTTCTGGCTGGCGACCATTTTTTGCAGCTTCTTATTCGAGACCTTTAACGCTTCTCTAACCTTCCTTATTTGGCTGATGTCCGATTGGCTAAGAATGACATCAAATCTATTGCTCTTTTTCTCGATGAGGTTGAGATTGACATTAAGCCAGCCTGAGCCTTTGTCATGGTCAATACACATTTCCATTTGGCCAGAGTTGACCTCAACCAGAGCGCTGTGCAGAGCGGAGATATGGCGATCATTCAAGTAGTGTGAATAGAATTCGATCAGATTCCGGCCCAGCACTTGGTTGGCCTGCAAGTTATAATATCTGAGGTAGGCGAGGTTCGCGTAGACAATCGTATAGGTATCCGATTCGCCCTGACAGATCACCACGCCTTCACTGAGGAGGTCAAGGACTTGGGTATGGATTTTGGCTTCGTCTTGAGACGAGTCCGTAGGGTTTGCCGATGTATCAGAAAACTTAGAGGCAAAGGGAAATTTCATAGGCGCCAACCTTTTGTACTGACGAAACTTATAGGGCTCCCGTGCGATGCGGGAGTCTTTGTATAAAACCTTCAGGCTAATAGTAGAATGCGTGGATGGGTTTTGTTGCGGTTGAAGCCAAAATGTGCCGAGTAATCCGGTGTTTTGTGACGTTAGTGAGCGATGTGCAGTGTGAGGTGTAAATCCAGAGGCAAATTAGACAGTTTTTCTTTTAACGTTTGTCGTGCTCGTTCTAAATCGGCCACCGAGATCTGTTTGGCATTGGGGTGGATATCAAGATTGACCCAAAGCTCGCGACCGATCTTAGTCACCGCCACCAATTCGATGTCCGAGTGGAACTCATGGTCAAGCTCTGAGACTTTTTCATCCACTTGATGGCAAATCTCCTCACTGGGGGACATCATTAACAGTTCTCTGAGCGCTTGCTTGAGCATATCAAGCGGGACCTTAATGAAATAAAACGACATCAGGACCATCATCATGGGATCTGCGTACACCGCATAGCTGGACAAAGGAGAGCGTGCGACCACCCAAGCGACAACAAAACCGCAGGTCACCGTCACGCTGAGCAAGGTGTCCATTTGCCATTGTTTCGCCTCGGCCTCAATCAAATCCGAAGAGTCGCGTTTTGATTTGCGCGCAATGTGCCACCATGCGTAGCCGCAGCCCACCACATTGACCACGCCAAATAAGGTCGCAATGGACGTATCGACCTCACGCCCACCGTTGATGATGGCTATGATTGCAGAATAGAGCGCATAGGCGACAATCATCAGAATGACGCTGGCTTTAATGGCAATCACCACTGGCTCTAACACCGCTTTGCCAAAGGGAAATTGGCGATGCGCGGGCCCTTGAATATATTTGGCGACCGCGAGGGATAACAAGGTCAGCAGTAAACTCACCGCAGAATAAATGCCATCAAACATGATCACAATCGAGCCGACCCACCAGCCAAGCACCAGCCCCCCAATGGCAAAGGCGGACGCCAATAACGCGGAGAACATCAACAGTCTTTTTTCATTCAAGCGGGTCTTGACACACATAGATAGCACTCTTGTGGTAACTCTCTTTATTGTTCACGCAGCGCGCCAATTTAACAAACCGCTTCGAGGCTCTGTGGGTCTTGTACGGTGGGGTGTTTTTAGTATTATCAACAAAAACAGCAATTTATGATGGATATCAAGTGTCAAAAATAATGACGCTGACTGTCCTCAGCGCCCCTTGTTTGGGCAGAAAAGGCCGGTTACGGCCATCATCAGAAGAAATCAAACAAATACTCATTGAGTTTATCTGCCAACCAAGACATGCCCGGGTGCTCGGCCATGCCCGCGGCCGTAAACATGCAATAATCTTCTTGAGTGAGCCCATAGGTGTGCTTGATGACCGCCAGACTTTGTTGGCGTAAATGCTGACGGATCAGCGGTTCAGGCAACACGCCCCACGCGTCTTCGGTCATAATGGTGCTCAACATAGAATCGAAGCTTGAGAAGCCGATATAGCGAAGGGAAAACGGCTGAAGCTCTGGGTTGTCTTTCTCATTGAGGTAAACCATCACCGCTTGCATCGCATTGCGTAGCTCGACGTCTGAGACCCGTCTGAGCTGGCTGAGCCGGTGTTTACCCTGACAGACTGACATCATTCGTATTTTGCCCAACGGATGGTAGCTGATATGAGGATCATCAATGCGCTCGTAATCAACCCCAAATGCAAAATCGACCTGTTGTGTGGCCACGAGGTTGGCGAGATCGCCACTGGAGGCGAGCATAATATTAAATGCCGTCGCAGGAAATTGATGATTGAGGTGGTGTGAGAACTCTTGCCACATCTCGTTGGGCAAAGAATCATCACGGGCGATCCAAACCTCGGCGTTGAAATCACCAGACACCTGAGCGCAGGTTTGTTTGATTCGAGCGGCAGTCACCAGCAGGTTCTGACAATCGCGGTAAATGGCTTTGCCCGCTTCCGACAAAAAGACGTGGTTGCCCGTGCGGACAAATAACTCGGTATTGAGATCTTGTTCGAGCGTCTTCACCGCCATGCTTAATTTGGTCCGGTTACAATCAAGTTGTCTGGCGGCTTCGGAAACGGACCCGGTGTCAGCAACGGTACAAAAGGCTTCAATCTGAGATAGGTTCATCGGTTCGGCTCAAAAATGCTGCTTATATAAGCTAATGCTATAGGAATACACTGCGATTGTCTGTTTTCTGCGCTCAAAAGCTATGAATTTGATGCAGTTTTGGTACTCTATCGTCGCCAAATGAATGAGGTAATAGGGAGAGCATGATGGCGAGTGAATGGGATGCTTACGCAGCAGAGTGGGAAAACGAACCTATCGCGGTGCAATATGCGCATCAAGCGTTTGAATCTTTACAAAAAATTGTCGATGTGCGTGGCAAACACGTGCTGGATTTTGGGTGTGGGACTGGCTTACTCAGCCAAATACTCTCTCCGCTCGTCAAAGACATTGTCGCATTGGACAGCTCTGAAGCCATGATCGAGCAACTCGATTTAAAAGAGCTCAGCAATGTTGAGCCTGTGGTGGATCTCTTAACCCGCGGGTTAGTCGCGATTCATCCGGCGTTTCGTCACCAGTTTGATTTGGTGGTAGCCTCTTCTGTGTGCAGTTTTTTGCCCAATTACTCCGATACCGCCGATGTCATTTATAGCCTGTTGAACAAAGGCAATTATTTTGTCCACTGGGACTGGTTGTCCGATAACGATGAGCCGGGCGGAATGACCGCCGCGCACGTGTTGCAAGTATTAAGCAGTGTGGGTTTTGAAGAGGTTGAAGTCACCACGCCGTTTCACGTTGAGTCGCCTCACGGCAAGATGACCGTCTTGATGGCGATCGCTCGGAAATAGCCGCCTCGATGCCCCGCTGTCAGTGGGGCACGCACTCCGCTCTGAGACGCTCCCTGGTCCCACGGACACAAAAAGGGCGTGTCGCCCCTGATGTTTCAATCCATCACGGTATCAATCCGTGACGTTTGCCATGGCATATTGGGCGATTTCATCAAGCACTTCAGGGTTGGCAATGGCCCCTTTATTTTCTATCGCTTTTCCATGTAACACCTGCTTGACGGCCAGTTCGACCAACTTACCGGATTTGGTTTTGGGTACTTCGCTGATGGCGTAGATCTCTGCGGGCACATGACGCGGAGAGCATTGGGTTTTGAGTTGCAGTTTGATGGTTGAGATCAGCGCGTCATTGAGCGTGCTTTGTTCCGCCAACTGCACAAACAACACCACTTTCTCATCCCCATGATGAACGCGACCAACGGCAATCGAATCCAAGATCCCTTCAATCTGATTGACTTGCTGATAAATTTCAGCGGTGCCAATTCTCACGCCACCGGGGTTGAGCGTTGCATCGCTGCGACCATAGAAAATCATCCCGCCCGATAACGTCCGCTCGACATCGTCGCCGTGGTGCCAAACATTGTCGAATTTGTCCCAGTAGGCCTTGTGATAACGCTCACCATTATCACGCCAAAAACCCACGGGTTGATTGGGAAAACTGTTCAGGCAAACCAGCTCGCCTCGTTGGCCCACCACTGGGACACTCTTGTCGCTAAAGACCTGCACATTAAGCCCAAGTCCGGCCGATTGACATTCACCGCGATAGACGGGTGAGATGGGGTTACCCAGCACAAAACAGCCGCAAATATCCGTCCCCCCAGAAATCGAAGCAAGATGGACATCAACCTTGATTCGGCTGTAGACGTAATCGTATTGCTGAGGGTAGAGCACCGACCCAGTGGAACAGAGCGTCTTGAGTGAATCGAGCGGATAATATTGGCTGGGGTTAAACAGCGCTTTTTGCAACGCCTCAAGGTATTTGGCGGATGTACCAAACAGGCTGACGTTCGCTTCCTCAGCCAGTTCCCACAGCACACTTGGCATCGGATACATCGGGCTGCCATCGTAGATCACCAAGGTGGCCCCACTGGCAAGCGTGGATACGTGCCAGTTCCACATCATCCAGCCACAGGTGGTGTAATAAAAGACCCGCTCACCCGGATGAATATCACAGTGAAGTTGGTGCTCTTTGAGGTGGTTGAGGATGGTGCCGCCGACCGAGTGGACAATGCATTTGGGCTGACCCGTGGTGCCCGAAGAATAGAGGATAAACACGGGGTCATTGAAGCTGACTCGTTGATAACGTATACCGCGGGGAATATAACTGGCCAACACCGATTCCCAATCAGAAAAAGTGTGACAACTGCGGGTTTGTTCCTGACCAATTTGCAGATAATCAATCAAACACGTATTTTCGATACTGGTTATTGCGTCAACGATCTCGTTGTTCTTTTCCTCCATATTGAAGGTTTTGCCGTTGAACGAATACCCGTTACAACAGAACAATATTTTAGGTTGAACTTGCCCAAAACGTTCCTTAACGCTCTCGACCCCAAAATCGGGTGAGGTGGAGGTCCAAATCGCGCCTAAGCTGGTGGTTGCGAGCATCGCGACGACGGTTTCTGGCATATGAGGCAAGTAGCCCGCGACCACGTCGCCCTTTTCAACGCCATTTTGCTTGAGCCATTGCTGGACCACTGAGACTTGATCGCACAGCTGTTGCCACGTGAGTTTTCGGTTTTGACCGCGTTCGTTCTTAAACCAGATGGCGATCCCTTCAGGTTGCTGAAAGGCGTAAGACAGAAGGTTTTCGGCGTAGTTAAGTTGAGATTGAGGGAACCAAATGGTGTCTCTGGTGGAGGAAAATTTCCCCCAACGCGCGATGCCTTCGCCATGAATGCAGTCCCCTTTGAAACCAATCACATCACAAAACTGCCAGATTTCGAGCCAGAACGCCTTTTTGTTTTCGACGGACCACTGGTGCAGATCACCGTAGCCTTCAATCGCTTCACCCTGCATATTGACGTGTTGAATAAACTGATGAAGGTTAGACGCAGTGATTCTGTCTTGACTGGGGCTCCAGAGCGGTGCTTGCTCTGGTAGGGCTTGAGTGGGCATGAATTCCTCAACTTAATACTTTTCTACAAACTATGGTTAAGTTTTGTTTGAAAACTAGCCAATGTCAAACAAACCGCGAATAAACAGATCGCTGATAAATAAGAAAAAAACATACAAATGTAAATATTGTGTTACAGAGATTTTGTGCAGGATCTGTTCGTACCAATTGTCAGCGTTTTCACAAGGGGATAGGCTTAATGTAAAGGAATTGTTAAAGGTAACTGTGGTGAGTCATTACATATCAAAACCTGTCAATAAACAGGGACTTGTTGATTGGACGGCCGAGGAAGACCAAATCTGGAATGAATTGGTGTCGCGTCAGCTCAATTTGGTCAATCAACGTGCGTGTAAAGAATATTTGCATGGCCTGACACTGTTGAACTTGCCCGTCGATCGGGTGCCTCAGTTACCTGAAGTCAACGACGTGTTGCGTCGTGAAACGGGCTGGCAGGTTGAACCGGTGCCGGCGTTGATCAACTTCGATCGATTTTTTGCGCTTTTGGCCGACAAAAAATTCCCCGTGGCGACCTTTTTGCGCTCCCGCGATGAGTTCGATTATCTGCAAGAGCCGGATTTTTTCCATGAAATCTTCGGCCATTGTGCGATGCTAACCAACCCAGAGTTTGCCGAATTTACCCACATTTATGGCCAGTTAGGTAAAGACGCGTCAAGCAAAGAGCGGGTCTATTTGGCGAGGCTTTACTGGTTTACGGTAGAATTTGGGCTGGTTAAAGAAGGCAAGGACTGCAAAATCTATGGCGGCGGGATCTTATCGTCCCCCGGCGAAACCCTCTACGCGCTGGATGATGAACGCCCGATGAGAGCACGTTTTGATATCGAAACCGTGTTGCGCACGCCTTATCGCATTGACATTATGCAGCCCGCGTATTTTTTGTTAGACAACATCAAAGAGCTTTATCGGTTAAGTAAAGTCGATGTGATGTATCACGTACAACAGGCGATGAAAGCGGGGCTTTTACCGCCTTTATTTGAACCAAAGGAACCAATACATGCTTAATGAATTACGTTGTGAGGCTTGCAGCAGTGATGCCGTGGCGTTGAATCAAGAAGACAGACGCTTGCTTCTGACTGAGCTCGACAACTGGCAGTTGATCGAACGCGATGGCATTCCTCAATTGGAGAAAGTCTACGCATTTAAAAACTTCAAGCTGGCGTGGGCTTTTGCCAACCAGATTGCGGAGTTGGCTGAAGATGAGTTTCATCATCCGGCGATTTTGCTGGAGTGGGGTAAAGTGACCGTGACTTGGTGGAGCCATTCGCTCAAAGGGTTGCATCGTAACGATTTTATCTGTGCCGCTAAGTGCGACGAGCTCAGCCGCTGATCCCCCAAACCGCCTGAAGCCACCGATACAAAAGGCTTCAGGCACCTTGACCGCCCATGTTCCTCCTGTTTCCTTACGCATTGTTTTGATTCCCACCGCCGGTTTTTATCGCCGTCCCATGCGTTTGTTGTCGGTGTTGATGACGTTCGTTATCGCCTTCTCAGTGTTTCGTTATGGCCGACTCCGGGTTTTGTGCCCTGCGGCAGCGGTACAACCTCGCTGACCTTGATGCGCTCTGGCGAGTTTCACGATGAGATCTTGATTCCAACCTGTTTTGCACTAATGCTATAACGAGTAAAGTGTGGACTATGCTGGCCGTTACAGCATAGGCATGGCCTTTTGGGCTATGTCGTGTTCGGTTGAATGAAAGACAAGATGTGATTCAAGTATGAAGAAACTAATTATGTTCATCATGTTACTGCTGGGCGTTGCCTGCGCTGGGGGAGGGTATTACATCTTCTTTCTCAAGCCTCAGCAAGACGCAGAAGAAGCGGCCATGAACGCAGAGGCCACGCCGCCACCGCCACAAGAAGAAAAAGCCGCGCCGCCTGTGCCGGCCAAACCTGAAGTGATGGATTACTACGTCAGTCCAGAAAGGCTGGGGATCCGTGAGTTCCCCGATCACAAGGCGTTTATAGAAAGTGTCGTCTATCGCGGTGACAAATTGAAAATTCTTGAAAAAAAAGACGGCTGGGGAAGAGTCTCGGACTACTACGTCTATGAAGAGGGCGGGGAAGAAATTGCGGAATGGGTGCCGATGGATGCGCTGCTTGAAGTGGCGCCGACCATTTCAAAAGAAGAAAGAATGGAAACCATCAGCCGTTACATTGAAAAATCCGATGACTTCAAGCAGTTTTTTGATATGTTTATCCTCAAGACCGGTCAGTTGATCACTGATAAAACCTGTGTACCAGAAGATTTTGAAGAGACCAGTGGTTGGGTGCGTTCGACCACATTTCGCGATCGGGATGTGTATTTTGTCTACTGTGGCGGCATCAAGCAGGCCAACAAGGTGTATTTGGACGTGCAATCTGGTGAGATATTTTATCGCCAACCCGAGTGAAAACTCAGGTGTTTTACGGATAGGGAGGACGGCGGTAAGCCGTCATACTGTGTTTTAGAAGATTTTAGTTGTGTATCCACAGCCAAGGATTTACTATCCGACTGAGTAGAGTATGGGGGCGTCGATGGTTCAACGTGTGATTAAATTTTTCTGGCTTGCGTTTATTGCGATGGTGTTGCCAACGCAGGTTTTGGCGTACTTCACCCAAGCCGAAAATAGCACACTCACCAGTGATAGCCGTCACCATGCTAATACGTTAGCGGCGTCTGATCTTGACGCCAGCTTAGGCGACGCTCAGACACACAGCGACGCGCCGCCACTGGCAAAAAAACTGGCGTCTTTCTACCGCGGCTGTCTTTCAGCTGGTGTGGCGGACGACGGCAAAACGCCGCACCTTGATGCCTTTCCACCGGATACCCGCGTTATTTCGACCTTGGCGAGCCATGGCCGCCAGAGGCAAACGACCTTTTTTTCCAATGCTCGAATATCGGGTTGGAAAGATTCCAATGCGATGTACGTCGCCCTCAATAATCAATTCTGATCGCGAGCCAACCGTTTTGGTTGCCCGTACCCACAAGTCGCACAACACCGTCCAAGCTTAATGTGGCTGTGCTTGTCGCCGACCTTTTATCATTCGACTGACTCCATTTCACTGAGTCAGGTGATTTTCTCTACCGCTTAGCCCTTCGGCCTAAGTGGGGATTGCATGTAAAGAATCAACTATGACGAATAAAAAGCAAAATAATAGCAGTGCTCGAGTCATGAATCGCTACTCTGTTTGGAAGTATGCGGTTCTTGTGGTGACGATCATCGTCCTTACCTTGAGTGCGATTCCGACCTGGTATGGCGAACAACCTGCGATACAGGTGACAACGTCACAAAAGAACGCCACCATTGATAATCCTATCGCGCTCAATCGTTACCTCGAACAGCACGATATCCATGCCAACGCGATCACTCAGGAAAATCAAGCCACCACCTTGGTGTTTGACAATGAAACCGATCAAACCCACGCACGGGAAGCGCTCAATAAGGTTCTCAATAAACAGGACGCGATTAGCTTCTCTTATGTTTCTGTGGCCCCAACATGGCTAAGTGACTTGGGCTTTAGCCCGATAAAACTTGGCCTTGATTTGCGTGGTGGTGTGCAGTTTTTATTGAATGTTGATGTTGATAAAGCCTTTGAAGAGCAGCGCAACACCATGGTCGATGAGATGCGTGACATGATGCGTCAGGACCGCGAACGGGGCATTCAGTTTGAGCAAGTCGGTATCGACGGGTTTGAGGTGAAAAGCCACTCCGCGGAAACCTTGAACAAGGCGGCGAACTACTTACGTCAAAATTATTCGGGTTGGGAAATCAAGCGCCACGCGAATGCCTTGTCCGTTAAACCGACCGCTCAGAATAAATCTGAGTTCCAAGCGGTCACGATCAAGCAAAACCTCAAAATCATGCGGGACCGGATTGAAGAGCTGGGCATCACTGAAGCCTTGGTTCAGCGTCAGGGCGAACACAGTATTCGGATTGAATTGCCGGGTGTACAGGACCCGTCACAAGCGAAGAATGTGATTGGAGCAACAGCATCGCTGGCCTTCCACGAAGCGAAATCGAGCGCGGAAGGTGCCGCTTATGGTGAAAGAGTCCTCAAAGACAATGATGGCCGTGATGTTGTCTTGTCAAAACGCCCAGTGTTGACCGGAGAGCACATCGTGAACGCGCGTGCTGGTGTGGACAATACGGGCTTTTCTGAAGTGAATATTTCGCTCGATCACACCGGTGGTAAAACCATGAGTGATTTCTCGGGCAAACACATCGGTAAGCCAATGGCAACGGTGTATCGTGAATACACCATCGATGCTAACGGCGACACGCAGCGCAGTGAAAAAGTCATCAGCGTCGCGACCATTCAATCTCAATTAGGCAGTCAGTTCCGCATTACTGGTGCGGGCTCGCTGGACGAAGCTCAGAATCTGGCGCTTCTGCTCAGAGCGGGCTCCCTGACCGCGCCAGTCACCATTGTTGAAGAACGCACGATCGGGGCTTCACTTGGCGCAGAAAACATCGAAAATGGCTTCGCGGCTTTGGCCTTGGGGCTGGCGATGACCTTAACCTTTATGGCGCTGTGGTATCGTCGTCTTGGCTGGGTCGCTAACCTTGCTCTGATGATCAATATGGTCAGTTTACTGGGCTTGATCGCCTTGCTGCCTGGCGCGGTACTGACGTTACCGGGCATCGCGGGTTTGGTGCTCACGGTGGGTATGGCTGTCGACACCAATGTTTTGATCTTTGAACGCATCAAAGACAAGCTGGCGGAAGGGCGCACCTTCGCTCAGTCGATTGATCTCGGTTTTGATAGCGCACTGAGCACCATTTTGGACGCCAACATCACCACCATGATCACCGCTGTGGTCCTGTACTCAATTGGTAACGGGCCAATCCAAGGTTTTGCTTTGACCTTAGGCTTGGGGCTCTTAACCAGTATGTTCACCGGTGTGTTTGCATCACGCGCCATCATTAACTTAATTTGGGGACGCGATGGTCGTCGCGATGTAAAGGTCTGATAATGATTCACTGTCTAAAGAACAATATTCGTCGAGTTCGTTATATTACCAGTTTTGTGTCGGTGGCATTAATGGTGATCTCTTTGGTGGCCTTTGCAACCAAAGGGCTCAATATGGGACTGGATTTTACTGGTGGTATGGTGACCGAAGTACAGGTGGATAAGACGCTAAACAACAGCGACTTGTTGCAGCGCCTACAGCCGGCCTTGGGCGAGTTTACCTCGGTGACTCACTCTGATCAGGATGGCCGCTGGCTGATCCGCTACCCCGTGCCAGAGCAAGACGCGCCCGTGGCGGACATAGCGTCACTTTTAGCGGGGGCCTCGGATCAGGTTGAAGTCGTCAGCAACAGCATGGTCGGGTCTCAAGTGGGGCAGGACTTAGTGGATCAGGGCGGCTTAGCCCTAATGATATCGATGATGTGTATCTTGGGCTATCTGTGTTTTCGATTCGAATGGCGGTTGGCCAGTGGTGCCTTGTTGGCCTTGATCCACGATGTGGTGTTGGTTTTGGGCTTTTTTGCTGCGACACAAATGGAATTTAACCTGACAGTGTTTGCCGCAATCTTGGCGATTTTGGGGTACTCACTCAACGATTCCATCATTATCGCTGACCGTATCCGTGAACTGCTGTTGGCGAAACAATCGACCCCAACGGATGACATCAACGATCAAGCGGTACTGGCGACGTTTTCCCGTACCATGGTGACCTCGGGCACCACCTTGCTGACGGTGTCTGCTTTGTGGTTAATGGGCGGCAGCGCGCTCGAAGGGTTCGCGATTGCGATGTTTATTGGCATTCTCTCGGGAACTTGGTCGTCTATCTCCATCGGGACCGTATTGCCGGAATGGTTGAAACTGGAGCCGAAACATTATTTGCCAGTGGAAATCGATTCTGCGCCTTAATCACAAGCTGGTGTCATAAAAAGTCCCGCCCTGCACATGCAGGGCGGGATTGATTTCGCGGGGTTATTGAGTGGCGCTGGCCAAAAACTCGGTAAAACGTTGCCAAGATTTTTGATCGGCTTGCTGACGGTAGCGCTCACTGCCAAACACGGTAAATGCGTGCGGCGCGCCGCTGTAGGTGATCATCTCGTGGTCAATATTTTGCGCTTCCAGCTCACTGGCTAATGTGGCGAACTGTGTCATGCTAATCGCGCTATCCGCGGTGCCATGTAAGACTAGGATGGGCGCCTTGGTTTGTTGATACGATTGGCCTTGCGGGGTCTTTAACCCCCCATGAAAGGTCACAAACCCTTTCGCCTTCATGCCCGCACGCGCCGATTCCAATACGGCCGCACCCCCAAAGCAGTACCCCATCACGACAGGATCAACTTGGCGGCCATTCAAGGTCATGGCGTAGTCCATGCTGCCTTGCATCAGTGCGCGTAGCTTGTTTCGATCCTGATACAATTCACCCGTGTGTTGTTTTTTGTCTTTGACCTCGGTTGGGCGGACCCCTTGACCAAACAGATCCGCGGCAAAGACGTTGTAACCCAGATCGTTGAGCATGCTGGCGCGTTTCATTTCATAGTCGGTTAAGCCGTCCCAATCGTGAACAAGCAACACCAGCGGGGCGTCATCGCTGACTTTCGCCCAATACCCTTCATAATCGTTACCATTTACATTGTAAACTTTACTTTCTCCAGCCACTGTGAGACCACTGAACAGCGCTAGCCCTAAGATGTATTGCCTTTTCATAGCCACCTCCCTTGTTCCAGCAAGTGTAGTCGGAAAAAAGAGGGTGACAGCGGTAATCGAGTTGCGAGGGCCCGAACTGTGACGACGAAGGGTTAAGCCTATGATGATCCGTGCCAAAGTTAGAACCAGCAGAACTTTTCATGATTTTTCATGCTTCTAAAGCCGAAGGCGTCAGCGAATTGACCGTTCTCTGACAAATAGGTTTGGTCAGCGCCTAAGCTGCACGTTGCTCTCTATCACTCGCCCAATTTAGGAAACACCATGTTAATTCGTTACCTTATCGTCAGCCTGCTCGCGCTATCCTCCTGCTTTGTCTCGGCGTTTGAACGCCAGCAAGACGGGGATTTGGATGGCATTAGAAGCGATTTGGGCACCCTTAAACAAAGTATCGAGCAATCCCAGAGTTCGATGCAATATGAAAGGACGATCGACGGCAGTGCCTATGTGCCAGAGCCAGAGCACAGCCGCGATAAACCGGCTTACAGCTATTTTACGATTGAGTCGTATGACATTTACACCAGTGAGAGTGGACGTCGTATGATTCAGGCATTGATCACCAACCACTCCGGTGGGGGCGTTGAGCTTAAGGCCAATCAGATCAAAGCCTTTTTTGGTAAAGGCAAATATCAATCGCCTACCCGTATCGAGCAAGAAGGGCGTTTCGCTCAAGATGAAACTCAATCGGTGACCTTGTATTTTGGCGAATCTAAAGCTTCCATTCTTGGCCTCATCACCCGAAGCTACTGATATCAACACGGGTTGATTATCGGCGTGCGGTGCTGCCCATGTGAGGGCATACCGCCGGATGGTTGGCCTCGGCGCTTGATGTGAGCACAGCATCAAGCACATGAGCCCCTAGCGGGTCGCGTTTCACCATGTCACCCAGAGCCGCCACGTGGCTTCCTTATGCCAGAAACGGGCTCAACCCCCGTGCACACCTTCAATGTGGCGCTGGTGGTTTCGCAATACGCAACCATGCGTTGTGCCAGCCACTCCAACGCCCTGTCATGATGAAGCGACCCCTTTGAGTCTTGGGGGCTCATACCTGAAAGATCGCCACCGAGCCATATTGTCTAACGCGCTCAGCTCATAATTTATTTCCAAGAAATCGTTTCATGTCTTGTATGATGTTGTACAAACGGATGTCTTTTCTGCCATTGCTGACATTGGGCTTCGGTCTGACATTGGGCTCGCTATCCGGTGGTACGTCGGCGCTTAACGTCATTTCGGGGGGCTCAGCCGATCGGCTTGAGCTATTAGCGGCTTTCATGACAGTGATCACGGCGGTGCGAATTCGCGACCGATAAGCGTTTTGGGCCTCGGGCGTCAAGACCAACTCGCCTTGGCTCGAAAGGCACCACGACTCATCATGCGGTTGTTTGATCAGCATCGGTTTTGAAGGGGTTGTGGTGAGTAAGGCTAACTCACCCTCTTTGAGTTTTTCCAATAAACACGGCATATTCATTCCCTCTAGGATGCCCGCATCCACAGCGGTGGGATCTAACGTGTCGAGATCCCCTTCGACTAGGCCGAATTCAAAGGTCATCAGTTCGGATACACGGACGATGTTGTAATACACACTCTTTTCCTCGTAATAATGTGGATGAGAGTACAGCCTATCTAACTCAATGTAATAGAAGGCATTATTAATCTACTTATGAGATAATCAATGATTAAATTGTGATTTACATTGGTTTAAAAAACCTAGGTGTATGATTGATTCGACATCAAACAGTGATCCACTTTGCGTCTATGGCCTGTTTTCCTCTTCTCGGGTGGCTCGCGTTCAGGGTGAAGGTGATATTTGATATAGTCAATCATGGACGCCAGAGACAGAGATGAGTCTCCACATTTCAACCCGATTCACTGACAAAACGGAATGATCATGTTTGAGTCAATCAAAGAATTTATCAATTCAGGTAAGCACGCGGATCTCCGTGATTCACGAGGCGATCACTATGCTTTGCCCACGTTATGGTTATTGGGCAAAACGGGCGCGGGTAAATCGTCTTTAATTCAGTCGCTCACTGGGTTGAGTGAGGTCGAGGTGGGCAACGGTTTTGCTCCCTGTACGATGAGCGCTTATGCTTATGGCTTCCCCCAAGAAAATCCCGTACTGCGCTTTCTCGATACGCGGGGTTTGGGGGAGGCAAACTACGATCCCAGTGACGACATCGGCGAGTGTCAAAACAAGGGCCACGCTTTGTTGGTGGTAGCGAAAATTGAGGAGCCAGAGCAAAGCGCGCTGATCACGGCACTGAAACAGATTCGCCGGAAAAAAAACATCGAGCATGTGTTGGTGATCCACACGGCAGTCAACGCCGTTGATGAGGATGCCCGCCAGCGGATGCAAGCGCACAATCAAGCGCAGTTTGACCAAGCTTGGGGCAAGGCGATCCCCGCGGTTGCCGTGGATTTTGATTGCCGGACGGATCAGTATCATCACAGAGACACGCTGATCGACGCATTGACGGCGCTGTTACCGATCGTCGGTTTGACCATCCAACAAAATCAATACGCCAGTCTTGAAGAGCAGAACTTTGCCGCGCTGGAGCACGAAGTGTTGTGGTATGCAGGCACTGCCAGTGCGTCCGATCTGATGCCCGTTGTCGGGCTGGTGTCTGTCCCAGCGATTCAAGCCAAAATGCTGCACAGTTTGGCCAATCAATATGGTGTGGAATGGAACACACGCACGTTCAGTGAGCTCGTGGGTACGCTTGGCACCAGTGTGGGTGTTCAGTACGGTACGCGGCTGGGGGTGACGCAATTGGCTAAATTGATCCCCGGCTACGGGCAAACCGCAGGTGCAGTCACGGCGGCGGCGGTCAGCTTTGGTGCCACTTATGGTCTTGGGCGCGCAGCGAGTTACTATTTCCATCATAAAGGCACTCAGCAAGTGGTGTGCCCTGATGCCATGCGGCGTTTATATAAAGAAGCGTTTACAAAAGGTAAGAGGGCCGCCAGTGATGACAAGCAATAAATCCAAGTTAACCGCTCGTCAACGCTACGCGGAGAGTGTTGTCCTGATTTCACTGATCGGGGCGGTGGCGCCCATTCTGCTGGTCAGTGGATTTGGAATCTACTCAATTATCCAACAAGGGTATGTGATGCATCTTACGCTGGCCTTGTTGATTTCCACGGTGGTTTTCTTCATTCCGCGTTGGCTATGGGGGATGTGGGCTAAAAGGTCTCCCTCTGATGACACGGAGGACATCTTGGTAGAAGCGTCATCGGACTGGTCTGACGCTGAGCTGCGGATCTGGCAACAAGCCAATCAATCGATTCAGCGCAAGCTCACGTACAGCAGTGATTGGGCCTCGGTCAAAAGCCACGGGATACACATTGCCGCAGAAATCGCGCAAGCGTTCGATAAGAAGGCGCTCGACTTTACCGTGCCAGAGGGGTTGCAGCTGCTTGAGGAGATCAGCAGACGATATCGGCAGGTGCTGGATCAGCATGTTCCGGCCGTCGATAGGATTAAGGTCTCCCAAATGAAATGGCTGTACGAGGTGAATGAGAAGTACGGTGAGCAAGCGGTTAAACTGGGTAAACGGGGTATGCTGGCATGGCGTGTGCTGCGAGTGTCTAATCCCATTGCTGCGATCGCCAGCGAACTCCGAGGAAAGCTGCTCGGATCACTGACAGATAAGGTCTCTGACAATCTGCAACGCAACGCGAAGCAGGCGTTGCTGCAAGAAGTCGCCCAAGTGTGTATCGATCTCTATAGCGGGCGCTACACCACAGATAAAGGCGATATTGGGCTCAGCGATATCGAGCAACAAGATCACGCCCGCGCCGAGACGCCCCTCTCGCCGATCAGAATCGCGATCGTCGGTCAGATCAGTGCGGGTAAATCGTCCTTGGTCAACACCCTCACCCAACACCTCAATGCTGAGGTTGACCCATTACCCGCAACCGATGATATTCGCCTCTATCGTTGCACGCTTGAAGGGGAAGAACAGCTTAACCTGATTGATACGCCAGGGTTGGATGGCAGTGATAACATGGCGGCGCGAGTGCTTGAACAAATCACTCAGTCCGATCTGGTGTTATGGGTATTAAAAGCCAACCAGTCCTCACGCCAGTTGGATGTGACCCTGCGAGAGCAAGTGGCCGACTATTATTTGCGTCCAGAGCATCGATCACGTAAAAGGCCGACCATTATTGGTGTGTTGAATCAGGTCGATAAACTCCACCCTGCTGCGGAGTGGGCACCACCTTATGATCTCAGCGATGACGAGCGCGTCAAGGCAAACACCCTACGCGCGGCGTTGGACTACAATCGTGGCCAATTGGCGATGGACACGCTGTACCCATTGGGCCAACCTCAAGGCCGGCCGTCTTTTGGCTTAGAGGCGCTGGAAACAGAAATTCAGGCCCAATACACGCAGGCGAAACACGTTCAGCTCAATCGGCGCAGAAATGAGGCCAAGGGCGCTGGGTGGAAAGGCCAAAGCCAACGCTTGTTTAAAGCCAGCGAAACCATCATTAAAAACATTCTGTAAATGGGTGAGAACATTCAGATCCACTCCATCGCGTGACGACGGATCATGCGCCTCATGGCGAGGCGCATGATAAGTCAGTTCGGTGATTGACCCAGTTCAACCGCTGAAGCCGGTTGTTGTGGGCTGTCGGCTGTGATGACCTGCATAAAGGATTTCAGCGCCTGCGCCTCGGCAAAAGTGAGGTTTAACGGGCGAATCTTATCCGACAGCTGCGGGTAGTTCGGATCGTATTTGTCCCATCCGAATGGGGCATTACTGGCCATTCCTTCAGAGTACATCGAGATCACCCCATCCATGCTGCTGATGAGACCATTGTGGAACCAAGGGCCTGTATTCATCACATCCCGTAACGATGGGGTTTTGAACTTACCCACGCTGGTGCTTTGGCCATCGACATTAAACTGGCCGAGATCTTGGTAAAACCGTTTGTAGTAAGTCAGTCCGACATTTTCAAACTCATGATTGGTCAATTCTGGGCCCATATGACAGTTCATACAGCGGCCATTTCGGCGATAAATATCCAGCCCCCACAGTTCTTGATCGCTGAGGAGTTCGGTGGTGCCGTTTTGGACTTGGTCGAGAAACTGATCAAAGCGACTGGTCTGGCTGACGATGGTTCTCTGGAACGTGGCCAAGGCCATCGCCAGTTGTTGCTGAGTAATGGTGTCTTCACCAAACACGGCCTTAAACCGGTCTGGGTAGGTCGGGTGCGCATTAAGGCGATCCATCAGATTGGGCAGAGACTCCGCCATTTCGAGGGGGTCTTGAATCGGCATGAGTGCCTGCTGCTCAAGATCGTCTGCGCGGCCATCCCAAAACAGCGTTGGCAAAAACGCGCTATTGACGATGGTCGGCGCGTTGCGCTTACCGCGCTGCTGCGCATGGCCGATAGAGACCTCGGATTGGTCTGTCCAGCCCTTTTGTGGATCGTGGCAACTTGAGCACGATACGTCCTGCGCGACCGATAAAAACGGGTCAAAGAACAGTTGCTGGCCGAGAGCGACTTTCTCTTGCTGATACGGGTTGTGAGAGGGGAAGTCAGGCACCGGCATCCGCCCCAATGCTTTGACCTCAACATCATCGTCGACAAACGCGGCTGGCCAGTTGGCGGGGGCCGTCGAATACGCCTGACGCAACTGAGTCATATTGGGTTGCCCATGATTGTTAAGTGAACGACGATCCTCGGTGGCTCGGGGTTCAAACTCGGTGGCGACCAGCAAGGCTTTGTAACGTTCACCTTGTTGCGCTGGTTTTAAGCTAAGGTCGGCGCTCAACGGCAGTGCCAGTGTGGCGTAGCCGGTCGGTGTTTTGACCCAATACTGACCCGGCTGGGGCTGATTGAGCGAGGTTTGATACTGGAGCGTGTATTGACCACCATCAACTTGTTGGTGCAGCAGGGTCGACAGCTCTTCGATGGTCGGCACACGCCAATCGGTGCGGCCACAGTGATTGGCAGAGTTGACTTGCGTGAGCATCGTCTCCAAGTGGCAAGTTGTTTGGTCACACGCCAGTCCGTCGTTGGCCAAACTGAATTGGTGCGCCGTCGCAGAAAGATCGTGTTGATGGGGCGTTAGCCAGTAAACATAAGAAAAACGTCGATCGCGTAAGTAAAGGTTGTCACGAACTAACCCACGCATGTCATCCAGACAGCGCCACGGTTTATCCGCAAAGGCTTGAGTTTGATGCTCACGAGGCAACGGTGCGCCTTGGTCATCGAGGCGGATAAAACTGGTGGATTCAGCTTGGACCTCGACTTGCTGACTGGGCAGACTCGGATCGCGGGCTTCACCGCTGACCAGCATCGCCGACGCAGGCCTGCGCTTGTTTTGGCTGGATACTTGGCGGTTTTGCGAACCAAAACTGACACGGTGCGCGAAATTGTATTGCTGCTGAGCCTTGTTATCGGTCGCAAGCCAATAGAATTCATAGCCAACCTGAGGGAAAAAATAAGGGTCAATCGCGGCTTGGTCGCGTTCCAACGCCAAGTCTTGCTCGCTGGTCAGGTTGTGCATTTCATACGCATAAGGTAAACGCCAGTCGGATTGCCCACACCATTGATGGCGGTTGGCGTACTCAATAAGGGCATCGGTGGTGCACTTGTCTTGTCCGAGAAAGCACTGGGCTTCAAGGTTGGCAAGGTTCGCGTCCCAGTTTTCCCAGCCAAAGGTCTGGTGGCGTGGTGCGGTTGGCAGAGCCCAAGTGACCCCTAAATGGGTGGTGCGATCACTGAGGCATTGCCACTCATCCTCGGCCGTGGGGTCGGCGATGTCTAGAGGACGAAAACGCGGTTGCTCTCCATTGACTCTCAACATCCAACTGATTGGGGTTGGTTCGCCGTCGCTGATGATCTCGAGACGAAACTGGTCGGTGCCTTTCAATGTCTTGGACGCTTGGTATTGAAACTGATTGCCTTCGACGACAAGCTGACCATATTTAGGCGGTTCGAGTACTCGCAACGATTGCTCGTGACTCAATGGGTAATCAAACCGATAGGTTTCACCCAATTGGATCTCGCTCTGAGAGGTTCGCTCAATCCGCGCGGTTAGCGTGGGGGAGGAGGGGTGATCCTCTGTGGATTGCGATGGGGTGTCCGAGCCATGGCAGCCGGCGAGAAAAAGCGCCACTGCGATCAGTGCAGTGCGGGGGGTAGAGACTGTTTTTATCATGATGGATCACGGGAGGTAGAAATTAAACGAACGCGAAATGGCTGGGTATTATGCTGAGAACTGCTGGCAGACCATTCCTCTTGAAAGGCGACAGCGATATGCTTGGCTTGCGGCTGGTATTGACCTGGGGTCTGGGTCCAGTAGTAGCTGTCTTCGTGCACAACAGTGTCGTTAAAAATGCTGTGCACATAACCCGCGCGATAGGCCATGCCCGCTTGACCGAAGGCTAAGGTATCGATCCAGATCGACGAGAGTTCCTTTTCGGTGGGTAAGCGCCAATCGTTGCGCCCACACAAGGTCTGCTGGTTAATGGTCTCGACATAAGCCAGTGCTTGTGCGTAGTTCATCACAGGCTCGGTGTTCGCCACTCTTTGCCATAGAATATGGGTATTCGGGATCAGTTGGTCAAAAAAGGTGTCTTGTGTGCACGACCATTGTGTGACTGACTGATCGAGCAAGGGCTGGCCAGAGTGACCGTGCTTCACAAAACGTTGTTGCCACTGTTGATCCTCGTTGCCATTCTCGTTCGTCTCGGCAGGCATGGGGACGGCAATCTGAGGCAACGACGCTGGCGCATTGTCGGCGATCACCTGTCCGCGGACCAACAAAGACAGCCTAGGCTCATTGGTTGGCCGTGGCGGTGAACGCTCGATGTCAGAGCTGTCACTCATCCAGATCACATGAGCATCCCCTACCGTGCTATTGGAACCTTGCCAGTCACCGTCGATGGGATTGATGTCGTGTCCATCTGGGTACATGCTGAAACTGCTGGTCCAATATGCCTCATCGTAGTTGGCGTTCATATAAGGGAAGAAAAACCGGTCAATAGGGGCGAGGTACTTGTCCTTGTCGGACATTGGGTCTGTGATGATGGAGCGCCACTCATTGCGACTCGGCAGCCGCCAATCCGAGAAACCGCACAATTGCTGCTGGTTGGCCGTATCAATGAGCGTATCGGTATTGCAATCACCGCCTAATGAACACAAAGCGCGGCCAAAGTCACGGTGGTTGAGAGTACGATCACCCCAGTAGTAGGATGCGTCGAAGGCAAAATCACCGCTTGCTTGCAATACTTGCCAAGTGAGAGCGGTGCTCGCATCGGTAATACACGACCAGTCACTGGTTTTTTTGGTTAGCGTCTGTTGCTCAGGCGGTAAGGTTGCGCCCTCATGGTTGAGCTTAGTGAACCGAGTGACCACCTCATTTTGGGGCGTGGTGAACAGAGGTAACGCAAACCCAGTGATCTGGTAATGGACACCATCAACCTGATAATGGAGTTCAAACTGATAGTTGTGATCGGAGGCCTGACGTTGCACGGAGGGGGACGTTTGGTCGGAAAAGGGCGAGGTTTGTGGAGCGCCATAGGGCTGGAAGACCACCGTTGCGGTGTTTGGATCGACCTTCACGGTGCCAAAGTTGCTAGAGAGGTCAGTGACCGACGCGGCGTTGGTTTCCGTGATCCCCGGTGCGTTAAGGACCAGAGTTGATTCATCCACCACCTCAATACTTTCATCGCTAAGCGCCACTTGACGAGTGGTGGTGCCCGATGGGCTGTTGGCGCTATTGCTCTCACCATCGCCGCCAGAATGGCAGCCTGCGAGCATCGCCGCAGTCAATAATGCCGAGATGTTACCGTACTTCATTATTCAAATTCTATATGTATTCAATGGGGGGGCGATGCTACAACTGCTCGTACCTTAATGCAAATCTAAATGATATTACTTATCATTAGTATCAAAAGTGAGCGAATGATACGAGAAATCCACTGAACGAGGTGGCTGGCTCGGCCTCAGCCACTCGACACTCGATGGGGCTCAATACCAGCACAACGCGTGGGCGACAAGGTGGTCAGTGCTTAACATCCGCCCACCGTACTCACCAACGATGAAATAGCTAAGGCAGCTTGAATGGAGAGTGAGGATTGAGTGCAATATCCGAGCACCAACGTCGGCTTAGTTTATAAGCTTATTTCGTTGGTAAAGGGGGTTATAAAGACACCTATTATCCGTGATGACTGAGCGCGGATGGTGGGGATATTCATCGCTTAAAAATAACGGTTGAATCTTACAAAAATAGAGAATAGGCTGCTTACCATCGTTTTATTCCCGAGTTTAGCGAGTTCATTCAAGTCCCCATCGAACAACACCCGTGTTATCAGATTTAAACGGTAGAGCGTTGGTGCGTTAAATAAGGGAGTTGGCTGTGTTTCTTAAGCATAAAAACCGTAATACTAATTATTGATATGAATGAGGCTGGTGAGTGAATACTATAAAAGTCAGTTATGACAAGTTGTTAGATGACAACCAAATAAAAAGCTGTGTTGACCACATCACTCGTTATAGTGATGCGTGCGATATTATTGATCAATACCCTTGGACTCAGGAAGTCGATCGATTTGGGGAAAGTGGCGAAAGTGGCGGGTTGTATTTTATTCTGGGTGATGAAAAAACCAAATTCGCTTCTTTTCTTATCAGCCCGACGGAATACAAGGCTGGGTATCTCGATATAGAGATTGTGGCGAAACGACATTTCCTCAATATTTTTGGCTTTCATTCAGCGCAAGCCAGTCTAGATTCCGTTAAAATTCCAGAAATAAAACGTCGGCTCAAAGATTTATTCGATTGCTCGATTGAAGAGTTGTACAAAAAGTACAGAAAATAGCGATGTCGTTCATCGGTGTGGATTGAGGCAGAGGTTTTATCGATCACGTGAGTATAAAGCTCCCTTGTTTGATGGACGAGCTGGTAACGTTTGCGTCTGTTTTGAAGCGCGTGACATTCGCCTCGCGGCAGCACACCAATCAAACGCTTGCCGCTGCAATGCGGGCAAAAACGTGTAGGCGCTTCTCTGATAAAAAACATAAGAAGACAGTAGGAAAAGATGATGAAAGATGAACAGGTCGAATATGCGGGCTTTTGGGTGCGCACAGCCGCCTCATTGATTGACAATATCCTGATTACGTTGATTGTAGCGCCCATCCTGTTTTGGATATATGGCGAGCAATATTTTGAGCTTGACCGGACTTCTTCGGGGAGCGTTGAGCTCCTAGTCAAATTGGTGTTTTTTGCCATCGTCACGGTGATATTTTGGGTATACAAGTCGGCGACACCGGGCAAAATGCTGTTTAAACTTAGAGTGGTAAAGGCCGAGAGTGGTGAGCCTCTCGATGTGAAGACCAGTTTATTGCGTTATGTGGGTTACTTTATCAGCCTTATCCCCTTGGGCCTTGGCATTCTTTGGGTCGCGTTTAGTGAGAAAAAGCAAGGTTGGCATGATTTAATTGCTAAGACGGTGGTTGTTCGTCCAGCCCCGTCTAGAGCAAAAGTGGTGACGGTGAAAGAAAGCGAGTAGAGCGCTACTGAGAATCAGAGACCGATTCTCACCGAGCAACTCGGTATGAATATCGCCGCCGCCCAATGCGCCGAACTGGGCTTGAAACAGCGAGAGTTTCAATACTGCCTTCAGGTATTCGCGTATCCAACTTCAATCGACCAGAGACGTTTCAAGGTACCGACATGATGATAAGCGGGGAGGTATTCACCTTCCTCCTTGACATTGACGATAAAGATAACGCCTTCTTAAGTTGTAATGCACACAAGGAAACCTCGTTCTCGCGTAAGTGAATTAAATCCTAGAAAGTGCACGGGCGAGGTGATCAGCCAAGGTCGTTCGGGTTATCGAGTGTGGCACGAGTGGTGAGCTTGAAAAAGCCAGCAAGCGGTGATACCGTAACCCTTCCTCTCTACTTACCCGATTAGGAAGCTTTGCCAAAATGAACAAATAACACCTGTTGTCATCGATAAATTTTCACTTATTTAACACTGAACAGCAGGGTTAGTAGGCATAGCTTAGTAATCTCACACACATTGATTTATCTTGTCCTCGCTTTGGCGATGTGACCTCTGCATTCTATGCCGAATATTGCCCTGCCTCTTGGAGGCGCTATGCAATTTTCTTTTCACCATGTCAGCTTAACGGTTGATACCCAACCCCTCATCGACGATTTTAGTGCGGCAATACAGAATGGCGATCGGATCGGCATTATTGGCCGTAATGGCAGTGGCAAATCGTGTTTATTGCGCCTGATGTTGGGCACCTTATCGCCCGCAAAGGGGAAGGTGATGCGAGGCAAAGATCTGCGAATGGGTTACGTCAGTCAAACAGACACAGGCCACGCATCGCTTAGTGGTGGGCAGCGGTTTCAACAGAAACTGACTCAAGCCCTGAGTATCGGCCCAGATATGTTGCTCTTGGACGAGCCGACGAACCACCTAGACCGAGCCAACCTCAAAAGCTTGATGCGACTGCTGACGCACTTTAGTGGCACCTTAGTGATGGTGAGCCACGATGAAGCGCTGTTGCGTGCTTGCACTGACCGTATTTGGGCGATTGACCATGGCCGTATAGACACTTTCACAGGGCATTACGACCATTATTTGGTCGCAAGGCAGCAACGCCGCGCCAAGCTCACCAAAGACATCGCGGCGCTTGAGCGAGCCAAACAGCAGACCCACCAAAAACGCATGAAAGCGCAGAATCGTGCGGCCAGCAGTAAGGCTCAGGGGCAAAAAAGCATTGATAACAGAAAGTGGGCGACCATCGTCAGTAAAACCAAAACCGATCGCGGCAACACCTCCACCAATAAAAAACAGGCCGAGCTGCGCCAAACACAGGCGGCTTTGGCGGGTCAATTGCACGAGCTGCATGTGCCTGATGCGATCAGGCCCAGCTTTGCGCTCTCCTTGTATTCGCCGTCCAAAGGGGTGTTGATCTCAGCCCATAATGGACGACTGGGGTATGAAGACAAGGGGGATGTGCTCAGCGAGATCAACCTCACCATCAACCAAGGGGACCGAATCCTGATCTCAGGCAACAACGGGTCGGGAAAATCGACCCTGATCCGTGCCTTTCTCGGCGATGATGGCGTAAACATAGCGGGGGAATGGACCCGGGTTGAGCGACAACACATCACATACTTAGACCAGCACTATGCCAATTTGGACCCGATGCTGAGCGTGTTTGACAGCTTGAAAACACTCAAACCACAGTGGACTCAGCAGGAGATACGCACCAAATTAAATGCGTTTTTGTTTCGCAGTAATGATGAAGTCCAGCGACGAACCGAGTGCTTATCGGGTGGAGAAAAAGCGCGCTTATCGCTGTGTTTGATTGCCGTGGTCGCCTCGAAAATGCTGATCCTCGATGAGGTGTCGAATAACTTAGATCTTGAGACCAAAGCCCATGTGAAGGCGATCATTCGTCATTACCCCGGCACCTTGGTGTTGATTTCCCACGAGCCTGCGTTTATTCAAGGCGTTGGTTGCGACCGTCACTGGCGGATAGAGCAGGGCAAGGTGGTTGACGTGGCGCTGCCGTCACCGGAAGAGCCTCTCCATCATATAGGATAGTTAACCGGTTGGTTATGTGCGGGCCAATAGGAGGTGTCACGTGGGAGAAAGACGGCGCCAAAACATCACTATTGACGCCAGACTCGTTGGTTATTTTTGTTGCTCCTTTACAACATGCGTATACGCTAGGGAAAGTGAAATAATCATGACTATCCCTGCGATTTGACCGATTACTCCCAGTAGCAGCAGTGAGGACGTCAAGAGTGTTATTGGTAATATCACAACCATGAGCGATAACGATATAAGCAGCATGACGCCACAAAGATATGCAGTGTGACCCTTACTCACTCTCCAAGCGTATTGAAATGAAACGCCTTTGCCAATTGCGATGGCAGGGAAAACAATCGAAAGCCGGCATACTAATGGTAATATGATTAAAACCAAAAATGAAAGCAACACCACAGGTGATGCTCCTAATCCAGATAACAAAACTAACGGCAAAAATGTGGCAAAGATCAGTATAGAGTGCCCGATGAACCAAAGTTCAATCTTTCCTGGTAGGAGGCGACCCCACTTAGGTATCGAGTTTTCACCGTTAACAACAAGTCGGTGCACATTTATGGCTACTATTGCGGGTAAGACGACCTGCGGCAATAAAAGAGCGACCGTCAAAAATGGGTCGTTTATGAAAACTAACGACCATTTAATTAAAAAGGAAAGTAGTATTGGAATGACTGTCGCCTGAGCGATCTGTTTTTTGTATTTATACGCGCAAATAAAAGAACCAATTACTGTTTTTTTTACCACCGAAATCTCCTTAAAACGAATGCCTTGTTAAGGGGTGAGCGATGCGGCCACCCTCCTAAACCATGCACCGTAAACACGAAACCCAACCTTGGACTGACAATGCCAAACGTTGGAATCACTCTTGAATGCTTTGCTAGGTGTATGTCTTCGAAACCTCTATTTGAGAATACCTATCGACGTACCCTTATGCCTGCAATCGTTGTACCACCCAGATATTCATCGACGCCTTTTTCAATCTCGAGGTTAGACACACCTTCAAACTTGAACCTCTTGAATATACCAGCCCTGTCTTGAGCCGCGAGCTCAATTGAATTCCTAAGGGGCGACATTATACTCAAACTTAACGAGATCGCTATTTGCAAATGCTGAAAAAATGACTTTTTTGTCAATGCTTACCTTTTTAAATGGTCTGATTACCACTCGGAAATATAACGATTGTTAAATAGAATTATTCTATCTCGTTTTTTAATGGGGTGAACTCGAATTTTTAGAGGATGACAAAGCGTGAGGTACTGGCCGTTATATTGAATGCCGAAGTGCGAGATTATCTTTAATAACAATGGTAGTATTAAACGCACTCATAATATCAAGTTTGAGGTGACGGCATCGCGATAAGAACAGCCCTAAAGTCGCATGTGGGAAATGTGAACAGCGCGTCTATAATGTGAGCTTAAAAAGTGTCGTCAAAATCCACCAAAACACCCTAGAGATGAAATCAAAGTGTGCTTTGAGTTATCTCAGGCGTTGAAATGAATAAAAACCGAGCAATAAGAGAAATTGATCATTTGAATACGAATCAATGGATAATTCATAATAATGCATAGTTAAAGCACATGCCAGTAAGAGGGAGCTCCATGTTTACAGAGTCAGAATTAGACGCTGCGCACCATATAATAAAAACAACCCGAAATATCAACCGAGTGCGTGATGAATTAATCGGCAAGTTTGATGATCGTGCCGGTAATATGATTTGGTTATTGCATCATGATCACACAATAGATTTATCAAGGCGCCCCAAATTATGGAAATTAGCCTCTGGTGCGACGTCTTGTTACAATGCTCAAGAGGCTGTTAATATTTTACTTGAAACGAGTAAAATAGTTGCCGAATTTGAAGAGTCTAAATCACAGGGCCAAAAGAGCTTATATTCAGGCCAATTCTCAGGCTGCTTCGTCACTGAGTTAAGTGATGATCTTAACCTGTTTGTTGAACACTTGCCTGAGTTTGACCCTGCCATTGCTTCAGAAGTACGCTACGAGCTGGCGAAAAAAGGGCTGCAAAGTGCAAAAGATTTCAAAGACGCCATATTAGACAAAAAAGTACAACAGCTTCTTAATGCTCGTTGCGATTGCAAAAATAGATTAGAAGCAATACTCGCTATCTGGCCTGAAGAAAAGGTTGCACTTGCTGTAAACGCGTTCGCTAGCCGCCCAAACGGTAAGTTGAGACATGCTGATTTCTTACAAGTGACCGCAAAATATGCGACGCCATTGCAAATTGTGCATATGGCCTTCAACATCGACAGCAAGTCTTCGGTTAGAATAATAAGCTCAGTCATGAGGCAATACCCCCAAGATCTGGCCACGCATATTCGCGATATTTACTCAACCAAAATCAATAGATCCCCTAATCTGGGTGCGGTTTCGGCTATCGGCTGGCTAATCCAGCATGAAGTGAAAAACAAGGGTGAAATTGGGCGAGAAATGGCTCGATTCTTTTTAAAGCACACCTCAACATGGTTCTTTTCAGAATTTCCTGAAACCTTCAATGTCTTACCTAACGATCTTCTTGAAGCCTATATATTAGACAAGTTGCCCTACAGCATAAAATTATTGAACCACTTGTGTACGGAAAAGCTAGCAAAAAAAACGGTGCAACACGTTATCGATGAAAATCGTTACTATTCCTCATTTAAACCAATGGACATGGCCGTCATCGGCAAACAGTATCCTGAGTTTTTGATAGAGGCGTTAGAAGACAAAAAGCACTCGCAGCTTGAAGTCCTCGTCAAAGCACTGTCCGCTTCTGACGATCCGAAAGCCATCCCAACACTGATTGAATGTATCGGTAATACGACCGAAAGTGTACGAGAAGCGGCACAAAAAGGACTTAAAAAACAAGGAGCGGCTGCCATTGGCTCGTTACTTAATGCGCTCGATTCACGTAAGAAGAATGTTCGTATTATCGCGAGCCATGTGCTGTCACAGCTGCCTGAGAAAGCGCGATCTGCTCCAGAAATTGCAGAAAAAGCAGCGGCAAGACTGAAAAAAGAAAAAGTCGACGAGGTGATCGAATGTCTTGAATTATTAGCTGGCGTCCTACCTACAACCAAAAAAACAAACAATAAATCGGTAGAGCTCGCCGTTGTTGATGCAACGGATGCAGAATACGCCACATTCCGCCAGCACTATGCAGCTTGGAACAATTCTCGCCGCCAACTATGGGATAGGTGGAAAGTTAAAGAGGATATGCGTCCATACGACGTCTTTGCCGATAATATGCAACAATCCCTTGGGGATCGCGCCACGGTTGTCACACTCCAGCGTTTAGCTGAAAAGGACGACGCATTACAAATTTATTATTATTTAGTTAATCGTATCGTTGCCCGCTCTGAAAAAAACGCAGTCAATGCCCATCTTGCTCTTGTGGATTGGTGTCGCAGGTGGAAAGAAGAAGAAAAAGAAAGGGATCAACCACGGCTAGAATCTTTATACGAATTGTTTGAAGAGCAAATTAAGCTCTACTTGGAAACCTATGGGGAATACTTCATACACGCCATGGAAATTGCGCTATCTAATGGCAAACTGCCATGCCTAGATAAGCTTTGGGCTCATTATGACTCCCTTAACCGTGCCAATAAAGAGGCTGTGTTTGTTGCCTTTAGCCCTGTTGCTTCCGCTGCTTCTTTGCAACTGGCGTTGACCAACTTACCTGAGGTTGCGCTGACGCAGCTTATTTCACTACTGAGCTCAAATAAGGTAGGTACAAGAGTCAATGCTGCCACTGTGCTCAGACAGAACCCAAGTACTACGGCATTATCCGCATTAGAAGCCGCTTTCGATAAAGAAAAAAATGCCAAAGCAAAAGTCGCGCTGGCTAATGCAGCGTTTGCTGCTGCCAGCGTACAACAGTCATTGAGAGAACGACTCGCACCACGCCTACCGCTCACCGCCAGCGAACAAAGTGATATTGATGCGTTACTCGGTCGTTATGCATGTCCTCTTCCTAAAAAAGTGACGTTAGAGGCACTTCCACGATTGCGGTGGACATCAGGCAAACCGCTGTCTGACGATGCCATGCAATGGGTTATCGCGCGTCTTGAGCAACAAAATAATAAAAAACAAGACCGCTATTTAGCCGCACTGACTGCCCAATGGCAACCAGAGCAGTTCCAACCGTTGTACGAAGCTCTGAATAACTGTTTTGGCACAGATAAAGTCTCCCGTATTGGCTGGGTGTTATTTTCAGCAGAGCTGTTTGCTAATGATGAAACCTTTAACGAGTTTGGTCGCCATCTCGACGATGAAGTGCGAAGTGGAAGCTCCGCGGCTGCCTTTTACAAAGTCAGTATGATGGGACGCAAAGGCAGCACTTTGACATTAAGCTGGCTGGATCATTGGACGCGTAAAGCGAAGAGCCAAAGCTTAAGACATCGCGCAATGGAGGCCCTTGATGATGCCGCCGCTCTTCGCAACATCAGCCGTAATGACATGGTTGATTTGCTTGCCACCGATCTTGGTTTTAATGCCAAAGGCCAGCAAGACTTTGCGTTTGGCGCTCGTAACTTGACGCTCACCTTGCAAGCAAAGGGGGTGATTGCGTTAAGCCTTGACGGGAAAACATTGAAAAGTACGCCGAGCACACGTAAAGATGACGATGCCGATGAGCTGAAAGCGCGTCGCACCGAGCTGAGTGCTTATCGAAAACAGGTCAAACAAATCTTTACCAATGCTCAAGAACGTCTAGAGCAAGCCATGGTGACTGGGCGCACATTCACTCAGGACTTCTTTGACAAAACGTGGGGAGGTAAAGCCATACTGACTTTCCTTGCTCGTCGTATTGTATGGTGTTTAACCATTGAAGACCGGCCTATATTTATACGTTTAGATGAAAAAAACCAGTTTGTTGATATTGACGGTAGGCCGGTTACTTGGCCTGAAGGCGCCTTACTCAGTGTGTTACACCCTCTAAAAAGCGGGCAGGACATTTGCACGGAGTGGCAAGGCGTGTTTGATAAGAACGAAATCGACGTTCCCTTTCCTCAACTATCACGCCCAGTGTTTACTGTGCCAACAGAAGAGACAGAGTTACGCCGTGTAACGCGCTATGAAAAAACAACGTTTCCACGTTTTCGGCCACAAATGGAACGCCGTGGCTGGGTCAACGGAAAAACGCTGGATGGATGTTATGTACATTGGTTATACAAATACTTTGCTGACTCTGATCTCACGGTTGCTGTGCACATAAATGGCGGTTTTGGGTTGGGTTTTACCGGCTATGATGAGCCTCAGGAGATCGACAGCGTTGAATTTATGAAAGGACGACTTGGACGCGGTTTAGACGATGATCAGGAGCCGCTAAAACTGTCGGAAGTCGATGCGATTACGTACAGCGAAACCATCGCCGACCTAGAGTTTGTTTTGCAAAGCTAATATTCACACTAAAAACGAGCCACTAAGACCCAGCGAGTGGCTCGATTCTCAGACCAAGAATATAGGCCGAATGTAACTTTCTGATTATTTTGCGTAGATCTGTGGTGACATAACGCCCTGTTATGAACATGTACCAAACATGATTAACCCCTCTGCGACTATATGAGAAAGAAAGAGCAACGAATAGCTATCGTTACGAAGCAAAGGGAAGCAAAGGTGCCTGTCCCCGTAAGTACCCCCTGTCCCCGTAAGGGTGCCAGCAGAATCGTCTGCAATTCTTGTCTCGGATAAATGAGAAAAGTTTTTGCCTCAGGAAAAGACGCTGAAGCAAGATGAGTTTGTTGAATTAAAGACAATATTTAACACAGCTTTTACATAACACTTTTGCTTTAAGTGATACGTTATAACATAACTCTTGTTTTGATGATGTCCTGCTGAGCGTTATGACCTATTTACACCATGCAAAAATACAATACTCGAATACACTACATGGTATTGCCATCATGCGTTTATTGTGGGTGGGTTGTGTCTACGTTGACCATCTCTATCACTTCGGTGTAACTAGGCAACATCGTTACCCACCTTATATATGTCTAAAATATGGCGTCAACCATAGTCATGTCGTCATGGAAAATGGACCCCAAGGCGATGTTTTTTACGACAATCCAAAATACCATTGTTTAAAGAAACTGGTATTCGGTTACCTCGCTCGCTCACCACCTCTTCAACTAATTCAATGAGTTAAAAGAAACACAAGTTGCTCTGGGCAATACAGCAACATTTATAAATCATCATGAATTAAGGTTTTACAATGCACTCAATAAGAAAAATTGCCATAGTTGTTAGTTTAACATTCAGTACAGCGGCACTGGCAAATCAAGAGTTTCGTCAGCATGAAGCACACATGCATGGGCATGTTGAGTTGAATATTGCTCAAGAGGGTGATGAATTACTACTGGATATTCATGCCCCAAGCAGCGATTTATTGGGCTTTGAACACGCTCCGAACAACGATCAGCAGCATGACATTCTAGATAAAGCCTTAACTCGTCTGGGTAATGCTGACTCTCTGTTTACACTGACACCAAGTGCTGAATGCAAATTAGTGCGTCACATTGTGACTCACACTTTGGATGGAAAAGAAGACGAGAACAAGAGCTGTCAGGATGGTCAAGATGGTCAAGATGGTCAAGATGGTCAAGATGGTCAAGATGGTCAAGATGGTCAGGATTGTTATCATGGGGACAGCGACAGCCACCAAAAACATCGTTATGGTCATGAGACTAAACACAGCGAGTTCTCTGTTACGTACCACTACCGATGTGACAATCCAAGTGAGCTCTCAGAGATTAGTACACAATGGTTTACTCACTTCCAGACAACAAAATACATTAGTGTGAATCTAATGAAAGACAAAGCTCAGAGCGTCACAGAGCTGGTTGCCAGTCACACTAAGATATATCTATAAAGTCCCTTTAGCCTGAAGGCTCTGTTCTTCAGGCTTATTATAGAGGTCTATATCTAACGTAAACATCTGGCTATAAACGCGATACGCTCGACGCCAATCAGATTGGTTATCTCTTCCAGAAGTTCATTCTTCAGCCTGACTTAGGGATGATTTTAATGTCAATCGCGAGTCTCGGTTTGAAGCAAAGGTGCCTGTCCCTGCAAGAGTGACCGAATTACAAGACGAATTACAAGGACAGGAATTACAAAGGAATTACAAAGGAATTACAAGGACAGGCACCTAAGTATCTCCTAAGTATTCTGCACCTCAGTAAGTTCTGTTGAGTGACCGGCAGCAAGGGGCAGATCACTACATTTCAGTCCTGAACCTTTGAGTTGTTGGCCGCATGGGTAACACACAGCGCTCGATCCATGATGTCTTAGATTGGTGATATCTGGGTTCGCAGCTGGCCTATTTATTGTTTGATATAGGAGACGTTCCGGCTGGTAGGGTTTCAGCAAAAGCCGTCACTGATATAAAAGGGGTCAATAGAGATGAAATGAGTAAAGCCGTTGAATGTTGCCTAAAATCCATGTTTTTTTGCTCTCCTAGCCTATCTTTGAAGCAAAGTGATAAAATTAACAATGCGACGGTTGATGAGTTTTGACGCGATGGTTTTTTAAAGGGGTTGATTTAATGGGCTTAGTTAATGATTAATATCACCAATAGTGAATACTTGATAGTACTTGATCAATCAGGAGATTAAGGTGAGTTTAATTCCAAGAACGGAAAGAGCTGCATTTTCAATAAAGCCGCTGTCATATGGCAAATCGGCGTTGGGCGCACCCTTGCTCTATTTTCCCGCACAAATAAAAAGCGATTCTCGCGGGCTAATTTTAGCAGGTACACACGGCGATGAGACGGCTTCTATCACGGGTTTGTCTTGCGCGCTAAGAAGCTTGCAAGCGGCCGAATCGCGGCACGATGTGATCCTGTCGATGAACCCAGATGGCAATCAGCTAGGCACTCGCGCCAACGCTAACCAAGTCGATTTAAATCGCGCCTTTCCAACTCAAAACTGGACTGGAAACGGCACTGTATATCGCTGGAGTTCCCACACACCAGTAAGAGATGTAACAGTGAAAACGGGGCAAGCCGAACAGCTTGAACCTGAAGTGCAATCACTCATCAACCTCATCGAACAGCGCAAACCTAAATTCGTCGTCTCTTTTCACGAACCACTCGCCATGGTCGATGATCCCACTCAATCTGAATTCGCCACTTGGTTAGGTAAGCAGTTCAACCTGCCACTTGTCGAAGACGTCGATTACGAAACCCCAGGCTCATTCGGAACTTGGTGCCAAGAAAGCAACCTGCCGTGTATTACCGTAGAACTACCGCCTGTTTCTGCTGACCTGACCATCGAGCAATATCTGGACGCGTTTGTGGCGGTGTTGAGGTGTGAGGGAATGAAGCGGACAGACATCTAAGTCCTGTTGGTTAACCTAAATTAGAAGCTTGAAAATAGAATGGGTGCCAACCAGTGGCTATCGCAGTTTAGATGAAGCTTGGCAGAGCATCGTTGTATATCATTAAATACTACAGCCAAATCAGGCCTCACCAGTACAACGGTGGCCTGACTCCGAATGAGTCGGAAAGACTTTACGGGGAAACTTACAAAACTGTGGCCAATTTTAGTGGTCAACTACAAAAAATAGCTTTAAAAGTGAGAAGCCGCTTAGAGATAAGCTTGTCGGCTATATCCAGCCTTTTTATAACCGTAATAGACTGCACTCAAGTCTTGGATATCGCAGCCCGCATGAATATGAAGTCATGATGGGTTAAAGAAAATAGGGTGTCCATTTTATCGGGTGAAGATCAATTTTTACTATGCGTCAGGTTTTGCGGTTAAGTTGGTATGCGGGGGCTTCGGTATTGCGTGCCTCACACCTTAACAAGGCGTTGACTGCTTCAAAGAAGGATTTTAGTATGCAAGATGAGAAATGGCTTTCAGTTACGGAGCTTAAAGGTAAAACAGTCACATTAATTCCACTGCAGTTCGAGCATGCATCAGCTTTGGTTGAAGCCGCTTCTGATGGTGAACTTTGGAATTTATGGTATACAAAAATCCCAACTGAAGAGACTGTAAACGGTTATATTGAATTGGCTTTAAGCGAACAAGATGCTGGACGTTCTTTGGCTTTTTCTGTTATTGATAATGAAACTCAAACCATAATTGGTACAACTCGTTTATGTCACGCCGATTGTGAAAATAAACGGGTAGAAATCGGTTATACGTGGTATGCGAAAAGCGCCCAGAGAACATCAGTAAATACTGAATGTAAGTTCCTTCTTCTTTCCCATGCATTTGAAAACCTCTCAACAATTGCAGTTGAGTTTAGAACTCATTGGCATAATCATGCTTCACGTAATGCAATAGCTCGTTTAGGCGCAAAGCAGGACGGTGTAATTAGAAATCACCAACAAATGGCTGATGGTAGCTATCGAGATACCGTCGTATTTTCGATAATTAATAGTGAGTGGTTGGCCGTAAAAGCTAGTTTGTCATTCAAATTGGAAAGACGTAGCTAACAAGTGCATCAACACGATTTGCTACACTCGGCATCCCAGATTGTCGGGTGTTTATCATTTTAAGGCATGAATATTAAGTACAATCGCATAGTAGTAAACGTGTTATGTATGCGTTATATTTCATTCAATATCGAGGGAACGATGCAAGATAAAAGAGTCAAAGATGTATATCGCTCTTACTTTCAATTTAATAATGAGCGAACTCTTTCCACAGATTTAGAAAGTGAGCTTTTTTCGTCTGCGTTTGAAGGATGCTCAGTTTTTATAGATAAAACACGTAAGTATGATAATCAGATAAACATCCATGGTGCTTGTACGGCAGGAGACTTAGAGAGCCACTTGAATTTGTATAAGAATGGCTTTCCTCCAGAAATTTCTATCGAACCGCAGGCAATAGCTAATGAGCTGAAGGCATGGTTATCAAACCGTGAGTTCGTCCCAGCTTATGAGCATGAGTTTCTCGAACTAAAGGCGGTAAACTACGTACCTCTTGAAGAAGTATCTGACGAAGTAACAGTAGAACGATGGACACATGAGAATGTCGATGCGTTTCTAACCTTACTCAAAACGTCAGGTTTAGAGTGTTCGGATGAACTCTGGCAGAAGAAGCGCTCACTTTATTGCACTGATACGTTTCGCTGCTATGTCGCAAAAATAAATGGTGAGCCGTGTGCTTGGGCAACGAGCTTTATTGAGAATGAATTTGCAATATTAGCCAATGCGTATACACAAGAGAGTTATCGTTCAAATGGGTGTCAAACTGCTTTGCTGCGAGCTCGAATCTCAGATGCAATGTCTTTAGGTGTACAGGTGATTTTGACTGATGTAATGCCAAGCAGTACCAGTAGTAAGAATTGTAAATCAGTTGGTTTCTGTGGTGTTGGTGTGCGAAGTGTATGGTGCAAAGATTAGAAATATAACAAGAGACTATGGTGTTAATAGCTAATTTTTGGCGCTATCTTTATCCCACATGACGCCGTCTCTGAGCATCGAATTTAAAGTCACAAGCCTCTTTTTCTTGTTATTGGTGCAACGCCAATGAGAGAAGAAGCGTGTTTATTAGCAATAAAGCCCAATTCGGGCACATGGCTAATTAAGGAGGCCGCAAGGAATTTGCCATTTAAGAGTGATTCCTTGCGCTTGGCGGTTTCGCTTAATTCAAGTATAGCCAAGCGAATGTCACACCTTAACGCAGCGTTAGCCGTCATGGAGCTTGCTATGCTAAAAGTGATAGAATAGTATCACTTTTATATTCCTTTGGAGCAGCTCTCATGAAAGTAGAACTAGTTACATCACTTAAACGTCAAGCAACTAAGATCCTCGCCGAGCTCCACAACACCAAAGAACCAGTGTTAATTACCGAGCATGGTAAGCCATCCGCGTATCTAGTTGATGTTGATGATTACGAGTTTATGCAAAATCGTTTGGCTATTCTGGAGGGTATTGCACGAGGTGAACGCGCACTAGCTGACGGTAAAGTGCTAAGTCACGATGAAGCCAAGGACAAAATGTCAAAATGGCTGAAATAATTTGGACTGAGCCAGCGTTATCTGACCTCAATGATATCGCTGAATACATCGCACTTGAAAATATCATAGCGGCAAAACATTTAGTACAAACGATCTTCTCCAAAGTCGAACGCCTACAAACTTTCCCAGAGTCAGGTCGTATTCCACCCGAACTAGCACATTTAAGTTATCGTGAAGTTGTCGTTAATCCATGTCGTGTTTTCTATAAACAAGACGGTGACAAAGTGTTTATTCTGTTTGTTATGCGTGCTGAGAGAGAGTTACGTAAGTTCCTGTTGAGTAAAAAATAACTTTTGGGAATGAGTGGCTAACAAGGCATTTAAACGCAAATCAAACAGTGGGTTAGGATTCGCTTCGCTACTTAAGGAAAGTGCCTGTCCCTATAACGCTTCCTATAACGACTTGCCCCTATAACGACTATAAAATAGGTCTGTACTACTCTTCACTACGCTTAGAACAAGGCGTTCAATTGGACAGTCAACGCTTGGCATTTTTGCACCGCAAAATTATATGCTAAGGTTCGTTCATCTTAGCTAAGCGTTAGGTGATATGGAGGAAAAATGATTGAGTTTAGTTATGCAGTTCCAGAGCAGTCACAGCTATTGGGCGATATAGCAATTGAGTCCAAAGGCTATTGGGGCTATTCAAGAGAGCAGTTAGAGATTTGGCGAAAAGACCTTAGGATTGAAGAAGGATATATTACAGATAATCTTGTTAAGGTTGTTTTGCTGGATTCTAAAATAGTTGGTTTTTTTGCTATTAAAAGTACCAACTCTGATGAACTAGATCATCTATGGTTATTACCTGAGGTTGCAGGAAAAGGAATCGGAAATCTAGTTTTTGAAGAGATACTTCGAGAGTGTAAGCGTTTGAACATTAGGGAATTCAGTATCATATCAGATCCTGATGCCGAAGGGTTTTACCTTTATAAAGGTGCTGTGAGAATTGGTGAGGTGAAAAGTATCCCGCAAAAAAGAATGTTACCAAAGTTAAAGTACCAACTTGCAGAATTCAACTAACAAGGCACTCAAGATGACCCATTACCTATAAGGACTCCTATAACGACGAAACGCCAGATACCAAAAAAGTAGCGATAATTGCCTGCGTGAGGGGGTTCTGACATTCGATGCGTCGATATGGTGTGATTTAGGATGAGGACCTAGCCAAAAACTCGCTATTGACGCCATCGTTGCTTGTTATGTGACCAAACCTCGTTTAAATTCGGCGCTTTATGGCTGTGGATGATAGACTCAACCCACCACCTCTGATTCAAAGTAGAGACCATGAAAGACTGTAACCAGTGCGGAAAATGCTGCATAAAATATGGAGATGGTGATTTAGCGGCCACACAAGAAGAGATAGACCTGTGGGAGCTATTTAATCCAGATATCTTTGAATATGTGAAAGATGGAAAGATTTGGTTCGATCCAGACACAAGAGAGCAATTAAATCATTGTCCATTTTTAGAGTTAGCTCTGAAAACTAAACCCGATGAAAAAGATAAATACACATGCCGTATCTACCTTGACCGCCCTGAAGACTGTCGCCATTACCCTAGCCTTATCAATGAAATGGTTCGGGACGAGTGTGAAATGATCGAGGTCGTCGACCTCGAAAACCCCAAGAAAGCGCAAAAACAGCTAGATAAACTGATGAGCCTAAGCCGGCCGTCGAGTTATTCCTAGAGCTGATCTAAGCGATTTTATATAACGCCACGTTAAGGTATGAGTAACGCGAACGGCCAAACACGGCACTTTAAACAGGCTGGGCAACGATAAAAACGCATTGGGAACCGTTCTAACTGTGTATTATTGCTCGTGGGGACAGTTACCACACAAACAGCTTAAAATAGCTAAGAATAAGGAACGCTGTCGTCAATCCGAACCAACCCATGACTCTTGTTACAACCTCGGGAGAACTTGGATTGAAATGTGGAAATAAAATCGCTCCAAAAGACAACATGGGTAAGAAGCCATAGAGTTGCCCAATATACTTGGAGGTAGCCATTGGAAACGGATTTATTAATAGATAGATGACCAGATAAGTGCCATAAACCCCGATCGCTACGCCCGCTTCCTTTCTAGAAGTGTCACTGCCTTCCGAATACAAGTAAAAGCCAGCAATCACAACAAACACGACTACATCAATCAATGTCAAATATCCCCTTATTTATTAGACGTTCATAATAGCGTTCAGGCAGAAAAATGCTGCATTGAACGATAGCGCTTTCTGTTTAATCGCTCACCCAAGGCGATGATGGCTCGTTGACTTGATAATACCAATGACCGACCGGCTGGCAAGTGTAAACTATCGAAAAAATAGAGAACTCACACGGGCGAGCGCTTAGCAAAAAAAAGCGCCAGTCATTGATGACTGGCGCGAAGAATTAAAGCATTAAAATTACGTCACTAAGGTGTCCCTAAGGATTTATCTGAAACACAGGATACATAATACACACTACCACTCGTAATTTTTCCATCAGTGAGGTTCACGGCTTGACTTCTGCCAAGATAGGATGACCAATATCCGCCGCTGGCTGGCCAGCCGCGAGCAGTAAACATCTTACCGTACTTATCGAACAGATCGACCTTGAGCTCAGCTCTTGAAGGCAAACGCCAGTTGGTTCGACCTGAGAGACTCTGTGTACTGTATTTCGCACACAGTAACCCCGCGTTGCTCCAGCTAAACCGATAGAATTTTCCAGCAGGGCCAGATGACCCAGTTTCGGTGAAGAACCCATCCGTTGGACTGCCCCCGATGCTGGATAAGTAATCGGCGGAGGGTGAACTGGTATAGAGTCTCCCTCTACCTGTGTCGAACACATCAATACACGTATCTGCTAAGTTGCATACCTCTACGGTTATCGTGTTACTCGGCACGCCGTCTTTTGTGGCGGAAACGTTAGCAGTGCCCGTTTTCAAGCCGGACACCAAACCTGTTGGTGTTACGTTAGCGGTGGCGGTGGGGTTAGACTGCCACGCGACAGAGCTGGTCACATCGGAGGTGGTGCCATCACTGTAGGTTACTATTGCGGTTAACTGCTCGGTCTGCCCGTTTTTGAGCGTAATGCTCGCCGGTGTGATGTCAATAGCGTCAATCACAGCCGCGGTCACATTGATATCCACATCATTACTGGGTACGCCATCTTTCATGGCGGTGACGGTGACAAGGCCCATATCCACGCCGGAGACCAGACCCCCAGACGTCACTGTAGCTACGGTCGTGGTTGTGGGTCTACTCACAGACCACGCGACAGAGCTGGTCACATCGGAGGTGGTGCCATCACTGTAGGTGGCCATTGCGGTTAACGGTTCGGTCTGCCCTTTGGCAACAGAAACATTCGCTGGCGTGATGGTAATATCATCAATCACGGCGGTGGTTACGTGGACGTTGACGTTGTTGCTCGGCACGCCGTCTTTGGTGGCGGTGATTGTTGTAATACCGACGTTACCACCGGAGATCAAGCCCGTTGGCGTGACGTTGGCGGTGGAGGGGGAAGGGGACTGCCACGCGACGGAGGTGGTCACATCGGAGGTGGTGCCGTCACTGTAGGTGGCCATCGCGGTTAAC
>NZ_JABEYA020000007.1 GCF_013074385.2 Vibrio ostreicida
TCCCCCTCCACCGCCAACGTCACGCCAACGGGCTTGATCTCCGGTGGTAACGTCGGTATTACAACAATCACCGCCACCAAAGACGGCGTGCCGAGCAACACCGTCAACGTCCACGTAACCATCGCCGTGATTGATGATATTACCATCACGCCAGCGAATGTTTCTGTTGCCAAAGGGCAGACCCAACCGTTAACCGCAATGGCCACCTACAGTGATGGCACCACCTCCGATGTGACCAGCTCTGTCGCGTGGTCTGTGAGTAGACCCACAACCACGAGCGTAGCTACAGTGACGTCTGGGGGTCTGGTCTCCGGCGTGGATATGGGCGTTGTCACCGTCACCGCCATGAAAGATGGCGTACCCAGCAATGATGTGGATATCAATGTGACCGCGGCCGTGATTGATGCGATTAACATCACGCCTGCGAGGCTTTCTGTCATCATGAAAGGGAGCAGCAAACCGTTAACCGCAATGGCGACCTACAGTGACGGCACCACCTCTGATGTGACCAGCTCTGTCGCGTGGCAGTCTTACCCCACCGCCACCGCTAACGTAACACCAACAGGTTTGGTGTCCGGCGTGAAAGTAGGCACTGCTAGCGTTTCCGCCACAAAAGACGGCGTGTCGAGTAACACGATAACGGTGGAGGTATGTACCTTAGCGGATGCGTGTATTGATGTGTTCGACACAGGTAGCGGGAAACTCTTTACCCATTCCCCCTCCGTCAATTACTTATACAGTATTGGTGGTAGTCCAACGGATGGGTTCTTCACCGAAACTGGGTCATCTGGCCCTGCTGGAAAATTCTATCGGTTTAACTGGAGCAATGCGGGGTTACTGTGTGCTAAATATAATACGGAGAGTCTCTCGGGGCGAACCAATTGGCGTTTACCAACAAAGGACGAACTTAAAGTTGAGCTATACGATAAGTCCGGTAACATGTTTACCGCGCGCAGTTGGCCGAGCTCCTTCCAATACTGGTCGGCAACAACTAATACAGGATCTACTTCTACGAGCTATTACACGGTGGGTCTTAAAAACGGCCAAACGAGCTTCGACTACCCAACTTATGCATACTACGTCTCCTGCGTCTCAACGCCTTAGCAGGTAACGTGTAGAGTTTAACGTTGTCCATTTTAAGCGCCAGAATAATGACTGGCGCTTTTTTAACAAATCAACACTTTGTATTGGCCATTAGAATATTCCCCCACGGCGAGACAACGCTCCCTTAGTTTTTTAAATTGTTGGGGTCACAAAATGGTTCCCAGTTTGTTTTTGGGTATAACCACCACTCGCAATGCAGCGACACCTCCAAAGCGGTCGAAACACCAATACCAAAAGTGCAGTGGCAGAGTGAATTTGGCCACCGGATTAGAGGTGTGAATGAGCCATTTTACGATGGCTCACAATAAATGTCCTATTTAAGGACGCGCTACGGCTCTTTTTAGATTTTTACCTCAACTCGCACCTGATTATCCTTAGGGCTTTCTTTAACTGTCATTCCCTTATTTTCAGCTAATTGGCTGAAGGCTTCCATGACATCCTTTTTTTGTTCTGGATTGACTCTGATCAAAACATCGGTTCCATTGACTGAAAGAGTGCCACACCCACTTATTTGGTTCCTTGAGATAACATTTTTGATAGCGCGAAGGCGTGTATGCTGTCCTACCTCTGATGTCCAATTTGTGGTTCTTACTGCTTTTTTTGAAACCAGTTCAGGCGTAGGAATCATGATTCTCAACTCATCCTTTCTGAATCCATTTTCAACCTGTAGCCCCTTAGCGCTTTTTGTGACCTCTTCAAGCGCCTGCTTTGTTTGTCGCAAATTAGAGGGGTTGTCAACTCGCAGTAAAGCGTACATACCGTTTACCGAAACGAGACGACATCCTGCTAGGGCATTATTTTTTAGTAAGGCTTCAACAAAGGTTAACCGGCCTTGTCCGTCTTTACTTTTAAAGGCCTCCGTCCGTTGCAATTTCTTAGATGCGCTATTTTCATCCTGTCTGCTTGAGGTGAATGAACGTGGGTTCTTTGTTTCATTGTAGTTGTGCAGTATTTTTTCTTTTGTTCCAAATTCTCTCTATTCACAACCACTAAAGCGTTTTTGAAGTCCTTACGTTGTTCTGGAGCCATTCCAATTTGATCCTGATCCACAATGACAGGTCCTGCCATACTCACGGTATAGCCCGTGATTTTTTCTAGCCGTTTGAGCGGACTCTCGCTGACTGACTTCAGATCAGCATGTCTCACTTGCCCTAGTGCAACAAAACCTTCCGTGTTTTTTTCAAACTTCCCGGGAAGCGTGTTTTTGAGGTTATGTCCGCCCATGCCAATCGAAACGCTGTTTGCTTTCTCATTGTTGTTTAGCAGAGAAATGGCTTGAGCCAAGATCAGGTTTTTGAGGTCTTTGGGGCTATATTGGCTGATACCATGGTTATCAATCATTGCAATGGTGCCAATACAAAAGTCGCCCTTGTTGTCCTTCCAAAGATTGTAATGGCCGACATAGTTATTAGAATCATTAAATATTTTTACAGAAGTACCTTGAGTAGATAAATATTCAGCCACAGGATAATTGCCGCCCACAGCACCTGGAAAGTCACAATGTTTAGTTTTGCAACTTAGAAAAAAAGGCGCGCCTTTCGCATAGTCTTGTGCATCAAGAGGTTCGGTCTTCAGTTTACCCGCGGTAACCTTTTCTACCTCAAAATCAATCGTCTTTTGACCTACTGAGTCAGTGATTTCTTTTGCCAGTGCCAGAAACCTTCCTTTATCCATAAGGGTTTCTTCTTTACTGTAGAGGTCGGTAAACACCGTATCTTGATGGTGGCTTGTGATTTTTTCTAGCCCCTTCAAATCAAGTTCACTCACTGCAAATCTATCTGGGGTGAGATAATCTTTTTGAAGAGAAACACCATTTTTCTGCAAAGTGCTCAGTATTCCTTGCATATTTTTTTCATAGGCACCGTGGTTACTGGCCACTTTACCACTCTGTCGTTTGGTCCCACCCGTTAGTTTGTCACTAGAATCTAAAGGTTGGTTAAATTGAACGGCATTAATCATTAGTACGCTTCCATCTTACTCATTTTAAATTGAGATCAATGTTAGATAGCCATTGAATTATCTTCATCAGAATTAAAAAGAAATGAATTGAGAAACTGTTGCTAAAAGCTTATTTGATGAGAGAAAAGTTCGACGTTGCGTTATCACTAACTCACAGGGTTTGGCACATTTAGTCAATTAATTTCATTGTGCTTGGAAGAATGGGGTAGACCAACTGAACACCTCTCCACAGCTGAGTGTAACGGTCGTTTTAAACGATTTTTTCGTTGTCTGGGCGCTGCTGTTTTTTCTCCTATGACCAGCCACTTTGTCGCTGCCGAGAAGACCAAAACGTTCGATTTTCTATGCTCGGTTGAAAGGCCCACATTCGGGTTCACCGTTTCTGGAACCTAAAACCGGCACACTGTCTTATGACTTGGTTATGAGCGTCATCGAGATTTCTGATAAGGACTGTCCATCAACCCTATAAAAGTCTTTGACCTCGCCTATCACGCTAAAACCACATTTTAAATAAAGCTGCTGAGCGGGTGTATTGTTTGAAAGAACATTCAGATCAAGCCAGTCAATCGCAGGGCTTTGATGACAAAATTTAATGATGGTTTCCATCAAGCTCAAGCCCACGCCTTGCTGTCGGCACCAACTCGCGACCCCCATACCCAATAGGACTCGGTGAAAACTGTATTGCTCACTGTGATGTCTAAGATCAACGTGCCCACAAATCGCACCGGAATCGTCTTTAGCCAGCCACAATTTTCGCCAAGAAGCGGCCCCCAGAGGCGATTCAAATCCCATTCTGAACTTGCTACGCAGGGACTCCGAGACATGATTGTGTTCCTTAGCAAGAGGTTGAAAAAGCACACCACTCTCCGCCACATTTTCAACCAGCTGTCTATCTAGGTAATTGAAAAAAGAGGTCAAGTCGGTGGGGCTAGCGGTTACTATATTCATGTTTTTTCCTCGTTGTGCCCCCCTACTTTTATGTCGTCAACACCATCTGAAATGAGGAGGCGCTATAAAGTGGTCTTACGACTCAGAGAGAAGTCATACATGATGATCAAATCCTAGAACCCTTGTCCACAGCGGATAAGTGGGTTTCCCAAGTACCGTTATTGACACGCTTCCATAGCAGGTAACACCCTCACCCATTGAGAACGCCACTCTAGCGCCTCCATATCATCGGGCCAGTATTCTTTTTGTCGAGTAATGAGACCATTCACCACCGTATGAAATGTCACTGCTCTTGCGGTTTGCAATCCGTCGGTTACCGTCACATCAGTGACGACCGTTTCATTTTCACACACAATAGAATGCAGGGTAAATTGCCAACGGCCAGTCGTCGGGTAGTGAGTATTGATCTTAACAAAATTATCTCGGCCAACAATAAGCTCTTGAGATTGTGGCCAGTACCCTTCAAAGTCCGTACTAAGCCACTGACTCGCTTTAGCAAAATCATTGGCTTGCATTGCGTCCCAAAAACCGAGGACGACGTCTTTCGTGGTATTCATTGATCTTTCCTTATGAAACTTTTACGTGAAGACACCATGCGAAACACTTTCCAGTAGCCAGCGTTCGACCCATAGTGACACATTGCCAACCTGACTTAACTCATTATGGCTTTATTTTGCTTCTTTACTTTTTTGAGTGCTAGGCGTTGTTTTAACGGTGACAGGTAGTCAATAAACAGCTGACCATCTAAGTGGTCAATTTCATGCTGCATAACAATGGCAAGAAATGCCTCACTTTCTATACAAATGGCGTTACCCTCGCGATCTAAGGCTTCCACCACCACCGAAGTATAACGCGCAACATCCGCGTAATAACCGGGAACGGACAAACAACCTTCCTGCCCGAGAGACTTATTTTTTCCATTAACCACTTTTGGATTAATCATAATAAGGGGTTTATCGCGACTTTCTGATACATCGATGACCACGATGGCCTCTTTTCGGCCAACCTGAGTAGCCGCAAGCCCAATGCCATCTTGAGTCGAGTACAAGGTGTCCAACATGTCATTGATCAACGTCTGCACGGCCTTAATATCCGTCACGGTCTCAGCCTTGACCCGAAGCTTTGGATCTGGAGCGGTCAGTATTTTTAATAGCGCCATATTGCTCTCTTTTCATTCATTTAGTCTGATGACACAGAAACTAAAATAATCAGCACACCATTGATATTTAGAGAAAATTAGATTCAAATTGAGAAAGTAACGTGGCGATATTCAGCCATAGAAGGCTTATCAGTGAACTTTTCAATCTATTGGCCCCTTCTTTCAAATAGGCTCAATATCTCAGTAGATCCTGTCGAACAGGTTATGGTTGGCTTTCCCACTCCGAACGAAGCACCCCATACTTGAGCGAGTCGTAATACTCATTTTTATAGTAACGGACTTTTCTGAGACGAGCTTCCTGCTTGAAGCCCAGCTTGAGAGCGCATGCCATCATACGAGGATTACCTGACCAAGTCGTTAACCCTACCCGCTCAATTTCAAAAGCAGAAAAAAGGTAGGTGATCCACATTGGCAACGCGATACGCGCAATGCCTTGTCCCCAATACTCGGTGTCGTAAATCACAATACCGGCCTCTAGCCACCTCGTTTCTTCGCACTCCCAATAACAACTTACTGTGCCTATCGGTACACCATCAAGGACAATCAATTGCGTAGCTTTCCCTTCAACCAATCGCGAAAATCCGCCGCGGCGGAACGTTTCTTTACTGGGGTGTTCGTAAGGGAAATAAGGGCCATTGAACTGAGTCCACGCCTGATGCAAGGTAATCATACTGTAAATTCTATCAAGTTCATCAGGTTGGGCCGGTCTTATGATGATATTTGCTCTGTCCATTCTCTTTCCTGTTTGGTGAATGTTCTCTCTTGTCGAAAGGGATTAAGCTTATGAATAATATGAAATAAACATCATAATGTCATCCATTTTGGAGCAATCATTGAGTCAACTGTGAACAAACCAACAAACTTCGAAAAGGGGTCGTCTAATGAGCGGCGAAAAAAATCGGCCCGAGCGGACCGATTGTAAAAGCACTCACTGGCATGGTTAATAGCTATTTTTTATTGCATCGAGTTTACCCGATTGAGTGATCATATCTAAGCCTTTCTGTAGCTTCTCGACATGTTCATCAGGGGTATCCGGACTTAAACTATAGAAAAGCTGCCCTGAACTCAGCGTGTAAACAACCTTCAGTTTGGATGGGTCAATATTGCTCGCTTTCATTAAATAGGAGGCAACGGTTTCTTCATAGGCCAACATATCAATACGTCCAGCATCAATTTGCTTAACCAAAAGGTCGGCTCGGGGAGACACTTTCAGGGAAGATGACTTGACGCCCTGCTGTTGTAAAAGCTGCTCACCAATGTCATCACGAACCACGCCTATCCGGTAGTTATTTAGCTCCGACGCATCCTTAATGACGACATCTTTTGCTGAAAATACCACCACTTTGGTATCGATAATTGGGCCCACCCACTTAAATTTGGGTTCGCGTTCTTTTGTTTTTGTGGTTGAAAATAATACAACATTAGGACCAGACAACGCCGACGCATATCCCCTGGCCCACGCCTGTAACTTAACATCCTTGCGCCCAACAGGATCACCGACCGCTTCAGTTGCTGCCTCTAAAACATCGATCGCAATACCTTTGAGTTGCCCCCCTTCTTCATAGTTGAAGGGAGGATAAGATTCGGTAATATACGTCAGTTCTTCCAATTTATTAGCCCAAACAGACGCTGACAGTAAAAGACAAAACACGCTTACCAGCAGTTTCATACTCTATTCCCCATATTTGTTGACATAACCTTACATAGTGTAGAAGGTCTGGAGACTCTCGGTTAGTTGAACACTGTATATTCGCAAAATGGCCGCCTTCAATCTTCTGCCATCATCAAGTCAAATCAACGTCATTCCATTAGACACTGACTGCAAATCCGTTATTCGTTGGCATCTGATCAGGCCCTGGCCGCTGGACACAGCAAGATCGTTAGCTACGCCAACCTCACAAACGTTCTCAACAAATTAACCTGTCTTGAAATGACTCAATTTGGTTTGTTGTTGCTCCGAGAGCGTCGAGAGATAAGAGGCCGTTTCGCTGCTTTGTTTTGCGTAAACCGCAGACTCACTCAGATTATCGTTCATATTGTGGATGTTCTCATTGACCGATGTTAACGCTCGACTTTGCTCTTTGGCCGCCAATGCCATTTCACTGTTCTGGTCCAGCATTTTAGTAATACCGTGGTGCAAGGTACTCATGTCCTGTTCGCTTTCCTCAGCAAGTTGGGCATTCTCTGCCACTTTATCCAGACAAACCGTCACAGATTTCAGCATCTTTTGTGCACCAGATTGCAGCTCATCCACGAGTTCCTGAATCGATGCCGTATTATCCGACGCTTTTTTCGCAAGGACTCGCACCTCACTCGCCACAACGGAAAAACCACGGCCAGCATTCCCAGCTCGTGAAGCTTCAACCGCAGCGTTGAGCGCAAGTAAATTGGTTCGCTCTGCGACCTCTTGAATCAATATCACAAAACCTGTCACTTTTGCAGACATCATTGCCAAATGCTCGGCAGTCGATAACGTTACCTTAAGCCGCTCAATCAGCTCTTCGGAAAAACGACGCCGTTGCTGTGCTGATGTGACTCCTTCGTTCACGATAATAAGCCCTTTCGTCGCATAGCTTTCCGCTTCGGTTGCAACTTGAGTGACCTGATCAGCGCTGCTGATCAGTTGAGTACTGGCCGAGGCAATTCTTTCTATCTGCTTATTTTGTTCACGAGTATTCGTTTCCATTTTATCCATTACCGCCACCAACGCCTTAGCGGATGACATCACTTTTACATCGAGCTGGCTGAGCTCGTTCACGGTCTTTTGCAACCACACCGCCATGTCATCAGCCTGAGAGCATAAACGCCCAATTTCGTTTTCCCCAATCGTATTCGTAGTTTTGGTTAAGTCTCCTTGCCGCATGCTCATCATGACTCGGCTTAACGGCTCAAGATCGCGTTTTATGTGCTCCGCGACCCAAACTGCCAGCATGATGGAGAACACCGACACCAAAACCACCGCAGCAATAAGAAACTCGCTTATGTCCTCAAATTTAGACCATCCAGATGCCATTGAAGCTTGACTTTGTTGCTCAACCTCACCAGATATCTCAGCCAACAGTTGCCTTAGTTTCAGCCCCTGCCGACTGATGAGCACGCGATCTTCTTTAATCAATCGTGAATGCCCTTTCATTTCTGACAAGGCTTCCCCATATTGTGCAAACGTTGCCATTACTCGATTGTTTATGTTCGGTGGCAGTGACGGGACTTCTTTTTCAATGGCCTTTATGTTGAACCTAAGCGTATCGAGTACTGAAGGATTGTAACCCTCCCTAAGCACGACAAGGTATCCGTTAATTTGGCTAAACACTTCATAAAGATTGGCGATGGTTGACAGCCCCGCTGCTCGGTTGTCGTCGCTAAGATAAACGCTGAATGCCGGCCCTTTTGAAAAAGGGGCCAAACTCAGTAACGGCAATGACTTAGAGCGTTCATCCAGCTGGCCAATACTCAGCGCTAGACGAGACTGAGTGCGACCATAGCGTTCCAACACGTCTATAAATCTGGCGATCTTATCTTGTTGAAGCTGGGACTCACTCGCCAAAACTACGTTTAATAGTTGCGACTCTATTATTGGCTGACGTTGTTTATATTCCCTCTGCGCCTTTTCCCAAGCCGTTTTGCGATACGATTCATTAGCTGAGGCTAAAAGCAACTCGGCCACCTGATGTTGCACCAATAATAATGATGCAAGATCTTGCGATTTTCTTTCACTGACCTGAACTTGAATCAGTAAATCACGTAGCTGTTTCTGTGAAAAAAGAATCGATGCCACAAACAGCACAATTGATATCACAACCGGAACTAATAATTGACCTCGAATGGTTAGGTTTTGAATGTTCATTCCAACCACCATTGAGCTTTGTTACTTTCGAGCATCAGTTGAGTTTCTTTAGCCATCACCGCCATGAGCATGAACAATGGCCCATGATGCTTTATTTTGTTGAGACTCGGCACTAGCGAGTGCAAACGCTCCTGAAGCGTTTGGAGTATTTGAATGACATCCTTTGATCGCTGCTGAGGACTTAATGCGATGGCATGCCCCACTATCAACTTGGAATACTGCAACTCCCAAACCGCCGATACAAGTTCTTTGGTTTCCGCATCGAGGACACTTGGTAGGGCCTCATTGAGACATTGCCTGACGACTTGACATGATTCACAGCAACATACTGCGTTTCTATTGAGGGTGCATCTAGCGCTGATTCTATTATCAAAGTCAACCGAGATAACACTGTCAACGACATTAAGGTTTTCTTGTTCGACGATCTTTTTATGGTCTGTGCTGGCACAGTTAAATGCCCGCAAAACGTTATCTTCGCTCATACTATCACCTTGGTTTTTTGACGTATGAGTTATAGCTAGCTCGACTAAGCTCAGAATCACAAGTTAATAATGTATAAATTAAAGCTAAAATGCCTACGAAACTGTTCTTTGTTATGCAGTAAACATGATCGGCATGTTTATGGCTTAATTCAGTCAGGCGAGTAATCCGTTGCTCAATTTGTCTCGTATCAATGTTGATACTTCTTACCAAAGGACATGTTATGTTGTCATTTTTCAAGTCAAACCCATCAAAAAAACTCAGAAAACAGCACTCACTGAAATTGGAACAAGCGATGCTGGCCCAACGTAAAGGCGATATCCGCTCCTACTCTCAATTAACGGCCGATGCAGACGCGCTTTATCAACTGATTCAGGAAATAGAAGAGAAAGAGCGCTCTTAACATTGGCGATCCGTCTTTCATTGGATCAAACTTTGCTTGGTTTGTGAGGCAATAACTGCGACAATTCGAGCGTAATCATTAATTTTTTGGATGTATATGAAACTGTTAGTTCGTAATCTTGCTCGCTCTACGACGGAACACGAAATTCGTACCTTATTTTCGGCTCATGGACGCGTCACAGAGTGCTCGCTAGTCTTAGATCAAGAAACGGGGAAATCGAAAGGGTTTGCTTTTTTGGAAATGCCGGACACCGATGAAGCCAAAACTGCGTTGTCGAAACTCAATATGGCGATGGTTGCTAGCAACAAAATACGAGTAAAAAAAGCCGACAGCTAACATTTATGGCCGCGACCTAATGAGTGTTGGGGCGGCCAATTCGTTGATGATAGGTACAAATAAAGATTTACAGCTCAGCAAGGCCCGTTATAACACAGTTAGTTTGTGTATCATCAACAACGTATTTTAGACGTAATCCGCGAGCTTTTGCTGATAATGCATACGAGTACTGCGCTTTGTTAAATTCAGTGCCACCTTAGAAGAGCGCCTATTCCTTGAATGAATAACTCACTTTCAAGCCCTTACTCTGAAAGTCACGCCAGCGACTACACTTCTTTTCTTACCTCGTTAAATACCTCACATGACAACTGATAATTGTGCTGTCTAGCGATTTTCTGCGCGAAGAACAACTGAGGCAACTCATACAAGGCAATCGCTGCCAAAATTAAACCTGCGCTATAATGACCGTTAGCCAACCCGACAATACCAAGGATAAGAAGGAAAAACTCTATCAGGAACAAGGTGTATTTACCTAAATAACAATGGTGAAAGCCTCCGAAGAAAAACCAATTCAAAGCGGCATAGGTGTCAGGATCTTTTATTTTTTTTGACTGCCTACTGAAATACGCCATCTTTTGTTTTTCTGGTAACGCATTAACTTGTTGCCGAAGTACATTTTCCTTTTGCTCAATTTCATCCAACGATTCAAATATTTTCATTATGGCACCTCATCATAAATTTTTTCAATTATATCCGGTTGGTTACAGCGTTTTATTCGAGACAAACCCAAACGCCACCCCTTAACGGCACCATATTTAACAATACACTGCTTCGTATATTCTGAACAAGTCGGTTCAAAGTTGCATTCAATATTCAACAACTTTTTTGATCCACCGCTCGATTGGTAGCAGTGGATCAGTTTAAGTGAAAACCACCTAATCAAGCTTAACGACCTAAAGTAATGATCACAGCTTCACGTGTCCAAAATAGCATGAAGCGTTTTTTTTCTACCACTTGGAAAACCACTTGCCAACCATCTTGTGCATATTTGTTGATTTCTGCTTCCATTTTTTGTATTGGTAGTCCACTTGCTCCCAGTAATACTGTCCCACAGCCACCTTCGACTACATGGGTGACTTTATATTCTGTAAATTTTGTCATTATTCAACTCTTCTTTATTAATAAAAAACGAACTTTACAACATAAAAACCAATGCATCAACACGGACATAAGAATAAATTAACCATTATTTTTCTAAAATGGGTAACGCTGTACAACACACATTATCAGGAGAGAATGGGCACCCAGCTTATAGAGTTCTGAACAATAGCATCTCCGATTAAACGTCATTATAAGGCCAAGATTTCCCTTTAATTTATATCGTGAATGCCTGTATGGTCGGCATCTCGATACAAAACCAACTGAATTCAATCTAGAGCACTGGTTAATATATCACCTCTTTCTTACTCAGAGAAAGCATCATATTCAGTTCTATCTAGAAGCCGAAATTGACTATTTCATCTCATTAGTAACCTTAAATGACACTATTACTTCTATGTAGAATGAGAAGCAACACTTACACCTTATCAGCTTACATGATCTCTGAAACGCCGCGAAACCTTGATTAAACAACCCTTTTTCTGTAACTGATGCTCTCAATATCGATGACTTCAACCGTTAGTGATACTTCCGTCAATTCAAGGCTGAGCAATTCTGATAATACCGCGTGAGATAGCGCCGCTTTCTGCGACGTGCTGCGACCAGAAAGAATTCTCAATGTCACGTGAACAAAATCGAGTTTATTGATGCCCGTTTGATAATGTTGAAATGAATGACTACGAACTTTTATATCTGCACCATCTGGCTCAAATAAATTGGATGCTTTTACACCCCAAAAGACTTTTTGATTGAGCACGTCACCCTCTAAAGACGATGAATGTTCAACGACACAATGTGGCACATTGACTCCTTTTAAAATAACAAGGCACGCTTAATAAGCAATAAAGATAGACATATAACCATATGTTTTACAAAGCTTAAGAAAGATCAACCTGCCACTTTCATCCACTGATTTTTGGTGATTGAATAGAGGCAATGCCGTTCTAGGATATGACCACGTGTAAGTTTGGGATGGTTAAAGTCGGCGTCAGTATTGAGCATATTAATCTTTGACATCACACGCTGAGATGGCTTATTGAGTGAGGCAGTAAAGGCATAAACACAAGGCGCTGATAGATGTTCAAAAGCAAATTCCAACGCTTTCTTTGCGGCTTCAGTAGCGTAGCCTTTACCCCAAAACTCAGACGCTAATCGCCAGCCTACCTCAATAAATGGCGTAAAAGGAATACCACTGGCTTGATCCTGATGATGCAGGCCAACAAAACCAATAAACTGCCCCGTTGCTTTTAATTCAACAGCCCAAAATCCCCATCCGCGCTCCGAAATTAGTTCAGATATTATATTGGCTTGTTGATTGCTTTCATCTTCATCAAGCGTTGTCGGAAAATATTTCATCACTTCAGGGTCAGCATTTAATTTTGCATAATGTGGATAGTCCTCATCCCGCCATTGTCTGAGGATGAGTCTCTCGGTCTTAATGTTCATCTTTCACCTTATTGATTATCGTCTTTTTAATAAAAAGCCTATAAGGACCAGAATGCTCTCAATAGATGTTGGCTATACGTGTATAGAAGCTGGCAAACATTATAGGAAGGTCGTGGATTTAAATAACGTCATGTACTAGGAAGCGATCGATTTTGACATATTAAACCCAGTAATAATAAAACCAACCTCCTTGTACAATTTCAATGCTCGTTCATTGTTAAACGCCACTCTCAGCTTTATTTGATGAATTCCCATCGGTTTTACTTGTTTTTCCAAAGCAGAAATTGCGAGAGTACCAAGACCAAGGCCTCGATGTTCGCTAGAAATAAAAAAGTCATAAATAAAAGTAGAATTATCCGAAAGATTAACCGAGTGCCATAAGTAACCCACCAAACACAGTTCCCCCCCAACTTCTGTATCTATACACAATAAGGTATGCTCGCTCGTTTCTAATCCATTGGGGAAACAGCGGTTCAGCGCCTTTTGCGCCAGTTCGTTAGCCGTTTCGATAGAATAAGCTTGGTTTTGGACAATGTCTTTACTGTATTCATTAATAAAGTACTGACAATAAACGGGGTATTCCTCTTGACTCATTTCTCTCAGCACGATCATTATAACGCCCTTGGTTCAAATAACATGGGCTTAAATAGTACGGCTTTAAGGCTCAAACACAAGTTAAACCCGTTTATTTTGTCATCACGGCAATTAGACTCCTGTCTATTCCATCATTTCACAATCAAAGCGAATCCGTCTTGCCTGCTGCAATGAACAACCGGTTTTGGCTATTAATTCGCCTAACGTCATACTAGGGTTGTTATTCAATAATAACTTTAGATGGTCTTCGAGAGGAGTGGGGTGTGAGCAAATTGTGTCATTCAAAGCGCTGATTTTATCAACAATGAAAGCCGCCTCGCGGTGTTTTTGCTTCAATCTCTTCGCAAGCGACACAAGATCGGACAAACGACCAATCAGTTGCCAATGCCTAGATCGGCGAACTCGCTTGAGTTCGCAGTGATAAATGTGAGCATCCGTTTTTATAAGTGTGACAACGTCACCACCAACACGACGCACTAGTGAAGGAAGAGCGATAATAACGAGAGCTTCAGCCATAAGATAACCCCCTCAAGCTGAATACTATAAACCTAATTCTTTCGAAAGCGCCTTCATTTGCTTGAGATCCATTTGATGGACCCTAATCATTTGGTTAACTTGGCTTAAACGTGAGTTAGACTCATCTTGTAAATCGCAGGCATTCGATCTCGCGTCCCAAGATTTGCCTTCGAGATACAAATCACACTCTTCTTTCAGGCTACTAATTTTGGGTACTAGCGCTTCACGCTCTTTAGTCAACGACTCTAATTCCTGCTTTACCTTAAGCTCTTGTTGAAAAATTTCTCTTGAACGTTCGAACATGGTCACTTGCATATCGGCCTGACGATTTAGCTGGCCATTTTCTTTGCTTGCCTTATCAATCTGTTGCTTTTGTTGAGTCACCTGCTCTTCCAGTGACATATTGACTTTTTCCAGTTCCGTCACTTGAGCGTGTATATCCGCCAATACTGCTTGGTGCTTCTCTTTCTGAATTTTGATTAATTGCTGAAGTTCCAAGACCGTGGCGCCATCTGCTTTTGCAATCAACGCTTTGTCTTCAAACTCCTGCGCCATTTGCTGCTTTTGTTCAATCAGCATCTGATACTTTGACTCTAACGCTGAATAAGCATTTTGCCATTTCCCTGTCGTCATAAAGGAACCGATAAGTCCTCCCAACGCTAAGCCTAACGCGCTTGCAATGAGGATATAAATGTAACTGCGCTTATCTCTTTCCTCGATCACCACAACATCTTCATTGCTTTCAAGATTGGGCTCGTTACTCACTGTGCTACTCCTACTGAGTTATCGGATTAACTCTGATACCACTAGCGTGGTTGTATAAATTAAAAAACCAGAAATCAGTGTTCCAGCAACGTATTTCTGCAATTTTTCGCTGGTTCGGTAACGTATCAGTACGTAGGCTAGTGCCAACAAAAACACCAACGCGATCAATTTGGTCATACCTTCTCCTCAACACTTTTGCTAATGGCCTTTACGGCCAGCTAACACGCTCATTTATACCATTTTTTCCTTGCCGTGGGTCAGAACTAAGTCTGTTTTATCGGCATTCGGTTTAATTATATACACTGTCAGGGTTCTCCCCGTGTGTTTTGACACAAATGACACAGGTAAAAAACACCAGCTTTCTACAATTAAACTTGGGGTTAACTTTATTTTGAGGTATAAGAAGCCATCCCGAACTGTCCAGGTAAAGTAATGAAACCATTTAAACTAGAGAACAAAAAACGTCGTATTCAGAAAAAGTTGTTTTTGGGCGAGTTCGCCATGATGGGTTTTGAAATCAGTTGTGAAACCACAATCAATGACTTTGAGCGCTATGATAACTTTATTGACAATTTCATTGATTATATTGAGGCACTAGGCCTTAGTTTTGGCGGTGGCGGGCTTGAACAATTTGACGGCTTCATTTGCTGTTCTGAACGTTATCATAGTGTCACCGAGGGTCAGCAAACACAAGTGCTGGAGTGGCTAGAAGCCCGTGACGAAGTCAAATCTGTACAGACCAGTGAACTGGTCGATGCCAATTACTTATAAGATCGGTCCAACACGATAAAAAGGCACGTCACAACCCGAGCCATTTTCGCAGCGCCTATAAAAATGGGCGCTGTTTTCCTCTCATTAAGCAAAACTGGGGTGAACTACCTCACTTCAAGCCCCAAATTATACTGAGCCAAGCAGCGTGTGACGTAACTCACCTTGAGAGCAGCCGCGATCACTATCGTCCCAATGTGCGCCGCTATCTGACTATTGAGGCTAAATAGATGTGCATATGGGTAGGCAATGAGCACACTCACAATCAGGGCCAAAAACGTGATAATCAGACCGATATTTGAAATCGTCAGAAGCGTGTTAAACGTTGCTTTTTTTGGTTGCGTTTGCATAGTGACCTCACCGTATTGTCTTATTTGATACTCAACTAATGCATTCTTCTTGCCATAATTTTTTATTATTATAAATCAAATGCTTAATTTAAAGAATCTCACAAAAAAGTCATAATGACCTAATGAAAATACAGTCAATATGACACCAACATTTTATTAAGACCTCATACTGAGTTGTTTATATCCAGAGCCACAACCTAGATAAGCTCACGTTGACTCTGGCTAATAGCCCTCTAAAAAATACGCGGGTGTCTAGTGTGTAAAAAATCGTTGAATTACACAAAAATAGTGATAGAGTTCGCGTGTCGGTAACACTTGGTGTCATCGACCATCTTTTGCTCTAAAAATGAGCAATTGTTCCGATGAAGACTGCAGGAGAATGGTTATTTCCCACAATTTATTATTTTGTGAGAATAACCTACCGAAGAAGTAAATCTTTCAGGTGCTGTGAATACGGCGAGGACTGTTGTTGGAGGAACCTCTGGAGAGAACCGTTTAATCGGTCGCCGAAGGAGCAAGCTTTGTATTGGCTTATCAAACAAAGTGAAACTCTCAGGCAAAAGGACAGAGGAGTGAAAAGAACCACCCCGCGATCAAAGCATACACGCGCTTAACGCGAGGGAGAGATACTGCATCTTTACCCTTTCACTCTTCTCCTTAGTAATGTGTTATCCATTAAGGGGAAATCATGGAATACCTATATTATTTACTCAACACCATAGACCGTATTGTCTGGGGTCCACCATTATTAATTCTATTGGTTGGCACGGGGGTCTATTACACCGTACGTTTGGGCTTTATTCAGTTTCGACATCTACCTACCGCCCTCAGAATGGTGTTCAGCAAAGACGATAATCAAAAACAGGGCGACGTCTCGAGCTTTGCCGCGTTGTGCACTGCCTTGTCCGCGACCATCGGCACCGGAAATATTGTTGGGGTTGCTACCGCGATAAAACTAGGTGGCCCAGGCGCATTGTTGTGGATGTGGCTTGCTGCTCTATTTGGGATGGCGACAAAATACGCCGAGTGTTTATTGGCGGTCAAATACCGACAGGTTGATAACAAAGGACAAATGCTCGGCGGCCCGATGTACTATCTGCAATATGGGGTAGGCTCAAGATTGCTTGCCGTGTTATTTGCGATATTTGCCTTAGGTGTCGCCTGTTTTGGTATCGGTACTTTTCCTCAGGTCAATGCTATTTTGGACGCAAGCCAGATTTCATTTGGTGTTCCACGTGAAATATCCGCCGTCGTCCTGACCCTTTTGGTGGCGATAGTCACGCTAGGCGGAATTCAGTCAATCGCCAAAGTCGCGGGTAAAGTCGTCCCATCTATGGCGATATTTTACGTGTTGGCTTGTTTAAGCATTCTCATTCTTAATGCTGCTCATCTCACTGAAGCCATCCAGCTCGTTATAGTGTCAGCCTTCACTCAAACAGCCGCCGCTGGGGGCTTCCTTGGCGCAAGTATTATGTTGGCCATTCAATCTGGTATTGCGCGAGGGGTTTTCTCCAATGAATCGGGGCTCGGCAGCGCTCCGATGGCAGCAGCAGCGGCTAAAACAGATTCTTGTGTGCGTCAAGGTCTTATCTCAATGACAGGCACTTTTTTTGACACCATTATCATTTGTACAATGACAGGGTTAGCTCTGATTTTGACGGGCGCGTGGCAAAGTGACTTCGCAGGTGCAGCGATGACAACCCATGCGTTTTCAATTGGGCTGAATCACAGCACACTCGGGCCATTATTGGTGTCCGTCGGTTTGATTTTCTTTGCTTTTACCACCATTCTTGGCTGGAACTACTATGGTGAGCGATGTGTCGTGTTCCTATTTGGGGTCAAAGCAATCTTACCTTATAAGCTGATTTTCATAGCGCTTGTGGCCTCAGGCGCCTTTCTTCATTTGGACATGATTTGGCTCATTGCTGACATCGTCAATGGCTTGATGGCAGTACCTAATCTGATTGGCTTGATCTTACTTCGGCACGTCGTTTTCGATGAAACCAAACACTATTTTTCAGCCAAGATTAAGCGTTCCAAGTCCCCACAACCGCAATACTAACCTTAGCAAGAACAGCGGTCTGGACGACCGCTGTTTCTTTACTTAAGGTTACGCTTCTTCCAGCAAGAGCTTTGTGCCCAGACCAATCAACACTAAGCCGGTTGTCACCTCCATTCTGCGCATGAATGTTGGGCTATTAAGTAACCGCTTTGTAGCGACCAATGTTTGAGCCAACCCACACTGCCAAATCATCGCAATAATAAAATGGATAGATGCCATCGCACCTGATTGCAGCAACGCCGAGCCCTTTGGGTCAATAAACTGTGGTAAAAACGCCAAATAAAACACCGCCGTTTTGGGGTTGAGTATGTTGGAAAGAAACCCTTCTCGCAGGGAACGCGTTATCTCTATGTCTGGCTGACGTATTTCAGAGCCAGAGACCATTGCTTTGGCTTTCCATGCTTTTTTCAGTGTCGATATCCCCAGCCAAATAAGATAACCCGCACCGACCATTTTTATTAGATTAAACCACTCTGCCGACTGGGCCAAAATCGCAGAAATCCCTATTGCGGATAACGCCGCATGAACAAATAAACCCAGACAAATACCAAAACTGGTCGCAAACCCGTCTACTCTCCCTCCTCGGGAAGCGTTACGAATCACTAGCGCCGTATCCAAGCCTGGGGTTAACGTTAAAATAGTAATTGCGATAACAAAGGCTTCCATATTATTGATCACATCCGTGCCCTCCTAGCAACTTAACTTACAGCATTCAATGCCCGTAGATGTCACTTCTATCATCAATTAGCCACCGAATAAACAGCACTGTGCTTTTTTTCAATAGTCATAATATCTACTTGTAAACACTTATTTGGGTATATGTACTCGTAAACGTTCATTGGACTATCAACTTCGTCGGCTATATAAGCGACATCGCTAGCTAACGAGAGGTTTAATTGTTGGGCTACACTACCATCTATTTCACGAGTGAGCTTTATTGCCCCTCTAAGTCACTCGCTTCTTTTTTAGTAAGATTCCTAATATAGTCTTGCAGCGAAGATACTGTAACATTTTCCTTCCGAACGATTAGTTCTTTATCTATCGCATCCGCAACTTCGTTATAAAAATTATATAAACCAACAATACTGACATCGGTTGTATTTAGTTCCAACCATCAGTTTCACTTAAAAGAGCCTCTCTGGGAACAAGTAAAAGAAGTAATACTAATTTCTCCTTACATAGGCTAACGCCCTGCTAAGTGGCTGACAACATACCACGATACACAAACAAACCACCGTAAAAACAGAGCAAACTTTGAACTACATTCGCCGAGCGTTGGCAGTCCGCATTAAGCAGTTTATTAGGTGTGGTATTAGCACCGGCCATATTTTTGATTTTGAAATTCTCGCCGTTGTTTCGTCACTTCATACAACACTATTCCACTTGAAGTGGCTAAATTTAAGCTTTCGATGATACCAAACATAGGAATACTGACACAAAACTCGGATGATGTTATTACATGTTCACTTAAGCCTTTTGATTCATTACCAAACCATATAGCCAAGCGTTTTTGCGTAAAATCACCGTTGCTAAGCTCAACGTTAACCTTACCCTGTATATGAGGAGAAGTTGCAACAGAACAAAACTTATTCGTTTCCAAATGGTCTAGACAAGACTGTGTTGAATCGAACCTTTTTACAAAACTCCACTTAACCGCAGAAACAGATGGCCTTACGAGTGGGTTCCAGTGGCGCATATCCTGCCAATCATCTGGCAAATATCGATTTTCGTCTACGATATAAACTTTCTCTGCACCCAATGCATTTACATTACGTACGACTGAGCCAATATTTTTCAAAGACTTAGGGTTTTCCAGAACTACAATAAGATTTTTACATCTAAAATCTTTTATTTCATCAGCTCTCTTTCGTAGAGCACTCTTATTACTTTGTTCTTTCACTATCTTTCTCCTCAACACATAACGCCCAATTAAGGGGTGAGCAACGCAATACCGATGCCGCCGCATACAACCTTAAACACTAAACGCAACGCAACGCAACGCAAAGTAAAAATGCCACGCGTTGCAAATCCCTCTTGAACAGTTTGTATTATGCCTATGCTAACCACCCAGAAAATCTAGTATTTTTTGTCCAGTACCTAGACCTCGTTTGTAAAACTCGGTGTGACCACAAGTACTGCATGATAAAAAATAAAAACGGTGTTTGTTGTAATTGAAAAATGTACTCCAAAATCCACCACTGGCTCTTAATTCACCAACCTCATATGACTCTGAACCACATTTATCACAGCAGTTGTATTCAAACTCCGATTTCATTTTGTCATTCCCCAAGAGGTGGTTTGCCATCTGCTTATTCGCAAGCTCTTTGCCTAAAGCTCCGCACTTTTCACACTTCACTGATGAGTGTTCATTGCTATGCCCGCACCCAAAGCACTCCCATTTACTATCCATATTTCCTCTTATAGGCATAACGCCCTGCTAAGTGGCTGACAACATACCACAAAACGTAAGCAAGCCACCGTAATCACAGAGCAAATTTTGAAGTAAATTCGCCGAACGTTGGCAGTCCGTCTTAAGCAGTTTGTAAGAAGATTATCTACGCTGTTCTCTGGAAGGGTTATGTGGATAAACATACCCTCCTTCAGTCGCTTCAAAGGTTAAGCCAGAATCAGTAATAATTTTAACAACTACTATATACCGCTTTCCTAGAGACTGTCGCCATAAATGGTAGTTACGGTCATAAGCTGGGTTAAACTGAAATCTAACACATACTGAGCCAACCCACTCAAGCGGTACTTCTTGCGCCTTTACTAACCTTATAAATTCATGGAGCATTGAGTCTGACAAATCTTTTAGTACACCAGAGCAACTTTGATTACTCTGGCTTCCAAACAATTCGAAGACCAAAGTATTTTCCTCACGTTCTTCGGCCAATAAAGAGAGATGACCCACAGCCCAATATCCGGAGTAGTCGTGATTTCGACCATTTAAATACTTGCAGTAATTGATGGCGATTCCTTTAAACTCTTTCCGGCGAGCCATATATCTTTCCTTAATCTTCTAACGCCGCATTAAGCGGACAAAAATAATGGGTTAAAATGTGTAGCGAAGCGAAATGTAACCCACTATTTTTGTTACATTTAAATGCCTTGTTATAACTACGTTACTCTGAACCACGCCATTTAGTAAGCGCAGGAACTACATTGTATTGATCTTTGAAGTTTACTATTTGTCTTTCTGTAAAAGAATCTGGTCTAAATCGAATACTGTTTGCAAGTTCGTTAATATAACTTTTGCCACTAGCTTTATATTGAGAAATTTCGGCATGAGACAGCTCAATTTCAAGCATAAACACGCCTACAGTCCCACAAACAACAGAAAGTAAATAGTCTTCCCTACTCTGAAAAAGTAACCAAGACATATATTCTTCATCTAAAACAACCACATTAGCTCCAGTAGTTATAACGCCTTGCTAAGCGACAATAAAATTGTTGGCTAAAATAGCGAGGAACGAGCAAAAGCCAACTGTTTTTTGTCCGTTTAAGCAACTTGTTAGCAATTTTGTTCAAGCTCACCTATACAACGCATTAGTTCTTTACCTTTAGTCGTGATAAACCATTTCCCTGACACATCATCAATTAACCCCAAGTCTGATAAGTACACATGGTGAAAAGACTTTGGATCGCGAGAAATACCAAGTGTATATGCTGAAGATAGGGTTTTAAACAACATTTTAGTTACGGAAGAGTTTTCAGCATATAACTCAGTTAAAACCATTAAATCAGGGGCTGTTAATTTTGCAAATAATCGAACAATTTCCGGGTGTACACTACCTTCACTGAGTTCTCTAGCTGTAACATTTGCCCACAGGGATCTGATGAAGTCATCACTTTGGCTATCGGAATTTTCTAATACGGTGTAAATAACTTGTGGCTTTACAACAACATTTGTAAAATCAGACTTATTAGCTTTCGAAATTTTATCGGCAGCCTCTCGCAATGTTTGCTCTGCAATTAATTTTTGAACGTCATTTAAAGTAGAGAATTTCTGTTCTATTAGTTTACCAATACCAACCGTAGTAGCGGTTATTGGGTAAATTAATTTGTTGATAACTTCAACCGATGCTCCCCAAACTTCCTTTGGGATTTCTTTTAAAAATTCCATTTATACTCCAGTGTTCGAAATTACGATTAATTGCTAACGCCGCGTTAAGTAGTGAGCAACGCTACCACTGAACCTAACCATACCACCGTAAACACAAAACCCAACGATGGAATGAAAAATGCCAAGCGTTGGGAATCCGTCTTAAACGCTTTGTATGGATAATAAGCACTCCAATCGGGTAAGGTGAGACCCAGACTTTAGCTGCAACTAAAGTTCTTCTATCTGATAGTTCGATTAAATGATGGCTCCTCTATCGAGAGACCGATAACAAGTACGAACGTCAGATAGAACTCCAAGCACCACACTCGAATAGTCTTCTGGGTCTCGAGCCCGCATTTGCAAGCAAGAGTTAGCTTATTATGAATACAAACACACTTCAAAACATTAATGTTGGCGTTGATACAGGTAAGTCACAATTAGACATCTATATCCGTCCACTCGATATTTACTTCACCGTACCAAACACCGATAAAGGCATCAGCGATGCCATCAAAACCATTAAGAAACACAAGCCTCAACGCGTCGTCATCGAAGCTACAGGTCGATTAGAAATGCCATTCATACTTTCCTGTGACAAAGCCAAATTACCTTATGTTGTTGCCAACCCACTACGTATTAAAAGGTTTGCTGAGGCTATTGGGCAACGTGCTAAGAATGACCGCTTAGATGCCGCGCTCATCGCACATTATGCCGAAAGAGTTCAACCCGAACTGACTAAGCTAAAAAGCGAAAACATACGCCTTATGAGTGACTTAGTCACGAGGCGGAACCAACTACTCACCATGCAAACCATGGAAAGAAACCGACTACAAATATTACCTAAAAATATATCATCGACCATTACCCCTATTCTGACCGCTCTAAAAAATCAGCTTGAAAAAGTAGAGGCAAAGATAGAAAAACTGATTGAGAGCAGTCATGAGTATCAAGCTAAGAGCACCATTCTTCAAAGCATGCCAGGCGTTGGAAAAGTCCTAGCCGCCTCCCTAATTAGCAATGTACCCGAACTCGGTTTTATCACTAACAAGCAAGCTTCTTCTCTCATTGGCGTCGCACCTATAGCAAGAGAAAGTGGACGCTTTAAAGGCAAACGGATGATAAAAGGAGGTCGACCTCAAGTTAGAACCGTTATGTATATGGCAATGATGTCTGCCATCCAATGTAACCCTGTTTTTAAGGCTACATATAAAAGATTACTTGCGGCGGGTAAACCAAAAAAATCGCAATCGTTGCCTGCATGAGAAAGATGGTTGTCATACTTAATTCAATGATAAGAGACGGTGTAATGTGGGATAAGAATAGCGCCCCAAATTAGCTATTGACGCCATAGTCTCTTGTATGGCGATTTACTTTAGACTTGCTTGGATTATCAGTAACTCAATTTCATTGTCCGATGTATTAACCAAGCCATGGGTGCCAAAACGTTTATTAACTATCATATCTCCTGAAGCCACTTTTCTATCCTCGCCTTCAATGGTCATAGTGCCTTCACCTTTCAAAATGATATACATTTCTTCGTCATCTCCGTGAGTATGTTCACCCATAGAACTTCCAGGTGGCATAACGACACGGATGGCAAAATCCCAAGCACCATCGAAATCTTTACGTCTGAATGCACGATAGATATCTATTGAACCTTCTCCATCATGGCTATTTTCGTCGACTTCTTTATCACAAGTGTAGAAATTACGTATCATATTTTCCGAATTCCTCTTTGATTATTTTCCGCAGATCTACTGAGCGCCATAACGCTGCACTAAGCTGCCGCAAACATGTGGCTACACTTTTGCGAAGCAAAAATGCCACGTGTTGGAGGTCAGTTTGAGTGCCTTGTTATGTGTGTAGTTCCAGTGTGTAGGTCTGCTCTTCACGCTCACTGCCCCAAAGTACCACCACTTTGCTTGATGTAAGCTTAAAACCAAGATCTTCATAGATACTTAGAGCTAACCCTAAATTACTTTCCGTCCATAATTGAACCTTTGAATAACCTGCTTGTTTGGCAAAACTAATAGACGTTGATAGCAATTTACTACCTATACCTTTACCTCGAAGTTGAGGGGCTAGAATAAACCACCTTAGTTGAGCTATTGAATCCGTATTTTGGCAAATAGCGATTGAACCTAAAACCTGACCTTTGCATTCAACAAGCCAAATTTTCTCTCTATCATTTTGATTCAGCACAAATTGTGATAACGGCTCAGCTACATATGCTTCAAAGGTAAAATCATACCCGTTTTCAACCGCTGCATATTTACCATGTAAAAAGATGACAGATCCTATATCTCCACATAGCATGTTACTCCGAATTACGATGTCATCCATGATAGTTACCTTTTGGTGAAAACACATAACATTCTTAATAACAGGCAGTCTCGTTTTTCTGTCTGCCTGACTTACCATCAACCTATCATAAGCCACTAAAAATTAAAGTAAATGTATCAAACTATACATTCTGTCATCATATAAAAACGAGCGTGTGTGTTATCACTTTACCCATGCGCGTTATCTTAGCAAGAACAGCGTAAATTTCTTTAATAACAATGGCTTATAATACCTTCTAACAGCTAAATGAGACTGGACTGTCGGAAAAACAAGCCAGACTGCAATAAGAGATCTTCAATATGTGTTTGTCGTAAGCCATGCTTAATGACCGAAATGACAAAGCGAAGTAGATAACTTTGTTGTTCGAAGAGCATTGGCTGCTCGCGCAGCCAATAGGATATTATTGCCTATTGACAGGCAGAAGGCTCATATGTGTTAGGCTTCGAGTTAAAGGGATAGAAGCAACTCTATTTCACGCCCTTCAACTAATTGACCTGTTGATACAAAACCACAACTTTCGTAGAAACCTTGAGGACTATCTGAACCTGTAACAACACTTGTGTATAGAGCCGATATTCCGAACTCATTAACCAATGCTGATTTCAACAAATCAATAGCGATACGCCCATAACCCTTTGACTGTTCAGATTTATCGAGCATAAACCGCCAAAGTTCAAACTTACCTGAAACTGTGTCCGCATTTACTAAAACAAAGCCAATTGGATTATTGTCAGAATAGATACCTTTGAACCAAGGAAAGCTCATAAAGTTTGCTTCAGCCAATGAAATCGCATTGCTTTCAACATGATCTAGCTGATTTTGAGCTACCCGTAGTTGGCAAATCTCATAGAAGTTCGCTTTGTCTATACTTCTTAACTCGATGCTCATACTATCAATTTCCTACGAAAACATAACGCCAAATTAAGTAGGAGCAACGCTCCCGCCTAAACTAAACCATTGTGCTGTAAACACTTAAGCTGATTCAAACCGAAAATGCCGAGCGTTGCGAATCTGCTTGAATTTATTGTTATGTGTTTGGTTTAACCAGTTAGCTTCGATTCCAAACTTTTGATTCTATTGGTGCATACCTTACTAAAGCAACCAAGTTCTTTTTCCCACTGTTTATTGCTTATAGGCATAACACGCAAGTCCCCTAAAGCTTTGGGATGGCACCAAGACTTCAGAGCATTCAAAGCACTTATTTGCTCGCTAATATTGTCCTGAGCATATTGATCCCTTAAGCGTTCTAATTCAAATTGCGCCTGCTCATGATTGGATTGCTTAAGTATTTGAATTAGCCCATTTAGCTTTTCGTCCAAAATCATACCCCTAGCCTTCTTAAAACACATAACGCTTTGCTAAGGTGTGAGCAAAGCAATACCTTAGCCTCCGCATAATACCTTAAACACATAAACCAACGCATAGTAAAAATGCCACGCGTTGCGAATCACTCTTAAATGCTTTGTATGGATAATAAGCACTCCAATCGGGTAAGGTGAGACCCAGACTTTAGCTGCAACTAAAGTTCTTCTATCTGATAGTTCGATTAAATGATGGCTCCTCTATCGAGAGACCGATAACAAGTACGAACGTCAGATAGAACTCCAAGCACCACACTCGAATAGTCTTCTGGGTCTCGAGCCCGCATTTGCAAGCAAGAGTTAGCTTATTATGAATACAAACACACTTCAAAACATTAATGTTGGCGTTGATACCGGTAAGTCACAATTAGACATCTATATCCGTCCACTCGACATTTACTTCACCGTACCAAACACCGATAAAGGCATCAGCGATGCCATCAAAACCATTAAGAAACACAAACCTCAACGCGTCGTCATCGAAGCTACAGGTCGATTAGAAATGCCATTCATACTTTCCTGTGACAAAGCCAAATTACCTTATGTTGTTGCCAACCCACTACGTATTAAAAGGTTTGCTGAGGCTATTGGGCAACGTGCTAAGAATGACCGCTTAGATGCCGCGCTCATCGCACATTATGCCGAAAGAGTTCAGCCCGAACTGACCAAGCTAAAAAGCGAAAACATACGCCTTATGAGTGACTTAGTCACGAGGCGGAACCAACTACTCACCATGCAAACCATGGAAAGAAACCGACTACAAATATTACCCAAAAATATCTCATCGACCATTACCCCTATTCTGACCGCTCTAAAAAATCAGCTTGAAAAAGTAGAGGCAAAGATAGCAAAATTGATTGAGAGCTGTCCTGAGTATCAAGCTAAGAGCACCATTCTTCAAAGCATGCCTGGCGTTGGGAAAGTCCTAGCCGCCTCCCTAATTAGCAATGTACCCGAACTCGGTTTTATCACTAACAAGCAAGCTTCTTCTCTCATTGGCATCGCACCTATAACAAGAGAAAGTGGACGCTTTAAAGGCAAACGGATGATAAAAGGAGGTCGACCTCAAGTTAGAACCGTTATGTATATGGCAATGATGTCTGCCATCCAATGTAACCCAGTTTTTAAGGCTACTTATGAACGATTACTTGCGGCGGGTAAACCAAAAAAAGTCGCAATCGTTGCCTGCATGAGAAAGATGGTTGTCATACTTAATTCAATGATAAGAGACGGTGTAATGTGGGATAAGAATAGCGCCCCAAATTAGCTATTGACGCCATAGTCTCTTGTTAGTGCTGATGTTGTACGTATATGCGCAGATTTCATCATCAACCAATAATATTTCTTCCGTTTTGGAGTAAAAGCGCTGGTCAGAAGATAACACTAGCTTTGTATTGGTTAAACCAACTAAATCCTTGGTTGCGGAAAAAACACCTTCTACCATTTCTTCGTTTCTGGCAAGCAGTATTGCCTTACTTGTAATCGGAACACATACCTCGATATTTGAGGTGTTCAGACCAAAGTAAAACCCTTTGCCACCTTCAGGATGGCTCAGAATAAAAGGATTATCCGAGGTTATAACATTAAGGTCATCATCTTCGATTATATGTAATTGATAAAACTTATTCGACAAGCACTCTTGCACAGTATCTATTAGTGTTAACTCTGCCACTATCAAATCAGTTTTTGAGTATTCGAATTCGGCTTTATTAGAGACATTTATATTTTGGCTCATGCTAGCAACGATTTCCTTAGTTCTCCGCATCGGTCTTTCCAAGACTTCTCTATGGGAGGGTGTTCGCAAGTAAAGTGTCGCTAGTAGCAAAATCAAATGCTTCATGTCTTCATTAGGTGGTAGGCAAGAATGAGTATTGATGTGACTAATTGCCTTACTAATATTGGGTTCTATTTGTTCTGCGTAGAAGTTTTCAACGATCAGAGAGTTCTGGTGATCTACGGTATAGTAGTCTCGTTGAGCGCATGCATCATTTGGGCTAGTAGAAAATGGCTTACCATTATTATTTGGTACAGCCCAAAATGGTGAAGAGTTTTCACCACCACTTGTAAACCCCTTCAAGTAGCACTTTGGAATGTAATGGTGTTTTGCTTTTCTGCCCATGCAACCTCCTGTAAGCACTAACGCCTGCATAACACGTTTGCTACTATGCAGATTAAGCCTAAATTTACCACTTAACTCGGTAAACCCAAAGAAATCTAGAATGCCGAATGTAGCAAATCGTGTTGATGCATTTGTTAGCTTCTTTTTAACCGAAGAATATCAATTGATAAGTGATAAGACATGTGATTTACTTTATTAAATATCTAATAAGGGTCGGGTCATGGTTTATAAAAATAAAGGTGGGCAATCACGAGAAAGAACAATGATTGCTGCGTATTCACTAGTAAAAGATTTTGGTGCTAAGCATAAAGATGTAGCTTCAGCTTTAGGTTGTACTCAAAGTACTATATCAAACTGGGTTAAAGATGTAGGCTACCAAAAAGAAATTAGTGGTTTAAAGAATGAAATCGCAGACGCACAAGATTATATTAATGAGTTGCACCATCAACTCCCGCCACCCGAGCCTGAATATATAGAACACGACGATTTCACTCCATGTGCTGAATGTCGAGATCCCGCGACGACACCACAAGGTTTTTGTAGTGATTGCGCCGATGAATTCTTCAGTAATTTAGATACCTAAAGCAATAATACTTTATTTGACAGACTGAAAAACAATAATAATTAACAGTCTGTTTGCTTTTCAAGGGGCACACTAGGAGCTAACATTCTTAATAACAGGCAGTCTCGTTTTTCTGTCTGCCTGACTTACCATCAAACTATCATAAGCCACTAAAAATTAAAGTAAATGTATCAAACTATACATTCTGTCATCATATAAAAACGAGCGTGCGTGTTATCACTTTTTAACCATGCGCGTTATCTTAGCAAGAACAGAAAAAATCCCATTAATAACAATAATTTATAAAAAATTCTAGCTGCTAAACGAGACTGAAATCTCGGAAAAACAAGCCACTTTTCATACTCAAACTGAATCTAACCCCAATAAGCTGTGTAAATGAACAGCACAAAGGCTTAAAGCGACCAGCCCACGCCAAACCTCTATGATTTCGTTGATACCCAATCAACGCGAGACAAGACTTTGCTGTGGCTTGAGCGTCGTAACGATGCATTCGAGCTGACTGTCGGTCAGCGGAAACCAACGGTTGTTCTGGATCTGCGGCTCAGACAACACCTCAAGGAGTGCATCTGGGCTGAGTTTCGCCTTCCCGTACGCCACCAGCTCAATCGGCTGTGCACACAAAGACTGCAAACGACAAATACATTGGTCCACATCTTGGGTAAAACACAAGTTGTAGGCATTTTGGCCCTGCATCTTGACTACACAAAGATCGGGAGTGTCACGAGATGGGGAGCAATGCTCGGTGAAGCGATTGAGTTGCGCTTGTCTAATAAACGCTTCGAGCCAGCTATATTTGGACGTTTGTTTAGGGTCAAATCCATTGAGCAGCGTCGATAGATCACACATATGGGAGCGCATCGACTCAGGCTCAGTGTGAATGCGATAGCAAATAGAATTGAGGACCTTCAGAACGTGATCGGCCGTGAGCTTTGGCATGGTAACCTCCAACAGGAAACATTTCCATCACCACACAGAGACCCCATAACAAAGGGTGGTGAACTGAACAAGGTTGATACTACCGCACACATGGACACGGCCAGCCGAAGCTGCCTCGCCCAGCCCACCGTAATACCGAATCAAAATGCGCATTAAGTCATGCGATTTAGATTTCTACAGATGTGCCTAGGCCGCACATGATGAAGGCTAAAAATCAGCCGGCATCAATGCGCCATGTGTAAGGTGCGGGGTATCAATCCCGACACTGGATTTTGCCAGTGCTTTTGCAGGATATCGCTGGGGTTCAGAAGAGTCAACGCTTTCATCGCGTAGGCCGATTAACTGGTCAAAAATCAGGATCTTGTAGAGGGGCGTGTTAACAATGTGTCGAGTATAGGCTGGGGTTTAGAAAAGTCTGTCACAGAAAACGGTTTCTATTATTTAAGGCAGAGAAGAGATTCAGGACACACCAAAAGGACGCAATAATTTGGCTGGGGCATCACAACGAACGTCAGGGTGAAGTGGCTCATTTATCTTTCTCTTTAATGGTTAGATCCTCATATCATTGATGTGTTCAATACTTAACTCTAATTGATACCCCTAACCAAGATGCACCCTCACGCTTATTAGCTGTAGAGTGCCAACTCTCAATGAAGTCCCACTCAGCACTAGTGCCTGCAATATCTGAGTCAAACCAGTTACCTTTAGCATCATTGAGGATGTAATGTAACGAATCATTTACCAAGATAACTGAAATCAACATTGTTTTGTCTGGCGTTGACTTACTCAACGACAACGTTTTTGTAGAAATACCTAATTTTTTAATTAATTCAAATTCGATAGGGAAAACTCGGCGTAAATATTCATTCGTTTGGGGATCTCGAATCAGAACCTCACACTCTATATCAAATTGACGAAGAACATACAGCATTGCCCCTAGTGAATTGTAGCCAGAGTGTTCAATGTAATCGGGATTCTCGCCGGGAGTAATTATTCCCGTGACTTTATAAAGCTCCAAAGCGAGGTCTTTTAATTCATCTGAAACACTAACTTCAACAGAAGACCCGGTGAATGCAACCTCTTTCGCATTATACTTGCGTAGTTCAAAAGGCGACGCGAAAGGTAACTTATTCAGCCCTTTTAAACATGCAACAATACAATAAGGCCCACAATACAAACTTCCTTCCGGTTGCCTCATATTTGGAAACATACTCACAATACCCTCTCCTCTACATTCAAAAGAACACATAACGCCAAAATATGCCATTACGACTTACCTAAATATGGCTTTAGAAAACAGGCGACTTGCTCTTCACAAAGGCCAACTTCTACTTCAATACCACTTTGTCTTAGAATAGAAATACCTTTGCCACTATTGCGCTCGTCTGGGTCAACTAATGCGACAACAACATGCTTTATACCCGACTTCACCAACGTATCTGCACAAGCAGGAGTTCGACCAACAAAAGAGCAAGGCTCTAAGGTCACATAAGCTGTCACACCATCCATTGAACCTTTGTACGCATTTAGTGCTTGGACTTCAGCGTGTTTTCCACCAATGGCTTGTGTAAAACCTTCAGATACGACGAGGTCACCTTTGACTAAGACGCAGCCAACTGGCGGATTTGGAACACAATCAGGTAATGCTTTCCTAGATACTTCCAACGCTCTAAGCATATATTTTTCTGACATTTTTCCGTATTCCTCATTCGGGCATATAACGCCCGCCTATTACGAACCCCCTCATAATTTCTATATAAAACAATGAGTAGACGCACCTCGCTCATTCTGAGCTAATGGATCTCGCCAAACACAAACCGGATTTGATAGGAAGCCCTAACGATGCTCAATGCTCAATGCTCAATGCTCAATGCTCAATGCTCAATGCTCAATGCTCAATGCTCAATGCTCAATGCTCAATGCTCAATGCTCAATGCTCAATGCTCAATGCTCAATGCTCAAATTTTACAGCAAACTCTTGAGAATCAATGCCCCGACATTCACAAAAAACGACTTAAATCTCTGATACTTGCAACCAGAACAGTACTTGATGGCTCTGACCTCACACTCACCAAAACTGGATGAGCTCTCGGCACTGATACCACGGTAAAACAGGCCATTACACGTATCGACCGATGGCTTGGTAATAGCAATCGACACCGTGAGAAAGAGTCCATATATACATAGCATGCCTCTTTGAGTACCCGTGCCAACCCTTTTCTTGTGGTCCTAGTTGATTGGTCGAATGGTCGTTGACCGATAAATGTCAATGACCCAACCGATAATGGTTGGCAGCGGAGAGACCGCAATATGTGTTTGTCGCAAGCAATGCTTAATGACCGAAATGACAAAGCGAAGTAGATAACTTTATTGTTCGAAGAACATTGGCTGCTCACGCAGCCAACAAGAGGTTATTGCCTGTTGACAGGCAGAAGGCTCATATGTGTTAGTTTACCTTTCGCACAAATCGCACGATTTAATTAAATTGACCATTTCATGCGAATAACTATAATCTTACTATGATTCCAGATTTGGAGAGTAAGCATGCGCACATTAACAGCAAATGATGCCAAACGTAATTTTGGTGAGTTACTTCTGAGCGCTCAACGTGAACCAGTGAAAATTAGCAAAAATAGCAAAGATGCCGTAGTTGTTATGTCGATTCAGGACTATGAAGAGCTAGAGGCAATGAAAACTGATTACCTGAGACATTGTTTCGAGTCAGCTAAGCAAGACTTGGCACAAGGCAATGTGGTTGATGGTGAAGACTTTTTAAACGCCTTATAACCCGTTATGCAAAAGAATAAATATAAGCTAAGTAAATTAGCACAGACTCATTTACAAAAAATCAAAAACTATACGGTCAACAATTTCTCTGAGATGCAGTGGCGAAGCTACAAAGATACCTTATTAACCGGGTTTCAAATGCTTGCTGACAACCCGGCTGTTGGTCGCCGTTGCGATGACATATACCCAAGTGGTTTTTATTTTCCAGTGGGCAAACATACCGCTTACTTTACAAAAGAAGATGGCTTCATTTTAGTTGTTGCTGTACTCGGTCAATCACAACTTCCTCAGAACCACTTGTAATTAAGGTTTCACCCTAGGATTGGATTTAGGGTGATGATCTTCACTAGTAAACTAACGCCTTGCTAACGGGCGATAACGCTATACCACCCGGCTTAAAATTTGTGCCCTAAACACTGAAGCTGATTGGTATGAAAGTGGCCAAGCGTTAGGAGTCCCTGTTAAGCGATTTGTTATGTTTGTCTTTTTCAACCAATGGAATCAATGTTATATACAACATTAAGCCAATTAGAAGAAACAGGATCAATAAGACAGGCAGTAAAACACCCAATTCATCTATAAATTGCATTAAGAAATACATTGGAATAAGGCTCACTAGCCAAAAGCATATGGATGGCCCTCGATCATAGTCCAAGGTACACCCACATTGATGACATTTCTTGTTTGTCATATTGCTGATTAGAAGTAAAGTAAGTGCTTTTTGTGGCTCATTGCACTTAGGACATTTAGACAATTTCAACTCAGTAAATCTCCTTTAAAACATAACGCACGCTTAATCGGCGTAAAATAGCAGGCTAAAACTAGCGACGAAGGAGCGCAAGCCTGCTATTTTGCGTCCTTTGGTTGAAGCGCTTGTTATATTTTCTTATTACGCTGTTGTGCTAGAAATGCAGCATACTCTGATCTAGCCTTGCTGTTTGGTTTTAAACTTCTTGATTCACACCAAACAAGTAATTTACAAATTTTAATTGATATTTTCTTCACTTGCTGGCCATCAGTTCTCTAATAACATTTTCTGCGTTTTGCCGCCACTCTTGGTAAGAGTCGTCCAGCGCCTCAGGATCTTCTACTGTTTCTTTTAACTTTTGCCATTCATCAGGTTCAAACCAAGCAAAGGAATAAACGATTTTCTGTCCACTCATACTGGACTTCTCCGTGAAATATAACGCCAGCTTAAACCGCAGACAACGCACAAAACAAGCCGCTGCATTACGCCTTAAACACTAAATTTACAGCAAACTAAAAATGCCACGCGTTGTTTGTCGGTTTGAAGCTTTTGTTAGGCCTTTTTGTATCTGTGCTTATGCTTTTTATTGAGCTGATACTCACGCCTTTGCTTTGTTACCTCATATAGCGCAATGCCTGAAGTGGTAGCTAAGTTTAGGCTTTCGATCATCCCGAACATTGGTATGGAAACGCAAAATTCACTTCTATCAACAACCGTATCGCTTACACCCCTTGATTCATTACCAAACCAAACAGCAAGCCTAGTTTGCGTATAATCAGCCTCATGCAGAACATAATTGTCTTTGCCCTTAATATGCGGTGAAGTCACGATAGAAATAAAGCGATTTTTTTCTAAGTGGTCGAGACATTCTTCTGTACTGTCGAAGCGTTTAACAAAAGTCCATTTAGATGCTGAAACTGAAATTTTTGAAATGGATTTCCGATCCCTAAGTTCTTCCCAATCATCAGGAAGCGATTTGCGGCTATCTACGACGTAAATCTTCTCGACGCCCAAGGCATTAGCATTCCTTATCACTGAACCTATATTTTTGATATCCATGGGATTTTCGAGAACAGCAACAAGGTTTTTACACTGATAGTCCTTTATCTCATCAGCTCTCTGTCGCATTGTACTTTTTGGTTTTTCCATAATTATTCCTACTAATGCCACTTCAGCCTAACATTCTTAATAACAGGCAGTCTCATTTTTCTGTCTGCCTGACTTAGCATCAACCTATCATAAGCCACTAAAAATTAAAGTAAATATATCAAACTATACATTCTGTCATCATATAAAAACGAGCGTGCGTATTATCTAAGATATGATCCTCACAAATCCCCTAATGAACAATGATTTATTAAATCCTCTCTCGACAAAGTGAGACTAAGCACTCAACAAAACAAGCCACTTCTTCGTACTCAAACCACATTCCAAGCTAATAAACGGTACGGATACACAGCGAGGGAGAGTGGAGAAGGCAAGCAAATTTTTAGAAGAAATTCGACGACACATACGAATGCGAGGTAGCGGTCAACGTTGACTCTCTTGAAACGTGAACCGACCGCTTAATCAATTTAAACAAAAGATACTGACTTGATACTGAAATGATACTGAGCTGCTATGGACAAGCCCCTATTGTTAATTTGCGCATAATTAAAAGGATTTCGACAATGGCTTTGAAAACATTAAACCGCAACGATTTATCAGACATTATCAAAGGCTCACATTTTTATGCCTGTGGCGGTGGTGGGGCTTTAAATAACGGAGAAGCTTTGCTTAAAGAAATTGATGAGATTTTTCAAGCACGTAACTCAGAGGTAACAATTGAGTACATCAACTCAAGTGACGTGAAAAATAATGATAGGCTACCGGTTATGGCGGCGATGGGCGCCCCTCAGAAGTTTCTTGAGAAAGGGTATGGTAAATCTCCGATCAGTGCCTTTGAATACCTTGAAAAGTTGACTAAGACGTCATTTTCTGCGCTCTCCCCCGTAGAAACGGGCCCCATTGCTTATGGCATGAGTTTATTGATTGCGGCAAAGAAAGGCATCCCGATTGTCAATGGTGATGGGGGCGGACGAGCTTTTCCCTGCTTACAGCTCTCTACTTTTGCCAATAACGACCTAAAACACCCTATCGACGTCTCGCCTTGTGTTATTGCGTCAGAAAAGCCGAGAGACGCAGAAGGTGGTGTCGTCGTAATAGACTGCAAATCCAGCGCTGACGTTGATGCAATGACCCGTGGTATCATCAGCAATTCCAATAGCTTTGATGATCGCGCTTCTCTTGCCGCGTTCAGTATGACGGGTACACAACTCAAACAACCTAATGCTTTCGTACCAGACATGTTGCTCAAGTCAAAAAAATTGGGGGCTCATATTCGAGAGTGCTTAGTGAATCAATGTTCCTGTTTTGACGCAATCGAAGCACTGGAGGAATCTCAGTGTGTTATGCGTGGAAAACTAGAAAATATAACGTCGTTCACAGTCAAAGGCTTTGATTGGGTGGTGCAGGAGTATGTGAACCCAAACAATTCAGAGCATTACTTTATCATTTCTCAGAACGAAAATATGCTTTTATGGTCAACGACTAAGCCGACACCGATCGCGATGGCCCCAGACCTAATTTGCTGCTTATCCAGTGACGCGTCTTTGATGAGCAATGATGAAATTCTAAACGCTTGGAACCACAATCACGCTGACCCACGGTTTGATAATATGGCGATCTTTACCCTCACGGCGCCATCGCAAATTGAGCAACCCTGGTTCCATGATAATTTTTCGACAATATTTAAACGCTTTGGTTATTTTGGCTGTTATCACCCGCCAGAGAAAGCACAACCTAGCACTAAACCAGCCGCGGCTCCCATTAAAATTAAGATTGTCATTCCTGTGAACACCGATGAATTCACTAAGCAAATATCAAAAAGCGTAGATAAGTTCAGAAGTAAAGACGTCATTATAGACTTAGAACCGATTAAGCAAGGAACACCATTTATTCAGTCCCGTATTGATCTCGCAATGAACTCGCCGTTCGTCATCGATGAGGTTATTGCCGCTGAGAAAAGTGGCTATGACGGTGTGTTTGTCACGGATATGGACATGTGTGGTGTGGAAGCCGCCAGACAAGCGGTTAAAATTCCCGTGATCGGAGGGTTCAGGCCAAGCTTTTACAACGCGATGTTGTTGGGGCAAAAAGTGTCCATTCTTACGGTGAGTAATGTAGTCGACTTGCAAAATGAGCATGTTAGAGCATTTGGCGTTACACAAAATCTGGCATCCATTCTACCCTTGCAAAAAAGTGTCAATGAATTGAAAAACCCAAACGATGCTAATAAGCAATTGATCCTTGTTGAACTCTTCGAACTCGCCAGTCAAGCCATTCAACAAGACGGTGCGGATAGTTTCATGTTTGGCTGTACTGGGTTTACCGATTTTGCGACGCCTTTAAGCACGTTACTCAGTGAACGATTTGAACAGAATATACCTGTTATGGACCCCAACTGTTGCGCAATTGGCTACCTAATCATGTTGATCAAAAACAACCTTTCACAAAGTGGGCTGAGTTATCCTTATAATCAAATGCCCGAGCTGTGTCTGGACCCTTCAAGTCTTAATTTGGTCTGTGGTTAAGCGACAATAGGCAACCTTGTCTGGTTGCCTATTGCTATTAAAATGATGGGGGGCTACGTTGACTTTGTCATTCTGATAAGAGAAAACGTATCGCAAGGGCGTTGGATTCCTTGCGCCCATCAACCACTTGTTAAGTCGATTTATATACCTGATATCACATCATTTTAAAGCCAATCATCCCCTCACTCCAATGCGTTTTTCTTTTCGATCACTACTACAACGATATTTCTCATCAGTCTCTTTTGGTATCAATTTCAAAGATTCTTGTTTTTTTTGAGTAGGTTATAATTTTCATAATATTTGCAAAATGACCATCTTTGTATAACATAAAAAACTGAGTGCATATAAAATGGAATTTCTGCATGGCAAGTAGCGTCCTAATCAACGGCATGAAATTAAAACAGCTCAGGGAACAACGGGCTTTATCTCAGGAAGGGCTTGAGTATGCTTGCAGTCAAAAAAAAGGGTGCAGTGTCTCCATTGCGACCATCAAAAGGGCCGAGCTAGGTACGCCATTAAGTCGCAGGACAGCGGCTAGGCTGGCTAACTTTTTCTCGGTCTCCATAGACGAACTGATCTCAACACCCATCAATGAACACGATGCCATGCCATCGTTTTCCGAAGAGAAAAGACAAGGAGTTGTCGTTTGGCTGCGATGCAATACAAAAGGTGCGGTGACAGAAATGGCCAACCGAATATCCCTCCTCTGTCCCTTATTTACTCAGAATTTTGGCAATACATTAGTCGCAGCCCTGCCCTATCAGACACAAGAGAGAAAAATCTATCTCTCTCTACAAAGCGCTCTTTTAGATTGGTCTCAGTTCGCCTCTACTTTTACAGCGTTGGTCTCAGTCCAACCCTTATCAACGCTTTCTGAACAGCAATGGTGCCTCGACGACCACCGCCTAAATATCTTGTCAGAATTAAGTTTGCAGATACATCGCCCCTCCGTTCTGGTGTCTGACTCGCTGATCGAGGTCAGTTCTCGATATTTTTCTTATCAGGACATCAGACACCTTTCCGGATACAAGGTACTGCTCCAGCGACAACAGCCCTTTTTTTGCACTACCGTGGCCAGAGAGCACGAACTTTCACTCTTTCGTTATGCGCTTGAACAAGTGGATCGCTATGAAAACCGTTTTCTTATCACGGTATCGGGTGACGAGGGAATGGGCAAAAGTCATATGCTCAACGAGCTCACTCATCTGGCTCAACAACAGGGCTGGCAAGCGATTGATTACGACTTTGAATGGTCACCTCATCCCTTGTTAGAACTTACTCAACAAATCACAGCAAGTCGTCAGCTTGGCCAAACAAAAAGTAGAGCAGAGACCCAATGTGATGTTGCTCTGGAATCTGATATTGCAGCACCTCAGACCCCGATCTTGATATCGATAGACAATGTACACCTGTCAGATCATACCCATATCGCCGATATTAAAAAGATTATGGAAGATCTCCAGAATAGCGCCGCCGTCATTGCTATCAGCTACTTACCGTCACACGTTGACGATGACTGTCTTGAAACGTTACGTTGTACACAGTGGTCAGAACTCCCACTCTCCCTTTCCCCGTTAAACAAACACGCGATGATAATGTTTGCACAACAGCAGGCATCAATACCCAACGAGAGAGAAGATTCATACATAGAACAATCGAACGGTAACCCGTTTTATTACCAACAACTGATCCTATTTAGGCCAAAAAATGGTATCCCTCCCTCGGTGTTTTTACGATCACAAGACATCCTGAACAACCTGCCTCCTATATCTAAACAGATACTTGCCATATTATCACTTGCATTGGCTCCGTTCACGACTGATGACTTAAAGGCAATGCTTCCTCTGTCGGGACCCAGTATTGAAACGTTACTTAACATCCACTTGATTCGTATTAGCCATGAAGACGTGGTCACCCTTTACTCTCCCTTTTTAGCAAAAGTCCTAGTAGAAAACATTGAACCTCAGGATCAATGTCGTATTTATCTTCACCTTGCCAGCCATACTAAGCAGCACGCATCCATATCAGACATCAGCAAGCAGTTGACGTTGGCAGACTATTATACGAAAGGGGAAAGTTGGCATGATGCTTCTCGGACGTTTTTACACTGTGGTCAGCATTGCTTAGAGACCGGTGATTATCCCTTGGCTCAGCACTATCTCAATATTGCACTAGAACACCAACAAAGAGCGCCCCATTTATCATCAAATGGATTGCTTTTGGACATTCGTTTGACTCTAGCAACCTTAGTTCGTGTTACTCATGGATGGGTAAGTCACAGCACTGTGGCCGCCTATCAAAGCTGCATTACCCTTGCTCAGGAACAAAAGTGTGCCAAACGGCATTGTATTTCTTTAAGTGGCTTATGGGTCACTCAATTAATGGCGATGAACTTTGAACTATCCGAAGACACGGCCAAGCAAATACTAGCGCTAGCCGAAGAGTCTGATATACCGAGTGGGAAAGCACTGGCTTACAGTTGTCTGGCCAATTCACAATATTGGCTGGCAAAACACCATCAGGCCATTACTCATGCGCAACTCGCATTTGAATATATGCAAGATAAACAACAGGACGCGATATACGATAAAGTAGGGATAAACCCTATCGCTTTAGCGGGCTGTTTTGGCAGCCTCTCTGCAACCTTATTGGGCCTCGAAGACAAAGTCATTTATTTTCAGAGTTTTAACGGCGACGACTCTATCGTCAACGAGCCCTTCAGCCAAGCAATCGCTTTGCAGGGGGAGGTTTGGGTCGCTTATCATTCCCGTCAATTTCAGCAAGTATTGCAATTGTCTGACCAACTGCTCGATTTAGCAGATACTTATCAGTTTCCTTTTTATCGTGGCATTGCCATGCTCTTTAAAGGCTGGGCGCAGTTTTTCACGTCTAAACAGCAAACTGCACCATCCTTAGCTTTAGTCGAAGAAGGTTACAACCATTGGTTAACGGCCAGTGGCGATCAAATTGCACATTCACTCTACGCGATGATCAAAGCAGAACTTTATATTAAGGTGCAACGGTTGGAGGAAGCCTTAGCATTACTCGAAGAAGGGATAGACACGGCAACACAGAGAAAAGAGTTCTGTTATTTAGCACCAATGTACGCCATGGCAGCGTCGATCCAAACCGATGGAGGTTCCTTCAATCAGATCGCAAGTCAGTTTGCCAAACAACAGGGCGCCACATTATTTATTAGCGAGTATAACTTGGATTAAAACATAGCCTTTGGCCTAGACGTCATCAAAGCTCTGATCGTATCATTAAACGAAAAACTCACCAAAAGTCCGATATTCCGGAAACGCCATAGGCACCAAAACGCTGCGCATCCGCTAACTGTTCCATACTCATTCCACCCAGCGCAAACGTCGGCATAGTGGCTAACGCTGACAGTTGCTCAAAGCGGTGCCAACCGATAGGTACTGCCTGTGGATGGCAACTAGCCACCTCAACGGGTGAGATCGTGACAAAATCACACCCAACGCTGTTCGCTCGTTCAATTTCTTCTTCATTGTGACAAGAAGCCGCTAAATACTGCATTCCTTGCTGACGCAACTCTCTGATTAAGGCGTTATCTCTCGCATCACTGGATGTGAGATGAAGACCATGAAAAGGCGCTAAGTGACTTCCGTCGTAGGACGTTGAGTTCAACAAGACAATCCCGTTAAGATGTGAACCTAATGCTTTTTTTAATGTACTCAGTGGGTGAGATTTCACCCTGACCTGACTCATATCGTTGGCTGTCTTTCGATCCATCATCTGCGCAATCACACTCAAGTTCTCTTGGACGCCAGTAATGGCATATTGTCTGGGCAAAATCATGATATTCTGTTTCTGACCTCTTTATTAGCAAATTCATTGCTTTAGAACGTATGACTTGACTTTATCAACGCCAAATCATACTCACTGATCCCCCTATGCCACCCAAACAATGTTAATGCGATAAAAATATCGCATTCTGACTGGCAACGCGGGGTATCACAAATGAGAGGGACGACACGATGATGCTCACTGTTTAAGCCAGTTCGCCTGCTCCTTTTGCAGAATGCTCATTGGTTTCAACCAGAAAATGCCGAGCTGAACGCTTTAGTTGGGACCATTGATCATCCTCGACCACAATACCATTTTGCCAAGACAACTTCTGAGCCTCATGCAATTGCTGGGCGTCAATATGAATGGAATACCCCCGAGAACTCTGGAAAAGGTCAAAATCATGTGCGGACAATTCAATGATCATCGAGCAGTCGTCTTGCTGGGTATGATTAAGTTTATCAGAAAAGAAGATATCTGGCGCGATGCACCCTCGGTTTAACACATAAAGCACACGCTTAGGGCTACTTCCGTTTACCCATTGGGCCCGACAAGCGATGCCTTTGGCCGCTAGCTTCATCAATTCACTGTATGCAAGCCAACGATTGTGACACTGCTTAAGAAGTACAGTGATCGATTTATTTTTTACCATCTGTTCGACCGAAAAATCCAATATTGCGGGAAGATGGCACGCAATACTGTTGTTGAGCTCAATCACCACACGTTCGTCACTACAAGAAATAAGAGTCACGCCACCATCGTTTTCTTGACTCAAAAACTGACTTGCCTTGTTGAAATGGGCCACACCATTTAGCCCGGCCATCTGTAAATCAGCGACCATGGTTGCGATGGCATCGGCTTCACCACAAAGACGACCTGACCCCAAAAAAGCTTTCTGGACCGCGCTAACCAATTCGTTGTGCGAAACAATCATCCTCGTTCTCCTTGCCTGCCTATTCGTTTCTGGCCTTTTTCCGCACGGTCAGATACGGGTATCAAAGGGAATATCCAGCTATCCCAACATTCCGATTTGCCAATTTCATCCAGCAGCGGTGCGCCCTGAAACAACGTGACACGTACCCATCTATCGGAACGTGGGTCAAACTTTGTCGCGCCGAACATCGCCAGCTTGCAACGCAGCAAAGACATCGGCGAAGCATCCAAGCGAAGTACATTGATTTGAATGTCGCCCATCTCACAATGGCCTAAAGTCCAAACACGCTTTGCGATGGTTCGATATTGAGGTTTCTTCAACAAGAACTCCGCTAGCGGGGTTTCTCGTTGCTGTTTTGCAACAGCGTGGAACAACTGATTGACCTGTCGGCCAATATCGAGTGGCAACGCTTTTTCTTCACCAACATCAAGGCCTCGAATTCCTAATCGCGGCTCTTCTTTATCTTGCGACCGATACCAAAACCAATAATTATTATCCGGCAAAGTATAGTCGGTCTCGATAGCCCACCGGTACTTACACGTCAAGACATCTAGCAAGTCCCCGACACATTGACCCGCAGAAATCGACAGCATTTCTTCGCCATTAATCTGATCTTGAAATCTATCCACCTGATGTGGATACATCTCCATTAAACAGGAAAGGAAAACTTCTTGAGCTTCCAACGACATACTATTGGTCTTTTGTACCACGTGTTGCCAGTCGAGGCATTCATCCATCCATTCAGATAACTGATGCTTCACTGCTGCAATATCCACGATCGCTTGTTGATTGAGATGACTTTGTTTTTCATTGATCGTTTTTGCCTGCTCCAAATGAAGAGCGGCTTTATCCAGAAGCTGTCTGAGGGGTTGATAAAACTGGGCATCACATGGCATGGCAAGGACTCGAGAGAGGGCTCTTTCGCGTGTCGTCATCCATTGATCAACGATCCGAGGGTGGTTGATCAGAAACGGAGCCATCCCCAGTCCAGTGGCGTTGCCAACGCCAAGATAACGTTGTAAACCGAGATCCAATTTAACCGCCTTGCTTCCCCCTTTTTGCTCCGCCAGATAGTGGACCCAGTCCAAACTAAATTGACGTAACAAATAGACCGCACACATTTGTGCACGAAATGAAAAACGAAAGTCCGGATTGCCTTCCAGTTGTTTAAAATCCGCAATACCAAATTTTCCATTGCCATAAACCGCAGTAGTGCGAAGGATGTAACCCACGTCCACCAACTCTTTCGAATTGGGCTGGCAACCTTGAGATAACGCGTTGATAAGGTGTTCGAATATTCGGACACTCTTGTTTGCCCGAGCTAACACCAAGACATTATTGGGATTACGCCCAGCTTCCTGCAAGGGAACATTGGCCCTTAGTCTTTCGAGCAAGGCCACATCAACCATTCCCTGAACCAGCGCAAACGTCACATCCCACTTTTGTGCAATCACCCGATCATTGCGCTGTTCACTGTTTAACTGGTCACAAAAAACAATCAGATGATAGGTCTGTTCAATCGTCTTAAGCTGATAGATGACATGACCATAGCCTTGCGGACACAGTTGCCACTCATGTTGGTTAACTTGCCACTTTTCAGTAGCCATTTTGCGAATCAGACTTCGAACAAAACTGATTCGATTTTGATGCATAGCCCCTAGCCTTTCTGGTGCCATAACCCTATCTGCGTCTCGCAGTTGTCCGCTGGTGTGGGTCGAACGATGTGCATCCATTTTGCTCACCACCTTTATCATTATAAGAATGGGGGTTACCGGTGTTTTACCGATGTACGTTTGACGTTGTTGACATTGTATTTTTTAATTAACAGCCTTGTTCTTTTGCCATTTTTATGGCTATTTGAGGCGCATTCCAAAGCGATGGCAGCAGAATAAGGGATACGGGCACCGCTGTAATAACGATGAATGATTGCAGCGCTGAGATCCCTCCTGCCCCCAGTGAAATAAGTATCACTGCAGTAAAGCCCATCATTACTCCCCAAAAGATTCTTATCATCGCATTCGGTTCTTTTTCCCCGCTAATCACCACACTGATGGTGTAGGTCATGGAATCTCCGGTCGTCACAATAAAAATCGTGGTCAAGACCAGAAACAAAATAGAAATGAGCATGGGGAAAGGCAGTTGTTGAGTCACCGCTAGCAGCGCACCTGGCAAATTGAATCCCGCAAATGCTTGGCTGATACTTCCTGGTGTGTTGATCTCAAACGCCAACCCTGTCCCACCGACGATGGTGAACCAGAAGCAAGTGGTCAGTGGCGCGATCACACTGATCGTAGTAATGATCTGACGAATGTTGCGCCCTCTGGAGATCCGAGCAATGAAAATCGCCATCATTGGACCATAGCCTAAAAACCAGCCCCAAAAAAATACTGTCCACCAACTTAGCCAAGCTTCATCGCCGCGATATGTCGCCATGGGAATGAATGTGTCCAACATGGTGCCAACACCTTGGATATATCCGTTGAAGATAAAATTCGTCGGTCCACAAACCAATATGTAAATCATCAGTGCAACAGCCAGCGTGACGTTGTAACGACTAAGCATTTGCATACCTCGATTTAGGCCGCTGAGTGCCGACAAGGTATAGAGGGTGATGGCAAACAGAATGATCATTAATTGAGTCGTAAAACCGTCTGGAATATTGAACAATTCGTTGAGCGCATAGCTAATCTGTAAGCCAAGAAAACCGATGGGACCTATGGTTCCTGCCGCCACCGCAACAATGCAACAAGCATCAATCAAGGCGCCAATATGACCTTGCAGCGCTCGTTGACCTAACACCGGATACAGAAGAATACGTGGCTTCAGTGGTAAACCCTTATCATAATGAAGGTGCATGACCACAATCGATGTCAGGCTACCGACAATCGCCCACGCGAGAAAACCCCAATGCATGAAAGCTTGTGACAACGCATTAACTGCCTTTTGCTCAGGTGAGGCTCCATCCGCATACAAAGGGGGTGGGTTAACATAATGGGCGATGGGTTCAGCCGCTGCCCAGAACACACCTCCACCTGCCAACAATGTGCAAAAAATGATCGCCATCCAGCGAAATCCGCCCATTTCCGGCGTATCGACACCACCAAGCACAACCTTGCCTGTTCGGCCAAAAGCAAGCGCTAAGCCAACAAGAAAAGTAAAGAGCAGTAGCACCTGCCAGTAAGGCCCAAAAACATTGACAGACCAATCAAAACCACTATCGACCAACTCTGTAAGTAGCTCACGGTCATACAGTGCGATGGCCACAAAAAGCGCAATAAACCCGCCACTATACCAAAAAGCAGGGTTACACAGACCCAGCCTTTCCAGAGATAAGAAGGGTTGATCACGATGGTTCGATTGAGAGGGTCCCACCGTTGACGTCTTCGATCTATTGGTTAACTCAGACATATACTGACTCCAGCAAATTTCTTTTGAACGGCCAAAGAGCTCGCTATAAGGATTTTTATTTTATCTGCCCACTGACTCGCCGCGATAATGCTGATAGGTGGGCATCGTTTGAGGTTTCATCTACGAAAGCGGCGCTAGGCCTTGCTCTAGGAATGCCAACCAATTGCCTCCGAGGACTTCACCAGCCTCTGATTCACTAAAGCCAAAACGCTGTAAACCGTGATAGATATTTTCCATGCCTGCGCTGCCATTAAACCAAGGCAAAGCCTCTGGCCATCCCGAATTGGTTGACGAGCCTTCACCGTAGTCCATTGCTTTCGACCAACGGCCATTTCGCATCCACTCTAATATTTGTTGAGGTTGATTGAGACACAGATCGCTGCCAATACCTAAGTGTTCAACACCAAATTTATCAGCCGCTGTGGCAACCATCTGACAGAAGTCATTGAGGGTACATTGACTGCCATTAGGCAAATGAAAAGGATACAAACTGAAGCCAATTAGCCCACCCCGCGCGGTCAAGGCTTGAATCACAGCGTTCGATTTGTTGCGCAATGCATCACGCGCAAAAGAAGGATTGGCGTGGCTGATACAAATAGGTCGGGAAGACAGGTCAATCGCTTCTAAGGTTGAACGCTCAGCACTATGGGACATATCAATGACCATTCCCACTCGATTCATTTCTTGGATCGCTTGTTGACCAAACCGAGTAATACCAGTGTCTTGGCTTTCATAACATCCCGTTGCAAGGAGACTCTGGTTGTTGTAGGTCAGTTGCATAATCAGCAGCCCCTGACGGCGCATGATTTCAATGAGCCCAATCTCATCATCAATAGGAGAGCAGTTTTGAGCCCCCAAAAAGATCCCAACTTTGCCCTCTTGTTTGGCCAATTCCACGTCCTGTGCGCAGTGCACGGGACGGATCAAATCGGCGTTCTGTTCAAATCTACGATTCCATTCAGAGAATCTCGTCAACGTTTCTCGCGCATTCTCGTGGTAGGCAATCGTGGCATGGACGGCCGTCACACCGCTCGCCTTTAACATTTGGAAATATTCTCTATCCCAATGACAGTACTGTAAGCCATCAATAATGATTCTTTGCTGATACATAACCACTCCTCCATGCAGCAGCATCTTCAACAATGCTGCTGGCTCTGTGTTAGTAAGGTCGCTGATAAGCGGTTTTAACAACGGTGTAGAATTCTTTGGCGTACTGCCCTTGTTCACGAGGGCCAAAACTTGATTGTTTACGACCACCAAATGGAACATGGTAATCGGTCCCTGCCGTAGGAAGGTTGACCATGACACACCCTGTTTGAGCATGTTGTTTAAACACGGCGCTGGTGCGTAGGCTCTGAGTAATGATCCCGCTCGTCAACCCAAAACGAGTATCGTTCGTCACATCAATCGCCTCGTCCAAATCAGCGACACGTATGACACTCGCCATGGGTGCAAATACCTCCTCTTGGTTCACTTCCCATTGGCTTCTCGTGTTGAGAAACAAGGTGGGTGACATGTAGTAGCCTTCATGCTGAAGGCTTAAACGTTCGCCTCCAAACGCAAGCTCTGCACCTTGTTGGCGGGCGTTTTCAATCCATGTAAAATTGGCATCCAACTGATTACCATCCACCACAGGCCCCATGAAAACGCCCTCTTGAAGTGCGTGACCGACTTTCAGTTCACTCATCCGTCGAATCAGCGCTTCAACATACTGGTCATGAATAGCATCCATCACAACCAAACGCGATGAGGCCGTACACTTTTGTCCGGTGCCTGAGAAAGAGCCGGCAATCGTCGCTTCAACGGCAATTTGAATGTCCGCATCTTCGGCAACCACTAAGGCATTCTTGCTGCCCATTTCTAACTGACAGCGAACAAAATTAGGGGCCGTCGCCATCGCGACTTTACGCCCAGTATCAACGGAGCCCGTGAAACTAACACCGTTAATGTCCCGTGAATTGATCAGGGCTTCTCCTACCTGAGAACCACTACCTAGAATAAGGTTAAACGTCCCTTCGGGCAGACCCTGACGATGAATAATCTCTGCGAGCGCCACAGCACTTGCAGGGGTCAAGTTCGCGGGTTTCCAGACAACACTGTTACCAAATGCCAATGCTGGGGCAATTTTCCACGCCGCTGTAGCGGTCGGAAAGTTCCACGGGGAAACAATGGCAATAACCCCAGCCGCTTCACGCGTCACGTCCACCGACACTCCGGGCCTGACTGAAGCCGCGTTATCACCAATCTGGCGTAAGACCTCAGCGGCAAAGTATTGGAAAAATTGTCCTGAGCGATAGATTTCACCACGCCCTTCTACGAATGGCTTCCCCTCTTCACGAGAGAGCAAGTTGCCAAGTTCGTCACAACGCGCGATCAGTTCATCACCTATCGCCTGCAATACGGCTTGCTTACGTTCCAGCGGTGTCTTTTCCCAAACTGGCTGTGCTTGTTTGGCCGCCGCTATCGCTTGCTTGACTTGCTCTTCGCTCGCTTGAGAAAAATCGCCGAGATGATCGCTGATGTCCGATGGATTGATATTCTCAACCGTGGTCACGCCCGGTTGCCACTCTCCACCGATATAAAGTGATTTTTGGGGTTGAAAACGATTCATTGCAGTCATATTTCTTCCTTGCTGTTTATAAGAAGTCTGTTAAAAATTAATCGATTAGGGTTTCGGTTAAACTGAATCAGCGCTCATCAATTAGGCTGCGAAACCGCGGCATACACAACAAACTCCACCAACATTTCTTCTCGTGCTAGTCCCGCAACGACGATCGCTGCTCTGTTAGGGTACGGCGCACTAAAATACTCAGAGTAAATCCGATTGACAGTCTGTAGGCTGTCTCGGTCCGTGACATAAATCAGGACTTGTACCACTGAATTCATCGATGTCCCAGCGCACTCTAATGTATGGGCTAAGTTGTTAAATGTTTGCCGTGTTTGCGCTTCAATTCCACCCGCAACAACGGCGCCTTCTGCATCGATAGGAATTTGAGCCGTGTAAAGCGTCCCATTACTCACAATGGCCCACTCTAACGGGGCTTTAGATTGGTACAATGCGGTTTTTACTGGGTGTTTTTTGGAATTTTCTTTCACGTCTCGCTCAACCTTTGTAACTAAAATGTTTCTCAATGGTTAAACTTTGCCTGTTGACACGCGATAAATCTAACGGTAAATATATAACATTCGATAAGAAATATTTATCACTATCCAAGAGATAAGGTAAATAAAGGACGCAACGCGAGACGAAAATGAGCCTCAAACTCCAACAGCTAAGACATTTTGTGATGGTGGTAGAAGAAGGAGGGTTCCGCGCCGCTTCAAATCGGGCTAACCGATCTCAAGCCGCACTCTCCACCTCGATAAAAGAATTGGAAAAGATCCTCGGACAAGCCCTTTTCGAAGCAGGCAATAAATCAACCTTGACGCCATTTGGGGAAATATGCCTACCAAAAATTGTCCAATTTCTCAATATTTACACTGCATTGGACAATGACTTACGTGCAGCAGCTGCAGGGCAACAGGGAAGAGTCAACATCGCCAGTGTCCCTTCTGTGGCGGCCAAACTTATTCCAAAGGTGCTTGGCGTCTTTTGTGAGCGGTACCCTAATGTTGAAGTCAGCTTAATTGATGATAACGCCGCAGGTGTCGAGGAAAGGCTGCTTTGCGGCGAAGTCGACTTAGCTTTAGGTAACCCTTCGCACCTCGGAGCTGAGAACATCGTCTTCACTCCCCTGCTCTCTGACCCAATTGGCGTGGTGTGTTTAAATGACAATCCACTGGCCCAGCAACCCAATGGTATCGCATGGCAAACCTTGCTCAAGCAACCCTTTATCCGCAACGGAACTTGTCGTTTGCTTGACGCCACTCCTGCGAGAGCATTGAGCCAAAATGCCTTATATTCGGTTGAAAATATTACTTCTCTGTTCTCTGTACTAGAGCTGGGTATTGGCGTGACCACGTTGCCTAAGCTGGCTTTCCCAATGCATGATACACCACTCGTTTGGATACCTTTGATTGACCCTCCCCTCGAAAGACAGATCGGTATTTTTTCCTTGAATGAACGCACCATTTCACCTCAAGCAAGCGCTTTTCATGATTTATGCCTTGAGTATCTCTGCTAACCTCACAACGCCTTTTTAGACACTCTTGTTCTATTTTTACTTAACGTGATCTCACGGACATCTATGACGTGCTCGCAAACCTCACTTCTACGCGCCAACCACCTGCAACAACGTGATGACAGTAATACCCACCATATTGATCCAATAATCGCTTAGTGAGCTCCAACCCCAGCCCAAAACCCAACGCTTCGTCACTGTGGCGCTCACAAAAGTTTTTATTCATGATCACGAGGGTATCTGCCTTTTGCTGGACAATCACTTCTCCTTGATAAGTGTGCTGAAACGCATTTCTCATCAGGTTGGCAATGATAATACGGCATAGCCCTTGAGGAGCCACCAGTGTGGAGCGATCCTTTACACACTTGACCACCACTGACTTCTCTCTTAATAGATACTGAAGTTCCTTATGGATCTCTGTCACCAAATCTCCCAGCGCCAGCTGGCTATTCGGCAATGCATGATCTTGACGATTGAGCCACAAAAGAGTCTCGGTTAAATCTGTCATGTTATACCCTGCCCTTTCGATTCGTTCGACAACCTCCAACTGCTTGAGTGGATCTAACTGTTTAGCGAGCATCTTTTTTAGTAATTCTGTATTGGCTCGAACAACAGCGATTGGGGTTCTCAATTCATGGCTGGCATAACCAAGAAATTGCTGCTCATTATCTAAACTCTCCTGCCTACGCGAGATACTTGACTGAATGATCAGTGCCAATGAATTGAGTTCGCTATAACCAAATTCTGGAATTGTTTGTATCCGTGTTCCCTTATCGAGTGATGTCGCCCACTTTCGTAACGCCTCGACCGGTGACGAAACCTGCTGGATAAGAGCAATAAGAGTACCTGTAAACAGAATAATGGCCCCAATAGCAGCGCAAACAATGTACGAAAAGTGTGGTATTTCTTGAGGAGAAAACGCATGGTCAAGCACTAAAACTGAGGCGTATCGAACATTCCCATCATGTTCCATTTTCATCGCAAAATAGCTTGTCTTAGGAGGGGAAAATAACGGAATACCCTCAATCTTTTTTTCAAGTTTGTTCATGACCATATTGTCTGGGTTGAAACTATCTTGAATCGGTTGTGGTAAATCTTTCCAACGCTTTGCCACGGTAAGGTCATTCACTTTTACGGGCTTGTTATCACTCATTTCAAACTGAAACGCATGAGTTCGCATAAAACCACTCATTGCTACGTCTAACCCAAAAAAGAAGTAACGAACAGCAATCAGAGACATGGCCACAATCATGATGGTGGCACTGATCAGGACAACAGACATCAAATACAGTCTTAGGCTGCGTTTGATCTTCATTCTGACACGTCACATTTTAAAGCAAATCCACGGCTGGTAACGGTACGTATCAGTTTGTTATCAAAATCCTTATCAATCACTTTGCGCAAATGAAAAATATGCACTTTGAGGCTATTGCTGTCTGGCGGTTCATCGCCCCATACCGCTTGTATTAGTTTTTCACGCGACACCACGTTTGGGCTCGCTCTCATCAACGTTTCCAATAATGTGAACCCTATTGGGGAGAGCTGAAGTACTTTCCCTGAACGATTAACCTGTTGAGCACTTAAGTTGATATTAAGATCGCAGCAAGTGAGCTGCTCTGTCTGACCACTGCGCCTGCGGGACAGCACCTTGGCACGAGCGATCAACTCCTCCATAGCAAATGGTTTGACTAAGTAGTCATCAGCACCACAGGAGAATCCGTTGAGTTTATCATCCAATGTATCTCTAGCCGTCAGCATTAGAACAGGGACATCAATGCCTTTGCGGCGCAGTTTGGTGCAGACGTCAAGTCCATTTAGCTTCGGTAAATTCAGGTCAAGCACAAGCAAATCATAGTGCCCCTGCTCAACGAGGGTTAACCCAGACAAACCATTGGAAGCATGATCACATTCAATCTCTTCTAGCATCAAATATTCAATCATTGCTTTGGCTAAATCAAGGTCATCTTCAACAAGTAATAACCGTCGTTTATGTAAATACATTGCCACTCCTTCTGACACCACCACCTCATCCTAAGCGCACTAATATGGGGTGTTAACACCGACGGTTAAAATACCAATAGCAGGGTTAAAATGTGGTTAAACCAAGATCCACTCCAAAAGAAAACACAAGGTTATGGGAAATTTGTCATAGGATATTGCTCGCGCCAAAATATGCAACTAAGTTTACAATTGATACGTCCTCAAATAGAGGCAAAAAACCATAGAAAAGTCACTGTCTATGTATTAATAAACGTTGCTTGAATTTAGGATGCCGTAGACCTCATTTAAGCTTTATCTGTGCGACTGTTCGACTCTTGGGTCAACACGTCTGCGTATAGGTACGTTCCACAATATGGCGTCACCGAGCAGACATCATAGAAAGCACTATCTAGGCAACAAAAAGACTGTTTTGTTGCATCAGGCCTTCTAAGGAAAGTTAAAATGGATAGAATTAAACTGACATTTGTCGGATTTACCATCATCACAACCTTGCTCTTTAGCTATATAGCTTTGACGTATGGAGAGCTTAAAAAAATCAACAATTACAACCAGATTGTTCGTCAGATCGGTCATCAAACCATAGAAATGAGAGACCAAATCATTCGGTCTTCGCTCCATGGCCTCTCTGAAACTAAAGCCCTTAACCGTGACCTAGTCGAGCTAGAGTATGAACTTCAGCGCCTTCCTCCCCTCGCTCCAATACACTCTCTGCTGTTTCAAGATCTTCCGACAAATAGCCTGTTAAGTACTTTTCGACACTCAGCACTCGAAGTCACTCAATCCCTTGATCAGTATATCAACCTTCAAACTCAGAAAACGTCAGCTTTTCAGTCATTTGAAAGTCGAATCAGGGCAGATAAGTCCACCGCTGTTGATGCTCTCTCTTTAGAACAAATCATGGCTCAATTATCCGTGCCAAGGTCGCCAACAAGTGGCAGTGACGTACAAGAATTGGCCAATAGCTTTATCCGTATCAGTGGGCAAAGTGAACAAGTGCTCTCGGGTTTATTGGCCCACGACAGAATGGCCTTCTTAGAACAGACAGAGCATGACTTAGCGCTCATCGCCAACTCTCTCAACGGAAAGATTTCAAATACCCTGCTCACATTCACGGTGTTATCGATCGCGGTGATAGCCATTTTCTTTGCACAGAAACTCACCACACTTCGCCGTGACAATGAGGGTTACCAACGTGAAACCGAAGCCGCTGAAAAAGCCAACCTCGCAAAATCCAATTTTCTCGCAACGATGAGCCACGAACTGCGCACACCCATGAATGGTGTGCTCGGTATTGCCCAAATCATCAAAGATGAATCACGAGAACTCGACACAAAAAAACAAGCTCAAATCATCATAGATTCGGGCCAACACTTGACCACCATACTCAATGACATTCTTGATTTCTCTAAAGTAGAGCAAGGGAAATTGGAACTTGAGGTTCAACCGTTTTTAGTCACTGATGTCATGTCTAGTATGGAAAAAACGCTGGGCCCACAAGCGAAGAGTAAAGGGCTTCAGTTCGTTATCAACAATGACATTCCGCACAACATTGAACTGCATGGTGATCCTGCCCGTACCCGACAAATCTTATTCAATCTGGTAGGGAATGCGATTAAATTTACGAGCTCAGGAAAAATTGAAATTCATTGTCAGCTCGATAAAGAAATGACCCCTCCACATGTTTGTTTGTCCGTCACAGACAGCGGGATTGGTATAGAGCAAGATAAACTCGCATCAATTTTTACTCCTTTTGAACAAGCGGAGCTTTCAACCACCAGAAAGTTTGGCGGTACGGGGTTGGGGCTGTCCATTGTTAAACGCTTAATTGAGTTGATGAATGGGGACATTTCCGTCACCAGCCAACCCTCCGTTGGGACTCGTTTCTCCGCTAGGATTCCTTTCACCCTAAAAGAAATCGAGAATGTTAAGACGGAAAGTAATCCCCTGCAAGAAGGCGACATATTAGATAACTTTACCGTTTTACTTGTGGAGGACAATCGCATCAATGCCTTGGTGGCAGAAAAATTCTGTGAGTCGATGAATTTAAGAGTGGACCATGCCCATGACGGTGTCGAAGCCATCAGCAAATTGGAACATACAAGCTATGACCTCATCATAATGGATAATCATATGCCCAATATGAATGGCTTGGACACCATAGAGCACATACGGAACAAAATGAAATTAAACACGGTTGTTTTTGCTTGTACGGCGGACGTATTTAAAGAAGCACACGATGAATTTCTTCGCAGAGGGGCAAACTTTATTCTGACCAAACCAATGCAAAAATCCAGCCTAAAAAAAGCTTTGCATCAATTTTCTAATGACTTTACGGTCAACAGAAGGCATATTGAAATGCTGGGTTCGTTACCGCAGGAGTCCGGCTATAACATTTCGATTCTGACCCGTTACCCAGCCGATACACTGCCACTGACTGAAGAGGAAATTTCTCAAAGCCCTCTATTTGACCAACTCGATCTCCATGGCGTTGACAAAATTGAGTTGCTGCAAGTGCTTGTCATCGATTTGGATGCAAAAGCTGACTCATTAATTGAGCTCTACTCGAATACACAAGCCAGTACTACAACGACCGAAATGCACGCTATTCTCCATTCACTCAAAGGCGTTGCGCTGGAGTATTCCATGGCTGAGGTGATAAGCCTCACCAAGCAAGCAGAGGATATGGCAAGAAATGGCAAAGTGCCCGACATCGACTTACTGCAGAAATTAGTCAACCGACTGATCGTCAATTGCCATGAGGCAAGAAGAATCATCAGCAGACTGAGTGGTCAGCAAAAAACGGGATAACGCCAGTTTCAATTTAAAAGACCCTGACTTGATCTAAAAAAGAGTGATTGATCACTCTTTTTCTCATATAAGGACACGCTACATTTCACTGATTATATCAAATCTGGAAAAATACAATTGGGAGTTTTCCGATAGTCTCTCAACAAGAAGACCTCTATCTCCATGATATTTATTACAAAAAAATATCATAGCTAATATCATCGCTCTTCAGCACAACACTCTCCACTTTCCACTAGTGGTGTCGCGTTCATTTCGAATTTACACTAGGAAGTGCCAAAATAAGTGAAATAGGAATTGAGTCATCGCTATGAATAATCAAACGTTAGTCGAAAGGTTCATCGACATTGTCGGCCAACAGCACGTGATCACGGAACATTCAAAAACGGAATATTATCGCTCTGGGTACCGTTCCGGCAGAGGCCAAGCACTGGCGGTGGTGTTTCCCGGTTCATTAGTTGAACAGTGGCGTCTACTTCAGGCCGCAGTCGAAGCGAACTGTATTGTGATCATGCAAGCCGCCAAAACCGGTCTGACCGAAGGCTCTGCACCAAGTGGTGACGATTACGACCGAGAAGTTGTGGTGATCAGTATCATGCGCATCAATTCGCTGCATTTGATTGAAAACGGTGAGCAGATCATCAGTTTACCGGGCGTGAGCCTTCATCAACTCGAGAAAAAACTCAAGTCCGTTAATCGTGCGCCTCATTCCGTGATTGGTTCTTCTTCAATTGGGGCGACCGTTGTTGGCGGTATTGCCAACAACTCCGGTGGTGCGTTGGTCAAACGCGGCCCCGCGTATACGGAATTAGCACTGTTTGGTCAGGTCACCCAAGAAGGCAAACTGGAGCTTGTGAACCATTTGGGCATAGACGGCCTTGGTGACACGCCAGAAGAGATTCTGGCTAATGTTGAAAAGGGTAATTTTGACCCGTCTAAGATTGTCCGTAGTGATGCCATGGCATCAGACAAAGAGTACGAGGCGCGCGTTCGTGACGTCGACGCTGAAACGCCTTCGCGTTTTAATGCCGACTCCAGACGTCTGTTTGAAGCCAGTGGCTGTGCAGGCAAGCTCGCAGTGTTTGCAGTCCGTGTCGATACCAACCCCGTCGCTGAAAAAGAGCAGCTTTTCTACATCGGCTGTAACAACCCAGAGAAGATGACGACGCTGCGCCGTGACATACTTAGTGGCTTTAAACACCTGCCAGAAATGGGCGAATACATGCATCGTGATATTTTCAATCTGGCAGAAACTTACGGCAAAGATGTCTTCCTGTCGATTCATTACCTAGGCACTGACAAGTTACCCAAGTTCTTTGCGCTAAAAGCAAAAGTTGAGTCGATTCTAAAACGCATTCCGTTTGTATCAAAAGATTTGCCTGATACCACACTCTACTGGCTGAGCAAACTGTTCCCGCAGCACCTTCCTAAGCGCATGTTGGAATTCAGAGACAAGTACAAACACCATCTGATCCTAAAAATGAGTGATGGCGGCATCGATGAAGCGAAAGCTTACCTAGAGAACGTTTGGTCTAAGCAGGACGGATGTGAATACTTTGTTTGTAATGCCGATGAAGGCAAGAAAGCCTTGCTCCACCGCTTTGCGGCTGCGGGTGCAGCTATACGCTACGAAACCATCCACTCCAACGAAGTCGAAGACATTCTGGCGCTGGATATTGCTCTACGCCGAAACGACATTAACTGGGTAGAGCAGCTACCAGAAGAGATCACCAAGGACTTAGTAATGGGTCTCTACTACGGTCACTTTATGTGTCATGTCTTTCATCAGGATTACATCTTCAAAAAAGGGGCGGATACAAAGAAGATCAAACAGAAAATGCTTGAGCTTCTCACTCAGAAAGGCGCCAAATACCCAGCAGAGCATAACGTAGGCCACCTTTATGAAGCGGAAAAGCAGCTTCAGGAGTTCTATCACTCATTGGATCCGACCAATACCTTTAATCCGGGTATCGGCAAGATGAGTAAGTACAAACGTAATTGCAGTTGCTGTGGCGGTTAAAAGCCCTAATGCTACCATCAAACGTACTCTGAGCTTTTTCAGTTCTTAATTCAAAGAGCTCAGAGGCCTTTTCACGATCACAGTGCAGCCTCACCCAAAGCCACATTATTCTGACTCCAACCAAATTTTTCGCACAGTACATTAAGTTGGTTCAGCTCATTTTGAGTCTGTTCGACCAACCAATTAAGGATTTCACTGATCATAGGCGAGTGATTGCGCTGACAACAATAGTACTGCCAGTCGCTATGTTGAAGTGAAAGCTGTTCAGGGCATTTGAGAAACTCACGCTTGAGTTCAGGTAATACCAACAGCAGATCTGTCACTGTCACTCCCTGACCGGACAAACAAGCACTTAGCGCTAAATCCAAGCTGAAAAACACCGTATCCCTGCCCTTTTTAGCTCCTTTCAGATCAACGTTGTTTAACCAGTTTTTCCAGTCCTGATGATCGAGGGTGGCGTGCAGATGTGGCAACGTCAGAACGTCACTTAACTGAATATGCTGCTTAGATAAGGATTCAGCGTAGACTGGTGCCATAAACTCATCTCGCAAAAAAGTCACATCCGAACGATTCTGGTATCGCTCACGTTTTCGCGTGTTAACGATCAGCAGATCGCAGTCTTCAGAATCCAGTGGCGGGTCTTCTTCAATCGATGGGATGATGACAATCTCGTGCTCAGGGTATCGCTCATTGAGCATCGCAACCTTCGGCATCAGAATGCGTGTGGCATAACTGAGGGCACTTTTTATCACAATACGCTTCTTATTCGGCAGCGCCCACTGAGTAATCAAGCCATCCAATGCAATGTAGTTTTTACGTAGCACTTCATAGAGGTCTTTCCCTTGCGTCGTTAACTCAATCGCTCGATGTTTTCGGTTCACTAGGGATGCTTTTAGCTCATCTTCGAGCTGTTTTATTTGACGACTGACTGCACTTTGAGTGACGTTAAGCTCATCAGCCGCTTTGGTAAAGCTCATAAGGCGTGCTACAGATTCAAAGACTTTCAATCCGTTGTGTGAATAAGGAAGATGGCGATAAGGGGACATAATTCACTTGCATGATCTGAACTCATGTAAGAATGGCATAAATGTCATTTGAAGGCCAGAGAGTAAACTCGTACCTTATTGTGATAAAGATCACGAGGCACAATGAAAAAAATTCTCTCTCTGGCATTTCCACTGATAATTTCGCAGCTCATCGCTATGGCACTGGTTCTGACTGATGTTGGGATGATGTCGCGACTCAGTGTGTCTGCGCTGGCAGCAGGAGGATTGGGGGCATCCATCTACAGTTTCGTCTTTATTGTGGCGAGCAGCACCGTGGGTTGTGTGGCGAACTTAATTGCGATTGCTTATGGTCAACGTATTGCGAGGCCGGAATACGGCAATCAGCAGATCCGCTTAGCGGTAAAAGGGGCCGTGCTACTGACGGTGATCCTGTCTGCGATATTGACCTTATGTTTTGCTTACGCGCCGCAACTACTGGTACTGGCGAAGCAGCCTCAGGAGCTCGCTGGCCCAGCAATGGAATACCTAGATGCGTTAAAATGGGCCATGCTGCCATCTCTGATGTTACTGGTGTTGCGCGGCTTAACCAGCGCGCTTGGCAATGTGCGCTCAATCATGGTGATGTCATTACTGACCGTTGCGCTCAACGTACCTATCAGCTATTTGCTTGCTTTCCAGCTAGAATTAGGCTTGGCAGGACTTGGGGCGGGTACTGCTTTGGCAGCGTTTATCGTAATGCTAGGCTACGGCTACTGGGTGTTTAAACGCCCTGAATACATGCCGTTCGCACCGTGGAAAAATACACAAGAATACTCACTATCATTGCTTAAACCTTTACTGGCGATGGGTTTACCTATAGCACTGGCTGCGCTTCTTGAACACGGCCTGATTTACGGCGGTACCTTGATGGCAGGCACCATCAGCATCGCCGCGCTCGCATTGCACCAAATTCTGCTGCAATGCCTAAGCTTCACTTGGAACATCAACTTTGGTTTCTCTCAAGCCGCAGCAATTCTGGTTGGGCAGGACTACGGTGCGGAAGACTATGACGGTATTAAGCGTACCGCCCTACGTAGCTTTGGTCTGACGACAGTGATCAGCGCAGTGCTGGCAGGTGTGTTTATGTTATGGCCTGCGCTGATCGGCTCCATTTTCAATCTGGATGCCGAGCTTTCAACACTGCTCGTCGCCGTTCTTTGGGTAATCGCGCTCTCTTTTATTGTTGACGCATGGCAACTACTGGCGATTAACCTGCTTCGCGGTATGAAGATTGTTGTTGGCCCGACTGTCGTCACCGCTGTTGGCTACTGGCTGTTTGGTCTGCCTACTGCATGGCTGCTACTGCCAGACTTTGGTTTAGGTGGCATCTGGGGCGGTATCGGTATTGGTCTAGGTGTAACTGGTGTACTGCTACTTATTCAGCTACTGTTGGCGATTAAGAAGCAACGCAATACAGATCCTCTTGCCCTAGCCATGGGTTAGTCGGTAGTATCGCTTCAACCATGAGTGAGAGAAGCGATGACAGACCTCGATATTGAATTTGAACACATTTTTCTGGAAGTAAAAGCCGAACGCTGGCACAGCATCGAACGATTCTATTTTAGCTATTTTTGCTTCCGGGAAAATTACCTCACTAAGAAAGGCAAGCCAGATTGGGAACTCGCTCGTCAGCGCTGCCTACGTTCCAGCTCCCTCACTATCATTAAACACGCTGAGCTTGAACCGCTGGTTCCACACGATGTGATCACCGGAGAAATTAAACGTTACTGGCGAGATGGTATACTCACGCCGCGCGCATTACGTCGAATTCTGGATAACTTACTTCACTATGTAACTATTTCTAAGCAAGAGCTCGCAGAACTAAAAAAAGCTGGCCTACAGAAGGCAATGCCAGCTTGTTGGTATAGCAGTAAAACAAAAAAATCAAATTTAAGGTTTAAAACTCTGAATATCTGTATTGAACTTCACAGTCAATAACGACTAGCTTGAGCCGTGAGAAAATTGAACTTGCGTTATATCGACCCAGTTTTGTATTCCAACATAGTCATTCGTTGGATCAGTTAAACTCCCACTTGTCTGTTGACTAAATATACCATTACCTGGAGCGTAATCGACACTTGGCGATGTTTCAGCATCATTTATCGTTATATTTACGGGAGTGGAAGGGGTTATGGCTTGAATTTGTTGTTTCATCTCCGCCCATATACTGCTGTTACTTGTGACATTTAGGTCTTTATTAAGCCGAAAGCCGAGTGATCTTTCTGTGACAACATTATCCTTGGTTAATGTGTAAGTTCGCAGTCCTGTTCAACCGAGTCAATTTTTACAGGTAAACAATCCAGAATGTCGTAGTTATCGAAGGTCGCCAAGCGAATATCTTCACCCAGCATGTTCTTCTCGGTCAAAAAACGCAAAACCCATGTTCTCTAGGTCTGGAATAACTAACCCTACGGTATAGGTCTGCTTAGACTTGAGCGCTCTGGCGTAGATACTCAGCTTGTAATAATTGTCTCAACATAATAACTGGCAGCAACTGGAAGTCATTTAGTCTGCAGTAAAATGGGCCAACGGCTGTGGCGCACTTGCCACTACGCAGAAAGGCGAGATGACTGCCCTACCTTGCTATCAGGCACTTGAAGAATATATCCAGAAGTAGTGGAAAAGAAGCTCTGGATAACAAAAAAGGCAGAAAAATCTGCCTTTTTTGTGTATCAGTCATAACCGCTAAAAATTAGCAAAGTAGGCTAGTCTGAAAATAGAGTGTTCTGATTTATTAGCTTCTAAAAAACTTCAACTGTATCTTTGTAAACGAGCTAACGTCGTTTCTTTTTACTTATAGATATTCAGTTAATCTTTCACCGGCTCGTTCTAAAGCAAGGTGTACAACCTTTGTAATTTCAGGGTACCCGTTATCAGGATCATCCCAGTCAACATTTTCAGGCAAAGCAACCTGTTCATTAATTTGGTGATCCATAACAATCTTGTTGTCCGATAAGTCCACCAGCTTTACATGAGTAGAGACATAACCTCTCGGTTGACTAAGCGGTATGAAGCCGTAATAGTCCCGAATAGTACCGGATGCCAAAACCTGAATAACAAGCAAATGACTTGCAGAGTATTGCTCTTTCAATTCGGCTAAATCATAACCGAAAAAACCATCCTTTTGCTGAGCTTTTGGAAGTTTATCAGCGTCAGAGGTTTTGTAATATTCTGGAAGTACTTCACTTGTACCGCCTCGCAGTTCAATTAGTTGAACAATAGCCGACTTACTTAGCTCAAACTTGTCATGGGATAAGGTATGAATATGCGATTCAACACCATCAGTGACAATCTCATTGATTGCCATATCAAGTAAACCTTCCCCACCCATGCGGTGCGCGTCCATCTCTGGAGGCTGAACAAATGCAATTGCGATATTTTTCTCTCCCCCCGTCTCCCAGAAGTTTGTTGGTATATCCATAGCCTTCTTAGATACACATCCCGAAAGGAATAGAACAAAAAAAAGACAACTGATCAGCTTTACAATTCTCATTGAGTTATTCTCTGGATTATTAAGAGAGCGCAAACTAATAACCAAGACATATAGACGCAATGATCAAAATACAATCGTGATTCAGGTCAACATTTTTTGAAAAACGCCGATTGGTTCCAGTTATTTTACAAGCAAAACGCTTCATTTCTGGGATGGCCCTTCTCCCAAAGAGCAGCATTCTTTCTAGGCGGTATTAACGGAGTACAACCTTCTTTTTCAGAGTCTCATGGCAGTTTTTTATGCCATAAGCGCCATCGGCCAAGACGGCAATGACCTTTCGGCGCAGAGAGTTGAACAACGTTGGTAGGACTTCACTATCACCAACATTGACAAGGCTGACTTCTGCACTAATCGCTTCGTGAGTATCTACAGCTAGGTGCAGTTTGCACCATGCTTTTTTACTTTCCACTCACCCTCGCCAAAGACTTTGAGGCCTGTAGAGTCAATGGCTATATGACAAATAGCCCCTCTAGAATTATTGCGATATTTGATCGGAACCGTCTTCGAGCGTTTACTCATAAAGGTGTGGTCAGGGGACGTCAGAGGCACATTAAATAATTCGAAGACCGAGTCAATAAAGCCTTGAAGTGCCCGTAGTGGCAGAGAGAAGATGCCCTTAATCATCAAGGCAGTTTCAATCACTGTATCTGAGTACTGGAAGCCTCTACCACGCTTACCATGATGGGTTTTGCATTGCCATGCCTCATCTATCCAGAACGTAACTGAACCACACTTGCAAAGAGCCTTATTGTACTCCGCCCAGTGAGTTATCTTCTTTTTTGCTTAACCCATGTCACCGCCGTTCTACCCATTACAAAGGATCAGAGCGCAGGATTTGACAAAGGTTCAACTGATTTAGGCAAAAACGCCCTTGTGCACTATCAGCCATAAAGATATTGTTGACATTTACAACGGAAATAAGGTCGTGTCTCTAAAAATTCGATATTCGAGCCTATCACACTGAATAAAGAGTATACGCCAATAGTCAAACATCAAAAGTTTTCAGAAATTTGCACTTAAGTGAATTCTTACTCTTGTATCATCTTGCCTATATTGAGGTCCGATTCTTACATAGACAAGCTAAAATACAAAATAATAATTCAAACGACATTGATTACCTTTCAAATCTTGTACTCCGTGAGGAAGTTAATGCTTTTCAGATCACCTAAATCATTGAAAAATGGACATTGATACTGGATTAATTTTGCAAAAACATTTAGATTTGTGTAACAAACTTAAATAAAGGTGATTTGTTTAATTATATAAGAATCAACATTAAGCCTGACTGAATAATAATGATAGATAAAATAATAAACCTTATAGCCAGAAGTAAAAAAGGGACTGGTGGAGTTAAGTTGCTTGCCCAAGAAATGGGGATTAAGTACAGTACGCTGTACAGCCTATATTCTGGCAAGAATAGTAACCCCACCATTGATACGGTTGGAAAGATTTGTGATTACTACAACATCACTTTCTCCGATCTTTCTGATGAAGCAGAAACACCTCATCATTTTGATTCTTTACACCCTGAAATTGTCAGGCTGTCTCAACATGAAGGTGTGGATATATTCATTAAAAACAATCACCTTATTGATACTTTACCCAAAAACAGCCAGTTGATCTTTGAAAAATTCACACCTCCTTTGAAAAACAAAAATCACTATATTTGTCTCACAGAAACTGGTGAAATTGTCTTGAGAAAAGCCATTGAAGAAGATAATAACTTTTTATTTATCTCTTCCAATAGAATATTTCACAAGAATGATTGTCCAATAATGCAACTTAAGAATGTCAAAATATAACTTTTTCAAAATAAGAATAAAACGTTCTCGACTCTATTCTATCGATGGATTGGTGGGGTTTATAGATAAAGAGATTTTTCGACACGCTTATATTGACAAACACGACGTCGATCTTCACAACGGAAAGTATTCAATTTCTGACAAACGGATCCGTGCGATCAATGTAAAAGAAAAAACCATCGAAATGGAAATATCTGATATTCCAGTGACTGTGACGATGAAAAGCCTGCTTACCCCTTCAATCAGACAAGAGCTCAATATTAGTAATGAAAACTTTGTCGCTATCTATCGCCAAATGGAGCAATAATCAATGAACGTACTAGAAAGATCGACCATGCTTGCGACTCTCGGTCTGTGCTGTTTCCTAACCGCTTCCAACATGGCTGCAGCAAAAGCGGTTGAATTCTTCGGTATCCACCTAACTGCGGGATTCTTCACCTATCCGTTTGTTTACCTCTTCTCTTCCATCATCATGGCGACACGCTCTCCAGATGTGTACTTCAAATGTATTACCTTTGCCTATTTCGGTTATCTGTCGTTTATCAGCCTGATGTACATTGCAGCGATTCTGCCCGGCGTCAACGCCGAGTCGACTTACAACAAGAGTTTTGACCTAATCTACAGCCTAAGTAACTACCGCATTTATTTATCCTCATTGTGCGCCTACTTCGTTTCCATGTTTTTGTTTGGTGTACTGTTCAACTCACTGAACATTGAAAGCATCGCAATCAGAATTGCGTTGGCGACACTGATCGTCGCCCTCGCCGACGTAAACCTATTCCTAATCCTTGCCTTCTGGGGCGTGAAAGAAAGCAGTTTACTGCTGGATATTATGTTCTGGGCAAGCATTAAAAAACTCGTCGCACAGCTAGTTCTATTGGGTCCTACCCTCTTAATTATCAATCTTATCAGGAATAAACATGAATACTGTGTTTCAAATTAGCGATTGCCATTTGAGCGATGAGTCGAGCTTCCAAAATCTAGAAAAGGCGTTGAGTGTTGCAAACGCTGATAGCGACTGCGACACTATTCTACTCACAGGTGATATCTGTTGTGGCCCTAAACCAGGCGATTATACAAAACTGCTAAGCTTTGTTTCCAAACACGTTAATAACAAACAAGTTTACGCCATTGCGGGTAACCATGACGATATCGTTTTGATGAAAAATGAGCTGAAAGGCTCTTTGATTCAGGTGGTGGATCAATGTGAGATTGCAGGGCGTGATTTCATCTTCCTCGACTCAAGCCAGAAGCCTATTGATGCTCGACACCCTCTCGGCTCAGGCAGAATAGACAATCGTGGAATCGCTCACCTGAGAAAGCAAATCCGCAAAAAAAAAGCCCCCATTGTGGTCATGCATCACCCAATCATACGTGTTGGGTCAGAGTGGATGAAAGCCATCTGCCTTGAGAACGACCAGCAAATATTCAATATCCTTAGGCAATCTGGTGTCAGAGAGGTTATTTGTGGCCATGGCCATGATCATATCACCTGCACCAAAGAAGGCATCACACAGTACATGGCGCCAGCAACCGCTTATGGATTTGATCACTCTATTCCAGAATACAATCGAAGTGAACGTATCGGAATGAACAAATTTACTATTTCAAAACAAACAATAACTGTAAATGAGGTTGTGCTATGAGATTAAGCTTGGTTCTCGATATTTCGAAAGCCGTTGTCGCGATGTATGTAGGGTTATTCTGCGTGCTGGTCAGCTATAATAATGTGATTGACTACAATACAAACTTCCAGTTTGTCCAGCATGTATTGGCTATGGACCAGATGAAGGCATTTTTTACAGGCGATAACCTGTATGGACGTGCCATCACTTCTACAACACTTCACACCGTGTTTTACAATCTGATCATCGCACTTGAATTCCTTGCGGGCGCTTTGTGCGTTATCGGTGCTGTAATTATGTTCTTCAAACGTGAAGCGGACGGATTCTCCAAGGGTCAGGCTTTCTATGTGGCCGGTGTCACCGTCGCTTTAGGTGTGTGGTATTTCGGTTTCGGTGTGGTTGGCGCTGAGTGGTTCTCGATGTGGGCAAACTCATGGAATGGCCAGATGAAGGCATACACCTTCGCTATGTTTATCATTCTTACGTTGATTTATGTCCTGATGCCAAGACCAAATAACGACTAGTTCATTACTAATAGCAATAAAAACCCTGCTGATTGAGCAGGGTTTTTTCTATCTAATCACAAGTAATTAGTCGCGTAGCGACGCACCAAACTTCTCAGATACGTGAGCCACGATAGCGTCAACCGCACCAGTAATATCAGCATCTTCTAGCGTACGCTCAACTGACTGTAGCGTCAGTGCAATTGCTAGGCTCTTCTTACCTTAATATCTAACCTCTTCATACTTTCAGGCTAACTCTACGACTAATGTCTAACTAACTGAGACTATTTGTTTTTTTCAGTTTGGTTTAAGGTACTAACAACTTCAATAATTGCGTTTATTTATAGGGTAATTTGTTCTTTATCTTTAACAGTGAACCTCAAGCTTTTTACACCAATACCAACGATATTCTTGCTTGTTTCCGACCCTATTCTTAGTCAGTCATCTTCACTTTTTAATAATAACTCAAGTTACACCTAATAAAGATTTGTCGCATTCTTTGTAGCAAACACTAACTACTCCGCTACCTCTTAATACCGGGAGTAAGTTACGTTTGTTGGAACAACACACCTCAGAGTGTGAACGAAAGGAATCAAAATGAGCAGTACTTTAGAGTCCGTACATATAAGAACAGATAAGCCTCAAGCCAGTGAGGATGAACTAACTTATGAACAACAACACAAACCAAGCTCTGAATTTGAGTCCCGAGAGCAGTATCTAGAGCACGAATTGCAAATCATGTCACCTAAACGCTGGCGTCCAAACTTGCCGTTTAAAGATTATCGATTTGAGATTGAAGACACCATCCCAGCAATGGCGGCGACCATTGGTAAAGTGGTAATGGTGGGCGCTATTGCAGCAACCTTTGCCGGAGCTCTAGGGCTAAACGAAGGGTTTATTCTAGAAAATGTTCGTTATGAATTACTTATCGCATCAGTTTTCATTATTCTTTTCTCTGGTTTTTTATTGCCAACCGCCAACCTCGCAGGTACACACGGCCCACTCATCCCTTTAATTCCGATTGTTGTTGCCGCTGGCGGACACCCGATGGCCTTTGGCTTGCTGATTGGCGCTTTTGGCTTATTGTTGGCCATCAGTAAAGGTGGCAGCATGTTGGCAAATCTCACCAGTAAAGGTGTGTGTGGTGGCTTATTGCTCTACCTAGGCTTTGTTGGGACCGTTTCTCAAGTCAAAAAGCTATTTGCTTGGGCTGAAGGCATTGGTATGAGTCACATTGCTTTCGTCGTGATCTTTTGTACCATTATTTTGTATGCGCTATTGGAACATTTCCGTAAGCGTTGGCTAGCAGTACCTCTTAGTTGCTTGCTGGGTGGCACGTTAGCTTTTGCGATGGGCGCACCGTTTTCTTTCCAAACCGAGCCTGGTTTGCCTCATATGAACCCTATGTATTGGTGGGGAGAAGATACTGGTTGGATGCTTGGCCTACCGACAATTGAACACTTCATGGTGGTATTGCCGTTTGCTATTTTAGCAGTGGCTATGTGGTCACCGGACTTCTTAGGACATCAGGTCTTCCAAAAAATCAGCTACCCGGAACGTACCGAAAAAGTACACATGAATATTGACGATACCATGACCACGGCTTCTATTCGTCAAACGTTTGGTTCTTTGCTCGGTGGCACTAACTTTACCTCTTCATGGGGGACTTACATCGTACCAGCGGCTATAGCTAAACGCCCTATTCCTGCTGGCGCTTTGCTGACGGCTCTGTTTTGCATCATCGCTGCAATTTGGGGCTACCCGATGGATTTAGCTATCTGGCAACCTGTACTTTGTGTTGCACTAATCGTTGGTGTATTCATCCCATTGCTAGAAGCTGGCATGGAAATGACGCGCGAAGGGAAAACCACTCAATCTGCCGCGATCGTTGTATTTTCATCAGCGCTGGTAAACCCTGCATTTGGTTGGTCGCTCACTATGCTGTTAGACAACTTAGGCTTAGTCGGTTGTAAAGAACGTAGCGGTGAACTGAGCAAGATGAGCCGCTGGGTGTTGCCAGGCATTATGTTTGTTGTACTAACAAGTGTGATGGCGTTGGTTGGTCTTCTTCCAGAGATACCAGCGATTATTCCAAGCTTTCGCTAACCGTTAGACGCGAGTTAAAGCCAATGGGTATTTAACTTCTCGGCCATCTCCGAAAAACACAAAGGCCTCGCTATTGCGAGGCCTTTGATTTTCTTAGGAGATGATCAGTCAACTCATTTCTGCCCCATTCAGAGCTTGCGCAACAGTACACATGGAAGTCCAGCCAGAAATTAGCCCAACTTTTACTAATGACAGGTTGAGCGAAACCGATGCACGGGATCTTCCAATTTCGTTCCCAAACGGTACGCCCAAGCTGAAATCAGCGTTTGCATTGTTATGCAAATTTGCTAGGAGCGATACCGCGTAAATGGACATAAGCGCTCGGGCAATTCGGGCATAACTTCCTCCTGAGATAACTTTTAGTGTGGCAAAAACCTGTAAGATAAGGAAAGTAACTTCTCAATCCACGTACTCTTAAGCGCTGGTCATCACTAAACGAATGCATCTATAGAGACTTTGAGTAAAACACGATTTCGATAAAAAACTCCAAAGGTGTTGGACAATCCAACACCTCCCCACACCAAGTTTCTTGTTTCACTTTATTAAGCTTTGAGGTTTCAAATTGCTGGAGACAAAAGAAGATAAATGAATAACTTGAGTATCAATCTCACCGTCAGCCCGGAATACCAATTCACGATACCCAGGCCCGAGTTCTGCGACTTCCGCTTTCTCACGACCTTGAACAAACTGAACACAAGTTGAAGGACTGCCATAGAAAGCGACCCCCTCTTGTATGGCTGAGAACGTTTGGTGGATGTGTCCAGTGATGACTGCCCGAATAGCAGGGTAGTCTCTCAACCAGGCAAGAAAGGTATCCCGGTCGCGTATTTGGTACTGATCTATCCAAGCACTACCGGTTGGAAGAGCGTGATGGTGCATAAATAATGCAACATGTTGTTCTGAGTGGCGAGTCAATAATGATGTAATTCTTTGGTACTCGTCAGTTCCAATGCCGCCATCATCAAAACCTTGTCGATGAGTATTCACGAAGATAAACAACCAATTACCCAAACGCAACGACTCACAGTAAGGCATGCCTTTCAACTCACTCGTCATATTCTCAAGGTTGTCATGGTTACCAGGCAGGCAATGTGGTTCGTGCACATTATGTTGATGGCATAACGCCTTAAAGTGTTGGTATGACGCGGGAGAGCCATCCTCTGAAATATCTCCCGTGACTACCACTGCATCCGCAGTGGGCGCATTGATCGCCCGCATAGCTTGTGATGATGACTGGTAAGTATTTACGTCTTTTAATTCAAACGAGAGATCCTCTGCTAAGTGTAAGTCGGACACTTGGATTATTCGAACGTCGTTATTAGCCATTAGTTTCTTCCTTCATCCGATTTATTTGAGAAGGGGAGCTTTACACTACTTACTAGAAAGTTGTTGACGGTCGACACCACAATGATAACGCACCCTATTACCGACCATAACGAGAGCGATAGTCTGGAATCGAACCCTTGAAAACAAAGCGTCATCAGTGGGCCAAGCGCTAACAGCACTGAAACGGTGAAAGGTGATGAGTTAATAATCCCTTTCTGAAGGAGCCATAACGGGACGAGAACACCAAAAATCCCAACCAATAACAACCCAAACAGGTCTGGTATAGTTTGAACCGTCAAACTCGGACCATTAAAAGCAGCAAAGCCTGACACTGCTATTAATAGGTAGAAGCGATGAGCCATCAGTTGGCTTGCATCCCAATTCTTGTCTGCTAATCGTTTGGTTGAGAGGGTGGTTAGCACTTGTCCGAAACCACCGATGAGAGCTGCGACCAAACCAACCACGATATGAGTTTGACTGACATTTTGCACAGCGGATTGCTCCGACACGGATGCCCAAGCCAGTACGATGGCCCCAATAATAATCCCCGTGGAGGTGACCACCTGACGCAATGACATTGCTTGTAAGAGGATGAGACCACTCAATACGACAAACAGTGGCCCAATGCCACCCATTAACGCACTGACGATCGCAGGTTCGATATAGCGCAGCGCAAAGTAGTAACCAATCCAGCTCAAACTACTCGCAATATTCAGCAGCAGTAAGGGCCTGATCGAATCACGAGAGATACGGGTTGCTTTGGAACTTTGTGTGATCCTTAGGCGCAACAAGAAAAAGACACTTGTCGCTAAAAAGCTCCAGAACAATAAGGTAAACGGATGCAAGGTTTGAAGTAACCATCCTGATAACACCGCGTTGGCGTTCGCCATTAGTAAAAATGCTAGCACGAACAGCGCGCCAGTTTGCGAATGACTCATGAGCTTTCCTTTACAAAGTGCGCATCTTCATACGCTGAATCGGTATAGAAATCAATTCGTATCTCCTCAAACAGGCGACTCGCCAACTCAATGGCTTCTTGCTGAGATTGGCCAGTCACACCAATATAACCAAACATATCGTTACCCTCGGGAGGACGACGATGTACATCCCCAGGTTTTGCGAGGATGGCCAAATTAAACACTTGTGGATGATTGGTAACGAGATCAGGCACGCGAATATCTTTGATACGACCTTGTCGACTCAGCATCGTTAATCCCACGGCAACTTTTCCGGTCGGAGGCAAGGTTGCGCGCGTTGGTAGCTGATTTGTTGCGACTAGGTAGGCTGTTGTTATTGGACAATAGTCGTAACTTAGTTGCGCCATCTTAGAGAGGCTACCTCCTCCGACCCGCGCGGCGATTTCAACAATATAGGGGAGCCCCTGGTGGAAGCGAAGCTCGGCATGGACTACACCATGTGTTATGCCCTGAGCTTCAACGCCGGCTTGCAAGGCTGCATGCAGTGGGTGTTCGATACAAGTCGTTATCAAAGACATCGAGTTCAACAGAGAGACGATCTGCAATAGAACCGATATGAGCTTTCCCCTCGAAAACCCAGGCTTCGATACAGTGTTCAGAGCCAGATAGATACCCTTCAACCAACATGGCGTTTGGCCCTAGGGCTTCACTGATCGCTTCATGGACACAATAGGAGTAGGCTTGATTGGCCGCACTCGCAACGGGAAAGCGATCTTTGAGTGTCTGCTCATCACGGATTAGGTATACATGTTCTGCATTGCCGCCTAATGTGGGTTTAATGATCACCGGGTAGCCAATAGTTTCAGCGGCCTTCAATCCAGACTCTAGCGAATAACATAACTCGAATTCTGGACTGGGTGCTCTATGGGCGTGATGCGCTTGCCGCATGTAGTATTTATTCCGGCTTTTTGCCGCAGCATCTAACGAAACGCCAGGTAACAATAAATCGTCCGCGATCGCAGCGGCCGACAAAACAGAGGCCTCATCAGTGGTGATTACTGCAGCAAACCCGATCTCCTGATGCCATTGACGAGCTACTTCAACCACTGTGTCTAATGTCTGGGTAGGCAGATATTTCACCCCGGCAAAATGGGGGTATACCGATGCTTGATGTGCCATAGTAAGATGATAAACCTCTGCCCCATTTTGGCGAAAAATATCATAACGAGCATCAAACACAGTGCCCCGAGAAGTGACTTCGATATTCAAGAGTTTCATTTTTTCTTACTCCTCGCTTGCACACATAGTGATTACATCACCGACATTATGTAGCAGGCAATCACTACTCAGGTCATGCTCACTCATCTGTTCCGGTTTAAATTTACCCGTTGTCACAAGGAACCCTTGGAGACCCGCTTGTTTGGCTCCCAGGATATCACTGGACACATCATCTCCAATCACAATGACTTTTTGCTTAGGTAAGCTCATGGATTGCAGAGCCCCCTGAAACATTTGCGGCGCAGGTTTCCCCGTCACTATGGCTTCCTGATCACAAGATCGTTCCAGAGCCAGGGTAAAAGCCCCGCTGTCTAGCCACGTTTTACCATCTCTAAAGAAAAAACGATTTCGGTGAAATGTGATCAGTTGGGCACCATTTCTCATATAGTTGAAAACGCGATTCAGCACGTCATAGTCAAACCCTTTATCCAAATCGCCCATGACAACAAAGGCAGGGTTCTCGGTTGTCTGCGCTATCCCAGCAAACTGATCCTCAATCTCTTCAGGGATCGCAAGATAGCCCGCTTTACCAACGTAGTTTTGCTTAAGAAAATGGACACACGCGCCCACTGAGGTCAGAATCTCGCTATCTTGGACTTCAAAACCTAACTCTCTTAGCACCTTCCCCAATTGCTCAGGTGTTCTTCCTGTCGTGTTGGTAACAAACCGTAGTTGTACACCCATGCTGCGAAGACCGTTCACAGCGTCTGTTGCCCCAGGAAGAGGCTGATTATTGAGAATAAGTGTGCCATCAATATCAAAAATAACACCTTTAAATTGAGTCATAGGAAAAACCTCCTCCGGGCTAAGAAATGATCATTAAGCCTGCATAGACCAGCATAAATACTGAGAAGACATGCTGAAAAAAGTGTTCATTCATCGATTTGAAAATTCGATTACCAATGCTTAGGTACGTGACCGCGGCTACCCCACATGAGATCGCGGTTGTCGCGCTTACCTCTAAGACATTGAGTACACTCAATGTGCTAAGTTGCACCAATCCAAACAACAAATACCCGGTTACAATCCAACTCAAGACCTCTTTCTTATAGTTGTGTTTCGACACCGCATACGCAGAAAGCAGACTGCCACCCATATTTGAAAGGCCATGTACCGCGCCCATGATGAACAAATACGACCGAGAATGACGGGTAATGAATGCCTGTAAACGATTCGAAATGCGAGTGGAAAAACGCGACAGAGCAGCAAAGAGCAGAATCGCTGCGATCCCTTTTTCGTAATAGCATTCGAAGTTATTGCTGAGCAGGTAGTGCTCTTTGAATAATGAGCTCAATGCATCAAACAATGTGCCTTTGTTGACGTCTAGCGGCAGGGCAGGCTGCTGATAAAATTGCGTTGTGAACACTTCAACTCTGTGCACTAAGTGCGTAACTGTGGCTGCTGAACCATCCAAAGACACTAGCGCTAGAGGGACAGTACGCTCACTAAGGTTGGCTTTTTCCACTTGATCGCTGACCGGTGCAAAGTCCGAGTCCAGAATTGGTGATTCTATTGCAGACACATCGCAGAGTACGGTTCTATGCGATAAGTTGTACTCCTCAGGGAGAGATAGAAAATACAACGTTTTTTCTGCTTCTGAAGGGTACTCGTCGTGACGAATCTTCCAACTGCCTAAAACAATAAATTGTGCCATGATTACTTCCCTTCTTGTTGTTGAGCCAAATAGGTATTACGCGCGAAATCGAGTTTAGAAAATAAGTCTTGTTCAAACTCTATGCCTTGCTGGGTCAAGAAATCTTTTACGTAGGCACAAATTACTTCGTACTCATCCATGACTTTTTGGAAGTCAAACATTGTACGAGAGCGGCAGTACTCGACTTCGCATTGAGAAAACGCGTATTTCTCAGGCTCGTCCAAATTCCGGCAAATATCGAAGTACACGCCGAAAATATTACCGGTGTCGAGTGACTCAAAGTTCACATCAAATCGCTTTCTACGAAACGGAGCCATGCGCTTGACTTCGCCTTGCGCCAGTTCCGTTGCTTTGCTTTCAAATTCGGCATCGCTTAATTCGCAGTCATAGTGGATGGTTTCTTTTCTTAGTTCTGTGTTCTCCTCAAACCATTTTTGCTTTACAGCAACTTTGCCGTTTGTTTGTGGAATAAACGAGATGTAGCCTTTCGATGCAGGTTCGATGACTTCAAATAGGTGATTATCGTAATCAAATACCTGAATATCCATATCCAGTTCAGGTACAAAACCAGGCAGTTTTCCTTCAAGATTAATCGAACGATACAACGCCGTATTCAAAGCCCATGTGTCAGGAATATTTTTAAAGGTGTACTTTCGTTCTAATTCCATATCGTGTTTCCAGCGGGTGTACCAACACGTATCATTGAGGAGATGACGGTATTTCAATAATCGAGGGTAAGCTTGCTCTAAGGCGGTTACACAGCGAGTCCATCCGCTCTCTGACGCCTCTGACTCCCACGGCATCTCTGCATACTTGAGGAAAATCGTTCCGTGGTGCGCCGTATCGTTGAAGTGATCATGATATGTTGTTCGATGTTAGTTACGGCGAGCTTTACTTCGTAAAAGTGCTCTAGCCATGTCGACAACTCTTTTTCTGTAACTAACGTCAGTGGAGGCACAGGGTGGTGTTCGGAGAGCATTGCCATATGTCGGAATTTACCTGGTAAGCCTTCCATAGAGTGAAGCATCTCAGTCATCATACGGACTCCACGCAATCGACTAAGGATGGAACTTCCATCTGGTTTCGTTGCTTCAGTCTATCGTGAAAGTCGATATGTATACGCGACTCAATCGGTCCATCCGCACTTTGATATTTGCCGTCATACAACTCAACCTCACCAGAGGTATGCCAGAACATCATTTGACCAATATTCATGCCGTAATACACTTTAACCGGGTGAATACAAAACAGTTGAATAGTCCACTTTCCAACAAAACCAATATCACCAAGGGGCGCGGAGAGGTTGATGAACATCCCCATACGAGCAACAGATGAACGAGCAGCGTAGGTTGGTACAAAGTTTTCACTGCCCATTGTTTCAATCGTCTCGGCGAGATAAAGTTTGCGAGGTTGCAAAACCAGTCCGTCATCTCCAAGGGTTATTTCGTCGACCGGGTTCTCTTTCGCAGGGTCGATCAAATCATTTCGGTATACTTTTAACTTTCTACCCAAACGGAAGTTATAGCTGTTTGGGTTTACATTCTCTTTTAAAAACGGCGAGACAATAATCTCCTTACTATTGACTCGTTTTTCTATCTCTTTACCTGTTAAAATCATCAGTTTTCCTCACATTAGCCTTTAAAGTCTTGATGGATCCTCGACGCAATTACATTTCTCGACCCTTGGTAACGTCCTGCGTAATGGGATAAGTCACCGAAGTTCTCCCAAAAACAAATTTTGCCTATCTTCATACCGGGATAAACGACAATGGGTTGGGCTACTAAGATTTCTAGAGTCCAGTTAATCATCGCACCGGTATGGCCAAGAGGCGCACTGGTTTGAATGAACATTCCACATCCCGCAGTAGAAAAATTGGCGTAAAGCTCGCTAGCACAGGTGTGACTGCCCATTTTTTCGAGCGTGGACGCCAGATAAAAACAATCTGGGTTCAAGACATAGCCCGTGGTAGGAATTTTGATTTTTCGATTCTTGTTCTGTACCAAGGAATCAACTACATCATTGGTATATTCGATCAACGTATCACTTAAATGAAATGAATAAGAATTCACATCTAGATCGTTTTCATCAAATGGAAATATCTCAACATCCCCACTTTCAACTAAAGTTCTTATTTTTCTTGAAGTAAGAATCATTTTAAAGGATCATCTTCATATATCTTAAAGGAGACGAGCAAAATCTGATAAATTTAGCGTAATCACAATACTCGTCGATTAGTTTATTTTTCAATCAATATGATTGATAAGGCAACCTAAATCGATCAATGTATAATCAACACAAGCAAGTATGATAAACATCAGAGTTATTCTTGTAAAGAAATAAAATTCACATTAATTGCATTGATATTCTCCAAATTAAGAGTTCGGTCAATCCTGATTGACAAAAAAGTGTAGTGGTACTTCAGTTTTGGGATTAAAACTAATCAAAAAATAGGCTGTGTTTTGACCTGATATTCAGAAATGTAGGGCAAGTTATGATGGGATTTATTGGTTAAAAACCAAACTATCACGCTTATGAGGCAAGGCTATTTAGAGCGTTAGTTAGATACCGCATTCTTTGTGGTGAATCCAGCATAAAGTAAATCTGCGAACACAGCTCTCTGATGCAAGCTTTTGTAAAACTCCTATCAAAATCGCCACTTGAAGCAACGTTAGTATCCTGCATTTTGGGATACAAAAAGTTATTCAAGGACAGCTAAATTAGAAAAACCACTGATAAGTTTATGTCCAATTGCGAGTTAGCACCCTACTCTTTATCCAACAAAAAAGGCCTCGCTATTGCGAGGCCTTTGGTTTTCTATCTAATCAGTAGTGATTACTCACGCAAAGACGCACCGAACTTCTCAGATACGTGAGCTACGATAGCGTCAACCGCACCAGCGATGTCTGCATCTTCAAGCGTGCGCTCTACAGATTGTAGTGTTAGTGCGATTGCTAGGCTCTTCTTACCTTCTTCAACGCCTTTACCAACGTAAACGTCGAACAGTTTCGCGTCTTTCAGGAACTCGCCACCTTGCTCTAGACACGCTGCAACGATGTCGCCAGAAGCTACTGCTTCATCAACAACGACCGCGATGTCACGACGGTTAGATGGGAACTTAGAAAGCTGAACTGCTTCAGGAATCACTTTAGTGTTGATTGCAGACCATTCCACTTCGAATACGATAGTACGGCCGTTTAGACCAAACTTACGCTCAAGCTCAGGATGAACGGTACCAATCACACCAACTTGCTTGCCATCAACGATAATAGCTGCAGATTGACCTGGGTGAAGCGCAGGATTCGCTGCTTTGTCTTCAGCTGAAAGCGCTGCGAAAGAGTAAGCTACTTCGTTTGCTGTTAGCTCAAGAACCGCTTCTAGATCGCCTTTCAGATCAAAGAAATCAACGGTGTTAGTTTCAATGTCCCAGTGCTCTTCGCTGCGAGTACCTGCGATAACACCTGCAAGCATAGGCTCTTGGCGCATACCGTTTTCAGCAGACTCACAAGGGATGAAACGTAGGCCGTATTCGAATAGACGAACACGTGGCTGTTGACGTTTCTGGTTGTGAACCACAGTGTTTAGTAGACCTTGGATTAGGCCTAGGCGCATTGCTGACATATCCGCAGAGATTGGGAATGGCAGGATTAGCGGCTCAACACCTGGAACAACAAGCTTTTGCTGCTCTGGTTCAACAAAGCTGTAAGTAATCGCTTCTTGGTAACCACGGTCAACCAGTAGGGTACGAACGCGTTTAAGCGGAATGTTCGCTTCAACGTGGTCGTGCATCTTAAGTGCTGCTGCTGGATTTTGGTTAGGAATGTTATCGTAACCGTAGATGCGACCGACTTCTTCAATTAGGTCTTGCTCGATAGCAATGTCAAAACGCCATGCCGGCGCTGTGGCGACCCAGCCAGATTCGGTTGTTTCTACCGTTAAACCTAAACGTTCTAGAATTTCAATCACATCACGATCAGCGATATGATGCCCAAGCAGGTTATCTAATTTAGTCCGACGTAGTGCGACTGTATTTGGCGTTGGTAAGTCAGTTTCAGATTCAACCGCAACGACGGGAGCCACTTGGCCTCCACAAATTTCCACGAGCAGTTCTGTTGCACGTTCCATGGCACTTGCTTGCAATGCGTAATCCACACCGCGCTCGAAACGCATTGACGAATCAGTATGCAGACCGTAGCTACGTGCGCGGCCACGAATATGGTCTGGTGCAAAGAATGCGCACTCCAACAGCACATCTTTCGTTTGATTGGTCACACCAGACTCTTCACCACCAAAGATACCAGCGATAGCAAGCGCTTTGTTTTGGTCTGCGACAACTAGGGTATCTGCGTTTAGCTCAGCTTCGTTGCCGTCTAGAAGAGTGAGCTTCTCGCCCTGCTCTGCCATACGTACTACGATGCCACTTTCAATCTTAGCTAGATCGAATGCATGCATTGGCTGGCCTTGCTCTAGAAGAACAAAGTTAGTGATATCAACAACTGGATCGATAGAGCGAATACCACAACGGCGCAGTTTCTCTTGCATCCACAGTGGCGTTTCCGCTTGAACGTTTACGTTCTTAACCACACGGCCAAGATAACGTGGACATGCAGCAGGTGCTTTCACTTCGATAGAAATCGTGTCGTCAATCACTGGCGCAACTGGGTTAACCGCAGGCTCAGTCACGTCAGTACGGTTGAGTACGCCAACTTCACGCGCCATACCACGGATGCTGAAACAGTCAGCGCGGTTAGCCGTTAGGTCTACGTCTACCGTTACGTCGTCAAGACCTAGGAATTCGCGGAAATCAGTACCGATTACAGCGTCTTCTGCTAGCTCCATGATGCCATCAGATTCAACGTCAATACCTAGCTCAGAGAATGAACACAGCATGCCGTGTGATGGTTGACCACGTAGTTTTGCTTTTTTGATTTTGAAATCGCCGGGCAGAACAGCACCAACGGTCGCAACCGCAACGTTGATACCTAGGCGGCAGTTAGGTGCGCCACAAACGATGTCTAGTAGTTCTTCCGCGCCGACATCTACTTTAGTGACACGTAGTTTGTCAGCGTCTGGGTGTTGACCACACTCAACCACTTTACCGACTTTAACGCCAGTGAAAGAACCAGCAACAGGCAGTACGTCGTCTACTTCTAGACCCGCCATTGTGATTTGGTGTGTAAGTTCGTCAGTCGATACCGTAGGGTTTACCCACTCACGAAGCCAAGATTCGCTAAATTTCATTGTGATGTATCCCCTGGATTACTTGAACTGTTTTAGGAAACGAAGGTCGTTCTCGAAGAACGCACGAAGATCGTTTACGCCGTAACGAAGCATAGTTAGACGCTCAACGCCCATACCAAATGCAAAACCAGAGTATTTCTCAGGGTCGATACCAACGCTGCGAAGTACGTTCGGGTGGACCATCCCACAACCTAGAACTTCAAGCCATTTACCGTTCTTACCTTTCACGTCAACTTCAGCTGAAGGCTCAGTGAATGGGAAGTAAGAAGGACGGAAACGAACTTCAACTTCTTCTTCAAAGAAATTACATAGGAAGTCGTGCAGGATGCCTTTAAGCTGTGCGAAGTTTACGTTCTCGTCGACTAGCATGCCTTCCACTTGATGGAACATTGGCGTGTGCGTTTGGTCGTAGTCGTTACGGTAAACACGGCCCGGTGCGATGAAGCGGAATGGTGGTTTACCCTTTTCCATCGTACGGATCTGAACGCCAGACGTGTGAGTACGTAGCATGAGATCTGGGTTAAAGAAGAAGGTGTCATGGTCAGTACGCGCTGGGTGATCTTCTGCGATGTTCAGTGCATCAAAGTTATGGAATGCATCTTCAATCTCAGGACCAGACTCAGTGTTAAAGCCTAGCTCACCAAAGAACTGTTCAATACGTTCAACGGTACGAGTAACAGGGTGAAGACCGCCATTCTCGATACGACGACCCGGCAGGGTAACATCGATAGTTTCTTCAGCCAGCTTCGCTTCTAGCTCTGCACGTTGCAGTGCGTCTTTGCGTGCGGCAATCGCTTGTTGAACTGCCCCCTTCGCTTTGTTGATCTCTTGACCAGCAGTACGGCGCTCTTCTGGTGGCAGTTTACCTAGGCTTTGAAGTTGAGCCGTTAGCTCACCTTTCTTACCCAGATACTGAACACGCACTTCATCAAGTGCGACTAACGAATCTGCAGCGTCAATTGCCGCGTTCGCGTTAGCAATGATCTCTTCTAGATGTTGCATCGTTTCCTCATCTACCTTTGGTTGTATCCACAAGGTTTCCCGGACGGGATTTTTAGTCGTTTTAATAGCGCTACATAGTAACCAAAGCGACGTCTAAATCCAATCTGAAATCCATATTCCTTTCTTCCATCAGCAAAAAAACACGGGTACGATTCGCTGACATCATTTTGTTCCCTCATTGTTTGTCGCTAGCGGGTGACGATAAGAGTCACTAAGGTCTATTGGTCAATGCTTCCGCTGACCATGCTACACTCAGACAGAGTGTGACAATCAAGATAAATCGATGCAAAAATTCCTCCCTATTTTTATCCTTGGCGTCATTGCCTTAAACACCGCAGTCAAGGCGAACAACTATGAGACCGAAACCATTGCGACAGATCTCCGTGTTCCTTGGGGAATGACATTTGTCGATGCCGACACATTACTGATCACCGAAAGAAACGGTGGGATCCTCTCGATAAACATACTCACGGGTAAAAGGTCGACCATGCTAAGCATACCGAGTGATCTCGTTGCTCAAGGTCAAGGGGGATTGCTCGATATCGCGGTATCGCCTTTTGAAACCGGTGTCGTGTACCTGACCTACAGTAAGCGTATTGGCCACGTTACAGAAACAGCATTGGCCTCTGCAAACTTCCTTGATGGGCAACTGTCAGAGTGGCGCGATCTCTTAGTGACTCGCTCTGCTTCTGCAACCCATCGCCACTTTGGAAGCCGACTTACCTTTGATAACCAATACATATTTATGAGCGTCGGCGACCGCGGCGAAAGAAACAACGCTCAAGACCTTGCGACCCATGCCGGAACCATTCTTCGCCTGATGCCAGATGGTTCAGCGGTTCAATCGAATCCGTTTTATGACCACCACAATACCCAAGCCGAAATATGGAGCTTCGGCCATCGCAACCCTCAAGGACTTTACTTTGACACACATACAAAACGTCTTTGGGCCATAGAACATGGACCCAGAGGTGGAGATGAAATTAACCTGATTAAAAAAGGGGCAAATTACGGCTGGCCAAAGACTTCACATGGCCAAGAATATTGGGGGCCGATTGCTGTAGGAGAATCGCGAGAAAAACAGGGTATCGAGTCTCCAGTCAAAGTCTATGTTCCATCCATCGCCCCGTCCAGTTTGCTGCTTTATAGAGGAGGCAACTATCCTGAGCTCAATGGAAAGCTATTGGCCCCCGCTCTTAAACTCACTCATATCAATGTCATTACGCTCGACAAGAATAATCAAGCGGTAGACGAACGTCGCATTTTAGACGGCCTTGGAGAGCGGATTCGTCACATCATTGTAAGCCCTAACGACAAACTGATATTCAGTACAGACAGAGGCAATATCTATCGTTTAACACCCACAGCCCGACAGCCAGCGGAATAAACTAAAGCTTAAGATACTCCAGCAATTCATCCTTTAGGCCGCGTAATACGCCCTCTTGAGGCTTGGTATGAGATAACGTTCTTATTCCGTATATCCCCATAACGAGAAACTGAGCCAGTTGCGCAGCTGACTTATTGAGGGTGAGATCACCACTTTGCTGCCCTTCTTTAATCTTTGCTTCAATAGATTGTTGCCAATCTTGAAGCATTACCCCAATTAAGGTTTCTATCTCATCATCTTGCTGAGCCAATTCACTCAATGACTTTTGCAGTAAGCAGTCTTTGATAGTATCCGTTTCACATTCGTCAACAACGTTGCTGAGGTAAGCAGCTAAACCACTTAAGATCGTCGGCTGGCTATCAAATAAGAGAGTAAACTCTTTGGTTCTGTCATCACAGTACTGGGAAAGAGCCGCAATCAATAAACCTCGTTTATTTTCAAACGCGCAATAAAGAGATCCAGGGTGGAGTCCAGTCACCGCTTTAAGATCTTGCATACTCGTCTTAGCGTAGCCTTTCGCGACAAACGCCTCCATCGCAAATCGTAGTACTTCTTCTCGATCAAACTCTGCACTGCGCATGTTTCTACATTATCCAATTGACCATTATTTGGGGATTTTACCGCATTTTGAATGAACATTCAAAATACTAGTTGAACGCCTATTCAAAATAAGATAAGTTGAATGGACGTTCAAGATAAGACATCAATGAAGGAACAGTATGGATATTCTATTTCAACCCGCCGAGCTCAACAACACTATCACACTCAGCAATCGCATTATTATGGCTCCCCTAACCCGATGCATGGCTGATGACGCTTTGGTGCCGACCAAAGCCATGGTTGATTACTATGCGCGTCGAGCCGACACCGGCTTGATCATTAGTGAGGCAACCATCATACGACCTGATGGGCAAGGCTACCCTAATACTCCGGGCATTTACACTAGCGAACAGATCCTTGGTTGGCGAAAGGTCACTGATGCGGTCCACAGCAAAGGTGGTAAAATCTTTGTTCAGCTGTGGCATACCGGCCGCGTCGCCCACCCTTACTTTTTCGATGGTGATTTTGTTTTGGCTCCTTCTGCCCTTGCTATTAAAGGGACAGTTCCACGAATGCGTGAATTAGAATATACGTTACCAAAACCTGCCACTGGGGAAGAGATAGAGCAACTCGTAAAGGATTACAAACAAGCCGCGATCAATGCAATGGAAGCGGGATTTGATGGCGTGGAAATACACGGAGCAAATGGCTACTTGATCGATCAGTTTCTCCACTTTAGCAGTAACCAGCGTAATGATGAATTTGGCGGCAGCCCCGAAAATATGGCCCGTTTTCCACTTCAGGTAATCGATGCCGTCATTGATGCCATTGGCCAAGACAGAACCGCATTGCGTCTCTCTCCAGGGGCCTACTTTAATATTGACGAAGACCCTCAAGATCGTCAGGTGTTTGATTACTTACTTCAGCAACTAGAAACCCGAGATATCGCCTATCTTCACGTTGGCGTTTTTGACGATAGTTTGGCATTTGAATACCTCGGAGGCACAGCCTCTGAGTACATACGCACGCACTACAGCAAAACACTCATGGGAGTAGGTGGTTTTACGCCTGAAACGGGCAGCCAAGCATTGCACGAAGGTCGGTTTGATTTACTGGCAATAGGTAGGCCATTGATCGCAAATCCTGATTACGTTGCTAAAATCAAACAAGGCTCAGAACTCACTCGTTACTCCGACGAAATGCTCGCCGAACTGTACTGATCACTCAAGATAATGGGGGCCCAATGCTAAGGCCCTCTTTAAGAAGAAAGAATAAAAAAAGCCCTAGACGATGGTCTAGGGCTTTCAATATTGTGGAGCGACACACGAGGTTCGAACTCGTGACCTCAACCTTGGCAAGGTTGCGCTCTACCAACTGAGCTAGTGTCGCATTATATAAGGTTAGATGGTGCCCCGGGCCGGACTTGAACCGGCACAGCGCGAACGCCGAGGGATTTTAAATCCCTTGTGTCTACCAATTCCACCACCAGGGCACACAAATCTAAATTTGTGATGGAGACACCATCTGGATACTAAACTGTTAATATCCTAAAACTGGAGCGACACACGAGGTTCGAACTCGTGACCTCAACCTTGGCAAGGTTGCGCTCTACCAACTGAGCTAGTGTCGCAAATGGAGGCGCGTCCCGGAGTCGAACCGAGGTCCACGGATTTGCAATCCGCTGCATAGCCACTCTGCCAACGCGCCTTACTTGTCCCAGAAGCCAAACTCTATGTTTACCTTCCTCTTGGGTACGGAGAGAATTGTACGGATTCGGACTACTGAGTCAACCCTATTTTTAATTTTTTGAATCGTTTGTCTAATTAACACTCAAAACCTTCCAATTTTCTCAGTTTACTATCAGAAATCGTTAGATTTTAACTAAGTAAACAAGCAAAAACTGAGGCTAGGAGTAGCATACGGCCTAGGCTGATTTGGTTTAATGATGTTCTTCATTAAGTAAATCATCTTTTGCGGCAAGGAGGTACTGCGCCATAGACCAATAGGTCAGCACAGTTGCAATATACAGCGTCGCGTAGCCAAGCCAGACCATCCAATCGTCGTATCGCCAGATAAGGACCCAAAGAGCAAACATTTGGCTAAGCGTTTTTACTTTGCCCACCCAAGAAACCGCAACGCTGGCTCGTTTGCCAATTTCAGCCATCCACTCTCGAAGCGCAGAAATGATGATTTCGCGTGCAATCATGGTGACCGCAGGAATAGTGATCCAGATAGAATGGTAATATTCCGTGACCAAAATAAGCGCTGTTGCCACCAAAACTTTATCCGCAACCGGATCAATAAAAGCGCCAAAACGGGAAGTTTGACCTAGCTTTCTCGCAAGCATTCCGTCCAGCCAGTCAGTAAACCCTGCAACCCAGAATACCATTGCTGCCGCAAATGGTGACCAACTGTATGGCAGGTAAAAAACCACGACAAATACTGGAATAAGGAAAAGTCGTAACAAAGATAAAATGTTAGGGATATTTAAACGCATATTTATTGGGGCTCTTATCGTTTGCGTATTGCTCTGTTCACTGCTCAAACAGGGCTCTTATGGTGCGGGATTTTTCCTATTGTTTCAATGCTTGATAAATATTTTCTGCTAAAGAAACACTGATGCCAGGCACTTTAGCGATTTCTTCTACCGTTGCGCGCTGAAGTTCCCGCAATCCCCCCATGTATTTAAGCAAGGACTGACGACGCTTAGGCCCAACTCCTTCGATCCCTTCTAACACACTGGTTTTTCGAGTTTTTCCACGCTTTGCTCTATGACCTGCTATCGCGTGATTATGACTTTCATCACGAATATGTTGCATTAAATGCAGAGCCGGAGCGTCACTGGGGAGATGAAACTCCTCGCCATCGGACGAGAGTAATGTTTCCAACCCGGGCTTTCGGGTGACACCTTTCGCAATACCAATCAAACGAGGTCGTTTAGGCCAATCTATCCAGTATCGGGTGATAATCTCCAATGCTCGGTTCAGTTGCCCTTTACCACCATCAATAAACACGATATCTGGTATTTTGTCCACCTCAAGCTGTTTAGAGTACCTACGGTCCAATGCCTGTGCCATCGCGGCATAGTCGTCACCACCTGTAATACCGCTGATATTATAGCGGCGATACTCTTGCTTAACTGGGCCTTCATGATTGAACACTACGCAAGAAGCTATTGTACTTTCCCCCATAGTGTGAGAGATATCAAAACATTCCATGCGCCCAATCGGATCCATAGCCAATACGTCACCAAGCTCTTTGAAACGCTGAGAAATGGTCATCTTATGATTAATTTTTGTGGTAATTGCACTTAAGGCATTGGTGTTTGATAGCTTAAGGTAGCGTCCACGCATGCCCTTTGGACTTATATGAAATTGAATATTGCGGCCAGCAATATCACTCAAAGCTTGCCCTAAGGATGGCAAGTCATCGAATAAAGAATCGTTGATGACAATCCTGCCTGGAATGGTACGAGATTCATTATGATTGAGATAATACTGTGTTAGAAAACTGCTAAACACCTCTTTCTGATTCGTTTGATTTGGTATTTTAGGAAAATGACTGCGGCTTCCTAAAATCTTACCCTGACGTATCATCAAAATATGAATACAAGCGACGCCCTTTTCTTGCGCAAATCCCAATACATCCATCTCCTCTTGCGAGTTATCACAAACGGACTGTTGTTCCTGAACGCGCCGAATCGCCTGTATTTGGTCTCTTAAAACCGCAGCGTCCTCAAACCTAAGTGACGCACTGGCCGCTTCCATTTTTTCTACCAACATAGTCAGTACTTGTTGATCTTTTCCCTGCAGAAATAAGCGTACTAAATCCACCAGTTCAGTGTAATCTTCATCAGAAATAAGCCCACTGACACAAGGTCCAGCACAACGACCAATTTGATACATTAAACAAGGGCGAGTGCGATTCCGATACACCGTATCTTCACATTGCCTTACAGAGAAAATTTTTTGAATGAGGTGTAAGGTTTCCCGAACCGCACCCGAATCAGGATAAGGTCCAAAGTACTCGCCTTTGCGCTTTTTTGCCCCTCTGTGCATTGATAACCTTGGATGCACGTGTCCGCTGATAAAAATATAAGGATAGGATTTATCGTCACGCAACAAGACGTTGTACTTAGGAAGGTATTGCTTTATGTAGTTATGCTCAAGAATCAATGCTTCCGTTTCAGTGTGCGTAACGGTCACATCGATTTTGGCGATATTACTGACTAAGGCTTGAGTTTTTTCACTGTCAACTTTACGACGAAAATAACTGGAAAGGCGTTTTTTGAGATCTTTCGCTTTACCCACATATATGATCACAGCCTCAGCGTTATACATCCTGTATACACCGGGCTGATTAGTCACCGTGCGCAAAAAAGAAACCGAGTCAAACGTCGTATTCACTACAACGTCTCGGTGTTTAACATTCCATGACGAATAGCGAGATGAGTCAGCTCAACATCACCACTAATATCCAGTTTGCTGAACAAGCGATAACGATAGCTATTAACCGTTTTAGGGCTGAGATTGAGTTGCTCAGAGATGTCTGTCACTTTCTGACCTTTTGTAATCATCATCATGATCTGCAACTCACGCTCAGAGAGATCGGCGAATGGGTTTTCAGAAGCTGGTGAGAACTGACTTAAAGCCATTTGCTGAGCAATCTCTGGAGAAATATAGCGTTGACCGCTATTCACCACACGAATCGCGTTGACCATTTCATCTGGCCCTGCTCCTTTAGTCAGGTAGCCAGACGCTCCTGCCTGCATCACTTTAGTCGGAAACGGATTCTCCGTATGAACAGTTAACACGATAATTTTCAAATCTGGGTTGAAACGCAGGATCTTCTTGGTGGCTTCCAAGCCACCAATACCCGGCATATTCATATCCATCAAAATGACATCAGCATGATTGCCTCGACACCACTTCGTGGCGTCTTCACCGCTTTCAGCTTCCCCTGCTACGTTCATTCCACGGACGTCTTCAATAATACGTCGTATCCCTGTGCGAACCAGCTCGTGATCATCTACAAGGAAAACACTTATCAAACTTGTATCTCCACACTTTTAAATTTTGGCTCTACACCCACTCTAGCCAGTGGACGTTTCATTAATGTGCATTCTAACTCAAATTGCACCGTTTTCTTACCCTGAATATGTGCTCAAACGCAAACTTTAGCAAGTACTTATTTTTGTATCTGCTGTCACCCATGCAATAAACATAAAAATCAATAGCTTGTTAAGCAAATCATGAGTCTTACTTAAAGCATGGACATCCGCTCAAAAGCTCCCCAGATTCATTGTAATTATGAGTAATACGACTTAACTCTATCCACTAAAATATGTACAGCCGCCGCTCCACTGAATTTCTTGGGTAATACAACCCATCATCGCGTTCTCGATAGGGATATCTATTATTAATCAATCTGCAGATTATGCTAAGCTGATGAGACGCAATATCAATGAACCTATCGTTTCCATTTCAGAGCAGTACTCATGTCTATTCAACACGGTTTTTTACTCACTCGACACGCTAGAGATATTGCTGGCTCAACGCAAATCGATTTATGGTTAACCACAGACCAAGGGCCAGTAGCGTTGTCGATAACCGGTGAAAGACCTGTATTCTTTATTGCTCAATCCGAGTTAGCTTCGGCGCAAAACATCGCAATCAGCGCCTCAATCTTTGCCGAAATCACCGCCCTACCTCTGCGGGATTTCAACGGTATAGAGGTGGCGGCGTGCTACTGTCGAACCGTAAAAGAAAGCCGATTATTAGTCCAAAGATTTAAAAACCAAGAGATCAATGTGTTGGAAGACGACATCCGTCTTGCTGATCGTTATCTGATGGAGCGCTTTATCAAGGGAGGGATTGCATTTACTGGAACGCAAAACACTCAGTCCAGCTTTACGCAATTCTCAAATGTTCGCTGCCGCCCAGACAACTACACCCCAAATATGAAGGTGGTCTCTCTTGATATCGAATGCTCAGAGAAAGGGATATTGTATTCAGTGGGGCTTGACAGTCCCATGGATAGCCGAGTCATTATGATAGGCAGACCAGAAATCGCGGAAACAAAAATTGACTGGGTTTCTACTGAGAAAGATCTTCTCATTGCCCTTTTAGCTTGGTTTGAAAAATTTGACCCCGATATCATTATTGGCTGGAACGTTATTGATTTCGATTTTCGTTTGCTGCATAAACGAGCCGAATGGAATCAGATTAAACTCACGCTAGGGCGAGGAAAACAAGCCAGTTTCTTTCGCATATCAAAGACAACCAATCAGGCGTTTATTTCGATTCCCGGACGCGTTGTTATCGACGGTATCGATGCCTTAAAAACCGCCACCTACCATTTTAAAAGCTGGTCCTTGGAATCGGTTTCTCAGCAGCTACTCGGGGAAGGCAAACAAATTAATAATGTTCATGATCGCATGAATGAGATCAACAATATGTTCAGGCGTGACAAACCTTCACTGGCAAAATACAACCTAAAGGATTGTATACTGGTTAATAAGATCTTCGACAGTACTGATTTACTGGAATTTTCTATCGAGCGCTCAAGGTTAACTGGCATCGAATTAGATCGTGTCGGAGGCTCTGTCGCTGCCTTTACCAACCTCTATTTACCCCAAATCCATCGGGCCGGCTACGTGGCCCCAAACCTCGATGCTCAAAACTGGGTCGCGAGTCCAGGGGGGTATGTCATGGATTCGGTACCCAATCTTTATGACTCGGTGCTGGTCCTTGACTTCAAAAGCCTTTACCCGTCGATAATACGCTCATTTCTTATTGACCCTTTGGGCTTGATTGAAGGGTTAAAGTTAGAAACGGGCAAACTGGAACATCAAGCTGTAGAAGGTTTTAGAGGGGGTCAGTTCCATCGCCATCAACACTTTCTTCCAGACATGATTGAGACACTTTGGGCGGCAAGAGATACAGCAAAGCGCAATAACGCCATGGCCTTTTCACAAGCGATCAAGATCATCATGAATTCATTTTATGGTGTCTTAGGTTCTTCAGGTTGCCGCTTTTTTGATACACGGCTGGCATCAAGTATTACCATGCGTGGGCACGAAATCATGAAACAAACCAAACAGTTGATTGAAAGCCGTGGGTATCACGTTATTTATGGTGATACCGATTCAATCTTCGTCTCTCTAAACGGCCAGTGCTCGCAGAGAGAAGCCGACAAGATCGGGAATGACTTGGTTAACTATATCAACACGTGGTGGAACGAGCACCTCAAGGAGGTTTACAATCTTACTTCGATGTTGGAAATCGAATATGAAACCCATTATAAGAAGTTTCTTATGCCGACCATTCGCGGTCAAGAAACGGGCTCGAAGAAGCGCTATGCTGGACTGGTTGGAGAAGGAAACGAAGAACAACTTGTTTTTAAAGGCCTAGAAAGTGCCCGTACAGATTGGACACCGCTCGCGCAGCGTTTCCAACATCAGCTCTATTCCATGATTTTCCGCAATCAGGACCCAAGTCATTACATCAGAGATATCGTCGAGCGGACCTCGTCAGGTGAATTTGATGATGAACTCGTTTATCAAAAAAGGCTGAGAAGGCGATTGCATGACTATCAAAAAAACATCCCGCCTCAGGTTCGTGCAGCACGTTTAGCGGATGAAATCAACGGCCAACTTGGCCGCCCACTTCAATACCAGAATAAAGGCAATATCGAATATGTCATCACTCTGTCCGGTCCAGAACCCAAAGAGTACCGCCGAAGTGAAATCAACTATCAGCACTATATTGATAAGCAACTAAAGCCAGTTGCCGATGCTATTCTACCTTTTGTTGGTCTCGACTTTGCTTCTCTAAGTGAGCCACAACTCGGGCTATTCTAATCGGTACAATAGACGTTGCTAGCCAATTTTGAACTCCGTCTTTTTGTACTGTTGAACTAACCATTCGCCAAACCCATCTAAGATGCCAATGACCGAGCGTTTGGCGATAACCCGTCCAGATAAAAGGATGCCCAGTCTTTCAATCTCAATTTTCTTTTCCGGAAAATAGCGTAGAAAGTGGCTCCCACATTCAATCGGATCGTCAAACCAATTTTTATCTTTGTACATGACAAGTGAGTAGCTTGCTCGAAGTAGTTTTTTCGCTATGATTTTCTGTGTTTTAATTTGCTCTTGCTCTGATGCAGAGCGAACGATGCGGTTTCGATAGACGGAGACCCAATCTTCCACATCCATATTCCAGTGCTTCGCGATTTCCCAACTCGGCTCGTAGTCACCAAAACATTCAGATAGATCCTCACCGTACACACACACTGAGCAATGACGAAGCTGAAATCCCCACGAAAAAATGCTGTCTAAACTGGCAACGTCTTGAACTCGCGTATTTTTCAATGACACTTCAGTAATAAACGGATGAGACTTTTGAAAGCGCCATTTAATGGAATTAAACAACGTTGTTCTGGTGTCACTAAAACTCTCATGCGTCACCACAAGGACATCTAAGTTCGATACATTCGGCTTGCCTCGCTTGCGTGCGATGCTACCGTAAATGTAAATGCTATGAAGATTGTCTGCGAGCCCTCCTTTAAGAAAAGTGACAAGATCATGGATGGCCGGCTGATACCGTTCCTGAAAAGGTTGTTTAGGGTCGATGACTGAAAGATGCATTTCTTTGATAACAATATGTTTAGTCGTCAGATACCCTAATGTTCGCCTACAAGGTGATACGAATCAAGATATTCCTTCCGTCAGACACTATGTATATAATACAGAGACTCGATTTGATATTAAGGAAATACCTGTATGCCAAAGGCAAGTGAGCTAAAAAAAGGTTTTGCGATTGAATCTCAAGGCAAGACGCTGTTGATTAAAGACATTGAAATCACCACGCCTGGAGGTCGCGGAGGCGCAAAGATTTACAAGTTACGCTGCAATGAGCTTTCAACGGGCACACGAGTTGATGAACGTTTCAAGTCAGATGATGTCGTAAACACGGTAGACATGCATAAACGTGGGGTTTCTTTCTCCTACATCGACGGAGACGAGTATATCTTTATGGACACTGAAGATTACAGTCAATACACATTCAAGCGCGCGGAAATCGAGGATGATTTACTGTTGATCACTGAAGAAATTCAAGGTCTACACGCGATTATTGTCAATGGTAATGCTGTTGGCTTAGAGCTTCCTGCTTCAGTCGAAATGGTGATTGAAGAAACAGATCCATCAATAAAAGGAGCTTCCGCGTCTGCACGCACCAAGCCAGCTCGCTTTTCTACTGGCCTAGCCGTTCAGGTGCCTGAGTATATTGCAACGGGTGATCGCATCATCATCAATACAGCAGAACGCAAATACATGAGTCGAGCTTAATCATGACTGAACTTATTTCATACGACGATACCATCGAAACCGCCTATGACATCTTTTTGGAAATGGCGCCAGACAGCCTAGAGCCCGCCGACGTTATCATTTTTACAGCACAATTTGATGAACATGGTGCCGCTGAACTGGTTGAAATCGGAGACGATTGGTCTGAGGAGGTCGGCTTCGACGTGGATAAAACACTCTATGCCGAAGTACGGATAGGACTGGTCAATGAAGACAATGATGTCTTGGATGACATTTTCGCAAGATTATTGATATGTCGTGACCCAAGTCAACAATTTTGCCATATTCTTTGGAAGCGAGACTGAAACGTCCAAATATAAGGAAAAATGACAGCTAAAAGACGAATCACGACCTTTTTCGTCTTTTAGCCGCTTAGCATTTTCCAACGACAACGCAACCGCGTTTGGAGCAGAGAGTGCCTTCTCGTTAGTCTTTTAAGCCCGTCGTTTCTACGCGGGCTTTTAATTTCTGGCCTGGGCGAAAAGTAACCACGCGACGAGCACTGATTGGAATGTCTTCACCCGTTTTGGGGTTTCGACCTGGACGTTCGTTTTTCTCTCGAAGATCAAAGTTACCAAAGCCAGACAGTTTTACCTGTTCGCCACTTTCCAGAGCCTTACGAATTTCTTCGAAAAACGCTTCAACCGTTTCCTTGGCATCCCGTTTACTGTATCCGAGCTTTTCAAACAGGTTTTCAGCCAAATCGGCCTTTGTGAGCGCCATAAAACTTTCCTCAAAGCTGTATTTAACATTGCTGCCAAAACGGCAGCGCCAAAGCATTTTGTCCAGCCAATCAACAACATATCGGCTTTACTTGGGAAAGTGTATGCCAACCTTATGATTTTCGCCAACTTTTTTATTAATTGAACGCAAAATAACCCGTAAAATCAGCACTATAGAGCAGTTTCAATTTAGAATATTACCTCCGGATAACGCTAGTATTAGTCAAAACCTCAAAAGATTTATCTATATTTTTGAATATAAATCGAATGATATTCCCATTTAATGACAAAAAAGTTAATACCTTAAATCACTTAAAATCTTCAGGGAATCTCGTTCAGTCACCGCCCATTTGTGGGCAACTTGTCCAAAAGACTCAGAACAAGGCCGTATCGCCCGTTGACACACTTGAATAATGAACCTATTTCATCGCACTGTCTTTTGGGGCACAAGTCTTTCACTAGAAGGCTCCAACTTTGGCACTCATTATGCTTAAGCAAACAAAGTGGCAAAATTTTGTCTTGCCGCATTCAGGCCTTAGGGCCTGTCAAGTTAATGGAGGCTGTTTATGAACATTCATCGCCATACTTATTATCGACTGATTCATCATGGCATTAAGAGTTTACTCGTTGAACGAATTGGGCATTTTACTGAGAACGAGTATCACGACTACCTCAATCATATGACGGGCAAATCCAGCTGTTTTTCGATGACGGATGAGGAGTTACAAGTGGCTGTCATAAACCTGAGGGATGAAGGCTACCTCGGTGACATGAAAGTGCCACACAATAGCCTCCGAATACCTCAGTAATGCCTTTACGTCAGTTTGGAATTTATCCTCTGAGCTGACGGAATCAACAGAAGTTTGTTTCAGATTGTCTCTAAAGGCTTTGTCAATCATCCATATTTCGTTAGACTGGAGGTAATTTTAGAATTTGCAGATCGAAAAAATGAAACAACTGATTGATTTTATTCCACTGATTATCTTTTTTGCCCTTTACAAAATGTACGATATTTATACGGCTACTGGGGCGCTGATTATAGCCACAGCAATCCAAGTGGTTGTGACCTACGCTATTTACAAAAAAGTTGAAAAAATGCAATTAGTCACTTTTGTCATGGTTGCTCTGTTTGGTGGGATGACTATTTTTCTGCATGATGACAACTTCATTAAGTGGAAAGTCACCATTGTTTACGCTCTCTTTGCCATTGGCCTAGCGGTTAGCCATGCGATTGGTAAGTCAGCCCTTAAAAGCATGCTGGGGAAAGAAATCAGCTTACCTGATGCGGCATGGACTAAAATCACTTGGGCTTGGGTTGCGTTCTTTTGTTTTTGTGCCGGCCTGAATATTTATGTCGCATTTGAGTTGCCTCTCGATGTTTGGGTGAACTTCAAGGTATTTGGCTTACTAGCAGCAACTTTTGGTTTCACTCTGTTGACAGGAATTTACATCTATAAGCATTTGCCTAAGGATAAATCTCAGGCAAATTCTGGTGAATAGCGCTCCTTTATTGATATAATTGTTTTTTATCTTCTTTGAGTTAGCAGCGGCCATTTGGCCGCTGCTTCGTTTTTATGGATATCGATATGAGCCAACTAACCACCTCTCCGCGTGGGCAATTACTTCTTCGTACCTTAGCCATGCCTGCTGATACCAATGCCAATGGTGATATTTTTGGTGGCTGGATCATGTCCCAACTCGATCTTGCAGGTGGTATTCTCGCCAAGGAAATTTCGCGTGGAAGAATCGTCACAGTATCCGTTTCCAGTATCACGTTTAAAAAGCCCGTTAAAGTTGGCGATGTCGTTTGCTGCTATGGCGAATGTACCAAGATTGGCACCACTTCGATGAGTATCGACCTTGAAGTATGGGTAAAACCTGTCAAAGAACATGGTGTAGAAGATCGTTTTATGGTTTGTGACGCAACATTTAACTACGTGGCTATTGATAGCGAGGGCAGACCTAGACCCATCAAACCACACTGAATTCACAATTTAAGTTCGGACACCCTATAAAAAACTGTTACATTCTGTAGAGTTAAATAGAATCACTCAATAAGCAACCTAGGTTGCTTATTTATCAAAAGGACATTAAATATGTGGTATGTAATTTTTTCTCAGGACGTGGACCATTCATTGAACAAACGACGCGGTGCGCGCTCAGCTCATCTAGAACGTTTGCAACTTCTTCAATCTGAAGGGCGTCTGCTGACTGCGGGCCCCATGCCCGCTATTGATAGTGAAGACCCCGGAGAAGCCGGATTTACAGGTTCGACCGTGATTGCCGAATTTGAGACGTTAGAGCAAGCGCAACTATGGGCGAACGCGGATCCGTATATTGAAGCGGGTGTCTATAAAAACGTCATTGTTAAACCTTTCATAAAAGTATTCTAGAATGAAACTTTACATCGCTTTAGCGCTGCTTAGCGCTTCAATCCTATCCGGCTGCGCTTCACAAGAAACACAAAAACAACGTGAACTCGAATTACTCGCCAGTAGCAGAGCCACCTTGTTATCATCTGAGTTACCAATGGAAGCTGGTCCTCTGTCGATTATGAGAGCCAGTGCAAAGGGAACGATGATTGAGATCATGATGGTGTACAATCAAGACGCAAATGGAGCAAAACCCCTCAAGCAGGTTATGCAAGGCAGTATTAATAGTTATTGCACCACCCCAGACACTAGGAACAATTTGGACGTTGGGCTGAGTTATCGACTCAAAATGCGCAACAGTCGAGGCCAGCTTATGGTCGATGAGGTCATTACGTCAAAAAACTGTTTGTCAAAACAATAAAGATTGTCCCCTCATCGAAATCGAGACCTTGTTTACAAGGTCTTTTTTTACCAGCCATTTCTGGTTCGTCATCAAGCGATGTTATTTATGAATTTTTTGTGACAAGTTAAACGACCGTCTTTCAGATTCGAATCTCCTAACTGTTTAATCAGTTTCACAATACCTTCATGAGAGCCCACGAAAAACATGTTTTTTTAGCCACATGGCGGCCTGACAGACATTCACCCACCATTGACGCTGATTGATTTGCCTTCTAACTTTTTTAAACAAGTAAGGGAGGATCACCTATGAAACGTGCCAGCAATTCCTATCGTCTCCAACTGATAAAAGAAGTCGCCACACGGCAAGAGCGTTTACATTGCGAAGATCCCATGGTCAATTACATCCAGCAACTTTTGGACGATTCTAAATCCGACCCCTTTCAACAATCCAAAAATAGCGCGCGATTCAGTGGCAGTCACTTCGATGACAATACCGGCGGGTGGATCAGTGATAAGTGGGGCGTTAAATAAGGCGTTGTCGACCGTTCTCGTAGACAGTGACCGATTGCACTGAGGGGTTCGTTAGAATAGAGGTTGTTGGGGAGAAGCATCATCGAGGTCATTGTCTTGACTCGACCCACTTTTTAACTGTTTCCGGCGATAACGTTGCCGACACAATTTAATAACGTGAAGCTGCTCAGACGGAGACATATCTAACCAAGTAAAACGTTCTTCACGTTTACGCATACAACCTTTACAGTAACCTTTTTCGTCAAGGCTACACACGCCAATACAAGGGCTGGGTACTAAAAAGAATTCTAGTTGCTCCATCTGAGCCTCACCTATCATGACAACAATAACGATCAATACGCTATCACCTGGAGCCCGATTAAGGCAGCACTTTACTTTATTATGATCGCACTCTAAGCATAACGCTATTATGACAGAAGCTACGCTTTTTAAATTATAATCGAGGCCAATTCGTCAAATTCGGAGCCCATCAAAATGAAATCTAAATCACAAACGATGCTTTTAGCACTCTCTCTTTCTGTTCTCGTCACTGCCTGTGCCAACAACCAACACTCGCAAACCGTAGCCAGTCAAGATCTCCAACACCACAGTTGGGAGTTGGTGAGTATGGATGGAAAAACGCTTGCTCTAGAACAACATCAAAAAAGACCCACCCTTGAAGTAGGCGAAACGCTAATGACAAACGGCAGTGCTGGCTGCAATAATTTTTTTGGTCAGGCAGAACTCAAAAACAATCAGTTTCGGATTGATAAAATGGGCATGACCATGAAGATGTGTATGGGTGATGCCATGACACTAGAACGCACATTTTCTCAATCTTTATCCGAGTGGAGCAATATCACTCTTGACGATAACTTCATGATCCTGACAAACGAAACACATACTCTGACCTTTAGGTTGAATGACCAAAAATAATCGGATGGACAGGGGGAACTGGCCGTCGCCTAAATCTGCCGCTTTCCCCTCTCATTGACAGCTCCCTTCTTAATTACCCTACCGACTTTGCACCGAATAGATAAAAAGTTTTTATTTTTCAGTCATAATGAATAGAAATTGGCGATAGCACGGTCTATCAACAAGGTTCCATCAAGATACTAAAGACAAGGACTCTTATGTTAAGGCTGAACACGGTTATTTTTTCTTTGCTACTTTCTTTCAATAGTCTGGCTCAAGAAAGCTGGCAACAAACGGTCGAAGCCGCGAAAGGGCAAACGGTCTACTTTCATGCTTGGGGTGGAAGTCAGGAGATCAACAACTATCTTCGCTGGGCGGATAAAGAACTGCAAAAACAATATGATGTTACTCTCAAACACGTCAAAGTAGCCGACATTGCTGAAACAACGACTCGTCTGCTGGCAGAGAAAGCAGCAGGTAAAGACACCTCCGGCAGTGTTGATATGGTGTGGATCAATGGCGAAAACTTCAAATCAATGAAGAACAACCAGTTATTATTCGGCCCCTTTGTTGAACGTTTACCAAGCTGGAAGTATGTCGACAAAACCCTACCGGTCGACAGTGACTTCTCCGAGCCCACTGAGGGTTTAGAAGCGCCTTGGGGTGTTGGCCAGCTCGTATTCATTCATGATAAAATGCGCCTGAGCAATCCCCCCGCCTCGTTTAACGAATGGTTAAGTTATGCGAAAGCCTACCAAAACAAACTAAGTTACCCTAGACCACCTGCATTTCATGGTACGAGTTTTCTTAAAGCCGCGCTGATTGAACTCACCGCAAACGATCCAGCACTCATGAAACCAACCGATCAGGTCGATTTTAACTCGGTTACCGCCCCCCTTTGGCGCTACTTGGACGAGTTCCACAAAGTAGCCTGGCGCCAAGGAAAACAATTCCCAGCCAGTTCAGCAGAAACGCTACAGTTACTCGACGATGGTCAACTCGATCTTGCTATTACTTTTAACCCCAATTCCGTTTATTCTGCTCAGGCGAATGGCAATTTATCCGAGACCACATTGGTTTACGCGATGGATGGCGGTGCCTTATCAAACATTCACTTCCTTGCCATTCCATGGAATGCAAACACTCCTGAAGGAGCACAGGTCGCCATTAATTTTTTATTGAGTCCTGAAGCACAATCTCGCAAAGGGGATCTCATGATTTGGGGGGATCCCTCCGTATTGCAAAACCAGTACCTTAGTGGAAGTGCAAAAAACACAAAATTATTCAAGTCGTTGTCTGAACCCCATCCTAGTTGGCAAGCAGCGTTGGAAGCAGAATGGCAAAATCGCTACGGTAACTAACAGTTGACGACCAACAATGAGAACAAGATGCTAAGAGTCACCTACCTTATTCTGATATTGATATGCATTTTACCCACCTTCCCGGGGTTGGTCAGTGTGGTCATCTCCTCATTCGGTTATGTGCCCACCGTGGGTCTGTCTGACTTTTCGCTCTCCAGCTATCATGCTTTTTTTGACTGGCCTGGGATCTCTACATCAATCAGCCTGACTCTATTCAGTGCCATTGTTAGCACCTGTGTTTCCTGTTTAATGTGCTTTTCAATTTTACAAAGCCTGTGGCTCAACCGACACTGGCGCAAAGTCGAGGCTTTATTGTCTCCTCTATTGGCGATGCCTCACGTCGCTTTTGCCATTGGCTTCGCGTTTCTATTCGCCCCCACTGGCATGATGGCGCGTTTACTGGCCGCCCTTTTTGGGCTTAATGTCGATACACAAAATCAAACGTGGTTGATCCATGACCCCTATGCCTTGGGTTTAACGATTACCCTGTCATTGAAAGAAATACCATTTTTGTTGCTCATGAGTATTCCTGTTCTACAACAGATTAAAATCGACAGACTGTCTAAAATGAGTGCATCTCTAGGTTATTCACCGAGTCATATGTGGTGGAAAGTCGTACTACCACTATGGCTACCTAAAATGCGTTTCGCATTGTTCGCGGTGATAGCCTATGGCGCTTCGGTGGTCGACCTAAGTTTAATTCTTGGCCCCACAAACCCTCCGACACTGGCTGTCTTGGTATGGCAATGGTTTAACGACCCTGATCTCTCTCTCATTCCAAGAGCTGCATCCGGGGCAGTTCTTTTATTGATACTGGCCAGTAGTTTACTTGGTTTTGTTGTCATTATAGAAAAAATGACGCTGGGATATTTTGGTCGATGGCAATATTCAGGTCGATCTGGCGTTCGTTTACCGGGAAAAACCCTATTTACAGTGTCGACGTTACTCGCTTGTCTGATTTTTCCTTTGACGCTCCTATGGAGCGTGGCACATCGCTGGCGCTTTCCAGAAATCATCCCAACGAAATTCAGTGGTCGCTTTTGGAGTAACGAATGGATAAATATCTTGCCAACCATTCTTCAAAGTCTTGAAATTGCGTTATTAAGTGCGTCTTTCGCTCTTCTGTTCGCCGTTGTTGCTCAAGAATGTCGCGTTCGATTTCGTGTCTATTTACCAAGATACGTCATCGCACTTCCTATGGTTGTTCCGCAGCTTTCGATTCTTTTTGGAATTCAGATCACCACTTTATATTTGTCTGGTGACAGCTACTATATCTGGGTGATCTGGTCACACGTTTTTTTCGCGTTTCCGTTTGTCTACCTAGCACTGGATGGGCCTTGGCAAGGTTACGACAATAACTATACAAAAGCCGCCCTAAGTTTGGGAAAAACCCCTCTTTTGGTCTTTATTCAAATTAAAATGAAACTTCTTCTGCCCGCTGTACTTTATGCTTGGGCGGTCGGTGCGAGTGTCAGCTTGGCACAATATCTTCCAACCCTCATGTTGGGTGGAGGTCGTATCACCACGATCACGACAGAGGCGGTGGCTTTATCAAGTGGGTTTGATCGCCGTGTCACTGCAATCTATGCGATCTGGCAAGCAATCCTGCCGTTTGTTTTTTTCTTATCCGCCATTCTAATCAGCAAGCTCTCTTTACGACAACCTGTATACCAACAAACCACTAAGGATTCTAATACACATGACGCTGTGTCTCGAAAACCTCGCCATCCGTAAGTTAACCGGCGAGTCTCTGTTTTCCCATGTGAATATTGACGTTGCCGCAAAAGAGGTGGTGTGCTTAATGGGTCCAAGTGGATGCGGTAAGTCAACATTACTCAACCTGATTGCTGGTCATTTAAGTCACGAATTTGACTATTCAGGACGGGTTCTCTTAGACAACACCGACTTATCGCAACAAGAGCCTCACCTGCGTCAAGTCGGAATCCTATTTCAAGACGACCTACTCTTTCCACACCTCAACGTATGGCAAAATCTTGCTTTCGCTTTACCCAATATGATCAAAGGTCGTGATCGGCTGACGCAAGCAATGTCAGCTTTAGAGAAGGTTAACCTAGCAAAACTTGCTCACTCATTCCCCGATCAAATTTCAGGTGGACAAAGAGCACGTATCAGTTTGCTAAGAATGCTGTTAGCCAAGCCTAAATTAGCCCTGCTTGATGAACCATTCAGTAAGCTGGATAAAACATTAAGAGTTGAATTTCGTGACTGGGTCATAGCGCAACTTATTGAAGCGAGTATCCCAACGTTGATGGTCACGCACGATATCGACGACGTGCCGTTAAATGGTCGCGTCATATCATGGCCATGGAGAAACGACCATGCTTGACAAATTTAGTATCAAAATCATTCGTTCTCCCCTCGCCTTAGTTGCGGCTGGTTTAGACCGATTGAATATTACTGCAAACCAGACAACCGTAACGGGTTTTTTTCTTGGTTGCCTCGCGTTACCTTCCCTCGCCTTACAAGAATATAATGCCGCCCTGTTATTTATTATCCTTAATCGAATTTGTGACGGTCTCGACGGCGCATTAGCTCGCCGCCACGGAATTACAGACGCGGGGGGGTTTCTCGATATCAGCCTCGACTTTATCTTTTATTCTTTGATACCTTTTGGGTTCGTTCTTGCCAATCCCGAACATAATGCTATCGCAGGCGCATTTTTGATCTTTGCCTTTATCGGGACGGGATGCAGCTTCCTAGCGTTCGCGGTCATGGCGAGCAAACGCAACATTGATAATCCCGTCCATAAAAGTAAATCGCTCTATTATATGAGTGGGCTAACAGAAGGGACCGAAACGATCGCATGCTTTATTCTTTTTTGCTTGTTTCCTGAGTACTTTGCCATTCTTGCTTATGTGTTTGGATCCGCCTGCTGGTTTACGACCTTCACTCGGCTTTATTCCGGCTTTCACACTTTAAAATAGCATGGAAATCCTTTTAGGCTTCCTAACCGATGTCTGTTTAAACCTATCATAAAGAATGGCACATTCCGGAAATATTTAGCGAAATAGCATGACTTTAAGGCCGGCCTCACTATCCACATCTGCAAATTCAGGAGGGTTGGTTAGACGCTCAACAAAATCAAGCGCTGGCGCTTCGTCTTTCATCGTTTCAATAAGGAAATCACTGCCAACCTGAGGTGAATTGACGCAAGCGAGGACTTCTCCTTGCTCAGATAAGAGTTCAGGTAAGCGCCGTAAGATCTTCTTGTAGTCGGTGGTTAACGCAAAACTGCCTTTTTGAAACGAAGGGGGGTCAATAATGACGAGATCATAAGGGCCCGTATTTCTGATTTTCCCCCACGACTTAAAGATATCGTGGCCAATGAACTTTACCTGCTTTACGTTGTGTTCATTCAGTCTATGATTATCTCGTCCTTTTGATAAAGACGATTTCGCCATATCCACATTAACAACCAGCTCAGCACCTCCTTCTATCGCTGCAACAGAAAACCCACAAGTGTAGGCAAATAAATTCAACACCTTCTTCTGCTTACTGTTGGCTCTCACCCAATCTCTTCCAAAACGCATGTCGAGAAATAGGCCGAAGTTTTGGTTTCGTCCAATATCCAATTGATATTTTAACCCAGACTCTCGTACAACTGGGCTAGTATTGAGTTCACCAACCAGCACTTCAGAAGGCGTCCCTTGGGCATAGCGATGTTGGATTACAATACACCGCCCGCCTTTCTCTTCCCAAACGGGCGTGGCCGACAGAGCAATCAGACCTTCTTGCAGAGCCCTAAGAAAATCGTCATCGATGTCTCTGAACACACTGACCAAAAGTTGTTTATCAACCCAATCACAGGTAATTTGTTCTAACCCGTGGTATCGACGTCCTCGGCCATGGAACAAGCGTCTGACTTCCCCTGATGTCGCCGACAAAGCATCGTGAATTCTCTCAAAAAAAATGGTGAGTTGTTCAGTCTTCATGCTGACTCCTATTTATGTGTTTATTTTTGGCCATGGGAGTGCCCAAGGCGATAACCAAGATTCAATCCCCTGACTCACAGGTGTTTGATTCCATTCTCGCCCAAGATAAACCTGTTCTCTAGGATCGCACACCGTTTCAAACTTTTGACCTTGGTAAACAAAGCGCAATGCAAAAGCATGAAGGTAACCTCGATCCGATACACAGGTAGGCGAATAAATAGGATCGCCAAGGATGGGTGACCCTACCGATTTTAATGCCACTCGAATCTGGTGCGTTTTGCCTGTATGCGGCTTGCACAGGAATAGACGCTCACCCGGCATCGCCGCAACGGAAAAAAACTGCGTCACCGCGGGGTTTTGTTGCGAACTGAGCAACTTCCACGCAGAACGTCGAGATGGGGTCATATCACCACGAATAAGCCCCTGTTTTTTTGAAGGCTTTTTACTGCCGATCGCTAGATAGTATTTCTCAACACTACGCTGAGCAAACTGCATAGAAAGTTCTCTTGCTGCAATGGCGTTTTTGGCGAGGAGTAAGAGTCCAGAGGTCATTTTATCCAGTCGATGCACCAGATAAAGTTTATCGTCACCTGTGATTTGGGCAACCTCTTGCAACAACATCGTTTCCCCATTGTCTTTATGGACGGAAACATTGGGATGCTTGTTAATAACAACGAAGTCAGAATGGGAAAAAACGATATCAAACATAGGAAGGCTCCACTTTGGGAGCCAAATTATACCTGTTCTAATGGGCAATACCAGCACGAGATAGATCGAAAAAAGGGAAGCGGAACCGCTTCCCCAATCCTTCAATATTAACGTTACAGCTTTCTAGAGAAAACACCCGCTAGCGCGATAATACCAATTCCGAGCAGCATAATTTCACCTTTACCACTATCAAAGCCCGATTTGATGCCCATCAAGGCAACAATGGCAATCGCGACCGGAATCACGTATTTAACTAGATTGTACCAAAGGCCAAACAAAGGAAAAGAGACTTCTCCTCCGTTGGTGATTTCCTTTTCAAGTTCGCTACGGTTTAGACGCCAACCCGCAAAGATACAGACCAACATACCACCCACCGCCAAAAATATTTTATCCGTCAGAAGGTCAAAAATATCAAAAGCGCCATTATCAAATAGAGTTGGGCCCAATCCACCAAGAGACAAAGAAGCAAACACACACAAAATCGCCATCACGCAACTGGATAGCATAACAGCGACTGGACGTTTCATTCCTTTTTCATCAATAAGGTAGGCCACCACAACTTCTAGCAAAGAGATTGATGATGTCAAAGCAGCCACCGTCAGGCCAACAAAGAACAATAAGGCGAGAAGAAGTCCAACGAGGCCACCCATTTCGGCAAACAACTGAGGCACAACAACAAAAACAAGCCCCGGTCCAGCGGCAGGCTCCATACCAAAGGCAAACATAGCAGGAAACATAGCAATCCCCGCTAAGATAGCAACGCCTGTATCCATCGCGGTCACCATCGCGGTCGTTTTAACGAGGTTTTCTTTTTTCTTGAGGTAGGAGCCATAAGTCATCATACAACCCATACCCAAGCTTAAAGAGAAAAAGGCCTGTCCAAGTGCCGCAAGCACCACATTGCTGTCAACTTTCGTAAAATCTGGCTTAAAAAGAAACTCTAGACCGGCCATGGCACCTGGCAGCATGAGACCTTTCACCGACACAACAATTAGGATAAAAAACAGTAATGGCATCAGGATTTTTCCTGCTTTTTCTATGCCACCCGATATTCCTTTTATCACAATAACAATATTGAGAAGGAGATAGATTGCCATCCACATCAGCGGCTGTATGGGGTCGGAAATAAAACTCCCGAAGCTATCGCCTATCGTATCTGGTGTACTGAGTAGTCCCCCACCCACTTTGAATATATAAGCTAATGCCCACCCACCGACAACAGGATAAAAACCCATAATGAGTAAACCACTAACAACACCGATCACTCCCGTAAAAGTCCAACCTCTGTCGGTCGTTTTAAAAGCGCCAACGGCTGAAAGCCCAGTCTTACGACCGATAGCAAACTCGGTCAGCATCACGCTAAAACCAATAAAAATAACGAATATCAGATAAATTGCAACGAACGCACCGCCACCACTCTCTCCTGCAGTGTAAGGAAATTTCCATATATTACCTAAACCAACAGCAGATCCTGCTGCGGCCATAACGAAGCCTAATCTAGACCCCCAGTTATCACGGGATTGTGCACTTTTACTCGTAGTCACGGTTACTCCATCAAATCTTTTATCAGTTGTACTGTTTCCATTCGGGGTACCCATGAATGTGTAAATTAATAATTACAACCATGGAAAATTTGGATCAGCCCCACATCATGGCAAGTAAACCAGTTTACATTTACAATTGGAACCCCAAGTATTGTAAATTATCAACAATACACCTAAAAACACCTCCAACTGCCTACTTTTTGTCCGTTACGTGGAATTTAACATCTTGGTTACATTGGATTAACATAGTAATTCTCTTTTGCGACTTTATCCATCCATATGTGCCAAATCACACAGAAGTTATCGAGCGGATCAAATGTTTGTTGTTGTAACGCCCTGCTCGAATTACTATCTCAGTTAACGAGTCTAGTGACTCAAACGATTGATCTTATGGGATAATTGAATGGAAAAGTTCTACCACTTCCTTACATTAGCGGGTTTTGTCATCTACTGGATACTGGTTGCCGGTGTCACCCTACGGGTTGTTCTCAAGCGAAGAGCGGTCAGCGTTTCACTGGCTTGGCTCATGATCATTTACATTATTCCAATTGTCGGGGTTGGCTGTTACTTTTTATTTGGTGAACTCAATCTCGGCCGCAAGCGTGCTGAGCGCGCAAAAGTCATGCTCGCTCCTTTTGCCAAATGGTTCTCTCGCCTCAATGACTGTCTAGCGCATGATACTCAAAACTTCGGGCGTCATATCTATCGTATCGATGAATTATGTAACAATCGACTTGGGCTTCCCGCACTGAGTGGAAACAGTTTGTGTCTACAAAGCTCCCCGAATGACATTCTCCATTCGGTTATCGATGATATAGAAAAGGCAACCACCAATATTCGCATGGTGTTCTATATATGGCACCCTGGCGGCCTTGCCGACGCCGTCGCCTCTGCACTGATCCGCGCAACTAAGAGAGGGGTAAATGTAAAACTGCTGGTTGATTCAGCGGGCAGCCCTCACTTTCTCCGCAGTCACTGGGTGGGCATGATGCGTTCTGCGGGTGTTGAAGTGATCCAAGCGTTGGAGGTAAGCCCGTGGCGTTTATTCCTTCGTCGTCTCGATCTAAGACAACATCGAAAAATCATCGTTATCGATGATACTATCGCTTATACAGGGTCGATGAACCTTGTCGACCCTGCATTTTTTAAACAGGACTCTGGTGTTGGGCAATGGATAGACATCATGGTCAGAATAACGGGACCAACAGTCAATGTCCTTGCGGCTATTCACTGCTGGGATTGGGAGGTCGAAACAGGGTTTCGGGAACTGCCCAATTGGCCCGATTGTCAACCCAATCACAATGAACCTCAGCACCCCGTTCAGGTCGTCCCCTCTGGTCCTGGTATGCCAGAGCATCTCATATCTCAAGTCTTAACCCTCGCCATCAATCAATCTAATCACTCGGTACGTATTACTACCCCTTACTTTGTACCGAGTTCTGACTTGCTTGAAACGTTAAAAATGACCTCACAACGCGGCGTAGATGTGGAATTAATTATCCCAATAAAAAATGATTCTCTGATGGTAAAATGGGCTTCTCGGGCCTTTTATACTGAGCTTATGGAAGCGGGGGTAAAGATCTACGAATTCTATGGCGGCCTTCTCCATACTAAATCGGTGGTTATCGATCAGCAGTTTTGCTTAGTGGGTACCGTCAATATGGACATGCGGAGTTTGTGGTTAAATTCAGAGCTCACCCTCGCGGTTGATGACGAGGTCTTTACTAAGCAAATGTTTCAACTTCAGAAAAAGTATATGGAAACGGCCCATTTGGTTAACTTATCGCAATGGAACAAACGTTCGATGTACTCTCGATTTCTAGAACGTGTTTTCTACTTATTCAACCCTTTACTGTAAACCCAATCTTATCTTTCTGACTCTTGCTATTCCTTGCCCACCATGGTTTAAATAGGGCAAGTAATCTAAAGGAAGGACGAACAATGTCTGATGGTAAACAAACCCAAATGGTCGCTGCGGGAAGAAGTAAACAGTGGACCAAGGGCGTGGTAAATCCACCAATCCAACGGGCCTCGACAGTGGTTTTTGATACGGTTGCTGAAAAACAGTACGCAACGTCTAATAGAGCCAATAAAACCCTATTTTATGGACGCCGCGGTACCCATACTCACTTTGCCCTTCAAGATGCGATGGTCGAAATTGAAGGTGGTACTGGCTGCGCGCTCTACCCATGTGGCACCGCGGCCATTTCAAACGCCATTCTTTCGTTTGTTGAAACAGGTGATCATTTGCTCATGGTCGATACTTGTTACGAACCCACTCGCGACTTCTGTGACAAAATTTTAAGAAAAATGGGGGTGGAAACGACCTACTATGATCCTGTGATTGGTGATGGGATTCGCAATCTAATTCAACCGAATACCAAAATTCTATTTCTCGAGTCCCCAGGATCTATTACGATGGAAATTCAGGATGTGCCGACTCTGGCGAGAATCGCTCACGAAAGCGATATCATTGTCATGTTGGATAACACTTGGTCCGCGGGCGTCAATTTTTCTCCCTTTGAGTATGGTGTCGATATTTCAATTCAGGCTGCCACCAAATATATCGTAGGTCACTCTGATGTCATGCTTGGAACCGCAGTTGCGAACGAAAAACACTGGGATCAATTGCGTGAACAAAGCTATCTCATGGGTCAGTGTGTTTCCCCAGATGATGCTTACTTGGGCCTCAGGGGCATTCGAACGTTGGATGTACGACTTCGCCAACACGCAGAAAGTAGCCTGAAGGTCGCACAGTGGCTTCAAAGCCGTCCGGAAGTGGATCATGTCCGCCATCCGGCTTTGAACGACTGTCCAGGACACGAGTATTTTAAACGCGATTTTTCAGGCGGAAATGGGCTATTCTCGTTTGTCCTCAAAACCAGCTATCCAAGAGCAACCACTGCCCTACTCGATGGTATGACTCACTTTAGTATGGGTTACTCATGGGGAGGGTTTGAGAGCCTAATATTGGCCAATGAGCCAAAAAGCTTTAACAACCTGAGAACCGTCGCCAATCCCAACTTCGACGGTACGCTCATTCGGCTTCATATTGGGCTGGAAGCTGTCGACGATTTAATTGCCGACCTTGAAAAAGGCTTTGAGAGGTATGCCACTTTGCTTCCTAATCAGGATTCAAGCCGATAACTCGGATTAAGTGAATAGGCCCCCAAACGGGCCTGTTTATTTTCCCATTATTTACTTTACTATCAGTAATTTACCAAGCCAATGTTGTTAATAGAATGTGTTTATTTTAACATCTGGATCACAAATACATCGATCGTTTTTTATACAAGTTTCGCTTAGTTCCAAACTTCTAATAGTGTTTAATTACTCATCAGAGGTCAAACCAGAGGGAACGAGTTTTGAAACAAAAAATAAAAGCCGCTTTACTTTGTATTTGTAGCTTAGCACTTTCGGCAACAGCCAGTCACTCAAGTGCCAGTGGTTACACACAAACAAAATACCCCATTGTCCTAGTACACGGACTGTTTGGGTTCGACACCCTTGCTGGCCTCGATTATTTCTACGGTATTCCCCAAGCCTTGACGCGAGGTGGAGCCAATGTCTACGTCGCACAAGTTTCAGCGATCAATAGTACTGAAGTTCGTGGAGAACAGTTGCTCAAGCAAGTCGAAACACTGCTCGTGGTGACCGGAGCAGACAAGGTCAATTTAGTCGGTCATAGCCATGGCGGACCCACAGCGCGTTACGTTGCATCTGTCAGCCCTCACCTCGTCGCATCAGTCACCAGTATTGGTGGAGTCAATAAAGGGTCCAAGGTGGCAGATATTGTACGGGGCACAATTCCTGAAGGATCTATTTTAGAAAAATTAGGCGTAACGCTCGCGGGGGGGTTGACGACATTAATTAACTTCTTGTCAGGTGGCAGTGATTTAGAGCAGGAAGCGCTGGCCTCTTTAGCCGCATTAACGACCGAAGGGTCTCTCTTATTCAATCAACACCACCCAGAGGGTATTCCCTCGACTGCATGTGGTGACGGAGATTGGCTCGCAGACAACGGCGTTTACTATTATTCATGGACAGGCTCCCGAACTTTCACCAACCTTCTCGATCCAACAGATGCAGCCATGACCCTTCTTGGATTAGCATTTGGTGAACCCAACGACGGCTTGGTGAGCGCTTGCAGTACCCACCTTGGGAAGGTGATCCGTGATGACTATAAGATGAATCATCTCGATGAAATTAACGGGCTGATCGGCATTCACCATTTATTCGAAACGGATCCCGTCACCCTCTACCGCCAACACGCTAATCGCCTCAAGTTACAAGGTTTATAGTATGAAAAAGACCGTACCCACTCTGATACTGTTGATCGCCGCCATCAGTGCTGGGACGGTCTATTTTTTTAACGACAATGCCGATACCAGCCCCATTTCTGTGCAAGCCAACTCCCAACAAGATACGGAGGTAGATGGTTCGTCACAAAGAGACTTTTTTGACTATACCCTGAGTAGCTTAGGGGAGCAGGAGCTCGATCAAATCAAAGCCAGAGTAGAAAAGAATGATTTTGTGACAAACGGAGTGACTTTAGATCCGGTTCTCTTCGACAGATTTTTAAAGTATAAGCAAGCACTTACGAGTCTAAACCCAATAACGACACTAAAGCTAACATACCTCGATCTGGAGCAATTTCATCAACAAATTATGGCACTGCAACAACACTATTTTTCCGAAGAACAGATTCAAATGCTGTTTGAAGAAGAAAACAGGCTAAGGCAACTGTCTATCGAGAAATTACTGATAAAAAGTGAGCATCTCGATACGCCAACCCAGTTACAAAAGTGGCGTGAAGCACTCGCAGACCAACCAGAGTACATTCAGAAAAGTGCGCGCAACAATGAGTTGTTGATAAGCTTGACCCAATCATCACAACTGGACTTGCAGCTCAAACACTTAACCCGAGTGGAACTTGTCGGAGAAGTCGTAGCTGGTCAGCTCCTCGACTTAGACAATCAGCACCAGCAGTTTTCTGCCCAGTTCGACGGCTATCTCATAGAAAGACGCACTGTTATAGCGGATCCCGCCTTAACGGATGAAGACAAAAAAGGTCACATTGACGCGTTGAGGCAACAATATTTTGCCTCTTCTCAGCAACGTCGGGTTCAAGCGCTAGAACGTATCCATGATAACGGACATTAAGCAGAGTCAACGCATGTACTTTTCAACGGTACTTTTTACAGCAATTGACGAGATGATCGTCAACCATGCCTACCGCTTGCATAAAAGCATAGCAAATCGTTTCACCAACAAACTTGAAGCCGTTCTTTTTCAGAAATCGGCTCATGGCCCTCGATTGTTCAGTGGACGTTGGCACGTCAGTCATACTTTGCCACTGGTTAATGACAGGGCGCCCGTCAACAAATTGCCACATCGCATTCGACAGGCTGCCATACTCATCTATCAAAGACAAAGCCGAGCGAGCATTATTAAACACCGACTGAATTTTGCCTTTGTGTTTTACTACATCGTAGTTAGCAATAATCACATCCGCTCGAGCTTCACCGTATTGCGCTAACCTATCTAGCTGGTAATCCTCAAATGCAACTCGATAACCCTGACGTTTTTTTAGGATAGTTAACCAACTTAATCCTGCTTGAGCGCCTTCGAGAGTAATAAATTCAAATAGAGTCCGGTCGTCGTATACTGGTACACCCCATTCTTTATCATGATATTCACGTTCAAGTTCGTGATTCATTGCCCATGCACATCGAATATCCATGATGTTCCTTCTTGTAAAGTGCCCCTGACCAAAATGCAGGGGCAAGATCATATAACGCTGAGTTAACTTGGCACTCTAACGCGGTGAAAAATACGGTACAGGACCGGTACGACTATCAGCGTAAGCACGGTCGCAAAGCCCAGTCCAAACATAATAGTCACAGCCATTGGCTTGAAAAAAATGTCTGGTAATAATGGAATCATACCCAATATCGTTGTAATGGCTGCCATGCAAACTGGACGCACACGGCTCAATGCCGCTTCGACCACGGCAACATAAGGGTCCTTGCCGGATTGCATCTCAATTTCGATTTGATCAAGCAATACTATACCATTTTTCAATAACATACCGGATAGGCTCAAAAACCCAAGTAGCGCCATAAAGCCAAAGGGAGTGTTGAGTACCAAAAGGCCAGTGGTCACACCAATGATCGCTAGTGGAACCGTCAGCCAAATAATGAGCGGCTCCTTTACGGTATTAAACAATAGCACCGTGACGAGGAACATAAATAGATAACCCATTGGCATCGTCGTAAACAAAGAAGCTTGGGCATCGCGTGATGACTCATATTCACCTCCCCATTCTAATGAATACCCTGAGGGCAACTCAATCGCCTCGATTTTGGCTTGAAGTCGTTTTTGCAATGTCGCCGCCGTCTCTTCCCCCAACAGGTCTGGGTCAGCCATAACAGTCAGCATTCGTTTCCGATTTTTGCGCACGATAATGGGGTCTTCCCAGCGCATATCGTAGCCCAGTGTCACTTGCTGCAATGGTATATATTCACTTAACGCAGGACTCCAAATCTTCATCCCTTCAATATTTCGAATATCTACACGTTCTTGTTCCGGCAATCGAGCAACTATCGGCATTAACGTGGTGCCATCACGATATACTCCAACGGATTTCCCAGAAAAAGACATCGCCAATAAATCATCAACATCCGACTTTGTGATACCGTAACGTCTGGCTTGACCTTCGTTAAACTGAGGCTCGAGTATTTTCGTTCTTTCCCGCCAATCATGACGGATGTTACTCGCCCCCGGATCCGCACTCATAATGTCTTCAACTTGTCGCGCGATGCCACGTAATATCGTCGGGTCAGAGCCAATAATCCGAGCTTCAATTTTTGCTCCACCACCTGGGCCAAGTTCTATCTGCTTAAGTTTGTATTCAATTTCAGGGAACGTTTTCTCAAGATGGACCCTAAATTTCGCCATCAAATCCGATAACTGTTTATAGTCGGTGACTCTGGTTGTGATTTCACCGTAAGCGGCATAACTTTTTTCAGGCGCATAGGTCAGCATAAAGCGTTGCAAGCCTTTACCCGCGGTGGTGGTAATATGATCGACACCTTCTTGATCTGATAACCACGCTTCCAAAGCTTTGAGCTTAGTATTCGTGGCTCTAATGTCTGTGCCTTCGGGTAACCAAATATCCGTTTGGAATATGGGCGTGGTTGAAGAGGGGAAGAACGCTTGCTTAACAAAAGCGAAACCGTAAATACTCACGATCAGACCCAATACGGAAACAGCAACAGTGAGCCAAGCTCGCTTCATACAAAATTCAAGAAATGATTTATAGATCATAAAAATCATTCCATTGTAAGGATCGTTGTTTTCACCTTGGTTTTTGAACGTCTGTCCTTTGAAGAACAAATCTGCGAAAAAAGGCGTCAGTGAAATAGCCGTGAACCAGCTGAGCATCAATGAAATGAGCAACACGCTAAACAAAGTCCCGCAATACTCACCTGTCGCATCTTCCGACAAACCAATCGGTGCAAAAGCAGTAACCGCTATAACGGTTGCACCAAGAAGTGGCCATTTGGTTTGAGTAACGATATCCGTAGCTGCCTGAATCCTTGTCCGACCTTTTTGAGTGCCTATCAGTATCCCTTCCACAATCACAATCGCATTGTCCACCAGCATCCCTAAGGCAATAACCAGCGCTCCCAATGAAATCCTCTGCAAATCGATCGCAAAATAATTCATAAAGATAAACGTGCCAAGCACAGTCAGCAGTAGAATGAGCCCTATCAATAAGCCAGAACGTAGGCCCATGAAAAACAACAAAACGATAATCACGATCGCGACAGCCTGTCCCAAGCTGACAATAAAACCACTGACGGACTTATCCACTTCTTTGGGCTGGCTGTATACTTCGGAAATACCAACGCCGACTGGCTGCTGATATTTGAGTTCTGCTAAACGCCGATCAAAGCGTTTACCCACTTCCACAACATTGACACCTTGGGCAAAAGATACGCCGACATTCAGCGCTAATTTACCATTGAATGTCACTATGTTATCCGGCACATCAACAAAACCTCGCTTAATCTGCGCAACGTCACGCAAGTAGATAAGCCCCTGAGCACCACTTTCAGTAATGATTAAATCACCCAGCTGATCAACATTTTCGAACTCTCCTGTCGGTTGAATTCGGATATATTCACTGCCCACTCGAATTGCCCCTGCATCAGAGACCACATTCTGAGTCGACAAAAGGTTAAAGACGGTCGTAGGTGACAAACCTAAACTACTAAGCCGCTTCATTGACACTTCAATGAATACTTGCTCTTGTTGCTGCCCAGATACCGATATTTTACTCACTCCATCTATTAGCTCCAGCTCTCGTCGGAGGTAATCGACATAGTCCAATAGCTCTTTATAGCTATACCCTTCTCCAGTCACAGCAAGCAAAATACCGTAAACGTCCCCAAAGTCATCAATGATTTTAGGATCATTGACACCGGGTGGTAACTGACCTTTTAGATCATTAACTTTACGGCGCAATTCATCCCAGATTTGAGGCAAATCATCCGGTCCGTAGTTATTTTTCATCGTGACGGTGATCTGAGACAAACCTCGACTAGAAATGGAGTTAACCTCATCCACATACATCAATTGCTGAATCGCTTTCTCGATGGGGTAGGTCACCTCTTCTTCTACCTGTTGAGGTGTCGCTCCAGGATAGGAGGTCACCACCATGGCATCTTTAATCGTAAAGGCTGGATCTTCGAGCTGCCCAAGACCAAAAAAGGCAGCCACGCCTCCAATAAGAAAAATAAGTGATATCATCCAACTGATGACTCGATTGCGAATAAAGTAAGCCGCAATACCTGTTATATGCTCATCTTTTTCACGTGCTGGATTATTCGATTCACTCATTGCCTATCTCCTGATCAACGACGTCCACTTTGGTTCCCTGCCTCAGTTGAGAAACCCCAGCAGTCACGACCTTTTGGTCCTGCTCAAGGCCTTCCAGAATTTGTAAATCTCGCTTTGATACTTTACCTATGGTCACTTGCTGTTTTGATACGGTATTGTCCGCCCCAAAAACCCAAACATATTTATTACGCCTATCGAGAGGATCGCCATCAGCATTAAAAACGGCTTCAATAGGCACCAAGACACCAGCTCTCATGTTAAGGCCCGCATTCTCACCCTGTGAAGTCACTTCCACTGCCATACCGTCAAGAATTAATTCCTGTTGAGGCATGGGTAACGTAAGAGTAACGGTAAAGGTCCCTGTCTTGGGATCGGGCTCGGTAGTAAACTCTTTGATAGATGCGGAGTATTGGTTTCCACTGGGCACTTTTACCAAAGCTTGAACTTGAGAAAACGTTTCTGGGTCAGGTTGATTGACATACAACCGGTCAGGGAGCTGAATAAGAACTTCAACCTCATCTAAACTATGAATATTGACCATTTGTTGGCCAACCTGAATATTTTCAAATTGTTCAACATTCACTCGTGAGATAATACCGTCAACCGGTGCCAGTAACTGAGTAAAAGACAGCCTCAATTTAGCCAACCGTAATTCTTCATAAGCAATTTGGCGGTTGGCTTCAATCTCGTCAAATTGCGACTTGGCAAGCAACCCCTTGTTTACGAGCGGCCTAGAGCGCCTGTACTGACTGTCAACAACACTAAATTTGGCCGTCGCATTATCCACATCCAGTTGGTAATCCGTTGGGTCTATTTCGGCAAGCACATCTCCCTTTTTGACCTGATCACCTTCTTTAACATTCAATTGATTGAGCTCCCCTGCAACTCTAAAGCTCAAATGAGATCGTTGTGCGGCATTGGCTACCGCAGGCAGGTAGAGGTTTTCATCCCCAATGCTAGGGCCAATTTGCTTGATTTTGACTTTGGGTAGGCCAAAGTCAACATACTGCGGCTCACCACCACAGCCCGCGAGAATTGCTGCGGCGGTGACAATGCCTAATCGTATCCACTGCGTCATATTACAATCCTCTCTCTTTGATCCATTCTCTGACTTTTATACCTGACTCAATACCGTTGACACCCGATATAATGATCCTATCGCCATCATTGATACCGCTTTCTACCTGCCGCTTTTGATTGAGTTCAATCGCTGCTTTTTCAACGATACCGTCAGGCCTAACACGCCAAACACAGAATTTTCCGTCTTCCTCGAAAATCGCAGAAGCGGGGATTTGTGTCGCGCCACTAGAGTCAACCTTGACATCGACTTGCCCTACCATACCGGGCAAAATACCAACATCACTTGGCCGCTCCATCACCATAGTGACCTTGTAGGAGCCCGTTTTTGGATCCGCTTCTGTATCTATTTCCTGAAAGGAGAGCTCATACCGCTGTGCCGGGAAGGCATCAAATTTCATGGTCGCGGTGAGGTTAATGCCGCTAGCGAAACGATTCAGTAAATGGTCAGGAAGTTGGAACACAATTTTCAATAACTGATTGGTTTGAATATTCATCACACCTTGCTTGGCTGCAATGAACTCGAAATTCTCTGCCGGAATAATAGAGATGGTGCCATTGTAAGGGGCGACAAGTCGGGTATAGCGCAATTGCGCGCTGGCTTGCTCCAATGTTGCTTTGGCGGAATTGTGATTCGCCTTCGCTTGGTCATAATCTTGCTCGGAGACGACTTTGTCATCGCGCAGCTTTTTATAACGTTGAAATTGCACATCTGCCAAACGAAACTGAGCTTGAGCCTGCTTCTCCAACAAAGAGTATTCGTCAGGATTCAGTGACGCCAGCACATCGCCTTTACTCACCGCTTGTCCTGCAAGGACATCAATAGATTGAAGCTGGCCAGGAACACGAAACGCCAGCACCGCTTTATCTCCCGCTTCAGATGTCGCTGGAAATTGCCTTTCAAATTGGGTATTACCCACTGTCACGGTAAACAGTTTTGCTGGTCTGGAGTCGGGTTCGGGGACAGGAGGAAGCGCCTCACCACAACCATTGAGGCCAATGGCGATGGTGAGAAGTGCGAAAGTTTTGTGCATGTCAATCATCCGTTTGTCACTGGTAGCTACAAAGATAGATGAATGATGGCGTCACTGCCAGAAGGATACCAGTGAATTGTTATGAAAATTAATCATTTGCTAACATTAATCCCCTACAAGCACTGAAGGATAATGGTCACCACTAAGTTATAAATTTTTGAACGCTTTATCGACTTTAAACGTTTCAGAAGTGACATAAGCTTCCAGTCCACGAACCTTATATTCAAGCGTATCGAAGTCTTTTTCTATCGTATCCAACAAGGCTTCAGGCGTCTGTCCTTGTTGCCAAGGCTTACTTTTGAGCTTATGTTCTTGCTCTGACTTGATCGATTCCACGTAATTAGCGGGTTGTTTTTCCAACATCAACGTCATTGCAATATAAGCAAGTAAAACAAGGAAGCTCCCCCCCAGTAAAGCAGCGGAGATGACTAGAATTCTAATCAACCAAACCTCGGTTCCAAAATAATTGGCGATACCAGCACACACACCCGTGATTTTTCCATTTACGGGATCTCGATACAATTCACGCCTATTCATAGCGACGTCTCCAGTTGGGCGTTTCTTCATCTAAGATCCGTTCTAGGGTGTCCACTCGCTTTTTCATGTGCTCTGCTTTTTCTGACAGGTCTTTCAACCGTTGAAAGTCATCCTCGGTCAATCCTCCGGCGGTTTTCTTTTTACTTCGGTAATGAAGCAGCAACCACAAGGGGGCAACAAAGATCAAAAAGACAATCAAAGGCCCTGCAATAAAAAACGACGACATAAGCGACTCCTAAAGGCAATACAGTTTAAGCCTCAACTCTGCCTTAAACTGTTATAAATTCAAATAATTAAAGTAATGCATTCAAAAAATAATTAAAGAAGGTTTTGGTGAATCTACTCACGCGCCCATTCTTTCTCCGTTATTTTTTTTCTTTCATTTTGTTTTTGAGATTTTCGAGTTCTTTTTCAATGTCGTCCTGAGCTCTGAGCTCCGCAAACTCTTGATCGAGCGATTTACTGTTGCCGCTCTGAGAATAAACCTCCGCTTCCGCTTCAAGTTCATCAATTTTTCGGGAATATTGATCAAACTTTGCCATGGCTTCCGATGCTCTTGCCGTATGAAGGTGTTTCTGAACATCTCGACGACTAGAAGCGGTTTGCGAACGAATGGCTAAGGCTTGTTGCTTTGCACGGGTTTCGGCAATTTTACTCTCCAACTTGCCTATCTCTCCCGTCAGCTTTTCAATGGTCTCATCCACCAACGTTTGCTCCGTTCGAAGGCTCTTCAACACATCCTGTAACTTCTGTTTTTCAATCAAAGCCGCGCGAGCAAGCTCTTCACGCTGCTTAGTCAAAGCGAGTGTTGCTTTTTCCTGCCACTGGTTACTTTGCTCTGCGAGTGTCTCAATTTTTCGTAGTAATTCTTTCTTATCAGCAATCGCTTTGGCGGAATTGGTTCGAACTTCAACCAATGTATCTTCCATCTCTTGAATAATGAGGCGGATCATTTTTTCGGGGTCTTCCGCTTTATCGAGTAGTGCGCTTATATTGGAATTTACAATATCGGCGAAACGAGAAAAAATACCCATAATTTGGCTCCTTCAACTGTGCTCAAACGTCATTGATGACTTGGTTAAATCAAATATTTTAGTGTCCATGATGGACATATTATCAAGATGCATGCCAGATTTTATTATCATAAAAAACAATGATTTAAATAAAAAAAATCTACAGCCGTTGCATTGAGTAACGTTTTTTACTAACAATAGGTAAATTTGACCACATGGAACGACGGGAATGCAACAAAACCTTATCGGCGAGTCCCCTGCTTTTCTTACAGTACTGGATAAAGTCTCAAAACTGGCGGTCATCAACCGCCCCGTTCTTATTATTGGTGAACGTGGCACAGGCAAAGAACTGATTGCCCAACGAATACACTATCTGTCGAAACGATGGGACCAGCCGCTTATCTCACTCAATTGTTCAACTCTGAGTGAAGGTCTGATTGATTCAGAGCTGTTTGGACATGAGCAGGGAGCGTTCACTGGGTCGAAAGGAAGGCACAAAGGCCGATTTGAGCGTGCCGAAGGTGGCACATTATTTCTCGATGAACTGGCCACAGCCCCACTCCTGGTTCAGGAGAAACTGCTAAGAGTTATCGAATATGGGCAGTACGAACGAGTGGGCGGTCATCAACTTCTCAATGCCGATGTACGATTAGTCTGCGCCACCAACGCCAACCTTGTCGACATGGCAAAATATGGTCAATTCAGGCCAGACTTACTGGATCGACTCGCTTTTGATGTGCTCCACCTTCCCCCACTTCGAGAGCGACAAGAAGACATTCTTCAACTCGCCGAATATTACGCAATAAAAATGTGTCGCGAACTCAACTACGACTATTTTGTTGGTTTCTCACCGAGCGCAGAGCAAGCAATGCAACATCATCAGTGGCCGGGTAATGTCAGGGAGCTCAAAAACGTGGTTGAACGAGCGGTATACCAGCATGGTCAAGGCCAGCAACCGATTGAGCACCTGATTTTCGACCCTTTTTCCAATCAATGGTCAGCCCCAAGTGAAACAACCCAAGAGAATATTACGTCTCTTTCTGCCCCTCTTAGCCAGATTGAATTTCCCATCGATTATAAAGCTTGGCAGGAAAACCAAGACATTGCCTTACTCAACGTTGTGCTTGAGAAAAGCAAATTTAACCAACGCAAAGCAGCCGAGATGCTTGGATTGAGCTATCATCAGCTTAGGGGAATGATCAGAAAATACGACCTGTCTAAGGTTTGTTGACGACGCCGACCCTAAGCCGCTAATAGATGTCATAAAAAGCGTAAAGTAATCATGGTAAACCACTGAGATATTGAGGCATAATCTACCACTCTGTTATGCGTTGTCTCTGGCAATTGTTCGTTCTATGAAAGCATTCTTCAAACTGACATTAAGTATCTTTGGCATCACCTTGCTTGCAGGCTGTGGTGAAAAGCTAGATCACAATAAAATTCGCCAGAATGGCTTTGTCTATTGTGGGCAGGCCGGTCCCATCAGTTTTAACCCTCAACTGGTCGAGAGCGGCATTTCTTCAGAGACACTCAGCCCTCAAATCTTCGATACGCTTCTGACTCTCGATTCAGAAAACTTTAAACCGACACCAAACCTTGCAAAAAGTTGGTCAGTTAATGATGAAGGCACAGAGTATACATTTAACCTGCGTGATGATGTCGAGTTTCAGACCACCCATTGGTTTACCCCGTCTCGACCAATGAATGCACGTGATGTCGTTTTCAGCTTTCGGCGCATTATTGACCCCTCCAATGCTTTCCATTATGTCGGTAGTGGTCTTTATCCTTGGTTCAGTGGGATCGACATTCAAAATTTGCTTATCGATGTCCAAGAGATGTCTGAATATCAAGTTCGGTTTAGGTTGAGCCGTCCGGACAACACGTTTTTGCCCAACATTGCCACCAGTCATGCCGTTATCCACTCTGCCGAATACGCAGCGTCTCTTTCAGAAACGGACCAAAAAGAAAGGCTAGATACTCACCCAGTCGGCAGTGGCCCTTTCTATCTAGCTGATTATCAGGTCAATGATTTAATCCGGCTAAAACGTCATGACCGTTACTGGAAGACCCACCCCAAAATGAAGCAAGTGGTGTTTGATATATCACATCGCGGTACAGGCACCTTGGCCAAACTACTGCGCAATGAATGTGATGTGTTAAATTCTCCGCTTTCAAGTCAGATTCCGATCATACGAGAGCACAGTGATATCACGCTAATGGCTAAGCCGGCGATGAATATTTCGTTTATCGCGGTCAATACGACGCATCCGGCACTCAAGGACGCACGTGTCCGCAAAGCGCTCAATTACGCCATCAATCGGCAAAATATTCTCGATTCGGTCTACTATGGAACAGGCACACTCGCCTACTCTGTTTTGCCGCCTAGCTCGTGGGCCTACCTCAAAGACAGTGTCCAAATTCGATACGATAGAAATTACGCGATAGCCCTTATGAAAGAAGCAGGATTCGCAAACGGCCTAAAGCTAACGATGTCAGTATCGCTTGAGCCACGAGCCTATAACCCCAGCCCACGTAAAACCGCCGAACTCATCCAGGCGAATTTGGCAGACATCGGAATTACCTTAACCTTACTGACCGATGATAGGTATGACCGGACCAACGTCGCCAACAATGCCAATATAGATATGTATCTGACAGGCTGGGTGGCCAATACCGGAGATCCGGATAACTTCCTAAGGCCCCTACTCTCCTGTGATTCGAAACGCGTGGGCCTCAATGTTTCAGGTTGGTGTAACTCAGATTTTGATTTCCTTCTTGATTTAGCGTTGGAGGTGGATAAACCGCGTTACCGACTTAACTTATATAAACAGGCCCAAAATATCTTAAACGAAGAGTTTCCCGTTATCCCTCTCAGCCATGGAATGCAATTCCAAGCTTATGACAATTCATTGCAGGGGTTTAAGGTCAACCCATTTAATGTGCAACCTTTTGATACTGTAGAGAGAGTGGAATAATGTTTCTTTACACACTGAAAAGGATCAATCTGTTTATCATCACTCTGCTGATGTTAACACTGGTCGGCTTTTGTCTCCTTAGGTTAGATCCCAGTTATCCTTGGGCTTCGCAAAACTTTTGGGTCGGTTGGAGTACCTACATCGTTGAGTTGACGCATTTAAATTTCGGCCTCAACAAGAGCGGTGTCCCCATTTCATCTGAACTGGCACTGGTATTCCCTGCGACGCTTGAACTTTGCCTTATCGCCTTCCTTATCTCTTTAATGGTGGGGATTCCAATCGGAACGCTGGCGGGAATGAAACAAGGTAAGTGGATTGATACCGCCATCTCCTTTACATCGATGTCGGGGTATTCCGCCCCCATATTCTGGGTGGCCTTACTGATGATTATGGCGTTTTCGCTTCACTTTGAGATGTTTCCTGTCGCAGGGCGCTATGATCTACTTTACGACATCGAACACATGACTGGCTTTGCCATCATTGACGCCTTTCTTGCTCAAGGCCAATACCGAGCCCACGCTCTGCAAAGTGTCCTAGAACACCTGATACTTCCTTGTTTAGTGCTGGCTTTAGCCCCAACAACCCAAGTGATCGGTTTGATGCGTTCTTCCGTCGCTGAAGTCATGAGTCAGAACTATGTCCGAGCGTCGAGAATCAAAGGCCTTGCTACACATGAAATTGTAACCCAGCATGTGCTGAGAAACGCCATTCCCCCGATCATCCCAAAAATTGGTGTACAGCTTTCCAGTATGCTTACTTTAGCCATCATCACAGAATCAATATTTAATTGGCCAGGGATAGGACGATGGTTGTTAGATGCGTTGTCCAACCAAGATTACGCCTCTATTCAAGCAGGGGTGATTGTTGTGGCGACATTAGTGTTAACCGCCAATATTCTTTCCGATTTGCTCGGTGCAATGGTCAATCCTTTAGTAAGGAAAGAGTGGTATGCTAAGCGATAATATCTATCAAGAAGAAAAGATTCCAACCCAGTTTGAACGATTCTGGCGCAGTTACCGAGAAAATAGCTTGGCGATGTTCGGACTCTGGTGCCTACTGTTTATTATTTTTATCACTTTGACCTCACCTTGGTTAGTCCCTCATGATCCTCAAGCACAGACGGGTGAGTTGTTAGTCCCTCCTTCTTGGGATCCACAAGGTACAATCGACTATTTTCTAGGAACCGATGATTTGGGCCGTGATATTTTATCGCGATTAATTGTTGGTTCCCAATTAACCTTTGGCGCCGCCGCCATTATTACGGTTATCGCAACAGCCTGCGGTTGCCTCATAGGTATTGTTGCCGGAATGACAAGAGGTTTTATATCAAGCCTTTTGAATCACCTTCTCGATACCGTCATGTCAATACCTTCATTATTGTTGGCCATTATCTTCGTGGCCTTTCTTGGCTTTGGTGAATTCAATATCTTGCTTGCTATCTGCCTTGCCCTTATCCCTAGGCTTGTCCGGTCTGTTTATATTGCTGTTCACACTGAAGTAGAGAAAGATTACATCATGGCCGCGCGCCTTGATGGCGCCAATGACTTTTATTTGTTGTGGAATTCGATTTTGCCCAATATTCTGGTCGTGATTGCGTCTGAAGTTACGTTGGCTTTATCTATCGCCATTCTTGATATTACAGCATTAGGGTTTCTTGGCCTCGGCGCTCAAGCTCCCAGTACTGAGTGGGGAGCCATTATCGGCGATTCTGTTGAGCTTATCTATCTGGCGCCTTGGACTGTCACACTGCCAGGTCTTGCCATTATGTTTGTCGTCATCACAATTAATTTGGTTGGCGAAGGCGTTCGTCAAGCGCTCAATGCGGGGATCGAATAATGCCGTTACTAGATATTCGTCATTTGACGATCGAAATTGAGACGCCTCAAGGGTTGATGAAAGCGGTCGACCGCATGAGCCTCACGATGAATGAGGGTGAAATCCGTGGTTTAGTCGGAGAATCTGGCTCAGGGAAAAGCCTAGTTGCCAAAGCCATTGTCGGAGTATGTAAAGACAATTGGAAAGTGACTGCGGATAGAATGCGCTTAGGTTCGATCGATTTACTGCAGCTGACCCCAAAAGAACGCAGAAAAGTCATTGCACGGGATATTGCGATGATTTTTCAAGAGCCCTCTACCTGCCTCGATCCTTCCGAGCAAGTGGGTAAACAGCTCATCGAGTCAGTTCCTTCCCGTTCTTTTCAAGGGAAATGGTGGCAACGCTACAAATGGCCACGAAAACAGGCGATCGCTTTACTGCACAAAGTCGGTATTAAAAACCACGAACGGATCATGTCTAGCTACCCTTATGAGCTTACCGATGGAGAATGCCAAAAAATCATGATCGCCATGGCCATCGCGGCCAAGCCTAAGTTACTTATTGCCGACGAACCAACCAACGATCTTGATCCCATTACTCAGTCACAAATTTTGCGTCTACTCAGCCGTATGAATCAGATCAATAACACCTCAATCCTGCTGATTGGGCACGATCTGACAACGATTACTCAATGGGCCAATAGAATTACCGTTATGTACTGTGGGCAGTCTGTCGAGTCCGCCGACACACACAAAATCTTGGACACACCAAAACACCCTTATACTGTCGCATTACTTCAAGCGATGCCAGATTTCAGCAGGCAAATTCCGCACAAAGAAAAACTTCAGTCCTTACCCGGTAGTATCCCACCTTTGCAACATTTACCCATCGGGTGTCGCTTGGGCCCACGTTGTCCTCATGCCCGCCGCCAATGCGTCGAAATGCCCTTGACCAAACAGGTAAAGAATCATAAGTTCGCCTGCCATTTCCCAATGAATATGGAGAAGAAAAACGCATGAGTTCTCTACTGGAAGTCAGTCAACTGAGCAAAACCTTCGTCACGCGTTCCGGCCTATTCAAAAAGCAAGTACAACACGCTGTTAAGCCGATAGATTTTCAGCTCGAAGCTGGAAAAACGCTTGGATTGATTGGACAAAATGGGTCGGGTAAATCGACGTTAGCACGCATGCTAGCTGGCATGATCGAACCGACGTCTGGTGAAATTCGTGTTAATGGGGAACGACTGGAGCATAAGGATTATTCGACTCGCTGTAAGCTGATAAGGATGATCTTTCAAGATCCCAATACATCTCTCAACCCTCGCCTACAAATAGGCCGTATCCTAGAAGGTCCCTTAAAACGCAATACCAACATGACTTATGAAGCACGTATGAAACGAGTCAAAGACGTCCTTCTGAGGGTCGGGTTATTGCCAGAACATGCCTATTTCTATCCTCAAATGTTAGCGGCGGGCCAAAAGCAACGTATTTGTCTTGCTCGTGCATTAATTTTACAACCTTCGATTATTGTTGCGGACGAAGCATTAAACGGACTCGACATGGCAATGCGTTCACAGATTATTAATCTATTCTTAGAATTACAGGAAGAAATGGGCGTCTCTTTTATATATGTGTCTCAGCACCTCGGGGTGATGAAGCACATCACTGACACCGTGATGGTCATGCACGATGGTGAAGTCGTTGAAGCGGGAGACACACAGCAAATATTAACGTGTCCAGACCACACCATCACCCAGCGAATGGTCGAAAGTCATTTTAACAAAGCAACCTGTTTCAAGTAACCCAGACGATAACAGCAGGAAACTTTCATGCTAAGAATAGTCACTGGCTTAGTATTAGTGATTCTGAATACGCAATATTGTTTCGCTTATACAACGGTCAAGACCTGGCTAGACCCTGATTTTGTCCGGCAGGCTTTTCTCGATGTCGCATTGAAAAATGAATACTCACACGGTAATAAACCCTTAGTGAAATGGACCCAACCAATAAAAATATGGGTCGAGCACAAAGTCGCCGATCAAAGCCTTCATGACGAATTGACCAATGCACATATACGCGATCTTTCTGCAATCACCAACCACTCGATAGAACGTGTTACCAGCCGGAATCAAGCCAATATCGTATGGATTTATACTCGTGAGTCAGATTGGATGGCTGATATTCAACGTGAAATCGGTAAGAGCGCCGTTCAAAATGCCCAAGGCGCTTTGTGTAAAGCGGGGTACAGAATCAATGCCACTACCCATGCTATCGACTCCGCAGCGATCATTATACCTGTCGATCAGGCTAGGGAACACGGTAAATTGCTCGCGTGTATTGTCGAGGAGATCACTCAAGTGATGGGCTTGCCCAATGATACAGAAACAGCCTACCCCTCTATTTTTAACGATGAAACGCCCGAAGATCTGCTTTCTCCACTCGACGTCGTGTTGCTGCAAATGCTTTATGAACCATCACTTAAACCTGGGATGGGTAAAGCGCAAGTGAAAGAAGCGACCGAGGCTATACTCAAGCGTTACCAACGCCAAGGCGTACTTAAGCAGGCGGTCGCCGTTTCCAAATCAACCGAACTGTTCCAACTTACTGGTTACTAAGAGGGCCTAGCGTTTCGCCTCTTGTTTTTTTAATTCAGATTCAAACTCGTCAGGGTAAAGAACAACCCCTTCTTCGTTTTGATTAGGAAACACCACGACAGCCAGTTCGTCATCTTCAAGGCCATAGGTCCATCGGCTAAACCATTTCGCCGTCGAAATAGATTCAGCACGACAATGAGCCCAACCTTCTGTCGCCCACTGATTCGCAAATTCCTCATTGGGCCAGACAGGAATGCAATCTTCATCTTCTGTGTTGAGCATAACGCAACCATGCTCATCGGTGAGAATCCACACCTGTTTGTTTTTAACCATCTCTTTAATGGTATAACTGAAGCGTTCATCTTCACGCATGTTTAAAATGGTATCGATCTGCTGCTGTGAAAGGGATTGTGTCATCTGCTTATTCCTCAACGAAAGAAAACGCCCAGAGGCAAGCTTTGGGCGTTGGTGTTGGAAAATCTTGGCTTAAGAAAGCTCTGCCTGTAACCAAGGCCAGCCCTGCTTCTTACGGCTTAGCGTATTTTCCATCATCAGCATGCCATCTTGCTCATGCGACATTAGTTTATCGGCCCACTCACCTTTGTATAATAGACGAGTTTGTGCCGTTGTAATGTCAGTCAGCATAACCGCTGCAAAGGCCAAACCCTGCTCTGTACACCGACGTTCAAGATCCGCTTCCAATGCTTCTATCATACCATCAACTTGTTCGAGAGTGGCCAATTCAACCTGCCCGACCACAACGTCACGACCATTGAAAGGGTAACCTTTAAGATCTTTTTCCACTAACTCATCAGCCGATAAACCCTCAATATTGGTTTTCGCAATCAACAAGTCTTTGATGAAGCTATCGACATCGCACACATCTGCAATATTCGCCAATTCTGCAACGGCATCTCTGTCTTTCTGAGTACAAGTCGGCGATGCAAAGCCCACAGTATCTGACAAGATCGCCGACATCATCAGTTTTGCGATCTGCGGTGTGATTGGGTGCCCTTCAATTTTGAACATATTGAACAAGACAGTATTAGTACAGCCAACAGGCCAAATCCAAGCTTCCATCGGGTTGACCGTCATTACATCACCCAAGCGGTGATGATCAACAATGCCCAAAATTTCGGCTTGTGCCACATCATCTGGTGCTTGCGCCAAATCTGAATAGTCAACCAACCAAATCTTTTCACCCGCTACGGACGTACGAAGTTCGGGAACCTCAGCATTCGCCACTTCAAGAATATGTTGGGTTTCACGATTAATCTCACCTTGACGAATTGGCATTGCTTCTTCGCCACGTGCTTTTAGTAACTCAGTGGCAACTAATGCGCTACAAATACTATCACTATCAGGGTTCTTGTGACCTACAACTAGAATCATCTTTTTTCCTATACGACTTAAATAGGCCCGAATTTTGGGCAATTACTCACAAAGGCGAATACTTTACCTGAAATTTCAAATTTGTCATTGGTTAGCCAAAATAAAAGCCCCAGTGACAAGTTTTTGGTTGCAAATTATATTATCTGAATTATATTGATAATAATTCGTATTTGCATCAAAGATACAATGGACTCGATCAGACTCTCTCGGACAATATTAGGCTGGTTTTCTTTTTCTCAGTTCAAGCCTGCTTACAAAAGACTGCTTTTACCCATTAGCTTACTTGCTTTGGTGCTAAACCCGACCACCCGCGCACTAACTGTCACCACACTTTCTGATGCGTTTTGGGCAGTCTCGACCTATGTTGCTTTTACATTAGCGATCTACCACTACTTATCGCTATGGATGAACAAAGAAACCAAACTCGTGAAGTTGTATCAGACTTCACGCAACCATCAAGTCTTGTTCGCTGCCTTGTTAGGAGCGTTACCTGGATGCGGCGGCGCTATTATTGTCACTACGCAATTTATCAGCGGACGTGTTGGCTTTGGTGCGATAGTTGCGGTACTCACCTCGACCATGGGTGATGCAGCCTTTTTGTTATTGGCCAGTCAGCCCGATATCGGATTGGCCGTCATTGCCATTGGTATTTTGGTCGGGAGCCTATCTGGTCTTGTTGTCAATGCGATCCACCGCGATGATTTTCTTCGCCCGAAGACCACATCCCCTGTCGATGCGCCATTTCCAAGAGACTCAGAGAGCCATCGACAATGCTCTTTTCTGGAGAGAAAAGCCATTAATGTTCAAGGCGAATTTTGGAAATGGATCATTATTCCCGCAACCATAATTGCGGTATTGGGCTCATTTCAAATCGACATTAACGCGCTCATTGATTTACCCGCAATGAGTATGGAATGGTTAGGCACAGGGCTTATCATTGTCAGCATGCTGTTGTGGTCTCTAACCCAAGAGATTAAAGATTATGAGTCGACCGTTTCAGAAGACTCGAAAACAATGTCTTCACATCCACTTCAAAAAGCGGCTCAAGATACCAATTTCGTCACCGCATGGGTTATCCTTGCTTTTATGGTGTTTGAGCTGATCACCTTTTTTGCTCAAATCGAACTCTCTGAAGCCTTTTCCGGCTGGGGGGGATGGATGCCACTCATAGGTTTAGCGATAGGCTTACTTCCTGGCTGCGGCCCTCAGATACTGGTAACCAGCTTATACATTTCCGGTGCCGTCCCACTTTCAGCACAATTGTCCAATGCCATTTCAAACGATGGAGACGCCCTGTTCCCGGCCATTGCATTGGCCCCCAAAGCCGCGTTGGCCGCTACTATTTACTCAGCGATTCCAGCCCTATTTGTCGGTTATGGGTACTATTTTTTGTTTGAGATATAAAAACGGCCCTACAACACTACTTATTGATGTGTCTTAAGCATCTTATACTGGTGGTGGTTAAACTAGAAAAACAAAGGTTATTTTCATCATCGTGAATAATTTGCAGATAATTGTCGTTGTTCAGCCCCACGACGTGAGCTTCGGCGTCAATAGGCGTTGAGTTTTCCAATGACTCGCCTCTTACTTGAAAATTACCTATTTTCATAATGTTATTAATATAGATATTGAAATCAAAAATAATGAAGATTTTCTTCTCACCATCATTAATGTTACGCGTGGTGATAGAGGGAGAAAAGGAAAGTTTATCTAGTGATAACGTGTGGTAGTCCCGAAAGTTCACCACGTCACCGTTGGCCTTAAAGTACAGATTATTGCTAAACAAGAGGGAGTCGGGATCCGATTTTATAAACTCAGGTGTCGCAGCACGTTCGAGTAAAAATACAATCGAAGAAGTCATCACCACCAAGGTGACGGCAATCATTAACAATCTGCTATCGACAGATTTCATTCATACTGTCCTCTAGAAAATAAATATTTTCCTCAGCGGTAAATGTGAGATTTTTCACTCGACTCTCCCCTGTTTCTTCGTGATGGTAGATACATGAAAGGTAGATATCATGAGGGGTGACTGAAAGCATCACCGCGGTGATCGGTGCCGTCGTGTTATTCTTTTTAAACTGAGCGATAAACTTGTACAATTTTTCTGTCTTTGGGTTATCAGCGTAGGTAAAAGTGATATTTCCTACTTTTTGCTCAACCCAGTGATTGAGGGTCAGTCGATTTTTTAAGCTGACGTTGTGGACGATACTCACCAGCTGAGCGGATGCTATCAACAACAACAAAACCGCAAGTATGCGCGTCACCGTCGGCCGAAACTGGTTTTTCTTTGACTCGGGGCGATCATAGCCCAAAGCGACAACGTCACTTGGGGCCTCTAGACTGGTTAGGTTGATCAGTTGAACCACATCCTTAAGTATCAGATAACCGCCGTTTGGCACGGTGCGTATGTATTTTTGATCTTTCCCATTGTCGCCAAGCGCCAATCTGATTTTAGCAATACTTTGAGTGAGGCTGGATTCTGAGACAATACGTCCACTCCAAGCTTGCTCTAGCAACATTTTCTTCGATACAACTTCGCCGCTATTCTCAACCAAGATCTCAAGAACACGGCAATCTGGTCTTTTCAACCTTTTTGTTGTGTGCGTAGAAAGGTTAACCAGTTGATCCCGTTCAAGAGGGTTAAGCCGCCATCTATTTGATCCCATTTGGTCACACTCACCTACCACCACCGCCTCCTTTGGCAAGTAAACTTGCTACTGTCTGCCAAAGAGTATAGTCAACTCTCTATCAGTTTTCATTTAATGCCATAATTATCAATAATATAAATATAGGGTCGACCAAACCAATGCGCTACAAAGCGTCAACGAAAAATAGGGAGTGACCTTAAACCGCTTACTCGACCTAACTGAGTACCTTGAACGATCAAGCACCCTTTTGCTGGTAATACTTTTAATTCTGACGCCGTCTCTACATCTGTGACCCACAACGTCATATTTTGCTGTTCGCAGGTTCGAATTAAAAAACGCATCACTTCGTACGACACGCTATCTTTAACACTTTTGCTTATGTAGTCACCACTCACCTTGAAGTATGAGAAAGGCAGCTTACATAATTCCGATAGATTCCCATATCCATCACCAAGTACCTCAGTCGCAAATTCAACGCCAAGAGCCCTAAGTTTATTCATCATTTCCGTTACATTAGCCGTTATCACTGTACCTGTAGGGATAGACAGGAGTAACACTAAGGATACCCCGAGTCCCCTCATCTCTTGTGTGATTGAGGAAAAGTCATCATAGAAGGCGTCAAAGCTCAAATCGTTAATTGAAATAGGCAAAGAGAGGCAAGCCTCTTTGATTTCTGCGCCTTCTCTACTCAGACTTTTCAGCATTTCCATCGTCAACTTGTAGTTTAGTCGCGGCGTCTTCGACACTATTTCCCGAATAGAAGCATTGCTATAGCTAGGCAACGCAGGCCACTTCCAATCCATTGACCACAACACCACATTGCTCTGGTTGAGACCCGACTTAACTGGCTGACCATTCCAAGAGAATGCGGGATGCATAACACTCAATCCGTTCTTTAAGGATTCCGTGACTTTCCTTAGAGTAAGGTGATCTTGATAAGCTGATTCTTCATGAGGGTAGTAGTGCGTGGTGGTACGTTGAGCTTGCTTCAAACCAAACTTAAGCCTCCGAAGTAACCCTTGATCTTTTTGAGAAAATTGCTTGTTTGAGAAGGTGATACTCGTTAACGAGTAGTCCAGAACACGACCCGACTCCTTCACATCAATCGATTGAGGTAGTGCCATTTCTACACGCTCTTTTTGCGCACTTTGCTGTTGCTGCGTCCAGGGTTCGGCCTGGCTAAACACCAAAATATGGTATTTGTCTTCCAATAAACCCATGAGATAAGGCGACAACTCAGAGGACAATTGACTATGAATCCTTTTTTTAATATCCGTTTGGGTTGCGATATTGAGATGTTCGTAATATTCCGCGCAGCCGCCCACACAAACAGCAAATACATTGAAGTAGGCATCATCATCGACTGATATATTCGTCAGTTTGCTTTTGATGTAATCGTAGTTGGGCAACGCACTGTCTTTGCTGAAAAATGGCGCAAGGGAGAGTCGTTTCTTTTCCTTTTGTAACTGCTTTAATACTTGGCTATGTAATTGTGTTACCGATGCAGAGCGCAAGTAAAAGTAGATCGATGGTATCGCAGCAGACAAAAAGGTGAACGCCAAGACTATGAGATTCGTCCCGCCTAAAGTCATATCTAATCACCTATAGTTAGTCAACGTTAGCGATTCGCTTCCTTCCGCCAGCATTGAATAAGAAGTAAACATTGGCCACCCATTTTATCGACGTTATCCTTCATTTCAGGCCGTGGTTTAACGTCAGCGAGCGCACTATCCAGCGCGCTCCGTCGTTGCAATTGTACAGCAAAAAAATGTGACATTAGTGCCATTTTTAAATGTAAAAGGTGACAATTGAGTCAATTAATCACTAATGAGAAATCCTGAAAATTTCTCCTAACGATAGAGCGCCCTTCTCGAATAATGCCAGTCAAAAAATAGGTTAATCACTCTAATTAAAGAGGAAAATCGTATTAAAAACACAAACGAGAATTTCATGAAAATTATATTAACCTACTGATTATATGAAATTAATTAACTCTCACACAAAACCTTCCTCTTGATAGGGCACAGACGAAAGATCATAAGAGTTAATTGGCATGTAAAGGCAGAATCTAGGAAATTACTCCCCTCATTTCATAGATTTTAAAAAGTACTAGGCAATGATTAAAAATTCTCTAACCGCACCATTGCGTATCGCTGTTTTCGTCATCGAAGGGTTCGCTATGACCTCGGTTTCTGGTCCGATAGAATGCCTACTCTCAGCCTCTCAATTGGCGGGAATGCCTAAGCCAAAAATTGACTATGTCTCACCGACAAATTCAACCGTGTATTCCTCCAGTGGTTTGCCCATTGTCCCGACCACTGAGTTAGCCTTAATCAGTCAAAGCGATGTCGTTGTGATCAGTTCTTGTGGCGATCCACAGGCAAGGCTTTGGGAAATCGACAATCATCATAAAACTCATCTCAGAAGACTTTGTCTGTCGGCTCATGTGATCGCCTCCTGTTCGGGAAGTTTTGTCCTCGGACATATTGATGCTCTAAAGGTGGCCACCACCCATTGGTTGTATACCAATTTTTTCAGAGCTCAGTTCCCCAATATAAAACTGATGCCTCAAGAGCCCATTACCCGTGACAATAATGTCATTTGCGTATCTGGGACGAACAATTTTATGAGGGCGACCATGCTGATCGTTGATGAGATATTTGGTCGGTTTCAAAGGCAAAAGTGTGAAGAGTTGATCTCCAGTACGATTGACGACATCCAACAAGCATGTTTATCAAATAGGATCGACTATCGCCAACACAATGATAACGTCATTCACACTCTTCAGAACTGGATGCATGCGGCGAATCCGATGCAACTATCGGTCGCGATTTGTGCTGAAAAATGTCACCTAAGTGAAAGACAGATGAAACGACGTTTTAAGGCTGCAGTGGGTGAGCCTCCGATGAGTTATATTCAGCGCATCAAACTCGCCACAGCAAGAGATAAGTTAGACCGTACCAAGTTGACCATTGAACAAATCAGTTACCAAATTGGCTATTCAGACCCAAACCACTTTAGAGAGTTGTTCAAAAAGTTCTTTGCTATGACACCCACTGAATATCGTAAATCAGCGCAAGCATTCTAAACCGGTTGGGTATGAAAAAGGGAGCTACCCATGCGCTAACGCGAGTCGTTCAAATGTTAGCGACAAGGGCCATAGAAATACATCACTGAGTGATACGCTCACCTCGTTTTCTTGAATTACATCGCTCAACGAAACATAAGATTATTGCAAGGACAAACAGGACATAACCAATCCACATTTATGCCATCTAGTGCTTTTGAGATTGTATTTTGTTAATAATATCAATATATATAGACGCACCTTGTCCATATCCAAAACGTACTCACTAAAGAGCGTTTCTAGTCTGGGGGACTCAAGTACATCATGTGGAATTTTGATCCGCTCGCCCGATATCAGCTCCAACACATACCTGATGGCCATCAACGCAAACTAAAAACACCCGAAGCAAACGTGTTGGAGTTACTGCTGGTAAATGAAGGAAATGTCGTCAGTAAAGAATCTTTGATCAAAGCAGGCTGGGGTACGCGTCCAGTTTCTAGTTCAAGCCTACCTCAAGCGATTGCGCAACTTCGTTTAGCGCTGGGTGATAATGGTCGTCAACAGAATGTGATAAAGACTTACCCTAAATCAGGCTATATGGTGCTCCCCAAACAAATCACAATGCAGCTGACATCTTTACCCACCTTCACCAAAAGTGAAAAGAAACCCTTACCCCAAAGAAGCACATTTCCTCTCTTTTGGGTGAAAAAGGCCAACCACACTCTGCTGATGGCTATCGTGTTACTGATGATATTACTGGTGGTACAAGACGTTTATCGTGACAACGACCCCTCATCAAGGCTCTCATATTACCAATTCGATAAAGGACACATGATTTCAGATAATCACCCACAAAGTCTCATTCTTTTCGAACAACTCAAAAATCGTCGACATAGGAAGATCCAGACCCTGTTTATTTTTAACAAAGTACAGAAAACGGCTGTGACCTGTTATGTTCTCTCTCCTTCTCACGATACTATCGAAATGAAGACACTCTATTACGACCATCAAGAGCATTGGCTTCCTGTGATCACAAACATCAACCAGCAGTGCCAAATCCCTTAGCTGGATGTTCAATCAGACGATTAACACACTTTGCTTAATCAATGGGTTTGGAAGACTAACGAAGGGCCGGTAAAGCAGTGAACCTAGCCCCAATCAGTCTCGGTGTGTGTTCGTGTTCATCGTAGCGAACCATTCTTCCTTGGGTCGTGGTTTAGAATAGTAATAACCTTGGACACAGGCTTTTGAACATATGACATTTTTTACGAGGTGGTGCTGTTCCAGTGTCTCAATGCCTTCAATGACCACAACAACATCATACAAAAGACAAAGTTCAACAATTTTCTTTAATGCGGAGAGCTTTGAGGCGCTGAGTTCGATACCATCGACCAAATGTTTATCAATTTTTATGACCGACAAAAATGGTAAGCCCAAAGCACTAAAATTGGCATACCCGACCCCCACGTCATCGAGCGCAATTCTGATTCCCAAGCGACTCAGCAACTTAATATTGTTTGAGAACTCTTGGGTCATTTGAATTTTGGTCGTTTCCGTGATTTCCAGTATCAGATGTTGGCGTATTGCAGGGCAACCCATCGTCAACTGCGCTAGATAAAGAACGAAATCCGGTTCATTAAGATCATCAAAATTGACATTCATTGAGACATAATTAAATGATGATCCAGCGCCAAGCATTCCCTGAAGATCATTCACGACCATTTTTGCAATATTCTGGCCGAATTGGCGTCGCAAATGGGGGTTACTTTCGATGATCGGAATAAACTCATCAGGGCTCATCACCTCGGGATGCTTCCATCTCGCTAAAGCTTCAAAACCAATGGGCTGATGTTCCGATTGCACTTGAAATATCGGTTGATAATGCACTTGAAAATTATCAAGTTCATAAAGAGTAGAATAGATGGCCTCGCGACTAACCCGATTCTCTCTCTCGCTTTTGCTGAAATCTTGAGAGCGGTGCTGCTCTGGAAGAACCGGAGTTTGGCCAGACTCAATAGACTTAAGAAATTTTCCAAACATTGACGAGACCTCACGATTAGAATCATCTTGCATCGATATACCGTTGACCAATCATCACGCCATTTACCCCGATACAATCTCACTTCACCATCGTTTAAGGTTGGTGAATACGGACGGGGAATGTAAGGTTTTTTCCTGTTCATGACCAGTGAAGTTATATTACCTTTTCACTTTAGAATAATTACTCCATATCTACCTATGGCCAGCACCTTAGCAAAGGTATGAACTTCATAGTCAATCATAAATAATCGCGATACCGACAAATCATTGGATACATTCATAATGTTTCGAGCATTTATTCGACAGCCTTTCTCAGTGGATGAAAAAAGCTGAACACAATCGATCATATCGCGATTGCACAACGGATATCACCTTGGCCACCCTCTGTTTACCACGGACTTTGATACAGGGAACAAAAACTCGACAAATAGTCTATATTAAATCAGGCTCATATAATCCTACAAAGGTATACAGATGAAACACTTATTAATCGGACTGCTTGCCATTACGGCAAGCTCCTATGCACTCGGGTCAAACTCAAAACCCGCCACTCAAGCGACAATAGAGACCAACAAAGCTCTGTATAAATCCCTCCCTTTTAGCAATAAAAAAGACTTTGACAATGCCCAAAAAGGATTCATTGCCCAACAAGATGTTGTGACGATAAGAAATGAACAAGGTGACGTAGTTTGGGATCTTGAAGAGTATAAACAGTTCATCACACTGGACGCCGAAGCACCTGATAGTGTCAACCCTAGCCTTTGGCGCAATGCTCAACTGAACATGGTCAACGGCTTGTTTAAAGTAGCGGACGGGATCTATCAAGTTAGAGGATACGACCTCACCAACATCACTTTTATTGAAGGCCAAACAGGGTGGATTGTATTCGATCCTCTCATTTCTCAAGAAACAGCAAAAGCAGCGCTCAACTTTATCAATACTGAATTAGGCGAACGCCCCGTGAAAGCGGTGATTTATAGCCATAGCCATATTGATCACTTCGGTGGAGTAAGAGGGATCGTCAATGAAGAGGATGTCAAATCCGGCAAAGTTCAGATCATCGCCTCCCATGGGTTCACTGAACATGCCGTTTCAGAAAATGTAATCGCCGGAAATGCAATGGGGCGCCGCGCCATATATATGTACGGAGCACTACTTCCAAAAAATGACAAGGGCAGTGTTAATGGTGGACTCGGACAAACGACTTCAACAGGCCTTGCGACGCTTATTCGTCCTACACTTATCATCGAGAAAACTGGCGAAGAGCATACCATTGATGGTGTAAAAATGGTTTTTCAATACACGCCTGGATCCGAAGCACCAACAGAAATAAACACTTGGTTTCCCGACAAAAAAGCCTTGTGGATGGCAGAAAATAGTACCAACACAATGCACAATATTTTGACATTGCGAGGCGCTCAAGTTCGTGATGCATTAAAATGGTCATCCTATCTCAATGAAACCATTGAAATGTGGGGTGACGAGGTGACGGTTAAGTTTCAAAGCCATCATTGGCCGATGTGGGGACAAGATCAAATTGTTGACTACTTTAAATTGCAACGCGATATGTACAAGTACACCCATGATCAAACGGTGCGCTTAATGAATCAAGGTTACATCGGTTCAGAAATATCAGAAATCATCAAGTTTCCTAAAGAAATAGAAACTAACTGGAATACTCGTGGCTACTATGGAACGCTAAGACACAATAGCCGAGCCGTGTATCAGCGTTATATGGGCTGGTACAGTGGCAACCCATCCGATCTCAATAACCTGCCTCCGACAAACGCCGCGGTTAAATATATTGAGTACATGGGGGGAGAAAGTGCCGTCATCACCAAAGCACAGGAAGATTTCTCCAAGGGAAAATATCGTTGGGTTGCGGAGGTTTTAAAGCATGTCGTGTTTGCCAACCCACAGAGCAAACGCGGCAAGCGTTTACTCGCAGATACCTATGAACAGCTCGGTTATCAGGCCGAATCTGGTCCATGGCGTTCTGTCTATCTGCAAGGCGCATACGAACTTAGAAATGGTACACCATCTTCAGGCGGAACCAACACTGCGTCACCTGACATCATCAAAAATATGCCACCAGAAATGTTGTTCGACTACCTCGCGGTGCGACTTCTCCCAGAAAAATCAGCAGGCAAGGATTATACGCTGAACATTGATTTCACCGATCTTGATCAACAGTATACTCTCTATATCGAAAATTCTGTCCTTAATCACACCACTAAGCTAGACCCTAAGCCTAATGTGTCACTGACCTTGACGAAAGAAGCGCTCGACAATGTTCAGCTTGGCTTGGTGACATTAGAACACGCTATTTCAAATGGTGATATCAAGATCAGTGGCAATAAACAAGTCTTTAAAGATTTCGTCGCCATGCTAGACACATTTGATTTCTGGTTCAATATCTCGACACCATAGGAGACGGTCATGAATGGTGGAGTATGGTTACTCGCATTCACTATTAGCTGCACGAGTTTCGTCACTCGTGCTTGCACTTACGATGGTCAGTTTCGCAACCCATTTGCCGAAAGTTATCCCGGCTCTATTGATGTTGCCATATCAACCTTTGATGCATTAAACACAGGACGTATACAAGACGTGAAACCATTGAAAGGACAGCAAGGCCTGACACGTGCTAGTTGGTGGTTAAAACTGTTCATCAATAAATATGAGAACGAACTCAAATCGGTCACTTATATCTATTTAATCGATAGCCACCTTTGGTCAAAGGTATCAAGAGATAACAGGCTTGATATCCATATACCAACGCCGTTTATGGAAAAAGAGCCCGTGTTATTACTGAGCGAAGCCGCATTAAATGCGCTTGTAAACGGCAACGTCGACTTAAATGGCGCAAAAATATTGGGCATTGCTCGGTTTTAGTGACAAGAGTAACCAGATAAGTTTGTATCACAAAGATAGGGGCGTATCTGGAGATCTCGATAAATATGAATTGAAACGCCCATTAGCCATCAAAACCCATTGGGCTGTAATGGCTTATGGGCGTTGTTCACGTTATTTATGGCGCTCTTTTAATTTGTTCACCACATCGTTCATCGATAAGCCTTGGTCTTGAAGAAGAACCATCAAGTGGTAAATCAAATCTGCTGATTCACACACTAATTCCGCCTTATCGCCCGACGTCGCCGCAAGCGCGACTTCAACGCCTTCTTCGCCCACTTTTTGCGAAATACGCTTGGTGCCACGGGCATAGAGACTGGCAGTATAAGAAGACTCAGGGTCTGCGTCCTTGCGGGCAGCCAGTAACTGCTCAAGCTGATGAAGCCACACCATCTGAGACTCTTCTTGCTTGTCTCCATCCCAACACGTTGTTGTACCTGTATGGCACGTTGGACCAATGGGATTAACTTTAACCAGTAAGGTGTCGCTGTCACAGTCCAAGGCGATATTTTGCAGTTGCAATACGTTGCCCGACGTTTCACCTTTCGTCCAAAGACGCTCTTTGGTGCGAGAGAAAAACGTCACATTACCTGTTTCACCGGTTTTCTCAAGTGCTGCTGGGTTCATGTATCCCATCATTAACACTTGGCTTGACTGGTAATCTTGAACAATCGCTGGCACTAAGCCATCGACTTTTTCCCAGTTAATACGCTCTGACAATGCGCCTACTTCTGTTTTTGATAAGCTTGCGGTTTCAAAACTCATAGTCGCACCTCTACATCTTGTTGTTTTAAATACTGTTTAAGTTCACCAATATTGATGACTTGCTTGTGGAATACCGAAGCCGCTAACGCGCCGTCCACGTTGGTCTTTTTGTAGGCTTCAGCAAAGTGTTCCATTGCGCCTGCGCCACCAGAGGCAATCAATGGCACATTACACACTTCACGCACCATGTTTAACTGATCGATGTCATAGCCGTTACGAACGCCATCTTGGTTCATCATGTTTAACACAATCTCACCTGCGCCACGCTTCTGGACTTCTTGCACCCAATCTTTGGTTTCCCATTTGGTTGCTTTCGTACGCGCTTCATCACCAGTGAACTGGTAAACCTGATATTTACCGGTTTCTTTATCGAAGTATGAATCGATACCGACAACGATACACTGCACGCCAAACTTATCAGCAAGGTCAGTGATCAGCTGTGGATTAGCCAATGCCGGCGAGTTGATAGATACTTTATCCGCACCAAACTCAAGAATACGCGCTGCATCTTGTGCGGACTTAATACCACCAGCCACACAGAAAGGAATATCGATCACCTCTGCTACGCGTTTTACCCAGCTCTTGTCGACGACACGGCCATCGCTTGATGCGGTGATGTCATAAAATACCAGTTCATCGGCGCCCTCTTCTGCATAGCGTTGTGCTAGCGGAACGATGTCACCAATAATTTCGTGGTTACGGAACTGAACGCCCTTAACCACTTGTCCGTCACGGACATCCAAACAAGGGATTATTCGCTTTGCCAACATGCAAATGCCTCCTCTGCGGTAAACTTGCCATCAAGTAGTGCACGACCCACAATCACACCCGCAACACCGCTGCCTTTAAGCGCTTCGATATCCGCTAGGCTGCCAATGCCGCCCGATGATTGGAATTGCACTTGTGGGTACTGCTTACAAAGATCAACATATAGCTCTACGTTTGATCCTTCTAGCGTGCCATCGCGTGAAATATCGGTACACAGCACGTGTTTAAGACCAACTGTGAGGTAGTCTTCAATCAGCGCTTCAATGGTCACGCCTGAATCTTCTTGCCAACCTGAAATCGCCACTTTACGTGTGCCGCTTTCGTCAATGTTGATGTCTAGAGCCAGCACAATTTTTTCCGCGCCGTACTTCTCCATCCAACCTTTCACCAACTCAGGTTGCTTAACGGCTGTAGAACCAACCACAACGCGCTGTGCGCCAGCTTCTAGTAGAGCAATGACATCTTGTTCGTTACGCACGCCACCACCAATCTGGATGTTGGCAGGCGTGCTAGCAAGGAGCTTAGCAATCAAGTCTAACTGACGAGCCGTTGTGTCTTTTGCGCCCGTTAAGTCAACAAGGTGTAACCAGCCAGCGCCAGCTTGGTGATACAGATTAAACTGCTCTGCTGGGTCTACTTTGTATTCTGTTACTTGCCCGTAGTCTCCTTGGAATAAGCGAACTACTTGGCCTTCAATTAAATCTAACGCGGGAATAATCATTTACATTCCTTATATGGCAACGTTAGCCGCTGCCTAATCCTTATTACAATTCCAAGAAGTTCTGAATCAGCTTAGAGCCAGCTTTCGAAGATCGCTCTGGGTGGAACTGAACCCCGTAGTAATTGCCACTTTGAACCGCCGCAGTGAACGGATTACCGTAATCACATTGTGCGATTGTGTCGTCGCCTACTGGCATTGCGAAGCTATGAACAAAGTAGAAGTATTCGCCTTCTTCAATGTCTTTAAATAGAGGGTGATTAGGTGTTGCCGTTACAGTGTTCCACCCCATGTGCGGTAATGGCAAGTCGCCCATTTCAAGTAAACGAACTTCACCATCACACAAACCTAGGCATTCCACTAACTCGTCAGCCTTTTGGCCTTTCTCTTGTGACAGTTTGCCTAACAGCTGCATACCTAAACAGATACCTAGCAGAGGCATCTCTACTTGCTTCACAAGGGTAACAAGGTCACGCTCTTGCAGGTTCTTCATTGCCTCACTTGCTGTACCTACACCGGGTAGGAATAGCTTGTCGGCAGCAAGAACCACTTCTGGTTCTTTTGAAATGTCAACGACGTACCCCAGACGTTCAATCGCAAACTTCACCGAAGAAACGTTGGCACAACCCGTATCAATAATAACGACTTTCTGCTCTTTCATACCGATTCCTTAAAGGACGCCTTTGCTGCTTGGTAACTCGTTACCTTCAACTTTGATTGCTTGGCGAAGAGTACGACCAAACGCTTTGAATAGGCTCTCAATGATGTGGTGATCATTATTGCCATCAGAAGAAAGGTGCAGCGTACAAGCCAACGTATCAGTTAGAGAGCGGAAAAAGTGAACCACCATCTCTGTTGAAAGATCACCCACTTGCTCACGGCTGAACTTAGCATCGAATTTCAGGTATGGACGGCCAGAAAGGTCTAACGCACACTGAGCCAAACACTCATCCATTGGTAAGCTGAAACCGAAACGGCCGATACCACGTTTGTCGCCTAATGCTTCTTTTAGTGCTTCGCCTAACGCAAGAGCGGTATCTTCTACTGTATGGTGATCATCAATGTGTAAGTCGCCCTTCACCGTCAGGTTCATTTGGAAACCACCGTGTGTCGCGATTTGGTCAAGCATATGGTCGAAGAAGCCCATGCCAGTATCGATCTTATTGCCACCGGTTTCATCAAGGTTTACGGCTACCTTGATATCGGTTTCTTTCGTGGTACGAACTACTTCAGCAACGCGTGCATTAACCGTCAGATCTTTAACGATTTGTGGCCAGTTAAGTGTGCCTTCGGTTTCCGCATCCGGGCCATATTGAATACCGCGGATCGCCATATTCTCTGCCAGTTGAAGATCCGTCATTCGGTCGCCAATCACAACAGAGTGTTGGAAGTCGACTTTACCGCCTTGTAGATACTCTTTAACCATACCCAGTTTGGGCTTGCGGCAAGAGCAGTCGTCTTCGTCAAAGTGAGGGCAAATAAGCACGTCGTCAAACTGAACGCCTTGAGATTCGAAGAACTCCATCATCATATTGTGTGGCGCATCGAACTCTTCTTGTGGGTAGCTATCGGTACCTAGACCATCTTGGTTAGTGACCATCACTAAGCGGTAACCAGCATCTTGCAAAGCAAGCAGGCTAGGAATCACTAGCGGTTCGAATTTTAGCTTGTCTAAACGGTCTACTTGAAAGTCCACGGGCGGCTCAACAATTAAGGTGCCGTCACGGTCGATAAAAAGTATTTTCTGTTGTTTACTCACTTGAACTTCCTTTTAAGTTTAAATCTGGTGGCCTAGCTAAAATCAAACGCTAGCCCAAAATATTGATTTCACTTGCCAGCCCAATTAATCAAATCAAACTGGCAACTATTATTACTGGTAAGCCTTTCGTCACTGATAAAAGTTACGAATGAATCCAAGTGTCTTTTCGCACTCTTCGCGGTTACCAATACTAATGCGAACACAGTCTTCAAGGGGTGAATTACGCAAGATGATGCCCGTGTCCCAAGCCGCTTTAAATAACTCATCGCCGTTTGGGAATTTAACCAGTAGGTAGTTACCCCAACCATCAAATACCGTCACTTGAGGCATGCCTAATAGACCCGCTTGCAAATACGCTCGGTTAGCACTTAAATCCAGAACTTGGAACTTAGCTCGCGCGAGTCCTTGCTCTGAAAGTGCTTGAACAGCAATGTCAGCAACAGGGATTGGCACTGGATAAGGAGCAATCACTTTCAACAGTACGTCGATCAGCGCTTTGTTTGCTAACGTAAAGCCACAACGTAAACCCGCCAAAGCAAAGGCCTTCGACAAGGTGCGCAGAATCGCTAGGTTTGGGTATTGCTCAAGCAAATCAACGGTTGACGCTTCTGGGCAAAAATCGATGTACGCTTCATCCATCACCACAATCGCTTTGTCTTGTGTCATTTCAAGCAGCTTGATGATGTCTTTACGGTCAACCAAATTACCGGTTGGGTTATTTGGGCTACAAACAAACACCACTTTTACGTTGTCGAGTTGAGCTTCAATAGCTGGAAGATCCAATTGCCATTCAGAAGTCAGAGGCACAACTTTGCGCTCAACACCAATCGTCTCTGCACTGATTGCGTACATACCGTAAGTGGGTGGGCAGTAAAGAATCGCGTCTTCTTTCGGCTCACAGAAAGCACGAATCAGCAATTCAATACCTTCATCAGCACCACGCGTTGTCAGAGTTTGCTCTGACTTCACGCCTGCGTATTGAGCGTAAGCGTCAATCAGCTCTTTTGGCTGACATTCGCTGTAGCGGTTAAGACGAGACAAGTTCAGATTATACTCGTTATCAAATGGAGACTCGTTGGCGTTCAACCATACATCTCCGCTGCCACCAATGCGTCTTGCTGACAAGTAAGGTGTCAGAGCCTGCACTTGTTTTCTTGCTAACTTTTCCATGCCCTACCCTTATTTCGCTTTATTTAACTTTTCAACTCGGATGGTCACAGCACGTTTGTGTGCATCCAAGCCTTCGGCTTCTGCCATTGTCACTACTGTTGGTGCTAGGCCTTTCAAACCTTCAGCTGTTAACTCTTGTACCGTCATTCGCTTAGAGAAGTCAGCCAAGCCTAGGCTTGAATACGTCTTGGTATAACCGTAAGTCGGAAGAACGTGGTTTGTGCCTGATGCGTAATCACCTGCCGATTCTGGAGACCAGTCACCAAGGAAAATTGAGCCTGCATTATCGAGCAATGGCAACAATTCACGTGGATTCTTGGTTTGAACGATCAAGTGCTCGGGACCGTAGAAGTTCGAAATCGCAATCGCTTGAGTGAGCGATTCAGCAATGATGATTAAGCTTGAAGCCAATGCTTGCTGAGCGATATTCGCTCGAGACAGTGCTTTCAGTTGCTTCTGAACCGCTTCTGTTACTTGGTCTGCAACCACTGGAGATGGCGTTACTAGTACAACCTGAGAATCAGGACCGTGCTCTGCTTGGCTTAACAAATCTGCCGCAATGAAGTCTGCATCTGCCGTTTCATCGGCTATCACTAACACTTCAGACGGGCCAGCTGGCATATCAATCGCCGCGCCGCGGAAGTCATTGCTGACTTGACGCTTTGCTTCCGTTACATAGGCATTACCCGGGCCGAAGATCTTATCGACTTTAGCCACACTCTCGGTGCCGTAAGCCATGGCAGCCACCGCTTGGCCACCACCAACGTTGTAAACCTCGTCGATCTTACAAAGCTGAGCGACATACAAGATTTCATCAGCGATGGGCGGAGGTGAACAAAGCACAACCTTACGGCAACCGGCGATTTGAGCGGGTACACCTAACATAAGAACCGTTGACGGAAGTGGCGCACTGCCACCCGGAATATAAAGGCCAACAGTATGAATAGCACGTGTCACTTGCTCACACACAACGCCCGGCTGTGTTTCAACCTTAATGGACTGAGGCTTCTGAGCTTCGTGAAACTTAGCAATATTGCTGTAAGCTTGCTCTAACGCTTGTTTCATCTCTGGTGTTAGACGAGCACTCGCCGATTCGATCTCATCCGAACTGACTCGGATAGATTCTGGCGTCACACCATCAAACTTTGCGGTCAGCGCTTTAAGCGCGGCATCGCCTTCATTTCGTACTTTTGCAATAACATCAGAAACAGTCGCTGTGATGTTTGCACCTTCAGTAATAGCTGGACGCTCTAATACCGAGTCTTGCTGTGATTCACTTAAAGATTGCCAAACAACGGTTCTCATCGTCACTACCCCATCATTTTTTCGATTGGTAATACTAGAATCGAGCTTGCACCCAACTCTTTAAGCTGTTCCATTGTTTCCCAGAACAAGTTCTCTGTACTGACTAGGTGAACGGCAACTTTGTCTTTGTCTGTTGATAGTGGAAGAACCGTCGGATCTTCAGCACCAGGCAATAGTGCTTTGATTTGCTCTAGCTGAGAGGTTGGTGCGTGAAGCATGATGTACTTCGACTCTTTCGCTTGCTGAACACCCTGCATACGAGTCAGGAGTTTTTCAATCAATGCGGTTTTGTCTGCGTCGAACTCACCAACACGTTGAATCAGTGTTGCTTTAGATTGGAAAATCACTTCCGCTTCTTTCAAGCCGTTTGCTTCAAGCGTTGCACCGGTTGAAACCAAATCAGAGATGGCGTCAGATAGGCCCGCGCGAGGAGCAACTTCAACCGAACCTGTTAGCATACAAGTACTGAATTCAACGCCCTGCTCATCCATGTAGGCTTTCAGTAGTTGTGGGTACGTTGTCGCAATACGTTTACCCGCGAGATCTTGTGGGCCGTTGTAGACTTCATCTTTGTTGATAGCGATAGAAAGCCGGCAACCACCGAAGTCGAGGCGGCGCAGCGCAACAAACTGATTGGGTTCACCAAGCGCCTGTCGGTCCAGACGTACTTCTTCTAACTCATTCTCGCCAATAAATCCAAGATCGACAACCCCATCCATAATCAGTCCGGGAATATCATCATCCCGAACCAACAAAAGATCGATGGGCATGTTGAGTGAATGAACCACTAAACGCTCACCCATAATATTAAACTTAACCCCACATTTTTTAAGCAGTTCTTGGCATTCTTGACTCAAACGACCTTTCTTTTGAATGGCAATTCTTAGGCGCTGTGTTTGCATTGCTGTTATCCCTGTGCAAATTAATTTTTAAATCAGTAAAACTAAAAAACCCCCGAGAGGTTTGCTCTCCGGGGGTTTAGAATCTTATGTGTTCGACTTCTTCATCCGGGAGAGCGGGTCCCCCGGTCATGCGTACATCTCCCGAAAGACTAAAAGGGATGATGATGGTGATGGAAATTAATAACAAAATTACGCATGTTTAGTCGCTCAATTCTTTCATTGGTTTAAAACACACTAACCAAGCCAAGATTATTTTTCAACTAAAAAGTTAAGGATTTTCCATATTTGTACATGACAAATAAAAAGGGCGCCTCAGCGCCCTTTTTTGACTCAATATTTAAAACGAGCGGTTACGCTTTGGAACAGCGTGCCATTTTTGCTTTGGATAGCATCGACAATACACAACAAACACCGATAAAAGAGGCGCTTGAAGCGGCAAACGCGATCGCAACAGAAGCTGTGATCCCAAGCGTGATAAAGCCAACACTGGACACCGCAGCGACTGAAAGCGCATAAGGAAGTTGAGTCGCCACATGATCAATATGGTTGCAGCGAGCGCCTGTCGAAGACAGTATGGTGGTATCAGAGATAGGTGAGCAATGATCACCGAAAACCGAACCCGCTAATACCGCGCTCAACATCGGCAACATCAATGTAATGTCAGTGGCCCCTGCCATATCACCAGCAATCGGCAGCATTATACCAAATGTCCCCCATGAGGTACCGGTTGAGAATGCCATCAAGCCAGATAGCAAAAACAAAATGACTGGCAACCAATGGGGATTGATATTACCTTGAGCAAGCGTTGACAAATATTTACCCGTATTCATATCACCAATAACAGAGCCTATCGTCCACGCAAAGAAAAGAATCAAAATCGCGCCAAACATAGACTTAGCGCCGATCCAAAGCGTGCGTGATATTTCACCGAATGAAATCCGTTGCTTTACTACAGTAAATAACGCAACAGCAAGCCCGACTAAGCCGCCATAAATGAGAGACGCACCGACATCAGTGTTCTCAAAAGCGCCCAACAGACTGAATGCCTTACCATCAGCATGTAAAGCCTCACCACCTGTAAAAATCATTGAGGCAATGGTTGCGACAATAAGAAAAACGATGGGTAAAATCAGGTCAAAAACTTTACCACTCTCACTTTCTCTAATATCGAGCTCTTCATTGATATCATGCGCCTGCTGAACATTGTCATCTTGTTCATTTTCAAAGCCATGCCCTTGGGAAGCCGCAATCTCGTGAACACGCATCTTACCTATATCAAGGCCAAACCACGCCACAGCAAACACCATCAGCAGGGCAAATACCGCATAGAAGTTCATCGGGATCAAACGAACATAAGCGCCCAACGCGGAGTACTCTGTAATACCGTGTGAAACGAGAATACCCCCAATAATAGTCATGATGTAAGCCCCCCAACTAGAGGCAGGCATAATCACACACATGGGAGCGGCGGTAGAATCGAGGATATAGGCCAATTTAGCACGCGACACATAGAACCTATCAGTCACAGGACGCGAGATAGCACCGACGGCCAAACTATTAAAATAGTCGTCAACGAAAATAAAAACACCAAGAAAGGCGGCCAGTAATTTGGAACCACGTTTACTTTTAACGCGAGTCTGTGCCCATTCGGCAAAAGCCCGAGTCCCCCCCGAGAGAGTAAGCAGCGCAGTCATCATACCGAGTAACAGCAGGAAACCGACAATACTCATATTCCAAGTATTGATGCCACCGTCTTCAACCACCACACTGGAGACTGTCGAGCGGAGATAGCTCAGCGTATCACCAAATAAATAGTCGTTAAGGAGGAAAGCGCCAAGCGCTATACCAACACCGAGGGACACCAGTACACGACGGGTGATGATTGCCAGACTCAACGCGACCAATGGCGGTAGCAAGGAGATAGGAGATGATGCAAAATCAATTAAATTCATGATCTTCAAAAACCAGTAATAAGGTTAGAGATCTACTGCAGAAAAACGCAAGATGCTATATCTCGACATTTATTTGGAATGAGCGACGGGGGAGCAAGTACTCCACCCAACCCTACAGTAGCGCTCCATAGTTTCAAAAAAATTATAGACTATGGCAGTGTTACCCCTTTCGGGCGTAACCCCAGCGAGCCTCTTTGATCGGGAGACTCACTTCGGCAAAACAACCTTTCGTATCGCTCATTGGCATCACCCCAGCAAATACTACTTATTCATTTTGCGCCTCTACCGCGATCGCTGAAACTTAACACTACTATCGAGGTTAACCAACAGTAATGTAAACATAGCATCGCATTAGGTGGCGGCTATTGTACTTAGTTTAGTTACCATTTCAATACATTATTCTTGAAAATGCTTTGGCTATTATTTCACGACCAATACGTACTTTCATCATTGTTCATACTCTCGGCTAAAAATGGGATCGATTCCAAGATGGAGATTCCGACGAACTCGTTCTATGTTTGTATAAACACATTATTCATTTATCCATTGAATAAGAATATTTACAAAAAACATAGGTTATTAAGAAACAGTCAGTGTAAAGCTATAAAAATGTCAGGATATAATCAGAATCGTCAGAGTTCTCAATAAATACCCTGACATCTATGAAACTCATTCATTATTACTAGAAACAAAATCACAAAAAAAATTGATACTTTATGCAACATGGTTAACTTAATTAGCAAGAATTCTCTCAGTATCTAAGATTTTAAGTGTCCGTATAATAATTTTTTAAGGCTATTTAACTTGAAAATATTGTATTACGGATAATACAGGTTTAGTATTTATTCCATCGATGCTTTTAATAAAATAGGATATTACATGTCTGAACTAACGAAAACTCTATTAAACATTCGCAGCCTTCGTGCTTTCGCTCGTGAACTAACGTTTGAACAACTAGAAGAAGCTCTGGATAAATTATCGGTAGTCGTTGCAGAACGCAAAGAAGCAGCAGACGCAGAGCGTGAAGCGATGGCAGCGCAAGAAGCAAAACTTGCCGATATCGCTGACCAAATTAAACAGCTCGGTCTGGATAAAGACATGGTTATCTCCGCATTAGCAGGCGAAGCATCAGGGAAACAAAAATCAAAACGTGCACCTCGTCCAGCAAAATACAAATATATCGATGGCAGTGGTGATGAAAAAACTTGGACAGGCCAAGGACGTACACCTTCAGCAATACAAGAACAAATTGATTCAGGTAAGTCTTTGAATGATTTCCTAATTTAATCTTCCTGACTAAAAAAACACTTTCTTGCATATAAAAAGGCCTCGCAATTGCGAGGCCTTATCATTTAAGAAAATTAACGTTCCCAGTAAGCTTCTTCCAAACTATCTTCTCTTTCTGGTAAGCCTCTAGATAAGCGTGGAGAGTGTTGAACTAATACTTCATAACTCGCTCGGTTTGAATATTTACACACCTGTGAAAAAGAAGAATAGGTCAAAAATGTATGAGCATGCTTACTTGAATTAGGCACATTACCCTTATGATATTTATTCGCAGCCATATCGTGTAATAACGCAGACAACGCGGCATCCCCTGCACCATTGGTATTTTTAATTTTTTCAGGCCCCCCCATATAAGGGGCAATATGTGAATACACTTTAATTGGATTTTCACATGCGGCTTTCGCTGCTGGACGGCTAAATTCGAAGCGATTGAACTCCGCAATGCTGCCAGGCAACAATGGCAATGAAGTTTGTCGTTTCGCGGCTTCTTCAGTGTATCCAGCCATGAATAAGCCGATAGGGCCGGATGTACACAGAACCAAATCAACCCATTCAAGCGTTTTATCTGATGCTGCAAGGGGGTCTGACTGGCCAGTCAAAGCTTCGGCTTCATCTTCATTCATCGCCACCACACTCACATGATCACGCAAGAAGTCTTGCCAGAATACTGGGTCTTCCTGAATCACAAATTTGGTGCCCAGCGTCAGCACAACAGGAACAGCATATTTCTTCGCGTACTCGATCGCTTTTCGCGTTGCTTCCGGCATCGGGTCACCCGGTTTACAACGGACCAGATAGGCGGTCAACACTAACGCTGAAGCATTTTCAAAAATACACTCGGGAATACTCTCAGGGTGCAGTTGATTCATTTGCCCTTCACTAATGGCAAAAGTACGCTCACCATCATCGGAAATAAGCGCAAAGCATCGACCAATAGCACCGTCAACACCTTGTAAGTAGTTTAGATCCATACGGCTCGAGGTATTGCATAAATAGCGAAAACCGTAACTGCCTATTTTGATGTCTTGACTCATCACACCAAGCAGAGTCGACCTATCATCGGCAAGAACTGAATAGTTGTGAAGTGTATTACCAATCGTACCACCCGCATATTCGTTGCTAATCAGGTCATTTTCCTTCAGTTCAGTATAGAGCGCTTCTGCTGTCTCATCGTCGATCACCAATGAGTGGCCTTTACTTAACTGATACTTGGCAATTAAATCCGTGCTCACTTTCGCTTCTATATCAACCAGAGTTTGATCAATACCGATAATATGAGTCCGAGACATCTGCTTGCTTTCTTTAGACTGACTCACCAATGGATCACGAGCGTGGACAGGAAAATAGTGTTTAGATTTTCGTTGACCTGGAAACTTCATAACAAAATATTCTGAGTATGGAACAAAAGATGCCGGATTCTACCTCGCGCCTTCAGACGCGGCAATAAGGGGAATTATAGCAAACGATTGCACGACAAATTTAATTATTCAGCGGCTGGAGGTGGAAACCACCGAGCGGCAGCAATCACATCTCAAATGTCACAAAATCGTAGCAGGCCGTTCCAATCCATCATCGTACTTGGCCATCACTTAGTCACCCTCCATAAAACTGAGATCAGGCAGACGATCAAGGTTATCTGAATAGCGTTTGAGGTTGAACTGACTCTGATTTTTCATCACGTCAAATACTTCAATCGCGACCGCACATGCCATCATAGCAACGGCATCTTCCCTTTCTGTTCCTGTCATTGTCAGTCTCATAAGCGTTTCTTTTGTTTTTCGAGGTTGCCCATCAGACAGCTGGTTTTCTACGATTTCTATCAATTCGTCTTCTTCAAAAATTTGGGGCTCTTTACTCATTTTTATTCACTGATTCGCTTCTCACATGGCACAACTATGCCATAGATAAGATCGTTATACTTGATAAACCTTGTGCCCCAAACACAGTGCCACAACACACAATTGTGAGAACGCTCTCAGATCTGTCCCCTTGCCATGGTTTCTGTTAGAATTTGCTTCCAGTTAATTGATGTGGTGTTAAGTAATGTCCGAGAACGGTACTGACAACAGTAAAAAGAAAGTTATCGTGGGTATGTCAGGTGGCGTAGATTCATCCGTATCCGCTTATCTTCTCAAACAACAGGGCTATCAAGTTGAAGGTCTGTTTATGAAAAACTGGGAAGAGGATGACAACGAAGAATATTGTACAGCAGCCGAAGATTTGGCTGATGCGCAATCTGTATGTGACAAACTCGGAATCCATCTACACACAATCAATTTCGCTGCTGAATACTGGGATAATGTTTTCGAATACTTTTTGGAAGAATACAAAGCGGGCCGAACTCCCAACCCTGATATTCTTTGCAACAAAGAGATTAAGTTCAAGGCGTTCCTTGATTTTGCGGATGATGTCTTAGAAGCGGATTTCATCGCGATGGGCCACTACGTTCGTCGTACCTTCCCGACCAACAATGAACCGCCAAAAATGCTTCGAGGGCGCGACAGTAACAAAGACCAAAGTTACTTTCTGTATACGCTGAGCAGCGCGCAGGTAGACAAGAGCCTTTTTCCCGTGGGAGAGCTTGAAAAGCCAGACGTCCGTCGAATTGCAGAAGAACAAGATTTGATCACTGCGAAGAAAAAGGACTCAACGGGCATCTGTTTTATTGGAGAGCGTAAGTTTACCGATTTTCTCTCGCGTTACCTACCGGCTCAACCGGGCAAAATTGAAACACCAGAAGGTAAAGAAATTGGCGAACATCAAGGCTTAATGTACCACACACTTGGTCAGCGAAAAGGATTACATATTGGCGGACAAAAAGGGGGCGGCGGAAACGAAGAACCTTGGTATGTCGCCGATAAAGATCTGAAGAGAAATGTACTTATCGCGGTTCAGGGGGCGGAACATCCCTTACTGAAATCTCAAGGATTGATCGCCTCTCAGCTTCATTGGGTGGATCGTGAAGTAATTAAAGAAACCTTACAATGCTCCGTGAAAACACGCTATCGTCAATCTGATATACCATGTACTATCACTCCGATCGACAAAGATACGATCAAGGTGATCTTTGATGAACCGCAAATCGCTGTCACTCCAGGGCAATCCGCCGTTTTCTATCAAGGCGAGGTGTGCTTAGGTGGCGGTATCATCGAACAGCGGATTTAACAAAGTCGTAATTATCAGGAGTAAAATTAAGTGGCCAACACTCTTTATGACCGTACCATTGCATTTGCTGGAATTTGCCAAGCCGTCGCTTTAGTGCAACAAGTCGCGAAAAACGGTTGCTGCGACACTGATGCATTTGAAACCTCCATTAAAGCCATACTGAATACTCAGCCAAATAACACAGTCAGTGTCTTCGGCCGTGAGTCAGAACTTAAAATCGGTCTAGAATGCCTTGTTAAAGGTATCGATAGCACACCTTCAGGCAGTGAAATTAGCCGCTATCTTATTGGTTTAATCGCATTAGAGCGGAAGCTCAGTGGCCGAAAAGATGCGATGTCTCAGTTGGCCGACCGTATTCAAGTGCTAGAACGTCAGACTGAACATTTTGACTTGTTTGACGATCAGATGATCAGCAATTTGGCCAGCGTCTACCTCGATGTCATCAGCCCAGTAGGACCAAGAATTCAGATAACCGGCTCCCCCTCAATGTTACAGCAATCCGCAAATCAACATAAAATTCGAGCACTGCTGTTATCTGGTATCCGCAGCGCCGTGCTTTGGCGACAAGTTGGTGGGAAACGACGTCATTTGATATTCGGTCGCAAGGCCATGCTAGAGCAAGCAACAAAGCTGCTTGCCCGAGTATGACCCCCACTTTCACCTTAGCAGTGAGTAATCCAATTTTTTAAGCCAAGACAACCCAAGGGCAAACGTTTGCGCAATATGCGTGACAATGTTCCATGTTATTGGTATAAACGCACAAAATTTAGAAACACAATTCAGGAGAACATCATGGAACTGTCAGCATTGACTGCTGTTTCACCAGTAGACGGCCGTTACGGAAGTAAAACGATGGCATTACGCAGCATCTTTAGTGAATTTGGACTACTAAAGTACCGCTCTATCGTTGAAATTCGTTGGTTACAAAAGCTTGCAGCAACTGATGCAATCAAAGAAGTGCCAGCATTCAGTGCAGAAGCTAACCAGTTTCTTGATGAACTAGCCGCTAACTTCAGCGAAGAAGACGCTCTGCGTATCAAAGAGATCGAGCGTACGACGAACCACGACGTTAAAGCCGTTGAATACTTCTTGAAAGAGAAAGTTGCTGGCGTTCCTGAGCTTCACGCAGTTAACGAATTCATTCACTTTGCCTGTACTTCTGAAGACATCAACAACACATCTCACGCGCTTATGCTTAAAGAAGCTCGTGACACTGTGATTCTTCCAGAAATTCGTAACGTAATCGATGCTATCAAGGCACTTGCGAACGAGTACCGCGATATTCCTCTACTGTCTCGTACACACGGTCAGCCAGCTTCTCCTTCTACTATGGGTAAAGAGATGGCGAACGTTGCGTACCGTATGGAACGTCAATTCAAGCAAATCGAAAGCGTTGATATTCTAGCGAAAGTCAACGGTGCAGTCGGTAACTACAACGCTCACCTTTCTGCCTACCCTGAAGTTGAATGGCACCAGTTCAGCGAAGAGTTCATCACTGAATCTCTTGGCGTAACTTGGAACCCGTACACAACTCAAATCGAACCTCACGATTACATCGCTGAGCTATTCGACGCTGTTGCTCGTTTCAACACTATCCTTCTAGACTTCGACCGTGACGTTTGGGGCTATATCGCTCTTGGTCACTTCAAGCAGAAGACTATTGCTGGCGAAATCGGTTCTTCTACAATGCCACATAAAGTTAACCCAATTGACTTCGAAAACTCTGAAGGCAACCTTGGACTAGCAAACGCAGTATTTAGCCACCTTGCACAGAAACTTCCCGTTTCTCGCTGGCAACGTGATCTGACTGACTCTACGGTTCTTCGTAACCTAGGTGTTGGTGTTGGCTACGCGATCATTGCATACACTTCCACTCTGAAAGGTATTAGTAAGCTAGAAGTTAACCGTGAAGCACTACTTGCTGAGCTAGACAAGAACTGGGAAGTACTCGCTGAACCAGTACAAACCGTTATGCGTCGTTACGGCATCGAGAAGCCATACGAGAAACTAAAAGAGCTAACTCGTGGTAAGCGTGTCGATGGCGAAGGCATGCGTGCATTCATCGACGGTCTTGAAATCCCTGCAGACGAGAAAGTGCGCCTGAAAGAGATGACACCAGCGAATTACATCGGTCAAGCAATCGAGCTGACTGACAAGCTGTAATAACGATGGTGTTTACTGACGGGCCTAATAGGGCCCGTTTTTTACCCAGAAATAAAACAGGTCAGTCAACTACCGTCATTTCTGCTCAGTGTTTTTGAAAAAACAACGTGATTTTCCCCACTTCTACCCCCAACTTTCGAATGCTCGTTAAATTAAAAACGTGCTTGTCATCTTGCCGATAAAGCCAGTCGTCAAACGTCACCTCCACTTCTGAGCCATTCACGTTAAGGGTAAAGTCGTACTGCCAATGCAAAACATTACCCACTTCTTGTCCCTTCGCTACCCCAACAATATCATCGGCTTTGCCTTGGTAAAGACCCGAAATGCCCTTTTCGATCAACCAGATACGCTGATCAATTTCTCCGTCGTCAAAAACGAAATCTTCAACCAGTCTTAGGGTATTTCCCTCTACCGTTCCATTAATGGTCACTTCAAAGCGGCGAGTTTGTTTGCCTGTATAATCTTGAATCATCCCCCAAGCGGTCACATCACCTTGAAAATAGTCAAACAGGTTAAAGGTGGGAGACGTCTGTTTGTAGTCTTTCACATCAGCACTGCACCCACTGACGATCACAGCAATAAAGAGCCAAACCACAGAGACCCATTGTTTCATATTACTCACCAATTAGTTGTCGCCTTAAACGCGGATAGTCGGAATCTGGCGACAGCCAGATGGCAAGAAAGGCATCATTAAGATGGGGGTCATTGACAACCCCTATGAGCTGATTTTTGTCGCCTTGATCAGAAGAATGAAAGAATCGTCCAACCACACCATCCGTCACGTAGGTCAAATTATGCCCCCTTTCGATATCAGGAAAAATGCTTTCAAGTTGTGCGACCCATTCTGCGGTCTCAAGATAACCCAGCTTTTCCCATTGCTCCTGCGTCGCTTTTATCAATTGGCGTTGGCTAATGTCCCGTTGATAATTAATGGAAAGTGCCAAAGGATGAGGAGTGATATCTTCTCCTTGCTGATACCGTCCAGAAGGGGTCAGCAATTGGGAACGATAAACGTCGAAGAAAAGAACACTGAGTTGAGCATTGCCCACTTCCTTCCAATCCGACCAGTTTTTCGATTTTGACCCTAAGGATGCAGCGGCGAAATTGGAGAATACCGCACTAAACATCATGCTCAGAATGCACAACCGTTTTTTTAAGATCATAACCAAACACCTTGACGATAAGGGTCATCAACATTACCCATTCAACCAGTAAAACACACAGCGTATTCAAAGTATTAAGAGGGAATGCAACCGCGCCCAACTTATAACCCGCAAAATAACTCAACACCCCAGCGCAGCCTCCGACAATAGATACGAGTGCTATCGGGTATCGGGTCAATAGTGGTGCAAGAAAATACGCGTACCAAACAAAGATCAGCCAAAGTGCAACTAACCAAATGGGGAAGCCGCCTTGGTAAAAGCTGAAAAGACCAAACACCATGTTGCCAACGTCAACAACCACCCCGACCACAGACAACAACAACAATCGGAAAAGCTTAATCGACATTACCGAATAACTGTATATATAGGTTGCCAACACCATGACGACCAGCAACCATTGCAAGCTTTCTTTACCAAGAATCGCCACAAACCAGAGGCTTTGAAACCAACAAGAGTAAATAAGAAGACGCCACGTGCTCATATCAAGGTTTCTCAAATGTCATATGTACCGTACTAATACGCTTCGCATTAAAACCGCCTTCACAGTAGCAAAAGTAATAATTCCACATACGGATGAAACGCTCATCAAATCCGAACTCTCGCACTTTACCTTCCGCTGCATTGAAACGCTTTCGCCATTCTTTGAGGGTTTGAGCATAATCTAAACCGATATCAAATAGGTCCCTTAAAATAAGGTCACTGTGTTTCGTCGTCGCTTGAGTTAATGCCGTCACCGAAGGAAGGAACCCTCCCGGAAAAATGTATTTTTGTATGAAGTCGACATGGCTGGAATAATAATCATACCTTTGGTCTGCAATGGTGATCGCCTGAATCGCCATCAAACCGCTAGGGCGGAGTAAAGACTGACACTTTTCTATATACGACTGGAGGTATTCTTTCCCTACCGCTTCGATCATCTCTATCGACACCAACTTATCAAATGTCCCTTTCAAAACTCGATAGTCTTGTTTGAGCAAAGTTATTTGACCTTCAAGTCCTCTGTGCCTGATCTTTGTTTTGGTATACTCATATTGCTGCTGAGAAATCGTCGTCGTGGTCACTTTACAGCCAAAGTTCTCCGCCATAAAAATCGCCATTGCACCCCAGCCCGTCCCAATTTCAATAACATGGTCAGTAGACGTCAGCTTGAGCTGCTTACACAACCGCATCATTTTATTGATTTGCGCTTGTTCAAGTGTGTCGTATTCTTGTTCAAAACATGCCGCTGAATACAACATTTCATCGTCTAAAAAAGTGCTGTAGAGATCATTACTGAGATCGTAATGGGCACTGATATTGGCTTCCGCTTGCTTTTGGGTATTGCGATTAAACCAGTGGCCCCATTTATAGGATAAACGAGCGAGTAAACTATTGCGTTTTGCCATCGCATCCATTGTTTTCAAATTGAGTGCCATCACTTCTATTACGGTCGTCAAATCAGGGCTATCCCACCAACCGTCCATATAAGCTTCTCCTGCAGAGATACTCCCTCCTTTCAAGAGTCGCACATAAAAATCTGGATCTTTAACATCAATCACCGCATGCAGCCCACCGGTTTGACCAAATTCCATTACCCTTTTGGACGGTTCTTCTTGGTATGACTCTATCAAAGTCAACGCTCCAAAAGACAGCCTAGATAGAAAATTGACTATCAGGCTCCGAGAGGTTTTCTGTATGGCACTTAATGGTTTTGGATAAGGCAAAGTTTGGGCATTAATCATAGTGTTGCTCCTTAACCTCTTGTCTTAATTTAGTCTGTTCAGAGCTTGGGGTTAGTTTATTGTCAGCATCGTCATGGCCAGTCTCGTTCGTCTGCCGATTAGAATCAGGGTGAGGATAAAAGGGCGCCCCTTTACGCCAGAGTTTGAAAGCATGCCAATAGATACCCAATAGCATCTTTATCGCCATGGAGGGTGTCGACATCAAGTGAGTTGCCAAGTTTCTTGACGTGAATGGCTGCTTAACCATACTCAGGGTCGCATCAAATTCCTTGTGTTCTCGATGGCATTCGAGGTGCACTGATAACGCGTTATTCAAAGGCTTTAACTTCCATCGATATTCTTGGTTAATCGGATTAAAAGGAGAAACATGAAACGCTTTGTCATGTCTCCATTGCTTATCATCAGCAGGTATGGCGTAGTAATGCTTTTGATTCCAAGGCGTATTACTGACTTCCGCAAGAACATAACGCCAAACACCTTGATGACTATAAACATAGTAGAAGTTGACTGGACTGAAATAGAGCCCCAGATAACGTAGGTGGATAACGGCCTCTACACGCCCAGTTAACCTTTCTTTTGTCAGCTCGAAAACTTTGTCTAACACCGCTTGTTTCAAGTCCCCTTTCCCGACGTAGTCCGAGCGTTTAAAACGCGCCCAATGCCACCACTTTTTCCCAAACCCCCATACGCTTTTCTCCACATCATCAATATGGTCCAGATCCAGACAGGGCATAAAGAGCGGGTAGACAAGTCGATGCAACATGGGCGAAAATCTCCTGTGCCTCACTTGCCCGACCAACAAAGCACTCGTGTTTTTCATCACGCAGCCCCTCGATGAAGTGCATCACGAGCCTCAATGTCCATGACAACATCCAATGCACTCCTGACACCATCTTCGTGGAAACCGTTATACCAATAAGCCCCACAAAACCAAGTATGATGAGCGCCATTGATTTCAGATCGCCTCTGTTGGGCACGCATGGATTGCTGACTAAATACAGGGTGATGGTAGGTAAATGTCTTCACAATCTTTTTCTTATCAATCTGATCGAGGCTATTGAGTGACACACAGAAGGTCACAGGCGCATCAATATGCTGAAGAATATTCATGTTGTACGTCAACATCGGCGGGCGATGCTCCTCGCCTGCAGACCCATCCAGCCAATAGTTCCACGAAGCCCAAGCCTTTCTACATTTCGGTAATAGCTGGTCATCAGTATGCAGCGTCACCTCGTTGGCCTGATAGTCAAGCTGGCTCAAAATCTCCTTTTGGGTGGTATCTGCCTCTTCAAGCAACGCAAGAGCCTGATCGCTATGACAAGCAAAAATCACTTCATCATAGCGGTGACGTTGCCCATTGACCTCAACGCTCACGCCTCTTGCATCACGCTGAACGGATCGAACGGGTGTAGAGAGCTGTATTTTTTCGGAAAAAGCTTCAATTAAAGGCTTGATATACGCTCGCGAGCCACCTTCAATAACGTGCCACTGAGGTCGGTTTGTCACATCCAATAAGCCATGATTTAGAAAAAAACGCGCAAAAAAAGACAGCGGAAACGCTCTCATATCCGCTAACGTTGACGACCAGATCGCCGCCCCCATGGGTAAGATATAATTGTCACAGAAATAATGGCTAAACCCATGCGTCGTGAGAAACTGCCCTAGCGTTAGTTCACTATTTTTGTCCGTTTCAACCGCTTTTTTGACGCGCTTATTGAAGCGTAATATCTCGTAAATGAAGGCATAGAATCGCGGATTAAGCCAGTTTCTTTTTTGCGCAAACAAGGTCGACAAGGTATGGCCATTGTATTCTAGACCACAGTCATCATTACGAACACTGAAGCTCATCTGCGTCGGCCGACCTACAACACCAATTTCGGCCATTAATGCCATGAAATGAGGATAAGTCCTGTCGTTATAAACAATAAATCCGGTGTCGACAGCATACTGTTTTCCTTGATGTGTGACATCAATAGTCGCCGTATGCCCACCAATGTAGTCGTTGGCTTCATACACAGTAATATCGTGTTTTTTATTAAGATAGTAGGCACAGGTAAGCCCTGAAATTCCCGTCCCGATGATTGCGATTTTCATTTCAGCCCCCTCTAATTAGACATTTTTTTTGCGCTGATTAAATACTGCCAGCGATAGGGCAAAGCGCCAAACAGACGCAGCAGTAAAGTAAACCGCTTGGGAAAATAGATATGAGATTTTCCTTTTTCTAACCCTACTCGTATCGACATTGACGCTTCTTCTGTGGAGACCATCATAGGCATTTTAAACGTGTTTTTGTCCGTCAGTGGGGTCTTAACAAAACCGGGGTAAATAAGGGAAACTGCGACGCCCTTTTTACCCAGATCCAGTTGTAATGCTCGCCCCAGATAGCTCACCGCTGCTTTTGATGCGCCGTATGCTTCAGCTCGCGGCAGGGCGACCTCACTTGCAATGGACCCGACCAGAGCAAGTCTGTCTCCCACCTTGAAGCCATGCTGACAAGCTTCTATCACATTGACGACACCCAAAACATTAATATCCATCACACGCTTGACTAACGCCGCGTCCATAACGCCATGATCGATATACTCACAATCCCCAGCATTCAAAATCCACAAGTTGGGTTGCTTGTCCAGTTTTGACAGCATGTCTTTGGTTTGAACAAGATCGGTAATATCAAAACTTATTGTCTCAATCAGCGGCGAAAATTGACGCAGGTTGTCAAGCGCTGAGACGTTTCGACCGCATGCGATCACCTGCCAACCACTCAACGCATAATCTTTAGCCAGTTGCTTGCCGATCCCCGACGTCGCACCCGTGATCAAAACGCAGTTCATTGCCCCAACCTCTTCTTGATGGATTTTATTACCGTCCCAAGTAATGGGAGGTTCTCATACAGCATTTCGCCTAAATCAAAGTAGTCTCGATGATACACTACCCGCCCCTGAGCAAACTTTAAGTGGCTGACACCATTGACTGTTATCGCCTGACCACTTTGCAGTTTTGGGTGCTCCAACGTCATCACCCAAGTCAGGAACCCAACCTCCCCTAACTGCTGATGTTCTTTGATGTCAAACTGACATCGATTCACATTAGTGTACAACGTATCAAAATAGGCCTTGAGTGAACTCCACCCTTCGAGTCGATGCGCGCCGTCTTCAAAGATGACATCATTGTGGTACACATCATGAAGCAGGTGCAGATTGTTTTTGTTCAATTGCTGATAGATATGACCGACTGATTCGACGTCCATGCATCCCCCAATGTTGTACAAAATATTTTTTTGTATAATGCATATCAGAATAGATGAGCGCTGATCGTTATACAAATATTTTGTCTGTAAAAGTTTAATCAGGTTTTTACTACGGCCAATCAGGTCGGTAGGATCAAAAAAGGCCCGAGATAAACTCAGGCCTTTTAAATTAAATCATTTGGTTAGCTGTTTCGAAGGGCTTCAATACGCTTATCTAACGGAGGGTGACTCATAAGCAACTCAGTCACCGAACGTTTACCATTGATACCAAAGGCCATCATCGAGCCTTCAAGTTGCGACTCATGACTGATTTTGAGGCGTTCAAGTGCGGCAATCATTTTGTGCTTACCGACCAACTGTGCCGCCCCAGCATCGGCGTGGAATTCACGATGACGGCTGTACCACATAGTGATAAAGCTCGCCAAAAAACCAAATACCATTTCAAGTACCATAGAGACACCAAAGTAAACAAGGACATTACTCCCCCCTTCTTCTCTATCTCCATTGGAAGACACCATATTTGCAATAAAGCGCGATAAAAAAATGACAAAAGTATTCACCACACCCTGCAGTAACGTCATGGTGACCATGTCACCGTTGGCAATATGGCTGACTTCATGAGCCAGCACCGCTTCCGCTTCATCACGAGTCATGTTGTGCATCAAACCCGTTGACACTGCGACAAGAGAATCATCACGTTTCGCTCCGGTAGCAAACGCATTGATGTCAGAGGCCTCGTAAATCGCCACCGTTGGCATACCAATACCTGCCTGATGCGACTGACGACGCACCGTTTCTAACAACCAGTGTTCCATCTCATTTCGTGGGCTTTCAATCACCATTCCTCGCACTGAGCGCAGCGCCATACGCTTCGACAGCATCAAAGAAATAAGTGAGCCACCAAAGCCAAACACGGCCGCCATAATCAATAAACCAGACAAACTGCCTGGTTTTAGGCCGGTCACGGCATAGACAATATTTAACACAACACTCAAGACCAAGATAACGGCCAAGTTCGTTGCCAAAAACAACATTACACGCTTCATTATTTTTCTCCGAAACTAAAAGCTTTCTCTAATTTTTAAACCCAAAATGATTATTTACAAAACCACTTCAAACATATCGTTGTCGCTAAAGCGTTTATTTATGGTTACTAGATACAGTCTATCCCTTTCCAACACAAGGGCTAGGCACAAATTGAAACATTTGTTTTCGACAAAACAACCAAGATATTCACATGGTGAATATTGGAAACGAAAAGCAAAAGCTTTGATAACAATGCGTTAGACTTTGGTCTTATTGTAGCTGGATTTGTTCGTGGTAAATTGAGGACAAAGTAAAATCCACAGGCAAAAGGACAAAAATCATGGTTGAGGCTAGCAACTATCAAATGGCAATTGACTTACTTTGTTGCCATCTTGGGATTTCACAGCAAGATGCAATGGAACAACTCGGGCTGGCTTCAAAGCAAGAGAATCAAAGCCACATCTCGGATATGCAGCAAGCATTGGTGGGCATAGACGTAGAAAAGTAACCACACCCGCTCAGTATTGTGAAAGTAAAGGCTGCCAACGGGCAGCCTTTACTTGTTGATTATTCCTTGGCGACCAAGGCGTCAACATCAATATACTTTCCTAATTTTTTGTGCTTTATGCTCGGGACATAAGGAATTTCACCCAACTTTGGCGCACCAATTTTCTCGCCTAGCATCATAATAATATCCGTATAATGCTCAGTATCCGGATGAGTCAGATTCGCCACCCAGCCGACCACATCAAGGCCATCCGCTTTAATCGCCTCCATGGTCAGCATAGCGTGGCTCAGGCAACCAAGCTTAATACCCACAACCAACACAACGGGCAGCTTTTCTTGCTGAACCCATTGCGACAAACAATCGGATGCACTGATCGGAACTCTCCATCCTCCAGCGCCTTCAACCAAAACAACATCGGCTTTGTCCTTGTGTCTGGCCAGCGCTTCACTCAGAACCGAATATTGTATCTCCACGCCCTCTTTTTGCGCCGCGATATGGGGAGATGCGGGTAAATGAAGCGCGTAAGGATTGGCATCTTCATAGTCGACATCCAATGTCGAAGCACTTTGAAGGTAGAGCGCATCAGAATTACGATACCCCTCACCCATATCTTGACTCCCCGCGGCAACGGGCTTGTAGCCAATCGTTTTAAATTCTTTGTCCGCCAACGCATCGAGAATAGCTCTCGAAACGACGGTTTTGCCAACGTCAGTATCCGTCCCTGCAATAAAAAATGCATCAATCATAGATAAATTACCCCTAAGCAAACCTGATAAGTAGCCGGCACAAGGCCCTGCTGGTTCCGGTACAACTGATACGCTTTCTCCACTTGAATCAAAGAATGACGACGCGTTAACCCATGAGAACGGCCACTCACATAGTTGGCGCCAATCCCTTTTAGGTCACGCATCAAAGAAAATGCACTGTCATACCAGACGGTGATAGCGGGCAAGTCTAAATCATGCTCGCTGCAATCCGCTTGCGCTAACGCAATGTTTACCTGATTGAGCGTGACAAAATGATTGACGTGTTGATATGAATCAATTGATGCCCAAGCGCGTTTGAGTTCTTTGAGAGAACCCTCCAGCAAGGTCGAAAACACCAACTGCCCACCGGGTTTCGTCACCCTGCGCATTTCTTTAAGTGGTCTCGATAAGTCCTGGCACCACTGAAGTGCGAGACTCGAGAAGACATAGTCAAACGTATTGGTTGCCATTGGCAGAGACTCTGCATCACCTTGCTGGTAGATAACGTCTTTCTGACCACATCGTGTCTTGGCCATAAGCAACATTTCAAGGGAAAGATCGCAACACACAACATTCGCGCCCCGTTGGCGAAGTTCTTCAGAAAAAAAACCCGTCCCGCAACCTAAATCCAATACCCTTTTACCACGCAGGTCATGGGGCAATTGCGCCAAGAGCTGATGGCCTACATCTCTCTGGAAAGAGGCGTGGGCATCATAGGTATGCGCTGCCCGACCAAATGCTTCTGCGATCGCGGTTTTATCATCAAGGCCGACGTCGAGATCAACAATCGCCTGCTCCATTAATTCACCTTTTCCATTGTTTTCTCAAAATCATGGGCCAATGCCCTAATATGCTGACGTGTATGATTGGCAGACAGTGTTATCCTTAAGCGTGCGCTATTATTGGCCACCGTCGGAGGACGAATCGCCGTCAGCCAATGACCCGATTGCTTAAGAGCTTCAGACGCTCTCAGCGCCCGTTGTGACTCTCCCAGCAGTAAAGGTTTGATGGGTGTGGTCGTCATCTGGTAACCCTCAAATTGGCCAAAATACTGGTCGTATTCATCTTGCAGCTCCGCCAATTTGTCTCTGCGCCACTGTTGGGTGCGCACCATATCTATCGCGTAGGTAAGGGCGTAAGCTTGGGAAGGAGGCAACGCCGTAGAGTAAACGTGGTGGCGTGCAAATTGGGTTAAGTAATCACCCACTTCCTCACTGCACAGTATTGCCGCCCCAGAAAGGCCGAGCGCTTTGCCAAAAGTGACCACCAATAAATCAGGCTGAATACCCGCGCAATAACAACTACCCCGCCCTTGTTCACCCATAATGCCGACCCCATGAGCATCGTCCACCATAAACCAAGATTTATCTCGCACGAGCGTATTCATCTCCGCGAGTGGCGCTAAATCACCGTCCATACTAAACACGCCCTCTGTCACCACCAAGGCCGGTCCCGTCATTAACTTTTGCAAATGATCAGTGTCGTTGTGGCGGAAGCGCTTCATCGTCGCCGGAGAAAGCAGCCCTGCTTCCATTAACGATGCATGATTGCGCTTATCCTGTAACAGTAGGTCGCCCTTCTCTAACACACTGAACAACAAGGCTTGATTGGCAGAAAAGCCCGAACTGAACAAAATGGCGCGTGAATACCCGAGCCAGTCGCAGAGTGCAGATTCGAGGTTTTGATGGGCCGGAGAGAAGCCCGTGACCAAGGGCGATGCAGCACTGCCATTGCCAAACAGGCTCAATCCTTTGCTCCACGCTTGAGCCAGTTGCTTGTCCGCCGCTAGCCCAAGATAATCATTGCTCGAAAAGTTCACAAAAGACTGGTTGCCACGGTGTAAACTGACCGTATTCCCCGAACAAACTGCCTGCACACTTCTCGACAAATCGTGCGCTTTTCGGTGTTGTAGGGCTTGTGCTATTCGATGATTAAACGGTAGCATCGTAAAACAAATCATCGGCCTCAGGTCTTGCAGCAACACGCTCCACAACCCTGTCTAACAAATCATTTTCTTCGATTTCATCCGGACGTTGCGATACTTGTTGGCTATTGATACCCAGTTTGTTAAACAACTGCATATCTTTATCTTCGGTCGGATTTGGCGTCGTCAGCAACTTACACCCATAAAAGATCGAATTTGCCCCCGCCATAAAACAGAGTGCCTGCATTTGCTCATTCATATTTTCACGACCTGCGGACAGCCGCACAGCCGACTGTGGCATCATAATACGAGCAATGGCAATAAGGCGAATGAAGTCAAAAGGCTCAACATCCTCGACTTCTTCTAAGGGCGTACCTTTGACCTTAACCAGCATATTGATAGGGACACTTTCTGGTTGAGTGGGAAGGTTGGCTAATTCGATCAAAAGACCGGCCCTGTCGTTAGTACTTTCTCCCATGCCAATAATGCCTCCCGAACAGATTTTCATACCGGCATCACGAACATGTGACAGGGTGTCTAATCTGTCTTGATATGTGCGGGTAGTAATAATGCTGCCATAAAATTCAGGGGAGGTATCCAGATTATGATTGTAATAGTCTAGACCTGCCTCAGCCAGCTCTTCGGCCTGTACCGGAGTCAGCATCCCCAAGGTCATACAAGTTTCCAGCCCCATCCCTTTGACGCCTTTAATCATTTCCATGAGGTGTGGCATATCTCGTGATTTAGGGTTCTTCCATGCCGCGCCCATACAAAAACGCGTCGAGCCCGCATTTTTCGCTTTTTTGGCGGCATCAAGTACCTGTTTGACTTCCATTAAACGCTCTTTTTCAACGTCGGTTTGATAGCGAGCACTTTGCGGGCAGTATTTGCAGTCCTCTGGACAGGCTCCCGTCTTGATCGACAACAGCGTACTAACCTGCACATGATTGGTTTGCTGATACTGACGGTGAATAGTTTGAGCTTCGAACATAAGATCCATAAACGGCTTTTCCATCAGTTGCCTGACTTCAGACACCGTCCAGTTATGACGCACTTCCACATGAATTCCTTACGATGGTTATTGGTTTATTAACTTGGCTAGTCTAACTCTAGGGGTTAAACTGTCAACACAATTAAAAATCAAAAGTTTACAACTGATTAAAAAGAAACCAATACGAGCGTTTATTATGGATCTAAACTTCGATCGCAGCCATATCTGGCACCCCTATACTTCAACTCTTACACCACTGACTTGTTATCCAGTCGCTCGTGCACAACAAGTCTTTATTGAGCTCGAAGACGGCCGTCAATTAATTGATGGCATGTCGTCTTGGTGGTCCGCCATCCATGGCTATAACCATGAACACCTCAATCAGGCCGCCCAAAAACAACTCGAAAAAATGTCTCATGTCATGTTTGGCGGGCTCACCCACGAACCCGCCATCAACTTGTGTAAAAAATTGCTGACGCTGGCACCCGATAACCTTGAGCATGTATTTCTCGCTGATTCTGGATCCGTTGCTGTTGAAGTCAGTCTAAAGATGGCATTGCAATATTGGCATGCAAAAGGCGAAAACCGGCCTAAGTTCTTAACTCTCAGAGATGGCTATCATGGTGATACCTTCGCCGCCATGTCCGTCACCGATCCGGAAAATTCAATGCATGCCCTTTACAAAGGGTTTGTCCCCGAACATATCTTTGCGCAATCACCCAACACTGGATTTTCCAAGCCGTGGGCAGACACTGATCTGGATGATTTTGAAGCAAAAATTATCCACCATCATCATGACATTGCCGCCGTGATCCTTGAACCCATTGTTCAAGGGGCTGGAGGCATGCGGATCTATCATCCTACCTTTTTGCAAGGCGTACGCCGCTTGTGTGATCGATACGGATTGCTACTGATCCTCGATGAAATCGCTACAGGATTCGGTAGGACAGGTAAAATGTTCGCTTGCGAACACGCCAACATTAAGCCCGACATCTTGTGTGTTGGTAAAGCCTTAACCGGTGGGTATATGACGCTGTCAGCAACACTGGCATCGAAAGAGGTCGCCGATACGGTCTGCTCAGGGCAAGCTGGGTGCTTTATGCACGGTCCAACCTTTATGGCTAACCCACTCGCTTGTGCCGTCGCCACAGCCAGTATGGAACTGCTAGAACAAAATCACTGGCAAGCCCAAACTCAATCCATTGAGGCGGCTTTTGCTGAGCTTTTACCGCCACTGAACACCTATAAACGGGTTGCGGACGTGAGGTGGCTTGGAGCAATTGGTGTGGTCGAAACCACTTCCCCCGTCAATATGGAGAAAATACAAGCGGTGTTTGTGGAACATGGGGTGTGGATACGGCCGTTCGGCAAGCTCATTTATATGATGCCACCCTTTATTAGTGAGCGCTGGCACATAGAAGCCTTAATCAATGCCGTCACCGCAGTATTGCAGCAACGAGAATGTTTTATTGAATGAGTGATGCCCAACGAGCTTCCATTGCTGAGTCGACGAGAGTAGCCACTCAAACTTCCTTGGTATAAAGGCTTCCTTCTGGAAGCCTTTATCTTAAAAATTTTAGTTTTGATCAATCATCCAACGCTGAAAGTTTTTACGCTCTTCATCGCTGGCCCGCAGATACCAGAGTTTGAGCTTTAACGTATTTTCCGTTTCCGCCACACCGGCAATGATCGTGCTCGCTTTGGCGCCTGATGCATTGGGTAACGTCTGCTCCAGCTTAGCCAGTTCCGTTTTTAGTTCGACTACCTTACCAGAATCAAACACCAAGCCGCGCTCTTTGTTATAGGTCTTAACCAACTCGGGAACATTGGAGTATGGAAACACGCCTTCCGCAGGAGGCAGTAACTCTTGGTGGTCTTCAACCACTTTTCCATCAATTTTAAATTGAAAGATCGGTTGTTTTTTATCGACCCATCGTTCGATTTTGTTCAGCTTAGTGGAGAGTAATTCCACTTCTAGTGTCTGGGCCGTGGCTAGGTCCAAAGTCACGATGTAGGGGCGAGAAGAATAATATGTGCGCTTATGGCCATCTCTAAGCTTACCGCTAAACTCGAACACAAACTGATTGTCACCCTCAATTACATTATAGGTTTCCTGCTTAACGGTTTTGCCATTGAGGACTTCAGTCCCAATACCATTGGCTAAATCAATGTCCACAGCCAACGCCGAAAACGAAGCTGCCGAAGCCAATAGTGAAACAAATAGAGGTTTGAGCATGTTCAAATTGTGGTTCCTTTTATAACAGAAAAGCCAACGCTAACGCGTTGGCTTTGATAATTCAAATTAACAAGTAATTAGAATGTGTAGTATGCACCTAGGATGAAGGTATCTGCATCTTGGTTAGTAAGTGCTGCGAAGTCGTTTGACGTGTCAGCTGCTTGGTATTCACCAAATAGCGTAACATTGTCCATAACTGCGTAGTCAACACCAACAACTAGGTTTCTCATCTCACCATCAGCGTTAGCGCTAACAGAAGAAGTTACTGATTCATCGTTGTTCATTACAGCGAACGTTGTGTAAAGACGAGTTTTTTCAATTGTGTAAGAAGCTGCTAGGCCGTAAGCGTCGCCTTCGTAGTATGCAGCTGTGTCTGCAAATAGACCCCACTCGTTGATGCCTTCGTAACGACCGTAAGTTGCCGCAAAGTAGAAGCCTTCAACAGTAGCAGATGCAGAGATACCAGCGATTGAGTAATCAACGTCTGCAGCTTGCTCGCCATTTACGTAGCTAGCACCAACGGTAAAGATGTCGTTGATAGCCCAGTCAAGAGACACACCGTAAGTGTTGTCGATAGTTTCAGATGACTCTGTGTTTACGTCAGCAACAAATACTAGACCATCAGTTAGCTCAGACTTGAATACAATGCCGTTGCCGTTTGATTCGTTACGGTGACCACCAGCAGTACCAAAGTACTTACCTTCGTTAGTGATGTCGTCTTTCTCGATAGCATCCATAGAAGAAGCTAGGTCGCCAACTTCACCAACTGCTACACCCCAAGTGTCAGTTTTAACACCGATGTACATGTCGTCAAATGATGCATTGTTTGTTGTTTTAGCGTCGTAAACGTCTGTACCAGATTCGATTTCGAAAGAAGCAAAGCTTGTTAGGGAATCATTAACTTTGTGCTCTGCATCAAGCTGGATTTTACCCCAAACTGAAACAAATGGGTCTGTTTTAACGTCATTTACGTCAGTTGTTGCAAGGTAAGCATCAACTTCACCTTTTAGAGATACGTTAGACGTATCTGTAGAGTAAATCTCAGCTGCATTTACGTTTGCTGCCGCTGCTAGAACTGAAAGAGCTACTAGAGTCTTTTTCATAATAATCCACTGCCTTTTCTATAGAATGTAGGAAATCCGCTGCTCGGTTTCCTTTATGTTTTTTGATGACAACTCAGAACTCTAAATTGGCCAGATGTCGTCATCACTAAATTTCGCTGCCTAGATTGCAAAAGAATCACTTAGCTGTCAAATCTTATAAAAAAACAAATAAAAAACTATAAATATCATTAAATTCAATAAGTTAAACAGATTGCACAGCAATAATTGAACAGCTTATAGTCAAAATAACTAAACTATCATTAATAATGATATCTAAAGTTCTTAATATTAAACGCTGATAAACGTTAATATAACGTTAATATAAAGAATAAAACTCTGGCGGTAAATCATTTGTGGAGAGATAAATGTTTGTAACCGAACATTTACTCTAACCTTTTGAAGGTTCAGTTTTTTTTGTGAAGAAGATCTATTTTTGGAGCAAAAATCTTCTAATTCGTGAACTACTTATCAATAAACAAAATGTGATAACATCGCCTTTCTTCAGTTAAGGCCACAGTATGAATACCAGTAAAATTCAGCAATCGATTCGATCAAGTTACCAAAAGCTCCATACTCAACTGGACCACTTTGTACCACGCCGAGCTCAAAACTATTTAGTCGCGGAGATAGCTAAGTCTCTGTGCGGCGGTGATCATAAGTCAACGCGGATGATCGTTGCAGAGGCTGGGACCGGTATCGGAAAATCGCTTTCCTATCTCATGGCCACCATACCTGTCGCCCTGTTTAACCATCGTAAGGTCGTCATCTCTACCGCCACCGTGGCCCTGCAGGAACAATTGATCAATAAAGATTTGCCCTTATATCGACGTCTAACGGACAGAGAATTCTCCTTTATTTTGGCCAAGGGCAGGCAAAGATACTGCTGCGCAGCCAAACTGTCGGCGGTATGTGGTCAAGAGGGGCAGATCCCTATGTTTGACAGCAAACCCAACAAGAAAGACATTGAACAACTTGAGCTAATGTATCAAAAGCTATCGACTCGTCAGTGGGATGGCGATCGAGATGCCTGGCCCAAACCCATCTCTGAACCGATCTGGCAATCTATCGCCAGTGACAAGCACAGCTGCAATAATAGTTTACCCGAGCATAGGGATTGTCCATTTCAAAAAGCCCGTTCAGAGTTAGATAAAAATGACGTGATTATCGCTAACCACAGTTTGGTCATGGCTGATGCGGATCTAGGTGGGGGCGTCATACTGCCTGAGCCAGAGAACACCATCTATGTGTTCGATGAAGCGCATCATCTTCCACACGTTGCTCGCGACCACGCGTCAGCCTCTGCCAGCCTGAAAGGCGCGGCCAGTTGGCTTGAACGTCTCAACCAAGCGGTAACCAAGTTTGCAAACCTAGCCGATGAAAAGCGCGTTGCACGTTTTCGCAATGAGCTCCAAACCTCACTGCAACAGCTCATCCCTACACTAACGCAGCTCGCGACTCGATTTAACGCCGATCAGTTTGAGGACAAAATCTATCGTTTCGAGAATGGTGAATTACCAACGTGGCTTGAAGAGGAATCAAAACAGCTTAAAGTTCTCAGCCAAAAAGGCGCACAAGCGGTCGGGAAAGTCACCGATTTAATCGCCGAGCGAGTCAAAGAGGGCGAGTTGGCCAACAGACTTGCCGAACCTGCGTTGGCGGAACTGGGCTTTTATATGCAGAGAATGGATAATTTAGCTCAAGTCTGGAAACTGATGGCAGAGCCTCAACGTGAAAAAGGCGCCCCGTTGGCAAGATGGCTTGAAATCGCCCCAGATCGAGACGACGATTTTGTGGTTAACGTTTCACCGTTGGAAGTAGGCTGGCAATTGGATCAACAACTCTGGAGCCGCTGTATTGGCGCTGTGCTTGTGTCAGCCACATTGAGGGCACTCAATTCATTTCGCTTTTTCTGCCGTCAAGCAGGCATTAGTGAGAAGCCAGAGGATGGGGTAAAATTTCTTGCCCTCGCGTCACCATTTGATTATGCCAACCAAGCCGAGCTGCGTGTGCCTAAAATGGACTATGAACCTCAGGCGCCACAATTCACTCAGTGCTTAATTGAAAAGCTGCCAGCATTGATCCAAGAACAAAAGGCTAACCTTGTGCTGTTTTCTTCGTATTGGCAAATGAATCAGGTCACGGATGCCCTGTCAGACACGTTTGTCAAAAAAGGGTGGTCCTTACAAGTCCAAGGTAAAGCCTCGCGTTCAGAAATTCTAAAAAAACATAAAACCTTGGTTCAATGTCAGAAGACCAGCATACTTTTTGGCACCGGCAGCTTCTCTGAAGGCCTTGACCTACCGGGTGAATTACTTGAAAACTTGATCATCACTAAAATCCCCTTTGCTGTTCCTACTTCTCCTGTTGAGCAAGCCCACGCCGAATACATCGAAAGTAAAGGAGGAAACCCTTTTATGCAGATCACCGTCCCTGAAGCGAGCAAAAAAATGATTCAATCCGTTGGGCGCCTGCTGCGTAAAGAGCGGGATTCTGGTACAGTCGTCATTCTTGACCGTCGCATCGTGACTAAACGTTACGGTAAAGCCCTGATGGACTCCCTACCACCTTTTAAACGCGTTATCGAATAACGAGAATTAAGAAACCTATGGAATTTTTTGAACCAACGATGCTGTTGGTACTCGCGCTTGTTGCCTTTATTGCTGGATTTATTGATGCCGTCGCCGGTGGCGGTGGAATGTTAACCGTTCCAGCACTGCTTTCTCTTGGGCTGCCCCCCCATGTTGCCTTGGGTACAAACAAGCTGGCGGCGAGCTTCGCTTCATCGACCGCCGCACTGACCTACTATCGCAAGCGTTTGTTCAAGCCTCGCTGTTGGGGACGTGCGTTTGTCGCCACCTTAACGGGTGCAATCCTTGGGACCTTACTGGTGGATCTTATCTCAACACAGTGGCTCGAAAAGATTTTACCGATCGTCATTTTACTGGTGGCCGTCTATACGATCTGGCACAAAACGCCGAATTCAAGCAGCAATGAGATGCCAAAACCATGCCCTAAGTTCCGTCAGAAACAGTACTTGCAGGGGTTGAGTATTGGATTTTATGATGGTGTGGCTGGCCCTGGTACTGGCGCATTTTGGACCGTGAGCTCAATGGCGCTTTACCGTCTGAATATTTTATTGGCTTCTGGCCTGTCCAAAGCGATGAACTTTACCAGTAATTTTACTTCTTTAGTTACTTTTGCCATTCTGGGTCATATTGACTGGGTTTTAGGTCTAACAATGGGGGTCTGTTTGATGGCTGGTGCTTTTGTCGGTGCACATTCCGCGATCCGTTTTGGCGCCAAATTTATCCGCCCAGTGTTTGTCACCGTCGTCAGTGTTCTGGCTGTCAGGCTGGCCTATGACGCGTGGTTTGTCGCCTTATGACACCATTGAATCAACTTTCATCCATGTGGGAACAATTGCAACAGCAGGCCACTGAACTCGATAACACCCGAGGTGAATATTCTCAGCCTTTGTTTGATCGCAACTTATTTCACTGCGGAGCATCAAACCTTGTTCCCTGCGTCGAAGAGGCGATGGACACATTCATGCAACTCTCTCACGCACAAGAGGTAAAAACCCTAACGTGTGAACAGGTCGATTTTTTGTCCGAGCGTCTCATTTGTCAGCTCGGTGCAATTAAGCGAGAGCTCGCCACACAAACACTACGACGCTTTGAACCCGGCATGAAAAATACACCCCGCAAGCGCCTCAACGACCTTTACCAAAATCTCGCTCAGCACCAACAGTGGGAGAATCGGCTGCTTGCTTTAGTGAACAATACGGAATACACCTACCAACAGGCTTCTTCTAACGATAAAGCATTGGCTTTGCAGACTCACCAATCTGCAAAGCGACGTTTACAGCGTTGCCAACAAGCTAAAATAAAGATAGAAAAGCACATTACCTACAAAGAGCGAAACCAGTAACATGTCTTCCCCCTCTTCTGAACTGGATCAGGCACCAGATGAAATCAAACTCGCCGTTGATCTTATTTATTTGATTGAAAGCAATAATATAGACCCCAATGTCGCATTGGCTGCGATCAATATTGTTAAATCCGATTTGGAAAAAAAACTGGAGCAAACCTTATGAGTTACCCCTTCACGTTTGATATGGAGGCGTTCTTAAACACTTATTGGCATAAGCAGCCTACGGTCTTGAAAAAAGGGTTCGCTCACTTTGTCGATCCTATCTCGCCGGATGAACTGGCTGGCCTGAGCCAAGAAGAAGAGATTGACTCGCGTTATATCACTAACCAAAATGGCCAATGGCAAGCACAGCATGGCCCGTTTTCCGATGCCTTGTTTGACCATTTGCCTCAGTCACATTGGCAACTCGTGGTTCAAGCATGTAACCATTGGCACTCCGGTGCCGCCGAGCTAGTTGAGCCCTTCAGAAAACTGCCTCAGTGGTTGTTTGACGATTTGATGGTGTGCTTTTCAGCACCAGAAGGCGGGGTCGGTCCACACATCGACCAATACGATGTCTTTATTGTGCAGGGCAGCGGTAAAAGACGATGGCGTGTCGGTGCCTTCGATCAAGGTCAGTATCAGGAAACCATACAGGGTGGGGCTTTACGCCAGATAGAAGGCTTTGACGCGTTAATCGATCAAGTATTAGAACCCGGTGATATTTTATATATCCCGCCCGGATTTCCACATGAAGGGCACACCCTTGAACCCAGCATGAGCTATTCACTGGGTTTTCGTTCACCAAAAGAACAAGAGCTCCTGAGCAATTTTGCCGACTATATCCTCGCACACGATAAAGGGGATGTGCATTTACATAATCCTCAGATGACCTCACAAACTGAGCATGGCAAAATTTTAGCCCATGACGCAGATCAGCTGACCACCATGCTGAAATCTGCATTACAATCAGAACAGGATATCCGAGCGTTTCTAGGCAATACTCTCAGCCTATCGCGTCACCACCTTGATATTGTCGCCATGCAGACACCTATGTCAGTCGCTGAACTCAAAAATGACCTTGAACAAGGCTGCCGCTTACATAAAGTCTTAGGCCTACGTGCGTTGTATCACCAAGGGGAATATGAACAGGTCTACATCAACGGAGACCCTTATACCTGCGAGACAGAATCTCTCGCCCACCTTCTGTGTGACAAGGCCCATTTCTCTGCGCAAGATCTTAGCAGCACACTCTCGTCTAACCAATGGCGGCTGCTTGCGGAGTTAGTGACCCTAGGCTATTGGTATTTGGACTAGCATAGAGAAGGGCTTCATAAAAAATGAAGCCCTTTTCAGATCAATTCCAGCCACTAAACTTTAAACTGATTGACGAGAACTTGCTGCTGTTGCGACAAGTCACCAATTTGGCTGCTCACCGTTTCCGATTCTTCAGCCTGCGATAGGATTTGGGCACTCAGATCGCGAATATTGGTCACATTTTGGTTCACTTCAGTAGACACTGACTGCTGCTCTTCCGCTGCTTTAACGATTTGTGAGTTCATGTCACTGATCGAGGCAATAGCGTCGGAAATACGATTGAGTTCAGACACCGCACTTTCTACTTGCAACGCAGAACCGTTGGCCAGCGTATTGCCATCCTGAATCGCTTTGACCACATCTTCAGTGCCTTGCTGAACGTTGTCAATAACCTGCCTGATTTCCCCCACCGATGATTGAGTACGACTGGCAAGATTGCGGACTTCATCGGCAACCACCGCAAAACCGCGCCCCTGTTCACCTGCGCGTGCCGCCTCAATCGCCGCATTGAGAGCGAGCAGGTTCGTCTGCTCGGAAATGGCCTCAATAACCGTTAGTATTTCGGTAATGTTCGCGTTGTTTTTTGATAACTCTTCCACCACTGGCACTGCCGCCGTCATGCGCTTCACTAAACGAGTCATTTCCTGCTGCGATTGCTCTATGACCTGCTTACCAGAATTGGCCGCATCATTTGCTCTTTGCGCTTCCCCAACGGCCACTTCCGCATTCTGAACAACCAAGCCCGCCGTTTGCGTCATTTCTTCGGAAGCCGTCGCGACCAAATCAACTTCTTTAAACTGTGAATCACTGCTCGTTCTGGTCTGCTGTGCCGCGATCGTCGATTGCTCTGTTGTGGTGCCAATTTGCAGCGTTGTATCCACCACATCACGGATGATCGATTGCAGCTTATCCAAAAACTGATTAAACCCGATCGATAGCTGACCAATCTCATCTTGAGAGGCCACCGCCAATCGTTGAGTCAGGTCCCCTTCTCCAGAGGCAATATCTTCCAACCTTAGTGCGACTTCACGGATAGGTTTAACCAAACGCGACGCCATCATTGCAATCGTGGCAAGTCCCAAGACAACCAGCAATAACCCGGCAGTCACTTCCGTTCTAACGCTGGATGCAATCTGATCACCGATGGTCTTATCCAATGTATCAGCATCAGCCAACACACTCTTTCTTGGCATATCAAATAAAATACCCCAAGTCTGATTCGCGACCATTATCGGAGCGAACACATTCAACCAATCACCACCAGCACTCCATTGCGTTTTCACTTCCTGACCAAACATCAGATCCGTGAGTTGATCACTGGATAGCGTGCTGCTTGAAAACGCCTCACCCACTGATAATGAGCGGTCATCACTGGCGATCAAAGAACCATCAAGACTAATAATATTGACGAGGCCACTGCCATTAAAGAGTTGATCATCCGAACCTGACACAATCCGGTTTAACGGTTCAAGACGCAGATCAATCCCAAAAAAACCAATCACAGTGTCATCAATTTTGATAGGGACCGAGATAGAAGTCGCCAAGACACTGCCCCCATTTTGATCCACCAAACGAGGTGTCGTCACGCACGCCCCCCCACTTGATACTGGACAATAGAATCGCTCACTATTGGCGTTATCGGCGAGATCGGTTTCCGTCAGGACACTCGCGATGACGTTTTTACCATTCTCTGCCGTGACCCAATAGGGAGAAAAGCGCCCTCTGTCATTGGACCCAACGTATTCGGCATCGACATAATTACTGTCTTCTCCATCCAGCATGTTAGGCCGAAACACCAAATAGGCGCCTTGAATCGAGTCAAATCCCAGCACTGCGCGTCGGACCATCTCATCCAACGCGGTCCGAAGCTCTTCACTACTGCCAAAGTTTTCTTCAGTATTGGTTTTGAGAAACAACGCATTGGCAGCGAGCATCTCAGCGCGGTAGAGGGCTTCATTTAAGTATTCAGAGACTTCGGTTGCATTAAGTAAGGCTCGAGTTTCGAGCAGTTGTTCAGACTTATCAATAACCGAATCGGTACTTTGTGTTTTGATCTGTTTTTGATTTTCAACCGCGTTATAGACAGAAAAACCAATCAAGGACAGCGAGGTAATCAACAGGCAGCAACCGGCTAGTAACGTAATTTTCCATTGAACGGACAGGGTTCGCATAGTACATCCTTATAAGCAAACTCAATAAATGGGTAAGAAAGCGAGGCTCTTATTGTAAAAAATGACACTAATTACAACACAATGTAACCATTTATCAATCTAAAATTTACAAATATGTTAACACTTTACAATCAAAGCGCTGTCGACACTGCCCCTTATACCGAGTCGCTTTTTACCTCATAGAAACCACTGGGGTAACCACGTATTTTTCCCCACAGTGCCTCCCATCTGTAGTAGCATTAGCTCCAATCGAAAAACGGGCGTTTGAGTGGCGACCGTGCTCATGCCACCTTCTTAAGGCTCCCTGATAAGGCGAAATTTCCCTAGCACAAGAAGGTGAAAACTAACCATAAGCTGTTCAAAGGATTCTAAACGTAATGAAATTCATTTCTTTTAATATCAATGGCCTTCGTGCACGTTTGCATCAGTTGCAAGCCATCATAGATAAGCACCAACCGGATGTGATTGGTCTTCAGGAGATCAAAGTCCACGACGAAGCCTTCCCTATCGAGGACGTCGAGTCAATGGGGTATAAAGTCTATTTTCACGGCCAGAAAGCGCACTACGGTGTCGCGATGCTATGTAAGAAAGAACCCTTATCTGTCCAGAAAGGATTTCCGACCGATAACGAAGAACACCAAAAACGCATGATCATGGCCACCTTTGAGGATGAACGTGGGCAAAAGGTAACGGTTCTCAACGGCTATTTCCCACAGGGCGACAATATTGGCCATGAAACCAAGTACCCCTACAAACGCCAATTCTACAAAGATTTGATGACTTATCTTGATGATCACCACACCAACGACGAGCAATTGATTGTGATGGGCGATATCAATATCAGTCCCATCGATTCTGATATCGGTATTGGTGAGCCAAACCGCAAGCGCTGGCTAAAAACCGGCAAATGTTCTTTCCAACCTGAAGAACGACAATGGCTAAAAACCTTGATGGACTGGGGTTTTATCGATACTTTCCGTCAAATCCATCCGGATGTCAGTGACCGATATTCATGGTTTGATTATCGCTCGCGCGGGTTTGATGATAATCGCGGCCTACGGATTGACGTGATTCTCGCCACACCATCTCTGGCAGAAAAATGCGTCGAGTCAGACATTGATTATGAGTTACGCGGCATCGAAAAGCCGTCTGACCATGCCCCGATTTGGTCAACGTTTAAATAGACGACAATCCATGCCAGAAGTCTCATTGGCAAAGGCGTAATACATAAAAAATCCGCTGCTTTTGGGCAGCGGATTTGTTCTTCCAGATTCAATAAAGCTAAGTTAGATGTCGATGAAATCGTTGACCACGGCTGGGTTAACATCCGCTTCGTAATCAACACCCTCAACACCAAAACCAAACAATTTCAGAAATTCTTCTTTATATTCAACGTAGTCTGTCAACGTTTTCAGATTCTCTGAAGTGATCTGCGGCCACAAATCACGACAATGCTGTTGAATGTCATCACGCAGTTCAAGATCGTCAAGACGCAGACGATTTTTATCATCCACTTCAGCAGCACTGCCATCTTGTTTGTACAGACGCTGGCTGAACATGCGGTAAATTTGCTCCATACAACCTTCATGGATGCCCTGTTCACGCATTTTCTTAAACACCATCGCGATATACAATGGCATGACAGGAATGGCTGAGCTTGCTTGGGTGACCACTGACTTCAATACCGCAACGTTTGCGCTGCCGCCAGTCGCCGATAATGCGTCGTTCAACGCCGATGCAGCACGATCGAGATCCATTTTCGCTTTACCCAGCGCACCATCCCAATAGATAGGCCAAGTCAACTCTGTGCCGATGTAACTGTATGCAACGGTTTTACACCCTTCAGCGAGCACACCCGCTTCAGATAATGCATTGATCCACAGTTCCCAATCTTCACCACCCATCACAGTGACGGTATCGTTAATTTCTTCTTCCGTCGCCGGTTCAACGCTGGCTTCAATAATCGCGTCTTTGTTGGTGTCCACCGCGGTTGACGTGTAAGTCTGGCCAATGGGCTTCAAAGAAGAGCGAATCACTTCGCCCGTTTCCGGCATTTTACGTACTGGCGAGGCCAGTGAGTAAACGACCATATCAATCTGACCCAAATCTTGTTTGATCAAATCGATGGTTTTTTGTTTGGCTTCATTAGAGAAAGCATCACCATTCAGACTTCGTGCGTAGAGGCCTTCTTCACGTGCCAGCTTTTCGAAAGCGGCCGAGTTATAGAAACCAGCTGTGCCTGATTTTTTCTCTGTGCCTTCTTTTTCAAAGAACACGCCGATAGTTGAAGCACCGCCACCGAATGCTGCAGCGATTCGAGAAGATAGACCGTAGCCACTGGAAGCACCCACGACCAACACGCGTTTTGGTGCATTTGAGATGGGGCCTTGTGCTTTCGTGTAAGCAATTTGTTCTTTGACATTGACTTCACAGCCCACTGGGTGGGTTGTTGTACAGATAAATCCACGAATTCTAGGTTTGATGATCATATTCAACTTCCTTAAATAAACCCCGCTAGGATAAAAGGTTCATCCTCAGTTCGCATCTCATTTCTGTAAAAATATCGACAAAATGCAAGTGGTTGGATCTCTTTCATGCCAGATTTAGATTTCGCGCAAACATAAAGGCACCTTAACGGTGCCTTTATCTGTTCCTGTTGGAATCTCTAAGCCACACTATCAAGCTTTGGCTTACCTTGAGATTTATCTGTCGTCACTTGACTAAAATCATGACTGAAGTCATCCACCTGAATCGCTTTGTAACGTAACGCATCGGCGGCCACAATCTGATTGACCTCCTCCTGAGTCAGAACATCGGCTTGAAGTGCCTGGGCTAACCGCTCGTTAAGTGGCCCTTTGCGGTCAACCTTACCCTCTTTCACCGCTCGCATTAATTTACGTTCCAGACTTTGAACGCCGTACATAGCGAGAAATGCTTTGTCCATCAAACCGACACTGTCGTCCGCCTGCTCACCGACAAAACACAAGTGGGTTAAGCGGTCACGATGTGCTCCTGGGGTCATCAGGCTTTCAGCCAACTTGACCGTCAAATCATCACTCGGTTTACCAAAACGATTACCTAATGGGAAGATCAAGGCTTTCAGTGCAACGCCGACCGCTTTTTGCGGATAATTATTGAACGTTTCCTGAAGCGCTTGCGCTGCATGATGCAAACAGTGCTGCATCGCGTAGTGCACATAATCGAGATCTTGCTGCTGTCGACCTTCATCTTCATACTTTTTCAGGACAGCCGATCCCATATACAGGTAGGCTAAGACATCGCCTAAACGGGCAGAAATCATTTCTTTACGTTTGAGCTCACCGCCAAGCGTCGCCATGGCTATATCAGAGCTTACCGCGAGGGCTCTGCTCAAACGTGTCAATTGTTTATAGTAGACTTGCGTTGGGCCACTCATGTCTGCTTTTATAAATCTTGACCCAGTCAATGCGGCCCCAAACGCACCGAAGGTATTTTTGGCCGCATGACCGATATGTTTAAACAACAGTTGATCAAATTCCTTCGCACCCTGCTCTTGGTCTGGATTGGCGGCCGCCTCCATTTCTTTGAGAACAAAAGGATGGCAACGGGTCGCACCTTGACCAAAGATCATCAAATTTCGGGTAAGGATATTCGCCCCTTCCACCGTGATCGCAACCGGAATACCGAGATAATGCGTGGCCAGATAGTTCATCGGCCCATCTTGAATCGCGCGACCAGAATGGATGTCCATTGAGTCATTAAGAATGGTTCGCGCCATCTCCGTCATGTGGTATTTGGCAATGGCGGTCACAATCCCTGGCTTTTCTTTCAAATCCAGTGAAGTCGTCGTCAAGGTTCGGGTCGCTTCAAGCAAGTAGGTCAAACCACCGATACGACCGAGCGCCTCTGCGACACCTTCAAACTTACCAATCGACATTCCAAATTGTTTGCGCACGTAAGCATAAGCGCCTGTCGTACGCGAAGTCAGATGACCTATCGCCGTCCCTAAGGCGGGCAGTGAAATTCCACGTCCTGCCGATAAACACTCAACCAACATACGCCAGCCTTTACCCGCGTATTCCTGCCCCCCAATGAGCCATTCCATGGGGATAAAAACATCTTTCCCTCGGGTTGGCCCATTCATAAATGCCAATCCCAGCGGATCATGACGCTCACCGATTTCAACCCCTTTGTGGTCCGCTGGGATCAGAGCACAGGTGATACCAAGATCTTTTTTATCACCCATGAGACCGTCAGGATCATACATTTTGAACGCCAGTCCCAGCACAGTAGCCACTGGGGCCAGCGTGATGTAACGTTTATTCCAGTTAAGACGGATCCCAAGCACTTCTTTGCCTTCATGCTCACCCATGCAGACAACGCCTTCATCGGGGATACCACCAGCATCGGATCCCGCTTCTGGGCCAGTCAGCGCAAAACACGGAATATCGGTGCCATCTGCCAGACGCGGCAGCCAGTAATCTTTCTGAGCTTGCGTGCCATAATGGGAGAGCAGCTCACCTGGACCAAGAGAGTTGGGCACCATCACTGATACCGCAGTACTGATACTGCGCGTCGCAATGCGCGTAACAATGGTCGAGTTGGCCAAAGCGGAAAAGGCACGGCCACCGTATTCTTTGGAGATAATCAAAGAGAAAAAGCGTTCTTTGCGCAAGTATTGCCACACCTCTGGTGGCAAATCTCGATCTTGCTTAACAATCTTATGATCATCGAGCATAGACAGAAGTGTCTCCAACTCATTATCAACAAAAGACTGCTCTTCTGCCGTGAGAGACGGTGCTGGGTACTTATGCAGCGTCGTGAAATCAGGCCGCCCTGAAAACAATTCTCCGTCCCACCAAACACTGCCGGCTTCCATCGCTTCTTTTTCAGTGCTAGAAAGAGGTGGCAATACTTTTTTAAAAAATTTGAACGCTGGGTCGCTGACCCATTTTCTTCTTAGAGAGCTCATAATCCGATCCTTTTGTTCATGGTTGGTCGCCCAATTTATCTTTGTTGTGTCTTACTCGGCAGCAACCCCAGCAGCCAAATAAGGAATAAGCTGATCGACAACCATCTTTGCATCCATCTGCTTATCGTAATCGTTCTCGGCAATTTCCATCAGCGCCTGACTCGATGCCATAGTGAACACACATGTCCCCAGCGTGAAATGCAGGCGCCAAAATAAGACTTCCTGACTCAGTGACGGATTGGCCTTCAACACTGACTGAGTAAACAACGCCAGTACTTCCTGATACCGTGTGGTGATAAACCAACGCAAATGTCCCTGAACGTCTGTGTAACCGCGGCCAATCAGCAGCATAAAACGGTTGGTTCCATTAGGTCTAACATCATTGAGGGCTCCTAAAGGACCCCGTAATGATTCAAATACCTCTGCCATTCGATAGCCCGGGTTAAGGTTGAGATTGATCAATGCATCCTGAACAGCAGGCATAAACGCCTCTAAATAGCGATTTAGCACCGCGCGAACCAACGTCTTTTTATCACCGAAATGATAATTCACTGAAGCGAGATTAACCCCCGCTTTGCTGGTTATGGTTCGTAACGAAGTGTCATTAAAACCATGCTCCGCAAATAGAGCTTCCGCAACATCCAGAATTTTCTCTTTGGTGGTGTATCTCGTCGACATTTCAATCACTCGTATTAAACAACTGTTTGAAATATACATCCGAAACAAACTAACAACAAGTTTGCAACATCACACTTTTTAATATTGGTCAGACCAGATTATCTTTTAGACATCATAAAAAAATTTAAAATAGTTTGAACCTTTCCGAGATAGGCCAGTCTCAATTAGTGTAGTTGGTAGTGCTTTCAAATATTTACCCAGAGTGAAACCTGATTTAAGACACTAGCTACTCACTCAACACTGCGTTTTTTCACTAAATTTCGATATGTTTTGATCAGCCCAGCGCACCTTTGCATTGGGCTTTTTTTCTTTCTGACATTCGCTCAAACACAGCCTGACTCCGTCGCAGGGCAAATAGATACTTTTACTCCGCCATCGGTTAAAATAACGAGACCGCACTCTGATTAACCCACGCTTGTGATGAAACTTTGCAATACCCCAGTCACCCAACATCAGTTTGAGGGGATCCCTTTCTACCTCAAGCGCGACGATCAACTTCATCCCCACTTTAGTGGTAATAAAGCCCGAAAATTTATGTCCTGTCTTGAGGGTGACTTTCCCAGCATTACCACCCTGATAAGCCATGGCAGCCCACAAGCCAATTCTCTCTATTCGCTGGCGGCTCTAGCGGCGCTCAAAGGTTGGTCTTTAGAATATTACGTTGAGCGCATCCCCGCTTGGCTAAAAGACAAACCGATCGGAAACTATCGCGGTGCCCTCGAACTGGGCGCACAAGTGATACCGGTGGCACACCACCAACAGCATCCTTCGGCGTTTATTCGTCAAATCCGTCAACCCGATTCACGGTGTTTGGTGATCCCAGAGGGAGGGCATTCATCCGATGCGGAAAAAGGGCTAGAACAACTGGCAAATGAACTTCTCTCGTGGACACGCAAAGACCCCCACCGTAAGTGGGTGGTCGCCCTACCTTCTGGCACTGGCACCACCGCTTTCTACCTCCACCGTTTTTTAAAACCGCACGGCATGGAGATCCTGACCTGCGCTTGTGTCGGTGGAAAGCCGTATCTGATTGAGCAATTCAAGCAATTAGGGGCAACCGACTTCCCGACCATATTGGAGCCAGAGAGCAAACATCATTTTGGCAAGCTTTATCAACAAGATTATGAGATATGGCGCGAGCTTCTCTCCCAGACTGGCGTTGAATTTGATCTGCTTTATGACCCGCTGATGTGGCATTGCTTAAAAGTCTGGTCTAAACAACACGCAGACAAGACTCTAGTGTATATTCATCAAGGGGGGCTGTTGGGCAATCAAAGTATGTTGCCCAGATATCAACGTAAGTACGGCTCCATGCCAGCCCCTCTGGAATCGAATCACGGCGGCACCCATTTAACAAGGGTGAAAAACCCGTCGCCTTGTTAAATGGAGTGACCTTGTGGAGACGACTATGCGACTAATTCTTACTTTATCAGTGTTGATGGCATCATCAGCTTGGGCAAATATTATTACCACACCAGGGCAGGCGCTGATTGCGGTCGATGGCAGCCCTGCGGGCAAACACGTTTGCTATTATCAAGATGAAGGCTATTCGCTCGGGGCGATCCTTCAAGTCGGTGAACATTATATGCTTTGCACAAAAGCCAACGATTTCGAGACGAACGGTGCACTTAAGTGGTCTCCGATGACTCATCAGGTCGAGGCTGAAAATGTCACCAAGCCGAAAACAAAACGCTATTCCGTCAAATAGATGCCTCGATGTTCTGGAGATAAGACCGAATAACGCAACGAAATGAAGTCGATGGCGTTCTGCAAAGCGAAAACGTCATCATATTTCACCTTACTATGACATAATCACACTCTGAGTTCTTTTATCTTGCTGATCGTATTCGCAAGTTTGTAAACTAGACGAGTTTGGGTCTGAGCCATTTCCAGACCCGTGTATTTGATACGTTTTTTTAAGGTAAAAGTATGTCTGATTCTACTGCGTTTTTCTTATTGGAAAATGTCATTCAACGCTATCCTTGGGGCAGCCGAGATTCTATCCAGTCACTTTTTGGCATTGATAACCCAGAGCAACAACCACAAGCGGAAATTTGGATGGGCGCTCACCCTAATGGCTGCTCCAAGATACAACTTGGCGATCAATCCCTCTCGCTGGCGGACTACATTGATCACGACCCAGCCTCGGTGCTCAGCCCAGAGACACATCAGCAATTTGGTGAACTTCCTTTTCTCTTTAAGGTGCTTGCGGCACAACAAGCCCTATCCATTCAAGTTCACCCATCAAAATCTCAAGCTGAGATAGGCTTTGCTCACGAAGAGAAAGCAGGCATCGAACGCTGCGCAGCAAACCGAAACTATAAGGACCCCAATCATAAACCCGAATTGGTTTATGCATTGACGCCCTATTTGGCCATGAATGGGTTCCGAAGCTTTGAGGCGATCATCGCCCTATTTGAGCGACTGAAATCGCAAGCTCTGGCGGCCGATCTCGACGCCTTTAAACACAACCCTTCTTCGCTCGGTTTGCAACACTTCTTTAAAGCGATGCTAGAACTTAAAGGAGAAAAAAAAGCGAACGCACTGGAGGATTTACTTCAATGGGCACAAAAAGAAAGCCAACCCTTAGGCCCCCTAATCCTATCGCTGAATGAGCAATACCCTGACGATGTCGGTTTACTGGCACCGCTCATGCTGAATGTACTTGAACTTCAGCCGGGAGAAGCCATGTTCCTTGATGCTGGTACACCTCATGCCTACATCAAAGGCACTGCGCTCGAAATTATGGCTAACTCAGACAATGTATTGCGTGCAGGCCTGACCCCGAAATACATGGATATCGATGAGTTAATTGGATGCTGTAAGTTTGAAGCGTTAGATGATGCTCACATTCTCACCGCTCCGGTCACAAAAGACGAAGAATTGAACTTTCCGGTTCCAGTTGACGATTTCCGGTTCTCAGTGCTTCATCAACCACAACAACGGCTCTGTTCCCTTAGTCGTGCGGAAATCTGGTTCGCGATAGACCAAGACGTTATATTGCAGGCCAACAACCAAATACTGACACTCCGTAAAGGGGAATCGGCTTTTGTTCCGTTTTCCACAAAAAACATGACAGTCACCTCAACAGGTTCTGTCGCACGAGCTCATTAAGCACAAACCGCTACTTTACCTCTTGAGGACGGTAGCGGCGCTGATTGCCTCTTGTCCCATTGATTCAACAGAGCACTAATCCATGATTCACCCTATTGCCGTTCGTTTGACCCAAGGTCAGGATTTAAAGCAAACACTTCATTCTCTCGTTCGGGAGCACGCTATAAGGGCCGGCAGTATTGCGTCTTGTGTCGGCTGCTTATCGCAAATCAACATGCGTTTAGCAGGCGCAACACAAACACTGAGCCATGTGCAGCCCTATGAAATCGTCTCACTTATGGGGACTCTCACCCCAGAGCACCAACATATCCATATTGCCGCGGCCGATGCTCAAGGTAATGTGATCGGTGGCCACCTGCTTACAGGCTGCATTATTGACACAACCGCTGAGCTCATTCTCCACGTTTACCCCCATTTGACCTTCAGCCGAGAGCAAGATGACACCACAGGGTATACAGAGCTGGTGGTCAACTCCGCACCTTAACCAAGCATCAACGCCATGGTCGTTGAACGTGACTAAATACAGCCATTGCGCTTAGCTACGTTCAAACCGTTGATATATCGCTGGGTCCATATCGGCAATAACGTGCAGTAATCTTCTTGTCGTGGACCCGTTTTCACTTACTCTCTCAGGCTCAGCCCCTGCCTCAAGCAAGGCTTCAAACACGTCATGGTCCATCAGCTGACGGGAAAATGCTGCTCTCAATGCATCAATACCCTTATTATTTTCAGGATTTAGCAAGCGCCCAGCCCTGTTTTCCAGCAGCAACGCCACGCCCAAGATCTGGTCCGACCAATCACGGAATTGATTGCTCACATTTTGATAGTGAACATACCTCGTTGCCCTCATAGTGAATCGGGTGGACGATTCAAAGCAGTTTGGTGCGTTTTTCGTTTTGATTTGTTCGCCGTTTAGCATTATTTCAATCCGCACAGGCGATGACCACTTCTGACTTTAGCCAACGCCTAGTCTCAGTCATCCATTTACTCAGCCAGAATCAGGGGGCGTCTATGTCATTGAATATTAGCGGTACGTTTAACCGCACGATTAGCGATGCGCGAATCGAACACGTACAACAAGCTCAATCTAAACAACAAGCGACCTACATGGGGCCATGGGACAAAATCAAAGATTGGTTTTGTGGCACAGATAAAGCCCAAGCACTGTCTTTCTTGTACGACGTCACACATGGCAACGACGTCAACACTTCGGAGTCAGCATCAAAAAAAATGGAAGCGTTTTGTAAGCTCGGCCAGCTGGCAGGGAGCCGCTACGAAAACCAGTTTAAGGGCAACGTGCAAGACAATCAGAATGGCACCTTTAGCTTCGATTATGAAATTGTTGGGGCACTCGATAAAACGAGCGTTCATTACGGAGACCCCGCACAGGAAGCCGTACAGATACTCGCTCGGGATCTCACCAACGGTTCACAATATCTGATAGGCGATAACGTAACATCACACGGGGTAAAAGGGGCGTTAGAGAAGGTATCTTATAACCAACAGACTCGCACCTATCAGGGCATTACCTCTGCCAATCAAGGGCGATTGGCCACGGAACTGCTCAGCACTCAGGCCAAAGAAAAAATGGGCAGAGATCGAGGATTAGCTCAGCAATGGGTCGCCATTCAAATGAAAAGTTTCGACCATTTTTCTGACCAACGTTCTCGCCTTGAACAAATAGAAGGTGCAGGTTTGATGGATGTGGTTAATACGCCACGAGAATGGCTCTACCACGGCGCAACATCAATAAGCAAAGTGCGCGACAACGCCAATCATCACTTTGCCCGACAACAAGAACCTGTCGCGATACGCCCATCAGCGATTCAACGTACAGAGTCAAAACCTCAACCCGACACACAAGTTAGCCGACTGTTGCCTGGGCTAGTCCAACCACCACGCAATGATGCGCAATGGAACTTTGGCCGCGATCAAGAAGGTGAGAAGCGTTACCGAGACATCACTCACCTCATCCATGCGTTGGATGCGCTGAAAACCCATCAGAATACACATTGCGAGTTTCAGACCGACGCCAATTATCAATACCAGCCTCAAACCGGAGGGGTACAATCCGACTATCATCGCGCTGGTGAGATCACCCGCGCCAGTCTCTTTCAAGAAGCCAAAAACGCAGGCTATGATCTGAAGGATTCTAAGATACACGCTCAAGTGAGCAATATTGTCGGCCTCTACCACTCTCTCAATTATGAGTCCCTGCTCACCACGACAGGGACATTACTCCGCTAAACCATGCCCTTCGTCTGTGGCAGTCACAGCCCCAAAAGACTCAGGATTTTCGGGGCTGGTCATTGAGTTTTCGATGTATTCAGGGTAATCGGAATACCCTGTTTCATTGCCACCAAAGAGCGTCGCACCATCGAGATCAGCCAGTGGATACCCGTGTTTCAATCGCCTCACCAAATCAGGGTTCGCCACAAAAGGCCGCCCAAACGCCACCAAGTCGGCAAAACCGCGATTCAAGATGTCATCCGCTCGCTGCTGCGTATAGCGCCCAGCAACAATAATCGTGTTGGTGAAACGTTCACGCAGCGCAATACGAAAACGGTCTGGAATGACCGGCGCGTCATCCCAATCCGCTTCAGACAAGTGCAAATATGCAATATCCAACTGTTGCAGTCGCGCTGATGCGTCAAGAATCGTGGCAACAATATCGGGGCAATTCATGTCTTTAAACGTAATAAATGGCGCAAGCCGGACGCCGACTTTATCGGCGCCAATCGCTTCAATCACAGCCCCCACCACTTCCAACAAAAATCGAAGACGGTTATCACGACTTCCCCCATAACGATCGGTGCGATGATTGGAGTTGGTGCGCAAGAACTGATCGATCAGATAACCATTACCGCCGTGTATTTCAATACCATCAAACCCCGCCGCTATCGCGCGCTCAGCCGCATAAGCAAAGTCTTGAACGACGCGGGCAATATCGTGCTCGGTCATCTCCCGCGGTTGGACACAATCCACCATACGGCCATTGCCTTGCCCATCTGAGATCCACACCTGAGTCTCTACTGGCGCCAACGCAGACGGCGCCATTGGCAAAGCGCCCTTTTGAAAGACAGGGTGGGACACTCGTCCAACATGCCAGAGCTGACAAAACATGGCAGCCCCCTGCGCATGGACCGCTTTGGTCACCGATTGCCAGCCGTTAACCTGCTCATCCGTATAGACCCCCGGAGTAAAAGAGTACCCCTGAGAATCATCGGAAATTTGGGTCGCTTCAGAGATGATTAACCCAGCGGAGGCGCGTTGCCGATAGTAGTCACTCATTATGTCATTAGGTATATTACCCGGCTGGCTTGTCCGTGCTCGGGTCATGGGAGCCATGACTACCCGATTGTGCAATTCAAGACCTTTCAGGCTGACGGTTTCAAATAATTTTCTCATGCTATTCCTCTCACTTTTTCACTCAACCACCACGGGGCGCTTGGCTATCTGCTGTTCGTCGAGCCATTATATTTATTCAAAAAAAATTGATAATTTGCTAAAATATGAAAACATTATTCGAATTTACTGAACAATAAAGAGGCAGACGTGGATAAGTTGACGGATATGATGATGTTCGTGAGTATTGTGAAACGCGCCGGCCTAGCGGCCGCGGGACGAGAGCTTGGCCTATCCCCCGCGACTGTCACAGCAAGACTTCAGGCACTGGAAAAACGTTATGGAGTCAGGCTGCTCAATCGCAGTACCCGGCATGTTTCACTCACCGACGCTGGAGAAGTTTACTACCAATCCAGCCTTGAAATCCTAGACAGCGTTAGCGAGGCCGAGCATCGGCTGCAGCAAGGCGTGAAAGAAGTCAAAGGCTCCCTGAAAGTGGTTGCCCCTAAGGATGTGGGCAAGCAATACATTCTACCGATATTAAACGCATTCAGCGCTCGTTACCCTGAGGTTGTGCCTTACCTGTATTTGAGTGACCATCTGTCTAATATTGCAGAGTCGGGCATGGACATTGTGATCCGCTACGGTGAGCTGGCCGATAGCCGCTTAATTTCTCGACGTTTATCCCCTAGCCAACGCGTCCTATGTGCCTCCCCTGAGTACCTAGCCAAACGCGGTACACCAAAGCAACCGCAAGATTTATTGACCCATGATTGTCTCGTTATGCTCAGCAGCCATGAGGAAAGAAAGACGTGGTATTTTCAGGAGCAAGAACGCAAGCACTCCATCACCGTGGTGCCTAAGCGTGTCTCCGATGATGGCGATATTATTCGCCAATGGGCATTACAAGGCGCAGGCATCGCCTTGAAATCGTTGCTGGACGTACAAGCTGACCTCAATAACCAGCGCCTTGTAACCGTGCTTGATCGCTACATGAAAAATTTCAGCAGCGCCACATCTGTCTCCAGTGCCGATTTAAATGTGGTGTATATCAGTAAAATGTATCAAGCCAAACGCATCCGCCTCTTTGTGGATTTTTTGTTTGAACAATTTCCATATATACTTGGCGAGTGAAGAACTGCGTGACCAGCGTGAGGCATTTAAACCCTCGAAACATCGTTGAAATAAGCATGATGCATTATTATAAAAGGGAGTTTCCGTGAATAAAGAACCTTTCCATGAATCATTAGAAGTCACAAGCTAAATAGGCCATAAACATTTGGGCAACATTAATTCAGCGGTTTAGACAGGGCGACCGCACGTGTATTTAATATTTGAGCTAATAGATTAGCTTTCTTTTCAACGGTTCGACAAAAGAGATTACGGCGTTCAAATACCACTCATCCATTGATCAATATTTGCACTCCAATTGAGCAAATAACGTTCATGCGTTCGCCCTGGCGGTTTAGACGAGCGAAATAACGGAGGTTTAATCGGGGTGATACGATATCCCTTTGACTAATAAATAAGTTTAATTCCCTTCAAACTTATTTATTCTTCAAAATCATTTGTCCTTCAAAACATGTCGCCGTCTTCGTTGGTTTAAGGCTGACCACGACCCTGCACCTGCCCCGAAGTCCCTCATCAATAACCTGCCATTTATGCCTTATGAGAGCAGGGCGCACAGATATGCAGATTATTGACAGTTTGATTAGTCAGTACCTCGCAAATACAGCATTTATCCTTCATCTCACTAAAGCCGACATTCAATTTTTTAGAACTGGCCTTAAACTCTTCGATCGAGGTGAATTTTTTCGACGGCGCCTTATGCAGGGGAGCTACCTTGGTCTTTAGCTCTGTTGAATCCCCCAGGTATTTCGGTCCAATAAGGCTACTCATTATTATGCCGATCAGCGCTAAGGACCCCGGCATATTGGCTGAAATCACGATCAGGCAGCATATAGTACCAACAAAATTAATGAGGACCGTAGTACTTTTTCGCTCTTTGACTAATGTACTTGCGGTGTCATATTGTTCATCATCTGGGTACAAAAACGTACCACATTTACAGGTTATCGCCCCACCATTGTCTAACTGACGCACTCTCTCGCTCGATAATTTCAAATCCGATGTGTTATTACAACTCACACAAGAGAAGTGATAATTGCTATTCATTTAAAATCTAACCCTAAGCCTTGATAATTATTTGTTACAAATTACCGCAATATGGAACTGAAATCACTCAATCGTCAATTAATTACGACATCCTTTCCATATATAAATAAAATAGTATTCCTATTTATTTTATGGTGGCTAAATGTCGCCTTGTAGAGTGATCACCTCATGACTCAACACATAAGGTATGGCATCTTAATAAAACGTTTTGTTGCATTAACGCGAGAATGGCTCAACGTCCATTTTGCTTATCAAGGATAATAAACATCATTCGACCTTAGTCTAGTATGCCAAAACTGGCAACTATTGTTAATTTAAACAGTGAATGAACGACTCCTCCCCTACCAAGCTAAAAAAGAAAATAAGACTTAAACACCCCCTTATAAAAAGCATCACCGTAGAGGCTGCCTAAACACCCGACTTATACGACTAAACGATAAGTGTAACTAGTTGCGTATTATATTAGTATTCACGGCCTCAATTGAATAATCACAAAGTGAACCACGTTTTCGAGGAGAATTCAGGGCATGGACGTTCCGCTCAGAATTCACTTTTTCCTTAAAAGGGCCTTGGCGACACCTCGAACTGGGCTTACGTTAGATTAACGCACTAAGGAAAAGTAATGAATAGCATTGGAGTTATAGGCGTTGGTCCTAGAGGGCTAAGTATTGTGGAGCGAATTGTGGCGGCCTCTCTCAGTCAGCCCGACCTTGAACTTAACATTCTGGTCTTTGACCCCTATTTACCGGGCGCGGGTTGCCATACCGTGGATCAGCCCGACCATTTGCTGGTGAATACAGTCGCGGAGCAAATCACCATGTTCTCCGACGATTCCATCAAAGAAGCCGGAAATATTCTCTCCGGGCCGACTTTTTATCAATGGTTATGCGAGCAATGTCCTGCTGAGGATTTGCCTGACACACTCTCTCCGGATGGGTATTATTCTCGACGACTGTTTGGTCAATACCTCAATTGGGCGTTCAACTACATCGTTGAATTTGCTCCACCCACAATAAAGATATCTTACCTCCCTAAAGAAATCGTCGATATTCACCAAATGCCGCACCAAGGTTGGGCGGTCTCCACCGATGATAATAAACAGTATGAATTAGACTTTGTGTTTGTCACGACAGGGCATACCAAATCAGACATCGAAAACCATGAGTATCACATTGCCGATCCCTACCCCATTGCGGATAAATTAAGTGGCATTGACCACCAACAAACCGTCGCCATTAAAGGTATGGGACTGACCATGTGTGATGTGGTCGCGGAATTGACCGTCGGCAGAGGGGGCAATTTTGTGCGCGAAGAGGCTGGTCATCTCCAATACTGCCCTTCTGGTCAAGAGCCGAAAATGATCGCCTATTCTCGGACTGGCTTGCCTTTATCAGGCCGTGCCAGCAATCAAAAAGGCGCCTCACTGCAGTACAAAGCCAAGTTCCTAACACCTGCCTATGTCAAACAATTGCGCGCCCGAGGCGACATAGACTTTATACAAGAGGTCTTACCGTTACTGATTAATGATATGGAATATGCCTATTATGACGCCTATTTGTCCAACAAACATGGGACGATAGAAGCGCAAAAGTTTTGCAATAGTTATTTATTTTCAGACAAAGAGAAGCGACGAGAACTGATTGGACGGACGATTGCTCCGGACGATCGCTTTTGTTGGGAAAAGCTCGTATCACCGATTCCATCATCCACATTGACTTGCCAAAAGCGGTTTACCTCTTGGTTGAAAACCTACTTGGACGATGATGTCTTCGAAGCACAACGAGGCAATATCACCAGCCCGATTAAATCGGCCAGCGATGTCCTACGCGATCTGCGTGATACCATTCGAGATGCGGTGGATTTTCAAGGCTTAACCGAAGAGTCTCATCGTTGGGTAGACAGTATTTTTATCCCAATAATGAACCGTATTGCGGTTGGTCCACCGAAAGAGCGCATCGAAGAGATGCGGGCGCTTATCGAATGTGGATTGCTCAGTATGGCGCTTGGCCCGAGCCCACACGTTGAGCGAGCGCATGACGAACTCGGCGCCTTAACCCTAAGGTCTTCGGTATGGCCTGACTCGGTCATGAGCGCTGACTTAATCATCAACGCAAAAATTTCTATGCACAGCCCAAAAGACGACGCCTCCCCCTTGTGGAAACAATTACTCTCAAAAGGCTACGCGCGGCTTTATTACAATGGCAACTATCACCCCGGTGGTATTGATGTCACCACAAACATGCAAGTGATTGGGCAAGGCGGCAACGTACACAAAACGATGTGGGCGCTAGGCTTACCCACTGAGGGCAATAAATTTTACACCTTCATCGTCCCGAGACCGGGTGTCAACTCAACCGCGATTGTCGACGCAGGCAAAGCTGTCAACCAATTGCTCGCCTGTTTAGCTGAGCCAATGAGAGCGCCCTGTTATGCTGAATAAAGAGGTCATCAATCGCGATAGCTTAGCAGGGATGGGGGCCACCCTGATCGGGAATGGCATTGGCCGATTTGCTTACATTGCCCTAATGCCAGCGTTAATTCAAAGTGGCTGGTTTAACGAAAGTGACGCCTCCTATCTTGGTGTCGCGACGCTTTTGGGGTACATATTGGGGGCACCCGCCGCCAACGTATTGTTGCGTTATTTTAGCGCCGGCCAGTTGATTCGTGCGGCGATGTTAGTCAGCAGTTTCAGTTACTTAAGCTGCGCATTGCAAGAAGCCCCGCTGAGCTGGTTTTATGCATGGCGTACATTGGCTGGCGTCGCGGGGGCCTTGCTCATGGTGGTCGCCCCTCCGGTGATTGTCCGAAAATATAGGCCGGAGGTCAAAGCCCGTATCAGTGGTGTCGTTTTTTCAGGCATCGGCTTGGGGGCGATGCTCTCAGGAACGTTAATCCCATTGCTTATCTACTTCAGTGTGATGTCCGCGTGGATAGGCATGGGCGCAATCGCATTGGCGACCACGATACTGACATGGAATGCTTGGGAAACCCAACCCAGCACGGGGAAAACGTCTTATATTAAGGCGTCTTTTTCCCAGCTTTCCAAACCACAAGCCATCAGCGTTGTGTTGATTTTATTTGCCTACACTTTCAATGCGATTGGCTATTTGCCGCATACCTTGTTTTGGGTGGATTACATTGTGCGCGAGTTAGGGATGTCGTTCACCAGTGGTGGATTGTTTTGGGCGACATTTGGTATTGGTGCCGCGATTGGCCCAATGATTACTGGCGTGTTGGGTGATAAATTGGGCCTCAAGCGCTCCCTTTGCATTGCATTTAGTCTCAAAGCATTGGGCGTCGCCTTCCCTTTGATCAGCGCTCACCCCGTTGCCTTATTCCTGTCTTCATTGTTAGTGGGTATGTTTACCCCAGGGACGGTCACCTTAATCTCCACTTATACACTGGAAATGGTCGGTTACGAACTTCACACAAAGGCATGGTCCGGCATGACGCTATCGTTCGCGCTATCACAAGGAATCGTCGGCTTTTTGATGGCGTATTTCCTCAACCACCTCGCGTCATATCACTTATTATTCGCGATTAGCGCAAGCGCCTTGTTGCTCTCGGTAACGTGTATTTTGTTCACCTCAACGCGTTGCATTGCGCAACCTACTTCGCAGTCAATTTAATTCTATAGAGGATTCTCATGCAACTGTATCTCAATGACACATCGCCGTTTTCACGCGTGGTTGCGGCCACAGCTCTGTTGTCACGTTGTGCACCACTGTCTTTCCATTGGGTGGACCCATGGCGCTCTCCAGCGGCTCTGAAAAACATCAATCCATTTTGTCTTATCCCAGCATTAACGCTTGAAGATGGCACCACGCTGAGCGAAAGCTTGTGCATCTGCCAGTACCTGATTGAAACCTATCAACCGCTAGGGCTGCGTCAAATCGCCTTTCGCCAAGCCCATGAAGTAAAGCAACTTGGTACGGCCAAGACCTTAATGGAAATCGCGTTTCGAACCGCAGCGCTGGGCCGCTATACAGACTGTGACAATGTTTTGATTCAGCGAGGCCAAGAAGGTATGGTGGCCGCGCTCAAACAGCTCAACCAAGATATCGAGAACGACGGGCTAGAAGCCCATATTGCACCCAATCTCGCCACCTTGTATCTCCATGTAGCGTTAGATTATGTCGTGTTTCGTCACGGCGCGGTCTTCTCTGAACACGAACATCACGCTTTAGTCGAGTTGATGCGCCTGTCTCCCTACAATCACCTATTGTCACAGATCAGTATTCAGGCGTTAGCAAACCAGCCCGATTACACGCAATTATTGACTGATTTAGTGCAATAGCGGGGGGCTTTATTAAGGGTGTAGACCGAATCTGGCCTACGCCTCAATCTAGGGTACTGAGTGAAGGGGTTGAATGGGGCAACAACCGGTATTTTGAGTCCCGTTTGCTCACATCGATGGATGATATCTATTCTGGAAGCGTGGGCAACGATAATTTAAGCATCATATTTTCCTGTGCTATTCTGCGTGCCATCGCTTAACCTCACCATTCTGAAACCAACAAACGGCTCCTGACGCCCTTGAGCTGTAAACCCATTGCTTCAAACACTTCCTCAAAATCATCACACTGCGCTGCCAAATTAGGTAAAGAGAATGTCGCTTCGGTGAAAAAACGCTGCTGATGCAAGCCATCACTCCCCCATACCATCTTCCATCATTCCAAGATTCGCTCTTTAGAGTCAAACAACCGCTTAGGTTTGGGTACACGATCGCTTTTGCTTCGGGTCAATACAACTTCCATGATTGGTGCACAGATTCAAAATCAAGACCATTGTATTGTTCAGCAATTTCTCTCGCATTTTGACTATAAAAAGCAGAGGTTGGATTCATGAAAAGGCTCCGTATATCTTTGTTAATCCATGATATACGGCTGGATGACATATGGCGATAGCTGAGCAAGAAAGTAGAACCTATGTAGAGTAAACTTAGGGGCAAATACAAGTTAGCGTTGCCTAAACGATGTGCTTAAGGGTAGGGTCGAAAACACCATCGACAATGGGACCTGTTACGTACATTGGTGTCCACTCAACTGACCACGCCGCGACAACCAAAGGCCGCCTCAATAACCTCATTATCAAACCCTTGCTCATTAAGCGTTGTTGAAGCCAACGAACGTTGTCCGTGAGCTGTCGTTCTTCCTTGAAACCCAATGCGCCCTATCTATTACCTTATTGCTTTGACTCAGAATCGGTGTGCTTATTCGGATCAGGGATTGAGGGGATTTGATTGTATCGAAACTCCCAAGATAAAGACGGGTGATACTGAGCGAGACTGTTCATTCTTTCCAAAACAAAGAGCGATAAAACGAAAAAGCCCCTAGAAATTTCTAGGGGCTTAAATGTGGCGGTGAGTGAGAGATTCGAACTCTCGATACGTTGCCGTATACACACTTTCCAGGCGTGCTCCTTCAGCCACTCGGACAACTCACCGAATTTTTAGGTTGATTCGCTGAACCAACGAGGCGCTAATTTAATGATTCTACTGTATTAGGTCAAGCATAATTCGCAAAAAATACCGTCACATAGAGTCAGTTGCTCACTTCGTCGCTAATTCGCACATAAAAAGCGCAATTTCACTCCTTCAGCGCCTTGATAGTGTGGTCACGTCAGTGACAGTGCTCGTGAAGGAGGACCGTCAACACATCCAAATCGGTCTGGGAAGGGATTTCATTCTTGCCTAGCTTCGTCGATATCGAGGTAAGAATCTTGTCGAGGTGATTGTCGTCTATGTTAGCGACCTGTTTTTTCAATGCCTGCAGATGTTTGTGTGCCTCGAATAAATCCCTGTTGTCGAACGCCACATAAAGCGAAAGCAGCAAGGGCTCAACCTCGTCCAAGGTGTAATCCGGCTTTTTTAACCGCACGGGTTTATATTGATACAAGCGTTTGGAGAAGCGGAACAAGGCATCGTCAAGTTCATGCTCATCAATCGGTTTCGCCACAATGTGGTCAACGCCCGCGCTCATCATGCGTTCACGGGTTTCTCTAAAGACATCAGCCGTGCAACCTAGGATCAAAATGTTTGCTTTGGAGCTCGATAATCCGCGAATAGCTATCGTGGCCTCGACCCCATCCATCACTGGCATATGGTTGTCCATCAAGACTAAATCGTACTCGGCATTGGCGATTGAGTTGATCGCCAATTCGCCATTTTCCACCACGTCACATTTAAAGCCTTTGTTACTCATAAAAGTACCAATGATGATGGCATTGGTCCGATTGTCTTCAACGATGAGCGCCTTTAGCCCGTGGTAGTTGAGTTTGCTATGTTCTCGGACTTCGCGAGGCTGCGGCTCACAGGGCTCCATCGCCAGTAATACGGTGAAACTGGTGCCGATGCCCGGCTCACTGGTCAGGGTGACACTGCCTTCCATCAGCTCACAAAGTTGCTTTACAATCGAGAGGCCAAGGCCTGTCCCGCCAAATCGTCGCGTGGTGGAAGACTCGGCCTGCTCAAAAGGTTTAAAGATTTTTTCCTGAGCATCTTTGGCGATACCAATCCCCGTGTCACGGACATTAATTGATAGGTAATCTTTCCCCTCCTGTTGGATTTCTTTGAACGCCACTTCCACATAACCGCGAGACGTAAACTTCACCGCATTGTTGAGTAGGTTGAATAGGACTTGCCTCAAGCGCGCTTTATCAGACAAATACCAGCGTTCATTGGGGACTTCTGAAAACACTTTAAATTGCAAACCTTTATCCGTGCACAGCGTTTGGTAAACACTATTAATGCTGCCCACAATCGCCTCTAATGGAAATGGCGCATGCTCCAGTTCTAAGTGGCCCTGCTCTATTTTGGAGAAGTCGAGGATCTCATTGAGCAACATCATCATATGCTCACCAGACTCATAAAGGGTTTTCATGTGCTTACCTTGCTCTTCACTTAAGTTTGTTTTAAGCAAGATTTGCGCGGTCCCCAAGACGCCATTCATCGGTGTACGTATTTCATGGGACAGTGTCGCGAGAAAAGAGCTCTTGGCTTTGGTGGATGCCTGCGCTTTTTGTCGCTCTGCTTCAAGGAATACGGTTTTTTGATTAAAGGCTTCAATAAGATGTTTGATTTCGTCGTGGCTTTTGTATTTTAAGCCAATGATCCCCCCTTCTTTAGAATCGTCAACGTTCCGCGCAATACTGACGATCGGAGAAATGATGTATTGGTTGATCAAAAAGTAGCCCATGATCACACACACCAACATAATCGGAATAGTCCCCATTTCGACTCTGGAGACCAAATCATAAACCTGATCCGTCACCAATCGGTGAGCATTAACCACATCAACGGTCCACATGAATCCGCCAAAGTCCGTACTACTGATATAAATCCCATCCACTAAGTGAAAGTTGTGTTCGGTGATCACTTCGTCGTAGGCATCTTTGAGCACCACGCCCAGTTCATATTCCTCAGCGTATTTGCGAACAATCAATACCAAGTTTTCAAGGGAAATGTCCACGGTCGCGACACCAGACACGACACCATCATGAAAATATGGCGAGGATGCGGTGATCATTTGGGTATGAGTAAAAGGATCAATATACACTTGAGACCAAGCAATGCTACCAGGGGCTTGATCAATCACTGACGTATACCAACTTTCCTTGTCATACCCTCCAATTTCAGGGTTGTTCCATGAAAAAATCTGATCGACCTGTTGATCACTGGCGCGATTAAAAAACAAGCTTTTGTATGCTTGACCGCGGTCTATGGAATAAGGTATCGGCCATAAGCCGCCACTCACGACAACCCCATCAATCACAGAAAAGAGCTCTAATAACATGTCGGCCTGATGAGACTGTGCCTCATCTGTATTACCAATACTCACCACGCTTTGCAAAATACCAATGGATCGATTTAAAGGCTCTTTAATTTCAGAAGCAATAATCTGAGTACGTAGATCAAGGTTTCTCTCCAACTGTGCACGAATTGGAGTTTCTACGACTAAATAGCTCACGGTCCCTATAATGGTGATCACCAACACCAAATAGACAGCGAGCGCAATAACGCTCTTTCTTTTGAGCGAGGAACGAATTTTCATAAGCCTTTGAATTTTTTCTGATTCACTCCAATTATAGCGAAATTCGCTCAACTGCCATCTTTTTATGTCTCGTTTTGACTGTTAGTATGAGCCATATTTCTATTAACCTGTTTGGTAATCATTGTGACGCTACAAGAAATTCTGTCTTTGCCAGAGCTGGAAAACAAATTAATCAATCAAGCAAAGACCCACGGGTTTGTTGCGGCGATGGCGGCAGCGCCTCATGTCCTTCCGCCTGAAGAGTGGCTGGCCTTTCTCTGGGGAGGAGAAGAAGTCGCTCCTTTTGCTGATGGTGAACAGTTAGAAACTTACATTGAGTTGGTCATCGCTATCTGGAACCAGTACCGCGCTGAGCTCATGACAAATGAATGGCAATGGCCAGAAAGCTGCGTTCTCGATGAAGAAGAAATCATCAGCCAATCTGGCCGTGACTTTTGCGAAGGCCTACTTCAAGGTTGGCAGTTAGCCAGAGATGACTGGGAAACCATTATGCCAGAGGACAGCGAAGACAACGCGTTGCTCGGCGGCGTTCTGCTTTCGATCAGTATGCTTTACGATCCAGAAACCTCGTTAGCGACCTTATCAGACCAAGGTGTTGAGGGACTAGAGCAATTTGAAGAGATCTTTAACGCGGTGCCGGCCATGCTTTGCGGACTGGCGATGCGTGGCGCCATACTGGCCGACGCTCAATAAGACCCTATGCCCGACAACGCTGCTGTCGCGGCGTTGTTTTGCCTCAGAGACTTATAATGCCTCAAATTTCATTCTTTGTGTCGGGCTAAAATGGCGTTCATTGTCCAATAGTTCCTCTCTGTGCTCCTCCATCCACAAGCCAAGAGAATCAAAAGTCGGCTTTAAAGTTTTGCCAAGGTCGGTGATCTGATACTCGACACGCGGTGGCCTTTCGTCAAACACTGCTCTTGTCACAATCCCAAGCGCTTCAAATGTCCGCAGTTGTTTGGTCAGCTCCTTTTGCGTAACCTCGCCTATCGCTCTTTGCAACTCGCCAAAACGCATCACACCTTCGGTCATCATTAATCGATAGAGTGTTGGGATCGCCCACTTTCCCGAGACAATCGTCACGAAATCGACCATCGGGCAGCGCGAATCCAGCGTCACGTTTTTAAGGGTGTTTTTTGGCTTAGTATCCATTTGGTACCTACTTCCTTTTACCTACTACGGTGTTGATAATGCAGACTTGTTCAATAAACGACAAGTGAAATAACATGACCCAACGATTGATGAATAAATATGCCCTAATTACCGGTGGCACCGCCGGAATCGGTTTAGCGACCGCAAAACAGTTTCAACGTGAAGGTGCAACCGTGATCGTGACGGGTCGCAGTGATGCTGGATTAGAGGAGGCGCGAAAGCAACTGGGGGATTCGGCGATTATGTATAAAAATGATGCGTCGAGTGTGGCCCAACAGAAACAATTGGCAGAGCACTTAGCGCACTCTCTCCCTCAACTGGATATTCTTTTCATCAACGCTGGGGATGTCACTCATCAGCCCATCCAAGACTGGGACGAACGCCACTTTGACCAAGTAGTGAATACCAATCTCAAAGGCCCGTTTTTTCTCATTCAATCTTTGGTCGATCTTTTCTCGGATTCTGCGTCTGTCATACTCTGTGGGAGTGTGTCTGCCCATATTGGGTTAGCTCAGAGTAGCGTGTATGCCGCGAGCAAAGCTGGGCTGCTATCACTGGCACGGACGCTTTCAGGGGAACTTAGCCATCGCGGGATCCGCGTCAATAGTTTGAGTCCCGGCCCGACTCATACGGAGGCATTCGGTAAGCTTGGCTTAGCCAAGGTCCAACAAGATGCGCTAATAGACGAAGTCAAATCACTCATCCCTTTAAAAAGAATGGGCACACCGTTAGAACTGGCCAACGCGGCGGTCTTTATGGCGTCCGAAGAGTCGTCGTTCATGCTCGGTTCTGAGTTATTAATTGACGGCGGAGTCGGCAACATTTAGCCAACGTCGATGGACACAAGCGCGGTGACTTAGATGACGTTAGCGGGATAAAAGTCACCAACCCGCACTAAAGGCAAGTTGGTGATTGATTCAGGCCTCGTTAATAGACATTCAGCGACGGTTAGGCGGGCAGTTTATCCCAATTGAACGTGCCGACTCGCGCATCCGCAATATAGAACAGTTTACTGCCCGGAGGGATGTCCACACTCAGCTCTGGGTTAAGTAAAATACCGTCACCAACATCAATAGCAATGAGGGTCGCCTGATAGTCACGCTTCATAAACTGAAACAATGATTCAACCTTGGTCTCTGCCAGTTGGTGCGGATAACGGGTCGAATATTGTGTCATACCGCGAGTCGAAGCCAACAATTCCTGATGCAGCGCGCTCGATCCCGGATCCACAGCCGCTTTGGCCAACATCTCGGCTCCCACCGAAGGAATGCACTCTGCATTAGGACAATGTTGACTGAGCAGCCTGCTGAGCGCCTCATCTTTAAAATACGCCAACAAATGGGCTTGCGGATTCACGTTAGCCGCGTACAGGGAAGCGGACAAGGTAATGTCGTCTTCCTCGTGATCGATCATAATGCAGCTGGCCTTCGCGATCGCTGCTTTCTCCATCTCTAACACATCGGTATAACTGCTCACTCGAACAAACCCGATTTCGCCCGGTAACGGGTTTTCAATCTCTGCTCCACTGCACAGCACTATCGGGCGCTTACCCGCTTCATCATGCTGCAGCATACGTATAAGATGCATGGTGCGCTGTCCATTCCATCCTAGCAATAGAATATGATTTTCCACGCCAATTCTCCGTTTTCCTAAAATTCCAGCCCGCCAATATTCGATGGAGGCTGACGTTAGCCGACCAACTAAGGCAGCAAATAATGTTAATCCACCCGGTATCACGAGTAATATTACGATCCACTTTCCCGCTTCGGTGCTGGGTGAATAATCACCGTAACCCACGGTAGACGCGGTCACCATTAGGAAGTAGAAAAAAGTGGATAGGTCTTCGGTCAGAGCTGTTTCATTGCTCGCAAAGAGTAACCCCCAACACAACATCGCGTATAGACTCAGCATCAAAGCCAAATTGCGGCTGCTCAACTGAAATAAACGCCCCTTACACCACTTTTTAAACAAAAACCAAACTGACATTTTCTCCCTTACCTGACACTCCTCTTTATTTTTCAATAGCCTACATCAATTTTGTGTCATCGGCCAGTGACGGACAACAAAACCGTGGCTCCTTGCTCTCTTGCTTAGCGTGCCCAAGGCGGTATTTTAAACTTCGCTGACATTCATCCTCACGCAAGCGGTACTATACTTGTCTGCTTATCAAGACAATTACCTGTCAACATTCTATTCAGCCTTGATGATGGAAAGGTCAGCCCTATGCCTATCAAGATTGCTACTCGACTTATCAACGCGTCCATCGCGAGGAACTGCCAATGATGTCTCTGATTTTTTTACTTCTTTTCTGTGCCATGCTCAGTGTCTATCACGCAAAAACGACCCTAGGTTATACCTTGTTCTCGCTCTCGGTGGTGGTCAGTGTGTACTGGTTTAGCCATCATGCCAGCGACGCCTTGTCGATTCTTTTATAAGGAAATAACCCATGAATAAATATCAAGTACATTGGCTTAACCTCTTAGGTTTACTGGGTATGAGCACCATTTTACTGATTGGGTTTGTCCTTCAGTTTGCCTTACATGAACTCCCTTGCCCTCTATGCTTGTTACAACGAGTGGGCTTTGTCATGGTCACTTTTGGTTTCTTGTTGAACGTGCGATTTGGCCCGCAGCAACGACATTATGGCATCATACTGATCGGCGCTTTATTTGGTGGGGCCGCCGCGCTTCGTCAGGTAGCCTTGCATGTGATTCCGGGCACACCAGCATACGGTAGCCCGATAATGGGCTTGCACTACTACACGTGGGCGTTTGTTTTGTTCGCAGCAACCATTTTTGCCGTCGCCATTCTTCTGTGCATGTGGGATCAAAGGTGGCAAAGCCAAGGTTACGCCATGGGGCGCGTCGGCAAGTTTGCCTGTTACCTCGCTCTGGCCGTGGTGCTGCTCAACGCTTTAGGTACTTTTGCAGAATGTGGGCCTTATCAGTGTCCAGATAACCCGGTCAGCTATTGGTTATTCGGTTGAGCTCATGCTTATAGGCCACTGATATAAACAAAAAAGCCAGCAATGACGCTGGCTTTCGTTACCCTTTGCTATGGCTAAGCATTGCCTTTGACTTCAAGGCTCAGTTGTTCTGCAAAATCAAGCATACGGTTAAGAGGGATCAGTGACTTCACGCGCACCGCTTCTTCAACGAAAATTTCGTGCTCTTTCCCCCCAAAACGCAGGGCGTCTTCTATGGCTTTGAGGCCATTCATCGCCATCCAAGGGCAATGAGCGCAGCTACGACATGTCGCTCCAGCTCCCGCCGTGGGGGCTTCTATCAACTCTTTTTCGGGCACCAACTGTTGCATCTTATAGAAGATACCTTTGTCGGTAGCCACGATCATTGTTTTCTGAGGCAGGGCTTTAGCCGCTTTTATAAGTTGGCTGGTTGAGCCGACCGCATCGGCCAACTCAACCACACTGGCGGGGGATTCAGGGTGAACAAGAATCGCAGCCTCTGGGTACACGGCCTTCATGTTACGTAATGCGTCTGCCGAGAACTCATCGTGAACCACACATTCCCCTTGCCACAACAACATATCTGCGCCTGTCTTGTTAGCGATATAGGAACCAAGATGGCGGTCAGGTCCCCAGATAATCGGCTTATCTTCCGCGTCAAGGTGCTCAACAATGTCCAGCGCAATACTCGATGTCACGACCCAATCGGCACGTGCTTTAACGGCTGCCGATGTATTTGCATACACCACCACCGTATGATCGGGGTGATTATCACAAAACTCGGTGAACTTATCGGCAGGACAACCAAGATCGAGAGAACACTCCGCCTCTAATGTTGGCATTAGAATGCGCTTTTCTGGAGTAAGGATTTTTGCCGATTCTCCCATAAAGCGGACGCCGCCGATAATCAAGGTCGTGGCGGGATGACGGTTGCCAAACTTGGCCATCTCCAACGAATCACCAACAAAGCCGCCCGTCTCTTCGGCCAATGCTTGAATCTCAGGATCTGTGTAATAGTGTGCGATCAAAACCGCGTCTTGTTCTTTCAACAACGCTTTTATGTTTTGAATATGCGCTTTCTGCTGATCATCGGATAGCGGTGCGGGTTTTGGGGGAAATGGATAAACGGTTTCAATTGTGTCTAAAATGTGGCCCATTGCTCTTGCTCTACGCAACTTTCAGTAATCCGAGTATTGTAACCCTAACACTGACAAAGATGCCAGTTTGAGTACGGATTATCCTTGGATTGCCGCCGTGATAGGGCGATACACAAGCAACTTCAACCAAAAAGGGCCGCTTAAACAAAAAAGGAGTGCTTATGCACTAATGCCGATCAGTTAAGGCATTAATCGGCAGATCAATTGAACGATCCTCCCAATATGTAAAAATCCGATAGACCCTGTTTATCGGATTTTTTTATGCACGTTTCTCAAGCTCTCGACAT
>NZ_JABEYA020000008.1:0-91199 GCF_013074385.2 Vibrio ostreicida
TGGCTTCGGTGGCAAGATCATTGGGATGACGACCTTTGGTGAGTCTGCACCTGCGGGTGAGCTGTTTGAGATGTTTGGTTTCACTACCGAGAACGTCGTCAAGACAGCCAAAACGTTATTGGCTTAACTCCCTCACAGTGACAATATCAACGCCCCGCCCTGCGCGGGGCTTTTTTATGGGAGCTCTTCGACATTCACTTGAGTACTGAACTTAACGGTTTTTGTCGAGACTGAGGTCTGAAATTTTCGAATATTCTTGTCTTGATGCAGCACGCGTTCAATAAACTTTTCGTACGAACGAATATCCGCGACACTGATCACCAACATAAAATCATAGCCCCCTGTGATTTGATAACACTGGGTCACTTCAGGGGCCTGCATTATCGATTGACGGAATACGCTATAAATATCCCCTCTATCTCGTTCCATTTCTACCGAAACAATCAAAGTAATTTTATTACCCACCAACTCAGAGTTAATAATCGATACATCACCGACGATGATGTTGGCCTCTCTCAACCTCTTAACCCGTTTAAAACAAGCAGGCGCCGATAAGCCGACTTCTGCCGCCAGATCGACATTCGCAATCCGATTATTTTCCTGTAGAAGCGTTAAAATTCGCCTGTCTAATCGGTCAATATCCATAATTTCTTAACAACCTTAAATTTAGAAATTTATTAAAAATAAACCATAAAAAAGAAATAATTCATATTATATAAACCATATTATCAATCCATATTTCTTTCAATTGCAATAGTATTCTTTGTATCATTTGACTCATTCAATGCTAAATATGAAACAACTAGCCTCTATCCTTCGCCCACTGGTTAAACAGATCTTTGAGGTGACTTGGACCCTTTACAAAATTATGATCCCTGTGCTTATCGTTATGAAATTCATTGACGAGGTTGGCGGCATTACACTACTTAGCCAGTGGATAAGCCCTGTGATGAATGTGATTGGCCTACCCGACGAAATGGGCTTGGTATGGGCAACCACACTTCTCACCAATATGTATGCGGGATTACTGATCTTTATGAGCACCAGCAGTGAACTCAGCGTCGCCCAAGTCTCGGTTTTGGGCTCACTGATGTTACTGGCTCATTCGCTTCCCATTGAGGTAGCCGTCGCCAAGCGCGCCGGAGTCAGTATTTTAATGACCTTGTTAATCAGAGTAGGCGGAGGTTTGCTATTTGCTTGGATACTTCACCTCATCTATCAATCCAACGGCCTTCTTACCGCGGAAGCTCAGATATTATGGAGTCCCGAACCCCAAATTGAACAAACCTATCTTCAATGGTTCAGCTCTCAAGTGAAGAACTTGCTTATGGTTTTCGTGATCATTGCACTGTTGCTCTCATCACTCACATTGCTAAAGCTATTGGGGATTGAAAAGCTGATGGCCGTGGCCCTTAGACCCATACTGTCGATCCTTGGGATAAGCCGAGAAGCCACCAACATGACTATTGTTGGCATCACTTTGGGCATTTCATTTGGTGGCGGTTTACTGATCAATGAAGCGGAGAAAGGGCATATTCCAGCACGTGATGTCTTTACCGCTGTGATGCTGCTTAATCTATTGCATAGCCTGATTGAAGATACGATACTGATTTTACTGATTGGTGCCGACTTTATTACAATATTTTGGGGAAGGATTTTATTCGCTTTCGCTATCGTTGCCTTAATGTCGTTATTACTCAGGTTTTGCAATGAGTCTACGTGTCAACGCTACTTCTACACCAAGGTTCACGAAAGAAAGCCCTGCTAACGCAGGGCACTTTGTTATTTTTCTTCAAATCGCTGGGCTAACTGGTAGAACTCGTTGACCTGACTACGTAACTCTTGTGAATGTTCATTCACTAAATGGGTTGCAGCTAGGTTTTGTTCAGACGCCGAGGCAATAGAATGGATGTGTTGATTCACATTACCTGAGAGTTGACGTTGTCTGTTCGCAGACTCTTCAACTTTCGCCATTAAGGTGTTCATTGATTGCATCATAGATTCAACCTCAGACAAACGTTGAGCACTTTCTTTGGCAACCTCACCACACGCGTCCGTTTGTTCTCGGTTAGTGATGATGTCTTTCTGCCAACCGACGATGGTATTCAGCATGGTTTCAATACTTTCTTTAATCTGGACCGTGGCATGGGATGTTCTCCCTGATAAGGCACGTACTTCATCGGCAACAACCGCAAATCCACGCCCTTGCTCCCCCGCTCGCGCAGCTTCGATAGCAGCATTGAGTGCCAGCAAATTGGTTTGTTCCGCGATACCACCAATTTCTTCCATCATCTGGTTAACTTTCTCAGCTTGTTCACTGAGTTGATAAGTTGTGTTGGTTGCCTGTTCGGCCTGAAGGCTCAGCTTGTCCAGATTCTCATGGGTTTGATCAATACTCTCTTTCGCCAGCAGACAAGTTTTTAGGGTAACATCGATCAAATCATGGGCTTCATGGGTACTGGACGACACTTCATTTGCCGACGCTTCAACCTCTTCTGTTGCCTCTCGAACCTGACGGATATCTCGAGTTTGCTGCTCCAACGCCTCTGTCACTTGCAACGTCGCCGCACTAAAGCCGTCAGACAGATCCTGCAGCGGTTTCGCCGAATCCGTCATGCGCCCTAACACTGTGCGGATCCTAGCCGACAATAACTTGAGATGAAAATCGGCTATAGAGAACGGACCACGACCAGAATAGATTAGACGGCTAATGCTATCGTACTTAGCGTGAAGCCTCTTGAGCTGTTTCGGCGTTGTTATCATTTCTTGATTGAACAGTAAGCCAATCGCAGCAGCCGGCATAACACTCAAGATCCAATGGTAAATGGCGGGAAGGACAAGAAGATTCGCCACCACAGGTGCACTCAATGCGGCCAACAGCAGAGCATAGCGCAAGGGATCATTGATCCCCAACGACCACTTCTGGCCGGATTTTTCTGCCTTAACTAGTGATTGATATGCTCTTTCCGCCACATTCACCCATTCTCTCTTAGGCTGAACGCGAACAGATTGATAACCTGTCATTTTACCTTGGTCATAAATAGGCGTCACATAGGCATCGACCCAATAATAACCACCCGATTTGGTTCGATTTTTGACAATGCCTCGCCAAGCCTGACCTTTTTTTAAGTGACTCCACATATCTGCAAACGCCGCTTTAGGCATCGTGTTATGCCGTACGATATTGTGGTTCTGGCCTATAAGTTCCTCTTGTGTAAACTCAGCAATTCGACAAAAAGCCTCATTGCTGTAGGTGATCACACCATGGAGATCGGTCGTCGATACCAACTGTTCATTGGTTTCAATTAGGGTTTCACGTTCTGACGAAGTTTGTATCGCTGTCATGAGGTAAGCTTTTCGTTATTGTTTAACACGGAAATATAAACAATAACTAAACATATGACAAAATATTAAACTTGTACCATGTAACATTTTTTGGATTGTTTGTATTTATTTTTGTTTTATACACAATAACTTCGGACAGATCACAGTACTAGGCCCATTTATTCGCTAGCCGAGACGAAAAATGATCTCTACAATAGTGCTCTATTTTTGTCCAATTTACTTTATTTTAGGTTATCAAACGTTAGTGTACCCGCTTAGAAACTTTAGTCTCAGACAGCTTACGATTCTCGTCTCTCTCTCGGTCGTGATGCTTTTCCTGCTTCTTTACTTCGCATTCAAGGCGCTTTGGAGCCATGATATTGCTCTCACGATATCAAAAAATCGCCAACAGTTTGAAGTCGAGCGTGTCAAAACTGTACTTAAGATGGAAGCCCTAGAGCTAAGAGCTTCACTCGAAGACTACGCGGCTTGGACAACGTTAGCGAACTACGTGGAACATCCAAATAACCGATTTATTGAAGAAAGTATTGGACCACATGCGTTTCAATCCAAGTTTGTCGACAGTATTGTGATTCTCGATAAACACTTAAATGTACAATGGGACGGCTCTCTAGATCATAGTCAAGTGACATCGAACCAGAACATTCTGTCGTTGCAAGATCCGGACGTCGTTCAACGTCTGATTTACAATGTAAAGCATTCTGCCAATTCAAGTATCAACTCCTATCTTGAGTATACCGCCGACCAAGGCAACGCTTATATGGTGACATCAGCACCTATTTGCTTAAGTGATGGCAAAAACTGTAACTTCGGGTACCTCATTTTTATCCGTAAGATACGTCAGAGCTTTATCGCTGAGATAGAGGCAGCGACTGGGGTCACCATTCATATTATACCAACGTCGGAACACGCCCACCTCGATAACGAAAACAAAGATAATGTGACCCTTATTCACAAGAACGACTTTCTCGATCAAGACAAGGTAGTCATTGAAATTATTCACAATGAACAATTGCCTAACTTTCTCACTTGCTCAGAAGCTAGCGTACTGACGTTTTTCTCGTTGATTATGTTTTTTTTAAACTTGCTGGTCGTGTCTCGGTTAATCAAACCGCTTACACAAGCCCAGCAAGAGCTGCGTCAATTTCAGAAATCTGGTGACAGGCTACCGAACGAAGCGTCTTTTATTTCCAAAGAGATGAGAAGTTTTGCCCGAGATATCAATAATTTAATTAATGAACTTGAAGAAAAACGTTCCATTTTAAAAAAGCAGTCGACCCTTGACCCCCTCACTGGCATTGCGAATAGAAGACATTTGTACGAAACCGCAAATCATTTCATTAACCAGTTAAAGTATCGCCATGTCAGCGTCGTGTTGATTGACGTTGACCACTTTAAACAGTACAACGATCATTACGGTCATATTGCGGGGGATGCCGTACTAAAACAAGTAACACAAGCACTCAGCGAGGTTGAAACTGACTACGAACACCTTGTTTGCCGTTATGGCGGCGAGGAATTCTGTATTCTCCTTGCTAGCGATGTCAAACCTGACCTCGATGACTATGTGAATCGTTTGATCCTCGCGGTGAGAGGGAAGGCCATTGAACATGCCTATTCCTCAACAAGCGATACCGTGACCATTAGTGCTGGGGCCAGTTACAAGCCAAGCGCCTCTTACGATTGCTTGTCTGGTTTGTTCCAGCTTGCCGATGAAGCGCTATATCAAGCAAAAAATAATGGCCGAGACCGTTATAATCTCGCTGTGTGACTTTGACCGCTAAGCGCTCCCCTGATTATCTAACCAGCACGGGCTTGTCCATTGTGAAGCTCCGTCTCGCTAAGAGGGCCACGTAAACGTCGTTTGTTTACACCCAATAGCCCACTGCTAACGAGCGCTTATAACTCAATGTATGTCCGCACATTTTCCGTTTCCTTCTCCTCCACCGAGGCGCCGTTTCAACATCAACGCTCATTACAGTGATATTATTTATCCATAAATTATATGGCATTTCATTTTGTTTAATATTTACCTCCGTTTCTTTCCATGCTTTCATTTGCTTCATGTTTAATCGGATTCGGAAGGTCTGAAATGCATATCCAATGCTTTGAAACAACGAAAGAAAATGATGCCCGCGCCGTAGATGTCGACGTCGGTAAGGCTTCATTCAACCAACCCCCCCTTTCAGATTCCCACTATGGAAATAGTAAAGAGCGAGAATTTCGCACCTTTCTTATCATGGGAAAATATGAAAGGGATAGCCAATGCACTTAACAGAAATAGAAAGAGAAATTAGCCATCTTGAGGCCGTCGCCAATATCAAACATTGGTTTTCACATCATGATGTGAGCAATGCGCTTTCTCCACCAGATATGACGATAAAGCCTAGACTCGACCCTGCTGAAGCGGTCGAGGATGTTCTAACTCTGTTTGCTGGTAAAGGCTCTTGGGCTGAAGCGGACGTCTACTTTGAGGTCTTCAAACATTTATTATTAGAAGCACAGTTTATCTCTTCGGACAGCACCATTCTTCCATTAAGGAGTTGGATCAAATCAGCAGAGCTACACCCTGATTGCCTTTTTAGTCAGATACTTCAGGAATATGATGACGGCCCGCTGCAATACTGGCGTTACAAATCACTGTACACCTTTGACACCTTCCTTATCCCTGAAGTTTTGGTCAACCCGTTTCACTCACCGCCTCTGATCAAGACTGAAGCCTTCGATTTCCTTGAAAATTACAATTCACACTGTGGGTGGGCGGCAGGATCAACATTCAGAGAAGCACTGTTACACGGCGCAAACCAAATTATCGAGCAGCATTATATTAGCCAAATGTACAAACAATACATCGACTTTTCAGAGTATTCTGGTGAGTTTTATATGATCGACTTACCGGATGAAACCAAATCCAACTACTTTGATTCTGTTGTAAATGTTGAATCTTTGGACGTGGTTATGTGCGAAACAACCTTCGGTTCCTATTTTTGTTTTTGTTCAGTTCAATCACCACTTAGCCCAATGACATTTCGCGCGAGTAGCGTTTCTTACGACAAACGACATGCCGTAAATAAAGCCTTGTCTCGACTCGAAAAAAAATTGGCTCATTTTGATGGCAATGCGCTCAGTCAAGATCTCAAAGCCTTAAACTTACTCACCAAACACGAACGTCTGAGGCCAATCATCACACTGGCAAGAATGGACAGGCTGCCCACCCTAAACTTTACTGATTTGGCTTACTCATCCAGTGCAAGCGAGAGTGCCACTTTTAACTCGTTTGATCGCCACTTCTATAAACTCAGAAATGGTTTAGAAAGTCATGGCTATGATCTCTTGTTCAATACGGCTTTTCAACACGGTGATCTCTGGTTAGTGTCAACCTACATACCCGGTTTAGAGAGGTTTAATCAGATTGACAAAGGAAAATGGGTTGTTCCTTTGGGTCAGCGTTAAACCCAATAACTGGGTTAACGACGCTGACACTATTTGTTTGCGTGCATTGGACGTTCTAGAAATTGCTCTCTTTGTTCTACACAATCATAAGAACCCATTTCAAATTCGCGGCAAATCCATGGTCGGTTCTCATAAATGGTACAGAGATAAGTATCTCGATCCATGGCGGAGCACCAACCATCTTCCAACCTCAGCATGGTCTCCCCACCCCATTGATCAAGAGCAATGTGTTGTTCAGGTACACCAGTATCTGAAATAATCATCACTTCGAGGCGACAGCAACATGCCTGACAGTTAGAGCAGGCCACCTCTGGAGCAGTATCCGTTTTGATTGGTATATTCATAAGAACCTATGGGCAGAGTCAATCGACCACTATACCTTAGTTCGGGTTGAATTTCTTGGTCATGCCCTGACTTGACGGTGACACCAACCGATAACCCAACTTCTGATAGAAATTGGGGACATCTGCAATCATCGACACATACGACCCTTGAAGGGTAACAGAGGACAGGTAGTGGTCAATATGCATCATCACATCTCTTCCCAAACCCTGACCTTGATAGCTAGGATCAACAGCGATATCAACGACCTCGAAGTTACAACCTCCATCGCCGACTACTCGCCCCATGGCGATTAACTGCCCTCTATCTCGAATTGAAATGGCATATAATGAATTCGGTAAGCCAATACTGGCCGCCTGTAAGGATTTGGCGGACAAGCCAGCTCTGACCCTCATATAGCAATATTCTTCAGCACTTGGCACATTGTGTTCAACCGTGTATTCCATTGTTTATCCTCTGTTTGGTATCCACAAAAGAGAATACACCAAATAACTGTATATAAAAACAGTACTCCAAGGCAGCCAAACCCATTAGGGCTTAACAGGGCCTTTCTCAAACTGTTTCAAATGATCTCTTATCTCATTCCATGGCGCTTTAGACTCCGTAACCACATGAAAAGTCGGTTCATGTGTCGGAATGTCACTAAGATCCCAGCCAAATATTATGCTGCCCAATTGGCGCTTTCTCGAAAACAAACGTGACCCACAGTTACGACAAAATGTCAGATCAGTGTCTTCACTTTTCGATAAATCAACACACATTCTTAACCGGAAATAAAACGAAAATCGGCCGAGTTTATCCCTCCCACAGAAGAATAATCAGACCCTGTAAATTGACGACATTCAGAGCAATGACCATTGCCCAGATACTCAAAATCGTCTGGGCCTCTATTTTCACTTTTTGACACAGACACGAGCCGCTCAACACTCTCATAAAAGCGCCTCTTGAGTGAATAAAGTTCTGCGCAATCGTTATGAGTTTGCGCCAGTCAATGATAAAATCCCAATCATTATAAACTTCTGTTGATGATGGCACCAAGCGGTTTAATTGACTGCTCTACAATGTAGACAGAGTGTCGTTCAACCGGTACCTCACAGAAGTAATCATGACATTAAAAGGCAATATTCTCGATGGTTAATAATACAATTCAATGGTTTCCGGGTCATATGCATAAAGCCCGTAAAGAAATCGAAGAAGCCATTCCTCAAGTTGATGTGATTATTGAAGTCCTCGATGCCCGGATTCCCTTTAGCAGTGAAAACCCGATGATTTCTGAACTGCGAGGAAATAAGCCGGTTGTCAAAGTTCTCAATAAGCGCGATTTGGCCGACCCTGAGCTGACGCAACTCTGGATAGATCATCTCGAACAAGAGAACAATGTCAAAGCGATGGCCATCACCACCTCTAATATTCAAGAGGTGAACAAAATACTGGATCTGTGCCGTAAACTTGCGCCACATCGAGAAGAAGTGGGTAAGAATATACGGACCATGATCATGGGGATACCCAATGTAGGTAAATCAACGATCATAAATACTCTAGCGGGGCGCAGTGTCGCTCAAACGGGAAATCAACCTGCCGTAACTCGCCGCCAACAACGCATTAATCTACAAAACGGCATTGTACTGTCAGACACTCCGGGCATCTTATGGCCGAAAGTAGAGAACCCTCACAGTGGATTTCGTCTCGCCGCCACGGGCGCGGTCAAAGATACCGCAATGGAATACGATGAAGTCGCCTTCTATACCGTCGAATATCTTGCACTCGCCTACCCTGAACGATTAAAGGATCGCTATCAAATTGATGAGTTGCCTACCAGTGATATTGAACTTATGGAAGAAATCGGTCGTCGTCGTGGTGCACTTCGTGCCGGCGGTCGGGTTGATTTGCACAAGTGTTCTGAGATCTTACTTCACGAACTTCGTAACGGGACACTAGGACAAATTACCTTAGAGCGTCCAGAAATGATCTCGCAGGAATTGGTCGAAGTCGAAATTGAAGCCGTGCGCAAAGCAGAGCAAAAGGTCAAGAAAAAAGAAGAGCGTCGTAAACGCTATTTGAAAAATAAACGTTAAACTGCCGCTATGGCCATCACATGCTGGTATGTGTTGGCCTCTAAGCACCATACTGTTAACCAAGCAAAGACGTTGAGTATGGCCTTGTCCTAATATCATAAAGGTGGGTATCACAATGAAAGTCCCTACGAATATCATCACGGGTTTCCTAGGAACGGGCAAAACCACGGCCATTCTCAACTTACTGAAGACCAAACCTCACAATGAAAATTGGGCTGTTCTCGTTAACGAATTCGGTGAGATAGGTATCGACGGTGCGCTGTTAAATGATCATGGCGCGCTCATTAAACAAGTCCCCGGGGGGTGCATGTGCTGCGCCGCTGGCGTCCCGCTGTCAGTCGCGGTCACCGCCTTACTTCGCACTCAACCTGATCGGTTACTTGTCGAGCCCACAGGGTTAGGTCATGCCCATAAAATGGTCGCAACATTAACATCATCACAGTTTAGTCATGTCATTGATCTCAGGGCGACTATCGGACTGGTCGACCCAAGATACCTGTCCCAGTCTAAGTACATGGACAATCAAAACTTTAACGACCAACTGGCGATTTCAGATGTTGTGGTGGGTAACAAGGTCGATCAATGTCTCGCGAGTGATATCGAAATCTTCAATGATTGGGTCGCTAACCAGCAACCCGCCAAGATTTACAGTCAGCTGGTAAAACAAGGGAAATTTCCGATAGAGCTGCTGGACAACCCGAGGCTCGCGCAAGTTCCCCTAACCCACATCGAACCCCACCATCATAAAGCCGAATCCTCACCCTTGGCGCTGGATCCAAATCAAATCATCTTGCGTAAAGAAAACAAAGGACAAGGATACTTTAGTTGTGGTTGGCTATTTAGTGCAAAGGTTATGTTTGGTTTCGATGCACTGTTTTCAATGTTGTCCGATATCACTGCCGATAGAGTAAAAGGCGTGATGAAAACGGAACGAGGTTACTATGAATTCAACCTCTGTGAGGGGGTAATGTCTGTCAACGAAATGGCCATTACGGACAGTGAAAGTCGTATTGAAGTGATTGATAAACAGCCGCTACCTTGGGATCAACTTGAAGATGTATTGAAACGCATTGCTGGTTTAGACTGACATAACAAAGGCGCACCTTTCAGTGCGCCTCATCCCTCGTACTCAATCGTGAGCTTGCGGATCACAAAGTCTGATTTTGCTGAGTGACCATTTTGCGAGGATTCAACAATGTACTATGATTCCATCCAAATTGTAGGTAAGGCTCACTGTTCTCCATTCGGTCGATTCGATCTGCCTTACTCTTTAACTATGGTTCAAAGTCACTCGAGTTCAAGTCAATAAATGTGATCTTGACCTAACATTGGAAGTTTAAATACGCATCCATCACTCAACCTCCCTTTTATGATACTGCCACCTTGATAAGACACTGATTGATCGTTATTGACAAAAATAATGATGCACAGTTAAAAAATTGAGACGACAAAACAAATGGCCTTTCGCTTGATAATTAAATGTCAATTGCGCCGCCACTCAATGACTTGCTATCATCAACCTTCAACCGGTCACAGTGGCAGGTAATCAACAAGGATGACGTACTTGAACTGGCGACGTTTTATACAATTTCAGAGTGTGCCTCCGGCCCAGTCAGCACTGGCGCTGGGTATGATAGGCTTGGGGCAGGCGTGGGCACTTTATATCCCAGAAATTGGCGTGTTATTAAGACCCTATATGGCCGCTGCTGGCGCGCTATTACTCTTTCCTGTACTGATGAGATATCTCACAAACTTCAATCGTTTTATGAGCGATATTCGCGATCCTCTGAGTGGCAGTCTAATGGCACCAATGAGCATGGCGCTCCTCATTTTATCGGATTACTTGGCCGTGGTCTCACCAATCATTGCCTACCCACTTTGGTTTGTTGCTCTGTGTTTACATCTCATTATGATGGCGATGTTTTTTTATTTTCAAATCATAAAATTTAAAATATCAAATATTGTTCCGAGTTGGTTCCTTTACCCCGTTGGCCTCATTAGCAGCTCATTGGCTGGAACCAAATTTGGCCACACAGTCTTTTCGGAAACTCTGGTCAATACCTGTATCACCATCTATTTCTTTATGTTGCCTCTGGTTCTATATCGGCTGATGTTTGAAGGCATATTGCCACGCCGCGCCCGCCCAACACTGGCGATAATGGCCGCGCCGATTAATCTGACTCTTGCCAGCTACCTAGTAAACTTTCCTCAACCAGACCCCATTTTAACTGGTGCGTTAGCCGGCATCGCCATCACGATGACGTTGCTCATCTACCTGTGTTACTTTCGGCTGCTGCGGCTTAAGTTTCAACCCTCAATTGCCGCGGTCACTTTTCCTTCTGTGATCAGTGCCATTGCGATGCACCGACTGACCGTTTTTTTTGAACACCAGTACCCTCAATGGTATTGGCTCCACAATTTCGGTTTTTTTGAGCTCAGCATTGCGACTGCCCTCGTCTTTTGGGTGTGTCTGGGCTACCTCAAAATGTACTGGCCTGAAATATTGGTTGCGCCGAAAAGTCACGATAAGAGGGGTTAGCGCCAGACGCTCTCTTGTTTATGGTTGTCACACACAGACACAAAAGAGCAAATGATCAGGCATGTTTTTTAATATCCCCGTCTACGCCGGAGTCAGCGTCACTTTGCTGCCTTGCCGACTCGGCACGACATCAATTCTTAGTGACAATTGTTCTTTGAGTTCACTGATGTGGGAGATAAGTCCAATCATTCGACCCGCTTGCTGCAAATCAATCAGCGTTTGAATCGCGAGATCGAGCGATTCCGGGTCAAGGCTGCCAAACCCTTCATCAATGAACAAGGTTTCAAGACGAATACCGCCACTGTATGACTGAACAACATCAGACAAACCTAATGCCAAAGCGAGGGCCGCCATAAAGGACTCCCCCCCAGACAGTGTCGCAACATCACGGGTTTTCCCTGTATAACCATCTTCGACACTCAGATCCAGACCTCGCCCCGCAACGCCTTTAAATCCTTCCGTCTTACGTACCAGTTGGTATCGTCCCTTGCTCATGAGCCGCAAGCGCTGTGATGCTTGAATCAAAACATCATCCAGAAGCACGCCTAAAACAAAGCGATGTAGACTCACTCTACTGCCCGTTTTCCCACTGGCTACATCATATAAGGTGCCGTAAACTTTATATTGCGCTTCGAGTTGCGTATTTTTTTGATGTAATTGTGTAATATCTTCGCGCACTTTTTCAATACGTTGGTGAAGAGAGCGAATACCGTCTAACGACGTCCGACATTGCTGATAATGTTGGTCAGCCTCATCTAACTTAACCTGCCATTGCTCGAGATCGGGAATGTGTGCATTCTTGAGCTGTTCAGTCAAATCTGACACGGTTTGTTCCAGTCTTGCTGCCATGTGCTCATACTCCGTAACCGCCTTTTGCCAATGCTCAATTTGTTGTTCGTCGGTCATGGCCGTTAAGTAATGCCGCTCTGACGAAAACTCACTGTTTTCAAGACATTGTAACCAAACATTGTGCTCGAATTGCTGCTGCTCACGCGCTTGCGTTAGGAGTTGTTTATTGGTATTGAATTGGCTTTCTAACTTGGTCATCTCCAGCGCCATTTGTTGCGCCGATTGCTGTGCATTCTCTAGAGCGAGCGTTAGTGTTTCAATTGAAGACTGAAGGTTTTTGTATTGCTGTTTAACCACACTGATGGACGAGAACTGAGGATCAATACTACGACTCAATTTTTCACACTGCTGAATATGAATGTTCAACGCCGAATCGTTGGCAGACATGGTTTCTTTCAACTGATTGATCTTTATTTCACCCATGCTGCATCGTTTATTCAGTTCAAGGACCGACTGTTCCATTTTGAGTAAATCGATCAAAGACAGCTGGTGCAATCTTTCACGCTGAACGCTTAACCTCTGCTCAACCGTCAAACAACCTTCGCTCACAGCATCACTAAGTTCATGATTTAACTCATGGATAAGCTGACGGTTCTGATCCTGTCGAATTCTGTGCTGTTCAAGTAAACTCTTGTATTGATTGTAGTCATCGAACGCCAAGCGTTCTTCCTGCCTAGCAAGCTGAACCGTATCTTTTGAGACATCATCACCAAACGTTTGTGCCGGTGAGGGGTGTTCCTGACTACCGCAAACGGGACAAGGCTGCTTATGTTTGAGTTTTTGTGCCAACACCGACGCCTGAGTATTGTGCCAGCACAATTCCAATTCATCGGCACGTTGCTGCTTGGCCTTGAGCGCTTGATGAGCCGTATCAACCTGAGTTTGCTTATCACGGATTTGGTGGTCAAGAAGAGTGGCTTCCGCTTGCAGAGCACTGAGTTTTTTCAGGTCAGATAAGAGTCGCTGATTTTTCTCTATTTCCGCCTCTAACAGCACTTTTTCAGCAAGATCTTTGCGGGCTTGCTCCAATGCGTGAGTCTCTTTTTCCGCCTCACGCACCAGATTGCCTTTGAGTTCAGTATAGTGAGTAAGCGTTGCCTGATCCTTGTCCTTCTGGACGCGTTGCGTTTGAATGGCGGCTTCTAACTCCGCTTTATCCGCCAACTGACCCTTGATTTGATCCAACTGGAACAACTGTTGGTTGAGTTGAGGACGCTGATCAGCGTTGTTTTTTGCCTTGTCCAACATCCGTTGTTGGTGGTCTAAACCCCGCCGAGTATCTTGTTTTTCAATACTGATGACGGAAAGCTTATCTTCAAACTCTTTGACCTGTGCATTCGCCGCTTGCCAGTTTTTGTAAGGTAACTCCAGTTTATTGGCCTGCAATGCGAGGTTGAGCTTATCCTTGTAGTCAATAACTTGAAACCGGTTATCCTGATGTTGTTTTAGGCACCGCTCCGCTTCGTCGAGTTTGCTAAACTGCTCAGCCAGCCTCTTTGCATTTTGAAACTCAGCCTTGATACTGTTCAGCATTTCCAACTTAATGTGTTCTTGTTCCTGAGCCACAGTGAACTCACGATTCAAGGCAACTTGCCGCTGAATCAATGCTGTTTCAGTCTCGACTTCAGCAACCTGCAGTGCCCCTCGGATTTGATGATCAAATTCCTCTTTCGCTTTGATGATCGAACCCGCTTTATCTTTCAGCGCATACTCAATTTTTTTATAGACATCCGTTTGGAATAACTGGCCAAATATCGCTTCCCGATCTTTGGAACTGGCCAATAGTAACTCTCTAAATTTACCTTGCGGGAGGACCATCACTTGCCTGAACTGGCTTTCGTTTAAGCCTAATAAAGCCGTGACCTCCGTTTTGACCTCCGCCGTTTTGCTGGTTAAAAGGCGCGCTTCTTGGGAAACATCGTACAGCGACGCGGTGTGTTTACGTGTTGTCATTCCCTCCCCTCGTGATTTCGGGGCTTGTTGTTCAGGTGAACGAATAACACGATAGCGTTTATCTTTAAGTCCAAACTCCAGTTCAACTTCCGTTAATAACTGTTCCGCCGCCTGATCACATCGCATTTGTATGCCTTGGCGTTCATTACTCGTGGTTTCTCCGTACAACGCATAACAAATGGCATCAAGAATGGACGTTTTTCCAGATCCTGTCGGACCATTAATCAGGAATAAAGGGTGACTGCCGAGAAGGGTAAAATCAATGTCTTCTTTGGTGGCAAAAGGACCAAACGCTTGCATGGTCAATTTCATCGGTTTCATGGCGTACCCTTATGCTAATCCGTTTTTTGGTGGAGTTGCTTGATAATATCGATGACGGCCTTATTCTGAGCGTCATCAAGCTCGCTCTCTTGCGCCTCCAGAAAAAAATCACGAAACATATCCACTTCACTTCTGGCCAGTTTTGTTGATGCCATCTGCTGATCAACACCAATAAGCATACCCGGCTTCTCTAGATGAAGTACATTAGGGTAAACCGAGCGCAATTTCTCCATTGGGTTAAGAATGGCGTGTTTATCCATCAAACGTACCAGAAGGTAATCTTCTTTTCGCTCATCGATTTCACCACCTTGTAGTATCTGGTCTAACGTCCCTTCAAGAATGCGCATTTGATGCGGGGCGACCAAATCAATATGGGTCGCAGATTTAAACCCTTTCTTGTCCAATTCAACCAGAGTCATGCCCTTTTTTTGATGCTGCTCCGAAAAACTGTATTTCATCAAGGATCCTGAATAGCGAATGTAATCCTCGCCCTTTTTCTGTGGTTGATGAAGGTGTCCAAGCGCAACATAATCGAAGTCCAAAAAGTGTTCGTGACTCACCCGATCAGAGCCGCCAACGGAGAGGGGGCGTTCAGAGTCGGACTCTATCGCACCATCAACGAAACAATGGCTAATGAGGACATTCTTATGCTCGGGTTTAAAGGCTTGTTTAATTTCCGATGCCAGTAGTTTATGGGCCTCATCATGCGTGGTGACATGTTGTGCAAAATGGTGACGAACAGACTCAGGATCGTTATAGGGCATACCGTAAAAAGCCACCGGCCCTATGTCACTGTCCATCACGACAGGCTGACACATATGATGAAAGCCCGACAGGATATGCAGGCCTGAACCCTTCATCTGCTCAGAACCAAAGCCTAAACGCTCAGCCCCATCGTGATTGCCAGGTATCATGATCATGGGGACCTTCAAGTCACCACATACTCGAATCACGAACTGATTCATCAACTCTATCGCTGCAGTCGGTGGCACTGAACGATCGTAAATATCCCCAGCCACCACCAGCGCATCGACCTCATTTGACGCGATATAGTCAGCGAGTTGTTTGAGTACGAGCTTTTGATCATCGATCAAAGATACATTATGGAATTGACGGCCTAAATGCCAGTCTGAGGTGTGAAGAAACTTCATGTTAGGGCTACATTGTTATCATCATTCAGTCGAATGATATTACCACTCTGGATGGCACACTATCCAGAATGGACTTAAGAATAAAAGGTTTACTGACCGCTAAAAACGGGGCGCGTTAAGAATAACGGGTGTGTTTCTGACAAAAAGCAATCGCTCGGTCAAGCAACTCTAGTGCCGACAATTCACTGGCTGGCAAAGCACGATCACTTTGTCCCAGAGGCGTGACTCGTTGACCCCACTTGATGTGCCCAGCCCCCCAAGTTAACCCCGCCCCAAAAGCCGCCAGCAGTAGGTTATCTCCCGGCTTAACAAAACCCTGTTCTAACGCTTCACAAAGCGCAATAGGAACGGTTGCTGCGGACGTATTCCCATACTTATGGATATTAACGAACGCTTTATCCTGACTGATGCCTGAGATGTCACACAAGGTCTGGATAATACGAATATTGGCTTGGTGAGGAATCACCACATCAATGTCATCAGTGGACAGTTGGCTGCGTGATAATACGCTTTGGGCCGCCGCTCCCATCCCTTTTACCGCACGCTTGAAAATCTCTTTGCCAACAAAGTCAAAGGGCCAATATCCGTTATCTGCGGCAAAGCGGTCCATTGAGGTGCCAAACTTGGGCACCGCTAGGATATCCCTTCCCTTAGAATCACAACCGATTTGTGCCTGATGCAAACCTGTCGGGTTTTCTGTTTTACTCAACACCACCGCACCGGCACCATCACCAAATAACACCGCGGTGTCACGCATTGTCCAGTCAATGAAAAACGACAGCCGTTCTGCCCCAATCACCAGCGCTTTTTGGTAATTCCCTGCCTGAATCATGCGTGTGGCAGTTTCAAGGCTATAAATAAACCCCGTACAAGCCGCATTCAAGTCAAAGGCCGTTGTTCCATCCATTTCAAGATTTTGTGATACCTTCGAAGCCGTATTGGGTATCATAGAGTCCGACGAGCAAGTGGCCACAATCAACAAATCGATGTCTTTAGCTTCAATACCTGCACACGCTAAAGCGTGCTGTGCGGCAACGGTCGCTAAGTCAGAGGTGTTGACATGACTGATCCTTCTGTTTTCAATCCCCGTGCGAGATCGGATCCAATCATCTGTGGTATCCAAAAAGGTACTTAAATCATGATTGGAAAGAGTCGTCGGTGGCAGGCATTTACCCCAACCTATAATTTCTGCATAGAATCTTGTCATTAGTTGCCTTTTTTCACTGATCGAAGACCAAAGCTCACTGGAAAGATTGTGGCTTTTTTCTGAGATAACGTCCATTTTGCTTTCTGAGTATACAGAGCGACTATCTGTGATGTCATCTCTAAGATAAAATAGCCTTCACATTTATTTATAAAACAAAGATGAGAGGCCCTTATGACCACATTTAATACGCGATGCCCATCATGCTCCGGTGTCAACCGTGTTCCTATAAAGAGAGCTTCAGAAACGCCAAAATGCGGCAAGTGCCAATCTCCGCTGCTCGATAATGGCCCCATCGAAGGCACGCTGCAGAATTTCGATGCCATTTTGGAGTAAGCAACCCGTTGTGGTCGATTTTTGGGCATCCTGGTGCAATCCATGCGTTGGTTTCGCTCCGATATTCTCTGACGTGTCCCATGAACGAAGGCATCAAATCAGATTTGTAAAAGTGGATACCGAGAACCAGCAAGCGCTCGCAGCTAAATACCAAATCAGAAGCTTACCAACCCTTATGATATTTGAAGAGGGCAAAAGAATAGATTCAGTCAGCGGAGCTTTACCCAAAGGTCAATTTGAGCAATGGCTCAATCAAGCGATAAACAAGTAACTTACGCCAACGAGAAACACCCCACAATCCTACACACCAAGTTGACCTCTTAACGGGCATCGCAACAGATGCCCTTCTCCTACTGAGCGAACCTTCTACACTTAACGTAGAACAGGCATAGACGTATTCATTTTTTACGGTGGTAACTGGAGAATAAGCATGCGCTACTTATTGCTAGTCGGACTCCTAATACAAAGCATTGGCTGGTCGTGGGGATTCCCGACTTATATGACTAATGGCACACACCGCAGCGTCATTTATTTCGCTCCGACCAATGATGAACATGTCCAACGTTTTCTTCTTGAAACACTCATCAATGAATGTGAGTTAACCGATAGAGATGTCATCACTCTTGTTGTTACTCAGGATGGCTTTACCATACCCACTTGGCTGAAACGCGAGTTCGATCTGACGCACATGTTTCACAACTATAGAATTGAACCCGACAAACATACGGCTATTTTGATTGGTAAAGATGGCGCAGAGAAACTGCGTTGGGGGAAAAAAACCAACTGGGAGTTTATTAAAGAGACGATAGATTTAATGCCAATGCGCCGAGCTGAAATGGCACAAAGAACCAGTCCTTGCTCGGCGTAAAGAAGCGTGTTTGCCCCTTTTCTTTTGTATTCCCCACCGGCCTAAAGTGGGCTTAAAAACCCTATTATCTATACGATATTGTCTCAATCAAGATTAAAAACGATCGCCACTTTAATAAAACGTTCACGTTTATCGAATACACTATTTTTCATATTGTCACTAGATTTGGTTATTAAATCAATTTAATAACCTCAACGCAATGACCTTAATTTTAATAGGGTAAAAGTGTCGTTGAAACGCCCGTTCAGATTGATAAAGCGTTGAGTATAAAGTAAAAATATATTCATCATTAAAAAGTAAAAATTACAAACTTAATCCTTAAAAAACCTTTCTAAATTAACAATTAACAGTTGATTAACATTATCTAATTTAAATATCACTAAACTAATGCGAACACAAAACGATCAGAAAGTTATCTTCATTGTGATCAGAAACACATTAATGTCAGTTTCATTGCTATAAATTCATACAAAACAACACGGGAAAATGAACACTAATTAATATTATATAACTCAAAGACAAAACGGCTTAATTAAGACAATCACCCAATAATAAATATAGTAAATCCTCTGGATTAAAAAACTATAAATAGGTAGTAGAATGAAAAACATAAAAAAACCCATCATTTTTTCAACACTTTGTCTAAGTTTACTTGCTGCAGGGGTACAGGCTTCAACGTCAAGTCAAGCACTCAACACGGCTGAACAGCAGATTGATCCCATCACTTATCAGACCATTATTGGCGAAAATAGCGCCTTTATTGACTTGGATACCAACGAGTTTATCCTCAATCAAAAAGAATGGTTTCAGATTCAAACTTATGTTGAGGGCGCTCTTTCACTGCCGACAACTGAAGCAAGCATGAAATCCGCCTTCGATATCGCTGATGATATTCCCTTCTCTAATTTCAGAGCGCTCGCTGAACAGTACACCAGCGTGCGCAACAATGCTTTTTACTGGAAAGAAGATTTGTATCCGTCTATCGTTGGATTGGCGTTATCACTGTCAAATTACAACGACATCCAAAAGTTTATGATTCAGCCGCTGAGTGACGCATTGAATACCATTTTTGCGAAAGCATTTTCGCCGCTTCCTGCCGATGTTCAAGAGGTAGAACGCGCACGCCAACTCGCCATTGCCTATCTGGGTGCGCTTAAAAACTTCTCGGTGCAAAACCAGCAGAAAGTCGAGCAAGCCAGCGAGAATTTATTGACCTTTTCAGCCACGTTGGAGGAACAAAAACTGCAACTGGATGTGCTAAAAAATACCCATAGCGGTTATCTCGAAGATGATGGCAGCGAGTTGCAACAAAGAGTCAATGATTTGAACAATCGGATTTCACAGCTTAACGAAGATTACAGTCATTATGTCACTGTTGCGGCCACTGCGGTGACCTATGCGTGGTTCCCGCTTGTCGCTGTACCCATCATGGGGATTTATGGCGACAAAGCAGAAAAAGCAAGAAAGCTAAGAAATCAACTTTCAGATGAAGCCAAAATTTTGGAAGCTCAGTTGTCTACCACACAGAAAGTCTATAACTCTTACAAACGTTCAACCGACAGCATTCACTTAATTTCCGATAAAATTGCTACGGCCATTCCCTACGTCAATAAGCTGAAACTCCATTGGCAAAAGATGAATACGGACTTTGACTCTCTCATTATTGCACTCGAAGCAGCAGAGAGCAGCGCCCAAATTCTCCAGTCCAGTACGTTCAGAGCCGCCGCCGAAGCCATGGCCAATACCGCGGTCGCCGAGCAAAACTGGCACAACATCAGCGAAAAAGCCAAAACCTTCGCCAATAACGCTTATATAGAAAAAGCTGAATAGTCCATTCAGTCAATACCGTTTCGGGGCTGTCCCCACCATGACCTTCCCTCACCCGCATCCTGTGCTGGGTGTGGGAAAGGCTACCCTAAATCTGTACTGAGTAGCCAAGAATGAGGAAATAATGATGAATAAAATACTCGCTTTGGCTGCATTAGCAGCAGGATCCAACGGTGCTTTGGCGTCAGATTGGCTTGACATCAATCAATTGCCTTCAAACCTTCAGTATCCGGTGTGGATTGATAGCCCATATACCAGCAATGACTCACTCACCCGTTCCACCTCCGATTTATACATCAACTTAAAACAGTGGATAGATGAACAAAATCTGTATCAAACCAAGCCCACTAAAGTGTATATTTTTGCCGATACACTTGAGGTCAGCGAAAATTTCAATTTGGTGCTAAACAACCAAAATATCGTTATTTTTGCTCGCCGAATCATCGGAACGGGCAGGCCGACTTTCGTGTTAGGACAACAAGGCGCCGCAGCCTCTATTACCGTCATCGCTGAAGAAATGGAAACGCCATTCAACGTTATCGCATTTAATCAGGAAGGAGGCGTAACAGCCGATACGATAGCCAACAATGAGGTCACCGGCACTTCGGTGATACTTGCGGGTGAACATTATATCAAACAACCACTGACCACAAATATCGAAGCCGATACCACTCTCGCACACACGCAATTTTCGGACATTATGAACCGGAGTTTCGATATGGCAACGAGCCTTTATGATCAAAAACCGGCAGTCAGTCTTAAGTTGCTCAGCTGGATTGAACAGAGTCTGCGTCAAGCCAAAGCAACGGTCTCTGAAGACAGTTTGTTAACCGACTTGTACCTTCAAACGATTGCGTTCAAACAATTTGTAGAGCTCAGCAGCCGTTCAGACCGCTTTGTCCCTTATCTGGATCGGACTCTGTATCAGGATAAATATCAAGCTTACCTTGAGGCGATGATCGCTTTTGAACAAAAACGCGAGTCCGTGTCCGGAAGCAAGGCCAGTGTCGAGGACAAAATTGAAAACGCCCGACTCTCTTTGGCGCATGTCGACGATGTTTTAGAATCTCAAAATTCGATCATTGCACAGTCCGAGCAAAATGTAACAACGCTCTTGAACAGTTTGAGTGATGTCGAAACTCAGTACAAAACACAGGAGTTAACCGCATTAAGCGCCCGAAGCCAATACCTCTATGGTGTGGAAGTTTGGAAAACCAAACAACAACTTGAAGCCGCGCTGGCTATCTTCAAAGCCGTAGCAGAAATTGGCAGTGCAGTCAGCGGTGTATTTACTGGTAACTTGTCAGGCATCAATGATTTAACAGAACAGCTTTCAAAAACCCCAGAAGCACTCGATAAAGCTAAAAATCTGGTGACCAACATAAAAAATGTAACGGGAATTATTGATAACATCACCAAAACCGTGACTGGAATTGGCGCACTGACTCAAGAAGTCAAATCAACCATACGGCTTCAAACCCTTTCACAAAAAGTAGAGGCATTTAATTTTGCCCTTCCTTCCCTCAATGAAAGTAATCTCGCCTGGGATTTGATGTTGGCTGAAGTCAGAAGTAACCTTCGATATGCACAATCACTAAAAATTCGGGGTGCTCGAAACTATCTCCTCGAACTTGAAAAACAGGTCCTACTCGGTAAAGCCATCAACGCATCGCAACTCAACTTAGTACAGGAACAAGCGACACAGATAGACCTCATCTTGACACGTAAAGTTACCCTCAATCAGAAGCAACGACTGAGCCAGATGATCGATAATGCCGCGCAAGATAATGAAGCTCTCAAGGCTATTGAACAAGAACTCGCAAGAGTCGCATTGCATTTCAAACGCCCGATGTTCGTCGCTCTATCAAACTATATCGCCGCATACGAATACTGGTCATTAAAAGACAGTGATATAAAACCAAGCCTGAATAAGTCCTATCTGGATTACCAATTTGATTTGGCTTCAATAGAAAACGAATATATTAATGCATTGAATCAGTTCCACCCTGCTCCTCAGGACTTCACTGTCGACAACTTTGTTATTGATGATCAAGAACAAATCGCATCGCTAGCGAAGACTGGACAGCTAAACTTTAAACTGCCACTTGAGCAAACGCAGTTTTGTGGGTTTGATCGAGTGAGGTTAGACACGATTCGCATTTTCCTTGAAGGCGCTAACTTACCCTATGGTAAACAGTTCAATCTTAGTATCTCGACTGGCGGGACCTATCAAGACCGTTACAATGGAAAGACGTTTGAATTCAGTGCAAACCCGCTACGCCGAGCTTTCTATTATCGACTGGATGATGCGACCAATAATCAGGTGAGCATTATTACGGACGGCGCATTATCCAACAAATTCGCTTACGCCTATTTTGAACCTACGCCATTCACGAGTTGGAATGCCACATTAAATAATTTTGATGTAGCAGAGCCTGAGAACAATCAATACCTAACCTCAGTTGAGCGCGTGCGCGTTGAGTTTTCAGGCAATGGTATTCCTAACGGCGGGCATTGTTCCAACGAGTAAATCGGCAAACATCAGATACAAAAAAACCAGCTAGAGCTGGCCTGAACACTTAGAAGAGAATGGAGGCGCGTCCCGGAGTCGAACCGAGGTCCACGGATTTGCAATCCGCTGCATAGCCACTCTGCCAACGCGCCTTTTAATTCTCAACAATAGATGGTGCCCCGGGCCGGACTTGAACCGGCACAGCGCGAACGCCGAGGGATTTTAAATCCCTTGTGTCTACCAATTCCACCACCAGGGCAACGCAGTCATGCGATGGTAACACCATCTCTCTCGGCTTGTGCCGTGAGAACGAGGCGTACTTTAACGGATTGAGATTTTAGGTCAACAATAAATTTTAAATAAATGATTTAAGTGGTTAAAATCCAGACCATAAGCATGAATTACAAGCAAAGAGGTTGAATTTCAACCAAAGAATCCCACCATAAGCCTAATGCTCACCGCGGAGACGCCCCTTCCTAGGGCACGTATTTAGAAGGAGCCATGGTTAGATGTGCGCGTTGAGCGCGAGTTAACGTGCCAACGACTAATTCGTAAGAACGTTCACACAAATCTTGAATCAAGCCGTATTCAACATCCCCAGGGTAATAAACCGTGACCCAGTGTTTTTTGTTCGTATGGTAACCTGGCGTCAGATCAGAAAACTGTGAAGCCAGTACTTCTCCGTCTGCGGGTTTAACTTTGACCGTCACGTATTCGCGCCCCTCTCCTTGCGACAGTATCGCAAACATTTTCCCCTGCACTTTATAGACTAAAGCTTCTGGGCCAAAGGGATAATCCTGCGTCGCACCGATAAAAGTGTCGAGGTAAGTGACCAACGTGCTTTTATTCATTTATTGCCCCAACGATAACGAGCCCCCTGATGCCTAAATCAGGATCTTGGCCATGGTCTCTCTCTCAAGGGTGAAAATTCAAATTCAATACCCGACCAACCGTGCACCATAAAACAGCGAATATTCGCATGATCTGAGCCTTGTGGATTGAGCAAGACATCGTGACGGTAAAACTGGCCAAAACAGGCCAACGTTTGCTGTTTCGACAACCCCACTTTTGTACCAAACGCAAAAATCTTACATGAGCCATTATTTTGGTCAGCCTCATTTAAGATATCGCCATTTCGAAATGGTGTTGAAGTAAACACATAGCGTGAACCGATAAAGGCTAGCGTTTCTTCAAATGTTACTTGATGAGGTGCCACCTTGAGTTTATCAATAAACGCGTCTAATTCCATTGCCATACACTGATCCTATTTGTGATTGAGATCAGTGTATGGCAACGGTGAACAAACTTAAAGTATCACCTCCACGCCTGATGAAGACATAACGTGGCTCGAACCTCATCGTCGAACGCCCTAGTATTTGAACTGGGAGACTTCACCATTGAGATGCTCAGACTGTGAGGAGAGATCTTGTAACACTTGGTCCGCATCACTAACTTGAGCTGACACCGCTGAAGAAGCGTCGGCAATTGACGTTATGCTACCACTGATTTCATCTGTTACCGCTTTCTGTTCTTCCGTGGCCGCTGCGATTTGAATATTCATCTCATTCAAATCGCCCAGCATTGTGACAATTTGTTCGAGCATCGCGGTATTTTTATCGCAAGTGTCCACCCCTTGTGAAACCGTGCGATTGGCATTTTCAATGCTGTTTGACACACTGCTCGTTTCTCTTTGTAGTGCCTCTATCTTGTTGCGAATTTCCTCGGTAGACGACTGAGTGCGCCCCGCGAGCGAACGGACTTCATCAGCCACGACGGCAAAACCCCTTCCTTGTTCTCCCGCCCGAGCGGCTTCGATTGCCGCGTTGAGGGCCAATAAATTGGTTTGCTCTGCAATTCCCTGAATCACGTCTAACACTTCTGCAATGGAATTACTCTCATTGTGTAATCGACCAATCGCATCAACCGCCGTTTTCATTTCTTCATTCAACTGGGCAATTTCGCTCCCTAAATGACGCCCAACTTTCACCCCTTCACTTCCTGTATCGTTCGCGTTTTTTACAAACTCTGCCGCTCGGCTGGCAAACTGAGCAACCTCAGCGATGGAGGCACTCATTTCATTAACCGCCGTTGCAACAGACTCCGTCCTATGATTTTGGTCGTTCACTGAATCGCGTGTACTGTTCATGTTACCGGCCATACTTTGTGTATTGCGATTTAAACCGTCAGTGGCCTCAGCAAATTTTTGAATGATGGTTTGCAATTGAACAAAAAGACCATTCAAAGATCTCGCCAAATCACTCATTTCATCATTCCCTTCCACATTTAAGCGCGCTCTCAAATCATTTTCTTGGCTAATGCACTCAATTTTTTTGCAGGCTGATACAATCGGATGAGAAATACTGCGCCCCAAAAAATAGGAGACCAGTGCCGAACCAATAACGCCAAAGGCGATACACATCAACACGGTGACAATATTAGATTGAACCAACCTATCGACATCGGCTAACGCTTCTCCTTTATTCATTTCGGTAATGATCACCCATTCCAAACCTGCAGCATCCAAAGGTGCGAAGACGGATAAAACGTCTACCCCACGATAACCCTTTATCACCAGCGCACCACTTTCTCCCTGAAAAGCCGATCGAATTGACTGATTATCTAAACGCTGTCGACCCATGGCTGAGGACTTACCTTGAATCTGAGTAAGCAAAGATTGCTCCACTCCAGATGCCTCAAGTACCGAGTAATAAACGTCTGAGTTTTCAATCAAAAGTCTCGGTTCACTGCGCAGCAGATTGTCGCTCCCGACAAGGTAAGTTTCTCCACTTTCACCGAGACCCGCATATTGCCAATCTTCACCAAACGTCATAATACTTTTGATTTCGTCAACTGGCATTTGAAAAATCAGGACACCTGAGAGTTGACCATTTGAGGTGATCGGCGTAGCAATGAACGAAGCTGCCGCTTCATAGGATGGGTAGTAGGGTGAAAAATCTTCTAGGTGGTATTCTCCCCCCTCTAAGTTCAATGCTTGTTTATACGCGCTGGCAAGACCACTACCAGCGTAAGGGCCTGACCGCAAATTAGTGGCATAATCGAGTTCTTTGAACACGGAATAAACCACATTCCCTTGGGTATCCACCAGAAAGATGTCGTAGTAACCAAACTCTTCTAAGAAGCCTTTAATACTCGGATGATATTTGGCGTGAACGAGATCATACGATGTGTCAAGCGTATCTCTCATCAGCTGGTGCTTCTCGCCGAGCGGGTTGGGGTTTACACCAATATAACGGGCCTGCAACGCTTTGCCTTTCAATGATAATTTATCTAAGCGCTGCAACGCATTTGCTGACAGGCCACCATTTGATGCCCTGTAAGTTTCCCCAAAACTAGACCGATAGTAATTCGACAGGCGAGAGACGTCCTCCTCACCTACGGCACCCACCGGATACTCTTGAAACGCATCACTAAAAGCCAACATCGCGTCTTCAATACCAATTGAGTGAGCCGCCGTTACAATCTGTCCTCTTATCTGTTGAAAATATTGCTCAATTTCGCTCTTTTTAATCTCTCTGACTGAAGTCAACTGATTGGTCGCGCGTTGAAATAACGCCTCCTCGGACAGTTGAGACGCTTTCCAACCGACAAACATCCCTGCTAAAACCACCGCAACACTACACAGCAGCGTAGATGCCAACACAATTTTTGATGCAATTTTCATAGTGAAACCTTCGCGAAAAGTATTTTTCGCGCCTTAACATTTCTCAGATGCCAGCCAACTCACTATGGATTATTGTTATTCTAGATGCATAAACGTCTCTAATATTATGCATAAATGACAAATTTATCTATTCACATTTGAATGCATTGCGCTGTCTTGCCAATACCCCTTAGCAACGGGCAATATCCAAGAGGGGCTACACCCTAACTTCTCTTAATACCGTCAATAACATAAACCCGTTCCCTCTCTCACCAAAAAACAGCTATCTCGCTGCACAAACCAACAAATAACATACATATCATTATAACTTTAATGCTTAATTTTATGTAAATTGCGCGCTTTTCATAAAATCAATACAAAAAAATCGAGATAATATTCTTACAAAATTCATCAATTCAGTAGTGAATGTTTTCAGGTTTCCCCACTTACTAGGAAAAGAACTAGTGTTTTCGTCTGTTTTTTAACGTTTGTAAGATTTACTTTACTCCACAGCAGGGGACGAATTCATGCGATATTTAACATTTTGGTTACACTTAAGTTAACGGATACATCGAGATTCATCACTGCTTAGATGGCATTTGATAGTGGTAAAAAGTGCTGACACTTAAATTCTCAGAATTCTATATTACTCAGAAGCATTCATCATAACGCAGCAAGTATCGATGTAGACCGGATGATCTTTTTCTCAATGCTGCCCAATCAGGCAGCTAAACAAGGAGCTTGAAATGAACGTTCAGGCATTACCCATGAAACGGTTTATCGACCATCATGGAGAAGTTGTTAGTGAACTCCCAGAGTGGGCTGATCCCGAAACTCTGACAAAGTTCTACTGTGATATGGTTATCGCGCGTACCTACGACAATAAAGCTGTCGCTCTGCAAAGGACAGGAAAACTTGGTACTTATCCCTCGCACCTCGGAGCAGAAGCCTTTGGTATTGCCATCGGACACGCCTTACGTGTTCAAGATGTCTTTGTCCCCTATTATCGTGACATGCCAGCGATGTGGGTTCGTGGAATTGGTATGGAAAAAAACCTTCAGTATTGGGGCGGAGATGAACGCGGCAGTGACTTCAGATCAGAAGAGAGCCCAGTTCCAAGCAAGGATTTGCCTTTCTGTGTTCCGATCGCCACCCAATGTACCCACGCCGTCGGGGTCGCCGCTGCTCTCAAAATTCAGGGGGATCACCATGCCGCTTTAGTCACTTGTGGAGACGGGGCGACCTCTAAAGGCGATTTCCTAGAATCGATTAACTGTGCAGGAGCCTGGAACATCCCGTTGGTGTTTGTCGTCAACAATAATCAGTGGGCGATTTCCGTCCCTCGTTCACTGCAATGTGCCGCCGACTTTCTCTCTGAAAAAGCCAATGGTTCTGGGATACCCGGTATTACCGTTGACGGTAATGATGTCATCGCTATGTATGACACAGTATCAAAGTCGCTTGACCGCGCGCGCAAAGGTAAAGGAGCAACACTGATAGAAGCGATCAGCTATCGTCTTAGTGATCACACCACAGCGGATGACGCCAGCCGTTACCGCAGTGCCGATGAACTCAACCAAGCCTGGCAGTATGAACCGATACTCAGATTGAAAAAATATCTGATGCAGCAAGGGTTGTGGTCAGACGAACAAGAGCAGGCCCTGTTAGTAGAAAGCAAGCAGGAAGTTGAAAAAGCGGTAGAAAGATACCTCAACCTGCCGCCACAAGCGCCAGAATCGGCGTTCGACTATTTATACGAATCCCCAGTCACTGAACTGAACAAACAACGTGATGAGCTCATCAACAAAGCGATACGAATGCAGGGAGGCAAGCATGGCTGAAATAACCTTGGTTGAAGCGGTTAACCTCGCTTTGCATCATGAGATGACCAAAGATTCTCAAGTGGTCGTGTTAGGTGAAGATGTTGGGGACAATGGCGGTGTGTTTCGTGCCACTGTTGGCCTGAAGGAAAAGTTTGGTCTCAAACGTGTCATGGATACGCCACTTGCTGAAGCTTTGATTGGTGGTGTCAGTGTTGGTATGGCGAGCCAAGGCATGAGACCTGTCGCTGAATTTCAATTCCAAGGGTTTGTTTTCCCCGCGTTAGAGCATTTGATGTGCCATGCAGCGCGAATACGTAACCGCACCCGAGGACGTCTCACCTGTCCGGCCGTTTTCCGCGCCCCTTTTGGTGGCGGCATTCACGCCCCAGAGCATCATTCGGAAAGCATCGAAGCCATGTTCGCTCATATCCCAGGCTTTCGCGTGGTGATTCCATCATCGCCTCAACGTGCCTACGGCCTTCTGCTCGCCGCGATTCGAAGTAATGATCCCGTGATGTTCTTTGAACCGAAGCGCATCTATCGCACCGTAAAATCGAACGTCGTGGATAACGGAGAAGCCCTGCCTCTCGATTGCTGCTTCACTTTACGCAAAGGCCGTGACCTCACGTTGGTCACTTGGGGCGCGTGTGTGGTCGAGTCATTACAGGCGGCACAAACCTTGTCTCAACAAGGAATTGAGGCAGAAGTCATTGACTTAGCCAGTATTAAACCTATCGATATGGACACCATTTTGAAGTCTCTGGATAAAACGGGTCGATTACTGGTCGTTCATGAAGCGAGTAAAACCTGCGGCGTGGGTGCAGAAATCATCGCCAGAACCGCTGAAAATTCGATGTGTACATTAAAAGCGCCACCAAAACGCGTAACAGGAATGGATACCATTATGCCGTATTACCGAAATGAAGACTATTTTATGATTCAGGAAGAAGACATTGTTATTGCAGCAAAAGAGCTTGTGGAGGGTTGGAAATGAAATCATTTTTACTGCCTGATCTCGGGGAAGGACTGGCCGAATCTGAAATTGTGCAATGGCATGTCAATTTGGGCGACATCGTTGAACTCGACCAAGTGATATTAACCGTTGAGACAGCAAAAGCGGTCGTTGACGTTCCAGCACCGTACAGCGGAAAAATTGTCAGCCGTCATGGTGAAGAAGGCGATGTCGTCAGTATCGGCAGCTTATTACTTGAAATTGAAGAATCGGGCGCGTCAGCGAACGCATCCAAGGAAAGACAAAAAGACGCAGCAACAGTGGTCGGAAATGTATCCAGCCATACCCATAAGGTCGATGTTGATGATTTCTGGATTGGTTCCTCGCACAATGGCCCCAGCGACGCCCCACTGACTGCGATGCCATCCGCTCGTTTACTCGCCAAAAAGCTCGGTGTCGATTTAATTCATGTCAAAGGAAGTGGTCATGGTGGAATGATTACCGACGCAGACATCTATGACGAGGCCGGCAAGCAAAAACCAGGGACGGAAGTTCTAAAAGGCGCTCGCCGCACCATGGTCGGAACCATGACCGAATCTCACCATAATGTCGCGTCGGTGACCATCACTGAGGAAGCCGTTTTAGAAAAATGGCAAAAAGGCGAAGACATTTCGGGTCGTCTCGTTCGAGCGGTGGTTAACGCGTGTGAGCAAGAGCCCGCCTTAAACGCTTGGTTCGACGCAGAAACCATGACACGTTGCGTCCACAACACCGTCAATATTGGTATTGCCGTGGACAGCAGTCATGGGTTATACGTGCCCGTGTTAAGAAACGCAAACGAAGTGAAAACGAACGATATTCGCGGTTGGCTCAATGACACAGTGAAAGGGATTCGTGATCGAAAGATAGGCCGAGAACAGCTCCAGCATGCAACAATCACTTTATCTAACTTTGGGGCAATTGCTGGCATTTATGCGACACCGGTCGTGTCTCCGCCGCAAGTGGCGATCGTCGGTGCTGGGCGCATTATTGAGAAAGTCGTGCTTCGAAACAATAAAGCCGTCGCGGTGAAGGCGATGCCCATTTCGGTGACATTTGATCATCGTGCTTGTACAGGCGGTGAAGCCGCGCGTTTCACTAAAGTGTTGGTAGAACATTTGGAAAAAGCCACAGCTTAGGCTTGTGGTTCAACAGGCCCTGGGCTTTGTTGACTAAAAACAACTTGGTTGCGACCATTTTGTTTCGCGCTATAGAGCGCCTTATCGGCCCGCTCTATAGCCGCTTTCCAATTTTCTGCTCCAGTGAACTGTGTGACCCCAAAACTGGCCGTGCATTCCTCTTCGTTACTGGGCAAAAGTTTGGCCTTCATAATCGCTTCTCTGAGTTTTTCTGCCACCGTAACGGCGGCGGCCTGATCAGTATTGGGTAATATGATTAGAAATTCTTCACCTCCATAACGAAAACTTAGGTCATCTCTACGGGTTTGAAGTATCAATAGTTTTCCTGTTGTTCTTAGCACTCTATCTCCTGCTTGGTGCCCATAAGTATCATTCACTTTCTTGAAATGATCGATATCCAAAAGCACCACAGACAACGGCTGGTTGTGTCTGATCGATCTCGCCATCTCTTTAGGCAATAACTCTTCGAGCGCTCTGCGGTTATAGAGCTGGGTTAACTCATCTTTTATTGAGGTATCGTAGATGGTCGCCACCAGCCGCCCAGTCAGCATCCATGTCACCGAGAAGCCAATAAAAATGACCATGAGCAAAGTCGTAATGAATGCTAGCTGATGCACGGTGCCAGACATCATGAAGTCGTCTATTCTGGTTTCGAACAACGTCCAGAAGAAGCGGAACAAGCTATAAATACCTTGGGTCGCCAGTCCTGCCGACAAAAGAAATTTAGAGGGAGAAATGTCAGCGCTTTTTCCTTTCCGGTTCGCTAACATCGCCAAAAAACACAAAGCAGACACGAAAGTCGACATTAAAATGACCCGTGCGTTGGTCGAGGGTACAAACAAGGTGAAATACGTCAGACCAATCACCACAATCGGAAAGCTGTAGAAGCCACAATTCGCCAGCCTTTTGTCAAAGCCTCTAAACTGGCAGACACCAAGCAACAACACGATGTAACTAAACACCATAATAGAGTTGGCGAGGATTTTTGACACCCAGTGGCTGATGTGATTGCCAAAGCTGAGCAAAATAAAGCTGGTGGACAGCAACAACAGAAAAAAAGCAATCGTACTGATGCCGTTCACTGTAGGCTGAAGTTTCTGAATCAGCACCAAGCCGATGCAATAACACATCGACAATAAGACGCAGATAATAGACAAGGTAGTTATATCTAAATGTACGGCCATAGAGCCTCCTCTTAGTAAATGATTGTAGGAGACTTGTGAGCATTTTACTTACTAAAACGCCTGCACTTTTAGCAGGCGCTTGTTAAGGGCCTAAAGAGCGTCTGTCAATTCGGGGAGGATCTCAAACAAATCGCCAACTAATCCATAGTCCGCAATTTGAAAAATCGGTGCCTCTGGGTCACTATTGATCGCCACGATCACCTTGGAGTCTTTCATGCCAGCCAAGTGTTGAATAGCGCCCGAAATCCCAATAGCGATGTAAAGGTCTGGGGCCACAATCTTGCCCGTCTGACCGACTTGAAGGTCATTGGGCACAAAGCCAGCATCAACGGCGGCTCGTGAGGCACCGATCGCTCCACCCAGTTTATCCGCCAGTTGTTCAACCATGGCAAAATTTTCTTTGCTGCCTAGACCGCGGCCACCCGACACAACGACTTTCGCCGCTGCTAACTCTGGGCGCTCACTTTGAGTCTGCTGCCGAGAAACTAAACGAGATAACTCATTACTTATCTGTATCTCTAGAGTTTGTATCTCGGCATCCGTAGAGGTCGATGACTCAGGTGCGTCAAATGCTGAACTACGAATCGTCATCACCTTAACCCGATCGGTCGATTTGACGCGAGCCAAAGCATTGCCTGCATAAATCGGCCTAACCACCGTATCGTCAGACTCAATTTTAATCACGTCCGACAATTGGCCCACATCAAGCAGCGCCGCGACTCTCGGCATTAAGTTCTTACCAAAGGTCGTTGCCGGTGCCAAAATATGGGTAAATCCCTCCCCCGCTTGTTTGACTAACAAGGCCGTATTTTCAGCAAGATGTGCCTGATAATGCTCACTGTCAGCCACCAACACCTCATTGACTGAAGTGAGTTTGGATACAGCGTTAGCCACCGATAGGCAACCACAGCCAAACACCAAAGCGGTGACCTGACCACTTAAAAAAGAAGCCGCGGACAGGGTTTTCAGCGTATCGGCGTTAAGACGCTCATTGTCATGTTCAACAACCACCAAAGTTTTTGTATTCATCTCACTTCTCCTCACCCTATCTCAGCCTGACTTTTCAGTGTTTCGACTAATTCACTCACGCTGCTGAGCATTTCTCCACCTGATCGCTCTGCAGGGGCCATGACTTCCAAGATTTGTTGAGAGAAAACAACATCAATCCCCAGATCTTCGGGCTCCAATACTTCAAGAGGTTTCTTTTTCGCTTTCATAATATTGGGTAGAGAGGCATATCTTGGTTCATTGAGCCGTAGATCGGTACTGACGATGGCGGGTAATTCGAGGGCTAAGGTTTCTAAACCGCCATCGACTTCTCTCGTGACAAGAACTTGCTCTCCCTCCAGCTCAATAATTGAGGCAAACGTTCCCTGTGGCCTACCCGTCAATGCGGCCAGCATCTGCGCAACCTGATTGTTGTCGCTGTCGATCGATTGCTTCCCGAGCAAAACTAAGCCTGGTTGCTCCTTACTCCATAGGGCAGTTAACAGCTTTGCGACTGCCAAAGGCTCAGGTATTTCTGAGGTCTTAATATGAATCGCTTTGTCAGCGCCTAACGCTAAGGCACCTCTCAAGTTTTCCTGACAACTCGCATCGCCGATGGACACCGCAATCACCTCATTGGCGTGACCCGATTCCTTCATGCGAACGGCTTCTTCTACCGCAATTTCACAAAATGGGTTCATCGACATTTTCACGTTGTTGGTTTCAACACCGCTGCCATCATGTTTCACCCTCACTTTGACATAGGGGTCTATCACTCGCTTTATGGCTACTATGACTTTCACATATCCTCCTTGGCACTAAAGCATTCCTACGACGGTAACAAATTGAGCATTCATGTCTTTTGTTGTTCAATATTGTTAAATATTACGGCTTAACATCACATTAAATACAATTTTTATCGGATTTTTGCCTCTTTTCAGCTTAGTAAAGTTTACGTTTACGTCAACTAGACTATATTAATCAATATTCATCAATTGGAAAGGCAGGTTTACACCATGGAAAGAGAATGTATGGAATTTGATGTTGTTGTAGTCGGTGCAGGGCCTGCTGGATTATCTTGTGCAATCAAGCTTGCCCAGCTTAGCGAAAGCAAACAAATCCCTCTTTCTATCTGTGTCGTGGAAAAAGGATCTGAGGTTGGTGCACATATTCTCTCCGGCGCCGTATTTGAAACCACTGCATTGAGCGAACTTTTCCCCGATTGGAAAGAACTCGGTGCCCCCGTCAATAACCCCGTCAGCACCGATGAGTTTATGTATCTTTCATCTGACCGCCGTTCGGTGAAGATCCCCAACATCCTGACACCAAAATCAATGCACAATAACAACCATAATCATGTTATTAGCTTGGCCAGTTTATGTCGATGGTTGGGTCAAAGGGCTGAAGAATTGGGCGTTGAAGTGTATCCTGGGTTTGCTGCTGCAAGTGTCAACTATGATGCATCTGGCGCAGTAACAGGGATCACCACATCAGACATGGGCATCGACAAACACAATCAGCATAAATCATCTTTTGAGGCCGGTATCGAACTCAACGCTAAATACACAATCTTTTCTGAAGGTGCGCGCGGCCATCTGGGTAAGGAGCTGATTCAAAGATTTAATCTTGATCACAAACGACAGCCGCAGCATTACGCGCTCGGTATCAAGGAAATCTGGCAATTACCCGACGATCATGCCTTTTATCAATCCGGAAAGGTGTTGCACGGAGCAGGCTGGCCTTTAAATGACAGTGATTCAAGTGGTGGTAGCTTCCTTTATCATTTAGACAACCATCAAGTCGTGGTTGGCCTCATCACAGATCTCAACTACTCCAACCCTTACCTGAGCCCTTTTGACGAATTCCAGCGTCTTAAACACCACCCTGCTTTTAGCCGCTACCTCATTGGGGGTGAGCGCATTTCTTATGGGGCCAGAGCGCTGACTAAGGGGGGATTAGATTCTTTGCCCAAACAACAGTTTCCTGGAGGCCTATTGATCGGTTGTGATGCCGGCACACTGAATTCAGGTAAGATTAAGGGCAGCCATACGGCGATGAAGTCTGGTTTACTGGCTGCACACGCCATTTTCAGCGAACTCAGCGAAAACCTCAAACAAACCGAAGCCGACTATCAATCTCTATTTGAACAATCTTGGCTTTACGACGAGCTCAAGCAATCGAGAAATTTTTCCTCCTCAATACACAAATACGGCCCTTTACTGGGCGGCGCGTTAACCACTTTAGAACAAAATGTTTGGCAGTCGATGTTTCGATCTCATGCACCTTGGAAGATTGCGGACTTGAAAGCTGACCATTTGTCATTATTGGAAACCTCACAATGTCGTCCCATTGTCTATCCTAAGCCTGATGGGCAATTAAGCTTCGACAAACCTTCGTCTCTGTTTCTGTCAGGCACGCAACATGAGGAAAACCAGCCTTGTCACCTTATTGTGGCGAGCTACACTATCCCCATTAAAAACCATCTTCCACTGTTTGATGAGCCAAGCCAACGCTATTGTCCCGCAGGCGTATACGAAATTGTCACTCACAATGACGAACCCAAATTACAGATCAATGCCGCCAATTGCCTGCACTGTAAAACCTGTGATATCAAAGATCCTTCACAAAACATTACTTGGCGACCACCTGAAGGCGGCGGAGGCCCAAATTATCAAAATATGTGACCTGTATTCGTTTGGAAATCGAGAACTTAGTGAAGGTGATCATAGTTTCATTTTTTACGTATGTGAGAATAGCTCTCAATAAATACAGTAAGGAAAAGCAGTATGATAAACCCAAGATTATCTATGATCTCAGGCCTGATTGCACTCGCCAGTTTCGGTGCTCAAGCCAACAGCGATTGTTCAGTGTCCCTTGATGCAACGGATATGATGAAATTTTCAACCGACCAGATCAGCGTGCCATCAAGCTGTAAAGAAGTCACGCTGACACTCAACCATACCGGCAAGCTCGCGGCATCAACGATGGGTCACAATGTCGTCATAACCGATACCCCCAATGTGCAGTCCGTCGCGACCGAGGGGATGACCGCTGGGATAGACAACAGCTACCTCAAAGCGAATGATCCTAGGGTCTACGCCTTCACTAAGATTATTGGCGGCGGCGAAAGCACCTCGATTACCTTTAGTACCGAAAAAATGAAAGCGGGCGGAAGCTATAGCTTTTTCTGCTCTTTCCCAGGACATTGGGCAATCATGAAGGGTAAATTTAACATCATCTAAAAGGAATATACGTCGGCCAGTTTGGATAAAACTGGCCTGTTCCAATTACGCCATTTGATGCAAATCTCTTTGCACATGTGTCACAAGCTGGTCACGAATAAATCGGCAATCTGCCGCATGGAATTTTTCTGAGGGAATTTGATCTGGCTGATACCAGTGAAAGGTTTGCTGACGAGAAACATCGGAAGCGATGGGTTCATCTGCTGTAATTTGACGCAAAAGCACATAATAAATCCGGCCACCGAATTCATTAATATCACTGTAAGTCGCAACATGTGAGACGTCATTCAAGCCCGTCTCTTCGAAAAGAACTCTTAGTGCAGCATCGGTTCCAGATTCATCATACTCGACATACCCACCAGGAAACTCTACCACCCGCCCCTGAAGACCCCTATCTCGTTCCTGAATCAGAACTTTACCCTGCCGGATAACAACAGCCATTGACAAATGCTTCATCTGAGCTCCTTAAACTCGACTTGCGTGCTTTGGGGGCATGACCTCTTTAAACAGGTCAGCACCCCGCGGCCGAAAAATACAAGAAAACCGCTTAAGACTAACTGAATGTGCAACTTGGTTCTGCTGCAACGCTCAAAAAACCGCTTTTTTTATCAAAGGTATCGTGTTGTGGTGCTTTACTTGTGTTTGTCCTGCACCCACTTTCTACTGACATCAACAATCGCCACGTCCCTAAAGAAACTGCGCCCAAGCAATAACGGGAAGGAAAGGTGTGTTCGATCTGCGAGAGTAAACTCCGTCTTTTCTTTTAAATCACCAATCTGAATCCAAGCTTCCACCACCGCACGTCTCTGCGCTTCATTTGTACTTGATTGACGGATCTTAACCCAGCGCGCGACGGGCAGGGCAATTTCCTTACTTTTCGCCCCGTCATGTTCTATCTGAAATTTAATCCAGTCCTTGCCATCGCGTTCAAACTCAACGATTTCGACCACACTGATTGAAGAGGTAGTCGCCCCTGTATCAATACGGGCCATAAAACTTTGATCGAGGCCTGGAATATACACCCACTCCTGCTCACCTAATACCAGCTTACCATCCGGTGTTTTCTTCATTTTGGGTTTGGTGGTCTGTTCGGTGGGGATCGATTCAGGTTTTGGCGGTGGACTTGGCTTAGATTGGTTATGCGCTTTAGTGTTTTTTTGCGGTGGCTTATTCGGTTTTGGGTCAGTTGTTGTACATGCTATCAATCCACCACATAACAACACTGGAAGGAGCCGTTTCCATGTTTTTTTCATGCGTTCACCTAATATTTTGCCAAAACATAGCGGGTTCAAATCAGGCCCACCCAGAGTGGGCCTGAACGCAGGATTAAGACACCTTCATTATTGCATTGGCAACCAGTGGAATGTCTTTTTCAGTTAAGCCCGCGATATTAATCCGACCATCTCCAACACCATAAATGCCATATTGTTCACGGAGTTGCATCATTTGGTCCTGCGTAAAGCCTAGCACAGTAAACATACCTTTGTGGCTTTCAATGAAATCGAAATATGAAGTTTTGTGGGTATCTCGAAACTCGTTGCACAGGGCACGGCGAAGATTAACCAAGCGCTGTTGCATTTCTTGCAGCTCTTGTTTCCAAATCTCAGTGAGTGTTTTATCTTGCAAAACAGTACGAACCAACGCCGCACCATGATCTGGCGGCATGGTATAAGTGGCACGGGCTAGCGTCAGTAATTTTCCTTTGGCATTACTGACATCATGGAGGGATTTCCCCACAACAATCGCGGCGCCTGTTCGCTCACGATACAAGCCAAAGTTCTTCGAACAAGACGTTGTGATCAACATTTCATCAATGTTGTCAGCCATGTAGCGCAAGCCCTTGGCATCTTCCTCCAAACCATCGCCAAACCCCTGATAGGCAATATCGACAAAAGGCGTGAAGCCATTTTTTTGCGCAAGAGCCGTAATCTCCTGCCACGCTGAAAAGTCGATATCGGCTCCAGTGGGGTTGTGACAACAGCCATGAAGTAGGACAACGTCCTGAGGCCCTGCATGAGAGAGTTCATCCAACATGCGTGCAGTATCAACCTGTTTGCTTTCAGGGTTAAAGTAGCTGTATTGCTGTACCTTAAGGCCCGCAGCTTCCATCACCGGACGATGATTTACATAACTCGGATTAGAGATCCATATCCGTGTTTCGGGTTGGGCTATCTTGATTAAATCCCCTAACATACGAAGGGCACCACTTGCCCCTGGAGTCTGGATAGCCGCGACTCTATCCATCGCAGAGGTACCTGAAAGAAGAAGGTCAACCATACTTTGGTTAAACGCCTCACACCCTGCTAAGCCCACGTAAGCTTTCGTCTTCTGAGTGCTAACAACAATATCTTGCGCCTTTGCGATCGCCTTCATCACAGGCGTCTCGCCTGCGCTGTTTTTATACACACCGATGCCCAAGTCAACTTTGTCCGTGCGCTCATCATTTCGATAAGCCACTGAAAGAGAAAGAATAGGATCGAGTGTTGGTGTTGGTAAATGAGAAAGCATGAAAGTCATAACCCTTTGAAATCCAAGTAACAGCGTATAACTTATCATTTAATCGAACTATGCAAAAATAATATTTTAACCTTCAAAGATATTGCAGGATAAACCTTCATTTCGTTCACACTTTTACCACGGTGTCGATCGTCGATAGCCATGTGTCAGAACGCCCAATTCTGTGTATTGTTTGGTTAGTGCTTCCTCGCCATTTCAACGACGGATCATACAAGGCCTCAACAAATTTCCCGTCAATTAGCACATCGATTAACTCCAGAATCTGACGTTGAGCTGGGTTCAGTTCTGTCAGGGTATAACCAGTCCACATCCAAATGTCTTTTTCAGGGCACGCCTCTTTCACTCTAACCACAAGTTTATATATGCTCGCAATATTTGCAGGGTGAAGCGGGTCGCCGCCAGAAAGTGATAATCCTCGCCTCTTAATGCGGGTACTCTTGAGGTCTGCAATTATCTGGTCTTCCATTGCTTGGGTAAATGGATGCCCTGAGTTAGGATTTAGCGTTGACTTGTTGTAGCAGCCTCGGCAATGGTGTTCGCACCCTGCAACAAACAGAGTGCAACGTGTACCCTCACCATTTACAACGTCAACGTGCTGATATTTATGGTAGTTCATTAGTCTCTACAGGTGTTTCACACGCCGAATGACTTCTTCTTGCTTACCAGCGTTAAATGGCCGTGCGTCAGGAGACCCCAAATATCCACAAACACGTCGTGTAACAGAGACCTTTTTAGGATCATGGCTGCCACATTTCGGACACGTGAAACCTTTGCTCAAACACTCAAACTCACCCTTAAAGCCACACTCATAGCACTCATCAATGGGAGTGTTAGTGCCGTAGTAAGGAACTCGGTCGTAGCTGTAGTCCCATACATTCTCTAGCGCTTCAATATTGCGTTGCATATTGGGGAACTCGCCATAACAGATGAAGCCACCACTTGCTAGCTCAGGATATGGCATCTCGAAATCGATCTTGTCGTAGGGATTCACGTTCTTTTGCACATCAAGGTGGAAGCTGTTCGTGTAATAACCTTTGTCCGTAATCCCATCCAGCACACCAAACGCTTTGGTATCTAGTGAGCAGAATCGTGTACACAAGTTTTCAGAAGGCGTGCTGTACAAGCTGTAGCCCCAACCACTTTGCTCTTTCCAGCCATCGACTTTGCTTTTCAGGAACCTAACGATCTCAATCGCTTTCTGGCGCAGACATTCATTATCGAAAATGTGCTCACCTTTAGCATAGAGTGCGTTGATAGTCTCGTGAATACCTATGTAGCCCATCGAGACTGACGCTCGGCCATTTTTGAAGAGCTCTAGCGCGTCATCATCTGGGTTCAGGCGAATACCTAGGGCGCCTTCTGTATAGAGAATCGGTGCCACACGAGCTTTCACACCACGAAGTCGCTCAATACGTGTCTCTAGTGCACGGCGAACAAGCTCAGTACGCTCTTCCAAGATTTCGTAAAACGTCGCCTCATCACCCTCTGCCTCAATAGCAATACGCGGCAAGTTAAGGCTCACGACGCCCAGGTTGCTGCGTCCTTCATGAACGTCATGGCCATCCTCATCGGTGTAACGACCTAAAAAGCTACGACAACCCATAGGCGCCTTAAACGAGCCTGTGACTTCTACAACTTTATCGTAGTTAAGAATGTCTGGATACATGCGTTTCGAGGCACATTCAAGGGCGAGTTCCTTGATGTCGTAGTTTGGATCGTCTTTCTTAAGGTTAACGCCATCTTTGAGAGTAAATAGCAACTTAGGGAAAACCGCTGTCTTGTGGTGTTTACCCAATCCCCGAATTCTATTGATAAAAATAGACTTCTGAATGAGTTTAGATTCCCAACTTGTACCGAGACCAAAGTTAACACTTAAGAAAGGAGTCTGGCCATTACTTGAGAATAGCGTGTTAATCTCGTACTCGAGGGATTGGAATGCATCGTGGACTTCCTTTTCGATAAGTTTACGTGCATACGCCTCAGGATTTGGTACATCCCACTCCTTTGCCCTAGCTAGGTGTTTTTCATGACTTACCGTGACATAAGGCGCGAGTGCCTCATCCAAACGGTTTAATGTTGTGCCACCGTAGGTGTGGCTAGCGACTTGCGCTACGATTTGGGCGGTCACCGCGGTTGCCGTTTGTATTGACTTCGGTGTATCAATCTCCGCGTTACCTATCCTGAAACCATGAGTCAACATGTTCTCTAGATCGACAATCATGCAGTTGAACATCGGGAAGAATGGAGAGTAATCTAAATCATGGTAATGAATTTCACCATTCTCATGTGCTTCAACGATGTCACTTGGCAGCATATGGCGCTTAGCGTAGTGTTTGGAAACAGTCCCAGCAAGGAGATCGCGCTGAGTAGGGATCACTCGCCCATCTTTGTTTGCATTCTCTTGGATAAGTTCAACATTGCTCTCTTCAAACAACCCTTGGATCGCTCTGTTCAACTCACTGAAATCTTCACGAGCGATATCTCGCTTGTGATCACTATCACTGCAAAACAGTGCTTGCCGGCCATCACCTTTGACGATTGGTTTCACTTTATCCCCTTTTTGATTTCAATATGGACCTACACCAGCCAAAAACACATTATGTAGTTGAAAATATATCAGGTAGCACAATATATGGATTAAAGTACACCCAGCTGACTTAAGTGCGTATTGATTTCGATCAACAAATTTGAGGTCGTGTCTGCAATTTCACCACTCATGAAAGTGGGTTACCGAACAAAGAAGGCGTAAGAATTTGTCTACTGATCCATGCTGATACTAAGACCACAAGCGTGACAAGAATGGCACCGGTCGAGTTTAAGTATTGATTCACTTTGGTTAGACAATAATGACTGAGGAACGGTAATCGCCAGCAATTATCTCTTATTCATAGAGTCTTGAATTTTGATGTGATGTTTTAATCAACATACCGTCGAACTATTACTGTAAACTTTAATTTTATCATTTATAAACCCATCATTAGAAATATAATAAAATACAAAACAATAGTTCGGAAAATCATAAACGTTAGACTTTTATTCTTAGTTTAAATTATTTCATCATCAATTGTAGAACGAGTTTTCATCACTCACTATAAAGGAAAGAAATGACATTCATGTTATTTTCATTTCCTCAGTGTTTACTTTATTTGTTGAACCATGAAGCAAGATCTAATCGACTAAAAACTATGCATTGCATTTGATAACAGTTAGTTATATTTTGTATCGAAGCATTAACATTCGATGAAGTAAAAAATGAGACTTGCGATCTGCCTGATGACACTTTTGGCAAGTGCGACGCTTGCTAGCACTCCTCCTGATGATGAAAAGCTGATTCAATTGTTAGTCGAGCGCGGTATTATTTGTGAGAATCAAAGCTATCAAGATGAGCAGACATCCCTCCAGATATACTTATCGAATCGATTCAGTAAAACCAAGGCTAAAACCAGCAAAGAAATTAAAGATAATCCGAGTAAGAAAGCGTGTATTGCAGCATCTTCAGATTAAATCAATGATATTGCTTCAAGGAAGAGAAATCTTGCTCGGGATATAGTTGTTCACGCAACGTTATACCCACTTTATTAAGTGGAAGTTGGCAATCAAAATAATAAGGAAATAATATGATTCCTATGAAAAAAACACTGCTAGCAACAGCAGTGATGACCTTCTTTAGTGTCAGCGGGCACGCCAAAACACCCATTGATTTAGGTGTGATGAATGAAGAAAAAATTATCGAGATGCTGGTTCGAAAAGGCACTCTTGAACAAAATGCATCAGTGACCGAACAGCAAGTCGCACTTGACCGCTATCTGAACACAAAGCTAAACAACGGCTTTAAAGGTGATGCCCAGTTTGGTAAAAAAGCGCTCGAGCAAAGAGCCAAGATCCTTAAGTCCATTGAGGTCAATAAAGGTCACCATAAAGCCCATGCGTTCGCTTTCGATTTATCACAAAAGCGCACAGATAAAGTCTTGGCGCTACTGGTTGATTTTCCTGATCTCCCATGGAATGAAAACAGGCTCACTTCTGAGCATACAGAAATGCTGTATGAAAACTACCCACCAGAGCATTATCAAAATCTCCTCTTTTCCGGTTCTGGCTACACAGGGCCTAACGGAGAAAACCTGATATCAATGCGCCAGTATTATGAGAGTGAATCAGGTAATAGCTATAGCGTCGCTGGTCAAGCCGCGGGCTGGTACAGAGCTTCAAAAAATGCGTCTTTCTATGGTGGTAATTCAGCCGATACCGATAATGACATGAACGCTCAGGAACTGGTTCGTGAAGCTCTTAATCAACTTGCACAAGACCCCAGTATCAACCTAGCCGACTATGATATCGAAGATCGCTATGACTACGATGGTGATGGAAATTTTCGTGAACCTGATGGTGTCATTGATCACCTGATGGTGTTCCACCCCTCTGTGGGTGAAGAAGCCGGTGGTGGTGTCTTAGGTGATGATGCCATTTGGTCGCATCGCTATAATCTAGGTCAGTATCATGCCTTGGAAGGCACGACAAGCACCGTACCTGGTCGCTTTGATGGTAAATATGCCGCCTTTGATTACACCATTCAACCCATTGATGCAGCGGCGGGCGTTTGTGCTCATGAATATGGCCATGATCTTGGGCTTCCCGATGAATACGATACCCAGTACACAGGTAAAGGTGAGCCCGTTTCGTATTGGTCTATCATGTCTTCGGGCAGTTGGGCAGGCAAAATCGGTGGCACACAACCTACTGCTTTCAGTTCATGGGCCAAACAGTTCTTACAAGAGTCGATCGGCGGTAAATGGATCAGTAACCAAACCATCTCACTTGATGACTTAACAACCCAAGGCACAGAAATTACTCTGCACCAAACAATCGACAACGATAAGCCAAACATGGTGCGTGTTGATTTGCCCATCAAGCGTACAGAAGGGCATAAACCGTTCGAAGGCACTTACAGTTTCCATTCAGGAAAAGGAGACGACCTCAAAAATACGATGTCCCGCCAGATAACCTTGCCTCAAGGCACTCAGGTGAACCTTGTCTTCAAAGCTTGGTATCAAATCGAAAAAGACTATGATTTTGCCCGTGTACTCATCAATGGGCAAGCCATTGCGGGCACAATTACCACCATGGACGATCCTAATAAGACCGGTTTAGTTCCCGCGATTTCAGGTGAATCAACAGGTTGGGTTGACGCGGAATTTGATCTCTCACCATGGGCTGGGCAAAGCGTAACGCTGAGTTTCGATTATGTCACTGACGGTGGCTTAGCCATGGAAGGTCTGCATGTCGATAACCTCTCGGTTGTTGCCGATGGCACGACAACATTGATAGACAACGCAGAGGGCAGCACCGAATTTACTTTCAATGGTTTCCGCCTCAATGATGGTTTTAACCAATCAGAGCACTACTATTTGCTTCAATGGCGAAGCCACAATGATGTCGATGAAGGTCTAAACAACATTAAGCGCTTTGGCCAAATGATGTCGTTTGACCCTGGCTTGATTGTTTGGTACGTCGATGATTCTCACACTGATAACTGGGTAGGCAAGCACCCAGGTGAAGGCTGGCTTGGTGTGGTCGATGCGGATCAAAATGCCATGATCTGGGCTGATTCGAAAGAGGCGGCACAGACTCGCTATCAGGTTCGTGATGCGGCATTCTCACTTAACGATCAACAAGCCATGAAATTGGAAAACAAAGACGGTGACATACTTGAAGATGTGAGCCTCATCGGCAACGCTTATTTTGCCGACAATCAAGATTACTCGAACCCACAAGCCGCAGACGCTGGCCGTCTTCTTACCGAACATGGCGTTCAAATAGAAGTCATTAATCAAAGTAGTGATAATACCTACGGTGTTATCAAGGTATCAAAGGCTGAGGCTCCAAATCAATTGCCAGTCGCCGCTTTTACTTTGTCAACAGATGGACTTAACGTTGCGGCGAAAAACACAAGTTCTGACAGTGATGGGACTATCGTCAGCTATCTTTGGGACTTTGGTAATGGCCAATCCAGTACCGATGAAGCACCTAAGTGGAGCTACCTGAATGACGGAAGCTACACCGTATCTTTGACAGTCACCGACGACCAAGGCGATCAGCACACCGCTTCCGAAAACATTGTGGTTGAAGCTGACAATATTTTACCAACCGTCTCGGCAAACTACATTCACCTAGGTCGCTGGGTCACGATGTGGTCAACCAGCTCTGATGAAGATGGCAGAATCGTTGATACGGAATGGGTATTACCCAACGGGAAGATCAAACGTGGCCGCATGTTTACTTCCATTTTCCCAAGTTACGGAAAACACGAAGTTAAACTTACCGTTATGGACAGCAATGGTGATAAAGCCACCAGCATGATTAGTGTTGATTTATAACGACCTTCCTTAACGACTCAGACGGAGTCTAAGCAGAGCGCAACAGAGGTTGCGCTCTTTTTTTTGTCCCCTAAAAACCCACCTAGCTCACCGTTTTATACCGAGACTGTTAGGTTATTCCAAACCCGCCCAAAGTCAAAACCCACAGGAAACCGATTGCTATGGTTGCATATCAATCAATTCGAACAACATTCAACCTTAATGATTAAGTGATCAATAATGTGTAAAGTTTGATTCTCATCCACTATCGGAGCATTTATTCACGGATTATTTTGACTGTGGCACGCGAACTGTGTCATCAAAGATGAGTAAATGCTCTACAGTCAAGAGGAAGTGAATAATGATAAAGATCAGATTATTTTTTGCTGGCTTAATAATGATGGTCCCTGCTTTAATACAAGCAGCCCCATTAAACATACAGGGCGTAAGCGCGAGCAACACTTCTCAAGTTCAGGCAAACCAAACCTATACCTATGTCCGATGCTGGTACAGACCGGCTCACAATCACGATGATCCTTCCACTGATTGGGAATGGGCAAAAGACGAGCATGGTGACAACTACACCATAGAAGGCTATTGGTGGTCGTCAGTTTCATTCAAGAATATGTTTTTTACTCAAACGAGCCAAAACGAAATCGAACAACGATGCATAGATACTTTAGGTGTCACTCACGCCTCAGCGGATATTCTTTATTATGCTTCGGATAACCGATTTTCGTACAACCACAGTATCTGGACGAACGACATGTCTCCTAATGCGAAGATCAACCGTATTATCGCGTTTGGTGACAGCTTGTCTGATACAGGAAACTTGTACAACGGCTCTCAATGGGTATTCCCTAACCGAGATTCATGGTTTTTGGGGCACTTTTCCAATGGATTAGTTTGGACAGAATACCTAGCCAAGAGTAAAGAGGTCCCACTGTATAATTGGTCCGTAGGCGGTGCTGCAGGCACCAATCAATACGTCGCGTTAACCGGAATATACGATCAGGTCACCTCTTTCCTAACCTATATGAAGATGGCCAAGCACTATAATCCGGACAACAGCTTAATCACATTGGAGTTCGGTTTAAATGACTTCATGAATTACCAACGAGAGGTTGCAGACGTCAAGGCCGACCTTAGCAGTGCCCTCATTCGACTGACCGAAACCGGTACCCGAAATATACTGTTATTCACGTTACCCGATGCCACTAAAGCCCCTCAATTCAAATACACAACACCTGAGACAGTGGCCACGGTTAGACAAAAAATTATTGATTTTAATGCCTTTATCGCCGAGCAAGCACTGCTGTATCAAGATAAAGGACTCAATGTTGTTCTCTACGATGCCCATGATACTTTTGAAAAAATCACCACTCATCCGCAGCAGCATGGTTTCGAGAACTCAACCGAGCCTTGTTTGAATATCAACAGAAATTCATCCATGGACTATCTCTATCGCCATGATCTTACGGATGATTGTGCCTATCACGGATCAGACAAATACGTGTTTTGGGGCGTAACTCACCCCACCACCGCGACGCATCAATACATCGCTGACCACATTATTCAAACCAAACTGGGTCAATTCAATTTTTAACAACGCGGTGAGGCCAGCAGCTGGCCTCACCGATCAATGACAGCTTCTTGATGGCCTTCAACCACCGACGTTCGCGGGTGATTACACGTCACTGAGTGCGGCTTTCGCCGCCGCCAGCGCATGAATTTTTGCCGTATCAAACAACGGCATATGGGAATCCCCTTCTCCAATCAACAACCCAATTTCTGTACACCCAAGAATGACACCTTGTGCACCTAATTCGGCCAAATCGTCAATAATCGCTTTGTAATCATCTTTAGACATGGTATTAATTTTGCCCAAACATAGCTCGTTGTATATCACATCATGCACGAGTCGACGTTGCACGCCATTTGGTACAATCACTTCAATACCAAACTTTTCTGTTAAACGTTGCTTATAAAACATCTGCTCCATAGTGAATGAGGTACCAAGCAACCCAACTTTACTGATATTATTCTCTCGCAATACCTGCCCTGTTGCGTCGGCAATATGCAGTAACGGGAGAGACGTCGCTTCTTCCACCTCATTGGCAACTTTGTGCATCGTATTGGTCGCAATCACAATAAAGTCCGCCCCTGCTCTTTCCAGTGACTTTGCCGCTTCACTCAAGATCACCGCAGTTTCTCCCCAATTGCCCTGATGTTGTAACCGCTCAATTTCGGCAAAATCGACGCTGTTTAGAATCAATTTCGCACTGTGTAATCCACCTTGAAGCTCATTGATCGTTCGGTTGATATGATGGTAATACGTTGCGGTTGATTCCCAGCTCATGCCACCAATAATGCCAATTGTTTTCATCCCTGCTCCTTTGTTCGATTCCAAATTAGCCACCGTCGCCCCATGCGCTGATGCATAGTGAACACGTCCTAGCCCAATTAATCAAAGCAATAAAAAAACCCCGAGTCAATGGCTCAGGGTCTTGTTTATTTCGCTCTTATCAATCAGTTGGTGACCGTTTCTTTCACCGGAAGTACCTGCTTAACGTAGTCACCAGGTGCGGAGCCCATTACTGTAAATTGTTCACTCCCTACCATAAACGGTTCAACTTGCTCGCTTGGGTTAAAACTCAAAAGCCAGTCATGCCAATGGACCCACCAAGAACCTTCAGTATGTTTCGCATTGCTCAACCATTCATCGGCTTTTTCATCTAGGTTATCATTGGTCCAGAAACCATATTTGTTCTTAAGCGGATGATTCACAATACCGGCAATATGCCCAGACTCACCCAGAACGAACGTTTTGTTGCCCCCAACATTGAGCGCACCACGATAAGTCCCTTGCCATAGCGCAATATGGTCTTCCTTCGTCGAAACAAAGTAGCTAGGAATTTTTATCTTATTGAGATCAATCCAAACACCACCAATTTTGACACCTTTATCTTCGATCAACTTGTTATTGAGGTATAGATCTCTCAACATAAAGTTGTGACACGCCGAACTCACATTGGTGCTGTCGCTATTCCAGTATAACAAGTCAAAATCGACAGGGCTTTTACCTTTGAGATAATTATCAACGTAATAATTCCAGTACAAACTATTTTCACGCAGCAAGCTGAACGTCACGCTGAGAGAGCGCCCATCCATATACCCTTTGGACTTATTCTGAGCTTCAATGGCGCTCACAATGGTTTCGTTGATGTAGGCCCCGACTTCGCCTGGTTGAGAAAAGTCCAATAGCGTAGTGAAAAACGTTGCACTCTTAATGCGCTTTTTCATTCGCTTTGCTGCGTAATAAGCGATGGTACTGGCCAACACGGTACCACCAATGCAGTAACCTGCTGCGTTGATTTGCTCCTGACCCGTAATGTCTTCTATCGCCGATACGGCTTTTGCCACCCCATCGGTCACATAGTCCCCAAATTCCAGCTGACTTTGCTCCTTTCCTGGGTTGCGCCACGACATCATAAAGACCGAGTGACCCTGTTCAAGCAGCCAACGAACCAATGAGTTCTTCTCACGTAGATCAAGAATATAGTATTTGTTGACAAACGGTGGCACGATCAAGAGCGGCGTCGCATTCACTTTTTCGGTCAGCGGTCGATATTGAATCAGTTCAAACAGTTCATTGCGAAAAACCACATCACCTGGCGTATTGGCAACATCAATTCCGACTCTGAACGCATTGTTGTTTGTCATGCGTATTTTAAGAATATCGGCGCTTGACTCGACATCTTCTTTTAGTTGCTCCAAACCAGCGAGAAGGTTTTCTCCATTCTGTTCCAGAGTCATCTTGAGAAGTTCAGGGTTCGTCGCAATATAGTTGCTTGGGGACATTGCATTGATTGCTTGACGAGAAAAGAAAATCAGTCTCTCTTTGGCTTTTTCGTCCAACCCCTCGATACTATCGATAGTCTCTAAATATGTTTTACTAAACAGTAAGTACGACTGTTTAATAAAATTGTAGAACACATCATTATGCCAGTCTTCATTGGTGAATCTTTTGTCACCTTTATCAGCTTCAACAACGGACTCGCTGTTTTTGGCCAACGCAACGTTTTGCCAGATTTCTAGTTGCTGCTGCCACCATTGTGCCTGAATTTTCAGCAGGGCTGCGGGCTGATTAGCCGCGCTTTCGAAGAGTTTTGTTGTGTCTTCAAAACTCACTTCTTGCATGGCTTTGTTGAGCGGAGAGTTAACGGCTTCCCTGCTTGTTTCAAGCTCTTCCCACCACTTTTGATTGGTTTCCTGAAGCTTCACAAGGTAGTCCGAAAAGAAGTGTTGGTACATTTTTCTACTCCTATGATCGGAAAAATACCGCCCGAAGGCGGCAAAAATCAGTGTTATGCCGGTGTCACTGTCTTAAGGTTTTCCGTCGTTAGATTATCAACATCATCTTTGAACTCTTTTGCAATTGATTGAAGTTTGTTGCTATCGTCCATCATTTGCTGAGAGAGTTTCGTTAACACTGACAACTGCTGACCGTTGAATGCGGTCAAAGACGTCACGTCTTTGATTTCAGTCGCCGCCTTCATCTGCGTCAAGCCCATTTCACTATAAGTACGAATCGCATTAAGTTGGAGCTCAGTTAATACTTCAACATTCTTGGTCATGAGTTTATTGAACTTCGCATAAGGTTCAAATGTCTTTTCTGTTTGATCAGTAAATGATTTGAAAAAATCAGTATACATAGGTCTTTCTCCTGGCTAGATTTTATATGACTCGCTTAATCACTTTTCACAAAAAACATTAAGCGATTGATTTAATTAATATTGCAGTGCCCATGCCACCACCAACACAAAGGGAAGCGACTCCGTAGTCGCCCTGAATTCTGTTGAGCTCATGCACGAGGGAAACGATGATGCGGTTGCCTGATGCACCCAGTGGGTGACCCAGTGCGATCGCTCCACCATTAACATTCGCTTTGTCCAAAATAGAGCTAACACCAACTTCATGATTCTCAGCAAGTTTATGGATAACGCCTAGCGCTTGCGCCGCAAAGGCTTCGTTGAGCTCATAAACATCAATATCACCCAAATTGATGCCCGCTTTGGTTACCGCCTGAGTCACGGCCTCTACTGGACCAAGTCCCATTACTTTTGGATCAATACCAGACTGCGCATAACTGACGATTTCAGCCAGAGGCTTAAGGCCATGCGCTTTAACCGCGGATTCACTGACCACAATCACTGCACTGGCACCATCGTTTATGCCGGATGCATTACCAGCGGTTACCGTACCTTCTTTTTCGAACGCTGGACGTAGCTTTTCTAAACCAGCTAGAGTGGCACTCGCTTTAGGGTATTCATCGGTATCAAATACCTTTGTTTCCTTACGTTGTTTGACTTCAACCGCGACGATTTCATCTTTGAACTTGCCCGCTTCTATGGCGGTGGCCGCCTTCATTTGACTCGACAGCGCATATTCATCTTGCTGAGCACGACTGACTCCAACCATCTGAGCGACGTTTTCCGCCGTTTTCCCCATATGGTACTGGTTATAAACATCCGTTAAGCCATCATTAATTAACAAATCGGTTAAGGACAGGTTGCCCATTTTGTGTCCATCGCGCATCGTACTAGGCACAGAAAATGGAATTTGTGACATAACCTCAACCCCAGCAGCAACCACGACCGAAGCGTCACCCGCACGTATATGGCTAACCGCATCCATCACGGTTTTCATTCCACTGCCACACACCATATTCAGGCTATAAGCCGGAACAGAATCTGGAATACCGGCGTAGAGAGAGGCTTGACGACCAACCCCCATTCCCTGACCAGCACCAATCACATTACCAACAATGACCTCGTCAACACGATCCGCGTCAAGACTGGCTTGTTCCAAGGCTGCCTTGATAGCAATAGAACCAAGAAGACCAGCGGACATATCTTTAAGAGAGCCTCCGAAAGAGCCAATAGGCGTGCGCTTTGCTGCAACGATATAAACTTTTTCCATCTCTATGATTTCCTTTAATGCATGTATAAGCCGCCGTTGACCGACAGCGTTTCACCCGTTATGTATGCACCTGCATCGCTGACCAAGAAAGACACCGACTTGGCGATTTCTTCAGGCGTTGCAAGACGCTTCATAGGAATTTGAGCTTTAATAGAATCAAGCACTTCAGGCTTCATTTGCTCAACCATTGGGGTTCCAGTATAGCCCGGTGCTACCACGTTCACCGTCACGCCGCTTCTTGCTCCCTCAGCCGCAAGAGCCTTAGAAAATCCAATCATGCCAGCTTTAGCTGCCGAATAATTGGTTTGGCCAAACTGGCCTTTAAGCCCATTGACAGAAGATATGTTGATCACTCGGCCATTGCCCTTTTCACACATGGCTGAAAACAAGGGTTGAGTCACGTTAAATACGCTGTTCAAATTGGTATCGATAACCTCTTTCCACGCGGATGATGCCATTTTCTTAAAGACACTATCCCGAGTAATTCCCGCATTATTGACAACAACATCGACTGTGCCTTCTTCTTCCAACAACTGAGATAAACGCTGCGCGCACTCATCGGTATTAGTCACATCCAACTCAAACAGACGAACTTGGTCTTCAGAGAAACCTTTCTCTCTAAACCATTCCAATGCACATTGGTAACTACCTGTGCAATACGTGGCAATAATGCGATAACCATCATCCACCAACTGGGTGGAAATTGCAGAACCGATCCCACCTTTTGACCCCGTAATCAGAGCGAGTTTTTTCATTAAGAGACTCCATCCTTAACAGCAATGTAATATTTTCATTCGTTATTATTTAGATACTATTCAAATCACCATCCAAGGTTATTAACAATATCGAAATTAGAGCTTATTCTTTCCTGCTTACTTGCCTATTAAACTAATATCTAAATATTACACTTCAAACACTTTGTTAATTTAGTTCTATAAAGTTGAACGGGATCGCATTCGGAATGAAATGTTGCTCTTTTGTTATTTTTACATATCCCTTTGTTTTTAAAGGTTTTTATGTTATTACTCGTATTATCAACAAAATATAAATCTCTGTTTTTTATCCATATTTTCAATTTATACGTATTTCATCACTCTTTGGAATCTTTGCAACCTCAGTACTTTTCCACATCTATAGGACTACTTAAGATGGAGAAATGATCTATGTGAAAATATAATCACTTAGATTACCGTATATGATACCACTAATGATTTTAACAATTAAACCCATAATCAACTGGTTATTCGAGATGCCAATTCCATTCAATTATCTGATAATAAAAAGGTAAATTCTTTGATGGACGGAAAATATAAAATTAACAAGAAAAAATAAAAGCTCGACATCAGATGCCGAGCTTTTGAGTTTTTTGTTTTAAAATGAGTGTTTAGGCTGGTGCTTGTATACGGTAAAAAGTCGCAAATAATACAGGGACAACAATCAAGGTAAGAACGGTGGCAAAGCCCAATCCTGCCATAATTGTGATTGCCATAGAGCCAAAAAAGGCATCAAAAACCAACGGAATCATACCCAGAATCGTGGTGAGTGCCGCCATACTGACAGGACGGACACGTGAGATCGCACTGTCATAGACAGCATCGTAGGGCGTTTTTCCTGCTCTAAGCTCGATGTTTATTTGATCCAATAACACGATGCCATTCTTAAGTATCATGCCACTTAAGCTCAAGAGACCTAAGAAGGCCGTAAAGCTAAAAGGCATATCGGTTAATAAAAGACCGACAGCCACACCAATAATGGATAAAGGCACTGTGCACCAAATTACTAGGGGCTTGCGGAAGGAATTAAACAAAAGCATAGTAATCACAAACATCATCAGGTAGCCCATTGGCAGTGAGCCAAAAAGCGCATTTTGGGCATCTTTAGATGACTCATATTCACCTCCCCAACTCAGCTCGTAACCATCGGGTAATGCTAATGCCTCAACGTTGGGCTGAATTCGTGAAAATAAACTCTCTGCCGTTTCTTGGCCAAGTACATCATGGTCCGCTAAAACGGTGAGTGTTCGCTTGCGATCACGGCGTTGTATCAGGGATTCCTGCCACTCTAGACTCACACCGTCAATAACCTGCTCGACTGGGATGTAAGTCTGAAGCGAAGGGCTCCAGATCCTGACATTCGCCAAAGACTCAAAATCAACCCGCTCGTCTTCAGGCAAACGGGCGATGATGGGTAATCGATGCGTACCGTCTCTCAATAAACCAATCGGCACACCACCGAACGCCATTTGCAATGTGTTCGACAAGTCTTGTTTCGAGATCCCCAGTCGGCGTGCCTTAGACTCGTTAAACTGAGGCACTAACTCTTTGGTACGTTCACGCCAATCGTGGCGCACATTACGAGCCCCCGGATCGGCCAAGAGGATATTTTCGACTTTAGTCGCAATTGCGCGAAGTACTTTCGGATCAGGCCCTGAAATTCGAGCCTCAATCTTTGAGGCGGGTGAGGGGCCAAATTCCATCAGCTTAAACTGAAACGTCGGCTGATAAAACATCGCTGGCAACGTTTTATCAAGCTGGGTGAGCAACGCAAACATCTTCTCCCTATCAGTTACGCGCACCTGAAGCTGGCTATAAGCTGAGTAGCTTTTCTGCGGTTCGTAAGTGAGCGCAAAGCGTTGCAGCCCTTGGCCTGTCGTGGTCGAGACAAACTCAACGTTTTGCTGTGAACGCACGTACTGCTCAACTTTTTTACTTTGTGCCAGCGTCGTTCTGATGTCCGTGCCCTCTGGCATCCACATGTCGATATAAAACATCGGCGTATTGGAAGGAGGAAAAAAGGATTGTTTGACCATACCAAATGCCACAACCGCCATCACCAACAGTCCGATCATGCTCATGATTGTAAACCAACGAAAACGGATCGCCACCCTAAGGCCAACGCCAAATACCGTAAAGAGAACCCCTTTGTAAGGATCTACCTCTTCACCAGCGGCAGGGGCGTCAGGTTGCTTTAGTAAGAGTTCGGCAAGGAACGGCGTTAACGTCAAGGCAGTGACCCAACTTAAGAACAACGAAAAGCAAAGAACCCAAAATAAGGACCCCATAAACTCTCCGGTGGCATCTTCAGAAAGGCCAATCGGAGCAAATGCAGTGATAGCAATGACGGTCGCCCCCAGCAAAGGCCATTGTGTTTGCCGAACAATATCAACCGCAGCCTGAGTTTTCGATTTGCCTTTTTTTAGGCCGACGAGTATCCCCTCTACCACAACAATAGCGTTATCAACCAACATACCTAGAGCAATAATCAATGCCCCTAACGAAATGCGGTGCAGCTCGACATCATACTGCTTCATTAAAATGAAGGTGCCAAGGACGGTAAGAAGTAATACGGCGCCAATAATCAGACCACTGCGCAGGCCCATAGCGAACAAAAGCACCACTATCACGATCGCAACCGCTTGAGCGAGGCTTACGATAAAGTCATCAACCGAGCGATCAACTTCCCTTGCCTGATTATAAAACTCATCAATGTCTAACCCGGCAGGTTTAATACTCTCCAATGCCGCAAGTCGTGCATCAATAGCGCGTCCAACTTCAACAACATTGACCCCTGAACCAAAGGAAATCGCGAGGTTAATGGCTGGTTTGCCGTTGTACATTAGGACATTAGACGGCGTTTCTTCAACACCCCGAGAGACAGTAGCAACATCCTTTAAGCGGATTAGGTTACCTGTATCTCTCCCATGTATGATCAGATCTTCGAGCCCTTGTTCAGTTGTCATGGTTCCGTTCGGCCGTATGATCAGTGACTGCCCATTCACCATCACTTCGCCTGAAGCCTGCACACTATTTTGCTGGCTCAGTAAAGACACTACCGTATTAAGGTCTAGATTGAACGCTGCGAGTTTCTCAAGCGACACCTCGACAAACATTTGCTCTTGCTGATCCCCCGAAATGGTCACTTTACCTACACCATCAACCAATTCGAGCTCTCGACTCAGATAGTCAGCGTATCGTTTCAGTTCGATAAAATCGTAGCCATCCCCGGTCAACATCAGCATGATGCCGTAGACATCACCGAAATCATCAAGGATCTGAAGCGAGCTGACTTCGCTCGGCAATGAGGGCCTCAGATCACTGATTTTACGCCGCATTTCATCCCAAATTTGTGGAAGTTCATCAGGCCCGTAAACCATTTCCATACTCACCATAATTTGTGACATACCAGAGGATGAAATCGACGTTATCCGGTCAATATAGGGAAGCTTACGGATTTCTTTTTCCAACGGATACGTCAATTCTTCTTCAACTTCTTGGGACGTCGCCCCCGGATAGGTTGAAATGATCATGGCATCTTTGATCGTAAAAGCAGGATCTTCGAGGCGGCCTAAATCCATAAAGGAGAAGTATCCGCCCACGGTCAGAATAACCAAAAACAACCAGCTAATCACTTTATTGCGGATAGAATATTCAGCCATATTCACTGTGGTACTCCTTCCATGTTCATCCCTTCACGTAATTGACTTAGGTGGGAGTTGACGACGATATCGCCTTCCTTAAGGCTGCCGTTAATGAGGGCACCCGAGCCATTGATTTGATTGATCATGATCGGATAACGGCGAGCCGAATTATTTTCCACTTTCCAAACGAAAAAACGTTTCGGATCCGAGCCCGTATCAATGGCGGTCATCGGCAGTTGAAAGCCTTGAACCCGATTCAGGCCTGCTTTGAACAAATCCACGGTGACTTGCACACTGGTGCCCGGCAGAATGGGCGTTTCCCGTTGAGGCATAGACAGCCAAAATTCATAAGTCTGACTTGATGGCTGACGTTCGCTGGTGTGCTCAAGATACGTCATTGCATAGCGGCCATCGTGACCAGCAAACGTTACCTCTGGCTGGTAACGGTCTAATGTCATCTCAGGTTTAAGCAACGCCAGTACTGAATCAGAGACATTCAATTTCACGTAGACATTTTGGGCCTGATACAAAGAAACGACGGTTTCTCCCGGGCTGGTATTTTCATACTTCTGCTTATCTACACTCGAAATTACGCCAGTAAAGGGGGCCTTCAACCGGGTATAGCGCACATTCAACTTAGCGGCGCTCAAGTTTGCTTTTTCCAGCTTAAAACTGGCGTCTAGCACATCTAAATCGGCCGCTGAAATCATGCTATCTGTCACCAACTCTTGGCCACGTTTATATTGTTTAAAAGCGAGATTATATTTTGCCTCCGCATCGGTTAAATTTTGCCTCGCTTTAACGTCATCCAAAAGCGCAATAACTTGCCCTTGTTTAACTCGGTCCCCTTCTCTGACCATGATCGATGAAATTTCACCTTCAAGACGAAACGCAAGCGGCGTCAATTCGGCGGGCATCACCTGACCATTAAAACTCCGAAACTGGCTAGTCACTGGGGCATCAAGTTCCAGTGTCTCAACAAGAAGTGGGTGTTTATCTCTATGCTCTAGAGATGGTTTACATCCAATAAGTGCCAGCGTCATTGCAGCAAAGACCGCAACCCCGATCCCTTTCATGTTAGATCCCCTCTTCCTTTATCCAAGCTTTGACCTGCTGCCCAGACACTAACTCGTCAACGCCCGCTTCGACAATCAGATCACCTTGTCGTAAGCCAGAGACAACCTCTCCATTTGGACTAAGCTGCACTGCCACAGTTTCAAGCAGTGTAGAAACGGGATTGAATCGAAATAAGGTGCCACTGCCAGATTGCTTCGTCACCCAGGCCGTCTCAGGTATACGAATCGTCGCTTTCGCTTGGGTATTCACCAGATGCACCTGCCCTGTCATACCGGGCAACAAGTTTAGTGTCTTTGGTCGTTGAATCATCACGCTTGCCTTGTAACTATTGGTCTCCTCATCCGCTTGCGTCGAAATTTCTTTAAACTCCGCTGAAATAAACTTATCAGGGTGACTGTCCATCGATACCTCCAGCTCAGAATCGCTAATATTGGAGAGACCCTGCTTATCGGCATAGCTGACTGGCACATTGAAGGTAACGTCGAGCACACTGTTGTCCATAAGGTTGAACACGGGCTGATTAACCGACACCACTTGGTGCTGTTTGGCAAAGATTATCGAGACAACCCCGTCAAATGGGGCTCTTATCTGGGTAAAGTTCAGTCGTGTTTGAGCCTGTTCAAACGTCGCCTTTGTTGCGATGTATTGGGCCTGTGTACGATCAAAATCGTCGGTACTGATCAACTTTTTATCATGCAGTAGCTTCGCTCGCTCAAACTCGGTGGTCGCCAAACTGTATTGTGCTTCACGTGCATCCAAATCAAGTTGATAATCATTGGGATCCAAGGCCGCCAACATATCGCCTTTCTTGACGACACTGCCCATTCTGACATTCAACTGTTCCATCTCACCCGCAACCTGAAAAGACAAACTTGCGCGATTAGCCGCTTCTATTTGGGCAATGAATGAATCTCTCTGAATCATGGTGATATCCGCCACTTCCATCAATTTCACTGGTGTGACAACCGATGTGTCCGGCTCAGAATTGGCGTTATTGCACCCGAACAAAATAATGGATAAAGCACCGACAACTAACGGTTGCATGCTCAATTTAGCCGTGAATAGGGACCTTGCCATTTGGTGACCTCACGCATTTTATATTACACATTTGTGCAGTATATTGTTTATATCATTCAAATCAATACTTATTTACCATGTGTATAGTAAAAAACTTTGATATTCTATAGTGACGGGAACGTTATAAGATGAAAAGCAAAACGATTTCTGGTAGAAATACCGCCGTCAAAATTAATTGAATGGAACAATGACAGAAAGAAAGCAAGGTCGCCGAAGTGCGCAAGATGCAGAGAAGACAAAATGTGAGATACTCAGAGTCGCGTCTGAGTTATTTTGCTCCCTCGGTTACGAGCGGGTATCTCTACGTAACATCAGCGAACAAGCTGGGGTTTCCCACAGCCTGATCAGGCACCATTTCGGCAGTAAAGAAAAAATTTGGCATGCCATTAGCGATAATTTAGATCGCTACATGGAAAACTATATGCATACGCTTATTGATAACATGCCACAAAATATCACCGCCAATGTGAAATTATACTTGTTATCCGTCCAACTTTTAGCGCATTTGCTGACCTTCAAACAACCGATACAGCTGATTGCGGACGCCGTAAGGCAGGAAGACTCTTTGTTCGATTACTTTATCGATAACTCGGGAGAGCTAGAAGCGTTGGTCAACAGCATTGCCGATGATTACAATCAGGCCTTCCCTGAATCCAAGGTGAAAATTTGGGAAATCAAATGGCAGATGATTATGTTTGCCCACGGAGCGGCAAGCCTAGCCCCTTTTATGAAAGAAACCTGGGTTGACGAAACTAGCGATGATCAGGAATGTTTACTCAAACATTGGGACATGTTTAACCAAATGATGGTCAGTCGCTTGCATGTTCCACAAGCCTTTGTATTACAGCCCAGCAGTGTGGATGAGTTAGTCTTTGAATTACCCTGTCAGGGTTAAAAAAGTCTGCGTAACGCAGACTTTTTTATTGGAAATTTTCCAGTAATGTTTGGAATTTAGTATCAATCACTAAATACGTCGCCACATACATTAAAGAGAATATTATCGCCGAGACACCCAAAATGATCCGAGGTGGGATAACTCTTTTCAAAGGTTGCTTGATATACTTCGCCTTTAGATTGACCAAAGACACCTTTTCATTTTCCGCTAACCTTTCATCCTTAATCAGACGGTACACGGTGTTAGCAATATCCGATAATTGTTCTTTACCTCGCTCTTCTCGACCATACTTGCCTTGAAAGCCCAATTGGATCAATAAATAAAGCAGTTCGATAACATAACGATAACGTCTAGGATCCGCTTTTAATCTCTCTAAAATGGTAAAGAATTTGTCGCCGCCGGATGTCTCGTTATGAAACTCGGCAAGCAAACTATTTTGGCTCCAGTTACTGTTGGCTCCCCATTCTTCGCGACATACAGATTCGTCTATCGCTGCGCACAAACAATAACGAATCACGAGGATGGAAGCTCTGTCCACTTCCATCTCATTGAGCTTGCGTTCACCTTTGCGGATCTCTCGAGCAATTTGCTCACGAAATGGCATCGGGTCTTCCAACCAAGGGATTGACGACATACAAGATAGACAAGCGATCAACCACGAAAACTGATCGACCAATGGGTTAACCCCCATCGTTTCAATCAGGGGGTCTTTAACCGCGATGTTTCTCGAAAGGTCTGGAGCGGGCATCACCTCCATTGGCTTGCCCGGCTCCGGCTGAAAGAGAACAACTGTCACATCGCTATCTATATAACTCATGTTCTAACCGCCCACAGCTGTAGAGACAGATTTGCAAAATCACCTGATACATGTACAGCGATCGCCGATGCTTTTTCCAAAGCAGACCACTCTTCACTGGAACGATCGAGTTCAAAATACGTGTATCCAGCGTGGTAAGGCAATGCGCGTGGAACAACAGGCATCGGCTTAATACCAATTCCTGGAAGCTGCAAGTTGATTAAATCACGGATATTATCCATCGCACCAATTTTCGTCTGAGTGACAAATTGTGTATGAAGAATATCAAGCGTCACATCCGCTTTCACTGCTAATATGAAGGTTGCAGATTCAACCACCTTCTTATCAGGGATCACAGCGGTGCGGATCCCAAAGTTCTGTTCTTTTAATGTCAGCGGAATAGCGCGTTGCTCTGACATAACACTCAAGGTACGTTTGGCGTTGTCTAGCGTACGTGATAGACAGTGGGTCAAATCACCGTGGTTGTATTCAATAAACTCAGGCGGTCTTCTAGAGACGGTACATAGAGTAGCCAGCTCTCCTTCAGCTTGAAGCAACAAGCGGTAAAGAGACTCAGGATGCACTCCCTCAACGCTGGCGAGATGCCAAAATAGCGGCTCATATCGATTCAGTGTTTGTAACAACATAAAATCCGAAACCGTAGACACACCTTGCTGATCAACCGTACCCAAGCGTTCAACAATCGACTCAGCTCGGTGCTTCAACATTGACGCAAATTCATTGGTAAACTTCTTGAGTACAATAGACGCGCTAATATCAAGACAGGTTGGGATATACGTTTCATCCAAGACAACACTACCGTCAGGTTTAACCTCTGAAATTTTTAAGATTGGGATGGCGGTGTAGGCACTGCGATCTTCATCTTCATACATCAGACGAAATGTGAGTTTACCGACTGCAATGTTAGCCGTATCTTCACTGTCGTAGCTCGAATCAACCGCATCCTGATGTTGAACCAAATAACGCGCACCATCTCGGTCGGAACCAAAGAGTTCTTCACGTTCAGAAGGCAGTGGGCAACACAAATAAAGAACTTTATCCGTTATCGATGGGTCGACCTCTTTGACATCCGGCACTTCCGCCAGAACGGGCAAATCAAAAGGCGTTTTATCCTGAAGAATACCGACGGCACGAGTTACGGACACTTTACCTTGAGTTAATAAATCTGTGTTGATTTCGATGCGGTTCACTCCCCAGTGGAGCGGTGAACTGCTGGAAAATAGCATAGAACTTAATTTGGTCTGGGCACGATCAAACTGCTGAAAGTGCTGTGGCTTCATGAACATGCCATCCTGCCACACTACCGGATTAAATAACGACATTGGGTTGTCCTTTAAAAATAACTTTGTTCAATTCCACGCGTAGAGTTAAACGAAAGCTCGCTTCCCTCCAGCATCAGTTTTAAATAGTATTCCGATTTTTCTTCAACCACTTGTACTTTGCGCCATGAGGAACCATTGATATCACGAAAGGCAGCAGAAAAACCAAGTGCACGCGTTCCAGGATCGAGAGTCAGTATTTCGTGGATATTTTCCCCCGGTTGCAACTGATACTCGTATCGCTTGATGTATTCATCGCCTAAAGAGGCTTTATCATTCTCAAACAGTGCAAAAAAATCCAGATTTCTGAACAACACTGGTGAACTCAATTCATGAATGCGCAGAATGACTGGTGAAGGTTGCCCACCCTCTCGCTTATTAAGCGTTGGTGAAGCCTCGATGATCAATTCAATCGAGGCCGTTTCTGGTGTAATGCCACTGGACTCTTTAAACTGATCCCACATTGAACAGCCACTCAATACTACCGTTAAAAGCACAACAATAAATTTACGCATATTTTTCTTTTAGTAACCTGTTGTAGTTTTCCTGAACAAGTTTGTTCGTCCCCAAACCGTGCACGCCCTTTAAGCTCTCCAAATAATGCAGTTTGTAGCTATCCCACAGCTTTTGTTTAGCAAGAAAACCTTTCTTTCCAGCTTTCTGCTCAAACACCATAGGATCGTAATGACCGACACTTTCTTGAACATAACGGTTTACCGCTTGTTCATAGAGAGATTGATGCTCGTTGATCTCATCGAGCATCTGTTCAACCAGCTCATTGGGCGTCAGCATACTTTGGTTATTGAGGTCTAGCATCAAACTGATTAGATCCGTATCGGGCGCAGATGATGATTGTTTGAGCGTTTCTATTTCCGTCAAGTCACTTTGAAGCTTGTTAATACATAAACGCAGACACATCCCCATTTGTTCAAATAATTTAGGATCGTGACCAAACAATTGATTCTCACTCACCCCGAGCCCTTTTTTAAAAGAAGACAGCAGGTCATCGGGTGTGCCCTCGGTAAAGGGACGCTCAGCAGGGACCTCTGAATGAGATTCCATCGTCGGTGTGGTTAGCTCTTCCCATTGTTCACTACTGGCAACGTTCGTCTGACCGTTGGACAACGATGAGGGGGCAGGTTCAGCAGACAAGTGAGAGGGTGCCAAACGCTGTGCTTTGCCCACAGAGTTAACATGGGGTGCCTCTACAGATTGAGACTCGAAAGCCGTTGCTGCTTTATCCGAACGTAGGCTGTCGGCCTCTGACATCCAGTCCTCTGGTATCAAACTAGGAACATCAAATTCGGAATACACGCTCAGGCTGTCGTCGGCGATCTGGCGTTGGGATTCACTTGAAACCACAAAATGGTCGAGCTCATCACTTTCATTACGAATCAAATGGTCATCACTTTTATCGAGCGAAAATTCAAGATGGGCAACCGGGTCTGTCGCATCAGAATCTGCCGAGCGAGTCTCCATAAATATATCTTCGAGCGCACCCTGCTCAACGTGATCTTCGTGTGCTTCGCCAAGATTCACCAGCGGGTCGGTTGTGTCTCTTTCCGGAGTAATATCATAAGCAATGTCGGCTGCATTCGTGGTGCGCTCAACGCTGATCGCCAATTCATACTGCCCCAACACGATAACGTCACCTTCATGAATTGGAATCGGTTGGTTTTTCAATAACTTGTTGCCATTGACTAAAAGTCCATTGGTACTCACATCACTGATGTAGTAGCCGTCCCCATACACACTGAGTAAGCAATGTGTGCTGGATATGTAGCGGTTATGATCGACCAAGGGCACAGAACAACCTGGGTTGCGGCCGATCGAGCCACCACTTTCCGGCAACTCGACGAATTTCGCTCCCGTGTACTCTTCAGGATGCTTTGAAATGACTATAACCAAGCGCTCTAACAAAGCTCTATCCTCTAGAAAAGAAGTGACACAGTAAGTTCGAGACCGCCCAAACCATCATTATATACAGGCAAGATGTAAGAAACCTGCGGTACTATCTGAATGTGCGCATCTGGGTCCCCCCCCAGCTTGATGACACTACCTAGGCTGACGACCGCACCCGCTTCGAACTGGTCGATTTCATCCAGTTGCTCACCGTACTTATAGCCCTTGCTATCAACAACCCAACGATTTGAATACTGGCTATAGGCGGCCGAAACACCCGCACCTATATAAGGTGTGAAAACTGACCAAGTGCCGAGTGCGTATTGAGGGACAATCCGAAACTCATAATTGGTCACTTCCTGATAAATCCCATTTGCAGGCGCATCGACAGATTCATTGAGATAATTAAACCCCAACCACCAACGCCAGCGATTATTATCTTCATCAATTGGTCGTGTATGAACAAGACCGTAACGCATAGCATTACTGGTCCCGCTGTCCCCTTGCTTATAATCAATGCTATCGATACTTAGCATGTTGATAGAACCGCCGTAGCGCTCCCCTTTCGCGTTTGCTGAAATTGGCACTGAGCAGGCAAGCACCAATAAGCCCAATCGAGTTAGCTTGGTCATCCTTTCATCCTCAAAGGGTCTAAAGTCAAATCAATAATAATGATTGAGCAAAATAGCAGGCTATTTTAAAAATACAAGTACCAAGGTAAAAAGCGGGGCAATTCTGTCTTTTCTCCTAGCCGTACCTGCTTTTCGACTATGAAAATGGGTATTTTAACTAGTGCTCAAACCTCAGATGGTCTGGTGTTTTTTTGAACTCATCTTCATCAATCGTTAATAGTACATCGACCCATTAATCAAACTAGGCATAAAAACCCCAAAATTAATTGATAGGATTATCATTTAGAGCTATAACTCTATTGTTCAAGATCACAATTATTAAACTTTAATTAGGTTTAATCATTTATTATTTACAATTCACTTTCCACCGCTTTAAAATCCCATCCGAAAATAAATAAACATAAATAAATATGCAACGTTCAGCGTTGTCCTTACATTTCTGCAATTAACGTCATTTGGATAGGCTTAATGTACTTTTCAGACTTTGCTCGTAGGCCAGTAGACGAGCTGAACCCTTGCGGGGTGAACCCAAATAATTTGGAAGAATTCGAAGAAATAAAGCGACAAATCAATAATATTAATAAGGTCACTGGGCGAGTATCTTGGAAAAAGGTACAACAGTTATCTAAAGCTATTTTAAAGTCCGAGAGTAAGGACCTACGTTGTGGTTGCTACTATACTGTTGCAGCAGCGCACAATGATGGATTAAATGGCTTCGTCGATGGGTTGAATGCCATCTATGATTTGTGTGTCGTTTACTGGTCATCCTCGTTTCCAGAAGTTTCAAAAACCAGTGCTAGAGTTGGCGCGTTTGAGTGGCTGGTCGAACATGCTGAAAAGCGTGTCAAGCAATTCAACATTTCTGCGGATGACAGAGTCGTTCTTGAAGCGGGGCACAGGATTTGTCTTCGTATCGAAGAAGAGCTTCGGCTGCATTATGGACATAAAGCCCCTTCATTAGGTGGCGTGCGTCGTTTGTTTGGCCAGTATATCGATGAATTAAAAGAACAAGAAGAACGCCAACAAGAAGCTAGCCAGCGAAAGAAAAAAGAATCCAACCCTCCGACTCAGGCAATGATGTCTGGCGGGATATCCGTCAACGTCAAACCACCCAATTCAGTAGCCCAACAGCCCAAAGCCGATCAAAGCAATGAGAAAAATTACTCTGTGTTGATAAGCGTTGCAGCTGTCACCTTACTGTTTATTTTCGCACTCAGCGCTTATTATATCGATAAGCATCAGAGACTGAACGATTACCAACAGAAAATTGAGTCAGCAGAAGCTTCGGTTCTCTTGAACGTTACCAAACTGTTGAGGTTAGAAGATAGTCAGACACTTGGCTCTCTCAAAGAGCCCTTAATCAGCACCGTTGATACGCTTGTTTCAGAACTTGAAACGTCTCCGGAAAAAATAGGTCAAATCGACAGGCTCACCCTTATCACCGCGAATCTATCTCAACTCTATCCAGATTCATCATCAATCCAAGTGCTCTCGTCTGAGATCGACCGTGTCAAAGCCAAACTTGAAACAGACTTTAATCTTGTTAGTCATAAATTTTCGAGGGCAAGAACAGCGATTGCCAATTTAAAAAGTAATGCCGAGCGCCCCAATATAGAATTGGCCTATCAATACAGCAACTCGCTATTTCCTTTATTAGGGCGAATTGAATATGCTGAAAAAACAAACAATCGAGATGAGTTAGATCGCGCATTAGTACTATTAAACGTTTATTTGTACAAGATTGAGCAGTTGAAAGCATCACAAGACAACGAATCGCCTACTAAAGAAGCTGTGGTTAAATAACTATGTTAAAAAATATATTACGCCATCCGGTATTTTTATCCACACTACTCGCGCTTGTCCTGATAGGTGGCCTGCTAACCCTACGTCTGTTTTTTCCGGACACTATTTCACAAACGATTGTGTGGATTAGTTTGGCGATCATCGCCACTGCTTATATTGCTTATCAAATCATTTTTGTCTTAAAAAAGAGAAAGAAAAACCGCGATCAGCAATTAGAAACGGAAGAAGAAGCGCTGGGTTTAGTTTTACGCCCTTTGCTCGCTCGGTCAAAAAATAAACCGATTTACCTAATGCTCGGTAATAAAGCATCAGGAAAAAAACAGTTCTTAATAAGCTCCAATGCCATTAAATCCATCGACACTTCAAGGACGAAGAAGAACGACTTTTTTGAATGGTTCGAATCAGACGAAGCAGTATATCTTAAACCTGATCAACGTCTCGTATTCCAAGAAGTCTCGGCGGCGGATAAATTACTTTGGGATACATTGATCTCTGAAGTAATAAGAAGTAGACCAAGGAAGCCTTTTGCAGGCTGCCTGTTCTTTACCGATCTGGAGTTTTTGATTATCTCTGAAGAGGAACAAATCGACTACTCCCTCACCGCATTGATCGAACGTTTAACGTCAATATGTAGCCGCACAAATACAGCGCTCCCTTTGTATGCCGTTGTGTCTAAGCTTGACAAATTGCAAGGTTTTAAAGAATACGTTCAACTCAGTCCATTAAAGAAAAACGTTGAATATTTATCCATCCCATTAAAAGACTCAAAAGGGGTCTTGGTCGATTACTATCGCGATAGCTTTAAAAATTTGGTCACCGTGATTGAAAAGAATGCCCTCGACTCAACCGCACACTCTAATGATACTAAAGAAAAACAAGCGATCCTTTCGTTTCCAAAACAACTTGAAATCTGCCAGAAAGAAATTGAGTATGTGGTGCAACGCTTAAGTGAAGTCAACCGAGGCGCTTATTTCCTTGACCTACGTGAACTGTTCTTCTCTTCATGCCTACAAGGTGGGAGAAAATACAACCTACTTGCCAAAAGCTGTAGTCACTACTTTAATCTGCCGATCATCGCCTCTGAACATACTCAACTTTCGGAAACACCCTATTTTACTCGGTTTTTGGTCGAATCTCAGATTCTTCCGGAAGCCGATGTTGCTGGGGAGAATAAAACCTATCTGAAGCGTATTTTGCGTCAAAGTCGCCTTGCGATGGCCGCCTCTGTACTCTTTTTGGCCGGTGGTGGTTACCTTCTTGGCAATACGCTGGATATGAACTTACGCGTTATTTATCAATTACTCAACATTGAAGCCAGCGAACAAACATCCGTCGATACACTGTCGCTCAACGACAAACTCGCTCGCGCGATTGCTCGCATTGAACCCATTTACGAGGCATGGGAGAAAGGCAGCTCAGCTCTCGATCAGGAAGTGATGTCGCTGAATGTTAGTCGCTTGGAGCCCGCCACCAAAATGGCGTACGAAACCATGCTGAAAGGGATCGAAAGCGATTTACTTCCCGTCATAGAGCAATCTTATCGTGTTCATTTAACCAAATATCAAGACCAGCCAATTCAGTTACTTTCAGTACTTAAAGGTTATTTGATGTTCAAAGAGCCTTCTAAGCGCGATTTGGCGTTTATGACCAACCAAACACAATCGACATTAACAAAAGTTGTCGGCGACAAAGCGCAGGTTGACAAAGCCCTGACGTTCCTTCGCGCTTACTTCAGAACAGAATTTGACCCGATCAATATCGACATGGGCATCGTTCGGGCAACGCGGAGAAATCTCCTTAGCCAATCCAATGTCGATCTGGTTTATGCTCAGCTCATTGATCAGGCCAGCTCTATCGATTTAGGGACACTCAATATCGAACGAGCCGTCGGTTTTGATTTCAACAACATCTTTAACGCGAAAGTTGACAACCAATTGCTCGATATTAACAAAGTCTACACCGCGACAGGCTTTAGCACCTTTTATCGACCTCGCATTGACCTGATGTCCAAAGATGTCATCACAAACAACTGGGTGTTGGGCTTATCCAGAAACGTGACTCCAACAAAAGAAGAGCATGAAGCGTTCAAAGACCAAATTCGTAAGAAATACACCGACGACTACATTAGTGACTGGCGGAACGCATTGAGTGAGCTTAGAGTCAAAAAGTACGATTCCATTGGTGATTTAACCAATGCCATCGACCTTGTTTCCGGACCAGCATCACCGCTGACCACCGTCCTTAAACAAGTCTATTCGAATACCCACTTTTCACCCTCTGCAGAGTCGAAACTGTCGCTTAACACCTTGCCTAAAGGAGCAGATCAAGTTATCGACAAACTGACGGATACAGCTGAAGAAGTATTGGAACCCGATTACCTGCTGATGAAACGTGTCGAACAAGCATTTTATCAGCTTAATCAGTTACAAATGAGTGAAACACCCAATTCGCCGACACCATGGGATGAAATTGTCACAGCTCTCAGCCGTTTGCGCACTTACATGAAGGACATTTCAGATTCTCCGGATCCTCAGATGGCGTCACTCATGGCCGCACGTGCACGTATGACCAGTACCGAAGCTGACCCAATCATTCGTCTGAAACAAATCGCCCAAAAATCTCCTGAACCTGTGAGAAGCTGGCTATTGGGCTTAGTTCAACAAAGCTGGTCTGTGATGATAACGGAGTCAGCCAAAGGTGTTCAGACTCAGTGGTACAGCGAGGTGTATACCAAGTTCCGTGATTTGGCGTTAAACAAGTACCCCTTCGATCTTAATGCAGAAGAAGAAATCGCATTGGAAGATTTCGAATTGCTTTTTGCAAAAGGAGGCATCTTGGATACCTTTGCTCAGGAGAACTTGGCTTCCTTTTACGACACCAACTTATGGACTGCCAAAAGTGTTGATGGTGAGAAAATGCCCTTATCACCGCAATTGCTGGTCCAGCTTAAAAACTACAACGTGATCCGCGATACCTTGATTAATAAAAGTACCAACCGGGTATACATCCCATTTAGTACAAAGATCCTCGATTTGGATTCAAGTGCCATTCGAGCGACGCTTAAAGTCGCCGATTCGCAGATGAGCTACTATCACGGGCCAAGTCGCATCAAGGAACTCGAGTGGCCACCGCAAAGTGGTGACTTCAACGTGAGTATCACGATTCAAGACGTCACGGATGAAGGCAAGCAGTATGTCCTCAGTAAAAATGGACAGTGGGCGATATACCGCCTGTTAGGGCAATCTACGCTAACAAATCAACACGATGGGAGCTTTGTTAGTGATATTACGGTTTCAGGCCGAGATCTGAAACTAAGAGTTAAACCGCTTTCACAGCGTAACCCTTTTACGCTTGCAGAGTTGTATAACTTTTCTTTACCAGAAACCATCAACTTATAAAAAGTAATCTAATAAAAACAACGCAAGGCAGGATAACTAATGTCAACAACTAACCTTCAAGAGTTAGACAAACTAGATAGAAGAATTCTTTCTAGCCTATTGTCTAACGGTCGAGAGTCCATCGCTAATCTATCACGCAGCGTAGGGTTATCGCGTACCGCCGTTGCCGAACGCATCAGTCGGCTCGAAAAAACCGGTATAATCAAAGGCTATACGGCACAACTTAGAGCCAACAATGAAGTAGCAGCCGCAGCCAGCTATTTACTGATTTCTTGTGAAAAAGGGAAGAAAAATCATGTCATTGAAGCACTCAAAGAACTGCCTGAAGTCAAGCTCACCAGTATCGTTGGAGGCACCTACGACATTATTGCGTTGATTGAAGCTCCAGATCTGCAGTCGATACACACCCTATGTAACGAAATTGAGTCATTTAAGGGAATTCATTCCTTAAACAACACCGTGGTTCTTCATCACCCTATCAGACGATAGTTTTTGCTTTACAGGGTCGTGACATCCAAAAAACCCGCTTGTTAGCGGGTTTTTTTACATGCCGATTGTACAGCGGTTGTCTATATGCAGACACGATGGCGATAAAATGTAGACACGTCGATGTCACTGTACACCATCACATCAACGTTCAGGCTTCGGTTCTATCAACATTATCTTACTTTCACCATGGGCTAACGGTTTATGCTCTACGCCTTTTGGAACGACCAACATTTCCCCCTCTTCAATCGTGACAACACGATCACGAAACTCAACCCCCATGGCCCCCTCTAAAACAACAAAGACCTTGTCAGTCTCTGGATGAACATGCCATACAAATTCACCCTCTATCTTGACGAGTTTAAATTGACAATCATTCATTTCAGCGATCAGACTTGGTGACCAACATTCCGATATTTGGCTAAATTTTTCAAGAAAATTAATAGGTTCGGCTTTCATTTTCGACTCCGTATAACATTTATATTTGTAGATAGGCAGGACGAATTGCCTAAAGACTAGGCTCCAAAACATCGCACAAAATAATATGCAACCAATTGATAATTCAGAGGTATAGTGCCAACGAATAAGTCTTATTTCAATTATTTTACAGCGCGGTAGTGATATTAAAGCGCTTTCAACCGCTAAAAAATAGGGGTGGAAATAACCGGGTAAACCCTATCGAGAATACCGTTGATAAACGGCTTCCAATGAAACCCTGATTTCATCCGAAAGTTTTCTTCATATATTGATGAGCGTGGAGACAAAGAAACTAGGTAGCATCAGGCAGGCTCGATAGAACAATAAAAAAGTGTCCCCTTTGAACTTCATGTGGGACCGCTCGCTTATCTCCACCACCTCACGAGGCTGCGTATTGTTGCACCTCGGCATTTCTGAACAGGTTCTAGCTTGTCACATGCTGATATTGTTCGTAGACATTCAGCATCATTTGACTAATATCTGGACCCTCTTGGGTGAGTTGTTCAAGGTAAGCCATCGCTGCAGAATGCCCAGAGAGCGTTTCTTTCTCAGAACAAGTTTGATACACCTCTTTTACCCAATCAATACAGGGTTGAGGCAAAGCAAAGTGAACCGCTATGTACCCTTCATGACATCCATCAAGGGACAAGTCCGGATAGCTTAGACACAACACCCAAATTTGGCTTGATGTTGTGTCTATCTGGGTGAAAAAAGCAAAGGACTGACCCTTGTCTAACGTTTCTTTAAGTAAGGTTTTGAAGCAATCAGGTATATGTTTAGCGACAACCGATTCCAGTGAAGCGCCCAGTAACCCCTGTTCCGCAGCATGATCTAACGACATGAAGCCAGCGCTAATATAAATAATATCGCCCTTGCGGTTTGTTTTCAGAACCATCGGGGAATCAGATTGCGTAGCGTGTTTCGATCTATCCATATCTTTACCCTAGTCTTTTGGCTTAAGCGTAGGATAATATGCAATAAAATCAATTATGACCCAAATTGTCGCTAGGCTGAATTCGACATCGAGGGTGGTTTTTTCCTAGAAGGCGCAACGGTAGGACAGCGGATAAAGCTCGTCTCTAAAGTCTACGGGGCCTTGAAAGCAACGCCTATAATTGTCCAATCTGCTTAATAGATACATCGCTCAAACTAGGAGCCCCAAGCCATATGGTTTGCCCCAGCAAATTCCCTTCTCCTTGTCCCAATTGGTTCTTAGGCACGGTATCAAGTCTTACTTTCATAATAAGGTCCCAAGCCAAAGGGTCTCGCAGAATAAACTGCATCAATCCGATAAGCGTTTTATAGTTGTCTCGCCCAGGCAGAAATGTCTGGTAGGTCGAAAAGTCAATGTCCTCAATACGAAGATTAAACTTCCCGACGAGATCCGGCACCGTTTTACCTAAGTGCAAATTTTGCCCAAGTACACAGTTGAGTTGGTTAAGTTTGTTTTTTTGGCTCTTATGGATTTCCACCCGACGATAGACCCACTCATCAACATAAACATGAGGTAAGGTAAAGTAATGAGCGACAATTCCAGAAATGAGTTTAGGAGAACGAGTCCGTGTAGACAGCTGGCTCACGTATGAAAGCAACTTCGCTCTATCGAGCTCACTCACTTCTGCTTCTTGCATTACCGACGATAACCCCAACAAATGGAGCATACGCCCCGAGAAAGGGTCCTTCGCTTCGCTCTGGTATTGGATGTGATAGCGATACTTCTTCCATACCCGATAAATTAATGAAATATGACGGTTATGGAAAAAATCAAAAAACTGCTTTACCGGATTGTCTTCGTCTTCTCGGCCTGCCAGTTTTTCTGTATAAGACGAGGGCAACGGTGAACTGGCACCATGCAGCCCCATAAAACTGACTTCAACCCGAGAGTAAGGGTTGCCGTCCATCTGATAATGGGATACAAAATCAATATCGCTTTTAGGGAATGCTAGGCTCGGAGATACGCTGAACCTGACATACTCTTCAGCAACATATTTGTTATGTCCAATACCAGCAAACGTGCGACCACTGATATGCTGATAATGCTTCTCAAGCAATGACACCGCCTGAAAGAAACTAAACTCATGAGTTTGCTTTTCAATCTGGTTTATCATAATACTGTTTGCTGCCCTGCCAAACTTGGCCAATGATAGTTTTCACCGGTTTTCTCATCAAAGACTTCGAGCTCAGTAAATGAATTTAAGCTCGAATACAATCGAATAAATTCATTCAGCACACTGACCAGTAAAAACATATCACCTTCATTGACAAAATAGGTAGAGTCAACCGTCAGTGAGAACTGTGTTCCTCGAATCGCCGTGCCTCTAAAAACACGGTCCGCGGGTTTCATTTGACTGTGTTTGATCCCATCGAGACGGTGAATGGAAGCGCGATGAGCCTGCCTATCGACACGAGAATGAAAATCGTAGGTCGAAAGAAGGACTTTCAATACGTCAATGTTAGCCAATGACAGATAGTTCAGTGACATGTTGGCAATAAGCTGCCATTGCAATTCTCCATTTACCTGCGGGCTGACCGACTGTGTCGGCTTAGTAATGTTGGAAAACTTAGAGTATGTCGGTGAGTTATGGGAGTTGAGGGTAATGTCCCCTACCGACAAACGTTCAGCCAAGTCACCATTACTGCAGGTCAATTTGACCAACACCGTTTCAGAGTCAAGCTCTGCGATATCACTATTGTGGGTATGAAATGAAATGTACCTTTCCAAACCGCGACCACTGACTCTTTCCGAGACTTTGGTTTTATAGAATTCACGTTTATCTCGTTGATTGACTTGATGTTCAAACGATTCAAACTCTATCAGCTTCTTGCGACTGCGTTCGTTCTTACTCCATGTTTCGACGTTACCGATTGAATAGACTTCATAATGTTCTTGATTGCTACTCTGCGGTCTGACTTTATACTCACTGCGTCGATGCTCCAATCGGATAGGATCGCCGTCTTTTTCAAATAAGTTAACGATAGGGGTACAATGCAAGCGAAAATGCTTATCCTTCAAGACCACTTCTGATGGGAGCGAGCGATGAAACACAAACGACACCTTCGCCGAAGAACGTTGAGTTACCGTACTTAACCATTCCAATCCAAACAGATCGAAAAACATGAACTTTTCTGGTAAAGCAAAATATTCCTGCAATAGACGATAACCAGAGAAGGAATTCTTTCCATAAGGAAGAATGGCTTCATCATCGGCAAAGCCAACAGGCCTAATTTTGTCTGCAGAAAGACGCTGTTTGACCCCGCCGCCAACATCAATCTCTACGTAATCTAAATAGCGAAATAACCACAAATACAGCGTACGAGTGATGTGCACTTCCCCATTCAGATAAAATCGCAACGAATCCATCTTAAATCGTGAGAGATCCTGCCCATTTTCCGCCGTAAGCGTCAATTCGACGCTAGAACTGGTTCGACTGTTTGATTGCTCGACATTGGAGATGGTCATTGGATACAAGTCCACATCATAGCAAGTACGGAACAAGCACTCTGTATCCTCAACCTTTTTGCTCGCCATCTCTACTCCACGCTTTACTGTGGTTTTCTCGGTCAAGCTGCCCAAATGAGGGGTCAGCTCCGAAATACACATAGACGGTACAGACCGCATGTAGTGAGGCCACAACAAGGTCATCAGCGATTGGGTCAACTCAGGCAATTCGTCATCGATTTTTTCACGAATACGCCCTGTTAAGAAGGCAAATCCTTCTAGTAGGCGTTCGACATCTGGGTCATAAACCCCTTCACCTAAAAAGTTGGTCAGTTTAGGGTTATATTTTGCGAACTCACTGCCCGCTTCTCGAAGGTAGGAAAGTTCATCCTGAAAATATTTGCTGTTGCTCACGAAGAATATCTCCTGACTTTAAACGTTGAATTTACCGTCAACGCCCATGAACACATTGATAGACATTGGGACCTGACCGCCGTTGTGAGACACTTCACCAGTGATGCCAAAACTCAGTTGTAAGGGATTATGGAAATCCTGACGATACGTCACTTCAATGTTATCCAACCTAGGTTCAAATTTACCTATCGTTGTATTAATATTCTGTTGAATATTACGGACCAAGTTCGATTGACTGGCGAGGACATCATTGAAGTCAGGTAGGCCATAATCATTGTCTATCATTGCATTCCCAGCATGCGTATTGAGTAAGTCTGCGAGATGAATGTGGATAGATTCAATAAGATGTTTGTGAGAAACAACTTTTTCGTAGCAATTCTTGGGTTCCCCCAATTCAATGCGCTCGAGTAAGCGATAACCTTTTTCCATACTGAACTCTAAAAGGAGCGGCCAGCGAAACCAGCCACTCGGAACATAATTAACAAACCAGATTATTGATCTAGCTTACCAACAAGAGAAAGATCGAAGCTCGCACCCATGTACTTGAAGTGCGGACGAACTGACATAGACACTTTATACCAGCCTGGATCACCCTCAACATCAGAGACTTCTACTTTCGCAGCGCGAAGCGGACGACGACCACGTACCTCTGCTGGCGGGTTTTCTTGATCAGAAACGTACTGACGGATCCACTTATTCAGTTCAATTTCAAGATCAGAACGTTCTTTCCAAGAACCAATTTGCTCGCGTTGTAATACTTTGATGTAATGAGCAAGGCGGTTGATGATGAACATGTAAGGCAACTGAGTACCCAACTTGTAGTTCATTTCAGCCGTTTTGCCTTCCGCTGTATTCGCGTATACCTTAGGTTTTTGGATCGAATTCGCCGAGAAGAACGCTGCGTTGTCAGAGCCTTTGCGCATGGTCAGTGCAATAAAGCCTTCTTCGGCCAACTCATACTCACGACGATCAGAGACCAGAATCTCCGTTGGGATCTTCGTTTCAATCTGGCCCATTGATTCATAGTTATACACAGGTAAATCAAACACCGCGCCACCACTTTGTGGGCCAATGATGTTTGGACACCAACGGTACTTGGCAAAAGACTCACTGATTTTAGACGCCATCGCGTAGGCAGAGTTACCCCACAAGAAATGGTTGTGATTATCCGTCACCATTTCATCATAATCAAACGCTTTGATCGGGTTGTCTTCAACAGAGTAAGGGTTACGCAGCATGAAACGAGACGCACAAAGCCCGAGGTAACGAGAATCTTCATGTTCACGTAAACCACGCCATTTCGTGTACTGAGGACCTTCAAATACCGATTTGAGGTCTTTCATGTTGGGTAACTCTTCGTAGCTGTCAAGTCCAAAGAACTTTGACGACGCTGACGTGATGAATGGCGCATGAGACATCGCCCCGACGTTTGCCATGTATTCCATTAGCTTAATGTCTGGGCTGGATGAAGAAAGCTGGTAGTCACAGACAACTGCAGCAACCGGCTTACCACCAAATTGACCGTACTCACGGGTATAGATCTGCTTGTAAAGTCCTGATTTCACCACTTCTGGTGCATCTTCAAAATCGTCAAGCATTTCATCTTTCTTGGCCGAGATCAGTTCAATCAGGATGTTCTCGCGAAAATCCGTGTGATCCACCAAGTATTTCAGGCCACGCCATGTTGATTCAATGGCTTGCACTTCTTCATTGTGAAGGATAGCGTCTACCTGCTTTGACAACTTTTGGTCGATTTCACTGATCATGAGATCAACCAGTGACTGCTCAACTTTTTCTGTTGCACTCTTGCTCAAAAGCTCGCCGATAAAAGCTTCGACACCGCGTTTTGCAACATCAAAACCGTCATCGCTTGGCTTTAATCGTGTTTCATTAAGAATGCTATCCAGAAGGGAGCCAGAATCCGCTAAGGATGTTTGCTGCTCTGGAGCTTGTGCTTCTGCTGTCATAATATCCTCTTATTCAGCGTTGTCTGCATCTTGGTTTTCACCAATGCTGAGTTCTTCCAGTAATTTCTTACGCGCCTCTTCATCTTGAAGAACGGAAGCGATCTTCTTCCGGAAAGCAGGTACGTTACCCAAAGGACCTTTCAGAGCAACAAGTGCTTCACGAAGTTCAAGTAGGCTGTTTAACTCTGGGACTTTCTTGGCGATAGATTCTGGCGTGAAGTCGCTCATGTTCTTGAACGTCAAATCCACACCCATTTGTGCGCCTTCTTCGTCTGTAAGACGATTTTCAACGTTAACTTTAAGGTTAGGAGCGTAACCTTCTAGTACTTCGTTAAAGTTGTCCTTGTCGATATTGATAGGCGTACGTTCTTCAATCGGCGTTTCATCAGGACGAGCCGTAAAATCGCCAACGACCATCATATTCAGCGGCAGTTCAACGTCTTCTTGCGCATCACCTGTCGCTGGAACGTAACGGATATTAATTCGCTCTTTGGGAGCTACCGAGCCATCGCGTGACATAATTAGTTCCTTATCTAATTGTGTTGTTAGTTATAGATTGACTCCCACGCCTCAAACTTTGCTGGCAACAAGTCTCTATTTGGATACAATTGCATCAAAATATGTTGGGTCAAGTCGTCAAGTTGCAAAGACAGGTGTGGTTCCCAGCTGGTCAAGCTCATTTCATCTCTTATCGACCATAACTTTTCAAGGTAAGGTAGACACAGAGGGTAAAGCTCTACAGCGTGGTAAGCTTTGACTATCTGTAAATGCAGCATAAATTGACCACGTCCGGAACTGTCGAGTTCCAGCTTCTGGGCCACTTCCGCTACGTGTTCTCCCAAGTTTTCGAGAGTAACATCTTCCATTGAAACCAAATCTTCCTGCTGCACCACCATACTCGGTAACCGCGGCTGGTTGGCAGAAGGCGATGGTTGACCCGCTTTAGCAAGCCATTCCCTCGTTGCTTCATTGGCAAATGGAATCGAATCTTTAAACGACAGCAGTTCAATACCAGGTAAAGTCTTGGCAAAGGCGTCAACTTCATCGCAAACAGCTTGCGCCGCGTCGTCAAGATTCAGATTTTTTAGCATCTGATAAACATAATAGTGACCCGTCAACCAGAATGGTGCGTCGGTCAACGTGCGTTCCAAACGCTTGATAGTATCCAGATCACTTTCTTGCTTAGCTTTGTCTTTATACTCGGCTTGCTTATCCTGAGAGACCGCCAAAATAAGAGGTGTCTGATGATTATTGCTGTCGGGCAGCTCGTTAATATCACACCAAGTCAAGTGGCGGTGAATTCGATAGGACAGCGCCAAATCAGGCTCAGCACTTAAAATCGTTTCAGCCACCCTTTTTAGACTTCGCTTTGATGCAGTAGGAGAAGAAAAGTCCGTGTCAATATCCAGAGATTGCCGTCTTTCAGGTTCATGAACCTTGACCGCGGGGGCTGTTTCAACGGGAGTCGGCGTCTTTGCCACCTCGTATGAGGGGTCAATATTTGAGGCATGATTGTCCTGTGGTGTTTCCGTAGACTCGACCGCAGCGGACTGACACAAACCGTTAAGCGCTGTACGCAGTTCGAAAAAGTCAGCTTCTGAATCCTCAAAGACTTCATCAAAATGACGTTGAACCTTCTCTACAACTTCATTGCACCGAGACAACGCTTCCCAACTTGCCTCCTGAGATTCAAGTTTCGTCAGAGAAAGCTTAAGTTGATGATTTAGCCACTCCACGGCCCCATCCCGGCCACGTTTGCGCCTTGGGTAGAGATCCTTTCCAAAATGCGTCAGAGAGTCTGACAATAGTGTCAGGCCACTCTCTACACCAGAAAGCCCCTCTGATTCAAACAAAGCCCGCGTCAGATAGCATATCGCCTTGAGATCTTTGCTGTGTTTGGTGAGCACTTCCTTCGCGTGTTTCTCAACCAAACTCCAGTCGACGGTTTCACCAAACAAAGAACCAAATTTTTTGACTTCAGCTTCCATCATTTCGAAACTAAACTCATAACGTGCATCATCGCCTGCCGGAGAAGAAGGATTAATCGCCTCTAACAAACTCGCTATATCTGTGCTCAACTTTGACTCCCACTGCGTTGCTGATAATCATTGATGGCACGCTGGACCGCAAGCGCACCTCTAGCCGGCGTAGATTTTTTATGACTTTTACGAATAGCATCATTGGCCATACCATTGAGGACTTCGGTCACTTCACTGAATTTGTTAGGTGCATTGACTTCAAGCTCATTGAGGGATGAAGTGAGCTTCGCGCGTGCAAACAGACCTTGCTCAGTCACTGTACTGAATAAAATGTATTCACTGCGAGCCACTTTTAAGGCACGCACTTTGGCATTAAGGTCAGGCGTCTTGCCAAAAAAATCCATAGCCGCTTGAGCCTGCTCGATGGCACGCGTATAGAAATGCTTTTCCGCATTGGCTTCTATCGAAGCGTAAAGACGGGTCAATAATGAATGAGGAAGTACCTGACTATAGTAATAGGACTCAGCTTGACGGTTAAGCCACGCTTCTTTCATATAATCGTCTGCGACTTGTGCCTGCCCTGATAGAATTAAATTAACGAGGTCAGAGTCTTGCTTACCGACATAATCAGCGACATTTTGTGTCTCCATGGAAAGCTGGTTTAGATTGGCCATCACTTGAGTGAATGACCGCTCTGATGAGGCAAACAGCATGCCATCGTTGTTCAAGTTAGTGTGTAAAGACACCAACTGAGAACGCAATTTATTGAGTAACACAGGCACGTTTTCAGCGACTTTTCGCCGGCTATCGAGCCGCTCTTGATGGCGTTGATATAGATCTAGAAGCTGACTCTGTTGAACATGATACGCATCGCGGTAAGGCGCCATCACCACCACATCACTCGACATATCATCGAGAACCCGCTCTATTTCCCATGGGGTCTGCGCAAGAAAGGAGGCGGTTTGAGCTGGCTTAATCGTATTGACAAGCGTTTCCGTTTGACCAAAACCAGATTTCGCAGACGGTTTCCACTCTGGCTGGAGATAATCGTAAACATACGTCCCCGTAACCAGCACCACAGAAGCCACTAAAGCAGCCTCAAGGTATTTAAAGCGGCCTAACGAAAATCTATCGGTGGCGCGATGTTGAGTTAATACCAGATCGGCATTTCTCAAATTCGTAAAGATGGGGGCACTATTGTCTGACTTAAGCGCAGCTGTATCAATTTGGGCAAGGGCCTGCGCAAACGAAATTGCAGTATAACCATGTGAACGTGGTTTGCTGAGAATAGTCTTCAATAGTCTCCAAACGTGCTTAGGTATCAGTTGACAGCGTTTTTTCTGCGCAAGGAGATCACGCCACATATCACCATACGTTGAGCCCAGAAAAAGATGTCCGGTCAACAAGGCCAGCGAATACACATCGTCTTGAGGCTGAGACACGCCTGTTTCCACATACAGAGGCGAGGCATAGCTCAGACTGACCTCTGATGGTCCTTGCAGCTCATCGCTATAACGCGCCGCACCAAAATCAATTAATTTAACACTGTCGTCTTCACCGACGAGGACATTAGCAGGCTTAACATCAAGATGGCATACGCCTCGCGTATGCATGTATTCCAGAGCACCTGCTAACTGGTAGATAAACCAAGCGATATGGTCATGGCGGAAACCTTTTTTGGCGTGTCGCTCTAACTTCTCTGCCAAGGATTCGCCATTGATCCACTGGTACATTATGTAGGGGCGATCAAACTCATTGCCGACTTTAATAAAGTCAGCAACGCTGGGATGTTGCGACATTTCAAGTTTGCTTGCTTCGCCAATCAGCATTGTATGCTCGTGCGCAGATGTCCCTTCATTCGCCACTTTGCAGCACACTTGCTTTTCTGGCTCACCTTTCTTAGCCAGATGGTACAAGGTTGTTTTGCCATTCAGGGACGGGAACGATTCCAACACATCAAATTGAGAAAACAAAACATACTCTAACTTAGGCTTATTTCTTTGCGCTTCCTGCTGCTCTAAGTGCTTTTTTCTCTCAATCGCTTTGTGTACTAATTGATTGATATAGCTGTCACTTGATCCATTTTGATCAGACACGTTTTACTCTTTTTCCAAATGATAATAATAACTAAGAGTGCATCTTAATAATTTTGAATAATGTATTTCAACCGTGTGGAAACAAAACGCTCATTATATCTATTAATTCAGTCATAATGACGGTTCAATATAGTTAAAGTGACTGTTATTTAGCAGTCAAAAAAACAATTAAATAACCAATAAATTACTCACTTAATCATTAACCGCCTATCTGGCGATAATCGAGCATTGACAGTTTCAACAGCCCTCTATCACCGTTGTTGTCAAACATCATCAATGACGCCGAGTCAGATGAACGATGTAAGTGGCTAAACGCCCCGAGGAGAGCCAGCGATGACGCCCGGCCCAATGATCCCCATAAGTTATTGATTAATATAGGATTTTCGCCATTTACAAAAGCTTCGGAACGGGCTCCAAGCGCAAATCCGTAATCTTCAGTGTGCGCTCTTGAATGAATCATGTCGCAATACACTTCTCCCATATGTTCAAAGCTTTCTGTCGCCTTACGCACCAGTGCCATCATACCGCGACGGTCTGCCGGATTCGATTGCCCAATAAAGTATTCCAGTCGCGCAATAGGTTTTAGCTTGAGAGTATCAACAATGTTCTTCTTAGTGAAAATAACACCGGCGCCACCTTCACTCGGAAGTAAACCCCACGGCTGATGATTGCTCATCACTAAGCCTTGAGAGATAAGCTCATCGATTTGCGAATATGGTGAATCTAATGAGAGGCAAATCACCGCGTCTTGTTTGTCCAGCATCGCCAAGCATTGGTGAAAAAAACCAGGTCCACCTTGATGACTAATATCAACTTTGGATACCCATTTTTCGTGCCGACTTCCTTCGAACCAATCGGTTAACACAGCCGGCTCTATAGCTTTAGGAATGGAGACAATAACAGAAACCGGTTTTAAGCTTTTCGGCAACTTATTTAACATTGAATCCATTAAGGTGTCGGTCATTTCAATCACTCTGTCCTTAATTTGATCCCCTTTGATAAATTCTGCTTTTGCATAACTAAACCGCTCAAGGCCATCTTCCGATTCCAATTGACTGAATCGAGCCAGATCGGCTTTAGCGATAGCAAGAGAAATACCCAAATTCATTCCCATCGGCGTCAACACATCGGCATCGAGCATATAACGACCATAGACATTGCTCATACCGCTTCCTTCCTTTTCGACACCCGAGATGATGTCAGTAAATGTTCTTGGGCTTGACAAGGAAAAGCCGCACTATAGCTGAGCGTCAAAATCTTTTCTTCTGTATCGATAAAAACGGTATAGAGAGACATAGGCACGTGTCGTGTATCTTCTCCAAAAAGGGCGGTTGCGATATAAGTCTCTGAAGGAAAACGAAATGACAAAACGTCGTCGTGACAAAAGCCACTCATCATCAAACGTTCTCCCCCAGTTAGAAAGCCATCGCACTGCTGATCTTCTGGTGCTGATTGGTAAAATCTGGTGTCAAAATCTTCAGGTAGAAGAGGTCGACGATGTTGCTGCCAATGTGTATCAAAACATCCAGCAAACTTTGCCCTATGTGAAAAAAACGGGGGAAGCGGACCAAAACCTGCGACTTTGAGATGCTTTGCGCTGGGCGCCCAATCCTCTCCGGGGGCAAAGACGCTCGGAACCGGTCTTTCAATCAACGTTTTATGACTTGTTGCGATTCCAGTCCCCAACCGGTTTCTTTCATCACCACCGAGTGCACGGGAATAATCCAGATTAGCTTCAACAAATGCTTTAGGGTGAGAAACGGCGACGCTCCCACCATGCTCTATCCATTGGCGCTCCCCATAGACTGCAATCGTTTTATCAATATGACCATCAATCAAAAGACGGCATTCTTGATACGTCACTGGCCGTTTCGCATAGCTGCGTGCTTTGCCAAAAACCACCACATCCGTATTCCGCTTTGACACGGCAAATTCGTGGTCAATCTTCATGGCAGAAAGGCCGGGCTCACCTTCATAAACAGGGTCATCATAAATCTCTTGAGCTGGGACTTCCGTCCATACTTTATCGACCAAGTTCCACTGGCGTTTCATGGTCATCACCCAGACTTCACCACCGTGCTGATCTCGTTGAAACCGCCCCTGAACCATCTGGTTGTCGGATGTCTCAATATCCCAGAGTTGCATTCTGATTCCTTAGGTTAAACCTCTCGATAACCGCAACTTGCTGCGGGAGCTTTGAAAACAACCATTGCTGTTGGTTTACAGGCATAGTCCAGTGCCATGGAATATACACTCGTCCATGAATACAAATTTGACGCCACAACCAAACACGATAGCGCTCTGGTATGCCAGTGTGATTCATCGCATTCAGTGTTGAGTCGAAGGTGAGGAGTTCGCCCAATCGGGTCGGGCGCGTCAAGTGATCCAAGCCTTGATCTCGCCATTGTTCGATGACGGCCAGCGCCTCCTCCCAACTGTATTCAATACCAAGTGCCTGTGGGCTGAGTGGAAAACCATCGCCGTAAATGACAAACAACGCAAAAAGCCATTCCTCACCCTCGCTTTCATCGAGGGAAACGATGTGTGCCAGTGCTGTTTGCGCCCAGTCCGGACGGCCACTGAGTGCCATCTGCACTGGGGCCATACCTGCGTCAGGATCGAAGTGTTGAAACTCCGCCAATTCGAGAAGTTTGGCGTAAGTGGATAGCGGTGCGGAGTCTAAAGCAGCTTGGTCGATGCCAAAGCGTTGCCGAAACCAAGTTGCTCGGTCATGTTTACACAACAATAATTCGAACAGATACGCCTCATCCATGTTTGCGTCTTTCACCCATTCTATGCTGGCTTCAACATCAAATCTGGCTAAGACCGGGTGAACTTGTTCTTCTGACAAGATGCCGGTCTTTAACCAATGCTTAGCCAAACCAACACTGAGAGTCTGACGCCTAGTCAGCGCGTTAAAAACGCGATCTTTGATCACTGTATTGCCTTCAATAAGCAATGCGAGGGTGATGTCGAGGTGAGTATGTTTGGCGTGAAGTAATAGCAAGCTGACCTCATCTTCAGACAAACGGTCAGTCAGGGATAATGCTGCCAAAAGGTGTTTTGGTTCGTGTTCAAATTCAGTGCTCAACATTAGCCAGATAAACATCGCTGGTTGAGTGTTTCTCAACTCATAAATCAGCCCGGAATGTAACCTAAAAAACGCAAGATAGACCATTTTAATTTCGACCATATTTCGATCGAGCAAGGCTAAGTAGGGCTGCTCAACCGAGGGGTAGCCTTTGCGATGCAGTTGCACCCATTGTCGGAAAAAAAATGTCCAGGACTCTATCGCGATATCAGACTTTTCCTGACAAAATTCGCGCCAAGCGGGCTTGATTACTTTAAGGTCAGCCACGCTTTTATCAAGAAATGCGTTGGCATCAGCGAGCGCACTCTCGTTGAGAGCACTGGTCAGCTGCTCTGGGGTAATTCTTTGTCTCATAATGACTCAGCTTGATTACTCTAATTAATCGCCACAGTTGCGCCTTGTATTTTTTGCGCTTTATCGGCTTGCGACGTCACATACTTAGCCTTTGTGGTCACCCGACCGTCACGTCCGTTTAAGCTAATTTGCGTATCACCACTGGCCAGTGTTACTTCTTGGCTCGTTTCAAAGCGCATCGATTTTGCTCGAAACACGATGTCTTGCTCTTCTTGGAGCATTGAATAGAACACGTCAGTGACGATCGGCAAGCTGATATCCCCACCCACAAAATTTATCCTGCATTGCAGTTGATTATCCAAGGCAAATTGAATCTCAGACGCCTTAAACAATCGACCCAAGCGAGCAGAAAGTGGCTGGTCAAATGGGTTGCCTTCAAAATCGACTCTTACGCTATCTAGTTTGCCATCAAACCCCACTATAGTGCCAAAACGGGACAAGCAAGCCGATTGCTCGGCTTGCTGTTGGTGTTCAAATTCGACTAAGTATTGCTCTTGTTTCATTCGGTTATCTACATTAGTTAATCGCTACGTTGCCACCCTTGATGACGACCTTATCGCTACCCTCAATCGTAATCGATGAACCCGACAATTTAATACTGCCGTCACTGTTCATTACCAGCGAAGAACCGCCAGTTTTAAGCACAATTTTATCGCCACTTACGACCTGAGTTGCAGCATCTGTTTTGTAGGAAGTGTTGCCTTTTACCGCGACCGTCAAGTTGCCACCAATCGTCAGATTGTCGTCTGCTCCGATATCATCGGATCGCGAGGCTCCGACAACGAGGTTACTGTTTTCGCCGACGTTCAAGTCGTCATCGATACCAATTTTCGTTGTCCGGTTGTCACCAATTTCTAACGTGGTGTTGTTTTTAACTTTCTGGGTTTCATTCGCGTTATAGGTGACGGTAACATCCTGCTCAACGGTCTCAGTAAACGTACTATTCACCTGTGTGGTTTTGTGACCATCGATGGTTTCTTTATGATCGCCATGCACTTCATTGGTCTGATGACGCCCTACTTTAAGAAACTCGTCCTGACCGATGTCGCGGAAACGGTTATTGAGGACCTTGGTCGACATGTCCTTTTGAGCATGAAAATATATCTCTTCTTCGTTCGCTTCGTCTTCGAAACTTAGCTCGTTGTACCCTATACCTTTGTGGGTTTGGGTTCTAAAGGTTGTCCGCGTTTTATTGTCTGGCAGTGAATACGGAGGATAATGTAATCCATTATAAACGGCTCCCGTTACTAGAGGGCGGTCTGGATCTCCTTCAAGGAAGGTCACCACCACTTCGTGGCCAATACGCGGTAGATACACTGCCCCCCAAGTTGGTGCCGCCATCGACTGGCTAACACGGATCCAACAACTGGCTTGTTCATCGTTGTTACCATATCGGTCCCAATGGAACTGAACCTTAATACGCCCCAGTTTGTCGGTGTAGATTTCCTCCCCAGCGGGCCCTACCACCACAGCAGTTTGCGGGCCATCAACGATTGGCGCTACTTTTTTCGGCGCCTTTAAGGTTACGTCACGCGGGATACAGACGAACTTATTTTCGTAGGTAGTAGGCATACCGCTCGTTTCATCTTCATGAACTTGAGGGTCTTGGCCGTGATGAAATACCGACAGCAAGGTATAGTCACGATTAATAGAGCGTCTAGGATGTTCACCAATGTTGAAACTATAGCCGGGCACCAGTCTCATGACATTTGATTCGGCCTCGATTTGCTGATTGTCGACCTCATATTGGGCAATCCACTCTGATGCGCGTACTTGCCCCATTGCAGGGTCAACGTAGCGACCAGGGTAGTCAAACAACTTAAGATCCTGATCCAAGAGACCAGCGGAAGAAGTTTCCTGAGGGATCTTGGGGTGCTCGTAGTTATAATCGGTGTAGGTAGTGCTGCCGGTACGCACACGATTCACCGCAGATAAGTCGAATATATGTTCTCTATCAGAGACACCGCCAGCGTCTGCGTGATAAACAATAGGTCCAATGTATGACGCATTTAAAGGCGTGCTCAACAACTCAGGAATGGCGTCATTGCTATCGACAATGACCATCGTGTGGGTTGATTTACTGTGCTCAAAATAATACCACATGCCGTGCTCAGCCAACATACGGTCAACAAAGTGATGATCCGTCTCGCGATACTGAAGCACATATTCTTTTGCCGGATAAATACCACTCAGTTCCAGCCGATAGTCCGACACCGATGCATCATCAAGCACTTGGGAAATGATATCAGGTGCGGTGAGATTCTGGAAAATTCGGCAGTCTTGACGCTGGGTCATAAACCACGTCTGGGGCACCAAGAGCAGCTGGTAACGGGAGAATCGACGACCTTGACCAAGGAAGCGCACTTCATTGACCATTCCATGGAATCGACGGGCCGACGTTAATCCTTGTCCGTAAAGTGTCAACACTGCAGGTTTTCGGATGAGTTCATCAAATGTAATATCAGCATCAAGTGAAAGCAATGATAGGCTGATTTGAAACGGTTTAGACAGTTCTTCTGTCACCTGAAAACTTTCAACACGAAATTCATGTCCAGTGCCCTGAACTTCAAATTTAAATTCTACGTCAGTCATACCTTTTACCTGATACAAATACTAAAATTAGGGCCAACCACTGTTGGCCCTAGCACTCGGTAAGAAATTCTTACGCTTCGCGCGGCGCACGCCAGTCATCGTTACCGCCTTTACCCATGACTTCGTGAGTCACTTCGATTGCACGGTAAGTAAAGCTCAGTACTTCTTCAGTCACGCGGTCTGAAGTCGCAGCGTCTTGACAATGAGCCATACGAGTTTGCATATCAACAAGTAGAGCATCAATCAATTTGATTGTGTAGTAATGCTCTTGCTTACCTTGTATCGATGTACGATAGAAGTTAATGCTACATTCAGGCAGTTTTTCACCAGAAACAAGTGCGTTGAATAGTAGTGGAGAACAGCAGTCTTGTGCTTTAGTAACAATAACAGGCTTGTGTACACGTTGACCTGTAGGTTGACCACTCTGTGGATCACGTGGAATAGTCAATACGTGATCAAGTTCCTGTACTAGAAACTCATCAACGTGAGCTTCTTGCCAAGAGTTACCAACTGAATCCGCTGAGTAAGCATCTTTAGTGATATCACCTTGAGTTTCGCCTTTAATAGACATATACGCTGGAGTTGGCATCTTATATTCCTTTTAAAAATTCTATTTATTTTCATTGATGGAGTCGCTGATTAGCGCGATTCCCTATACTTAATACAAACTCCGTGCCAACTTTTAAACTGATAAAAAACAGTTACTTATGATATTAATTATATTTTTAGGTCATTTACCGGATCAAAAAATTGGAAAGTTTTACGAATTATTGGAAAATCCATCCAATTTATTGTTACTCATCTAGACGAATAAAACAACGCTATAAAATCGGATTAAAAAAGACGAAATGACAGGCAAATAATGCATATTAACTAGAAGAATGTTCATAATGACAGGAATATCACTCAAATAGACCTGTAAAACATTTATGGAGCCGCAATAAACAACCATAAAACGCCTATAAAATAGTGTTCAAAAAAACAAGTTTTTTATTATTTAGTATAATCGGTGCCATTCTAAACAAACCATAAGCACGATAAAGACAATGATAAACATTAATCTCTCTTCATTAATTCAACGTCTGCACCCTATCGCTAAAGTCGCGCTAGAAGATGCCGCCGCGCTCGCCGTATCGGAAAAGGCAAACGAAGTTCAAATCGAGCACTACCTGTTAAGCTTACTTGAAAGACCGAATAGCGATTTTGATACCCTGCTAAACCATTTCGACTGCTCTGAAACCATATTACGTCAATCCATCCGTTCAACATTGGCAAGCAGTGCCGCTGGCAACGGAGGCAAACCGGTTTTCTCTGCTTTATTGATTGAGTGGCTGCAAGAAAGCTGGTTGGTCTCCTCTTTAGATCTATCACAATCCCAGATTCGCTCAGGCGCTCTTTTGTTGACTCTCGTTGGCAACCCCCTTCGTTATGGTCAGCACGGTTACGCCACCATTTTGGAAAGCATCAACCCCGATAGCCTGAAACGCAATTTCGCTGAGTTAACGAGCCAATCCTTGGAATCTCAGGAAGCCACATCGGAGAAGACTCAAGCGCGTGAAGAGGGCTCTGCACTAAGTAAGTTTACAACCGACTTTACGGGAAAGGCTCGTAAAGGTGAGATAGACCCTGTATTTTGCCGTGATCAGGAAATTCGACAAATTGTTGATATCCTTGCGCGTCGACGGAAAAACAACCCAATTGCTGTCGGGGAACCTGGTGTCGGTAAAACCGCAGTAGTCGAAGGCCTAGCGCTTAAAATTGTGCAAGGTGAAGTCCCTGACAACCTCAAAGGTGTCGAGCTTTATGGCCTAGATATGGGTCTTCTTCAAGCTGGTGCGAGCGTTAAAGGCGAGTTCGAAAAGCGCCTCAATGCCGTTCTTGATGAAGTGAAAAATTCCCCCACACCAATCATTTTGTTTATTGACGAAGCACACACTCTCGTCGGTGGCGGAAATCAAGCCGGTGGCAGCGACGCTGCCAACCTACTTAAACCAGCATTGGCACGTGGAGAAGTCAAAACCATCGCTGCGACTACCTGGTCAGAATACAAAAAGTATTTCGAAAAAGATCCCGCACTGGCCCGCCGATTCCAATTGGTCAAATTAGACGAGCCCTCTCCACAACAAGCCGCGCTCATCATTCGTGGCCTGCGCCCTGCCTACGAGAAAGCTCATAATGTCTACGTTCGTGATGATGCCATTACGTCGGCGGCCGCCTTATCGGCTCGTTATATTTCCGGTCGACAACTGCCAGATAAAGCCATCGACGTCCTAGATACGGCTTGCGCACGGGTGAATATCAGCCTTAACGCTGTACCTGCTTCTGTGGAAACACTCCAGCAGTCACTGGCCGCACAAGCGCGGGAATTGGAAGCCCTTGAGCGAGATGCCCTGCAACAAACAGGTGACAAGCACAGCCTCGCCACCATTCCCGATCTCAAGCTTGCAATGGCCGACACTCAGGCAGAACTGGAAGTACAAGAAGCCCAATGGCGCAGTGAGAAAACACAAATTGATGAAATGATTGCTTTGCGCGCCCGCTTGCATCAATGGGTTGATGGCCAAGATAACATCGATACGGACGAAGAAGATCAAAACGTGTCGCCTTATGCAGATATGGATGAACAATCCGTTCGTGTTGCAATCGCAGCATGTCAGGAACAACTCGATGTGATTCGTGCAGGCAACCCATTAGTGCACTTTGAAGTCGGCCCAGATGAAGTTAGCCATGTCATTTCTGACTGGACTGGGATTCCTATGGGCAAAATGCTTCAGGACGAAGCCGAAACCACTCTGCAACTCAAACAGAACCTGACCAACAACATCAAAGGACAAACGTTTGCCATTGATGCACTCGCAGAAGGTATCCAAACGGCAAAAGCTGGATTGGGCAACCCAGACGCACCAACGGGCGTATTCTTGCTTGTAGGCCCAAGCGGCGTAGGTAAAACAGAGACAGCACGCGCTATTGCCGACCAACTGTTTGGCGGCGAGCGCTTTATGACCACAATCAATATGTCTGAATTTCAGGAAAAACATACGGTTTCCCGCCTGATCGGTTCACCACCTGGCTATGTCGGTTTTGGTGAAGGCGGTATGCTCACTGAAGCAGTTCGCCAACGTCCTTACTCTGTCGTCCTGCTGGACGAAGTTGAAAAAGCTGACCCTGAAGTCCTTAACTTGTTTTATCAAGTGTTCGACAAAGGGACTCTTAATGACGGTGAAGGCCGCTCGATAGACTTCAAAAATACCCTCATCATTATGACGAGTAACTTAGCCACTCAGGAGATTGAATCTTTAGTACAACAATCGAGTGATATTGACGCTAGCATTATTGCTGATGCCATTCGTCCAACACTCAATCAGCATTTTAAGCCCGCCTTGTTGGCGCGAATGTCCGTATTACCCTTCGTTCCGCTGTCTGATGAAGCCATGACGGATATCATTCATCACAAGCTAGGCAAAGTCTCAGAGCGACTACAGAGCCATCACAAACTGTCTCTTCGCTACGAAGAGTCGTTGGTTGAATTTGTGTTGGGTAACTGTCGTCTCGCCGAAACAGGGGCACGAAATATTGATGCCGTGATCAATCGTCAGCTCTTGCCCAAACTATCCACACAACTATTGGTTCACGACAAGGAAGAGTCACATAGCCAAATTACGGTATCGGTCGATGAGCAAGGACTGCTTTCCTATGCGTTCAGCTAATCAGAATGATCTGAGTAATGCTTTGTTAGCGATCAGCCAATCTTTGGCTGATCGTACTCAGCTTGCGCAAACATTAGATGCCGTGCTCACCGCAGCACGGCAAATGACCTTGGCCAAACATGGAATCATCTACGTTCTCGATCAAACAGGGCAAGCGCTTATCCCCAGTATTGTCCACCAAAACGGACAAGCCATGTCTTCACATCCATGGCCTGCGTTATCCCTTGAGCGCTCTAACCAGACGGACCCGTTTAGTTATGCGATTCAAAACGGTGAAGTCGTTCTGATCAACGATCTGTATCAGTATAATGGCTACGACTGTCAGGCAATTTATCAGACGGAAGCCACACTTGGTCTGCAAAGTACCAACTTGCTTGCTTGGCCATTGGTCGACGACAGTCAAAAAACCATTGGACTGCTGTCATTGTTCGATCTAAGTATCATCGACAATGAATCGGCCCTAACCGCATTTTGTTATATCGCGGCAAACAGTATTCGACAGGCCGTTTGGCTTGAGCAATACGGTCATATGATCAAAACCCTTAATGCCGACAACGCTGCTCTATTGCGTGAAAACCAACACCTCAAGCAGCGAAAACAAACTCACTACAAAGGGCCAATAGCGGAAAGCGAGCCAATGCTTGAAGTTCTTAGCCGTCTTGAAAAAGTCCTGTCACTGCCAGTAGATGTACTGCTACGAGGCGAGACAGGTGCTGGTAAAGAAGTTATTGCCAAATACATCCATGAGAACTCAAACCGCGCCGAGCAACCACTCATTGTTCAAAACTGTGCGGCGATCCCTGAACAGCTATTGGAATCAGAGCTGTTCGGTCATAAAAAAGGGGCGTTCACTGGTGCAGACAAAGACAAAATTGGCCTGTTCGAAGCCGCTCATGGCGGGACTTTATTTCTCGATGAAATCGGCGATATGCCGCTTTTGCTTCAAGCAAAATTGCTGCGAGTGTTGCAGGAACGTAAATTTCGGCCGGTTGGAGCAAACACAGAAATTGAAGTGGATATACGTGTGGTAGCGGCAACCCATTGTCATTTGATGGAAAAGATAAACAAGGGTGAATTTCGTGCTGATTTGTTCTATCGCCTTAATGTTTTTCCGATCACTCTTCCGCCTTTGCGTGAACGTGCAGCGGATATTCTGCCACTCGCCGAGCATTTTCTTAAGCAAAGTGCCTTGAATCTGGGTTTAAGCCAAGCGCCAGGGTTAAGTGCCAATGTTCAGAGGCAGTTACAAGGGTATTCATTCCCAGGAAACGTACGAGAGTTGAAAAATATCGTTGAACGTGCCCTACTTCTCTCAGATTTTGAAACCATCAATCAGATCGAGCTAGGCGATACTTGTATACCAGAACAGGATCATTCACCAACGTTTGTGTCTACACAATCAAAGCCAGAACCTGTTACGGAACCTGATGCGAATGACACTGGAGATTATTCAAAAGGGCTCAAGGAGGCTGTGGGAGAATATGAAAAAACCGTCATTACTGATTGCCTGATTGACTGCCACTGGCACACAAAAAAAGCCGCAGAACAACTCGCACTTCCTCTGAGTACTCTCAACCATAAAATGAAAAAGTACGACATCACCCCAGCTTAATTATTGGCTGGTATTTAGGCATACTCAAAAGTGTGCCTGAACCCACTAATCACTTTTCAAATTCAGTGGTTTATTCTTTAAGCCATAAATGATGCGATGTTCTGCTCTCAAGATACTCGTTCAAAAAAGACAACCCATTTGTGATTTGCTTGAATTCTCATAGTGTGATTAGAAAATAGAATGGCCGGTGCCCAATCCGTCACTTTTCTATTTGGTTTTTGCCACCGTGATAATCATTAAGACATAAAAAAATGACGTGATTAGAGATCACGCCATTGTACCAAATATTTATGTTTCGATACGAAACAGATAGCTTTCACCACCTGTGCAGGATAGCACCATTAGGTGCTGGGCCACTATACAAGCTCTTGAAAACAATGCAACGTTGCACTATTTATAGGAATAGTTGCATTTTAACTGTCCGAAACCGATATTATGACAAGAAAATAAAGATCTGAGGTTTCGAAAAGACCGTTTCAATATTCATAATGATTATTCATTTTTCCTCCAATAAAAAAACGCCAATATAAATTGGCGTTTAAATACAAATAATGTGACGAATGTAGATATTTTAATTGATAATATTAAAATCAATCGATTTATCTAAGGCTGGGATGCGATTGGCATTCGAACCTTTAACCGTTACCGTCACTTTTCCTAATTCAAAACCAGAGACATCCAAAAGGGACGTTGTCCAGTTGCCCTCATCATCCAATGTCACACTTTTAACCAATGAATTACCTGTCGGAGGAGTCAGCGTTACGCTGATATTATTTTCGTCCACAAACCCTGTGCTCTTCCCGACTATCGTCACTGCAACATTTTCCGATACGTCGTCAACATCCAATACGGATAACGTTGGCTGCAAATTAACACTGTGCTCCGTACTCTCAACGCCAGGGTTGCCTGAGTTATCCGTGAACCCGCTCACTTTGAAAGGCAACGACAGCGCCGTGGCGTCCGCTGACTTGACCGTCACCTCTCCCGTCCACGC
>NZ_JABEYA020000008.1:91292-189726 GCF_013074385.2 Vibrio ostreicida
CTGGAGTGATCTCAAAACTCACCGTTTTCTGCGTATTCTGACTATCCAACAAGCTCAACGTCACCGTCGCGGTGTCACCCACACGGCCCGCGTTGCCATTGAATGTGATACGGCCCGCGTTAATCTCCAGTTGGTTTATTGTTATACTCGGTCTTAGTAGGATTTTTTTTTCTGAATACACTTCACCTTCGTTACCAAACTCATCACGATACCCTGAAATCACCACCGCTAACGCCAAATCTTCAGACGTCGCTTTGGCTATCGCGGTCCCTGTCCATTTCTTAGCGCTATCTTGTGTTTCCCAAAGAATTTTATTGGTTGAGTCACCGAGATAAGATGTACTTGGCATAGTCGTTTTTTCAGCAAACGTTACATTAAAGGTAATCTGTTCGTTTGTGTTAACCAATTCAGAGCTCAGTTCAACGAGAGTCGGTGATGGAGCGCTATTCTTTACCGCAAATTCTTCACTAAAGGCAACAACGGGGCCTTCCACCCCTGTGACTTCATTCTTCACCATTCCAGCCGCGATGGTAAACCTGACGCTTTTGTCGGTATCAGTCGGTGTCGTGTAGTCAAACAGCCATGTTTTTCTGTCGGTTGTTTGGAGTTGAGTAAGGCTCCCAACGTCACCGCCGTCATTCACAGTCACTGTGATGTCTTGTTGAACAAATTCCTGTACCGCTTCATTAAACACAATCTTAAATCGGGCCTTTACCCCCCCGCCCAGCGTCCTTTTTCCTGACTCAGTCATGATCGACGATACCGTTGGAGCCTCCGCCTCATCAACCTCAAACTGAGTTGCTGGAGTGATGGTTTCTCTGCCAACTAAATCCACCACTTTAACCGTCGCTTTGTACCCCCCCACAGGCAGTTGCAATTTGAGTTGGTAGTCTTGGTCAGTACCCACTTTAACCATGGGATAAGACTTGGAGAACGGCCCATCTGTACTCGTCAGTGTCACGGTGGCAGCATCGAAGTTGACATCCTTGATCTCAGCGAGCACCGTCACCTCATATTGATTACTCTGCGGCTTTTCACTAACATCTATCCTAAGGTTGTTGACAACTGGATCCAGAAAGTCCACCACGGTTAACACGCCTTCAGTACTGAACGCTTTACCAGAAAACGTGAAGTTATCAGACGTTCTACCAATAGAGTCCATGACTTCGATTCTCAGTTTGTAACTGCCTTGGGCATCGAGGTCCAACGTTAATTCATCCTTTTCATCCTGACTCGAAAAGCGTCCTTCTTTCAATATTTGGCTATCCGGTGTAACCGAATCCAAAATGATTTTATATTTGGCTGCCGTGACATCCGAATCCGTCTGAGTATTTTTTAAGGTAAACGCTTGAGCTGACTTTTTAATCGCGATTTTTTGTTCATTTAAGCCTGAGATTCCGTCCAATAGCAGTTCAATTTTCGGGACGGACAGATTGACTTTTACGTTCTGTATAAACGTATTGCCGGCGTCATCAAAGGCTTGTACTTTGACGGTCATTGTCGTTGTGTTTGTCAAGGTTTCAACAGGAATCTCCAACACGTTGAAAGGTACTTTAACAACCTCTGTGTCTTGGTCAAAGGCCGTGTACTTGACCTTAGAGAGTTGGCTACCGCTATCCTCGATAGCAAATTCAAGTCTGACCTTGCCATTGTTGTCGTGAGTCAAATTCGTCAGTACATCACCAATAGTCGGTTCGGTTGTATCAATGGTGACCGACTCTACCGTTGATACGCCACTTTCGCCCCAAAAATCGGTGACCACCACTTTAATGGGAACCACTTGCCCTTCTTTGTTCTGAGGAGTATCAATAGTGAATGTCTGGCATAATTTTTCAGGATCGTCAGTACATGTTTTAGCTTGCCCAAACATAGTCGGTTTTTCACGTCGTGAATAGGTGACGTTGTCCACTTCCACCTTCACATCATCAATCTTCGAACCAGCGTAAGATTTGACTTTGTAGACAACCACAAGGCTCTCGCCACTGACGTATTTAGGCACGTTCAGTTCAACGCCAATACCATCGGTAGCATCAGGCGTTTTGAACTCGATAGTTAGGTCCGTCCCGTTACCAGCTAAATCTGCCAAGTTACCGACTTTAAATACTTGATCGATATTGTTTATATCAATGAAGTCGGCATAAGGACCTCCAAACTCGCACGAAATACGGTTTTCATCCGTTTGATTGGCGACCTTTTTACACGACGTTGGCGTAATCGTTTTATTTAGCGATTCTAGTCGAGGAAACCGCGTATCATCAGTATCATCAGTATCATCAGTATCATCTGTCAATATTCCGGAGAGGTTGTCACTAAAGAACAAATCAAATTTGAGTTGCTTAGCTTTTGATTGCTCGTCATAAAACACATGCTGATTTTTCAAATTGAAGTCGCTGCCAGTGACGCAACGGTTGTTTTCAAATGTGCGACAGTATTCTGGTGCTTCGATATCTACTTGCTTGAAAGACCATTTTTGAACACTTTCCGCACCATTACTCCCTTTGGTCCAGAGAATGAACGATGGGTTATCCATGTTCGTATCAATCGATTTAATTTCACAGTCTTGATAGTTGTTGGTAAGCAGGCTTGACGCATTTTTATTCGCCTCATCTCCTCGCGGCTCTATGTCTGACGTATAATTATTGCGAACCCAACAGCGCATTTGAGAAGGCACCACCGTACCATCCAATGCCAGTTTCACGGACAAATTATGATTTGACGTATGAGTTGCAAAATCTATAGGTTCAACGATTGAAAGTTTAGGCCCACTGCGCGCAACAGAAAAAGGATAGGTTGTTTCTGTTTTTTCTTTCGCGCCTAAACTATTCACCTTAACTCTGTTCGAAGCGGTGAACTTTATAAGATAGTGACCATCGGAAGAAATAACGCCCTGATCAACGGTTGCAGCCCATAGGTTGCTTTCTCCCTCAACTTCCTTAAGAGTTAGTGTTCCAATTTGGGTGTTTTCCCCATTGAGAAGGGTACCTTTAAGCGCATCAATACCGCTTTTGTCTTCGACTTTTATCTTGACCTCAAGATTACCTTGTTTGGTGACTAAGTGCTGACTATTGCCTTGAGGCCTTTCTACGTCGGTACCATCCGCATACGCAATACTCACCAACTCGATTGACGGCAAACTGTTACGGACATTTATTTTCTTTGTAACTTCATGACGGTTACCACGTATATCACTTCCGGTCATTGTAAGATTCAAAACACCGTCAGTTAGGCTGTTTAACGATATACGTTTATCTACTATCGGCGTTCCTGTGCCAGATTTACTGCTGCCTTCCTCAAACAACCAATATGTGAGGCTATCATCGTCAATCCCTGCTGCGCCTTTGTTACCCTCCAATGAAATGTAATCTTGCGCGTTGACGGTGAACTGATAGTCACCTTTATAGTAAGCCATTGAATCATAACCAGACAGGTTAATTTCCGGGCCTTCTTTGTCAAACAGTACCTTGGTGCCGTTTGAGCCATGTGATGCGATATGTGAAAGTGTGTAATTGCCTTCGACATCGGTCGCTTTTATATAAAAGGTTGCAGATGGTATATCACCCACTGGGATGATCTTTTCACTTTCTATCTCAGTCACTGTAATCGCATCAACTAGATTACTACGAGAAACCCTTTTTATCAGTATGTCGTTAGGTTTATTGCCATCAATGTCTTCGACTTGATATTGATACAGCTCAAGCGTGATTGGGGTATCATTCGATAGTGAATCGTCTGCAATGTTCTTGAGCTTAACATGAAAAGTTTTTCCTAATACGTATGTCGAGCGATTGACATGAGTATCCTCTAACCAAGGTTCTTGCAAGTCTAAAACGGGCCCTTTACGATCAAAATAAACATTTATTTGTGTTTTTTCACTGGTATTAGCGGGCTTCGCTTTGTCGGTCGCCGAAATGTATAACGTACTTGGTGTATCGTGCTGTGTGAATGCCCTAGCGACCAATTTTACTTTCACGTTGGGTTGGTCGCCGATCAGGCATGGTTTTTCATCGGCTGAATCGAGTAAAGCACATGAAACCAGATCCTTAGTGCCTGATCCTTGAAGGTTGAGGCTGACCGAGACCCGCTCACCAGCACTAAATGGAGTAACGCCTTTGTCTCCTTGCCAGTTAATCGATGGCTGCAACATTTCATCACCTGAAAGCCAATTTTTTTCTGTTGTAGACAGCGCTTTACCGCCGTTTAGCAACGAGTTGACAATAGGAGGTGTGGTATCAAGCAAGATTTTTCCTACTTGTTTTGTTTGTCCATTTTCAAGGTAATCGGTTGCTTCAACATTGATGTTCCATTCACCATCACCTTGCAGATAGAAGTTATGTTCCCTTTCGGTTGGCCTACTATTACACCCTTCCCCCTCTTTTGAGCCACACAAACCAATCGCAAAAGAAGCGTCTTTGTTCAACAGCATCTTGGGGTCTACAAACGCGTAAACCCTTGTCTCAGTATGCTCTAGCGAAACGCGACGCTTGCTCGGCTGATCTCCTACCGCATCGCTCACCGAAAAATCCAAGGAAAAGAACTGCGAAGGATTAACAAATACGTCCTCCAAGGAAGTATCCCAATTTGCACCCGTACTGTCTTTCAAGTGGTAGGTTACGACAGGGACATCATTATCAACCACTAAGGTTTCAATATAATTATCGAGGGGATAACCTTTGAAGTCCTCTGCACTTATATGCAATAAGAATTTTTCAATATTCTTGTATTGATCTAACGTCGAATCTAATGAAAAATTATAACTCTTTTTATAAGTGCCACCCGTCGGATCATTGACAATAATACTCGCATCTTTCTCATTGTCGTCACCCAGCGATACCCACTTCGGTTGCACACTGGAAGCTTTAACCCCTGATGGGTCTTCGATTGTCAAGCTTACATCAACCTGACCAGCGATATAAGTGTTCGCGCCCTTTTGATACTGTTTTCCGGTGGTAATTGTCAGGTTGTGAGACGGGCCACTTTGGTCAATGCTACTGCCTTGCTGCTCAAAAATAGGCGTCTCTCCAAGTTTAGGAAAAGCCAAGGCCAGTTGATCTGCTATCTGTAGCGCAATTGGGGCAGAAACGAAATACGACCCCGATTGTGGATTAACCATACGTTCTTGGAATTTTTGCGCCCAAATGATCTGGTACGTTGCTGCGCCATGAGTAGGTAGTCCATGGGCCTTCCCATCCTTGAGGTCCTCATATATTTTGCGGGCAATCGAAGTGGAAGTATTAACCTCACTTGGTTCGCCATTTATAAACGCTAAGGACTCAGCAAGTAGGCGATGTTTTTGGGACGGTGATAGCGAAGTGAGCACAGAATCGCCGTTAGTGTCTCTTATGGCTTGTGCCTCTTCAATGGTCTCATAAGCAGTGCGGGTTGGATCAAAACCGAAAAATGAATCTGTCCCTTGTAACGCTTCTTGAACCAGAGCGAGGATCTCCTTAGCTCTCTCAACCGTCCTGTTTTGCCCATCCTGCCACAAAGATTCAAATAATGCAGAATGAAACACGGTTAATTCGTTAATATAAAAGGTTTGGGTCGCTTCAGGAGAAAAATAGACGGTAAAGTCTTTATCGCCCAAATCAACAGTAATCTCAGTCGGTGCCTCATTACTTTGACCGTACACCTCTGGATTGTAATAATATGTGGCACTACCGCTTAAAGATACACTAAAAACGCTAGCCATATCGCCACTGAGCTCGACGCGGCAGGAGGCGACATTCAAAGCTTCATCACCTGCAGCATTGAGCTCCTTTTTGGTAGTACACGCGCCAATATTTGAACCTGAGATAAGATCCTTAACCTGAACGTTCGCACCCGCATAAGGCGTCACGACCTTAACCTCAGGAAGGTCATAGGACATTTTGAAGAAGACGGTTTTTGTCAAGCTGGGATTTGTCGCTTGATCTTTCGCCGTAATTTCCAACTTATTGGGGACATTTTGCTCCACACCATTCAAAATATCATCGCTCAAAGGGATATAATAGTAAGCGAACTGATCCTTCTCTTGGTACTTTTTCCGAGGAATGTTTACTGCATTGCCTTCAATAGCGTTAACCACATGTGGAGCAGAAAAAGCGCCATTACGAAACACTGAATGCTTAACGATCAGGTTGATTTTGTCTGGCGTTGATTTTGGCGTACCCGTGTCCTCTACTTCCGCAATAAGATAAGGGACTTGCCTCAAGATCGTATTAGTATTGGTATCTTTCTCTATAAAATCTTTAGCCGATACAGCAGAAAAGTCACCAAAGTTACCACTAAATGCCCGCAACCCTTCTGTACCAGCGATATAGTCAACCCACAGTGAGGTCGGATCATCTTGAACTGTGTCTGCTGTATAGGTGGTTGGTAACCACCCCTTTGGATTTGACCCTTTTTCTCCGTTGTCGATAAACAAGAATTCAACTCCCGATCCAGATACACGTAGATTAGGAGGATTATTGTCACGCGTGACCGTTTTAATGTCGGAACCTTTAGCGCCGACGCTACTGGTGGCTGTCACCACAATTTCGGCTACATTACCCGAGAATATGTCTTCAGTTTGATAAGCCTTATTATAATCACACGTATATACTTTTGTTTCGCTATTCTGGCCGCAGGTGAGGTCAACGATTGTTGGTGCCCCTCCGTTAAAAGTAATCTCTGCGCTCTTAATTTTCTCTAAATAATCGACGGAAAAGCGTAAAGTGTAGGTATCTTCGCCATCCTGGACCGAATCTTGTGAAAGAATGTTCACTTGGGGTTCAGAATTATCCCACTTAAACTCGATATCTTTTGATCCTTCATTTTCGAGCGTGTCTTCGGCTTCCACAATTAATTTTGCCTGCCCTAAATCAGCACCGGAAACACTGTCTAATGCGAAGGTGTTTACTCTAACCCCAATAGTCGCTTCACGTTTGCCTTGTGTGAATTGGGTAAGATTCAACGAACAAAACTCAGGACTTTCGTTATTATCGAGATCGCAACTGAATTGCTGAACGGATTGACCTGCAGGCTGGTACGAAATGGAAATGCCAACATTATCAATACCCACATCATCACGCAGTGTAAGTGCAACCATATCCATGCCGTACAACTTCTGCTCACTATCACGACTAACGGTAGGCGGCTTCTCGTCGAGTGGTACCCCAGTGCCCGTTAGAATTGGACTGTCCAGAACATTCACTTTACCACTGAAAGACGTCAATTGATTCGGAGGTAACCCGACCAGATTAACCTCGCTATTATTGGCCGAAATAATAATATGTTTGGCTAACTCATGAGTATAGAGTTGAGTCATTGGTATTTCTTTTGGGTCCACGTGACCAAAACCGAGTCGTTTTGTAGTGTTGTCTTCAGTGAGACCCACTCCGTCTAACTTTCCATCTGCCTTGATGTCTTCGTATTGAATATTAGCCAAGTTTGCAGAGGAATGACGATTATGTTCGTCTTGAGGAAACTCGCTCGCGAAGGAAGAATACGCGGTGAGCAGCATCCCATACTCATGCCCCGGAGTCGCAACTTTGCTCGGGCCACCAGAAACAAAATCTACTGGCTTGGTCTCGATTACGTCAAAACCATACAGTTCCTTGACCGCATCATTGGATGACGTAATGGCATCGCTCGTATTATTGATATTGTTTTTGATTTTGAACTCGGTTAGCCCCACGGAGATATTCGTCAATGGAGTAACCATCACGGTGGCATTGCTCCCCTCTTGATAATTGATTGCGCTTTTAAAACTTAGGGAGAAGCCATCAACAAATTGAATGTCTGATCGCGTAAAGGGGTCCTGATAGCGGCCGCCGTTAGAAGTGATCAATATCGGTCTAGGCCCCGATGTCACTGGAATACTGTAATGACCATGTTGGTCAGTCTTTGTCACACCTAAATGGCGTCCAATTTTTCCATTGTCATATTCCCAAGCAGTCACTGTCGCACCAACCACTGGCGCATCATAAACATACCCCGAAATCGAACCAACTTTTCGTGCAGGGGGCGACTTGTCGTCACCATCGCCGCCACCGCCGCCACACGCTGAAAGGAATATAGAGGCACACAGTGCCAAATAATTATAATGTTTCATTTTTACGCCAATGCCAATGACAGTTTGAATTATCAGCGATTATATTTAGGTATTTAAATTTCTCAACGTTGCGAAATGACTGGCGAAACCCTCATTTTGACTATTCAAACCAAGCTTTTGTTGGTTAATTCTCCCCTATCACCTGCATTATGTTTTTATTACCCTGCGAATTGACTTTTTATTGTCAAATTTACAAAAAAATATATCTAGATTTTGATAAATAAATCTCTATCATTGCCACTCAATCACCAAAAACTAATGAACTCCATGCCTTCAATACCTCTTGCTCAAAGAAGCCTTCGAGATTCTCTGTCACTTTGGTATCTGGCGTTTATTCCTTTGACCGTGTGTTTATTGTTAGAATTTATCCCTCATTTTTTTGGCGTTCCTTCACCCAAAAACGCGATGCCTAAGGTTAAAGTAGAGGCACAAATCGACTTACCATCAACACCAACAGCTAATATTTCTCGTGTATTGACTAGCCGCGTTGGCTATTCGTTTTATGGTGCAGCCGTCAGCCTTAATCTCAAGCCTGACGTTATTCAGGAATTAACCTCCCTCTCATCGGGTAAGTTCGATTTTATTCACTCTGTAGCGAGCAACGGTACGTTTTCAGTTAAGTTGGATAACAATCAACGCCTACGGGCATTTCTATATCAAGACAGCCGCAAGACGTATTATATTTATCACAACAATAACACGACTCTATACAGTCAAGATGGTAAACGATTCTACAAAGACAAACTGTTGCTCTCACCGGTTTCACGCCAGTTTCGTATCAGCTCTGCCTTTAATCCATCTCGACGCCACCCAATCACCCAGAAGGTCACAGGCCACCTAGGTACTGACTACGCTGTCCCAATTTCAACGCCCGTGGTGACGATTTCATCCGGTGAGATCCTCGCATCTCGTTATCATCCGTTAGCCGGCCACTATATAGTGGTCGCACACCCGAATGGGTTAAAGACGCGCTATCTGCATTTGTCAAAACGCTTTGTTAGTAAAGGCGAGAGTGTCATGCAAGGACAAAGTCTTGGACTCAGTGGCAATAGCGGCCGAACCACAGGCCCACACCTCCACTTTGAGCTTTGGAAAGACGGTCGACCAATTGACTTTGAAAAAAAACGAGCCTTTGCAGAAAAAGTGGCGGTAGCGGCCATCTCGTCCCAAACCGTTCAGGCCAAGAAAACGTTCGCTACCCTGAAAAGCTCGTTGAATTAAATTGACCTGTGTTATTCCAGCAGGGAACTTAAATTGAGGAGAATAATTTTATTCTCGAAGTGTTTATGCTCAGAAGAGGGCGCTGAATGTATACGAATGAACGTCGGCAAGCTTACATAGACCTTCATCTCGGTCTATTTTTTTATCCTGATAGGATATGCTCGTAACCCCAAATTAACTGACACAGAATTATGAACGGTCTCTTTTCGGGACAATAATGGTGACTCTCTTTTATTGACCTTAATCGCCTGTCCTTTTTCTATTCCTCTGCTGTCAAAATAAAGTGCAATCATTGTTATAAGCAATGTTTCAATAAATCTAACCACGGTTCAATTAAATCGACATCACCAGAATCCAATATACATATCGTCAAATAGGCAAGTATGATTGTTGATGCCGCCAAAAGACGAATATTTTTTGAAAGCCAGCTGTCTGATTTCATGTCGTTACCATGCCGTTGGCTGACCTCTTTGTCTTGCTAAACCAACGCATTGAGCTGAGCAATGTTAAAAACTATTCACTTCTTTTTCTAACTCAATTTTTAACGGTTCGCGTTCTTGATCTGATGTCACTAATTTATCTATTGTACGGCCTATTGAATCAACTAATTTACTTGCGCGGATGAAAGTGTAGATGTAATAAAAGACATAAAACCTCCTTGTCGGCTTTAATTTTAAATCATGAATTGTTCGACAGATTAGGGGACTAGATATTGAGTAGTTCTGATCCGATCCAGTCAGACTAGAGCCGATAAAACTTCTCGAAGTGACTCAGATAATGAGCCATCACTAAACGAAATAACAACTTCTCAATCAAAAGACATTTGAATAGTTTAAGTTACTATCTATCACACAGCGGTCATCAAAGGGCCACTGTGGATTCACGCCCTTCAGTAAGGCATTCGCTCAAACGTCAAACACAGAAAACACGCAATTAAGCGCGAGAATGATAACATTGATTGTGGATTAATTTGGCTTTGGACTAAAGCAAGAATTGCGTTATTTGGAGCGTGCAGTGGGAATCGAACCCACATCATCAGCTTGGAAGGCTGAGGTAATGCCATTATACGATGCACGCATAGGATGCTGAGAGATTGGAGCGTGCAGTGGGAATCGAACCCACATCATCAGCTTGGAAGGCTGAGGTAATGCCATTATACGATGCACGCATCATCGTCGAAGCACGTACAATATGCCACATCAACCTGAAAAGAAAAGTCTTTTTTTACAATATTCGGTTCGTTTGCTGGCTTTGAACTCAATCTGATGATTTTTCGACCGATTTCATCGATTTCATCTGTTTTTATGAGGCCATTTTTCGGATCACAACACGATCTTTGCCTAATGCTTTGGCTTCGTACATCAGATGATCCGCATCCGATAGGGGTATATCCGCGCTTGAGCGCGGGTAATAGGCACACCCTAGGCTTACGGTGACTTTGTGGTCTGGTTCGCCACCGAAGTCAATGTTACGAATTAATTCACAAATGGTTTGGGATACTTTTTTGATTCTCAATTCATCTTGGTTACTGACGACCAAAGCAAATTCTTCCCCACCAATTCGACCAAGAAGATCGTCAGGCCCAGTGTAATTTTGAATCGTTTGTGCCACCTTCTGAATCACCCAATCCCCAACATGATGCCCATAGCGATCATTTATCTTTTTGAAATCATCGATATCAAACACCATCACACACACGTGACTCGCTTTTGTTAGACAATGATGAAACTCTTCAACAAAATGTCGTCGATTACTTAGCCCCGTTAGGTAATCGGTTTCCGACAGTACTTTCAGCTCTTGATTGGCTACTGCCAGCTGGCGTGTTTTGGCTTTAACCGTGACCTTGAGTACCAAAATGTAAGACACCGCAAGTAAAACGGCAATGGCAATCAAGAGTGGCGCTAAATAAGCAGGGTAGACGGTATTGATGTGCATCCATCGGCTAAAAATACGCCGCTTCTCATCATCAGAGATCAACGCCTGACCTTGGCGAACCTGATTTTGCAATTCACGGTTCCCCTCGGCCACCGCCGATCTAAGATCCCCAGAATACAAATGACGGACACCGATGAAGGCGTTGCTCTTGTGACTGCTCAGCAAGTAGTAGCTCGCGACCTGAAGATCGGCGACAAACGCCTGTATTTCACCATTGAACGCGGCGTCAATCATGATTTGGTTATTGGTAAACGTAATCAAATTTAGATTTGGGTAATGAAGACGGGTATAGTCCGCTTCATATCCCCCTTCCACGACACCAACCTGAAAATCGTGTTCCCCCAACATGAATTCATTTAAGTCAAGGCCAATCAGACTCTGACTAATATACATCTGGGTATCAATCGTCATAATCGAAGGCGTGTAATCAAAAAAACTGTCCCTTTGTTCTGACCACAATAATCCCGCATGGAGATCGGCCCGACCGCTTTTAACTGCTTCAAGAGATTCATTCCAATCAAGCAACAGAAATTCAACCTCAACATTATTAATCCGCGCGTACTCTTTCCAGTAATCCACGAGAATGCCCGCTGGCTGGTTACGGTCATCAAGGTAGGAAAACGGCTTCCACGCTTTGGAGTTCGTAACCACTAGCGGGGTTGGATCGGCAACTTTTGCCGCAGCAGCAGAAACCATGGCCGCCAGTATCACAATTTGAATGATACGAAACATACACAACGTCAACCAATCAGTGCCCATTGCTCAGTAGCGAACGCATGGGCGGTTTATTTAATATTACTATCAATAATAGACCGCTGGCGTCTATTCGCCAGTGCTCATCGGGCGATGATGGCCTTCTTTATTGGGGCGTATAATCGAGTGCTTTTGTTACCTCAGTAAAGCATCTAGGTCGAGCAAAACAACTTGACGGAGAAGCCGTCAATCATAGAGTTCGATGCCTTATGGCAGCGCTTATCATGATCTGCGGCGTTAAGAGCGGAAGGTTTGCTACACAAAAACAACAATCGAGACATCAAATTAACATTCACAAATAATATCAGGATCCCATCAAAAACTGATTCCAATCATCGCAGCTTTGGTTATAATTCGCGCCCGTTACGCTTTGTGTTGATAAACGCAAACTTAATTTTAATAAATCGATATTCACCGATCCGCGTTACTGACATGATCGATGATTCACCCTCCTCTCTTTATATAGAGAGTCAATTGAGAAATGAAATGAGTAAGATTGATAAAGCGACACGAATTCTGCTAGCAGGATTTTGTATCAACCTTTGTCTTGGCATCTTATATGCCTGGAGTGTATTCAATAAAGCGCTGGTCACGGAAGCCGGCTGGAGTGCCGCTGAAGCTTCTGCCCCTTACGCGATGGCCACCATCACTTTCTCTGTGTGTTTACTGGTTGCTGGCATCCTACAAGATAGAATGGGGCCACGTAAGATTTTGCTGTTGGGGACGAGCCTAACCGGCTTAGGTATGATTGCTTCTGGTTTCGCGACGACACCACTGCTCCTCAATATGACGTTTGGCGTGATCACAGGGGCGGGAATCGGTTTTGGTTACGCTTGCCTGAGCCCATCGGCAATGAAGTGGTTCCACCCTTCAAAGAAAGGGATGGTTAACGGCCTGATTGCCGCTGGATTCGGCTTAGCCGCTATCTATCTCGCCCCGCTTACTGCGGCTCTGATTGAACATGTGGGTATCCAAACCAGCTTTATGCTGCTCGGTGCGGGTATTCTTGCTATTGCTGTCCCCTTAGCCGCGACAATTTATAACCCACCGGCAGGTTACACCCCGACGCCACCGCAAGTGAAAGCAGGGCAGATCGCCCCGACCGTGGCAGACACTGAGGATGTAAACTGGCGCTCAATGCTCAAAACCCCACAATTCTACTCGTTGTGGATCATGTATGCTCTTGCTGCGTCTGTTGGTTTGATGATCATCGGTAATATTACCACCATTGCGAGCATACAAGCGGATCTACCCAATGCTGTCTATTTAGCGTCTGTGCTGGCGGTATTTAATTCTGGTGGTCGTGTCGTAGCAGGCATGTTGGCAGATAAAATTGGCGGCGTGCGTACTTTGCTATTAGCCTTTTTGCTGCAAGGCGTTAATATGGCCCTGTTTGCTGGCTTTGATTCTGAATTTACTCTGGTTGTCGGAACAGCAATTGCCGCTGTTGGTTACGGTACCCTGCTCGCTGTATTCCCAACGCTAACCGCAGAATTTTACGGATTGAAAAATTATGGCACCAACTATGGTGTCTTGTACACCGCATGGGGTCTAGGCGGAGCGATTGGTGCGGTCGTGGTCGGCTATTCAATGACTAGTGGTGGCCACTATGGGATAGCGTATTCGGTTTCTGCCGTGATGATGGGCGTGTGTATTCTTTTAGCACTGATCACAAAACCCCTATCCCAGTCAAAGGTAGCTGAGCTGAAAAACGCCTGATCGTTTCACTTTTTGAACAAAGGCTCAACCTAAAGGTTGAGCCTTTTTTGTATTGGTCTCTCACCCCGCTGTTTATCAATGATGACTTGGGGAATGTTGTTAAAAAGTGACGCCGTCACTTTAAGGACGGCGTGCACCTGTCGATATCGCTGTCACTGGATACTCAGTCTTAATAAGGTGTCATTCGTTTGCTCGGCAATAAAGCACCGTGAAAGACTACAACCGTGATTTTTAAATGACTAAAACGGCATGGCTTTGATACTTGATACGATGTGTCTCTGAAAAAACGCAGCGGTCATTCTCATTGTGGTGATCGTTCAGCGACCTGACTCGTAAGTGGGATTGCAAGGCCAAAACCTCACATTTAATGAAGGCGGTTCAACAACTGAGGTTGTGAGTAACTGTTAGAGAGGTAGATTAAGGCAGGTAAAGCTGACGAAGGTTGGACGTTTGGCTATAATATTTTTGAGCGTACACCGAATCGTTCAACCGAGCGTCTTAACGCGGGAGGTGAGCATGAGTATTAGAGACAGTATTAGAGCGATTGAGCAGCAGATATACATCGCTTGCTCAGAAGGGGATTATGACACGGTCCAGATGCTTGAGCACCAGCTCGATTGTCTGAAAGTCAAAGATGACAGCGCCTTGGATGATCCTTATGCTCCTGAAGGGAAATTTTATCCCGACGATGACTGGCACTAGTCCAGATAATACTCACGTTAAAGCCCCGTAACTACGGGGCTTTTTATCACATTAATACGAGTCACGTAGCTTCATAAAAAGTCAATCTGTGATCGACCTATTTCATTTTTCTTCGCCGCCGTATCGGGCGTCTTTTGTTGCACAGGCTGTGCGCTACCGTGACGCGCTGCTTTATCGCTGCCTTTGTCTTTAGCAGGTTTCGACGCTTGGCTAACCTCAGCGTCTTGCTGCGCTTTAGGTGCCGCTTCTCGGTTAGGTTGCTGAACGGGTGCATCACAGACCACCACGTAGTACTCTTGGTTAAACTCGAAGAAATCACCATCGTACATTTTGCGACGTTTACGAGTTTCCAGTTCACCATTAACCGCGACATACCCTTCAGAGATCAAATGCTTAGCTTCACCACCTCCCGCTACTAAGTTGGCAATTTTGAACACCTTGTACAGCTCAATCGGCTGCACAGAGACCTCAATACCAATGGCTTCAATCTCTATTTCTTGTTCGTCTTGGTTGTCTTGAGTCATAGCCTGATTTTATCGCAGTAAGAAAAACCCAGAGTCTAATGCCTATTCTTCAATAAATAAACTAAAGTTAAACGAAGAGTTGTGCGTAACAGGAACTGATTTTGCTCAAACACGTGCTTTTACTATGGCTAATGTCTTCGCAAGCGCTGGCTTATCAACCCCCAACCAAAGTACTGGTTTACGGTGATGATGCTTATCCACCTTATAGTTACGTCGAAGATGGTGTAGCCAAGGGCATTTATAGTGATATTCTACGTCGGGTATTTGAAGACTTACCTGAGTACGACGTCACCCTCGTGCCTATTCCATGGCAGCGCGGACTCAAGATGTTGAAAGTCGGTCAGGGGTTTGCTTTGTATCCACCTTACTATTACTCTGACAAGCGTGCTTACATTTACCCCTACTCTCAACCGATACTTGATGAAGAAGTCGTCGTATTTTGTAATCAAGAAAGCTTGCAAGGTCGGCCTAAAAACAATTGGCCAACAGACTATTTTGGCCTGACTGTTGGAGTCAATGAAGCCTTTGCTTTGGGTGGAAATCAATTCTGGGATGCCGTCAAAGCTGGAAAGATTAACTTGGTTGAAGCAAAAGGCAATCGGCCTAACCTACTTAACTTACACGACAAAAAAACCGACTGCTACATCAATGATCGCATCTCGATCCTTTGGGAAATCAGCCAAATGGCCAACGAGAATCTGCTCCCTTCCGACTGGCAACCCACGCTTGGCGCTATTGTCAGCGCTGAGCAAGGTTATCTTGGCTTTACCAATCAGGCCCCACAAGCTTTCCCGTATAAAAAAGACTTTGTTGATAAATTCAACACCGCCTTGATTACACTGCAGCAGCAGGGAGAAATTCAAAAAATCATTAACAGTTATTTTGATAGCACAAATTAACTGAGTTTACCTACACTGCCTTAATCATTTGATTGAATCTGAGTTTCAGCCGTTTGAGGTTCTGGTGGACATCAATTAACTGGCTACGTCGCATTCCCAAAGAATGGTGCAATGCGGCTTCACAATTAACAATCGCATTGCGCACATCCGTCATTGGAATTGATGGCGGTATTTCCCGCTCGAACAGCGTGATAAGTCGAGTCGCTACCGCAATGCAATGCGGCCGTGATTTAAAGACCTCAAGACAAAATGAAATCGCTTTGCGTACTGAGTCTTGCTCGTAACGATCGATTTGAGCAATCAATCGTTTTAAAGCGGATTGACGCTTTTGTCCGTTTTCTATTTGCGTGTCAATGAGGCGTTTCAAGCACACACCCGCTAAAGACTCATCAAAATAGTCACCATGTGAACGCACAAACTGGGCGACCCGACTAAACCAATAGTAGTTATCAGTAATGTAGAGCAGATACAATAAATACAGCAGCGCCATTAGATCGAGTTTCTTGAACTGTTTCAGTAGCCCAACCAACTTAGTACGTGCTTCTTTGTATTTGCTTTGCACCAGCTCGATATGCACATCCAGTAATAGCAGCGCCAATTCATTGCGGCCATCGAGATCGGCGTTGACTAGCCGTTGCAACTCTTGATAAGCGCTCCGAGTCACCGACTGCGCCAGCTCGTAGGCACACTTGAGTTTGAGACGGATAAAATCAATCTCACTTCTCACCCCGCAGCGATGAGTATTGGCAATGTTCTGACGGTATATTGAGTATCCACTCAATGCGTCTTGATGATCGTCGTTCATCTCACAAAGACGTGAGTAGGCAAGTAAACGCGTCGCTTCACCTTTAGACAAACTGACCGCCTGATCAAGGGCCTGTTTGGCACCTTTACGATCATTCAGTTGCAAACACGCCAACGCCAGTTCATCGCAAATTTTAGCGCTGCGCTTCCCGCCTGTATTCACCGTCCAACAGTTCAACGTCTCTTGAACTTGAGTAAAACGATTCAGCCCTATCAGCGCACGGACTTGGCCGAGTAACACCCAGTGACTGTTTTTCTTTTCAGCACAACGTTGGTAAAAAGCCAGTGCCTCCGAGTAAATGCCGCAGGCTAATTTACGTTCTCCTAGGAGTCGATTGAGGCTGTCGGTGTATTCTGGAAAGTTCACCTTCGCTCGTTCAAAACAGCGGTTTTCTTCCTCAGCATCGATCGTGATCGGCAGCCGAGCCAATGGCGCCAGTGTCTGTTTGCGTTTATAGACGCCAGCGATACGCTTCTTAAATTGAAAGAGTGAATAGGGTTTTACCACGTAGTCATCCGGTTCAGCTTCTACAATCGAGTGCACCACGTCAGCACTGGTCTCACTGGTGAGCATCACGACTGCGCATTCAGGACGGAGTAAACCTAAATGCTGGCATTCCTCATAAATTTGTTTGCCGTTGAGTAATCGGCTGAAATAGTAATCGCAAATAAAGACGTCAATGGCGATTTCTTCCAGCGTTTTATAAATCGTTTTTATATCTTTGGCGGAAAAGATCAATCGATGACTAAAGCCTATTTCACTGAGTAAAATACGTAAGTTGGCCACCACCAAAGGGGAATCATCCGCTATCAGCACCCCAGCCTGACTGATGTTTTGTACTTGACTCTGCATCATTCAAACTTACTTAGACTTAAGAATAAGTCGATAGCGTATAGAAAAAAAAAGTATATGCACATATCCTGTTTATCAGTGTTGTGTTAAATCCATCCCGAATCAGAAATACAATAAATATTATCAACAATCACATTCGCTATTTCTATGCGCTTGCTTCACCATAATATTTCGATGACGGGATCCCCACAGGCAATCCGTCAAAATATCGATATCTGACCCATTTACTCTTTTAAAATGTCTATTAATTAAGCACAGAAGCATCACAGAGTTGGACGACAACGATATTAGCCAATATCGAAAAATCCAAGTTGATAATCTTTTTCATTGAAAAATGTGAACGCATATCAATAAAGCTCACATTTGCTGACGAATAAAGGGTTCACTACTGGAGATGAATAAATATTTCATGTTACATATATACACTACACGGAAGGTATTTATGCGTTCAATCAAATGGCTATGACGGCTGGTCGTACGATAAATTGGGTACATCGGATTATATGTCACAAGTAATAAAGAACAATTCTCCGCATTTGGAGGTTTCATTGCTACCGGAACATCGCTCTTCTCAGTCGCTCACTGAGCAAGATACGCGCCCTCCTGCTTTAAGCGGTGCGGAGCTCGATGAACTGATGGATAACCACTTTAAACACATGTTTGATGTGTTCAATGATGGTATCTTCTATATGACTGGTGAGCATGTCTTTTTTTACAATCCATCATTTTACGATCATTACGATATTGAACCCGGCCTCAATCACCTCGATTCGTGGTTGGCTTTGGTCCATCCGCTGGACAAACACATACTGCAACAGCGCGTCACAGAGCACCTTTATAGCGAAGAGTCTAAAATGACCAGCCAATACCGTGTCAGGTGCAAAACAGGGCAATATGTGTGGATCGAAGGCACAGCCCTAACCAAAAACATCGATGGGCAACATTTTATGGTCGGTTGTCACCGCGATATTTCTGACCGGAAGTTGATGGAAACCTACGTCCAACAAGCCGCATTCAGAGACAATGCCTCTGGGCTATCAAATGGCCCCAAACTGGCTCTGGATCTCGAGGGTCTGGCCGATCAGCAACCCGGATTGTACTCGTTGGCCTACATACAAATCGGCGACATTCGATCGTTTCTCAGTGCCTATGGCCCTGATATCCTTCGCGAGGTTATGGTTAACCTTATTACAGCGCTAAACTCTTTTTCAGAAGAATTCATCGACATTTATCGCGTTCGTTCAGACGATTTTGTGGTGCTGATTCGCGGCCATTACGCCACAGAACAGCTGCTGGTTCTTGGCCAAAGAATATCCCTTGCCTATCAGGGTTCCGTCAAAGCCAACGGTTTTAGCTACTTTACCGACATTAGTATTGGTATCTACCCAAGCTTTGATATGCAGCTAGGGACAGAAGAAATCATCAAAATTGCCGCTAGAACCTGCCAATTTGCCAGCGAAAAACGGGCATCTAGGGTTGGGGTCTACAGTGATGCGACCAAAGCGAATGTTGATCGCCACTTTTACATCGAAAGAGAGCTCGCTAGCGCGATTCAACATGACAAGCTGACGGTCAAGTTCCAGCCAATAATCTGTGCTCAGGGCAACCGGGTTGCCAGCTTTGAAGCACTGGTTCGCTGGCGCAGTAAAGAGATTGGTGAAATCTATCCTGACGAGTTTATCCAAATCGCAGAAAAAAAAGGCGTGATAGTCGATCTTGGCTATTTGGTCTTTGAGAAAGCCTGCAAATTCTCCAAACATTATTTCCACACCCACGGCTACAATATCCGAGTAAACGTCAATGTCTCGGTACTTCAACTGCTCAACCACCAATTTCCGAATAAGCTTAAGGCGTTAGCCGATGAGCAAGGGATCGACACGAAACACATTGTCTTAGAATTGACTGAAACCCTTATTCTGGATGGGAATAAAAGCGCGATCTCACAACTGAACCGACTCAGTGATTTTGGTTTTCTGCTCTCGCTGGATGATTTTGGTTCTGGTTACAGCTCGCTAAACAGTTTCTTTGATCTTCCCTTAAAGCAAATTAAGGTCGATAAGTCGATGGCTTGGCGCTGCTTAGATAACCCTGTCACGCTGGAATACCTGACTTTCATTACGCAGTTGTGTAAGGCCCATCAAGTCGATGTCGTGGTTGAGGGGATCGAAACGGCTGAAATGCAAAAATGTTTTACCGACATGGGCGCGTCCTACCTACAGGGCTATTGGTTCTCGAAACCCTTGTCGATTGCCAGTGCCAGCCAATACACACTCGTCTAAATCCACTTTTCACCGACCTCTGGTTACACGCCACATCCATTTTCTGTCTCAATACCAAGATTATCGCTCACGATCATCGGATAGTATTTGACTCGACCCTATGATCTGTAGAAAATCTCACCACATTTGATAGATGAATCGGTTCTTGTAGGTTATATAATCAGCAAATGAGTCAGCATTCCGCGACACTCAGGCACTGATTAGACACCAACACAGCGAGGAAAACAGCGTTTTCCAAATCACGGAGATGATATTCGCTTACCCCTATAAGCAGCAACGCGTTAAGGGCGATATGAACAAGGGAAACACTGAGTATTTAGGAGTTTACCGTGTCAAAATATCATCGCGTTTACGCTTTTGTTGTGACAGCAATGCTGTCTGTCACCGCGATCATGCCCGCCTTTGCCGCCCAGACCCAGCCGTTATGGTTTGAGCCTTCTGATCTTCATAACCCGCGCAATATACACGCCTTTGTGCTCAACAATGGCATGCGGGTGGTTTTGATAAATACTCGCAAGAGCAATAATGACCTTGCATTGCGCCTTAGAGTCGCCGCTGGCGTGCACCAAGAGCCCAATAACCTGCCCGTGTCACGTGTGATTGCCAAACAGATGATCGACGACTCCGATTGGCTTGCAACTTCAGACTATCAACAAACCATTTACCGTCATCATGTTGATAAGGCGAATGCCGACCAAGTCGATGCTGCGCTTAATTTCATCGCGACACGTTTCTCAAGCATCGCATTTGACTCTGGCACCACGCCTAAAATCAATGAGTTGATAGACTACCCGCAACAAGTCGAGAATAAACAGATCAGTGAGTTGGCGATTTCGCACAATGTCGCCTCTATGTCGGCAGCCAGCTTGGTGTCTTCTTCTGACATCGATCATTATTTTTCGCGTTACTACGCACCGTCAAACATGACGCTCGTAGTGAGTGGCGACGTGCAATTACGCGCCTTTCGTCAACAGGTTCAGCAAGCGTTCTCAGAGTGGCATCGCACTTCGGTAAGCGTACCTGCTGCTTTGCCTACTTTGACATTGGCGACCGCTCCAGAAGAAAGCGGCATGCAACAAGATAACTTTACGATCAGTACATTAGCGCCACTCACTTACGAAACCGACAGTAAACTTAGGCGTAAAAACCTATTGCTGGCAACGGTAGCTAACACCATTTTACAACATAGAATTGAAGCGAGTCTGGCTCAAGATCTGTCTGACGCACAAGTGTCTACGCTAAACCGTATCGTATTCAATCAGAAATTACTCGCCCAAATCACAGTGACCCATGTAGAGGCCGATCAACAATCCGCGACTAAGCATCTGGTTGAGCAACATATTCGGGCAGCCTTGAACGAAGGGTTCAGTGATTCGGAACTGGACGCCGTTTTGGGTGAGCTTCGTCGTGCCAAGCAACAGGATGTTGAACGATTTCAGACATGGGACGCCGCGCAGATCGCTGATGATGTGGTAGATTCCATTGATAGCGGCACCGTGTATACCACACCATCGACAGAGCTCGAATTATTGGAATTTCACCTTGCCCACCTCAACAAAACAGACATTAGCCAAGCGTTTTCATCTCTCTGGTCAACCATGCTTCAGGCACAATGAAACATTGGGCGAGTGGCGCCCAGCTTATACACTCGACAAGGACACAAGTTGCTGGGTATAAGCTTGTTGGGGATGGTCGAACAGATCTAGGGTCGCACCCTGCTCAACGATTTCCCCTTGCTTCATGACGATGGTGTAATGGCACAACGACTTGACCACATTGAGATCATGACTGATAAACAGATACGTCAGGCGATATTTCTCCTGAAGGGCTTTTAGCAAGTCAAGGACTTGAGCTTGCACCGTTCTGTCTAGTGATGAAGTGGGTTCATCAAGCAAGAGGAATTCTGGCTTGAGGATCAGGGCTCTCGCAATGGCAATCCTTTGTCTTTGTCCACCAGAGAACTCGTTGGGGTAACGATGACGAGTGAGTGGGTCAAGATCAACTTCACTCATGACATCGCAAATCATTTTATCGATTTCTACCTCATCAAGACGCTGATGGACACGAACCCCTTCCCCGATGACCTGAGCCACTGACATCCTCGGGTTCAACGCTGAAAATGGGTCCTGAAAAACCACCTGCATCCGACTGCGGTACGGCAACATTGCCTTTCTATCTAGCCCTTGAAGTTCCTGACCCTGATAAGAAATCGACCCTTGTGAGGCAATCAACCTCAAGATCGCCATTCCCGTGGTCGATTTTCCCGAACCACTTTCGCCAACCAAACCGATTGAATGCCCCTGCTGTAAATCAAACTTCATGTCGGTCACCGCTTTGATGTAAGACGCAACCCGTTTGAAGACACCCCCCGTGATCGGAAACCATACCCTTAATTGACTCACGCACAGTAGATCTTCACTGTCCGGTTTAACAGGCACTGGCAATCCTCTTGGATCAGAGTCAATCAGCTTTTTCGTATACGGGTGGCGAGGCGCTAAAAATAACTCTCGGCAATCTGCTTGTTCAATTAAGGCGCCCTCTTGCATCACAGCGACGCGGTCAGCAATGCGTCGCACAATACTCAAATCATGGGTGATAAACAACATCGCCATGCCCAGTTCTTGTTGCAGTGCTTTAAGCAGATCTAGAATTTGTGCTTGCACGGTCACATCGAGCGCCGTCGTTGGCTCATCGGCTATCAACAGTTCAGGCTGGTTGATCAGCGCCATAGCAATCATGACACGTTGCCTTTCACCACCAGATAACTCGTGTGGATAAGCGTTTATCTTAATGTCAGGGTGACGAATACCGACCTTTTCCAACCATTCTTGTGCCTGTTGCTCGGCTTGACGTTGTCGGGTGCCATGATGAATCGACAAGGTTTCGACCAATTGACGGCCGATTTTATGCAATGGATTCAAAGACACCATCGGTTCTTGAAAAATCATTCCGATACGCCCGCCCCTGAACCCTCGAAGAACTCGTTCCGAACAACTCAGGATATCAATGCCATCAAAGATAATGCGACCTTCAAGATAGTGACTGGCCCCTTTGGGCAAGAGTTTAAGAACGGAATTGGCAGTGACCGATTTTCCGGAGCCACTTTCTCCTACCAGCGCCAGAGTCTCTCCTTTTTTGATTGAGAGTGACACCTGACGCGTCACCTGCTCGACTTGTTTGCCCCGCCTAAATCCGACCGATAAACCATCAATGGTCAATACATCTGTTTCCATGTCAGTTTCCTTGATGATGTGGGTCAAAAGCGTCTCGTACCGCTTCCCCGACAAAAACCAGCAGTGAAAGCATCACAGATAAAACAATGAACGCAGAGAACCCCAACCAGGGTGCTTGTAGATTGGCTTTACCCTGCGCCAAAAGCTCGCCAAGCGATGGCGAACCCGCAGGCAATCCAAAGCCAAGGAAATCCAGTGACGTCAACGTCGTGACCGAACCGGAGAGAATAAACGGCATCATGGTCAGTGAAGCGACCATTGCGTTTGGCAACATATGCCGCAGCATGATGTGCGAATCCTTAACCCCCATTGCCTGCGCAGCACGAATATAGTCAAAATTGCGACAGCGCAAAAATTCGGCGCGTACCACGCCAACCAAACTCATCCAACTAAACAGAACCATGAGACCGAGTAACCACCAGAAGTTAGGTTCAACAAAACTCGATAAGATAATCAACAAAAATAAGGTCGGAAGCCCAGACCAAACCTCGATAAATCGCTGACCAAGTAAGTCGAGCCATCCGCCATAATAACCTTGGGTCGCACCCACTACGACGCCAATCACACTCGATATTAGAGTCAGGGCAAAACCAAACAACACCGAGATCCGGAATCCGTAGATGATTCGTGCCAGCACATCCCGCCCTTTATCATCGGTGCCAAGCCAGTTGACCTGATCCGGCGCAGAGGGAATCGGGCCGGAGATCGTATAATTAATCGTATCGTAACTAAAGCGGATAATGGGCCAAATAATCGTCCCTTCTTCACTAATTAAGTCAATAACATAGGGGTCGGTATAGTCAGCTTCCGTTTCAAATTCACCGCCAAATTCGGTCTCAGCATACTGGGTGATGATGGGAAAATACCATTCATGTTCATAATGAACCACCAAGGGTTTGTCATTGGCAATCAGTTCGGCAAACAAGCTGCTGATAAACAGCACCGAGAAAATCCATAGTGACCAGTAGCCGCGTCTATTTGCCTTAAATCGCAGAAATCGTGCTTGATTGAGTGGATTACGTCTCGTTTTATTTCCCATTTAACGAGCCTCAAAGTCAATTCTTGGATCCACCCAGGTATAGGTGAGATCCGAGATAATACTTAGAAGCAGACCCAGTAAGGTCATGATATACAGAGAGCTGAATACCACCGGATAATCTCTCTGAATGGTCGATTCAAAACCAAGCAGGCCGATCCCCTCTAGAGAAAACATGACTTCAATCAACATTGAGCCCGTAAAAAAAATACTAATAAACGCCGCAGGAAACCCGGCGATGATGATCAACATGGCATTGCGGAACACATGGGTATAAAGAATACGGCTTTCATCAAGACCTTTCGCCCTCGCTGTGACAACATACTGCTTGTTAATCTCATCCAAAAAGGAATTTTTGGTCAACATACTCAGGGTCGCAAACCCCCCGATGACCATGGCCAAAATCGGCAGCGCTAAATGCCAAAAATAATCGACAATTTGTTCGCCCCATGTCAGTTGTTCAAAATTGCTCGATACCAGACCACGCAACGGAAACCAACTCAAATAATTACCACTCGCAAACAGAATAATCAGGATGATCGCGAACAAAAAACCCGGTATGGCGTAACCCACAATCACCACTGCACTTGACCAGATATCAAACCGAGAGCCATGGTGAATCGCTTTCATGATCCCAAGGGGTATGGACAACAAATAAATGATCAGCGTGCTCCATAATCCCAAAGAAATTGACACTGGCAGACGTTGAATAATCAAATCAATGACGTTGCCCCCCTTGAACAAGCTTTCACCAAAGTTAAAGGTCGCGTAGTTTTTGAGCATATCGATATAACGCTCAAGCACTGGCTTATCAAAACCAAACTGCTTTTTAATTGCTGCAACGACCTCGGGGTCTAGGCCTCGTGACCCTTTGTAACCGCTAGCACTGATGTCATCGGATACGCTTAGGTCAACGTCACTTCCCCCTCCAGCAAAGCGTTCCATGATACCAGAGCTATGGCCTTCAAGCTGAGCAATCGCTTGCTCGACAGGCCCGCCCGGCGCAATCTGTATAATGAAAAAGTTAATGGTGATGATCGCCCACAAAGTCGGGATCACCAACAGCAGACGACGAAAGAGGTAAGCGGCCATATCTTCCCCTTATTAACGACGTTTCTCGGGTAACTTAGCCGACTTAGCTTTTGAAACCCACCAAGTGTCCGTGCCCAAATCGTATTTCGGCAGAGTCTCGGGCCGCTCAAACTTATCCCACATCGCAACCCGATACTCACTAACGTGCCACTGCGGAATGATGTAGAAATTCCACTGCAATACCCGATCTAAAGCTCGGCCTAATGCCAACAGGACGTCGGGGTTCTGCTGGTTCTGGGCAATTTTCGTGGTCAGATCATCCACGATAGGATCGACCACCCCAGCGCGATTGTAAGAGGAATCTAAATAGCTTGAGTTCCAAATAATCAACAGATTAGGACTGGGGTAAGGATTGGCTGAGTAGGCCGACGACACCATATCGAAATCGCGATCACGTAAGCGTTTGATGTACTGCGTCGTATCGATAGTGCGGATTTTCATATCGATACCCAACCGTTTCATATTTTTCTGAACCGGAATCGCAAACCGCTCCGTGGTTGGGCTGTAGATAAGCAATTCAAACTCAAACGGTTGACCGGTTTCCACATTCGTGAGCACCTTATTATTCAACGCCCAACCTGCGTCTTTTAACAACTTAAATGCGGTTCTCAACTGTGTCCGTATCCGACCCGACCCATCAGTCACAGGCGGTTGATATTCTTGGCTGAACAGTCGAGGGGGCAGTTGATCTTTATACGGTTTTAATACCTCTATTTCCTTGGCAGAGGGGACGCCCCTTGCCTCGTAATCAGTATTCTGGAAGTAACTGCGAGTGCGCGTATACTGCCCGTAGAACATGTTTTTATTCATCCACTCAAAGTCCATCGCATAACTGAGCGCTTCACGCACGCGAGGATCGGTAAACATTTTACTTTGAGTATTGAATACAAAGGCCTGCGTATTTTCGGGTTTTTGGTGAGGAATTTCTTGTTTGAGAATATACCCTTTGTCGAAATTAACCCCTGTATAAGCATTCGCCCAAAATTTGGCTGAGTTCTCCAAACGGAAATCAAACTCACCAGCCTTAAACGCCTCCAGCATCACGGTATCATCACGATAGTAATCATATTGAACTTGTTGAAAGTTATGACGCCCCACATTCACAGGCAAATCTTTCGCCCAGTAGTCTTCAACTAGGGAATAGGTGACGCTTTGTCCGGCTTGATAATCACTAATTTTGTAGGCAGAACTGCCAATCGGAGGCGTCGTTAATGGCTCAGAAAAAGCTTTATCTTGCCAAAAGTGTTTTGGCAAGACTCGGGTTTGTTGCGCTAGGCTAAATAATGTTTCCCGATTGGGCTTGGTCATTTCAATGCGAACCGTAAGGTCATTCAACGCCGTTACCGATTTAACGTCTTTATAGTAAACTCGGTACTGGGGAACGCCTTCCGTCATAAACTTATCAAACGTAAATGCCACATCATGCGCAGTAATCGGCTTATCGTCGTGAAAACGAGCCTTAGGGTTGAGATCTAACTCTAGCCAAGCGTAATCGTCAGAATATCGAACCCGCTGAGCGATAAGCGGGTAGTAGGCATCGATTTCATCACTGGGAGAAAACATCAAGGGATCATACAATTCACCGCTAGCGGCGGCCGACACCCCGCGGGATGCATAGCGGTTAAAATTGTCGAAGGTGCCAATCCGACCATAAGTGATCTTGCCGTATTTGGGCGCATCGGGGTTAACATAATCAAAATACGGGAAATTCGACGCGTATTTCGCCTCGCCAAACCCCACCAAGCGAGTTGTCTCTATAACTTTTGCATCGCTGGCCAAGCTCACCGTGGCGAGCATTGCCCCCAGCCACACGATCACATTGCGTGTTTGCCTCATTCCCTGCCCCCTCAACGTTATTGACATTTAACCTTATCATCAATAATTAATAACAATAATATAACCAATAAGATAAGTATAGGTGATCTCAAAAAGCTTGCGTTCAGATCCTGCCATAAAGACTAATGACATAAGGTATTATGATGAGGTGAACAACACACAAGACTGGTGTTACAGAAGTGTCAGCCCTTATTTTTAGCGTCAGATAAGGGCCGACGAAAGAAGGGGGTCTTTGTGCTAAAGCACGGCCTACAGCATGTCCTTGGCAATGAGATGGAGTAAGTACGTTTCACGCTCAATGCTCATGCCTTTTTTGGGGCTATGGCTCATGGTTTGCTCGTTATGCGCGATGGCTTTGTGGATATTTATCCACTCCGCTTTCATGCCGTTTTTGATTTCGTAATCTTCATAATCAGTGTCGCCAAGCTGGCGATCAATTTTGCAGGTGTAGCAAAAAGAATGCATGTGCATAACATCGGCCTCGTCTTTATACCAAGGACGAAATTCCTCATAAAGACCAAAGGGTTTAATACTGTGAATATTCTGCGCGCCGGTTTCTTCGCGAAGTTCACGCACCAAACCTGCCAGAATATCTTCCCCTTGGTCAATACCGCCACCAGGAATACTGTAATCATGATATCGCTCGGTATAAAGCAATAAGATGTCTTCACCATCAAGCACAATGGCTCTCGCGGCTTGACGCTGTATGATGGTTTTGTTGTCCAAATGATCTAATTGAGGATGAATCGCGGTTTTTAGGTGGCGCATAATCACTTCACAGTGGTGAGATTTTCCGCGATTCTATCATATCTTAAGTGTCAAGTTACGCCAGTTTAAAGCGTTGGATCATTGCCATGAGATCATTGGAGACACGGCCAAGTTCTTTACTTGAGCTGGCCATCTGTGCCGATTCAGCCGAAACGGTGATCGCCATGTCATTAAGGCTAACCATGTTGCGATTAATATCGTTGACCGTCACCGTTTGCTCTTCCGCCGCTGTCGCAATGTGCTGATTCATCTCTTCAATCGTGTGGACTTCTTTATTAATTTTGCCGAGCGCGCCACCCGCTTCACTTGATAGCGTAGAAGCGTTGATGGCTTTGGCCGATCCCTCATCCATGACTTTAACCACATTCTCTGCACCGGATTGCAGTTTCTCAACAATGTTTTGAATCTCAAGTGTTGATTCATGGGTACGAAGTGACAAGCTTCTGACCTCATCGGCCACCACGGCAAAGCCACGCCCCTGCTCCCCTGCCCGTGCCGCTTCTATGGCCGCATTAAGGGCCAATAAATTGGTTTGTTCAGCGACGCCGCGAATCACTTCCAACACGGTGTCAACGTTGCGGGCATCTGACGCCAACTTCTGCACCACTTGACTGGCCGCTTGTATCTCGTCCGCCAGATCATTGGCGCCTTGTACATTTTTATTTATGATCGCATGGCTGTGACTGGCCTCATGAGCCGCCTGACGGCTCGCATCGTTGGCCTCCACCGTTCGCGCCGCCACTTCCTCCACCGTCGCCAGCATTTCAGTCATGGCAGTGGCAAGCATGTCTACATCACTTTGCTGCTGATTGAGACTGTCATCAATCTGGTGAACTGAATTGGAAAGTTGATTTGATGCACTCGATACCTGACTACCCGCATCGCTGATACCCAGCATAATTTTCTGAACCGAGCCGACAAACTGATTAAAATAGCGAGCTAACAGGACCAATTCCTTGCTGCCTTCCTCTTTGAGCCTTTGTGTAAGATCACCTTCGCCTCTGGACAGCGTTTCCATCGCTCTGACGGTCCGTTTTATTGGCGAGGTAATGGTCTTGATAAAGAAACCAATCGCTATTGACAGCGTTGCTAATATCCCAATGGCATAGCCAATAGACGCTAACTCTGAATTTTTCAGGTCCGCCTGTAGCGCCACCATATTCATACCCGATCCCACCATCCAGCCCCAAGGTTCAAACATCAGTGCGTAACTGGTTTTGGGATCCATAGTGCCGCTATCGGCGTTTTTCCAACTGTAGTCAACAAAACCGCCACCGCTCCTCGCCACCCGATATAAGTCTTCGACAAAGGCTTTTCCTTCACTGTCTCTAAGAGCGAGTATGGGTTTACCAATCATAGACTGCACACCTGACGCCAATTGAATACCTTTAGAATCACCAATAAAGATATAGTTGTTGTTGTCAAATCGCATCGCGGCTATCGCGTTTAGCGCTTGCCCCTGAGCCTCTCCTTCAGAGAGTTGGCCTGATTGATATAATTGGTAGTGGTAGTCAATCACACCAGTGGCCGATTCAACTAAGGTGGACACGCCACGCTCATAATTGTCACGGGTATGCTCGCGGGTCTGATCAATATTAAGGAAGGTGTTTGCAAACAGCCCAAGTGCAAACAAACCCAAAATCGCCCACGCCCGCAATGCAATGGACACCTCAGAAAGCGGTTGTTTAATCATATCCCTATTTCCTAGCCAAAGAACAACTGTTTATGATCCCCGAGCAATTCATCAAAATAACGGATGATTCAACCAAGAGACATTCTATTTATAAATAACAATCTAGCAGTAAATCGCTGACTTTGAGGGTGACAATCGAACAAAAAATAAACAAAAAATACACCGCGACACCATAATGATATCATTGTTAATTTAAGCAACTGATGAATATCGGGGGTTAGGTGACATGGCAGAAATTAAGGGTTTTATTTTTGTTTAAATGCAGGTTCAATAGGGGCTTACTTCACTCACGTCACGTCTTAGAGAGGTTGACATATGTTAGATGTCGCTGTTTTTAGTGCCAAGGCTTACGATCAGGCTTCTTTCGCCAACGCCAACCAGCAGCATGGGTTCGAGCTCCATTTCCATGAATTCCAGCTCACCCAGAAAACCGCCAAAATGGCCATCGACTGCGACGTAGTGTGCGCATTTGTCAATGATGATTTGTCTGCCCCAGTGCTCACCATACTCGCAGAGCAAGGCGTTAAGCTTGTTGCGATGCGCTGCGCGGGCTTTGATCGTGTTGATATTAACGCCGCTAAACGCCTCAACATCCAAATCGTTCGAGTCCCCGCTTATTCTCCAGAATCAGTCGCCGAGCACGCCGTTGGGTTAATGATGAGCTTAAATCGTCGTTTTCATAAAGCCTATCAACGGACTCGTGATGCCAACTTCTCACTCGATGGTTTAGTGGGATTTAACTTTCACGGCAAGACCGCTGGTATCATTGGCACGGGCAAGATCGGGTTGGCAACCATGAGAATTCTCAAAGGTCTCGGAATGACTCTACTGTGCCATGACCCGTATGAAAACCCCCTTGCCTGTGAGCTTGGCGCGACCTATTGCTCAAAAGGCGAACTTTTTCAACGCAGTGATATCATTACTCTTCATTGCCCTATGTCAGACGACAACTACCATTTGCTTGATGAACAAGCCTTTGGGCAAATGAAAGATGGTGTAATGATCATTAACACCAGCCGAGGTGGACTGCTCGACGCTTCTGCCGCTATTGAGGCGTTAAAACAAGGCCGTATAGGCGCTCTGGGGTTAGATGTTTATGAAAATGAAAAAGCGCTGTTTTTCAGAGACAAATCAAACGATGTGATCGTCGACGATGTGTTTCGTCGGCTGTCCTCCTGCCATAATGTCTTGTTCACTGGCCATCAGGCATTTTTGACCGAAGAGGCTCTGGGCAATATTGCCGATACAACCCTCAACAATATCGCCTGTTTTACGACGCAAACCCTTTCTGGTAATGAGTTGATCACACCGTAGCCCGCATTGTGGTTAATCCGCCGGGCTAAACGCTCGGCGCTCCGGTTATGGTTTTAACGGCTTTGACGGCGCGGTTTGTCGTCGGCGATCACCCAATAGCATAGCAACGAGCGGCTGCCTCGCCTCCTTGCCGCCCAAAATACACAATAGTGCCAACCCGCCCGGGATCAGAATCACCATCAACACAGGCCTGAGAATATAAGAAAAGAAACCGATCGTGGGTAGAAAAATAAACCATTGACCTAATTTTAAAATCACCGACATACAACCTCCAATTATAAAAATGAGCACGTTCATTTTTATAATTGAACGCGCTCAATTTGTCAATAAGCAAGGTAAAGTGGTACGATGGGCTACCCTCTGATTTGCTCTATTCGCTATGAAAAAACGACAACGGACTCACCAAACCATTCTTCACGCGGCGTGGGAATTATTCGCCCAATATGGATACGAAAACACCACCACAAGGCAGATAGCGCAACGAGCGAACGTTGCAGACGGCACCGTATTCAGCCATTTTCCAACTAAGTTAGACCTACTTCGCCAAGGTATGCTCGGCCAATTGCGCGATATTGGCCATGGTTTGAACGACAATGACACCCTGTCGACTGCACAAGACTTCATCTCTCTTATCACACCGTACTATCAGTATTATTTTGACCACATATGTTTAAGTCAGGCACTGTTGAAAGAGGTGATTTGGGATCTTGACTACTACAAAGAGATGGATTCTCAACTGATCGACACAATGGAGCATTCCCCCAATGTGCTTGTCAAATTGCCATTGTTGATGGATAGCTACTTTATGACTCTCATCCGTCACCTCAGCAAACCGTGCCCAAATTTGAACGCGGCGCTTGACGATCTCAGCGCTAAAGTACGACAAATATTGGGGAGCCAGTGACCGTAATACAGGCGAAAAAAAGCCCCTTTCGGGGCTGGCTGGTTTGATTTTTCCGATCTCAGGGCTATTTTCTCAGCGCATTGAGCTTAGCCTGCGCAATACCAAACACAGTATCTATCGGATAGCTGCCTTCATCACTGGGCTCTCCTGCGGGCTTGCCACTAAACAACTCAATCGCTTCTGTCACATGGTCGATCGCCCAGATTTGAAACTCGCCACGCTCAACAGCTTTGACCACATCAGGCCTTAGCATCAGGTTATGCATATTGGCCCTCGGGATCACCACGCCTTGGGCATGACTGCGACCTTTAATTGAGCATACATCAAAAAAGCCCTCTATTTTTTCATTAACGCCACCGATGGGCTGAGCTTCACCGAACTGGTTCATTGACCCAGTAATCGCTATATCCTGTCGATTGGGTTGTTTTGAGAATGCCGAGACAACCGCACAAAATTCTGCCATGCTCGCACTATCGCCATCCACACCCCCATACGATTGCTCAAATGTTATCGTGGTTGTGAGCGGCACTCGGGCAGTTTTGCCAAACACAGAAGAAAGGTAGGCAGTGAGAATCATGACGCCTTTCGAGTGAATACTTCCACCGAGATCGACACTACGCTCAATATCAATCACATCTCCATCGCCATAACAAGTCGTCGCAGTGATCCGGTTGGGTGCCCCAAACATGTATTCACTGGTGCTCAGGACAGACAGAGCATTAACTTGACCGACCGCTTGGCCGTCAGTTTGTAGCAAGGTTGTGCCATTAATGAACCCTTCCATCACGCTGTCTTTAAGGCGGCTGACGCGCAGTTCCTGATTCGCCAGTGCTTCTTCAACATGGCTGCCGCGAATCATGTTTGAGTTGGCCTGACGGGCCACATAGTTTGACTCCCGGATAAGGTTTGCGATATTCGCGGAATGGAGCGAGAGCTTGGTTTGATCGCCAGAAAGGCGTGAGCTGTGCTCAATGATCCGCGCGATCGCTTTTTTATCACAGTGCAGCATATTGTTGTCGTTGACCACACTGGAAATAAAGCGCGCGTATTGCAACTCTGACTCGGGGCTACGCAACATTTCATCTTCAAAATCTGCCGTCACACGGAACAGTTCACTAAACTCGGGATCGTAATGTTGGAGGAGTTGGTAGGTTCGGTAATCACCGAATAGGATGATTTTGACGTCCAAAGGAATCGCTTCAGGATCCAGAGAAACAGCCCCTGTTAAAGTGACTTCTTTTTCTAATGAAGTAAAGCTCAATTTCCGTGCTCGAAGCGCTCGTTTAAGTCCGTCCCACACATACGGTTGTTCCAGAACTTTTTGCGCGTCCATCAATAACACGCCACCATTCGCCTTATGTAAGCTGCCCGGACGAATTAAGGAGAAATCGGTGAACACGGTACCTTTAAAGGTCGCCGTTTCAATGTAACCAAACAAGCTATGGTAATTGGGATTTTCCTCGACAACGATAGGGAACTCATCATCTTTACGACTGACTAAAACATTGACCTTGTATCGTCTCGGTAGTTTTTTATCCAGAGACGCCGTGGCCACTTCACCCTGTTCACCACTTTGCTCAAGGAAGATATCCGCATTATCGACGATATCCTGTTGCAACTCCGTTAAGTACGTCTTGATGGCTGCATAGCCCGAATAATCCTTCTTGAGCTGCTTTATAAAATGGGTAATGACGTCTAGCGTCACATCGTCATTGAGCTTTTTAATTTTGTCACTGTACGACTCTTCCCATTCGGTCAGTTGTCGAACCATATCTCTTAGTTTGATTTCCAGCTCATCAATCGTGGTGCCGAAATACTCCTGCTGTTTTTTTGTAAGTTCGTCAAACGACTCTTCGGTATGAAGCTCTTCGCCGTCCATCGCAACAAATTGATAATCACCTTGTGTGGTGATGGTCAGGCTAATCCCCTTTTCTTTCGCGTCTTTCGTGATAAGCGCCAGCTCTGCTTCCTGCTTTTGTGTCAGTTGGTTTTTCAGCCTATCGGCGCGGCTGTAGTAGAGTTCGTTATCAAACGCGAGTGGCATAGCGTTGACCAGTTTGGCCATCAACTTTTCAATATCCTGTTTGAGCCGAACACCGATACCGCAGGGAAGAGCAAGTACTTTAGGGGTTCGGATATCCTCAAAATTCGCTACATAACACCAGTCGAAAAGCGTATTTGCATCATGCTGGTGACGATGTAAATAGCGCAAAATCATGGTACGTTTCCCCAAACCATTTTGCCCGATGGCGTAGATGTTGTAGCCCTTTTCTTTTATGGACATCGCAAACTCTACCGCTTTCTGGGCACGTTCTTGTCCGACGATTTCATCGATAGGAGCCAGCTCTTTGGTTGACTTGCTCGGTAGCATTTCCAGCTCCGCCGCATGATACAACTGACTGAATTCAAGCCTTTGAATTGCCATGTCTTTTCCTTATCATTCTCTTCCACCTACTCCATACCGAACTAGTGTAGGCCAGTTTGGGTTATATTTTAGTGACTTAGGCGTTATTAGAGTTCGTTCGATTAAAAATCAACCAATTAAGCACCAAAATAACACTTAAATGATAATTATTTGCAATAGATAATGAATTCTATTTAAATAGAAGAGGTTACGATCTTGGTGGAGAAATTGAACATGGACTTACAACGGTGCTGGACATATTACCTAAAGGCTGAGCAGTTATTGGAACAGGGCCACTGGCCTGAAGCCCATCATCTGTATGATGAAGTATTGCATCATCTCCCTGCCCATATTCAAACCGCACTCGTTGATGATCAAACTCAACCTTGTCAGTTCAGTTGTTTATTAACAGGCCTGCGTGATGCCGCGATCTCTCAATCCGAGATACTCAACAAAATGGGTCAACACCACAACGCTTTCGATTTGCTAAACCAAAGCTATGCGTTGCTTCAGTTTATATCGATCGAGACCACATCTTTGATTCAGGCCACTCACCACACTCTCGACAAGAACTGCAACGATCTGTTACATCACATGGGTGCATTTTGCCGTGCTCAGCGCAATGCTCAATGGATGTTAGAGTATGAACAAGTCCAAAAAGCCCATTATCACTTCTCTCAATTAAAGAGCTATGGCAACGCTATGGAAAGCTCTCACTGAAACAGCAATACAAGGAAAGCAAATGTCTCAAAAGCCAATACTTGAAGTCAACAATCTATCAGTCAGTTTTACCACCAATGACGGTATCGTCGATGCGGTAAAAAACGTTAACTTCGAACTTTTTCCCAGCGAAACTCTCGCGATTGTCGGGGAATCCGGCAGCGGTAAGTCGGTTTCAAGCAGTGCCTTGATGCAACTTCTTCCGAAAAATGCCATTGTTCATTCACCAGCAAGTATTGTTTTCGAAGGTCAGCAATTGCTCGACAAAGATGAGCAAGACATGCAATTGATTCGCGGTGACCGTATCGGCATGATTTTTCAAGAACCGATGACGTCTTTAAACCCTTACATGCGGGTCGGAATCCAAGTGGCCGAAGCCATCATGTGCCATCGTCCTGTCACTCGCGCCCAAGCGAAACAAAAAGTGCTTGAGTTGTTTGATTTGGTCCATCTCCCGCAACCTCAAACCGCCTACACCAAGTATCCACACGAATTTTCTGGCGGACAACTGCAGCGAATCATGATCGCCATGGCACTGATCAACGAACCCGACATCTTGATTGCCGATGAACCCACCACCGCATTGGACGTTACAGTTCAGGCGGAGGTGCTCAACCTAATCAAAGAAATTCAAGCCAAAATGGGCATGGCCATCCTGTTTATCACCCACGATTTGGGGGTCGTTAAACACCTTGCTGATCGCGTTATTGTCATGTGCAAAGGCCATATAGTCGAAGAAGGTCAATGCCAAGGCTTGTTTGCCAACCCTGTACACGACTACACAAAAATGTTGATCAACTCCATTCCCAAAGGGGGCAAAGATCCCATCGATGCCAATGCGCCACCGCTTCTCAAGGCGGACAACATCAGAGTCAAATTTTTGGTGAAGGCTCACTTTATCCAAAGTCGAAGTCAGTACTTTGAGGCTGTTAAAGGCATATCGCTTGAACTCAAACAAGGCGAGACGCTCGGCATCGTGGGTGAGTCAGGGTCGGGTAAATCCACTCTCGGCAGGGCGCTGATTGGCTTACTGCCATGCAGTGGTGATATTCGCTACAAAGGAAAAGATGTGTCTGCATTGAGTGAAACAGATAGGTTCGCGCTCAAAAGCGACATTCAAATGGTGTTTCAGGACCCTTATGGATCGTTATCGCCGCGCATGACCGTGGGCGACATCATCACAGAAGGCCTGACTGTACACCACCCCAAAATGACCCACAGTGAGCGCATGCAGCGCGCACGTCAAGCATTAGAAGAAGTCAGGTTAGAGACCAATTCGATTAACCGCTATCCTCATGAATTCTCCGGGGGCCAACGCCAGCGAATCGCTATCGCAAGAGCGCTGATTCTTGAGCCTTCCTTTATTCTTCTCGATGAACCGACATCGGCCTTAGATCGTTCTGTACAGCTTACTGTGATTGACTTGTTGAAAGATATTCAAAAGAAACACAACATTGGTTTTTTGTTTATCAGCCACGATTTGAGTGTCGTCAAAGCGCTGTCTGACCGAGTGCTAGTGATGCAAAAGGGGGAAGTGATGGAGCAAGGAACCGCTGAAGAAATCTTCCGTTCTCCCGCTCATGATTACACCAAAAAGTTGATTGATGCGTCTTTTGAGTTAGATGAAGAAGCCGCTGTTATCGCCTGATCAAAAACTGCCGGCGTGAGACTACGCCGGCAATAGGATGCGTTGCCAAGTGCCCGCTTAGAACTTGTAAGTGCCACCCAGATAAAAACTGCCTATGGACTGAGTGTAGGTTTTGCCTCCAGTATCCAGACCAAAGTGATCGACCTCATAAGCCAAACGAACCGCCCCGCCCTTGAACATCTCCGGTGAGTATTCCATACCTGCACCAACTCGCAGTGCTGTTGCTGAATCAGAGAAAGAGAAATTGTTAGAAGCAGATGTGGAATTAGAATGGTTAGTTTGATCTACACTAATACTGCCTAAGCCAGCGGTGACAAACGGTCTGATTCCGTTGTCAAACGTGTAGCCAAGGTTTGCCGCTACGGTAAACGAGCTGTAATCCGATTCACTCGTGCCAATCGTAGTGTTGTTGAGTTTTGTGTTCGCTTTAACTGAGCCGTATTTGGTGTACTGGGCTTCCACCGCGATAATACGGTTAAACTGATAGCCACCAATTAATCGGTACGATAAGCCGTCGGTTTCACTGCTTGTTTTAGTTTCATAACCATATCCACTCAAAGTAGTGTCAACGTCGTTGTAGTAGCCATCATCGCTGAACGTGGTGCTGCCCAAACCGCCTCCAACATAGAAACCTTCATAAGATTGGGCAAAAGTGAGTGGGCTAAATAGTAATGTGGCTAAAATTAATTTTTTCATTTTTTCTCTTAATGTGTGTCTACAGGAGCGACAAATTTTAGTCACCCTAAGAATAAAAGAATCAATAAAAAACAAATACTTTTCACACGGTTACACTTAAAAATTCATCAAATGATAGTACTGTAATTTTAACTCATTGAATTTGAAGTATATAATAATATTTATTTATATTATCAATAAAAAGCTTGCTTTTATCTTTTGTGTAAATAGAATTCAACTTCCGATTTTTAGGCGAGCCAAATTTCTGACGATTTCTCGGCGTGAGACTGTAGAGTAAGTTGTACCCATGAAAAAATTAGCCATATCCAACCTAGTTTTGGATCTGTCAGCCAGAAAGTTAAGTAATAGCCAGCACAATTGTGTGACGTTGCGTCCCTTAAGTTTTGAAGTGCTTTTATTACTGATTAAAAACCAAGGTGAGCCAGTTAAGCGAGAGGTGATCTATGAACAGTGTTGGCCACAACGTATCGTGACCGATCAAGCCTTGACCAACGTTATTTCCGAGTTAAGACGCCATTTGGTCACACTTAAAGCACAAGGTATTTCAATCAAAACCATCAGTAAGGTCGGTTATTATATTGAGCTCGATGACCGCGTTCCAATCGCAAGTTTGCCAACCGAAACAAAAACCAATGGCTTTGAATCTCCTACCAATAACACTTTACCTGTATTGCCCAAGTTCGACTTCACAGGGATGGTGAATGAACGCCTGACACCATTGGTATTACAGTGCATGGTGGCAGTACTGGCATGTGTCTGCGCAGGCTTGTTTGTTTTCAAACCATTCGAACAACGCCCTGATTTTGCAGATCCTAGCCAATACCAGAGAGCCGATTTCACCGGGGTTCGTTTATACTTTCACAACGCAAGTCAACGCAAGTTCTCACTAGAAAACATCAAAAAAACCATCAGTGCTTACCCATCGCCAAGCTGTCCAATTACGGTTTATTTGCGTATCCACAACTCCCTCTACGAACCGAATACGCTTGCAGGTAGAGCCTACCTTTACGCAGATAACTTCACTAAAAGTCGGACTTATACCCGTTTTTCTATTGATCAACTTCAGTTAGTCAACGAACTGAGTGCATTAATTCAGCAAGGTAAAAAACTGTGCAATACTTCTTAGTCATCGCCACTTTAAGCATAATGATCGCGATCAGCTCCTATACACAAAGCCAATCAGGCAACATCCATTTTAGCGGCACTCGCTGGGTCTGTGCGGAAGAAAAGAGCGGCTTCATCCGAAAATCGTATGACCAATATCAGCGAATTACCCAAACCCATACCCTGTTTTTTACGTCAGACACCATGGTGTCCCAGTACTACAGTGGCACCCTAATTCACAAAAATGGGCTGGAGGAGAATTTTGAACTCGTCTACACGGCATCGTACCAAACACACGGTCAAGCCCTTAAGATCAATGTAAAATCCATCGACTGGAACGAAAAACCAGAGCGCTCTCCGATGTTCATCAAATACATCAACGCACTGAAAAACCAATCGATTGATACGAACTATTATGCCCAAGACGGTTATCTGTATCTCTACAACAACAGCCAAAGTGAGGACAGTAATCTCGTCTGCTACGCGACTTAATCCCACACGCTAGCATCAAGATAACCTTCAGAAATAGTGGGCAATGGCAAGGTAGCGGGTGCGGATGTGCTCGATAAGCAGCTTCACTTTTTTCGCGGGCTGGCGAGTAAAAGGGTAAACGGCATAAATGCCGAGTTTTTTACCCACCAAATCAGGGAAGAGATCAATCAGCTCACCGTTGCGGATATCATGATAGACCAGACAACGTGGCATGTACGCAATACCATGGCCGCCCATGGCCGCCCATGGCCGCTTTGCGCAGCGCGGTGGCATTATCGGTAGAAAAGGCGCCTGAAATCTTAACCATGTAATGGTGGTCATGGGACTTGAATTCCCAGTCTGTCGCGCCTGTAGATTGATAAGCGTATTGCAGACAGTTATGAGAAACGAGCGCTTTTGGTATCGGCGGTTTACCCTTTCGGGCAATGTAGGATGGAGACGCACACACGACCCACTGAGAGTCGAGAATATGGCGTGCAATTAAGCTCGAATCTTCAAGGTAACCTGTCCTTATCACTAAGTCATAGCCGTCATTGACAAGATCAACAAAACGATTATCCAGAGACATATCAACGCTAAGACCGGAGTGAAGATTACAAAATTCAGCCACTGCCTCAGCCAAAACCAGCTCACCCGATATTGACGGCACAGACATCTTTATGTGTCCGGTAATGTTTTCTCCAAAACCAGAAACAGCATCTAGCGCCTCCTGAGCGGCCTGCTTCACGTTTTGCGCCCCAAGGGTGAGCGCTTTGCCCGCTTCGGTTAAGGTGAGTTTGCGTGTTGTCCGATATAGTAGTTGCACACCAACTTGATGCTCTAAGCGTGCGATCCTTTTGCTAACGACCGAATTTGTAAGGTTATTTACTTCTGCTACTTTGCTAAAGCTGCCCAGTTCTACGACCTGAGAAAACAGAATTAAATCATCTGCCTTCATAATACTATGTCACTTTTGGAATTAATTATTTTCATTATTTCCGTATATCACTGAAAAATAAAGCGTTAAATTCACAGCCTGTTAACACCCACAAAACAATTTACATGATTGTAGAATTCGGTCGCCTTATTAAGAGTCAGTCCGTGTACGAGGATACCCCATGAGTGAAACTTTTCTGGCGTTCGCCGCTTTCTTACCGATTATTGTCGCCGCACTCTTGTTGGTTGGCTTTAACTGGCCAGCCACACGGGCCATGCCGATCGCCTTCGTCCTCACCGTGTTTATTGCCTTGTCTGTTTGGGAGATGTCGCCGACACGAATCGGTTCTTCGGTCTTGCAAGGGCTTGGGGTGACAGCTTCGGTACTTTGGATTGTCTTTGGCGCCATACTATTACTCAACACTCTCAAGTACACGGGCGCTATCGCTACGATACGCAACGGATTTACTCATCTTTCCCCAGATCGACGTGTCCAAGCCATCATCATTGCGTGGTGCTTTGGTTCCTTTATCGAAGGCGCTTCCGGTTTTGGCACTCCGGCGGCCATCGTAGCTCCGCTGCTCGTCGCTGTCGGTTTCCCTGCGTTGGCCGCCGTATTAATGGGCATGATGATTCAATCAACGTCCGTATCATTTGGCGCGGTTGGCACCCCGATTATTGTTGGCGTAAGCCAAGGGCTTGACTCGTATTCGATCAGTCAAAACCTTCTTCAAAATGGGTCCAACTGGGAGGCTTACCTGCATCAGATCACGTCAAATGTCGCGGTGATTCACGCCACCGTAGGCACTTTAATGCCCGTGTTAATGGTGATGATGCTAACGCGCTTTTTTGGCAAGAATAGGAGCTGGTCCGAAGGGCTTGAAGTGCTACCTTTTGCGCTGTTTGCTGGCCTTGCTTTTACCCTTCCCTATGCGCTGACTGGCGTACTGCTCGGCGCCGAGTTTCCGTCACTTATTGGCGGGTTATGTGGCTTGGCTCTCGTCGTTTTTGCCGCTAAGAAAGGTCTATTACTGCCCAAAACGTCCTGGGATTTTGCAGACGAAGGCACTTGGCCGAAAGAATGGCTTGGTACATTGAAGATGGATGCGACGACGCCAAGCGCACCGCCAATGCGGGTTTATCTCGCATGGTTGCCCTACGTCATCCTCGCGATCTTACTGGTGCTCAGCCGCGTAAACACTGAGTTTAACTCCCTACTCCGCAGTGTAAGCCTGTCGTTCATCAATATCGCCGGAGAAACCGGCATTCATACGGTGATCCAACCCTTGTATCTTCCTGGCGGTATTTTGGTCTTTGTTGCTCTATTCGCCACCCTGTTACAATCAGGCAAGATCACTCCCTTGACCAAAGCCTTCGCCGAATCGAGCAAAACCCTACTTGGGGCGGGCTTTGTACTTTTGTTTACCATTCCCATGGTGAGGATATTTATTAATTCAGGTATCAACGGGGCGAATCTAGCCAGTATGCCAGTCACAACCGCTCATTTTGTTGCCTCGCTGGTAGGGGAAGCATTCCCAGCTCTCAGTGCCACTATTGGTGCACTCGGGGCATTTATCGCCGGTTCCAATACCATCTCCAACATGATGTTTAGTCAGTTCCAGTTTGAAGTCGCGCAGACATTGACGATGTCAAGTGCCATGGTGATTGCATTGCAAGCCGTCGGAGCCGCAGCCGGAAATATGATCGCCATTCACAATGTTGTGGCGGCATCAGCAACGGTTGGATTATTAGGGCGTGAAGGTGCGACCCTGCGCAAAACGCTGTTGCCAACCGTCTACTATCTTGTCATGACTGGTTTCATCGGCATGTTTGCCATTTATGGATTTACCAGTAGCGATGCCTTAATGCTAAAACACTGACACACCAGCGCCAAGCCTTGTTAACCGTCGTGTGGATGCCTCATTAAGACATTCAATTAACCGTCATTTTAGGACTGAATTTATGATCATTTCAGCGTCAACGGATTATCGCCAAACGGCCAAAGCCAAGCTACCGCCTTTCCTGTTCGATTACATCGATGGCGGCTCATATGCCGAGCATACCCTTAACCGAAATACCTCTGATCTGGCGAGCATTGCACTCAAACAGCGCGTTCTCAAGGATATGTCTCATCTCAACCTTGAAACCTCGATTTTTGGTGAGTCGTTTGCGTTACCGCTCGCTTTATCGCCAGTCGGGCTAACCGGCATGTATGCCCGCCGAGGTGAAGTACAAGCCGCCATGGCTGCAGACAAAAAAGGCATCCCTTTCACCCTCTCTACCGTTTCAGTGTGTCCGATTGAAGAAGTCGCGCCAACACTGACTCGTCCTATGTGGTTCCAACTGTATGTCCTAAAAGACCGCGGCTTTATGAAAAACGTGCTTGACCGTGCCAAAGCCGCGGGGGTCAAGACTCTGGTCTTTACCGTTGACATGCCTGTTCCTGGGGCTCGTTATCGGGACAACCACTCTGGGATGAGCGGCCCAAATGCCGAGATAAGACGCATTTGGCAAGCCATGCGTCACCCTTCCTGGGCGCTCGATGTCGGCATCTTAGGCAGACCTCATGACTTGGGCAATATTTCGGCTTACCGCGGTGAGCCGACTGAGTTAGCAAACTATATCGGTTGGCTAGGTGACAACTTTGATCCGTCTATTTCATGGCAAGACCTCGAATGGATTCGTGAGTGTTGGGACGGACCTATGGTCATTAAGGGAATATTGGATCCACAAGATGCCAAAGACGCCGTAAGATTTGGCGCAGATGGCATTGTGGTGTCGAACCATGGTGGACGGCAACTCGATGGCGTGATGTCCTCCGTTAAGGCTCTGCCAGAGATTGCCGACGCGGTCAAAGGCGATCTCAAAATTTTTGTCGATTCCGGCATTCGCAGCGGGTTAGATGTGGTTCGTATGCTGGCTTTGGGGGCAGACTGCGCCATGATTGGCCGCTCTTACATTTATGCTCTGGCAACCCACGGGCAGGCTGGGGTTGAAAACCTACTCAACTTATATGAAAACGAAATGCGAGTTGCAATGACACTCACCGGAGCAAACACTATTCTCGCGCTGAATACAGACTCACTTGTGTCAATACAATAGGTGGTGTCGTCACCGGAGGCCTTAAGTCTTCTTCGCAAATTCGAGCGATGACTCTTAAATTAAGTTAATCACTAAGTAAGATGAGTATTGTACTTTTTGAGAATACGCACACCAATACTCTAAATTGGCGATTAAAGAGCAGCATTGTGAATATCATTTACATCACACGTTCACTAAAACAGTAGGTCAATAAATATTGACATGTTCACCTGCAATACCTTTTACCAATGAAAGATTCAAGGGACATTGCGTTGCTGTGGTGTTGCTCGCTGACTGGCTAAACGATGCCATGTTGTACACAAAAAGCCAGCTCTATATTTAGGACCACCTTCCCTGTTTGACTGTGAGGCAAAAATACTAGCGCATAACACCGTTAGTTGGCAGTATGGGGCCAGAATCTTTACCGAGGTCAGCGATGAAACTCATCATTCTTCACGGGCTATATATGCATGGAGTCGCTATGCGTCCGCTAAGTCAAAAGCTGAAAGCGTGCGGTTACCAAACACAGACGGTCAGTTACAACAGTGTGGCAATCAACGAAGAAAAGGTGTTTGCAACCATCGATCGTGCACTGTCCAAATCCCAGACCAATGTCTTGGTCGGCCACAGCTTAGGCGGCCTCATCATCAAGCATTATCTTGCTTCACGTCAACCCAACGTGCGCCAAGTGTCCCACGTTGTGGCGATTGGCTCACCGTTAAGAGGCGCCTCGATTGTCAGCCGAATACAAGATCTTGGCATGGGTTCGGTGCTAGGTAATGCCTCAAAATTTGGGTTAGAAGAACACCATGATGTTTGGCGCTTTCCGCAAAAACTTGGCAGCATTGCGGGCACTATGCCGTTGGGAGCTCGAGCCCTCCTGATGATGAGCGATCCATCATTGTCCGACGGCACGGTGACGGTAGAGGAAACCAAAATAGAGGGGATGACAGATCATATTGAAGTACACCGTTCACACACCAGCATGATTTATTCCTCTTTTGTTCCAAAGCAAATCGACCAATTTATTCGATACTCTCAGTTTGAAGCGCCTTTTAAATCCTCTAATTCGTAAGGGTAGGGATAACTTATTATAAATAAGTATTTCGATCACATCTAATCGTGGTCAACTCATTAGCAGAGAGTAACGCTTTGCATCTATCCTTGACTTTAAATTCGCGGAGTCAAACGCTGGCGTTACTCTTTTTCCTACTCGCTTCCATTCAGTCTACTCATCTCTTGCTGGATTTTCCCGCACAAGGCCTGTTCATAAAACTTCTGGGCACAATCCACTCTTTATAAATTGGTTATTTTTCAATTTGAGCTGAGTCGATAACACGTATAATTCGCTAATGAAACTGAGTGCAACATCCTCTATTTACCATAATTTAGTTGTTGACGACGTGACCATGACTCATTATCGACTCTGAGAAGAGCGACGCTAAGTGTATATTTTTTAAACGTCAGGGGTAGAATATACGCGGAGAGATCTACCAAAGTCGCTCTTCTCATTTTGATCATCATTCAATAAAAAGTCTCTCTATTTGAGCCTCACTCTTTCTTTCACGGTTCAAGCCGCCTCTGTACTATGATGTTTGCCTAATAAACCCGCATAAAAATCGCCGTCATCCAGCACACCAATCAATTGGGTCCCTTCTACCAATAAAATAGGGAGAGCGCTGCGTTGTTTTAGTCCTATCGCCTCGCGCATTCCGATGTCTGGGTTGGCGATTACCACAGATTGTCGATCAATATCTTGGATTTTAATCGCTTTATCCCGCCAATCGACCAACTTAAGATCAGGGTGTTGGGCTAAATACAGCTGATTGTTACGTTCTTCAATCCACACTTTTTGCGTTGAGCAAATCTGCCACCTGTCGATTTCTTGCACCAGAGTACTGGCAGGTTGCATCAAAGACCGCCCTTTTAAAACATTCAGTGGGTTGGTGTGCGAAACAAAGTCCTTCACATAGTCATTTTTGGGCGACAGCACAATTTGTTCTGGCTTACCGTGTTGAATTAACTTACCCGATTCCATAATCGCAATCTTGTTGCCGATTTTCAGCGCTTCATCAAGATCATGGCTAACAAACAGAATCGTTTTATTGAGCTTTTTCTGTAATTGAATTAACTCATCTTGTAGCTGTGCCCGGATGAGCGGATCCAGCGCTGAAAAAGGTTCGTCCATCAACAAAATATCGGTGTCCATGGCAAAGGCTCTGGCCAAACCGACTCTTTGTTGCATCCCTCCAGAGAGCTCATGCGGGTATTTATTTTCCCAGTCTGCTAATTCGACCATTTCCAGTTGTTGTCGGGCTTTATCGCGACGTTCGGCTTTAGCGATGCCCTGCATTTCTAAACCGAAGGCCACATTGTCTAAAACCGTTAACCACGGCATGAGAGCAAATTTCTGAAACACCATTGAGATACGGCGAGTGCGCAAGTGGCGAAGAGTCTGCTCACTGCATGAGGACAGTTCAACCAGCTGTTCTCCGTCTTTAATTTTCAGCGAACCTCGCGTAATCGGATTTAAACCATTAACGGCGCGGAGCAAACTCGATTTACCCGACCCGGACAGGCCCATCAGGACACAAATCTCTCCTTCTTTGACACTCAGGCTGACCTTATCGACACCGACAACTTGGCCAGTCTGATCAATGATTTCTTGTCTCATTTTACCTTGGTCCAGCAACGTCAACGCCTGCTGGGGCTTATCACCAAAAACAACATCGAGATCGTTAATTTGAATCGCATCCATCATTATGCTTCCTTTTGATTAGGTGATTTGCACAAGCGATCAAGGATAATTGCCACCAATACAATCGCCAAACCCGCTTCAAAACCCTGTGAAATATTGACCGTGTTCAATGCTCTCACCACAGGCTTACCCAACCCATCGGCACCCACTAAAGCCGCAATAACCACCATAGACAGTGACAGCATAATGCACTGAGTAATGCCAGCCATGATGCTTGGTAGGGCTGCCGGAAGCTCGACTTTATACAATAACTTCATTTTGCTAGCCCCAAACGCCTGTCCTGCTTCGATCAGCTCTTCTGGGACTTTGGTGATGCCCAAATAGGTCAGTCGAATCGGCGCGGCAATCGCAAAAATGATCGTCGAAATCAAGCCAGGAACAATGCCAAGCCCAAACAAGACTAGAGTCGGTATCAGATAGACAAAGGTGGGAACGGTTTGCATCAGATCTAAGATCGGCCTTAACAAGGTATATAGCCAAGGACGATGCGCCGCCATCACACCCACTGGAACACCAATCAATACGGAAATCGTTGTCGCGGCAAACACCAAAACAAAGGTTTCCAGCATTTCTTGCCAGTAGCCAAGATTGAGTATCGTCAGTAAGGCCGCAACAATGAAAAGAACCAAAGGAATACTGCGATGAAGATACCAAGCGATGGTTGCGGTCAACACTATGGGAATAGCTGGAGGCATCCATTTAAAAATGTCGACCACAAACAAAATAACGGTTTCTAAAAAGAAGGAAATAGCATCAAAGAAACCGGCAGCGTTAAGCGTTAACCAGTCGACCACGGTTTCCATCCATGCACCCACGGGGATTTTGTTATTCGTAATAAAGTTCACTATAAAACCTTTTATTGGAGGTGAGGGAACCTAGGTTTCCTCACCAATAGGATTAGGCGTTCGAATTGATGTAACGATTGACCGCCGCCGCCGCATCATCACCTGTCAGCGTTTTCACGCCTTCTAGCCAAGTTTCAACTTGCTGCGGGTGCTGCTTAAGCCACTGCTGTGCGGCTTTCGAGGGTTTCACATTTTGATTCAGAATGGCTTCCATCAGCTGGTTTTCCATGTCTAAGCTAAACTCAAGATTTTTGAGCATTTGCCCAATATTTTGACACTCAGCCATATAATCCGAACGAACGTTGGTATAAACATTCGCACCGCCAAAGTTGGGGCCAAAGAAATCATCTCCACCAGACAGGTACACCATCTCGACATTACTGTTCATAGGATGAGGTGCCCAGCCTAAGTACACAATCCATTGGTTGCGGCGCACCGCTCGGGTAACTTGAGAGACCATGCCCGCCTCACTCGACTCGACCAGAGTAAAATCCTTGAGTCCAAACGCATCACGGTCGATCATTGATTGGATTAGACGATTACCGTCATTACCTGGTTCAATCCCATAGATGCGACCTTTAAATTGGTCAGCGTGCTTGACGATATCATCAAAATTCTTGACCCCAGCGTCATAGACATACCTAGGAACTGCAAGGGTATACTTGGCGCCTTCAAGATTCGCTCGTACCGTTTCAACTGTGCCTGCTTCACGGTATTTAGCGATATCTCCCTCCATCGTTGGCATCCAGTTGCCAAGGAAGATATCGATATCACCGTTTGCCATCGATGAATACGTCACTGGGACCGACAACAGATCGGTTTTGGTTTTGTAACCCATTCCTTTGATAAGCTCGGAGGCCACTGCCGTCGTGGCGGTTATATCCGTCCAGCCAACATCGGCAAAACGAACCGTTTCACATTGATTCGCATAAGCGTTGGCCGTCAAGGCACTGAGCGCAAGTGCCGACAGCGTTTTTGTTATCATAGACATCATCATTTTCCTTGTAAGATTTACTGATTTGAATCGATAGACGCCAGCGATCTTTTTGGCATCGATAATCTTTGTTTGTGTTGCCATTGCGGGGCCAACCAAACGGGTTGGTTCGCGGGTTCCAACACCGGATGGCCCAGAATCATATCCGCAGCGCGTTCGGCAACCATAATAGTCGGTGCATTCAGGTTGCCATTTGGAATGGTCGGGAACACCGAAGAATCGACCACTCGAAGAGAAGCAATGCCTCTTACCCGACACTCGGCATCGAGCACCGCAAGAGGATCATCATCCGCCCCCATTTTGCAAGTGCATGAAGGGTGATAGGCGCTTTCAACATTTTTCTTGACCCAGTCATCAATCGCTTCGTCTGTGCTGATATCTAACCCAGGCTGAATCTCATCTCCACGATAAGCATCCATCGCAGGCTGCTGCAAGATCTCCCGTGTCAAACGAATGCAATCACGCCAATCCTGACGATCCTGACTGGTGGAAATGTAGTTAAACTCAATTCTAGGCTTGTCGATAGGATTCGAAGAAAGGATAGACACCGCCCCGCGACTTTCCGGCTTGTTCGGCCCAACATGGACCTGAAAACCATGACCATCAAACGCTGCCTTTCCATCATATCTCATGGCCGCTGGTAGAAAGTGATACTGGATATTTGGCCATTTCAAGCCTTCTCGAGAGCGGATAAATGCACAAGATTCAAAATGATTAGTCGCCCCTAAGCCTTTGCGGGTCAAGACCCACTCAGTGCCAATCATTGCCTTACTAACCAAGCCCAACTTGCTATTAAGGGTAATGGGTTGCTTGCAGTGATATTGAAAGTAGACTTCGAGATGATCCTGAAGGTTTTGCCCTACTCCTGGTAGCTCATGTTTGACCTCAACACCTGCATTATCGAGCACCGATTTTGGTCCTATTCCCGATAACTGTAACAACTGTGGCGAGCCAATCGACCCTGCGCTTGAGATCACTTCTTGGCTAGCAAAACACTGCGTAATAACACCAGATCTTTCAAACTGAACACCAAAAGCTGCCTGCTCTTTAAGCAAAATCTTATGGACCACGACACCTTTGAGCAACGTAAGATTCCGACGTTTTAGAGCGCGCCTTAAGTAGGCGTTAGACGTCGAGGCTCGGACCCCTTTATCCACCGTCATATGCATCGGGCCGAATCCTTCCTGCTGAAAACCGTTGTAATCGCTTGTCTGTGGGTAGCCAGCTTGAGTCCCTGCCTCTATAAATGCTTGATAGAGCGGGTTGCGCTGCATATCATTGCCGCCACACGTCCCTAATGGGCCTTGACCCCCACGATATTCATCCGCACCACCAATCCAAGATTCCGCTTTTTTGAAATACGGCAGGCATGACTGGTAGTTCCAACCCACCGCTCCTTCTGCTTCCCACTGGTCAAAGTCACAGGCATGCCCTCTGACATACACCATGCCATTAATCGAGGAGCTGCCGCCAAGGACTTTTCCCCTCGGGCAATGCAGATGACGTCCGTCCAACCCCGATTCTGCAACGGTTTCAAACTGCCAAGCGTAGCGATCGCTGTTCATCGGATAAGAAAGCGCAGTAGGCATCTGAATGAAAATGCTTTTGTCGGTGCCCCCTGCTTCCAGAAGTAAAACACGATGTTGACCACTTTCTGTGAGACGGTCAGCCAACACGCAGCCAGCCGAGCCCGCACCAACGATGATATAATCGTAGTGTTGTTGCATTATGAGTCTCCGTAAAATTAACGTTTAGGCGTAAGGGCTCTCAAAGCCACCAAGCTCAATAAGCACACTCTTAGTCTGAGTATAATGACGCAAGGTCTCTGGGCCATTTTCACGGCCAACACCGGAATGTTTATAACCACCCACGGGCATTTCTGCAGGAGAATCTCCCCATGTGTTGACCCAACATATGCCAGCTTGCATCTGGTGGATCACGCGATGCGCCCTGGCCAAATCTTGGGTGAACACGCCCGCCGCCAGACCATAGTCAGTGGCGTTGGCCCGTTGGATGACCTCAGATTCCTCATCGAATTTTAACACTGACATGACTGGGCCAAAGATCTCACTCTCAACATGAGCCATCGAATCATCGCAATCCGTAAATACGGTCGGAGCAACGAAGTTTCCTCTGTCTAACCCATTTTGAGTGATCCGGTAGCCACCCGTTAGCAGAGTCGCCCCACTTTGCTTTGCTTGCTCAATGGCATTTAAGACTTTGTTAAGATGCTCGCTGGAGATCAAGGCGCCAATTTGAGTTTCCATGGCCATAGGATCGCCAACAATCAGCTGTTCTGTTCTTTGTTTTAGTTGCTTAACAAAAGCATCGTAAATCGATGTATGGACGAAAACACGGGTCCCATGGGTACAAACTTCACCCTGAGTGTAAAAGTTAGCGACCATGGCCGCTGATACAGCATCATCCAGTTTAGCGTCATCAAAGATAATCATGGGTGACTTGCCACCCAACTCCATGGTGACCTGCTTTAAAGTCTTGGCGCTATCTGCCATGACTAATTTGCCCGTTCCCGATTCACCCGTGAACGAGACTTTGGCAATGTCTGGGTGTGCAGTCAGCATCTGACCGACTCGGTGATCCCCCTGCACAACATTAAACACGCCCTCTGGCAAGCCCGCCTGAGTAAAAATTTCCGCCAGTTTAAGCGCGGTGAGTGGTGTTTCCTCAGAGGGTTTGAAGATCATCGCGTTACCCGCAGCCAGTGCCGGTGCCGATTTCCACATTGCAATTTGAATGGGGTAATTCCACGCTCCGATACCCGCACATACGCCTAATGGCTCACGACGGGTATAGAAAAACTGGCTGTCACTGAGCGGCTGCTGTTCACCCTGCAAAGAAGGGGCAAGCCCAGCAAAATACTCTATCACATCCGCGCCAGTGGTGATGTCCACTGCCAGCGCTTCTTGAAGGGGCTTACCCGTATCCGCGACCTCAAGCGCAGCCAGTTCATCATTGCTTTCACGCAATAGAGCTACAGCTTTGAGGAGTATCCGGCTGCGCGCTACTGGCGTCATTGCAGACCAAACTTTAAACCCTTGTTGTGCTGATTTAATCGCACGTTCAACGTCATTCTGGCTGGCCTGACCTAACTTCGCCAAAGGTTCACCATTGGCGGGGTTGTACGTAGTAAAATGCTCTTGCGATGTCGCTTGGCACAGGCGACCGTCGATATATAGTGATTTCATGTCCATGTGATTATCTGACTGTACGTTATTGTTGTGAGTAAAAAGTGAGTTGTTTATCAAGGTAGTCGTTGATGATCAGCCGAGCTTTGTCAGCATCAATGCCATCAGGATTGAGCGTCCCACGTAACCAGATTCCATCAATCAAGGCAGCGATACCATGGGCTATCATTTCAGCGCGTTCTCGGTCAAACAACGCATTGAGCTCGATTTTCAAGTGAGAGAGTAAGCGCCTTTCATTGACCTGTTGAAGACGCTTTAGCTTGGGGTCATGAACCGAATAACTCCAAAACGCTAGCCAAGTATTCGCGACTTTATTTTCTGCCTGATAACCGACAAAGTTGCCGTCAATAATGGCATTAATTCGTTGATGATGCGCATCGCTCGCCAGCGCCGCAAGTCTCTTCGTCACGGTCGAGGAAAGCTGACGCAGGATTTCTCTCATCGTTTCTTCGAGCAAGCCATGCTTACCACCAAAATAGTGATTAATGATTCCCGTGGAGACGCCCGCTTCCTTGCTAATCAGCGAAATGCTCGCGGCATGCAAGCCCACTCTATCAATGACGGTCATTGTCGCTTGAACAAGCTGTGGCTTTCGGATATTTGGCATCCCAACCTTTGGCATTAACGGCTTCCTTTTTTAATTGAACGTTCAATTAAATATAAAATGCCTGAAAATTAGTTCGTACTCAAATTATTTTTAGTAAAAAGTGATAATTATCGGTATAAAAGTGATTGAAAAATAGGGCGAACAACCCGAAAATCAGGAACGAATCTAGCTAAAACCTTCCCAGATTTAGCTAGAAATAATAACATTAAAACCAATACTATCAATAATATATATAATAAATGGCCTAATTCAATGACCCCGTTTTTTATTGAGACCACGATATCAATTTGGGTGGGGAATATTTATTTTTGACAATAATCATTAGAACCCTAATTATTTGCGCTAAAGTGACCTTAGAACGCCGATCTTGCGAAGCGGAATACACAGCAATTTGGGGCTAATAACGGTTCCACTGCCCTTCGCAGTAAACAGAATGTGCTTCCGGCTCCTCTAAAAGCACACTCACTCGACCTGCTTTTCTCCGTTGATAATGGCTAAGTTGCCACTGATCGTTTTCCGTCCAGTGCTGCGGGTAGGTTTTAGAAAACTGCTCGAGGACATCGACTGCTTTCTTATGGTGACCCAACTCACTGTGCGCTCTGGCTAAATAACGCGCCTGTAGTCTCGTAGTCACCTCATGTTCGCTCAGGGCAACGGCTTGGTGGTATTGTTGATGGTCAAGATAGAGCTTCATCAAGGAGTACACGGCGTAGTGATGAGTAGTGGGCGCACGCGTGCCATTTTGGTCACTGACCGCCTGAGTTAAATAGCGATGGGCTTGTTGATATTGCCCCTGCTCACTGTACCCCCAACCCAGAAAAATCAGGCTAGATAATCTCAAAAGTGGGCTCGACAGTTGAGGAAGAATTTGCTCAAACTGTTGCAAAGACAGAGTCAATTTTCTTCCATCGTTAGCAAACAAGCCTTGATCTAACAAAGCGAAGGCCTGATAGAAATGGGCCGTTTCTATTAATTTGGGCGCTTTGAGATCCTGCGCCAATTTAATCGCCTCTGCAAAGGTTTGCTCGGCCTGATACCCACGATGGTACTGAAGCTGAAAAAAGCCTGTATAAATAAGGGCTTCAGCTAACTCATAGGGTTGTTGTAACTGGCGGAAAAGTGAGACTGCCGCCTGCAGAGCCTCCTCGCGTTCTTGTTCAGGCAGCGCATAGTTACGCGCCATGGCAAGTTGAGTGTCCGCCACTTTCGGCAAATACCCCAGTTGTCTGTAATAGTTGAGAGCCTGACGTAGTTTTGGACCATTTTCCGTCATGTCGGCCATTGGACTCTGCTCCAGACCTTCGTTTGCTTGATTGCCTAAATAGAACAGCCTATCTGCCTGATAATTTAGATTATTGGATGGCGTTTTAATCTGCTGTGCTTTTTCCAACCAGTGCTGTTGCTCCTGCCATTGCATTGACTGAAAAGCCACGCTTGCCGCTAAGCGGTAGGCCTCAGACTTTAGTGGGTTATCATGACTGCGCTCCGCCGCGGTAATTGCGCGCTTAACTGACATTGCTGCCTGTTCATTGCCAAAGCGTATGGCCAGCTGTGCCTGCCAAACCGAAAATAAACCGCGCAACACCTTGTCTTCGGGTGGCACCTGAGCGTCTAATTGCTCGAAAGTTTCTTGGGCAGCTTGCCAATCGCCCAGTAACAGTTGAGTCCGGCCGAGATAAGCTTTTGGCCACCAGTCATTAGGATCTAATACCGCTGCTGCGTTAAAATATCGCTGTGCTTTCAACGCACCAAACTGCTCTAAGACACTGATGCCCTTAGCAAAACTTTCAGAACTCAGCTGCAAAAAAGTCGCGCCACCCGTTTTTCGCTTGGTGGCACGCGGGTCAAGCAGCAAATCGATCTGTTCAGCCACCGCGTAGATGTCACTCGGTAATGATGGGTAGCTGATACTGCCCTGCTTAATCGAACCATCCGCGTAAATGATGTTGAAGTCCAATACCTGCTGCTGATTGTACAGCCTAAACTGCGCTTCAATTGCCACGTCTGTTTGATGGCGTTTCAGTAACTGCTTGAGCTGCTCAGGAGATGTCGAAGCCCCCAGCTTCCCATCCAGCAACAACATTTGTGTCTCGCTCGGCGAAATCACATCGTACTTGGCCGTCTGTCTCATCACCATTGACATCATATCCGCGAGCCCTAACTCAACCCAGTTGAATTGATTCTGTCCTGTTTGGTTACTAAACGGCAGTATCATTAAAGAATGCACAGCAGTAGATGTTGGAGACTGAATGGTTGGCTGGACATGGCGTAATACTACCGCTCCCATCACAAACACCATTCCAATGACGGCACCCAGTCGAACCAACGCACGTCTCGGCACCGATCGTTTCTGGGTTGGTGGGCAGGTCTGATCCGCCACTTCAAGATAAGCGACACCTTGCTCGTCTGGTAACTCTGCCTGCGCTGGACTGACATCTGCTATCCACTGATAACCCCGTTGTGGGTAGGTCCGAATGTAACTGGGGGTTTGCGCTTTGTCACCCAAGGCTCTGCGCAGATCACGCACACTCTGAATCAGGGACGTATCACGATATTCGCCATGTCGCCACAATGTGCTCAACAATTCATCCTTACTGACAACCCTATCTTTATTTTCGATCAAGTAAGTGAGTAATTCAGCGACTTTGTGGCGCAACCTTTTTTCGCTGCGCTGCCCGCCTGATAGGTCATAGAGGTACCCGGTTTCCGTGTCGAATTCAAAATGCATGAAAACGTGCATATTCCAACCATGGTGAAACAAAACATGCCCAGTATATTAAATCAATTTCACCCCCAACCTCAATCAAACACGGACATTAAACCAACGCTATGTAACTAATTTTATGTGATTTTATACCAATTTTAGGTCGATTTTAGGGGCTGATGATATGGCCTCAAAAAAAACGCGCTATAACTCGGTGGCCTCAATCAAATCAGGAACCCATTAATGGAAACGCTTATTCAAACCATGCTTGTGGACGGCCAACCTTCTTTGTCTCTGCTGGTCATTATTTTTGCGGGCGGAGTGCTGACGAGTCTCACTCCCTGCGTCTACCCCATGTTGCCGATTACTGTCTCTGTGGTGGCGAGCCAAGCCAAAAGCCGTCTGCACGGTTTTCGTCTATCGCTGCTCTATACATTTGGGCTAGCGCTGGTCTACAGCTTGCTCGGTTTCCTTGCCGCGAGCACCGGCCAGTTGTTTGGCGGTGTCGCTAGCCACCCTGCGACCATGACACTGGTCGCTAGCCTGTGTTTGTTGATGGCATTGTGGATTTCCGGGTTGATCAACCTGCCTGCCTTTACAATGCCTGTCCCAGTTTTGCTAAAGTCCCCTTGGCTAAATGTGCTGGTCGCCGGCGCTATTTCCGGACTGGTGATGGCCCCTTGTACGTCGCCTGTCCTCGGTATGATGCTGATGTATGTCGCCTCAGCAAACAACCCGATCTGGGGCGCAGCGATGATGTTTGTCTTCGCCTTTGGAATGAGCACGCTGCTTATTCTGGCCGGCACCTTTACAAGCTTTCTCACAACGATGCCACGCTCTGGTCGTTGGATGATCGCTGTTAAGTGGTTTATCGCCCTCACTATGCTCTGCGTTTCGGCCTATTTTTTCTACCAAGTTTTTACCCTACTCACATAAGGAAATATCATGAAATCACTCTCGATTATTCTTACTAGCTTGTGGCTGGCAACACCGGTCGCTGCAAGCGCCTTGCCGGAACAAACGGCCAACCTTCAAAGCGTCACTTTATCTGGTCGCCAGATTGATCTCGCTGAACTGAAAGGAAAAAAACCGGTATACCTGAAGTTTTGGGCAACATGGTGCAGTTACTGCAAAGAGGAAATGCCTCATTTACAAGCAATTAAAAACCAGTATGGTGATGATATAGAAGTTATTTCCATCAATGTCGGGCTCAATCAAACGCCGCAGCAAGTCACACAATATATGCAAAACCATCAATACGACTTACCTGTTGTCTTTGATCGCGATGGACTAATCACTCAATCTTTTGATGTGGTCGGCACCCCGCATCATATTCTTATCGACCGCCAAGGTAACATCGCTTATCGAACGTTCTTGGCCACTGATAAGCTCGACGCAATCATTGACCAATGGTCTAACGAAAAGTAAGAGGCTCGCATGAAAAAATTAATCACTCTAGGGGCACTGGCCTTCTCCTTTTCAACACTGGCCAATCCACTCGCGACCGAACTGCGCAGTATTGATGATCATGCCCTATCGACAGATGAACCTCTTCACTTGGTCTTTTTTAATATCTGGGACAACTACGACCCTCAAGCAGGCGCATTGGGCTTTGTGTCGCGCCTGCCAAATGAGTTTAAGCGCCACTACAAACGTGTCTGGATTCAACCTGACATGAATATCACACTCCAGCAAATGAAGGATTATCAGGGGTATTTCCCAACCGTCACCCCATTGATCCTAGATAAACAATTTAGCCTAATGAAGCACCAAAAAATCTGGACAACACCTCATCATATTCTGCTCGAAGACGGTAAAATGACGTTTTCTGGGACAAGTGCTGAGTTAAGCCGTGAATTGGGTCTTACAACCGACGCCGCCGAGGTTACCGTTAGCTTGCCTTCAACCGAACCTAAAGGCAGTGGGCCTGTCGTGTACAAACGTTTAAAAGTGGGGGAAGCCGCGCCTCTGTTTGTCAAAAAAACCTTACAAGGACAGGCACTCTCGCTTTCTGATCAACTAACACCCCCACAAGCAAGACCCATGACGTTAGTCTTCCTTGATGCAATGTGTCCGATGCCCCATTACCCAGACTGCGAGGAAAAAATTGCCCGTCTCAATATGGCCGTGGCCAGTGATGAATCCACGCAATGGCTTGGCGTCATCAGCCCATTTTACATCAATGAAAACATCGCCTCAGAGTTTGCGGCCCGAATGAAGCTGGATTTGCCTTTGGTGTTTGATTATGGCAATGAGATCTTTCGTGCCTACGGAGTCCACGCGACACCTTATCAGATTAAGCTCACTCCGGCAGGGACGGTGGCGAGCCGTGGCAATATAGAGTAGATGACAGTGCGCGCCGTTGCGGAAGCTGCCAATACGGTGCGCTGAGTATGTAAAAGACTGGCATACCTACCGTTATGTGAGCTGATACCCGTGTATACGCTGCCTGTTCATTATCGGGATGACCGTGGGGAAACTCGCTTTCCCTCCCACCAATAAAGCGCGTTTATGTTCTAACTGGGTGCATGCCGTTAACCAAGAGCATGGGCTGATTTTCACTGTTTGGAGCAGTGGTGGTATGGATTGAGGGACGCTTTGTTTGTTCGGCCTCATCTGTCTTCCGGTCCAATCGACCAGTTCAAGGTAGTCGACCAACCGAAAAGGCAGGCCGTCGAGGTTAGTCTGGTCAGCGTGACCAATAAAAGGATGAAGGCAAGGAGCGCTTGGTTGTGGCTGAATTAAGGCTTCAAGCCGCACTTTAATGGAAGTATAGTCACACGCTTGTAACGTATCGCTTAGGCCAGCACGGATAGGATTTAAGTCCGTGTATGCCATGGCGGCCAGCAACGCCTTTTCATCGAGTAGCGCCTGACTTTTGTAGCGGCTTTCCCAAAAGTGGCCCGTGCAGCGGTCTTCTTTATTGGCTTTTAAGGCAATCTCAAAATTGAGCTCCCGCATAAACCAACTCAGGCTGAACAATCGCTCTCGCCACTGCGCGATGAGAGTTAGGGCGGCCTGATGCTCAGCATCGCTGCCCAATGAGTGGGACAAAAAACGCTGAATAAGAACGGGTTGAGTATGCAATTGAGACCAACGCTCGATGATTTGCTGGTCAGACATTGCTTGAGCGCGGGCTTGGTTGATGTGGACAACCAGATGATAGTGGTTACTCATTACGGCATAGGCACAGATATCGATACAAAATATCTGGCTTAGAGTTTGAATCCGAGAAGCAATCCATTCTCGGCGATGTTCGTAACTTTTTTGTGTATGGGCATCGTAGCCACATAGGAAAGTGCGTCGGACACAACGTGAAACGCAGTGATAATAAGGTGTGGCAGCCAGGCAGATTTGTTGGTTGCGTGCTCGTGTCATGATGGTGCCTAGGGATGGAATGAGAATGTCACGACTGTAACGGTTTCTTTTCTGGAAAGCGGAATAAAGATAAGTAGTTACGAGGCAGAGTTGATTTTTCTGCTGGGCGTCATACCTTGCTTACAAGGTGCCTGTCCTTGTTTAGACGGTTAGACTCGGTCCCTGTTAAACTTAAACTTAAACTTAAACTTAGGAAAATGGGATTCCTAGTGAACAAAGAAAGTAATTTGTTCACATTTCAAATGATTACAGGCCTTAATTTTTTGCTCACCTTTGAGGGAATGAGCATCTACTGTGTTGCTACTAGGGGCATTATTGATAAACCAACGAACGCGCCTATTTGAAGATTTAAATTCAAATGTCTGATCAGGATAAGGGTAGATATGACTCCCATTTTTTGGAAACACAATTTCAAAATCCTTGTTATTTTTTGTCGAGTGTCTATTCCAAGCTTCAAGTTTCTGAGGCCATTGATGTAAGTTGTTAGAGTGCATATGTTTTCTTAACGTCCAAGGTGTTACGCCGCCAATACTCCACGCGGTCAATTCCATCAAACAGTGGTCAGCTAACACCACCTTTTTATTGAGCCCACTCGGCCAGCATATTTTTACAGGTTCTACCCTAGACGGTTTTTCCCTCCGACCAATGTCGTTAGGAAGTAGGTCAAAGACGTCAAACAATAAGGGGGACGCCATTGAGGCCCCTGTTTGACCAACATAGGGGGAACCATCAGGCCTTCCGACCCAAACACCTACCGTATAATCAGTACTCGTGCCTATTGCCCATGCATCACGAAAACCAAAACTGGTGCCAGTCTTCCAAGCAACGCTTCTGTTGTATTTCAGTATGGGGCGATCAACGGGTGGGGTTTGCAGCATCGTACGTACAATCCAAGCACTCTCTCTCGATAAGAGCTGTTCCACCAACATCAGGTCATGAGGTGTGAATCTTGGTAGGACTGATTTCCCACCACGGTTTAACGAACTGTAAAACATGACCAACTCTCGTAGCGTTGAGCCTCCTCCTCCCAAGGCAAGACTTAGATTTGAGTCAGGCAAACGGAGAGACGCGCCAAGAATTTCCATCTTTTTTACAAATGATTCAACCCCTAACTTGTCGAGTAGGTAGACAGGTGGAATATTTTTGGATCGTTGCAGGGCCTCGGTTGCACTGATTGCACCACTAAACACTTTGTCAAAATTCTGAGGCCTGTAGCCGGAAAAAGACATCGGTATGTCCATTAAAAGGCTTTGAGAATGGATCATGCCTTGCTCTAATGCGGCACCATAAATGAACGGCTTTAAGGTTGAACCAGGTGACCTTATTGCTTTTGTCATATCGACGTGCCCGTAGCTACGTTTATTGTCAATATCTAGTGAGCCCTTATAACCTAAGACTTTTCCGGAGGCATTCTCTAACACGATGATGGCAACCGATAGCCTTCCATAGAGCGATTCAAACCGTGTCTTGGCTATCGAATTGAGATTTTTCTGAAGCTGATCATCAATATACGTTTCAATAACGTCCAAGCCGCTATATTTTCGTTTTAGTTCTCTCGCAAGCAGTGGAACTGAACGTTTGATTGGTTGCCTTGCAGGCCGAACAGGTTCATCTTTCAACAAAAAATATTCATCAGATGTCAGTAAACCATTGGCCATTAGTCTGCGCAAAACCTTGTTTCGGGCTGCCATCGCTTTCTGTGGATATCTATCTGGACGATAAACACTTGGCCTTTGAGGTATCACAGAAAGCAAAGCCGCATCAGACAAATTTAACTCATTGGCCGATTTACCAAGATAACGTTGACTGGCCGCTTCTACCCCCTCGATGTTTCCCCCCATTGGAGCAAATGTCAGATACAGAGATAAAATATCTTCTTTTGATAACTGGTGTTCTAATTGCAAGGCTCTATAGATTTGGACAATTTTTCCTAAGTACGTTCTTTCGACGGGATACAAGATTCTCACGACTTGCATGGTCAGTGTCGAACCACCAGAAATAATCTTACCACTTGATATTCTCTGTATCAGCGCCCGAATTAAGGCTCGCCAATCGAAACCAACATGTGAAAAAAAACGTTGGTCTTCATAGTTTAAAAGGGTATTAAGATACACATCTGAGACGTATTGCGTTGTCACTGGGATTCGGAATATGCCTTGTTCATCCGCAAATTGTCTGAGTGTTTCACCTTCGCTAGAAACGACATTCACAGAATGACTTTTCGTGTATTCAGAGGGTAAAGGAAAGTAATAATTAAGAAGACTCCATCCTAGCACTGCTAAAGTCACAGTGCCGAGAATGAAGAAAAGCAAATACTTGAGGCGACGCATTAACGAACGATTTTAATCACTTTATTGCGCTCTTGAGTCAGCAAAAAGCGTTCAGGGGCATACATATCTTCAATGTAAACGCCGGGGACAATGGACTCACCGGCAGTTTCTGCACGTAAGACATAATAGAACACATAATTTCGTTGCGCTAAAAAGTCAGCGCCCACAACAAAGCGGTCATTTCGATACTCCGTGACTTCGGATGAGGTCGAAGTGAGATCAAGGGATTCTAGCACCTCTTTGGAACCTGTGAATTGAGGGTTTTCTAACACAAAGCCACCGGGCAGGTTGTCGACCAACATTCCACGCTTGACGCTTTGACTGAGTTTAAATTCGACCTTTGCAATTAAAGATTGACCGACATTAAGCGTCTTCCCTTTCCAAGGCTTGCCTTCCGTCGTCAGGTAAGTTCGAGTCACATGCTCAAAAGGTATCGTACTATTTAGAAGTTCAGTATCAGCATACCCGCTGACCGTTTCAGTCACATATAATGGGCTTGGAGACGTATTCTCATAGATATCATCTTGTTTCATTACTAAAGGCTCCGTAACAAACCGTGACGACGAATTCATCGAAATCGATACACCTTGGGCATTTTTGGATTCCAAATTAAGGCCCGCAACGGCCAAAGCAAACCGGTCTTGCGTACTAAAATATCGACGGTCATTCGCTAACTCAAAAATTTGCTCAGCAGACTGAATGCGTAGCTTTTCAAGAGCCGGAGTCAAAGAAGTCAGTTTTTCAAGTTCACTAACCACATTGATGATTTTCGCGTAGCCGGACAACTTACTGTCATAGTAATTTGAATAATCTACGACTTTAGAGGTTAACGTCTTTGAGGCAGCGTTAATATAGGTTTCAGCGGTTTTAAGATCCCCTAATATATAAAAAGTAGCCCCCAAATAGAGTGAATTGAGTGCACCTATCGTGCTTTTACCTTTCAAGTAAGTATTGGCATCGGAGTAAGACAGTTGACCATGTTTTGACAATACATAAGCAGCGTACTCCTTGTGGATTGAAAGGTTTTTATTGTAGATTCGCTGCTTCACTCTGCGTGACGTTGACTCAACGAGTTCGGCTTGCACAACCGTGGGGTAGGCCCCTTTTGCTGTGAAAAGAAAATCAGCCACGTAAGAAGTTAACCATAAATCTTCTCGGGAGCTTAGCCCCCAAAGCCCGAAACCACCATTCGGTTTTTGCGCCGTAGCCAACTTGGATACCGCTTTATAAATGATATCTTCTGGCGCTTCATCGACCTCGTTCAACTGTGGTTCGGCTCTTGAGATCAGGTCGGGTTCTAACCATGGAAACGCTTTACTGGTTGTTTGTTCGACACAACCATATGGGTACCTAAATAGCCCCTCAATGAAAGTATTTGTTTCAATGGACGGGTTGTGACTAAACGCAATGACGCTTTGGCTATCTCCAACCCTTTTCACCCCATCCCAACTTGCTTTGTTGATGACGATTCTATCTCCGGTGTTAAGGATGCGAGAGGTAACCTTTGTCACATATGGGCGAGTTGACCTTACCGGCACCTTCCAAGTACGCACCGCTTTATAGAGCGTACTATCAACCGATAAGCTGAGCTCTGAAACGCCGACTTGCTCTCCAACCTCGACGTCAACTGAGAAACCTATCTTATCATTTGGTAAAATGGTGAAACTTTTCGGATAATTATCTTTCAGTTTGAGGTGCGAACTAGCCTCTAGATTGAGTTTGACTGATTGTTTTGAATCGGTTTGATTTGATGCTTCAACATATAATTGGCTTTTATTCTCTGACGCAAAAAATCTAGGAACTGATAACTCCGCAACAATCGGTGCACTCACTTTTATGGCTTCAGAAGCAACACCAAATTTGTTGCCACTGACTACAATGGCCACGACTTCAACTTCACCGTTATAATCCGGCACAGTGACATCAATCATCGCCTTGCCTTTGTCATCAATACGAATTGGGGCAAGTACTTGATTAAACGTTTTGCTTTCAACAAGGTTACCCTGCACTGCTCTATCGTCTAAGCCTCCGTCCCCCCCATAGCGATGGGTGATATAGGAACTCGGTCTTGATTCAAATTGCCTCGAATACAAGTCAATCACATCGGCACTCAAACGTTTTTGGCCATAGAACCACTCAAACACATCTGGGATAGTGTAGTTTGATAGATTCAAGATCCCCTTATCTGCAATCGTGATCAAAGCGAAGGCATCCTTTGCTTCTTCAAGATTTGTTTGTATTGATAGCTTTTGACTGGTTAGCGGTTCAAATTTATCAGGCATGTTAAGATAGACTTGCACTCGACGATCATCTCGATACAGTTTGACCGGTTTGACTGAAAGCAAGCGCTTGGTGTACGACTCCTCAGTGTTTGTGAGAGTCGCAATCACATAGAGATCGTGTCTGGTTAGATTCTCTGGCAAGGAAATAGACATTGATGCGTGCTTATCCATCGACATCGTCTTGCGGGCGTAGACCTTATCCGCCACAAGTTCGACATTGAGTAAGCCCTTCAGAGGGCTTTGAACCTCTATGTCGATAGTGTCCTCCGACTGAAAGCTCTCCTTATTGAGGGAGAGATACAACTGATCGGGCTTGATAGGAATCTGCTTATCTCCCTCCTTCCAACCTACATAGAACGGAAAGACAGTACGTTGCCCGTCTGATGACGTCGCCGTCAATCGGTATTGTCCCCACTTAGCTGGGAAAGAATAGTTTTCGGTGTTCCGAGTCAAGCTTAACTGTTTGGATTCAACCACCCGCCATTTATCATCTCGCTCAAGGACCCAACCAGAGCTTTGATTGTGCACCCAGTAGTAACCACCTCGGTTTCTCTCAATGGATACGTCCACATCGCCAGAGAGAATTTGGTCTCCAGTTCCGCTCAGCAGTGCAAGGCTAAACTTCGCCTCTTCAAAGTACGAGAAACTGTCCGATTGTGGCCTGATCCCTACAACCGGTTTGCTATTTGATACTAGAATAGTATTTTTCCGAGAGGTGACACCACCTCCTGCTTCAAAAAGATAGCTATTGAGTGTGAGCAAAGCCGGTCCGACTAACTTTTCTTTCGGTATTGCGTCAATGTCAAACTCGATTTTACCCGAAGAATTGAGTTTCGTATCAATGGGCTTGGGTAAATCGGAATAGGCAAACCTTTTATTGGAACCAATAAAATAATCTTTATAGGCACCGGGGAAATGGGACAGATATTTTAGTGTCGGGTTCACCTGCAGACGATTACCATCAGCAACTTGACCGAAAAGGTAATGCCCTTCTGCCTTGACGGTCAATTGCGCACCCGCATCCATCACTTCCGATGAAACGACGTTGAGGTCCATCCGTTCAGGAACAAACTCTACCACCGTGAAAGTAAATGTCCCCAAGCTGAAATCGGAAGTTTGATTGACTTTTGCGCGAACAGACCATTTACCCAAATCAGCGGATGGTGGTAATGAGAAATTGACACTAAAAAACCCTTTCACCGATTCTTCCACAACCTTAGAAATAGCAACCGCACCATTTGGTTTGATTAATTCAAAGTACATCGCTTCTATGTCTGTCGTGGAGCCATCACTGTCTCTTACTAAGGTATTAATGGTGATGCGTTCTGACGGCTTAAATAAATCTCGATTAGAATAGACAAAGGCTTTGGTTTTCGTTTCGCTTTCTCCGTCAACATCGAAGTCACTCAGGTCCAAAGGAATCTCTTTAACAGGTAACACAGCAACTTTTGAGCCTGCTTCTACATAAAACACATCACTTGGCGCACGATTGGAATAAGTGAACTGAGCAAAACCATCCTCGATTGGGTGGCTGCTGCGTAGCCCTTGCTGAGAATACACGTGTAACTTACCTGACTTTAAAGGTTTATTGTTTTTTAAATCAATAACCTGAACAGAGGCGTCAGATTCAAAAACTTTCGCTTGCAAGCCCAATTCAGACAGCAAAACATGGAAAATGGAAGGCGAGTCAAATGAGTTCGACGGTTTGATGGCGATAACATACCAACCACTAGCCAGTGAATTTGGTAGCGTTAGATTGGACAGCTTCGATTGGTTTGGTAATCCCGGTGAGATTGGAAAGTTTAATTCTTCAGAATGGGTGAAGTTTTTTCTAAGCTTTTGAGCGCTCCATGTACCTAATCTTTTTGTGTAGAAATACTCATTGAATAACTCGGGGACATTATCCACTTTGAAAACGGACATGTTTATGCCGGCCGCATTGACCGACTCAATTGGGATAGCGCGATCACCTGACGCATTCACAAATGGGCCATTACCCAGAACTCTAACTGATGGGTCGGCTTCATAAATGGACACAACTTCTATCTTGTCGAGACCATCATGTGTGGTCCCTGCTAACGAAACTTCATAGTCACCTAGACCAAATGTGGTGGTCGAAAAATACTGATAAGTACGATCGCTAGACAACACCCAACCTACATTTGGAATAGCGGTATTATCTTTGATTACGGGCAAATTGACAGCCTTTGAAATTTCGCCTTCTAGGCTAACAATAATGCTCGCTTCATCGTTGATCGTTCCTTCTGATACCTGAGTCACTGTTATTGCGTATGCTTGATAGGAAAAGACAAAAAATATGGAGAGCAGCAGAGCGACTCGTGAAGTTAGAGTTGGCAGTTTCATCACATTATTACCAATGATTCATTTAGTAGAAGCTTTCATGTATACATTTGAGAGGCGGCCTACTGCGGGCGACCTTGTTTTTTCAGTGTCAAGACGGCTAAAAGTTAGCTTTAATCTTACTCATTAGGGCAATTAATTATTAAGACTTTTCGGACTAAAAAAGCACCTTAAAAAGGCTCGTATTGTAAGGCTCTAGACCCCAGATATAAATAGAAAAATGTTCGTTCTTGATTAAATATTACACCATGCTTAGCGTCTATATACAATAAATTTCTGTGACAAAACAATGATATCGCTGAATGAAATAGTGGTCACGAAGCTATCACTCAAAATACACTAACCGGTAGTTGTCGCCACTAAATTTTTCCGGTGGCTGTCGCCACTTACCAAGCTTCAGGCACAAAAAGAGCCGCAAGAAGCGACTCTTAATCGATCGCATGGTGTTGAAACAACCATAAAATGAAAATCACGATTTAAAAGGACAGATTTAAAAGGACAGGCACGCAGATTTAAAAGGACAGGCATAAGAAAACGGGGACAGATTTAAAAGGACAGGCACGCAGATTTAAAAGGACAGGCATAAGAAAACGGGTGTAAGACTAAACAAGATGCCTGTCCCTGTTAGACTAAACAAGATGCCTGTCCCTGTTAGACTCCCTGTCCCTGTCAGACTGTTCGAATCCCACACTTTGGCTGACTAGACGTTTATTTCAACTCGGCTTTCCTTTCTTTTCCAGCCACCAACACAGTAAACCCCCTACGCAGTAAGCCAGCAGATCTTTCCAATCAAACGTGGCCCCAAAAATCACCGTTAACGGTGATGACGGTTTGATACCAAACCAAGCGGACACTTGCACTAGTTGCCCTAACTCGACAATAAACGCAATCAACACCACCATTGAAACCAACCATTTGACGGGCATAGATAAGCAGCTCGCCAGTAAGTAGTAGAGCCAAACCACCACTAGAACATCACCGAATGTCGGGCGAATAAAGCTGTCTCTAACGTAAAGTGCGATAGCGACCAAAGCGATAAAACACACAAGGCTTTTCAGTCCATTTTTCATTGAAAAACGAAGGTGGATAAACGACTTTTCTTCAAGGGTATCGCTTGACTGACCAGTAAAAATAGGTTGCTTACGCGTCTTCATGATTAACCTTTCGGTTTCTTCTGCTTTCATATTTTGAGTATACCAGTCGACGTTACGCGTGATAACCATAGTGACGCTTAAAATAGCGAAGCACAGTAGCACCGACATTTTTGTTGCCAATGTCATTCGACGAACTATCGAAAAGAAATAACCACTCTATTAAAACGCTGTGATACTAACCTCATCTAAGAACATTTTGTTAAAACGCACATTCATTTAGCTACCTTTTGTTTGTTTTGATAGATAAAATACTCCCTTACCTGTATCCGGCGATAAGAACATTATGAGTGACAACAAAAAGAGTATATTTCCTAAAACATCCATGGCCTATGAGGCTGAAAAAAATACGTAACCAGTCACTCATACAAACGCTGATGGAAATACCTTTTTCCCAAAAACTTCAATTGCTTATGAGAATGAGGTGAAGTCAACTCGCGTGACACCTGGTATGGGGAAAGGATTCTTACCCCCACTAAAGAAAAATGCATTAGCTCAAAGCACCACCCCTTCACAAAGCTCAGCTGTAAGTATTTCTCCAGAAAATATGTATTGGCCTCCTTATAACTTTACGACAGGCGAATACATCAATACAAAAGACACGTGGAAATCAATGACGACCTCAACTGGAGCTCAAGTAATGATTAACTACGGTGTCAATGGTAAGGATGTCGTGTCTACTTCAATGGTGATAGCTCAGTTTAATATTCACGGCCTAAAGGCAACAAAGCTTGGGCTCAAAGCGACATTTGGTATGGAGATGTCTACGTATTACAACAAAATTGGTTCGGAGATGATTAAGTTTTCTGGTCACTCGGGCTTGAGACGGATATTAACGGCATCGGCCTATAAGTTAGACAATCCAAAAGTGGTGCAGTTAGGTATAGGGAAATACGGATTAGCCAACTCCATCAAATCCGGTACTGTCCTAACGATCTATATTGCTGCTGGCTATCGAATCCTAGATTATGCTCTCAACGATGAAGTTTTTTTGGCTGACTTAATTGGCTCACTCGCTACAGATATTGTAAAAATAGGCATTGCCTCGGCTTTCTCCGCTCTCGCTGGAGCTGGTGTAATGGCATTAACATCTTATGTCGCTGCTCATTTAGCTGTTGTAGTATTTGTCGGCCTTGCTACGGCGTGGCTCTTGAACGAGATGGACAACTACTTAGGAATAACCCCCGCTGTCATAGAGTTGCTTGAAAAGGCCCAACAAGAGGCAGCTGAAAAAGGTAGAGAGTTACAACAGGAGGCTTACGACGGCGTTTTGGATCTTATGGCAATGCTAATAGAAGGAGCTCTTGAAACGAGTAAAAAAGTGGTGGAGTCTGAAATTAAACATTTTGTTAAGAAATCAATTAATGATTTGGTTATGAAACCGCTATGAATACATATTTCCTTTTCAACAAGTTTAAAAGGGTCTACAAGATTGCATTATATACCGTAATCATGGCTTCTCTATCATTTTCTTGTCTTTATTTGGGACTCCACAAGGTAATGGTTTTAGATGACCCCTTTGGTAAAACAGAAACATACTCTCGCTTCGATTTTGCTGCGATACCTATGGGTATAGGTTTATTCATCGTAGTCATACTAGGGGTATTTTACGTTATTGCTGAAGAAAAATGGGAGGACCGTTTTGGACCGGCATTGCCACTTTCTTTAGTCGGACTTTTATTAGTTACTGTTTTAGTCACCGTAATAACACCTTCTATTTATGAAACAAGATATGAGAAAGCAGGACTTCTACCATGTAAAGGGATTCCAACAGGCCACCTCCCTCTATTTGCAAAGAAGTTTGCAACAGATCCTTCGCTTTGCAATGAATAACAGAAATTTTCGCGCAGCATTAACGAGCAAGATGGCATTGAGTTCTTAGGATATTATAATGAGTTTAGTCAAAGCATTTTTTCAACATAGAGAAGGCGGAACAGAGCTAGTAGAACATGAAGTAGATATAAATTTTCATCGTGAAGCTTTTGAAATTATTGACAATTTCCCTTGGGTCACGGAGCTCGACTTGACGGAGCAACTGGGCGAAGGTGGTGGATTTTTCTTTTTATTAGGGGACTTCAATGGAAAGTACGCGAGCTATCAATACACACCGACATCAGAAAGCGGTGGTTTATTAGATCTTGAAGTTGTTTACAAACCTAATTTCTTGAACATCTTTGGTCGCGGCTCTTTGTCAGTTAGTTTCGATTATGTCTCGGCCGAAGAAGCCAAACAAAAAATTAAAGAGCTGTTTGAGTATTCTATAGATTATCTCTACAAAAAATACAAAAAGTGAGCGAGGACAGGCATAAGAAAATGGGCGAAACAAGGTGCCTGTCCCTGTTAGTACTATTCATGTATTACAAACAAAAAACTTGAAGCTGCTATAAAAGAAATATACCCAGATAATGATTAATCAGCGTCCTAATATGGCGATTTACAACCTAAATCTATCAACCAGCTCATCAACTCTATCTTGCTCTAGGTTGATTCCTTCATATTGAGCGGCTAACTCAACTAACTGTTCGTGCGTTGGATATCTTAAGGTTCGCAAATCTGTGGCATTAACCTGAGTATGACCGTTCATCTGCCTAAAGTACTGGTCTACCAGTGTACTGTTTAGGAAAATCCATAAACCCTTTGCAAAGTCGTGTTCCAAAGGTTGGTTATTCGAGTGGAAGTAGTTCGTTTTGTTTTCAAAGCCAACTACTGGTACGTCTGCAACTTCTGCTGTGTACAGTGACGCTGCAATTCTTCGCTTCTCTTCTTTAGCCGTTAATCTACGCGTTAATACATACGTTCCATTTGGAACCATTAGCTTTTCTGTATCTACATTATTAAGCAATGAGTTTGGCTTCTTAGAGTCTTCTAACGGCCAGTGAATCTCACCTTGCTTTAAGTGTTGGGGAAAAATTAATGGTACTGAGTTTTCACATACATCTTGAACCAAGTTTTCTCTAGTTCTAAAATCCACGACTCGGCCTGTGCTTGCTTGAATACCCAAGTCTTCTAGAGAGCAAGGTAAACCGCCAGCAGTATGAGCAACATTCTGTTCTTCTTCGTTCGTTATGATATGAATGAATCGATCAGGGTTATTTGGATTAGCGACATCACTAAACGGCACTTCAAATATTTCTGGGTTAGGGTCTTCAGCGCATGAACTTGATGCTACTTGTACAATTTCTACTTGCTGTACACCTTTCTTTAGATGAAATATCACATTCTCTTGAAGCACTTTATCTGTTTTAAAAGCCGATTTACGGCTATTAAACACGTGAATTTTATTTAACGAACACTCATCAAGAATGAGCTTTCTGAAATCATTGAAATATGGTCCGTTACAAAAGCTTCTTGGAGTAATAGCGACTAATTCGCCACCTTCTTCAAGTAACTTAATAGCAAGGCCAACAAAAGCGGAATACAGGTTCCCTGTTTCAAAACCAATCTTTCTAATCTGCGAACGCTCTGGGCCTTTCGCTGAAATTTTAAGGTAAGGGGGATTAAGAATGGCCTTATTGTAAATTGGTACAAAGTTTTCTGATTGGATTTGTTCTACGGCCGATCGAATAAAGTCTTCCTGAATGACTTCCTTCTCCCAACCGATATTGCTTCGACTTGATAGCTCTAAACAATGAGTAAGAGTTTGTTCAAGATGCGAAACCATCACTTCATCAATTTCATAACATGTAGAATGAATTGAACGTGCTGTTTGTGCCGCTTTAGACGTAAAAGCTGCCGACAACGAACCTACACCAGCGCCTGCATCAAGTAAGCGAATATCACCAGACATATCATCAAACATACTCGCCAACAGGTTGGATACCGCGGATGAAGACATAAACTGACCAAGTTTACCCTTTAAATTAACGTCAAGTAGACCGTTCGCGGTCTCGCGAATTTCATCTACTTTACTATTGATATTAATCGGTTGGGCTTCTAGTACATCGGTCATTATGTGTTCATTTATACAGTGGTATTTCAGTTAGTATGTCAGATTGAATAACTATGATAAAGGTTTAAGCAGTGATAGGATGGAATAATACGTTAGCCATCATCATAAGGCGCTGTTTAACATGACAAAAGCAGATAAAATCCAATTCGCAATCGATGTTTTAAAAGCTCTTGGGCTACCTCAAGCTCAACTAAATGAACGAACAGCGTTAACGCTATTATCTTTGGCGAGGCTCGGGCCTGACACCGATTACGAATTAGCTTCTGACTCTATGATGACTACTCGCGATATCATGGATTTTATTCGAGATGAGTACGAAGTTGTTTATGCGGCTAATACTCGTGAAACAATTAGACGTCAAAGCCTACACCAAATGGAGCAAGCTTCTCTAATTGAACGAAACCGTGATGACCCAAAACGTGCCACCAATTCCCCTAAAAATAATTACTCGTTAAACATTGAGATTACTCGCATCTTAGGCGCTGGAAGTGATGGTGATTGGAAAGAGCTAGTTGAAGAGTTCAATGAAAGTGTAACGCTATTATCAGAACAATATGCTCGCAAGCGAGAGATGCACCAAATACCAGTGACTCTTCCCGACGGTAAAGAATTGACTCTTTCCCCAGGTGCGCACAATCAGCTTCATGCCGATATCATTCATGAATTTTGCCCTCGTTTTGTTGGTGAGGGAGGTAGAGTTCTTTATATCGGTGACACTGCGAGCAGCCGTGGAAAAGAAGGTGGCAAGTTAATGCACCTTGAAACAGAGTATTTGCAATCTATTGGCGTTCCACCTATGTCGCACGACAAGCTACCAGATGTTGTGGTTTATGACGAGAAACGTAAGTGGTTGTTTCTAATCGAAGCAGTAACTAGCCACGGCCCTGTTAGCCCAAAACGATGGCAAGAATTAGAAGATGCATTAGCAGGTAGTCCAGTAGGCCGAGTATATGTCACTGCCTTCCCAGATCGCGCAGAATTTAGAAAGAACGCTGCAGATATTGCTTGGGAAACTGAAGTATGGATAGCTGAAAACCCTGAACACATGATCCATTTCAATGGTGATCGTTTCTTAGGGCCACACGCTCAAAGTCCAAAAAATTAGTACTATAGCGAGGACAGGCATAAGAAAACGGGCGAAACAAGATGCCTGTCCCTGTTAGTACTAAGAAAAACCGCTCTGTACCTATCTCTGAATCGCTTTACAACGAAATCTATAAACCAATATCAGGAAAGCTGTTTGAAGAGTGCTAAACGCCTTTCTGCTACATTCTGAAGAACAAACTCGGTGTTGAACTACCTTCTGGTCAAGCTTCGCATGTTTTGCGCCACACGTTCTCTAGCCACTTTATGATGAATGGCGGCAACATTCTGGTACTGCGAGATATCCTTGGCCACGCCGCTATCAGTATGACAATGCGCTATGCCCACTTCGCACCTGATCACCTATCTGAAGCAATTATCCATAACCCTCTTTCTAACCTGTAACCTGTCGTCACAAAATTGTTTGCTCGGCTGTCGCCACTTGCCAAATTTCAGGTAAAAAAAGAGCCACTCTAAAGTGGCTCAATTCTTAAATTTTAAACAAGTGTTTTAAACGTTACTCTTTACCGAATACGTTGTTCTCTTGCTCTTGTACGCGGATGAACGTTGTACGCTTGGTGAGTTCTTTAAGCTTTGCTGCGCCGACGTATGTACAGGTTGAACGCACACCACCTAGGATGTCTGAAATGGTGTCGTTGACATCACCACGGTAAGGCAATAATACGGTTTTACCTTCTGCTGCACGGTACTTAGCCACACCACCGGAGTGTTTGGCCATCGCTGACTCAGAAGACATGCCATAGAACTTCATGAACATTTCGCCGTCTTTTTCAATGACCTCACCACCAGATTGCGAGTGACCAGCGAGCATCCCACCAAGCATTACGAAATCAGCACCGCCACCAAAAGCTTTCGCAACATCTCCAGCACAAGCACAACCGCCATCACCAATGATCATACCACCAAGACCATGAGCTGCATCGGCACATTCAATAATGGCCGATAATTGTGGATAACCCACCCCCGTTTTGACTCTCGTGGTGCAAACAGAGCCAGGGCCAATACCCACTTTCACGATATCTGCACCCGCTAGGATAAGCTCTTCACACATATCACCGGTAACAACGTTACCCGCAGAAATTGTCTTGGTTGGGAATTCAGCACGAACACGCTCCACATACTCAACTAAGTGTTCAGAGTAACCATTGGCAATGTCTATACAGATAAACTCTAGCTCTTCACTTAAAGCGAGGATTTGTTTGGTTTTTTCAAAGTCGCGATCTGACGTCCCCGTGGAAACAAACACTTTATTCAATGTCTCTTTGTCCGCCCCTTTAACAAACTCAGCCCACTGTTCGACGGAGTAGTGCTTGTGCATCGCCGTCATCACTTCGTGCTTTGCTAGCTCATTCGCCATTTCAAAGCTTCCGACCGAGTCCATATTCGCCGCGATAACAGGGGTTCCTGACCATTGACGACCACTGTGCTTGAATGTAAAATCGCGGGTTAAATTTACTTGAGAACGGCTTTTTAGGGTTGATCGCTTCGGGCGAAACAGGACATCTTTGAAGCCTAACTTAAGTTCTTGTTCGATACGCATGGTGCATTTCCTTGATTCATTTAGACGATGTGTCGCTCGCAATGTGTGTTGTAAAACCGTTGGCAGACGGCGTTACATTTTGTTCGGACACAAAAAAACCGGAGCGTTGGCAGACGCTCCGGTTTTCAGCATTATAGGCTGTGATTTATTTCTCGCAAGACTGATATTTTGATTTTTTTTGTGATACCATTTTGTCATCCTGCAAACCCAAATCTCACCTTTGACTAAGTCGTATTTCAGTCTTTTAAAAACAATCACTTAGCAAGACACATCGCCATCTGACATCTCGGCGCAACCGTTTACTACTTCATTAAAGCAACCTTATCTTCACCCTTATGCGATGCACGCCCACCCAATGTCAAAATAAGTCCTCGCCAACGCGTCGCCAAACAGGCCTTTTGTACCCGCATTTTTAGCATTTCACTCTTTTGCCCGATGACTCATCATGGATATCGTCGTTAGCTCATTAGTGATTATCGATATAGACCAAAGCTTCTGACGTGGCGTCCTGAATCGACAAAAACAAAGAGCGAATTTCTCCCGTCGGCGTTCGCATCGGGTTGAGGGTAATATTCTGGTACATAAATTCAGCTTGCTGCGTCACAGGACGCACATTACGACATTTAAACAAGTAAGGGCGTTGCTGCCAGGTAATAAAGCTCCGACACCCTAAGTCATAGACAGGTTTGGTTTTGAGTTTAAACCACTCTTCAGGAATTTCACCAAACAGTTCAAAAATGGTTTTATCAATGGCGTCATGGGCCTGAACGCCGCTATGGTGAGTCATAAAACCATTCCAGACTTGAACTTTGTACTCCCGATTGATCACGATCAAGCCCAGATCAACATTCTGTACCATGTCCACCATCCAATGGAACTGCTCAAATTCAGCAGGAAGATTGACCATCAGAAGTCCTCCATTAAATACGATAACTTGTCGTCGAGCAAAGGCAGAGATTCGTCAACAAACATAAACAATAAATCACAACGTATCGAGGTCTGATCAATGTTGTAGCTGACTTCAAATGTCATGGTTTTCTTAAAGGAGCCGGTGGTTGATTTAACAATGGAATCAATCGAAATGTGTTGACCTAAAAGCACGGGCGAGCTTTGGAAGAACCTCACCTCAGATTGCTCTCCCAGCCCATTGAGAAAGGAGCCAACCAAAATATTCGACACATCCATTAACAGCTCAAGCTCCTCAAGCTCTTCACTGTCAGCCGGCACCTTCATTAATTTTTTAAGATCCGACACGCTGGAGTCACTGAGAAGCACCAGAGCTTCACCTGCCACCCCTTCACCACTGAATCCCTGACAGACTCCAGAGACCTGATCATTGTCGGCCAAATCACGCAATGCCATGTGTAACTCACTGACTTCAAAAATATTCACATTCGGCAAAGGTAAATGGACAAACACATCAAAGTGACGCGCCAGTGCGTCCGCTGCACGGCCGATTGAAACATTGGCCACTTCCATATAAATATCCCGGCGGCGCAGCACGGGTAAATCCAGCGTCACTGGTGTGATAATTTGTGGCTGAGTCGGACGCTCAACCAGCTCTTTGAGTACCGCATTAAGCGCGTCTTTGTCGATCGGTTTTTGAATAAAACCTTTTGCCCCGAGTGCCATTACTCGTTCTTTGGCCTTGGGTTGAATATCGCCGGACACCACTACCACCGGAATACCAATACCGCGTTTTCCGATTTCTTCCAACGTCCCAAAGCCGTCCAGTTCCGGCATGGTTAAATCAAGGAACATTAACTTAAATTCATTTTGCTCCAATTGTTCTAGAGCATCCAAGCCGTGAACAGCAAAAGTAATGTCTGCATTCAGAGAAGCAGGAACAGAACGGGCCATCTGCTTTCGCGCTAGTGCAGAGTCGTCACAAATAAGGACAGGAAAAGACATGCATACACCTTCTGCCGTTTTGTTAGTAATAATATCAGTATAACAGATAGTTAGGTAAACAGACCTGACAGCCCGCGAATGCTTCTATCTATTCGGACAACGCGAAGTGCCACTCCGTCCCATGAAATCGCTACCAACTCGTTAAACACACAATCCACCACCAAAAAGTGCAAGCTAGTCATCGCTTGCTCTCAATTCAAAAGTATCTACGTCAAACCCAGAATCTTTATACGTCATCGCAATGTCTTTGAACTGCTTTTCAATTCGTAAAAAAGCGTCGACAATCATGGGTTCAAAATGACTGCCAGCCCCATCAATAATTATGCCTCGTGCGCGTTCATGGGCGAATGCTGGCCTATAAACACGCTCAGAAATAAGCGCATCATAAACATCGACTACCGCCATCAAACGAGCACTGAGCGGGATATCAGTACCCGATAAGCCCTCTGGGTACCCGCTACCATCCCATTTCTCCTGATGACTGTAGACAATATCTTTGGCCGTAGTAAGAAAATCACTAGTAAAGTCTAGGGTTTCTTCAACTCTCATTAACACTTCTCGTCCAAGACGAGTATGGCATTTCATCTGGTCAAATTCGTCATCTGTCAGCTTGCCCGGCTTGAGCAATACGCTGTCTGGAATACGCACCTTGCCGATGTCATGCAAAGGCGCAGACTTATACAATATGTCGATAACACTCGGCGTCAAATCAGCCGAGTAATGTGGGCTACGCGCCAGTTCCTGCGCCAACGCCTTAATGTAATGTTGTGTACGACGAATATGGTTGCCCGTCTCGTTATCTCTCGTTTCAGCGAGCGATGCCATGGCCCCAATAGTGGCATCCTGCAACATTTCTAGCTCATGAGTTCGCTCCTTCACGCGACTCTCGAGGACATCATTCTGGTGGCTTAACTCATACATCGCACCTTTTAACCTAAGGTGGGTATTGATTCGCGAAATCAGAATCGGTGGACTCACTGGTTTGTGAATAAAGTCAACGGCACCAGCGGCAAACCCTTTCTGCTCGTCCTCTACCTGAGAATTAGATGTCATTAAGATTACTGGAATGTCCTGCGTTTTCGGATCAGACATCAAGCGCTCACAGACTTCATAGCCGTCCATGCCTGAAATCATGACATCCATTAAGACAATATCTGGTTTCACCTGCTGACATAGACTGATTGCCTGCACACCCCCAGTAACGACCAATACTTGGTGATGCGGCTTCAACAAGCCACTCAATAACACACGATTTTCAGCGTTGTCATCAACAACAAGTACACTGGTTGGATGGTCATTCATTCTCTCCTCCAAACACGATATCGATGTCTAACGGGTACAAAATTTCGGCTTTGTTTTGGCGACCCTGCTTACGTCAACATCCCAGTCGTAAATCGGCTTGCAACAGGCATCAAAAACGTCAGATTCTCATAAAGTATTGAGGTACAAATAATGCTCGTCAAGGTAATCCATGACGCTGGTGCCCATATCACGCCGCAAAAGGCCGAGCGTTACACTCACCGTAATACTGTGAACATCTAAAATCTCTTGCCGATTCAGAGGGGTGGATCGATTCAAGGCAATTTATAGGGCAAAAAAAAGTGGTGAAATATAGTCGAAAATTTCCTGCTTTAAAGCACGTTATTCAGGCAAAGACGTGCCTTGTCTGCGCGCTTTTTCAAAATTTCAGCAAGGGCAGGTAAACGAATTGCTTCTCAGTGACGAGCCTTGCAGTGCATGACGCATCAGCCCAGCCTCTCATCGGGAACTCGAAAAGCGGATTAAGTAAAAAAAGCCTTCCACAGGGAAGGCTCTAACTCTTCAAATGGTGCTGAATGATTACCGACTCATGCGAACCAATGAGCGACCAAACAACCATTCCAGTTCTTTACCACTATCGGCGCCGTATTGCTCTTGCGTGGTCTTGTACAAACGTTCAATCCCATTAGCGGCAAATTCATGAGTGCTTTTCGACGACACAACATGGTGGAACAATAACTTCAGAATGGCACGAAACTCGGCGTTATCCAGCGCCGTCATCCAACTGTCTGAAAACACTTGTAAGCTGTTGTCAAAATCCAAATGCTCAACAAACATTTTGAAGATGCGACCTTCTAACGCTCCAATAAAATCCGTTTTCTTTGGGAAATGATGACTAATGCCCGTTCTCGACACACCAGTTTGCTGGCTTAAAGTCGTGTAAGACATTTTATCGTAACCCAGTCGTAATAGTTGGTCGACGACGGCGTCCATAATCTTCTGAATTGTAATTTCAGTATCTTCTTTACTACGCTTTGGCATGTTAAGGTTCTTCTCTCTGTAAATCCATCTAACTCAAATATGTCGACATTGATGCCTGTTTGAGATCTTTTAGTACCACCGCTTTCGTGTAAGGAAGCCCCGCTCACTATGATCAATCACATAAAAATGTGAGGATAATCATGTTATGTAAGATAACTTTTACAAGTTTTCACCCAGTAGTAATTTATAAAATCAGCAAGCAATACCGTTTATTTATATAATTTGGCTCACGATAATCATATAAAATGTCCCTGCTTACAACTGACTGCGCCTTATCCTGACTTGTAGAATACAGGGTAATTAGCAACAACATGACTGACATCACATTATTTGACAGGTTTATCAATTCATTATGATTGGTACTCTATACGATATAATATAGCATATGCTTATATATTCATTTGTTGGCCGTGATATTGTGCTAGACCCTCATTGACTAACCCTATAAAATAACCACAGTTTTTATAGGAGAATCGATCATGGAAACAAAATCACAGCACACTGACCTTTCTGAGGCATGCGGTTGCACAGGAGAAATCGGTCTCATCATAAAAGAAAGGGATACGATCGCTCACGTCACTCTTGTTTCTAACGACACCAAGCTATATGACGAAGAGTTAACTCGTTATCTGACGCTTGCAAAGCAGATCTGCCCAGAGGTCAAATATCAAGTGACCACTGCGCAAGACATCAATGTTAAGCACTCTGCCCAATTTGAGTTCAACGTCACCGCAGAAAAATTAATTTTTGAGCTAAAAGCGCGATCGTTGAGCCTTTAAACTAGAAAAACGGACCCAGTGTCCGTTTTTTCTTTTTATTCTGACGCCAATATTGACCGAGTCAGGCCCCATCACTGATACTGGCAGTAAACCATCAATTGGGCATTTATATGAAGCGACTTCTGATCATGACCGTGCTGGCTTTGTCACCCATGTCCGCGTACACAGAGCCCTTAGGCCATTATCGTATTCTTAACCATCTTGACAACTACGGGAATCTGGATTTGCGCAATAAGCCCTATACGGAGCTGCCTGCAGGCTTGGTCATCAAAGGCAATCTTAATATCGCCAAAACCCAAATCAAAACACTCCCTCAGGGCATTGATATTCAAGGGAGTTTGGATGCCTCTAACAGCCAGCTAAAAAAAATATCGAAAGGCGTCGCTATCAAGGGGTTCGCCAACTTACTCGGTTCACAAATCGTCCGTTGGCCAGCGGGGATCAAACTTGGTGGTTACCTTAACCTGACCGACACTCCCCTAACGAAGTTGCCGCCACGATTCAAAGTGAAAGGCGACTTAAGTGTGATAAGAACCCCCTTGGAACAGTTGCCTGAAGGTATTGTTGTCGAAGGTGATTTGTATATAGGGGGTTCAAAACTCACTGAATTTCCCAATACCATGACCGTCAAAGGGAATATTTTTCTTGGTGGTAATCGTATATCGAAATGGCCGACCACGCTGGATTTGGGCGGAGCGGTCGCCCCTTAAACATCGATGAAAAAGGGAAACGATGCCCCGAGCATCTCCTTGTGCTAACCGCATTTAAGCTTGGTTTTTTACCGGATTAGCATAACTGTCTATCAGGTAAGGCCGCGCTTCCAATGGCAGGTTATCCAATTTATCAGAGAGCACATCTTTGACCTGCTGACTGACGTCTTGATTGCCCGCCGCCAGTTGATTAATAGGGAAAAGCTTGTAGTGATGATGGATCTGGCGATCCAGTTCCTCAGCTAAGGCTTCAGGCGTTTCAAAACTGTCTTTGATAACATCGCCAAACGCCACATGAACTCGCCCTTTATTGCCAATGATGCCCTGAACAATGCTGTCAATATCTTCAAACTCGCTCTTGTCGTAGCGACCATGAGTGGCTTTTTCATACAGTTCCAGTGCCTTAGCCGAATCGCACGGATCATTTTCATAGGAAATTGACACTGGCACAATTCTCAACGACTGTATGTAGTCCGAAAACGTGAGCTTTTGCTTACGACCCTCAACATGAAACATTTTCAAAATCGCTGGGTCGGTAAAATCATTGCCGTCTTTGGCACGCCCTTCTCTTTGAGCAATCCAAATAGAGTTGCCCGTATCAAGTGAATGTTTGATGTATCCCGACAAAATACCCAGAGATTTCATCATTTCACGCGGACCTTTAGAGGAGCGTTTCACAATAAAACTTTTGTTGAGCTTCATTAACTCGGTTGCGCAGGGCTTTTTAAGCAGATTATCGCCAATCGCAATACGCACAGTTTTATGCTCGCTTTGATGCAAGCCATAATTAACCAGTGCCGGGTCCATTGCAATATCTCTGTGATTTGAAACAAATAAGTAAGACGTTGTTTTGTCGAGCTTATCTAAGCCAGAATACGTCACCCCTTGAGTGGTCGTATTGAGGGTTTTTTCAAGGTACTTTTTCACTTCCAACTGAATCGCTTCAACAGAGTCGAGCTTGGCCCATTTCATTTTCAAATAGACTTTGACCATTGGGGACATGATCGCTTTAAACCATTTGGCATGATTTTCAAATCTATGTTGAAGAATAGCACTAATAAATTCTTCATCGTGAATCAAGCGGTTGATCGCCGCCGGTATTTCTTCGTCGCTATAAGGACGAATTTCAACAAAAGGGTCAGTTTTCGAAGTCATTTCTCAATACTTATGATAAAAATCTGCGACATTCTACGCTGACTCCAGCATAATCACAGCTATACTTATCTCAGAACAAGTCAGGTCAGACCAGATTTACTCTCGACTCTGGGAGCCAAGTTGGCTTTTTCCAAAATAAACGTTTATCTTATCGGCCTTTGGCTACCAAACAGACGACCCATTGCATGCATTACGCTATCTCGCATCACCACCACGAGTTTCAATACCTGACGATAACACCTCGCAAACGAAGCCTTAAGCATCAGCTTTTCCGCGTAGAGAAAGGTCTGGCACTCGTGAGGTTCGGGAAATCAGAATATGCGGTTGAGCCAAACCAAGCTGTCTGGATTCCGATTGACGCTTTATGCTCGGTGACCTACTTTCCACAAACCAGTGTTCAGAAAATTGAGGTATCCTGTCGCGTTCGCCTGACATTGCCCAAGCAAGGTGGTTACGTGAGACTCAATGAACTGTGCCATGCTTTGTTGAATCGTTTAAAAATGACTGACCATGATACTCAAGCTCAACAGCGCCTGTTGGCTGTCGTACAAACCGAGCTCACAACACTCAAGCCCCAATTAAAAGAAAGCCGCCTCACTCAGTTAATCAATCTATGGTCTCCCCATTGTGACAGCTCGATGCCCGCAGATCTTCAATTGGCGTTGACCTTTCGTGAAGCCCATAAACGCTTGCAATCCGGTGTCAAAAAAAAGCAAGTTATTGCCGACTTGTTTGATAACAATGAACGCTTATACACCCAAATAGAAAAAACGGTGTTAGGCAGGTAAGCAGCAGGCGCACCGTATTGAACTCATCGGCGCGCCATCACTGATGGTTAACTGACTTTAAAGAAAGACAGTTCTTGATTTTGCTTCTCCGCTAATGAGGCCAGTTCGTCGGCCGCTTGCTGAGTCTGATCCACCGCGCCAACATTTTCATTGACTAAATCAAACATGGTGGTTGTGCTTTGTGCAATCTCTTCGGTCACACTGTATTGTTCCTGAGAGGCTGTCGCAACTAAGGTGTTGATCCCCGAAATCACTTGAACAGAATTAGAAATATCATCAAACGACGCTTTGACATTGTCCGACAACTCTACTGATTCTCGAATCGATGCCACATTGGCAATCATATTGTCATTCGCTTTCTCAGACTGAGCTTGGAGTTTAGAGATGATTTCCTGAATGTTCTGTGTCGATTCTTGAGTCTTACCGGCTAGATTACGTACCTCGTCTGCGACCACAGCAAATCCCCGTCCTTGGTCCCCAGCCCGCGCGGCTTCTATCGCGGCGTTCAATGCCAGTAAATTGGTTTGTTCAGAAATAGAGCTGATCACATTAGTGACTTCACCAATGTTGACGGCGCTGTTCTTCAACTCTTCAATCATTCCCGCCGTTTCCTGAACAGAATCATTGATACTTTGGGTTAAAATGATCGATTTATCCAAGGCTTTGTTGCCCTGCTGAACATTATCAATTGCTTTCTTGGTTTCGTCTTCGGCCTGAACCGCATTCGACGAGACTTCTTTTGACGTACTCGACAACTGGCTTATTGCCGTTGAAATCCCTTCAACGCGTGCCAAAGCTTCTTGTGTATTATCCGCTGTGGTCTTCATCAATGTTTTAAGCTCTGCCGATGACGAGCTGGTATTATCTGAAGATTGGGTTAATTCATGGATAAGCTTAGACAGCTGTTCAATCGATTGATTGTACGTCTCTTTGATCTTAGAAAACTCATTTTTGGATGGTTCAAGCATGACAGGCTTCAAGACCCCATTGGCCAGTTGCTTAATCGCCATCGACATTTCGCTGATATTTTTCGCAAGTAGGCTATTGATCACCATTAAGAAAAGTCCAGTGATAATACAACTCACAATCGAAAGTAAAATGACATTTCTCACCGACGCCGCTAACGATGACTTCAGTGACTGATAGCGGGACTGAAGAAAATCTTCCTCTGCGGACAAAATCTCGTTAAAAATCAACCGCATGTCATCAACGTACTTTCTTCTGTCTTGCTTGATGAAACGCACCACTTCATCGTTACTTGCCGACGCTCTGAGCGCGATACCTTTATCGATTTCAACCTTGAGCCATTCAGAATAGAGAGTATTAATTTTTCTCAACCTCTGAGACTGTTCATTGGTCGGGTTTTTCGCGAAGACATCATAGAGCCCTTTAAAATCATTACTGACATTTCTAATTCCGATATTATAGGGCATCAATGCATCTTGGGATTGGGTTAACATATAGCCCCGAAACCCCGTTTCTATATTTAGAATCTGTTCCAAAAGAGAGTTTATCGAGTCTTTAATTCCATAAGTCTTACTTACTTGTTCTTGATTTATTGTGACATTTTTGTTGGATTGACTAGCCAGTAACGCGACAGAGGTAAATCCCAACACGATCACACCAAGAGCAATAAATACCAGCATTTTCGTTGGGAATTTTTGTAACGCATTCATAATACACTTCCTGACACAAACTGAGTGATTTAAATATTAGACGATAGTTTCCGTATTAGAAAGGAGATTACATTAATATCAAACACGCAACCTCGGCCTTCTTTTTCGAACTATTAGCCATGGATTAATAGGAACATTTTTCGTCATTATCCCCATATTGTTGAGCGTCGCAGCCTCAAACGTACTGACCAGAAATTCGATTTAATTCATTTATCCAACCGTCTAAAACCCTGGTTACCGTAGATCGCTACGGCAATAAAAACGTGCAATTTTGTTGGTCGTTGACGGCGGATACAATCCAACCTTTGTCCGACAGAGAATTTGAACTCAAGGTGAATCTGGTCCATTCTCTGCCATAGAGTGCCATTCCGGCACATAAGGCTAAAAATCATGAAAACGGTACGTATCGATATTGTATCTGACGTTGTTTGCCCTTGGTGTATTATCGGGTACAAACACTTAGAAAATGCTTTAGAAGCACTTTCCGATAGGGTAAATGTCCAAATTCACTGGCACCCCTTTGAGCTTAACCCCGCCATGTCAGGCCAAGGGGAAAATCTCAGGGAACATTTGGCTGAAAAATATGGCGTTTCCGGCGAAGCCAGCATCTTAGCGCGTCAAACCCTCATCGATATGGGCAAAGAGCTCGGATTTGAGTTTAACTTCAGAGATGAAACCAAAATCTATAATACGCGCAAAGCGCACCAGCTTTTGCTTTGGGCTCAAAGCCAAAACTTAAAGCTGCCGCTTGAACTGGCGTTATTTCGCGCTTATTTTACCGATGGGCAAGACGTCAGCGACCCAGACGTCTTACTCGATATCGCTGAATCTTTCGACCTCGACAGGCAAACCTGCCAAGCGGTTTTGGACAACGTCAGTTGGGAAGAGACCGTCGCATCAACGGAGCGCCAATGGTTGGAAACAGGAATCAATGCCGTGCCGGCTATCATCATCGAACGTAAGCATCTGATCTCAGGCGCCCAAACCAGCGAGCTGTTGGTGGAAGCAATCGAAGATATTGCCAAATCACTAAAATGACCTTAAGTCATCGGTGAAAGGCGCTGGCGTAGCTTGGACAAGACGCCCCAGACCATCACTGTCAATAAACCCGATATCACCCCTATCGCACCATGGATCATCGTCGGCATCAATACCGAAATCAGGCTTAAATGGATAAAATGATCAGTTAACAACGTCACCCAGTGATGAAGCATCGACACATTGTGCACAATGATCCCACCCCCGACCAGAAACATCGCCGCGGTTCCTACTACGGTGAGAAATTTCATCAATTTTGGCGCAAACACAATCAACCCTTGGCCAAGTTTGGCACGGACACCTCGACCACCAGAGATGCGGTTAAGGTAAAAACCAAGATCATCCAATTTGACAATGCCAGCCACCAAACCATACACACCGATAGTCATCAGCACCGCAATAAGACTCACAACGATCACCTGAGTCATCAGAGAATGCCCTTGAACCGTACCCAGCGCTATCACAATAATTTCAGCTGAAAGAATAAAATCGGTTCGGATCGCCCCAGCCACCTTAATCCGTTCGTACTCTTCAATGGAGCCAGACGGTAAATCCTGATCCTCTTGCGCCTCTGGCGTCGGATGAAGGCATCGTTCAACCAACTTTTCTGCACCTTCAAAACACAAAAAAAGCCCACCAATCAGTAATAGAGGCATGATAAGCCAAGGAATGAACGAACTGATCAGCAAAGCGGCTGGCACCAAAAGACATTTATTACGAAATGACCCTTTGGCCACACTCCAGACAACTGGCAGTTCACGCTCCGCCGCCACACCGGAGACCTGCTGAGCATTGAGCGCCAGATCATCCCCTAACACCCCTGCGGTTTTTTTCGCCGCCACTTTGGACATCAAAGCGACGTCATCTAACACGGTCGCGATATCATCCAACAAGGTTAATAAACTTGCACCGGCCATCTTTTTTCACTCATAGACACTGTCACAATGTAACCAAATGTAACACCAGTCAGCCAAGACTTAAACTGAATTTGTGTCACGGTCAGCCCAGTGACCAAGATGCCCAATTGATCACAGAGATGGGGATTGATTCGACTTCGCCAGACACTTATGCTGTGACTCATCCATTCTATACAAGGACAAGTTGATGCCTGTTTCCCCTCCTTACTCTATCGGCACCACGGGTCAACCATGGCAAAGTGCGGAACGACAAGCATGGTGGCAAATGAACACCAAAAAGCGAGATTATCAACACGAGGTCATCACTGAGATTATGGCCTTAACGTCTCGATTTGATGTCGAGCAATATGGCGAACTCAGCTATCCGCCAGCACATTACCCGCTGTGGTGCATCAAAAGCCCATCATGGGATAAACGCAAGCCTATCGTGCTCATCACAGGTGGGGTTCATGGTTATGAGACCAGTGGCGTTCATGGCGCGCTGGCGTTCGCCGCCACAAAAATGGCCCACTATAGTGACCACTTTAATCTGGTTGTGGCGCCTTGTGTCAGCCCTTGGGGCTATGAAACCATTAATCGCTGGAACCCTCTCGCCATCGACCCTAACCGATCGTTTTATGCCAACAGCCCCAGTCAGGAGTCTGCCAACCTAATGGCCTTGGTTGCCTCCATCGGCCAGCAGATACTGGTCCATATTGATCTGCATGAGACAACCGATAGCGATGAAAGTGAGTTTCGCCCCGCGTTGGCCGCCCGTGACGGTATGGCTTTCCAGCCCGGAGAGATCCCTGATGGTTTCTACACCGTCGGCAATAGCGAGAACCCACAGCCACAGTTTCAAGCTGCAGTGATCAACGCCGTACGTTCGGTCACCCATATAGCGCCCGCTGACAAGCAGGGAGAAATTATCGGCTCTACCGTGGTTCAAGATGGGGTGATTAACTACCCTATGGCGGAACTTGGTTTATGTGGCGGCATAACGAACTGCACCTACACTACCACCACAGAAGTTTACCCCGATAGCCCAACCGTGACCGAGCAGGAATGCAATCTGGCTCAGGTGGCTGCCATTTGCGGCGGGCTCGATTTCGTGATCACTCAGTTATAGGTGGGTGTTTTTGAAGTGCTCCGGTGTCCGGCCGGCGTACTTTTTGAACATGGTGATAAATGGGCTGGCTTGTCGATAACCCAAGGTCAAAGCCACTTGTTTCACCGATAGCCCACCACGCAACAGATCTAGTGCATGCAGATATCTGACTCTCAAACGCCACTCAGTAAAACTCATGCCCAATTCAGCCTGACAATACCTCGCGAGCGTACGCTCGGTGGTATGAACTCTCGCCGACCATTCGCCAAGACTGGTATTATCAAGCGGGTTTTCCTCAATCGCCGTTAGGATCCCAGCCAAATATTTATGGTTTGTGAAGGGCAAAAAATGAGGTTGTGCATCCGGTATGGCCAATTGGTCAAGCAGGACCTGAATAAGCCGTTGGTCTTGTTTCGACACCGCGACATCAATCTTTCTGTGACGAAAATCTGCGATAATAGCCGCCGTGATGGCCGTAATTTTGAGTAAGCTCGTCCCTTCAGGGAACCCCTGAGTGAGTGCTGGAGCAATATTGAGTGAGCAATAAGACAGAGGCTTGCGATTGTAACTGGTATGCTCGACACCGGCGGGGACCCAAATCGCAAGATGTGGAGGCGCTAAAAAGCGGGTGCCTTGCGCTTCCATCTCCAAAATTCCACCACTGATTAACTGGACCTGTCCCCACGGATGGCTGTGAACACGCGTCTCTGTATTGGGCAAAAACGCGTCAAAGTTCATAAACACGTCCGATGGTGCGTGTTCAATCGGCAGTGACGGATGTAGGTGCTTGGCAGACTTTCTCAATGAAGACGTCCTGTCGCAGTGTCTTTTTATCGATACCTATTAATATACAGACTCAATCACAACTCGGCTACTGTCGTGAGACGATGGCAGGACACGCATCGCGCACCGTTCAGGCTCTCAGTAAACCACCTCCGCTCAACAATTCAGCCCTCTCAAGCCACTGATTCAAAGCCTAAGTTATTGTGAAGGCTTTCTTAAAACTCAAGCATAACCAGCGCTTTCACGCATAAACCATTGCTTTGCCCTCAGCAAACCGTAAAATTGAGCTCTCCATACAGACGAGGACTTTGTGAGTGAAAGCCATCAAGCGTCACCAAGAAATTATCGAACTGGTTCAGACTCAGGGCTTTGTGAGTACCGATGAGTTAGTCGAGCGTTTTAATGTCAGCCCTCAAACCATTCGTCGAGATCTCAATGAACTCGCCGATGAAGACAAGATTCGTCGCAGCCATGGGGGCGCCACCATTCCCTCTAGCTCTGAAAACTCTTCTTATCAGGCACGCCAGATCTCCTATCAAAAGGAAAAGGGGCAGATCGCACTAGAATTGGTTAAACACATCCCAGATGGCGCAACCTTGTTTATCGATATTGGTACAACGCCTGAAGCCGTCGCTAAAGCGTTACTTAGCCGTCACCAAAATCTTCGTATTGTCACCAACAATATTAATGTGGCGACCATCCTGATGTCGAAACCCGACTTTAAAGTGATTCTGGCTGGAGGTGAAGTACGCGGTAAAGACGGCGGCGTCACGGGAGAAGCGACCTTGGACTTCATCTCTCAATTTCGGCTCGATTTTGGGATATTAGGGATTTCTGGTGTCGACTATGACGGCTCACTGTTAGATTTCGACTACCATGAGGTGCGGGTCAAACGGGAAATCATTGAAAACAGTCGCTCGGTCCTGCTGGGCGTCGATCACAGCAAATTTGGCAGAAATGCAATGGTTAAGCTCGGCACCGTTGCCGATGTTGATTTGATCATTACCGACAGAAAACCGCCAAAAAGCATTGAGTCTTACGCCAAAGATCATGACACACTGGTTCAGGTGGTCAAGTAAGCTAAGCCCTCTGCCCTTAACCCGTTCAGAGGGCACAGCGCATCAGTTAACCACGTCCAGATCCGTCTCGGGCACGCAACAACAGGCCAGTACTACGCCGAGATGACGCTCATGATCCTGTAAGCCAGGGACATCGGGCTGGTTTACCTTGCCAGATTCAAGTGTAACCTTACAAGCACCGCACAACCCCGCACGGCAACTGTGAGCAATGGCGATGCCGGCATCCTCGGCTTGATCAAGCAACGGACTTTGGTTGTTGCCCGAAAAGACTTGGCCATTGACGCTTATCTGAAGTGATTGAAATTCTGGTTGACTGATTTTAGCTACCCCAAACGCTTCTTGATGATAGCGACTCTCCGGCAGGCCCTGTCTGATCAATAAGTCTTTCGCTTGCTGCATAAAACCGTCAGGGCCGCAGACAAACACCTGACGCTGCTCGACATTTTCAACTTGCTTCAGATGCGCATAGGAAAAACGCCCTTTTAAACCGAACCAGTCGATTGGCGGTTGCGATAAGGCAATCAGAACACGTAGGCGTGGATGCTGACGTTTGAAGTTATCAAGCTCCTGCTGGCAGGGTATGTCTTCTACACTACGACACTGGTGATAAAAGACCACATCGTCCACTTGGTCGTGATCGCTAAGATACCTAAGCATTGAAAGCATAGGAGTCACCCCACTGCCCGCAGACAACAATAGAATCGACTTTTTCGAACGATCGCCTAAATGAAAATCCCCTTGAGGCGCTTCACACGTCACCACATCACCGACATTCAAATGATCATGAAGCCAATGCGAGATCCTGCCACCCTCGATACGTTTTACCGATATGGCCAGACGATCTGGGCGAGATGGGCTTGAGGATAATGTATAACGACGAGTAAATCGCTGCCCTTGGATCTCAACGGAGATGGGGAGATGCTGACCGGGTTGGTAGCGAGGTGTTTCACTGAGCTCAGGTTCAAACCAAAACGTGACAAAATCACGAGCAATTTGCTCTCGCTCAACACACGTCAGATCAAAACGCTTAGGGGATCGGTCGGGATACGATTCTTTTTGCTTAAATTCAAGCACCTCAAGGGGATCACCCTGCCTGATCAGACCCTCATTTTTTGCGACAAGATTTTGACCGAAAAAGACCCCACCACGATCATTAGCGCGAAACTGCGAGAGAGTATTGAGCGGCTCCTTACTCGCACGAAACTCACCTGTCGACACATCAACCGTGGTAAGAATGCAACGTTCGCAAGGTTTGACGGCCTCAAACTCTACCTCACCGATGCGAATGCGTTTCCAGCTGTCTTCTTCAAAAGGTTGCTCGGTTGCAACAACAAGGTTGGCACGAAACTGATCCATAGAGTGCCGTTCAGGACTGCGCCGGTTAAGCTCGTTCAATGATCCCTCACCAATCAATAACATCGGGTAGCCATCGGCGAAACTGACGTTTCCTCCGACTTTTTGGCGCACGCGGTTCGATTGTTCACCACAAAACAACAACTCCACACGCTGCGCCAATAATTCACTGAACCAGTCGTCTGCTTCATCAGTCGTCGTGTAGGCTTCAAAGTTATCTTTCCAGACCTGTGCGGGCGATGGCTGCATCTTGAATTCCGCGTATCTCAGACGCAACGGTGTTTTGCCCTTGGCAACAAAGATCAACCCGTCGGGCGTCAGGCTCGACTGGACCTGAACCATATGCGGGTGCTTACGCGCCGTCACCATAGCACCGTCTGACATCGCTAGCATAAAGCGCCGATCAAACATCAGGCCCTGTTTTTCAACCCAAGACGATGACTGAGCAATCCCACCGATGGATTTAACCGGATAAACATTGATTTGAGAGAGAATGGGTGGTGACATTATTTTCCCTGAGCATAAATGGTTTTGCTTGGATTATACCTGACTTGACCCACGAATGTTCAACAAAGCCTCCCATCAGAACACAAAATCCTACTCTAGACCGACACTGCTAAGGCGGAAGGCTGTGCTGTATCGGTTGAGGTAAAAAGCAGTGGCCCAAATCATCGTGGTTCTGGTCATCTCCCTTGTTTTAGACAAAAAGGAGATGCATTGCTTCCCACTTTGCTCTATCATCCTGTCGCCTAAGCGTAAGCGTTTGCCTTCACAATTTTCGCTTCGCTTAGGCTCCAATCAGACAACTCAAATTATGGTGGGAGCACAATGACAACACTGACGATCACTCGTCCTGACGACTGGCACGTTCATCTTCGTGATGGTGAGGTTCTTAAAGATACCGTCCGCGATATTAGTCGCTACAATGGCCGCGCGCTTATCATGCCCAATACTGTTCCACCAGTAACCGATACCGAGATGGCACTCGCTTACCGTGATCGCATCATGGCTCAGCAGCCCAACCCGTCATTTGAACCGTTGATGGCACTTTACCTGACCGACAACACAACCCCACAACAGATTCGACAGGCCAAAGCATCAGGCGCAGTCGTCGCTGCGAAGCTCTATCCAGCGGGGGCGACCACCAACTCGGATTCCGGGGTGACTTGTGCCAAAAATATTTATCCGGTCCTGAAAACCATGCAAGAGGTCGGGATGCTCCTGCTGGTTCATGGCGAAATCACCCAACACGATGTCGACATCTTCGATCGTGAAAAAGTGTTCCTCGACTCAGTCTTAGCCCCCATCGTCGAGGACTTCCCTAATCTTAAGATTGTGCTCGAACATATCACAACCAGTGAAGCGGTGCAGTTTGTTCGCAACGCCAACGACAACGTAGCAGCAACAATCACCGCCCATCATTTACTCTACAATCGTAACCACATGCTGGTCGGTGGGATAAAGCCTCACTTTTATTGTTTACCTATCCTCAAACGTAATTCTCATCAACAAGCGTTGATTGAAGCGGCCACCAGCGGTAGCAAGAAGTTTTTCCTAGGCACAGACTCCGCGCCTCACGCTAAAGGGATGAAAGAAGCCGCCTGTGGTTGCGCTGGCTCATACACCGCGCACGCCGCTCTGGAGTTGTATGCCGAGGTGTTTGATAACGTGGGTAAACTGGACAAGCTTGAAGCTTTTGCCAGCCACAACGGTCCCGACTTTTATGGTCTAGCGAGAAATGAAGACACGGTCACACTAATCAAACACGCTTGGCCTGTTGCCGAGACGATGCCATTTGGTCACGACATAGTGGTGCCGATACGGGCAGGCGAGATGATCGAATGGCGCGTAACATAACGCCAATCTCTATACTGGGCTGACCTCGGTCAGCCCGGTAACCGGAGTTATTCCTTATGTCTAAACACCCACCAATCAACCGCGCCAAATACTACGATCGCGGCTGCCGCCAGCGGAAAACACAGCGCAATCACTAATAGCGTCCCCACTCCCACCTTCCACAGCCCATCCTGAGCAAATCGCGGCGGGATCCCCATGCGCGTTTTACCCGATGGACGGCGAATCCACCACATCAGTAAACCAAGCAATGAAATCGCGATAAACGCAAGGCAAAACAGGGTATTCGCTATCTTGTTCAATAAACTCAAATCCCCCTGATGCAAAGACACTCCTGCCGCCATCAGCTGGGCAAGCCTCGTATAGTCTTGCCAAGTAACCTCAAGCACTGCCTCTCCGGTATACTGATCAAGGTGGGTCGTCCTATCCAATCGAGGGTCGGTCACCTGACCGGCCATTGAATTCGCCGCCAAGGTGTATACCCCGCTTTCAGACTGAGGTAAATACAGGGTATATCGGTCAAAACCAAGCTGGTGAGCTTGTCCGACAATACGATCGATACCAACCTGCTGGTTCGCTTTATAGGGGGAATGAGTCACACTGGTTTGCTCAGCACCACCGTGAACATGGACTTGAGATTGCGGCATCGCCGCTTGTTCAAGATTCCACGGTATGGTCTCTTCGCTGCCCGTATTGAGGCTTGCATGTGTCACGACCGACTCTGGTTTTTCACCCCAGGTGTAATAAGTGGGAAAAGTATTCCATGCCTGCACCAGCTGGCTACCCCAAACGCCTGTCCAAGCTAAACCAGAAATGACAAAAAACAACATCACGAGTGACAAACAGCCCCCCAAGTTAGCATGCAGATCACGCATCATAATCCGTCTGCCGGATGCAAAGCGCACCCTCAAAAAACCGGCTCGGCTTGCCTTATCTCTTGGCAACCATAGAAAAAGCCCGCTCACCAGCAGTAATATCGTCAAACTAGCAGAGATCTCAATGAAATGATCACCCCATGATCCCAGCAGTAATGTACCATGAATCTGATTGGCCCATTGATACCAACTGTGGCTTCGGTTAATTTGGCCTAACACCTCCCCAGTGTATGGGTTTACGGTGACAAACACCGACTGTCCTGATGCCAATTTGACACTGAACTTGTTGGCTATTTCGGGTGATGTCGCGGGCAAGTACTGCGTCACCTGTGCCAATGGATACGCCGCCTCAACTTGATGTAATTGTTGGGACACTGGAACGGATTGCTGAGCTGGCGTAATGACCAGCACCTCCTGATAGCGAATGTGTTCAATCTCTTGATCAAACAGCATCACTAAACCGGTGAGACTCAACATCAACATAAAGGGAATCACATAAAGGCCGGCATAGAAATGCCATCGCCATACCATAAAATAACGTGCTTTTTGGGTGTCTTTGTCACGATGAAGACCTGCTAGGTCTTGTGGTGACGTCCGTGTTTGGTCGCCCAACATTTTGCTTCCTTATTGATTACGCGCAGCAAAGATACCCACCCCAACTATCGGGTGTTAAACATAAGCGTACCTTTGCTAAATATTGCTTTAATAGCCAGACAAACGCCTGACAATCTTAGAATGATCTATCCAAGACTCAATCGAGGAGGCGCGCGGACGATGGCCCATTGATAGCGAGTGTTTAACGCCAAAAAAGCGTAACTATCAACTGGGGCAAAGGAACATAAGGTCAAGACAACGGGGGTGAGAAAGCCATCCTGATGAAAAGAAGAATAATGAGCAAAGGGGCAGGGTTTACTATGACTGGGATTGGGTGTCCCCTCCTCGATTTGGACCAGCTCGAAACCATTCAACGTACATAGCGTCGCCCAAACACCCGCGTTGGCGCCATATGCGTTGATCACTGGCATTAGACTTACCAGCAGCCAGCTCACCATACTGGCACACAACATCAAGCAATTAAAGGTGGAACGGGACAAGGAGGAGGTTCTCAGTATCGGGCTTGAACATAAACGAGTGAGCGGACCACGATGGCAATCGTCTGCCAACCGAAACTTAGCCATATCAAACGCAGCAAAGTAGAAACAATATCATCACCTTTTTTTACAAGAATCACAATCGGCCAGCCCCCAGATCTTTGCATCATCTGTGACATTATTCACGAAACACTCATTAGCTCACCAAATCTAGGAAATATTCTTAGCTCGACTAGGCCCCTCTCTCAAGCCATGCGCCTGACCTGAACATACACTTAGCGCCATCAAAGATAGGTCACTCTGAGCTGACACATCGCCAGAATGTATTATTTGCTTTGCTTTTAACATCAAGCCGAGCTCTAAGGATTCACCATGTTGAAATTTCTAGAACAAGTTCGCAAACCGACCCTCAACCTCCCTGTCGAGGTTCGCCGTAAAATGTGGTTTAAGCCATTTCTCCAGTCCTATCTGGTGGTGTTCATTGGCTACATGACCATGTACCTGATCCGCAAAAACTTCAATATTGCCCAGAATGACATGATCTCGACCTACGGTCTCTCAATGACCGAACTGGGTCTGATCGGCCTTGGTTTTTCCGTCACTTACGGCATAGGTAAAACCGTCGTTTCCTACTACGCCGATGGCAAAAATACCAAGCAATTTCTGCCCTTTATGCTGATTCTGTCCGGTCTGGCCATGCTGGGATTCAGTTTCAGCATGGGTGGCGGTAGCATTAGTTTATTTCTGATGATTGGCTTTTACGCCCTGAGCGGTTTTTTCCAAAGTACAGGTGGGCCATCAAGCTACTCAACCATTACAAAATGGACACCGCGCAATAAACGAGGAACCTACCTAGGGTTATGGAATTTATCCCATAATGTCGGTGGCGCTGGGGCCGCTGGGGTGGCGCTGTTCGGCGCGAATGTCTTATTCGATGGCCATGTTGTGGGTATGTTTATCTTCCCTTGTGTGATTGCGATCGTGGTTGGCTTCATTGGTATGCGTTTTGGTAGTGACTCTCCTGAGTCTTATGGCCTTGGTAAGGTCGAGGAGTTATTTGATGAAGAAATCAGCGAAGAGGATAGCGCTGCAGAAGAACATCAGATGACCAAAAAGGAAATCTTCGTCAAATACGTGTTAAAAAACAAAGTGATATGGCTGCTGTGTTTCGCCAATATCTTTTTATATATCGTACGGATTGGTATCGATCAGTGGTCGACCGTCTACGCCTACCAAGAACTTGGTTTGTCAAAGGAAACCGCGATTTCAGGCTTTACCCTCTTTGAAGTTGGTGCTCTGGTCGGCACCTTGATGTGGGGATACTTGTCCGATTTGGCCAATGGTCGCCGTGCCCTTGTTGCCTGCTTTTCTCTCGCTCTGATCATTGTCTCTCTCGAGTTCTATCAGCACGCGACCAGTGAATTTATGTATTTGGCGTCGTTGTTTGCACTTGGCTTTCTCGTCTTTGGCCCTCAGTTGCTGATCGGTGTCGCAGCGGTGGGCTTTGTCCCGAAAAAAGCCATCAGTGTTGCCGATGGTGTGAAAGGGACCTTTGCTTACCTGATTGGCGACAGCTTTGCCAAACTCGGGCTGGGGATGATCGCCGATGGGACGCCAATCTTTGGTCTAACTGGTTGGCAAGGCACTTTTGCCGCGCTCGATACCTCGGCCACCATCTGCATTGTTTTGCTGGCTTTCGTTGCTATCGCTGAAGAACAAAAAATTCGCAAAGAGAAAAAGGCCCGCCTTAAGACTGCCGCGTAACCCTACCCCCCTTTGCGCTGTCTGTTATCAATGGGTTACCTGAACCTCAGATAAAGACAGCGCTTTTTTGTTCCATTCTCTGGTGGCTCGTTGTTAAACTAAGCAATAGAATTGTTTCTTGTGGGGGATCCATCATGATTAAGGTTGCGATTGTTGACGACCACGTCATCGTACGCTCTGGATTTACCCAGTTGCTCAGTCTTGAAAGTGATATTAACGTCGTCGGCCAATACGGCAGTGTCGAGGACGCGAAAAAAGGGCTGTTAACGCATCAGGCCGACGTGTGTATTTGTGATATTTCCATGCCCGATGTCAGTGGCTTTGCCTTGCTTGACAGCCTGCCCTCCGGCCTTGCCTGTATTATGCTCAGCGTTCACGATTCTCCGGCGATGGTGGAAAAAGCGTTGGAGGCTGGGGCACTCGGCTACCTAACTAAGCGCTGCAGTCCCGAAGAGCTAATCCAAGCAGTGCGTACCGCCGCTCAAGGCGGGTGTTATCTCACCCCTGATATTGCTCTCAAACTGACCAGTCCAAAGAAAGAAAACGCGCCCCTCCACCTGTTGACCAAGCGGGAAAAGCAAGTGTGTGAATTGATTGCAACGGGGCTGGAAGTCAAAGTCGTCGCCTGTCAGTTAGGTTTAAGTCCAAAAACCGTCCATGTTCATAGAGCCAATGCCATGGATAAGCTCGCGGTCAAAAACAATGTCGAATTGGCCAAACTGTTTAATCAGGCGTTACCGTTCTGATGCGACGTTATCTCGCCAATGCGGCCTGCACTTGGTTAATGATCCTGTGCGGCTGGTTTTGCTTGTGGGTCATCTCATTTTACTTTGTCAATGATGCCAAACTGGCGGTTCTCTTTTTCCCTTTCGCCTTGCGTCTCGGCGTTACCTTGCATACCCCGATAAAACATTGGCCGGCGATTTATGGCGCCGAGTGGATGTTGACCTTTGCCCTCGCTCTATTGCTTGATCAACCGCCGTGGTTTGATGTGTGGCTCGCCAGTGTTGCCAGTATTCCACTCACTGCTTTTGCGTGCCGATACTATCACGGCACTCAGGCGCAAAGATTATGGGTGCAGGCCGCCACTGTGCTGAGTTTATCAGTGCTTAACTTAGCCTGCGTTGGCGATACAATCACGTCGTTGAGTTTTGTGTGGCTGATCAGTCTCACAGGCGGGCTGATGTTGGTGCCTACTTGCTATCTGATATGGAACTATTTGTTTGAAAACACTTGGCAGCCGTTGACTTCATCCATGATCAACCCCGCCTTAGTCATTAAATGTAAACCGTTGATGGTATTAACACTGTTGTTTTCCACCAGCTTTGTATTGCAGCTCACGTTACCGGATGAGTTGCGACGATTCGCGCCTTTTTGTCTTGCCATACCGATCATTTTTCTTGCTTTTCGTTACGGGTGGCAAGGCGCTATACTAGGAACCTTGGTCAACAGTATTGCTTTGATTGCGGCAAGAAGTGGCGTGTCGGGCCTTGAAGTTACCGACCTGCTGCTCTCGATTACCGCACAAACTTTAACGGGTATTTTGTTAGGTGTTGCGGTCCAAAGGCAAAGAGATCTCAATCAACAGTTGCGTCACGAGTTGAGCCGAAATCAACATTTGGCGCGTCAATTAGTGACCGCGGAGGAAACGGTACGGCACGAGGTCGCAAGAGAGCTCCACGACGAAATTGGCCAAAATATCACCGCCATTCGCACTCAGGCCAACATCATTAAACGAGTCACAAACCCAGATCTCAGCGCTCAATGTGCCACCACCATCGAATCTTTATCCCTGAATGTCTATGATACAACCAAAGGCCTTCTGACTCGGCTCAGACCGATAGCGCTCGACGAACTCGATTTACATGAAGCATTAACCCAATTGGTCCGAGATATGGAATTCACTCAGCAGGGGATTCAGGTTACCTTGAATCTTGGTGGTGAAAATACCGCCAACCTCAACGACACAACGAGGACCACCTTATATCGAATCTGTCAGGAAGCCCTCAACAACATACATAAGTACGCACAAGCCAAAACGGTGAGACTTGACCTTCACACTGGCCACCTGATTCGTTTGACTATTATTGATGATGGTATTGGTTTTCAAACGGATAAACCAAAACAGGGTCTGGGGCTAAAAGGGATGAGGGAAAGGGTCCAAGCATTGGGAGGTCAATTTTCTCTATCCAGTGTCCAAAATAAGGAGTGTAATCAGTCTGGCACCACAATCCACGTCCAATTACCTGGAAATATGAGTGACGATTTATGTCCGAGATGATGTCTCCCTCTCGTCACGATATTCGGGCACGCTACCAATACTGGCGTCTCCATATTATGTTGGGCATGTACTTGGGCTATGCCGGTTTCTATTTCACTCGTAAAACGTTTAACTATGCGACGCCTTCCCTTATCGCAGACCTCGGACTGGACAAAAGTGATATTGGCCTGATGGGCACCTTTTTTTATCTGACCTACGGTGTATCAAAATTTGTGTCGGGCATCATTTCAGACCGTTCTAATCCACGATATTTTATGGGAATAGGTCTATTGGCAACGGGCATCATTAATATTCTGTTTGGTCTGTCGAGCTCGCTCTATGCCCTCTTTGCTCTTTGGGTCCTTAACGCATGGTTTCAGGGCTGGGGTTGGCCTTCGTGTTCCAAATTACTCACGACTTGGTATTCACGCTCTGAACGAGGCCGGTGCTGGGCCCTGTGGAACACCGCTCATAATGTTGGCGGTGCCTTAATTGCACTGCTCGTTGGGTATCTGGTGCTTAATTTCAGCTGGAGAGAAGGTTTTATCGTCCCTGGTCTGCTCGCCATTGTGATTGGGATCTTTCTTTGTTTAAGACTCAGAGATAAACCCACCAGCATGGGTCTTCCAACCATTGGACAATGGAGAAACGACCCACTAGAACTCGCTCAGGAGAAGCAAGGGTTAGGATTAAGCTCCACGGAGATCCTTCGCACCTACGTGTTCAACAATAAGTACATCTGGTTACTCGCATGCAGTTATGTCCTCGTTTACATCGTCAGAACCGCGATCAATGACTGGGGTAATCTTTACCTCACCGAGCAACATGATTACTCGCTCATCACCGCCAATGGGGCGTTGTCTTTGTTTGAAATCGGAGGACTGATTGGGTCACTGGTCGCAGGCTGGGGATCCGATAAATGGTTTGGCGGCAATCGCGGCCCAATGAATCTGATTTTCGCCATCGGCGTGTTTCTGTCTGTGGCAGCATTGTGGCTGATGCCGGTCACTCACTTTATCTTCCAATCCGCCGGGTTCTTTGCAATTGGTTTCTTTGTATTCGGTCCACAAATGCTGATTGGTATGGCGGCAGCCGAGTGCTCACATAAAGACTCAGCCGGCGCCGCAACCGGATTTGTGGGCTTGTTTGCTTATATGGGGGCCGCCTTGGCTGGCTACCCTTTAGCCTTGATCATCAATCAGTTTGGTTGGACTGGCTTTTTTGTCGCCATTTCAGCGTGCTCGGCCGTTATCGGGTTACTGTTGCTGCCCTTTTTATACGCTCAGGGCAAAAGTGACACTCAGTCGGATGCCGATTAACCAAACAGCTTACTCCAAATACTGGGGTTGCGTTTGTCGTGATATTCAATCCGTAATTCATCGACTTGTCTTAGCGACGCTTTCGCCGCCGTCAGGTCTCCCGCATCGAGTTGCTTTTCGACCGTGTCTAGCGCGAGCGACAGTTTGTTAAACCCTTCAAGATAGGTCTCCCACTTTTCTGGAGGATAGTCACCGCGTTTAGCCTGTTCGATTAAATCAGAAAGATGGGTGACCGCTTCCTGCATATCACTGATTTCGGTAGCCTGCGCAGCTTGATTAAATTCCATTTTCATTTGTTTCATGGTTGACTTGAGGTCAAAGCTTGCAGCAAAAGTCTGTACTGAAAGCATCAGAGCCACAGCAGGAAGTAAGGTTTTGATCATGGTGTAAAGTCCAAAGGTAAGAGAAAATAAGTGTACTGAAATTATGGAGTACACTTTAGTGAAAAAGTGTTTCAAAGCATAATGTGGCTGAACGCGTCGATAGTAGGATGACCACGTAACGCCAAAAATTGTAAAAACTGCTTCACAGAGTGCGTGATGATCCGCTGAGGTTCAATACCTAACGTGTCAATCAACCTTACCACCTCGTTCAAATGACCGACATCATGGCAAAAATGGCATCACTGCCCGTTGTGAAATACACGCCCAACGCTTACCCCATACGCGCAATCTCATAACAGCGTTCAACACTACCGACTCGGCTGTGCCCTTTAAGCGACGTATTGTTCAGTTCAATCGCGACATTGTGTTGTTGGGCACACCTTAAAACAGATTCAAAATCAAAGTCAAAATTTGGATTGCCTAAATGGCCCAACGCATCAATTCGACCGCTGCAAATCGTATTAAGCAACGCCTGAGTGTGCGTATGTTTGTCAACTGGACGAAAAACAGGTTCATGGAAGCTGGCGATTGCCTAATCTAATCGATATTTTTGTTTGATGACAGATGAATGTCAACCTCACCCTCAACATTAAGAATATTCGACTCAGCGCCTCGAATCACCGCCACAGCCTCTAAGAAACGAGGTAGACACGCTGGTTGGAGAAAAACCAACAATGGGGTGCTTCAGGCATGGATTCGGTGTGATCGGTGGTGCACAACATGTCCAAGCCGTTTTGTTTTGCTATTCGTACGTTTTCAATTAGAGTCCTGTAAGCATGCCCACTGGCATAAGTATGGGTATCCACTACAAGCTTCATCAGCCCCCCCCTCTGGCAGGATAGTTGTCACTGTTAAAGTTTAACCAGTTTGGGGTGGTAAGAGTAAATTGTGTCTCGTATTCCAGCAGAAAGAAAAGAAGCCATACTGAAGAAACTACTGCCTCCATACTCAATGTCAGTGAGCCAGCTATCAAAAGAGGAAGGCATTAGCACCGCAACCCTGTATCATTGGCGGCAGCAACTCAGACGTTCTGGAGCCGCAGTGCCAAATAGTAACACTTCATCAGAGCAGTGGTCTGCTCAAACCAAACTTGCCATCGTCGCTGAAACTTACTCAATGACCGAACTCATCAGGGAAAAATGTGCTGTGGTAGAACACCACTTGAAACATTGCTTGATGGAAAATCGATTTGGGCAGAAAAGAATTTAGCTCAAATCTAAACTGACAGTCACCGATAGAAAAGCGGGTAACTGTCAGATCAAGTCTGAGCTAGTACAAATTAGACTGTGAACACCAAACGACTTTGTCGTATCTTAATTACCAAGCGATTCTGTCGTAGTCGCTAATTACCAAGGGAAATTGACGGTGGTCTTTAACCGTGCTTTTTAAATGTTTACTTTGAACAT
>NZ_JABEYA020000009.1 GCF_013074385.2 Vibrio ostreicida
GTGACATGGTCGATGATGAAGAGCTTCTAGAGCTAGTTGAAATGGAAGTTCGTGAGCTTCTATCTGAGTACGATTTCCCAGGTGATGATCTCCCAGTAATTCAAGGTTCAGCACTTGGCGCCCTAAACGGCGAGAAGCAGTGGGAAGACAAGATCGTAGAGCTTGCAGAAGCACTAGATTCTTACATCCCAGAACCAGAGCGTGCTGTTGACCAACCGTTCCTACTACCGATTGAAGATGTCTTCTCAATCCAAGGTCGTGGTACTGTTGTAACAGGTCGTATCGAGCGTGGTATCCTACGCGTAGGTGACGAAGTAGAAATCGTTGGTATCAAAGATACAACGACGACGACTTGTACAGGTGTTGAAATGTTCCGTAAACTGCTTGACGAAGGTCGTGCAGGTGAGAACGTTGGTGCCCTTCTACGTGGTACTAAGCGTGATGACGTAGAGCGTGGCCAAGTACTTGCTGCTAAAGGTTCTATCAACCCGCACACTAAGTTCGAGTCAGAAGTTTACGTACTTTCTAAAGATGAAGGTGGCCGTCATACTCCGTTCTTCAAAGGTTACCGTCCACAGTTCTACTTCCGTACAACAGACGTAACTGGTGATATCTCTCTACCAGAAGGCGTAGAAATGGTCATGCCTGGCGACAACATCCAAATGGTTGTTGAGCTAATCGCTCCAATCGCAATGGACGAAGGTCTACGTTTTGCGATTCGCGAAGGCGGTCGTACAGTAGGTGCTGGTGTTGTTGCTAAGATCTTCGACTAATTCTACGGAATTGTTGAAGACCTGCGATCATCGCATCAAAAAAGAGAAGCTCATGCTTCTCTTTTTTTTGGTTATAAGAAAGTCTGCCCAAATGATGGCTGTTTATTGAGATTTGATTGCTTAAATACAACAAGTTATTGTCGGCTATTTTTGGAGATAGATCTTTCCCCCAAAGAAGGGCATTGTTGAACGTTATTCTCTCTACTTTCTATAACTAAACGATCTAACCTAATTAAAGATACAACTGGTAATAAGAACGATTCTTTTTTATATTCTTTACTAAGTAAGTTGTAAAGGTTTCGATATGTACGTTTGTCTATGTCACGGTATCTCAGATAAGGTTATACGCAAGTTGGTTGTTGATGAGGGCGTGACAGATATTAAAGAGGTGAAAAAGTGCACAGCCTTAGGCAGCCAATGTGGCAAGTGTGTACGAATGGCAAAAGATATTATCAAGGATTCGGCGTCAGCCCTCTATAAACAGGCAAGTTAGTCTGTAATAGAAAAGACAGTCATTTTTGACACCTTCTTATTTGGTTCTACAGTTAAAAGAACCGAAAAGGAGGGCTATGTCATGAAAGGCGATCCAATAATTATCCAACATCTCAATAAAATCTTAGGTAATGAGCTCATTGCCATCAATCAATACTTCCTACATGCAAGAATGTACAAAGACTGGGGCTTAAAGCATCTGGCTGACAAAGAGTACCATGAATCGATTGATGAGATGAAACACGCCGATCATTTGATTGAACGTATTTTGTTTCTAGAAGGGTTACCTAATCTTCAAGATTTAGGCAAACTGAGTATAGGGGAAGACCCTAAAGAGATGCTTGAATGTGATTTAAAGCTCGAGCTTATTGCTATCCCAGATTTGAAAGATGCAATAACCTATGCAGAAGATGCTCACGACTATGTGTCTCGTGATTTGTTTCAAACTATTCTCGAAGATGAAGAAGAACATGTAGACTGGTTAGAAACACAGCTAGGCTTGATTGATATGAGCGGAATCCAAAATTATCTACAAGCGCAGTATGTCGATGAAGATGATTAATACCTGATCTTTAAGCCCAGATATCTCTTTTAAGAATCTGGGCGCCTCCCCTCAGTCAGCAACACATTTTCCTTGCTTAAACTGCTTTCTTTCTGTACTATTCCCGCTCCTTAAATCTCGGTCAATTATCTTTAGTTCCTTGCTTCCTCTGGACGACCGAGCCAATTGTGGAAGCTGAATAATCCGTAAGGAGCAACCAATGCGTCATTACGAAATCGTATTCATGGTGCACCCTGATCAAAGCGAGCAAGTTGCTGGCATGATCGAGCGTTACACTGGTTCTATCACTGAAGCTGGCGGTACTATTCACCGTCTAGAAGATTGGGGTCGTCGTCAACTGGCTTACCCAATCAACAAGCTTCACAAAGCTCACTACGTTCTTATGAACGTTGAAGCTGACCAAGCTGTTATTGATGAACTAGAAACTGCATTCCGTTTTAACGATGCAGTTCTACGTAACATGATCATGCGTACTAAAGCGGCTATCACTGAGCAATCTATCATGCTTAAGCAGAAAGAGGAGCGTGCTCCTCGTCGTGAAGAGCGTGCTGAAGCGAAGCCAGAAGCAGCAGCTGAGTAATTACTACTCAGATTTAGTATGAGTCCAAATAAATATCGGGTTATACCTTTAAATATTTGGACTGACAACAATACTCAATTTTAAGATCAGGAGATAGCCCATGGCTCGTTTCTTCCGTCGTCGTAAATTCTGCCGTTTCACTGCAGAAGGCGTACAAGAGATTGATTACAAAGACGTAGCAACTCTTAAAAACTACATCACAGAAGCTGGTAAAATTGTACCTAGCCGTATCACTGGTACAAGTGCTAAGTATCAACGCCAGCTAGCTCGCGCTATTAAGCGTTCACGCTACCTAGCTCTATTGCCTTACACTGATAAGCATCAGTAATCGGCTCGTTTTATTAAGAAAGAGGATTAAGCAATGCAAGTTATTCTACTTGATAAAATCGGTAACCTAGGTGGTCTTGGCGATACTGCAAACGTTAAATCTGGCTATGCCCGTAACTTCCTTATCCCTCAGGGTAAAGCAGTTATGGCGACTAAAGCTAACGTAGAAATGTTTGAAGCTCGTCGTGCTGAGCTAGAAGCAAAAGTTGCTGAGCAACTGTCTGCATCTCAAGCTCGTGCTGAGAAAGTGAACGCTCTTGAAGCTGTTGTTCTTGCTTCTAAAGCGGGTGATGAAGGTAAACTATTCGGTTCTATCGGTACTCGCGACATCGCTGATGCAATTACTGCAGCAGGCGTTGAAGTGGTGAAAAGTGAAGTCCGCCTTCCAGAAGGTGCTTTGCGTAACACTGGTGAGTTCGAAATCAGCGTTCAACTTCATTCTGAAGTATTCGCGACAGTTAACCTACAAGTTGTTGCTGCTGAGTAATTCAGCATCAGACGTAGTTCAAAAGCACCTGCTTGCAGGTGCTTTTTTTATATTTATGCGGGAGAGGATAACCCACTATTTAGAAAAGAAAGAGCAGATTGATGGCAAAGATACTGTCTGATTTGTTCAAACCTTCTGGAACCTTGTCATGATATTGCCGTGTGTAAGACAGCTTGAGCGCAATATCCTCAGTAATGTTATTGGTGAGACTTGTCTCTGTGTCGGTTCTGATGTTGCTTCCACCGGCAACCAGAGTAACCCCCGCAGAGAGGCTAAGCGTCTCTAGAGCTTGCCAAGTGGTATTGACGTTACCTCGAAAAATCGCCTCTTTTACCGTATCTTCAAACACGATATCACTGTCGCCAATCTCATCTGTATTAGGTTCTTGATAGCGATAGCCCGGCCCTAGTTCGACCTCGAGTAATAGTTCTTTGGTATTCGAGAACTGGTACCCCAACCCTCCTGAGAAGGTATAGTCTTTAAAATACGCACTATAACGCGAATCGACGCCTTTGAAACTGCTATACAAGTAGGTTTTAGGGCCGAGTTTATAGTCACTTTGTGCGGTGTAAGTTGACTGCCGTTTATCTTCGGCACCATCTTTATAAAGTAAATAGTATTTCCACTCACCACTGGTTCGGTAACGGCCTGAAAGATACTCAGCACTGAGTCTCGAATTGAGAGAACGCGAATCAGAATTACCGGTGTGAGCTTGATAACCAAATTCAATTTCAGTGCTCCAAGGAGATGGTATTTCAATATCCGTTTGACTTGGCACCACCTGTTCTGCGTGAGCGATGGTACTGCACATAAGAGCAGCATTCATAAGCCAAAGTTTCGACACTCACTACCTCAACGTTGATGGGAAAATTTGATTGAATATTAGAGTCTCTGACCAAGCATTGGGTCAGTGTTGAGTTAATTCTACACTAGATAGCACCAATCTCTTGGTTAATTACAGACATCCCGTTTATTCTGGATATAATGAGCGGTTATAGGTAAGTTGTTGAGCAGGTATATGGCAGATTTCAGAACAGACAGTCGCAATCAAAAAAAGACAGACGCCCAAGTCGATGCTATTAAAGTTCCCCCACACTCGCTAGAAGCGGAACAATCGGTTTTAGGCGGGCTGCTGCTTGACAATGAGCGTTGGGACACCGTATCTGAACGCGTGCTTGCAAAGGATTTTTATAGTCGACCCCATCGCTTGATGTTTGAAGCCTCTCAAATGATCTTGGAAGACAGTAAGCCTTTGGATCTTATTACGCTCTCTGAGTTTCTTGAGCAACGTGAGCAACTCGAAGATGTCGGGGGTTTTGCCTATCTCGCGGATCTCGCCAAGAATACGCCCAGTGCCGCTAATATCAATGCGTATGCGGATATCGTCGCGCAGCGCGCGCTGACTCGTGAGCTGATTGGTGTTGCTAATGATATTGCGGATGCAGGTTATGATCCCCAAGGCCGTTCTCCCGAAGATTTACTTGATTTGGCGGAGAGTAAGGTTTTTGCGATTGCCGAATCGCGCACCAGTGAAAACGAAGGGCCACAAAATGTCGATAGTATTCTTGAAAAAACCCTAGAACGTATTGAAATACTCTACAAATCGCCACAGGATGGTGTGACTGGAGTGACAACGGGTTTTACGGACCTCAATAAAAAAACCGCGGGTTTGCAAGGGTCAGATCTCGTCATTGTGGCGGCAAGGCCTTCAATGGGTAAGACGACCTTTGCGATGAATTTGTGTGAAAATGCCGCCATGGCCAATGACAAACCTGTGCTGATTTTTTCCTTAGAGATGCCTTCGGAACAACTCATGATGAGAATGCTGGCTTCACTGTCTCGTGTTGATCAAACTAAGATCCGAACAGGGCAGCTTGACGATGAGGACTGGGCGCGGATCTCTTCTTCAATGGGCTTGCTCATGGAGAAGAAAAATATCTTTATTGACGATAGCTCTGGTTTAACGCCGACAGAAGTTCGTTCACGTGCTCGCCGAATCGCCCGCGATCATGGAGGGCTTTCTATGATCATGGTCGATTACCTTCAGTTAATGAGAGTCCCATCACTGACTGAAAACCGGACACTGGAAATTGCCGAGATTTCACGTTCTTTGAAAGCTCTGGCGAAAGAGTTGAACGTTCCTGTGGTTGCTCTATCGCAATTGAACCGATCTTTGGAGCAAAGGGCAGATAAGCGCCCGGTTAACTCGGATTTGCGTGAATCGGGGTCGATTGAGCAAGATGCTGACTTAATCATGTTTATTTATCGAGATGAAGTGTATAACCCAGACAGCCCGATGAAAGGGACCGCTGAAATTATTCTCGGTAAACAACGTAATGGTCCAATCGGATCGGTTCGTTTGACATTCCAAGGGCAATGGTCGCGTTTTGATAACTACGCTGGTCCATCATTTGATGTGGATGAAGAATAAATAATGAGCCATATGAAAGCGGCAACGGCCCATATAGATCTTGAAGCCTTGCAACACAATCTCAAACAGATCAAAACTCAAGCGCCACACAGCAAAATTATGGCGGTGGTCAAAGCCAATAGTTATGGCCACGGTTTAAGGCACATTGCATTAAATGCCGATGGTGCGGACGCATTTGGTGTCGCTAGAATTGAAGAAGCGCTCCAATTGCGAGCGAGTGGCGTGGTTAAACCTATCTTATTGCTTGAAGGTTTTTATTCCTCGGGAGATTTGCCCGTTTTGGTCACCAATAACATTCAAACGGTTATTCACTGTGAAGAGCAACTGGATGCTTTAGAACAAGCAAATTTGGAATCTCCCGTAACAGTATGGCTCAAAATCGATAGCGGCATGCACCGACTTGGTGTTCGCCCAGAGCAATATACAGACTTCGTTCAGCGACTTAAAGCATGCAGAAACGCGGCTGAACCCCTGCGCTTTATGAGTCATTTTGGTTGCGCGGATGAGTTGGATAACAGGACGACCAACGAGCAAACAGGATTGTTTCTTTCCCTTACTCATGGTTGTAAAGGTGAGCGATCTCTTGCAGCATCAGCAGGTTTATTGGCTTGGCCTGAGAGCCAACTTGAGTGGGTAAGGCCTGGTATTATTATGTATGGTGTTTCCCCATTCAATGATAAAAACGCTCAACAAATGGGTTACAAACCCGTGATGACGCTCAAATCCCATTTGATTGCTGTACGGGAAGTGAAAGCAGGCGAAAGCGTTGGTTACGGTGGGATCTGGACCAGTGAGCGTGATACAAAGGTTGGTGTCATTGCGATTGGTTATGGTGATGGATACCCAAGGGCAGCACCCAATGGTACACCGGTGTTAGTCAATGGTCGTAAAGTCCCGATGGCAGGGCGAGTGTCGATGGATATGCTTACGGTGGATCTTGGTCCAGATCACGACGATCGAGTGGGTGATGAAGCGATTCTTTGGGGAAAACGCCTTCCCGTTGAAGAAGTCGCAAGTCATATTGGCACCATTGCTTATGAACTCGTGACCAAACTAACATCAAGGGTTGATATGGAATATTCTCAGCCCGATTTTTCGAGTAGATCTGTCTAATGGTTGAACTCACTCTCCGTGAAGTGTCGCCATCACTCGTCTACTACCGGCTATATCACGATGCTCTCCGAGATAAATGCCCTGCCACTGACCCAGAGCGAGTTGACCAGAACAAATAGGAATAGACACGCTTGCGCCCAAGACTGATGCCTTAATATGAGCGGGCATATCGTCATTACCCTCGTCAATATGCTGATAGTATGGGGCGCATTCAGGAACAAAATGGTTGAAATGTCGTTCCATGTCAGCACGAACATCAGGATCAGCATTTTCATTGATGGTTAAACTGGCTGACGTGTGCTGAATAAATAGTTGTAATATTCCCACAGATAAGTTCGATATCTCAGGTAATTGTTGTTCTATTTCATCAGTAATGAGATGAAATCCTCTCTTTCTGGCGCGAAGCGTAATACTTTTCTGAGTCCACATACGGCATTCTCTATAATCTATTTGGCAAACTTACTCTGAGACGTTAAGGTTAGAGCCATTAATATTGTGTTTAAGGTCAGTTTTAATCACTTACCATGACCTGTCGCAATGATGGTAGGTTAGCACCAAGACATAATGTATTGAAAATTAATTACACGTGTGACTCAACCAAACATAGAGTGTCCCATTGGCGATATTGCCAGTAATCAGTGAACGCGTCTTGTTTTGTTGGGGGTGATGGGATTTAGGCGAAATCACCTTCATAGTCTCAATAGAATAATACTTACTCTAACATCGGGATAGTTACCATGTTGAAAAACATTAATCCAACGGACACCCAAGCTTGGCAGGCATTGACTGCTCACTTCGAATCAGTACAGGATATGGACCTGAAAGAGCGGTTTGCACATGATCCGGCTCGCTTTGATAAATTGTCACTGCGCTTTGGCGATAACATTCTCGTTGATTATTCCAAAAATCTTATCAATGAAGAAACCTTAGAGCATTTGTTTTCTTTAGCCAAAGAAACGGAGTTGCAGTCAGCGATTGATGCCATGTTCGGTGGTGAAGCCATCAATAAAACAGAAGGTCGTGCTGTACTGCACACCGCGCTTAGAAATCGCAGTAACTCACCCTTGATATTGGATGGGGAAGACGTGATGCCAGCAGTGAATGCGGTACTAGCGAAAATAAAATCATTCACTGAACGAGTTATTGGTGGTCAATGGAAAGGCTATACTGGCCGTGCAATTACAGATATCGTCAATATCGGTATTGGAGGGTCTGATTTAGGCCCCTATATGGTGACCGAAGCGTTGGCACCCTACAAAAACCACTTAAATCTGCACTTTGTGTCTAATGTAGATGGTACACATATTGTCGAAACCCTTAAGAAGGTCAATCCAGAAACGACACTCTTTTTAGTTGCATCTAAGACATTCACTACTCAAGAAACTATGACCAATGCCCATACAGCGCGAGATTGGTTCTTAGAAACGGCGGGTGATGATGTGCACGTCGCTAAGCATTTTGCCGCATTATCTACCAATGCACATGCGGTCTCTGAATTTGGCATCGATACAGACAATATGTTTGAGTTTTGGGACTGGGTAGGTGGGCGTTACTCACTTTGGTCGGCGATTGGCCTTTCTATTGCACTCTCAGTAGGGTATGAGCATTTCGTTGAATTGCTCGAGGGGGCACATGAGATGGACCGTCACTTTGCTCATACTGAGCTTGAATGTAATATTCCGGTTATACTTGCGTTGATCGGTATTTGGTACAACAACTTCCATGGTGCCGAGTCAGAAGCCATACTGCCTTATGATCAGTATATGCATCGATTTTCCGCCTATTTCCAACAGGGCAATATGGAATCCAATGGTAAGTATGTTGATCGTGAAGGCAATGCTGTGACTTATCAAACAGGTCCTATCATCTGGGGGGAGCCGGGTACGAACGGGCAGCATGCGTTTTATCAGCTAATCCATCAAGGCACTAAGTTGATCCCGTGTGATTTTATTGCCCCAGCGAAGAGTCACAACCCCGCCGGTGATCACCATCAGAAACTGATGTCGAACTTTTTCGCACAAACAGAAGCTTTGGCATTCGGTAAATCTGAAAAAACAGTCAAAGCTGAGCTGATAGAATTGGGTAAGAGCGAGGCAGAAGCTGCGACGTTGGCGCCGTTCAAAGTGTTTGAGGGTAACCGTCCGACCAATTCTATCTTAGTCAAGCAGATCACGCCTCGCACGTTGGGTAATTTGATTGCGATGTACGAGCATAAAATCTTTGTGCAAGGCGCGATTTGGAATATCTTCAGCTTTGATCAGTGGGGAGTCGAGCTTGGCAAGCAACTCGCAAATCAAATCCTACCTGAGCTTTCGGATAGCGCAGAAGTGAGTTCACATGACACTTCGACCAACGGTTTGATTAACGCATTCAAAGCGTACCAAGCATAAGCTTATTGTAAAGATCAACAAGAAGCGTCTATCGAAAGGTGGCGCTTCTTTTATTTTCTATCGCATGGTGAGGCCGTATACGAGGGTTCTATCTGACGCAATAGAAGCTCTCATTGGCACAAAATTACACCGTATGGTCTATGTGGCTCTGTATATTCGTGTGCGCCGTAAATTTCTGGCTCAGTAGGCCAATCAATTGATCATAGTAAGGCATATTCGGTTTGTTGCCGAGCAACTTACAAAGCTCATTACCTGTTGGGCTAAAACGGTAATAGAGCAACCTCACCCCTTTGCTATGAGCCTGTAGTGAGAGTTGCTTTCCTTGGTAATTAAGGGGAAGAGCCGTGTCCAGATCAATTTCCCCAGATTCTAACTCCGTGCCATGCATGAGTCCAAGCTCGAAGAGAACTAACAAACTGGAATACGGAAGCTTAAAGCTACCCATATTAATATTGCCTGTGACATTACGTTTTCCAAAACTGAAAATACCACCAAGCGAGCGAAAACCTATCAAGAGTTTTTGGTTGTTGTCACCACCAAAGCTGCAGGCTAACGAGGCCGCTTTTTGCAAAATTTGAGCTTCTTTTGGTGACATATCTTGTAATATTTTTAACGCTTTCATTGATGTAGAGCCGGGGTTGGTGACTTCCCGTTTAAGAACCTGAGCCCACAATCGCTGCATCGATGTATTATGAACTTCCTGTGCCATCGCAAAGAATCGGTAAAGCCAGTCCTGCTCCGGATCACCAGCCGTTTCATCTTTACAGGACAAATGAGCGAGTTTGAGAATCTGCTCTAGGTTCTTTTGGTTTTGCGCTTTGTGTTTTCGTTCACGGATGAGGCAGCGTTCCAGTGCCGTTTTTTCCGGAGACTCTTTCTTTAGTAATGTGTCCAAACCATGATTTTCAGCAATATTGATGATCCGGCTGGAGCTATCTTTGATGTAGTGAGCTTTCTTCTCTTGTCGAGATTCAGCGTTGGAATCATGCTCAATAACGACGGGCTTTTGTTTCTCTGACATGTGATTCCTGAACCATAGACCTGTTGTGCCTTTGTTAAATTTACCTCGTAACCAGATTCGCTGCCAGAAAAACAATGTGAGAAAGCTTTAAAAATTGAGGCTTTGCCAAATGATAATAAATTGTTAAAATTGTTGCAGGTGTTGTTGAGGGTCTTATGAAGTTTTTAAATGAAAATAAACTGAAAAAAAACCTGTCAATTGCCCTGTTGTTTCTGGTTTATCTAGCTGTTTTAACTTATCTATCTAGATATATATAGAAGAGCAGAGCGTTAACAGGTTTTCATTAGGTAAAGACGATTTAGTAATCGTCGTATTCTTCGATCGCGCTTCCCTCGATAACGTAACCCGTTTCGGCTAATTCATGACTGATCGTTTGGGTTTTTAAGGTGCCGACAATGTAAATTACGTCCCAAAGCTGCTGAACAGGTGCGCCTTTGGGAAATTTGACGTAAACAATTTGGTTTGGTGGCGGGGGTGGCACGTGAATACACGCCCCAAAGTAGGGGACGAGAAGAAACTCCGTTACCGTATCTTCATCACCTTCCAATGGGATAACGAACCCTGGTATTTTTACCTTACTGCCATTTAATTCCTGACGTACTTTACCGACTAAGGATTGTTTCGCTGCGGCACCATTGTGCTCTGCGACAGGCATACCATACGAGTCGAATTGATTGCGTTCGCTTTGTGGAATAAGGTCTATCCAGTCTAATGTTAGGAGCGCCTCATTCGCTTTTAGTTGAAAGGTCATCACAAGACTCACTGCGAGCAGGAGTGCCAAATTTACTTTTTTCATAGTCATACTCTGATTGTCATCCCGTCACTAAGAGATTGTCGATAAGCGCTGAATGCTGGAATAAAGCCAATTACAGTACCTGCTAACTGAACAGCAGCAAGTAATATGCACTCATATTGAGAGATCGCTACCATCTCAATATTAATTCCGTATTGCTGTGTAATGAAGGGAGAGATAGCCGCTAATAATACATATAAAGTTAGGCTGCCAACGAGCAGTCCAATGAATGTGATAACGCTGGCTTCAAAAACCAATAAAGCCAAGACGTGTTTTGGTCTTGCTCCCATCGCGCGCAAAATAGCCATCTCTCTGCGCCGTTCATTGAGGCTTGTCAGTAGACTGGAGAGCATCCCCAGCAAACCTGCGATGACGACGAACGCTGAGACTGCCATCAGTGCTTGCTCCGCTATCGACATCATGCCCCAAAGTTCATGAAGAGCAACACCGGGCAAAATGGCGCTCAAGGGTTCTTTCGAATAGGCGTTGATTTGCCTTTGTAGGGCAAATGTTTGTATTTTCGAGTTTAACCCAATCAGCATCGCGGTAATTTGCTTGGGTTGAAAATCTTGATTCTCTAACAGGTTGGCGCTTGGCGTATTGCCTAGATGAGCACCAGATTCCCAGCCAACGTGGATCGCTTCAATGGCTTCCAGTGAGACATGCACGGTCTTATCGACAGGGGTGCCTGTAGGGGCAAGTATGCCTACAACCTTAAAGGGTAAATTGTCATGCCGGCTGAATCCAACATCACTAATGCCGTGAGCAATAATGATCTCAGAGCCTACATGATAATCAAGAGCTCGTGCTACATCGGAGCCAATAACGGTCTCAAACAACCCATTAAACTCTCGGCCTTCGGCTAGAGCTAAGTGTTGTTTCTTGCCATATCGATAATGTTCAAAGTAGCTATGGTTAGTACCCAGTACTCGAAACCCTTTGTGTGAATCGCCTAGAGAGATTGGAATAGTCCAATCGACGGAACGGTGCTGTTTAAATTCTTGGTAGCTTTTCCAGTCAATATTATTGGTGGCATTACCAATGCGGAACACCGAATAAAGTAACAAATTGACCTGCCCAGAACGGCCGCCAACAATGAGGTCAGTGCCGGATATTGTGTTGGCAAAACTGCTTTTAGCTTGAGTCCTGATACGTTCGACGCCGAGAAGAAGGACGACCGAGATAGCAACGGTTAGAATACTCAATAAAGCGGTTGCTCGTCGATTGCGTACGCTTTTCCAGGCAAGTGTTAATGTCAGTGTCATACTGCAACTCCTGCAAGATTGACTGCTTTGAGGTCTAATGTGCGATCAAACAGCGTTTCTAAGGTCGGATCATGGCTGACGAAGATCAACGTTGAACCTGCCTGATTGACTTGTTCAAGGAGCAATTCAATAAAGGCACCACGATTATCAAAATCGAGTGAAGACGTTGGCTCATCGGCGATAATCAGCGCAGGTTTGCCAATCAAGGCCCTTGCCGCGGCCACACGTTGCTGTTGGCCAATACTCAGTTCAGAAACCGGCTTATGTCTCAAAGAGTCGGGAAGGTGGAGCTTGTCCAATAGTGTTAAAGCATCTTCGATTAAGGTGCCTGCCAAATGCGCTTTACGTTGAGCAGAAAATTGACAGGGAAGGATGATATTTTCGATCACATTGAGATAAGGTAATAAGTTGAATTGCTGAAAGATATAGCCAATATGATCGGCTCTGAATCTATCCCTATGGCTGCCTTTCATTTGACTCAAGTTTTGGCCCAAGACACACAGTTGGCCGCTAGATATTGTATTGATGCCGGTTAATAGGCCCAGCAACGTGGATTTGCCGCAGCCACTCGGGCCTTTGATGAAGACATGTTCACCTTGGTCAATCTTCAGTTCATTTATCTTTAGTGTGGGTTCTGCGCTTCCAGGCCAAGTAAAACTTACCTGACTCATTTCTACAACGCGATTGCTTGTTTCTACTACCATGTTTGTAACCTGCAAAAAAAGCCTGGTGGCATGGCCACCAGGGTCTTTGACCTAAAGCGAAATTTTTGTGTTTTTTGCCGACAGTTCGACAGCGGACTGTGTTTTATCCGTCAATAGGTTAACGTTGATGGATTGCGTACTTGGAAATGCCGAAAACCATTGTGTATTGATTGAGGAAAGTGCGTTGAAGTTGTCACATTGATAGTGGTATTGCACGGTAAATTCGCCATGATCACTGTGTTCTTCATGGTGTTTGTGCTCATCATGATCACTGTGTTCTTCATGGTGTTTGTGCTCATCATGATCACTGTGTTCTTCATGATGTTTGTGCTCATCATGATCACTGTGTTCTTCATGATGTTTGTGCTCATCATGCTTTTCATGTTCATGTTCATGTTCATGTTCATGTTCATCAGTGCGCAATGTATGTTGCACGGATTGATGAGAAAGTTTGCACTTTGCATCGGGAGAAAGGGTGAGAATAGCACTGGCGTTATTGAGTTGAGCGACGGCTTTCTCCAGTGCTTGTTCTTGCGCTGAATTATTCGGGGCATGTTCAAATCCAACAACATCTGCGCCAGGCGCAGTGATTTCGACCAACAGTTCGTTTTGATCCTGAGCAATGTTGAATTCAACATGACCATGAACATGCGCATCGTGTTGACGAAAGTGTTCTTCAGCGAAACTGGAGGTACTAAAAGTAAGGCCTATTAGAGTGGCGATTTTTGTAATGGAATGCATTTTGAGTCCTAACGTGTAATAAAATATGGGGCTTCAATAAAAGAAGACATTGAAGAAAATCATAGCTTAGTTATACATTTAGGCTTTCGGTGGGGAGCGTGCCAAATAGGCTGGGGGTGAGGAGGTTGAAAATTTGTATTGAATCCCTTTGAAAAATAGGTCGGGCAGGGACGTGTTTTCAATAAGTAACGGTGCAGTGAGGATACCATGATGAGCACAAGCAAAAAGTTGGCAGTGATGCTCGCTGTGATTCGCCAAAGAGGAAGGGTATTGATGATCAATATAAGCAAAGTTGATCCACAATATCAGGATCACCCCGCAAACAGCAAACAAGGTTTTACGTCGTTTTAGGTTGTCATCAATTTGGTTCACAGAAATTTAGCCCGTAAAAAAGAGTTGTTATAATATAACAACTCTCAACGAAACGCTAAGGGGAAATTTGTTCAGATATTGGTTTTGATTAACGTGAGTACTTGCTGGATTTCATCGTCATCTAATGGTCCTTCTTTAACGAACAGGACTTTACCTTGTTTATCTTGAACTATGATGGCGGAAGAGTCTTCGGCCAATTGCCATTCTTTGGCCACTTTACCGTCTTCATCCAAAACCATGGATGACCAAGGGAATTCTTTTTTACTGTCTTCGGCGGACGATTTAACGAATGAACCTGTCCCCCACATTGCGTCATCTTGGTTAATGATTGAGGTTGTCTGATAGTTCTCTTGAGCAAATTTTGCTGCTGTGATTGCTTTCATCAAGGGGGCATTGAGTTTCTTTGAGCTACTGCGTCCAGCAATAGCCTGAATGACCCTCACTTTACCTAACATGTTTTGAGAGGCCCAATCTTGATAAGTGGTTTGATTGTCTTTAATCACAATTTCACCGTATTGGACAATGTTTACCGGTGGCAGTACTTCTCCCACGGTAATATTATGTGCCCATGCCATCATAGGTGAACCGGCGATCACGATAGCCAGTAGCGTCTTGATTTTCATTGTCTATCTTCCTTTAATCGACAAAATATATACAGGTTTGTATTTTTCACAGAATCAAATGATAAGTGTTAATGTATTTTTCTTTATTTGTGATCGTGTTCTGTTAATCACCCGCTTAGGGTGCAGGCAGTACAAATGGATACATCACTTGGTGTAGAACGAGACCTAAAGGGGAGGCTGATCATCTCAACGTTGGACTCGGAGCTTAATCAGGCCTCAAAGCATCACAAACACCGGGTAATCGCTTTGATAGAAGTACGCGCCGCTTAAGAGAAGCAGACGCCAGTTCCACTTAAACCACAGTAACCGTTTGGGTTTTTTGCCAGATATTGTTGGTGATATGTTTCTGCGAAGTAGTAGTGGTTAGCCGGTGCAATTTCAGTCGTAATGTTGCTTGTCGCGGTATTGAGTAAGGCTTGATATTGGCTTTGAGAAAGGATCGCCGTTTGATATTGTTCATCGCTAAACACATAAATAGCAGATCGATATTGTGTGCCGAGATCGTTACCTTGGCGCATACCTTGCGTTGGGTTGTGGCGTTCCCAAAAGACTTTTAGAAGTTGCTCCAGATTCACGGCTTCAGTCTCAAAGACGACTCTAACAACTTCAGTGTGGCCAGTTAAACCGGAACACACTTCCTCATAGGTAGGATTTTTGGTAAAACCACCAGAGTATCCGACCGAGGTGCTGACCACGCCTTCAATTTGCCAAAACAGGCGTTCTGCTCCCCAGAAGCATCCCATACCAAACAAGATTTCTTCTTGGCCTTGTGCCGGTTTTTCTGTCAACGTTGATTGGTTTACAAAGTGTTTCTCTTCGATCACTCGTGCTTGGTCGCGGCCGGGTAGAGCTTGCTGAGCGGTAATAATGGCTTTCTTGTCAAACATTACAATCTCCTTGTGTTGATAATCTGTAGATTTAGACCGATCAATTGACCGTTTTCATACAGACTTATGTTTTGAGTAGCGTTATTATTCTTCTACGTCTCGTTGGTAGCACATAAAACATGGTAAGAAAATCATTTCCCGTTTTGCTTTCACTCACTGGTTTTTCAGTTTTTGCACAAGGGATAGATGTGTCCGTTCAGGGGCTGTCGGATGAGCTGCAGGATAATGTGGACGCTTATCTCTCTTCAATTCCATCGGCTGATTATAACACTAGTTTGCGTTTTCAGGCTCGTCTGGAAAAAAGCGTGATCGAGGCGCTTAATGCCGTGGGGTATTATCACCCTCAGATTTCTTTCCATGTTTCAGATCAGGATGATCAATTAACGGTGGATATTACGCCCGGCTCCCCAATTTTGATTACCACGTTGGATATTAACATTGCTGGAGAAGCAAGCACTGATCCTGCTTTTAAGGCTCTAATCGTTAACAGTGGGCTCAAAACCGGTCAGGTGCTTAACCATGGTTTGTACGATAATCTCAAATCTAGCATCCGTAATTTGTCACTGCAAAGAGGTTATTTCGAAGGTGACTTTACGGCCAGTCGGTTGGAAGTGTCGCCGGAGCTAAATCAGGCGTTCATTCACCTCAATTTTGATAGTGGTCCTCGTTATTCTTTTGGTGCTAACCAAATCACCGGCAGCCAGATAGAGGAAACACGCATTAACTCCCTTGCCCCCTATCAGCAAGGGCAGCCATATCTGGCGTCTGATGTTGGTGTATATAATCAAAATCTATCGAGTACGGAATGGTTTTCTTCTGTTTTTGTTGAGCCTGATTTGTCGGATCTGGGACAAGGGCGAGTGTTGCCAATGAAAGTGTCTTTAGCCCCACAGTCAAAAAATCAGCTTGAAACGGGCTTAGGCTATTCGACGGATGTGGGCGTAAAGGGGTCACTCAAATGGAAAAAACCCTGGGTGAATTCTCAGGGACACAGTTTTAACAGCAGTTTTTCGCTCTCAAACCCAGAGCAAACCATTACCGCTGGTTACAAAATACCGCTTGAAGATGCTCTGAATGATTATTACCGCCTGCGCTACGGGATGAAAAAGCTCGACAATCGAGACACCAAAAGTTTCGAAACCAATTTGGCATTGGAACGTCATTGGTTACTGGATAATAGTTGGCACAGAACGTTGTTTATCCGCTACTTGTTAGAAAATTATGAACAGGGCTTACAGGATGATTCAGGTCAGTTTGTGTTACCGGGCGTGACATTTAGCCGTAGCCGCATTCGCGGGGGGGCAATGCCAACTTGGGGCGATCGTCAAAGTCTGACGCTTGAGTATGCCGATGAACCGCTGTTGTCAGAAACGAGAGTGATGCGAATCCAAGCCGGAACTGCGTGGATTCGCAGTTTAGAGCATCGACATCGTGGTATTTTTCGCATTGATGGTGGCGCCAATGTGACAAACGATTTTGACAAATTATCACCGTCACTTCGATTTTTTGCCGGTGGAGACAATAATTTGAGGGGTTACCGTTACGAATCCGTTTCACCTAAAGATGCTAGCGGGGCTCTAACTGGAGCAAAATATGTGCTCACTTCGTCTATTGAGTACCAGTATCGAGTTTACGGGAATTGGTGGGGGGCGGCATTTTATGATTACGGTGATGCGTTCAATACCCAGCCCGACTTTAAACGAGGCTCGGGGGTCGGTGTTCGCTGGTCTTCTCCTGTGGGTCCTATTCGTCTCGACTTTGCTTGGGGATTGGATGCGACACCGGGCGATGAATTTAGAATACACTTTACGCTGGGTCCAGAGTTATGACCAAGTTTGCAGCTTCTTGGTTTAAACGGCTTGCATGTCTTTACGGTGGGATTGTACTGGCTTTAGTCTTGTCTTTTTCTTGGCTCTTATTTACGTCTCAAGGGTTAAGTTTTGTCATTTGGGGAGCAGTGAAGTTTGTTCCTCAATTGGGCGTTGCTTCTCATTCAGGTGCTCTGTTTCCTCGATTTACATTGCAAGGTGTCGTTTATAAAGATGACACCCTGAAAGTGGAGGCGAACGTCGGTGCGTTAACCATAGCCATGAGGCCTTCTTGTCTGTTGCAGCCTCGTGTTTGTGTCGATGAGATGATGATTGAAAGAGTCACGCTAACCATTGCTGAGACGTCTGAAGACATTGCCGCGACAGAGGGAGCCCCCTCTGACAATACGATGTTGACTTCCCCTATTCCTATCGTTGTAAAACACCTTGTCTTGTCTGATGTAGACGCTGACGTTTTGGGCTATCAGGTGCGTTGGAAAACGTTAAGAACCGGGTTGAAATTTGAGGGGAACCATCTGAGAATTAGCCCAACCGTTCTCGATTCGAGCAGGGTGGCGTTGGCGTCAGAGCGACAAAGTAATGTGAAAGCCTCGTCGGTTAGCACGCCAGATCGAGAGGTAAACCCCCGCCTTCTTTCTAATATCCGTCTTCCCTTGGCACTGGAACTGATGAGACTTGACGTCAACAATTTTCAACTTGTGCAAGATAAACCTATCGTTGTTAATCATTTTGGGCTGGAGGCTATGGCTTCGGAGTCGACCGTGAATATCAAAGCGGTTACCTTTGATCTGCCTGAGATCCAAGGTCAGCTGAATGCTCGCCTGACCCTAAAAGATGATTACCCTGTTGAACTTGATCTGGCTGCACAGATTAAGCAAGCGCCGATGAATGGGCAAACCATTCATCTTAAGGCTTTCGGAAGTTTAGAGAATGTAGACTTACAAGCTCGGCTTGGTGGGTTGTTCAAAGCAAGTATCGATGCGGAACTGAAGCCTTTAGATGTGAATTTTCCCTTTGCTCTGACAGTGACTGATGGCGACGTTCAATGGCCGTTACAAGGTCCAGCGGATTATGTGGCAGAAGTCAGTCAATTTCGTGCTCAGGGCTCGCTTGAGGGCTATACATTACAGTTAGAATCAACATTGCAGGGGTCGAATGTGCCTGAGATAGCAATGGTTCTCAATGGGCGAGGTGATCTCGGGCAGCTGGTTATCGATGTGCAGTCGATAAAAACCCTAGGGGGGGAGATACGTGGCTCTGTGATGGCCGATTGGACATCGTCGGTAAGCTGGAATGGCGAATTGTCGCTAGACGAGATTCAGCCTGGGCAATATTGGCAACAGGTTGACGGAACGATCAGCGGTGAACTCAAGACCGAGGGTTCAGCCACAGAACAGGGAGGTTGGGAGGTGTCGGTGCCGAAGTTAGACATTAACGGTATGCTTGGGGGCTATCCTTTAAATGTAGAAGGGACACTGACGGCTTCCGATTTGACAGGAGATGGCGCCGCTAAAATTAACACGCCTGAGCTTGTGGTTTCTCACGGCCCCAATCATGTGACTGCCAAAGGAGAAATCGCTCAGTCGTTAACCATGCAGATTGCGGTTAACGTCCCCGATTTATCGAAGACGGTGCCACAACTTCAAGGCAAGGTTACCGGCGATATTAATCTTAGCGGTCCCCCCGATACGCCAATGATTGCCCTTAATCTTGATGGACAGTCGCTTAAGTGGCAGCAAGATTTGAGCGTAGCAAGCCTTTTGGTCGAAGGAAAATTATCGCCTTTACCTTTGCCATCAGGAAAGCTCAAGGTACAGGTGGTCAACGCTAAATATCAGGATTACCTACTGGATAAGTTGGAGCTTAATTTCGATGGCGCTCAGCAGCATAAACTGACTCTCGACATGAGCTCCAATATTGTGTCAGCTGAGCTAGCACTCCAAGGAACACTGGAAGACAAACCAGCCCTAACATGGAAAGGGGGCATAGATCGCATGTCTCTGACATCGAAGCAAGGCACATGGCGATTAAACCAACCGACTCAGCTGGCTGTTAATATAGATTCACAGCAGCTGTTTGTTGCGGCACATTGTTGGCTGCAGTCAGGTGCGTCTGTTTGTCTTGAACAGGACGCGAACATTGGAAAAAGTGGACAGGTTCAAGTCTCTGTCTCTCAGGTTGATGTTGCACAGCTTAAGATGTTTTTACCACAAACGTTGGAGTTAAAGGGGCGGTTGAATATAGAGACCACCGCCAAGTGGTCACCCGACTCGGCACCGGATATTTCTGCTATCATCGATATGGATAAAGGGACCATAAAGCAATTGAGTCCCAATCCACTCCAGTTGAGTTGGGATGCGCTGAAACTTAATGCATCGCTCAACAAGAATGAGCTCAACGCGAAGTGGTTGTTTAATGTGACTGATAATGGCGATGTATCTGGTCATCTTCATATTGCTGATATACTTGTTAGCGATAAGATCATTGATGCAAACGTATCATTGAGTCGATTTAATTTGGATTTTCTTGCCCCTGCGATCGGTGATTATAGTCAGTTGAAATCCAATATTTCTACAGATTTGACCTTTGTGGGGCCAATGACACAACCCAAAGTAAAGGGAGATATTACAGTTGAAGATATGGTTGTTAAAGGTGAAATGACACCAATAGAAATCGACTCGGGTCGTCTGATGCTTAAGTTTACGGGATATGACGCAACCTTAAATGGTGACATCGGAACGCCAGATGGAAAGCTTGAACTAGCAGGCATGGCGGATTGGAATGATATGAACCACTGGCATTCCAAATTAAGAGTGTTTGCCGAACAATTGATGATCGATGTCCCCCCGATGATAAAACTCAAAGTCATCCCTGATATGACGATTGTCGCGTCACCCAAGCAGGCCAACATTGATGGAAAGATATCATTACCATGGGGGCGAATTGTTGTGGAGGCGCTACCTCCGAGTGCGATAAGTGTTTCAAAGGATCAGGTTTTGCTCAATAGGCAACTTAAGCCAGAGGTTGCTAAAAAACCTTTTCCTTTAAGTATTGAAACCAACATCAATATTGATATTGGCGATGATGTTAAATTGTCAGCGTTTGGCTTGGAGAGTGGTTTATCGGGTAATCTCAACGTGGCCCAGCGTGATCAAGGCCCTTTTGTGACAGGGGAAGTTAACCTTATAGATGGCTCCTACCGTTCATTTGGGCAGGATTTGATGATCAAGCAGGGAAAAGTGCTGATGAATGGCCCAGTTGATCAGCCTTATGTACAGATTACTGCGGTGAGAAACCCAGACAACACTAAGGATGATGTGACGGCGGGGGTTCGGGTCACTGGGCCAGCAGATGAACCAGAAGTGACTCTGTTTTCAGACCCGGCTATGCCTCAGGCAAATGCGCTTTCTTACTTGCTGCGTGGTCAAAATATTGATGGTGAGTCGGGCGGAAATACAATGACGGCGACCCTCATTGGATTGAGCTTGGCGAAAAGCGGTCGAGTGGTCGGTGAAATCGGTGAAGCGTTTGGTGTGCAGGATTTTCAGGTTGATACCGCGGGATCGGGAGATGACTCTCAGGTGACAGTGAGTGGCTATGTGTTGCCCGGTTTGCAGGTTAAGTATGGCGTTGGTATCTTCGATTCTGTCGGAGAATTTACCGTCAGGTATCGTTTAATGCAGGATTTGTATGTTGAAGCGGTCTCAGGGCTGGACAGCGCTGTGGATCTTTTGTATCAGTTTGAGTTCAATTAATTCCCAATCTTAGGTGGCAGGATGCAACATTTACTTTTTGTTTATGGAACCTTACGGCAAGGCGAAATTCATCATGATTATCTCGCAGGGACACAATGTCTGGGGCATTTTGAAACGCCACCACACTTCTCGTTATATGAATTGGGCTCATACCCTGCGGTGGTTGAAGGTCACTCATCCATATTAGGAGAAGTGTATTTGATTGATGATGAGACCCTATCTCTGATCGATAAGCTTGAAGATGTCCCCGTCGAATATCGAAGAGAGCAGATAGAGACCTCCTTCGGTATCGCTTGGATTTATTTATATCAAGACAGCAGCCAATTGGAGACGATGATTGCGTCAGGTGATTGGTGCCAGAGAGTTTGATGGGCGAGTTGGATTCTGAAATGATGGGACATATTAGAAAGAGCCAGCCATATAGCGCTGGCCATGATGATTATTTTTGGGCACGTTGATAAGATTCAAGAATTTCATTGCGTGCAGACTGTGCATCTTCCCAACCATCGACCGTTACCCACTTACCTGATTCAAGCTCTTTATAATGCTCGAAGAAATGAGTAATTTGAGCTTTTAAGAGATCTGGCAAGTCGTTAACATCCTGAATGTGATCATACTCTTTAGACAGTTTTGAGTGTGGAACGGCAACCACTTTTGCATCTTCACCGGATTCGTCAGTCATTTTTAATACGCCGACAGGACGACAACGAATCACTGAGCCCGCCATCAGGGGATAGGGGGTTGGGACCAACACGTCAACAGGGTCTCCATCCAAAGAGAGGGTGTGGTTAATGTAGCCATAGTTGCAAGGGTAAAACATAGGGGCAGACATAAAACGGTCGACGAATATCGCACCGGAATCTTTGTCTACCTCATATTTGATAGGATCGGCATTGGCTGGGATTTCAATTACTACATAGAGATCATCAGGAAGAGACTTCCCTGCAGGTACATCGTTTAAGCTCATTGTGAACCTTCCTTTTTCATTTGTGTCTGAACATCGACACGTCGCCTAATTTAAGAACAGATTACCTTACTGCTAAACTTGGTTTTATGTAAACCAATTGTGACGCGACGTTGTTCAAGAAAATACGAAAAAGGCGCACGATGGCGCCTTTTTTGATCAAGCGTCTCTGTAAATATTCAAAAACTCTTCGACTTTTTTGACCATGTTCGTTGAACCAACAAAGAAAGGGACTCTTTGATGGAGTTCTGTGGGTTTGATGTCCATGATACGAGTGATGCCATCAGAAGCGATCCCTCCGGCTTGCTCAATCAAGTAGGCCATGGGGTTGCACTCGTAAAGTAGGCGCAGTTTTCCATTTGGGTGGCTCTGCGTACTCGGGTACAGGTAAATACCCCCTTTGAGAAGGTTTCGATGGAAGTCTGCGACCAGAGAACCAATGTAACGGGACGTATAGGGGCGCTGTTCTTTAGGTTCATTTTCTTGACAGTACTTAATGTACTTTTTTACACCCATTGGGAAACGAATATAGTTCCCTTCATTGATGGAATAGATGGTGCCTTGTTCAGGAATCATCATATTTTCATGGGATAGGCAAAACGTTCCCAACGAGGGGTCGTAGGTAAAGCCATTGACGCCATTTCCGGTTGTGTAAACAAGCATGGTGGATGAACCATAAATGACGTAACCGGCGGCGACTTGCTTGTGGCCAGGTTGCAGAAAATCTTCCTCAGTTGGCGGTGTGCCTATCGGAGAGACTCGGCGATAAATTGAGAAAATAGTACCAACAGAGACGTTTACGTCAATATTGGAAGAACCATCGAGCGGGTCCATAAGTACCACGTATTTGGCGTTTTTATTGAGCTCTTTGTTGAACGCTACGGCTTCATCTTCTTCTTCGCTGGCGACACCACAGACTTGATCTCGGGCCTCAAGTGCGGCTTTGAACTTGTCATTGGCATAGATATCCAGTTTTTGCTGGTCTTCACCTTGTATGTTCTCTGTTCCAACGGCACCAGTGATATCACCTAAACCTGCTGCATTTATTTCACGGTTTACAATTTTTGCAGCCAGTCTAATGGATGAAAGTAGAGATGATAGATCACCGCTAGCGTGGGGGAAGTCCGCTTGTTTCTCAACAATGAACTCGCCCAGGGTGCGCATTCCAGACATGATTTTTCCTTTAAGTCGCTTCTAAATAGTAGGGAGAGTGGCGTTACCGATCTCTTACGGACCTTAAATTTCGCCTGTCCCTAGTCTAAAAGCTAGATCTTTTTATTGGTAATAAACTAACTGCTCAAGATCTCGTTTTATTTGTCGACCTTATAATTAATTACATCATAATTTTGATAGAAAAGGATTTTTCAGAGGTTGTTCACCGTCACAACATTGTTTCCAGTCTGTCAATTCGTTATCAAAGTAGTTCGCTTTTCCACACATAATCGCCATAATATCGGTCTTGTTCTCGCCTTGGAGAAGGTCATTTATGCATATTCATATCTTAGGGATTTGTGGTACGTTCATGGGAGGGGCGGCAATTCTGGCGCAGCAATTGGGGCACAAAGTCACAGGCAGTGACGCTAATGTGTATCCGCCGATGAGTACCTTGCTTGAATCCCAAGGCATTGAAATTGTTCAGGGTTACCATCCTTCTCAATTAGATCCCGCCCCTGATTTAGTGGTTATTGGTAATGCAATGAGCCGCGGCAATCCCTGCGTGGAGCATGTCTTGAATAGCCATCTTCGTTATACCTCGGGTCCGCAATGGTTGCAGGAATTTTTATTGCATGATCGCTGGGTTCTCGCAGTATCGGGCACCCATGGGAAAACAACGACAGCGAGTATGTTGGCTTGGATATTGGAAGATTGCGGTTACCAGCCGGGCTTCTTGGTCGGAGGGGTACTGGGTAATTTCGGCGTTTCTGCGCGACTAGGAGAAAGCTGCTTTTTCGTTGTGGAAGCGGATGAGTACGACAGTGCTTTTTTTGACAAGCGTTCTAAGTTTGTACACTACCACCCGCGCACCTTAGTCATCAATAATCTTGAGTTTGATCACGCCGATATATTTGATGATCTTGAGGCCATCAAACGTCAGTTTCATCACCTGATCAGAACGGTGCCCAGCAACGGACGGATAATTGCACCGAAAGTGGACCAATCGATTGATGATGTTTTGCAACGAGGGTGTTGGAGTGAAACGGAGTTCAGTGGCAAAGATCAACGCTGGCAGGCTCAGAAGCAGCGGGCAGATGGGTCAAAATTTAAAGTGTTATTTGATGGTGAAGAGGCTGGTGTGATCGAGTGGAATTTAGTAGGCGATCATAACGTTGACAACGCACTAATGGCTGTTGCTGCTGCACGACATGTGGGCGTAACACCAGATTTGGCTTGTCAGTCTTTAGCCACCTACATCAATACTAAGCGTCGGCTTGAGCTCAAAGGAGAGGTCAACCAAATAGCGGTGTATGATGATTTTGCCCATCATCCCACGGCGATTGAACTGACTTTAATGGGGCTACGTAACAAGGTCGGGGAAAGCCGAATATTGGCCGTCTTTGAACCTCGCAGTGCGACAATGAAACGTGGCGTGTACAAAGACATGATAGCCGCGTCTCTGTCTACGTCGGACATCGTATTCCTCTATCAACCAGATAACATCGATTGGTCAGTCAAGGATATTGCTCAGGAATGCCACCAGCCCACTTATACGTCAGACAGGGTTGATGAACTGGTCAACATCTTAAGTGAGCAAGCAGAACCGGGTGACCATATAGTAGTGATGAGTAATGGCGCTTTTGACGGAATTCACGATAAGTTACTGGCAAAACTGGCCGACTAGATTAATGTGATAATATGAATAATGAAAAGAAAAAAGCCATCACACTGGCTTTCACAGGCGCGTCGGGTGCGCCTTATGGACTCCGATTACTGCAATGCCTATTAGCGGCAGACTTTCAGGTGTATTTGCTTATATCATCCGCTGCAAAAGTGGTTCTTGCAACAGAACAAGAACTCAAGTTGCCCGGGAATCCGCAGGCTGCTCAGCAAGTTTTAGTCGATTACCTTCAGTGTCAGCCTGAACAACTGATTGTTTGTGGTAAAGATGATTGGTTTTCGCCGGTTGCGTCTGGGTCAGCGGCGCCTAAAACCATGGTGGTTTGCCCTTGTTCGGTAGGCAGTGTAGCGGCCATTGCACATGGTATGTCTGATAATCTGATTGAGCGTGCAGCCGATGTCGTGATCAAAGAACGTGGTCAATTACTGCTTGTGGTACGCGAAACGCCTTTCTCAACATTACACTTAGAGAATATGCATAAGTTGTCTCAGCTAGGTGTCACTATTATGCCTGCGGCTCCTGGTTTCTACCATCAACCGACCACCATTGAGGATTTAGTCGACTTTATGGTGGCGCGTGTCCTAGACCACCTTAAAATTGATCAAGCTCTAGTGCCACGTTGGGGATATGACTCGCGTTCATAGCTCTGGTCAACGGTTAAGATTACGATTACAATCCCATCGACACTCATCGGGGCGCTATCCATACTTGGGATAAAGCTGAGATCGGGCCAAGCCTGAGACCCGTGTACCTGAACCAGATAATGCTGGCGTAGGAATTGAGTTGGAACATTGTGTTGTTCAGTGTTACCTCATCCCTGTGCTGCTCAACCAAGGAGCAAGCTTTGAAGCCTTCTTTTACCACCTTTACTGTCGCTATCTTGGCCTCTTTTTCTGCGCTTGCCGCAGAGGAGACGCTAACCATTTATACTTATGATTCTTTCTCCTCAGAGTGGGGCCCCGGCCCTAAAATTGAAAAAGCCTTTGAAGAAAAGTGCGGTTGTACTTTAAAGTTTGTTGCGTTGGATGATGGGGTGTCGATCCTTAATCGATTGCGTCTTGAAGGGAAGAACAGCAAAGCGGATATTGTCCTTGGATTGGACAATAATCTGATGGTCGAGGCTCAAAAAACCGGACTACTTGCCGAACACAATATTCCCACGAAAGGACTCAGTCTGCCTAACGGGTGGAATGACAATACCTTTTTGCCCTATGACTATGGCTATTTTGCCTTTGTATACAATAAAGAAAAATTGTTGAATCCGCCTAAAAGTCTCAAACAGTTGGTCGAATCTAATGATGGCTTAAAAGTCATCTATCAGGATCCTCGAACCTCAACGCCTGGGCAAGGACTGATGTTGTGGATGAAAGCGGTCTATGCTGATGAGGCCACTCAAGCTTGGAAAAAGCTGGCCAAGAAGACGGTGACTGTAACCAAAGGGTGGTCTGAAGCTTATTCCATGTTTCTTGAAGGTGAGTCAGATATGGTGCTCTCTTACACCACATCTCCGGCTTATCACTCGATTGTCGAAAAGGATGGTAAGTATGCCGCAGCAGACTTTTCTGAAGGCCACTACACACAAGTTGAAGTGGCAGCCAAAGTAAAAACATCGAAAAATAGCAAGTTGGCCGATGAATTTTTGAGGTTTATGCTCAGTGACGATTTCCAGTCATTAATGCCGACAGGCAATTGGATGTATCCTGTCACTGATATCGATTTACCACAAGGATTTGACTCCTTGACTGTTCCAGCCAAAGCGTTGGGTTTTACGGCTGATGAAGTCGCAAAAAACCGAAAGTCTTGGATTCGTGAATGGCAAAATGCTCTGATTTTCTAAGGTAGCCAATTGCGCAAGATCCCTCAAATAGGCCTTTGGGTCGCGGTATGCATCGCGGCCTTTATTGTGTGTGCTTTGGGCTCCTTACTGGTTCATGCGCCTAATTTAGACATGAGTCTGGTTTGGCACGACCCCTATTATCGGCATGTGACTCAATTTAGTTTCTACCAGTCCTTCCTTTCAACGTTACTGAGTGTAGGGTTAGCGATGCCTGTGGCGCATGCTTTGTCAAGGCGATGCTTTCTGGGTAAAGCACTGCTCTTGAAGCTGTTCGCGACGACTTTAGTTTTACCGGTTTTGGTTGGCGTGTTTGGGTTGGTTGCCGTTTACGGCAGCAGTGGCTTGGTTTCATCGATGCTCCGATCCCTCGACAGTCAGTTATCCTTTTCAATTTATGGGCTAAATGGCATTTTGTTGGCTCACGTCTTTTTTAACCTCCCCTATGCGACTCGGCTCTTTATTCAAACCTTTGATTCTATTCCTCTTGAGCAACATAAGTTATGTGCTCATTTAGGAATGGGACATTGGGATAAATTCCGTTTGATAGAATGGCCTCGTTTGAGACAGCAATTGCCACATGTCAGTGGTTTAGTTTTTATGCTCTGCTTTACCAGTTTCGCTACGGTTATGGCGTTGGGTGGGGGGCCAAAATCCACCACCATAGAACTGGCGATCTATCAGGCAATTAAGTTTGATTTTGATCTTCAAATTGGGGCGTTATTGGCGATTTGGCAAATGATGCTTTGTGGCGTATTGGCGCTTACCATTCAAGGTGTGGCCAGACCAATACCAGTGGCTACGGGGGCGCAACATCATAAGATTTTTCGTCCCAAAGAATCAATCTGGTCGTCGGTTTGGGATTGGGGTTGGATATGGGGAGTTGTGTTACTTGTGCTTCCGCCATTGGTGATGGTGTTCATCCGTGGCATTAACCATCAAATCGTCAGTGTTATCAACGACTCTCAATTTTGGCTGGCGTTTCTTGCCTCTATTAAAGTCGCCGCGCTAGCGAGTGTGTTGTCTCTCGCTGCAGGCGTATCTATTTTGTTAACGAGTCGGCGCTTGCGGCTAAACCATCATGTTAAAAGAGCAAATGGTATTGAAGTCGTCGGGACTATTATATTGGTCACGCCAGGCTTGGTGATTTCAACCGGTATTTTCTTGCTGTTACGTTCGCTGACGGACGTCTTTAGTCTTGCTTTTTTTATTGTGGTTGCGGTCAATGCTCTCATGGCCTTACCGTATGTCATAAAGACCTTGTCCCAACCGATGTTGCATATCGAACAGCAATACCAATACCTTTGCGCGAGCTTAGGAATAAAAGGCTGGCAGCGCTGGACTGTGGTGGAATGGCGATCCCTTAAAAAACCGTTAGCTCATGCATTTGCTATCAGTTTCATGTTGGCGATGGGGGATTTGAGCGCGATAGCTTTGTTTGGTAGCCAAGAGTTTCGGACATTGCCTCTCTACCTGTTTCAACTTCTGGGCAGCTATCAAATGGAGGCTGCAGCAGTGGTATCACTGACCCTTTTATTACTCAGTGTCTTGTGCTTTACCTTGGTAGAAACCCTATTTAAAGTCAACTCAGAAGGGAAATATGCTCACTCTAGATAACGTTGATTACTATTATAATCATGAACGCTTTTGTTTTGATATTCGCATCCCAAAAGGCGCAATCGTTGCGCTGATGGGCCCAAGTGGTGCAGGTAAATCTACCTTGTTGGCCTTGGTTGCAGGTTTTATTGAGCCTTCTCAGGGGCGCATCATGGTTGATGACGTCGACGTGGTTGGCCAAGACCCGCATTTGCGCCCATTCTCAATGTTGTTTCAGGAGCACAATCTGTTTGCGCATCTCACTGTGCGCCAGAATATAGGTTTGGGTCTTGAATCAGGGCTGAGGTTATCGGCTGCGCAACACCTTCAGGTTAACCAAGCTGCCCATCAGGTCGGTGTTCAAAATTACCTTGACCGTTTACCAGAGCAATTGTCAGGGGGACAGCGTCAGAGAGTCGCACTGGCACGCTGTTTTGTTCAGAGTCACAACATTTGGTTATTAGATGAGCCGTTCTCTGCGTTGGACCCTATCTTACGTGAGGAAATGCTTGTTTTAGTTCAGCAGTTAGCAAGAGAAAGGGAAATTACGGTGTTGATGGTGACTCATCATATCAGTGACGCTAAAACGATCGCGTCTGAATTTGTTTTTGTCGCGGGGGGTAAAGTTGAAGCGACAGGCGGGATAGATACGCTGTCTCCAGAGCACTCCAACGCAGCTCTCGGGGCTTTTGTCAGAGCGGGTCACTAGCACAGGTTGATGTGTCCGCATCAACCTGTTTACTGGCTCTAAATCAAACGTCTTTATCGTTTAGCTCTTTGAGTATTTGAAATATTTCGCGAAATGCTTTTGCAGGCTTTCCTGATGCTTGCTCTTTTGCCGCTTGACGGGCAAGTTGACGTAAGCGTTGGCGGTCTGCGAGAGGGTACAAGTCCATCGCATCCCCAATTGCTTTGTCCCCTTCGGCCACAATACGATCACGTAGTTGCTCCAGCTTATGTAATTCAGCTGTGGCCTGTGAGTGCTTATTTCGCACTTTATCTAGAGCGGCTTGAAGTGGCTCTGGATCTTCGACACGCATCAATTTACCGACATACTGCAATTGACGGCGACGGGCTTCGTTTTTAAAGCGTTGCGCATCTTTGATGGCCTCTGCGAGTTCATCACTGAGTGGAAACTTTTCGAGTACGGATGGTTTCAGACTGGCGAGCTCTTCTCCAAGCTTTTGCAGTTCTTCCATATCACGTTTCATCTCGGTTTTACTTACCCAGATAATTTCTTCTTCTGGTTCCCATGGCGCTTTTTGATTCTTCCGAGCCATTTTCCTACCTTAATTTGACCGTCTATTTCTCTATTTTAACAAGAATCGTGGGGAGAAAGCGAAATTCTTGTTATTCTTGGTGCAATAGCCATTTAAGCATGAAGAAGATATGGACGTAAGACAGCAAATTACTCAACAACGTACTGAGCTAGAGGCCGCGGTTGCGAAAGCGTTGGAGATGGCCGCCAAAAAATCAGATGGCGCTGAAGTCGCGATTACAAAAAGCACTGGCCTGAGTGTTTCGAGTCGCATGTGTGAAGTCGAAAACGTCGAGTTCAACAGTGATGGTGCACTGGGGATCACCGTCTATCGTGGTCAACGCAAAGGGAGTGCCTCGACCTCTGACTTAAGCGAACGTGCGATTGAGCAAACCGTTATGGCGGCGCTGGATATTGCGCATTATACCTCTGAAGACCCATGTGCTGGCCCAGCACCTAAGGAGATGATGGTTGAAAATATTCCTGATTTAGATCTTTTTCACCCCGACACCCCTGATCCTGATCAGGCTGCCGCTATTGCTATTGCTGCCGAGCAAAAAGCGCTGTCTTTTAGCGAAGCCATTAAGCAAAGTGATGGTGCGAGCTACGATAGCCATTACGGTGTCAAGGTATACGGAAACAGCCATGGTTTGCTGGCTAGCTATGCGTCCAGCCGCCACAGTCTGAGCTGCAGCGTTATCGGACAGGGTAAAAGTGGTGAGATGGAGAGTGATTACAGTTATACCGTGGCACGCCACAAAGATGATCTCTGGGCGCCTGACCTTGTCGGTCTAGAGGCTGCTGAGAGAACCGTTCGTCGGCTTGATGCTCAGAAATTAAAAACGGGGCAATACCCAGTCATGTTTGCCGCCGAGGTGGCGACTGGTTTGTTGGGGCACCTTGTGATGGCGATAAGTGGGGGTAACCTCTATCGTAAGTCTTCATTTTTGCTGGATCATCTTGGTGAAAAAGTGTTGCCAGAGTGGTTTTGTATCTCGGAAAAGCCCCATGTCCTAAGAGGCTTAGCCTCAAGTCCGTTTGACAGTGAGGGTGTGGTTACTCAAAATCGAGAAATCATTACCGATGGCGTTTTAGCGACCTATTTACTGACCAGCTATGCTGCGCGCAAGATGGACATGCTACCGACAGGTCACGCTGGTGGTATTCACAACTGGTACGTGAAATCGACAGGTCAAGACACTGAACAAATGCTGAAAGAACTTGGCACGGGATTACTGGTGACAGAAGTCATGGGGCAAGGTGTGAATATTGTTACCGGTGATTACTCACGCGGAGCCGCTGGTTTTTGGGTCGAAAATGGAGAGATTCAGTATCCGGTTGCTGAGATTACGATCGCAGGCTACCTGAAAGATATGTTTAACCAGATAGTGGCTGTTGGCTCTGATGTTGAGAGCCGATCTCAGATCCAAACGGGCTCTATTTTAATCGAATCAATCAAGGTTGCCGGTGAATAGTTAGAATCGTTAATCAATCGATAGAAAAAGGTTAGCGCTGTAGCTAACCTTTTGTCTTTAGGGGCACGTAATTATTGTTCGAACAGTTTTTTGTGAAGCCTTTGAATTGCTAGTTTAGCAACAGGTTCATCGACCAAAAAGCAAAGGTTATGGGGACTGGCACCATAACAAATCATTCTTAGGTTGAATTCTTCAAGTGTACCGAAGACCTGCTTTGCATAGCCTCGACACTGGCTCATGTTATTGCCAATCAAAGCGACAAGGCAAAGGTTGTCCTCAATTTCTACTGTGCACAGTTCTTCGAGTTCCGCTCGAACTTCTCGCGGTAATTGAGGAGAACCGCCTGAAGTATCCGTTTGATCTAACGTCAGGCTGACACTGATTTCAGAGGTTGTAATCAGATCGACGGAAATTTTGTGTTTAGCCAATATTTCGAACACTTTCGCCAAGAACCCATAAGCATGAAACATTTTTGCACTGCGCAGGGTCACCATAGTTTGATTGCAGCGTAATGCCAGAGCGCGAAACAACGGTGAGCTGCTGACCTGATCTCGAATCCATGTCCCCCCTTGTTCGGGTTGTTTGGATGAGCCGACGAAGACAGGAATAGCGTGGCGCAACGCGGGTAATAAGGTCGAGGGGTGAAGGATTTTTGCACCAAAGTTTGCCATTTCTGACGCTTCGCTAAAGCTGATTTCAGCTATTGGTGAGGCTTTTGGAGCAATACGGGGATCGGTTGTGTAGATACCTGGAACATCTGTCCAAATTTCTAATCCTGATGCATCAATGGCTTCTGCGATCAACGCAGCGCTATAATCACTGCCTCCTCGGCCTAAAGTTGTGGTGTTACCCTCGCTATCTGAGCCGATAAAACCTTGTACAATCACGGTATATTCCTGACATAAAGGAACAAGCGATTCATGAGCGCGCTGACGAATCACGCTCGTGTTTGGCTCGGCTTTCCCAAAATTGTTGTCCGTACGGAGTACATTGCGAATATCAAAGCGTTTAGCATTGATGCCACGTTCTTTAAACACTTGTGTTAATAAATAAGTGGACATCAACTCACCACAAGCGACGAGGTGGTCAGTCAATTTGTGACTGGATTGAATCGAGGCTTCTTCCGCCAAGCGGGTGATTGTTTCGAGAATGCCATTGATCTGCTGGGTGGTTTGTTCGGGGCTATTTAGCTGTGAGAGCACCGCGTCATGAATCATGAACAGTTCACTAATAATCTCGCGTCGTTGCGTCGGCGCCTCAACCCCACGGGCAAGTTTGACCAACAAGTTTGTCACGCCTGAACAGGCGCTGATCACGACCACTTTTGTGTTGGGGTTAGATTCAATGATTGTGGCGCAGCGGTTCATTGCTATAAAGTCAGCGACGCTGGTTCCGCCAAATTTAGCAACATTAAAATTATCCACGGTCTTTCTTCCTCGGCTTGATGAACGTAGTGTCGTCATTCTTTATTGGAAGAAGAGGAGGAGCGTTAAAAGAGGTGTCTTTGATTGGAGTCGACCTCAGAAGCTCTTCATCAGACTGAACTGATGACAGTTGATGGGAGTCAACCCAAGTCAACCGATAGATCAAAACCACAATGTTGATCTATCTCGGCGCTACTCCCCCTCAGCGTATCGTATTGGAATTGTGGTTCCACAACACACCTACCTGGGTAGCGCTCCTCTTCTGCAAAATGCATTCGTTGGGCCACAAAACGTGACCTAACAAATGCATTGAACGTGTTTAGTCAGTATTTGTCAACCAGACATGGGTGAAATATACAAAGATGTGAGGCCGATTTGTTCTCATGCTTAAGGTCAATTGCTGGTTATGACGATTTGCTTTATGGTAAATCTACTGACTCAAAAGAATAAAAACGCAAAGGAGCAAACCATGACGATTCAAAGCTTTATTCCTCCTCATCGCATCTTAATGGGGCCTGGGCCTTCTGATGTTTACCCTCAAGTTCTGCAGGCCTTGAGTCGTCCCACGGTTGGGCATCTTGACCCACTTTTTATCAAGATGATGGATGAACTCAAGCAATTACTGAAATACGCATTCCAAACAGAAAATGAGTTCACAATCGCGGTCTCAGCGCCGGGCAGTGCCGGTATGGAAACGTGCTTTGTCAACCTTGTTGAACCCGGCGACAAAGTCATCGTGTGTCGAAATGGAGTGTTCGGAGAAAGAATGCGCGAAAATGTCATTCGCGCTGGTGGCGTGGCAGTGGTTGTTGATGATGTGTGGGGCGAACCGGTGTCAGTCGCCAAAGTGGAGCAGGCCATTCGAGATAATCCAGACGCTAAAATACTGTCTTTTGTTCACGCCGAAACGTCAACAGGAGCGTGCAGTGATGCTCAGGCTTTGGGCAAAATCGCGAAAGAATACGGGCTATTGACCATTGTTGATGCGGTCACATCGTTGGGTGGCGTGCCGCTTAAAGTGGATCAGTGGCAGCTTGATGCAGTGTATTCCGGCAGTCAGAAATGCTTATCTTGTGCGCCAGGGTTGTCCCCTGTGACATTTTCTTGTGCAGCGATTGAAAAAATCCAATCTCGCGTCACTCCTGTTCAGAGTTGGTTTCTTGATCAAAGCTTAGTACTGGGTTACTGGAGTGGTGAAGGTAAGCGCAGTTATCATCATACGGCGCCAGTTAACAGTCTTTACGCCTTGCATGAAGCATTACTTATTTTGTACAAAGAAGGGCTGGAGAATGCATGGAAACGTCATCGTGAGATGCATGGCCAGTTAAAATTAGGCTTAGAAAAGCTTGGTTTTGAGTTTGTGGTCAAGGAACCTTATCGACTTCCTCAACTTAATACGATCTCTATTCCTGATGGTATCGATGATGCTAAGGTAAGGGAACACCTTTTGCAGACTTACAACCTTGAAATTGGTGCTGGGTTGGGCGCACTTTCAGGTAAAGCTTGGAGAATTGGTTTGATGGGCTACGGTGCACGATCGGAAAATGTGGCGCTTTGTTTAAAAGCGCTTGAAGAGTCCCTGATGCAATAGTGCAATGCGCTTCATGGCGACGATAAGTCGCCAGATTACGGGTGAGCATTCTCATGATTCCTCTCTAAAACACTGGCATCTGGTGGGATATACCGAATGACTGAGAAATCACGTCTTGGAAACAAAAACTGTGCCTCACTGCGAATTTGTTCTGCTTTTTCTGTTTCGTTGAGACCTTGATAGGCCAAAATTAAGTTGTTGTAGAAGGCAGGTCTAGGTTTTTCTTTGATGATGTTCAAAGACCAGTCGATGTAGGGCTGGATATATTCCGCTTTTTGTTGAGCGAGGCCAATGTTGAGGTAAGTGCTGTAAATATCCCAGTCAAACCGGTCTTTCCAGACAATGGGGTTGCTGACTTGATTCAGGAGTTCGGGTTCTTTTGGTGATGAGGTTTCAAATTGGATCAAGACATAGTTTGTATGCAATGCGGTGATTAAGTAAAAACAGGCCAGAATAGGCGTGATGAGACTGGTGATCCTAAAGATCATTTTTGTCGGCAATCTTAGGGAAACTTGACGATAGGTTCTCGAACGTTGATCAATCCAGAACAACAGAATAACAAAGGTGCACCAGTGTATCGCTGAATGATAGAAAGGTTGTTCTAGTTGATTGTGCAAGATGATCGGCATTAATAAGGCCAGCATCGCAAGGCGGGTGCCTTTCTTTGTGTTGTAGATCCGAATCATGATCATCATGGCGGCCAGTAGTATGGCCAGCATCGGAATAGCTCCGCCTTCAACGCCCCAATATAACAGCTCATTGTGTGGATGATTCAGCCCTGCGAAACCAGGAGGGTAATTGGGGTTCAGTTGATGCTGGCGCGCGGTGTACACCAAGTATTCAGGCTCAAATCGACCGTAACCATACCCCGTGAAAGGCTTCTCAATAAGCATGTCCAGTGTTTGTGGGTAGAAGGTTTGCCGACTACTTTGTAGCGATTTTTTTTCTTCTAAAAGCGTATTGTCAGATTGAATAGAGATCGCGCCCCCAAGGCAGAGCCCGATAAAAATCGATAATAGCCAACCCCAGAATCGTTTTTGCGTTGCAAAATTATAAATATAAGGGAGGAGCAATAAGGCTGCGGCAAAAGCGGTCAGCCAACCGGTACGAGAAGCCAGAAAAATAAGCAGCGGCAGCGTGATGGCCGGTAACAGATACAATAAAGCGGTTTCACTGAACTGGCGATGGTATTTTTTAGGGTGCCGAGCGAGTAAGTAACCGGATAAAGCGAGCCCTGTAGCAAGGAAACTGGCCATCACATTGGGTTGCTGGAAAATGCCATAGGGACGGTTTTCCAAGTTGTTATAGCCGAAAAGATTACCGTCTTGTAGAAAAAGATACTGAAACCAACCAAACAAGGCCTGAATAAAAGTGGCAATGCAGATAAACCACAAAAGGCGCTGTTTTTGTTTGTTGCTAAATTGAAACTGTTGGAGTGCAAAGAACAGAGAAAACCCCGCCCACAGGCCAGTGAGTCGTCCTTGTGCGAGAGAAAAGTTAGAACTGGGATAAAAAACAGGCAGTGTCATCATCAGGCAGCAAATTAACAGCCCAATCGTCAATTTATTGTACCTGATTTTGCCTTGGGTGCCGATTTGATAGAACCCTAAAGCCAGCGAGAAACTCAGTGCTATCCAAGTGGTTATATTAAAAGATAAAGCGAGCCCTTCCCCTCCTGGGTTCGGTATAAAGACATGCATAGCCAGCAAAAACATCATAGCGACAGACGCGAGAAATGGTCGGGTGAGAGGTAATTTGGGCGTTTGTGGCTCCAAACGAGTTCCGGCCAAATGAAGGGTTGCCATAAGTGATAGTGTCCTTACAAGAAAACAGACCAAAACTGGTCTGTTTAATTTACTACTTTTCTCTATTTTAACATAGGCTTTAAGAAGTGCGCGGTATAAGACTCTTTTACATTTGCGACGTCTTCAGGTGTCCCTTTTGCAATAATTTCACCACCACCCTGTCCTCCTTCTGGTCCTAAATCAATGATCCAATCTGAGGTTTTGATGACATCTAAATTATGCTCAATCACTACGACAGTATTTCCGTGATCACGCAGACGATGAAGGACGGTGAGTAATTGTTGTATATCATGAAAATGCAAACCAGTTGTCGGTTCATCAAGGATATAAAGAGTTTTGCCTGTATCACGTTTTGAGAGTTCACGAGCCAATTTCACCCGTTGTGCCTCTCCTCCGGAGAGCGTTGTCGCTGCTTGACCCAAACGAATATATGACAGGCCTACATCGATTAAGGTTTGAAGCTTTCGTGCGATGACAGGAACAGGTTTGAAGAAATGATGTGCATCTTCAACCGTCATCCCCAGAACTTCGTCAATGGTTTTGCCTTTATACCGTACATCTAAAGTCTCACGATTATAGCGTTTGCCTTTACACGCGTCACAAGGTACGTACACATCGGGTAGAAAATGCATCTCCACTTTGATGACCCCATCCCCTTGGCACGCTTCGCAGCGACCACCTCGGACATTGAAGCTAAATCGTCCCGGCTTATAGCCTCGTGAGCGAGATTCTTGTGTACCGGCGAACAGTTCGCGTATCGGGGTGAAAATTCCGGTGTAGGTTGCCGGATTAGAGCGGGGAGTTCGACCAATCGGGCTTTGATCAATATCGATGACTTTGTCGAAATGTTCTAACCCTTTAATGTTTTTGTAAGGGGCGGGGGTTGCCGTGGTTGCGCCATTTAAGTGGGTGTGGGCAATTTTAAAAAACGTATCATTAATTAATGTTGATTTACCCGAGCCAGAAACACCGGTCACACAGGTAAATAAGCCAACCGGAATACTCAGTGTGACATTTTTTAAGTTGTTGCCTTGGGCACCAATCAACTTGACCACTTTATTTTTGTCGATTGGCGTTCGTTGTTGTGGAATCGCGATCTGTTTTTTACCGCTCAAATATTGTCCCGTTAGAGAGTTGGGGTTTGCAATTATGTCTTTCATGCTTCCCTCGGCGACGACATGTCCGCCATGGACGCCCGCTCCCGGTCCAATATCGATGACATGGTCCGCCATGCGAATCGCATCTTCGTCGTGCTCGACAACCAAGACCGTATTGCCTAAATCTCGTAGATGGGTCAGTGTTTTGAGCAGGCGTTCGTTGTCTCTTTGATGCAAGCCAATAGATGGCTCATCCAGCACATACATCACGCCCACGAGTCCTGCCCCAATTTGGCTTGCCAAACGAATTCGCTGAGCTTCTCCGCCGGACAGCGTTTCTGCACTGCGGGAAAGGTTTAGGTAGTTGAGGCCGACGTTGACTAAAAATTGTAGACGATCATTGATCTCTTTCATCACCTTTTCAGCGATCTGAGCGCGTTGCCCTTCTAAGCGTAAAGAGTGAAAAAACGCTAGCGCTTCGGCGATACTCAGTTCGACTATTTCAGGTAAAGTGGTATTGGCGATAAAAACGTTGCGCGCTTCTATTTTCAATCGACTTCCATCGCAACTGGTACAGGTACGAGTAGAAATGTACTTTGCCAGATCTTCCCGCACAGAGTTCGACTCTGTATCACGGTATCGGCGTTCCAGTGTATTGAGAATCCCTTCAAAAGGGTGGCGTTTTACTCGAGTATCACCACGATCATTAATGTATTTAAATTCTATTTCATTACGACCTGATCCGGTCAGTACGATATCACGAATCTTTTTCGGCAAGGATTTGAAAGAAGCATTGAGATCAAAGCCATAGTGTTCTGATAAAGAGGAAAGCATTTGAAAATAGTAGTAATTTTTTTTATCCCAACCTCGTATAGCCCCGTCAGCAAGGCTCAATGTGTCATCGAGGATCACACGTTGAGGGTCAAAATATTGTTGAACACCTAAGCCATCGCATGTGTGACAAGCACCTGCCGGATTATTAAATGAAAACAGCCTTGGCTCCGGCTCTTGCATACTGTAACCACAATGTGGGCAGGCAAAATTTGCAGAGAAAACAATCTCCTCACTGTCGTCTTCCATTGGAGCGACAACCGCGATTCCGCCTGATAGCTCTAATGTTGTTTCAAAGGATTCTGCCAGCCTTTGTTGGAGATCATCCCGTACCTTAAACCTGTCGACAACGACCTCAATGGTGTGTTTTTTGTGGAGGTCTAAAGGCGGCGGATCAGAAAGGTCGCATGTCTCACCATCGATGCGAGCTCGAATAAAACCCTGAGCCGCTAAGTTCTCCAATGTTTTCACATGCTCGCCTTTTCGTTCTTTAACGATAGGAGCTAATAACATCAGCTTAGCGCCTTGTGGCATCGCTAAAACTTTATCAACCATTTGCGATATGGTTTGAGCGGAGAGGGGGACTTTGTGTTCTGGGCATCGGGGTTCACCGACTCTGGCAAACAGCAGTCGCAGGTAGTCATAAACTTCAGTGATGGTTCCAACGGTGGAACGAGGGTTATGGGAGGTGGATTTTTGTTCAATCGAAATCGCTGGCGATAACCCTTCGATATGGTCAACATCGGGTTTTTCCATTAAAGACAAAAATTGTCGAGCATAAGCGGATAAAGACTCAACATAGCGACGTTGCCCTTCCGCATAGAGGGTGTCAAAAGCTAAAGAAGATTTACCTGAACCAGATAAACCAGTGATAACAATTAGCTTATCTCTAGGTATGGTTAGGCTAACATTTTTTAGGTTATGAGTGCGGGCGCCGCGGACTTCTATCTTATCCATTGTTGTGCTCAATGTAAAAACAAGTGAGCTAAGTATTGCATAGTGTGAGAATTGTTCAAAGCAAATACTGGATAAAAAAACAGTAAAGGTCGCTATAATTTAGCGACCTTTACGATAGAGAAGAGTGTCGTTAGGCTTGTTTTGTCGTGGATTTTTTGCCGAGTTCTGATTTTTGACTGTCTCTAAGATACAAGTTTTCGAAGCAGTAGTTAGTCGCTTCAATGTATCCTTCAACGCTGCCACAATCAAAGCGCTTTCCTTTGAATTTGTAGGCAAGGACACACCCCGCTTTCGCTTGTTTTAGCAAGGCGTCAGTAATCTGGATCTCGCCGCCTTTACCTGGTGCAGTATGTTCAATAAGTTCAAAAATATCGGGAGTAAGGATGTACCGACCAATGATGGCTAGATTGCTTGGCGCAGTGCCCGAATCTGGCTTCTCCACCATATCGTCGACTCGGTAGATATCGTCTTTGATCATCTCTCCAGCAATAACGCCATATTTGTGCGTTTCATCTAGAGGGACCTCTTGAACGGCGACGATTGAGCAGCGAAACTGCTTAAATAGGGCAACCATCTGAGCCAGTACCCCTTCATCTTCATTGACACAAAGGTCATCAGCCAACACAACAGCAAAGGGCTCATCACCGACGAGTTCGCGACCTGTTAAAATCGCATGCCCTAAACCTTTCATTTCCCGTTGACGAATATAGGTGAAGTTTGCGCTGTCGATAATGTCACGAATGTCGACCAATAACTGCTCTTTATTGGTGCCACTAATCTGGTGTTCGAGTTCGTAGTTTTTATCAAAGTGATCAGTGATGGCGTGTTTACCACGGCCAGTGACAATACACATTCCATCCATCCCTGCTTGAATTGCTTCCTCAACGCCATATTCAATCAGCGGCTTATTGACGACAGGCATCATTTCTTTGGGCATGGATTTGGTGGCAGGCAGAAATCGAGTTCCGTATCCAGCTGCCGGAAAAAGACACTTTTTGATCATGATAAACCCTTTATCTGTTTTTGCGTCAGTTCTTGCTGGCGCAACTTTAGCATTTTTTTTGTTTTTGGATCATGTATTCTGAGCGTAAAAGGTCAGTTTTTGTAACTGTGCGTGGTTTTAGGGCATCATATGTTGGTTTGCCCACGCAATGGCTTGAACTCTATTCCTCACTGAGAGTTTCTTAAAAATCTGGTAGAGGTGGGATTTCACTGTGAACTCGCTAATGAACAGGTCATCCGCGATCTGCATATTCGAAGAGCCAGTCTTTAAGCAGTGTAAGATCTGCATTTCACGGGCCGTCAGGTCAACGGTTTCTGGCGCCGTTTGACTTAAAATAACGTGCCGATAGTAATGGAGCAGCTGGGCAGCGACTTTACGCGGAAGCCAATTCTCACCGTTAATGACGGCACGGCAACCATTGGCAATGTCTTCTATAGTTTGACCTTGATAGAACAAAGCCTTCAGGTTGCCAAAACACAGGAGCTCTTGAGTCGTAAGACGTTTCCCAGCATTAAACACGATGGTTTCGAACAGTTTGTTTGACAGGGGCAGGTTGCGGATCTGGCTGTGGAGGTGCTGGTAGTTATCGTAATCGATCATCAAGATTTTGTGTTTATGCTTCTGCATCGCAAGCATCAATTGACTCGGTTCAATCTTTGGCACCTCAAGCTGAAGGTGTTTTTCTAATTGAATAGCCATTGGATAATCTGTGTTTTTTTCTTCACAAAGAAAGTAGAGGGTTCGGGCATAACTATGTTTGGTCATAATGAGTTCACTTATGTGGTTAAGATAACACCAATATCGTGAATGAACTTGGGCGACAGAGCGAAGCCTCTTGGAAGGATTGCGTTTAATTTCAAATCCGACAGTAAGTGTCAGATATATCAATAATATAATGGGTTGAACTCAATCAAAAAAATGATGGCATCTGGCCTGTTTCAGGCCGTCATCTGGTAATGTTTGGATAGAAATTTGTTCGCAGGCTAAAGCATGTTATGCTTATTGGCTGTTATAAGGTCAACACAAAAATTAGACGGAGCGAATCATGGCGAGCCGTGGAGTCAATAAAGTTATTTTGGTCGGTAATCTGGGATCAGATCCGGAAGTACGCTACATGCCCAATGGTGGTGCTGTGGCAAATATCACGCTTGCGACGTCTGAAAGCTGGCGTGATAAAGCGACGGGTGAACAGCGTGAAAAGACAGAGTGGCATCGTGTGTCTCTGTTTGGCAAACTGGCTGAAGTCGCTGGTGAATATCTTCGTAAAGGTTCTCAAGTTTATATTGAAGGGCAATTACAAACACGTAAGTGGCAAGATCAAAGTGGGCAGGATCGTTATACCACAGAAATTGTCGTGCAAGGTTTTAATGGTGTTATGCAAATGTTGGGTGGACGCTCTCAAGGTGGTAACGCTCCGGGTCAAGGAATGGGCCAACCTCAGCAACAAGGTGGTTGGGGCCAGCCTCAACAGCCTATGCAACAAAATCAGCCAGCAATGCAGCAACCGCCTGTGCAGCAGCCTTCACATACTCCAGCGCCTCAACAGAGCCAGCCTCAGTATAATGAGCCGCCAATGGATTTTGATGACGACATCCCATTCTAGATCACTGAATCTTGAAAAAAGCCGCGAAATTCGCGGCTTTTTTATATAGTTAACACAATAAGCTCTATCAATAACTCGTCTCTCTGCCTGTATTTCATTAGGTAGGGTGATGCATTTCTCCCTTCAACTTATCTTGAGAAAGGAATCCTTTATCTATGAGGTATACACCTACCTTAAAACTGAGTACTCGTTTGGTTGCGTTCGTTACGGTTATCGTCACCAGTGCGATGTTCATTCTCTTTCTGGGTGGAACCCTCTCTTTTAAAAGGCTTGGACAGGAATATCTTGAACATTCTTTGCAGGGTATTGTTGAGGTGTTGGACAAAGAAATGAACGTTCCTGACGCGGCGTACTCTTTGCAGAGTTGGATACCTAAAATGCTGCAGGCGTCTGATATTGTTGAAATGGAGCTTAGATCGACGAATGGAGTGATCTATCGTTATAAAGATACGGCGTCTAAAATAGATAGAGCTTTGCTGTATGAGACGGATTATCAGTTAGAGCGAAACCCTGATTTTTATCTGCATTTTAAAGCGGTTCCCCCCTATTTTGGGCTTGGCTATTCTTTGGAAGCGCTGTGGTCAATTACGTTGGCGGTTGTCTTGATCGTTTTTTGTCTAATGAGAGGATTAAAGTGGTTAAAGGAGCAATTAGCTGGCTCTGAGTTACTGGAAGAGCGTGGCAGAATGTTGTTAGCGGGTCGGGTAGAAGATTATGCCATAGGCGATCTGCGCGAATGGCCTTTTACAGCCAGTGAGGCATTGGATCGATTGATTGAAGAACTGCAGGATGCTCGTCAGGAGCGAAGTCGCTTTGATACCTTTATTCGGACTCAAACTTTTTTGGATCAATTGACCGGTACTGCAAATCGAGTGTTGTTTGATAGCAAGTTAGAAGCGGCGTTGTCCGAAAGTGGTTCTCATGGCGGTGTAATTCTCCTTCGGATTGATGACTGGGAACAGCTTCAAGAGGAAGCAGGAAACGTTATCGCGAACGATTTTGTTGTGACAGTCGGTGAGAGCTTAGGTAATCTTGTCCAGCGTTATCCCGATATTATTCTCTCACGGTATTATGCGTCTGATTTCGCTCTTTTTGCGCCGAACTTAGGCAGTAAAGAAATCACCACCTTAGCTGCTAGCATTTTAAAACAACTCATAAGATTATCGCCACCAGCACCGTTGTCCAAAGAAAATTGGGTCCATGTTGGCCTGAGTTTATACCGAGAAGGTGAGAGTCAAGAGCGCATTATGGATGAGGCTGAAACCGCCCTAAAAAGTGCGCAATTGCAGCAAATCAATACATGGAATCGATTCAAAAAACAGGTTGCCAGTGATGAAGAACGAGGCAGTGTTAAGTGGCGTACTTTATTCGATCTCGTGTTGAAACCAGATCAACTCTATATGTATTACCAGCCCTGTTATCTGTTGGGTTATCAACAGGAAAGAATATTTGAACACTCTGAATTGTTTGTCCGCATAAAAGATCCAAAGAATGGCTTGATCAAAGCCTCTCGTTTTAACTCCGCTATTGAATCAGTCGGTTATGAAGCTGTGCTGGATAAGGCGGTGGTTTCACGAGTGCTTGGTTATTTAAAACAGTCTCAGGAATCGCTGTGTTATTCGGTTAATCTTCACGTGTCGCCCTATTCGGACCGTGATTATTTGAAATGGTTCAGGTTTGAGCTACTACAATTAACAATAGAGCAACGTAAGCGACTGATTTTTGAATTTACGGAAGCAAGGTTAGTGAAGCATTTAGACTATATGCGTCCTGTGATAAAACTGATTGCAGGTTTGGGGAGTAGAATTGTTGTTGGTCAGGCCGGTCGGTCTATTGTGAGTACGCATTATTTGAAAGATCTTCCTGTTGATTTCTTAAAACTGCATCGAAGTTTGGTCAAACAAATAGATCAGCGACATGAGAACCAACTCTTTGTTCGAAGTTTACTTGGGGCATGCGAAGGGTTAAACACCCACGTCATTGCTGTCGGTATCGACAACAAACAAGAATATGAAACCATGCTAGCGTTAGGTGTTCAGGGAGTTCAGGGGCGTTATTTTCAAACCGAGCAGCCCCTTGTGCCTCACCTTGACGTACCAAACTGCAGTGGAGCCCGCAAGGTGAAAATCGGGCGACGGAATCGATGGAGAAAAGTGAGTAGCCCATGAACATAACGTCTCTGCTTGGAAAGTTTCAGCGCAACGCCCGTGAGGGGCATCGCATTACGGTGATCGTTCAGCCGAGCGAGCTTTACTTTTCAGCAGTGAGTGATAGTGGGCTGCCTTCGAAACTCCGTGTGGAGGGAGAAGGCTGGCAAGAGGTATTGATCAATGCACTTAAAGAGTCAAAGTTAGCAGATATTGTTCTAGATATTGTGCTTAGTTCTAATTTTTACCAAACCTACCAAATTGAAAAGCCTAATATTCCACAGGAAGAATTGTCCGGCGCTTTACCTTTCTTAATTAAAGAGCTGATCAGTGAAAAAGTGACTGAAATTGTCGCTGATTCCGCCCATTTGCCTCTCAGCAATAAACTCTTGGTTTATGTTGCATCTAAGAGTGTGATCCTCGGTTTACAGCAAAGCCTTTTAACTCATCACATTCAGTTAGACCGGGTTATGGTCGAGGATGAAATTTGGGGGGTCTCTGCTGACGAGGCTTCTCATTTTTTATTGTTGCAACGTAGTTACCAAAATAGTTTTCGTTTGAGTGCGTTCGTTGATCATCATTGTGCTTTTCAAAGGACTATCCGTGGTGTCTCTTCTCCACTTACTGGTGTTGCAACCAGTGCACTTCAAATGGACGGCATCGCGCTTGAGCTGCAACGTTCGATTGATTATTTATCCTCCCAGCTGAGAGGGACCTCTCTCCATCAAATGAAGGTGTGCTGTGATGAGGAAGATAATCAGGAATTGGTCGACGCTTTAAACGAGCGTCTTAATGTCAAAGTGGAAGCCCTCAATGAGACTGAAATAGAATCGGGCAATGTACTACTGAATTATATCCATCAGATAAACGACAGTGTCGTCAATTTATACTCTGATGCCTTGAAACCTAAGGTTGAATATTTCACGTTGCCTAAAGTCATTGGCAGTTGGGGGGCGCTAACCCTTTGTTTCTTGATCGGGTTTGGTTTTCTTCATTTTAAAGAAATGGAATTTGCTAAGTTGCTGGAAAGGCAGAAACAGCAGGAAGCAAGTCTGAGACAAGAGTTGAGTGCGTTGGTTGAACAATTGCCGGAGCATAAACCGTCCCCAGCCAAAATTGCGGCGGTGAATCGTTTAAAGCTTGAGCTTCAAGCTAATCGGGCGTCACTGAAAGCAGTAGGAGAATTCGATCAAACTCAGCAGGAGGGTTACTCAGGGACTATGCGTTCTTTATCGAAGTTAAGTCGTCAGGATATCTCTTTAAATCGCATTTATATTGATCATCAGAAGATGGATTTACACGGTTTAGCGCGTGACGCAAAATCGATTCCGAGCTGGGTCAAGCAATTCAAATCAGAAGTCAACTTGGTTGGGCGATCGTTCGATAAACTTAGAATTGGTCGCAACGATGATAACATCATCACGTTTGAACTACTCACTAGGCAGGAACAGAACTAATGAAGCAGTTTTGGCGCCTACTCAATAAAAGATTTGTGGTGTTGAGCCTGCGAGAAAAGTGGCTGATCACCGGGGGAGGCTTACTGGTTATTGCGCTAGCTGCATTAACCATGATGATAGATCCAACATTAGAGTCGAACCGCGGGCTGTCAAAGCAGCTTGGCGCCGTAACAAAAAATGTTGAAGGGTTGCACAATGAAATAGAGGTAATTCAGGCGAAATTAGCCAGTGATCCTAACCAAAATATTGACGTTGAATTTAAGCGTTTGTTAATGGAAAGTCAGCAACTTTCAGAGCAATTGGCCAAGGTAGTGGAAACACTGATTTCACCCAGTCAAATGGCGCAATTGCTAGAGCAAGTCCTTTTGGAAACGAGAGGGCTTCGCCTCGTGGGCTTGGAGTCAATAGGGGCGGAGTCGATTACGGGAAATGGCGAGAATCAAACAGGATATTATTTACATCCGGTAAAGATTGAGCTGACAGGGCCTTACTTTGCAATTTTGGCTTACTTGGACACGCTGGAGTCATTACCTGTTAATTATTTTTGGCGCAGTTTTAGTTACACCGTTGAATCTTATCCTAAAGCTCGCTTAATTCTCGAAGTATATACTTTAGGGACGAGACAGGAGTTTATCGGTGGTTAGATTATTGTTTATCGTGCTAATGGGGCTGTCTTTTTCAGCGCTGGCGACTCAGGATCAGGACCCAACGGCGCCGCTGGGCTGGAAAAATCCTGAGGATTCTAAGCCCAAAAATACCGTGCCGCAAGAACCAGTGCCAGTGTTACATAGCATTGTTTGCACTGTTGGGGAGCAGTGTCGGGTCGTTCTAAATAGTGAAGTCGCGCAAGTTGGGGAGAGAGTCGCGGGTTATAAAGTGGATGAAATCAATCAGGATGCCGTCACACTCAGTCGGGCGGGGAAGCAGTGGACATTAGCGTTATTTTCTGCTGACCTCAAACAATAAGGTTGTTGAATCGTATGCGTATACTTGTTTTAGCGATTGCTGTTATATCAGTATCCGGATGCTCAATGGGGCATCGTGACCCCGTTGAAATAAAACAGGCCCTTAACCAATCGATCATTGATTCCAATCGCAGCAGCTTGGTCGAATTACCGCCTTCGGTTGAGGCTGACCTAATGCCGAATCTCGTCAATGGGAATGTGTCGACCGATAAAAAGTTGAAACGTTTTCGGATAAAAGCGAATGCGGTGGATGCGAATGCATTCTTTACCAGTTTGGTTAAGGGGACTCAATACAGTGTTGCCTTGCACCCTAAGGTCACAGGGAATATTACTGTGAATTTGACGGATGTGACTTTAGATGAAGTGTTGGCGGTAGTGCGTGATATCTACGGCTATCAAATTGAAAAAAAATCTAAGGTTATTCAAGTCTACCCCGCCGGATTACGTACCGTTACTATCCCCGTTGACTATCTGCAGTTTAAACGCAGCGGTCGTTCACTGACGTCGATCACGACCGGATCGATTACGAACGAGAGTTCCTCCAGTTCATCATCATCATCGACGTCTGATTCCTCCAGCTCTACCAGTAGCAGCTCGTCGAACGGAGGAACAGAAATAGAAACCACCAGCGAGAGCGATTTTTGGCCTCAGTTGGAGCAAGCTGTGAATCATTTAATTGGCACGGGACAAGGTCAAAGTGCGATTGTGACGCCACAGGCTGGTGTGATCACTGTGCGGGCTTTTCCTGATGAAATACGTGAAGTTAAAGACTTCATTGGTGTGTCGCAACAACGGGTGCACCGTCAGGTGATCCTTGAAGCGAAGATCCTTGAGGTAACCCTGAGTGATGGCTATCAACAGGGCATAGATTGGTCGAAAGCGTTTACAGCAAATGGCACCAATTATACCTTTGGTCAAGGTTCTGTAACCTCAAGCTCACCCACGACGCTTCCTGGACTTGATTCGATAGGCACGCTTCTCGCGGGGCAAACGAACCTTGTGATATCGAGTGGCAGCTTTGATGCTGTGCTGAGTTTTATGGCGACTCAGGGAGATTTAAACGTGTTGTCCAGTCCAAGAGTAACGGCCTCAAATAATCAAAAGGCGGTAATAAAAGTCGGTAACGATAGCTACTACGTCACAGATTTTTCAACCAATGTCGATTCTTCAAGCTCAACGTCAGTCACCAGTACTGACGTTGAAATCACGCCCTTTTTCTCGGGGATATCGTTGGATGTGACACCACAAATTGATGATCAGGGGAATGTACTGCTTCACGTCCACCCAGCGGTTATCGATGTTGATGAGGAAAGTAAGTCGATAACGAACGGGTCGGATACCATTACCCTTCCGCTGGCGACCAGCTCTATTCGTGAATCAGATTCCGTGATCCGTGCTCAGGATGGTGATGTGGTGGTGATAGGCGGGCTGATGAAATCGAACACCTTAGATCGAACATCCAAGGTTCCGTTTCTGGGAGATATCCCGTTGCTAGGCCATTTGTTTCGTAATACGTCAAAATATACGGAGAAAACGGAGTTAGTGATTTTACTCAAGCCAACAGTCGTCGGTATTAACACTTGGCAAAAAGAGTTAGAAAAATCACAAGATTTGTTGAATCAATGGTTTCCAGACAAGCCGTAACTCGCTATGTATTTGGAGCATTTTGGTTTTACTCAACTCCCTTTCAACTTGACCCCGAATACGGCTTTGTTTCTCGGGCTTGAACCTCATTATGAAGCGATTCAGACCGTTCAATCTGCAATTGAAATGGGCGAGGGGATGATTAAAGTCACAGGAGAGGTCGGCACGGGCAAGACGATGGTGTGTCGTATCCTAGTTAATCAGCTTTCACAAGACATTCAAATCGTTTATTTGCCTAACCCTGCCCTAGATGGCGAAGAGTTGCGAAAAGCCATTGCTGTGGAGCTAGACATCAAGGGGTCTGACCAAACGACCCTAGTCGATGAAATTCAGTCTAAACTTATAAGATTGGCGAGAAATGAAATCCGAGTTGTTGTGTTTGTCGATGAAGCGCAATCCCTTAGTGATGAAGCGCTTGAGGTGCTGCGATTGTTTGGCAATCTTGAAACAGAGCAAAACAAACTATTACAAATTGTCTTGCTAGGGCAACCTGAATTGGATCAGCGATTGGAACACTATCATCTTCGACAGTTGAGACAGCGTATTACCTTTAGTGCTCAACTGAGGACGCTCACCTTGGCAGAGGTCGTCGCTTACATCGATAACCGGATAGACAAATCCGGCGGCAAGCCTCGCTTGTTTAGGCTGAGTCAGAAAAAAGCAATCTGGAAAGCCAGTCGTGGTATTCCAAGACTGATTAACCAAATTTGTCACAAATGCCTAGTCCTGTCTGCCAGCGAAGGAAGGGCGGATGTTGGTAATGAGCATTTATATCGTGCCATTCATGACACTTATGATTGTTGTAAGCCAAAATTTAAAAGCCCGTTGTTTTGGGGATGGAGTTTATCATGAGTACGATCAATACCGCTCTTTCCGAACTTGCAGATAAAGCGGGTCATCAACAAGGTCAGGTTGAGAGGGCAAACATTAGTCCGATTGAGCCAGTAAGGATACTTCCTTGGATTGTCGGCAGTGTGACCTTGAGTCTCGCGCTCGGGGGTTGGGCTGTTTCCTCGCAAGCGCCTGTTGGTGAAGTACGTCCCGTTGAGGTAGAAGCTTTTCCTTTGCACAAGCAAGCTTCACCAGAGGAATATACAACCTCATTGGACACCACGACGGAGGCCCAATTGGCAGAAAGAGAATGGTCGATGAGAGAGCAACCTAATCCTCTGCCTGCTTCAGTGCCGAAGTCGACGCCATTAGACCGTTCTGCTGCCCCGTTACTTCAACCAGTGCCTGCCGACGTCAGCGTTTCACGCGGGGAAATTGTGGTTGAGCACGTAGAACTGACGCCTCAGCAGTTGGCGGACAAAGCTCAGATCAGAGGACAAAAAGCGTTAGACAGCAATAATCTGAAACACGCCCTAGACCATTATCATCAAGCGTTGAGGTACACACCTGATAGCACACCAGTTAGGCAAACGCTGTCGGCCTTATATTATGGAAAAGGGGAAGTAAGAAAAGCCGTAGATATGCTGAGTAAAGGCGTCCAAAGGAATAAAGAAAATGTTGAACTACGTCTCTCACTCGCAAGGTTACTTGTTAAAGAACAACAAAAAGAGGCGGCATTAACAGCGTTAGTTTTCGAGCCCAAGAAAGCCAGCGTCGACTACTTTTCTCTGCGCGCAATCCTTGCGCAGCAAACAAGGCAAGACGCCCTTGCCTTGGATAGCTACCAAAGTCTCGTGGCACTTGAGCCGGAAAGTGGCCGCTGGTGGCTAGGCTTAGGGATTCAGCAAGAACGTGCACTTAATTTACCTAAAGCTGAAAAAGCGTACCAGCAAGCGTTGTTAAAGCTAGGGTTGTCCAGCCAGTCTCAGCAGTTTATCCGTGACCGATTAGCCTTGATTCGCCGTCTAGAGGAGCCGCTCATTGCAAATTAAACTTAGAAAGCGCCTGGGTGATCTTCTGGTGGAAGAGGAAATCATTACCGCGCAGCAAGTCGAAGAAGCGCTGGCGGCGCAAAAGAGTACCGGCAGAAAGCTGGGCGCGACGCTTATCGAGCTGGGTTTTTTAAGCGAACATCAAATGTTGACGTTTTTGTCTCAGCAGCTTGACGTCCCTTTGATTGATCTTAGCCGAGCAAATGTTGATGTTGATGCGGTTCAGCTTCTTGCCGAAGTGCATGCAAGACGATTACGAACGCTCGTGATTAGCCGACAAGGCGACACGGTACGAGTGGCGATGAGTGATCCTGCGGATCTGTTTGCTCAAGAAGCTTTGATGGGGCAACTACCCGAATTTAGAATTGAGTTTGTCATCGCGCCAGAAAAACAATTGGTTGATGGCTTTGACCGATACTATCGAAGAACCAAAGAAATTGCCTCGTTTGCCGAGCAACTTCAAGCTGAGCATCAGGTCAGTGATGCGTTTGACTTTAATGTTGAAGATGAAGATAGCGATGAAGTGACGATCGTTAAACTCATTAATTCCATGTTTGAAGATGCGATTCAAGTGGATGCTTCCGATATTCATATTGAGCCGGATGCCGGCGTACTGCGGTTGCGTCAACGCATTGATGGGGTGTTACACGAAACGTTATTAAATGAAGTCAATATTGCACCCGCCTTAGTGCTGCGTTTGAAACTGATGGCCAACCTTGATATTTCTGAAAAGCGGCTGCCTCAGGATGGACGATTTAATATTCGTGTGAAAGGTCAGTCGGTGGATGTCCGCATGTCGACCATGCCGGTGCAGCATGGTGAGTCCGTGGTGATGCGTTTGCTGAATCAGTCTTCAGGGGTTCGTAAACTGGGTGATTCTGGTATCCCTCAACATTTGTTGCTGCGTCTACGCCGTCAGTTACGTCGGCCTTATGGCATGATTTTGGTGACTGGACCAACCGGATCAGGGAAAACCACCACATTGTATGGGGCTTTGAGTGAACTCAATGAGCCGGGAAAAAAAATCATTACGGCTGAAGACCCAGTAGAGTATCGTTTGCCTCGCATCAGTCAGGTGCAGGTCAATGCCAAGATTAATTTGGATTTCTCCACTGTTCTTAGAACATTCTTGCGTCAGGATCCCGATATTATTCTCGTGGGTGAGATGCGTGACAAAGAGACCGTTGAAATAGGCCTAAGAGCGGCGTTAACTGGCCACTTGGTCCTCAGTACGTTGCATACCAATGATGCTGTGGATAGTGCGTTGCGAATGATGGACATGGGGGCCCCTGGCTACTTAGTCGCGAGTGCGGTCCGTGCTGTTGTGGCTCAGCGCTTGGTGAGAAAAGTGTGTCCAGATTGTAAGGTGGATGATGAGCTGGAAGAAGCTCGAAAACAATGGCTGGCACAACGTTTTCCTAATCAAGAACAGAACACCTTTGTTAAAGGAAGAGGGTGTCAAAACTGTAACTTAACTGGATATCAGGGGCGAATTGGCGTGTTTGAAATGCTGGAGCTGGAACAGGATATGATGGACAAGCTAAGAGCAAATGATGCCGTGGGTTTTGCAAAGGTAGCTCGCGAGTCTGCTCATTATAAACCGTTATTGGTTTCAGCCATGGAGCTTGCTTTGCAGGGGGTTGTGAGTCTAGATGAAGTCATGAATCTAGGTGAAGGAGACACTTACGGCTCGGCAGAAGCCTTCGATTTGTAGGATGAATTTATGCCAATATTCAGTTATCAAGGAAGGCATCTGGACGGATCTGAAGCATCAGGTCAGGTTGAGGCGCCTAACGAGGAAACGGCCGCTGATTCATTGGTAAATAAAGGCGTTATCCCTACATCAATTACCGCAGGGGAACAACGCCAGTCCGCTGAACTTGATTTGAAATTGTTATTCACCCCAGCGGTTCCTCTGGACGTTTTAGTGATCTTTTGCCGTCAGCTTTTTAGTTTGACCAAAGCTGGCGTTCCTTTACTGCGCTCAATGAAGGGGCTGGCTCAAAATAGCGCCAACAAACAGCTTGAGGCCGCACTGGAGGACGTAACCCATGAACTCACTAATGGACGAAATCTTTCCGCATCCATGCAGATGCATCCTAAAGTCTTCAGTCCACTGTTCGTTTCTATGATTAATGTTGGAGAAAATACGGGGCGTCTTGATGAAGCGCTGTTGCAATTAGCAAACTACTACGAGCAGGAAGTGGAAACACGCAAACGAATTAAAACGGCCATGCGTTATCCCACCTTTGTGATCAGCTTTATTCTGGTGGCTTTGTTTGTACTTAATGTCAAAGTAATCCCTCAATTTTCTAGTATGTTTGCCCGTTTTGGCGTTGAGTTACCGCTACCGACACGAATATTGATTACGACCTCTGATTTTTTTGTTAACTATTGGGCGTTTATTCTGGCAGGGATCGTCAGCGCGGTTATTGCCTTTAAAGCTTGGGCGCGAACGCCGGATGGACGTGAAAAATGGGATAAATTTCGGTTACGGATGCCGATTATTGGCAATTTGGTCAATCGAGCCCAACTGTCTCGGTTTTCACGGACGTTTGCACTGATGTTGAAAGCGGGTGTCCCCCTAAATCAAGCGTTAGCCTTGTCGGCTGAAGCGCTAGAAAATCGTTTTCTAGAAAATCGCTTGTTGGAAATGAAGTCATCGATTGAAGCGGGAGGCACGATATCAGCAACGGCCAGCCAGAGTCGGGTTTTTACGCCTTTGGTTCTGCAAATGCTCTCTGTCGGAGAAGAAACAGGCAGAATTGACGAACTGTTGCTTGAAGCCTCGGATTTTTATGACAGGGAAGTGGACTACGATTTAAAAACGCTCACAGCAAGAATAGAGCCCATTTTATTGGTTATTGTGGCAGGCATGGTTCTTATCCTAGCATTGGGTATTTTTTTGCCAATGTGGGGCATGTTAGATGCTATTCAATGACAGCGCCGCGAATTATCTAAAAAGGTCGCGTGTGGTTGTTTGGGCATTGATAGTGATTGTTCTAGTACTGAATTTTGTCTTTATGTTAGAAAGCGTAGAACAGAATATTGATGAGACGGCTTATCTGCTCGCCAGCAAGCGGATTATTGACAGAGCAAGTTTTTACAAACAAAAGTGGCTAATAAATAAACAGCAACATACACTTACTGTTGAAGGAAAAAAAATAAGATTTTCAGCGTCGGGGTGGCCATTGCCGGTAATGTCAGGAAATAAAACAGATTGTGAGTATTGGTTGTCACTGCTGTATCCTGAGAAACGCATCTTAGATTCACTTCCGGCTAGCATTGAGGAAAACACAGGGTTTGGTGACTATCGATGTGTCTACACTTACGATTCAAGTAAGTCTATTCACATACAATTGGTTGATCATCGCTTTTCAGTGAGTATTGGTTTCGCTTTAGACTGAGAGAGTCATATCTCTTTAATGGCTTTAATTTACCTGTTAAGGGAATGAAACACGTAATGTTGGGTTTTGGAGCATGGTAAGTAAACAAACGGGTTTTTCCTTGGTTGAACTTATTGTCGTCATCGTGGTGGTGGGGTTGCTAGCCGTTGCTGCTCTGCCTCGATTTTTGGATGTCACCGATGAAGCCAAAAAGGCCAGTATTGAAGGTGTGGCGGGCGGATTTGCGACGGGAGTGCTGTCTGCCAGAGCGCAATGGGAGGCCGAAGCAAGGCCTTCTGTTTCCGTCAGCACGGAAACCTATAATACCGTGAACTATGATGGTGTGTCATTTTGGCTGACACGCTCTAAAGACAGCAGCAATGCTGATACTGGGTTTCGAGACGGCTACCCGTTTGGACTCAATACTGATAACAGTAGTTTTCCTGCCAGTCTGACTGACCAAATTTGTATTGATATGATGGAAAACCTACTTCAAAACCCGCCTAATGTTGACACGACGGTGAATGCGACAACCAATTCAAATGCGAAATATTCGGCGCAAGCGGATGACGCCAACGCCACATGCACCTATATTCAGAAAGAAGGGGGGACGGGGCATCAGTTTGTTTATGAAGTTCAAACAGGACGAGTGACCGTGACCTTGCAGTAGAACTGCAAACATAAGAGAGATAGTAACTATGAAAACACAAAGTGGTTTCACCCTTATTGAATTGGTGGTCGTCATTGTTATTTTGGGAATTCTGGCTGTGACTGCGGCACCTCGTTTTCTCAATTTACAGGGCGATGCACGTCAAGCTTCTTTACAAGGCCTTAAAGGCGCGATTGATGGCGCGGCTGGCATTGTCTATGGCAAATCCGCCATTGAAGGCGAGGAAGCCGTGTCGAGCGCACAAACATCAACGGGCATTGATACCGTTTATGGTTACCCTGCAGCGACAACAACGGGAGTGGTTGCTTCTGTCACGGGATTAAGTGCTGACTGGGACTCGTTTGTTTCTGGTTCGACCGTTGGCTCCAGAGCGCTATTGGCAACGTTCGAAGATTCAACCTTGACCGATGCAGCAGGCGTTGCGGCAACCAACTGTTATATTAGTTATTCCGAAGCGACAAGCGCGACGGTATCCTACTCGATTACCGTGACACAATCGGGATGTTAAAGATAAGGCCAGCCACTGGCCTTGTCCAATTTCAATTTATTGTCGTTACTCAGCTCTAGGTTCTGGGTAAAACTCACGGCTGTTCACCTCATTTGACGATTTTCTCTCTTATACTTTGATCACGGAACGCGTGATTGAGGTATTTATGCTTGCTCAGCCCAATCGGGGCTTTACTTTGATTGAATTAGTGATGGTTATTGTCTTACTTGGGATAGTGTCTGTCTATGCCGCGAGTCGCTATGTCGGTAAAAGCAGTTTTGATGCTCAATTACTTGAACAAGAAGTCCTATCCTCGCTACGTTTGACACAACTGAGGGCGATGAATCGCAGCGGTTTGTGTAGCCGTTGGTTGGTCGATAGCAACCGAGCGATCCATGTCTCTCCTAGTGTTTCGTCTGCAAGTTGTGTGCTGGTGTTCCCTTCTGATACGAGTGACAGCAGTTTTGTGGATGCAAGTAGTGAGGGAGTACAACTATCGCTCACCACAGAAGGGGCACAAAATTATGTAGATTTCGATAATTTAGGCCGCTCCGCTCAATGTGTTAATAGTGCGTGTAGTGTCTCTATTCAGGGGCAGTCTGGGGATAGCCGATTAATATGTATTAACACTGAAGGAGGGATATTTGCGACGAGCTCAACGTGTTAAGCCACTCGGATTTTCTCTGCTCGAAATGGTGGTGGTGATTGTCATTATCGCGATTGCGATGGGCGGAGTGTCAATTGCTTTGTTTCCTAAGGGTAAGCAAAGTGCTGAGCAGGTATCCTATGTCAAAGCAGCTGAACTTGGACGTGCGGTGATGGATGAGGTATTAGGTCGTAACTTTGATCAAAACTCGGGTGTAAATGGCGGTGTGCCTGAATGTGTGATAACCACGACAGTGGATCGGGTGCTTTGTACCCTCGCCATCAATCTTGGCCCAGACTCAGGGGAAAGTGATCGCACACTCTATAATGATGTCGATGATTTTAACGGGATAAATGGGCCGGTCAGTGATGTTTTAGGCGCAGATATTAGTAGTGAATATCAAGATTTTACGGTCGCTATTCAAGTTTTTTATGAAGAAGAGACGAGTAACGACATGTCAGGCATCGCTTCTTCATCCCTCACTCACTTCAAGAGAATTAATGTCACCATTACTGACCGTCAAGGCAACGATTATTCGTTTGCTGCGACGAAAGGCAATTTTTAATGCGTGGGTTTACGCTAATTGAAATGGTGGTGTCGATTACTTTGCTGGGGGTCGTTGGCCTTTTTCTTGGCGAAGTCGTGCGCCAATCACTAGTGCTGTATTCTGATTCGTCTTCCCGCGAGGCGTTGATTCAGCAGGGCCGTTTTGCCACCGAAAGGCTGCGAAGAGAAATCCGAGAAGCGGTGCCCAACAGTGTCACAGTGGCGAACAATTGTATTGAAATTTTACCCATCATTAATAGTGCGCTTTATACGGATCTGCCCACGCCCTCTGCCGCCTCTTCGTCCATTCGTGTGCTGCCTGTTGTGAAGCAAATCACGGCTGGCGAAAGAGTCGCTGTTTACCCAAGTAATGCCAGTGAGTTGCGTCAAGACGTTGATGGAACTGGCCAAACGGCTCAGGTGAGCACCACTGTGGATTTCACTCCGCCCAATGATGCGCAAATGGTGGATGTTTCTTTGACGCTGAGCACGGGTTTTGAAACGAGCAGCCCTGCAGAACGCGCCTACTTTTATCAGGAGCCCGTCGCGTTTTGTTTGGTCGGTAATGAGCTATTACGCTATTCCGGCTATGCTTTGAATAGAGCGTCGTTGACACCGACGCTCCTCGGGACGGGGGTGAGGGTTGCGGGTGATTTAAGCCAAGTGAATTTCGTTGTTGCGGACCCGCAGTTGCAGCGCAATGGTTTGGTGAAAATTGAGCTGACGTTTACCGATAATGGGGAAGTAATTAGGTTTGATCATGATGCACTCATTTACAACACACCATAAGCAAATGGGCAGCGGATTGATGCTGGTTGTATTTATATTGGTGGTGATTGTCGGCTTCATTGCCTCAATAGCGGTCCAGAATCAGCAACGTAGCAGCGATCAATTGATTGCTTCGTTAATTGGTACCCGTGCAGAAATGGCCGCGCGTTCAGGCTCCCAAATTGAAATCAGCCGGTTCTACACCACAGCGACCACGGGCAGCTGTCACTCGTCTTCATCCCAAACCATCACGTTTCAGAATCAAGGATTATCTCAGTGTACAGCGACAGTGAACTGCACTTCTTTGGGCATGCTAGATGACGGTAGTCAGCTCTACCAGTTGCAGTCTACAGGGCAATGCACCGTTGGGGAGTGGCAATTGCAAAGAATCATTGAAGTAGGAGTTAAAGGGTGAAAAACATCAACGTAATCGTGTGTGCATTGATCGGATTGGTGTTGTCAGTCGAGGTTCTTGCTTCTCCCCTTTGTTCGGTATCCTTTACCGATCCCCCTAGTGGCAACCAGATGCCCAACGGTATTGTCCCATCATCGGATATTCTTAACAATAAGCTCGGCGATCTCGACTGCTATACCTCAGGGGGGAGTTATGAATGCTTAGAAGGCGGGGTGGTTCGCTCGAATAACTTCGCGCCAGGAGATTACAGTTACAACGCTGGACTTTTCCAAAATGGTTCTAAGCTGACCACCAATGGCCAGACTACCCGCTTGTATTTTGATTCACTTCAATTGATCAATTCCGAATTGAATTTGGGGGGCGCGGCAGAAAATTTGTTTATCTATGTAGCAGGAAGCTTACAACTCGCTGGCCAGACTAAAATAAACGGTCTTATCTATGTGGCTGGGAGCGTTCAGGTGACTGGCAATGCAGAGGTCAGTGGCGGAATCGCATCCGGGGGAGCCATCTCTCTTTCTGGAAATAGCACGGTGACGGTCGACGCCAATGCGATAGACAACGCAGAGATGAATGACCTGTGTCAAAACAGTAAAACACTGCAATGTTTCAACGATGATTTTAGTGCAACACAATTGTCAGATTTATGGGTAACGTCAACCAGTAAAGGTACCTTCAATCCAAGTATTCAAAGTGGTCGGCTGAGGTTTACTATAGCGGTGCGGGATCAGGCAACATCATCGACTTACCAGCGATTTTTCCCTGCGGCGGACAATTTAGTCGAAGTTGAGTTCGATCATTTCGCTTACGATGGAACTGGCGCTGATGGTATTGCGATTGTTTTATCCGATGGCTTGGTTACACCGAGTGCGGGCGCTTTTGGTGGGCCGTTGGGCTATGGTTTTAAACCCAATGAGCCTGGTTTCGCGGGTGGGTGGTTAGGTATCGGTATTGATGAATACGGTAATTTCTCCAACGAGGGGGGGCAGGGGGCTGAACCGGGACGCCGAAGGCAATCCGTTGCACTGCGAGGGTCCGGTGTTGATGAAACGGGTTACCGATATTTAGCAGGGGCCTGTAACAATGGTCAAACCAACCAAAACGGTAACTGCTTATCGCCCACTGTCGATGACAATAACTCTGGGTCAGTACATCGATACCGAATCACTGTGGACTCAAGAGTTGTGGGCGAATCGCAAGTCGAAATCTTGCGCAAGATTGGGTCTGGCACTTGGCAAACAATTGTTGGGCCAATCAATGTGCTGGATGCTCAATATAATCAGGAAGCCGTTCCGGCTGACTTTTTACTCTCTGTTACAGGCTCCACTGGAAGCGTCACTAATATTCATGAGATTGATAATTTTGAGGTGTGTGCGCTGAAGTCGCGGCCAGTCACGGATCAAATTGATCATTTTAGGCTCACACATTCAGGTCAAGAGCTGACCTGTAATGCAGAATCAGTGACGGTTCAAGCTTGTTTAGATGCATCATGCAGTCAGTTGTATACCGGAGCGGTGACGGCCAATTTACTGCCCTCAAGTGTTTCCGGCGGAGGGGGTTGGGTTGGTGGAAGTGGCGTCAGTTTCTCGGGAGGTTCTGGGACTTTTGACGTGCGTAAAAACCAAGCGGGTACTTTGACGCTAGGTGTCTCAGGCTCGACACCTCCGGCAAAGCCGTTTTCAACCAACCTATGCAATACAGGGAGTGGTTGGAGCGAAAACAACTGCGACCTTACCTTCTCCGACAGTGGTTTTGTGTTAGAGGTACCCGATCAGATTGCGAATCAGGCCGTAACCGCAACCATTAAAGCGGTCAAACAAAGTGACAACTCGCAGCAATGTGTTCCTAGCTTTGCCAGTGTTTCGAAAAACCTCGATTTCTGGAGTAGTTATCTAGACCCGCTCAGTAATGAAATTATTGGTACCCCACAGGTGTTGATTGAGAGCAGTGCGATAGGCGCCAGTGAGGCGGCTGCCACCAGTCGGAGTATTACATTTAATAGCTCGGGTGAATCATCGTTCAGTGTCAATTATCCCGATGCAGGTTTCATGCAGCTTAATGCACGTTATTCGGGGACAGGGGATGAGCAGGGGCTAGAGATGGTGGGCAGCGATAACTTTGTCAGTTTCCCCAAGTATCTGAGCTTGACCGCTGAGAACGCTTCTGGCACGGATGGAGCCTGCGCCACCGCGGATATTTCATGTAACGTATTTGCCGCTGCTGGTGAAAGTTTTAACCTGAAGCTGACCGCTTATGGAGAAGGTGATGGCGTGACACCCAATTATAAACACAGTAGCCTTGCCATTAGCCACAGCCTGATAGAGCCTTCAGGTGGAAGCGTGGGTAGTCTCGGAGTAAGCACTTACAATCAAATTCCTCAAACTGGCGGAACCAATAACATTGCCCAAACTATTTCAGAGGTTGGTGTGTTTGATTTTACGGTTACGCCACCGAGTACGTTTAATGGCAGTACAACTTTTACTATACCAGCCGCTTCAACGGGAAATAGTGGCCGGTTTATCCCCTCGTATTTTAACGCCACAGTCGGCACACCCATATTGAGTGCTAAATGTGTGACTTTTACTTATATCGGCGAGTCTTTTGAATACAGCACCAACCCTGCCGTGACGCTTAACCCCGTTGCAGAGGATGGTGTCGCGTTGCAAAACTATTTAGATGTTAACTGGTGGCGCTACAGCAATCCATGGAGTACCCGAGCTTATGCAACCGCTTCGAGTAACAGTCTAACGATGACCTATGATGGGACGTCTTCCAGTGTCGATCGGGTCAACACGTTAACCAGCATCATTGAGCTCAATGGGGACGTAATGACTTATGTTAAGCCTTCTGTTGCGGTTGTTCCTTTTACAGCGGGGTACTCTCTTACTTTGAACGACACTGATTTAACTGATAGTGACGGAGTGTGCTTTAAATCATCCAATAGCGGTTCTTGTTTAGGACTCTCATTTGACAATGTTGATAGTATGATGGAGCTGCGTTGGGGGCGTCTGAGCATTAATGACTCATATGGATCGGAGTTGAGCGCTCTCAGGCAAACCTTGGAGTTACAGTATTATTCGGCCAATCAGGCATTTGACACTAACACCGCAGACAATTGTACGAATTTTGCTGATGTGAACAACTTTACAATGACTTCTACGGATTACACCGTGGTTACCTCAGGTTCACCGACACCGCCGCAAGTGAATGCGTCATTGCCGTCGACCACCGCATCCAACGGCGAGACCTACCTTGAGTTCAGTGCACCTGGTTCGGGCAGTACAGGAAAGATCACAACGTCTTTTAATATGGAAACGCACAGTCTCCCATGGTTAAAACAAGACGAAGACAACAACGGTACTTTTGAAGATTCGACATCAGGGTTAGTTCAGTTTGGTCTATATCGTGGTAGTGATCGTGTCATTTGGTGGAATGAGTTGGACCAGTAATGGCATTAATTTTCGACTTTCGTTAGGAATCTGTTAGAAATTGCGGGTTTTAGCCCATGTTTATAGTTCAATGCCTTGCTGAGATCGCAAGGCATTGGTACATTTAGTGCAGTTTTCTATCTTCTAATTCTTTCAGGACGAGCGAAGAATATGTTCAAAAAACTTCGTGGCATATTTTCTAATGACCTATCCATCGATTTAGGTACTGCCAATACTCTTATATATGTCAAAGGGCAAGGTATTGTTCTAGACGAACCTTCAGTCGTTGCTATCCGTCAGGATCGTAACAGAGCAGGCAAAAGCGTTGCTGCTGTGGGACATGCAGCGAAACAAATGCTGGGCCGAACTCCAGGTAATATTTCAGCAATTCGTCCAATGAAAGATGGCGTGATCGCCGATTTCTATGTGACTGAAAAAATGCTGCAGCATTTCATCAAACAAGTACACGACAATAGTGTATTAAAACCAAGCCCTCGTGTTCTCGTCTGTGTGCCTTGTGGTTCTACACAGGTTGAGCGTCGAGCTATTCGTGAATCTGCATTAGGTGCAGGCGCGCGCGAGGTGTATCTGATTGATGAACCTATGGCTGCGGCAATCGGCGCGGGGCTGCGTGTGTCTGAGCCCACAGGTTCAATGGTTGTCGACATCGGTGGCGGTACCACTGAAGTCGCCGTGATCTCCCTGAACGGAGTGGTTTATTCATCTTCTGTGCGCATTGGTGGCGATCGTTTTGACGAAGCTATCATTAATTATGTGCGTCGTAACTACGGTAGTTTGATTGGTGAAGCTACGGCGGAAAAAATCAAGCATGAAATCGGTTCGGCCTATCCTGGCGATGAGGTCGAAGAAATCGAAGTGCGCGGTCGTAATCTCGCTGAAGGTGTGCCTAGAAGCTTTAGTCTTAACTCTAATGAGATTCTAGAGGCCTTACAAGAGCCGCTAACAGGGATAGTGTCGGCTGTGATGGTTGCACTTGAGCAATGTCCTCCAGAGCTCGCTTCTGATATTTCAGAAAACGGTATGGTTCTGACGGGGGGCGGAGCGCTTCTTAAAGATTTAGATCGACTTCTGACCGAAGAGACTGGCATTCCCGTTGTTATCGCAGAAGATCCGCTGACTTGTGTCGCGAGGGGCGGTGGTAAAGCGCTTGAAATGATCGATATGCATGGTGGCGATCTATTTAGCGAAGAATAATCAATTGAGCCCCCGGGACATTGGGGGCTGATTCGAGCGATTAAGGAACTCATATTTAATGAAGCCGATTTTTGGCCGAGGACCTTCACTTCAGTTGCGCCTATTTTTTGCGGTGATCATATCAGCCAGCCTAATGCTGGCTGATAGTCGTTTAGGTGCATTTGCTCAGGTACGTTATCTACTCAATAGTATGGTTGCCCCGATTCAGTATCTAGCGGATGTCCCTCGGACAATGTTTGACGGGGCGTACGAACGCTTTAACATTCGCAAAGACTTTATGGATAACAACCATCAGCTTAAGAGAGAAATTCTTCGTCTGAAGAATGATAGGTTGTTGCTTGACCAATACCGTGAAGAGAATCAGCGTTTGCGCAAGCTGCTTGGTTCGTCATTTGTGCGTGATGAACGTAAAGTTGTCACAGAAGTCATGGCGGTGGACACCTCCCCGTATCGCCAGCAAGTCGTCATTGATAAAGGGAAAATTGACGGTGTCTACGTGGGTCAGCCAGTGGCGAATGAAAAAGGGATTGTTGGGCAAGTCACCTTTGTTTCTGCCCATAACAGTCGGGTACTACTTCTGACCGATAGCCAGAGTGCGATTCCTGTACAAGTGATACGCAATGATATCCGTGTTATTGCGTCGGGTAATAGTAAAATTGACCGCATCAACCTAGAACATATCCCTATTAGCCTCGATATTGAGGAAGGGGATTTATTGGTGACATCAGGACTGGGTGGTGTTTATCCTGAAGGTTATCCCGTTGCACATGTTGTTGATGTAAGCCGTGATACCGCGAGAGAGTTTGCCGTCATTGAAGCCAAGCCTGTGGTTGATTTTGAACGATTGCGATATTTGTTGCTCGTCTGGCCAAATGACTCTCGTCAGGACAAAATCCAGCAGGCATTACCTGATGATCTAGAAGAGGAAAAGGGTAATGGCGAATAGCGTACTTAGAGGCAAGATGGTGATTGCCTTTTCATTCTTGGTGGCCCTAACCTTGCAAACCATCCCATGGCCTGGGGTTCTCGATGTCTTACGCCCATCATGGTTATTATTGGTGACCTGTTATTGGGTGTTAGCCTTACCACATCGCGTGAACGTCGGGACAGCGCTGATTTTGGGTTTATTGTGGGACTTGCTATTGGGTTCCACTCTCGGTATTCGTGGCATGATGATGTCGATTGTCATTTATGTTATTGGACTTAATTTCCTAGTATTAAGGAATATGGCCCTTTGGCAGCAGGCGTTGTTGATCGGTTTGTTGTCGATGTTTCTCGATGTGTTGATATTTGCGGGTGAATATCTGATACAGGATGTGACGTTCAATCTCTTGTCGCTCTGGAGTGGCCTGATCAACAGTATTTTGTGGCCATGGCTGTTTCTGCTAATGCGTCGTGTCAGACGACACTGGCATGTGAGGTGAGTGTGGAAAAACAGCTAGTTTTAGCATCAGGTTCTCCAAGGCGTAAACAGTTGTTATCACAATTGGGCTTGGGTTTTGGTGTGATTTGCACAGAAGTAGAGGAAATCCAGTTTGAGCATGAAAGTGCTTTGCAGTATGTCTCACGCTTATCACAAGACAAAGCGCAAGCAGGGTTAGAACGTGAGCCCGATAGCGTGGTAATAGGCTCAGATACCGTGGTGGTATGTGACGAAGCCGTGATGGAAAAACCAGTCAATCTGGCGCATTCAAAAGCGATGTTGCTTGCGCTCTCTGATCGGGAACATAAAGTACTGACGGCGGTGACCGTTGCCACGCAGCAACGACAAGAAACGATAGTGGTGAGTACGTCCGTATGGTTTAAAGCCCTCTCAGAAACGGAAATAGAACAATATTGGAACACGGGCGAGCCATGTGATAAAGCGGGTAGCTATGGTATCCAAGGTATTGGCGGTAAGTTCGTCACGCGTATTGAAGGTAGTTATCATGCTGTCGTGGGGCTCCCATTATTTGAAACAGACCAGCTCTTGCGCAAATTTCTATAATTTAAAATGTTGAGGTGCGCCTATGAGTGCTGAGTTGCTAATCAATGTGACGCCGAGTGAAACTCGTGTGGCCATGATTGAAGGGGGGACCCTACAGGAAATCCACGTTGAACGAGAAGCTAAGCGCGGAATCGTCGGTAACATATACAAAGGTAAAGTAAGCCGAGTTTTGCCGGGCATGCAGGCCGCGTTTGTTGACATTGGATTGGACAAAGCGGCTTTTCTACATGCCTCCGATATCGTGCCGCATACCGAATGTGTTGCGGAAAATGAGAAGCAACAGTTCCAGGTTAGGGACATCTCAGAATTGGTTCGTCAGGGGCAGGATATTGTTGTTCAGGTAGTTAAAGATCCTTTAGGAACAAAAGGTGCACGACTAACGACCGATATTACATTGCCCTCACGCTACCTCGTTTTTATGCCAGGATCGAGTCATGTGGGTGTTTCACAACGTATTGAGAGTGAACAAGAACGCCACCGATTAAAAAAAGTGGTGGGCCATTATTGTGATGAAGACGGTGGGTTTATTATAAGAACCGCGGCCGAAGGGGCATTGGATAAAGAGCTTTCTCAGGATGCTGCGTTTCTCAAACGCCTCTGGTCTAAGGTCAATGATCGGCGAAGTAAATACAAAACACGTTCGACCTTATACGGCGAGTTGGGTCTTTCTCAACGTATTTTACGCGACTTTGTTGGAACAGAACTCAATAAGATTTTGGTCGATTCTCGTCAGGAGTATGAAAACCTTAAAGAGTTTACCTCTGAGTATGTGCCGGAGCTGACCAGTAAGCTAGAGCTGTATGAAGGTGATAAACCGATTTTTGATATGTATGACACCGAGAATGAAATCCAGCGTTCTCTCGATCGCAAAGTTGAGCTCAAATCGGGTGGGTACCTGATTATTGACCAAACTGAAGCGATGACGACGGTGGATATCAATACTGGCGCGTTTGTTGGTCGCCGCAATCTAGAAGAAACTATTTTTAATACCAACGTTGAAGCGACTCAGGCCATAGCCCGTCAACTTCGACTACGTAATCTTGGTGGCATCATTATTATTGATTTCATCGATATGATTTCGGAAGAACATCGCCATCGCGTTCTCACCTCTTTAGAACTTGCTCTCGATAAAGATAGAGTCAAAACGAACATTAATGGTTTTACCCAACTTGGCTTAGTCGAAATGACGCGGAAACGGACACGAGAAAGTATTGAACATATTCTTTGTTCGACCTGTCCAACTTGTGAGGGACGAGGCAGCGTGAAAACGGTGGAGTCTGTATGTTACGAGATTTTGCGTGAAATTACTCGTGTGAACCGAGCTTATGATGCGGATAAATTCGTGGTTTATGCTTGTCCTTCGGTTGCTGGTGCCTTACAGGGGGAAGAATCCCATGCATTGGCTGAGCTAGAGATTTTCATTGGCAAGCAGGTAAAAATTCATGCTGAACCTCTTTATATTCAAGAACAATTTGATGTCGTTATGATGTAGGGCTGGATGTGAACTCACTTGCTTTACGGGCTTCTCGGTGTTTGCTTTGGGTTGTGGTGGTCGCGCTGGTCATATTGGCCTGTACCGTTACGACTCTAAGAATTGCCTTGCCAAAACTTAATCATTTTCAGAGTGAAATACAGAGTTGGGTCAACAAAGGCTCGGATCTGGATTTCGAAATAGCTCAAATCAGCGGATTTTGGCGCAATACGCACCCATCAATTTCATTGAAAAATGTCAAAGCAAATACGCCAGAAATCAGTGGTATCCATTTCTCAGCGCAAACGGTTGAAGTGGAATTTGATTTAATTCAATCGCTGATACAATGGGAACCCGTGGTTGCGGATTTAAATATTCACCAGCTTAAATTGGATATGAGTACCATTGCGTGGAGTCAGTCAGGACAAACGACGACCCTGCAACCGCAAGGCGCACAGAAGAGTGTTGTCGAACAACTTGATCAGCTACTTCTGCGTCAGCTAGACCGCTTCTCATTGCAGGACTCCAAAATACGGCTCCAAGGCGTCGATGGTGTCATACGAGAACTTGACATTGCTAAGCTGTTTTGGAAAAACCAAGGCAATCGGCATTTTGCTGATGGTGAAGTGAGCATCGCAGACAGTAATTTGAACTCCGCTAAAGTAAAGGCAAACTTTGTTGATCATGGTTCGCTTGCCCAAGTCAGTGGTGAGTTCTATTTAGCGGTGGACAACGTGCTCGTTACGCCATGGCTCACGCAATATCTCAAGCTAGAAACGGGAATAGAGAAAGGTCAGGTTAGCTTTAATAGCTGGGTGACTCTTGAACGCAATAAACCGATCAGCGCTTACGTTGAATTAGAGCCTTCGGAACTCATTTGGAAAGAGGGCCAACAACATGAACTGCAAATCGAGTCGGGCGTGCTCCAGCTTGAACCGAAAAACGAAGGTTGGCAAATTAATGCACACGCCATCACACTTCAAACCGATGGGGAGCTATGGCCAGAGCTGGATGCTGCATTCAATTGGCAGCCACAACAATGGCTTTTAAATGTTTCCCAATTAGACATTGAGTCGATTACGCCGCTTGCGAAACTGGCGCCTGACTCTAAACAGGTGTCAGACCTTCTGGATCAACTGTCTCCCGGTGGCCTTCTCGAAGATCTTCGTGTCACCATGAGCCCTGAAGAGGTAAATTCACTGCAATATTCAGCGTCCTTATCTAGCGGCACCATGAAGCAGTGGGAGTTACTTCCAGAGGTCCATCATCTTAAAGCCCGTATATCGGGCAACCCCAACCAGATCAAAGCGCACGTCACTCTGATTGATGATGTATTGCCTTATGGTGACGTGTTCCAAGCACCATTAAATATCCGTCAGGGTCAGGTCGATGTGATTTGGCAGAACCAACCCGATGGTTGGAGTTTGTGGGCTGATAAAGTCACCGTCGCCACCCCAGATTTACAGGTTCTGGGCGCTTTTCGTCTTGATGTTCCAGAAAAGAAAAGTCCATTACTTTCCTTCTATGCTGAAGCGGACTTATACAAGGCTGGTGAAGTCTGGCGCTATTTGCCTACCTTAGCGCTCGGTCGAGATTTGACCGATTATCTTTCTACAGCGATTCAGGCCGGTAAGGTCTCGACCGCTAAGTTACTCTGGTACGGCAGATTGGATGAGTTTCCGTACAAAGACAGTAACGGTATATTTCAAGCTTGGGTTGGGTTAGAAGATGCTCAATTTAGCTTCGAAACGGCATGGCCTGCGATCACGAATTTACAACTCGATCTATTGTTTCAAAATGACGCTATGTACCTAGACTCAAAAAGTGCGACATTAATGGATGTTCAGGCAAAGAGAATTACGGGGAGGATCCCCAGACTGGCAGAAGGTGGTCATATCGAGATTGAAGCCAGTGCTGTTGCTCAAGGTCATGCGGTGAGAAATTATATGACGGCTTCACCTTTAGTTGATTCTGTTGGAGCCGCTTTGACGGCTGTGCAAATTGATGGTCAAGTGACCTCCAAGTTTAATCTTAATGTCCCATTTAGCTCAGACGAAGACGTTCGCGCTTGGGGCTATGCGGACTTGGTTGAGAATACAGTACAAATTGACACCCCTTCCATGACACTCAACACCGTCTCCGGCAGGGTTAAATTTGATAACGATGTTGTTAACGCTGCTGGCTTATCGGCTAAGTTGCTTGATCAACCTGTAGCGATTGATTTCTCTGGTGAGAATGTCGGTCAGGGTTATTCGGTCAATGTTGATGTGATTGGTGACTGGGATGTGCAGCCGCTATCGTTATATGTCGGTAAACGTTGGATGGATCGCTTAGGCGGGCATGCGAGCTGGAACATGGATATTGATCTGCAATTAAATGATGTTGGGTTTACTTACCAAATAGACAGCAATGTAGATCTTAAAATGGTTAGCAGTGCCTATCCATACCCACTTAATAAGACAATGCAGCAATCGGGTAAGGCACGGATGCAGGCATCAGGTAACCAAGAAAGTATTACGGCACGCCTCCAGTTACCGGGATTCAAATATCAAACGGAGATTGATATTCGGCCGGAAATTCCTGAACTTAAAGCCACAAATATGGTATTGGGGAATGGCAGCTTTAAGATCAGCCCTATCGTCGGCCATCAAGCTCATATTCGCACGGACAAACTGAATCTTGATGAATGGATAGCCCTGCTTACTCAGCCCTCACAACAAGACGAATCGGTGCTACAAACCATGGATACACCACAGTGGCCAATGCCGGAACGTGTTGATTTGGTCGTCGAAGAATTGACGTTGGCTGACATTGCATGGAACGACGTTGATTTCTCCGCTAAACGTAAAGACTTAGGCTGGCTCATGAACTTGGAAAGCCAGGAAGTGGTCGGCGAAGCGAGCTATTTGGAGCCTTATGATTTATCGGTGGCACTGGAGCGGCTGCACGTTTATGTTCCCGCACTAGAGAATGAATACAAAGACAAGACACTGTTTGATGCTGATCAGGATCACACCGAAGTCATTAGTGATTTTGAACGCACCTTCCATAAGATCGTGCCTAATATCACATTGACTATCGATGATTTTTGGCTTCAAGGTTATAAAGTAGGAAAGACACACCTCGACTTACAACGAAAAGGCAATAGACTCGACTGGACTAAACTTTCTTTTCAAAGTGGTTCAAATAAGGTAGATATGAATGGCTCTTGGTTGTTGGATGATAAGCAAAGCCACACTAACTTTAAGGTAGTGATGTCCGGTGAGAACAACAGTGATGTTATGGAGCGTTTTGGTATTACTTCCGGTATTCAACAAGCACCATTTGAGTTGGATGCTAACGTTGAGTGGGACGGTGGGCCTTGGTCGATGAGAGTGAATACCTTGCAAGGTCAGGTATCGACTAAGCTAGGAAAAGGGCAGATTTCTGACGTTAGCGGAGCGGCACGTTTACTCGGTCTATTCAGCCTCGACTCGATTATACGAAAAATGCAGCTCGATTTCAGTGATGTGTTTGACAAAGGGATGGCCTTTAACTCGATTACGGGCAGTGGGGAAATTAAAAATGGTATTTTTCTCACCAACGATATCAAAATGGATGCGATTGCAGGCGACATGACAATCAAAGGTTTAGCCAACCTTAACTCCCGTTTGGTTGATGCTGAAGTCAATTTTGTTCCCGATATTACGTCTGGAATCCCAGTACTGACAGCGTTTGCTGTGACACCTCAAACCGCACTTTATGTGTTAGCTATTACTACCGTCATTTCTCCGGTTGTCGAAGTGTTTACTCAGGTTAACTATGAAGTAAAAGGGCCACTTGATGCGCCTGTCGTTAAAGAACTATCTCGTAGTCGGGGCGAATTTCAATTGCCTGAAACCCTACGCGGTAAACTTCACTAAAGAGGGCAAGCTCATGAAACGAGTGGGTTTAATCCAGATGACCTCAGGGCCAGAACCGCACAGAAATCTGGCCTATCTCGAACAACAAGTTAACTTGTTGGCTCAAGAGGGCGTAAAGCTTGTGGTTACTCCGGAAAACTGTGTGGTCTTTGGCCAAAAAGCGGACTACCACCAGTATGCAGAACCGCTCGGTACGGGGCCAATTCAGCATCATCTAGCGCAGATAGCGAGTGATTCAGGTGTTTTTTTGGCCGTAGGCAGTATGCCGATTCGGCGCGACAAGGCAGTGAGCACGACATCTCTCCTGATTGACCCTTGTGGCGAATTACTGGCGTGTTATGACAAACTGCATATGTTTGATGTTGATGTCGCTGATAATCACCAGCGCTATCGTGAGTCAGAAGTCTTTCAACCGGGTCAAAAAATTGTAACCGTCGATACCCCTGTCGCTCACCTTGGTATGACAATCTGTTATGATGTTCGATTCCCTCAACTCTATAATGAACTGGCCCAGCTTGGAGCGAATGTCATTTTGGTGCCTGCTGCCTTTACCAAGGTAACGGGACAAGCGCATTGGGAACCATTATTGAGAGCGAGAGCTATTGAAACACAAAGCTGGGTTATTGCGGTTAATCAAACTGGCACACACCAATGTGGCCGAGAGACGTGGGGACACTCTATGGTCGTTTCCCCATGGGGTGAGATTATCGCGAGTTTGAACTCACAACCTCAGAACTTGGTGGTCGATATCGACCCTGAAAGAGTAAAACAATTGAGGAAGGCAATGCCTGTTCTCAACCACAACCGGTTCACCAACCAACTACATGTTTAAGAGTGAAGTTATGACAATAAATCAAGTAGAAGAGACATTGCTAAACTCATCAGGTCTCACAGAGCAGGACATTGCACAGACTTTGTCGAGTATTGCCACACGTCAGATAGACTATGCAGATATTTATTTTCAGTCGAGCTGGCATGAGTCTCTCGTTCTTGAAGACAGCATCATCAAAGATGGGTCATTCAATATTGACTGTGGTTTGGGTGTAAGAGCGGTGGCGGGAGAAAAAACCGGTTTTGCTTATTCAGATCAAATTCAGCTCGAAGGTCTTAAGCAAAGTGCTTTAGCGGCCAGAGGGATAGCTCAACAAGGAAAAAGCGCTCAAGTTCAGGCCTTTAGACGAAGTGGTAATCAGAGTAATTATGCCCCTGTCAATCCGCTTGAAAGCTGGGAAAAAGAGCAAAAAACCCAGTTGCTTAAGGAATTGGATGTCTATATCCGAACGAAGGAACCACTCATTAAAGAGGTGTCGGTGAGTTTGAGCGGGGTTCATGAACAAATTTTGGTTGCGGCAACCGATGGGACTTATGCGGGAGACATTCGACCTCTGGTGCGGCTGTCTATTAGCGTCCTAGCCCAGCGTGGTGAGCGCAGAGAAAGAGGCAGTGCTGGTGGCGGTGGTCGATTTGGGTATGATGTCTTGCTATCAGAGCAGCAAGGTATTAAAGCGGCTTACCAGTTTGCCGATGAGGCAATTCGTATGGCTCTCGTCAACCTAGAAGCGGATGCGGCGCCCGCAGGTGCTATGCCTGTTGTGCTTGGCTCAGGTTGGCCAGGAGTCCTACTGCATGAAGCTGTAGGTCACGGCCTTGAAGGCGACTTTAACCGCAAAGAGTCATCGGTTTTTAGCGGTAAAGTGGGTGAAAAAGTGACCTCCGAATTGTGTACTATTGTCGATGATGGCACTCTAAAAGACCTAAGAGGTTCACTGAACATCGATGATGAAGGCGTTCCGGGGCAATACAACACTTTGATTGAAAACGGTGTCTTGAAAGGCTATATGCAAGATAAACTCAATGCAGGTTTGATGGGGGTCGCGCCAACGGGCAACGGTCGCCGAGAATCCTATGCGCATCTGCCTATGCCTCGTATGACCAATACTTATATGCTTCCTGGACAGCATTCACCAGAAGCGATCATTTCATCAGTTAAAAAAGGGCTATACGCCCCCAATTTTGGTGGGGGTCAAGTCGATATTACTTCTGGTAAATTTGTTTTTTCTGCTTCTGAAGCCTATCTGATCGAAAATGGAAAAATCACGCGTCCTGTCAAAGGTGCAACACTGATTGGCTCTGGTATTGAAGCAATGCAGCAAGTGTCTATGGTGGGGAACGATTTGAGCCTTGACCGCGGGGTTGGCGTATGTGGTAAAGCGGGTCAAAGTGTGCCCGTTGGCGTCGGCCAACCAACGTTAAAACTGGATTCATTGACCGTTGGTGGAACAGAGTAAAAACGAGTGGCTTTGAGCGCCACAGCGTTGATTAAAATACGGGTTGGCATTTGATGCCAACCCAATTATCACTAAATATCATCTCTCTCAATTGGGCAGCTCATACAGCGAGCCCCGCCGCGTCCGCGTCCGAGTTCATTACCTGGAATAGTGAGGACTTCGATACCCGCTTTATCGTATTTTTCGTTTGTGTATACGTTCCGTTCATAACCAATAACCACTCCCGGTTTTACAGTCAAAACGTTGTTGGCATCGTTCCATTGTTCCCGTTCAGCTTCATAATTATCGCCTCCCGTGGTAATGATTTTAAGTTGATCAACGTGTAACGCGCGTTCAATCGCTTGCGTGTAACTTGGTACTTGTTCAACCTTCATTTCACCATCCCCTTTTGGGGTTAGGCTCCAAGTATCCAGATCTTTGCGCATAATTTCTGGATAGACTGAAAAAGTGTCAATATCCATATGTGTCATTACGGTATCAAGGTGCATACAGGAGCGATGCTTGGGTAAATCAATGGCAATCACTTCTTTTGCTTGTCCGTGTTTAAATAAGTTGGCCGCTAGATTTTCTACACCTTGTGCTGTGGTGCGCTCTGACATACCAACTAAAACCGCGCCTTTACCAATGATTAAGACGTCACCGCCTTCGATATTCGCGTTATCGTAATGAAGATCCTCGTCTCCAAAATATTTAATAAAATCTTGGCCTGCAAAGACAGGGTGCCAACGATAAATGGCTCTCAAGTGATTGGTTTCTCGTTGACGAGCGGGTTTCATCATCGGGTTCAGAGAAACGCCACCATACGCCCAACATGAAGTATCGCGAGTAAATAAGTGGTTAGGGAGAGGCTCGATGACAAAATCTAACGGGCGGTGCATTTTCGGAAGCATCGACGAAGATTGAATGGGCAATTCGGAGTAAGCGAGCCCACCCAGAAGGATGGTTGCTAAATGTTCGTTGTCCATATCAGACAGATAGTGCCGAAGATCCCGAGCAAAGGTCGGCCCGTAGCGAAAGTCAGAGATTTGCGTGTCTAATAGCCATTCTTTCGCATCTTTGATAGCAAGAGTTTCAACCAAGAGATCGTGTAAGAGCAGAACTTCAACACCTTGGTTTTTAAGTGTTTTGGCAAACTGATCATGCTCTTCACCGGCCGCTTCGACAGCCAGAACATCATCAAACAGTAGCTCATGGCAGTTTGAAGGGGTCAGATGGGTTAACGCTCTTTCTGGACGGGCTAATAAGACACGTCTTAACTGCCCCACTTCTGAGCCGACATACAACTTACTCATTTTGCATCCTTACAATGATAGTAAGCGTCTATTTATGACAAGGTTCAGAGTAATATGCAAGTCGTAATTATGGGGTCAAAAACTGGTTTTTCTTTATTTTTTGGGCTTTTATTTTATTTAAAATTTGTTTTTTATTATTTTAAACTGATTTGTATAGAGTGCTTGAGGCTGGTATTAATGCGTCTCTATTCGTCCAATCAGCTTAAGGTAGATGACAGAAAGAAATTGAATTCAGCATAGCTATGCACCCCCAATCGACATCTGGTGGGCAAGACATATTTCTATTCATTTGTCAGTTTCTAGATATATGCAGAGAAGAAAAATAAAAACGCAGTCTAAGGTAGGATAACATCACTAAAGGAACGGCAGATAATTCTGAATCATATGGATGATAAAAAAATGTTAATTTTATCGCTTTTAGAGTGTGAAGTTTCTGGAAGTCGATTGAACAGCGCAATAAAGGTCGGAATCTGATCAGATTGTGGCTAGCAATTTATCTGGAACCATGCGATATTTCGTCGCGGTTAATCACGTTCATTTATGTTACTACCTGGAGCCGACTTATGTCTCATCAAGAAGAATATTTATCAGTTGAAGAGTTAATCGAAATTCAAAAAGAAGAGACTCGCGATATTATTCAGGCTTTGCTTGAGGATGGTAGTGATCCAGATTCACTGTATGAGATTGAGCACCATTTGTTTGCTGAAGATTTTGCGACGCTGGAGAAAGCGGTTGTGGAAGCGTTTAAAATGGGTTTCGAAGTGCTAGAAGCCGAAGAAACCGAAGATGAAGACGGCAAAAAGTTGCTTTGTTGTGATGCGACAATGGAGTCTGCTTTAGATGCATCAGCCATTGATGCACAGGTGGAGAAGCTGATTCATCTCGCTGAGAAGTATGATGTCATCTATGATGGATGGGGGACGTATTATGAAGGCGAAGACGCACTCTATACAGAAGAAGAAAACGATGATGAGTAAAATACATCGCTTGATATAAACAACAGCCGAAAGGCTGTTTTTTATTGTCGCGGTGTGGCCGTTGGGACAACACTTCTCATTCGTGCGACTTTATGTAAGGAAATATGAAGTTATCACTGGCAGGACTCTGGCAAATCTCTCCACTAACGGATCTTTCTGTTCCTCAGAATGATGTTACTTTCCCTGGATCATTAAGTGCGGGGTTACCCGAGGCGCTTTCCGAACAATAGATTGCCGCTCAAGAATGGCATCTACTGCATGAAATCAATGTGGATCATTGCCTGTTGGCGGCTCCAGCGATAGGTTTAATCTTGGTGGGTATGGCTCATTACGCCGAAATAAGGCTCAACGGTTTTGCTTTATTTGATTGTGATGGGACAAACAGTGGCGACCAGAAGGATATTCGACCCTTTTTGCAACTCGGCCGCAATCGATTTGAAATTCTCTTCATTCACGAATCAGAAGCGCTACTTTAGCAAGAAATCTCGTCGGAGAAGTGTCAACTTTATCGGCGAATTCAAGCAAAATCGGCTCTGAAAATGGGGATCTGGGAAGTGCCTTGCCTTCAGATCATTCGCCATGTCCGTCTTCAATCGGTGTCGATAAAAAAATCAGCCACTGTGCTGGTGGCTGTGCGCTTCGTGTCACGGTTTTCTATCAAACCTATGCTTCAGGATTAATTTCCGCATCGGTCACATTGAATGGCATGACTTATTGTTTACCACTTGATGTAAGAAATGACCACGTCAACGTTTTATTTCCAGTCGAAGAGCTGACTTACCCTGAGTCGATTAACTCGCATCAGCCTGATTTTTAACAACTTGAAGTGAGGCTGGACGGTCAGGTTCGAACCTACGACGTCAGCTTGTGTACTGATCTTTGAACCACATATTGTCTGGATTACACTTTAGCGAAAAGGCACGCTCCTTGTTGTTTCATCTGCCAAATACGTTCATGGACGTAGTAAGCAACGGTGTTAATACTGGGTTCGATAGCAGCCATGATTCCACCTACCCACCAACTCCCGGTGAGAACGTATGCCACCCCGAATGCAACACTATAGTGAACGACAGCAAAGCTTGTTGTTTTGACCGCCGCTGAACGTGCTAATTTGCGCAATTGTGGGAGGTGAAGCCAAACACGCTCATGAAAATAGAAGGCAACGGTATTCACCATAGGTTCAATCATTGCAATTAGGCCGCCAATAAGAATATCACCAGTCAGTAAGTATGCGACGGTGAAGGCGATTGAGAAATGAATCGCGGCAAAAGTCAGAGTTTTCTTCATAGCATCGTCTCGGTTTATTGTGTGCTAAGACCATTATTGACGACGAATGGAGTAAGTTAAAGACAATTGAATCTATACTTTCGATTGATAAAAACTATCAATAAGGCGCACATTTCATGCGCCGAACCGTGTTTATAGGGGCTCAGTTGTTTGGTTTTACGACCAAAACATTAACAGGGGAATTCTGAACCACTTTACTGGCGACTGAGCCAAGTATTACTTTGTCCAATTTCGAACGTTTGTGGCTGGGCATGACAATAAGATCGGCATGTACCTTCTTCGCATAGTCGAGAATGGTGGCATAGGCTTTCCCTTCCGCAACGTGAACCTGATGAGACACCGCTTCTGGGATGTGCTTTATGGCAAAATCCTTCAACTGCTGTTCGACATCACGTTTCATTTGTGCGGCTGCATCTTTCGGGAAGTAGCTCGCAACCATGGACATGTGGATACCAGGCAAAACGTTAAGTAGGTGTATCTGTGCATCTGAGTGTTTTGCATGCCATACTGCCAGCGCCAATGCTTTGTCAGAAAAGCCCTGATCGTTGAGATCGACAGGAACAAGAATTTGTTTATACATCAATGACTCTCTTCAAATTGAATCGGTGTGATCGCTATAATAAAGGGCAGAGATCAGAGAAGAATCTGATCAATGCCGAATACTATAAGGATAGCCCCATTCTTTGATACTCCATGGGGCCTCATTTTATCAGGCACTTAACTCATCATTACGAGCTCGTCTTCTCTGGTTCAGCCCAATAGCAAAAAGAAGCAGCAGTGCAGGGACAAATACCCATTCTTTCATCGGCCTATCAGCATCGACCACCACTGAACTGATTTCCCAGTCAAAGTCAACGCCAGCGGCTTCAGCAGGACTGCCAAATTCGACCATATCAACGACCATACGCCCATCGATATTTTTAAGCATGAGACCCATTGAAGCGATGCGTGCATCGGCAGAGACTGCTTGCTCCTCAAAAGGCAGTCGAACGGTTTTGGAGATCAGATCACCTTCAAAATTTTCACCTGAAATCTTCAGTTCAATATCTTGTCCAACGGGAAGCGCCGCTGCAATTTCGGAAATATCGGTCCCCGGATAGAAAACCTTTGCAGAGTAAATTTGATCCCACCAGAAACCCGGTCTAAAGAAGGTAAAAGTTAAAATTAGCAGAAGAACTGTTTCCCACCACTTGTTTTTGGTTAACCACCACCCTTGTGTGGCTGCTGAGAATATCAACATGGCAATAACGGAAGATAGGATCGTCAGTGCCAAGTGCCACCAAGTATCAATACCCATGAGCAATAACTGAGTATTGAAAATGAACATAAAGGGTAAGATGGCTGTTCGAATATCGTAAGTGAAGCCTTGGATACCAGTGCGTATCGGATCGGATTTGGCAATGGCGGCAGCGGCAAAGGCGGCGAGGCCGACGGGAGGTGTATCATCAGCCAGAATTCCGAAATAGAACACAAACAGGTGAACGGCAATCAATGGGATAATCAATCCACTCTGAGCACCAAGCGTGACAATCACTGGCGCCATTAGAGTTGAAACAACAATATAGTTGGCGGTTGTTGGCAGGCCCATTCCCAGAATCAAACTAATGACCGCGGTAAACAACAACATTAAAATGATGTTGCCACCCGAAATGAATTCAACGAAATCAGTCATCACGAGACCGATACCCGTCAGGGTAACCACGCCAACGACGGTTCCCGCGGCTGCGGTTGCTACACCGATGCCAATCATATTTCGCGCGCCGGATACGAGGCTTTCCGCAAGATCAACAAAGCCTTCTTTGGTCTGATCATAAATGGAACCTTGTCTGGACAGAAGCACCATTAATGGACGTTGAGTAATTAAAATGAAGATCATAAAGACGGTGGCCCAAAATGCCGATAGGCCAGGGGAGAACCGCTCAACCGTTAAACACCAGACGAGAACAACGATGGGCAGTAAAAAATGCAATCCAGACTTGATGGTTGGGCCTGGGTCTGGCACTTCTGTCAACTCTGCATCGATCTCAATCGCACCTTCGCCTGCGTATTTGGCGGAGATATTGACCAACGCGACATAAGCAACCAGCAGTGCTATCGTTACGATCGGTGTTGCGGCGTCACCAAACACGTCTTTAGTCCAACCTACACCGTAATAGACCAGTGCACTGATCACACAAAGGCCTAGGATTGTACCTGTAAAGGAAAGTAGACTTTGAACTACCGTTGGTGTGTGGCGACGAGGAAGGCCCGTCATACCGGCTTTACACGCTTCTAGGTGAACAATGTAGATGAGAGCAATATACGAAATTAGAGCAGGTAAAATCGCCGCTTTGATTACTTCGACGTAAGAGATGCCTACGTACTCAACCATCAAAAAGGCAGCCGCGCCCATGATAGGTGGTGTTAATTGTCCATTGGTTGAGGCAGCGACCTCGACGGCGCCTGCCTTGGTGCCAGGGAATCCAACCCGCTTCATCAAAGGAATGGTAAAGGTTCCGGTGGTGACAACGTTTGCAATAGAAGAGCCTGAAACGAGACCAGACAGCCCTGAGGCTACGACAGCGGCTTTTGCAGGGCCGCCTTTCATGTGGCCCAGTAACGAAAAAGCGACTTTAATGAAGTACGCGCCTGCCCCCGCTCTTTCTAACATTGCCCCAAAAAGAACAAACAAAAATACGAATGAGGTGGAAACACCCAGAGCGACACCAAATACCCCTTCCGTAGTAAGCCAAAGATGCGACATTGCTTTGTTTAAGCTAGCGCCTTTGTGGGCAATCACATCGGGCATGTATGGACCGCCAAAGGTGTACAGGAGAAAAACAGCTGCGACGACCATAAGAGGAGGGCCTAAAGCACGACGTGTGGCTTCAAGCAGTAGGATCATACCCGTTACGGCAACAACAATATCTGCTGTGGTCGGAGCGCCTGAACGATCAGCGAGCTCGGTATAAAACAAATAAATATAGGCGGCAGAAAAGCTACCTGCGAGCGCCAATAACCAATCCAATGCGGGTATCGAGTTACGGGGCGAACTTTTCAGAGCAGGGTAAGCAGTAAATGCGAGAAAAATGGCGAACATTAAGTGTATAGAACGAGCCTCAGTATCGTTGAGCACGCCAAAGTTGAAAATGAACGGCAAGGGTGATGCGTACCAAAGTTGGAATAGTGACCAACAAAGTGGCACAAACCATAACAATCTGCCTGCGAGTCCAGAAGGGGAGCGAGCTCCAGTGTCGGCTTGAGCTACCATTTCTTGCACATCTTGAGACGGAGTGCTTGTCTTCGACATGTTCTTAATCCTTATTATAAACGGCCTGTATTTTTATCGTTATCAGCACCTATTTTGTCTCTTTTCTATTTTAAAAAGATTAAATATTGCTCAGAGTTATAAATTTATAAGAGGTAAAACGAAGAAGAGTTTCAAATGCGCTGAAACTCAAGAATATTATTATTTTATTTTTGGCTTACGCCTTGCCAAGGCAAACAGGTGCCTTGGCAAGTGAAGAAGCGTTACTTAATTAAACCCACTTCTTTGTAATATTTCTCTGCCCCTGGATGTAGAGGAATAGAAAGGCCAGCTTTTACCATGTCTTCCTTTTTAAGGTTAGCAAATGCTGGGTGAAGACGTTTAAATGTATCGAAATTTTCAAACACCGATTTGGCTACATTGTACGCAACCTCATTCGATACGTCTGTGGTTGTGACCATAGTCGCTGCAACACCAAAGCTATTGATATCTTTGTCTGTACCACGGTACATACCCGCTGGAACTGTGCTAAAAGCATAGTACGGGTTGTCAGCGACAATTTTGTCGATTTGCGGACCGGTTGCGGGGATAAGTTTGGCATCACAAGAGGTTGTTGCTTCTTTTATTGAACCATTTGGATGACCAACTACGTAGACAAAGGCATCAATTTTGTTATCACACAGAGCTTGAGAGCGTTCTGAACCTTTGAGTTCGGACGTTAGCTTAAAGCTGTCATTCGTCCACCCCATTGACTCCATGACCACACCCATGGTTGCTCTGTCACCTGAACCAGGGTTGCCGATATTGACACGTTTGCCTTTAAGGTCAGCTACGCCTTCGATACCAGAGTCAGAGCGCGCAATAATGTTAAATGGTTCGGTATGCAGAGAGAAGACGGCGCGCAGTTTTTTATACGGGCCTTGTTCTGCGAATTTACTGGTGCCGTTGTAACCGTGGTATTGCCAGTCAGACTGAACGATACCGAAATCCAATTCGCCAGCGCGGATAGTGTTGACGTTATAGATTGACCCCCCCGTTGACTCGACAGAACAACGAATATTGTGGTCTTTACGGCCTTTGTTGACTAGCTTACAGATGGCACCACCTGTTGGGTAGTAAACACCAGTAACAGAACCGGTACCAATAGTAATGAATTCTTGAGCGTTGACAGCACCAGCGCCCATGACAGCGGCTGCAATTGCACCCACTTTGATCAGTTTGTTCAATGCCATGAATTTCCCTTCCTTTAATCATTATTTGTCCTGCAGCCATTGGCTGGCCACAGGCGTTTCCCCATGCTGGAAACGGCACTTTTTCAATCCGTGTGTTGGAAAAGTGGCTGAATCATACCAAAAAATGGGCACAGGATTATACGATTGTTAATGGATGTAGCTATTATTGAGGGTTTTTGTTTATTTTGTTAATGGATGGTTTTTGGTTTAAATTCATTAAAATCAATGTCTTATGCTAACTATTATGCAGTGGGGGATATTTTTTAAGATGTGATTTGAGTCACACAGACTATAGGTCGGTGTGACCACTATAAATAAAGAATATATTTCAAATCTAGCCAGTATACTCAAACAACTCACATACCGAATCAAAGAGTTGTTCTGTGGTGATACTCATTGTCGGAGTGATAAAAATGGTATCGTCTCCAGCAACAACGCCCAGAATACCTTCAGATTTGCCTAATGAATCGAGAAGGCGAGCGATAAGCTGAGCCGCTCCTGGGCCTGTATGGATGACGACCAACGCATTGTTGTGATCGACATCTAGAACCAGTTCACGCAGTGAACTTGAGACCGTTGGGACTCCCAGCTCTGCAGGGAGGCAATAGACCATTTCCATTTTTGCGTTGCGAGTCCGCACCGCCCCAAATTTGGTAAGCATTCTGGAAACTTTTGATTGGTTGATGTTTTCAAAGCCTTCATTTTTCAGAGCATCAACAATATCGCCCTGAGAGCCAAATCGTTCCTCTTTGAGTAGGGCTTTAAAAGCGCGGATGAGGTGATCTTGCTTTTCTGAATGACGCATGGTTCTCTTTCAACTCAAGTTTAGATAAAATACAAGTGAATATTCTCGCATAGCTATGCAAGCAGTGCCAACGTTATACCTAAAATCTGTCTTATGTGTCACTGTAAACTCACCGATTATTGTCATCATTTTTGCGGTTAAATGCGCAGTGAATATCGCTAATATCCAATAGAACAAATGTTGCCTTAGGCCTCGTTTTTACTGAGTTGCGCAAGGTCGCAAAGCTGAGGTTAATTGATTGTAATCAAGATGTGATTACTATAGTTTTGGACAGCGTTGATGACATAACATCACCCAAATATTTATAAAGAGATCCATCTCAAGGAGAACTACGATGAAAGTAGCCGTTATTGGTGCCGCTGGAGGCATCGGTCAAGCTCTTGCCCTTCTACTGAAAAACCACCTTCCTGCTGGGTCAGATTTAGCCCTGTATGATATTGCACCAGTAACGCCCGGCGTGGCTGCGGACCTGAGTCATATCCCTACGCCTGTTTCGATAAAAGGCTATGCTGGTGAAGACCCAACGCCGGCGATGGAAGGAGCCGATGTCGTTCTTATTTCTGCGGGTGTTGCCCGTAAGCCAGGCATGGATCGTGCTGACCTGTTTAATGTCAATGCAGGTATTGTCAAATCGTTGGCTGAAAAAATCGCAACGGTTTGTCCCAAAGCGCTAGTGGGTATTATTACAAACCCAGTCAATACCACGGTTCCTATCGCGGCGGAAGTATTAAAGAAAGCGGGTGTGTATGATAAACGTCGTTTGTTTGGTGTGACAACACTAGACGTAATCCGCTCTGAGACTTTTGTTGCAGACCTGAAAGGGAAAGATCCGAGCAACATCAAAGTCCCTGTGATTGGTGGACATTCTGGCGTAACGATTCTACCACTATTATCGCAGGTTGAAGGTGTTGACTTCAGTCCTGAAGAAGTGGAAGCATTGACGAAGCGCATTCAAAATGCGGGTACTGAAGTCGTTGAAGCAAAAGCTGGTGGAGGTAGCGCCACGTTATCAATGGGTCAAGCCGCATGTCGTTTTGGTTTGTCACTGGTCAAGGCACTTCAAGGTGAAGAAGTGATTGATTACGCTTATGTAGAAGGCAACGGAGAGCATGCCCCATTTTTCGCACAGCCAGTTAAGCTATGCAAAGAGGGTGTTGAAGCTGTGTTAAGTTACGGTGAATTGAGTGACTTCGAAAATAATGCATTGAATGGTATGTTGGACACGCTAAATGGAGACATCCAGATCGGCGTTGATTTCGTTAAGTAAGTAAAAGATATCCAAAAATGCTGCCGGCTTTCGAGTCGGCTTTTTTGATCCTTCCATTGAGAACTACGTAAGTAAGTTTAAAATAGGAGATCGTCATGGATATTAACGAAATTGAAAAAGGTATGTTGGTCGAGTGTCAGTCCGGTGTAGGGCACGTGTTGGTGGTTGATGCAAAGACGAACTCTGTCCTAATCGAAGAACGAGAGTCGCAACGACAATTTGCGGCTGAGGTTAGTGAATTAGTCGACGATCCACAACTGCATATAGGCTGCGATAAATATTACTAAGTTTTAGAAAGAAAAAGCGAGCTCAGGCTCGCTTTTTTGATTTTACTGTCTAACGGCGATGGCTTCGATTTCGATGCCTACATCCTTTGGTAGACGAGCAACTTCTACGCATGAACGAGCAGGGTAGTTCTCGACGTCATGCTCGTCGAAAAACTTGCCGTAAACCTCATTAACGGTGCCAAAATCATTTAAATCTTTAACAAAGACAGTGAGCTTCACGATGTCGGCTACGGTCAAGCCAGACGCGGCCACAACGGCTTTCACATTTTCCAAAGATTGACGAGCCTGTTCTGCGATGTCTGATGAGACTTCGCCATTGGCTGGATTGACCGGGATCTGACCAGACGTTAGTACCATATTCCCTAGATCAACGCCTTGAACGTAAGGGCCGATAGCCGCTGGAGCTGATGTTGTATGAAGCACTTTAGTCATTTTTTTATTCCATCTGTTTAATGTTACTAAGGGGATTCAGTTTGCCGTGAAAGCGATAAATCGTAAAGAAAAATCCCTTGAGACGTGAGGTATGGATAGATAATTTATCATAATTTCTTGGTTAACGTTCGGTAACGATTTCACGAGAGAAGACCTTCTCACAGTATTTACACCGGAGCCGAATGTCATTGTTTTTTTCAGATATCTGGAAACTGCTCTCTACCGGTTCATCATGGGTAATACAGTTGCTGTTTGGGCATTCAAAGACGCTGGTAATTTGTTCTGGCAGATCGAGGGCTAGCTTCTTAACAACTTCATAGTTTTCAATCTGATTAACGGTGGCATGGGGTGCGTAGAGCGCCAACTTACTGGCTTGTTCTTTGCTGATGAACACATTTTCTATTTTGAGTAAGTCTTTATGACCCAATGCAGAAGAAGGAAGGTTGAGTCCAACGGTTACACGTTGGGCTGATTTGTCCATTGAGAACAGTTTAAGTACTTTAATACCAATTTGCGCAGGTATGTGATCAATAACAGTACCATTTTTGATCGCTTCAACCTGTAATTGAGAGTCTTTAGTCATAATAAGTTTTTCCGATTACAGTGCTTGATTGAGGACAAGTGCAAGAAGTGCTTCGCGCGCATAAACGCCATTTTCAGCCTGCTGGAAGTAGTAGGCATGGCGTGTTTTATCCACATCGACAGTAATTTCGTCAACGCGTGGGAGTGGATGGAGGACTTTTAGGTTATCACGTGCCTCCTTGAGAAGTTCTGCGGTGAGTACGTAGGCTGATTTGATATGAGCATATTCGGATTCATCGAACCGCTCTTTTTGTACCCGAGTCATATATAGTATATCGAGGTCGGGTATCACGGCCTCCATATCGGTATGCAGGCTGTATTTAATGTCGAGATCGTCCAGTTCCTCACAGATGTAGTCAGGCATTGCCAGTGCATCTGGAGCAATAAAGTAGAAATTAACTTGTTTAAATTTCGCTAAAGCTTGTGTCAGAGAGTGAACGGTTCGGCCATATTTTAAGTCTCCAACAAAGGCAATGTTGAGATTGTCCAAACGACCTTGGGTTTCAGCAATGGAGAATAGATCAAGCAAAGTTTGTGTGGGGTGCTGGTTCGCGCCATCGCCAGCATTGATAACCGGTACGCCGTTTGAAAACTCACTTGCCAAGCGCGCAGCCCCTTCTTGTGGGTGTCGCATTATAAACGCATCAACATAGGACGAGATCACTTGCACTGAATCAGCAAGCGTCTCGCCTTTTTTTACCAATGACGTGTTACTGCCGTTGTCAAAACCGATAGCGTTGCCACCAATGCGTTGAATGGCCGTTTCAAAAGAGAGTCGGGTACGAGTTGAAGGTTCAAAGAAGCAACTGGCAATGACTTTGTTATTGATCAATTCTGGTTTTGGATGGGCTTTCAGTTGACCTGCGGTGTTGACAATCAGTTCAAGCTCCTCACGAGAAAGCTCAGCAATTGAGATAATGTGCTTGTTATAAAGCGTGTTAGTCATAATTATCTTCCCACCTGAAATTTAGGTAATAAAAAACCCCCCATAAGGGAGGCTTCAAAAATCGTTGAAAATAGTAAAAAAAGCGGCCAGTAAGCTTTTTAACTTACTTAGTGTAAATCGTTTCTGAAAGTCCCATTTACGCGGCATATCACTCACTACCTTCGGATAAATTGCCGAGCATTATACGCTGAACATGAGTGAACACAAGCGATGCTAATTCGTATTTTCCGTGTAAGCAGTGTAGATTTTATGCCCCAAGTGTGGCTACCATCACAGCTTTGATCGTGTGCATTCGGTTCTCCGCCTGATCAAAGACAATTGAGTATTTAGATTCAAATACGTCTTCTGTGACTTCAAGCCCGCTCATGCCATATTTATCCGACACTCTTTTGCCTATCTCGGTTTGATCATTATGAAAAGCAGGTAAACAATGCATAAATTTGACGTGCGGGTTTGATGTCATGGCGATGACATCGGCATTGATCTGATAAGGCGCTAATAAAGCGACACGTTCATCCCAAGTGTTAGGATCTTCGCCCATAGAGACCCACACATCAGTGTAAAGGTAATCACAGCCTTTGACGCCTTGTTCTACATTTTCGGTGAGTATTATGTTGGCACCAGTGTGCTGGGCGATTGTTTGGCAAGTTGCAATCAATGCTTCTTCAGGCCAGAAGATTTTTGGTGCAACAAGACGAAGGTTCATTCCCATTTTTGCGGCACCAACCAATAGCGAGTTACCCATATTATTGCGAGCATCGCCAAGGTAAGCAAAGGTGGTTTCGTTTAATGGTTTACCGCGTCCATGCTCTTGCATGGTCATGAAATCGGCCAGAACCTGAGTGGGATGAAATTCATCGGTTAGACCATTCCAAACGGGCACACCGGCATATTTGCCCAGTTGTTCAACAATGTCCTGACCAAAGCCACGATATTCAATTCCGTCATACATCCGCCCCAAGACCCTAGCCGTGTCTTTCATCGACTCTTTGTCGCCAATTTGTGAACCTGATGGCCCAATGTAAGAGACCTGAGCCCCCTGATCAAAGGCTGCAACTTCAAAGGCACAACGAGTGCGTGTGGAGGCTTTTTCAAAGATGAGAGCGATGTTTTTACCCTGCAATTTTTTTTGCTCACCGCCAGCATATTTCGCTTTTTTGAGAGTAACGGATAAATCAAGCAAGAAATCAATCTCGTTTGCAGTAAAGTCGAGAAGTTTAAGAAAATTTCGATTCCGTAAGTTAAAGGCCATATTTCTGTCCAACAAATCGTTCAGCTTGTTGACCATTCAAACATAATCTAGGTGTGTTTGTGAATTATTATTTGTTTAAAATGCCGAAATATGAATTATATTTCGGCATTTTTGATTATAAATTCTCTTCGGCAAACTCCGCCAGACGGCTTCGAACGACACCGTTGAGGTGAATGTTCGCACTGCCCTCGAAGTTTTTGAAACGCTCAACCATATACGTTAATCCGGAATTGACCGGGGTTAAGAAGTGCGAATCAATTTGGGCCAGATTACCAGAGCAAACGATTTTTGTTCCTTCGCCGCAGCGGGTAATGATGGTTTTGATTTGCGAAGCGGTGAGGTTTTGGCATTCATCCAGCAAGACAAATGCGTTCTGAATGGAACGCCCGCGCATAAAGTTGATGGATTTGAACTGAATATTGGCTTTATCACAAATGTATTTCATCGAGCCTTCTGTGCAGTGATCATGTTTATGCAAGGCTTCAAGTGTATCGGTGACAGCAGCGAGCCAAGGTAGCATCTTTTCTTCTTCACTACCGGGTAGGAAACCAATGGATTCTCCAATATCTGGTGTATTGCGAGTCACTATGATCTTATCGAACATACCGTGCTCTATGGTTTGTTCTAATGCAGAAGCGAGGGCAAGCAGTGTCTTACCGCTACCAGCTGCACCGGTTAAGATGACCAAATCGATATCCGGGTCGAGAAGGGCATCAAGGGCCATGCCCTGATAAATGTTTTTAGGCGTGATATCCCAAGCTCGGCGATGCAGCATACGCTCTCTGCTCAGATCTCTGAGTATGATCTTTTCAGAACCAATGTTTTCTACTCGGCCAGCGAAGTCACTTTCTTCGTCAATGACATACTGATTTAGGTAAGTGGGTTCGAAAGGTTCGCGGTTCAGGGTGTGATAAGTGTGACCGCAACGATTTTTACTTTCTACCTCGTCCACATTGGTCCAAAAGTTGCCCTCAACTTGTTGGAAGCCTTTAGTTAAGTACTGAACGTCGTCAATCAACTGGTCAGTGCGGTAGTCTTCAACAAAGCGGACACCAGCTCCTTTCGCTCGCAAACGCATATTGATGTCTTTCGTGATCAGAACCACTTCACGAGGCGCGCGCTTGTTTTGTAGGTAAAGAACGGCATTAAGGATTCGATTGTCACCTGCTTTGTCCGCAAATGCTTTGATCGTCTCCTGAAGTTCAAAATCGGCAAGAATGGAGATATGGCCCGTATTCTCTTTATCTCGGTTAATCGCGATGCCTTCAGAAATTTCATCAGGTGTCGCGTCTTTGAACATGGCTTCCATGGCTCTGATCGCAACGCGTGCATCGCGCGCAACATCGCGTTTACTGTCTTTGATTCGATCAAGTTCTTCGAGGACAGTCATTGGGATGACCACGTCGTGTTCTTGAAATGAATAGATGGCTGAAGGTTCATGAAGAAGGATGTTGGTGTCTAGGACAAAAAATTTCCGATCCGTGTCACCCATAAGCGTCTCCTTGCCGCGATGCGGCTTGTTTGCCATTCACAAGAGTTTGTGATGTGGCCTACTTGCGGTTGCTTGCAGCATGTCGCTCAGAGATCGCTGTCGGTTAGCTACAATGTTGCAAGCCCGTGTTGATCGTCATCTGAAACAATGCATCTCTTGTGCCAGTCGTAAAATTGACACAAAGAGTTACGTTATCCTCTGTGAGTATAAGTCAGATTCGAACTTGTCCTTTTTAGAATTGCCACTCTTTTCTTACACTTTGATGTCATGCAAAAGATGAAGAAAAAATTGTTGATTTTTTGAGGGTTTGTACGTGACCAACATCACAGGTTCGAGTAATATGGGCGACCTTTTTGTCCGTGATGACTGACGTGTTAGATGATGTGTCAGTTGCTTTTTAGTTACGTGATTATCAAATACGTGGGCGCGGGGCGAATGAACAAAATTTTGTCGCCGCAGGCCAACAACCTCTAGAATAACTAGATCTATTTTTTGAATTTAACAGGTGAGGTAGTCGATTCATGACATTTGCTTTAGGCCAGCGCTGGATTAGCGATACGGAAAGCGATCTTGGTTTAGGGACGGTGGTAGCATTAGATGCTCGTACGGTCACATTAATGTTTGCTGCTTGTGAAGAAAACCGAGTCTACGCCCGTAATGATGCGCCCGTCACCCGAGTCACCTTTAATGTTGGCGATAGGGTCGACAGTCAGGAAGGATGGTCACTGAGCATAGAACAAGTGGTCGAAGACCAAGACCTATTAAGCTATATCGGTATGCGAGAAGATACTGGTGAGCAAGGGATAATGCTCCGCGAGATCATGTTGAGTAACCAGATCCGTTTTAACAAACCGCAAGATAAACTCTATGCGGGTCAAATTGATCGTATGGATAACTTTGTGTTGCGTTATCGAGCGTTGATTAACCAATATGAACAGCACAAGAGCCCGATGAGAGGCCTATGTGGTATGCGTGCAGGTTTGATTCCCCATCAGTTATTTATTGCGCATGAAGTTGGGCGCCGCCATGCGCCACGCGTTTTACTCGCCGATGAAGTTGGGTTGGGTAAAACCATTGAGGCTGGGATGATCATTCATCAGCAAGTGTTGGCTGGTCGTGCAGAGCGAATTCTCATTGTCGTTCCAGAGACTCTTCAACATCAGTGGCTTGTTGAAATGATGCGTCGCTTTAACCTTCATTTCTCTATTTTTGATGAAGAGCGGTGCATCGAAGCTTTTGCTGATTCTGACAATCCATTCGATACTCAGCAATACGTCTTGTGCTCTTTAGATTTTTTACGCAAAAGCCGTAAACGTTTTGAGCAAGCGCTTGAAGCTGATTGGGATCTGCTGGTGGTTGATGAAGCGCATCATCTTGAATGGAGTCAAACACAGCCAAGTCGTGAATATCAAGTAGTAGAAGGGTTGGCAGAGCGTACGCCGGGTGTATTATTGCTCACCGCAACACCCGAGCAGCTTGGCCGCGAAAGTCATTTTGCGCGACTGCGTTTGCTCGATCCAGACCGTTTCTTCGATTATCAAGAATTTGTTAAAGAAGAAGAACAATACGCGCCAGTGGCGGATGCGGTCAGCGCCTTGCTGTCTGGCGAAATGTTAGAGAATCACGCGAAAAACCAGATCGCTGAGCTGTTATCAGAACAGGACGTTGAGCCATTATTTCGAATTATTGAAAGTGATAGTAGTGATGATTTAAAAGCCGTCACGCGGCAAGAATTGATCGAGAATTTGATGGATCGTCACGGTACTGGGCGCGTCTTATTCCGCAACACTCGTGCTGCCATTAAAGGTTTTCCTAAGAGAAATGTGAACCTTTTACCCATGCCAATACCTCAACAGTACACCACATCGATGCGTGTCTCAGGCATGATTGGCGGCAAGCTTAATGTCGAAGCTCGGGCGATGAAGAACCTTTACCCCGAAGAAATTTTTCAAGAATTTGAAGGGGATGATGCCAGTTGGTGGCAGTTCGATAGTCGTGTGAATTGGCTCATTGATAAAATAAAAGATAAGCGTAGCGAAAAAATATTGGTTATTGCATCACGTTCCAGCACGGCTTTGCAGCTCGAGCAAGCACTTCGGGAGCGAGAGGGTATTCGTGCCACTGTTTTTCACGAGGGTATGTCAATCCTCGAACGAGATAAGGCCGCCGCCTACTTTGCTCAAGAAGAAGGAGGGGCCCAGGTTCTTATCTGTAGTGAAATTGGGTCAGAAGGGCGTAATTTCCAATTCTCTAACCAATTGGTCATGTTTGACTTGCCGTTTAATCCAGACCTCCTAGAGCAGCGTATTGGCCGCCTTGACCGGATTGGCCAAAACCGTGACATTGATATTCATGTGCCTTATCTAATGGGGACATCACAAGCCATTCTGGCTCGTTGGTTTGATGAAGGCCTTGATGCATTTGCAGAGACGTGCCCGACAGGTCGCACTGTCTATGATAAATACGCTGACCAGTTAGTTGAAATGTTGGCATCGGGAGACATGACGGAACTGGATGAGGTAATTTCTGAATCTGCATTGCTCAATAAAGAACTGAAAGCACAGCTTGAGCAAGGACGTGATCGGTTACTTGAAATACATTCTAATGGCGGGGAAAAAGCACAATCTATCGTTGAAACGATTGCTGCAACGGACGGCGATACAAACTTAGTCACGTTTGCCCTAAGCTTGTTTGATACGATTGGATTGGATCAAGACGATAAGGGTGAGAATGCATTGGTGGTTACGCCATCGGAACACATGTTAGTCCCCAGCTATCCGGGGCTTCCCTATGAAGGCGCCACTATTACATTTGACCGCGAAACGGCGTTATCTCGTGAAGACATGAATTTCATGAGTTGGGAGCACCCGATGATACAAGGAGGGATCGATTTATTGATGAGCGAGGGCGTGGGCACCAGTGCAGTATCCCTACTCAAAAATAAAGCGCTACCTGTTGGGACTTTGCTTCTTGAACTCATCTTCAAGGTCGATGCGCAGGCACCCAAACGCAGTGGTATTAGTCGTTTCTTGCCGACCACTCCTATTCGGATGATGTTAGATGGCAAAGGGAATGATTTATCTGATCAGGTTGAATTTGAAAGTTTCAATCGTCAATTGAGTCCAGTGGGCCGCCATATTGCAACTAAGCTTGTGGCATCAGTGCAATCGCAAGTGCATCAGTTAGTGGCAACCGGCGAAGCTTTGATTCTGAATAAAGTAGAGGCTGTTCGTGATCAAGCACAGCAAGATATGCAGGTGAGCTTGAATTCAGAGTTGGAACGATTGTTGGCGTTAAAAGCGGTCAACCCAAACATTCGTGATGAAGAAATTGCGGCCATTGAGGATCAAATAAAAGAGCTGACAGGTTACATTCGTCAAGCTCAGTATCAGTTGGATTCGCTTAGAATGATTGTTGTTTCCCACAATTAGCCGATAATTAACGAAAATAAACCCAGTGATCCACTGGGTTTACATTGGACAGTAATATGGCAATGGTAGAATACAACCCACCGAAGGCGCCTTGGGTTGATATCGTCTTTGAAGACGACCATATATTAGCGGTGAATAAACCATCGGGTTTATTGTCGGTACCTGGGCGTCTCAAAGAGCATCACGACAGCATGTGGTCTCGACTCGCAGAAACGTACCCTGATATTCAAGTCGTGCACCGACTTGATATGGATACGTCAGGGTTAATGTTGCTCGCAAAGACGAAGACCGCAGAGCGTTCGTTGAAGAAACAGTTTCAATACAGACTGACCCATAAGGTTTACTACGCACGTGTTTGGGGTGAGGTTGAGGTCAGTGCAGGGGAAGTGGATTTTCCGTTGGTGGGTGATTGGCCGAACCGGCCAAGGCAAAAGGTTTGTTTTGAACATGGTAAAGCGGCAAAGACGCTTTTCAACGTGGTAAAGCGAGAAGACAAAACGACTTTAGTCCGGTTACTGCCTATTACTGGGCGCTCACATCAACTCAGAGTCCATATGCAAGCGCTAGGGCATGCGATTGTTGGTGATGAGTTTTACGCTCATGTGGAAGCGTTTGAGTTTTCTGATCGCTTAGCACTTCATGCGGCCGAGCTCAGTTTTTATCACCCGAACTCTCAAAGGCTTATGAATCTTTTCGTTTCATGTGACTTCTATCCTGAAGCCGAATCGATGCTCTTTCACTATTTTAATCCTGTGCGAGAATTGCCGGATTATAAAACACTGCCTTCCCCTTAATTCGCAAGGGCAGGACTAGGAGATACCATGACACTGCCCATTGTTGTTTTTCTTGATCGAGCCACCATCCCTCCGCAGATTGAAGTACCGCATCTGCCTTTTGATCATCAGTGGATAGAATATGACGATACCTCACCAGCTCAAGTCGTGGAACGCTTGAAAGAGGCTCAAATTGTGATTACCAACAAAGTGGTTCTTAATGACAGCAGCCTGAGTCAATTGCCTTTACTTAAGATGATCGCCATTTCTGCAACGGGTTATAACAATATTGATATTGACTCTTGCCTTAAGCGAGGAATCGCCGTGACCAACGTTCAGGGTTATGCCACTCAGTCAGTACCTGAACATGTTATTGCGATGATATTTGCCTTGAAACGTAATCTTAAAGGTTATCACAATGATATTGCTAACGGAGAATGGCAACGTCACCAGCAGTTTTGTTTTTTTACTCACGCTATCACGGATGTCGCGGGTTCAACACTCGGTGTGATTGGAAGTGGCACGCTCGGGCGCGCTACCGCGACGCTAGCAAAGGCGTTGGGAATGAATGTCTTATTTGCGGAGCGTAAAGGTGCGTCAACGTGTCGAGACGGATTTCTTCCGTTCGAAAGAGTCTTATCTATGTCGGATGTCCTGACCCTTCATTGTGCTTTAAACGAACAGACTCAGGGGTTAATTGGTGCGCATGAATTGGCACAAATGAAGACCAGCAGCATTGTTATCAATACCGGTCGAGGGGGGCTGGTCAATGAAGAGGCGCTCGTCAACGCGCTCAATCTTGGCATCATTAGTGGTGCAGGTTTTGATGTGTTTACCGATGAACCCGCTGAACAATCTAACGCCCTGATTGCCAATATGCATTTGCCCAATTTGTTGCTGACCCCTCATGTGGCCTGGGGGAGTGATTCTTCGATTAAAAAATTGGCGGATATTTTAATTGCCAATATCGTCGCCTTTATCGAAGGGAGGGCACAGAATCGTATTGTTTAAATAACATTCAGCCGCCATTACTGTTTGTTGATTCGTTTAAGTCCTTTATTAAAAATTTCCAACAGTTTCTTTCCATCTGGGTGCGCTTTAGAAAACATCAGGTAACTGTTATTAATTAAAAAAGGTTTAGGATGATAGGTAATGAGCGCTTGAGTTTCTAAGGGCAATCTATTTAGAGTGAATAAGCCAATATTTTTCTCTTCGGGGACAAGTTCTACTCTCCGGTATTTGAGGAGTTGAAAGGCTTTTTCTGGGCCTTCAACTCTGTTCATGCTGATTTGATTGCCGGACAACATATTGTCGAGCTCATTTCCATAGCTATAGCCGAGACCGCCACCAAGATGTTTTCCTTGAATGTCAGCCAGTGACTGCCATTCGAACGGTTCCTCTTTGAGGTGAAAAAAAACAAATTGCTCTTGTGCAACGGGATCACTATACATAAAGTGCTCGGTTCGCTCTTGAGTGAACATCCAAACTGCGGTTGCGGCATATTCACCAGCACTCGCCTTTTTATAGGCGCGCTTCCAGGGTAAAAAATGGAACTCGACTTGATAACCCTGAACAGAAAATACGTTTTTAATGGTTTGTCCGACCTGCCCAAAACCTTCTAATTCTTCGCCAATAAAAGGGGGCCACTCGCCCGCGACAATTTCAATGACTTTGGGCTGTTCATTGGAAAGAGCCGCCGTGGTAAGCATAGTTGTCAATATACCCACCCAAAACTTGTGTGATGGCATGTTCACTCCAGCGACTGCTGTTAATATATTTATTAATGCTAGGGTATAATTGCTCGGGAGCCAACCTATAACGAGATATCGGGCTTAGAAAAGGGGTCTTATTTTGGCGGACACGTCGTTGTATTTTCGTGTGATGCCTGAATGTGTAAAAATATTGTTATAAAGATTATTTCTAATTGTGATGAGCTTCAATTGGTTGAATTTTTTAAAAAACAACCATGGACTAACTTAATAAATTGCAAGATATTAGCCGCCTTAACCTTCTATACACACACTTTTAGGACATTGAAAAGAAATGGAACAGAAAACAAACATAAACCCTATTGAATTTAAGGGGAAAGGCAGTGAATTCTTTGGAATTTGGATTGTCAACTTTTTTCTTTCTGCTATAACGCTTGGTATTTACTCTGCTTGGGCAAAAGTAAGAACCAAACGTTATTTTTATGGTAATACTTATATCGCTGGTGACAACTTCGATTATCATGCGATGCCGATGCAAATTTTGAAGGGCCGTCTCGTTGCGGTCGCAGTGCTCTTTGTCTGGGTGGTTTCGAGTTCGTTTTCGCCAGTGTTTAGTTCCTTATTACTCTTTGTCTTTTATTGTGCGCTCCCATGGCTGCTCTGGAGTAATGCTCGTTTTGATGCAGCGATGACAAGTTATCGCAATGTGCGGTTTTCATTTAATGCGTCTCTGAAAGACGCTTATATCGCGCTTATGGGACGTGGTTTGGGTGCTGTCATCTTGTTCTCAATCTATGCCTTTGTCGTCGTGTCCCTATTTCAAGTTTCGTTTTTGGCTGCGATTGTCATGGGGGTAGGATCGTTATTTTTTATGGCAGCACTTCACGCTTGGATCATGTCGGGTATGTTACGATATTTCGTGAACGGTTATAAATTCGGTGAGTGGCAATTCAGCGCAAAGATTGAGTTGGGCTTTTTTGTCAAAACATATCTAAAAGCAATGGGGCTCGGGATCTTAGTTTTTGCGCTTATTGGTGTGACAACGCTGTTGACGATCTTTGGCAAGAATGATGTTAGCCAAATGACAAATGGTAATTTCTCGTCATTGATGGATATGACTAATACCGTTGCTTATGTGCTTGCCTATATTGCTATCCTTGTCGTGATGATTGTTTTAACCGCCTATACAGCAACGTGTGTCCATAACTACGTGATCTCTCAGGTTCAGTCAAAGCTCAACGAAAAAGATCTGCCAACTTATACCTTTGCTTCAACGTTGACAGTCAGTGGCTACGCATGGCTCATTATTTCTAATTTCCTTCTTCAGGTAGTGACTCTTGGTCTTGCAAGGGCATGGGTAATGGTTCGTACGATGCGTTATATTGCTGACAATACGACGGTTATTGGTGACATGAGTGAACTGAAAGCGATTGATCAGGGCTCAAACGTTAAATCCGCGGTGACGGATGAATTGGCACAAGCATTCGACTTAGGTATTGGTATCGGTTAATGAGAATGGATGGGATTGCTTTTCCGCCACGCAGTTCGGTCAAACATGATGCGGTGCTCGATGTCTCTCAGACTAATAGATTAAGTCTTTGCGTCGATGGACAAATCATGGACTATGATTTGCAGCAGACCAATATTAGTGCCCCTGTCGGTAACTTGCCAATACGATTTACATTCTCCAATGGTTGGGTATTTGTCGTCGACAAGGATACTCATGTTGACCAATTTTTGGAAAAAATACGTAAAGCAAGCGTGCTGGACAAGGTCGAGTCGAACAGTCTTGCATGGTTACTTTCTGCTGTTGCGTGTGTTGCTTTGATAATAGGTACCTATTTGTATGTCATCCCTTGGATGAGTGATAGATTGGCTGAAGCGATTCCTCACCGCGTGTCAGTCATTCTTGGCGATAAGGTCCTAGAACATCTCGACAATAGCTGGGAGCCAAGCAAAATAAGCCATGAGCGGCAAGACCTAATTCGTCAACGGATAAAAGGGCATGTGGAAAGCTTGGGTGAATTCCCATATCCGATCACTGTTGTTTTTCGCTCATCTAAGATGGGGGCTAATGCGTTTGCGTTGCCGGGAGGCAAAATTGTGTTGCTGGACAAGTTGGTTGCACTGGCGGGCAATGAGCAGCAACTCGACAGTGTTATTTTGCACGAGTTGGGGCACATTCATCATAATCACGTGATGAAAAACTTGGTGTATTCGAGTTTGTTGTCGGTTGGCGTTGCGGTACTCACTGGAGAAAGTTCTGGTATTGTCGACACGCTTGCCAGTGTCGGTGTTTTCTTGTCGTCGAACAGCCACTCGAGAGACGCAGAAACACAAGCCGATCACTATGCAAAAAAGGCAATGGTACTTATTTATGGCCATAGTGAGCCAATGGTAGAAATGTTTGAAAAAATGCACATGGACGCAATCAACATGCCAGAGTGGCTGAGTACGCACCCAGATTTGGATCAGCGTATTCGAACCATACGGGAACCATAAAATGAAGAAGGCAGCGAAATCGCTGCCTTTTATTTTCATTGTGAAATAGTTAAAGTGCTGAAATAGTTGATTTCTGTTCTTCCAGTTTAATCAGGGTTTCTTGATAGCCTTCAAGCTTTTCACGCTCTTTCGCGATAACCGCTTCTGGCGCTTTAGCAACGAAACCTTCGTTACTTAGCTTGCCTTCGATACGCTTGATTTCGCCGTGCGTTTTCTTCACTTCTTTGTCTAGGCGAGCAAGCTCGGCATCTTTGTCGATAAGGCCCGCCATTGGGATCATCAGCTCAGATTTGCCAACCAGTTTAGTTGCACAAGCAGGAGTCTCTTCACCATCAGCTAGAACTTTAATATCGTCTAGCTTAGCTAGAGAAGTCAGAACGATCTTGTTTGCTTCGATACGAGCGGCATCTTTCTCATCAGCAACCTTGATCATTACTTCTAAGCCTTGGCTTGGTGCAATGTCGTATTCCGCACGTAGGTTACGGATAGCAGTGATGAAAGTCTTAACCCATTCGATGTCGTCAACGATCTCAGCATTGAAGTTAGCTTCATTAAACTGAGGAAGCGCTTGAGTCATGATCGTTTCACCTTCAACGCCCTCTACTAGCGGCTTAACGCTCTGCCAGATAGATTCCGTGATGTAAGGAAGAACAGGGTGAGCAAGACGCAGAGTCTTCTCAAGAACCGTGATAAGCGTGTAACGAGTCGCTTGTTGTTGAGCTTCAGACCCCTTCCAAAGAACAGGTTTAGTTAGCTCTAAGTACCAGTCACAGAATTGGTTCCAGATGAATTCGTAAAGCGTGTTGGCTGCCATGTCTAGACGGTAGTTGTCTAGGTGAGCGTTAAACTCTTTCGCTGCAACTTCAAACTGAGATTCAATCCACTTGTCTGCGAGAGAGAATTCCATGTTTGCACGGTCTTCTACAGACAGTGACATGCCGCAGTCGTGCTCTTCTGTGTTCATCAGTACGTAACGACTTGCGTTCCATAGCTTGTTACAGAAGTTACGGTAACCCTCAAGACGCTTCATGTCCCAGTTGATGTCACGGCCAGTTGAAGCCATAGCAGCAAGAGTGAAACGCAGTGCGTCAGTACCGTAGGGTTCGATACCGTTTTCGAACGTTTTACGTGTGTTCTTCTCGATTTTGGCCGCCAATTTTGGTTGCATCATGTTGCCACAACGCTTCTCTACTAGCTCCTCAAGGCCGATGCCGTCAATCATGTCGATTGGGTCAAGTACGTTACCTTTCGACTTAGACATCTTGTCGCCGTTTTCATCACGGATAAGACCCGTCATGTAAACGGTTTTGAAAGGGACTTGAGCCTTGCCATCTTCGTCTTTCACGAAGTGCATGGTCATCATGATCATACGAGCAACCCAGAAGAAGATAATATCAAAACCAGATACGAGTACTTCAGATGGGTGGAATGTTTTCAGTGCGTCAGTATCTTCAGGCCAGCCTTGTGTGCCGAACGTCCAAAGTGCAGAAGAGAACCAAGTATCCAGTACGTCGTCGTCTTGCTTAAGCACAACAACAGGCGCTAGGTTGTTCTTTTCACGAACTTCTTCTTCAGTGCGACCTACGTAAACTTTACCATCGTTGTCGTACCATGCTGGGATACGGTGGCCCCACCAAAGTTGACGAGAGATACACCAGTCTTGCACGTCACGCATCCACGCGAAGTACATGTTTTCGTACTGCTTAGGTACGAATTGGATTTGACCATCTTCAACCGCTTTAACTGCTGGCTCTGCAAGAGGTGCTGTGCGCACGTACCATTGGTCAGTCAGCATTGGTTCGATAACCACGCCACCACGGTCGCCGTAAGGGACTGTTAGGTCGTGATCTTTGATCTCTTCAAGAAGACCAAGCTCATCGAATTCAGCAACGATAGCTTTACGTGCAGCAAAACGCTCCATGCCTTGGTACTTAGCAGGGATATCTGTTGAGTAAACATCGCTTTCTTCGCCGTTCGTTGTGAAGACTTCAGCAGCATCACGGATATCAGCGTTGAACGTTAGGATGTTGATCATCGGTAGGTTGTTGCGCTTACCCACTTCGTAATCGTTAAAGTCATGAGCTGGAGTGATCTTCACACAACCCGTGCCTTTTTCCATGTCTGCGTGCTCATCGCCTACGATAGGGATAAGACGGTTTACAACAGGAAGTAGGATTTCTTTGCCGATAAGATCTTTGTAACGAGGATCTTCTGGGTTAACAGCAACACCAGTATCACCAAGCATGGTTTCAGGACGAGTCGTCGCAACAACGATGTAGTCTTTACCATCAGCCGTTTTAACGCCGTTCGCTAGCGGGTAGCGGAAGTGCCACATGAAACCTTTTTTGTCTTTGTTTTCAACTTCAAGATCCGAGATTGCGGTGTGCAGTTTAGGGTCCCAGTTGACGAGACGCTTACCACGGTAGATTAGGTCTTCTTCGTAGAGACGAACAAACACTTCTTGAGTCGCAGCCGATAGGCCGTCATCCATAGTGAATCGCTCACGATCCCAATCGACAGAGGCTCCAAGACGACGAAGTTGCTGAGTGATCGTGCCACCTGATTCGCCTTTCCATTCCCAGATCTTGTCGATGAAAGCTTCACGGCCGTAGTCGTGTTTTGTTTTGCCTTCTTCTGCAGCAATCTTACGCTCAACAACCATTTGAGTGGCGATACCCGCATGGTCTGTACCGACTTGCCACAGCGTGTTTTTACCTTTCATACGCTCAGCACGGATAAGCGTATCCATGATGGTGTCTTGGAAGGCGTGACCCATGTGCAGGCTACCAGTGACATTTGGTGGCGGAATCATGATGCTGTACGCTTCTTTTGATGTGTCACCGTGTGGCTTAAAGTAGCCTTTCTCTTCCCAAGCTTGGTACAAAGCTTGTTCGATTGATGTTGGGTTGTATGTCTTTTCCATAGTGCTCATTTTTTCCCATTATCATTGCGGCGGTAGCGTCGTTGTTTGCAATTGCCGATTTCATCACACTTTGGTTTTTGTTCAGAAATGTTGCTCTTACTAACTTGCTACAACTCCAATTATTTGGGGGAATTGTGTTCAGGTTAATGTCTGTCAATCGTTATAAGTGAACTCTCTCGAAAGAGAGTTTAACTATAAGGATTGACGGTTATTGATGGTTGATTTCTAACGTTTGTAATTGGTAACCAGCTTGACGATAGATTTTATACCTTTCTCTTGCGAGTTGCTTCGCTTTTTCTTCGCAAGATACGAAGTCTACCACCTCAGTAAACTTGTTCGCAAAGGTTGTCTCATTTTTCGCCAAGTTTATAACCAATTGTCGATTCCAAGAAGGTTTCACACCTTGGTGTCCAATTTCGATATTGGTGCCATACCGCGGGCCCTCTCCAACAAGGTTATGGGCAACAAATTGTTGAGATGCGACTTGCCAAAAAACTTCGGCAATTCGCTCAGCATGTGATTGATCGTGGCAGTTAATGTAAACCTTTGCACCTTGCTGAGAAAAATGTTGTGCGAGAAAGAGTATGTATTGGTCAAACCCCTCTATGTTGTCTTGAGGAGAATCTGGGTTGACGATGTAAAACGTTGCCTTTGGCATAAATTTACTCAATAAATCAAGAGAGACAAAAAAGGGCCTTTCGGCCCTTTTTTAGATTTCGAGGATTATTCCTCTGCCTCTAGGCCACTTCGATTAAGCAAGAACTGGACAAGCATCGAGACCGGACGCCCTGTTGAGCCTTTCGCTGCGCCAGATTTCCATGCAGTCCCTGCAATATCAAGGTGTGCCCAGTGGTACTTTTTAGCAAACTTGGACAAAAAGCAGCCAGCAGTAATAGTGCCACCTGGTCGACCACCTATGTTTGCCATATCAGCAAACGGGCTCTTCAATTGTTCATGATACTCGTCTGCCATCGGTAAACGCCATGCACGATCACTGGCTTGTTCTGACGCGTTTACCAGTTCATGGGACAAGGGGTTATGGTTTGAGAGTATGCCACTGATATGGTGGCCTAAGGCAATGACACAAGCACCAGTTAAGGTTGCAACATCAATGACGCATTCAGGGTCAAAGCGCTCCACATAAGTTAAGGCGTCACACAACACCAAGCGGCCTTCGGCATCCGTGTTCAATACTTCCACCGTTTGACCAGACATAGTCGTGAGAATGTCACCAGGGCGGTAAGCATTGCTACCAGGCATATTTTCACAACCAGCCAGAATACCAATGACATTAATCGGCAGGTTGAGCTTTGCCAGAGACTTCATGGTTCCAAAAACGGAAGCAGCGCCACACATGTCATACTTCATTTCGTCCATGGCTTCTCCCGGTTTGAGGGAGATACCGCCGGAATCAAACGTCAGTCCTTTACCTACGAGTACAATTGGTTTTGCATCGGGATCTGGGCTACCTTTATATTCCATAATGGACATCAGTGATTCATTTTTAGAACCTCTGCCTACGGCAAGATAAGACGTCATCCCTAGCTTTTCCATCTCCTGCTCACCGATTATCTTAGTGGTAATGGTCTCGTAGTCATCGGCAAGACGACGAGCTTGTGAGGCAAGATAGGCAGGATTAGCGATATTGGGTGGCATGTTACCAAGGTTTTTCGAGGCCTTGACGCCGGAAGAAATCGCCAAACCATGAGAAATGGCTTTTTCACCCAAGCTCAACTCGCGTCGAGTTGGGACGTTAAACACCAATTTACGCAGTGGACGGCGTGTTTCTGGCTTTACACTCTTGAACTGATCGAAGATATAAAGCCCGTCTTTGGTTGCTTCGACGGCTTGACGTACCTTCCAGTAGGTATCACGCCCCTTCACGTGCAGTTCTGTTAGGAAGCAAACGGCTTCCATAGAGCCTGTTTCGTTGAGAGTGTTAATGGTTTTTTGAATGATTTCCTTGTACTGACGCTCACCCAACTCTCTTTCCTTGCCACAACCGACAAGTAAAACGCGTTCTGATAGCACACCGGGCACTTGATGCAGCAGGAGCATCTGGCCTGGTTTACCTTCCAGATCACCCCGGCGAAGTAGTGAACTGATATAGCCGTCGCTGATCTTATCGAGCTGTTCAGCAACCGGAGAAAGGCGACGTGGCTCAAAGACACCGACAACAATACATGCACTGCGTTGCTTTTCTGGGCTACCACTCTTTACACTGAACTCCATGCGTACTCCTACATCCTGAAGACAAATCGAACTAAATGTTAGATAATGGCGTCTTACTTGTTGATTCCTTGATGGGAACTACTTTTAAATAAGCACGTTAACAGTTAGCTGGAAATTTAAAAAAATAAAAGGTTCAACGGGAAATTATAGTGATTCAATTAAAAAAACAAGTTTTGTATAGGTAATTTCAGCGTGATTATTGTTAGATATTTGATCCGCGAGACACTCAAGAGCCAGTTAGCGATATTTTTTATCCTATTTCTAGTGTTTTTGAGCCAAAAATTGATCAAAGTGTTAGCGGATGCATCAGATGGTGATATCCCAGCGAGTTTGGTGATGCATTATGTTGGGTTAAGCATGCCGTCAATGGGACTTTTGATGCTGCCATTGAGCCTGTTCCTCGGTATTTTGCTCACCTTTGGTCGTTTGTACGCGGAAAGTGAAATAACCGTGATGAATGCAACTGGAATTGGAAATAAGTTTCTCATTCGTGCCGCCTTGTATCTGGCGGTTATCACAGGTGTCATCGCGGCAGCCAATGCTTTTGTATTTGCTCCTATGAGTCAGGAAAAGCTGATTCAATTACAAGAAGAGGTAGAATCAGAAAACAGCGTGGATCTGTTGCAAAAGGGGCAATTTCAGGGAACCCCAGATGGGTCATCTGTGGTGTTCATTGATGATATTGAAGGGAAACAACTGAAGCATGTTTTCGTCGCACAAATGCGCCCACGTGATTCCATTTTGCCGAGCGTCTCTTTTTCGCAATCCGGTGAAGTGAAACAACTCAGTGATGGTCGTCAGGTTATTCGAATGTATGACGGTACCCGTTATGAAGGGGTTCCGACGCAGGTGAATTACATGATCACCGATTTCGATCAATATGAAGGTTTGATTGGTCAGAGGGATGTTAAACGAAAAGGCCGTGATTGGGAGGCAATCCCTACTCTAGACCTGCTGTCAAATCCGGATTCGAGTGCTCAGGCTGAACTGCAATGGCGAATTTCTTTAGTGGTCTGTATTCCGTTGTTGACGATGCTGGTTGTGCCACTTTCGGCCGTGAATCCACGCCAAGGACGTTTTGCTAAAATGGGCCCCGCTATCTTGATTTACCTTGCCTACTTCTTGTCAATCAGTGCCACTAAATCGGCTTTAGAGGACGGTTCGATTGCTTCCTTTATTGGCATGTGGCCAATCAATGCGGCTTTGTTGCTGACTGCGATAGGGATAAATTCGATGGACAGCATTCCGGTACGACGTTTTAAAGACAAACTAAGACAAAGAAAAAAGGCAGTATAAGTCGTGTTTAAAATTCTTGATCTTTATATTGGCAGAACCATTATTGCAACGACATCACTTGTGCTGGCGACGTTTGTAGGCTTATCCGCCATCATTAAATATGTGGAGCAATTACGCAAAGTAGGGCAGGGTAGCTATGATTTACTGCAAGCGTTATTGTACGTTGCATTGAGCATTCCGCGGGATATCGAAATGTTTTTCCCAATGGCTGCTTTATTGGGCGCATTGATTGGATTGGGGATGCTCGCATCCAGTTCAGAGTTAGTGGTGATGCAGGCGGCTGGTTATTCTAAGTTAGATATCGGTTTGTCGGTGCTTAAAACGGCCGTCCCCTTGATGATTATCGTCACCTTGCTTGGTCAATGGGGAGCACCTCAGGCCCAGAAGATGGCGCGAGATCTGCGTGCGTTTAGTACTTCAGGTGGTGCGCTTTTATCGGTGCGAACTGGCGTTTGGGCTCGTGATGCTAATGACTTTATCTTCATAGGAAAAGTGGAAGATGACAAGCTTTACGGCTTAAACATGTGGCGCTTTAATGACGATAAGAAGTTGAAAAGTGTGCTGTACTCCTCTGAGGTTGACTATTTGTCAGACAATACTTGGCGAATGAAAAATGTTCAATTGACGGATATGGCCGATGACATAGAAATCTCCAAAACCAGCTTACCTGAATATGAATGGACCACCTCTTTGGCTCCGGATAAGTTGGCGGTTGTCACCGTCAAACCAGAAGAGCTGTCACTGGGAGGGTTATATAATTATGTCTCCTACCTCAAAGCTTCTGAGCAGGACGCATCGCGCTATGAGTTGGCTTTATGGCGTAAAGTGACCCAGCCATTCTCGATTGCTGTGATGATGCTGATGGCCTTGTCGTTTATTTTTGGTCCTTTACGCAGTGTGACCATGGGAGCGCGGATCTTGTCCGGCGTTGTAGCAGGGTTTAGTTTCTATATTTCCAGTGAGTTTTTTGGCCCACTGAGTTTGGTCTACAGTATTCCGCCGGTTTTTGGTGCCATCATGCCAAGTTTGGTCTTTCTTTCAGTCGCTTTGGTTTTACTAAGAAGAAAGCTATGAGGTCCAAACGGCAGCGTTGAGCTGCCGTTTTTGTTGCCATTAAACCAATTTTTTCAGTCGGTAGAGGGTGTCGAGTGCCTGACGTGGTGTTAAGTCATCAGGGTTAACGGCTGACATTGCTTCTTCTAACTCGGTCTGTTCAGGAATGAGACTGAGTTGGTTGACGATGTTTTGTGATTGGCTGCCATGCTCGTTCCCTTGACCCAATTGCTCAAGCTGAGTCAGTTTAGCGCGTGCATTTTTTATCACCTTCTTAGGGACACCAGCGAGCCCTGCTACCGCTAAACCATAGGATTTACTTGCGGCGCCTTCTTGCACGGCATGCATAAAGGCGACAGTATCGCCGTGCTCGACGGCGTCAAGGTGAACATTAGCCAGCCGAGGGATCAGGTTCGGTAATTCAGTGAGCTCAAAGTAGTGGGTTGCAAAGAGTGTCATTGACCCTAGTTCTTTTGCCAGCCATTCGGCACTTGCCCATGCTAATGAGAGGCCATCATAAGTACTGGTGCCCCGACCTATTTCATCCATTAAAACCAGACTATTTTCGGTGGCATTATGAAGAATGTTGGCCGTTTCTGTCATTTCAACCATAAAGGTGGAGCGACCAGACGCTAGGTCATCAGATGCACCAATGCGAGTAAAGATGCGATCGATCGAGCCTATGTTAGCCGATTCAGCTGGGACATAAGCTCCGATATGAGCCATTAGGGCAATCAAAGCTGTTTGTCGCATATAGGTTGATTTTCCCCCCATGTTTGGGCCGGTAATGATCAGCATTTTGCGTTGGGAATTCAGTTTGATTGGATTGGCAATAAAAGGTTCATCCATTACCTTTTCTACCACAGGGTGGCGCCCTGCTTGGATATCGATACCGGGCTCTTGACTCAAATTAGGTCGACAGTAATCGAGGTGTTCAGCTCGTTCAGCCAAGTTTTGCAACACATCAATTTGAGAAAGCGCTGAAGCCAGATTTTGCAGTGGCTCCAAAGAAGGCAAGAGTAAATCAAATAACGCTTCCCACAACTGTTTTTCCAGAGCAAGCGCTTTGGATTTAGAGTTTAGTACTTTATCTTCGTGTTCTTTCAATTCGGGAATGATGTATCTTTCTGCGTTCTTAAGGGTCTGGCGACGAATATAATGAGCCGGTACCAACTGGCTTTGCCCTCGACTGACTTGAATGAAGAAACCGTGTACATTGTTGTAGCCGACTTTTAGGCTGTCAATCCCATGCTGCTCGCGTTCCTCTTGCTCTAGCTTTTCCAGATATTCGGTGGCACCGTCAGCCAGTTTACGCCACTCGTCTAGCTCTGCATCGTAGCCTGCTGCAATTACACCGCCATCGCGAATAACGACAGGAGGGTTTTCTTTAATGGCTCGTTCGAGCAGTTGGCAGATGTCATCCATTGGGGCTGATATCTTTGCCAACTTGGTGAGGTATGGATGTTTGAGAGCGGCCATCACTTGCGCCAATTCAGGCAGTTCTTGAAGCGCGAAACGCAGACGAGCCATATCTCTTGGTCGTGCGCTGCGCAGGGCCAATCTTGCCAAGATGCGCTCAATATCACCGACTTGTTTTAAAATAGGTTGAAGCTCTGTAAATAGCGATTGCGCTTTTAACTCTGTGATGGCGTCAAGTCGGTGATTCAAGGTGTCGATATCTCGTGTTGGTTGGTGTAACCAACGTTTCAACATCCGGCTTCCCATGGCGGTCGCCGTGTGATCCAGCACTTCTGCGAGTGTATTATCAGTACCGCCCGTTAGGTTGGATGTAATTTCCAGATTACGGCGGGTTGCCGCATCCAGAATAACAGAGTGATCTTGACGATCAAACGTCAGCGACCGAATGTGAGGTAAAGCGGTTCTTTGGGTATCTTTGACGTATTGAATTAAGCATCCAGCAGCACAGAGTCCATGAGTGGCATTATCAACGCCAAACCCCACCAAATCTCGAGTGCCGAATTGCTGATTCAATTGCTGTTTTGCGGTATCAATTTCAAACTCCCAAATAGGTCGGCGGCGATTACCGTTGCGGTTTGACATCAGATGTACAGGATCGAAATCTTCTGGAAATAGAAGTTCACGTGGTGCGGTACGCTGAAGTTCCGCGGCCATCGCTTCTTCCGTCTCGGGCTCCATGAGTTGAAAACGGCCAGAGGTGATATCCAAAGTGGCGTAACCAAAACGGCCACCACTATGGTAGATAGCGGCGATAAGGTTATCCACTCGCTCTGAAAGAAGGGCCTCATCGGTCACTGTTCCTGGTGTGACAATTCGTACGACTTTTCGTTCGACTGGACCTTTACTGGTCGCGGGGTCGCCAATTTGTTCACAAATAGCGACAGATTCACCTAACTGGACAAGCTTGGCCAAGTAACCCTCTATTGAGTGGAATGGTACGCCAGCCATCGGAATAGGCTCGCCAGCAGAGGCTCCGCGTTTAGTCAGAGATATCTCAAGCAACTGTGAAGCACGTTTAGCATCGTCGTAAAACAGCTCGTAGAAATCGCCCATTCTATACAGCAACAAAATATCTGGGTTTTCAGATTTTAACTTGAGGTACTGCTGCATCATGGGAGTGTGTTTTTGTTCAGCTTTCACGGTTTACTTCTTTGTTTGATTTTACTGTGGTTTAGGATACGTGAATCTTTTCCCAGCGAAAAGTGGTGGCGTCATTTTATCCTGTAACTTTGAGAAATAAGGATTCCGCCATTATTTCGCCTTCGCTAACGGATAAAAGGTGTGAAATGCATGATCTAAAAAGTTTTTTTTGAACTTGATCGAATATTAACAAACAGAGTTTCTATTCACTTTTTTGATTATATACTCTATGTCGATTTTATCGATTAATAATAACAATCCTATCAATTGCGTGTCGTAAAATGGGCACTTAGGAACTTAAGCAGATATATGACTTTACATGATTTTTTCTACGCATTAGCCAATTGGCCAACCAGTGTTTTCTTTTTTCCATTTGGTCTGTTTTTGTTGATCATGCTGATTGATTTGGTTTTTAACGTTGTGGACAGCGTAACCGCTGACATGGAACTCTTCGATCTAGATAATATTCCCGGTTCGGGTTTGTTACTGCCACCTGTTTTATCTAAGGTGCCGTTAATGGTTGCACTTTGCACAAGCTTTTTTGTGGCGACCGTGTTGTCATTTTACATGTCTCATCACACTCAAGAATGGCTGACTGGGTATTCTCTGGATATTGCCAACGTTTTGTCGATTCCTGTTATCGCTTACCTAGCGTTAATTATTGCAGCATGGATGTTAAAGCCTCTTAGTCCGCTATTTGATAAGGCCAAAGCCTTTGCATCCGTTGAATTTGTGGGTATGACGGCAAGAGTGCATAGCAGCAAAGTGACGGCGCTCATGGGAGAAGTTATGGTGATGCAAAATGGGAACGAATATTTACTCGATGCCGTGATTGAAAAAGAGCAAGATCTTGCTTATGGCGATGAGGTTGTCATCGTTTCAAGAGAAAAAGAGCTAAATCGATATGTCGTTATGAAAAATAATACAAATCTTTAAACGAAAAAATAATATAAATTTTAAATTAGGAGTTGGTTGATGATAATTTCCCCAAGTATGATTTTTATCGGTTCGGGAGTTGGTGTTGGGTTGCTTATCCTTATTTTTATTACCTCTAGATATAAAAAAGTGAGAGGTGAAGGAGATGCATTGATTGTTAATGGACTTGATCGCACAAGAGCGTCACTTACTGGTACTTTTGTTTGGCCTGTGCTCAATCGTCATGAGTATATGGATATTACACGTAAGAAGATCTCTGTTACGCGAAGTGGTCGTAAGGATCAGGAAGGCGAAGAATATGAAGGGCTTCATTGTCGCGATAATATCCGAGCTGACTTGAAAGTCGATTTTTACATTGGTGTGAATCATGAAGAAGAGGATATCGTTCGGGTTGCTAAGCTTTTTACTGCACATGATGCGTCTAACCTTGAGCGATTAAAGGATCATTTTCAGCCCAAGTTCTCAGAAGCGTTGAAAACCGCGGTTAAACAATTTGAATTTGAAGAACTCTTGACCAATCGTCGTGCTTTTCGTGATGCGGTGGTTCAGGTTATTGGCAGTGAAATGGATGGTTTCAAAATTTACGATGTGGTGATTGATAAAATTGATCAGACGGCCTTGGATGCTCACAACCCGAACAACATTCTAGATGTTGAAGGTATTCGAAAAATTTCGGCGATTACGGCGAATAAGAATACTGAGACCAATGCCATCCGTCAGGATGAACGCACCACAATGAAAAAGAAAAATGTTGAAGCAGAAGCAAATCGTCTTCAACTCGACAAGCAAGAGCATGAAAGTGTTGCACGTATACAGCGTGAAGTAGAGATCATTAAAGCTCAGGAACAAGCGTTGACTGCTGAAAAGAGAGAAGAATATGAGCGAGTCACCCAGTTAGCCAAACTGGAAACAGAAGAGGAAGTGTCTAAAAAGCGCGAGAGTGTTGAGATGGAAGTGGAGATGACCCGCATCGCCAACCAGCGTCAGGTTGCTATTCAGCAAGAAGAGCTAAATCGTTCTGTTGAAACGGAAAAAGTGAGGACTGCGACGGAAGTGGTCGAAAAAGAAATGCAAAAAGAGACCACCATCGAAGAATCGATGAAGTCTGTGGCTGAAACCCGTTCACAACGTGTCGAAATCGAGCGTAAAATTGCCCGAGAAGAAGAAGAAACAGAAAACCTGCGAGTGACCGAGAAAGTCAACCGTAAAAAGCGCGTTACCATGGTTGAAGCAGAAGCGTTAGCGGAATCGGCTCAGTTGGAACTTTTGGTTGGCGCTCGTGCTGAAAAAGATGCCGCAAAAGAAAGGGCAGAACGTTTACTGATTGAAAATGAAGCTGAACTTAAAGTCAAAACCCGTGAAGCTGAAAATGAATTTGCAGTGAAATCACGTGAAGCCGAAGCCGATCACGCTGTTTCGGTGAAACGTGCTGAAGCAGAGTTTATTGCTAAAGACAAAGAAGCTGCGGCGAAAGAGCGTATGGCTCATGCCGAGAAAGAGCATATTAGCGCGACAGGCTTGGCCGAGGTAGAAGTCGAGAGAGAGCGTGCTCAGGCAATTCGTGATACTGGTGCAGCCGAAGCGTTTGCTTTGCAAAGTGCTGGTGAAGCGGAAGCAGAAGCCATGCGAGCGAAAGGGTTAGCGGAAGCCGAAGCTCAGTCTGCTCGCTTTGAAGCCGCTCAGCAGTATGATGAACATACTCGTGAGCACGATAAATGGGTTATGCAGCTGCAACAGGAAAAAGATCTTGAGATGGCCCGCATTGATGCGCAGAAATCTGTGGTGAGTGCCAATGCTCAAGCTATAGCACAGGCTCTATCAGATGCAGATATCAAACTGTTCGGTGGAGAAGGTATCGAGCAGATTCGTAAAACCATTTTGGATGCATCTGCATTGGATAGTAAGTTTGAGGAATCGAAAGTACTTAATCCTTTGGTGTCTGACTATATGGAAGGTAACCGCAGTTTACCGCAAGATATTAAAGATATTCTCGAAAATACGGACTTAAAAAGCAGTGACTTGAGCAATGTTGCTTTAGCCAGTTTGTTAAGTTCTCAAGGTGGTGCGGGAGAACTGATGAAGAAAATTCAAAACTCGCTCAGCGCAGCCTCTGAAAACCAATCTTAACCGCAAAAACTTTCTCACAGAATCCCGCTTCTTTCCTAAGAAGCGGGGTTAGCAGGTATTATTATGTCCGATTCGACTCAAAAAGCTGTGAGTGAAGGTGGTGCTTACGAAGTCCTCAAAGCTCGTTTGTCGCAACAAGGCTTACAACTAAAAACGCTCACTCAATCTTTTAATCAGAAGCGCCAACAAGTTTTTGGTGGACAAGATCTTAAACTTGTCGGAAAAACCAATGTTCAGACCGATGCACGTTGCATCCCGATAGATATGGCTCAGGTAAACCAACAGTTGTTGTTTGGCTATCAGGTCAGTGTTGGGATGAAAGCGGTTCCTGCTCTTCAGGATGTGTTCGGGTTGTACCAACTGCATGAAAATGACGGTACATTTAGGCTTGAGCCTATTAGTTTAGAAGACAGTTTTCTTAAAGAACAAAGGTTTATGCATGAATTTGCAGAGCTGTTTACTTACTATCGGGATGCGCGGTTGTCGCAGATATCACGTAAGGAGAATATTCTTTATATTGCCTTCCAAATTGGAATGCGTGCCGAAGACCGCAAAGTATTTCGTTTCCAAATTAATGCTAACTCAATCGAGTACATCGACTCGGTTGGCCAAACCTCTTTGGTCAGTGCGGCCCAACATGATTTTGACTGGATAGCGACGACTAGAGATGATCATGTTTTGGGTAACCATCCCCATGTTTCGATCCAAGATAAACTGTTTGTAGAATGTATCGGTGGTGATCTTACCATTAAGATCGAGGACAACACAGAAGATGGCAAAGGCATTTATAGTGAAGCCGTTGAAGACCCCCATCAAAGTGTGTCTGATGCCCAGATAGATTATGCGTTTGTTGGTGAGCTTATTGTTCTCAAAGTCCGTCCAAATCGAGAGCGTCAAGATCGCTATTTCGTTTATAACCCTTTGACTCAAAAAGTGGTCCGTGCTGATGCACTTAGTATGAGCGCTAAAGCACTACCCGAAGATCATGGTTTACTTTATTCTCATGGTTTTGTACTGGCAAATGGGGAACATAAACAGTTCGATATGCCTTGGCACCATTTGCAGTTTTTTCAGAAAGTTGTGTCACCTAATGGCGAAGATATTCTGTATTTCTTCTTCAACATACTTGAAGGGTATTACGTCTCGTTCACCTACAACATGATTGAGAAACAGTTTGCTGCACCGATGGACAGTCACGGGTTTAGTTTATATCCGGATGGACGGATGCTGGTCTTTCAAGTTTCCGAGAATGCTGAAGCCTCAACTATCCATCCACTGCGGATTTGGGATACGCCTTTTTCTACTGCCGAACATTACGCACATCTCAACCCCCAAACCGATGGTAGTAGCCCGTTATTTAATCTCGGGAATGCCGAGTTAGTCCGTGCACTCTCTTCTGTGTTGTCAGTCAGTCAGCTTGCTCAAACAAAAGAAGTGACTCAAGCGGCTTTTGAAATGCTTTTAAAGCAATGTCAAAGCACCTTAGATCATTACCATTGGTTGAGCGATGGCTATGCATTGGGGCTGGGGGAGGCTATCGGTGATTTGATGGCGACCGCTGATAAGATTATTGATGAGTTCGCTAAAGTACAGCAGTTGCAAAGCTTTGCTTCTGAGAGCCTTAGCCAACAAAAAACAGTGATTGATGATCTGGTTGGTAAGATCAAGCTTGCCCCTAAGGATCAGGCTAACACCTTACTGGCGTTATTGGCGGAAGTGAAAGCTCAGGTTGGTGCAACGATGGCGTTGCGACAACAACATTACATTGACGCTGAGAGCGTTGATAACCTTCTAACGGTTCTGCAAGTGCAGCGCGAAGGGCTCAACCAGCAGTTGCTGACTTTGTTGCAGGATGAGAAGGCTTATCAGCCCTTTAAACATCAGATTGAAAAGATCGAGTCAACGCTTGAGAAAACCGATAAAAGGTCGCAGTTAGCAAAATTGCAGTCAGAGGTTGAGACGCTCAGAAGTGATCTTCAACTGGTGACGGAAGAAGTCACGGAAATAGAGACCGATGATCCAACGCAATCTACCCGTATTTTAGATTTAACGACAGAAATATCTTCTTTATTAAATAGTGTTGCTGCAAAACTAAGAAGCAAGAGTAAAGGGTTACAAAGTGAAGAGTCTCAAGCCGAGTTTAGTGCTCAGTTCAAACTCTTGGGCCAATCGGTCAGTAGTGCTATGGAGCAAGCAAATTCCCCTGATGAATGTGATGCTCAGTTAGCAAAATTGATTGCACAATTAGACAAGCTGGAATCTCGTTTTGCTGACTTTGACCAGTTTTTGGCAGAAATATATTCTAAGAGAGACGAAATCCAGTCAACGTTAGACAACCACAAACAACAGTTGGTTTCCGCACAGCAGCGACGTGTTCAGAATCTGCTTCAAGCGGCAGAAGTGACGTTGGCGAGTATTGAAAAGCGCTTATCCAAATTTGATGATGTCTCTGGGTTAAATAGTTACTTTGCCACTGACGCTATGGTACTTAAACTGCAGCAACTATCAGAGTCGATTCGTCAGTTAGGTGATAGTGTGAAGTCCGACAGTTTAGATGCGAAGCTAAAGTCACTTCAAGATCAGTCATTACGGGCATTGCGTGATAATCAGGATATCTTCGAGCAAGGAGGCAAAGTCCTTCGATTGGGCAGGCACCGTTTTAGCGTCAACCAACAGGCGTTAGATCTGAGTTTGGTCGAGCAGCAAGGAACCTTATGCACGCATATTTCGGGAACAGATTTTTATCAGCCGATTGATGACCCCGTATTTTTGCAATCGCAGAGCGCCGCTCGTTTGGATGTAGCCTCGGAAAGTGATGACGTATACCGAGCGGAGTATTTGGCGTATTTAATGCTACATTCTGCTGAACAGGAGGCGGCCGACTTTGATATGGACACACTATATGCCAGTGTGGCCGATCACACATTGACCGCCTTGGTCCAACGCTTCTCTGCCCCACGTTATAAAGAAGGTTATGTTAAAGGGATTCACGATATTGACGCGGTGAAAATCCTGACTCAGCTTTTACCCATTCACCAGAAAGCGGGCTTACTGCGCTTTAGTCAGTTAGCTCGGGCCCATGCTTTACTTTGGTTGTTGGCTCAGGATGAAGCCACTATAGATGACTTTCGACAAAGAGCGAGTAACGCCGACCTTCTTCGTCAGCATCTTAATGCCTTTGATGCATTTCAAGAGTTGCAGCAAGAACTCTCAACTCGACTCCCCGTCGAAACGGCTCAAGACAGTGCGAGCTATCTTATCCATATCCTGTCTCAACAGGAGTTGCACATTGACGTCAGTCAGGATGCACTTAATGTGTGTGACGACTATATTCAATTTCGACGCAGCTTGGGTTGGGTTCCCGCCTCACAGAATATACAAGAACAGTACAACGACCATGTTCAGTGGCTAAAGGCTTATGCCTTGAAGAAAAATTATGGACAGGCGTTTGTGATTGAAAGTGCGGTGATTGCGGTATGTAAAACACGATCAGAGCTGAGTCTGCGAAGCGTCGATTTTTCTTTGCAGTGCACCGTTAAGGAGTTGTTGGGTGAGCATGGGCGGTTGAACAAAGGCGAATTGGTTTTGGTTTTGGATGATTTTATCCAACGTACTGAATGGCACCGAAGTCAATTACTTCCTATGTATGAAGCGTATTTGAGCCAGCGAACCGCCTTGCTTACTGAAGCAAAAGACACGTTTAGACTGAATGAATTCAAACCACGGCCACTGACGTCATTTGTGCGTAATAAATTGATCAGTGAAAGTTACCTGCCATTGATTGGTGATAATTTCGCCAAGCAAATGGGGACGTTGGGGGACAACAAACGGACCGATTTGATGGGGATGTTACTGCTTATATCTCCGCCTGGTTACGGCAAAACAACCTTGATTGAATATGTTGCGCACAAGTTAGGTTTGGTGTTTATGAAAATCAATGGTCCTTCTATCGGTCATCAGACTACGTCCCTTGATCCCGCAGATGCCCCTGACCAAAATGCTGCTCGCGAGATTGAGAAAATCAATTTAGCCTTTGAAATGGGCAATAACGTCTTACTCTACTTGGATGATATTCAGCACACTCATCCTGAGCTGTTACAGAAATTTATTTCTTTGTGTGATGGGACCAGACGAATTGAGGGTACTTGGCAAGGGAAAACCAAAACTTACGATATGCGCGGTAAAAAGTTTGCCGTGGTTATGGCGGGTAATCCCTATACAGAAACCGGCGAAGCATTTCGTATCCCAGATATGCTGGCTAACCGGGCTGATATCTATAACTTGGGTGATATGCTATCCGACCAACAGCATGCATTTGAGCTGAGTTTCATTGAAAACTCATTGACCTCTAATCCCGTATTAGCGCCTTTGGCAACGCGAGATCTTAACGATCTTTATCGATTTGTTCGTCTGGCGGAGGGTGAGAGCATTGCCTTAAGTGAAATGAGTGATGCGTACTCTGCGACCGAAGCAAATGAAATCGTCACCACTATCCAAAAATTGTCAAAAGTACAACACACTGTCCTAAAGGTTAATCAGCAATACATCCAATCGGCTGCGACAGCAGATCAATATCGTGTTGAACCTGCATTTAAGCTGCAAGGCTCCTATCGAAATATGAATAAACTGGTGGAAAAAATATCTTCGGTGATGACTGATCAAGAACTTGATACCTTGCTTCAAGATCACTATCAGGGTGAAGCCCAAACTTTAGCGAATGGAACGGAAGAAAACTTGCTGAAACTGGCAGAGTTGAGAGGAAACATGACAGAAACTCAGGCTCAACGGTGGAAAGAGATTAAAGAAGGGTATCAACGCCAGCAATTAATGGGAGACTCGGAAGACAGAGCCGGTCAGGTGGTACAACAACTGGCGAGACTGAATCAGTACGTCGCTCGATTCGGTCAAGTTGAGACTAAGGAAGGCAGTATATGAACCGTCAACATTGGGCGAGTTGGCTTGAGGAGTCAATCAGGGATCATCGCTTAGACGACGATGAAAGGCGATACTTACAATCTGAATTAGCGGAAGCCGTGATGTCAGATGAGGACCGTTCATTCCTGCGCAATCAAAGTTTAAAATTAGCGAAGAACGCAATGACACATCACGCTGACCCAATCGCCATTTTACGTTGGGTCGAACGCATTATCAAAGTGCTGGATAATGTCAGAATTGCTCAAACTAGCGAGGTAGCAACAAGCTGGTTTTCGCCGGGAAGGAGTTGTGCGACGGGCATAATCGAACAGCTAAAGCTAGCAAGAGCCTCGATAGAGATATGCGTCTTTACCATTTCAGATGATCAATTGACCAAGCAGATTCTAATGGCCCATCAGAGAGGTATTCAGGTACGGGTTATTACGGATAATAATAAAATAAATGATAGAGGGAGTGATATTAATTATCTGGCAGAGTCTGGTGTGCCCGTTAAAATTGATACCACGCCTTATCACATGCATCATAAGTTTGCGATTTTTGATCAAACGAGGATGATAAACGGTAGCTTTAATTGGACGCGCAGTGCTTCTAAATATAATCAAGAAGACATTACTTTGACCGATGATGTCCGATTTCTTCAATCGTTCTCAATGCAGTTTGAGAAATTATGGCAGCAATTTCCCTGTCACAATCCGGTATTGAAATAAGGAACCGATAATGACGGACCTCATGACGAAACAGAAAGAAAGCTCAAGTATGGTAACAACACCCGAGATCGTAGCGATAGCAGATGGCTTTAACCCGTTTGATAGCGTTGCAACGATCACCTTCGGCCGTGAAGCCTTGGAAGACATTACCGCTTTTTCTGACTCAGTGCTTGAAAAGGTGCGAGTGAGAGACAGCGGTGAAGCGGGCGCAATTCTTCAGGCAATGGTGGCATCAATGGACAGCCGTCCATTTGAGCAGATGGGTAAACGTAATGTGTTGTCACGTTTACCCTTGATTGGAGAGTTATTTGATTCGTTTAAAACGTTCGCAGAGAGCTTTCATTCAGTGAAAACTCAGCTGGATTCGTTAGCGGAGCGGTTACAGGGTCAGGAAGTGAAATTGGCTCACGATATCAATCAACTCGATGCGTTGTACCGACACAACTTGGAATTACTCAAAGGGCTTGAGCAATATATCGCAGCGGGTCACTATAAATTGGCGCAAATGAATGAAGAGGTTTTACCAAGTTTATTGACCAAATCTGAGCAGAGCAATGATGCACTTGATGCGCAAGAGTATCGAGATGCAACACAGGCGGTCGCTAGACTTGAAAAGCGAGTTCATAATTTGGAGTTAACTCGACTCGCCGCGATTCAGACTGCGCCACAAATTCGGCTGTCTCAGGAAGGGAATAAGATGCTAATGGAAGATATTCAGGACATCGTACACAACACCTTCCCACTGTGGAAACGCCAATTCTTAATTGCGATTTCGAATTATGAGAAAGAGCAGGCTTTGCAGGTGACCCGAGCGGTAAAAGATTACACTAACCAACAATACGTAAAAAATGCTGAAAAGCTAAAGATCTTGGAAGAACAAATCGCTGAAAATTACCAAAGGGGTATTCTTGATATTGATTCGTTGCAAACGGTCAATCAACTGACAATCGAGACCCTGAGTAATACCTTGTCCCGTGTAAAGGAGGGTAGGGAGCAAAGAGAGAAAACCCAGCAGGTGCTTGAGCAGGCAGAATTGGAGCTCAAATCTGCTTTGCAGCAGTCGCTTCAAAGTTAATACTTATTGAGCAGTGGCCAAATGGCCACTGTTTTTGCACTGCGATAGAGCGTGTAAAGTAACGTAGGAAAAATGCACATGATATTGAATGAGCAGTTGGGGAACTTAATGCAATCCCAAGCATTAATGTTAACAACAGCAGAATCTTGCACTGGCGGCGGGGTTTCTACTGCAATCACGGAGGTCGCTGGAAGCTCTGCATGGTTTGATCGTGCATTTATCACCTACAGTAATGAAGCGAAAATGGACATGTTGGGCGTCAACCCAGAAACGTTGACTCGTCATGGTGCGGTCAGTGAGCAGACTGTTGAGGAAATGGTGAAGGGGGCCTTGGACAACTCTAAGGCTAACATCGGTATTTCAGTGAGTGGTATTGCTGGGCCGGGAGGAGGAACCGAAGAAAAACCGATCGGAACGGTTTTTTTAGCCTGGGCAGATGAAAAAGGGTGGTTGAAGACCTGTTGTTACCGCTTTAAAGGTAATCGAGCTCAAATACGTCAGCAAGCGGTCGAAGCCGCTCTGCAGGGCTTATATGCAGAACTGCTCTCCCGTTGCTAAGCAAACTAAAAATTTTGAACAATGAAAGAGATAAAGTCTAATTTTAAAAAAAGTTCACACAGCTATGGAAACTGTATGAATAAACAGTATAATGATTGTCATTGATTGCCCCGAAAACATTCTGGGTCAAAGATACGCATTCAAATTTCATCGATGAGCAGATGAATTATTCGGAGAAAGTGATGGACGAGAACAAACAAAAAGCGCTCGCCGCTGCGCTAGGTCAGATTGAAAAGCAATTCGGTAAAGGTTCCATTATGCGCCTTGGCGATAACCGCGCAATGGATGTAGAAACGATTTCTACCGGTTCACTTTCTTTGGATATTGCACTGGGCGCTGGCGGCTTGCCAATGGGGCGTATTGTTGAAGTTTATGGCCCAGAATCATCGGGTAAAACGACCCTAACGTTAGAGCTGATTGCAGCGGCGCAACGTGTAGGAAAAACGTGTGCCTTCATTGATGCAGAACATGCTTTGGACCCTGTTTACGCTAAGAAACTGGGTGTTGATATTGATGCTCTTTTGGTTTCGCAACCGGATACGGGCGAACAAGCCCTTGAAATCTGTGATGCGCTTGCTCGTTCAGGTGCCATAGACGTTATGGTGGTCGATTCTGTTGCTGCTTTAACTCCTAAAGCTGAAATTGAAGGGGAGATGGGTGACAGCCATATGGGCCTTCAGGCACGTATGCTTTCTCAAGCAATGCGTAAGCTGACAGGTAACCTAAAGCAATCAAATTGTATGTGTATTTTTATCAACCAAATCCGCATGAAAATTGGTGTAATGTTTGGTAATCCAGAAACGACCACGGGTGGTAATGCTCTGAAATTCTATGCGTCTGTACGCCTTGATATTCGTCGTACTGGTTCTATCAAGGATGGCGATGAAATTGTGGGTAACGAAACTCGCATAAAGGTTGTTAAGAACAAGATTGCAGCACCGTTTAAACAAGCAGAAACACAGATTTTGTACGGTCAGGGCTTTAACCGCGAAGGTGAGTTAATTGATCTGGGTGTTAAGAATAAGTTGATTGAAAAAGCCGGTGCTTGGTACAGCTATAATGGCGATAAGATTGGTCAGGGTAAAGCGAATGCGGGTAAATTCCTACGTGAAAATACCGAGGCTGCTGTCACTATCGATGCCAAACTCCGTGAAATGTTGCTAGTTACGGCTCCAGTTGAAGAGCCTGAAATCGGTGAAATGCCGAAAGAAGAAGAGTTCTAATTTCCTTTTTTTCACAATTGATGAGAAAGCAGCACATTACAATAATGAGGTCTCTTGAATAGAGGCCTCTTTTCATTTTGGGCACGAATAGTCATTCATGACGACATCAGCGTGACGTTCAATGTTTCAACTAAGAATAATCAGTGGTCACATTCAGCCGCTAGAAATAGTGGTGTAAGAGCGACAAAAAGGCGTATCGCATTTCGTTATGTATTCTGCGTGTTATGGGTCGGTGTCTAGACACTGACAACCTATTTAATAGTATCGAAATGCCCTGCTTACGCGGGGCATTTTTATATCCAGTGAGTCATTATTTATATGCAGTACAAAAAATCTCCTACCGAGCTTTCTAGTAAAGAAGCCGCTATGCATCTACTGAGTCGGCGTGATCACGGTGAGTATGAGCTTTACCAAAAATTATCGCTTAAAGGATACGAGGAGGAGGAAATCCAAATTGCGGTTCGTTATTGCCTAGAGCATCAATATCTCGATGATCACCGTTTCGCTCGAAGCCAAGTTCGTCAGCATGTTTACAAAGGCCATGGAGAACGCAGAATTCGGCAAGAACTCCGCCAAAAAAAAGTAGAACCAGTGGTCATTGAACTCGCGCTTGAAGAAGAGGCGCAAGATTGGTTTGAATTGGCAAGAACAGCGGCAGAAAAGAAATTTAAGGGCATAGTAGCGAAAGACAGTAAAGAGCAGGCAAAACAGGTGAGATTTCTTCAGTATCGCGGCTTTAGCTTCGAACAAATCAATTACGCACTTAAACCACACGGTGAAGAGTAACCTTCGATATCTTGTGATGGGAAGGAATTTTCTTTTCAGCAGGCTCTTTTCCGCGAGAAAGCTAGTCGTGGCTGACGGCTTGATCTACAATACGGCAAAATTCTAACTCGACTATTTTCAGGAAGAGCTGCATGTACATGAGCACTGATGAGGTTCGTAACGCGTTCCTCAAGTTCTTTGAGAGCAAAGGACACCAAATCGTAGAAAGTTCATCGTTAGTACCGCATAACGACCCAACCTTGCTGTTTACTAACGCAGGTATGAACCAATTTAAAGATTGTTTCTTAGGTTTAGAAAAACGGGCCTACACGCGAGCAACTACGTCGCAACGCTGTGTACGTGCGGGTGGCAAACATAACGATCTTGAAAATGTTGGTTTTACCGCTCGTCACCATACTTTTTTTGAAATGTTAGGTAACTTTAGCTTCGGTGATTATTTCAAGCAAGATGCTATCGCTTTTGCATGGGAGTTTTTGACAGAGACCCTTCAGCTACCGAAAGAGCGTTTACTTGTCACTATTTACCAGACAGATGATGAAGCGTTTGATATCTGGAATAAAACAGTTGGGATCCCAGCCGATCGTATTGTGCGTATTGGTGATAAGAAAGGGGGTAAACCTTTCGAATCGGATAACTTCTGGCAAATGGGTGATACAGGACCGTGTGGCCCATGTACTGAAATTTTCTATGATCATGGTGAGCATATCTGGGGTGGTCGACCTGGCACCCCTGAAGAAGATGGCGATCGTTTCATAGAAATTTGGAACAACGTATTTATGCAGTTCAACCGTCAGTCAGACGGTACAATGGAACCTCTCCCTAAACCATCGGTAGATACGGGAATGGGTATAGAACGCATTTCTGCCATTATGCAAGGGGTGCATTCCAACTACGAAATCGATGTATTCCAAACGCTTATCAAAGCGGCGGCGAAAGTGACAGGCTATGACGATCTTTCTAATCAATCACTGCGAGTCATTGCTGACCATATTCGTTCGTGCTCCTTCCTGATTGTGGATGGTGTTATGCCCTCGAATGAAGGTCGTGGTTATGTTCTACGTCGTATCATCCGTCGTGCGGTTCGCCATGGGAATAAACTGGGTGCCAAGACGGTGTTCTTTCATAAGTTAGTTGGTGTCCTAGCAGAAATCATGGGCAGTGCAGGTGAAGAACTTAAGAAGCAACAAGCACTTGTTGAAAAAGTACTGCGCATTGAGGAAGAAAACTTCGGGCGCACACTTGAACGTGGCATGACCATTCTTAATGAAGCATTAGATAGTTTGAGTTGTGAAGTGTTAGACGGCGAAACCGTATTTAAGCTCTACGATACCTATGGTTTCCCTGCCGATTTGACCAACGATGTTGCACGCGAACGCGGGTTTGCTATCGATGAAAATGGGTTTGAAAAGGCAATGGAAGTCCAACGTCAACGTGCACGTGAAGCTGGACAATTTGGTACTGACTATAACACCGCGATAAAAACGGACGTGCAATCAGAGTTTTGTGGCTACACAGGGACTGAGGCGAAGAGTCAGGTCGTCGAGATCTTTGTAGAAGGTGAAGCGGTCAGCTCGTTATCGGCGGGAGACAAAGCGGTCATTATTCTTGATGAAACGCCTTTCTATGCAGAGTCTGGTGGTCAGTGTGGTGATGCGGGTGTTTTGACAACTGATTCTGGTTTGTTCACTGTGGAAGACACTCAGAAATTAGGCCACGCCATTGCGCACCATGGCGTGTTATCGGAAGGCGTGCTGGCGAAAAATGATAGTGTAGCGGCTTCTGTTGACCAAATGCGCCGCGCGTCTATCTCGCTCAATCACTCTGCCACACACTTATTGCACGCTGCACTGCGAGAGGTTTTGGGTGGGCATGTTGCGCAAAAAGGGTCGCTGGTTAAACCTGACAATTTGCGTTTTGATTTCTCCCATCTTGAAGCGGTAACGCCGGAAGAATTAAAGAAAGTAGAACGTTTAGTCAACGCTCAAGTGCGCCTCAATCACATGATTGAAACCCAAATTATGGATATTGAATCCGCCAAGCAACAAGGGGCGATGGCTTTGTTTGGTGAAAAATACGACGACGAAGTACGGGTGCTGTCTATGGGGGACTTCTCTACAGAGCTTTGTGGTGGGATCCATGCGTCAAGTACAGGAGATATTGGTCTATTCAAGATCACTTCTGAGGGGGGTATTGCAGCAGGCATTCGTCGTATCGAAGCAGTAACAGGCGAAGCGGCATTGGATGCAGTGGATGCACAAACGTCGCTCTATGAGGAAAGGTTGTCAGAAGCCGCCTCTAAAGCGAAATCGTTAGAAAAAGAAATGCAGAAGCTGAAAGATAAAATGGCTGCCGCTGAAAGTGCCAACATTATGGGCAAGGTTCAGCAGATTCAAGGTACTAACGTTCTGATCGCGGCATTGGAAGGCGCTGACAGTAAAAACCTTCGAACTATGGTCGATAATGCCAAGAATCAAATGGGCAGTGGTGTGGTTTTTCTGGCTAATGTTAGTGGGGATAAAATCAGTCTTATCGCCGGTGTAACAAAAGATTTGATTGGTTCGGTTAAGGCGGGTGACCTCGTGAAGATGGTTGCTGAGCAAGTCGGAGGCAAAGGGGGCGGTCGTCCAGATATGGCACAGGCTGGCGGAACTGATGTTGAAGCTCTACCACAAGCGATGCAATCTGTGCAGCCTTGGTTAGAAGGCCGACTATAAGAGACACTCAAATGTGTGCGCTCAACCACGTAGGTGATTGAGCGTTATTTTTCTATACCAAGGTGCAGTGGCTTTATCAATGTCCCCCTCACTGCACTTGGTTTTTGTTGTTAATGCTGTATTCAATCGCCATTGAGTGAATTCAGCCAATAAGACTTTGGTCTTGGGAAGGTGAAGACTGGTGAAAAACACCCTTATCGTGCAAAAGTTTGGCGGAACCTCAGTGGGTTCTATTGAAAAAATCCACAAAGTCGCCGAACACATCATTAAGGAAAAAAATGATGGTAATCAAGTTGTTGTTGTCGTTTCTGCCATGTCTGGCGAAACCAACCGACTCATGGGTTTGGCTAAGCAAATAGATGGTGTGCCAAGCGCCCGCGAGCTTGATGTTTTGCTCTCCGCTGGTGAGCAAGTGTCGATGGCACTACTGGCAATGACGTTGAATAAACAAGGTCATGTTGCACGTTCACTTACTGGGGCACAGGCGAAGATTGTGACGGATAATTTACACAATGACGCGACGATTAAACACATTGATACATCGATAATTAAAGCTGAGTTGGCGCAGGATCATATCGTGATTGTTGCTGGATTTCAGGGTATCAATGATGCTGGTGATATTACCACTTTAGGTCGGGGAGGATCAGATACGACAGCCGTTGTACTTGCCGGCGCGCTTCAAGCAGGAGAATGCCAAATCTTTACGGATGTTGATGGGATCTATACCTGCGATCCTCGTATCGTACCTAGTGCCAAGAGAGTTGATGTTATTGACTTTATTTCAATGGAAGAGATGGCGAGCAAAGGGGCTAAGGTCTTACACCTTCCGTCTGTGCAATATGCCGCTCAACATGGAATACCCCTAAGGGTGTTGTCGACTTTTGAAGGCGACGGAGGCAGTTTGGTTCAGGGGCAAGAATGCCAAAAGAACATCTGTGGAATCGCTGTAGAGCGCGAGATGATAATGATCCAAGTTGACCATAACGCCCTCTCCAATCTAGAAAAAAAGTGCCGAATGATAGGTGTCCTAATCTGCAGTGTGATCGAACATCCAGAATGGACGGGTGTCGTGATTAAAGCGGATGTTTATGCAAAGCTTAATCTGGTTTTTGGTGAAAAAATCCGCAATAGTGAACCCGTTAGTTTGTTGACTGTCATCGGACTTAAAGTGGAAGGATTGGTCGAACAGTCTTACGCTTTGTTATCTGAACAAGGAATTAACGTTGTCCATGCCGCGTTGAAACCACAGTCGTTAATGTTGATTTTGTTACCAGAATACATCGACAAAGCGGCCAACATACTTCATGATGCGTACATCATTTCCGAACAGGCATTCGATGGCCAGCAAAAATATGCCGTTTTAAGTTAATTTGGCATGAGAATAGAGTTTACGAAAATATTACTTTTGTTGGATAATGGCCTCGTTGCAAGAAATATCAGAGATTATTCAAGGAGCACAGAATGCTAATTTTAACTCGCCGTGTTGGCGAAACATTAATGATTGGTGATGAGGTCACAGTAACCGTACTGGGCGTCAAAGGTAATCAAGTCCGTATCGGTGTTAATGCTCCGAAAGAAGTGTCTGTACATCGAGAAGAAATTTATATGCGAATCCAGGCAGAAAAGGGTAATGGTAACGCTCCATCAGGAAATTACTAGCGATGGAAAGGCTGACATAATGTCAGCTTTTTTGTGTTATTGGGCGGTATGTTACTAGTGAAAAGAGCGAATTAGCGTCGCTTTGATTAAATAGCCAACGCTTGGCTAAGTTTTTACTGCTTTTACCAAGAAAATGTTTGACATATTTTCGGTAAATCGTAATATGTGCCTCCGCAAGACGGTGAGGTGGCCGAGAGGCTGAAGGCGCTCCCCTGCTAAGGGAGTATGCGGTTTGTAGCCGCATCGAGGGTTCGAATCCCTCCCTCACCGCCATTCTTGCATTGCTCCTCGGAGCAGCTTTAAAACGGTTTCTTGATGAAGAAAATAGTGCGCTCGTAGCTCAGCTGGATAGAGTACCTGGCTACGAACCAGGCGGTCGAAGGTTCGAATCCTTCCGAGCGCGCCATATTACTTTTCAAGAGAGACAAGGTGAGGTGGCCGAGAGGCTGAAGGCGCTCCCCTGCTAAGGGAGTATGCGGTTTGTAGCCGCATCGAGGGTTCGAATCCCTCCCTCACCGCCATTATTGGCCTATGGTCATTTTTTTTGTTTTAAAGAAAATTTTGTGTGATATACTTCACACCCTGTGCGTCCTTAGCTCAGCTGGATAGAGTACCTGGCTACGAACCAGGCGGTCGGAGGTTCGAATCCTCCAGGACGCGCCACTTACTTAGGGTTTTAAACGATCCTGATGCTGAATTTATTCAGCAACAAAACCGTGCGTCCTTAGCTCAGCTGGATAGAGTACCTGGCTACGAACCAGGCGGTCGGAGGTTCGAATCCTCCAGGACGCGCCACTTTTAAGGGACCTTGGTTCCTGATACTACCTTGGTAATATCGAAACCCCGCGCGCTCGTAGCTCAGCTGGATAGAGTACCTGGCTACGAACCAGGCGGTCGAAGGTTCGAATCCTTCCGAGCGCGCCATTATTAAGTTTGCTAAGTCAGATTAAAACATCGAACTGATTTACTAAAAAACATGCGTCCTTAGCTCAGCTGGATAGAGTACCTGGCTACGAACCAGGCGGTCGGAGGTTCGAATCCTCCAGGACGCGCCACTTTTAAGGGAGCAAAGTTCCTGATATTGCCTTGGTAATATCGAAACCCCGCGCGCTCGTAGCTCAGCTGGATAGAGTACCTGGCTACGAACCAGGCGGTCGAAGGTTCGAATCCTTCCGAGCGCGCCATACATAAAGCCCTGCTAGTATTAGCAGGGCTTTTTTTATCAATGATTTTTCTTACCTTTCTGCCCCATTCGAGGCATGGCATCACCTTTCAAAGTCAAAATTGTGAGATCTTTGCTTGCCTATCTTTGCAGGTTTATGTGATGAATCTGACGAAAATGAGCGTTTAGGGGGCATAAAGCATGAATACTGCATTAAACAAAATTGACAAAATTTAATCAATCGAGATAATCCTAAGTCCTTTGACGAACCATACTAACCACTTCACAGGTGATGGCTGAGCCTTGCCGTCATAGAAATAGCATGCAATAAGTGTTGAATAGATAGCCAAGTTTTTGTCAGGATGACAACGAAAGGATGCCAAAATGGAAAATATTGGAAGCTTATTGGCTGATGCCGCCACGCTGATGTTCACTGGAATGCTTGTGGTCTTTACCTTCTTGACCGCTCTCGTCTATCTGGTCAGCTTAATGTCAAAGCTGGTACCGGATGACATCCCAGAACCGCTGGTTATACCCACTCACCATAGTGATGTTCAATCGGCCTCACAGGTATGCCCCCGAGTAATGGCTGCCATATCTGCTGCGGTCCATCAATATCGCGTTTCTGACACAAAATAGTATTTGGAATGAAGTAAAAAGGAGTTTACGAGCATGCCTAAACCACTAGCTTTAACTGACGTGGTCCTTCGTGATGCCCATCAGTCACTATTTGCGACTCGATTGCGTCTGGACGATATGTTACCCATTGCCGCAGAGCTTGATAAAGTCGGCTACTGGTCATTGGAAACGTGGGGAGGAGCAACGTTTGATGCCTGCATTCGTTATCTAGGTGAAGATCCATGGGAACGTTTGCGTGCACTGAAAAATGCGATGCCTAACACTCCGATGCAAATGTTGCTGCGTGCTCAAAACCTTCTTGGGTACCGCCATTATGCCGATGATGTTGTCGAAAAATTTGTGGAACGAGCACATGCCAATGGGATGGATATCTTTCGTATTTTTGATGCCATGAATGATGTACGCAACTTTCAAACGGCGGTAAAAGCTACGATCGAGGTTGGTGGACATGCTCAAGGTACGCTTTCTTATACCACTAGCCCAGTGCACAACATTGAAGGTTGGGTTGATTTGGCGAAACGCCTTGAAGATCTTGGCTGCCACTCCCTTTGCATTAAAGATATGTCTGGTTTGTTAAAGCCCTATGAGGCGCAGGCACTTATCTCTCGAATAAAATCATCCACAGACATCCCTCTTGCTTTGCATTCTCATGCAACAACGGGGCTGTCTACGGCGACAGCGGTTAAAGCCGTGGAAGCAGGGGTCGATATGCTCGATACAGCGATTTCTTCAATGAGTTGTACCTATGGCCATACACCTACAGAGGCCGTGGTTGCCATGTTGGAGGGGACAGAACGAGATACAGGTTTAAAGCTTGAACATATTGAACCTATCGCGACTTACTTCCGTGAAGTGCGCAAGAAATACGCGCAATTTGAAGGCCAATTAAAAGGTGTTGATTCGAGAATTTTGATTGCTCAAGTTCCCGGGGGAATGCTGACCAATATGGAGAGCCAGTTAAAAGAGCAAGGTGCTGCAGATCGAATGGACGAAGTTTTGGCGGAAATTCCTCGGGTACGAGAGGATCTTGGGTTCATTCCTCTTGTTACTCCAACATCCCAGATCGTCGGGACTCAAGCCGTCATCAACGTGTTAACTGGAGAACGCTACAAAAGCATTACCAAAGAAACTGCGGGTGTTCTTAAGGGGGAATATGGCACCCCGCCTGCTTCAATAAATGCCACGCTTCAGGCTCGCGTGCTAGACGGGCAAGAAGCGGTGACATGTCGCCCTGCGGACTTGTTAGAGGCGGAAATGGACACCTTAACTGACGATTTGTTGCGCAAAGCCAGCGATCAAAATATTGTGTTGGCGGCAGACAAGGTTGACGATGTACTGACTTATGCGTTGTTTCCACAAGTGGGCCTAAAATTTCTCAAAAACCGCCATAATCCGGATGCATTCGAACCTGTGCCAGAAGCGGCCTCTGCGACAAATGACTTACCGAACAAATCGACACCAAAAACAATTGAGTCTTACAGTGTGAGGGTCGACGGACAAGTGTTTGAGGTTGAAGTCGGACCTCAGGGAGAATTGGCGTCTGTAAAACCGAAACGCGTTTCTTCGTCTTCTGTGCTTGAGTCAGAGGTGGTGCCTGCACCACTGGCTGGCAACATATTTAAAGTTAATGTTCACATCGGCTCGAACGTTGATGAAGGCGATGTGTTGCTGATTCTTGAAGCGATGAAGATGGAAACAGAAGTACGTGCCGCTCGTGGCGGTGTTGTTCAAGATCTTCATGTTAAAGAAGGGGACTCAGTGACTGTTGGGGCACCTCTTATTAATCTGGCTTAGGGGATTGGTATGGATGGATTGTTGATTCTTTGGTCTGAAACAGGGATTGCGAATTTTGAACTCGGCCAAATTTGTATGATTATGGTCGGTTGTATCTTGCTGTTCTTAGCCATTCGTAAGGGTTTCGAACCTTTGCTCCTTCTTCCTATCGGGTTTGGTGCGATTTTAGCGAATATCCCTAATGCTGGCTTTACGGATGAAGGCGGGTTGCTTTACTACGTTTATTCAGTGGGGATTGAATCAGGCATCTTCCCGGTGTTAATCTTCATGGGTGTGGGCGCCATGACAGATTTTGGTGCTTTGATCGCTAACCCGAAAACGCTTTGGCTGGGCGCGGCGGCGCAGTTCGGTATTTTTGCCACGTTATTTGGCGCGATCTTGCTGAATTACGTTCCCGGTATGGCATTTAGCATGCCTGATGCTGCATCTATCGCTATTATTGGCGGCGCTGATGGTCCTACCGCTATTTTTTTAGCCAGTCAGTTGTCGCCTGATCTGCTCGGTGCTATCGCCGTTGCTGCCTACAGTTATATGGCCTTGGTTCCTATTATTCAGCCACCCATCATGAAGGCCCTGACTACCCCAGAAGAACGTAAAGTGACGATGGCACAGCTACGCCATGTTGGAAAGCGTGAAAAAATTCTCTTCCCATTAATTGTATTACTGATGACTATTTTGTTTCTTCCATCAGCAACGCCTTTGGTGGGGATGTTTTGTTTAGGGAATTTGATGCGCGAAGCAGGCGTGGTTGAACGGCTATCGAAAACGGCTCAGAACGAATTAATCAATATAGTCACGATATTTCTTGGGCTTGGTGTCGGTTCAAAACTTCAGGCTGATGAGTTCCTCAATGTTGAGACTCTAGGTATTCTAGTATTGGGAGCCGTGGCCTTTAGTATTGGTACGGCAGGTGGCGTATTAATGGCTAAATTGCTTAACAAGTTGTCTAAAGAGGACATCAACCCGCTTATCGGCGCTGCAGGGGTATCGGCTGTCCCTATGGCGGCTCGGGTGGTTAACAAAGTCGGACTTGAGGCTAACCCGCACAATTTCCTGTTAATGCATGCGATGGGGCCTAATGTTGCTGGCGTTTTAGGCTCAGCGGTGGCTGCGGGAATTCTGCTTGCTTTGGTGAATTAACATCAGTTATTCGCTATTTTAAGAATACGCAGTTAACTTTCGGGCAATAAATGGTATATATTCAAAGGGATGCTCTTGCGTCCTTTTTCGTATCGTTAGGGAAATGATGAAATGGAAAATAAACAAATCGCGATCACTCAATTTGGTCAGCCTGAAGTGTTGACCATTCAGTCAAACTTAGCTCCCAAACCTCAAGATAATGAAGTCTTGATCAAAGTGGCGTTCGCTGGCGTCAACCCTATCGATGCAAAAACACGTGCAGGGCATGGCTGGGCGGCATCGCAGAACAAAGACAAGCTACCTTGGGTTCTAGGTTATGATATTTCAGGTGAAGTGGTTGCCTGCGGAGGCGAAGCAAAGAGGTTTTCTTTGGGAGATAAAGTGGCCGGTTTTATCGGGTTTCCGCTGCAAGGGGGAGGCTATAGCCAGTACATCAGTGTACCTGAAGGTGAATTGAGCCCTGTACCTGAGTCGGTAACACTAGAGGCTGCGGCGTCATTGCCATTGGCTGGGCAAACGGCGGTTCAGGCTCTTGACAAAGCTGAAGTCCGTGAAGGTCAGAGAGTTTTAATTTTGGCGGGTGCTGGAGGGGTAGGCCACCTAGCGATTCAAGTTGCGGTTGCTGCAAAAGCCGAGGTCTTTACTACGTGTAGTGAAGCGAATCTTGATTACATGGCAACACTGGGTGCGCATGCGATTAATTACCAGTTTTCTCCGGTTTCAGAGCGGGTTGAAGAAGCCGATGTTCTGATCGATCTTGTTGGTGGTGATGCGGCGCTAGATGCCTTAAAATGCCTTAAAGACGGAGCAAAAGTCGTGACGGTGCCAACGATTACGGCAGAGTTGATCTGTGAAAAAGCGAAAATACTTGGATTTGAGGCGACGGGTATGTTGGTGGACCCCGATCCTGAACAACTCGATACATTGCTGTATATGGTTAGCGTTGGGTTGTTGAAAACGGAAATTCAACAAGTGTACCCTCTAGATAAGGTCGCGGAGGCGCATCAACATATCCAAACGGGTCACACAAGGGGCAAGATATTGCTTGATATGCATTGCTAGTAGAGTCTAATGCAGTATTTCAAAGTCTTGTTTTATGGTTTTCTGATTCCGCGCTATGGGTTTTGTTCATTACTGGCTTTTTGAGCGCGACATTACTTCCTGGAGGTTCTGAGGCAGGTTTTATTGCAACGCTTAGCCTCCATCAATTTTCCACCCCTTCGATACTTGTGGTCGCGACCCTAGGTAATACCCTTGGTGGCCTGACCAATTATTGGCTTGGTTTATGGTTACCCAATCGAACTCAAAATGAAAAGTACGGTCATAAAGCACAGCAGTGGCTGAGTCGTTATGGCTACTGGTCTCTTTTATTAAGTTGGTTGCCGATTATTGGTGACCCTATTTGTTTGGCTGCAGGTTGGCTACGCATGCGTTTTTGGCCATGTCTTTGGCTGATAATGCTAGGTAAAGCATTACGTTATACCGTGCTTGCGGCTGTTTTTTACGGTTTTTTCTGAGGAGATGTCATGAGAAAAATCTGGTTAGGTGCACTTTCTCTGGTTGCACTTTATGGTTGCACTAGCAACTTGTTTTCGTCCGATTCTCATCGTTCTTCGTTACCCCAAGGGATTTCATTCGTAGAAGAGGTGCTACCTCAATCGGGTAAGGCAATGATCCCTTACTCTAAATATCGTCTGGATAACGGCATGACAGTGATCCTGTCTCCTGATCGCTCTGACCCTCTCGTTCATGTCGACGTTACTTATCATGTTGGTTCGGCCCGTGAGGAGATCGGTAAGTCGGGATTTGCTCATTTTTTTGAGCATATGATGTTTCAGGGCAGTGAGCATGTTGGGGATCAACAGCACTTTAAGATCATTACCGAGGCGGGTGGCACGTTAAACGGTACAACCAATCGTGATCGAACCAATTACTTTGAAACTGTGCCTTCCAATCAGCTTGAAAAAATGCTCTGGCTTGAGTCAGATCGCATGGGCTTTTTACTCAACGCCGTATCTCAACGTAAGTTTGAAATTCAGCGTGATACGGTGAAAAACGAGAGGGCACAAAACTATGACAATCGCCCCTATGGCTTAATGTGGGAGCGTATGGGTGAAGCAATGTACCCTGAAGGGCATCCTTATTCATGGCAAACGATAGGTTATATCGACGACCTCAATAGGGTGGATGTCAATGATCTAAAAGCCTTTTTCTTACGCTGGTATGGGCCCAATAATGCCGTCTTGACTATCGGTGGTGACATTGATGTAGAGCAAACTCTTCAGTGGGTAAATCAGTATTTTGGCCGTATTCCCAAAGGGCCAGAGGTAGAAAATGCGCCTAAACAGCCTGCAGTACTCGAACAAGACCGTTTCATTACGCTACAAGATAGAATCAAGCAGCCAATGGTTTTGATTGGTTGGCCTACAACCTATCAGGGAGAAAAGACACAGGCGTCTTTGGATGCATTGGCCAATGTATTGGGGCAAGGAACGAATAGTTTGTTGTATCAACAACTTGTTAAAACGCAAAAAGCGGTGGATGCCGGTGCGTTTCATGATTGTTCTGAACTCTCCTGTACCTTTTATGTATACGCAATGGCTCCGTCGGGAGTAAAAGGTAAGCTCAAGCCACTCTATCAATCGCTAATGGCGACATTACAGCAGTTTGAGAGTCAAGGCGTTGACCAAGCTCGTTTAGACCAAATTACGGGTATGGCGGAAGCAAATGCTGTTTTTGCATTACAGAGTGTTAAAGGAAAAGTCTCTCAATTGGCGTCGAATGAGACCTTCTATGGTCGCCCAGATCGTATTAATGAGCAGCTTGATAATATTCGTTCGGTAACGCCATCATCGGTGATGACCGTTTACAAAGAGTACGTAAATGGCCACAAAAAAGTGACTTTAAGCGTCATTCCAAAGGGAAAGTTGGATGATGTTGTAGCGCCTGCCAATTTCGAGAGCCCTCAACGCCATGTTCCCGAATACAAAAAAATATCGGATGATGAGCTGGATTATCGTCGACCTCAGGAAGAGTTTGACCGATCTGTAATGCCTGAAGTTGCCCAAGCTGTTGAAGCTCAAATGCCTAAATTGTACTCGATTTTCTTCGATAATGGTGCTGAAGTTCTTGGTACGCAAAGTAGTGAAACCCCCACGGTACAGCTAGAAATTAGTCTACCTGCTGGCGAACGCTATGTACCGTCAGGGAAAGAAGGACTCGCTAATCTGACGGCGGCAATGTTGGAGGAAGATACGCTTGATTCTAAAGTCGAAGTGCTTCAGGCAAAGTTGGATAAGTTGGGAAGTTCAGTGTCGATTAGTGCATCCAATTATACCACCAGCATCTCAGTATCCAGTCTGAATAAGTATCTCCCCCAGACATTGTCTATTGTGGAAGAAATCTTGTTTAAGCCGGCGTTCAACCAAGTGGATTTTGACCGAATAAAACAACAGACTTTGGAAGGACTGGTATACCAGCATCAAAAACCCACGTGGCTGGCCTCTCAGGCAACCAGACAAGTGTTGTTCTCAGATTCGGTTTATCAGCGTTCAGGGGATGGCACCAAGAATTCAGTGGCATCGATTACGCTGGATGAAGTGAAAGCATTTTACCGTAATCACTATACACCAGAAGGTGCTCAAATTGTGGTGGTAGGAGACATTACTCAGCCTCGTCTCAAAAAAGCGTTGGCGTTTATTGAACGTTGGAATGGAGAAGATGCTCCCTTATTACGCCCGCAAAAAATAACCTCACCGACCCAGAAAAAAATCTATTTGGTTGATACCCCCGGAGCACCCCAGAGTATCATTCGATTTGTTCGTCAGGGTTTGTCTTTTGATGCTACTGGAGAAGCTTACCTGACTCAGCTAGCGAATTTTAATTTGGCGGGTAATTTTAATAGTCGAATCAACCAAAATTTGAGAGAAGATAAAGGTTATACCTATGGTGCCAATGGTTACTATGCCAATAACCGAGAAGTAGGGATGATTGTGTTTTCTGCTCAAGTTAGGTCTGATGCGACTTTAGATTCGATAAAAGAAATCCACAAAGAGCTGGCCAATTACAGTGGAAATGGGATGACGGATCATGAATTAGAGTTTTTACGGTTAGCCGTGGGCCAACAAGATGCACTCAAGTATGAAACGCCCTCACAGAAAGCGCAGTTGCTCAGTAGTATTCTGTTTTACAGTTTGGATGAAGACTACCTTCAACAGCGTAATGAGATTGTAGGAACAGTTGGCAAGGCGACCTTAGATGAGGTGGCAAAGAAGTGGTTTGCGCCTGAACAATACCAAATAATTGTCGTCGGTGATCTAAAAACTTTAAAGCCTCAGCTAGAAAGTTTACAAATGCCGCTAGAAGAGCTTGAAATCGTCCGCTAAAGTACACATAAATTAGAGCATGAGAGAGAGTGGGTTATCCCACTCTCTGGTATTTAAACGGTCCAAAGGTAATTGGACTAAACCAGAAGCGAACCGCATTTTGACTGATTTTTCTGCGCGACTTAAGCGAGTTGCACAAAACCCTGAAGTATTTAAGTCCTTTGGTCGTGGTGTAGAAAGGGAAACATTGCGTTACCAGACGAACGGAAGGCTTGCGACGACGCCTCATCCACAACCGCTAGGTTCAGCTTATGCGAACGAATGGATCACGACGGATTTCTCTGAGTCTTTGCTTGAGTTTATTACGCCCGTATCAAATAACATTGATACACTCACAGCACAGTTGGAAGATATCCATCATTTTACGCAGACGAAGCTCGGTGAAGAAAAAATGTGGCCTTTGTCGATGCCGTGCTATGTGGGGAGTGAACAGGATATTCAGTTGGCTCAATACGGTCGCTCAAATTCTGGCAAGATGAAAACACTCTACCGTGAAGGGCTCAAACGCCGTTACGGTAGTCTGATGCAGATCATTTCTGGTGTTCATTTTAACTTTTCATTTCCTGAAACGTTCTGGGATGAACTGCATGGATTGCAGTCACCTCAAGAGCGGCAGCAGGCCAAATCGGATACTTACTTTGGATTGATCCGAAACTATTACCGCTTTGGGTGGCTAATCCCTTACTTTTTTGGCGCTTCGCCCGCGTTATGTTCTTCGTTTGTCAAAAACTCAGACAGCCCGCTTCCGTTTAAAAATATAGGTGAGACGCTTTATTTACCTTATGCAACCTCATTGCGTATGAGTGATTTAGGTTATACAAATAGTGCTCAAAGCGTTTTAAAAATAGGATTTAATGGTCTTGACGATTATCTGAAAGGTTTGAATGAGGCAATTCGAACGCCTTCGGCTGAGTTCGCTGAAATTGGCGTCAAAGTAGATGGAGAATATCGTCAGCTCAACAGCAATGTATTACAGATTGAAAATGAACTGTATGCACCTATTCGTCCTAAACGTGTTGCTAAATCCGGCGAAAAACCCTCTGAGGCACTCGCTCGTGGCGGAGTGGAATATATCGAAGTCCGTGCTTTAGATGTCAATCCTTATAGTGCAATTGGTATTACTCAGGATCAGATTCGTTTTCTTGATTTGTTTTTGACTTGGGCTGCGCTCAGTGATTCAAGTCCCATGGATTTTAGTGAGCAGGCTTGCTGGCGAGAAAATTGGAATAAAGTGATTATTGAAGGCCGCCGTCCTGATCTCGAATTACAGATTGGATGCCAAGGTGAGGTGTTACCTTTAAAAGATTGGGCTACACGTGTGTTTGATGAAGTCATGGTGCTTGCCGAGAAAATGGACGAGCCCACTGGGCGTCAAGAGTATCAGTCGGTTTGTCGTAAGCTAATGGGGTGGATCAATAATCCAGAACAAACCATTTCGGGTCAGTTACTCGCCGATACCCAGCGCTTAGGTGGATTAGGTAAGGTGGGTTGTGCGTTGGGATCTCAGTATCAACAACAGCATTTGAGTCATAGCTTTAAAGTCTACTCGGCCAAATCAATGGAAGAAGAGGTGACCCGTTCTCGGTTGGAACAGGCGCAAGCAGAGCAAGCGGATACTCAAATCTTTGATGATTTTCTAGAAGACTATTTTTCATACTTGAAATTTGAGGAACAGCCTTGAAAGCCCCACTCCTAAGCTTAGGCTTGTTGATCTTAGGAGGGTGTGCCACCACACCGCCTAAAAATCAAACCGATCTGTGTGAAATTTTTGAGCAGCACCAAGATTGGTATGAAGATGCGGCGGACATGGAGAAGACCTGGGGAACCCCTATTCAGGTTGCCATGGCCTTTGTAAAACAAGAAAGTAGTTTTCGCCACGATGCTCGCCCCCCCAAAGATTACCTTTTGGGTTTTATTCCTTGGGGACGCCTAAGCAGTGCCTATGGTTATGCTCAGGCACAAAATCCGGCCTGGGAGGATTTTCAGAAAGCAACTGGACACGGTGGATCTCGAACCAATTTTGATGACTCCTTGATGTTTATTGGCTGGTATACCAGTGAAACTCAAAAACAATTAGGCGTCTCAAAATGGGACCCATACAACCAATATTTAGCTTATCATGAAGGCCGAGGAGGTTATAAGCGTCAGACATACCAGTCTAAACCCTCACTAATCAAGGTCGCTCGTAAAGTTGAGCAGCAGGCGAAAGACTATGGCTGGCAGTTAAAGCAGTGCCGGCAAAACTTGGAAAGCAAACGGAGTTGGTTCTCTTAGATCAAGCTTTAAGGAGAAAAATAGTGCCATTATTGGATAGCTTCACGGTCGATCACACTCGAATGAGTGCTCCAGCAGTACGTGTTGCCAAAACCATGGTAACACCTAAAGGTGATACGATTACGGTGTTTGATTTACGCTTCACCACACCGAATAAAGAACTGCTTTCAGAGCGAGGTATTCACACTCTAGAGCATCTATTTGCCGGTTTTATGCGTAATCATTTGAATAGCCAAAATGTTGAAATTATTGATATTTCCCCGATGGGATGTCGTACGGGGTTTTACATGAGTCTCATCGGAGCCCCCTCAGAAGCTGACGTTGCACAGGGGTGGATGGAGGCGATGCGAGATGTGTTAGACGTGGAGAGTCAGGAGCAGATACCTGAGCTCAATGAATATCAGTGCGGAACGTTTGATATGCATTCCCTAGACCAAGCTAAACAAATTGCACAGGCGATCATTGATGTGGGGATCTCTGTGAATAAAAATGAAGAGCTGTCCTTGCCGGAATCTATATTGAAAGCGTTGGAAATAGAATAGCCCTTTAACCTCTAATGTCTTGTATGAACGTTTCTCAGCATGGCACCAAGGTTCCAAGTAAACAGACTCGGAGCCTTGTACTTATCAGCAGAACTTTTATTAGTGTTTTCTTTCTAGTTCATCGAGTAGCAATCTCGCATGAACATAGAGATAGCTGATGGCATCTTGCCTATCTGGCTTATCTTGAATCAATTTGCACCAGTAAGCGATTTCTTGAAGGCGAGATTCGAGGCATTCTGTATTCATGCCACCCTCCTTATTTTAATAATATATGCAATTAGTATACATAAAAGAGTACTAAGTGTATATTATCTTGATGTTTTATATGTGTCATGTATCATATTTTGACGTTATTTATGTTAGGTTTTTGAAGGCGTACGAACATGAAGAACAACAGTGAAAGAATCTCGATATTGCGAGAAAATATTCAGTTTGGATTGTATCAGCACAAAGAAACTAAAGCATCACTAAGTCGAAAGACCGGTATAACAAGAGCGACCATTTATAAAATCTTGGATGGGAAAGTTGACCGAGTCCAGAATTCTACGGTAGAACGTATAGCCAATTTTTTTGGTACGACATGTTATATTATTCAGAATGAGTCATTGGAAGAGCACACTCTAAGGGCGTCAGCTGTCTGCCTTGATGGGAATAAAAACCCTATTGCAGTTCCTGTTCTTAATGAAAAAGAGTTTATTGAAAAAAGAGACCATTACATTGGTGCTCTGGTCGTGGAATACCCAATCACCTATCATTTTTCTGAGGGAGACAATGTGGTTGCTGTGAGGGTTGAAGAAATACTTTCAAATTATTATACCCGAGGCAATTGCCTCATTATAGACAGAGTTAATCATGAGGAGAAAGGCTTAAAGAGGCTTGTTCTTCGCAAGGATGTGTTACATGTTCTTGCTTTATATGATGGCTTAGAGAGTGATGACTTTTTGCTTGGGAGTATTATTGAGGAGCGTTATCGTGTTTAACCAAAAGTACAAATTAATCGGGTTTAATGAATCCCCCCAACTTCTTGCACGTGTGATGATTAAAGGAACAGGGAAAGTCGCTGATATCCCGGCTCAAGAGTTACTTAACAGCGAAGTCGCTGACGATTTAAATCGTAATGAACTCGTTGAGGTATGTAAGAAAGCGTATTCCAATAATCGTTTTGAAGGGGCATATGAGTTAGAAGATCGTCGTGAGACATATTGGGTCGGCTATTCGCTGTTGGTGTTGTGTCTTTGCTCCTTATTTACCCTTTCAAATATTATGGGCATCAAGCCTATTGAAGTTTTTGATACAGGTATGATTGTTCCCGCCGCCATTTTTTTGTACCCCCTCTCCTTTATCTTTGTTGATATATTGAATGAATTTTTTGGTTTGAGACTGGCAAGAAAAGCAATAATACAGTCGACGGTGGTCAATGCGGGAATATTATTGTTTCTTTACTCATCAACGCTCATCCCAAGTATTGAATCATGGCAAGTAATGAATGTTCAGTATACAACGCTTGTGGGTAGTATGGTGTCGGTTTTTGTTGCCTCACTAAGCTCATATTTCATTTCGGAAAACATTAATGCCTATGTGCTGAATAAAATAAAGCTAGTGACAAATTCAAAATGGTTAGCGGTACGAGTCATCGCCAGCACGAGTATTGCTTCGGTTATTGATAGTGCCTTATTCATTGGGATTGCCTTTTACACGGTATTACCAAATGAAGTGCTATGGGTTATGTTTGTTAGCCAAGTATCGATAAAAGTTATGTATGCGCTAATAAGTGTTGGGCCTATTTACTATGCAAGAAAATTGTTTTCTCGATTAATTAATGTGAAGGAGTCGTAATAAATGACAGTTTATGACAAGAATCTGGGAAAAAGCACAAACTATATTTCTCACTACCAACCAGAGTTGCTGGATCCGATTCCACGCGCCAGAGGAAGAGCGGAGATAAAAGGTTATCAGCAAGCGACTCACACAGGATTCGACTTGTGGACTGCTTTTGAAATCTCGTGGCTCAACAGCAAAGGAAAACCTGTTGTGGCAATCGGAGAGTTTGTTATCCCACAGACGTCTGACAATTTAATTGAGTCAAAGTCATTCAAGTTATACCTCAACAGTTTCAATCAAACGTGCTTCGAGTCAAAAGACGTTGTGATGACCAAGATGAAAGAGGATTTGAGCGCGGCGGCTGGCGCCGACGTTACGGTGAGTTTTACCAAGGTTGACACGCAGCAAGAGACGATGGTCAGCTCGTCTTTTCACTGTATCGATGAGTTAGACATCTCAGTGGATAACTTTGATTACGATGCTGAAGCACTCGTTGGCAGTACACTTGATGAACATGTCTCCGAATCTTTGTGCTCTCACCTTTTGAAATCCAATTGTTTGGTGACCAATCAACCTGATTGGGGCAGTGTGTATATTCGTTACACTGGTGCACAAATAAATCATGAAACCTTGTTGAAATACCTGATCTCATTTCGTGAGCATAATGAGTTTCACGAGCAATGTGTAGAGCGCATTTATTCTGACATTAAACGATGTTGTGATCCTGAACATTTAACGGTTTTTGCCCGATATACGCGTCGGGGTGGGCTCGATATCAATCCTTTCCGAAGTGATTTTGAAAGTGAATTGTGTTCTGGAAGAAACCCAAGGCAATAAAGTTAATAAGAAAGAAACGAAGAGAGGTTTGGACTTAAATCCCCGTACTTAGCGTTTGATGTAATATCTATCGAACAAGTCGGTGAGCTTGAGCCACTAATCTGAATTGATTGATAAAGCCAGTCAGGTGAACTTGACTGGCTTTATGCTTCTATTGGACCTTAGGTAAGAGAACGACCTGTGTCTTTGCCAAAATATCATGAATCCCACGTTTTTGTCGGTCAAAGGGTACCGTAATATTGGCGAGACCAAAGCCTGATGTCGCGATACGAATGACAGCCTGATTGGTTGAAATAGCGGTTCCATTGGGGTTACGAATTTGGATTTTCCAGGCTCGCATCCCTAATGTTTGTCCGGCACGAGTCCAGAAAAAAACGAAGAAATAGACCCAAACGAAGGCTAGGTAAAGTTTATAGATTGGGCTCCAAATCGGATGATGAGTCAAAAAATCACTGACATCCAGATAGGGCGTTGCACTGAAGGCTCCCATTGCAACCAAAGCGTGTAATACCGCAATCACAATACCAGCCGCAAGCATTTCAATTGCTATGACAATCAGACTATCGTAAAACAAGGCACCAAGACGGCGCATTAACCCTGCGGCAGGCAGAGCGTCAGGTGTGGACATAATAGAGTTTACCTATTTTAAAAAGGACGCCAGCATATCGCTTCATTTTTGCTGTGAAAAGAGACTTTGCGCACAGCTTGATAATATGTGGTGATTTTATCAGCAAACGGCAAGCTATTCAGTCTTTTACTCTTGCATCGATGCTTTGCTTACGTATAATGCCAAACATCAAAGGGCAGAGCCCCAAGATGCCGGTGTGGTGAAATTGGTATACACGACGGATTCAAAATCCGTTGCCTTCGGGCGTGGCGGTTCAAGTCCGCCCACCGGTACCATTATTTGTATGACAAAGCCTCGACGAAAGTCGGGGCTTTGTTGTATCTGAAGTACTTTCGAATCAGTATTTGAGTCATGTAAAGCTTGTGTCCCTGAAATTAACGTTCAACTCACTAGGCTCGTCGTTCTGGGGTGGTGAATCTATTAGTTGTGTGGGGGTGGTGTAAAATAATGCAGATTCTGGTGCAACGTAGTACCGCTCACTACAGACTTGAGTTATGATCTTTTCAGTTTAACTGACTGTGCTAATAGATAATGAAAACAACCTGTATTGTGACCGGAGGCAGTTCCGGTATTGGCCAAGCCATTGTACAACTCTTTGAGAAAGAAGGTTATTTGGTCTTTAACTTTGATATAAAAGAAGGACCTCTAGGGCATCATGTTCCATGTGATATCACTGATCACCAAGCCGTGCAGGGTCACATTAAACACATTGCCCAAAATCATAACATTGATGTCCTTGTGACCAGCGCAGGCGTCCATTTTTCTGCCGATATTGAGAACACATCTGAGCAAGATCTTCAACGCGTTTTTGATATCAATGTAAAAGGAACCTACTCGGCAGTGCAGGCCGTCTTGCCTGTGATGAAGAAACAGAATTCGGGTTCCATTATTGTGGTAGCGTCTGAGCAAGGTCTGGTGGCTAAACCTAATTCATTTGCTTATAACCTGAGCAAAGCCGCCCTCGTCTCACTAGCCAAGACAACCGCGATTGACTATGCAAAATTTAACATTCGTGCTAACGCGCTATGTCCTGGAACCATCGAAACACCGCTATATCACAAGGCAATTGAAGAGTATTGCACTCGATCAGGTGCGGATCTTGACCAAGTTCATAAAAGTGAAGCGGAGATGCAACCTTTAGGTCGCATTGGTAAGCCTGAAGAAGTAGCGCAATATGCTTTGTTTCTTGCTAGTGACAGTGCCACCTTCATTACTGGCAGCGTGCAAGTTATTGATGGCGGATACACGACTGGATAGGTTTATATATGCTTAAATTTATTGACGCTCACTTGCATTTCTTTGATATTGAAAATGGCGATTATCACTGGTTACGTGAAGAAAACCCACCATTTTGGCCTGATAAAGGCAAGATCTTAAGAAATTTTCACCAAGGTGATTTGCACTGCGAACCCCGTTTTTCACTCGCTGGTTATGTACATGTAGAGGCTGGGTACGATAATACTCAGTGGTGGAGGGAAATAGAGTGGCTTGAAAAAAGCGCAACGCTTCCCTTTCGCTCAGTTGCGAGTGCAGATATAACGAAACCACCACAACATTTCATTCAAGAGATCGATAAGCTTAGGGCGTACCCATCGGTGGTGGGTGTCCGACATATTTTGGATGAAAATGCCTGCGATCTGCTGTCTGATTTAGAGGTGTGTTCAAACCTTGCTTACCTTGCTGAACAAACACTTTCTTTTGATTTGCAAATGCCGTTGACGGATACTTCAGGAATTCATCAGTTACTGGCCTGTGTGGAACATTGTCCTCAGTTAACGATCATTCTCAACCATGCAGGATTCCCTCCACAGCTCAATAGCGGTAAATGGGAAGAATGGAAAAAAAACCTGTCTCTTTTGGCTAAGCATAATAATATCGCGGTCAAATGTTCTGGGTGGGAGATGGGGAGAAGGGACTACGAGAACCGCTGGGTGTTAACGGTATTAAGTGAGTGTCTTGAAGCATTTGGTGATCATCGAGTGATGCTCGCAAGTAATTTTCCACTGTGCTTATTCTCAAAGAGTTATGAAGAATTATGGACACAATATCTCGATTTCACCACAGCGAGAGCAGAAGCACTGTTTCATGATAATGCTCTGCTATGGTACAAATTTTAGATCATCACTTGACACAAATATGCGGTGAACGTTTAACGACTTCATCGTTTAACTCAATACCAATTCCAGGGGTATCTGGAGCCTGAAAATAGCCATTCTCCGGTTGAGGGTCTTGAAGGCATAACTCTCGATTCCAATCCTTTATGGCGTAAGTATGATGTTCATGAATTAAGAAATTGGGAATGGCGGTTTCTAAATGTAATGAGGCAGCCGTAGCGACTGGGCCGCCACATACATGAGCCTGAATTCGAACGTCGTAAACGTCTGCATAATCACATACCTTTTTCGCCTCGGTAAAGCCGCCGCAAAGGCCAATATCAGGTTGAAGAACATCAATGCTCTGATCTTCAAAGTAGGGTCTGACATCCCAGCGATGATACAAGCGCTCTCCGCCCGCGATAGGGACACCTACATTGTCGGAAACTTTCTTATGAACGGCTGAATTGAGATAATTAACGGGTTCTTCGTACATCATGCAACCGACTTCTTCGACAATTTTTCCCATCTGAATGGCAGAAGCTGCCCCCATCAGTGAATGAGATTCAAAAATAATATCAACATCAGTCCCTACTGCGTCCCGAATCGCTCTTAAACGATTTCCAAAAAGGCGCATCTGTGGTTGCGTAAACAGCTTGGTTCTATCAAAAGAGGATTCGCCATTGTGGTCGTATACGATCGGGTCGACTTTCACAGCATCATAGCCTTGCGCAACTGCTTTAAGAGCCGCTTCAGCGTATTCTTCAGGTGTAATCAGTTTTTTGCACTCTTTATCCCAATCAAACTGTAGCTGGCTTGCATAAGTTCTCAGCTTATCGTTGGTTTTCCCTCCCAAAAGTTGATAAACAGGCAACCCTAGAGCTTTGCCCTTGATATCCCAAAGAGCGGTATCTATGGCGCTCATCGCAGAGTAGAGCACTGGGCCGCCGCCTAGCCCCCAAAAGCTTTCTCTTAGCATTCTTGACCAAAGCTGTTCAGTATTAAATGGGTTCCATCCGATAAGCACGGCTTCAGCGATTTCCTTAACCATTGCGGCGGCGGCGCTATGGCCCCAGTCATAAGCCAGTCCTGCTTCGCCCACCCCTGAAATCCCTTCGTCGGTGTGAATACGAACAAAAACAGGATTCCATTGTGGTCTCTTTGGGCAGTGAATATCAAAAATTTCTATTTCCGTAATCTTCATTTGGACCTATCTTGTCAGTCATGTTGATATTAAGTTTCGAATTTATTGGTCAAAGTCAGGGTAGGTTCGTTTCACTTTTCGCATCATGGCAGGCCAAGCGGTTTGCCCTCCGGTTAGACCTGAGTGAACGACATTGGCTTGTGCTTTTATACCGTCGACAATTGTTTGTTCGACGAGATGAACGGGTTGCCCTGTGGCTTGAATTTGTAATTGAATTTGACAGGCACGGGTTAAGTCGTACATATGCATAAATGCATCGCCAATCGTTTTCCCCATAGTGAGGGCACCATGATTGATCAAAAGCATAAAATTGGATTGACCAAGATCGCTTTGTAAGCGTCGCTTTTCTTCATGATTGACCGCAAGCCCTTCATATTCGTGATAACTCAGCGAGGCCAGTGCAAACATCGAATACTGACTTAGTGGTAGCAGCCCCTCTTTTAAGCTGGCAATCGCTACGGTCTCATCAGTATGGACATGGAGGGCGCATTGCTCTTTAGGTCTCGCTTCGTGAACAGCACTATGAATGGTGAATCCAGCAGGGTTGATGCTAAAAGGACAGTCCGGATCGATAACTTGGCCGTCAATATCAATTTTGACAAGGTTTGATGCGGTAATTTCATCAAAAGATAGGCCAAAGGCATTGATAAGAAGCTCTTCTGTACCGGGAATACGAGCCGAGATGTGGGTATGAATCAAATCATCCCAACCATGCATAACAAACAGATGATATGCAGCAGCCAATTCGACACGAGTCTGCCATTCTGTGTCAGACACTTGACCTTTTAGATTTAATCTTGGGATGTCGTTCATTGATCCTATCCTTTTTTAAAACCATCCTACTCACTTTCGCAAAGATGCATCCAGAAAATATAACATTAGCTTGATGTTGTGGTTTGCTTCCTCAGATCAACTTAACACGTGAACGTTAGTTTTTTCGAGTTGATATTTACGCGCTTTGTTGAGGAAGAGCAAAGTTTGCCACTTTTCTCTGTATTCTCGATTGAGGCGACGCTCCCAACGAGCAAGCTTCAAGTGACGGGGAGGGGGCAGGCTATCCAGTTTTCATGGAAACGTTGAATCTAGTGGTAGCGATGGTGGAGTAATGGTCATGAGAGACGGTTCATGGTGATCAGGCTTTCGACCACCATAAACAATGAATAACTGAAAGGTGTTTTTATCAATCTCAATATTCAGAGAGCGGAATGTCGTTTTTTTTCCATGTGCTTTTTTTGGTGCAGACGCCTAATTCCTGCAATAGGTGGCGAATTAGAATCGCATAGATAAACATCATTGGTAGACCCGCGACCACACACAATGACTTGATGGTATTGATGCCGCCCCCAGCAAGAAAAACGCTAAAGCTGATTAGCGCTATTGCCCCTGCCCACAAAAGCTTAACTTTGTTGTCAGGATCACCATTCACAGCAAGTTCGTTGGTTGTCAGCATCGCCGTCGCCACACTGGCGCTGGACATGGTCGTAAGCATGAGAAAAAACTGTATCACCAGAAACAGAGTAAGGGTGGTGGATGTCGCAGGCAATGTTTGGATCAAGGAGACAACAGCAAAAGTCAATCCACCTTCAGTCATCCATGTCTGTACTGGTAACCCCCCAATAAGCTGTGCCCAGACAGCATAGCCACCAAAAATAGAAATAAAAAACGAGCAACCCAGTGAACCCATCGAAATCGTATACAGAATGACTTCTCGAATTGTTCTGCCTCTAGAAATGCGGGTGATGAACAGCCCCATCATAATCAAGTAGGCAAAGTACCAAAACCAGTAGTATTGGGTCCAACTTTGAGGAAAACCACTTTGTTGTACTGGGTCGGTCCAAAGTGATATGCGAAAATAATTGTCCAGCATGACGCCTAACGAATCGGTAAAATTATTGAGAATAAATTGTGAATTAGAAGAGAGCAGTACAAACAGGGCAAACCCAATTGCAGCTATGACGGTAAGGTCGGAAACTTTACTGATGCCTTTTTCAAACCCGACGAGCATGACCGCCATCAATGCAGCAACAAAAAGGAGGATAATGCCTCCTTGCAGGAATATGCCATTTTCAATGTTCAATAATTCAGAGATGCCCACACTTAACAAAGAGACGGTGAGTGCTAAGGAACTAGCAAAAGCGGCTAATGTGCCAAATATAGCTAACAAATCGATGCACTTTGCCACTATCGGGTGTTCGCCAATCACGGATGCACACAAAGTAGACAGCTTCAGAGTTCTCTGTTTCTTTACGTAAAATGCATAAGCAAAGGGGATCGCAGGGAAGCAGTAAATCGCCCAGCCTGTGACTCCCCAATGAAACATCGAATAGGTGACACTCCATGCTGCGGCTGAATAACTGTTTTGAGCTGCAAACAAAGGAGGTGATTGAAGATAGTAGATGGGTTCACCAATTCCCCAGTAGATTAGAGATGCGCCGACCCCTGCGGTAAAGATCATTCCTCCATAAGAGAAGTTACTGTAATCCGGTTTGCCTTCTCCAAGTTGGATGCGGCCATATCGTGAAAATGCCAGCCAGAATAAAAAAAACACCAGAGCTAAGGCTGCGAGTTCAACTAGCCAACCAAACCAAGCAGTGACGGAGTGCATTGCTTGATCGGCCAGAGCTTGTGATTGAATCGGGTAGGACGAGGCGGTAAACAGTATCACTAGAACAAGGGCGATGGCGGGCAGAGCTAACCCATAGTTAAGATTCCTCAAGAGAGTTTCTCCAATCGGTCAACGCTTCTATGTGGTCCGGTCTAATGCCACAACATCCCCCGATAATGGTGGCACCAAGTTGACGCCAGTGCTTGGCATATGACAGATACTCTGTTGGGGAAAGTTGACGCATGGACTGTAAAATATCATTTGCTTGATGGTCGGCCTGAATGGGTGAAAAGTTGTTGGCATAGACTCCGATCTCTATCGTTAGACCAAAACGTTCAATGACCTCTTTGGCATCCGAGATGGCCTGTTCCATAACTTCTGGGACTGAACAGTTAAAGAAAATCCCCTCGCAATGGGAGGAGCAAATCATTGCCGTGGCAGATTTTACTGACTGACCTGATCTCAACTTTGCTTCACAAGTCAATTCATCTTGTAAAGAAAAGGCGTAATAGCAAGTTTTAGAGGAATGCTTCAAGACCTCATGAATGACCTCAAATTCTTGTATGCTGGCAATGGTTTCGGCGATCCATAAATCAACGTGAGGATCTTGAGCATGATATAGCGTCTCGACAATCTCTCTTGCTTGATTTTCCTCGAACAGATCAGGGCGATAACTTCCAAAGGCTGGGGGGATTGAGCCAGCAACCCGAACAAGAGGGCTGCCTTTGTCATTATTTTTCTGTGCGACTGAGTTGGCAATCGCCGCTGCTTCTCTTGCGAGTTTGGCACCTTCAGTTTGGTAGCGTTCAGCGCCGAGGTGGAATGGCACACAGGCGTAGCTGTTAGCGATAATAATTTCAGCACCGGCATCGATAAAATTCTGATGCGCTTCTTTTACATAGTTGGGTGATTCTATGAGCGCTTGTGCACTCCATAGGGGCTGTGAAAATGGGGCGCCAAGCCGCTTTAATTCACGGCCCATTCCGCCATCCAGAATGGTCAATGTTTTCATGAAAATTACTTTATCTTGTTCGTTATCGTTGCAATGTAACCATAATGTGATTTAGGTCAAATTGAAATTTACTCAAGATAATTATGAATAAAAATCAAATAGACTCGCCGTGGCGGATTTCCCTCAGAGAGTCGCTAATGCCCTTCAACGTTCAGTACGTCATCGTTCTTGTGTCGAATGAGAATTTTCTATCCTAGTGTGGATCTATTGAAATCTTTATTTTTTTCGGTCAGTTACCCAAAAATTGTCTATCTTTTAGAGTACATAAATGACATAGGAAGCGTCGATGTATCATCTTACACCCTATTTGTTTTTTGCTGGTCGATGTGAAGAAGCTCTGGACTTTTATTGTCATTGTTTTGAGGGCGTAGTGCTAACCAAGCAGTATTTTAAGCATGCTCCTCAACGGATAGAAGGCGCTGATCCTGAATGGATTATGCACGCTGAGCTTGAAGCATTTGGAATGAAGCTGATGTTATCGGATGGACTGGTTGCAAAAGAGCGTTCAGGAAATCACATGGCTTTGTCCTTGGTTATGGATGATCTTAACCAACAGGCAAGGGTTTTTGACAAACTGTCTCATGGCGGGCGAATTATGACGATGCTTGAAGATACGTTTTGGGGCGCGCGTTTTGGGAAAGTGGAAGATCAGTTTGGCATTCGTTGGATGCTGCATTGTGAGTTAGTGCAACAATGATTGAGCAAGCCATAAAGAGTAATCTAGACGTGATTCAGGGTTAAAATTGAGGATAACCATGATGAAAAGAATGTTAGGAAAAGAGTGGTAGAGCAATCGTGGCCAGTATTAAGATTACCGTAGACAGAATCCAGCCCGGTTTACATATACGATTACCCGTAAAGTGGAATGAGCACCCCTTCTTGTTTAATAGCTTCAAAGTGAAAGATGAAGATCAGATCCGTTTGATCCGCCATCTAGGCATTACTCATGTGTTCATTAATCCTGGGCAAAGCGATACCCAACCACTCCCGCCTTCAACTGAGCCTAAAGAGCAGCCTGTTATCGCTGAAGAAGAAATCGATCTCGAAGCACAAAAACTTTGGAAGGAAAAGCAAGATCGAATTGAAAAACTCAGTGCCTATAGGAGACGCGTGGTCAAGTGTGAGAAGGATTTTGAACGCTCTTTATCTAAAATGAGAGCGGTGATGAATAAGATTCGCAATCGGCCGACTCAGGCCGTCGATGAAGCCGCTCAATTGGTGGATGATATAGTCGAAAACTTGCTGAGTGAAGACAGTGTGACGCTACACCTGATGAATGGAAAAAGCGAATTTGAGGACATCTATTTTCATTGCTTAAATGTTGCAGTGCTTGCGATGATGATTGCTAAAGCGAAAAACCTAGATGCTCAAAAAATTAAAGAGGTCGCTTTTGCTTCTTTGTTTCATGATATGGGGAAAGTTAAGGTGCCCGCTGCTATCGTGCGGAAACAAACACGGCTCACCGAGCCGGAAAAGAATTATCTCAAACTGCATACCAAATATGGCCTTGATATCATTAGTAGTATGGAATGTTTTCCAGAGAGTGCTAAGACAGTGATTGCCCAACATCATGAAATGAATGACGGCTCTGGCTATCCAGAAGGGTTGAAGGGTGATCAGATTGATGAATTGACACAGATTATCGCGGTGGCGAATGCTTACGATAACCTTTGCCATTGCAACGTTCCTTCAGAACAAAAGATACCTTATGTGGCACTCTCTTATCTATATAAGAAGGGCAAACACTTATATAATAATGATAACCTCAACATTTTGATTAAATTTATGGGTGTTTACCCCCCTGGAACCGTAGTACAACTTTCCAATGACACTGTGGGTCTAGTCATTTCGGTTAACGCGAGCCAGATCCTCTTCCCGAACGTACTTATTTATGATCCCTCCGTACCGAGAACGCAGGCACCGATTATTGATTTAGCAGAAAAGGACATCAAAATAGTGAATGCCATCTTGCCCAATAAACTACCGGATAAAGTCAAAGAGTACTTAAACCCAAGATCGCGAATATCTTACTTTTTTGATACTGATGGCTAATGTACTGCAATGCTGAATCTTATAAGGGGCGGAGGTTGTGAAAATGCGCTCACTTTCTGCTTAATAGAAACTTTTAGGCCTCAATTTCTCTAGTTACCCACAGGCACCTGTGGGTATCATGGGTCCAACCTGAAGATAAAATTCTCAAAAATAGCCGTTTGAATGCTAAATGATCAGTTAAGCGAGTTTTTATAAAAAATAAGTATTTTACCCTTGCCTTATCTTTGACTCCCTCTATAATGCGCATCCACTGACACGGCAGACGCCACAAGGCTTACGCAGTTTCAGTCAGGTGAAAATCAAGCAAGAAAATAAAATTAAAAAAGAGTTTGACTCTTTAAATTATCTCGCTAGAATGCACCTCCGCTTGAGAGAAAAGATTCTTAAAAGCAACGCTCTTTAAAAATATAAACCTATCAATCTGTGTGGGCACTCGTTGATGATAATCCAAAAATGATTCTATTGAATCACTTTAGGTATCAATGAACTGAGTGACCAATACAAATAACGACTTTCTCTTGCAGAAAGACATTATTTGGCACAGTCAATTCATTATCATTCTGTTGGAATGGTAATAGCTTTAAAATTGCTTGTTACTTTCGAGTAACGATAAGTTTTGAAGTCAGTATTCATTGAGCCGAACAAAATCTTAAATTGAAGAGTTTGATCATGGCTCA